>NZ_CP188254.1:4800000-8065000 GCF_049993905.1 Bradyrhizobium sp. McL0615 | reverse complement strand
GGTGCGGGTGCGCATCCGCATCATGAAGCTGTCGTAGCTCAATTCAGCCACCTGATTCCAGGCCAGCGATTCATTACGGAACGCCGCCAGACTGGTATACAACTTGTTAAAGTGCGGATTGGTCTTGGAAAGATCCGCGTAGATGCCGTTGGCGGCGGTGTAGCAGGCCTCCAGAACTTCCTGCGGGAACGGCCGCAGGATCGCGCCGGCGGCAAGCAGCCGCTTCAGCGCCGGCGGATTGACGTAGTCGTATTTGCCGGTGACCCAGGTGAACGTGTCGTAGGAAGCGGTTTCGATCGCGGCCTGATAGTGCTTCGGCAGCTGATTCCACTTTTCCATGTTCATGATGTTGTGGCCCTGGCCGGTGCCTTCCCACCAGCCCGGATAGTAGTAGTACTTCGCGACCTTCACGAAGCCGAGTTTTTCGTCGTCGTAGGGCCCGACCCACTCGGCCGCATCGATGGTGCCCTTTTCCAGCGCGGGATAAATATCGCCACCCGCGATCTGCTGCGGCACGCCGCCGACTTTTGCGATGATGGTGCCCGCGAAACCGCCGACGCGGAATTTCAAGCCTCTGAAATCCTCCATCGACTTGATCTCTTTCCGGAACCAGCCGCCCATCTGGGCGCCGGTGCTTCCGGTCGGAACGCCGACGCACTTGTATTCCTTCAGAAGGTCGTTGAGCAGTTCAGTGCCGCCGCCGAACCTCAGCCAGGAGATATGCGCGCGCGTGTTGAGGCCGAACGGCAACGAGGTGCCGAAGGTGAAGGCAGGATCCTTGCCCCAGTAGTAGTAAAGCGCGGTGTTGCCCATCTCGACGGTGCCGTTCGAGACGGCGTCGAGTACCTGCAGGCCCGGAACGATTTCGCCCGCGGCAAATGACTGAATCTGGAATTTGTTGTCGGTGATTTCGGCAACGCGTTTGACGAAATATTCGCAGCCGCCGTAGAGCGTATCGAGCGCCTTCGGCCAGCTCGCCGTCAACCGCCATTTTATTTCCGGATTTGTTTGCGCAATCGCGGGCGCGGCAACCGCACTCGCGGCAAGACCGACGCCGCCTACCTTCAAGAAATCACGACGTTTCATATTTTGCTTCCCCTCTGTTTGCCCGACCAAGGGAGGGCGGTCTTGTGCCGCCTTTGCTGTTTTTCCGATGGCCGGTGCTGGTCTGGTGTTTGTGCAATATGGCCCTAAAACCAAGGCTCTTGGTTTTCGATAAGCAATTCCCGGCTTGGTGGACCTGAAGGCAGGATGACGAATTGGTGATCGATAATCAAGGGTTCTGGTTCCATCGCATTTGCGAAGGACTGCCCGAATACTGAGCGTTTGAGCGGTCATGCACGACGAAAGGCTAAGATTGCCGCTGACGCCGCTTGCGGCCGCCTGCTAGTGAAAGCTGCCATTCCCTCGCTGGAGTTCGTCAATGGCCGACAAGAAAGTAGTGATTGCGGGCGCGACCGGGCTGGTGGGAAATGCCGCATTGCGGCACTTCGGCCGGACCGGCACCTGCGACGTTGTAGCGCTATCACGCCGCAAACCGCGCGAGCTCCATGGCGCCCGTCACGTATCGATCGACCTGACCGATCCGGCGCAGTGCACGCAGGCCGCAACCGCGTTGCAGAATGCAACCCATGTCGTCTATGCCGCGCTTTATGAAGCACCGAACCTGATCGACGGCTGGCGCGATCCGGATCAGATACGAACCAACGATTTGATGCTGCGCAACCTGATGGCGGCGCTTGAGCCTGTCGCGCCGCAGCTCCGCCATGTCGCGCTGCTGCAGGGTACGAAGGCGTATGGCGTCCACGTTCGCCCGCTCACCGTGCCTGCGCGCGAGGGCCGCTCGGAAATGTACGAGCAGCCGAATTTCTATTGGGCCCAGGAGAATTTTCTGCGTGAATTGCAGCAAGGCAAGGCTTGGCACTGGAGTATCCTTCGTCCGGTCCTGATCGTCGGCGAAGCGATCGGCGGCGCAATGGATCTGATACCCCCGCTTGGCGTGTACGCGGCGATGCTGCGCGAGCAGGGTCGCCCACTCGATTATCCCGGTGGCGCGGCGCGGGTGTCGCAGGCGGTCGATGTGAACCTGCTGGCGCGTGCCATCGCCTGGTCGGGTGAGGCCGCGGCCGCGCGCAACGAAGCGTTCAACGTCACCAATGGCGATGTCTTCACCTGGGAAAATGTCTGGCCTTCGATTGCCGAAGCGCTTGGCATGCAGCCCGGCAAGCCGGCGCCGTTGTCGCTTGCGCAGGAATATCCGAAATGGATCGCGCCGTGGAACGAGCTGCGCCGCAAGCACGATCTGGTCTCGCCGGAGCTGGAAACGTTCGTCGGCCTGTCATTCCAGTATACCGATTACAGCATGCGCTATGGGCAAACGCAGCCGGGGCCGCCGTCGATTGTCTCGACCGTGAAGATCAACCAGGCCGGCTTCACCGAGATGATGGATACCGAGGCGATGTTTCGCAAATGGTTCACCCACGCACGGGCGAGCCGGCTGCTGCCCTAACCAAGCTCTGGTGGATGAAAATGAAGGACATCGTTCTCGACGCTTCGGCATGGCGGGATCGGGATGATTTTTATGATGCTCTGCTTCCGGCGCTTGGAGCACCGGACTGGCATGGCCGAAATCTCGACGCTTTGAACGACAGTATCCGTGGGGATGACATTTCGGCGGTACGACTGCCTTTTCGCATCAAGATCACGAACGCAGCGTCGGCACCCGCCGATCTTCAAAAGCATCTATTCAAGTTTGCCGATTTGATCACGGATATCAGGGTTAGCCGCGGCCACGAAGTGTACTTGATGTTGGATTAGCAGCACATGCACGCGCGACGGAGCTTGTTACTGTGCGCCGCCGAATGCCGCTTCCATCGCCTTGCGCGTCTTGATGGTGTCGTTGTTTTCGTCGACCTCGACATCGTTCCAGCGCACCACCCCGCCATGGGCGACGTCGTTCTTCAGCTTGACGCGATGGGCAAGTCCGATCGGCAGCGCGCCGGCGGCGAGACTTTTTCGTGCCGGCATCAGTTTGCCCCACACCGTGTAGCCGCCTTCGCCGTCGAGCATTTCGCCGGCGCGCAGATTACGCTTGGCGACCGCGGCGACGTCGCCACGAAAATCGTGCGGCTGGCCGGTCGGCTCGTTGCGCAGCGCCGCCGACAGGATGGAGATGTTCAGCTCGAGCCCGATCAGGTGGTACGGCTTGTACATCGCCGCATAGCGGCCTGAAGCATCGGTTTTCAGCCCATATTGCTTGAAGCAATCGGCGGCGTAATCGTTCGGCGCTTCGAGCACGACATAGACGCCCCAGCGCAGGTCCCTGAAGACAGGACGGCCATCGCGTTCGAGCGACGACACGACTTCCGCGAGACCGGCTTTCTCCAACACGCCACCCTTGTCGCGTGGCCGCATTACATGTGGCAGATCGTCGACGCCGCAGGGCGGAAACAGCAGCCCCTCCGACGGCACGTCGAGTCCACAGGCGTTCGCGATCGCCGCCATTTCGATCGCCGATTTGGTGCCGTCCAGGAACGAGTTGAACATCTGCGGGTTCATGCCGGCCGATTGCGCTTCGCCGGCCGTCAGTCCGTAATGGCCCCAGACGCCATCCGGCGTCACGTCGTGATATACAGGCAGATATTTGGTGCCCTTGCCGGCGGCCACGACGCGAAAGCCCGTTGCGCGCGCCCAGTCCACCATCTCGGCGGTCAGCGCCGGCTGGTCGCCATAGGCCAGCGAATAGACCACACCCGCTTTGCGCGCTTCCTCGGCCAGCAGCGGGCCGGCCAGCACGTCGGCCTCGACATTGACCATGACGACATGCTTGCCCGCCGCAATCGCCGCGCGCGCATGTCTTATGCCGACGGCCGGATTGCCGGTTGCCTCCACCACGACGTCCATGGCGCCGCCGGCAATCGCACGCACGCCGTCATCGGTGAAGGCGGTCCGCGCGATCCGCTCCGCGTCCCAGCCGACGGTGCGGCACGCTTCGCGGGCGCGGTCGCGATCGATGTCGATGATGATGGGCACTTCAAGCCCCGGCGTGTGCGGTACCTGCGACAAAAACATCGAGCCGAATTTTCCTGCGCCGATCAGCGCGACGCGAACCGGCTTGCCGGCCGCAAGGCGGGCGTTGAGGAGGCGATGAAGGTTCATGGGAATGTCCGATCGGAGTGAGGCGTGTTCCGGACGCGGTGCAGCCTAGGCGATGCGAGGGCATCGTCAGGCAACGCTGCTCAGCAGAGCCGGGACCCGGGCTGATAACATGAAAGCGGAGGCCCGGGCTCTGCAGCGCACCGCTTTGGCGCTGCGCTGCGTCCGGGGCACGAGAGAGTGTTACTCCGCCGCCTGGCGATGGGCGCGCGCGAGCCGCACCAATGCGTCGTCGTCAACCGTCTCGATCGGCGTGAAATCGCGGTGCGCGATATATTCCGGCCGCGTCGGCGTGCGGATGTAGTTCGAGACCGCATTCAGCGTCAGGTAGACGATCTTGCGCGGATAGGGCGTGATGTTGCCGCTCGATCCGTGCACCAGATTGCCGTGGAACAGCAGCATGCCGCCAGCCTTGCCGGTGGGAGCGACGATGCCGCCTTCCTTGACCAGCCGGGTGACGGTCTCCTCATCCAGCGTCCACAGCGGATAGGATGTCGTTTCGAGATCGTGCGCGGCCTTGAGGTCGCCGGCGTGCTGGCTCTTCGGCACCAGCATCAAGGGGCCGTTGATCGGCATCACCTCGTCGAGGAAGATCGCGATGTTCATCGCGCGCGGTTCGGGCATGCCGTCGTCGCGCTTCCAGGTGCCGTAATCCTGGTGCCATTGCCAGACGTCACCCGTGAAGGCGGCTTTGGCGTTGATCTTGAACTGGTGCATGTAGAGTTTTTCGCCAAAAATCTGCTCGATCGGCTCGATCATGCGCGGATGGGCGCCGAGCGCGCCGAACGCCTCGTTATAGAGGTGCGCGGCAAAGGCGGTGCGCGGCGCGCCGCTCTTCTCGCGCCAAACCTCGGGCCGGTTGGCGTCGTAGATGCTAACCGCCTCGCGTGCGAGATAATCCACTTCCTCGGGGGTGAACAGCTCCGGCAGGAACAGCCAGCCTTCGCGGTTGAAGAATTCGATCTGCTCTGGCGTCAGTTTCATGGCGTTCTCTCCTGTGGCTTTGTTTTTGTTGTCGTCATTCCGGGGCGGTGCGAAGCACCGACCCCGGAATCTCGAGGTTCTGTGTTCACGCATCGCGTGCCCCGGAACGACAGCGTTGAATCACGCCGCCTTGTCAGTCGCTCTCAGTCGCTCCTCAGTCATCCGTCCCGCCGTTTGCGCATGCGCGAGCGCCGCGGCTTCCGCCGCTTTCGCATTGCCCGCAAAAATCTGCGCTGCGATTGCCTCGTGCTCAGCCCAGGCGCTTTCGCGGTAATCGAGCTCAGCCAGCACGGTCGCCATCGAGCGGCGCATATGCGGCCATTGCGGCGTGATCATTTCCTCGATCGCAGGATTGCCCGCGAGGCGATAGATCGCCCTGTGAAAATCGACGTCGAGTGCGATCAGCCGCGACAGCGGGGTGTCTTTTCCGATGGTTCGTCCCGCTTGCAGCGCGGCCTCAAGCTGCGCGCGTCCCGATACATCGGACCTGGCGCGTCCGGCGGCGAGCCGTGCGGCCAGCGCATCGATGGCGCCGCGCACTTCGTAGAGCTGGCCGATGCGCTCCGGATCGAGCCGGGTGACTTCAAAGCCGCGTCGGCCGCTTTCGGCGACGAGTCCCTGCCGGTGCAGCAGATGCAGCGCATGGGATACCGGCTGGCGGGAAACGCCGAGCTTTTCGGCCAACTCGTTCTGCCGGATGCGATGCCCGGGCGGCAGCGAACGGTCGGTGATCGCCTCGAGGATCCGGGCGTAGACCTGATCGATCAGGTTGGGGAGCGGATCCAGCGGGATCATGCCGATTGTCCAATTAGGAATACGGAATTCCGTATTCGATACTCCGCGGCCGGCCGCGCGTCAACAGGCTTCCCGCGGGAACGTGCCAAATCCGACGCCGCGCGCTAAGCAACGAGCCCGGGCCCGGATCGGCCGGGCGTTCGCGTCGTCCCCATTCTGTCCGCCACCTCAGAGCGCCACTCCATGCTGCAGCCGACAATCCGAAAGCGAATCCTCGGCATCGCCATCGGGTTGATCTTCCTGATGGCGATCACCTCGGCGCTGTCGACGGTGATGACGCGCAAGATCGCCCACCAGCTCGACGAGTTCAGTTCGAAATATGTCGAAGCGTATGGGCATCTGGCGCGGATGAATGTCCGTTCGCTGGAGCAGGCTCTGGCGCTGCGCCGGCTGATGATCGGCCGGATGCAGTCGCCGCCCGACGAGCCATCCATGGCGGATCAGCGAAAAATCTATGAGGCGAAGGGCCAGGAAATAGAGCAGGAAGCGCAGGCGGCGCGCGCCCTGATCAATGCGATCATCGACGATACCTCGACTGCATCCGATAATGCCCGGCTCGGCCGGATCGACGATCGGATCGAGCGCGTGACCAGCGATCTCCATCGCTACCTCGGTGAAGAATACAAGCGGCTGCTGAGGCTGCTCGAGGCCGGGAATATCGCCGAGGCCCGGGCCAGCGTGGCCCGGACCGACACGCTGCGCGACGATCTCAACCAGAGGATCGAGGTTATCCGCACCGATATGCTCGCGCTGGTTCGCGGCGATGCTGTGATGACGATGCGCGACCAGCAGACGGCCATTGTCATCTCCGTGGTCCTGACCCTGCTCGCGAGTATTCTGGGACTGATATTTTCACTTTTTATCAGCATCGGAATAACCGGCCCGGTGCGGCGGCTGCTGGATGGCACCCGCGCCGTCGAGGCCGGCCGGCTCGACGGCTCCATCGATGTCACCACGCGCGACGAGATCGGCCAACTCACGACGGCCTTCAACAACATGGTCGAGCAATTGCGCCACAAGGAGCGCCTGCGCGAAACCTTTGGCCGCTATGTCGATCCGCGCGTCGTCGAAGGCCTGATCGACCCGCAGTCGCTGACCGCTTCCGATGGCGAGCGCCGGGTGATGACGGTGCTGTTCTGCGACATGAAGGGCTTTACCAGCCTAAGCGAAGGCATGACACCACAAGGCCTCGTCAAGGTGATGAATCACTATCTGTCGACGATGTCGGGACCGATCCGCAGCCATCGCGGCATCATCGACAAATATATCGGCGATGCGATCATGGCCTATTGGGGGCCTCCCTTTACCGAGCATGGCGAACAGGCGCGGCTGGCCTGCCTTGCTGCTGTCGAGATGGCCGACCGAGGTGCGGCGCTGCGGACCGAGTTCCCCGAATTGCTTGGCGTGCGCACCGTGCCGAGCGATTGCGAGGTTCGCATCGGCATTGCGACCGGCGAGGTGCTGGTCGGCAGCATCGGCTCGGAATTCATGATGAGCTACACCGTCATGGGCGACGCGGTGAATCTGGCGTCGCGCCTGGAGAACGCCAACAAGTTCTACGGCAGTCATTCGCTGGCCTCGGAAGCCGCGATCATGGCGGCCGGCGACGCAGTTGAATCGCGCGAGGTCGATCGGCTGACGGTCGTTGGCCAGACCCATTCGGAAGCGGTGTTCGAGATCATCGGGCGCGCGGGTGAGTTGACCGAGCAGCAACGGGTGCTGTTGGCGCAGTACGCCGAGGGGTTGGCTGCCTATCGGGCGCGCCGATGGGACGAGGCGCGGCGGGCTTTTCAGGCGGCGCTCGAGGCCGTGCCGGGCGATGGCCCGTCGACGGCGATGGCCCAACGTGTCGAGAATTTTCAGGCAAACCCGCCGCCTGCCGATTGGGACGGCTCCTGGCGGCTCGATCAGAAGTAGCGGCTGGCGGCGGATTTACGCCGCGAGAAAATCCAGCACCGCGTCGCAAAATTCCTGCGGCGCCTGTTCGAACATCCAGTGCCGCGTGCCCGGGATGACGGCGGTCCTGGCGCCCGGAATATGCTCTGCCAGCACGCGCCAGACCCCCGCCAGCGCACCCTTGGTGTCGCCGCCGCCGATCAACAGCGTCGGTGTCTTGATCGATGTGGCCTCGCTCTTCAGGAACGGCTTGCGGTCCTCGCCGACCTGACCAAGCAGCGTATAGATATTGTCGCGCAATTGCTGCCGTGGCGCCGCAGGCCACCGCGCCCACGCGCCTTCGCCGTCGATGCCGTCAACGAACAGCGCGAGTGCGCCGTCGATGTCGCCGTTTCGCACCATCTCGGCTGCGACCGGAACGCGCGGCCCCGGCGGTGCGGGACCGGGAGGCGGACTTGTCGGTTGCAGCGATGGTTCGAGATCGCCGCCCGGCTCGGCCAGGATGGCCCTGCGCAACAGGTCCGGCCGCGCCTGCGCCACCCGGAATCCGATATGGCCGCCGCGAGAATGCCCGATCAGATCGACCGGCCCGGCGTTCAGTTTTTCGATGAAGCCGATGACGTCGGCTGTGTGCTGCGTCATCAGATAGTCGCTGCCGACCCCGTCCCAATGCTCCGGAAAGAACCGCCGCAGGCTCAGCGCGATCACCCGATGCTTTTTCGATAGCGGGCCCAGCACAGCGTTCCAGGTGCGGAAATCGCCGAGCGTCCCATGCACGAGCAACAATGGCGGGCTATTGCCGCTACCCCGGCCGACATCGAGATAGGCCATGTCGTAGCCGTTGACGCTCAACGTCTGCATCGCGATCAACCCTCCGCGAGATACGCGAGAACGATCTCGCAATATTTCTGCGGCGCCTGTTCGAACATCGGATGCGTGGTGCCTGATATCATCGCGGTACGCGAGCCCTTCACATTGGCGGCCAGCGCATTCAGCACCTTCGGCAGCGTGCCCTTGGTGTTGGCGCCGCCGATGAACAATGTCGGCGTCTTGATCGCCTCCGCGTCCGCTTTGGAGAATGGCGGGCGCTGGTCGCGCATCTGGCCGATCAACGTCGTGGCGTTGTCGCGCAAAAGCTGTTTTGGCGTGGCCGGCAGGCGCTTCCATGCGCCGGGGCCTTCCAGCGCGTCCATGAAGATCTGCAGGCCGCCATCGATGTCGCCTTTGGCGATCACCTCGGCGGAAGCTGCGATCATTCCAGTGAGCGGCGAAGGGCCTGGTTTGTAGGCGGGATCGAGCGTGGCGTCGAGTTCGCCGCCGGGCTCGGCCAGGATCAGCTTGCGCAGCAGGTCTGGCCGGCGCTGCGCGACGCGAAAGCAGATGTGTCCGCCGCGAGAATGGCCCATCAGGTCGACCGGCCTGGTATCGAGCTTTTCGATGAAGCCGATCACATCCTCGACATGCTGCGCTATCGAGTAGGTGTCGCCAATGCCGTCCCAGTGGTCCGGGAAGAAATGCCGCAACGACGGCGCGATCACGCGGTGCTGGCGCGTCAGCGGTCCCAGCACCGACGACCAGATCCGGAAATCGCACAGCGAGCCGTGCACGCACACCAGCGGCGGGCCGTTGCCGGCGCCTTGGCCGACATCGAGATAGGCCATGTCATAGCCGTTGACCTGAAGGGTTTGCATGGGATCTCGTTGAGGTGGGATGGGACCAAGGCCATTGCAGGGCGCTGGCGAGAACCCCAGATCATCGGAAGTTGTTCATGCCGTCAAGTTCCGCCGGGATTCGGGTGGATAGCAATAATCTCCAAGCCTAGATTTGGGCCCAGAAGGAAGCTGGGTGGCATTGAACAGGAGAATACGGAGCCAGCCATGACCGGGCACCATTTTACGATATTCGACACCCCGATCGGCCGTTGCGGTATCGTCTGGGGCGAGCGCGGCATCACTTCGGTGCAACTGCCGATGGGTGATGAGAAGAAGACCCGCGCCCGCTTGCAGCAGCGCCATGACGACCTCGTCGAAGCGCCGCCGCCGGCGAAGGTACAGGCCGCCATCGACGGGATCGTCGAACTGCTCGAGGGCAAGCCGAACGACCTTGCCGACGTCGTGCTCGACCTCGACGGCGTTCCCGAATTCAACCGCGGCGTCTACGACATCGCGCGCACGATCCCGCCGGGCAAAACCCTGACCTATGGCGATATCGCCAAGAAACTCGGCGGCGTCGAACTGTCGCGTGACGTCGGCCAGGCGCTGGGCCGCAACCCCTGTCCGATCGTGGTGCCGTGCCACCGCGTGCTGGCGGCTGGCAACAAGCCCGGCGGCTTCTCCGCCAATGGCGGGGTGGTGACGAAATTGAAGATGCTGGCGATCGAGGGAGCGCCGGTGAACCACACGCCGAGCCTGTTCGATTGAGCGGTCGCCTTACCGCCCCTTGAAGTTCGGCGTCCGCTTCTCGTTGAAGGCCAGCACACCCTCGCGGCGGTCCTCGGTCGGGACCATGCGGTTATAGGCCTCGATCTCCAGTGCGAGGCCGTCGCGCAGCGATAGTTGCAGGCCGCGATGGATCGACAGCTTTGCCTGGCGAACGGAAATTGGCGCGTTGCGGGCGATGCGTGATGCTGTCGCCAGCGCCGACGGCAATAGCTCCGGCAACGGCAGCACCTCGTTCACCAGACCCCAGGCATGGGCTTCCGCCGCGGTGAACGGCTTGCCGGTCAGGATCAGCTCCTTGGCGCGGCGTTCGCCGACGGCGCGCGGCAGGGTCTGTGTGCCGCCCCCGCCCGGCATGATGCCGAGCGTCACTTCGGTCAGTGCAAAGCGCGCGCCCTCGGCCGCGTAGAGAAAATCGCAGCAGCCTGCGATTTCGCAGCCGCCGCCATAGGCCGCGCCGTTGACGGCGCCGACGATCGGGACCGGGCAGTCGATCAGCGCCCGCACCATGCGCTCGAAGATGACGTGCTGGCGCGTCCATGCCTCATCCGTCATGTCGCGCCGCTCTTTCAGGTCGCCGCCGGCGCAGAACGCCTTGTCGCCGGCGCCGGTGAGCACGATGCAGCGCAGGCTTTTTGGTTCGAGCGCCGTATCCTCGAAATAGCGCACGAGGTCGCGGCCCATCTGGGTGTTGAGCGCGTTGGAGGCATCCGGCCGATTGAGCCTGATAATCACCACATGCTCGTCGACCGGCTCGACCGAAAGTGTTTCGAACGTAGGCGTGTCCGCGCTCATGTCGCCTCGCAGGAAAATCCGTTGCCCTTGCGCCGGATCTTTCCGACCGACGGTGAGGGGAAATGCGCGGTGCAGCACATTGTATCCGTATCGCAATAGCGTTCCATGAAATTGCGCCGCGTCGTCGCTGCCTGCGTCTGGTCGACGTCGAACTTGACGGACATTTCCGGATAGCGCGTCTGCAGCGGCGAATGCATCAGGTCGCCGGAGAACACGGCGTCGTCCTTGCCACGGCCGAAGGTGAAGGCGACATGGCCGGGCGTGTGGCCCGGCGTCGGCAGGAGGCGGGTGTGGTCGCCGATCTGGTAGTCGCTGTGCACGATTTCGGCCTGCCTGGCCTCGACGACCGGAAGCACGCTGTCGACAAACGGCGGCACCGGCGTTTTCGCGTTCGTCTCGGTCCAGTAGTCGAACTCGGTCTTATCGAACACGTAGCGCGCCTTGGGAAAGGTCGGCACCCAGCGGCCATTGTCGAGCCGCGTGTTCCAGCCGACATGGTCGACATGCAGATGCGTGCACATGACATAGTCGATATCGCCGACGGAAATCCCGGCAGCGGCCAACGCGCGCGCGTAAGTATCGTCGGTCTTCATGTTCCATTTCGGGCGCTGCGGCCGCGGCTTGTCGTTGCCGATGCAGCTATCGATCAGGATGGTGTGGTGCGGCGTCTTCACCACGTAGGACTGGAAGCACAGGATCAGCACGTCCTTGTCGTCGAGCGCACCGGCCTTTTGCATCCACGCCCGGTTCTCCGCCAGAAGTTCCGGCGTCAGGCCCGGCAGCATTTCCAGCGCCGGCAGGAAGGTGGTTTCCTGCTCGATGATGCGGTGAATGGTGAGGTCGCCGGCCGTGAATTTCAGGCTCATGTTTTTCCCGGGCTTGATTATCGCGCGTTGTTGTCGCGAACGGATGGAAGGATGAAGTTCGCCATCATGTCGAGCGCCTCGTCACCCTGGCGTGGTTGAAAATAGAGGCCCGATGTCGTCATCACCACAAGGTCGCGGTCGGGCACGATGAAAATGCGCTGGCCGCCCGAGCCCATCGCCGCAATCCACCTCACTTCCTTCTCCTGCGCCATCGAGCGGCCCATCCACCATTGCTGGCCGTAAAAGAAAAGACCACTGAAATAGCCGATCGCCTGAAAGCGGGGCGTGACCGATTGCTCGATCCATTTGGCCGAGACGATCTGCTTGCTGTTCCAGTCGCCTTTGTTCAGCACGAGCTGGCCGATCTTCGCGGCGTCGCGCGGGCGAAGACGAAGGCCGACGGCCGGGGCAACCTTTTCGTTCGCGTACTTCATCCATTCCCAGTCGGAGATGCCGAGCGGTGCGAACAGGGTGTCGCGCGCGAACGCCTCCAGCGATTTGCCCGACACGCGCTCGATGATGTTGCCGAGCAGGTCCGTTCCGCCGCCATTGTAGGTCCACACCGTGTCCGGCGGCGCAGCGATAGGCTTCGACAGGACATAGCGCATCGGATCAGCTTCGTTGCTCAGATGCGGTTCGTCGTTTTTGGGATCCTTCCAGCCGCGGTTCTCGTCCCATTGAATACCCGACGACATGGTCAGGAGATGGCGGAGGGTGATGTTGTCCCAGCCCGGCGACTTCTGTGCGGAGTAATCCGGAAAGAATTTAACGACGGGCTCGTCGGCGCTCCTGATCAGCTTGCGATCGATCGCGATGCCGACCAGCAGGGAGACCACGCTCTTCGAGGCCGATCGCATGTCGTGTTTGGTTGTCGCATCGAAATCGTGCTGCCCATCGTTCTGACCCCAGGGCTCGTCATATCCTGCAAAGTATTGTTCGAAGACGAGCTTGCCGTGACGAACGATGACCACGGCGTGAACGTTGGCTTCGGTTTCCTTGAGCCGCGCCGCGATGGCGCACAGCCGCACACTATCGAGGCCGGCGCTTTCAGGGGAATCGATGGTCCAGCCATCGCCAAGGGCGGCGGGAACACCACAGGGCGGATTTGCCTGGCTCAGCGCCGGCGTAGTGGATACTGCGAGCACGAAAGCGGCGGCAAGGCCGAGGCGCCGCAATCGTTTGCTACCCTCGCGCATGCTGCCGTCTCCGTTTCCGTTGTCACGCCGGCGGCGGGACCGAGATTTTCACCGACGGCCGTTCCAGCATCTTCTGATGGAAAGCGTCGAGCTTCGGATAGGCCTTGCGCCAGCCGCAATCGGCAAAGCGAAAATCGGCATAGCCCAGCACGCAAACAAGGCCGATCTGCGTAATATTGAACGGCCCGGACAGCACGTCAGGCTTGCTCTCGAAGCGCGCCATGCCGGTCCAGGCGCGATTCCAGTGATCGTCCGACCACGCCTTCCACCGCAGCGGCTCCGGCCGCACCATGGCTTCGTAGCGGCACAGCAGCATGGAATCGAGCATGCCCTGCAGCAGGGAATGGTCGCTCTTCACCTTCCATCGCTCGGGGCCGGACGCGGGGATCAGCTTGCCGCCGCCGGCGAGCTCGTCGAGATATTCAACGATGACGTAGGAATCGAGGATGACGTCGCCATTGTCCAGGATCAGCACCGGCAGCTTCTTCAGCGGCGTGATTTTCGAATATTCCTCGTTGGCCTGACCCGGCGCGACGGTGGCGGGGGTGAATTCGATCTTGTCGATCAGGCCGGTCTCGATCGCGGCAATCCGCACCTTGCGGGCGAATGGAGAGGCGGGGGAGAAGGTGAGTTTCATGCTGGAAATTCCCTTGAACATTTTTTCTTGTTTGACACGGCCGTGAGCACCTCTCGGTGTCATCATCCGCGTAGGCGGATGATCCAGTACGCCGGGACGGTGCGGTATTCACTAACGCCGCGGCGTACTGGATACCCCGCTTTCGCGGGGTATGACGGCTAGGCCGCGATGATTTCCTGGCGCTGCTCGCCGAGACTGTCGATGCCGAGCGTAACGACGTCGCCAACATTGAGGAAGGTCGGCGGCTTCATGCCGAGGCCAACGCCGGGCGGGGTGCCGGTGGTGACAATGTCGCCGGGCAACAGCGTCATGAACTGCGAAACATAGGAAATGCACTTCGCCATCGAGAAGATCATGGTCGAGGTGTTGCCGGTCTGACGGCGCTGGCCGTTGACATCGAGCCACATGCCGAGCTTCTGCACGTCAGGGATTTCGTCTCTGGTCACTAGCCACGGGCCGACCGGACCGAAGGTGTCGTGCGATTTGCCCTTGGTCCATTGGCCGCCGCGCTCCTGCTGAAAATTGCGCTCGGAGACGTCATTGCAGACGCAGTAGCCGGCGACGTGGTTCAGCGCGTCGGCTTCCGAGACATACTTGGCGCGGGTGCCGATGATGGCGGCGATCTCGACTTCCCAGTCGAGTTTGGTGGAGCCGCGCGGCTTTTCGACGGCGTCGTTCGGGCCCGACAGCGAGGTGTTTGCCTTGATGAAGAAGATCGGCTCGGTCGGGATCGGAGATCCGGTTTCCTTGGCGTGGTCGCTGTAGTTCAGACCGATGGCGACGAATTTCGAGATGCCGGTGACCGGCGCGCCGAAGCGCTGCTTGCCGTCGACGGCGGGGAGTTTGGACGTGTCGAGCCCGGCAAGCTTGGCGAGCGAGGCCGGCGAATAGGCCTCGCCGTCGAGGTCCTTCAACTGTGCCGAAAGATCGCGCAACTGGCCGGATTTATCGATCAGGCCGGGCTTTTCCGCACCCTTGGCGCCGTAACGTACAAGCTTCATTTTGTCACTCCCTGCGGGTTATCAGGCTTATTGGTGGTATACCTCGACACGCTTCATGGAACAGCGGGGCGGGAAATTCAACTGCCGAAAGCGCAGGGTAGGGTGGGCAAAGGTGCCCTTACGCCGGGCTCGGTCGTCAGGCGCAACTTTGAATGGTGGGCACGCTTCGCTTTGTCCACCCTACGGATTCTCCAGCGCCACAAACCGGAAAGCGTCGCCGTCGCGCGTGATGTGACCGGCACTGAAGTGTCCGCCAATCACCAGCGCCGGCGTATCGGCAAAGCGCGAAAACACTTCGCGACGGGTTTCGGCCGATTGCCGGGGATCGGAATCGGCCGTCGACGACCAGTCGAGATGGACCATCTGGCAGGGATGGTGGGCCACGTCCCCCGTCAGCAGGGCCTCCGCGCCGTCCGACTTGATGTGGACGCTCATATGGCCGGGGCTGTGGCCGGGTGTCGGGATCAGGGTGATCTCGTCGGTCAGCCTGGCATCGCTGGCAACGAGATCGGCCTTGCCGGCGTCGGCGATCGGCTTCACGGAATCGCTGAACACGGCTGCCCTGTCCGGTGCGTCGCTGTGGTCGCGCCAATACTCAAACTCGGTCTTGCCGAACACGTAGCGCGCATTGGCAAAGGTCGGCACCCATTTGCCGTCGACAAGTCTAGTGTTCCAGCCGACATGGTCGACATGCAGGTGCGTGCACAGCACGGTGTCGACGCGTTCAGGCGGGAAGCCCGCCACGGTCAGCTTGTCGAGGAACGGATCCTTCCGGTTGTTCCAGGTCGGCACATTGCGGCCCTGCTTGTCGTTGCCGAGCCCGGTGTCGACGATGATCCGCTGCGTGGGCGTCTCGATCAGGAACGAATGGATCGACATTTTCAGCCGGCCTTCCTCGGTCGCAAATTGCGGGATCAGCCACGGCAGTTTCTGGATTTCCTCGTTGGTCGCCGGCGGAAGGATGAAACGGGTGCTGCCGACCGTCTCCATTTCGATCGCCATGGTGATCTTGACCCTGCCCACGTTCCAGTGCATCCGGCGTTTTCCCATCGTTCTCATTGTTCCGGCAAGGATGCGGGTTTCCATGTTTCGGTGCAATGGATCATCTGACGGCGTTTGACGTTATCGCATGGCCCCTATGAGGAACATGCGATGCCAGAACTCATGATTTCGGCCGAAAAAATCGGCTTCCTGATCGAGAAAGCCCGGCAGTTCGACGTCAAGGAAGCTGCATCCGATCCGGACTCCGGATCCAATGCCACCGATGACGGCATGATCGATGTGCTCGAGGACGACGGGCGCGACCCTGTCGCGCGCGAGATCGCCGGTTTCATTGATGCGCTGAGCGAGGACGAGCAGATCGATCTCGTCGCGCTGATGCGGCTCGGCCGCGGCGACGGAACCCTCGGGGAATGGAAAGATCTGCGGCAACAGGCCGCGGAAGGACGCAGTGATGGTCCCACCGCGCGCTATCTGCTGGGCGAGCCGATGCTCGGCGATCTTCTCGCCGAAGGTCTCGGCGAGTTCGGCCTGTCCTGGACGGAGGAGCGGACTACGCCGATCCAGTAGCTATCTATCGGTGGCTACTTCTATCAGCAGCTACCTGGCGCAGTCCACGATCACGGTCCCGAGCTTGTCGCCTTTCTCCACCGCCAGATGCGCCTGCGCGGTGTCCGAGAGTGCATACTGCCCGGCGACGTTGTGAATGCGCGGGCCCGCGGCCAGCCACTTTGTGATGTCCGCCTGGCCTGCCGCCAATAACGGCGGTGGCAGCGCGAACAGCACCAGCGTGCGCAGCGCGATGCACTTCTCCATCAATTCGCGCATCGGCACGACAGGCGTGCGGTTGCCATTGGTGGCGTAGACCGCGATCGTCGAATTCATGCCCATCAGCTTCAACGTGGTTTCGATATTGCCGCCGAAATCGACATCGACGACGCGGTCGACGCCACGCTGCCCCGTAAAAGCCATCGCCTTGGCGCCGACATCCTCGGTCTTGTAGTTCACGATGAGGTCGGCGCCGGCAAGCCGCGCCTGTTCGCCCTTGGCCGCCGAACTGACGGTCGCGATCACCTTGGCGCCGCCCCATTTGGCGAGTTGCACGGCATAGTGCCCGACGGCGCCGGCCCCGCCGGTGACCAGCACCGTCTGTCCCACGATCGGGCCGTCGCAATACAGGCAGGTCCACGCCGTCATGGCGGGGATGCCCAGCGTGGCGCCTTCCGCAAACGACAGATTGTCGGGCAGCGGCGTCACCAGATGTTCGGCGAGCGCAATGTATTCAGCCGCGGTGCCGAAGGCGCGGCCGTTGCGCTGGCCGTTGAACAGCCAAACGCGCTGGCCGGTCTTGCACCGGGTGACGCCGTTGCCGACCTGGTCGATGATGCCAGCGCCGTCACTGTTCGGAACGACCCGCGGATATTCCATGGCGCGATAGCTGCCGCCGCGGCGGCCGACGTCGGCGGGATTGACGCCGGACGCCTCCAGCCGCACCCGGACTTCGCCCGGGCCGGCCACCGGCGTCGGCATCTCGCCATAGGTCAGCACCTCCGGCGCGGGGCCCGCTCGCTCATACCAGACCGCCTTCATAGCGTGCCCGGAAACGCGCCGCCGTCGAGCAGGATGTTCTGGCCGGTGATGTAGCCGGCCTTGGCGCCGCACAGGAACGCGCATGCCTGTCCGAATTCCTCGGGATCGCCGAAGCGACCGGCGGGATTGAGCTTGGCGCGTTCCGCCAGCAGCTGGTCGACGGTGATGCCGCGCCTGTCGGCCTCGACCTTGGCTACCGGGCCGCGGACGCGGTCGGTATCGAACGGGCCCGGCAGCAGGGCGTTGATGGTGACGTTGTTGATCACGGTTTTCCGCGAGATGCCGGCGACGAAGCCGGTGAGTCCGGCGCGTGCGCCGTTGGATAAGCCGAGCACCTCGATCGGTGACTTTACCGCTGCGGAGGTGATGTTGACGATGCGGCCGAATTTCCGCGCCATCATGCCGTCCACCGTTGCCTTGATCAGTTCGATCGGCGTCAGCATGTTGGCGTCGATCGCCTTGATCCAGTCGTCGCGGGTCCAGTTGCGGAAATCGCCGGGCGGCGGGCCGCCGGCATTGTTGATCAGGATGTCCGGATCGGGACAGGCTTTCAGTGCGGCTTCGCGCCCGGCCGGCGTGGTGATGTCGCCGGCAACTTCCGCGACGGTGATGTCGGGATAGGCTTTGCGGATTTCATCGGCGGTCTTTTTCAGCGCCTCCGCGCCACGTGCAGTCAGGGTGACATGCACGCCTTCATTGGCCAGCGCCATGGCACAGGCGCGCCCCAGGCCCTTGCTCGATGCGCAAACGATGGCGCGGCGGCCTTTGATCCCAAGATCCACTGTTTCTCTCCCGTTATGTCAGGTGATTTTTGAAGGGTGATGCGGCCACTCTAGCCAAGTCGAGCGGCCCTGATAAGAGAGCGGCTACCGCCCAAACGCATATCAGGGAGACCGCGTCGATTATATGTGCCGGTCTTTCTTCAGGCGGTCGATCGCAGCCACGAGATCCGGCGGAAGGGATTTGACGCCCATTTGCCCGGCGGCCGATAGCACAGGCCGCAACCGCGAACCGGTCATGAAGGCCGGCTGCAGGTTTGCCGGCACAAGTTGGTCGAAGATCAGCACAATCGTGATCGCAATCAGGCCGACGCGCACCGCGCCCAGGGCGGCGCCACCCAGGCGGTCTCCGATCCCGGCTTGCGGTCCGATGATGTCATCGAGGACCATGCAGGCCAGCTTTCCGAGCACCATACCGATGACCAGAAAAGCTCCGAAGAACAGCGGTGAATTCTGCGCAAACGGTGAGGCATGCTGGCCGTCGAGCTGGGGCGACACCAGCGGCACCAGCCCCATCGCAATCGGCATCGCGGCGATATAGGCCAGAATCGCAATTGCGCTGCGCAATAGCCCGGTATTGAAACCGATGACCACCGCAATAATCAGTCCGAGATAGACGACGGCATCGAAACTGTTCATGGGGAAAATTCCACTCTGGTTCCGATACCGATGTTTCGTCAATGAATCGGACTGGCGATCGCTAAAATCGTCTGCATCAACCAAAGCGTGTGTGGTCCGAACTACGACGTCAGTCCGTAGCCCGGATGAGCGAACGCGACATCGGGGAGTCAGAGGCGCCGGCTCCGGATATCGCTTCGCTCATCCGGGCCACCGCACTGTGTCCGGCAGCGTACATACGTGCTCGGCTCCCTCCACGTCATTGCGAGCGAAGCGAAGCAATTCATCTATCCCCGTGCCGCGAGTTGGATTGCTTCGCCACGCTCGCAATGACGGACGATCATCCCGCCCGCATCTCCGCCTTGATCATGTCGGCGGCCTTTTCCCCGATCATGATGGTCGGCGCATTGGTGTTGCCGCCGATCAGTGTCGGCATGATCGAGGCGTCGACCACCCGTAATCCCTCGACGCCGTACACCTTCAGTTTCGGATCGACCACCGCCATCGGATCGTTGACGCCCATTCTGGCGGTGCCGACCGGGTGATAGACGGTATCGACGCGGGCGCGCAGCAGGCTGCGGATGTCGTCATCGCTGTGCACGCCTTCCGTGAACATCTCTTTCTTCTGCAACGCGCGCAGCGCCGGCGTCTCCATCAGCCGCCGCGTGGTCTTGAAGCCTGCAACCATGGTTTCGAGATCGTCCGGATCGCCGAAGAAGTTCGGGTCGATCACCGGTGGAGCAAACGGATCGGCGCTGCCGATCGTGACCTCGCCGCGGCTCTTCGGCCGCAGCAGGCAGACGTGGCAGGTAAAACCGGTGCCGCGGTGGCGCTTGCGGCCGTGGTCGTCGGCCAGCGCCATGCCGAAATGGAGCTGGATGTCGGGGATGTCGAGGTCCGGCCTTGTTTTCAGGAAGCCGCCGCATTCGGCGAAGTTCGACGTCATCGGCCCGGTTCGTTCACGGCGATATTGGCCGATGGCCCGCAGCAGCCGCGGCAGCGCTTTAAGCGAGATGCCGTTGAAATTGGGATTGTCGGACATGTAGCCGAACACGAAGTCCGGGTGATCCTGCAGGTTCTGTCCGACGCCGGGCAGATGATTCACAGTGGCGATGCCGTGCTTGCCAAGCGCTGCGCTGTCGCCGACGCCGGAGAGCATCAGCAACTGCGGGGTCTGAAATGCGCCGGAGGCGACGATCACCTCGCGCCGGGCGCGGATCTGTTTCAACTCCTTGCCCTGGCGATATTCGACGCCGACGGCGCGCTTGCCTTCGAACAGGATGCGGGTGGCGTGCGCATGGGTCTCGACGCGCAGATTGGCGCGGCTTCCCATATGCGGATGGATATAGGCGCGGGCGGCGCTGCAGCGTTCGCCGTTCTTCTGTGTCAATTGATAGATGCCGAGGCCCTCATGCTCGTCGGCATTGAAATCCTCGCGCAGGCGGAACTGCGCTTCCTGCGCGGCCTGCAGGAAAATCTGCTGCACCGGATTGCCGGTGCGCGACTTGTTGACGGCGAGCGGGCCGCCCTTGCCATGATATTCGCCGTCGAAGTCGGAATTGTTTTCGGCGCGCTTGAAGTAGGGCAGCACGTCGGCGAACGACCAGCCGGCGTTGCCGAGCGAGGCCCATTGGTCGTAATCGGCGCGGTGGCCGCGGATATAGACCATCGCATTGATAGCGGACGAGCCACCGAGGCCCTTGCCGCGCGGCTGATAGCCGATGCGGCCGTTGAGGCCCTTCTGCGGTACGGTGTTGAAGGCCCAGTTGTTGACGTTGCCGGCGACCATCAGCACGAGTGCGAACGGTGTCGTGACCACCCAATTGTCGTTCTTGCCGCCGGCGTCCAGCACCGCCACCGAAATGTTTGGATCCTCCGACAGTCGCCCCGCCACCGTACAGCCGCCCGAGCCGCCGCCCACCACCACGAAATCGAAGGTATCCGTCACGCTCAACTCCCCCGTTTTTTGTTCTGGCAGGCCCGCACGGCCACGCTTTGGGGGCCAAAACTCTGCTTTTGCGGCGTTTAAGGCAAGAGCGGTTCCAAGGGGCGATTTTACCCCCTCAAACCCTCGTTTTTGCTGTCATAAAATCCTCAAAAGCGGAGCCTTTCCCCTTTCCAAAGCGGGGCTACGTTGATACATACCGCTCGCGCCCGATGGCTTCGGCCCGGGTCGCCTTCTCAGGAAGCCTCGGGACGGGATCGATCGGCGCCATCTGGCGTTCGCCGGGATCGTTTCGGCACCGGCTTTTCGAAGGCAACGCAACGGTTTAACGCGGGGTGGAGCAGCCCGGTAGCTCGTCAGGCTCATAACCTGAAGGTCATAGGTTCAAATCCTATCCCCGCAACCAAGACATGAAGATGCCCGGCGATCGAGATCGATTGCCGGGCATCTTTTTTGTTCTGGATCCGCCGCCGGATCAGCCCTTGCGCACGTGGCGCCACAGCAGGTCCGCGATTTCGCGGCGGCGTTGCGACCTCGCCTTGGGCGATGACATATCCCAACCGAATTGCGCCTCGAAAGTGTGGCGGTTCGCGACCGAGAAGAAGCAGAGCGCGTTCAGCGTCATGTGCAACTCGTTCGCATCGATGCCCGGCCGGATCGCGCCGCTGCGGATGCCTTTTTCCAGCACCGCGGCGATCTGGCTGATGATAGGCCGCGTCATTTCCTTGAGTTTCCGGCTGGCGCTGACGTGCCGGCCGCGGTGGATGTTCTCGATCGTGACAAGGCGGATGTATTCCGGGTTGGCCTGGTCGAAATCGAAGGTGAATTCCGCAAGCTTTCGGATCGCGGCCTCTGGCTCCAGCGCTTCGAGATGCAGGTCTTCGTCGGCAAGGCGCATCTTGGCGTAGGCCATTTCGAGGACCGCGGTGAACAGCTCTTCCTTCGAGTTGAAGTAATAGAAGATCAGCCGCTTGGTGATGTTGGCGCGCGCGGCGATCGCGTCGGTGTTGCCGCCGAACAGGCCGTTTTCGGCGAACTCCGCAAACGCGATCTCCAGGATCTCGCGCCTGGTCCGTTCCCGGTCGCGCCGTCGGACCGGCGGTTTTTTCGCATTCGCTGAAGCGGTTTTTTTCGCAAGTGCCATCTGGCAGTCCGGTCCTTCCGCGCCGGGGGGGATGCGCGCTTTCCGGCCATCATGGACCGAAGCTATCGTTGTTGACAGTAATTATCCTGCAGATTAATTACAATTACCCCATGGATTAATTAAGGGGGGCGGAGGGAAATGACGCGCATGGTACTCGGCCTTGCCCATTTGACGGCGCTCGAATTGTCGCCGCCCGCGCTGGTCACCGAGGCGGCGCGCGCCGGTTTTGCTTCGGTTGGCTTGCGGGTTGTGCCGGCGACAACGGGCGGTCCGGCCTATCCGACGCAGGTCGGCACGGAAACCCACCGCGCGCTCAAGCAAATCCTGACGGCCGAAGGCGTCGGCGTCAGCGATATCGAATTCATCCAGCTCACGCCTGAAATCGACGTGCAGGCCTTTGCCGGTGTGTTCGAGGCTGCCGCCGATCTCGGCGCCATCTCGGTCACCGTATCCGGTGACGATCACGATCCTGCCCGGCTGACCGCGCATTTCGCCGAACTCTGCGACCTCGCGCTGGTGTTCGGCCTGCGCGTCGATCTCGAATTCATGCGCTGGCGCGCGATAGGCACGCTGCCGTTAGCTCTGGCGATCGTGCGGCAGGCCGGCAAATCGAACGGCGCCATGCTCGTCGACGCGCTGCATCTCACCCGTTCCGGCGGCAAGGCAGCCGATCTGATCTCGATCCCCGACGAATGGCTGCGTGCCGCGCAAATCTGCGATGCCGGAGCGTGCATGCCCACAACCGAGGCCGCCATCATCGCCGAGGCCCGCGAAGGACGGCTGCCGCCGGGCGAAGGCGCCCTGCCGCTTGGCGACCTGCTGGAGGCGCTCCCTGCCGACACCTTCCTCAGCGTCGAGATGCCGATGCCGGCGCTGGAGACGCGGGTACGCATTGCCGCGGCCTTTGATGCGACCCGACGCCTGCTCGGTCGCCAGTCGCGCGGCGCGATGAGGCCGCGCCAGCACCGCGAGAATTCGTCGACGGGATATACGACATGAAGAGCATCACCATCGGCGTGATCGGCGCGGGGTTGATCGGACGGAAGCATCTTCGAAAACTCGCCGAGCGCAGCGATTATGATCTGGTCGGTATCGCCGACGTGAATGTCGATCAGGTCAAGGCCGAGCATCCGAACACATGCGTGTTTGCGGATTACCGTCAGTTGCTCGATGAGACACGGCCGGAAGCCGTGATCATCGCCTCACCGAACCAGCTGCACGCCGAGACCGGCATCGAATGCGCCCGGCGCGGCATTGATATCCTGATCGAGAAGCCGGTCACCGATACGGTCGAGAGCGCATTCGCCTTGGTCGCAGAAGTGCGCAAAAGCGGCATCAAGTCGCTGGTCGGGCATCACCGCCGCCATCATCTGCAGGTCAAGGCGCTGAAGGCGCTGCTCGGCGAGGCGCGGATCGGCGACATCGTCGGGGTGTCGGCGATCTGGGCCACGCATAAGCCGGAAAGCTATTTTGATGTCGCCCCGTGGCGGCGCCAGGCCGGCGGCGGCCCGGTGCTGATCAACCTGATCCACGAGATCGATTTCCTGCGTTTCACCATTGGCGAAATTGTCGCCGTCGAGGCGATCGCCTCGAACCGCCAGCGTGGCTTTGCGGTCGAGGATACGGCGGCTGCGCTGATCGAATTCGACAGCGGCGCGCTCGGCACGTTCTTTATCAGCGACAGCGCGGTCTCGCCCTGGACCATGGAGCAGGGGCTCGGCGAGGCCGTGGAATTCCCGTTCAGCGGACAGGGCAGCTACCGCCTGATGGGTCGTCGGGGTTCATTCGAGTTTCCGAATCTCGTGCAGTGGACGCAAGCGGGCGGTGCGCAGGACTGGAACCAGCCGATCCAGGCCCAGCACATCCATGCCGGCTCGATCGATCCCTATGTCGCGCAGCTCGACCATTTTCGCGACGTGATCCGCGGCAGCGCGCCATCGCTGCAGCCGGTCGAGGACGGGGCGCGGAGCCTCATCGCAACGCTTGCCATTGCCGAAGCTGCCACAGCCGGCCGGCGCATCGACCTGCGCGACCGCTATGCCGCGCTCGAAGGATGAGGGCAAACGGGCCCACTTCGGACCCGTTCCCGGCAGGCTTCTTCGTTTTCGGGCCACGCTCACGGCCGGGGGCTATGCGCGCTCTCGCGAAAGTCCCGCGGGGTGATGCCAAATCTTTCCTTGAAGGTGCGCGATCCATGGGCGGCGTCTGAAAATCCGCACTGAAGCGCGAGCCTCGTGATCGAAACGTCTGACAGCGAATCCTGTCGCAGCAGATTTCGAAAAAGCTCGACACGAAGATGAAGCACGTGTCGTTCGAACGTGGTTTCCTGATCGGCGAAGATGCGATGAAAGGTCCGTTCAGAGACGCCGAACTCGGCGGCGAGCGCCGGCGCCGGCCGAATTGCTGCGATGTTTGCTCTCAGATAAGTGTCGATCAGCCTGAACAGGCTCGGGCGGCTGAGCTCATGGCTTGTGCCGGCGGCAAGGCGTAGCATCGCCGACAGATAAGCGACAATGTCAGGCTCGCTTTGTTTTGCCGGCGTGTTCGGCCTGGAGATCGCGTCGCGTACCAGCGCGGCAATCGCGCGCGCAACCGTTCCGGACAATGGGATGGGTTTCGCGCATAGTTGCTCCGCTTCGGGGACGGATCGCAATAGTGACGCGGCGGGGACGGTGGCCATCAGCAGTTCCACACGCTGCCCGGGACCGAACAGCCGATCCTCGAACGGACGCCGCGCATCGTAGAGCACGCCGTATCCCGGTTCGATGGTGCCCTCGTTCCCGGCTTGCACGATCAAGCTTCGCCCGCGGCGCTGGAAATCGAACATGAATTCGTCGGAGCCCGCCCGGCTCACGAGCCGGGCGTCGCGGGTGTAGCATTGCGGGCTGCTGTCGAAGCGGACGAGCTTGGCGTCGGCGATCTCGACGAACTCGAAATGGCCGCTGACTGTTGTGGAGCCGAGCGGCTTGGTCTCGATATTCGCGAATGACCGGCAGATCGCCTCGGTCCAGAAGGCCTGACGCTCGGTCGGGCGGATCGGGTCGGTGGAGACGCTGATCGGCATCGGGCGAACAAGATCCGGTTTCTGGTTCCCCAGCGTCGCCCAGGACCGGTAGCTCTGGCAAGGGCTGAACCCGCCGGAAGTGGCAGGTTCATTCAAGACGCGGTGCGGCCGACCGCCGTAACCTGCGGCCAGATCCCCGGGGAATTCGGTCCTACATGGTACGCACAAAGCCGTCTGCCGGCATGGAGGCCGGTCATCCGCTCGACCCGCTCAGCGAGGCGGAAGTCACGCTGGCGTCCGAAATATTGAGGAAGGAAAAGCGGCTCGGACCGCACGCGCGATTTACGCATGTGCAGCTCGAAGAGCCGGCCAAGTCCGATATCCTTGGATGGAAGCCGACGGCCGGGCTCCCGCGGCGGGCCGCCGTCACTCTGTTCGACAGCAAGACCGGCGCGACGCATGTCGCAACGGTCGATCTCGATTCGAAGCGCGTTACGGCGTGGCTGGAGTATTCGACCAAAGCCCATCCTTACGGCCAGCCGCCGATCACGATCGAGGAGGTGTTCAAGGTCGGCGACATCGTCAAGGCCGACGCGGACTGGCGGCGTGCGATGAAGCGGCGCGGCCTGAACGATGAGGACATCGAACTGGTTCAGGTCGATCCGTTCTCGGCCGGCTATTTCGACCGGGAAGTGGAGAAGGGCCGCAGGCTGGTCAGCGCCGTGTCCTACTGGCGCAAGGACCTCAAGGATAATGGCTACGCGCACCCGATCGAAGGCGTGGTCGCGCTCGTCGACCTGATCGAGAACAAAATCGTCCACCTGGTCGATGAGCCCGACATCATTCCGATCCCGAAGAAATCGCGCAACTACGACCGCGCCTCGATCCCACAAACCCGGAACGACGTGAAGCCGCTGGACGTCGTGCAGAAGGACGGCCCGAGCTTTACGGTCGAGGGCTGGAAGGTCGACTGGCAGAACTGGTCGTTCCGCGTCGGCTGGACCGCGCGCGAGGGTCTCGTGCTGCACCAGATCTCGTTTCGCGATCGTGAGCGTGAACGGCCGATCATCTATCGGGCCAGTGTCACCGACATGATCGTTCCCTACGCCGATCCGACCGCCAACCATTTCTGGAAATGCGCGTTCGACGCCGGGGAGTATGGACTGGGCAAGCTCGCCAACGCGCTCGAACTGGGCTGCGACTGCCTCGGCCACATCCACTATTTCGACGTGCCGGTCGCCGACGATTTCGGCAAGCCGACCGTCATGAAGAACGCGATCTGCCTGCACGAGGAGGATTACGGGATCCTCTGGAAGCACTACGAATTCCGCAACGAGACGTTTGAGGTGCGGCGGTCGCGCCGCCTCGTCATCTCCTTCTTCACCACCGTCGGAAATTACGATTACGGGTTCTTCTGGTACTTCTACCAGGACGGAACGATTCAGCTCGAAGTCAAGCTCACCGGCATCATCCAGACGGCGGCGATTGCGCCGGGCAAGCCCTATCCGTGGGGCGGCATGGTCGCCGAAGATCTCGGCGGGCCGACCCACCAGCATTTCTTCAATGCCCGTCTGCATATGATGCTGGACGGCGGCGGCAATACCGTCACCGAGCACGAGTTCCGGCCGCGGCCGTGGGGAACGGACAATCCGTACGGCAACGTATTCGACACTACGTCGCAGATTCTCTCGCGCGAGCGCGACGGGGTTCGCGAGGCCGACGGGCGGACAGGACGCTACTGGAAGATCACCAATCCCAATCAAAAGAACAGCGTCGGCGGTCCGACGGCCTACAAGCTCCTGGCGCACAGCGCGCCCGTGATGCTGGCGCAGCAGGGCTGCTACATGACCGAGCGCGGCGGCTTTGCGACCAAGCACATCTGGGTGACGCGCTACGCCCCCGACGAACGCTACGCCAGCGGCGAGTTTCCGAACCAGCATGCCGGCGGCGACGGCCTGCCGAAATACGTTGCCCAGAACCGCGAAATCGAAAACCAGGATATCGTGGTCTGGCACAGCTTTGGGGCGACGCATGTCTGCCGTCCCGAGGATTTTCCGGTGATGCCGGTCGAATATGTCGGCTTCACACTGAAGCCGAACGGCTTCTTTGCCGAGAATCCGGCGGTGGACCTGCCGCCCGACCGAAACAGCGCGAGCCGGGACAACCGTGACAAGGGGGCATGCTGCGGCTGATGGTCCGCGCGTTCGCTTTTTCATCTCACCATGCAAGGAGACTGGCCATGAACCGCAGAAAACTCCTCACCGCCGCCGGTGCGGCGGTCGCCACTGGCGCCGTCGCCGCGCCCGCCATCGCCCAGTCCACGCCCGCCTTGCGCTGGCGCTTGACCACGTCATTTCCGAAGACGCTCGATACGCTCTACGGCGCGTGCGAGATGTTTGCGAAGGCGATCGGCGACCTGTCGGATCAGAAATTCCAGATCAGCGTATACGGTCCGGGCGAGATTGTGCCGGCGTTTCAGGTGTTCGATGCGGTAGCCAACAACACCGTGGAGATGGGCAACAGCGCCTCCTACTACTACATCGGCAAGGACCTGGCGTTTGCGTTCGGCACCGCCGTTCCGTTCGGGCTCAACACGCGCCAGATGAATGCCTGGCTCGCCTATGGCGGCGGCCTTGACATGCTCAACGAGCTCTACGGCACCTTCGGCATTCTAGGCATCCCGTTCGGTAACACGACCGCGCAGATGGGCGGATGGTTCCGCAAGGAGATCAAGACGCTCGACGACATGAAAGGCCTTAAATTCCGCGTGGGTGGCGTCGCGGGGCAGGTGCTGAGCCGGCTCGGTGTCGTGCCGCAGCAGATTCCACCGGGCGACATCTATCCCGCGCTGGAGAAGGGCACTATCGACGCCGCCGAGTGGATCGGCCCCTATGATGACGAGAAGCTCGGTTTCCTCAAGGTGGCGCCCTATTACTACTATCCCGGCTGGTGGGAAGGATGCGCGAACGGCTTCCTCTATATCAACAGCGCGAAATGGGCCGAGCTGCCAAAGCTCTATCAGAACATGGTGACGATTGCGGCGGCGCAGGTCGCGGCTGATCTCGCTGCCAAATATGATGCGCGCAACGCGGCCGCCATCAAGCGCCTGGTTGCGGCCGGCGCGCAATTGAGGCCGTTTTCGACCGACATACTGGATGCGTCGTTCAAGGCGACCAATGAGTTGTTTGCCGAAGTTGCGGCGAAGAACGCAAAATTCAAGGCGTTGTACGATTCGACGATCGCATTCCGCAACGAGCAGTATCAGTGGCATCAGGTCTGCGAAGCCACCTACGACAATTACATGATCAGGCGGATCCGCGGCTAAGCAGATTCGGGGGCTTGAATTGGACATTCGTACCGGCCGGCCCGTCACGCTTGCTTCGAACGGCATGGTAACGTCGCCGCATTCGCTCGCCTCCGCGGCCGGCCTTGACGTGCTTCGCGCCGGCGGCACCGCGATCGACGCCGCGATTGCGACCAGTGCGGTACTGGCGGTCGTCTATCCGCACATGACCGGTCTCGGCGGCGATGCGTTCTGGCTCATTCACGACGGCGCGAGCGGGGAAGTGCGTTACCTCAACGGTGGCGGCAAGGCCGCGGCCGGCGCCACGCAGTCGTCCTTTGAGAAGAGAGGACTGAGCGAAATCCCGCTTCGCGGCATCGTGCCGGCGACATTGACGGTGCCGGGCGCGGTGGCGGGCTGGATCGAGGCCCATGATGCCTATGGGAGGCTTCCGCTGCGGCGTGTGCTGGAAAGCGCCATCGGATACGCAAGCGACGGTTTTCCGGTCACCGGCCGCGTTGCGAGCTTCATCGAGATGGCGCGCGATGATCTGGTCCAGGACAGCCGCGCCGCCAAACTGTTCTTTCCCGAGGGCTCGGCAGCGCCGCCCGGCGCGAAACTCACGAATGCAAATTTGGCGCGAACGCTTCAATCAATCGCGGATGGCGGACGGTCCGGCTTCTATGAAGGACCCGTTGCGACCGAGATGGCGCGCTTCTCGGAAGAGCAGCGCGGCTTCTTCCGACTGGCGGACTTTCGCGGTCAAAGAGCGATGTGGGGCGCGCCCCTCACGGGGCGCTACCGGGACGTCACGGTCTTCAACACACCGCCGCCGACGCAGGGTTTTACCGTGCTCGAAATGCTCAATCTCGTTGAGCCGCATGAACTGCACCGCAAGGATTTTCTGGGGCCCGACCATGTTCATCTGCTGGTACAGGCCAAGCAGATCGCCTACCACGATCGCGATCAGGTGCTCGCCGATCCCGCGTTTGCCAATGTGCCGGTCGAGCGGCTGATATCGAAGCAATATGCGGGCCAGCGCGGCCGGCTGATCGACGGCAGGTCGGCATTGAAATGGGACATGGTGCCCTCTTTCGGCAGCCTGTCCGGCGATACGGTCTATATCGCCGCGGTCGATCGCCACGGCAATGCCGCGTCGCTGATTCAAAGCCTGTATGGTGCATTCGGAGCTTGCGTGGTCGCAGGAAACACCGGCGTCATCCTGCAAAATCGCGGCGCCTATTTCTCGCTGGATCGCAACCACCCCAATCGCCTCGAGCCCGGCAAGATCCCGCTGCATACGCTGATTGCCTCGATGGCCAAACGCGACGGCAAGCTCTGGAGCGTGCTCGGCTGCATGGGGGCGGATGGCCAGCCGCAGATCCAGCTGCAGCTCTATTCGGCGATGATCGATTTCGGTCTCGATATCCAGGAAGCGATCGAGATGCCGCGGTTCCTGTCCGGCCGCTTCGCGCTCGGCGAAGCGCGCGACACGCTGCACATCGAGAGCCGCTTTCCCGAAGCCACGATCGACGCGCTCACGCGACGCGGCCATACCATCAACCGTTGGGACGCCTGGAACGAAATGGCCGGTCACGCGCACGGTATCACGATCGACCGTCAGAGCGGCACGTTGAGTGGCGGCTCGGATCCCCGCAGCGATGGGGCGGCGATCGGGTATTAGCAACCTTGCTATCTTGGTATTGGCTCGTTTTTTCATTTTGCGCTACCACTCCCTTGGATGGGAGCGACGCCGATGCCGCTATGGACTTGCGAACAATGTGGTGCCCAGTTTCCCGAGAGTGCCGCGCTGCCTGAGTCATGCCTGATCTGCGAGGACGAGCGGCAATTTGTGAACTGGAAGGGCCAGGCGTGGCTCACGCGTGAGGAACTTGCGAAAAATCACAAGCTCGCCTGGCGCGACGATCTCGGCATTCCCGGCATCGCTGTCGAGCCGGGTTTTGCGATCGGGCAGCGTGCGCTCCTGGTGCCCGAGGCGGATGGTTGCGTGATGTGGGACAGTGTGCCGCTGGTCACCCCGGAAGCCGTCGATTACGTCCGTTCGCTCGGTGGCCTGAAGGCGATCGCCGTTTCGCACCCGCATTTCTATGGTGCGGTCGCTGACTGGAGCGAGGCGTTCGGCGGCGTGCCGGTCTACCTGCATGGCGACGATCGCGCCTTTATCACGCGGCAGCACTCCGCAATCGTGCCATGGACCGGCGACAGCCATCGGATATCGGACGATATCCTTCTGGTGCGAACCGGCGGACATTTTGCCGGCGCCACGGTGATGCACTGGCGCGCGGGCGCGGAGGGTCGCGGCGCGCTGCTCACCGGCGATGTCGCGATGGTGGCGGCGGACCGCCTTTCGCTCAGCTTCATGTACAGTTTTCCGAATTACATTCCGCTCAACGCCCCGGCGGTGCGCCGGATCTGGGCTGCGGTCGAACCGCTGGCCTTCGACCGCATCTATGGCGCATGGTGGGGCCGTAACATCGCGGATAATGCCAGGGCGGCGTTCGAAATGTCCGTCCGGCGTTATATTGCGGCGATCTCCGGCTGAAAAATCCGCATGACCATCGCTCAGCCCATGGCCGGCTAGCGATTGCCGGCGCCAGCCGCGGCTACACCTCGCGGCATCGGCGCCGGCTTTCGTGCCGGCTGCGGCGGGATCGTCCCGCTTTTGGGCTCGTTGAGCCAGCCGGTGAGGCGCGACATCAACCCTGATTGTTCCGCTGTCCTTGGCTCCTGCACGAAGGGGTCGGTGTAACACCTTGCGCCCGCGGCCTTTGCGATCCGCGCCACCGCATCGGTCATCGCCGGTGCGCCCGCGGTATAGACCACGTCGTCCGGCGTAAGTTGCGGCAGATGATCGGTTGGCCGGCCGCCCTGAATCGCGTGCGAGATTTGCTGCGGCTCCGACACCATCGGGATCAGGGTGACGTTGGGAAACAGCGCCAGCCGGCACAGCGCCGCATGCATGTAGAGCGAACGAATGCTGCGGGCCTGCACGATGAAGACCATTTCGCGCTGCGGCTGCTCCATGATCGCGGCGACCGCGACCGACCACATCGGGGCGAAACCGGTGCCGCTGGCGACCAGCACGATGCGCCCCGGATGGCCTTGCCTGAAAAAAGCGCGGCCATGCGGTCCCGTCAGCTTGACGCGGTGCCCGGGGCGGATTTCCTGGCCGAGCGCCGAGGAAACCTGTCCGTCCGTGACGTTCCGGATGTGAAAGTGCAGCACGTGATCGTGAGGAGCCCCTTCCAGCGGAAAGGTCGGGCTGTAGGGCCGTGCCGGAAATCCCTGAAACTGCAGCTTGCAATACTGGCCGGGAAGGTAGTTGAACGGCTTCGGCAGTTCGATGTCGACGCCCACCACGTCGGGCGCGAGCTGAATGATTTGCGCCACTTCCGCCGACAACGCCACCGGATCGGGCGCGGCCTCGATCGCAATCTCCAGATCGGAAACGATTCTCGCCTGGCAGGCATGGATCATGTCGTCGCCGTGGCTGTGGCCGCCGAACACCTGGCCGTCGACCAGGCGCACGCGGCAGGCGCCGCAGATTCCGGAGCGGCAATCGTGCGGAAGATCGACGCCGTTCATCAATGCCCAATCGAGCAGAAGTTCGCCGCGATTCGCCAGAAACGGCTCGTCGTTGATCGTGACTTTGCAAATCTTGGACATTTATTCCACCTCGATACGAATCGGCCGAACGTGCCGTGTATGTCTGATCTGGCTGTGGTCGAAAGCGGCGACCCGCATGAAGACGCCGCTTTTGATCGGCACGTCGAACTCGCTTGTCGTGTCCAGCCGGCGTTTCACCTCGAGCGCCCAAAGGCCGGAGGCCCAGCGGGCTGCACATCGAACGTCGGCGCGATCGCCTGAAAATTCGCCGCCCAGGATGACGCCGGGTATTACGGTCCCCATCGGGATGCGGGCGTCGGCGTCGGTCGAATAGGGAACTGAATCCTGATCGGTCATGAACCAGCGCGCGCCGTCGCTCTCGCCATGATTGGGGTCGAGGTCGATATCGCCCATCGCGTCTGTCGTGGCGGCGACGACTTTGGGCAGACGAAGCGGGGCGACCAGGCGGCTGCGACGCGGACCGCCTGATGTGTCGGCTTCGACGGCGAAATTGTCCCGGTAGTTCGCCGTTCCAGGATCCGGCGCGAAGCCGCCCTTGTATGGAACGACGTTGGCCGCCTGCATCGGGGTCGGATCAAGCGGAGGCCCGAAATGAGCGTCGTCCATCCATCCGGCCGCGCTGCTCGTCGCCTTCCACTGCCAGACATCGGCATAGCCGGCGGCCGTGTAATGCAGTCCGCGACCGCTCATGGTGGCGGGTGCGCCGGCGACCGGCTGCGGCCCCGGATGAAAGGTTCGGCCGCCGGCCAGTGTAACATCGGAGTTGGTCAGCAGCACCGAAAACTTGTCTTCGTTGTATTGATGCTCGTCGCCAAGCTGAAAGCCGGAATGAAGCAGGTGCCAACCGTCGGCTTCCTTGACCAGCGGCAGATGCTTCAGCGAGCGCGTCGAATCCTCCCAGGTGAAGAGGAAATACGCATAGGTGCCGTCGTGGACCGCGCGGACCTCGATTCTGGCTTCGCCCTTGCCGTCGAAATTTCCGCCTTCGCCGGTCAGCAGCGAAAACGGCTTGACGCCGCGCCAGGCGCGATCTGACGTGTCGCCGTCGAGGATCGGTGCGTCGGCGACGTTGATGCGGCGAATCTGCACACTGTCCACCGCCAGCCGGTCGGTAGCTACGATGAGCGAGGCGCCGGTGATCGCAGCGGCGGCGGCGACCACGAACGCATTGGCCTGCAGGGTCGGGTTTCGCGACCGCGCGGGGCCGCCCGGAGGGCGGGGCGCCGGATCCGGCTCACGCGGTCGATCGCGCCGCATCTCTGCGCGCGGCTGCAGCGAATGGGATGGGACCTCGGGCGGCGCGTCGGAATTTTCGGATTGCGACGAACGCGCCGACTGCTCGGCCAACAGGCCCAGCAACTCGACGGCATCGAGCCGCGGCGGTGGTGCAGGCAGCGGGGCGGGACGAAAGATGCGCAGCAGTTGCGAAACGCCGCCGCTTTTGAACTGGGTCATGACGTGCAGGACGACAAAGGCGAGGATCACCCAGGTTCCCACCCAGTGCAGCATCGCAACGTCATAACCGGAGTAGAAGCCGAAATAGAGCAGCCCGCCGCTGACCAATAGCCCCGACATCGTGACAAAGAAAATCCAATACATCAGGGCGATCACGGCGCTCAACCTCGCCTGTCCGCGGCCGAACAAGCCGCGCAGCCGAACCTTGTCGAGCTGGACGCGGCGGCCGAGCCCGGAACGGAGCATGTAGACGATGTAGCCGATCGCCACCGCGACCAGGACGATCGCGGCCTGCATATGGGCGACCCATACGCTGTCACGCGGCAGCACGGCGTCGAACCAGTTGATCCAGGTTCGGTCGGGCGTTTCGGTCGCAATGCGTAGACCGGTAACGAGCGCAACGGCGAAAGCTGCCACGAACGTCCAGTGTAGAATAATGGTCCCATAGTCCGTCTTACGCTGCCTCACGCATACGCCCCGCTAGTTCACTTATCGAACAGCAACCGCGCCGATTCCACCAACCGCCGATGTCGCTGCCGTACCAATGATGGTCCCCAAAGCCGTTATTGGGGCCATCGTCCAAGGATCGTTCCTTGCGGGCGCAGGCCGGCTAATGCCTCTTCTCTGCGCCGCTGCGTGAGCCGGATCGGCGAACGCGTTGTTTGACTCGATGTATCGTCCTCCGGCATCCCCGGAGCATCGGGGACGCCGGAGGACGCGCCGCGCGCCGCTATCCCCACGTGTGATGATGCGCCAAATCGGGCATGCCCGAATGAGTATGGTCCTCGACCCCGATGATGACGTCGGCTGTCGCAAGCGTTACCGGTTCGGCGCTGATGGTGGGGGCCGCGGCGTGGGCCGGGGCCGGCTCCGCTGCGGCAGCCGGCGTTTCGGCCACCGGCGCCGTCGCGAGGACTTCGGTGACAGTGACACCATCGGTATTGTAGTTGCCTCCGGTGACGGGGACATTGTGGCCGCCGACATCAACCGCGTTGCCGTGCATCTGGTCCGCGGCCGCCGTGACCAGGTTGGCATCGCCAGTCTGCAGCCCCTTGATCACCGCGGCAACCTCGGCGCCGAGCGCGCCCGCCGCGTTGAGCAACGCGTTGCCGCCCTGCGCGGCGTCGAAATCCGCAACGAATTTTTCGAAGGCCTTGAGGTCGGCGATCAGCGTGGCAATGGCCTTGGTATCGCCGCTGCCGACGAGGTCGACGGCCTGGTGCCCGAGCGAATTGGACTGGGCGATGAAGTTGGCCGCGAAAACCGTCTGCACGTCATTTTCGAGATGCGTTGGCGCCGGATTTGCAGGGCCCGGATGCGGTGAGAAGCCGCTGAGGCCACCTTGCGTCGCCATGTCAGCCAGGTGGGGGTCGCTCTGAACGATCTCGATGATGTCGAGGATGTTGTCGATGCTGGCACGTGCCGCATCGGGGCTGATATCGGGGTCGTTGATATAGGTGAGCTCGAGCTGGAGCTGTCGCACCACTGCGTCGGCATGCTGGCCGGTCAACCCCTCGAACATTTGCGGGTTGGCGCTGATCAACGCCTCCATGTCGGTGATCACGGCATGGATGTCGTCGGTGATATTGGCCCGATTGGCATCATTGACGCCACTCAGGATCTTGTCGGCCGCGTCGTTGAAGATCGCACCGATCTCCGCGAGATTGGCGTGCGGCGCGTCGGCCGCCGCGACTTTTTCAGGCACGATTGCCGGCGCCGTCGTAAGTGCGAGGTTGGTCAGCGCGACATCGGTCTTGACGGTATTGATGATGTCGAGATTGCTGGCGCGGACCGATTGTTCCGCGGCAGCCGCGCTGCCGAACGTGCCGCTGTTTGCCGTGGCGTTGGCCGCCGAAATCGCGGTGCTGATGTCGGACAGGATGGCCTGCACATGGCCGAGCGCGGAACCGGACAATTGCCCTCTGCTGACTTCCGCCAGCAGCCCGTTATGCACCGTTGTGAGCTCGTTGGTATATTGGTTGACGCTGCCAGTTCCCTGACCGCCTTGTTCCACCGGGCCTGGCGACGGGCTGACCGCGGGCGCCTGGATGGCGTTGTTGAAGGTCGTGCCGAGGCCGGAGAAGCTCGGAGCGGCGGATGATGAGGGCGCATCAATGACCGGAGGTGCTTCCTCCGGCGGTGTCGTGGACGGAGCAGCGGGGGCAACCGGCGGGCTCGGGGCCTCATCGATCGGCAGATCGAGATCGACGGGGCGCTGATCTCCCTTGAGAGTGAAACGAGCCATTCTTGGTCCCCTGTCATCCAGTCGAATTTATTGACGCGTGACCGCGGTCATCCGCCAGGGAGCGGGATGTGCGCACGATGAAGGATCAGTTAGCTTCGTGGCGTCATTCGGCCGAGACGGCGACTATTGAGCGCCGAAGCAAGGTGATAGACCGACGAATCCATGACGCGCGCCGCGCCGAAAAAAGGCGAATGAAACCCGCGCAGGGAACCGAACAACGGAAGGAAATTGCTGCGGTTATCGTCGGGCGTTGTGCGAATCCGGGAGGCCGACTCTCCCGTGCCGGAATTCTGCTCACCCACGGGGCATTGAGCCGGCGACAACGCAGCGTTCGCCACCTTTCTACCCGCGAGCGAACTTGAACAATCGGCATTCGTCGCATTCTCGTCGAAAAATGGTCCGCATCGCGCGTCAAGCAGGCCTGCAGGGAAACCCGACGTGCGAGCGGGTCGAAGGGCATTTCAATGAGTATCGCTCAGGGTCAGACACCGAACCGAGCGCGGGCAGCGCCTGCGTCCCGCGCCATTTCGGGGCTGCTTTCGACCCTGGCTGCCGACGATCCCGTCGCGACCGCGATGCGTGCCAGCGCGCGCCGCATGATCGGCGTCGCCGTGTTCAGCGGTGTCATCAACATCCTGATGCTGTCGGGCTCCCTTTATATGTTGCAGGTGTACGATCGGGTGATTCCGAGCCGGAACCTCGCGACCCTGTTCGGTCTCTCCCTGATGGTGCTGATCGCCTATCTGGTGCAGGGATATTTTGATGCGATGCGGTCGCGGATGCTTTGCCGGATCGCAACGCTGTTCGATGGTGGCCTGCAGGAATCGATCCATTCGGCGCTCGCCACCCTGCCGCTGCGCGGGGTGAAGCCGGTCCTGATGCAGCAGCCGCTGCGCGATCTCGATCAGGTGCGCACCTTCATGTCGGGGATGGGGCCGACGGCGTTCCTCGACATGCCGTGGATCCCGGTGTTTCTGATCGGGCTGTTTCTGTTTCACCCGATGATCGGCTTCACGGCGCTGCTGGGCACCGCGGCGATCATTGCCATGACGTTGGTGACCGAGCGGATCTCGCGCGGCGCAACCAAGGCAGCGTCGGACCTGAACGCGCAGCGGCAGGTGCTGGCGGATGCGACGCAGCGCAACGCGGAGATCGTTCGCGCGCTCGGCATGACGGATCGGCTGACCGCGCGCTGGTCGCAGGCCAATGAGCGCTATTTGCAGGAAAACATCCGCGCCACCGACGTCTATGCCAATCTCGGCGCGAGCGCGAAGGTGCTGCGCTACATCCTGCAATCGGGAATGCTGGGCATGGGCGCCTATCTCGTCGTCGCCGACAAGGCGTCGGGCGGCATCATGATTGCGTCCTCGATCCTGATGGGGCGTGCGCTCGCGCCCGTCGAAATCGCGCTTGGCACCTGGAAGCAACTGTCCGCCGCCCGCCAGGGCCTTGCGCGCCTGCGCGACATCTTGAAGGCGACCGCACAGCCGCCGGCGCCGCCGGTCAAGTTGCCGCGGCCCGGCCGCGAATTGTCCGTGCAGAATCTCGCGGTGGCCGCACCAGGCTTCGACATGCCGATCGTGTCCGGTGTCACGTTTTCGCTGAAGGCCGGCTCGGGGCTGGCGCTATTGGGTGCGAGCGCATCGGGCAAGACCTCGCTCTCGAAGGCGCTGGTCGGAATCTGGCCGGCGCATCGCGGCGCAGTGCGGCTCGACGGCGCGGCGCTCGATCAATGGCGCAACGAGGATCTCGGCCGCCATATCGGCTATTTGCCGCAGGATGTCGGCCTGTTCGACGGCACCGTGGCGGAGAACATCGCCCGCTTCGACGAGAACGCGAGTTCCGACGCCATCCTGAAGGCCGCGCAGATCGCTGGTGTCCACGACATCATCCTGCGCCTGCCGGAGGGCTACGCGACGCGAATAGGGCAGGGCGGCATGTCGCTGTCGGCCGGCCAGAAGCAGCGGGTTGGGCTGGCGCGGGCGGTGTTCGGCGACCCGTTCCTGCTCGTGCTCGACGAGCCCAACGCCAATCTGGATGCTGACGGCGAGAACGCCCTGACGCGCGCCATCGGGATCATGCGCCAAAACAAATCCATCGTCGTCGTCATCTCGCATCGCCCGAGCGCGCTCTCCGCGCTGGATATGACGATGGTGCTGTACGAAGGCAAGGCGATCGCTTTCGGCCCGAGCGCAGAAGTGTTCGCGCGCGTCCGCAACGCCGGTGGCAAGGGGGTTCCGGGATCGCCGCAGCCCCCGCCGCAGGCCAAGGCAGAACAGCGCGCCTCACTTGCCGAGAGTGTTCCATCATGAAGGGTTTTGATCACGTGCATGCCGATGAAAGAGCAGCGCGCCGCCAGTTCGGGGGAACGGATGAAGACGTCGCGGCCCCGCAGGGCCAGGCGCTGATCCTCGAACTGCAGCGATTGCGACAGGCTTTCGAGCACGACAATCCGCAGGACCAGCGGCCGCCGCTTCGCCGCCCGGCAAATGACGAACCAGGTGCCGGCGCGCGGCGTTCGCGCCAGGCCCGGCCGAAGCGGTCGAAGAAAAAGGGCAAGATGGGACGCGTGCTGGATTGGCTCGGCCCGTTCGGATCCCAGTCCGAGGTGCTCGATCCCGAGCCTCCGGCGCCGCGCGCCGGACGCCGCACACGTGAGCCGCAGTTCGTGCCCCCGCCGCCGGCAAGCGGCAGGCGCGGCCCGGCAGGCCGTGCTTCGGCAAACAATGCTTCGGCAAATTCTTGGCGGAATGAACGGCCGGCGCGCGGTCCGATCATCGCGCCCGACGATCCGTCGCTCATGAACATCCCGAGGTCGCGGCCGGAGGTCTTGTCGATCGACGACCCACGGCTGCCGCCTCGCATCGAGGCTCCCCAATTGGCGCCGCCCAGCCCGGCGGGCCCGATACCGCGCGAACGTTCCGTGACGAACGTCGTCCGCAACGGCCTGACCGCCGGCGTCGCATTCTTGGCCAATCGCGATGGATCGACGGATGTGGCGGGCGCGCCCGGCGACAGCATCGTGCAGCGGGCCGCGCACGCCTTCGAAGGCGAATTGCGCACAGGCTTGCGGGCGCTGATCGTCGTCGGCGGGGTGGCTGGCGGTTGGATGACGCTGGTGCCGCTGTCGGGCGCCGTCGTGGTGCCGGGCAATCTGGTGGTGCAGTCCAACGTCAAGACCGTCCAGCATCCGACTGGCGGCGTGGTCGCGCAGATTCCGGTCCATAACGGCATGCGGGTCAACGCCGGCGATCTGCTGCTGCGGCTGGACTCGACGCAGGCGCAGGCCAGCCTTCAGGTGGTCAGCAAGCAGCTTGACGAAGTGCGGGCGAAGAGCGCGCGGCTGGTCGCCGAGCGCGACGGCCTGCCCAAGCCGACGATCCCGCCGGAAATGTCGTCGCGGCTGGACGACAACAATGTCAAGACGGTGCTGGCTTCTGAGGCATCGCTGTTCCGGGCGCGGACGACCGCCCGCGAGAGCCAGAAGGAACTGCTCAAGAGCAAGGTATCGCAGCTTGGCGAGGAGATCGTCGGCCTCGAGGCGCAGGTCGCATCCAAGGCCAAACAACTGGAGTTGATTACGGGCGAACTCACGGGCGTGCAGGAGCTGTTCGATAAGCGTCTCGTGCCGATCGCACGGCTCACGGCCCTGCAGCGCGAGGCTGCCAGAATCGAGGGTGAACGGGGTCAGTTGATCTCCACCATCGCCGAAACCAAGACCAAGGTCGACGAGGCGAAGCTGCAGCTGGTCAGGCTCGACCAGGATGTCCGCACGGAAGTCGTCAAGGATCTCGGCGAGGCGCAGGGCAAGGAAGCCGAGCTCAGCGAACGAAGCATCGCCGCGCGCGACGTGCTCGAGCGCATCGAGATGCGCGCGCCGACGTCGGGCGTGATCCATCAGTTGAACGCGCACACCATCGGCGGTGTGATTCGCGCCGGCGACGCGGTCATGGAGGTGGTGCCGGATTCCGACGACCTGCAGATCGAGGCCAAGTTGCAGCCGAATGACATCGATCAGGTGCGGAAGGGCCAGCAGGCTTTTGTCCGCTTCTCCGCCTTCAACCAGCGGGTGACGCCGCAGCTGATCGGTCAGGTGTCCTATGTCTCGCCCGACACCACGAAGGACCAGCAGAGCGGCACGTCCTATTTCACGGTCCGCATCATGCTGCCGGAAGAGGAGCGCCGGCGGCTGGCCGGGCTGCAGCTCTCCTCGGGCATGCCCGCGGAAGTGTTCATGCAGACCGGCAGCCGCACCATGCTCAGCTATCTGTTCAAGCCGCTCCTGGATCAGTTCCAGCGCGCGTTTGTCGAGCGGTAGAGGGCGGGCACGGGCATAGACGTCTCGCCGGGGCCTGGCAAATCTTGCCACCCCTGATGGTATCGATATATCAGGGCTTTCCTTTGGCCCTGTTCCCTGCGAGCCCCTTATGACCACCACCACTGCCCCCGAATCCCAGCCGTTCCAGGCCGAGGTTGCCGAGCTTCTGAACCTGATGGTGCACTCGGTCTATTCGGAGACCGACATTTTCCTGCGCGAGCTGATTTCGAACGCCTCGGACGCCTGCGACAAGCTGCGCTATGAGGCGATATCGGCGCCCGAGCTGATCACCGACGGCGCGCCGCCCAAAATCCGAATCGCGCCGAACAAGACGGCCAATACGCTTTCCGTCGTCGACAGCGGTATCGGCATGGACCGGCAGGAGTTGATCGACAACCTCGGTACCATCGCACGCTCCGGCACAAAATCCTTTCTCTCCCGCCTCACCGAGGCCAAGGACGGCACCAATCTGATCGGCCAGTTCGGCGTCGGCTTCTACGCGGCGTTCATGGTTGCCGATCGCATCGTCGTCACCAGCCGCCGCGCCGGTTCGGATGAAGTCTTTGTCTGGTCGTCTTCCGGCGGCAGCGGGTTTGAAATCGCGCCGGCCAGCGAGGAGGACGCCGCGCGTGTCACGCGCGGCTCCGAGATCGTGCTGCATCTGAAAGAGAATGCGGCGAAGTATCTCGAAACCCATGAGATCGAGCGCATCGTCCGCGCCTGGTCCGACAACATCCAGTTTCCAATCGAACTGGTGCCGGAGGAGGGCGAGCCGCGCCAGATCAATTCGGCCAGCGCGCTGTGGCAGCGGCCGAAATCGGAACTCTCGGCGGAGGACTACAAGCAGGCCTACCAACAGATCGCCGGCGCGTTCGACGAACCGGCGATGACGCTGCATTATCGCGCCGAGGGCCGGCAGTCCTATGCGGTGCTGCTGTTCGCGCCGTCGACAAAACCGTTCGATCTGTTCGATCAGGCGCGCAAGGGCAAGGTCAAGCTTTATGTCCGCCGCGTCTTCATCGCCGACGACGCCGATATCCTGCCGGCCTATTTGCGCTTCATTCGCGGCGTGATCGACAGCGAGGATCTTCCGCTCAACATCTCCAGAGAGATGCTGCAGAACAACCCGCAGCTCACCCAGATCCGCAAGGCGGTCACCGGCCGCGTGATATCGGAGCTGGAAAGTTTGGGCGACAAGGAGCCGGAAGCATTTGAGAAGATTTGGGACGCGTTCGGCCCCGTGATCAAGGAAGGCATCTGGGAGGATTTTGAGCGCCGCGAGAAATTGCTGGGCCTGTCGCGCTTCACAACGACCAGTGGCGAGAAGCGTGCGCTCAAGCAATATGTCGAAGATATCAAGCCGAACCAGACCGACATCTATTATCTCACCGGCGAGAGCGTCGAACGGCTGAAGGCCAACCCGAAACTGGAATCCGCAACCGCGCGCGGCATCGAGGTGCTGCTGCTGACCGATCCGGTCGATGCGTTCTGGACCTCGGCGCCGCTCGATTTCGGCGGCAAGCCGCTGAAGTCGCTGAGCCAGGGCGATATCGATTTCGCCCTGATCCCGCTATCGGATGACAAGGCCGAGGACAAAAAGGACGAGCCCGGCGCGGACGAGGCCACGACGATTGCGCTGATCAAGGATGCGCTCGGCGAGCGCGTCTCCGACGTGCGCGCCTCGCAGCGGCTGACGGCGAGCGCGTCATGCCTGGTCGCCGGCGGCGACGCGCATGATCGCATGCTCGAACGGCTGCTGGCGATGCAGAACAAGGCGCCGACCACCAGGCCGATCCTGGAGATCAACATGCGCCATCCCCTGGTCGCGGCGATCACGGGCGACAAGGATGCGGCCAAGGACCTTTCGTTCCTGCTGCTGGAGCAGGCGCAGATCCTCGACGGCGAGTTGCCGGAGGACCCGGCGGCGTTCGCCAACCGGCTGAACCAGTTGGTGCTTCGCGGGATCGTGAAGGGGTAGGACGATCTGTCGCGAACCGCATTTCAGAATTGGCCGTATCTGCCAAGAGGTTTGCGAACCGGGGGGCCTCATCGCCATGACGACGCCTGACGGCACCGACATTTTCTACGGCTCAATCCCGGTCTTTCGCGGTTTTGGCAGCCTGATGGACCCGGCGATGTATTCGCCGTTGCCTGATGACTGGACCGTCGGCGTCGCCGACATCGTGGAATCGACCAAGGCGATCGCCAACCAGCGCTACAAGGCGGTCAACATGGCCGGCGCGGCCGTCATCGCTGCCATCACCAACGCGCTGGACGGGCGCGAATTTCCCTTCGTGTTCGGCGGCGATGGCGCCAGTTTTGCGGTGTCGCCCGACGATCTCGAGCGGGCGCGCGGGGCGCTGGCGGCGACTGCGACCTGGGTTGAGGAAAGTCTCAACCTCATCATGCGCGTAGCGCTGGTGCCGGTCAGGGATATCCGCGCGCAAGGCCTCGACGTCCGTGTCGCGCGCTTCGGTCCGTCGGCCAACCTGTCCTATGCGATGTTTTCCGGCGGCGGTTTGGGGTGGGCGGATGCCGCCATGAAACGCGGCGAATTCGCGGTACCGCCGCCCAATCCTGGCACGCAGCCCGACCTCTCCGGCCTGTCGTGCCGGTTCGAGGAAATGCCTTCCACGCGCGGGCTCATTCTGTCGGTGCTGGTGGTACCCGCCCATGGCGCCGATCCGCATCATTTCCGCAAGGTGATCGAGGACATCATCCGCCTGGTGGAAGAGTCCCCGGATGCCGGGCGGCCGGTGCCGCCGGGCGGGCCGCCGCTGCGCTGGCCGCCGCAGGGCGTCGAGTACGAAGCGCGTGCCGCGCGCGGCGGACCGCTGTTGAAGCGGCGGGGCGTCGTGCTTGCGGTGACGCTATGGGCCTATGTGGTGATGCGCCTCGGCATCAAGGTCGGCAATTTCGTGCCGAAGAATTACGTGCAGCAGGTCGTGGAGAATTCCGACTTCCGCAAATATGACGACGGCCTGCGGATGATCCTCGACTGCACGGAGGAACTGGAGCGCGCGCTGACGGCGCTGCTGGCGAAGGCGGCATCAGAGCGGATCGTGCGCTACGGCCTGCACCGGCAGGACGCGGCGATGATGACCTGCTTCACGCCGTCGGTGATGCGCAGCGATCACGTTACTTTATCGACGGCGCCCGCGGCGGGTATGCGTCGGCGGCCACCGCGTTGAAAGCGATGGCGGCGTGATTCGTAGGGTGGGCAAAGCGCAGCGTGCCCACCATTCGAAGCGACGATGTGGAGAGATGGTGGGCACCCTGCGCTTTGCCCACCCTGCAGATCGGTAATCGAGATCCCGCGCTACCGCCCCACCCGCGTCCAGGTCTCGCCGCCGCAGAGCGCGCCGACGCAGCCTTCGACCCGCAGCGTCTCCGGGCCAGACACCGAGATGCTGCTCGCATAGGTGCCGCCGTCATCGGCGTTATAGATCTGGCCCGACCATTTGTTGGGACCGCTGCGCTGCATGCCGCTGAACAGCGTTAGTCCGATCATCGGCCGCTTCTTCAGCGTCGGGTTCGGATTCTTGTCATCGACCTGGGGCTTGCCGGTAGCGGGGTCGATCGGGTCCTTGAGGCCGACGATCACGCCGCAGAGACCGCCGCCGCATTTGCTGACTTTCACCCGCGCGTCGCCGGCCTGGGTCTGCCAGACGCCGGTCGGCTCGCCTGAGCCCTGCGCGCGGGCCGATGGGGCGGCCATCACTGCAGCCGCGACCCCGATGATGAAAGCGGTCGCAATGATGGAAGATGTTTTGCAAGCCATGAACCATTCCTTCGAAAAGCAGGCTTGCATAGCAACAAATCAGATTCGTGCAACTTCACATTAAGTTCGGTTTACAACCTGGCCGATCATTGACCCCAGCGGGTGAGGCGGATCGAAAGTGCCGTGCCGAGGCCGTAGACGACCATCGCGAGGCCTACCAGCGCGAACAAGGTCCATGCCGGCGCGCCCGCCGAGGCCAGCCACCAGCCGCCGCCGCCGACGATCAGCAACCGCGCGGTGCCGGCCATCACGGGACCGCCGACCTTCGCGGCCCCCTGCGATGAGAAATAGAGGCAGGCCCCCATCCCGAAAAAGGCGAACGCCGGGCCGGCCCAGACCAGATAGGAAGACGCTGCGGCGGTGACGCCGGGATCGCTGGTGAACAGCGAAACCCAGAGCGACGGCATCACGGCGACGATCAGTCCGATGGCGCCGACGATGATGGCGGCCGCGATGCCCGCGGTCCACGCCACCTGCCGCGCGCGCGTCACCAACCCCGCGCCCATCGCCATGCCGACCATCGGCACCGAGGCGACACCAAAAGCAAAGGCGATCGGCGTCAGCAGAAATTCCAACCGTGAGCCCATGCCATAGCCGGCCAATGTCTCGGTGCCGTAGCCGGCCAGGATTTTTGTGAAGATCAGCACCGTCAGCACGGTCTGCAGCGGCGAGAGACAGGACACCGCGCCTACCTTAAGAATGTCGAAGAACATGTCGCGCTGGAATCTAAACCCCTTGAAGTTCAGCGTCAGCCGGCTGCGGCCGCTGACGAGATACCAGGCGAGGAAGATCGCGCCGAGCGTGAAAGCGGTGAGCTGGCCCGCGGCGACGCCGCTCATGCCGAACTTCGGCAACCCAAACAGCCCAAGGCCCAGCGCGCCGCCAACCGCGATCTGCACCAGCGCGGTGCCGATCAGCGTTACCGATGGAATCCGCATGTCACCGGTGCCGCGCACCACCGAGGCCAGCGTATTGACCAGCCAGATCGCCATCGCGCCGGAGAACAGCACGTGCGAATATTGCAGGGCCTGCTCGAGCACGCCGCCGCGCCCGCCGAGCAGCGCGTAGAACGTGTGGCCGAACGCCAGCATCGTCACCGTGAAAAAGATTCCGGCGCAGGCGCCTATCATCGCGGCATGCAGCGCCAGCGTCGCCGCGCGGTCGCGATCGCCGGCGCCGATCGCCCGGCTGATGGCGGAGGAAACGCCGCCGCCCATCGCGCCGGCCGACATCATCTGCGTCAGCATCACGAAGGGAAACACCAGCGCGATGCCGGCCAGCGGCTCGGTGCCGAGCCGGCCGATATAGGAGGTCTCGGCCACCGCAACCATCGTGGTGCCCACCATGGCGATCGCATTGGGCAGCGCGAGCTGCAGCAGCGTCGGCAGGATCGGCGAGGCGAGCAGGCCGTTGATCGGTGCGGATGGAACTGCGGCAGGGCGCATGTCGAGCGGGGCGTCAATGGTCATACGTCGCAGGTCATCCAAATCGAATAAATTATGGCTGACATATTATTCAGGCCGGGCTGCGCAAGCCACCCGCACACCGCGCAGGGGTCACCACGGCAGGCCGCATAGGTCGATTATTCCGTCGCGCGGCTTGCGGGTGAAATCGAACACGTATGGTGCCATCGCTTCGAAGCGAATTCTTCCACCAGGCTGCTCGGCATGGACCTCCCCCTGGAATGGATGCCAGCCGCGCGCCTGGTAGAACGCTTCATTGTGCGGCTCGCAGAACAGCATCGCAAAGCGCACCGCCTCGTGATCGCGCAGGGTTCTGATGGCGGCGTTCAGCGCCAGCGTCGCGTAGCCGCGGCCCCGGCAATCCGGCCGCGTCGAAACGCCGCCGATGCCGCCGATCTCGACCTTGCGCCCGTCCCAGGTCGCAGTGCGGAAATAGATGCCGACATGGCAGGCAAGCCCCCGCTGGGCCGCATCCTCCGGCGCGTCGATCAAAATGCGCAGATCGGCATGGGCCCATTCGATGTGACCCCACGGCAGCCTCTCCACCACATGGCGCGGCCACACCGCCTTCATCAACGGTTCGGCCCTCGACCATGATGCGTCCCCGTTCAGGACGTCGATCTCGATGCTCATTTCATCACCCTGTTGCACCACTCGGAAAGTGGATATCGGTTTTCCGAAAAGATCCTGCCGAAACAAATAGCTGGAGCAGGATGATTTTTCGTAGAAGGATCGCCTGCTCTGGCTGCCGTCCCGTCATACGCTGGACGCGGAGCGGCGTTACCCGGAAGCCTCCCCGTTCTTGCCAAATTGCGGTGTTTATGCGCAATGGAACCTTCTATAAGGGTTCCCGTTAGACTTCGTCTCCCATCAGTTCGGACATCACCCATGACCTTCACGCTGCCCAATCTTCCCTATTCCCACGACGCCCTTGCGCCCCACATGTCCAAGGAAACGCTGGAATATCACCACGACAAGCATCACCAGGCTTACGTGACCAACGGAAACAACGCGATCAAGGGGACCGAATTCGAAGGCAAGTCCCTGGAGGAGATCGTCAAGGGTTCGTTCGGCAAGAATCCGGCCGTCTTCAACAATGCCGGCCAGCACTACAACCATCTGCACTTCTGGAACTGGATGAAGCCAAATGGCGGCGGCAGCAAGCTGCCCGGCCGTCTGGAAAAGAAGATCACCGAAGACCTCGGCGGTCTCGACAAGTTCAAGGCCGATTTCGCCGCCGCCGGCGTCGGTCAGTTCGGCTCCGGCTGGTGCTGGCTGTCGGTCAAGAACGGCAAGCTCGAAATCTCCAAGACCGCGAACGGCGAGAGCCCGCTGGTCCACGGCGCCACGCCGATCCTCGGCTGCGACGTCTGGGAGCACTCCTACTACATCGACTATCGCAACCGCCGTCCCGACTATCTGAAGGCGTTTTGCGACAGCCTGATCAACTGGGACTATGTCGACGAGCTCTACGGCAAGGTCTGAGGCTAGAACTCGGTCATTCCGGGGCGTCGCGAAGCGACGAACCCGGAATCTCGAGATTCCGGGTCTGGTCCTTCGGACCATCCCGGAATGACAGCGGAATAAGTTTCGAAAGGGTGGTAGCTACGGCTGCCGCCCTTTTTCATTGGTATGATGTGCTTTCCATTCTTGCGGGGAGGGCGCGTGTACGGCACAAGCAAAACGCCGGATGACTTCGCTGACGTGGAAAATGCTGCGATGAGCTATTTGCTGGTCTTTGTCGGGGGCGGCCTTGGCGCAAGTCTCCGCCATTTCATCAACGTCACCTGCGCCCGCTGCATGGGCACCGGATTCCCCTGGGGCACCTTCATCATCAACGTCACGGGCTCGACCGTGATGGGGCTGATCGCGGGCTATCTCGCCTTCAGGGGCGAGGCGTCACAGCCTTGGCGGCTGTTTTTGATGACCGGCATTCTCGGCGGCTACACCACGTTCTCGGCCTACTCGCTCGATGCGGCGCTGCTCTATGAGCGCGGCGAACTCGGCCTTGCGGCGCTTTACGTCATAGGCTCGGTCGTGCTCTCGATTGCCGGGCTGTTTGCCGGCCTTGCGCTGGTGCGCCAGTTCGCCTGAATGGTTGGCCCGTAACTTGGCCGGGCCGCGTGACGTCCTCGCATGGGCATGCCTGAGATGCGCATGGGTATCGTGCGAGCTTCCGTTTGCGTCGCCACCTTGGCGGGACTAAGCAGGGCGGAGACGCATCACCCGCAAAACCCATCGCCCTTGTCAGAACACCAGATAAAAGACCCGGCGCCTGCCGATGACGCCGAGCCGAAGCCGCGGCGCGCCCGCAAGCCGGTCGGCTGGTCGATGATCGTGATCGGCGCGCTGGTCGCGGTTTGCGCAGGCCTGGTCTGGCGGCGCGACGGCATCGATGGCGTGCTGAAAATTCTCACGCATGATCTCTGGCTGTTCGGGGAAATCATGCCGCGCGTGCTGGCCGGCTGCCTGCTCGGTGGCTTCATCGCGGAAATTCTGCCGCACGACAAAGTCTCGCGGGCGCTCGGGCCGAATTCGGGGCTCAAGGGATTGCTGATCGGCACGGCGTTTGGCGCGATCCTGCCCGGTGGCCCCTTCACCGCCTATCCGGTGGCGGCGGCGCTGCTCACGGTCGGCGCCGATTTCGGCGCCACCATCGCCATGGTGGTGAGCTGGACGCTGATCGGCTACGGCCGCGCGGTCGCCTGGGAACTGCCGATCCTCGGCACGGATTTTACGCTGTGGCGGATCGTGATCTCGCTGCCGATCCCGATTCTTGCCGGCGCGCTGGGCCGCTTCGTGTTCGTGCGGATGTATCCGAAGGGCGAGCCGGAGCCGCCGGCATGACGCTCTCGGCGCTGATCATCGACGTCACCCTGTGGGGCTCGGTCCTGATCCTCGGCGTCATGGCCTGGCAGCGCGGCCGCGTGGTGCTGGTGTCGTCGGTGCGCGAAGGCAGCATGGATTTCATCAACATCGTGCCGCGCATTGCGCTCGGCGTGATCGGCTCGGGCTACATCGCCGCCGTCATCCCGCCGGAAGTCATCACCGGCTGGCTCGGCCCGGACAGTGGCTGGTTCGGCGTCCTGACTGCTGTGATTGCCGGTGCGGCCACCCCGGGCGGCCCGGTGGTCGGTTTCTCGATCGGCGCGGTCGCGTTGAAAGTCGGCGGCGGCCCGCCGCAGGTCATCGCTTATGTCGTCGCCTGGGCGCTGTTCGCCTTCCAGCGCATGATCCTGTGGGAAATCCCGTTCATGCCGGCCAAGTTTGTCTGGTTTCGCGCGGCGGTCTCGGTGCCGTTTCCGTTTCTGGCGGCGGCCATCGCGATGCTGATCGGGAAGCCGTGATCACGCTCGCACGATGTGCCTGACGAGCTGGATGCTCCAGTGGCAAGCCACTCCGGACCCTGTCTTTGGTGTCTTCGTACCTCCCGTAAGAATTGCGGCCCGCGGAACCCAGGCCGTATCCTCATGGTTAACAATGTATGAAAGCCGTCGCCGCCGCCTTCGTTGCTCTGTTCGTTTTGTGGGTCGTTGACGTCAATTTCAACGGCGGCCGTTACACCGACGGTGCCATGCGGATGATCCGACACACGGCCTCATCGATCGGCGTTCGAAATTAAGGCCGCCTCAGTTTTGGCAGTGGTTTCATCTCGACGCGGTGTGTCAGCGCATGCGGGTGCACGCCGGCTGATGAATACGATCTGCGCCGAATCCTGATCGCAAGCAGCGCCAGCCACATCGCACACAGCAGCGCCAGCGGTGAGACAAGGTGGCCGTCGCCGGCCACAATTCCCAAAGCCCAATAGGTTTGCGTGATTCCGGGCAGCAGGACCGTGAAGACCAGCCCGGTGGCGCTGGTGCCGGTGGGGACCATCATAAGGGTGCCCAGATGGATTGCCGGGGCGAGCCAGACCAGCAGGAGTTCGCCAATTCCCGCGAGCCGAACCCGGTTCAGGCCTTGCAGAGAATGCGTCAGCGTGTAGCGCCGACCCACCCGGAGCCAGGGGTGCCCGAGGCCCCTTTAGAGCCGTGCCAACACGTGGACTCCCGTAATGTTATATTATAACGTTTGGCTCATGCCTCACGACCACTCCCACGACCACGCGCATCACCACCACGGTCACGCCCATTCGCATGGCCCGGCGACGCCGCATCCGGCGCAGCCGGCCCCTTGGTCGATCCTGCGCATGACCGTGACCGCTCGCCTTGCCGCGGCGTTCGCGGTCAGCGCGGCGCTGTGGGCTGTCGTGCTGGTGGCGATGAGGTGAGCATGGCCGCGCAGATCAAATTCCGCGACGTCACGCTGGGTTACGACCGCCATCCGGCCGTGCATCATCTCAATGGCGAGGTCGCGCAAGGCGCGCTGCTGGCGGTGGTCGGGCCGAACGGCGCCGGCAAGTCGACGCTGTTCCGTGGGCTCGCCGGCATTTTGAAACCGCTCGCAGGCTCGATCGATCTCGGCGGGCTCGATATCCGCGACATCGCCTATCTGCCGCAGAGCGTCGACATCGACCGGACTTTTCCGATCTCGGTGTTCGATCTGGTCGGCACTGGTTTGTGGCGCAGAACCGGCTTTTTCGGCGGCATGGGCAAACCGGCGCGGGATAAGATCACGCAGGCGCTCGCCGCCGTCGGCCTCAACGGCTTTGAAAACCGCTCGATCGGCACGCTGTCCGGCGGCCAGATGCAGCGCATGCTGTTTGCGCGCGCGCTGCTGCAGGACGCGCGCCTGATCGTGCTGGACGAGCCGTTCAACGCCATCGACGCCAAAACCTCGGCCGACCTGCTGGGGCTGGTGAAGCGCTGGCACGGCGAGGGGCGCACGGTGCTAGCGGCGCTGCATGACATGGATCTGGTGCGCAGCCATTTTCCGGAGACGCTGCTGCTCGCGCGCGGGCCGGTAGCGTGGGGCGCTACCGCGCAGGTGCTCACGCCCGAAAACCTCACGGAAGCGCGGCGGATGTGCGAGGCGTTCGATGAGACAGCCGCCGCCTGCGCCGTGGACGCCATGCCGCCGCGGGCCGCCTGATGTTTTACGATGCGCTGATCGCGCCCTTCACCGAATTCGAGTTCATGCGCCGCGCGCTCGCCGCCGTGATCGCGCTGGCGCTTGGCGCAGCACCCATCGGCGTGTTCCTGATGCTACGCCGGATGAGCCTCGTCGGTGACGCCATGGCGCATGCTATCCTGCCGGGCGCCGCGATCGGCTTCCTCGTCTCCGGGCTCAATCTGTTCGCGATGACGACGGGGGGGCTGATCGCGGGCTTTACGGTCGCACTGCTTGCAGGCCTCGTTGCGCGCCATACGGAGCTGAAGGAGGACGCATCGCTCGCGACCTTCTACCTGGTGTCGCTCGCGCTCGGCGTCACCATCGTTTCCGTCAAGGGCACCAATATCGATTTGCTGCATGTGCTGTTCGGCAACATCCTGGCGATGGACGACCAGACGCTGCTGGTCATCGCCTTCAACGCCACCATCACGCTGCTGGTGATGGCGGTGATCTACCGGCCGCTGGTGATCGAATGCGTCGATCCGGTGTTCCTGCGCACAGTCTCGCGCGCCGGCGCGCCCGCGCATCTGGCGTTCCTGGCACTGGTCGTGATCAACCTGGTCAACGGCTTTCACGCGCTCGGCACGCTGCTCGGCGTCGGCCTGATGATCCTGCCCGCCGGCATCGCGCGGTTCTGGTCGCGTGACATCACCGGCATGATCTGCATCGCCGTCGCCAGCGCCATCGTCTCGGGCTATGCCGGGCTGGTGCTGTCGTTCCAGACCAAGATTCCTTCGGGGCCGGCGATCATTCTGGTCGCGGCAGTGCTCTATGTGGCCTCTCTATTGTTCGGTCCCGTCAGCGGCCTGGTGCGGCAAATGTTCCCCGGCCGTCACCTCGAGGCGTAGCCATGATCCGGTTCTGGCTTATCGCTCTCGTCTTGCTCGCGGCCACCGGCTCGGCCCGCGCCGCGGACCGCCTCAACGTCGTCGCCAGCTTCTCAATCCTCGGCGATTTCGTCCGCAATGTCGGCGGCGACCGCGTTAACGTGACCACGTTGGTCGGCCCCGATAGCGATGCCCATGTCTATGTGCCGACGCCTGCGGATGCAAAAAAGGTGGCGGATGCAAAACTCGTCTTCGTCAACGGCCTCGGGTTCGAGGGCTGGCTGCCGCGGCTGGTGAAGTCCGCCGGCGGTAAGGCTTCGGTCGTGACCGCGACGACAGGCATCGCGCCGCTCAAGCTCGGCTCGGAAGCCGATCCGCACGCCTGGCAATCGGTTGCCAACGCAAAAATCTATGTCGCCAATATCCGCGAAGCGCTGGCAGCAGTGGCTCCTGCGGACGCCGAGGCCTTCAAGTCCAAGGCGGGCGCCTACCTGACCGAACTCGACGCGCTGGAGCGCGAGGTGCGGGAGGCGATCGCGAAAATTCCGGCAAGCCACCGCAAGGTGATCTCGACCCACAACGCCTTCGGCTATTTCGCCGCCGCCTATGGCGTCGAATTCGTCGCGCCGCTCGGTGTCTCGACCGAATCCGAGGCCAGCGCCCGCGATATCGCAGGGATCATCACCCAGGTCAGGGCCGCCAAAATACCGGCCGTGTTTCTGGAAAATATCACCGACCCCCGCCTGATGGGCCGGATCTCGGCCGAGACCGGCGCCCGGGTTGGCGGAACGCTCTATTCGGATAGCTTAACGGCCGAAAAGGGCGATTCTCCCACTTACATTGCAATGGTCAGGCACAATATAAAGGCCCTGACCAGCGCGCTGAGCCCATAGGGCAGGGGCCTCCCTGCTTGCTCGCGCGCCCCCGCTCCGGAGTTATCATGTCTGAACCTTCGTCCCAAAAAATTCCAGTGACCGTGCTGACGGGCTATCTCGGCGCCGGCAAGACCACGCTGCTCAACCGCATCCTGTCGGAAAACCACGGCAAGAAATACGCCGTCATCGTCAACGAATTCGGCGAGATCGGCATCGACAACGACCTCATCATCGGCGCGGATGAAGAAGTGTTCGAGATGAACAATGGTTGCGTCTGCTGCACCGTGCGCGGCGACCTCGTGCGCATCCTGGACGGCCTGATGAAGCGCAAGGGCAAGTTCGACGCCATCATCGTCGAGACCACGGGATTGGCCGACCCGGCGCCGGTGGCGCAGACCTTTTTCGTCGACGAAGACGTGCAGAAGAACGCGCGGCTTGATGCCGTTGTCACCGTGGCCGATGCGAAGTGGCTGAGCGATCGGCTCAAGGATGCGCCGGAAGCCAAAAACCAGATCGCCTTTGCCGACGTGATCGTTCTCAACAAGACCGACCTTGTCTCCAAGCCCGAACTCGCCGAGGTCGAGGCCCGCATCCGCGGCATCAATCCGTATGCAAAGCTGCATCGCACCGAGCGCTGCCAGGTTCAGCTTTCGGACGTGCTGGAGCGCGGCGCGTTCGATCTGGATCGCATCCTGGAAATCGAGCCGGAATTTTTAGACGCCGGCGACGGTCACGATCATCACCATGATCACGACCATCATCACGGCCATGACCACGATCACAGCCACAGCCATGGCGGGTTGAAGCACTACCACGACGAGGACATGCAATCGCTGTCGCTGCGGTCGGACAAGCCGCTCGACCCCACCAGATTCATGCCGTGGCTGCAAAACCTCGTCGCCACCGAAGGCCAGAAGATTTTGCGCTCGAAGGGCATCCTCGCCTTCACCGACGACGATGACCGCTACGTGTTCCAGGGCGTGCACATGATGCTGGAAGGTGATCACCAGCGGAAATGGAAGGATGGCGAGGCACGCGAAAGCCGTGTCGTCTTCATCGGCCGCGAATTGCCGGAGCAGATGATCCGCGACGGTTTTGATAGCTGTATTACCACGTGATGAAAGAGTTTGATCCGGGCGATACGCCCTCCATTGCTTCCCTCACCGACAAGGTGCGGACGTTGCCGGTCGGCATGTCCGTCACCTCGATCTATTTCCTTGGCGATACCGCGGTGTTTATCGGCGCGGAGGAGCGCGCGGCGATGGTGAACGAGGCGGGCGACGTCTCGAAAGTCGCCATCCATGGCGGCGTTGTGCTGTGTTCGGCGTCCGACGGCAAGCGTATCGTCACCGGCGGCGACGACGGCAAGGTCGTCGCGCTCGACACGAAGGGCGAGGTCACGGTGCTCGCGACCGATGCAAAACGGCGCTGGATCGATAACATCGCGCTGCATCCCGATGGCGCGGTGGCGTGGTCGGCTGGAAAGACCGCGTTCGTTCGCAGCGGGAAGGGCGAGGAGAAGAGCTTTGATGCGCCCTCGACGGTCGGCGGCTTGGCATTCGCGCCAAAAGGCCTGCGCGTGGCGGTCGCCCATTACAATGGCGTGACGTTGTGGTTTCCCAACATGGCGGCGAAGCCGGAATATCTCGAATGGGCCGGCTCGCATCTCGGCGTGATCTTCAGCCCCGACAACAAATTCCTGGTCACCGCGATGCACGAGCCGGCGCTGCACGGCTGGCGGCTTGCGGATAATCGCCACATGCGGATGAGCGGCTATCCCGGCCGGGTCCGTTCGATGTCGTGGAGCGTGGGCGGCAAGGGTCTTGCCACTTCGGGCGCCGACACCGTGATCATCTGGCCGTTCAACAGCAAGGACGGGCCGATGGGCAAGGAGCCGGCGATGCTGGCGCCGCTGCAGGCGCGCGTCTCCACGGTCGCCTGTCATCCGAAGCAGGACATCATGGCCGCGGGCTATAGCGACGGCACCGTGCTGATCGTGCGGCTCGAGGACGGCGCGGAAATCCTGGTGCGCCGCAACGGCAGCGAGCCGGTCGCGGCGCTGGCCTGGAACGCCAAGGGCACGCTGTTGGCCTTCGGCACCGAGGATGGTGACGCCGGCATGCTGGAGTTTTAATCGATCCGTCGTATTCAGCCGTTATGTGGGGGCCATGCGGTTTCTGACCACCTTCCAGTTATACGATTTCCTCGACACGCTGGTCAGCCTGACCACGGCGTTCGTGCTCGGCACGTTGATCGGTGCGGAGCGGCAATACAGGCAGCGCACCGCGGGCTTGCGCACCAACGTGCTGGTGGCCGTTGGCGCGGCGGCGTTCGTCGACCTTGCCATGCACCTGGCCGATGCTGACGGTGCGGTGCGCGTGATCGCCTATGTCGTGTCGGGGATCGGCTTCCTCGGCGCCGGCGTCATCATGAAGCAGGGCATGGATGTGCGCGGCCTCAACACCGCGGCGACGCTGTGGGCGTCGGCCGCGGTCGGGTCCTGCGCCGGCGCCGACATGGTCGCGCAGGCCGCGGCGCTGACCATCTTCGTGCTCGCTGGAAACACCCTGCTGCGTCCGCTGGTCAACGCCATCAATCGCATTCCGCTCGACGAAAAGGCTTCGGAAGCGACCTATTATTTCAAACTTGCGGTGACGACCGAGGCGTTGCCTGCCATGCGCGACCAACTGGTCGAGCGGCTGGAAAACGCCAAATATCCAGTGGCGGATATCGAGGTCGTCGAGACCGGCGACGATCTGCTGGAGATTGTCGCGAAGCTGGTCTCGACCGCGGTCGATCCGAATGAATTGAATGCGGTGGTTGCCGATCTGCAACGCCAAGCCGGTGTGCGCCATGCCACCTGGGAAGTTAACACCGCGGATTAGTTCCGGGCGCACCTCGACAATATCGCTGTTCCCGCCGCACGGGCGCGGAACCATGCATCGCAGGAATCGTTGATATCGCGATCAATTTCGTGGGGTTGAACGATGCCTGCCGATGACCGCCAACGCGAATACCGACGGGAAATGCTGCTCGCGTGCGCGCTGATCGCCGCCGGGATGGCTGTCTCAGTGCTAGCGCTGACCGCGCTCAACGCGCGCGATCCCCTGCAAATCGCGCAGGCGACGCAGCCGACGCAATCGACGCCGGGCGCGGAAACGAAGCCGTCCTCGCCGTCCGAGCCGGCCACGACCGGCCAAAGGCCCTCGGACATTCCGCCGCAACCGGCCCGTCCCGACCCGGACGCGCAGAAGGCGGGTGCTCAGCCTGCGCTGCCGCCGGCGCCGGCAGAGAAGGTTGCGCCGCCGATCCGAGAGAAGTGATCCCACTTCCGTCGCTCGATTGTGCAATCGCAAAATTGGTGGGCGGGTAGGAAACCTGCGGTGCGCGTCCTGATGCATCAATGTGCAGGGAATGTGACCCCATCCATTCGTATCAATTTGTATGAGAGGGCGTGCGCGCCGCCTTCGAACGCCTTGTGTTGATCCCCAACAAGCGGTTAGGCTTGCTGCAATAATGGCCGGCGGCGTGAAAAACAGCCGGCAGCTCAGGGAGTGACGCATGCGTGAGCTAACGCCTGAAACGATCACGGACGCCGTGCTCGACCAGATGGCGACGACGCCGGACCCGCGCCTGAAGACGATCATGGCATCGGCGGTCAAGCACCTCCATGCCTTCGCCCGCGAGGTCAATCTGACGCCGGCGGAATGGATCAAGGGCATCGAATTCATGACCGCCGCCGGCAAGATGTGCTCGCCGGAACGGCAGGAATTCATCCTGCTGTCTGATACGCTGGGCCTCTCGGCGCTCGTCAACGGCCTGCATGACGCCACCGCTCTTGAGGAAGCCACCAACACCAGCCTGCTCGGCCCGTTCTACCGCGAGGCCACGCCGACCTTGGCGGCCGGCAGCTCGATCGCCAAAAATCCGCAGCCGGGCAGCGAATGCGCGCTGTACGGCCGCGTCACCGATGCCACCGGCAAGCCGGTCGCCAACGCCACCGTCTCGATCTGGCAGACCGGCGCCGACGGCCTTTACGACATTCAGTCCAGCGCGACATCGGTCGATTATCGCGGCGTGTTCGCCACCGATGCGAACGGCGTCTATGTGCTGCGCACCGTCAAGCCGCTCGGATACTCGATCCCGATGGATGGACCGGTCGGCGCCATGGTGAAGGCGCAGGCGCGGCATGGCATGCGGCCCGCGCATATTCATTTCCTGGTCGGCGCATCCGGCTATCGCGAGCTGGTCACCGCGCTCTATCTGCGTGACGACCCGCATCTCGCCGACGACGTCGTATTCGGCTCGTCGGGCGATCTCGCCGTCGACGTGGTGGCAAACGATCCGGACTGCCCGATCAAGGGCATGCCCAGCATCCGATTCGACATGCGCCTTTCGCGCGAGAGCGAGGCCGACAAGACCAGCGGGCGCGTCGGCGCCGATCCGTCGGCGATCATGAAACAATCGGCCAAAAATCAACCCACGCCGGTCGGAGCCAAATAGCCACGGCCTGACCTAACCATTCGCAGCGACCGGGCAGAGATCCGGCGGAGCCGAAATGACAGAGAACAACGACAAAATGAGGGGGATTCAATGAAACGCAGAACATTTCTCGGCGGCGCGATGGCCGTCGCAGTGGTCGGGCAGGGCTCGCGCGCGTCGGCGCAGCAGCCGCCGATCAAGATCGGCATGTCGATGGCGCAGACCGGCGGTCTCGCCGGCGGCGGCAAGGCTTCGCAACTCGGCATCGAGGTCTGGCGCGACGACATCAATGCCAAGGGCGGCCTGCTCGGCCGCAAGGTCGAGCTCATTGTCTATGACGACAAGTCGAGCGCTTCCGAAACGCCCGCGATCTACGCCAAGCTGGTCGACGTCGACAAGGTCGACCTGCTGTTCGCGCCCTATGCGACCGTGCCGACCGCGCCGCTCATGCCGTTCGTCAAGCAACGCGGCTTGCTGCTGATGGGGAATTTCTCGTTCCAGGTAAACAGCAAGGTCGGCCACGATATGTGGTTCAACAATGCACCGTGGGGCCCGGCGGATAGCTGGGCGTCCTCGTTCCTCGATCTGGGTCAAAAGGCGGGCGGCAAAAATATGGCGCTGCTTGCGGCGGATCAGGAGTTCGCCCAGAACCTTGCTCTGACCGCACGCGATGTCGCCAAGCAGCGAAACCTTCCCGTGGTCTTCGACCAGAGCTATCCGCCCAACACGGTGGAATTCGCCTCCATCATCCGCGCCCTCAAGGCCGCCAAGCCCGATATCGTCTATGTCGCGTCCTATCCGCCCGACTCGGCCGGCATCCTGCGCGCCGTCAACGAGATCGGGATCGGCGACGACGTCAAGATTTTCGGCGGCGGTATGGTCGGCCTGCAGTTCGCGGCAGTGATGTCGAATCTCGGCTCGCTGCTCAACGGCGTCGTCAACTACAACACCTGGCTGCCCGAGCCGAGCATGTATTTTGACGGCACCAAGGAATTTTTCGAGAAGTACACCAAGCGCGCCGTCGAGGCCAAGGTCGATCCGCTCGGCTATTATCTGGCGCCGTTCGGCTATGCGATGGGCCAGATGATCGAGGCGGCGGTGAATTCCACCAAATCGCTCGACCAGAAGGGCATCGCCAAATATCTGCGCGAGAACGAGCTCAAGACCATCACCGGCCCGATTACGTTTGCGGCGGATGGCGAGCGCAAGGAGACCGCGACGCTGCAGGCGCAATTCCGCGGCGTCAAGGACAAGGATATCGAACAGTTCCGCTCCTCCGGCAGGCAGGTGATCCTGTTCCCCGAGAAGCTGAAAACCGGCGCTCTCATCAGTCCCTTCGAGGCGGCCCGGAAGTAGGCTCGTGGCTTTTCCGGCTCGGAGCCAAGGGGGAACCTGACGTGTTTTCGATGGACCTGCTGCTTGGCGCAGTGGTGTTTGGGGTGCTGCTCGGCTGCTTCTATGCGGCCGTCAGCGTCGGGCTGTCCGTTTCGTTCGGGCTGCTCGACGTTCCTCATGTCGCGCATCCGGCCTTCCTGGTGCTTGCCTCCTATGGCGTGTACCAGCTCAACGAGAGCTACGACATCGATCCGCTGCTGGCGGGGCTCGCCATTACGCCGCTGTTTTTCCTGTTCGGGCTGCTGGCCTACCGCGTCTACTACGAAACCTTCGAGCGGCGCGGCAGCGACGCCGGCGTGCGCGGCATCGCGTTTTTCTTCGGCATCGCCTTCATCATCGAAGTACTGATCGTCCTTCAGTTTGGCGTCGACCAGCGCTCGGTGACGGCGACCTATATCGGCAAGTCCTGGCGGCTCGGCGAGTTCCGGGTCCCGATCCGGCAACTGGTCGCGTTCGCGGTGGCGCTGGGGCTGACGGTGCTGCTCTCGGTGTACCTGTCGAAAACCTTCATGGGCCGCGCGATCCGCGCGGTCGCGCAGGACGAGGAGGCGCTGCGGCTGATGGGCGCCAACCCGGTCCGCATCAAGCAGTTTGCCTTCGGCATTGCCACCGCCGTGCTCGGGATCGCCGGTGCGCTCTTGATCATCGTGGCTCCTGTGGATCCGACGCTCGACCGCGCCTATATCGGGCGTACCTTCTGTGTCGTGGTCATGGCCGGCCTCGGCAGCATGAGCGGCACGCTGATTGCCGCCATCATCCTCGGCGTCGCCGAATCGATCGTGCTGACATTGTTCGGCGCCTCCTGGGCGCCGGCGATCTCGTTTGCGATGCTGCTCGCAGTGCTTGCCGTGCGACCGCAAGGTTTGTTCGGCCGATGATCAAGTATCGCAACACCATCGTGTTCTGGGCCGGCGTGGCCATCTTCCTCGCCGCTGTGCTGTCGATGACGCAGATCGTCCGCAACGAATATCCGTTTTTTGCCGGCTACGTCATCCTGCAATTCGTCGCGCTCGCGGTCGCCTGGAGCATCCTCGGCGGCTATGCCGGCTACGTCAATTTTGGCACCAACGCCTTTTTCGGCGTCGGTGTCTACACGGCGGTCGCCTTGTTCAAGGCCACGGGGGCGCCGCTGGTGGTGCAGATCGTCGCCGCCGCAGGCATCGGCATGCTGCTCGGCTTTGCGGTCGGCCTACTGACCTTGCGGATGCGCGGCATCTTCTTCTCGATCGCAACCATCGCGCTTGCCATCATCATCGAGACCTGCGTGATGAACTGGCGCTTCGTCGGCGGCGCGGCCGGTATCCAGTTGCAGCGGCCCCCGGTGATGGCCCCGTTCGACAGTTACGTGAAGATGTTGTTCTTCGTGCAGGCAGTGCTGGTAGTCATTGCCGTTTCGATCTCGCGCTACATCCAGAATTCCCGAATCGGGCGCGGCCTGCAGGCGCTGAGGGACGACGAACTCGCCGCCGAATGTACGGGGGTGCCGACGCTGAAGCTGAAACTGGTCGCCTGCATGATATCGGGCGCGCTGATTTCTGCGGCCGGGGCGCCCGCCGCCATGTACCTGCAATATGCCGATCCGTCCTCGGCGTTCAATCTGAGCTACTCGGTGTCGGCGCTGGCGATGGCGCTGATCGGCGGAACCGCGCACTGGATCGGCCCGGTGCTTGGCGCCATCCTGCTCGGCTCGACGCAACAGCTTCTCGCCGTCACCATCTCCTCGGAAGTCAACGTGCTGGTGCTCGGCATCATGCTGGTGCTGTTCGTGGTCGTCGCGCCCAAGGGCATCATCGGGCTGTTGCGGCCACGCTACCGTCTGCGCGCGGGAGGCAAGCCATGACGGTGACATCAGCGCCGGACGCGCCCCTGCTGCAAGTCGGAACCCTGACCAAGACGTTTGGCGGCTTCACCGCACTCGACAATATCAGCGTCGATATCAGGAAAGGCGAACGGTTCGGCCTGATCGGCCCGAACGGCTCCGGCAAGACCACGCTGATCAACTGCATTTCCGGTGCGCTGCGCCCCCAGACCGGTAGCGTGGTGTTCTGCGGCGAGGACATTACCCAGCTGCCGCCGCATCTGCGGGCACGCCGCGGCATCGCCCGGTCTTTCCAGATTCCGCGGCCGTTCAGGAGCATGACGGTGCTCGAAAACCTCATGGTCGGGCTCGACTTCGCCTCCGTCGGCTCCAGCCTGCCGGAAGAAGACGTCGCGATGTCGATCCTGACGCGGATGGGGCTCGCGTCAAAGGCCGGCTCGCCGACCGATACGCTGAGCCAAGTGGAATTGCGCAAGATGGAGCTTGCGCGCGCGATGGCGGTGCGGCCGAAACTCCTGATTTCGGACGAGGCCATGGCGGGGCTTTCCAATTCCGAGGTCGACGAGGTGCTGGATCTCCTGATCAGTCTCGGCGAGGAGGACATCACCATCATCATGATCGAACACATCATGCAGGCGGTGATGCGTTTTTCCGAACGGGTGATGTGCCTCGATGCGGGAAGAATCATCGCGATCGGCGCGCCGGCCGAGGTGATGGCCAACAAGCGGGTGCAGGAGGCCTATCTTGGCACTTAGCCTTGCCATCGAGGGTCTCGATGCCGGCTACGGCGCTGTCAAGGCGCTGCGCGGCGTCACGCTTCACGTCGAGGCCGGCGAGACCGTTGCCTTGCTCGGCACCAACGGCAACGGCAAAAGCACGCTGATGAAATGCATCATGGGCCTGGTTCGCCCGGACCGCGGCCGTCTGTCGCTGACGATCGACGGCGCGGTGCACGACCTGACGAAATTCTCGCCCGAGGCGATCGTCGATCTCGGCGTGGCGCTGGTGCCGGAGGGAAGGCGGCTGTTTCCCAAGCTGACGGTCACGGAAAACCTGATGCTCGGTGCATTCCGCAAGGCCGCCCGCAGCGCCATCGATCGCAATCTCGCACTGGCGTTCGAGACCTTTCCGGTCCTGCAGGAGCGCCGCAACCAGCTCGCCGGCACCATGTCCGGCGGACAGCAGCAGATGCTCGCGATTGCGCGCGCGCTGATGTCCTCGCCGCGGCTATTGCTGATCGACGAACCCTCGGTCGGCCTGTCGCCGCTATTGGTGTCGCAGACCATCACCAAGATCGGTGAACTCAAGGAGCGGGTTGGCCTCACGGTCTTGATGGCGGAGCAGAACTTCAACCAGGCGATCCGGATCGCCGACCGCGGCTACATCATCGTGCACGGCGAGATCGCGGTGGCGGCACAGTCGGTCGACGAGTTGAAGGCCAATGACATCGTCAAGCGGCTCTATCTCGGCGGCGACGTCTGACCGAAATGACGGCATCGTGACGGTGTCTCGACCGTTCTGCCGATTTTACAGTCTCGCCTGTTGCCGTCGGCTGCCCCATAATCTCTCATCGCGCTGGTGCGGATGACAGATGAGGCAAGCGATGAAGATCGACGACGTCAGGCAAACCGCCTATTCGATGCCGCTGACCAACCCGTCATTCCCGCGGGGGCCGTATCGTTTCTTCAATCGCGAATATTTCATCATCACCTACCGCACCGACCCCGAAGCGCTTGCCGCGGTGGTACCCGAGCCGCTCGAAGTCGCCGAGCCGATCGTCAAGTACGAATTCATCCGCATGCCCGATTCGACGGGCTTCGGCGATTACACCGAGACAGGCCAGGTGATCCCGGTCCGCTTTAAGGGCGAGGAGGGCGTCTATGTTCATTCGATGTATCTGGACGACGAGGGACCGATCGCCGGCGGCCGCGAACTCTGGGGCTTTCCGAAGAAACTGGCGCAGCCGAAAATCGCCGTCGAGAGCGACGTGCTGGTCGGCACCTTGCATTACGGCTCGGTGCTGTGCGCCTCCGCCACCATGGGCTACAAGCACCGCCCGGTCGACCCCGACACGGTGCTGAAGGGGATGAGGGCGCCGAACTTCATGCTCAAGATCATTCCGCATGTCGACGGCACCCCGCGGATCTGCGAACTGGTGCGCTATTATCTCGAAGACATCACGCTGAAGGAAGCATGGACCGGCCCCGCGGCGCTCGGCCTGTTCCCGCACGCGCTGTGCGACGTGGCGCGGCTGCCGGTGCGCGAAGTGGTCTCCGCGCTGCATTGCAAGGCGGATCTGACGCTGGGGCTGGGGACGGTGGCATTCGACTACATGGCGAAGTAATCTACATTCTAACGCATTCAACCACTGCTTGGACTCTAGCTGAACGATCAAGGGCGTGGCTTGAACACCTGTTACGCAACGATACGCATGGCGCTATGGGTGCTTGTAGTCACGAGCACCTCGGCGCATGCTGATAGGAGCGGCTATTCCAAGGTAATTGACCTCCGGGCCGAAGCTGGCTCCTTGCGCGCCGAACATCATCACGATTGGAGCAATGCAACCCGCGACGCGCGATGGAAGATGATTTCGTCGACAAAAAATCCCTTTGGCGCAGACAATGATTATTCTTACCTGCGCTTGCGCGACGAGCTGACGGGTGCTGAGTTGTTTCGCCGTCCCGTGCCAGCCCTAACGCACATCTGGATTTCTCCCGATTCGAAATATGTCGTCGGCCTTTCTAACGTGATGGTTTGGAATCCGTATCAGCTTGTCGTCTTCAGCAAATCGGGCGACCGCTTGCTTGAACGCAACATGGTTGGGGTGAACTGGCCGGGAGTGCGGCAGAGCGTCACAAACTGGATCAACTGGTACAAGGAGCCTGTGCCGCAAATCACCATCGTCGAAGATGGGACGACCGCTACTCTCTCTGTCGAAGATCCGCTTGGGGTCCTTCGTCAGTTTCAAATTCCTGCGGTTCACTAGCGGCTACATGGCGAAGTGACGCGTGGGCTTGTTGCCCGCGCTTACTGCGCACCCCTCAGCGTGCAGGCGGTCGAGCAGGTTGTCATCACGCCGCGCTCGCAGGCGATGCACACGGCGACGCACTGTTTCTTGTCCTTGGGATTGTATTCGCTGTAGAGCTTGCGGACGCAGTTGTCGATCGAGCCCGTGACATCGGCGTTGCTTTCAGGCGTGCACGCGGCCAGCGCCGCGGCCGATAGGACGATGGCAATTATGACGCGCATGTTGATCGCTCCAACCGGGAGCCCTCGCTCAAGAAGCCGCGACGACGGCCCTGCGCCGTCGCAAAGATTAACCCTCAGGGTCGCGCGATTGAATTAATCGAGTGTTACAAGACGCTGGATTCCCGTGCGTAGTTCTACGCCGGAATCGCGCCGCTTGCTGTGCGCTGCAGCGGGACCGCCCGGGTGGTGAAGCGGGGCTACGTCCATTTCGGGCAATGGCCGCGGCGTTCCCCGCTCTACGGTGCCCGTGCGGCTACCGAACCAGCACGTTCCTGAACTGCCAGGGATCCGAGGTGTCGATGTCTTCCGGGAACAGTCCGGGACGGTCGGTGAGCGGCGTCCAGTCGGTGTAGAAGCCCTTCACCGGGCCGAGATACGGCATCTGGATTTCCAGCAGACGATCGAAATCCATTTCGTCGGCTTCGACGATGCCTTCGTTCGGATTTTCCAGCGCCCACACCATGCCGCCGAGCACGGCGGAGGTCACTTGCAGGCCGGTGGCGTTCTGATAGGGCGCGAGTTTACGGGTCTCCTCGATGGAGAGCTGCGAGCCGTACCAATAGGCATTGTTGTCGTGGCCGAACAGCAGCACGCCGAGTTCGTCGATGCCATCGACGATTTCGTTCTCATCGAGGATGTGGTGCTTCTCCTGCATCTTGGCTGCCCGACCGAACATTTCATGCAGCGACAGCACGGCATCGTCAGCCGGGTGATAGGCATAGTGGCAGGTCGGCCGATAGATTGCCGTATCAGATGCGTCACGCACCGTGAAGTAATCGGCGATCGAGATCGACTCGTTGTGGGTGACGAGGAAGCCATATTGCGCGCCGCGGGTCGGGCACCACGTGCGCACGCGCGTATTGGCGCCGGGCTGCATCAGGTAGATGGCGGCGCCGCAGCCGGCTTGGTGGGTACGCGCATTCTCGGGCATCCATTTTTCATGGGTGCCCCAACCGAGTTCGGACGGCTGCACGCCTTCCGACAGGAAACCTTCCACCGACCAGGTGTTGACGAAGACATCAGGCTCTTTCGGCGACTTAGAGCGCTGGGTGTCGCGTTCGGCGATGTGGATGCCCTTGATGCCGGCCTGCCGCATCAAGTCGGCCCATTCGGCTTTGGTCTTCGGCTTAGGGGCATTGAGCTTCAGATCGGCGGCGACATTGAGCAGCGCCTGCTTGACGAAAAAGGAAACCATGCCGGGATTGGCGCCACAGCAGGAGACGGCCGTCGTCGAGCCCGCGGGACGCGCCTTCTTGGCGGACAGCGTCGCTTCGCGAAGGGCGTAGTTGGAGCGCGCTTCCGGGCCCTTCGACGAATCGAAATAGAAGCCGAGCCAGGGCTCATTGACGGTGTCGATATAAAGAGCGCCGAGCTCGTTGCAGAGTTCCATGATGTCGGTCGAGCCGGTATCGACCGAGAGATTGACGCAAAAACCCTGCCCGCCGCCTTCCGTGAGCAGCGGGGTCAGCAGCTCGCGATAATTGTCCCTGGTTACGCCCTGCTGGATGAAGCGTACATTGTGCTTCTCGCAATGTGCCTTGCGGCCCTCGTCCTTGGGATCGATCACGGTGATGCGCGACTTGTCGTAATCGAGATGCCGCTCGATCATCGGCAGCGTGCCTTTGCCGATGGAGCCGAAGCCGACCATGACGATGGGGCCGGAAATTTTCGCATGGATTTGCGAGGCGGGGGAAGCGGGCATTGGCATCGGGCTCCGAGAGAGAATGCGAACGCTCAAAAGGTGCGTTCAGGGAATGCAAGGTTGCAGTGGCTGGGGCGATCGTTGCCGATCGGTGTCAGGCGGTCAATTGGGTCCGCGAACGTCCAAGACGGTGAGCGATTTTTGTTCGCCCGACGGTGTTATGAAGCTGATGGCCTGTCCGGCCGACAGCCCGATCAGCGCGGCGCCGATCGGGGTCAGAACCGAGACGCGGCCGGCGTCGATGTCTGCCGCATTCGGATAGACGAGTCTGACCTGCTTCTGCGAGCCCGTCGCGTCGTCCCTGAAGGTTACTTCGGATTCCATTCCGACGATTCCGACCAGCGGCGCTGTATCGGAAACGACCGTCGCGCGTTCGATTTCCCGGGCCAGGAATTCAGCCGTGGCCGGAAAGGTTTCGGCGGAAGCGTCGGCGAGATGGCCGAGCCGTTTGCACTCCGCCTGTCGGATCTTGATGGGAGGAAGCTGTGTGCGAGGTAAATGGGTCATGGTTTTTCACGGTCATTCGGATGCGCCATGCCAACGGCATGAAGCGATCAATACTGGACAAATGTGACGTTGCGGGGAGTTTAAAACACAGGCAATCAAAACCCGGACGGGGCAAAGCTCTCCGTCCGGGCTACCTTCCTGCGAGAAGGTGACCGGCGCGCAGCAACAATCGTTTGCTATGCAGGCTCATCATGATGCCTTGAACCTAGGTGCGTTGCCGGCAAAGTCAACCAGCGGGACGATGTGGTATTCGGTCGCGTAACAAGCCAGCAGCCGCGGCCGGCGGGTTTTAGGTGCGGCGTTTAGCGGTCACTTCGATCTCGACTTTCATCTCGGGTCTGGCGAGGCCAACGACGATCAGCAGCGTCGCCGCAGGGCGAATGTCGCCGAGGACTTCGCCACAGACGGCGAAGTGGGCATCCACGTCCTTGGCGTCGGTGACGTAATAAGTCGCTCGGACAATATCGGCCATCGCGAAGCCGCCCTCTTTCAGCGCGACCTCGATGGTCTTGAAGCAGTTCCGTGACTGGCTGGTGACATCGGCCGGCATCGTCATGGTGGCGTAGTCGTAGCCGGTGGTGCCGGCGACGAAGGCGAAGTCGCCGTCAATGACGGCGCGGCTGTAGCCGACGGTCTTCTCAAGGGGCGAGCCGGTGGAAATCAGGCGGCGTGGCATCAGGAACCTCGGTCCAAGCTTGATCGGGGAACGGGATTGGCGCGGTTTAAGGGCTTTTCCTCGACGTGCGCAACCCCTGGCGAAAGCGCCGTCAGCGCCCGCCATCACGTGTTATCGGGTCGCCACGTCCAAAATGGCCTCAGGCCACGCGCGGCACGAGCAGTGCCTTCCTGGCGCGGCTTGCCTTGGTTTTGGGCAGCGGCCTGCCGGTCGGGACGATCATGCCCCAGGCGCCCTCGAGCGCGCCTTCGCTGAGTTCGAGGCCGAGCAGCCGGTCGCGCTCGAACGCACCTGGCAGCGTCAGCTCTCCGGTCTTGGCGGCTGAGAAGCCGAAGCGGGCGTAGTAGGGCGCGTCGCCCAGCAGGACGACCGCGCGATGGCCATGCGCCTTCGCCGCCGCGAGCGCGTGGTCCATCAGCGCAGCCCCGACGCCGAGCTGGCGGGAGGAAGCCTCAACCGCCAGCGGGCCGAGCATGAGCGCCGGGAGGCCCCCGACGCTGACGTGCCACAACCGCACGGATCCGACCACGCGGCCCTGGCGCACGGCCGACAAGGCAAGGCCTTCGGCGGGCGCGCGTCCGTCGCGCAGGCGCTGGCAGGTGCGCATATGGCGGTCGTCGCCAAAGCAGGCATCCAGCAGCGCTTCGCGCGCGGCGACGTCCGAGGCTCGCTCCGCACGGATCGCGAACGGAGCGGCATCGGAGAGGAGGGCAGTGGTGGTCTTCCGCAAAGCAGTCATGGCACGTCAGTCCCCGCTCGCAACGGCCATCAAGCCGCGCCAAGCGTTGTCTTGGAATTTCGCAAATGACAGGGAGGGAGCCGGCGCACCGGCTCCCGTTATTCGAGCCTCAAACGAGGCTGCTTAGATGTGGTAGGTCCGCAGCGGCGGGATGCCGTTGAACGCCACCGACGAGTAGGTCGACGTATAGGCCCCGGTGCCTTCGATCAGCAGCTTGTCGCCGATCTCGAGCGTCACCGGAAGCGGATACGGCATCTTCTCGTACAGCACGTCGGCGCTATCGCAGGTCGGTCCTGCGAGCACGCACGGCGTCATGTCCGCACCGTCATGCGGGGTGCGGATGGCGTAGCGGATCGACTCGTCCATCGTCTCGGCGAGACCGCCGAACTTGCCGATGTCGAGATATACCCAGCGCACCTCGTCCTCGTCGCTCTTCCTGGAGATCAGGACGACTTCGGTCTCGATGATGCCGGCATTTCCGACCATGCCGCGGCCCGGCTCGATGATGGTTTCCGGGATCTGGTTGCCGAAATGCTTGCGCAGCGCACGGAAGATCGACCGGCCGTACTGCACGACCGGAGGAACGTCCTTGAGGTACTTGGTCGGGAAGCCGCCGCCCATGTTGACCATGGACAGGTTGATCCCGCGCTCGGCGCAGTCACGGAACACCGTCGAGGCCATCGACAGGGCACGATCCCACGCCTTCACCTTGCGCTGCTGCGAGCCGACATGGAACGAGATGCCGCACGGCTCCAGGCCCAGACGCTTGGCGAGGTCGAGCACCTCGACCGCCATCTCCGGATCGCAGCCGAACTTGCGCGACAACGGCCACTCGGCGCCTGCGCAGTCATAGAGAATGCGGCAGAACACTTTTGCGCCGGGGGCGGCACGGGCGATCTTTTCGACCTCTGCAGCGCAGTCGACCGCGAACAGGCGAATGCCGAGCGCGAAGGCACGCGCGATGTCGCGCTCCTTCTTGATCGTATTGCCATAGGAGATGCGGTCCGGCGTCGCACCGGCGGCCAGCGCCATTTCGATCTCGGCGACGGTCGCCGTGTCGAAGCACGAGCCCATCGAGGCCAAGAGCTGCAGCACTTCCGGCGAAGGATTCGCCTTCACCGCGTAGAACACGCGGCTGTCCGGCAAGGCCTTCGCGAAGGTCTGGTAATTGTCGCGCACGACTTCGAGGTCGACCACGAGACACGGCTCGGTGTCCTGGCCCTCGCTGCGGCGGTTACGCAGGAATTCCTGAATACGTTCGGTCATAGCACCCTCCAAACGGCCCAGCGACGGGACCCGTTCAAATGTGATCTCGGACATGAGTTTGCTGGCGTTGCCGCACGATGGAGACGCGACAAGGCCTTGAACTCAGACCGAATTGTGCTGCCGTGGATTGGTTGGGAATGATCCCGCCCGCACACCTGGCAATGAAGGACAAGCCTTTTCAGTAGCCCGCGCCGGCGTTGGAATGCCGGTAGAGACCAAAAAAGCCCGATCCGTCGTTGCTTTAAGTCGCGTCCCCCGTTGAGAGCGGGGTGCGCCGGTTCGCCTCCGGCTGCCAGTCACGGTTGCAAAGGATGGAGAGACCTTCAACGGCATCTCTTGAGAGAGATGCTGGCCGCTTATGGAGCGACCCTCGGTTCTTCCACCCCTTGGCGGCTGTCCGGCCTCTTGTCCGGATACCTACCGACTGACACACGACCACAGGCACGTGCGAAATTGGGCAAGGCTGGAAATAAGACTTTTGATTCTGCTTCGCAACAATTTTTTTAGGCTGGGGACAAATTTCCCCATGCGTGCTTACAAATTGGTTCTCAGCGCGCGCCGCTGACGACGAATATGAATGGACGTTAAGATTTCCGGGAGATGCGTGAGCGCTTGCGCGCCTGTGCCGCAGCGCTTTCTTGGATACGCGCGTCAGGCGCGCTTGAAGAACGGCTCGATGCGCTGCGCGGCGCGGATGAACGCCGCCATGATCAGCACGCCGATGGCGAACAGCACCGCCTGGAGGATGTGCGCGGCGGTGTCGTCGAGGCCGAACAGGATCGCGAGCGCCCAGCCGCCGGCAAACGCCGCGCCGAACACTTCGGCGCCGATCAGGATCGCCGCCGAAATGACGGTGATGACGCTCGGCCAGACGATCGCGCGGGAGGAGGTGGAGGCGGGCTGTGGGCTCATGGAAAAGGTCCTGTTCAAGGGGCGCAATCTCTCCGAAAAGCCCCCATCTATCAAGCGCAAAAGGCCCAAAAAGGCCGTATCGCGTGATATAGATTGCCGCATATTTTCAAGGAAAAGACGGGAATTGTGATGTCAGAAACCCAGCAGACGGCAGCCGTTCCGGAAGCCGGAGCAAATCCGTTGCTACAGCCGTGGCAGACGCCGTTCGAGACGCCGCCTTTCGCCCAGATCGAGCCGGAGCATTTCCTGCCCGCCTTCGAGCAGGCCTTTGCCGACCATTCCGCCGAGATCGCGGCGATCACCCATGATCCCACGCTGCCGGACTTCGCCAACACCATCACGGCGCTGGAGCGCTCCGGCAAGCTGCTCTCCAAGGTCGCCGCCGTTTTCTACGACCTGGTCTCGGCGCACTCCAATCCAGCCATTCTCGAGATCGACAAGGAAGTCTCCTTGCGGATGGCGCGGCACTGGAACCCGATCATGATGAACGCGGTGCTGTTCGGCCGTATCGCGATGCTGCATGAGAAACGCGCCAAGCTAGGCCTGACGTCGGAGCAGCTGCGGCTGCTGGAGCGCACCTACACCAACTTCTACCGTGCCGGCGCCGGTCTCGACGAGGCCGCCAAGAAGCGGCGGGCCGAGATCAACGAGCGGCTGGCCCAGCTCGGCACCTCGTTCAGCCACCATTTGCTCGGCGACGAGCAGGACTGGTTCATGGAGCTCGGCGAGGACGACCGCGCCGGACTTCCCGAGGCCTTTGTCGCCGCGGCCAAGGCGACCGCGGAAGAGCGCGGCATGGAAGGCAAAGCGATCGTGACGCTGTCGCGCTCGTCCGTAGAGCCGTTCCTGAAGAGCTCGTCCCGCCGCGACCTGCGCGAGAAGGTCTTCAAGGCCTTCACCACGCGCGGCGACAATGGCAACGCCAACGACAACAACGCCACCATCGTGGAGATCCTCGCGCTGCGGGAGGAGGCCGCCAAGATCATGGGCTTCCCAACCTACGCCGCCTACCGGCTGGAGGATTCCATGGCCAAGACGCCGGAAGCGGTGCGCGGCTTGCTGGAGCGGGTCTGGAAACCGGCCAGGGCGCGGGCGCTGGCTGACCGCGACGCCCTGCAGGCGCTGATTGCGGAGGAGGGCGGCAATTTTACCCTCGCCCCGTGGGACTGGCGCTATTACGCCGAGATCCTGCGCCAGGCCAAAGCCAATTTCGACGACGCCGCGATCAAGCCCTATCTCGTCCTCGACCACATGATCGAGGCTGCTTTCGACTGCGCCACCCGCCTGTTCGGGATCACCTTCTCGGAGCGGAAGGATGTCCCGGTCTGGCATCCGGATGTCCGGGTCTGGGAGGTCAGGGATGCCGACGGCAAGCACAAGGCGCTGTTCTATGGCGATTATTTCGCCAGGCCCTCGAAACGCTCCGGCGCCTGGATGACCTCGCTGCGCGACCAGCAGAAGCTCGACGGCGAGATCGCCCCGCTGGTCATCAATGTCTGCAACTTCGCCAGGGGCGCCAATGGCGAGCCGTCGCTGCTGTCGCCGGACGATGCCCGCACCCTGTTCCACGAGTTCGGCCATGGCCTGCACGGCATGCTGTCCAACGTGACCTATCCCTCGCTGTCCGGCACGTCTGTCTTCACCGACTTCGTCGAACTGCCCTCGCAGCTCTACGAGCACTGGCAGGAGCAGCCGCAGGTGCTGCGGCAATTCGCAAAACACTACCAGACCGGCGAGCCGCTGCCGGACGACCTGCTGGCCCGCTTCCTCGCCGCCCGCAAGTTCAACCAGGGTTTTGCTACCGTGGAGTTCGTCTCCTCGGCGCTGATCGACCTCGAATTCCACACCCAGCCGGCCGCGGCCAGCCGCGACGTCGCCGCGTTCGAGAAGGCGGAGCTGGAAAAGATCGGGATGCCCGCGGAAATCGCGCTGCGGCACCGGCCCTCGCAGTTCGGCCATATCTTCTCCGGCGATCACTATGCGTCCGGCTATTACAGCTACATGTGGTCCGAGGTGATGGACGCCGACGCCTTCGGCGCCTTCGAGGAGGCCGGCGACATCTTCGATCCGGGCACCGCCAAACGCCTGCACGACGATATCTATTCGTCAGGCGGTTCGCGCGAACCGGAGGATGCGTATGTCGCCTTCCGCGGCCGGGAGCCGGAGCCCGACGCGTTGTTGCGGCGGCGGGGCCTGCTCGAAACCCCGGAGGCGGCGTGACCATCGGACACACCCTCCACACGTCGTCCCTGCGAACGCAGGGACCCATACGCCGTGCCGTAGCTTCTTGGCATGTCGGCAGACGCCTTCCTTCTCGACGAACGTCCGGGGTTATGGGTCCCTGCGTTCGCAGGGACGACGTGCTGCATGTGTTGTCAGGCCTGTTTGCTTTCATCCTCGCCTGGTCATTTGGCGCCTCTCCCGCCGAGGCGCACCCGCATGTCTGGATCACCGCAAAGAGCGAGGTGGTCTATGCGCCCGACGGATCGATCACGGGGGTGCGCCACGCCTGGACCTTCGACGAAATGTTCACGACCTACGCGCTGCAGGGGCTCGCGAGCAAGACCAAGGGGGTCTACACCCGCGAAGAATTGGCGCCGCTGGCGCAGACCAATGTCGAATCGCTGAAGGAGTTCAACTTCTTCACCTTCGCCAAGGCCGACGGCAAGAAGGAGAAGTTCGTCGAGCCGGTCGATTACTTCCTCGAATACAAGGATAGCGAACTGACGCTGCACTTCACACTGCCGCTCAAGACGCCGTTCAAGGCGAAGCAGACGGCGCTGGAAGTCTTCGACCCGTCCTACTTCATCGACTTCAAATTCGACGACAAGGACCCGATCAAGCTCAACGGTGCGCCCGCCGCCTGCAAGATGCAATTCCAGCGGCCGAATGACGGCACCGCCAATGCCCAGCGCCTCAACGAGCAGAATTTCATGAACGGCGACAACTCCAACTATGGCGCGATGTTCGCCAACAAGATCATGGTCGATTGCCCGTGAGGCCAGTACAGGCAGATCTCGCGCGAGGCATCGCAATTGCGGCCGCGGCGTTCGCGGCCGTGATCGTTTTCGACGCCGCCGCGCATGCCGTGATGGCGCAGAATCCGTTCGGCGGCCCGCGGCCGCCGGCCGAGCCGCAGGTCGGCGGCATCATCGGATGGATCCTCGCGAAACAATCCGAATTCTATCGCGAGATGTCGGCGACGATCCGCGCGGCGAAGTCGGACGGCAGCGCGGTATGGACGCTGCTTGGCATTTCCTTTGCTTACGGCATTTTTCACGCCGCCGGCCCCGGCCACGGCAAGGCGGTGATCTCGTCCTATCTTGTCGCCAACGAGGAAACGGCGCGGCGCGGGATCGTGCTGTCGTTTGCCTCGGCGCTGCTGCAGGCGCTGGTGGCGGTCGCGATCGTGGCGGTGTTCGCCTGGCTGCTCTCCTCCACCGCCAAGACGATGTGCTCCGCGGAAAAGGCGATCGAGATCGCAAGCTATGGCCTGATCGCGGCGTTCGGCGCCCGGCTGGTCTGGACCAAGGGTGGCGGTTTCATGCGCGCGCTGCAGGCGAAGCCGGCGCCGGCAATGGCGGTTGCGCATCATCATCATGATCGCGGGCATGATCATGACCACCATGATCATCATCACGGCCATGACCATTCTCACGACCACGGACATGGTCACGTTCACGACGAACATTGCGGCCATTCGCATGGGCCGACGCCAGACCAACTCGCCGGCCCCGGCGGCTGGCGGCGCGGCCTGGGCACGATCTTCGCCGTGGGATTAAGGCCCTGCTCGGGCGCGATCCTGGTGCTGGTGTTTTCGCTGGCGCAGGGGCTGTTCTGGGCCGGCATCGCCGCCACCTTCCTGATGGGGCTCGGCACCGCAATCACTGTCGCGACCATCGCCGTGATTGCAGTATCGGCAAAGGGACTCGCGAAGCGCCTCAGCGCCGGGCGCGAGGGCGGCGGCGCGCTGATCATGCGCGGCATGGAATTCGGTGCGGCTGGCCTCGTGCTTCTGTTCGGCCTCGGCCTGTTGTTCGGCTATCTCGCCGCCGAACGCGCGACGTGTTTGTGACTGTACGGCCGACAAGCTTGCGAGAAGCAAAACTGGCTGCGGCAGCCGACCTCTCTTCAGTCTGGTTACAGCCAAGGCGAGCCGCGCCTCGCGGCGTTGCGTTTGCATCAGCCGCATACGCCTTCCTGTCCAACGTTGGCATTCCAATAGCACTGCGATGCGGCTAGGTGTGGCAGCCCGTTGGCAAGCTGAATGCCCAGCGAAATGCGTCAAACTCTTCCAATTGGCAGGCCTTCGGATCCACGGCCGGCAGAGCTTTACTGACGACGGTATCCGGCTTCGGCTGTTTGCGCTTGGGCTTTTGAATTCTCGTCTGCCTGACGACGGGAGGCGCGGCCTCTTGCGGCTGTCGGTCAACAATGGTCTGTCGGTCAACGACAGCTGGTTCAACCACTGCAGGCGTTCGAGGCAGTAATTCCGCGGCCGTGTAAGCGGCCTTCGCCAATTCCGCCGCATCTGGTACAGGAGGGACGTAGGCGACGACGGGCAGCCGTTCAGCTTTCGTCAAGGTGTCTTGAATTGTCTTTGTGCTGACGGCGCGATCGATCTCTGAGTGAACGATGCCAGAAGCATTGGCGGCATCGAAGTGACCAAACGCAAACCTGAATGAACCTGCACCAGCCAAAATAATCAAAAATATAAAGCCGAGCCAAATCGTCCTGATCACATTGAGCCCCCACTCGCCGGATCCTTCGCAAGTGAGATTACCTTAGAAATCGCAATTTGGTTCGGCGGCGGCTGACGATCTCTTAACACAAGGTTAATCGCGATAGCCGACCGCGATTTTCGATGGAGCTTCGCGCGGCATTCCATCAGGTCTGCGTACAGGACTGGTGGTCCGCCAAAGGGCGGGCCAGGCGGTTGCCGGATTGCGACGTGTTACGGCAGCGCCGCTTTGACAGAACAGTGCGGTGGGATATGCAAAGTGCCAGCAAAGCGGCGAAACCGGGAGTCCCATGTCACGCGAACAATTCTGGTTCTTTCACCCGTTCCGGGTGCGCTATTCCGAAATCGACGGTCAGGGCGTCGTCTTCAACGCGCACTATTTGACCTATTTCGACACCACCATCACCGAGTATTTTCGCGCGCTCGGCTATGATCAGTATGCCGACGCCAAGCAGACGGGCGAGGATTTCCACGTCGTCAAGTCGGTCATCGAATACAAGGCGCCGGTCCGGTTCGACTGGGAGCTGGACGTTGGTGCGCGCGTGGCGCGGATCGGCAACTCGAGCCTCACCTTCGAACTCGCGATTTTTTTGAAGGGCGGTAACGAGGCGCTCGTGACCGGTGAAATCGTATGGGTCAATACCAATCAGCAGACCCATCGTCCGGTCCCGATATCGAAGGCGATCCGGGAGCGGATTGCGGCGCGGGAGGCGCATCTGGCCTGACGCGCACCAGGAGAGGTTGTCCCGGCAAATATCAGCGTCTCGAGCCTTGACTCAGTCACACGGGTAACGAAGGTTTCGAACCTGTTGCAGGGAGGGCGCCATGCTCGATCGCCGCAAACTTCTGGTCGGAGCCACGGCGCTCACCGGATATTCCGCGTTGGCGCGTGCCGCGGTGCCATACGAGTGGCAGGCAATATCGCCGGCCGATGCGGGATGCATCCCCGGCTTCGGCGAGCGGCTCGATCAGTTCGTTCTCGGAGGGCAGGCGCCGAACATCCACGGCGTCATCGTCGTCAGGCGGGGCAGGGTGGTCTTCGAGAACTATTTCGAGGGCGACGATCAGGTGCGGGACGAACACGGACGGGCGCACTTTGAACGCGTCGCGTTCTCGGCCGAGCGCAGCCATGAGCTGCGTTCCGTGAGCAAGAGCATCGTTGGCCTCTTGTACGGGATCGCGCTCCGCGAGGGAAAAGTGCCGCCGCTCGATGCGCCCCTGCTTGAGCAATTCCCTGATTACACGGATCTGCCGGACCTGGAGCCGCGCCGCCGCTGGACGATCAGGCATGCGATCACCATGACGCTCGGTATCGAATGGAACGAGGAAATTTCCTACGACGATCCGCGCAACGGGCAGACCGCGATGGACAGGGCGGCCGATCCCTATCGCCATGTGCTGGGGCTGCCGATTGTCGCGGCGGCGGGCGCGCGGTGGATTTATTGTGGCGGCGCCACCGCGCTGATCGGCAAGATTCTGGAGAATGGCACGAAACAGAAGCTGCCTGACTACGCACGTGCGGCGCTGTTCGATCCGCTCGGGATTGGGCCGGCCGTATGGCGGATCGGCCCCAACGGCGAGCGAAACTTCGCCTCCGGCATCGGCATGCGGCCCCGCGATCTGGCGCGTATCGGACAGATGCTCCTCGCGCGAGGCAAGGCCAGCGAGCGGCAGATCGTGCCCGCCGATTGGCTGGAAGAATCGTTCAAGCCACAGGTGACGATCCGCGACCGGCGCGAATATGGCTGTCACTGGTATCTCGGCGAAATGGTGTTTAACAGCGCGGACGGACCGCGCCAGGAGCGCTGGATCGCCGCCTTCGGCAATGGTGGCCAAAGGCTTTATGTCTTTCCGCGGCTCGATTTGCAGGTCGTCATCACAGCCGGCAACTACAATCGGCGCGACCAGGGCGTGCCACCTAATCGGGTGCTGACCGAGCGAATTTTGCCGAGCCTTCATTTGAACCTAAATTGACGCCGGAGCCGACGGGCTCGTCCCGAACCAAGGATTGCGAGAGACCATGAAAGCGCAGCTTCTCTGCTTTTCAGCCGTCATGTTTTGCGCAGCGCCCGCCTTGGCCATCAGCAACGACGAGGTGCGCGCGGCACTCGAGCAACGTTTCAAGGGCGATCGTACCGGCGCCTGTATCGCGGCTGGCGTGATCGACGACGGCACGATCGCGACGGCCTATTACTGCGCGGATCCGAATTCGCAGCGGCCATACGATGAGCACACCGCGTTCGAAATCGGCTCGGTCACCAAGACAATGACCGCGGCGCTGCTGGCCGAATTCATCGCGCGCGGCGAAGTTGCCCTCGGCGATCCGATCGCCAAGTTGCTTCCGCCGGGAACGCCGGTGCCGTCGTTCAACGGTCGCGAAATCACCATCGCCGATATCGTGACCCACACGTCGGGCCTGCCGGCGGTCCCCGCTACGTATCGCCCACCCGATATCAACAACCCCTATGCCGGCGCGAGCGAACGCGATTTGCTTGACGCCTTGGCCGCCACCCGACTGACACGCGAGCCCGGCTCGAAGTGGGAATATTCGAATTTCGCTGTCATCGTGCTGTCCTATGCGCTCGCAAAGCGCAGTGGCAAGGACTACGAGACGCTGCTGCGTGAACGTTTGCTGGTCCCGCTCGGGATGAACGAAACCTATGTGGCCCAGCGCCCGTCGCAGGTCCATCTGGCTCAGGGGCACCTCCCCAACGGGACGCCCGCGGTGCCGTGGGACTTTCATCCCGACATGGCCGGCGTCGGGGGCGTGCGTGCGACGTTGCCGGACATGTTGCGCTATCTCGAAGGCCAGCTTGGCACGCGCTCAAGCGCGGTCGCGCCTGCTCTGGAGCAGACGCAGAAGCAAGTCGCAAGTGTCGATGGCCACCGGATGGGCATGAACTGGAATCTGTTCACCCGGAACGGTCACACGCGCATTTCGCATGAGGGCGGCACCGGCGGTTACTCGTCGTTCGCGGGGTTCGATCGCACGGCGAAGCGCGCCGTCGTCTTGCTCAGCGATACGGCGTTGACCGCCAGTGGCGGCCTCGGATCGCTTGGCGCGCATTTGCTCGATCCTTCCATTGTCGTGGGTGGGCCGCATGTCGTCGCGACGGCCGACGCCAAGCTGATCGACGCGCTCGTCGGCAAGTATCGCCTGCGGGGTGGCCTCGGCGTGGAATTGCGGCACACGGCTGGCCATTTGGCCATCCAGGCGGACGGTCAGCCCGAATTTGAAATGGGCTACGACAGCGTGGGCGACTTCTATCCGCTCAAGTTCGATGCGCTGTTGCGGCCAAAGCGCAAGGCGGACGGAACCTACACCTTCACCTGGTTTCAGGGCGGCGCCGTGCTGGAGGCCGAGCGCATAGGTCAGCCGGCGGCGGTCGCGAGCAAATGGACGCCGACGGAAGCGCAGCTCGCAGATTACATCGGCGACTATCCGCTGATGCCCAATTTTGGGCTACGGGTGTCCGCCACGGGCGCCAAGCTCTTCGTGCAGGGCACCAACCAGCGGTCGATCGAGTTCGTGTCCGTCGAAAGGGACGTCTTCATCGCGGAGTCCGTTAGCGCCGAAATCGACTTCGAGCGCGACGCCGGCGGCAAGGTGGTCTCGCTTACTCTCAAGCAGCGGGGACAAACCCTGCGGGGCGAGCGACGTTAGGGCGCGCCGTCATTTCGAGGAGCGTCAGCGACGAAGCAATCCATCTATCCGCTATGCCGCACGATGGATTGCTTCGCTTCGCTCGCAATGACGTTTGAAGGAGCGTGCGCGACGTCGAAAACGACCTCACGCCGGCAAATACCCCCTGATCGCCGGCAGAAAGAAAATCGCGATATTGATCGCGAACCCGATGCTCCAGAGAATCGAGCGCAGCGTCGGGCGATTGCCGAGATAGGTGAAGACGTAGGCGATCCGCACGATCAGGAACAGCACGGCGAGCTCGTCGATCAGGTGCTGCGGTCCGAGACGGAATTCCGCCAGCAGGACCGCGACCGCAAAGAACGGAAACGCCTCGATGCCGTTCTGGTGGGCGCCCAGCGCGCGGGCACGGATCGCGTCCTCATAGAAGGCGGGATCGCGTGGGCTGGCATTGTCGAAATGGCGATGCCCGGTCCATTTGACCGAGACGATCGTCAGCAGATAGAGCATCAGCGTTCCGAAAACGCACCATTCGGCGATCGTCATGGTTCCTCCAGCCCCCGGCAATCGTACCGAACCGACGGTTATCTTGACAAGGATGGTGCAACGCGCGAAGCCATCGAAATCATGACCGTGGTCGTCCCCATAGGAAATGCGAAGCCGGCGCCGGAAGCCATGCCGGAGCGTGTCGGCGTGCTGCTGGTCAATCTCGGCACCCCCGATACATCAGACGCCCGGGGCGTGCGGGTCTACCTCAAGGAATTCCTCTCCGATCCGCGCGTGATCGAGGATCAGGGCCTGCTCTGGAAGCTGATCCTCAACGGCATCATTCTGCGCGTGCGTCCTGCCCGCAAGGCGCGCGACTACCAGAAGATCTGGAACACCGAGAGAGACGAATCCCCGCTCAAGACGATCACCCGCGCGCAGGCCGAAAAGCTCGCCGACGCCATCGCCGATCATGACCACGTCGTGGTCGATTGGGCGATGCGCTACGGCAACCCGTCGATCCGCTCGCGCATCGATGCGCTGACCGCGCAAGGCTGCGACCGCCTGCTGGTGGTGCCGCTCTATCCGCAATATTCCGCGGCAACCTCGGCAACCGTCTGCGACGAGGTGTTTCGGGTGCTCGCCGGCATGCGCGCGCAGCCGACGCTGCGGGTAAGCCCGCCTTACTACGACGATCCCGATTACATCGACGCGCTCGCCGTCTCGATCAACACGCATCTGGCGACCTTGCCGTTCCAGCCCGAGCTGATCGTGGCGTCGTTTCACGGCATGCCGCAGAAATATGTCGACAAGGGCGATCCCTATCAGGCGCAGTGCGTTGCAACAACCGACGCGTTGCGCAAGCGCCTGGGCCTTGATGCCTCCAAACTGATCCTTACATTTCAATCGCGCTTCGGCTTCGACGCGTGGCTGCAGCCCTATACGGACAAGACCATCGAAAAACTTGCGAAAGATGGTGTGAAACACATAGCCGTCGTGACCCCCGGTTTCTCCGCCGATTGCCTGGAGACGCTGGAGGAGATCGCGGAGGAAAATGCCGAGATCTTCAAGCATAATGGCGGCGAGCAATTTTCCGCCATTCCCTGCCTCAACGACAGCGATCCCGGCATGGACGTCATCCGCCAACTCGTGTTGCGCGAGCTTCAAGGCTGGATATAGCTGCCTGAAAATTTTCCGATGCCTTGCCGCCGTTCGGGCCCTGCGAACATCTGGTGGCCGCAAAGCCGTTCCCTAGCTATATAACGATAAACTGAGAACAGCCGGTCGAACCGGCGCCGCGGCCTTGCCGACTCATGATGAGAGACCGCGTCCGGCAACGCTCACCTTGCCGGCTTTGGAGGACTATATGACGGGTTTCGACATTTTCGCGATCGCCTTTGTTCTGCTTGTCATTGTCACGCTGTTTGCGGGCGTCAAGACGGTGCCGCAGGGCTATGACTGGACGATCGAGCGGTTCGGCAAATACACCCGCACGTTGTCGCCGGGGTTGAATCTCATCATTCCCTATTTCGACCGCGTCGGCCGCAAGATGAACATGATGGAGCAGGTGATCAGCATTCCCGAGCAGGAGGTGATCACCAAGGACAACGCCACCGTGACGGTGGACGGCGTCGCGTTCTATCAGGTGTTCGATGCCGCCAAGGCGAGCTACGAAGTATCCAATCTCGATCAGGCGATCATCGTTTTGACCATGACCAACATCCGTTCGGTGATGGGATCGATGGACCTCGACCAGGTGCTGTCGCATCGCGACGAGATCAACGAGCGGCTGTTGCGCGTGGTCGATGCGGCGGTCTCGCCGTGGGGGCTGAAGGTCAACCGCATCGAGATCAAGGACATCGTGCCGCCGGCCGATCTGGTCGAGGCGATGGGACGGCAGATGAAGGCCGAGCGCGTCAAGCGCGCCGACATTTTGCAGGCCGAGGGTCAGCGGCAGTCCGAGATTCTTCGTGCCGAAGGTGCCAAGCAGGGCCAGATCCTGCAGGCCGAAGGCCGCAAGGAGGCCGCGTTCCGCGACGCCGAGGCGCGCGAGCGCTCTGCGGAGGCCGAGGCCAAGGCGACGCAGATGGTCTCCGAGGCCATCGCCAAGGGCGACGTCGCCGCGCTGAACTATTTCATCGCCGACAAATATATCAAGGCGTTCGGGCAGCTCGCGGATTCGCCGAACCAGAAGATCGTCATGCTGCCGATCGAAGCGGTGAGCATTTTGGGATCGCTGGCCGGCATCGGCGAGATCGCCAAGGCGACCTTCGGCGAAAGCGCGGCCTCCGCGGCAGCCGCCGCGCGGCGAACGTCCTCGGTGCCGAACACCGGTCCGACCCCGCCACCGGTCGCGCCGCAGCGGTGAGGTTCGATCCGGAAGTTTATTCTGGTTGGTGAGAGGTTCGTGTCATGGCCGAGATGTTTTCTACCCTGGGCACCTGGAACTGGCTGATCTTCGGCTTCATCCTGATGGCGCTGGAGTTGCTGGCGCCGGGTGTCTTCATGTTCTGGCTCGGGCTCGCGGCGCTGCTGGTCGGGCTGTTGTCGTTTGTCATCAACCCGTCCTGGCAGGCGCAGCTCCTGATGTTTGCGGTGTTCGCGGTCGCGGCTGTGCCGGCGTGGCGGTACTTTGCGCGCAGCGAGGGCAGCCGCAGCCGGAGCAACCCGTTTCTCAACAAGCGGACCGAGGCGCTGATCGGCCGCGAATTCACCCTGGAAAGGCCGATCGTCGACGGGACCGGCACAGTGCGGATCGACGACACCATCTGGCGCGTCGCCGGCCCCGACGCGCCGGCCGGCAGCCGGGTCAAGGTGGTGCAGGCCGATGGTGCGAGCCTGACGGTGGCGGTGGCCTAACGGACTCCCTCGCCCCGCTCTTGCGGGGAGAGGGTCGGGGTGAGGGGCTCTTTCCGCGAGTGAACTCGATCGATAGACCTGTGCCCCCTCACCCGCCGCGCAAGGGCGCGGCGACCTAAGAGCGAGCTTTGCTCGTCTCGACCCCGCAAGCGGGGCGAGGTTGGAAAACGCCGTTCAATGCTGCTTGCTCCACCGCTCGGCGAAGTGATGCAGTGGCAGGAAGCTTTCCATGAGCTCCCTGCCCAGCGGCGTCAGGCGGTAACCGTCGCCGGCCAGGAGCTCGACGAGCCCGGCCTCGCGCAACTCGGTCAGCCGGGCGTGCATCACGGTCGGCGAGGCGTCGTCGCAGGCGGTGCGGAGCGCACGCGAGGTCAGCGCGCTATCCCGCAGCTCCCAGACGATGCGGAGCGTCCAGCGCCGCCCCAGCAGATCGAGCAGGGCCATGATCGGCCGGCCGGTTCGGGAGCCGCGAACGGCAGTTTTTTTGGTGATGGCGGCCGGTTTCGGCATCGAAAGCCTTCTTGCATGTCGCTACAGATAATGTAGCGTATTGCTACGTTATTTGTAGCACAGGAGTCCGCCGATGTCACAGACCGCGCCGCGCATCGCGCCGCTTGAGCCGCCTTATGCACCTGACATTGCCTCCCAGTTCGACCGCATTATGCGCGGCGCGCCGCCGCTGGTGCTGTTTCGCGTCATGGCCGGCAACGCCCGCGCCTGGGAAAAATTCCGCGCCGGCGGCCTGCTGGATCGCGGGCCGCTGTCGTTACGGGAGCGCGAGATCGTCATCGACCGCACCTGCGCGCGAACGGGATGCGAGTACGAGTGGGGCGTGCACGTCACGACGTTTGCGGTAGCCGCTCACCTGACGGAAGAACAGGTCCGCGCCACCGTGCGCGGTGCCGCCACCGAGGCCTGCTGGTCGGAAGCCGAGCAGACGCTGATCGCCGCCGTTGACGCGCTGCACGAGCGGGCGACGCTGAGCGAAGCCGAGTTCGCTGACCTGTCGGCGCATTACGACGAGGCGAAGATATTCGAGATCATCCTGCTGTGCGGATTCTACCGCACCGTATCCTATCTCGCGAATGGCCTGGCGCTGCCGCTGGAGGCGAAGGCGGCGAGGTTTCCGAAGTGAAGGCACCGTAGGGTGGGCAAAGCGAAGCGTGCCCACCATCTCTCAGCGCGCGCGGCGATAGATGGTGGGCACGTCGCTTCGCTCCTTTGCCCACCCTACGAGACCGGCGCTCTACGCCACGCCGGCGCGCAGAAAATCGTGCAGATGCACGATGCCGACCGGCTTGCCGGCGTCGGTGACGATCAGCGTCGTTATCTTCGAGGAGTTGAGGATCTCCAGCGCCTCGCCGGCCAGCACGTCGCGATCGATCGTCTTCGGATTTTTCGTCATCACCTCGTCGACGGTGGCCGCCATCAGATCGGGCCCCATGTCCATGTGGCGGCGTAAATCGCCGTCGGTGACGATGCCGGCAATATGTCCACGTGCGTCGACGATGCCGACGCAGCCAAAGCCCTTCGACGTCATCTCGACCAGCGCGTCGGACATTTTTGTCCCCAGCGGCTTCAGCGGCACCGCGTCGCCCGCGTGCATGAGATCGCGGGTATATTTCAACATCGCGCCGAGCTTGCCGCCCGGATGCAGCACGCTGAAATCGACCGACGTAAAGCCGCGGCCTTCCAGCAGCGCGATCGCCAAGGCATCCCCGAGCGCGAGCATCATCAGCGAGGAAGTGGTGGGGGCGAGATTATGCGGGCAGGCCTCGCGCGCCTTCGGCAGCGTCAGCGCGACGTCGGCCGCCTTGGAGAGCGAGGATTCCCGCTCCGACGTCATCGCGATCACGGCAATCCGGAACCGTGCGGCGTAGCTGATCAGGTTCTTCATCTCCGGCTGCTCGCCGGACCAGGACAGCGCCAGGATGACGTCGTCGGCCGTGATCATGCCGAGATCGCCGTGGCTGGCTTCGGCGGCGTGGACGAAGAAGGCGGGCGTGCCGGTGGAGGCAAAGGTCGCGGCGATCTTGCGGCCGATATGGCCTGACTTGCCGAGTCCGGTGACGATCAGCCGTCCCTTGGCATTCCGGATCAGGTCGGCGGCGGCGACAAAGGGGGCGCGGAGATCGGATTGCAGCGCTGCCGTGAGCGCTGCGATTCCGCCGCCCTCGGCGTCGAGCGTGCGCAGGGCCGACTGGACGGCGGCATCAGCGGGATCGGAGCCGGATGAATCTGCCATCAGCGGTTTCGGATTAGCCATATCTGTTTCCAGGGAAGAGGGGCGTTGCCCCCGGGCCTCTCCATAGCATGGCTCGTCCGGCGATGCGACGCGTACGGCGGCGCTCTCAACGGCTCATTAACCATAATTGTTTTAACTCCATTAACGAAGTGATCCTGCGGGCGTTCGGGGCGTATCAATCAAGTATCTGTTTCTGCTGGGGTATTTCTCATCGTGAGGGCGGGGCTAGCAACCGGCCGGAACAGCCGCGCGCGCGTCTTTCGCGCAGCCGTGCCGTGCCTTGCGCTGATCGCTTTCGCGGGAACTGCGGCGAGAGCACAAACCGTCACGCCGGACCTGTTCAGTTCGACACGCACCAGCCAGGTGACCTCGCCGGATTCGCCGCTGCGCCGGACCGCGGCGGAGGCGAACGATCCGCTCAATAGTCCGAAGCTGCAGGGGAACGACAAGGACAAGCCCGCGCCGTCGCGGATCGGTCAGATCCCGAAATACGGTCTGCCGGCCGCCAGCGGCGCCGCCGATTCCGGCTACGACTCGCTCAACCGCAAGCGCAAAAAGCCAAAGTACTATCCCGCGCAGGCGAAGCCGAAGCCGCCGGTTGGTCCTGGCAGCCCACCGCCGCCGATCGCGTCGAACACGCGGCTGCGGCTTTCGATTGCTCCGTCGGAATCGGCGCACAAAGCGCCGATCCCGCCCGGCATGGCGGGCACGGTGGTGGGACAGCCCCCGCGCAAGCGTCTGCGGCTCGACGACGATCCGTTCGGCGCGGTCGGCGATTACGCCGGGAGTTTCCTGGTCAAATCCGCGGTCGAACTCTCCGGTGGCTACGATACCAATCCCGGCCGGCTCGTACCGGCGCAAGGCAAGCCATTCTATGTGATTGCGCCGGAATTCCTCGCGGTCTCCGACTGGGAGCGCCACGCGCTGGTGGCTGATCTGCGCGGCTCCTTTACCGGCTACGGCAGCAATCTCCCGCCGAACGCCGATGGCACGCCGCTGTCGGCGCCGCTCGATATCGACCGGCCGAACTTCATCGGGCATATCGACGGCCGGCTCGACGTCAGCCGCGACACTAAGCTGCTGGCGCAGGGGCGGTTGTTCGTCTCGACCGACAATCCCGGCAGCCCCAACGTGCAGGCGGGCCTCGCCAGATATCCGATCTACAGCACGGTGGGCGGCACTCTGGGTGTCGATCAAAGCTTCAACCGGCTGCAGGTTTCCGCCGGCGCCGCCGTCGATCGCACCGACTACACCAACTCAAAGCTTACCGATGGGACCTCGACCACCAACGACGACCGCAACTTCAGCCAGTACGGCGGCATCGGCCGCGTCAGCTATGATTTGCGGCCCGGCCTGAAGCCGTTCGTGGAAGTGCAGGGCGATAGCCGCGTGCATGACGTCAAGCTCGACCGCGGCGGCTTTGCACGCGATTCCGCGGGCGGCTACGTCAAGGGCGGCACCAGTTTTGAATTCTCGCGGCTGTTGACCGGCGAAATCGGCGTCGGCTACGCCGCGCGCGATTATGTCGATCCGCGGCTCAATCGCCTCGAAGGCCTGCTCGTTTCGTCCTCGCTGGTGTGGACCGCAACGCCGCTGACCACGGTAAAGTTCTATTCCGACACCACGATCGCGGAGACCACACTGCCCGGCACGTCGGGCGTGCTGACGCACATCTACACCGTCGAAGTCGACCATGACTTCCGCCGCTGGCTGACCGCGATCGGCAAGTTCACCTGGGGGGATCTCGACTATCAAGGCGATAACCGCAAGGACAAGATCTACACGGTATCGGGCGAGGTGATCTACAAGATGAACCGCAACGTCTGGCTCAGGGGCACGCTGCGGCGCGACTGGCTGGATTCGAATTTGCCGGGCAACAGCACGGTATCGACGGTGGGGATGCTGGGGGTAAGGGTGCAGAATTGACTACTCGTCATGCCCCGCGCAGGCGGGGCATCCAGTACGCCGCAGCTTATCCGGACATCACTGACGTCTCTGGAATACTGGATCACCCGCATTCGCGGGTGATGACAGCGGAGCTACCGCGGCAGCGTCGTCGTCCCCATCAGATACTGGTCGATCGCCCGCGCGCACAGCCGGCCCTCGCGGATCGCCCACACCACCAGCGATTGCCCGCGGCGCATGTCGCCGGCGGAGAACACGTTGGGCAGCGAGGTCTGGTAGTCATGCGTGTTGGCGCGGACGTTGCCGCGCTGGTCGAGATCGACGCCGAGGTTCTTCAGCATGCCCTCGTGCACCGGATGCACAAAACCCATGGCGAGCAGCACGAGCTCGGCATCGAGCTCGAATTCGGTGCCCGCGATCGGCTTGAACTTGTCGTCGACCTGGACGCAGTGCAGCTTCTGCACCTTGCCATTCTCGCCCGAGAATTTTTGCGTCAGCACCGCGAATTCGCGTTTGGCGCCTTCGGCCTGGCTCGACGAGGTCCGCATCTTCAACGGCCAGTTCGGCCAGGTGATGCCCTTGTTCTCGTGCTCGGGCGGCGCCGGCATGATTTCAAGTTGCGTGACAGATTTCGCGCCCTGCCGGAATGAGGTGCCGATGCAGTCCGAACCGGTGTCGCCGCCGCCGATCACGACGACATGCTTGCCTTCGGCGAGAATTTCCGTGGCGTCGCCGAGCGGCTCGGAGGAGACGCGGCGGTTTTGTTGCGGCAAGAAATCCATCGCAAAGTGAATGCCGTCAAGCTCGCGGCCGGGAATCGGCAGATCGCGGCCGGCCTCGGCGCCGCCGGTCAATGCCACCGCGTCATACTGGTTGAGCAGCTCGCGCGGATCGATCGCGCCTTGCACGGTGCCGCCGACATGGACGCCGTAATGGAACGTCACGCCCTCGGCTTCCATCTGCGCCACGCGGCGGTCGATGACGTGCTTTTCCATCTTGAAGTCGGGAATGCCGTAGCGAAGCAATCCGCCGGCCTTGGCGAATTTTTCGTAGACGTGGACGTCGTGTCCGGCGCGCGCGAGCTGCTGCGCAGCCGCAAGGCCTGCGGGTCCGGAGCCGATGATCGCTACCTTCTTGCCGGTCTTGCTGGGCGCAATCTCGGGCTTCAGCCAGCCATTGTCCCAGGCGCGATCGACGATGGCGCATTCGATGGTCTTGATGGTGACCGGGTTGTCGTCGATGTTGAGCGTGCAGGACGCTTCGCACGGCGCCGGGCAGATGCGGCCGGTGAACTCGGGGAAATTGTTGGTCGAGTGCAGGTTGCGCGAGGCCTCTTCCCAATTGGCCTGATAGACGAGGTCGTTGAAATCGGGGATCTGGTTATTGACCGGGCAGCCCGGCGTGCCCGGCGCCACCGAACCGGTGCCGTGGCAATAGGGGATGCCGCAATTCATGCAGCGCGCGGCCTGGTCGCGGGTGTCCTTCTCGCTCAGGGGAATGACGAATTCGCGATAGTGCTTCAAACGATCCGCGACCGGCGCATACTTGCGGTCATGCCGGTCGATTTCCAGAAAACCTGTGATCTTGCCCATAAAAACTGACGTCCCTGAATCTCTCGTTCGTCTTGCTTCTTCCCGTCACGCCTCCGTCATTGCGAGGAGCGCTGGCGACGAAGCAATCCATGGTTCGGCTTGTGGCGCTATGGATTGCTTCGCTGCGCTCGCAATGACGGGCTCGTGCAACTAAGCCCCGATCGCGATTTTTGGCTCGGCGTCGGCGTTCGCCTTCATTTCCTTCAGTGCGCGGCGGTATTCCACCGGCATCACCTTGCGGAATTTCAGGAGCCACGTCTTCCAGTCGGCGAGGATTTCGGCCGCTTTCTTCGAGCCGGTCAGCTTGGCATGGCGCGTGATCAGGATGTGCAGCCGTTCGATATCGGACTCCAGCAGATTGGCGAAAACATCGACCCGGCCATGCGCCTCAAGATCGCCGGAGTGATTGTAGGTGCCGGCGTTGATCAGCTCTTCCGACAGCACCGGCTCGAGTTCGACCATCGAGAGGTTGCAGAGCTTCTCGAAGTCGCCGGCCTCGTCCAGCACATAGGCGATGCCGCCCGACATGCCGGCCGCGAAGTTACGCCCGGTCTTGCCCAGCACCACGACAATGCCGCCGGTCATGTACTCGCAGCAGTGATCGCCGGCGCCTTCGACGACCGCGATCGCGCCGGAGTTACGCACCGCAAAGCGCTCGCCGGCGATGCCGCGGAAATAGCATTCGCCCTCGACCGCGCCGTACATCACCGTGTTGCCGACGATGATGGATTCTTCCGGCACGATACCGGAGTTCCGCGGCGGCTTGACGATGATGCGGCCGCCGGAAAGGCCCTTGCCGACATAGTCGTTGCCTTCGCCTTCGAGATCGAAGGTGACGCCGCGCGCCAGCCACGCGCCGAACGCCTGGCCCGCGGTACCCTTCAGGCTGACCTGAATGGTGTCATGCGGCAGCCCGGCATGGCCGTAGATCCTGGCCACCGTGCCCGACAGCATCGCGCCGGCGGAGCGGTCGGTGTTGTTGATCTCTTCCTCGATTCTAACCGGCGCGCCGCGGTCGAGCGCGGCCTGCGCCTTCTCGATCAGGCGGCGGTCGAGCACCTTCTCCAGATGATGGTTCTGCGCCTCGGCGTGATAGATCTTCTGGCCCTTCTCTTCCTTCTGGCGGACGAAGAGTTTTGAGAAGTCGAGCCCCTTGGCCTTCCAGTGCGCGACCAGCGTGGACTGGTCGAGCATCTGGGTCTGGCCGATCATCTCGTCGAACTTCTTGTAGCCGAGCTGCGCCATGATCTCGCGTACCTCTTCGGCGACGAAGAAGAAGTAGTTGATGACATGCTCGGGCTGGCCGGTGAAGCGCTTGCGCAGCACCGGATCCTGCGTCGCGACGCCGACCGGGCAGGTGTTGAGATGGCACTTGCGCATCATGATGCAGCCGGCCGCGATCAGCGGCGCGGTGGCGAAGCCGAACTCGTCGGCGCCAAGCAGTGCGCCGATCACGACGTCGCGCCCGGTGCGGAAGCCGCCGTCGACCTGGACCACGATGCGGCTGCGCAGCCGCTCGCGCACCAGCGTCTGGTGGGTTTCGGCAAGGCCGATCTCCCACGGGCTGCCCGCGTGCTTGATCGAGGTGAGGGGAGACGCGCCGGTGCCGCCCTCGAAGCCCGCGATGGTGACATGGTCGGCGCGCGCTTTCGCGACGCCCGCGGCCACCGTGCCGACGCCGATTTCGGAAACCAGCTTGACCGAGACCTGACCGTCCGGATTGACGTTCTTGAGGTCGTAGATCAGCTGCGCCAGATCCTCGATCGAATAGATGTCGTGATGCGGCGGCGGCGAAATCAGACCGACGCCGGGCGTCGAGTGCCGAACGCGCGCAATGGTCGCGTCGACCTTGTGGCCGGGCAACTGGCCGCCTTCGCCGGGCTTGGCGCCCTGCGCCATCTTGATCTGCATCATGTCGGAGTTGACGAGATACTCCGTCGTCACGCCGAAGCGGCCGGAGGCGACCTGCTTGATCGCCGAACGCATGCTGTCGCCGTTCGGCAGCGGCTTGAAGCGATCGGATTCTTCACCGCCTTCGCCGGTGTTCGACTTGCCGCCGATCCGGTTCATGGCGATCGCGAGCGTCGTATGCGCCTCGCGCGAGATCGAGCCGAACGACATGGCTCCCGTGGCGAAACGCTTGACGATGTCCTTGGCGGGCTCGACCTGGTCGAGCTTCACCGGCTTGCGCTTCTCGTCTTCGGCGGTCTTGAGCCGGAACAGGCCGCGCAGCGTTAACAGCCGCTCGGACTGCTCATTGAGGATCTTTGCAAACGCCCGGTAGCGCTCCAGCGAGTTGCCGCGCACGGCATGCTGCAGCGTGGAAACGGATTCCGCGGTCCATGCATGGTCCTCGCCGCGGGTCCGGTAGGCATATTCGCCGCCGACATCGAGCGCGGTCTTGTAGACCTGCGCATCGCCGAACGCGTCGGTATGGCGGCGCGCGGTTTCCTCGGCGATCTCGGCCAGGCCCACGCCCTCGATGCGGGTGTGGGTGCCGGCAAAGTACTTGGCGACGAAATCGGCCTTCAGTCCGACGGCGTCAAAAATCTGCGCGCCGCAATAGGACTGGTAGGTCGAGATGCCCATCTTGGACATCACCTTCAACAGGCCCTTGCCGATCGACTTGATGTAGCGCTTGACGATCTCGTAGTCGTCGAGCGAGCCGGGCAGCCGGTCCTTCATGGCGATGATGGTTTCGAACGCCAGATATGGATTGATCGCCTCGGCGCCGTAGCCGGCCAGGCACGCGAAATGATGCACTTCGCGCGGCTCGCCGGACTCGACGACGAGCCCGACCGAGGTGCGCAATCCTGTGCGGATCAGATGATGATGCACGGCGGCGCAGGCCAAAAGCGAGGGGATCGGAATCCGGTCCGAGCCCGCCATGCGGTCGGACAGGATGATGATGTTGACACCTTCGCGCACCGCGCCTTCGGCGCGCGCGCAGAGTTCGTCGAGCACCTGCTCCATGCCCGCCGCGCCGAAGCCGGCATGGAAGGTGGTGTCGAGCGTGCGCGACTTGAAATGGGTGTCCGCGACATCGGAGATCGAGCGGATCTTCTCCAGGTCCGCATCGGTGAGGATCGGCTGCCGCACCTCGAGCCGCTTGGTCGAGGCCATGCCCTGCAGGTCGAACAGGTTCGGCCGCGGCCCGATGATCGAGACGAGGCTCATGACGAGCTCCTCGCGGATCGGATCGATCGGCGGGTTGGTGACCTGCGCGAAGTTCTGCTTGAAGTACGTAAAGAGCGGCTTCGGCCGGTCCGACAGCGCCGAGATCGGCGTGTCGTTGCCCATCGAACCGGCGGCTTCTTCGCCGGTCGCCGCCATCGGCGTCATCAGGATGGTGATGTCTTCCTGCGAATAGCCGAACGCCTGCTGCCGGTCGAGCAGCGGCAGGTTCGAGCGCATGCCCTTGGTGGCCGCGTCAGGCAATTCTTCCAGCACGAGCTGGGTGCGATGCAGCCAGTCGCTGTAGGGATGGCTCTTGGCCAGCGTCGCCTTGATCTCGTCGTCGGGGATCAGGCGTCCCTGTTCGAGGTCGACCAGCAGCATCTTCCCGGGCTGCAGCCGCCACTTGGTGATGATTTCGTCCTCGGGAATCTTCAGCACGCCCATTTCGGACGCCATCACGATCCGGTCGTCCTTGGTGACGAGATAGCGCGCCGGACGTAAGCCGTTGCGGTCGAGCGTAGCGCCGATCTGGCGGCCGTCGGTGAACGCGATCGCGGCGGGGCCGTCCCACGGCTCCATCAGCGCGGCGTGATATTCGTAGAAGGCGCGGCGCTGCTCATCCATCAGGGGATTGCCGGCCCACGCTTCCGGAATCATCATCATGACGGCGTGCGGCAGCGAGTAGCCGCCCTGCACCAGGAATTCGAGCGCGTTGTCGAAGCAGGCGGTGTCGCTCTGGCCTTCGTAGGAGATCGGCCACAGACGGCTGATGTCCTTGCCGTAGAGCTCCGAATGCACGGAAGCCTGGCGCGCCGCCATCCAGTTGACGTTGCCGCGCAGCGTGTTGATTTCGCCGTTATGGGCGATCATCCGGTAGGGATGCGCGAGCGACCAGGTTGGGAAGGTGTTGGTCGAGAAGCGCTGATGCACCAGCGCCAGCGCGCTCTCGAAATCCGCTTCATGCAGGTCGGGATAGTACTTGCCGAGTTGGTCGGCGAGGAACATGCCCTTGTAGATCACGGTGCGGCACGACAGCGAGACCGGATAATAGCCGGCGAGCCCGCGCTCCCGGCGCTGATAGATCGCCTGCGAGATCGACTTGCGCAGGATGTAGAGTCTGCGCTCGAATTCGTCCTCGGTCTTCGCCGTGCCGTTGCGGCCGATGAACACCTGCATGTGATAGGGCTCGGTCGGCTTGACGGTGACGCCGAGCGAGGCGTTGTCGGACGGCACGTCGCGCCAGCCGAGCAGCACGAGGCCCTCTTCCTTGATCTGTTCGGCGATGATGCTCTGGATCACTTTTCGCCACGCCGTCTCCTTCGGCATGAACAGCGCGCCGATGGCATAGTGGCCGGGCTCCGGCAGCTTGAAGCCGAGGGCTGCGGTCTTGCGGGCGAAGAAGGCATGCGGGATCTGCACCAGAATGCCGGCGCCGTCGCCGGCGCGCGGATCGGCGCCGACCGCGCCGCGATGCTCGAGGTTGCAGAGAATGCTGATCGCGTCGGAGACGATCTGATGCGACTTCTTGCCCTTGATGTTGGCGATGAAGCCAACGCCGCAGGAATCCTTCTCCATCGAGAGGTCGTACATGCCCACGGCCGGCGGACGCCAGTCATGCTCGCGCGGAGAATCTTCGAGCAAAGTGTCGACCGGTTTCGAAGCCGCGGTCGCCGACAGTGTTTCTGCCACGATGTTTTCGCGCTCGAATTCCGACCCGCTCATCTTATTCCTCTCAAAAAGGCTAAGGGCCTCACCACATCGTCGGCGCACCTTGGACGCTTGCGGCACCCACCGGGCCACCGCTCGTCCTCCGCGAGCCGCAATTTCTTAAATTCAGGCCTGGGCGTTCAACGTCCCTGAGGAACGGCCTTGCCTGCACTGCCCTGGAGCTCGTGGCGCCACGGTTTCTTTGCAATCCCTGTGCCGGGACCGCCCCGCAATTAAGACAGCGATGCTGTCCTAACTCCGACCATGCCAAATTTTTGTCTATCACACAAGCGCGTGAAAGTCCTCGCCTGCATGCGGATAGGCTCATTGCGGCCGGGGAAAAACCCGCCGGTGGGCGTTTGCGGCAGCGGTGCCGCGATCCGGCCCAAGGACCGCCAGATTTCGCAATGAAATATTGGTCCGGGCCGGCAGGAGAGCGAAATGCTCCCGCGCAGGCCCGGTGGTTGCGGGGCTTACAGGAGCTTTCGGTGATGAAGTTTTTCACGGGATCTTTAGCGGCGGGACTGGTCCTTCTGGCGGGCAGCGCGCAGGCGCAGGTGCCCGGGCCCTACGTGGCGGCATCGGATGTCGAAGCCCCCTATGCGATGGCGCCGCGCCCGGTTCCCGGGCCGTCCTACGTGCCCGGGCCGCACTACGGAAACGGCCCAAGCCTGCTGCCGTCGACGGAAGTGTACTCCGTGCTGCGTGACAACGGATTCTCGCCGCTCGGCATCCCCAGGCTCCGCGGCTTCGTCTACACGATCGCGGCCCTCGATCGCGGCGGCGCGGACGGGCGGCTGATTATTGACGCGCGCAATGGCCGCATCATCCGCTTCCTGCCGGTCTACCGCATGGGCGGCGATAATTACTACGAGGAGCAGAGCGCGCTGCATGGGCCCTTTACGGCGCCGGACCAGGTCCAGGCCGCGCCGAAACCGTCACGGCCGGCCCATGTCGCGAGCCGCGCGGTGCCGATGCCGAAGGCCAGCCCGATCGCCGCCAAGCCAGCGCCGGCTCCGGTCCAGCAGGCGACTGCACCTGCCCCGAAGTCGGCCGAGGTGCAGGCGGCCGCCCCGGTGACAACCGGTTCGGCTCCAGCCAAGCCCGTCCCGTCGATTGCACCGACGAAGGATATGCCCACGGCGCAGGGACTGGAGTGAATGCGTAGCCCGGATGGAGCGGAGCGAAATCCGGGGTGACTTTATCCGCGAGCAAAGGACCCGGATTGCGCTGCGCTCCATCCGGGCCACAAACGAACCAAAAAACGCCCCGGTTTCCCGGGGCGTTTTCGCGTTCAGCCAATACCGGCCGAAAGCTTGAAGCGCGTTACGCGGCGACCGAGGCGTCGACCACCTGCGGCGCCTGCGCGCCGGAGTTGATCGGAATGCTGCGCGGCTTCTTGGCCTCGGGGATCTCGCGGACGAGATCGACATGGAGCAGGCCGTTCTCGAGCGAGGCGTTCTTCACCTGCACGAAATCGGCAAGCTGGAATACGCGCTCGAAGGCACGCGCGGCGATGCCGCGGTAGAGTACTTCGGAAGTGTCCTTGCCGTTTTCGTTGGCTGACTTCTCGCCCTTGATCGTCAGCGTGTTTTCTTTCGCGACGATCGAAAGCTCGCCTTGCGAGAAGCCGGAGACCGCAACGCTGATGCGGTAGGCGTTCTCGCCGGTGCGCTCGATATTGTAGGGGGGATAACCGGGGCTGCCGTCTGAGGTCACCTGATCGAGCAGGTTAAAGAAGCGGTCGAAGCCGACGGTGGAACGATAAAACGGAGTGAGGTCGTAGGTACGCATAGGGTAGTCCTCCATTGAGCGACTGTTTCAATTACCCGCCCGCCATCGGGCCGGGCCGTAGTCCTGTGCAGCCTCAGGGTTTTGGAGCCTTCGTGTTTTGGTCCGAAACACTGGTAGCGGCCTGCACAGAAATGATATGGGAGGGGTGAAACGGCGTTCAAGAGGGGCGAAACAGGCCCCCTTTTTTGCGCTTCCTGCCTTGATTTCCAGTGATTTTCACCTAGCCGGTTGCCCGTCATGACGCTCGTCTCTATCCCCGCCAATCCGGTTCCGGAGGACGTCGTCTCGGGCACGATCAAGACGCCCGACGGCGCGGAGTTGCGGTTCGCGCGCTGGGCGCCACCGGCAGGGCGCAAGGGCACGGTCTGCGTCTTCCCCGGGCGGACCGAGCCGATCGAGAAATATTTCGAGACGGTGCGCGACTTGCGCGATCGCGGGTTTGCGGTGGCGATGATCGACTGGCGCGGCCAGGGGCATTCCTCGCGCCGCCTGCGCGATCCGCGCAAGGGCTATGTCCGCGACTTCTCCGATTTTGAAGTCGACGTCGAAACCTTCGTGCAGCAGGTGGTGCTGCCGGATTGCCCGCCGCCCTTCTTCGCGCTGGCGCACTCGATGGGCGGCGCCGTCATGCTGAGACTCGCGCATGCGGGGAAGCGCTGGTTCGACCGCATGGTGCTGTCAGCGCCGATGATCGATCTTCCGGGGCGCAGGACCTCGTTCCCGACGCGCGTGCTGCTTCGAACCATGCGGCTGATGGGGCAGGGCGGCCGCTACGTGCCCGGCGGCAGCGACGCGCTGACCGGAACGGAATCCTTCATCAACAACCCCTTCACCAGCGATCCCGTGCGCTACGCCCGCAACGCCGCGATCCTGGAAGAAGATCCCACGCTCGGCATCGGCTCGCCGACGGTGGCCTGGGCCGATACCGCGTTCAGGGCGATGCATACCTTTCGCGGCGTGAGCTACCCGTCCGAAATCCGCCAGCCGATCCTGATGCTGGCGGCCAGCAACGACAGCATTGTTTCCACGGCTGCGATCGAGGAATTCGCCTACCATCTGCGCGCCGGCTCGCATCTGGTGATCGCTGGCTCCCGGCACGAGATCCTGCAGGAGCAGGACCGCTACCGCGGGCAATTCTGGGCGGCGTTCGACGCCTTCGTGCCCGGCACGCCGCTGTTCAAGTGATGCTCAGCGCGGGGCCGGCTTCGGCAGCCGCTTGGTGATCCGCTCGGGCAATCGCCGCTCAACGAACAGCGTCCTGACTTCGGCGACACTGAGGTAACGCTCCTCACCTTCGCCCTTGCCGAGGATCTTCAGCAGCACAGGCCATTCGCCCTTCATGAGAAGAGGGTAGTACCAGTGCGCCGCATCGCCGTCGCGCTTGAGATTGGCCTTCATGAAGGTGTCGATCTCTTTCTCCGTCAGGCCGCGCTCGACGCCGCCGTCAGGATCCTTGCGGTCCTTGCCGAAGCCGGCGAGCCGGGCGATTTCGTCCTCATGGACTTTCGCGTCGACGTCGAGAATGCGCGAACCGCCGCCGTGCTTGTCGAGCGGGCCATCGCGAAGTTCGTCGAGCACCGCGCCGGAGGTCGCGCTTTTCAGCACGCTCAGCGGCCCAAGGCCGTTGGCAATGACGGCGACCATCCTGGTTTTCATCCGCACCTCGTTTTGGGCAGAGCCGGTTTCGCCGCTCGCCAATCCGACCATTTCGGCGAGTTGCGAAAGCGGCACGACGTGGCCGCCGACATAGCCGTTGGCGACCAGCGCGCGCAGGAACGGGCAGGGGTTGTTGGGTGAAACGGGAATCTGTCCGGCCGACGGGGTGCCCGGAGCAGTACCGGTGGGGTTGTCCGACATGGTTTCAAATCCTCAAAGCGCCGGGAAAGCGCCAAGTATGAAAATCGGTCCGCTGCCAGGGCGAAGCGGATGACGGTTCTGAAAAAAGGAATTCAGCGGCGCGCTACTTCAGCGTGTAGGCAAGTTTTGGCGGAATTCGACGCCGTGTCAACCAAACCGTTCACACGCTCATGAATCGGCGGCAAGCTTGGGCGAGGGCTCGACCAGAGTCAGTCGGCTGTAGGGGATGCCGGCCTTCAAAAGGCCGTCGCGATAGTGGGCGATATCCTCAGGCATCTTCCAGTGGAAGTTCCGCAAATGGCGTTCGACGGTAAGGCTCGGATAGTTGCTGAGCAAAACCTCGGTCGCCGTTGCGGCCTCCGAAGTTCGTCCCAACTGGGCGAGCGCCGCCGCGCGGATCGCGAGTGCCTGAAGCATATTGGGATTGGTATAGAGCTGCTCCCGCGCCCAGGACAGCGAAGCATCGTACTGCCCGAGCAGGTAATGGCCGAACGCGTTCACGGCCGCCCATTGATACCTGGGATCGTTGTTGCCGCTCTGCGCTGCCATCGTAAACAGTTCGATTGCGGGCCGGTGTTCGCCGGACACGAGATGACAAATCCCAAGCACGCCGCGGGCGCCCATATCGTACGGATTGAGCCCGACCGCCCGCTTGGCGGCATCCATTGCCGTCTCGTGGTGCCCTCCCGCCGCGTTCAAATAGGCGAGAGTCTGGAAGGCAAAGGACGAACGGGGATCGAGCCGGACACTGCTTTCCGCAAGGCTCATTGCGTAGTCAAACATTTCGCGCGTGCTTCGGATCCATCCGAACTGGATGCCCTGGATCTGGATCGTGGCGAGATAGGCACGGGCGATCGATAATGTCGGATCGAGCGTGACGGCTTCCTTGAACAAGCTGATCGAGGTTTCGAGATCGGCCTGCGTCTGCAAATAGTAGTAGGAAAGCCCTTTCAGGAAGCGATCCCAGGCGGTGATGTCGTTCGACGACGAGCGCGGCGGCGCGGAGGCCTCCGCCCGGTAGATCTCGGCCGCGATCGCCGCCGAGAGGCTGGTGGTGAGCTCGTCCTGCATGGCGAACAGGTCGCCGATGTCGCGGTCGAACCGGCCGGTCCACAACTGCTCGCCGGTCTCGGGCGCGATCAACTCGGCGGTGACGCGAATCTTGTTGGCGGCCCGGCGTACGGAGCCCTGGATCAGGTAGCTCGCATCGATCTCGCGCGCGATCAGGCGCGTGCTCACATTCCTGCCTTTGTAGGAGAAGGTCGAGTTGCGGCTCAGCACCCGATAGAACGATTGCAGCGAAAGCGCGTGGATCAGGTCCTCGGTCAGCCCGTCGGAAAAATACTCGTCGGCGCTTTCGCTCAAATTCGCGAACGGCAGTACGCCTACGATCGCCGTCCGATACTGGGCCGGGAGATTGGTGACCGATGTTTCGGTCGAGGCCTTGGGCGCCGGGCCGCTGGCGTCGGAGCCGGCGGGCTGCCAAGTCCAGACCTGGATCGGCTCTTCGATATTCTTGAACCGATGGGGGCCGGCATCGGCGAGCGTGACGCTGAGACGCTTGCCGGCTTCATGACAGGCCTTGCCCGAAACCGCCACGCCGCCGGAGGCGGCAACCGATTCGAGGCGGACGGCGATGTTGACGTCGTCGCCGAACACCTCGTCCTCGTCGGCCATCACGTCGCCCATGTGGATGCCCATGCGGAACTGCATGGATCGATCGGCGGGCAGGTGCTCGTTGCGCTCCGCCATCACCATCTGCATCGCAACCGCGGCCTCGATGGCGCCGACGATGGAGGGAAACTCCAGCAGGAAACCGTCGCCGGTATTCTTCACCAGGCGGCCGCCGTGATTGAGGATGATCGGATAGATCGCGGTGCGATGGGCCTTGAACGTGGCGTGCGTCCCCGCTTCGTCGGCCCCCATCATGCGGGAGTAGCCGGCGACGTCAGCACAGACGATGGCAGCCAAGCGTCTTTCCATGTCCCCACTATATCCCCAACGGCGCCGGAATGGGCGGGATAACCACTACGTGGTCGGCCGGCCGATTCCAATGTTTATAAAATATGCGTTATCTGGTGGAAGCCTGATTTGCTCATGATGGTACCGCAAACCGTCTAGAATTGGCACACGCGCAATTTAAGGGCAGACAGGGTCGTGGAACCGGTCAAATAGATGGTTGAAACACTCGGCATTCATGAACTCTGGCTTTTCATCCTTTCCGGGCTCCTGCTCAACGTCACCCCGGGACCGGACACGGCCTACATTGTCGGCCGCAGCATCCAGTTTGGATGGCGTGGCGGGGCGGCAGCGGCGACCGGGATCAGCGTCGGCTGCCTTGTTCACGTGTTCGGCGCCGCCATCGGCCTGTCGGCGCTGTTGATGGCGTCATCTGCCGCCTTCACGGTGCTGAAATGGGCAGGTGCCGCCTATCTGTTGATTACGGGCGTCCAGATGCTGCTGTCACATTCGCGGCCGCTGGCGGAGGCGGCCGTGGCGGGCAACGAGACTTCGCTTGCCCGCGTGTTCTGGCAGGGCGCCCTGACCAACGTGCTCAATCCGAAGGTGGCGCTGTTCTTTCTGGCGTTCCTGCCGCAATTTGTGACGGCGGAATCTGCCCACAAGACGCTGGCCTTCCTGATGCTCGGCCTGATCTTCATCACCAGCGGCACGTTGTGGTGCTTCGGGATTGCCGCCTTCGCGGCCAGGGCCGCCGGCCGCATCCGGCAATCGGCCGGCACGATGGCCTGGATCAACCGGGCTCTCGGCGGGCTGTTCGTCTATCTCGGCATCCGCGTCGCGATGCTGGAGGCGCGCTAGGTTCGGCTGCCCGCCCGCCCGATGAATTCCGTCGCTGGGAATTCGCGGGCTTTCCCACGCAGCTTAGGTGGAAGTTACGACACCAATTTCGCAAGCGCATTGCTGGAGAGATAGAGGCCCAGGACAATCATGCCGATCTGGAACCAGCGCCGAAAGATATCCGGCTGCAGCCGCGTCCGCACCGCCTGTCCGATAAACATGCCGGCAAAGGACGCCGCCATGGCGACCGCGCCCGGCAGCGCGGTTGCGGCCGTTAGCAGGCCGGCGCCGGTGAGGTTGAGGCCAAGCGCCAGGGTCGCGACCGTGAAGAACACGCCCAATGCCTGGATCAGCTCTTCCTTTTCCATGCCGATCGCCTGCAGGAAAGGCACCGACGGAACGACCTGCACGCCGGTTGCCGCCGAAATCATGCCGGTAATCAGCCCGACGATACCGCCGACCCATTTTTCGTTTCGGGGGGCAATGGCGAAATTGAACTTGCTCAGGCCGATGACGGCATTGATCGCCAGCAACAGGCCGAGCGCGATGGTGGTGTAGCGCGCATAGGGCCCGGTCAGCGCCCCTGCGTTCAGCCAGATGCCGGCGGCCGTACCAATCAGCAATGGCCATAGCCGCCGGAAAATATCGCGCAGATAAGGACCGCCGAAGGTCTGCCAGATATTGGTGATGATCGCCGGCACGATGACGATGGCGAGCGCCTGGGCCGGCGGCATCGACACCGCAAGCAGGCCCATCGACACCGTCGGCAGGCCAAGCCCGAGCGCGCCCTTCACGAAGCCCGCGAGCAGGAAGGCGGCAGTGACGAGGAGAAGCAGGGAATCGAACATGGGACGACATTGACCTATCGGCATAACAGGCACAATCTGGAGATTACGGAGATAGCCTTCGGCAGGAACGAAGGCTATCTCCTCGTCATTGCGAGCGAAGCGAAGCAATCCATGTTGCAGCACAAGGAAAGATGGATTGCTTCGCTGCGCTCGCAATGACGGCTCAAAGCCGATCACTTCGCAGGGAATCCCGATGCGCTTCGATCTGGTCGATCTTCAGCTCTTCGTCGCGGTGGCCGAGACGCGCAGCATCACCAACGGCGCGCAGCGGGTTCATCTCGCGCTGGCATCGGGGAGCGAGCGAATCAAGGGACTGGAGGACGCGTTCGGCGTTGCGTTGCTGACGCGCGGCCGCCGTGGCGTCGAACTGACGCCGGCCGGCGAAAGCCTGCTCGATCACGCCAGGGTCGTGCTCCACAATGTGGAGGCGATGCGCGGCGATCTTCTGGCTTTTGCCCATGGCGCGAAGGCCACCGTCCGCTTCCTCGCCAACACGTCCGGGCTCTCGGAATATCTGCCGAAGACGCTGGCGGCCTTTCTGGCGGCGCATCCCCACATTTCGATCGACGTCGAGGAGCGCGAAAGCGCCGAGATTGCCCGCGCCATCGTCATCGGCGCCGCCGATCTCGGGCTCGCCGCCGAACACGCGCTTGCGGACAATATCGAGCGGATGCCGTTCAGCGAAGACCGCCTGGTGCTGGTCGCCGCGCGGGATGATGAACTGGCGAACCGGCGGCAGGTCGATTTCAGCGAGGTGGTGAAGCGCGATTTCGTCGGGCTGATCAACTCGATCGCGCTGCACGCCCATATCAGCGGACATGCGGCGCGTCTCGGGGCGCGTCTGCGCTTCCGCGCCCGGCTGAACAGTTTCGATGCGATCGGCCAGATGGTCGCCGCCGGCATCGGGATCGGCGTGATGCCTGAAGTGGCGGCAAAGCGGTGCGCGCGGTCGATGAAGATCAATGTTGTCAGGATCAGGGATTCCTGGGCCAACCGGAAGCTCGTGATCTGTGCGCGGAGTTTTCGGGCGCTGCCCAAGCCCGCGCAACAATTGGCGGAGCATCTGCGCAAATCTGCGCCACGCTGAACATCTGAAGGAGAGCAAAAATGCTGAAGGTCTGGGGACGCCGCAGTTCTTTTAACCTCCAGAAAGTCATGTGGCTGATCGGCGAACTCGAACTGCCGCACGAACATATCGATGCCGGGGGCCAGTTTGGCGGGCTCGATGCGCCTGATTTCCTCGCAATGAATCCCCACGGCCGCATTCCCGTGATCCGGGACGACGCGGCGACGGTGTGGGAATCGCACGCGATCCTTCGCTACCTTGCCGCGCAGCACGGTGCGGGGCGCTTTTGGTCCGACGATCCCGTTGCGCGCACCGCCGTTGACGGCTGGATGGACTGGTCTCAGACCGCGCTGCAGCCCGATTTTCTGATCGGCGTATTCTGGGGCTTCTATCGCACGCCCGAAGACAAGCGAAACTGGCCGGCGATCAACGCCGCGCTGGCGCGGTGTGCGAAAGATTTCGGCAAGCTGGACCGGCTGCTGGAAGGCCGGTCCTTCCTGCTCGGCGAGACGCTGTCGCTCGCCGACATAACCGCAGGGACGTCGCTGTACCGGTATTTCGAACTCGAGATCGAACGGCCGGCGCTGCCGGGAGTGGAGCGCTGGTACCGCGCGCTAAGGGAGCGCGAAGCGTTTCGAACCCACATCATGATTCCGTTCGGGGAATTACGCGGACGCCTTGATTTTTGATGGGGTGGAAGCCAGACGTCATTTGCCCATGGTCAGGCCGGCGGCCTTGATGACGCGGGCCCACTTTTGGGTCTCGGTTCCGATGTAGTCGCGAAACTGCGCCGGCGTGTTGCCGGCGACCGTCAGGCCCTGATCGGCGAGCCTCTGCTTCACCTGCGGATCGTTCATCGCCTCGTTGGTGAGGCGGTTCAGCGTGGTGATGATCGGCTCGGGCGTTCCGCCCGGCGCGAGCATGCCGTACCAGTTTTCGATCAGCAGGTCCGGCATGCCGACCTCCGCCGTGGTCGGCACGTCAGGTGAGGTGGACGCGCGCTTCGGCGCGCCGAGGGCAATCGGGCGCAGGGTGCCGGCCTTGATATGCGGCAGCAGCACCGGCAAATCGAGGAACGCCATCTGCACCTGCTGGCCGAGCAGATCGTTGATGGCGGGCGCAGCACCCCGATAGGGCACGTGCACAATGTCGATGCTGGCGGTCAGCTTGAGCAGTTCACCGGCCAGATGCGGCAGGCCGCCGACGCCGGCGGATGCGAAATTGAGTTTCCCGGGCTGTGCCTTGGCGAGCGCGATCAGTTCCTTCATGTCGCCGGCGGGAACGTTGCTGGCGACAACAAGCATCTCCGGCACCGTCGTCACCAGCGTGACAGGGGCGAAATCCTTTGCCACGTCGTAGGGCACTTTCTCGAGAGTCGGGTTGATGACCAGCGAACTCGCGCTCACGATCCCGATCGTGTAGCCGTCGGGGGCCGCCTTGGCGATCGCATCGGTGCCGAGCACGCCGGCCTGGCCGCCGCGATTGTCGATCAGAACCGGCTGCTTCGTCATTTCCGACATGCGCTGGCCGACCAGGCGCGCGATGATGTCGTTCGGCCCGCCGGGTGGAAACGGCACGATCAGCCGGATCGGTTTGCTCGGGAAATCCTGGGCTGCCGCCATAGCGGGCAGCAGCACGGACAATCCGGTGAGAAGCACGCGAAGAGCCTTCATGAAGCCTCCGGCAACTTGTCATGGCCGGGCGAGATGTCCCGGCGATTTCACGCCTCTAGTTCAGCAATAGGCAGGGACGCGGCGGTCCTCACTTCGTCGTCACGACCCCCGCGTCCTTGATCACCTTCGCCCACTTCCTGATTTCGCTGTCGATGAAGCCGCGGAAATGTTCCGGCGTGTCGCCGACCAGCGTCGCGCCCTGGGCTGCGAGCTTTTCCTTCACGGTCGGATCGGCCATCGCTTCGGTCGTGATCTTGTGCAGGTAAGCGATGATCGCCGGTGGCGTGGCGGCGGGCGCCACCATGCCGTACCAGTTCTCGATGATCATGCCGGGCATCCCGGCCTCGGCGGTAGTCGGCACCTCCATCGCGGTCGGCGCCCGCTCGGGCGCGCCGATCGCGATCGGGCGCAGGGCGCCGGCCTTGACCTGCGGCAACAGCACCGGCAGATCGAGGAACGTCATCTGCACCTGCTGGCCGAGCAGGTCGTTCACCGCCGGCGCGGCGCCGCGATAGGGCACGTGCACGATGTCGATGCTGGCCGTCAGCTTGAGCAGTTCGCCGGCCAGATGCGGCAGGCTGCCGGGACCGGACGAGGCGAAATTCAGTTTTCCCGGTTGCGCCTTTGCGAGCGCGACCAGTTCTTTCAAGTCATTGGCGGGCACGTTGGTCGCGACCACCAGCATTTCGGGCACGGTGGCGACCAGCGTCACCGGCGCGAAATCCTTCAGCGTATCGTAGGCGACCTTTTCCATGCTCGGGCTGATCGCGAGCGCGCCCGCACTCGAGATCGCGATGGTGTAACCGTCGGGTGGGGCCTTTGCGACCGCGTCGGTGCCGAGCACGCCGCCCTGGCCGCCGCGATTGTCGATCAGCACCGGCTGCCTGGCAATTTCGGACATGCGCTGGCCGATCACGCGCGCAATGATGTCGTTGGGACCGCCGGCCGGGAACGGCACGATCAGCTTGATCGGTTTTGCGGGGAAATCCTGCGCCGAGGCCAGAGCTGGCAACAATAGCAACGTCAGTCCAGCCAGCAGCTTGCTCGGCAGTCTCATGAATGCTCCCCGATCCCGCATCTCAGGTGCGGTGTTGGCAGGCATCGTACGCGATGAACTGTTCGATGCAAGGCCTCCGGCTGGTTGCAGCAGGCGCCAAGCCCGTCAAGGCAGGAGTTCGTCCGTACGCACGAGACTGATCGATCGCTGCGTGATCAAATTGCCCCAGATCCAGTGGTGGTGACGGATGACGCTCTGCGCGTCGAGGTGGGGCCGGTCGTTCAAGGTATGGCCGTCGGTAACCACCACGACGTCGTAATGATTTGAAATGGCCGATCGAACGGTGGCATCGACGCAGAGATCGGTTGCCCATCCCGTGATGAAGACGCGAGCCGGCGCAATTTCTTTCAGGCGCGCCGCGAGGTCGGTGCCGGCGAAGGGATCGTTCAGGGTCTTGCGAATGACGATGTCGGCAGCCGCGCGATTGAGCTCCGGCAGAAGCGCCCAGCCCGGCGTACCCGGCACGAAATCGTCTTCCGCGCCACTGCAATGCTGCACGAAGATCACCACGCCGGACCGTTCGCGGACTTTTGCCGCGAGTTGGTTGATGCGTTCGATGACGCCATGCAGATCGTGCTTTGGCTCGCCGTTGAGGAGCCCGACCTGCATATCAACGACGATCAATGCATCCATCGGGTTCCGTGCGGTTGCGCTGCTAGCTGTTCAAGAGCTTCAGCGCGGCCTCGTGCACGCGGGCGTCGCCGGCGGCGACGATGCGGCCGCCGTTCTGGGCGGGCTTGCCTTCCCAGTTGGTGACGACGCCGCCGGCGCCGGTGACGATCGGGATCAAGGCTGCGATGTCATAGGGCTTGAGTTCGGTCTCGACCACGAGGTCGAGATGGCCGGCCGCCAGCATGCAGTAGGAATAGCAGTCGCCGCCATAGCGCGACAGCTTTACCGCGGTTTCAACCCGGCCGAAGATCTCGCGGTCGGCGGCGTTCATCAATAGCGGGCTCGTGGTGTAGGAAGTCGCTTCCTTCAGCGTCGCGCAGCGGCGCACCGTCAGCCGCCGCTCACCGGACGGCCCGGTATAAAGCGCCGAACCAGAATCGCCGGAAAAGCGCTCGCCGATATAGGGCTGGTGCATCATGCCAAACACCGGCGTGCCCTTGTGCAACAGCGCGATCAGGGTGCCCCAGATCGGAAATCCCGCGATGAAGGATTTGGTGCCGTCGATCGGATCCAGCACCCAGACATATTCGGCGTCCTCGCGCTCGTTGCCGAATTCCTCGCCGACGATGCCGTGCTGGGGAAAATTGGCCTTGATCAGGCGGCGCATCACCGCTTCGGCGGCGCGGTCGGCCTCGGTGACCGGATCGAAATCGCTCGCGCTCTTGTTGTCGATCGAGAGCGAGGTCCGGAAGAACGGCAGAATGGTTTCGCCGGACGCGGTCGCGAGGCGGCCGATGAAGGCTGTGAAATCGATGACCGTCACGACTGTCCCTTACCGCCAACAGAGGAAGAATACTGCCTCTTGCCTAGCCCAATCCACTCCGTCGCGCACCGCCGCCGGCGCGTTATTCCCATTCGTATTGCGTACCGGCTTTCGAATCGGCTTTCGCAAAGGCTTCGTTTAAGCGTGGATATTTGGTTAGCCCTGCCATCACGAAGTTGCGAGTTTTGGCATACCAGCACTGCAGTGAGGCCGGGGCTTGGCCGATGATCTATGCAAGTTATTGATTTTGCTTCAGTAAAACTCGTATGCCAGAGGTGTTGCCGATCGGCCAGCCTGTTCCACTTTGGACCCGAACCAATCCAAAAACCCTTGCGTTTTGTGCAGCGCGGCCGCATATTGTTGCGGTGCGGTAGGGCCTTGCCCTATCGCTGCCCTCCTTGGGCGTTTCCTCCCTAGACTTGGGCCGCTTGTTCATTCAAGCGGCCCTTTTTTCTTTTGGGGCTCCATTGTCATTCCGGGGCGCGCGAAGCGCGAAGCCGAAATCCGTTTCTCCGCTAGTTATGCCTTATGCGGCCCGATGGATTCTCTGATGTCCAATTGCACATCAAGGCTCGCGCCAGGTGGCGCGCCCCGGAATGACGAAGAGATAGAACCGCAGCTACTCTGCGGCCGCCTGGAACGGGCCGAGATCCCCGAGCGGCACCTGGGCCAGCGCGTCTGCGAGCGCGGTGAAATCGGTGGCGACCTGCGCAAAGCGCGGGCTGCGTTCGCGCCGCCGCTCGTCCATATAGATTGCGCGGTTGAGTTCGAGCTGCACGGTGTGCAGTCCGCTGGCCGGGTTGCCGTAATGCTCGGTAATGAACCCGCCGGCATAGGGCTTGTTGCGGCCGATCGAATAGCCGAGCCCGCTCATGATGTCCTCGACGACATCGGGCAGCAGGCTGGCGCAGCTGGTGCCGTAGCGGTCGCCGATCACGATATCGGGCCGCCGCGGCTCGTCGCGCGATACCCCGACCGACGGCATCGAATGACAATCCACCAGGATCACGGTTCCGAACGCCTGATGGGCCTTGTTGATCAGCCTCCGCAGCGCGCGGTGATATGGCTTGTACAGCGCCTCGATCCGCCCCAGCGCGTCGTCGACGGAAAGCCGCTCGCGGTAGATTTCCTGCCCGTCACCGACGACGCGCGGGATGGTGCCGAGGCCGCCGGCCACCCGCATCGAGCGGGTATTGGCAAAACTCGGCAGGCGTCCGGTGAACATCCGCGGATCGAGCTCATAGGGCTCGCGGTTCACGTCGACATAGGAGCGCGGGAAATTGACCCGGACCGTCGGAAAGCCCTTTTCGCTCAGGTCTCCGATCAACTCGTCCATGAACGAATCCTCGGAGCGGCGCAGCGCGGCGAGGTCGATCCGGGAGGCGTTGAGAAATTCGAGCGGATAGACCGAGCCGGAATGGGGCGAGTTGAAGATGATCGGCGCCCGCCAATGCGCCGGCTCCACGATCTCGAACGGGGGCGACAGCTCGCCATCAAACTGGGTCATCTTGGGTCGCCGTCCCTTGAATGTCCGCTTTCCCTTTGGCGGAATCGATCATGCGACCGATTCTGCCGGAGGGCAGGGCTTTGTAAGGATGTATTGTCCGTAATCGTAATCATTCTGCCAAGCGAAAAAAGCCGCCGAACTACTGGAAGGTGTCGCAAACGCCTGAAAAGCGCCGCCTTGATCGACCTTGGTACTGTTCGCTACATAAATAGCGCCGCCTGCCGCCGCCAAGAAGCAATTACCTTTCACCCGAAATTTACCCTCTGTCGGGCTAAGTGGGCGCAATGATCCTCCAAGCTAGGTTCGATGACTGACCGCCATGCACAAGATCCTCCTCGCCGAAGACGACAACGACATGCGCCGCTTCCTGGTTAAGGCGCTGGAAAACGCGGGGTTTCAGGTCTCACCTCACGACAACGGCATGTCGGCCTATCAGCGGCTGCGCGAGGAGCCGTTCGAGATGCTGCTGACCGATATCGTGATGCCGGAAATGGACGGCATCGAGCTGGCGCGCCGCGCCTCGGAACTCGACCCCGACATCAAGATCATGTTCATCACCGGCTTTGCCGCCGTCGCCCTGAATTCCGATTCGGAAGCGCCCAAGAACGCCAAGGTGCTGGCCAAGCCGGTTCACCTCCGCGAACTGGTCAGCGAAGTGAACAAGATGCTGGCGGCCTGATTCGGCCGCCTTTTTGGTCCAAAAACACTCCGGAAATTACGTCCAAGCATCCTTGCGGGGGCGCTTTGGAGCCGATATACGGACCCCACCCAATACGATCTAAAGCTGGAGCGGGATGATCGGTCATTCCATTTCCAGGGCGCGTAGCTCAGCGGGAGAGCACTACCTTGACATGGTAGGGGTCACAGGTTCGATCCCTGTCGCGCCCACCAGCCTTCGCTTGCTTCGCAAGCTACGGCTCGGCAAGCCAAACCGAACTCTATCGTAGCGAAGCAAGCGAGGGCTGCCGCGCCGAAGCCATTTGGCGAAAGGTGGGCTCCATCCGATCAACCGTTGGTGCGCCGTCCCGAAATCAACTCCACGAAATCCCTGGGATTCTCCGCAGCGCGATTGCCGCGCCAGGGCGTGGAATGAACAATTCCAAGCCATAAGCTTGAAGTAAGCAGTATGAAGCGCAGGCTCGTTGCTCACGGGCTGCTGCGGCTCTGTTCTGTGTCGTGCGTGATCGAGTATCCGAGACCCCTCTCGATAAGGCGCGGCAGTGACTTGCGCATTGCGGGCGCACCGACGAACGTATCGAGCGCCTTGGTGTGTTCGCGAGCCCGCTCCCACGCGATGTAGCTCAGCAGAGGCTCTGCTTTTGCGACAGCGCCCCGGCGTTAAGGATTTGTTAGGAAAGAAGGCCACGCTCAACACCAACTTTCCTTATTTGCTCGATCGCACTCCATGATTCCGCCTCCCGCGCGCCCGTAACTCCCGGCAAGTTGGTGTCGTTGGCGTTAGTTGTGTCCCGAGTAGCTCCGCTCCATTTTCAAGCCCCCAGCCCCATGGAGCGGAGTGGGACGCCTTTACCCCGCCTCGAATCTTCAGCGATCTGCTATCGGGAGTTTCGTTGGCTTCGAACTCCCGCTCACGTGGATGCTTGCTCTCGTCGATTTCACGACCGGTGCCAAAATGACGTAGCTTTCCGAGATCACGTCTGCTTGCGACTTGCTGCCGCTGCAAGCCAGCCTCAATTCTATCGTAGTGAAGCAAGCAAAGGCTGCCGCACCGAAGCCGTTAGGCGAAGGCGGGCTCGATCCGATCCATCCGTTTGTGCGCCGCCCCGAAATCAAATCGACGAGCTCGCGGGGATCCTTCGGAGCAGGCTGTCACTGGACGCTGATGTGGATCTCGAAGAGCTTTGAGGGGGCGTTCGACTCCCATGCCCGCATGAGTTCGAACTGCAAGCGCGCGCGGCCCAAGCCTTTGACACGGAGTCGGAACACTCTTGTTCCACCACCGCCAACCGCACCCTTACTGCCCAGTATGAACTCGTCCGTCTCCAGAGCGACAGTGCTCGCGTCCGAATCGATGGGAGCCCACCGGAAGCCTGTCGTGGGGTTCTCGGGAAGTTCAACGGTCAGGCTGTCACCAACCTTGGCCGAGACAGTCCGACCGTCATGTTCCTCTTTGACTACGATCTCGGCCACGCGCTTTCGCTCTTGGTGGATTTTGAGTTGGGATTTTGCTGTCCGTGGTAACGGCTCCAATCGAATCCGCCGAGTCATTCGGGCCGGCCTGGGGCGACTCGGAAGCAGAAGTAATTCCTCCGGTTGGGTCCAGCAACTCCACGGGGATCAGCGTTCCCGGAGGAATTCGTAGGGGCACGGTTTCCGTTCCGCGATTAGCCGGTGTCGCGAGGAGCGACAGTTGCTCCGCGGTTAAATTGCAAGGTTTCGTCTCAATCATCGCAGGGCTTCCCGATCGTCGCGCGGAAGGGGAGAAACATCACCAAACATACATTTCGTGGATCATGTTGTCGGATTCCTGCCGGTAATTCACGATTCCTTGGGTGTGTCTGGCGTTGGCCCCCAGCATCGTAAGCGCGACGATCGCAGTATCAGAGTTGTTCGCCAGTTTCACCCAGCCTATTCCAGCCACGGCGACCCACGAATTTCGGTTCTCGTTGATGACCCACAGAGCGTTGATCTTCTTGCCGGTTACCCACACGGTAGCGGCAATTGCGCCCGCGTCGCCACCGGTTTGAGCCAAGGCGGGTGGCTCCGCGGTCGGCGCGGCGGCAACCGCGCTGGCTAAACTGAGGTCGGAAGAAATAGATGCCGCAGGCAGTACATCTTTGTTTGGTTGAGTATCAGGCATGAGAATTCTCCTTTTTCACAGGACGTAAATCTGCTTGATCACACCGTTATCCTGATACACGTTGACTGGGCGTCCGCCTTCTTTGGCGGCGGCGAGCAGCCGCAACAAGTCGATAAAGATATTGTCGTTGTCCCACGCAATTCGCCTCCAGCCAATTCCATCAAGGTATGCCCAGGCATTGCGATCCTGGTCGATGGTCCACAGACCGATGACCCGCGTGTTATAGAGCCAGGCAGTCTCCACGATTCCCTCGACCGCCCACATAGTGGAGTCGATGCCGCATTCGCCGTAGGCAATACAGAAATAGCCGGACTCGCCCCAGTTGGGTCCCCAACTATTCTTGCAGATCCAGAATTGGCCAGCATCGTTGTAGCCTACGCAACAGACGCAGTGCCCTCCGGCAACTCCTCCGGATACGTGCTTATACACACCACTCGTATATGAGAAGAAGTCGTTGTAGACCGTGAAGCAGGTTGCCAAGGGTCCTTTGGTGGAGAGCCAGGTCTTGATATCGGCGCCGCTGACTGTATGCCATCCGGTGATTTTGACCGCGCGGCTCTGCCAGTCGGAACACCGGTTGCTGCACGGCAACTGCTGCGTCCCATCGGCATAGGGGAAGCAGGCTTCGTCAGGCACGCCCGTCGTCTTGTAAGCGTCCATGGCTGGCGTCATGTACCACCCGCCTCCGGGGCAAGCCCCGGCGCCGGCGCCCGGACCGTTGCAGAAGAACAGGGAAGCTTCGGACAGGTTGACGGCCAGACCTGGGTTGCCGCGTTGAACGCGGAATGTACCTTCCACCGCCGCGGTTGCTCCAAAAGCAACACAAGAGCCGCAATGTTTCTGATCCGTGATTGGAGTGATATAGTTCTGGCCGTTCACGTTGCGCCAATCGAAGGCCGCGGGTGCGCCGATCGCACCGCTTGCGGTGGCGCTAATTTTCGCAGCCGACGCAGCTGTGCGCTGCTCCAGAGTTTCCTCGCCCCCAGCGGGTACGTACCCAAGGCGATTCAACTGTTGCTGGGGTGGCAAGTCCGATACCGATGTCTTGCCCGCTACCCATGTGGCGTTGGCAGCTGCAATCAGAGTGTTCAATTGAGAAGCATCGATATCTTGGGGCATTGAAATCTCCCTTAATGGAGGTTGATCCAGCCATCAAAATCGAAAGCTATGTCGAGCATCAATGTCGGCATTCTCGCCAGAAGGACACGAAGCTGCTTCAAGAGATTGCCTTTCGTGCTCGCGAATATGGCACGCGCCGCGTCTTCGCGACTGAGCCGCTCGGTCCAGGGAAGCTCTAGATGAGGATGCAGATCCTCCGCCACTATCGCGGGCGTTCGGATCTGCGGCACTGCGCGTCGACGACGCGCGTGGTGCTAATAACCGGCGATCGAGCGTTCGCGCTCGGGCTCACAGAGGATCTAGTCCGGCGGATCTAGAGCGTTTTCGAGCGAAGTGGATACCGGTTCGTGTCAAGAAAACGCGTCTAAACAAGAATCTAGAGCCCGGTTCTGATTCAGAACCGAAAAGGCTCTAGTCTAGTGGCGCAACTGCGCTGGCGGCTTCATGCTCGGGCCGATGATGGGCGGCTGGCGCTGAGTGATGCTGCGAAAAGCCGCGCTCCATCCGCGCCGCGACCTCTCCACGGCGCCGCAGTTGGAGCTTGCCGAGAACGCTATGAACGTGATTCTTTACCGTCGCGTTCTGGATTCGCAAGTGACGCGCGATCTCCTTGTTTGAAAAACCTTGTGTTAGCAGCGAAACTATTTCGTGTTCACGCCGTGTCAGCCCGCTGTGAGGCAGTTCGCCGCTTCGTTCCGATCGTGTGGTTGCCACCCTCCCGAACAGCAAAGCGGCAATGCGTGGAGAACAGACAAGCTCGTTCCGCACGGCGCAATGTATTGCTGACACCAGTTCTCGAATCGAGCCGTTGCGGGATACGAACCCTGAGACCCTAGCTTCGGCACAGGCGAAAATCTCCTGCTCGACGTCGTTGACCACGATGGCGACGACCTTCACGTCGGGCAGCACTCGGCGGAACACCGGTGCCAGGTCGAGGCCGCCTGGACCGCCGACATCGAGCAGCATCACGTCGGGATTGACCGCGGCGATCTGTGTCGGCGCTACCGTCAGATCCGCTGAGCCTGAAACATTTAGCGAAGGTTGCTGGCTAAGCGATAATGCGAGACCGTCACGCAACAAGCGCACATCGCTGACGATGAAAACCCTTAGGCGGGTCGCTTTCGTAGTGTGAGCGTATTCTTCGCCGCCAGAAGCCGGTGAGTTGTCAGTTTTCACGAGCAACATTTTACGCCCCTCGCCGTAGTGCGAGCGCGCGGCACGGCCACTAGCGAACAGACAGCCTGCGAGCTGGCCCGAGCTGCGACGCAAATGGGCTGATCGCATCTCGCCGCGAGGCAGCAATTAATCTTCTTACAACTTAATCGAGCTATAATGAATTGTCTATGAATTAGATCATAGTAGTCGGCTTTTCGGCTCATCGAGACCTGGAAACCGGCGGAACGCAGGCTGCTGCGATAATCACTCAAGGCATATTGGGCGCATCAACCGCTCCATGCGGTCGCGACAGTGCCCCGCAGCCCTGAGCCTATGGTGCGGCAGTCATTTGGCGAAGGCGGGCTTCCGGCAAGGCCCGTACCCAGTCAACCTATCGGCGCACTAACAGACGCCCGGAAATCAAATCGACGAGCTCGCGGGGATTCTCCGGCGTGTGATTACCTCGCCAGCCCACGTGCTGGTCAGGCCGCGCCAGCACCAGCGAACGATCATACACACCGCCACCTTCGCTTGGCGTCACATCCAGCAGCTCGATCGGCACCCGCGCCCGCGCCGCTTCTGACATCAAATCCGAAACATCGATCGCAGGGTCGAAGCGCAACAGCGTGTAATCCGTCCCCAGCGCGTCATACAGCGAGCGCCCATCGTTCAGCCAGATGTGCGGCACGCGACAGCCCGGCACCGTGGACGGCGTGAAGTCCGCCATGCCGTAGGCCGGCGGCGTTCCTTCGTCGTACGCGATGATCGGCGACTTGTCATAGTAGTACCCAAAATTCAGCCCGCCGCAGCAGTACTGCTGGACGTTGAGATCATAGGCCTGTTTGCCTAGCGCCATCCGGGCCCGCGCTCCGGCCTCGTCGTCGGCATCGATATTGTCGGGGACTTCGCTTCGCTGGCGCGACAGCGACAGCGCGTGGTTCATGGCAAACACGGATACCTGCTCGGTAATGGGCAGGCGTTCCGCCTCATGCGCGTCGAGAATTTCTGCGGGCGCCCAGCCCGACAGGTGCGCGGCCAGCAGCCACGCCAGGTTGGCCGCATCGGCGATGCCGGCATTCATGCCGTATCCCGCCATCGGCACCCACAGATGGGCTGCGTCTCCGCAAATGAACACCCGGCCTTCACGAAATTTATCGGCAACCAGCCGGCGGCCGATCCAGTCTTCCTTGCGGATAATCTCGTATGAAAAATCGGCGCCGACACCGAGGATCTTCCGCAGCGCCCAATCCCGGTCTACCGAATCGAACTCGTGCTCGTCCGGCCTGAGATAATTATGCACCAGCCACGTTTCGCGGCCGTCGATCGCGTAGACGTTGCCGGAGCGAACGGGGTTGAGCGAGAACGTGGCCCAGGACGGCTTCAGATCGCTCGTCGAGAGAAGTGACGGCGCGCGGATATAGGTCGATTGAACGCGCTGAACTTCCGCGGTGCCGGACAGCGTGGCGCCGATCGCCCTGCGAGTGGCCGACCGTCCGCCGTCGCATCCGACAAGAAAGTCGGCGCGTATCGTGATCGTCTGGTTATTATCGAGCTGGATGCCGTGCGCGGCCACGCCGTCGGACGTTTGCTCAAAACCGGTGATCTCGACGCGATTGAGCAGCGTGAGGCCGGGTATCGTCTCGGCGTAAGCCGACAGCGTCGGTTCGAGATAGATCTGGTTGATCCTGTGCGGCGGCTCCGCGGTCGGCCACCAGGTGTCCGGACCGCCGCTGGCGGTATACCGGTCGCGCCGGCACGGAATTGGGATGCGCGACAGCTCCCTGCCGGTGAAGCTGACCCGATACGAAACGTCGTTCGGGTAATCGGCTGGCAGACCGGCGTCCCGGATCGCCTTGGCGACGCCGAGACGCCGAAAAATTTCCATCGAGCGCGCCGAGACGTGATTGCATTTCACGCTCGGCGGCTCGCCCTTGTGCCGCAGTTCGGCAACGACCGTCCGGATTCCCCGCCGCGCAAGATCCATCGCCAGCGTCAGTCCGACCGGACCGCCGCCAACGACAAGAACCTGTGTCTCGACCGGAGCCGTCATGAAACTTGCCTGTCCTACTGGGCCATCTTGATATTGCTGGCGCGCGCGACCGCCTTCCAGCGCTCGAGATCGGCCGTGATGATGCGTGAGAACTCTTCGGATGAATTACCCACCGAATCGATATTGAGCTGCTTGAGGCGGGAGACAACATCCGGCAGCCGCGCGATGCGGATGAATTCGGCCTCCAGCTTGCTGACGATGTCCGGCGGCGTCGCAGCAGGCACGAAAATGCCGCTCCACAGCACGGCTTCGACGTCGGCGCCGGCTTCCTTCATGGTCGGCACGTCGGGCAAACTTTCCGCCCGCGTCGGCGCCGCCACCGCAAGCGCACGGACCGTGCCGCCGTTGACCTGACCGATCACCGGACCGGCATCAGCGATGGTCGCTGTCACTTCGCCTGATAGCACCGCGGTCACGGAATCGTTGGCGCCCTTGTAGGGGATCATCTGCATCGGCACGCCGGTCTTCTGCTTGAACAGTTCGGTCGCGAGCTGGAAGGCGGCGGACGACGAAGAATAGTTCGCCTTGTCCGGATTGGCCTTGGCGTAGGCGACGAGATCGGCCAGCGACTTGAATGGCGACTTTGCGTTGACGATCAGGATCAGCGGAAACGATCCCATCTCGGACACCGGCTTGAAATCCCGCATCGTGTCGTAGTTCATCTTCTCATAGACGGCAGGGCTGATCGTCATGGCGCCGCTGGCGCCGACCAATAGCGTGTAACCGTCGGGCGCCGATCGCGCGACATATTCGGTGGCGAGCATTGCGCCGGCGCCGGGCTTGTTCTCGATGATGACGGGCTGGCCGAGGCTTTCCGACAGTTTTTGTCCGAAGACGCGCGCGATGATGTCGTTGCCGCCGCCGGGCGTGAAACCGACGACGATGTGAATTGGCCGGTTCGGGTATTGCGCCTGGGCGGTAGCGGGCAGGAGATCGAGGAAGCTCAAGCAGAGCGCGGCGAGCGCCACGCGGTAAAAGGCCTTCATTATGTTCCTCCTGAACAATTATTTCGTTAGTGCTCTTGGCGGCAAAACTTGGCCGCTAGAGCGGCGTGATCTGGACATGCAGGACGGCAGCGATCCCGCCGTCGACAGCGGCGAGGCAGCGATCGACGGCCGCGGCGAGGTCATCCGGCTCGCTGACGAATTCAGCGTGCGCGCCGAACGCGCGGCCGATATCGGAGAAGTTTCGCTGCTCGCCCTGGCGGCCCGAGCGCAGTTGCGATTGAAACGAATTGGTCTCGGCGGCGACGCCCTTTGGATAAACCCGCTGCACCGACGACTTGACCGCCTGCCAGCCGCCATTGTCGAGCACCACAGTCAGAATCGGAATTTGATATTGCTGGGCGACCGCGAATACCGAATCCGGCGAGGAAAAATGAAAGCCGCCGTCGCCGATGATCTGCACGATGCGTCGCTCCGGCTGCGCCAGCTTCAAGCCCAACGCCATGCCGCCGCTGAAGCCAAGCCCGCCGCCGGCGAGGCCGACATAGCTTCCCGGCCGCGTGCGGCGGATGTGCTCCTGCAACAACGGCGCATTGCGGATGGCTTCGTTGACCACGATATCGTCCTGCGACAGCGCGCGGTTCAAGGTCGCAAACAAATATGGCGCGCTGATCGCCCCTGATGCGCCCTTGTTCGCGGCAGCGGCGGTGCGCCGCTTGTCCGCGGCCTCGCGGGCACTGCTCCAGCCGGCAATGCGGTCGAGGACGCGCTTGCGATAGCCGTCGTCCGCGCGCGCCGCGACCACTTCGAGCACCTGCCGCAGAACGGTCGCGCAATCGCCCTGGACCCTGATGTCGGTCGGAAAACCCCACATCGGGAAATCCGACTTCAATGGATCGATGTCGATCTGGATCCAGTCGATGGCTTCGACGCGTTTGGCGTATTGCGGCACAAAGGGCACGTCGGTATCGAGCAGCAGTCCGACATCGGCCTGTTCCAGCAACGGCGACGGATCGAAGCCGGCGAAGCACGGTGAATCCTGCGAAACATTCAGATCGATCGAATTGAACTCCGCGATCCGGATGCCGCAGGCAAGTGCTAGGCGCTCCAGCGCCGAGACCGCCTCGGCATTGCGCCCGAGATAGGCCGTCAGCGCGATCGGACTTTCCGCCGCCATCAATCGCGTGGCGATGGCATCGACGCGAGCAGGATCGATGCCGCCGGCCGCCACGCCGCCATAGCGCGCGGGATTGTAGGCCGGCATCTGCGCGTCGTCCCATTCCTCGGCCAGCGTCTCGCGCGGCAGCATCATGTAGACCGGTCCGGGCGGATCGCTGTGCATGAAGGCGCCGGCGCGGGCGAGCGCTTCCTTGACCACGACGCCGGAGGGCAGCGAATACTCCCATTTGACATAGGGCCGCACGATGCTGGCGATGTCGAAGGGATCCTGCACGAAGTGTACGTAAGTGTCGCGCGATCCGGTCAATTCGCCATGCAGCGTGAAGGGGGCGCGTCCGGCGAACAGCATGACCGGCAGCCGGTACCGAAACAGGTTCTGGATCGCCATGCAGGCATTGGCCGTCCCGGCGTCGACATGCACGAACACCGCCTGTCCCCTGCCGGTCGCCAGCGCGTATCCGCCGGCCATGTGAACGGCGACGATCTCGTGCGGGCAGAGGATGACTTCCGGATGCTTGCGGCCTTCGCGGTCCCAGCGCGCGATCTCCTCGATCAGCGAGACATGATCGGTGCCGAGATTGGCAAAGATATAGTCAACGCCGAGGTCGACGAGTCCTTCGAGGAAATAATGCGCGGCACTGTGACGGCTCACTAGCCTTCTCCTTGTTTTCCTTGTCGGCCTTCGGCCTGTTCTTGTTCAACGACAGAGCTGGCGCGATCTGTCAGGGGTGGCCACCGACCGCGCGACGGATGATGCCGGCGGCGTCTGTCACATCGCCGTCCGAATCCCAGGCGACAAACTGATCGGGCCGGACCAGCACGAGCGCCGCCTCGTAGAATTCCCGCGCTTCCGCGGTGTCGTCCCTGACCAGCTTCAGTGGTACGCCGCTGGTCTCGGCGGCGCGCCTGATCGAGGCGGTGGCGGCATCCGGCGCGCCGAAATCGAGCAGCGTAAATCCGTCACCCAGTTCCTCGAAGACATTGCGGCCTGACGTAAGTTGCCGCGGCGCCAGATGATGGCCGGCGCGCGCAGCGAATTGATGCGACCCGATCGCACTGCAGGCAGCACCTGGCGGACCTGCGACGATCGAGGAGCCCTCGTAATTCGGCTCGAACGAATTCACTTCCGAACGCGCGCCGGACGAGCGCGCCTGCCATTCGGCTTCGAACGCATCCTTGTCGGTGGCGGGATCGAACTTGCCCAGGAATTTCCGGTCGCTTTCGATCGCCTTCTCGATGAAATCCTGCGCGGTCGATGCGAACACCGGGCGCCGTTCCTCGCCGTAGGAATCCAGCAGGTGCGCTCCGGCCCAGCCTTGCAGCGCCGCCGCCAATTTCCAGCCGAGATTGGCGGCGTCTTCGAGGCCGGTGTTGATGCCGTAACCGCCATAGGGCGGGTGGCTGTGGGCGGCATCGCCGGCGATGAAGACGCGACCGATGCGATATTGATCCGCGATCGCGACGCGCAGGTCCCAAAAGCCGATGTGCTCGAACTCGACATCGAATTCATCGCCGACCGCGCCATGCAGGAGGCCGCGGAAATCGAAATTGTCTTTTGTCGTGCCGAGCGGCACCGGCGCGTGAAAGAACCAGGTGGTGCCGAGATCGACGCGGCCGAAGAACTTCCAATAGCCCTTCAGCTCCGGATGCAGCACATTGTAGAACGACTTGTTGGGAAAGCGCTCGAGCAGCCTGTGCAGGCCGGTCGAGCGGAACACCAGCAGCACCATCAGCCGGTCGTGATCGGTCAAGGTCTGTGGAATACCGGCGGCCTCGCGGACCAGCGAGCGGCTGCCGTCACAGCCCACCACATAGTCTGCCCGCAGCACGCGCTGCCGATCGGTGTTGCGCTCGGCAATCGTCACCTGCACGCCCGCGGCGTCCTGTGCGATGCCGGAAGCACCCCAGCCATAAATAGTCTCGACGTTCGGCAACTGACTCAGGCGCTGTCGCAGCACGGCCTCGGTGGCGTATTGCGGCAGCCGTTCGTTGTCGGTGAAGTAATAGGGCCGCACCAGCTCGCGCTGGAGCCAGTCGTACCGGTAGCCGCTCAGCAGGGTGCCGTAGGACGTCATGCCGCCGATGCCGTAGTTCGGCGGGATCGTTCGCGCCGCCCGCAACTCCGCCTCCGCGCCCCAGAAGTAAAAATGCTCGAGGGTGCGCTGGGTCAGGTTTTGACCCTTCGGGATCGGCTGCGGGCTGACGTAGCGCTCGACCAGAACGCAGTTGACGCCGCGCTGGCCGAGGTCGATCGCAAGACCAAGGCCAACCGGCCCGCCTCCGACAATGACGGCTTGCGTGGCTGATACGGCGGGCATGTTCATTTTGGCTTCTTGCGATGGGCTGTTTGGCGCGCGGGCGGCGGAAAATGAGAACAGGTCCGGCCACGAGTCAAGTATAATCTCACAATATAAGATTTTGCCTCATGTTTTCCCGCCGGCCTGATCGGCCGAAATCTGCGACGCCACGCGCCGGACCTCGGCGCCGATCTGATCGATCTGCGCGCCGGTCACCAGATTGCCGGCAATGGTGACGCAGACGCTGGCGATCGGGGAATCGCGATCGTCGACGACAGGCGCGGCAATGCCGACGGCGCCGGGGGTGACCTCGCCATAGGCGACGCAAAAGCCGGCCTTGCGGACCTTCCTCAGGCTTTTCAGGACATCATCGGCGGTGTCGCCGAGACCAACCGCGCGCAGGTCGGCGAGATTACGTTCGATCAGCGGCAGCAGGCGCGGTCGCGGCAGCAGCGCCAGGATCGAGCGCGCGATCGCGCCGCGCCCGAGCGGCATCGGCCGGCCGCGCGGATAGGAACTGATCGGGTTCTTGGTGGAGGATTCAGAGGCAACGCAAAGAATCTTGTTGCCGTACCAGCGCAAGACCATGGCGGTGCAGGAATGGTCGGCCGTCAGCTGCTTCAGGTAAGGCCCGCCGAGCAGCACCAGCGGGTCGGAGCGGCGCGTCAGATAATCCATCTCGACGACCTTCGGCCCCAGCGTGACGCCCGAGTTGCGGGTCGACATCAGGAAGCCGGCGTCTTTCAGGATCTTCAGATAGCGGTAAAGCGTCGGCCGGCTGTAGCCGAGCTCGCGCATCAAATCCTCAGGCGTCCATTCCAGCCGCTCCTCGGAAAACACCTCGAGGACCGCCAGCACCCGTTCCAGGCTGTTCTTCGGCTTCATGCCTCACGCCGCATGGTCTGACTTCGCTCCAGCTTTGGCGCGGCGCGCGTGGCCGCTTTGGACAGATACTTTTTCCGATTCGGCAGAATCAACCTTGAACTGCGCGCGATCGCCGCATAATACATCATAATCTCATATTAAGAGATTTTAACAAAAAAGTCCGCGGGCTGGCTGGCTGGTGGCAAATCACAGGAGGAAAGCGTGGCGATCGATTCCGCAAGCGGCATGCATTCGCGCCGTACGGTGCTGGGGATTCTCGCCGCAGCCGTTGCCCCCATGATGCCCGGTCTGGCTCACGGGCAGTCGCAGCAGCCCATCCGGCTCAACGTCCCCTTCTCGCCGGGCACCGGGCCTGACCTGCTCGCGCGCATCCTCAGCGAGGAACTGCGGCAGCGCTGGAATCACCCGGTCATCGTCGAGAACAAGCCCGGCGCCAGCGGCAACATCGGCACGCAGGTCGCAGCGCGTACGGCGCCCGATGGCCAGAACCTGCTGGTGACCGTCAATACGTTCGTGATGAATGCGAGCCTTTATCCGACGGTCCCCTACGATCCGGAGAAGGATTTCGTGCCGATCGCCGAGATCGCGACGGGTGCGTTGGCGCTCGTCGTTCATCCTTCGCTTGGCGTCAGCACACTGGCGGAGCTGATCGCACTTGCCCGCAGCAAACCGGGCGAGATCAACTATGCGTCTCCCGGCCGCGGCACACCGCAACATCTCGCCATGGAGCTGTTCAAGCTCACGGCGCAGATCAACCTGACGCACATTCCCTATTCAGGGTCGGCCGGCGCGATAAAGGATCTGGCGGGCGGACACGTCTCGGCCATGTTCCTGCCGGTCCACACCGCGCTTCCGCTCGCAGAGACCGGACAAATCCGCATCCTGGCCGTGGGCAGCCAGAAGCGAACGCCGCAGGCGGCAAATGTGCCGACGCTCGCCGAACTCGGCGTCACCGACTTCGATGTCGATCTGTGGTACGGCGTTCTCGCGCCAGCCAATACGCCGAAAGAGATCGTCGATCGCTACAATGCGGTGTTCAACGAGATCCTCGCGGAGCCGAACGTTCGCGCGCTTCTCGGCAAGCAGGGCTTGATCGCACAAGGCGGCCCGCCCCAGCGCCTGGCCGACCTGATCGCCAAGGATCGTCCGCGCTGGGCCAAAGTCGTCAAGGACGCGCAGATCACGGCAGAGTAGGGCAACGCTAGCCCCTGAGCGTCCGGCTGATCCTGGTCACCACCGCGTCCCACTGGCGCTTTTCGGCGACGGGATAATTGATCATCACGCAGTTCATGCTGCCGTTGCCTCGGTTGCAGCGATTGTACCAGATGCGGTCGTTGCGAATGCTGGACACGACAAAGAAGTCGGACGTGACCCGCTTGTAGACGATCCCGGCGGGTGGTTGCATTTTGCCGAGGAAGGTCGCGGGCGAATCGTTTGCGGGATTGGCAACGGACTGTACCGTCAGGTCGGCGCGGCGGTCCTCGGTGAAAAACCGCCGTCCGGTGCCTCCGCCGTCGGGCGCTCCGGCGTCGCTGGTGAAGATCGAGACCGGCATGTCGACGCTGGTCCCGGTGGACGGGATCACGTAGCGCCGCCACTCGGTGTCGCCGGCAAGGGCGAACTGCGGAAGGAATCCCAACAGGATGACAGCAGCAGACAGGCACGGCGCACGCATGGATCGATCTCCGGTTCGCTCGAGTCGAGACAATCGAATCGATCGACGTTCGTTCCAGCTCCGGACATTTCTAGGGCCAGTGCCGCTGATATGCCTTCCGCGCGATGTACCGAACGTCAGCTTGGTGCCGAGCGCGATGCCCGAGCCTGGATAGCTGCCGCCCATCCAGGGGTGGCAGTGCAGCGCATCCAAATTCGGTCTTGGATGTAAATAAATAGAAGACACTCTGTACTAGAACAACGAAAGATTGTAAGTAAGGTTTTTATATATTCATTAGTACGGGGCGCGGGCAGCGACGACCTCAGTCTTCAACGCTCTTGTTTGCTTGCGTCCCCCCAACGGTTCGAATTGTTCTGTCAGCGGAGCAAGCCATGGGGTTTAGAGTAGCGAAAAGTCTTCTTGCATTGCGCGATCAGGTCGATGCCTCGGCGCCCCACCGCGATAAATCAAGCGACGGCACGATCGGCGATCCCTCGCATCAGTCGAGGAAATCCGATCACAATCCCAACGCCAGCGGCGTCGTTACGGCGATGGATATCACCAACGACCCCGCGCACGGGGTTGTTGCCCGCGATATTGCCGAAATGCTGCGGATCTCACAGGATTCGCGCATCAAATACGTAATTTCGAATCGGCAAATTTTCAGCAGTCAAAATTCTCCGTGGCAATGGAGGCCATACACAGGCACCAATGCGCATGAAAAGCATGTTCATGTTTCGGTAGTTGACGTCCCGGCTCTTTACGATGACACGCAGCCGTGGAGCGTGGACGTTCTGGCCAAGACAAGCGCGCTGCCCGCGGCACCGGCAATCGGCCAATTCCATTTTTCCAATATCGTAGCCACGGTATTCGGTGGGCATGCCGATCCCAATACGAGCGCCTATGACGGGCATCTCATTGACGATCACGAAATCGGCGTCGCTTTGCCTTCCCGCTTCTTCGGCGGCCGGCCAAAAGTGCGTGTAACCAACCCCGCCACGCGCAAGGCAGTTGAATGCAGCATTGTCGACGTGGGTCCATGGAATACGAACGATCCATACTGGGAGACGAACGGCCGCCCTCAGGCCGAGAGCGGTACGGACATGTCCGGACGAAGGACCAATCTCGCGGGAATTGATCTGACGCCGGGCGCTGCAGTTGCGCTTGGGATCGCCGGCAAGGGCAAGATCGACTGGGAGTTCGTCGCTTCCACCGCTGCGGCTCCGCAAGCCGCGGCAGGGCTGGCCAGCCAGCCGCAGATGATACCCCTGCTTGTCACGTTGCTTCAGGCGTTAGCCAAGAATGGAGGAAGGAAGATGCCAATCCCGGCAGAGGATGTCAGTGCTTTATTGCAGCAGATTCTCAAGCTTCTTTCAGCCACACCGGTTGCGCCGACACCGGTTGCTGCGCCAGCCTCTCCGCCTGCGAGCGAGGCTGACGATGCGATGAAGAGGATCATCGATATGATCGCCGGCGTCATCGTTCCGGCGGTCTCGGGCAAACTTCCTTTGGGACAAGTCAACGGGGCGCTTGGTCAGGGCATCGGCAGCGCGCTGGACGGAAAAAAGACAGCTATCGGCATCTTTGGATCGCTGCTCTCGACCATCTTGCCGGCGCTGACCGCAGCCCCGACTGCCGCTCTTCCTGGAGGTGGCCTGCTCAGCGGTATCTTGCCGACGGCCCTCGGAGCCAGTTTGCCCGGCCTAGGGCTGCCCATTTTCCTGGCGATGACCGTTTGGGGTATCCTTGGCAAAGTCGAGAAGTGGAATCAGGGCAACGTGCCGCTGTCGAAATAGCAGGCGATAAGTGACGGTTTGTCTTTCGGGGAGGCGCCGGTCTACCGAAGCCGCTCCGAGGAACGTTCGCCCGCGATGTGCTTGCCCGCGATATATCCGAACGTCAGCGCGGGCCCGAGCGTGATGCCGGCGCCGGGATAGTTGCCGCCCATGATGCTCGCCATGTCGTTGCCGGCGGCATAAAGGCCCGCGATCGGCTGGCCATGTTCGTCCAGTGCGCGGGCGTGTTCGTCGGTCCTGATGCCGGCATAGGTGCCGAGATCGCCGATGACAAGCTTGATCGCATAGAACGGCCCGTCCTTGATCGGCGCGACGCAGGGGTTCGGGCCGTGCAGCGCATCGCCCTGATAGCGGTTATAGGCGCGCGAGCCCTTGCCGAAGGCGGGATCGCGCCCTTCCGCGGCTGAAGCGTTGAATTCGGCGACCGTTGCTTCGAGCCCTTGTCGGTCGATGCCGGTGCGGTCGGCGAGTTCGGCCAGCGTGGCGCCACGCTTGAGATAGCCGGTCTTGAGATGATGGCCGAGCGGCATCGGAAACGGTGGTACGCAGCCGAGGCCATATTTTCGCAAGACGCGGTGATCGCACAGGAGATACGCCGTGATCTCTTCGTCGGGCTTCGCCGCTTGCACCATCGCCTGCACGAAATCGTGGTAGGAATTGCCTTCGTTCGTAAAACGCCTGCCGTCGCGCATCACGGCGATGACGCCGGGTTTGGCGCGGTCGATGAAATGCGGCATCACGCCTTTGCTGCCGTCCTTGCGTTCGGTGATCGAGACCGGCACCCAGGCCGCGGCGTTCGGCAAATTATCCTCGATACGGCCACCCGCGCCCTCCGCCAGGCGCAAGCCGTCGCCGGTGTTGCCGGCAGGGCCCGGCGAGAAATGCTCGGCCCCGCTGGGCGCGTGCGGGAACATCGCCTTGCGCCTCGCGGCATCGTGCGGGAAGCCGCCGCAGGCCAGCACGACGCCGCGCCTTGCATTGACGCGGATCAGCTTTCCCTGGCGTTCGACGACCGCGCCGCGCACGGCGCCGTCCTCGACGACGAGCTCGTGCACCGGCGATGACAGCCACATCGGTATCTTCAGGTCGAATGCCGATTTGGCGAGGCGGCCTGCGAGCGCATTGCCGTTGGTCAGCGTCATGCCGCGGCCGTGGCGCAGCACGTCGATGGCATGCTTCGACAGGCGTTTTGCGACATAGATCGCCGAGGTCAGCGATTTGGTCGCGCGCATGAAATGGACGATGTCCTTGCCCGATCCCAGCATCATGCCGAACACGGTGAGTTCGGGCAGGGGACTGCCGAGGGTCTTGACGTGCTCGCCCAGTTCACGGCCGTCGAACGGCCGCGTCACCATCGAGCGGCCGCCCTGCGCGCCGCCCGGGGCTTCGGCGTGATAATCCGGAAAGGTCAGCGGCATGTCGAAGCGCACCGCCGTTTTGGTCGTAAAGAAATCGACCGCCTCGGGACCTGCGGAAAGAAACGCGTCGACACGAGCGGCATCAAAGCTGTTGCCGGCTTCGTGGCGCAGATAGGTCCGCGCCTGTTCAGGGCTTTCCTCGATGCCCCAGGCCTTCGCCAGCGAGGTGCCGGGAATCCATAGCCAGCCGCCGGAGCGCGCGGTGGTGCCGCCGAAGCGCGGCTCCTTCTCGACAATGAGGACGTTGAGGCCATGATGCCCCGCGGTGACCGCTGCCGACATCGCGGCACAGCCGGAGCCCACCACCAGCACGTCGCATTCGAAGGTTTCTTGTTCGTTGCCCGCCACGCGCTCCGCCCTGCTTCCTTATTTCGGGGCGGACATTTGGATTGGGATGGATCGGCCTGTCAATCGCATCGGCGAGCGGCTTGCCCGGGAGTCGGCCAGAGTCTGCAGCCCTGCTGACCGTTGTTGCGAGAGCCGGAGGCTTGGATATGGAGCTCAGCTACCATGTCGAGGCAGCAACCGGATTGTATCTGATCGGATTGTATTCGTACTCCGTTTGCTTGCGCGTAGACGGACGGTGCCGATCTATCGCGGCGACATATCCGCTCAGGATATCGGAAGGCAGCGCGGCGGTCTCGGCGGTTGCCATTGCCCTGCGCAGGTTGTTCTGAAACGGCGCCGTCATGGCGATATAGCGCGCGCGATCGGTAGAAACACTGTTTCCGGAAACGATCTTGACAATATCCGCGAGCAGCCCGTCGTGCATTTCGATCTTGCACCGATCGACCAGAGGCAGCAATACGGTCGCGATGGCGGAAGGGTTTTTCTCGGGATAGTAGGCCGCTATCAAGATCACGGCACGAACGGTGCTGAATTCGGTGCTGCTGAGCATGCAGGAGGTTCCAGGCTTGCGCTCGGCATGCACGGCGTAGAGGTGGCGCAGCGCGGCCCAACTCTCGGAAAACTTGCGCGACCGGTCGCCATTGAACTCGTCCGCGCTCTTTGCCAGTTGCGCCATGAACGCATCGTGTCTTGCGACGTCGGTCGCAGCCAGTACCTCAAGCTTCAGCACATCATTGTTGAATTGCTGAAGCGTATCCCGTTCCTTTTCTTCCTGTTTGTCGGGTTCGGTCGCGAACCTGATCGCCGTCTCCGCCCACTGCGTGGCTTCCGCCGTCAGGCCGGCTGCTTTCAGGGCCTGGCTCATTTGCCAGATCTGGCGGATCTCGGCGGTTTTCGACGTGCGCGCCAGGAGGCGTCGGGCCTCGATGGCGAGCGCATTGGCGTCGTCCTTCCGCTCGCGCGCAAGGCATTCGATGAAATGCGGAGGGACCGGCGCGTCCTTGCCGGCCCGATGGGTCGAGACTTCCTTCAGCAACGGTCCGGCGAATTCGCACGCAGTGCCCCCACCGCGATCCTGCGCAACATGCGTTGCTTGTCCTCGGCGCCCGTTTTGGGATTGCATGCCGTTATGAGCGTGTTCAAAAACACAGCCTGTGTGGACTTGCCGATCAATGCGGCGGCCTCGGGGATGATGGAATCCCAGTTTTTGCAGTCCGGGTCGGTTTCGCCGACTTGTTTCATCCAGGTAAGACCATTGGTATTTTCCAGGGCGACCGCCATTGGAATCAACCGCCCAAGCAGGTACCGCTGCGATTCGCCGGAAAATGACCGGCTGACCATGTCGGCAATGGCCTGGAGCAGTTGCGGCGCTCCCAGGCCAGATGAAACGGGCGATGTCTGGACAAACACTTCCAGCGCCGACGCCGTGCCGACTGTCAGGTTGTCCACGGTCCGATAGGGTGGAACGGGGGCCGGCATTGGCGCCGTCAGCAGCTCGCCCAGATAGCCCGTGCGGTTCGTCAACACGAGTTCCCGCATCAAAAGCTGATAGGCTTGCGACCGGGTCTGTTTGTCATCGAGCTTTCCGGCGACGCCAAGCGCGCGATCGAATGCGATGCCGAGGCGGTGCGCGCGCACGATCGCATTGCCGGGGCTCTGGTCGTTCGCCAGATTTTGAAAGGCGGGGTCGTCAAGGCGCGCGAGGATGGCTTCGGCGGCGGCCAGATTGGTTTCCGGGTACACCAGAATGCGGTATCCGGCGCTGGCCAGTACCGCGACCAGCGCGACGATGGCCACCGCAACCATGGCCTTCGCCCAGATCAGCGCCCGCGGCGGGGATGCCGTCCGAATAGCCGGAGCCGTCGCGGATTCAGCTGTCCTGGCGGCCTCTATATGCGCCACGATGGCGTCGCAGATCGCGGGCTCTTCGAACATCGATGTGTGGATCAGGCTGTCTTCGTCATACGTGCCGGACATGATCGCGATCAGGGCGGCGACGTCGGCCTGATCGGACAGGGCGCCGATGCGATCGCGCAGCCGCGTGAGCACCGTGGCGCTGGCCGCGTCGGCGCGGGCCGTGATGCTGGCGATGACCTCCGCGGGGAGAGGGGTCGGACCCCGCGAGAACGGCTCCGGCGCGGTCGCAATCCGGCGTACAATCTGATCGACGATGTCGTCGCCTTGCGCGTTTTTCATCAGCGTCGACCAGGCGAATTCGTCGACCGGTCTGGCGAGCGGCTTGAGTGGCGAGAACAGCAGGCCTGCCAATCTGAGCCGCTGGCGCAACACCAAGTCGGGCGCCCTGATCAGCGTGGCCTTCAGGCCGGCCATGGCCTCGTCGTTCGGGTGCAGCAGGCCGAGCCACAGCGGTTCGTACCAGGTGGCTGCCGTTTGCAGCGCCCGCCGCTCGCGCGGATAGGTGATGAGAACACGGAACAAATCCTTGAGCGGAAACAGAAGGACGACCAGGAAGAACAGCGCTGTCGCGGCGGCGCCGGTCAGCAACGCGTAGTAAAGCCAATCGCCCACCGCCGCATGCAAATCGGACAACTCGTGACTGAGAGGTAGCCGGTCCATCAGCAGTTGCGGATTACGCCGCGGCGCCAGCACGGCCAGATCGTACGCGAGCTGCCAAAATCCGAAGAAGTACAGCACGACGATCGCGGCGACCGCGCCGAGCAGATGACGCAGCCAGGAACCGTCGGAGCCGAACTCGATGAAGGGCGTCGCCACGGTGGTCCAGCTTTTGAGGCCGCTCAGCCGCTTCCTCGCGCGCGTGGATTCCCTCAACGCATGCCAGATGACCGATCCGCCATGGCTGTGGCCGACCAGATGATAGGGTCTGCCCGGTTCGCCATTTTTGCCTTCCAGCTCCGAAAGACTCTCGAGTAACCGCCGCCCGGCGATCTTGCGTTCGCTTTCACGGTTCGGCCCCGTGCGTTCCTGGTCCCGCCACGTGAATGGTTCCACGACCGCATCGCCACCGAGCTTCTTGATGAGTTCGATGGCCAGCGTTGCTTCGGACTGCCACCAATGCGGCGGCTCCTTGCGCAGGTTTCCTGCAAACGTTCCATGGACCGTGATGACGACCGGCCCGGTAGTCTTTCTGTCGTTACCTTGGTCACTCGCAGGCATTTTTTTCCCGGGAAGCTGTCAGCAACACGATGAGTTCGTCGGTCCGCAATCCCTCCGGTCTATTTCACCGTGGCCCCCGGCAGCATCGCGTTCACGATCTTCAGGAGCTCTTCCTTTTCTTCGGAATAGACGGCGACGCCATCGCGGCCGTCGAGAAGCCGGCGCGCAATATGTTCGCCGAGCGCCCGGTAGGCTTCGAACTGCTCCTCGCTGAAGAGCTGGTCGAGGGTCGTCTCGTGAGGAAATTGCGGGTTGGCCTTCTTGTAGGCGATGACATAGTCGCTTTCGTCGCCGCTCAGCGATGCCTTGATGTAGATCAGCGCGCCCCTCTCGCGCTCGCCGCCCGGGATGAGGGGAGGGTAGCTGATCGATCCGAGGGCGACATGGGGCCCCGGCTGTTCTTTCAACGGGCCGTTCTTGATTTCATTCGTGACGGCCTGGGTTCGTATCCCGATCGGTTCCCAGTTCAGCTTGACGATCACGTTCATGTCGATTCGCGCGAAGCGCTCGACCTGGACAAGGGATCCCGAGTCGAAGTCGGGGTCGGCCTCGCCGTCGATCGCGATGATCAGCTTGCAGCGCCGGCGCAGCAACTCGTAGACGCCGAGATTGTCGATGTGGCCGCCATCGGTCAGAAAGACAAAGCCGTGCCGTTTCCTGAGCTCCTTGGCGTCCAGTTGCCCGACCGACATGCCGGTCTTCGAGAACGCCTCCTGCAACAAATAAGGGGGACGCGGGATGCGCCAGAACTGACGCTCTCCTTCGCCCTTGAGCCTGGTTCGGCGAAGGGCAATATCCTCCGGGTGACGAAGCCACCGGCCGAGCCGGACGTTCAACAGCGCGATCGTCGGCGAGAGCGGCCGTATCGAGGCCATTCCCATGTTAGGCGCTGCGGCTGCGCCCGAGATCGCCATTGCGGTGCCGATATTGAGGCCGTCCACGATCGCTTCGGCCGATTCGGTATCCACATAGCCGGTCGCCTCGCTGCCGATATAGTGGCGGCTGAACACGAAGAAATCCGCATTGCGCCCGCGGCGGTTTGCAAACGTCGAGCCGGGAACATTCAGCGCCGTGTTGATCAAGTGATAGGGGGCGCATGCGGCGTCGATCGCAGAGAGCTTGAAGGCATCGGCATAGTCGATCTCGTCCCTGACCGTGCCGTTTATCTTGCGCTTGATCAGGAACGCCTGGCCCAGCCGGTCGCGATAGAGCTGATGCAGCGAGTTGGAATTGACGCTCAGGATCGGCCAGAACAGGAAGAGTGCTGCGGCGGCGATTGCGAACGGGAGAAATGCGCCGCGGCAATACGCCGTTTTCTCGAAATACGTCTGCAGGAAACCGGGGGCATGCGGCCAGCCGGCGTGCAGGATGTCCTTGCGGTCGCAGTCCAGGCCGCTGCCGATGCCGGGACATTGGGAAATTTCCGTTCCCCAGTACGCCAGTTGCATCATGGCAAGCCAAAGCAACAGCGGGACGATGGCGGCGGCGAACAGCAGGACCGCCCGACTGGCCACTTTGCGCAGCAGGTCTCCCCAGGTGGCGCTGGCGCTGGTCGTCGCCTTCGATATCAGACCTTTGAGAAAGGGCAGCACCAGCAACACGAGCGGGCTGGCATACAGCGCCTTGGCGTTGTTGAAGACGAACTCGAAGAACTTGCCGGTGCTCGGCGCGGCGACGCTCGGGGCCTTGATCAGACCTTGCGATTCGAAGGTGAGCCGCAGCAGCGCGGCATGGATCTCGATCAGCACCGCCAGCATAGCCAGCACGAGAATGATGCCGGCGATTTTTGCGCCGCGCTGACGTTGCTCGATCGGCTTGATCGGCGACAGCGACACCCACACGGCGTACAGGATCAGCAGGGGCATCAGAATGAGGAGGATCAGGATGGTGAAGGGCAGGCGGGTGTGGCCCAACATCCCGGTCAGGTCGATCCAGAGGAAGCGGTTGGTCACCGGTTCCTTGGTGTCGGGATTGAGCAGCAGCAGGAAGGCGGCCGCGCACAACAGGATCGGCAGCATCACCAGCACGTTCATCGTGATGCCGCGGAGATAGATCACGATCGCGTGATTACGCTGGGCAGGCCGTTCTGCATCAGGTAGCGGGAATTGTCGCGAAGGTGACGGACTTCCGGCGTCTCGCGGCTCTCCTGATCGAGCCGGCCGAAGGGGAACTCGCCATGCGACGACATCCCGATCGTCAGCGTGGTGCCGATATAGCCGCCGCCGGAGACGGTCGAGAGATAATCCATCCGGTCGAGCGTCTTTTTTGATTGCAGGCCCTGCAATACGCCGAGGCAGAACGATGCGGAGCGGATGCCGCCGCCCGAGCAGGTGATGCCGGTAAGCTCCAGCGCCGTCGTGGGATCGGTCGCATTGTTGTCTTGCTTTATTTTCGTCGCACCGAGCTTGTTATGGCGGTCACGAATGGCGCCGAGCTCGGTCCGGAAAACATCCTTGAAGTTGACGGTTTGTGTCATCGACCGCCCCCAATGCTGATTTCGGAAACGCCAATTCCCTGTCGAAAATATTTCGCCCGTGAAGGGCCAAAAAACACGCCAAACCCTCTACGGGTGGCCGAACAACATTCTTTCTCCAGTTGAGTGAAATGACAAGTGGCGGATTTCACATTGTGCGAGGCCGCGTGGTCTTTATGCGCTTCTGTGCCGCTACCGGCTTCAGTTGCCTGTCTCGAACGCGCAGTCGGCGCCGCCGCCGGCCTTTTTTCTGATCTCGGTCGGGTCGAGCGTGCAGTTCAGCTTCGAGAGACTTTCGACCATCGATCCGGCGGCGCCGTCGGCGGGAATGCCGGCCATGGCTTCGGTGGCAAAGATTTCGCTCGCGCGCCGTCCGGTGATGGTCTGCTTGGCGCCCTTGAAGGTCAGTTCGCAGGAGCGCGCGATGATGTCGACATTGCTGACGCGGCAGACGATCTTGTCCGCGGTGACCGAAATCTTCTTGGCGTAGCGCACGCCGCTCTGGCCGACGAAAAATGCGCTGACGGCTTCCCGTTCATCCGCCGTCAGCAGCGGCGAATACAGCGCCACGACTCCGGCCAACGCCAGGGCGGCGGGGCCGCTGGCCGTTGCCGGGGCGGCCGATGCGACGGACGCGCCGGCGGTGAGGAGCGAGACAACGAGTATAGCCAGCCTGCCGGATTTCATTCGCATTTCATTCCCCCAGATGCGGACGCCGATTGCGCTGACATTTGAAGGGGGATCGATTGGTCTTGTCAAATGGCGCAGCGCTACTCTTCTCTCTCCCCTTGCGGGGGCGAAGCTCTCTCCTGGGGTGGATCGAATGAGCGGGCTAGACCTTTGGCCGCAGCGAGCGTTGCATGTCCATGGTGTAGGTGTACCGTCCCTCGGGATGCGTGGTGACAGTGACCTCGAACAGTTCTTCACGCAGGCCGTAGTAGCGTCGCACCATCGTCAACGCGGGCGAACCGGGTTTGACCCCGAGCGCCTTGGCGAGGCTAGCCGGCATGCCGCGCGCGAACACTTCGAGTTGCGCATATTCGATGGTCTCGCCGAACATTTTTGCGATCTGCTCATGCACCGGCGTCCGGCCGTGATCGCGCCGCTTCACGACGCCGGCAAATTTCCGCAACACGTAGATTTCCACCCAGCCCAGGGGGGCGGCGAATTCATCGGAGCGCCGGATCGCCTCGATCAGGAACCAGTGCTTGCCCGGTTCGCATTTCAGGAGGGCGGCGAGGTTGCGGTCGGCGACGATTTCGCTGGAGCCCACCACCTGGCGATAGGTTTCGTTGGAATATCGCAGCCACTCGTTCAGCGATTTGACGCTGTGCGTGAACAGCACCGGCGGCTCGGCCGCGATCACCACCGAGCCGAGCCCGGCCCGCCGCACGATCAGGCCCTGCTCGGTAATGATCCGCAGCGCCTCGCGCACGGTCTGGCGGCTGGCGCCAAACCGCGCCATCAATTCGGTCTCGGTCGGCAGCAGTTCGCCGACCGGCGTAGCGCCGAGCCGGATTTCCTTCTGCAGCTCGGCGGCGATATCGCGATATCGCGTCGATTTGCGCTGTTCTTTCTTAGCGGCCATGCTGACCGTCAAGACACTGCACCGGCATGCCTGAAGTCATCGACTGCAGCGCCGCCTCGAACGCCGACAAGGTCGCCAGCACCTCGGCTTCCTGCACCGGGAACGGGTTGTTGTTCTCGATGCTGTTTGCGAAGGCGTCGAGTTCGGCGCGCAGCACGTCTGTCGCGGGGTAGGTGAGCCGTTGCGGCGCAGCGCCACTTTTTCTCAGGATCATGGTCGTTTCATCCAGCACCTCGGCGGAGCTTTCCGTCCCGAACAGGTGAACGCGCCAGTAAAACGGCGTGGCACGGACGGTGGCAAGGGTGCCGGTGACGCCATTGACAAAATCCAGCGCCACGACGGCCGTATCGATCGGCGGCGGGCCCGTCTCGCGCTGGCGCAGCCGGGCATAGACCCGCTCCACCGGTCCCAGCATGCTGACGAAGGCGTCGAGCACATGCAGGCCGGCGCCGGTCAAGCCGCCGCCGGGCGATTCCTCCGGCGACAACCGCCATCCGCTGGTGATCTTCCGGGAGTTTTCGTTGCTGTTGTGCCCCTCGACGTGGAGGATCGTCCCGAGCTGGCCGCTCGCGAGCGTTTCACGCAACGCGCGTATCGATGGCCAGAAGCGCCGGTTATGGCCGACGGCGAGGATGACCCCGGCCGCGCGGCAGGCGCCGAACATCCGTGCGGCGTCCGCGTAGGTCAGCGCCAGCGGCTTCTCGCAAAAAATCTGCTTTCGCGCAGCCGCACAGGCGATCACCTGCGCTGGATGTAGCGAATGCGGCGTCGCCAGCAGGACCGCGTCGATCGTGTCATCGGCGAGGACCGCATCGAGATCGGCCGTCAACTCGAGATCATGCCGGACACAAAATTCCTTTGCCGCTGTCATGTCGGGCTCGACGGCGCGAACGATTTTCAGCCGTGGGTGGTCAGCGGCGGCTTCGACCAGATTGCGGCCCCAGCGGCCGAGACCGGCAATGGCGGCGTGAATCATCGCAAAACCCCCGGTGAGGCGGGCGACCGCCGGATTGCCTCGATGACCGCGGCGCTGTCGCGGTCCGGCCCCTCGAGCGCGATCGCCGTGCGCAAAAGTTCTGCCTGAATGGTAGTGAGGGGGAGATGCATGCCGCATCGCCCCGCTTGCTCGATGATCAACTCGGCATCCTTCAATGTCTGCGCGATATGTGACTGCGGCCGGTAGTCGCGCGTCAACATCTTCTCGCCCTTGGTGTCCATGACGCGGGAATAGGCGGCCGATTGCCGCGCCGCCGCCAGGAATGCGGGTCCATCGAGCCCCAGGCGTTCGGCGAACGCCAGTCCCTCGGCCAACGCTGCGCGGTTGTTCTGCAGAATCAGATTGATCGCGAGTTTGGCCCGGCTGGCATCCCCGATCGCGCCGACGCGCAGGCTGCGCGGGCAGAGAATTTTCAGGAGTCCGCCGACCTGGTCGATGATAGCGTCGTCGCCGGCCAGCAGTGCCATGGCTGTGCCATCAAGCACTTCGATGCTGGTGCCGGATATCGGCGCCTCCAGCAGCGGAAGGCCGGCGCGTGATGCTTGTTCGGCAATCGCGATGATCTCGGCGGGTCCGCAGGTCGTGATGCAGATCAGGACCGGCCGGGCGGCGCCCGCGCCATCATCGATTTCACCGAACAGCGCCGCGACCTGTTCGCCGCTATAGACGGCGATGATGATCGTTCGGGAACACGCGGCGAGTTCGCGCACGGATGTCACCACCCTGCCGCCGGTGGCTTTAATCATCTCGCATCTGACCGGGTCGATATCGAAGCCGACCACGGGTATCTTCGCATCGCCCAGCCGCGTGGACAGCGCGAAGCCCATCAGGCCCAGTCCGACGATGCCGACCGGCGTGTCCGCTGTCATGATGCGACCGCCATGGCGCGACTATTTGGCTTCGATGCCGGCGGCCTTGGCATCCGCCGTCCACCGCGTGATTTCGCTGCGGATGAAGGCGCCAAATTCGACCGGTGGCATCGGGGAGACGACCATGCCGAGGCTCGCCAGCCTTTCCCGCACGGCCGGCGTCGACAGGATTTTCTGGGTTGTTGTGTAGAGCCGGTTGACGATCGGCTCCGGCGTGTTCGCGGGCGCCAGCAGCCCGTACCAGATCGTGGCCTCGAAGCCCGGCATCGCCTCGGCGAGCGCGGGCAGGTCCGGCGTCAGTTCGTTTCGCTTCGGCGAGGTCACGCCGATGCCGCGCAGCGTGCCGCCCTGCATTTGCGGGATCGCGACCGAAAAATCCGCAAAGGCGAGATCGATCACGCCCGAGATCACGTCGGTGACCGCCAGCGGCACGCCGCGATACGATGCCGAGGTGATCGTCATGCCGCCCCGGCTTTGCAGTTGCGCATTGGATATCTGCGACGCGCCGGAGCCGTAGCCGGCGGTCATGTTCGGATGGGCTTTTGCGTATTCCATGAATTGCTCGAGATCCTTGGCCGGGAAGTCCGGTTTCACCAGCAGCACCATCGCAGTGGTGATGGTGCGGATGATCGGCGTAAAATCCCTGGCGGGATCGTAGGGCAGGTTTTTCAGCATCGCGACGTTGCTGGCCTGCGTCGTGTTGGTTCCCATCAGCAGGGTGTAACCGTCTGGCGCGCTGCGTGCGACCTCTTGCGCGCCGAGACTGCCGAGCGCGCCGCTGCGGTTCTCGATCACGACCGTCTGTCCCAGCTCTTCCTGCAGGCGCTGGCCGACCAGGCGCGCGACCTGATCGGGACCGGCGCCGGCGGGAAACGGCACGATGATCTTGATCTGCCGCGTCGGATAGTCGTCGGCGGCGTTGGCGCGCGGTCCCGCAAGTCCGAGCAGGACCAGACCGGCGAGAACGTGGAATCGCAGCTTCATCCTGTTTCCTCCAGCCATGGTCAGCGAAATCTCTTCATGGATTTCTAGGCTGGATTTATACGGACAAATGGCTAAGCTGTGCAAGGCGTGACTACTAATAATAGCTGTTTGGTCGGCTCAGCCTGTCTTTAAATGACCGTATAAACAAAGTCACCGGGCCACCATTGCGCGGAGGAGCTCAAATTGGACACCAGTGAATTGTACGCGCGTGGCCTGCGCCGGCGCAAAAAGCTGTTCGGCGAGGCCGATGTGGCCGGCCGCATGGCGGCAGCGGGCGAATTCGGGGCGCCGCTGCAGAACATCATCAATGCCTATGTCTATGGCGACATCTGGGAGCGGGCGGGCCTCACCGACGCGATGCGCAGCCTGGTGATGCTCGGCATGATGGCTGCCAGCAACAAGCCCGCTGAATTCCGCGTCCACGCCAAGGGTGCGCTGGCGAACGGCTGCACGGCCGCGCAGGTTCAGGATGTCCTGCTGCTGGTGGCGATGTATTGCGGCGTGCCGGCCGCGATCGAACCGACGCGTATCGCCGCTGAAATCTTCGGCGAAGTTGCCGGCCCTGCAGCGAAGCCGTAAGCGGACAGCTCAATAAATCCATTGCAGCCGTTGGCGCGTATCGTCATCTGCAGACCCGCTATGCTGTGCGGCTAAACCGCCGCTAAACCCTTGCGCGGGAGGGTTATCGGCGGCACATTTGCGAGCGCGACGCAATCGTTGCCAATAATACAAAGATATTCGAGGAAACCTCCATGGCGGCCACGCGGATCGACTGCGACATCCATCCCGCGGTGGGCGGAACCCGCACCACGCTGCTGCCCTATCTCGACGACCACTGGAAAGAGCAGGTGGTCAGCCGCGCCATCGACGGCCTCGATCTCAACTCCTATCCGCCCAATATGCCGTTCTCAGGCCGCGCCGACTGGCGAACCGCCAACGGCAAGCCGGGCAGCGAGCTCAAGATGGTGCAGCGCGGCGCGTTCGACCAGCTCGGTTCGAGCCATGCGATCTGTAACGTCGTCTATGGCGCGCAGACGGTGTTCGACCCCTACATGGCGGCCGGCTTCTGCAAGGCGATCAACGATTGGATCGCGGCCGAATGGCTGTCCAAGGATCCGCGGCTCTCCGCCTCGATCGTGGTGCCGATGCAGGCGCCGGATCTGGCGGTGGAAGAAATCGAGCGGCGCGCGGGCGACAACCGTTTCGTCTCCGTACTGGTGCTGGCGCAGGGAGAGACGCTGCTCGGACGCCGGCAGTACTGGCCGGTCTGGCAAGCCGCCGAGAAGCACAAGTTGCCGGTCGCGATCCATGCCGGCAGCGCGTATCGCGGCGCGCCGAGTTCGATCGGCTGGCCGTCGTATCGCTACGAATATTATCTGGCGGAAGCGCAGGCGTTTCAGGCCCAGATATTGAGCCTGATCTATGAAGGCGTGTTCGGCAAATTCCCTGATCTCAAGGTCGTGCTGATGGAGTCGGGCGTGAGCTGGCTGCCCGCCTTCATGTGGCGCGCCAACAAGACCTGGCGCGGCGTGCGCGTCGAGGTGCCATGGGTCGAGCGCGAGCCGGCCGCGATCATCCGCGACCATATCCGCGTCACCATGCAGCCGTTCGACGGCCCGCCGGATGCCGCAGGCATCGCCGACGTGATCGAGCAGATCGGCTCCGACAAGATGTTCCTGTTTGCGTCGGACTATCCGCACTGGCAGTTCGACGGCGACGATCCGATGCCGCCGCATCTGCCGGCCAGTATTGCCTCGCGCATGTGTGCCGACAACCCGTTAGAGACCTTTCCGCGGCTGAAGCTTGCTGCGTGAACTGCAACATCGAAGGAGGATCGCATGAGTGATGTCATCGACCGCCCCATCCTCGCGGAGGAAGTCGCCGCCCAAAGCCGGCTGCGCATCATCGATTGCGACGTGCATCCGAGCATTCACGCGCACAGCGACCTCGATCAGTTCCTGCCGAAACGCTGGCAACAGCATTTGCGCACCTATGGCAGCCATCTGCGTACGCCCTATATCGGCACCACGCCCTATCCACGCTCCTCGCCGCTGATCGCGCGCCGCGATGCTTGGCCGCCGACCGGAGGGCCGCCTGGTTCGGATCTCGACTTTATGCGCAAGCAGCACCTCGATCCGCTCGATGTCGAGTACGGCATTTTGCAGGTGCTCGATCTCTTCATCTTCTCGCAGCAGAACCTGGAATTCGGCGCCGCGATCCAGCGCGCCATCAACGACTGGCAGCTCGCCTTCTGGTCCGACCGCGATCCACGGCTGAAAGCCTCGATCCTCGCCGGCCAGGACGACACGGAGTTCGCGATCGCCGAGATCGAGCGCTGCGCGAAAATCGGCCGCTATGTGCAGATCAACGTCTGCCCGCGCGCCAACGAGCCGCTCGGCCGCCGCCGCTACTGGCCGATCTACGCCCGCGCGCAGGAATTGGGCCTGCCGCTCGGCATACATGTCGGCGGCTATGGCGGGCACGCACCGACCGGCGGCGGCTGGCCGTCTTATTATGTCGAGGAGCACCAGTCGAACGCGCACACCATGGCGGCGCAGCTTACCAGCCTGGTGCTCGAAGGCGTACCCGAGCGCTTCCCGAACTTGAAGATCGTGTTCATCGAGGGCGGCTTTGGCTGGATTCCCTCGGCCACCTGGCGGATGGATCGGCACTTTGAAAGTTTCCGCAGCGAGGTGCCGCACCTCAAGCGCCGGCCGTCGGAATATGTGAAGGAGCATTTCTGGTTCACGACGCAGCCGATCGACGAGCCGGATGAGGCAAGACATCTGCGCTCGCTGATCGAGTGGGTCGGCGTCGAGCGCCTGCTGTTCTCGTCGGACTATCCGCACTGGGACTTCGACGATCCGCGCTTCGCCTTCAGGACGCCGTTGACCGAAGCCGAGCGCCGAAAAATCTTCAACACCAACGCGCGCGCAATCTACAAGTTCTAGAGCATGATCCGGAAAAGTGGGAATCGGTTTTCCAAAAAGATCATGCTCAAACAAAAAGACTAGATAGTCGAGACAGCATGGCCCGGCACATCATCGCGAGCACGTCGGAGATTCCGCCCGGCGGCAACAAGGTTGTCGAAATCAACGGCCGCCACATCGTCGTGTTTCATGTCAATGGCGAGTATTTTGCGCTGGTCAATCGCTGTCCGCATGCCGGCGCACCGCTGGAAAAAGCCGCCTGCGTGGCGCGGCTGACGTCGAAGGAGCCCGGCGTCTACGAACGCTCGCGGGTCGGGGAATTGCTCCGCTGCGCCTGGCACGGCTGGGAGTTCGACATGCGCGACGGCCAATCCTGGTTCGACCCGCAGCGCGTCAAGATCAGGACCTATCCGGTCGTGATCGAGGACGGCGAGACGCTGGCCAAAGGGCCTTATGTCGCCGAGACATTCCCTGTTCATGTCGAGGACAGCTACGTCATCGTCGAGGCGTAAAGGCCGGTTTCCATCCACTGCAGTTCACCCGAAGGAGCACTCCATGACGCACGCCATCCACTTTCACAAAACCGGCGGTCCCGAAGTTCTGGTCTGGGAAGAGGTCGAGGTCGGCAAGCCCGGGCCGGGGCAGGCGCGCATCCGCCACACTGCTGTTGGACTGAATTTTGTCGACATCTACAACCGCTCCGGGCTCTATCCGTCGCAATTGCCGAGCGGGCTCGGCGGTGAGGCCGCCGGCGTGGTCGAGGAAGTCGGATCCGGCGTGACCGATCTGAAGCCCGGCGATCGCGTCGCCTACGGCAGCGCGCCGGTCGGCGCCTATGCCGAAGCGCGCCTGATCCCAGCCGATCGCCTGCTCAAGCTGCCCGACGGCATCGACGACAAGACCGCCGCGGCCATGATGCTGAAGGGCCTCACGGTGCAGTACCTGATCCGCCAGACCTATCGCGTCAAATCCGGCGACACCATCCTGCTGCACGCCGCGGCCGGCGGCGTCGGCCTGATCCTCAGCCAATGGGCAAAGCATCTCGGCGCCACCGTGATCGGCACCGTAGGCAGCGACGACAAGGCCAAGCTGGCCAAGGCGCATGGCTGCGCCCACACCATCGTCTATTCACGCGAGGATTTCGTCAAACGCGTCGACGAGATCACGGGCGGCAAGAAGGTGCCGGTGGTCTATGATTCCGTCGGCAAGGACACGTTCCTCAAATCGCTCGACTGTCTGGCGCCGCTCGGCGTCGCGGCGCTGTTTGGCGCGTCTTCCGGCGCGGTCGATCCGCTCAATCTCGGCCTGCTGGCGCAGAAGGGATCGCTCTTCGTCACCCGCCCCACGCTCAATACCTATGCGGCCGGGCGTGAAAATCTCGTGGCGATGGCGAAGGAGCTGTTCGACGTCGTCAAGTCAGGCGCGGTCAAGATCGAGGTCAATCAGACCTATCCGCTCAAGGACGCCGCAAAAGCCCATGCCGATCTGGCCGCGCGCAAGACCACGGGGTCGACAGTCCTGATCGTGTAACCGCCTTCGCGGGCCGCAAGACGTGCCGCAGAGAGCGGCCGTCTCTGTCGCGCGCCGCAGGCCCGTTCGAACATGGTGACCTCAGCGCAAGACCGCGCCGAGGTCACCTGATGATCTCAGCCGATACGCGGTCAACCGCAGACCTGAACCGGCTGCGTCCGCCAGCCGTGACGGGTGTGCACGCGTCGCTGCGCTACATAGCAGCCGCCATCGTCGTTATAGGCGTAGGGGTCGTAGCTGTAGTCATTGTAGTAGTCGTACGGATAGTAGCCGTAGCCTATCCCGGAGCCGAACGCGAAGCGGCGTCCAAAGCCGCCATGGAATCCACGGCCGAAGCCACCATTGTGAAATCCACCGGCGAAACCGCCGCCGCGAAAACCTCCGCCACCGAACCCTCCACCGTGGAAGCCACCGCCGCCAAAGCCACCGCCGTGAAAACCTCCACCGCCACCACCGCCAAAACCGCCGCCGCCATGGCCACCTCCACCGCCACCGCCGCCTCCTCGCGCCAACGCCATCGTAGGTGAAACCAGGCCCAGGGCCGCAACCGCCAACAACGCGATCAAACTCTTGCGCACCATCATTACTCTCCGTCAGACTTCGCTCCCAGCCGCGATACTTCAGAGGTGGCGATCGTTATTTGAATCGCCATCGAGATCGACGCGTTTGTCGCTCAACTGTTCGCGATGCCCGGCTAAAAGAGAATTTAAGATCGGCGAGCCGATGTTACGCCTGTAACGCCATCGCCGCGATCACGCAGCCTTCGCCGTCAGCCCATCGATCATCGCGCCGACGATGACGGCGATTTCCTTGCGCAGTTCAATCACCGGCACCGCGATCAGCTTCTGTTCGAGGCCGAGCAGCACCATGCCGTGTACGGCGGAGAACAGGCTGCGTGCCGTTACGCCGAGTTCAGCACCCGAGCGCTTTGGAAACAGCGCAGCGAGCGGACGATAGATATGCCGAAACAGATTCATCTGTTCGTCGACCGCCCATTCCGGAACCGGCTTGCCTGGCGTCATCCGGTGTTCGAACAGTGCGCGCCATAGTTCGAGATTTGCAGCGGCGAAATCGCAGTAGGCGACCGCGATGCGCACCAGCGTGTCGCGAGCAGAGGCGGTCCCCTGGGCTTCAGCCGCGCTGAGCGAAGCATCCAGCCGCCCAAGCGTGCGCGATCCCACCCGCAGGATCAATTCGTCCATGTCCTCGACGAGATTGTAGACCGCGCCGTTGGCCACGCCGATTTCCCGCGCCAGCTCCCGCGTCTTCAGACCTGCCAATCCGCCTGCGGAGAGGCTTCGTTCCGCCGCCAGGATCAATTCTTCCCGAAATTTCGCTCGTCTTTCCAGTGCTTTAGACATTTTTTACCAATTTCTTGAGCGGCGCTCAAAATAATTCTTGAGCAACGCTCACGTTGGTGCTACAAGTAATTCATGAGCGATGCTCATAACACAGGGAGCTGAAAATGTTCAAAACTGTTTTGACGCTCTTCCGGGGCAGCCTGGCTGCCGCTGAGGAAGAACTGGAAGACCGCTCGGCGCTTCTCATTCTCGACCAGCAGATGCGCGATGCGGCGGCCGCCGTCGAACGCTCCAAGCGCACGCTGGCGCTGGCGATCGCAGGCGACCAGCAGGAAGGCCGCCGTCTCGACGCCACCAACGTCCGGATCGCCGATCTCGAAGTCCGCGCCACCGCAGCACTCGATGGCGGCCGGGAAGATCTCGCCCGCGAGGCCGCACAGGCGATCGCCAATCTTGAGGCTGACCGCGACGCCGCGATGACCGCGCGGACGCTGTTCGCATCGGAGATCACGCGCATGAAGCGCCAGGTCGCCAATGCCGAGGCGCGGATCACCGAGCTCGATCGCGGTCGCCGTATCGCCCGCGCCTCTGAAGCGGTTCGCGCGCTGCGCCGGGGCGGCATCGAAGCCGCGCGTCCCTACGAATCCACGCTGCCGGAAGCGGAGAATACGCTGAAGCGGCTGCGCGAGCGGCAGATCGAGGCCCAGGCCGCCTCCGATGCCCTGATCGAACTCGATGCCGCGAGCGGACCGCTGGCGACCGCCGAGAAACTCGCCGAACAGGGTTTCGGCCCTCGGCTGAAATCAACCGCGGACGACGTGCTCGCGCGGTTGAACGCCAAACGCACGCAGGCTGCCTGAAACTGAATTTGATCGATTAACCCATATCACACAGGAGATTTTATCATGAACCAGAACGTCCAACCCCACAGCGGTGCCTGGGTTACCTTCACCTACGCTTCATTCTCCGCTTCGGCCTTCATGGTCGCCGTCGGCGTGTTCTTCCTGCCGCTCGATCTCTGGATCAAGGGCTATCTCGCGATGGGCATCGTGATGCTCGTCCAGTCCTGCGTCACCCTGGTCAAGACCGTGCGTGACATGCACGAGAGCGGCAAGCTGGTGAACCGCATCGAGGATGCCAAGGCAGAGCGGTTGCTGATGGAAGTTTCCAAAGCCGCGTAACCTGTGACGCGGTGCTGGCGAGGCGGGCGGCGGATGTTTCAGCATTCGCCGTCCGTTCGGCGGCCAGACATGATCCAGAAATCGCCGCAGCCCTTGCTGCGCGTCCGAAGACTTAAAGGAAGGATCGACTTCAATGAAACGACCCGTGGTGTTTCTTCTGCTGGGACCTTCATTGGTCGCGCTCGCGGTGTGGTTGGTTGCTGCTGCCATCGCGGGCCGGATCGACGATAGCTTCATCGGCTTATGCGCAATCACGTCCTTTCTGCTCACCCTGCCTGTATCGTCGATCACCGGGCTCATGGACGGATATCTTGCACGGGGCTTGCCGACGTTCTTGAGGGCATCCCTGACCGCAGCCTTCGGCATGACGATCGCCGTCGGCCTGGTTCTCGCCCTGTTCGCGATCATGTTCTCGCCGACGGTGCCCTCAGAGGTCATGAATGGCGCACTCTGCGCCGGCTTCTTCCTGCTGCTGCCGATGGGCTTGTGCTCGCTGTTGTCGGATGATGACGGCAACCGGCGACGGCATTCGATTGAGCCGGCCTGCGCGTGAAGATCGGATGTAAGGGCCGCGCAACCTGTGACGCGCGGCGCTGGCGAGCGCGGGCGGCGGATGTCTCAGCATCCGCCGTTCGCTTGACCGGCGTCAGCATCCAGCCGTTCGACCAATGATAGCGCAAGCCTTGTGTTGCAGAGGTTCCACCTCGATAAAGAGAACGCTCGGCGCTTGCGCGTTGTTGTTACACGACTATAGCGGCTGTTGAACCGGCTGGCCCATGAAAAGCCGGCTGGCCTGATCTGGTACGGCCGCTCCGCTGTTTCCTGTCATGAATCATTTGACGCCGCCGCTCAATATATCATTTACCCTGCCGCAACCTAAAGGTGCTCCGCTCATAGCTCCTTAACTGGCGTGGGCGCAGAAATCCCGGGCAGATAAGGTTGCGATGCGGTTTCGCGAAACGCATGCAGCCGATCTGAAAGCGAAATTTCTTTGCACAATCTCATTTTGCAGGATGGCGCCATGAATCAGAATATCCAGCATCACAGCAACGCCTGGGTCACCTTTACCTACGGTTCGTTCGGCGCCTCGGCCTTCCTGGTCGCCATCGGCGTCTACTTTCTCCCCGTTGACCTCTGGATCAAGGGCTACCTCGCGATGGGCATCGTGATGCTCATTCAGTCCTGTGTCACCCTGACCAAAACGGTGCGTGACGTGCATGAGAGCAGCCGCTTTGTGAACCGCATCGAGGATGCCAAGGCCGAACGGCTGCTGATGGAAGTTTCCAAGACCTCGTAAGTTCAAGACTTCGTAATCTCCAAGGCCGCGCAACCTGTGACGTGGTGCTGGCGAAGGCAGGCGGCGGATGCTTCGGCATCCGCCGTTTTCCTGCCTTACCGGAATGTTTGACGTCACCAACACATCGTTTACCCTCCGGCCACCGTAACGTGTCGCACTCATGGCTCCTTAATGGGCCCGGCGCACAAGATCCGGACCGAGTGCGGGCAAGTGGCATGGCGTTTTTCTCAAGCGGCAATTCGGCGATCCGTCGTGCCTGGGGGCAGGTCAGCTCCGCGGCCGCGAGTCTTGGCGGCTATGGCGTGTTCTGGCTGAAAGCGTTGCGCCAGCCGACCATCGATCTCACCATTCGCACCCATGCCGGGCTGATCACGCGCATTGTCGAAACTCCCGCTCTGTCGCTTTCCGAAGCCGAACTCGGCGAACTGGTGTCGCAATTGCGTGTCGTGGCCGCCAAAACGCTGCCTGAGGAAAGGCTCACCTACGGCATTTTCTCCGGCGACCGCGAACGGTTGTCACGCGCCATCGTCACGCTGATCTCTGAGGAAAAGACTGGACGGCCGATCGCCTTCAATGCGCTGTCGGTGATGGAGGTCGAACTCGACGGGGAACCTGCGGAGGTCACCCATCTCGGTCTTGTGATGGTCGATCCCGACGAGCGCGGGCGCGGACTGTCCTGGGTGCTCTATGGCCTGACAGCGCTGGTTCTCTTTGTCCGCGATGGGCTGCGTCCGAAATGGATCTCGAACGTCACCCAGGTGCCATCCGTCGTCGGCATGGTCAGCCAGACCTTTTCGGATGTCTTTCCGTCGCCGCATTCGGACGCTCGCCAGAGCTTTGCCCATCTGCAACTGGCGCGCGGCATCATGTCGCGTCACCGCGCCGTGTTCGGCGTCGGTGAGGAAGCCGGCTTCGATGAAGCCCGGTTTATCATCACCAATGCCTATACCGGCGGATCGGACGCGCTCAAGAAAACCTTCGAAGCCGCGCCAAAACATCGCGACGAGCAATACAACGCGTTTTGCGCCCGGGAACTGGACTACGCCAGGGGCGACGACGTCCTGCAACTCGGCCGCATCGATCTCGCGGGCGCGCGCCGCTATCTCCTGAGCGAAGTGCCCTCCGGTTCGCTGCCGGCGCTGCTCGCAACCGGTACCGCGCTGGCCCTGCAGCGGCTGGTGCTTCCCGCCGCTCACTGGATGGACGATACGCGGCCCTTCGGCATCTTGCGACCACGGGCATCCGGAAACGGAGCCGGCCCATGACGCCAGAGCTGATCGCCGATTCCATCGTCAACCTCTGCGGCGCGATTGGTCTTGGCGTCGCCATGCTCACGCTCTACCGGCGCGATCCCAGGAGCCCGCTGACCCGGCGCTTGCTGGTCGCGCTTGGCATTATCGCGTTGCTGTTCCTGGTGCGCGGCACGGCGTGGTGGAGCGGCAATGGGGTGCTCGACAACCTGTCGATGATCCCGGCCGCGCTGATCCCGCTCGGCGCCTTGCTCGTCACCGAAGGGATTTTGCGGCGTCATGCCCCGCGCCCGGCCAAGATCGCGATTCTTGCCGGCAGCATCATGCTCGGCCTTGCCGGCGCCGTTGGATCGGAGCGTTTTGCCGCGCCCTTTGCCATGCTGCTCGCCTTGTTCCAGCTTGGCGGCTTTGCCATCTGCGCCTGGCTGCTGGCGACGCGCGACCCGGCCACGCTGATGGCGTCCGAGAATCGCAGCATCGGGCGTCTCGCCGTCGGCGCCGTCCTCGTCATTCCCTTCATCATCACCGATTTCAGGGTGCTGATGCCGGATATCCCGGTCAGGCTTGGGGCATTGGGGGCCTTGCTCGTCGTCACCGCGATCCTGATCGCGGAACGCGGCGCGGAGACGCAGCGTCAAGCGCTTCTGATGACGGCGCTGCGGCTCTCGAGTTCGGCGCTTCTCGGCATTGCCGCGGCGTTTGTCGCGCCGGATGTCGATGCGGCGCAGGTCATGCGATTTAGCGCCATCGCGATCGCCGGCGTCCTCACCATCGGCTTGATGGTGGACGCGCTGCGCGCCCACTTTGAAGCGCAGGTGCCCGGCGTTCTCAATTCCGTCGCGGCGTCGCCGGCCCGGACGCGCGACGCGCTGATCGCGGAACTCGCGCGTCACCCCATCTTCGAGAGCGCCCGGCGCTATCGCGAGAGCGAACTCCTGGCCTATGATCCGCCGTTGCTGCGCGATTTCCTGTCTGATGTGCGGGTGCTGCGCCGCCCCGACGCGCCGTGGGGCCGGACATTGTCCGATCCCGCCGTCGAACGCGTGATGTCGCTGCTAGCCGCCAACAGCGCGACGCATCTCATCGTCCTGTCGCATGAGCCGATCGACGTCATCGCGCTTGCGGTTCCGGTGATTTCGGCCGATCCGGCCACGGAAACGGCGCTGGCCCTGGTGCGGCGCCTGCTGGCGCTGACGCCGGAGACCATCTGACTTTCCTTCACGTGATTTTTCACACGCGACCGGCTTACGAAATGCATCGTGACTGTGATAAGACCGCCGCCGTAACGGTTCACGACGGGGCAGGCCGATGTCGAAGCAAGCGATGCGCGAGGAGGCCGAGCGCCTGATCCGCGAGACGATGGAAAAGAAGGCCCTCATCGTCAAACAGGGTAACACCCGGATCGAGGCGGTCTGCGGCAAATGCGGCGCGCCGAACCGCGTCCAGGCGGAAAAGGGCGCCACCCGCGTCAAATACGTCTGCAAGCAATGCGGCGACAAGCAGGTGACGTTGTAGGGCTTCGCGGTTTGTAGCCGTTCGTAGGGTGGGCAAAGCGCAGCGTGCCCACCATTGCTTGCGGCGTGCGTAATGGTGGGCACGGCCCAAGCGCCTTTGCCCACCCTACAAACTGTGTGCTCAACCGAAGCTGTCATTGCCCGCGAAGGCGGGCAATCCAGTATTCCAGAGACGCCAGCGATGGAATCGAAAGGCCGCGGCGTACTGGATACCCCGCATTCGTGGGGTATGACGGCCGCTATTCTCCCTTCACGAACTTCGCAAACGCTTCCGCATAATCCGGATGCCAGCGCGACAGCGCGGGACGATTTTCCAGGATGTCGCCGGCGGCCCACTGCATGCGACGTTCGTCGAGCGGCCGTGGCACGTCATTGTCCGGGCACAGGATGTAAAAATCGCCGGCCTCGATGCGTGCGACCATGAAGTCGACGGTCTGCTCGGCCGTCCAGGCGCCGGGTGGCTTCTCGGTGCGGCCGCGCGCGGTCAGCGGCGTGAAGACGTGACCGGGGATCATCAGATGCGCTGATATCCTGCAGCCCGGAATGTTGCGCAACTCGTGCTGCAGCGCTTCGGTCTGCGCCTTCACTCCGGCCTTCGAGACGTTATAGGCGGGATTTCCGGGTGGCGTCGTGATGCCCTGCTTGGAGCCGGTGTTGATGATGAGGCCGGGACGCCCGCGTTCGACCATGCGGGGTGCAAAGGCCTGCGTGCCGTGAATGACGCCCCACAAATTGACCGCGAGAATGCGCTGCCAGTTTTCCAGCGGACCAAAACTGTTGCTGTCGGGCCCGATACCGGCATTGTTCATCAGGATATCGGTGCCGCCGAAACGCTTCTGCACGGTGGCTTCTAGGCCCACGAGGTCATCGAAGCGGCTGACGTCGACGGACGCCGTCATGACATCGGCAGCGCCGCCCTTCGCGGCGGATGCCAGTTGGGCGGCCGCCTCGGTGAGCCGGTCAGTGCCGATATCGGCGATGCAGACCTTCATGCCGATGGCGGCGAAATGTGTGGCGGCGGCAAGGCCAATGCCGGACGCGCCGCCGGTGATCACGGCAACGTTGTTCGGCGACATGGCGGGATGGGGCATGTAAAGTTTCCTGGACGGCTTGGGGGGACCTCAGCGCGTCCAGTTATCGCATACTTTCCGCCTGTTATCAGCCCGCGCGTTTCTTCGCCCGGCCGATATCGGAACGCAATGCCTGCAATTCCTTGCGCGCCGCGGTTGTGGCGGTGCGCTCGATCTTGCGGTAGCGCGCGACCAGCGAGCGGCCGAACGGCGTGAGCACCGCGCCGCCGCCATTCTTGCCGCCGGTCTGCCGTTCAACCGCGGCCTGGCGGCAGATCCGGTTGATCTCGTCGACCAGATCCCAGGCGCGCTTGTAGGACATTTCCATGGCGCGGCCCGCGGCGGAAATCGAACCGCTTCGATGGATCGTTTCGAGCAATTCGATCTTGCCCGGACCGATACGCCCCCCTGCGTCGATATCGATGCGGACGCTGAGCGAAGGAAGGGCTTTGCCGTTCGGTTTTTGCATGGAAGATGTGCTCACTCGCTTCGAGGCTACACGTTGCGTCCCAAACCTTTTACGAACAAGCTGAGGCGGTTACATATCCGTATCAACACGGGGTTCTGGAAGAGACATGAATTATTCATCGTTGTTTTCGCCGCTCAAGGTCGGTCCCTATCAACTCCAGCACCGTCTCGCGCTGGCGCCGCTGACGCGGATGCGGGCGGCGAAACCCTCGCTCGCGCCGCGACCGCTGAATGCCGAGTATTACGCGCAGCGCGCGACGCCGGGCGGGTTGCTGATCGCCGAGGCGTCGCCGGTGGTGGAAACCGGCTTCGGCAGCCCCGGTGTGCCCGGCATCTACACCGAGCAGCAGATCGCGGGTTGGCGCGAGGTGGTCGGCGCCGTTCACGCCCGGGGCGGAATCATTTTTCTGCAGCTCTGGCATGTCGGGCGCGTCTCGCATTCCTCGTTCCAGCCGGGCGGCGCGCTGCCGGTCGCGCCGTCGGCGGTGCCGATTGCCGATCTGAAAACCGGGACGGCAGATGGCAAGGCAGTGCCTTATGAGACACCGCGCGCGCTCGAAACGTCGGAAATTGCCGGCGTGGTTGATGCCTATCGGCAGGCGGCGAAGAATGCGCTTGCGGCCGGCTTCGACGGTGTCGAGGTGCACGGCGCCAACGGCTACCTGATCGAGCAGTTCTTGCAATCGCACATCAATCTGCGCACCGATCAGTATGGCGGCTCGATCCCGAACCGCGCACGCTTCCTGATGGAAGTGACGCAGGCGGTGGTTGACGTCTGGGGCGCCGACCGCGTCGGCGTGCGGCTCTCGCCTTATGGCGTCGCCAATGGCAGCGGCGAACCGGATCCGATGCCGCTCTATACCTATGCGGTCGAGCAGTTCAACCCGCTGGGGCTCGCCTATCTGCATTTCATCGAGCCGCGCTCCTCCGGCGCCGGCCGCGCCGAGGTCAACCATCAGAACGTGCCGTCGGCGATGGTGCTGTTTCGCCCGATCTGGAAGGGCGTGCTGATCACCGCCGGAGGCTTCACCGGCGATGCCGCGGACGCCGCGATCCGGGATGGCCATGCCGACGCGGTGGCATTCGGCCGTATCTTCATCTCCAATCCGGACCTGCCGCGCCGCCTGCAGCGCGGCTTCCCGCTGACGCCCTACAACCGCGCGACCTTCTACGGCGGCGACGTGGCGGGTTATACGGATTATCCCGAACATAACGAGCTGGAGCAGGCGTAAACAGATCGTAGCCCGGATGAGCGAAGCGACATCCGGGAGCGGTCTGGGAGCTGGTGATTTTCCCCGGGTTGCGCTTCGCTCCACCCGGGCTACGCTGTGCCGGTCATTGCGAGGAGCGAAGCGACGAAGCAATCCATACTTGCTTCGACGCAAGATGGATTGCTTCGCTTCGCTCGCAATGACGGCAAGGGCTGCACCACATGTTTCCTGAACTGGAAGAGAAAAAGAAAACCAAAGCCGTGTCGCTCGGAAAGCCCGCCGCCGGCCAATGCCTGTGCGGCAAGGTCGCTTTCGAGATCGACGTGCCGGCGCGCTGGGCCTGGCACGATCATTCGCCGTCGAGCCGCCGCGCGCATGGCTCGGCCTATGCAACCTATGTCGGGAGTTGGCGCAAGCGTTTTCGTATCACCAAGGGCAAGACCAGCCTCACGCGTTACGAGGACGCGGCGACCAAGACCACCCGAAGCTTCTGTTCGAACTGCGGTACGCCCATCGCTTACGAACGTCCGCGCTCGCCGCATATGGTCAATATCCCCCGCGCGCTGTTTTCGGGCCGCACCGGGCGGCAGCCGCTCTATCACATCGCGATCGAGGAATTGCAGGAATGGGCCTACACCGGCGAACCGCTGGTGCCGCTGAAGGGCTATCCCGGCGTGGTCTGGCAGCGCTCGAAAAAGAAAAAGCGCGCCGATCGTGAGGGGATGGCCTAGGGCAGGATGAATCAGGTTCGGCCGTGACGACGAACCTTTTCGTGCCCCGGGCGCAAGCGGCCTGAGCGCGGCAAGCCGGCGCCCTTTCTACTTTGCATGGGGTTGTTTTCGCGATTTTGTTTCTGGGCCCTTGCGGTGTACCGCTGATGCCTATCTGCGCCGGGTCCAGGACTCGGGAGTGCACGCGCAGAGCAGCCATGACCTGCCTCCATTGCGCACGTCGTTCAAGTTTGGTCATCTGCCTCATCCCGCAGGCAAACGAACCGGCGGGCAGGAGGGGACATGAAAAACAAGATCACCGGGCGCTCCGCATTCCTTGCACTGCTGAAAGACGAGGGGGTCACCCATCTGTTCGGCAATCCCGGCACCACCGAACTGCCGATCATGCACGCGCTGAAGGACCATCCCGACCTCACCTATGTGATGGCGATGCAGGAAAGCCTCGTCGTCGCGATGGCGGATGGCTTCAGCCGCGCCTCCGGAAAACTCGTTGCCTGCAACGTCCATGTCGCGCCCGGCCTCGGCAACGCGATGGGCTCGCTCTATAACGCCAGCTTTACCGGCACGCCGTTGATCCTGACCGCCGGCCAGCAGGAGCAGGGCCACGGCCTGACCGAGCCGGTGCTGTACGGCCCGCTGGTGCAGATGGCGCAGCCGCTGGTGAAATGGGCGGTCGAGGTGACGCGGCTGGAGGACCTGCCGCGCATTGTGCGCCGCGCCGCCAAGATCGCGACCACGCCGCCGACCGGGCCGGTATTCATCTCGCTGCCGGGTGACATCCTCAATGCCGAGGCCGGCATCGAACTCGGCCGCTCGACCCGGGTCGATACCCGCGTCAAGCCGGCGGACGAGTCGCTGCAGGCGCTGACCGCGCGCATCCTCAAGGCCGAGCGCCCCGTGATCATCGTCGGCGACGAGATCGTCAAGAGTGACGCGTTGCAGGAGGCGGCTCAACTGGCGGAGACGCTGGGCTGTCCGGCATATCAGTCGTCGACGCCCTATGGCGCGCATTTCCTGTCCGAAAGCCCGTGCTTCGTGGGTCCGCTGGCGCGCATCCAGAAGATCGCCCGCGACACGCTCGCGCCTTACGACCTCATCATCGCGCTCGGCGGCGATCCCCTGCGGATGTCGGTCTACAGCGAGACCGACCCGCTGCCGGACGGCCTGTCGATCGTGCAGGTCGGCCTGGTCGATCACGATCTCGCCCGGAATTACGGCGCCGACATCGCGCTCAAGGCCGACGTGCGGGAGACCTTGCGTGCGCTGGTGCCGGCGCTGAAGGCTGCGGGCGGCGGCGCGCTTGAAGCACGCGCCAGGCAGGGATTGGCGGCGCTCGCCTCGAAGAACTGGGCGGCCCGGCGCAGGCCGCTGGTCGAGCAGATATCGAAGCATGCCAATACCTCGCCGATCGATCCGGACTGGCTGGCATTGCAGGTGGTCGAGGCGATGCCCGACAACGCGATCCTGGTCGACGAGGGACTGACCTCGTCGCGGCAGATGATCGCACTGCGCCCGCATCGCGACCGCTACGGCTATCACGCGCTCGCTTCGGGCGGCATCGGCTGGGGATTACCCGCGTCCGTCGGCGTCAGCCTCGCCAACCCCGAACGGCCGGTGGTGTGCTACTCCGGCGACGGCAGCTCGATGTATTCGATCCAGTCGCTATGGACCGCGGCCAACCACAAGCTGCCGCTGACGTTCGTGATCGTCAACAACGGCGGCTACCGCATCATCAAGCAGCGGCTACTCGCCTTCCACGGCGACGACAATTACGTCGGCATGGATTTCATCGATCCGCCGGTGGATTTTACCGGCGTGGCAAAATCGCTGGGGCTGGAAGCGACACGGGTGACCGATCCCGCGCAGTTGAAGTCCGTATTGTCATCCGCCTTCAGCCGCCCCGGCGCCAAGCTGATCGAGGTGGTCGTGAGCAATTCGGTGAATTGATTCAGCCGTCGGCGCGCGGCCGTAGGGTGGGCAAAGCGAAGCGTGCCCACCATCTCGCATCTCGCTCGGTGATGGATGGTGGGCACGTCGCTTCGCTCCTTTGCCCACCCTACGATCATTCTGCAGCCGCGGCGCGTGCTTTCACGCGATAACTTGCCGCCGGATGCGTCTCGTTCAGCCGCGCGCGTCCGGCGCCGAACAGCTTTTCCCGCAACGTCCCCTTCGCATACTCACTCTTGTATCGCCCACGCTTCGTCAGCTCCGGCACCAGCATATCCGCAATATCCTCGAAATCGCCGGGCGACGTCGCAAACGCGACGTTGAGCCCGTCGACATCGGTCTGCTCGAACCAAGCCTCGATATCATCGGCGACCTTTTCGGGCGTGCCGACCACGACCGGCCCGGCGCCGCCGATGCCGACATGCTCGACGACCTCGCGCACGGTCCAGACCCTGTCAGGATCGGCACGCGTGACGTTATCAAGCGCGGTGCGGCCGGCGTCGTTCTGGACGTGGCGCACCTCCTGGTCGAGGTCGTAACCCGAGAAATCGATACCCATCCAGCCCGACATCAGCGCCAGCGCGCCCTCGGGCGCGATGTGGCGGCGATAGTCGGCGTATTTCGCTTTTGCCTCCGCTTCGGTGCGGCCGAGAATGATCGTCATCATCGAGAACATCAGGATCTCGGCCGGATTGCGCCCGATTTCCTTTGCAGCCGCGCGGATAGCGGCCACGCGCGGACCGATGATCTTGGCCGACGGGCCCGACATGAACACGCATTCGGCATGCTCCGCGGCGAATTGCCGTCCGCGCGGCGAGGTGCCGGCCTGATACAGCACCGGCGTCCGCTGCGGCGACGGCTCGCTGAGATGGATTGCATTGAGCCGGTAGTTGTTTCCCTCGTGTTCAATGCGATGCACTTTCGACGGATCGGCAAAAACCCCACGCGCGCGGTCGCGCAGCACGGCGTCGTCCTCCCAGCTTCCTTCCCAGAGCTTGTAGACCAGCTCCATATATTCATCCGCGATCTCGTAGCGGTCGTCATGCGCGGTCTGTTTTTCCTTACCGGCACCGCGCGCCGCGCTGTCGAGATAGCCGGTCACCACGTTCCAGCCGATCCGGCCTTCGGTCAGATGATCCAGCGTCGACATCCGCCGCGCGAACGGATAGGGCGGTTCGAACGAGAGATTGCTGGTGACGCCAAAACCGAGATGTTGCGTCACCGCCGCCATCGCCGGGATCAGCATCAGTGGTTCATTCGCCGGCGTCTGCGCGGCATTGCGCAAGGCGGCGTCGGGGCTGCCGCCGAACACGTCGTAGACGCCGAGCACATCGGCGAGAAACAGCCCGTCGAACCGGCCGCGCTCCAGTGTCTTCGCCAGATCGAGCCAATAGGGCAGGCGGTTGTAACCGAGCGTGCGGTCGCGCGGATGGGTCCAGAGCCCCGGCGATTGATGCGCCACGCAGTTCATGGCGAAGGCGTTGAGCCGGATTTGCTTTGTCATGGAACGAACTCGAATGTGCGCGGGGAGCCCTCGCGCCTTCGCCCGGTTAAACCCCGGGCTGTTGCCTGAATTTGTTGCATCCCCGCTGCTTTTAGCAAGGTTTATTCGGTATGCCATGCCACTTCCAGCGGGCGGCTTATCCCGATAGGTTGCGCCCGACAAATTGGCGAACAAGGAAAAGAAGATATGGCTGATCGAGCCGACGCGATTGCGCGGGTACGTGAGCATCTGAATTCCGGCGCGTTTCTCGCCGAACTCGGCCGCAGGGTCGGCTACCGGACCGAAAGCCAGAACCCCGGCAGCGGCGATGCGTTGCGCGCCTATCTCGTCGAAGACCTGCAGCCCGCCTTCGCCGCGCTCGACTTCTCCACCCGCCTGATCGAGTCGCCGAGCGGCAGGGGGCCGTATTTGCTGGCGGATTATCGCGAGGATGCCTCGCTGCCGACCGTGCTCACCTATGGCCATGGCGATGTCGTCGACGGCATGGAAGGCGAATGGCGCGACAATCTCGATCCCTGGAAAACCACGACCAAAGGCGAGCGCGTCTATGGTCGCGGCACCGCCGATAACAAGGGCCAGCACAGCATCAATCTCGCGGCCTTGCGCGCGGTGCGCGAGACCCGCGGCGGCAAGCTCGGCTTCAACGCCAAATTCATCATCGAGACCGGCGAGGAGATCGGTTCGCCAGACCTGCGGCAGGTGTGCGAAGCGCATCGCGAGGAGCTGAAGGCGGATCTGTTCCTGGCGTCCGACGGCCCACGGCTTTCGGCCGACCGGCCGACCATCTTCCTTGGTTGCCGTGGCGGCAATCGCATTCATCTCGATGTCAATTTGCGTGAGGGCGGAAACCATTCGGGCAATTGGGGTGGCGTGCTCGCCAACCCCGCAACGATCCTTTGCAACGCCATTGCCAGCCTCGTCGATGGCAAGGGGCGAATGAAGCTCGACGCGCTCAAGCCGCCGCGGATTTCGAACGCCGTCCGCGCAGCGCTTGCGGACGTGAAGATCGAGCCGACCGCGTCCGAGCCGGCGCTGGCGGAAGACTGGGGCGAGGAGGGACTAACCCCGGCAGAGCGGCTATTTGCCTGGAACACGCTGGAAGTGCTGGCGATGTCATCAGGCAATGTCGAGAAGCCGGCCAACGCCATTCCCGGACGCGCCAATGCCGTGCTGCAGCTCCGCTTCGTTGTCGGCACCAGATATGAAGAGGTCATCGATGCCGTGCGGGCGTATTTGCATGGCAGCGGCTTTCCCATGGTGGAAGTCAGCGGCACGCAGCGTTTTGCGGCTTCGCGCACCGATGTCGACAGTCCCTGGGTGAACTGGACGGCGGATTCGATCCGGAAGACCACCGGCAAGGCGCCGGCGATCCTGCCGAATTTCGGCGGCTCGCTGCCCAACGACGTGTTCGCCGAAGGGCTGGGCCTGCCGACGATCTGGGTACCGCATTCCTATCCCGGCTGCTCGCAGCACGCGCCGGACGAGCACATTCTCCTGCCGGTGACGGAAGAGGCGCTCGCGATCATGGCGGGAGTGTTCTGGGATCTCGGCGAGATGAAGCGGGCGTTCTAGCCACGCTGAATGCAGTCCGCGGCCGTCCGTTCGTGCCGCGCGCCGCCGCGCAAACGCACTCGCCTTGTTGGCCTCCGGCTTGCGGTCGATCATGTCCGCCGTCAGCCGATTGGCGGCGACAAATGGGCGTTGCCTTTATCTTTAGTCGCATTCAGGGGTCGAATGCATGATGGTCAACGGGCACTAAATCTGTTTTGGTCCGAATTGTGCAGGCATAGTGCCGGGCACGCCGGGAGCGGTCTGGCAAGGACGGCTTCGAGAGCGCCGGCCAAACGGCCCGGCAAGTCGCTGAATTAGGGCGGATGAGCAATCATCTGAAACCTTTAGAAGGAGAAATTACGTGAAACACCGTCAGATTATCGGTTGTCTGCTCGCGGGTGCGTTGTGCACCACCCCGGCAATGGCGCAGGAACTCACCGGGACGCTGAAGAACATCAAGGACACCGGCGCCATCACACTCGGCTTCCGCGACTCGTCGATTCCGTTCTCCTATCTTGACGACAGCCAGAAGCCGATCGGCTACGCCATGGACATCTGTTACAAGATCGTCGATGCCGTGAAGAAGGAGCTCAAGCTCGACAAGCTCGAGATCAAGCTCAATCCGGTGACGTCGTCGACCCGCATTCCGCTGCTCGCCAACGGCACGATCGATCTCGAATGCGGCTCGACCACCAACAATACCGAGCGCCAGAAGCAGATTGCCTATACCAACACCCACTTCCTCACAGCCAGCCGCTACGTCACCAAGAAGGCCGGCAAGATCAATGCGATCGACGATCTGAAGGGTAAGTCGGTGGTTTCCACCGCCGGCACCACTAACATCAAGCAGCTCACCGAGGCCAATGCGGCGCGCAATCTCAACATCAACATCATCCCGGCAAAGGATCACGCCGAGGCGTTCCTGATGGTCGAGACCGATCGCGCGGCAGCCTTCGTGATGGACGACATCCTGCTCGCGAGCCTTGTGGCCGGCTCGAAAGCGCCTGATGACTACCACATCTCCAAGGACGCGTTCTCCAAGCCTGAGCCCTACGGCATCATGCTGCGCAAGGACGATCCGGCCTTCAAGAAGGTGGTCGATGCCGCGACCGCGGCGCTCTACACCGGCGTCGAGGGCCAGAAGATCTACGACAAGTGGTTCACGCAGAAGATTGCGCCCAAGGGGTTGAACCTGAACACCCCGATCAGCGCCGAACTCAAGAACGAATTCGCCAAGCCGTCTGACTCGCCGGATCCGGATTCGTATAAGTAAGTACCAGAGCGTTTTCCAGCGAAGTGGGGACCGGTTCGCGTCAAGAAAACGCTTCAAACCAAAAACCTGGAGCTCCGTTCCGATTCCATCGGAACGGAGCTCCAGCAAACGACGTCTTCCCTGCCCATGCAATGGCCCGGTCATTGCATGGGCATTTGACGTTTATGCCGGGTTCGATCATGAAGGGCAGCGCAGGCTGTCGTCGAATGGTCCGAAACCATCCAGTGAGGAGAAAATTCGTATGAGACAATGGCGTATGATTGCGTACACGCTGGCCATCGCCGGCTGCGCCGGACAGGCCGGCGCGCAGGAATTGACCGGGACATTGAAGAACATCAAGGAGACCGGCGCCATCACGCTCGGCTACCGCGAATCGTCGATCCCGTTTTCCTATCTCGACGACAGCCAGAAGCCGGTCGGCTACGCCATGGACATCTGCTACAAGATCGTCGATGCCGTGAAGAAGGAGCTGAAGCTCGACAAACTCGAGGTCAAGCTCAACCCGGTGAGCTCGTCGGCGCGGATTCCGTTGATGGCCAACGGGACCATCGATCTCGAATGCGGATCCACGACCAACAACGCCGACCGGCTGAAGCAGGTGGCGTTCGCCAATACGCATTTCCTGACGGCCACCCGGTTCGTTTCCAAGAAGTCGAGCAAGCTCGGCTCGATCGACGATCTCAAGGGCAAGCCGGTGGCCTCCACCTCGGGCACCACCAACATCAAACAGCTCACCGAGACCAACGCGGCGCGCAACCTCGGCATCAACATCATTCCCGCCAAGGAGCATGCCGAGTCTTTCCTGCTGGTCGAAACCGACCGTGCGGTCGCGGCCGTGCTGGACGACATCCTGCTCGCCAGCTTCGTCGCGGGATCGAAGGACCCGGACGCTTATGTGATTTCCAGCGACGCGTTCTCCAAGCCGGAGCCCTACGGCATCATGCTGCGCAAGGACGATCCGGCGTTCAAGAAGGTAGCCGATGACGCCACGGCCGCGCTCTATACCAGCGGCGAAGGCCAGAAGATCTACGACAAGTGGTTCACGCAGAAGATCCCGCCGAAGGGATTGAATCTCAATACCCCGATCGGCGCCGAGCTGAAGAACGAGTTCGCCAAGCCTTCGGATTCGCCGGATCCGGATTCGTATAAGTAGTATCCATCTCCCCATGGTGAGGAGGCGCGCCAGCGCCGTCTCGAACCATGTGGCCCACAGCCGGGCCTTCATCCTTCGAGACGCCGCGCCAGCGCCGCTCCTCAGGATGAGGGATCGGAAGTATTTGACCGGGCCATTTTCTTGGTGAGAATGGCCCGGTCGTTGCATGAGCATATCGTGCTGTGGTGGCACGACGGACGGTAGGGGCGCGTGAACTATAACTGGAACTGGCACATCTTCTTCGAGCCGTCGCCGAACGGCACCGGCAATTATCTGGATATGCTGCTGTCGGGTCTGGTGCTGACGATCAAGACGGCGCTGCTGGCCTGGATCATCGCGCTGGTAATCGGAACGATCGTCGGCGTCATGCGCACGCTGCCGTCGAAGACCGCGTCCGCGATCGGCTTCTGCTATGTCGAATTCTTCCGCAACATTCCGTTGCTGGTGCAGCTGTTCCTGTGGTTCTTCGTGCTGCCGGAGCTGCTGCCGCGCAGCGCCGGACTATGGCTGAAGCAGATGCCGAACGCGCCGTTCTGGACGGCATCGATCGGCGTCGGCCTGTTCATGTCGGTGCGCGTCGCCGAGCAGCTCCGCGCCGGCATCGGCTCGCTGCCGCGCGGGCAAAAAATGGCGGCGACCGCGCTCGGACTGACGACGACGCAGGCCTATCGCTACGTGCTGCTGCCGATCGCGTTCCGCGTCATCCTGCCGCCGCTGACATCAGAGTTTCTCAGCACGATCAAGAACACCTCGGTCGCCATCACCATCGGCCTGATCGAGCTGACCGGCCAGGCGCGCGCCATGCAGGAGTTTTCGTTTCAGGTGTTCGAGGCCTTCACGGCCGCGACGGTGTTGTATCTCCTCGTCAACATCGTCGTCGTGATCGGCATGCGTCTTCTCGAACGCCAGGTGGCCATTCCCGGCTACATTTCCGGGAAATGAAGGGCGCCTGATGTTCAGCAACTTCGACTTCGACGTCATCCGCCGGTCGCTCGGATACCTGTTTTTCGACGGCATGACTTTCACCCTGATGCTGACAGCGCTTTCCGCAGTCGGTGGCCTGGTGTTCGGCACCTTGCTGGCGCTGATGCGGCTGTCCAGCCTCAGATTGCTGGGGCGCATCGCCGGCCTTTATGTCGACCTGATGCGCTCGCTGCCGCTGGTGCTGGTGATCTTCTGGTTCTATTTTCTGGTGCCCTACATCGGACAGTGGCTGACGGGCGCGTCGCGGCCGATTCGCGTCGGCGCGTTCGCCTCCACGCTCGTCACCTTCATCATGTTCGAGGCGGCGTATTTCTCCGAGATCATGCGCGCCGGGATCCAGTCGATCTCGAAGGGGCAGCCGGCGGCGGCAAGCGCGCTCGGCCTGACCTACAGTCAGTCGATGCGCTATATCGTGCTGCCGCAGGCGTTCCGCAACATGCTGCCGGTGCTGCTGACGCAGACCATCGTGCTGTTCCAGGACACCTCATTGGTCTACGTGCTGTCGATCCCGGACTTCCTCGGCGCCGCCAGCAAGGTGGCGCAGCGCGACGGGCGGCTGGTCGAGATGTACCTGTTCGCGGCCGCGGTCTACTTCGTGATTTCCTGTTTCGCGTCCTTTGGCGTCCGGCGCCTGCAGGCGCGCATTGCCATTGTACGGTAGGAAGAGTTCATGATCGAAATCAGTCATGTCAATAAATGGTACGGGCCGGTCTTTCAGGTGCTGAAGGATTGCACCACCAGCGTCGCCAAGGGCGAAGTCGTAGTGGTGTGCGGGCCGTCAGGTTCGGGCAAATCGACGCTGATCAAATGCGTCAACGCGCTGGAGCCGTTCCAGGAAGGCCAGATCATCCTCGACGGCATCAAGGTCAACGATCCCAAGACCGATCTGCCAAAACTGCGCGCCCGCGTCGGCATGGTGTTCCAGCACTTCGAGCTGTTTCCGCATTTGCGCATCATCGAGAATCTGTGCCTCGCGCAGGAGAAGGTGCTCGGCCGCTCGCATGGCGAGGCCATGGCCAAGGCCGAGAAGCTGCTCGAGCGTGTCGGGTTGACGGTGCATGCGAACAAATATCCGGCCGAACTGTCCGGCGGGCAGCAGCAGCGCGTCGCGATTGCGCGCGCGCTGGCGATGGACCCGATCGCGATGCTGTTCGACGAGCCGACCTCAGCGCTTGATCCGGAAATGATCAGCGAGGTGCTCGACGTCATGGTCGACCTCGCCCGCGAAGGCATGACCATGATGGTCGTCACCCACGAGATGGGCTTTGCCCGCAAGGTCGCCCATCGCGTCATTTTCATGGACAAAGGCGAAATCGTCGAGGACGCGCTGAAGGAAGACTTCTTCGGCAGTCCGCGCAGCGAGCGCGCGCAGCAATTTTTGTCGAAGATTCTGTCGCATTGATACGTCCATCTATCACCGTCATTGCGAGCGAAGCGAAGCAATCCATGGTGCCGTACGGGAAGAATGGATTGCTTCGTCGCTTCGCTCCTCGCAATGACGGCGGAGAGGGTGTCGCCCGAGAATGATCCTCGCGAAGGGGTTCCTCGCCCATGTCAAATTGCCTATAAAGTCCGCCACACCGCCTTGTACTACTTCCAGGAGACTCTGCTTTGGAACAGATCGCTTACGTCAACGGCTCGTTCGTGCCCCTTTCAGAGGCGAAGGTCTCGATCTTCGACCGCGGATTTCTGTTTGCCGACGGCATCTATGAGGTCGCGGCCGTGCTCGACGGCAAGCTGATCGACAACGCCTCGCATCTGGCGCGGCTGGAGCGCTCGGTCGGCGAGATCGAGCTGGCGCTGCCGGAGACGACCGCACGTATCCAGGAGATCCAGAAGGAGCTGGTCGCGCGCAACAATCTCGTCAATGGCATGGTCTATCTGGAAGTGACGCGCGGCGCCGATACCGGACGCGACTTCGCGTTTCCCAAAGGCGTCAAGCCGACGCTGATCATGTTCACCTCGACCAAGGACATCATCAACGCGCCCTCGGCCAAGACCGGCATCAACGTGATCACGGTGCCCGATCTGCGCTGGACCCGGCGCGACATCAAGAGCGTCGCGCTGCTGGCGCAGGTGCTGGCCAAGCAGGCTGCGGCCGTGGCCGGCGCGGGCGAGGCCTGGATGATCGAGGATGGCAAGGTGACCGAGGGCGGCTCGTCGTCATGCTTCATCCTGACGCAAGACGATGTCATCGTGACGCGGCAGAACGGCAGCGCCATTCTGCCGGGCTGCACCCGCAAGGCGGTGGTCGCCTTGGCGGAAGAGCGCCAGCTCCGCGTCGAGGAGCGGGCGTTTTCGGTCGAGGAAGCGCTGGCCGCCAAGGAAGCCTTCATCACCAGCGCCACGGTGTTCGTGCAGGCGGTGGTGTCGATTGACGGCAAGAAGGTCGCCAACGGCAAGCCCGGTCCGATGACCGACCGGTTGCGCGAGATCTATGTTGAATTCGCCAAGGCGACGGCGATTTAGTCGCGCTTCACCCGCGGTGTCGTCGTCCGGCTTGACCGGACGACCCAGTATTCCAGAGACGCCAACGCTGAATCGGTAAGCCGCGGCGTACTGAATGCCCCGCCTGCGCGGGGCATGACGGCGGAGTTACGGCGTGAACTCGACTACCACGCCGTCGTTATTTCTTCTCGAACACCGTCAGTTGCGCGCCGTCATCGGCAACGAAGATCGCGAGCAGGCTGGCAGGCTCGGTCGTGCTGGCATTTTCGCTGACGAGATGCTCGCTGCCGGGCGGTTCGAAGAACGCCTCGCCGGCCTTGTAGACCTTGGCCGGTCCGGTCGCCGAGTTCTCCGAGCGGATCTGGCCCGTCAGCACATAGGCCATCACGCTGCCGGCGTGATGATGGCTGACCGACTTGCCGCCGGGCGCGTAGTTCACCAATACGGTGGTCACGCTCTTGCCCGGGACGTTCGGCAGCTTTTCCGAACGCACGGGCGTCACCTTGTCGCCTTCGGCATGCGCGGCCGGCGTGCTGGCTGCGAACAGCGCGAGCAGGGCCGTTGCCGCAATGCCGTGAATCGATCGCGTCATAGCGTCCTCCCCTGTTGTTTACGCCACCGCAGCCTTGGCCTTCACCGGATGAACCGCGCGGAAGGCGATGGCAAGCCTGTTCCAGGCATTGATCGCTCCGATCAGCATGGTCAGATTGACGGTCTCGGCTTCCGAGAAGTGGGCGCGCACGTCCTCGTAGAGATTGTCAGGGGCATGCGTTTCGGCGATCAGCGTCAGCGCTTCCGTCCACGCCAACGCGGCGCGTTCGCGGTCGGTATAGAGCGGTGACTCGTGCCAGGCGTTCAGCAAATAAAGCCGCTGCTCAGTCTCGCCCTGCTTGCGGGCGTCTTGGGTGTGCATGTTGATGCAGAAAGCGCAGCCATTGATCTGCGAGGCGCGCGTCTTGACCAGCTCAATCAGCGATTTCTCAAGGCCGGAGGCCTGGATCTGCTCTTCCAGGGCGACGAGCGCTTTGATGGTTTCGGGGGCAGCCTGGTAGTAGTTCATGCGGGGTTTCATGGTCATTCTCCTCTGGGGTTGAGCTGGATAATCCTAGTGGGCGCCATCGCCGGCAAGTGTATTCGGTTTCTTCAGCAAAAGCGCGGCGATCAGCGCGACGACCAATGCGGCGCCGAGCAGATAGAAGGTGTCGCTGAAGGCCAGGATGAAAGCCTGTTTTTGCACGATCCTGCCGATGGCTACGACGGCGCGGTGCGTGGCTTCGGCGTGATCGACGATGCCGTGGTTCACGAAATATTGTGTCAGCATCTCGATCCGCGTCCGGGTGGCCTGCTCGAGCAGGGAGACCGACTGCATCAGCACGTTGGAATGATACTGCTCGCGCTTGGTCAGCAAGGTCTGCAGCAGCGCGATGCCGACGGCGCCGCCGAGGTTGCGCGTCATGTTGAACAGGCCGGAAGCCGAACCGGCGTTCTCCGCCTCGATGCCTGATGTGGCGACCGCCGACAGCGGCGCCAGCACCAGCGCCTGGCCGAGCGCACGCACGATGTTCGGCCAGAACAGCTGATCGGTGGCGTAATCGTTGGTCATGTAGATGTTCATGAAGTTGGAGGCGGCGAAAAGTGCAAAGCCGATGCCGATGATGATGCGTGCGTCGAAGCGTTGCATCAGGCGCGGCACCAGCGGGATCAGCAGCAGCTGCGGCAGCCCGGTCCATGCCAGCACCATGCCGATCTGCTCGGCATTGTATCCCTGGATGCGTGACAGATAGACCGGCAGGATGAACACCGAACCATAGAGCGCGATGCCGAGCAGGAAATTGGCAAGCACCCCGAAGCCAAAATTGCGGCGCGCCAGCAGTCTGAGGTTCAACAGCGGCTTCTTCGTCGTCAGCTCGATCGCGATGAAGGCCGTCAGCGCGACCGCGGCGATCACGGACAGCTTGACGATGAACGGCGAGCCGAACCAGTCGTCCTTGTTGCCTTCTTCCAGTACGGTCTGCAGCGCCGACAGGCCGATTGCCATGGTGACGATGCCTGCCCAGTCGCCCTCACGCAGCAGCGACAGGTTCATCGGTTTGGCTTCCAGCGCGTAATAGAGCATGCCGACCATGACCGCGCCGGGCACCAGGTTGACATAGAAGATGTACTCCCAGCCCCAGTTCTCGGTCAGATAGCCGCCGATGGTCGGGCCGATCGCAGGCGCGAAGGTGGCCGAGAGGGCGAACAGCGCAAGCCCGACCGGCTGCTTCGCCTTCGGCAGCAGCGTGATGATCAGCGTAAACGCCATGGGGATCAGCACGCCGCCGGTAAATCCCTGCACCGCGCGCAACACGATCATCTGCGGAAGATCCTGCGCGAAGGCACAGGCCACCGAAAGCAACAGGAACAACACGGCGTTGGTCAGGAGATATTTGCGGATCGAGAACACCTGGGCGAGCCAGCCGCTCAGGGGGATCACCACGATCTCGGCGACCAGATAGGAAGTCGAGATCCAGCCGCCGTCATCGATGCCGGCACCGATCGCGCCCTGGATATCGGCAAGCGAGGCGTTGACGATCTGGATGTTGAGCACCGCCATGAAGGCGCCGAGCGTCGCGCCGATGATCGCGATCCAGGTTTTGACCGGGATCGCCGGCGCTGTGTCGCTCTTGGCCTGCGGGATGCCGGCGGAGAAAGCGGCATTGAGCGTGGGCTGCAGTGCGGTCATCGGGGGCTCCTCTTGTGCAGGCAAGTCGAGGATGCATTAGGCGGCCGGTTTCGATAATCCTGTGAGACGTGAAATGATTGTCCAGTGAGGATTGATAATCCTGGCGCGACATGCGCCGCCGTTCGGGTGGGTGGAGGCGGTGTCCGAGGCGAGCCGGGCCTGGGTCGCGCGATCGGCCAAGACGGTCGCCTTGGTGTCGACGGTCGGCACCGCCGACATGCCCGGCCGCAGCAGGCCCTTCAGGCGCTGGTCGTCCAGCACGATCTTCACCGGCACGCGTTGCACGATCTTGGTGAAATTGCCGGTGGCGTTGTCCGGCGGCAGCAGCGCGAATTCCAGACCGCTGGCCGGCGACAGGCTGTCGACATGGCCGCGCAGCCTGGTGCCGTGGAAACTGTCGATCTCGATCTCGACCGGCTGGCCGTTGCGGACATGCGTGAGCTGCGTCTCCTTGAAATTCGCGACCACGTAAACCGCATCCAGCGGCACGATCGCCATCAATTGCGTGCCGGCCTGCACATACTGTCCGACCCGGAGCGAACGAGCGCCGACCGTGCCGTCCACCGGCGCCTTGATCTGCGTGTAGGAGAGATTGAGGGCGGCCTGGCTCTGCACAGCGCGGGCGCGATCGACCTGCGCGGTCGCCTTGGCGCGCTCGGTGGAGAGCACGTCGACCTTGCGCTGGGCGGCGGAGAGCCCGGATTTTGCGTGCTGAACTTGCGCGGTGCCGGCGCGCAGTGCGGCGTCGGTCTGCTGCGCGCGCTGCACCGTGCCGGAGCCGGTCTTCATCAGCCCGTCGTAGCGGGCCTGTTCTTCCTGCGCGAATTTGAGATTGGCCTCAGAGGCGGTGACATCAGCCGTGCCCTGCTCGATGATCGGTTGCTGCAGGGCGAGTTGCGCATCGAGGTTACGCACCGCGGCTTCGGATGCGGCGACATCGGCATCGGCCTGCGCCAGCGCTGCCTTGAAGTCGCGGTTGTCGATCTCGGCCAAAACCTGCCCGGCCTTGACCGGCTGGTTATCGCCGACCAGCACCTGCGCGATGTAGCCGGAGATTTTTGGCGAGATGATCGTCGAGTCCGCCTTCACATAGGCGTCATCGGTCGATTCCAGGTAGCGGCCAGTGGTGAGGTAGTTGTAGCCAAAATGGCCGGCTCCGGTGGCGCCGAGCGCCACCGCGAGCGCCAGGGCGGCCCGCTTGACCGCCTTCCGGGACGGGCGAAAGCTGATTTTTTCTTTGCTGTCAGAGACATAAGACGTGATCGACATGGCATCCTCGGATCCGCTTGGGCGCCTCCTTTTGAGGAGGGCGCCGGGTACGCCGCCAAGATGCAATGTCAGCTGCGGTGTGATAATCCCGGAAAAATTGGAAGCATTATCCAGTGACAGCAATTAATCAGGGGCTTGCCGGATGGATCGGCTGACCAGTCTGACGGCTTTCGTCCGGGTGGTGGACAGCGGCGGGTTCTCCGCCGCCGGCCGCCGCCTCAACATGTCCACCACCATGGTGAGCAACCATGTGCAGTCGCTCGAGGATCGGCTCGGCGCGCGGTTGCTCAACCGCACCACGCGCAAGGTCAGCCTCACCGAGGTAGGCCGGGCTTATTACGACCGCTGCATCCAGATCCTTGCCGACATCGAGCAGGCCGACGACATCGCCGGCGCGCTGCAGTCGACGCCGCGCGGCACACTGCGAATCTACACGGCTACCCATATCGTGCAGTTCGTGTCGCCGGTGGTCGCGGAATTCCTGGCCCTGTATCCGGACGTAAAGGTCGATCTGACGATGGGCGAGCGCGCCATCGACATGATCGACGAAGGGTTTGATATCGCGGTGCGGCTGACGCCGCCGCCGGACTCCAGCTTGGTCGTCCGCAGCCTCGCCACCTGGCGGCACGTGTTGTGCTGTTCGCATGACTATATCGAGAAGCACGGGCGACCCCAGCAATTGTCCGAACTCGCCGAGCATAATTGCATCCGCCATGTGAACTATCCGTATGACGAGTGGCGTTTCGTCGATCGCAAGGGCGCACCGGCGTCGGTTCGGGTTGCCGGCAATCTGCTCACCAACAGCGGTGACACGCTGCGAATGACTGCGCTGCAGGGCGGCGGCATTTCTCTCGCCGCCGGCTTTCTGGTGCATGACGATCTCGAAGCCGGCCGGCTGGTTCGATTGCTGCCTGAATACCGGCCAATCGAATTGTCGATGAATGCGGTGTATCCACATCGCCATCATCTCTCGGCGAAGGTGCGGACCATCATCGACATGCTGGTAGAGCACAGCGGCGAACAGCAGAAGCGGATCAATCCATATTCGTGATGTTGTTTCCTGCTGCTATTGTCTGCCACATGGGTGACGTGATACGGCCGCGGGCCGGATACTATGTTTTTGCCGGTTCAGGCAGGGAAGCGTGATGTTCACAGGCAGGATTGCATCATTGAGCCGGTACGTCGCTCTGCTTTTTACGATCCTCGTTTCCCCGCCGGCCCAGCTCTCCGCGGCCACCTTCGGTCCGCCGCCGAACGCACCTTTGTCGCTGGAGAAGCTGTCGCGGATCGACGCGTTCCTCAACGACCAGGTCGCACGAGGGGAAATTCCGGGCGCCATCGTCCTGATCCAGCGCCACGGCAAGCCGGTCTATTTCAAGTGGTTCGGCAAGCGCGATGTCGACGCCGGGATCGACATGACGAAGGATGCGATCTTCCCGCTGCATTCGCTCACCAAGACCATCACCAGCTTTGCCGCGATGATGCTGGTCGATCGCGGAAAAATCAGGCTCGACGATCCCGTAGCCAAATACATTCCCTCCTTCGCCGGCATGAAGGTCGGCGTCGAGCGCAAGGATGATTCCGGCAAGGTGGTGCTCGATCTCGTGCCGTTGAGCCGGCCCGTCACGATCGAGGATCTGTTGCTGCATACGTCGGGGATCACCTATGGCTTCTACGGGCCGCGGGGGCTGGTGAAGGCGGCCTATGACGGGATCTATCTCGGCGATTTCGACAATGCCGGGTTTGCCGAACGGATCGCCAAGGTCCCGCTCGCCGAGCAGCCGCGCACGTTGTGGGACTACGGGCACTCGATCGACGTTCTCGGCCGCGTCATCGAGGTCGCCTCCGGACAGTCGCTCTACGCGTTCGAAAAGACTGAATTGTTCGACCCGCTCGGCATGCCGACCACCAAATTCTTTTTGACCGATCCGGGGGAGCGGACACGCTATGCCCAACCGCTACGCAAGGACCGCCATATCGAACGCAATTCACTCGACGTTACGCGCTGGGAATCCGGCGGCGGCGGATTGGTCACGACCATCGCCGATTTTGCACGCTACGGGCAGATGCTGTTGAACGGCGGCGCGCTCGACGGCAAGACCTATCTCAGTCCCAACACGTTTGCGGCGATGACGACGGATCACGTCGGTCCGGGCTCGGGCGTCGCGCGCAACTACTTCTATTACCCCGGCGACGGCTTTGGGTTCGGCTACGGCTTCGGCGTCCGTACCGACCCCGGCAATGCGGTGCCGCCGCCGCCGGGTTCGCCCGGCGAGATCAAATGGGACGGTGCGACCGGCGCCTACCTCGTGGTCGACCGTGCCCAGGACATGTTCTTTGTCGTGCTGCAAAATGCGCCGTCCGGCCGCCTGCATGTTCAGGTGAACGTCAAGAAGCTGATCTACGATGCATTCGAAAAATGAATCTGGCATGATGGGAGTCGAAACCATGCTGCGAAAGGTCGGCGGGAGCGATCAGGTCGGTACGATGACCGGACGCATCGTGGCGTTCGACCGGGCGCGCACCTTCATCACGCTGTTGGTGGTGATCCACCATTCCGTCGTCAACTTCACCCATTTCGGCAATGGCGACCGAATGCGCTGGCTGGGGTTCGACCTGGTCGTGCTGTTCAATGACAGCTTCTTCATGGCCTTCATGTTCCTGATTTCGGGACTGTTCGTCCATGACAGCCTGACCCGCCACGGCGCGGGCGGATACTTGCGCCGCCGCGCCTGGCGATTGGGGATACCGCTGCTGGTGTCGATCTTCGTGCTGATCCCGATCGCCTATTATGCTTCGTTCCTGCGCTATCACATGCCCGGCACGACAGACTTCAACTACTTCCATTATTGGGGGCGCATGATCACCACCGGGCCGTGGCCTTCTGGACAGTCATGGTTTCTGTGGGTGCTGCTCGTGTTCGACGTCATCGCCGCCGCGATCTGGATGACAGCGCCGAAAATCCTCGGCGCCCTCGGTCGTCTGATCGGCGCCCTTCGCAGCCGGCCGGTAGTGGCCTTTGCGGCCTTTGTTGTCGTCTCGGTCGTGTCCTATTTGCCGATGCATGTCTGGTTCGGCGACGGCGCCTGGTTCGAGCCAGGCCATTACCCGTTTCCAGTTCAAACCAGCCGCATCCTGCTCTATCCCGCCTATTTCTTCACCGGTGTCGGCATCGGCGTTATCAGCCTGAGGGTGGGCATCCTCGCTGAGAATGGGGAAGTGGCAAAACGCTGGGCGACATGGCTCGCCTTCGCGGTTCTGCTTTTTGGCCTGCTCTTGCTCCTGGTCTTTGCGCATCACAACTGGATCGAGAACGTTGCTGCGCCGCCGCTGTGGTGGAGAACCGCGTATGGCACAGCCTTCGCTGTGTTCAGCGCGGCCATGGCCTTTACGGTGCCCACGATCTCGTTGCGGCTGTCGCGCGCCAGCCTGTGGCTGCTCGATGCGATGCAGCCATCGGCTTACGGCATCTTTCTCTTCCACTACATGTTCATCATCTGGCTGCAATATTTCGTCTACGACCCGGCATGGCCCGCCGGCATCAAGGCGGCCATCGTGTTCGCCGTCACGCTTGGCGGCAGCTGGCTGCTCACGGTGTTATTGCGAAGGATTCCGCTGGTGGCGCGGACGATTTGATTCCCACGCGCCTGCCGCGTCATGGCGGACCATGCTCCATTGCATGGCGAACACGTGTATCAAGGGGTCCTCCTCTCGCGCCGGGGCTCTCCATGTCTAGATTTCTCGCATCGATATTGTTCGCGCTTGCAGCGTTGTCGTGCTCGCTTGCGCCGGCTTCGGCTGCCTATCCCGACCGCATCATCAAGATCGTGGTGCCGTTCGCGCCGGGCGGTGGTACCGATGTCGTGGCACGGACGCTGGCGCAGGAGATGGCAAGGGAACTCGGCGCGTCCGTTATTATCGAGAACAAGCCTGGGGCCGGGACCATTCTCGGTACCCAATTGGTCGCAGCCAGCGCGCCGGACGGTTACACGCTGTTGATGGGAACGTTTGCCAATGCCGTCAATCCCAGCCTGAATGCGAAGCTGCCCTATGACGCGCACAGGGATTTCGCCGCGGTGGCGCTGCTGGCGCGCTCGTTCAACATCGTCGTGGTCAATCCGGCGTCGCCGATCAAATCGATCGCGGACCTGATCGCTGCGGCAAAGGCCGCGCCGGGCAAGCTCACCTATGGGACCTACGGCACCGGCACTTCGGCGCATCTGGCCGGCGAATTGTTCAAGCACATGGCCGGGGTCGATCTGGCGACGGTGCCCTACAGAGGCGCGGCGCCCGCGATCACCGACCTGATGGGCGGCCAGATCGACGTGATCTTCACGACGGTCGCAAGCGCTGCGTCGCTGGTCGAAGCCGGCCAGTTACGCGCCATCGCCGTGACGTCGGCTGAACGCTCGCCGGCGTTCCCGCAGTTGCCCACGGTGTCGGAAGCCGGCGTTCCCGGCTACGCCGCCGAAGCCTGGTACGGCCTCTACGCGCCGGCCAAAACGCCACCCGAGATCATCGACCGCCTCAACAGATCGGCCGCGAAAGCCGTTCAATCCGAGGCATTTAAGAAACTGGGTACGAATGAAGGCCTGGTCATGGTGGCAGAGCCGCCCGCAGCGCTCGACCGCTATTTTGCCGGCGAAGAAGAGCGCTGGCGCAAGGTGATCCAGGACGCCGGCATCAAGGCCGAGTAGGGCGCTCCCGCCGGTTTCCCTGATCGCAGTTCCCCGCTAGGATCGCCCGCATGTATGTGAGCGCTTCCGAGAGCCGGGTGCTGGCGCGCATCTTCGGGCTGCTGTCCGAAGACCTCAGCGAACGCGACGTGCGCGAGGCGGTTGGCCGCCATCTGCTCGAATTGCTGGAGGCCGATTATTACGCCTCGTTCGTGTGGCAGGATTCGACCGGCCGTTTCGAAAAGGCCGTGTACCTCAACATGGATCCGGCCAACATCGCGGCCTACGATCGCTATTTTCAGCAGCACGACCCGATCACCTCAAAGCTTCAGGCCCGCCGCGAGGCGACGCTGGTCACGCAGGTGATGCCGCAACGCGATTTGATGCGGACCGAGTTCTTCAACGATTTCCTCGCCCGCGACGGCCTGCATTGGGGCGTCAATGCCTATAGTTACGTCGGTGGCCGCAATATCGGCGACGTCAGGATCTGGCGTGGCCGGCGGCGCGAGAATTTCGACGGCCATACGCTGGAGCTGTTGCGGCTGATCGAGCCGGCCTTCACCGGCGCGCTGGTCCGCGCCGCCGGTGGCGCGGTGGCCATCGCGGCCGACGGTTCACCGATCCTCAAACTCTCGGTGCGCGAATTCGAGATCGCGCGAATGATTGCTGATGACCTCAGCGACAAGGAGATCGCGCATCGGCTGCGGGTCGAGGTCTCCACCATCCGCACCCATATCGAACGGATATTCGCAAAACTCGGCGTCCGCCGCCGCAGCGGCGTCGCGAGCCTGTTTGCACGGCATTAACGCCGCGCGAGCGCTGTTCTAGCGTGACGGTGGCGGCAGCCGGCCGAAGATCTTCTCCATCGCCATGCCGACCGCAAGCAATTTGCGATCGCTTCCCGCGGGTCCATCGAGTTCGAGCCCGACCGGCAGTTTGCTCGATGCGCCCAGCGCGACCGGAAGCTGGATGCCGGGGACGCCGGCATTGCTGCCGGGATCGGTGTTCTGGATGAACAGCAGGAAATTGGCGAGGCTCGACGAGTCCGCATTTGAGGCAATTGCGACCTTCGGCACGGTCGGGAAGACGATGGCATCGAGCTTGTTGTTGGCGAACGTATCGCGATAGAGCGCCTGCAGCGCGGGCCGGGCGGTCTTCATGGCGGCGTCATAGGCCGGCTTGGCCTCGGTGACCGTGTTGTTCGGCCCCGGCAGCTTGCGCGGAATGACCAGCCCGTCATAGGTGCCTTTTACGTCCGGGCTTGCGATCTCCTTGGCGAGGTTCTCGATGCTGACGCCGGAGCCGCTCTTCTTGAGATAGACGACCATGTCGTCATAGGCCTCGTAAAGCGCGAGCGGAAATCCGACCTGGCCGTTGAGCTCAGCCAATTTTGGCATCTCGATATCGACCACCGTCACGCCGCTGGACTTGAGCTTCTCCAGCGCGGCTTTGAATGCAGCTTCCGTATCGCCGTCAAGATTGGCCAGCATGGATTTGTCGACGCCGATGCGCACCTGCTTCAGCTCGGCGGGCGTGATCGCGCCGCCTCCGGCGATGACGCGATCGAGGATTGCCACGTCGGCCATCGTGGAAGCCATCGGGCCGGCGGTGTCGCGGGTGTGGGAGATCGGTGCGATCCCCGCCTGGGGGTAGCGGCCGACGGTCGGACGGAGCGCGGCGCAGCCATTCAGCGCGCAGGGCACCCTGACCGAACCGCCGGTATCCGTGCCAAGTCCTGCGGTCACAATGCGTGCGCCGAGAGCAGCCCCTGTTCCGGACGACGAGCCACCGGCGATTTTCGTCGCATCATAGGCGTTGCGAACCCCGGACTCCGCGCCGGTCTTGAATGCGGCGTTGTAGCCGGAGATGCCGAAGGCGAGCTCATGCATATTGGTCTTGCCGATGATGATCGCGCCCGCCGCGCGCAGTTTTGCCGCCACGGGCGCATCTTTCTTCGGGACAAAACCCTTCAGCGCCGGCGTTCCCGCGCTGGCCGGAAGCCCGGCCACCTCGATATTGTCCTTGATGACGACGGGAACGCCGCCGAGCGGCTTGCATGAACCCTTCTTGCGGCCGGCGTCGAAGGCTTCGGCAGCCTTCATCGCACCGGCCTCGTCAAGCGTGATGAAGGCGTTGAGGTCGCCCTTTGCCTTGGCGCGCGCCAACGCTGCCGCGGTCAACGCCTTGCTGGTGATCTTTCCGGCGCAGAGGTCGGCAGCGGCTTGCGTCGCGGTCAGCTGATCTAGGTCGATTGCCTGTTGCGAAGCCGCTGGAGACGCCGCGGCGAGGACAAGGCTCGTAAGGGCCGAGCCGAGCAGGAGTGTGCTGCGAGCCATGATAATCCTCCGTAGAACCAGGTACCGTCCGGACGAACCTTACCCGCTGCCGGTTCCGGCGCCTGTCCTCATTTCTGAGGACGCCGTTAGACCCTCACCGTGAGGCGGCCGCGCAGCGGCGGTCTCGAAGGGCGAGGCCACCAGCCGGGCCTTCATCCTTCGAGACGCGCGTTCCGCGCTCCTCAGGATGAGGGGCGGAGATCTCAAACCTTCTCCTTCACAAACCTGTTTCGCAATGTGCCGATTCCCGTGATGTCGATCTCGACGACGTCGCCGTCCCTGAGGTTGGGCGAGGCGCCGTCGGTGCCCATCCAGATCACGTCGCCAGGCGACAGCGTGAAATATTTGGACAGCTCCACGAGGAACGGCACGACGCCGAAGATCATATCGTTGGTATGGAAGCGGCCGGTCTCCGTGCCGTTGACCCGGATCACGGTTTCCATCTCGTCGAGATCGACATCGGTTTCGATCCACGGACCCATCGGCTTGAAGGTGTCGGCGTTCTTGGAGCGCCACAGGCTGCGGTCGGCCTTCTGCCAGGTGCGCTCGCTGACGTCATTGCCGATGGTGTAGCCGAACACGCAATCCATCGCGTTGGCCTCGGTCAGGTGTTTGGCCTTCTTGCCGATCACGACCACGAGTTCGCCCTCGTAGTGGATCTTCTCGGTCGCGCTCGCCGGGATCACGACATCCTCGTCATGGGCGATCAGCGCGTTTTGCGCGCGATAGCCGATCTCGGGCCGGTCGGGCACGTTGGGCACCGTGCCGGCCTTGTCGGCCGCTTCCTTGAGATGCTTGAGATAGTTCAGCCCGACGCAATAGAAGGTGCGCGGGATCAGCGGCAGTTCGATCTTGACGTCCTTCAGCGCATGCGACTGCGTTCCGCGCTGCCATTCACTGAGCGGATCGCCACTGACGGCGATCACGTTGTCGCCCTCGACAATGCCCCAGGATGTCTTGCCGGCGGCGGTGAATTTGAGCCAACGCATGAGGTGTCCTCTTGTTATTGTTATTCGGCCGCGGCCCGCGGACTGGCTTTCCAGGCGCTGGCTTTGGGCCGCGTCAGGCCGAGATTTTCGCGCAGCGTCGTGCCCGCATAATCCTTGTGAAACAGGCCGCGGCGCTGCAATTCCGGCACGATGTGCTGGACGAAATCGGCGTAGGAGCCGGGCACGATGGTGGCCGCGATGACAAAGCCGTCGCAGCCGCGCTCGACGAACATTTCCTCGAGCTTGTCCGCGACCTCCTTCGGGCCGCCGACAATCGCGTCATGCACCTGGCCGCGGCCCGAGAAGGTGACGAAATCGCGCGCGCTGGGATTGGACTTGCCTGAATTCTTCAGCACGCCGTCGCGAATGCCAAGAATGCCCTGCATGCTCTTGAGGTCTTCTGACGTCAGCGGCTCGTCGAGCGGCTTGGAGGCGAAGTCGAAGTTCAAGGCCTCCGCGAGCAGCGACAGCGCGTCGATCTCCAGCGGCAGCTTGTTGATCACGGCCATTTTGTCCTCGGCCTCGGCCTTGGTAGCGGCGCAGACGGGCGTGATGAGGTTGCAGAGGCGCATCTGGTCCGGGTCGCGGCCGGCTTTCGCCGCTTCGTTGCGGACCGCCGCGTATCCTTCCTTCGCTGCCGCCACGTTGCGCGCGGCGGTGAAGATCACTTCGCCCCATCGTCCCGCAAAGCGCTGGCCGCGGCCGGAGGCGCCGGCCTGTATGATGACGGGATGTCCCTGCGCCGAGCGCGGCACGGTGAACGGGCCGCGCGATTTGTAGAACTCGCCCTTGTGGTCGAGCCGCTTCACCTTGGCCGGATCGGCGAAGCGGCCGCTCTTTTTGTCCATGATAAGCGAGCCGTCTTCCCAGGTGTCCCAATGGCCGAGCACGACTTCCATGAATTCGTCGGCGCGATCGTAGCGGTAGTCATGTTCGAGATGGGCGTCCTTGCCCATGTTGTGCGCTTCGCCGTCGTTGAGGGAGGTGACGACGTTCCAGCCTGCGCGTCCGCCCGACATCAGGTCCAGGGTCGCAAAACGGCGCGCGACGTCGAACGGCTCGAAATAGGTGGTCGAAGCAGTTGACCCCAGTCCAAGCTTCGTCGTGACCATGCCCATCGTGGTTAGCACGATCAGCGGATCCATCTTCACGCATCGGATACCGTATTCGACGGTGTGGGCGTGGTCGTTGCCGTAACGGTCCGGCATCGCCAGGCGGTCGTCGAAGAACGCCATGTGGAATTTGCCGGCTTCGAGAATCCGGGCGATCTCCTGGTAGTAATCCGCCGACATCGAATCGTCGCGTGAGTCCGGATGCCGCCATGAACTCGGCAGGTTGGTGCAGTTCTGCGCCTGCAGGAATCCCACCAGCGCCATTTGCCGTGTCATGCGGTTCTCCTTGTGCTGGCGGAAGTCATTTCAGGTCTAGTTCGGCAGCCAGTCTGTAGTCGGTGGCCAGCGCCTTCAATTTGTCCCAGGTCGCGTCCTCGACCGCGATACCGTCGCGCCTGCGCTGCTGTTCGCGAATGTGTTCGACCTCGCCGGGATAGAACACGCCAGGCGAGCCTTCGGATGGCGGCGTCGATTTCAGGTATCGCGCGAACTCGCCGACCTCCTTCTCGAAATCCTTCAGCGGGCGGAAGGCGGCGACATTGAACACCGCCATGAAGCATCCGTCATTGTGGCGGCCGGTTGGCTCCACGCCAAACCCCAAGCCCGTGAGCAGGCCGCACAACACTTCGACCATCGCGGCAAGCCCACTTCCCTTGTAGCCCTCGCTGCCGCCGAGCGGCAGCAGCGCGCCGCCCTTGCGATACTGCGTCGGATCGGTGGTGTGCCGTCCCTCGGCGTCGATGATCCAGCCCTGCGGGATCTGTTCGCCGCGCGCGACTGACAGCGCGATCTTGCCGGCCGCGACCGCCGAGGTCGCCATATCCAGATAGAACGGCGCTTCGAGATCCGATGGCACCGCAATCGAGATCGGGTTGGTGCCAAGCCTTGCCTCGCGACCACCGAACGGTGCGACGTGTTTTGGCGAGCGGCCGGAATCAGCGGTGGCGATGCCGATCATGCCCGCCCGCATCGCCATCATCGGATAGGCGGCGAGGCGCCCGACATGGCTCTGGCGGAACACGGTGCAGGCGGCGACGTTCGCGGTCTTCGCCTTCTCGATCGTCAGCACCATCGCCTTGGCGTTGACGTGGAAGCCGAACCCCCAATGGCCGTCGATCACGGTCGTGGTCGGCGATTCCTGGACGATGGTCCATTTGGCGCCGGGCACGATATGGCCGGCCTTGATGCGATCGATATAGGTCGGGATCGCGATCACGCCGTGCGAGTCATGGCCGGCGAGATTGGCATTGACGCAGCCAACCGCGACGGCGTTGGCTTCTTCCTCTGACGCGCCGGCGGCCCTGAGCAGCGCCGCGCCGATGCGTGTGAGACGGTCGGCCTGGACGATCGGCATGGGGCTTTCCTCTACCATTTAACGCCCGCGCGAACGGCGGGTCTTGCTTGTTGCAGGGGCCGTCATGCTGTCAAAGCGGCGGCGGCAGGGCAAGCGTGGAAATATCCTGTTAGCCATGTCGCAGGCACGACCCTCGATGGCTCGAAATTTCATCCTGCAAAATTCGGCGGCCGGTATCCCGGCCCCGCGGTTGCCGCTGGTATGGCTGATAAATCGTGAAATGAACCGTAGTTCTTCGGAGCGATGACGTTAGCCGTTCGTTTGACATTTACTCTGAATCGCAACTCGCAGCCGCCAATAACGAGCATTTAGGCCTGTTGCACGCATAAAATCCGCAAGGGGCAGCCCGGCGCTGCCGGCAGGAGCTTGGGGACGGTGAAGACCGATATTGCGCGGACGTTCGCGGCGTTGAATGCGACCAACGAAGCGATTCTGTACGCCAAATCACCAGAAGAACTGTACACGAAGGTGTGCGAAGCCGCGTTCTCGGTTGGCGACTTCCTGGCCGTGGCGATCTTCCTGCTGGAGCCGGAAACCAACCTCCTGCGCTTCGCCGCCGGTTTTGGCGATGATGTTCCGCGCCTGCGCAGCATCGATATCTCGATCGTGGCCGGTACGCCCGAGGGGTCCGGGGTTTCCGGGCATGCCTTCCGCGACCGGAAAATATGCGTCAGCAATGATTTTCTGAACGACTCGCGCTCGCTGCCCTGGCGCGAGGGAGCCAAGGCCGGCCAAGTGGGCACAGCGGCAGCGCTGCCGCTGATCTGCAATGGCCAGAGTATCGGCGTGCTGCTCGTTTCGCGGCGCGAGGCGCACTCGATCGACGGGCAGATCGTTTCGATGCTGGAGCGCGTGTCGGCAAACGTTTCGTTTGCACTCGACAATTTCGACCATGAGGCCGCGCGCAAGAGCGGCGAGCGCGTGATGCGGCGGTTGAACCGGATGTTCGGCGCCATCAGTGCGACCAACGAAGCCATTCTGCGCGCCAAGACCGAACAGGAACTCTATCAGCGCGTTTGCGATGCCGCGGTACACAGCGGCAAATCCGCAGCTACCGTGGTGCTGCTGGCGGAGCGGGACTCGATCTGGTTGAAGCCGGCCGCCGGGACGGGCGCGATCGTCGAACAGATCATGCGGGCGCCATTCTCGATCGATGCCGGCAACGTGTATGGAACGGGCGTCTGCGGCAGGGCATTCCGAACGCAGCAGCCAGCCGTCAATAACGATATCCTCAACTCGACCCAGGGGCAGCCCTGGCATCAGGCCGCACGCGAAACCGGCGTCACCGCCTGCGTCGCCGTTCCCTTGATCAAGGCCGACGAGAGCATCGGCGTGTTGCTGTTCTTTGTCGGAAGACTGTGGGCGGAGGACGAAGAGATCGTCGCGCTGATGGCGCGGATCGCGGAGAACGTCTCGTTCGCGCTGGATAATTTCGAGCGCGCCGGCGAAAAGGCGAGAGCCGATACCCAGAAGGAACGTCTGGGGCGCATGCTGGCGGCGCTCAGTGCGACCAACGAAGCGATCGTTCGTGCAACGTCGCGGACGGAGCTGTTCGAACTGGTATGCGAAGCTGCCGCGAAGGGCGGACGTTTCAACTCGACCAGCATTCTCCTGGCACGAGCGGACAGCGACTATACCGATATGGTGGCCGTGGCGGGGCCGACGGCCGCCAACATGCGCCGGGTCAAGGTTTCGACCAACGCGGATTATCCGGAAGGACGCGGGCTGTGCGGCAACGCTTTCCGCTCTCGGCAGGCCTGCATTGCCAACAATTTGCGTGCCGATCCCCGCGGGTCGGCGTTCCACCAGTTCATTCACAGCGACGGCGCGATGTCGGGCGCGGCGTTCCCGCTGATGGTTTCCGGCGAGGCGGTCGGCGTGATGTTCTTCATCTCCTCGGAGATCGATACGTTCACGCCCGAATTCGCCGAACTGTTGCAACGGCTCACCGACAACGTGTCGTTCGCGATCGCGACCTTCGATCGGGCCGACGAGAAGGCGAGAACCGAGAATCAGAAAGAGCGCCTGACGCGGATGTTCGCCGCTCTGAGCGCAACCAACGAAGCCATCATGCGGGCCAAATCCCGCGACGAACTGTTTAATATGGTGTGCGAAGCGGCGGCGAACGGCGGCCGGTTCACCTCGGCCACCATTGCGCTGGCCGATTCCGGCAGCGACCTGCTCAGAATCGTGGCCGCCGCAGGCCCCGCGGCCGAGACGACCCGGCACGTCCGGTTGTCGGTGGACGAAGCCCGCCCCGAGGGCCGCGGGCTCAGCGGAACGGCGTTCCGAACCAGACGGCCCTGCATTACCAATGATTATGTGACCGACCAGCGCGTCGCCGCGTTCCAGGGCGTCGTCGGCACCTACGGCGCACAGTCAGGCGCCGCCTTTCCGCTGCTGGTTCGCGGCGAGCCGGTCGGTGTCATGATTTACATGTCGCTCGACAAGGATACTTTCACGCCCGAGTTTTCCGAACTGCTGCAACGATTGGCCGACAACGTGTCATTCGCGCTGGAGAATTTCGACCGGGCCGACGACAAGGTACGGACCGAGATCCAGAAGGAACGCCTGACGCGAATGCTGGCGGCGCTGAGTGCGACCAATGAGGCGATTATCCGCGCGACGTCACGGGCGGAATTGTTCGATCTGGTGTGCGAGGCCGCGGCTGATGGCGGCAAGTTCACGCTGACCTCGATCGCGTTGATGAAACCCGGCAGCGACTACCTCGATGTTGCGGCGGCCGACGGTCCGACCGGGCTCAGCGCGCGCCTGGCCAAGATATCGATCAATGAGGCGCACCCGGAGGGACGTGGGCTGTGCGGCCAGGCGATACGCTCGCGGCGGGCCTGCATCATCAACGATTATCTTGCCGATCCGAGCGCTGAGGCGTTTCACCATCGAGCGCGGCTTGACGGCACAAATTCCGGCGCGTCATTCCCCTTGCTGGTGCAGGGGCAGGTGGTCGGCGCGATGTCGTTCATGTCGCTCGATAAGGACACGTTCACGCCGGAGTTCGCGGAGTTGTTGCAGCGCCTCGTCGACAACGTGTCTTTTGCGCTGGAGAATTTCGACCATGCCGACGACAAGGCAAGGACCGAGGTGCAGAAGGAGCGCCTGACGCGTATGCTGGCGGCCCTGAGCTCGACCAACGAAGCGATCATCCGCGCGAGTTCGCGGGCGGAGCTGTTCGAACTGGTGTGCGAAGCAGCTGCCAAAGGCGGAAAATTTACCTCCACCTCGATCATGCTGATGAAGCCGGATGACGACTTCCTCGATGTCGCCGCCGCCGCCGGTCCAACCGCCGCCAGCGCGCTGGAAGTGCGTGTCTCGGCCAACGTCATGCGGCCCGAGGGACACGGGCTCTCCGGCGGGGCGATCCGTTCCCAACAAGCCTGTATCGTCAACGATTACCTGGCCGACTCCAGCGTTAAAGCGTTCCACGACAGAGCGCGCAGGGATGGCGCCAATTCCGGCGGCGCGTTCCCTCTGTTCGCGCAGGGGCGCGTGGTCGGCGTCATGATTTTCATTTCCCTTGAGAAGGAAACGTTCACGCCCGAGTTTGCCGAGCTGTTGCAGCGGCTGGTCGACAACGTATCCTTCGCGCTGGAGAACTTCGACCGCGTCGATGAAAAGGCCAAGGCGGATGAGCGGATCGAGTATCTGGCGTCGCACGACAGTCTCACGCACCTGCCGAACCGGGAAATGTTCAACGGCTTGCTGCGTCGCGCGATCGATGCCGCCGCGCGATACCAGCGGCAGTTTGCCCTGCTGTTCATCGACCTCGACAGGTTCAAGGTGATCAACGACTCGCTGGGACACGACGCGGGCGATATGCTGCTGGTGGAGATCGGCGGCAGGCTGCGCCGCGCGCTGCGTTCGAGCGACGTCGTGGCACGGCTTGGTGGCGACGAGTTCGTGGTCATTCTGGAGGAGACCGCCGAGCGTCCCGAGGTCGAGCGCATTGCCGGCGAGCTTCTTTCCGTCCTGAGCCAGCCGCTGCAGCTCAGCGGTCACGAATGTCACACTACCGCCTCGATCGGGATCGCGATGTACCCGTCCGACGGCACCGACATGCAGACGCTGACCAAGAACGCCGACATGGCGATGTACCTCGCCAAGGAGGACGGCAAGAACGGCTTCCGCTTCTTCACCAAGGAATTCAAGACGCAGTCGATCGAGCGGCTGAAGCTGGAGAGCGCCTTGCGCCGCGCGCTGGAGCGCGAACAGTTCTCGCTGCACTATCAGCCCAAGATCGACATGGCGAGCGGCCAGATCACCGGTGTCGAGGCGCTGCTGCGCTGGAATCATCCCGATCTCGGCACCGTGTCGCCGGGGCAGTTCATTCCGCTCGCCGAGGAAACCGGGTTGATCGTTCCGATCGGCCGCTGGGTGCTCGAGGAAGCATGCGCGCAGAACATGGCCTGGCAGCGCCGCGGCCTGCGGCCGGTGACGGTGGCGGTCAACCTGTCGCCGCGGCAATTCGCCGATCCGAATCTGTTGCGCGATGTTGACGAGGCGCTGGTGGCAAGCGGCATGTCGCCGGTGCTGCTGCAGCTTGAAGTCACCGAAAGCATGGTGATGCGCAACGTCTCGCGCGCGATCAAGGTGCTGGACGCAATCCAGAGCCGCGGAATCCGGCTTGCGATCGACGATTTCGGAACCGGCTATTCGTCGATGTCGCTGATGAAGCAGTTCCCGATCGACACCATCAAGATCGACCGCTCCTTCGTTCGGGATCTGCCGATCGATTCCGAAGACCAGGCCATCGCGCAGGCGATCATCAGCATGGGCAAGGCGCTTGGCATGACCGTCATTGCGGAGGGCGTCGAGACCGTGGAGCAGGAGGCCTTCCTGCGCAGCCACGCCTGCGACGAGATGCAAGGCTTTCTGTTCTCCAAGCCGTTGCCCGCCAAGCAAATGGCCGATCTGCTTCGCGCCGAAGCGCCGCTCGCCTCGCCGCCATTGCAGCCGGAAGCCGGGTCAGGGCTGAAAGGCGCTGTCGTCTGACGGCTGCGGATGCAGCTCGCGGACCGCCGGATCCGGAATTTCGGCTTTGCTCGGGAAATCGTAGGGCCAGGGCACAATGGTCTGGCCTGCGAAGGCGCCAAGGAAGATGTCCGCGGCGGAGGCATAAGTCGCCCGGTCCGGCAATCCGAGCTCGGCACACCATTTGGCGGGAAGCAACTCGGAGGAGGCGCGCAACTCGATCGCCGGTCCCCACCACCACGCCGGCGCCGGCGAGCGTTCCCCTTCGGGAACGGCACGCCACGTGTTGTATTCGCCGATCATACGTTCAAGTTGCAGTACCGCCGCTGGATGCATTCGATCTCCTGACATTCGATGATATCGGCATCCACGGCCAGCGCAATGCAGGGCGGCAGGTTATTGCCGGCCGTGTTGCCAGTGCGACGTCACATCGGCGCCTGATTTGTTGAGATGAACGTGCTGATCGACGTGGTCCACCCAGGACATCGGAATGAAGTGATGATGCTGCCCGTCAGGCGAACTCTGTTTGGTCAGCTTGATCTTGTCGGTGCCTTCCAGATGGTCGACTTTGCCAACCGTTTTCTTGTCCGACGAGATGACGTCCATATGTTCCCGGATCTCTGAAGCAGAAGCCATGTTTCACATCCCTGATGTGGTTGAGGACATGAAACGCGCCGCCGCCGAAATGGTTGCTAGAGCGTTTTCGAGCGAAGTGGACACCGGTTCGCGTCAAGAAAACGCGTCAAAACAAGAATCTAGAGCCCGGTTCTGATTCAATCAGAACCGCGCCCTAGGTTGCGGAACGAGCATCCGTTGACAGGCCCAGGAGCCGGGCGGCGTTGCCGCCGGCTACCAGCGCCATGTCCTTTTTGCTGACCCCCTTGATCCGGCCGAGCAAGCCGACCGGGTCCGGTTCCGCCATGTCGAACGGATAATCGGTGCCGAGCATGATGTGATCGGCGCCCCAGATCTCGATCAAATGTTTCAGCTCGCGCTCGTCGAACACGACCGTGTCGAAATAGAGCTTTTTCAGATATTCCGATGGCGGCTTCTTGATAGTGACACGGCAGTCCTCGCGATGCGCGAAGGCGTGATCAAAACGTCCCCAATAACCCGGAATGTAGCCGCCACCATGGGCGATGCAGATTTTTAGTTCGGGGAAGCGTTCGAGATAGCCGTCGAAAACCAGGTGGCCTATGCACAGCGCGGAATCCAGCGGATGTCCGACGGTGTTCGGAAAATAATGATCCTCCATGCGGCCGACCAGGCTGGTGCCGAACGGATGCAGGAAGATCATCACGCCGAGCTCCTCGACGCGGGCAAAGAATTTCTCCAGCCCGGCGCGGGTGAGATCGACGCCCCTGACGTTGGTGCAGAGTTCGACGCCACGGAAGCCGAGCTCCTTGACGGTGCGGTCCAGCTCAGCGACGGCCATGCCGGGGTCCTGCAGCGGCACGGTACCCATGCCCATCAGCCGGTCGGGGTGTTTCGCGACCATGCCGGCGATGTGGTTGTTGACTATGCGGCAACTATCGCGCGCCACTTCCGGCGGCGCGGCATAGACGAAATGGCCGGGATAGGGCGAGATTACCTGCACGTCGATGCCGTCGCGGTCCATATCGGCAAGGCGGGTGTCGAGGTCGGTCAGTTTCGGAAAATCGATCTTGCCGCGCTGCGGCTGGATGCTTTTGGTGAGCGCGTTGACATGGGCGTTGGCGTTGGGTGTTTCGCCGCCGCCGGGAATGCCGGTCGCCTTCAGCACCATCGCGTTCGCTTCGGGCACCATGCAGTGGCAATGGATGTCGATGGTTCGCGATGGTTTGGTTTTGCCGGAGCGCTTTGGCGCGCTGCCATGATCGGTCGCGGGGCCGCAGACTTGGCATTGAAACAGCATGAGATGCGCCGTGGGAATAGTTTCGGGAATGGATTGGCGGCTCGGGAGTTATTTCTCTTCCGCCGCCGTCGCCGTCGCCGGGCCTTCGCCAATGATCAGGAGAATGGTCTCCTCGTCCTTGGCGCCGTCCCAATGCACCTGCTTGCCGAAATGGGTGACGAAGCTGCCGGCCGGCATCGGCGTCGTGTTGGCGGGATCGAATTTCGGCCCCGAGCCGACCCACCAAGTGCCCTGCAGCACGACGATGTAGCGATCGTTGGGGTGGAAGTGCGGACGGCTGAAATGATTGCCCTTGGTCCACTTGTTGTAGACCATGTAGAAGCCGGGCTTGGCGAGATCGCCGACCACGACGGCGCTTTGTGCGCCGGCGGCGTTGACCGGGCCCCAGGGAATCTGGTCCGGCAATTTGTAGATGACGGCGGCCGGATTGAGTTCGGCCGCGGAGGAGATGCCCAGCATGCCGGCGAAAACCAGCGGTGTCATGAGGTATCGCCAGGACCGGAATATCGCCTTCATGGTTTTCTCCGTTGCCGTCTCGTGAGCTGGGATGGGCTCATCTCTGTTGCCACGATGCTAGCCGGTCTCGTTCCCGCGGAGCAAGGCGCCGCAGGTGCATACGTGACCGGCGGTTGCCACGCGTACACTGCGCACAACGCAACTGCAGCATGGAAAGCGGACTACGCCGTGCAATGCGATGTCAGAGCGCGGGCCGGCTTGGCGTGAGGCCGTACCTGCATCGGACGCGAGCAACAGCCGTCAAGAAGATACAAGAAAGGGAGAGAACAATGCGTCGTCAAACCTGGCGAAGGTCCGCCATCCCTCAATGGGTTTTGAAGACCTGATCAAAGCCTGCGCTCCAGCCCGTCGCGCGACAATCCCATCGCGATCTGCGCGGTCGCCAATCAGCACGGTTTGCTGCGGCTTCACGCCCGCAGTGGCGATCAGCGACTCAAGACCTCGGGGATGTGGCTTCAGCACTCCGATGCCCTCGTCTCCGGCAAATACGACGTAATTTGCGCTCAAACCCAGCGCCTCGAGCTTTGCTTCCGCCGGATAGTCCGAGAGGATGCCGATGGATTTGCCACTGCGCCGCAAACCCGCAAACAGTTGGGGCAGACCTGGATAACGACAAGCGGCAAGATATTTTAGGGGCCGTCGTTCAACCCACTCGGACACGATAGCGCGCACCCGATCCGGGGAATTGGCTGTCGCCGCAGCTGTCTGCGAGATCAACGCACGTTCGAAATCGATTGCCTCTTCATCGCCCAGCCGCTCTCGAATACGGCGGTACCTGGCGAGCACGGCAACAACGTTCAGGTCCCGTTTCAGAAGCGTATGGAGCAGGATGTCCCGCGCCATTTTTATCCGCAATGGCCGCTGTCGGTAGAGCGTGCCATCCACATCGAACACGACGAGATGCACATTATCCCAGTCCAACGGCATTATTGAACTCGAATAAACTGCTGCGTCGTGAAGACTTCGAGATCAGGAATGTTGGTGAATGTCGTGATCGAAAACAGCGCGACCAACCAGACAACCAAAACGATCAGGCCGCTTTCCCTGAACAATTTCTCCGGTTTCTGTGCGGACGATCCCGGTTGCATCGAAAGCGCAAGGTATTTCGCGAACAGCGCGATGACGATCGGTACCATCAGCACATATTCGATCCGGTACTTGATGAGAAAGATCGCGAGGAAGAAGACAGAACAAAGCGCATAAACCAGGCATGAGACGGCAAGAGACGTCTCCGAGTAACTGACAAAGCTGGCTCGGTAACGTTCCAATAGATCCTTGCCGTGCGACGCCACGATTTCGCGAAACTCTGAAAGCCGCTTCGCCGCCATCAGAAATGCGCCGCCTGCCCAATACGTCAGGATGACCGAGGAGGGCGGCAAAGTCGTCGGATCCACCATGGCCCATCCGATCATCAACCGCAGAGGATTGTTGATGGATTCCGAGATGACGTCGAGATACGCCTTGTCCTTGGTTCGCAGTGGCGGAACGTTGTAGACGACGCCTTGCAGGGCGAAGATGCTCGCAATGACGAACATCAACCGGCTATTCGCAAATGCGCAAGCCAGCCCGACGCTAAGAAGGGCGGCCCATTCGATAAGAACGATGTTTCGATCCAGTTGGTTCTGCACCGCGGATCGCTGGACCTTGGTCGGGTGGAACCTGTCGAAATCCCGGTCGAGCCATTCGTTGATGACGTAGTTGGCCGACGCGACGCATATCGCCGTCATCAGGCCGAGCGCGACGGAAACCTGCAACGAATCCGTGTGAACGCCCCGAAGCATATAGGCGAGCATGATCCCGGGAACGATGAAGATGTGCTTGGTGCTGTGGTCCAGGCGAGCCATGGCCAGGTAGGCCAGGGCGGTGTCCTGCAACTTCACTGCGGCAATGCCGGTGCTCTTATTCATGAGATAACACCACGTGACCCTTGCTCCTTGGCGCGCCCAGCCGTCAGACGTTTGAGGCAGCCCTGACGCAATGCGGAGCGTTCATTGCGACGAGGGTATCAATCGATGGTCGATTTAGATCGCGCGTTAGCCTGGTTGGGATTATCCGATTGTTTTACGGTCGTGTCCGACCAGGCTGATTTTCCTGATGATGAAATTGTCATCCTCAAAGACCGGCTGCAGGCGATCGAGCACGCCACGGAATTTTTCGGCATTCTGGCGCCGCACCGCAAGATACAGGTCACAGGCCCGGCAAATGTCCCGCATCATTCCCAACTTGCTTTCCAGGTGAGCGCCGTCGGGAACGCCGCGGATAACATGCCGCTTCGCATAATAGGTCTGCACCATGCTCATCTCGTTCGTGACGACCATCGCGCCTGCTGGAACCTCGGCCTTGATACGGCGTCCGAAATTTGCAAGTTGCCAGGGCTCCGCTTCAACCCGAACCGTGACGGCAGCCGCGGAAACGCCCAGAAAAAATATCGCGCAGGGCAACGCAAGATTTGTCAGCATCTTGAGATTATCTCGCGACCAGGAGTCCTGCATGGCTGAGACAGCCTCGTCGAGCAGCACATAAATGCACGTCACGCCGATGGCGAGCAGGGGGCTGGCGAGAATCAACTGATACTCGTGGATGATGTAATGCCCCTGCATGATGACCGCCCAACCCAGCCAGAATGTGCAGAGCGGCAGCACGAGCACGGCAAATGAATTGTTGGCGTTGGCCCGGCGGCGGCGAGCCGCGGTTAAGTACAGCGCAAAGATGCCGATGATGCCGAGCGATCCGCAGAACAATTGCGTACGGACGATGTAGGCGTCAAAAAAGTGGAGGGATGAGGAAAATGCGTTAAGGCCATCGACGGCTTCCAGATGGCCTTCCACGGGGTGAATGCGCGTCGACTGAGGCAAATACTGCGTAAGCCCCAGACGAAACGTGAAGATCGACCACAGGTCCGCAAAAAATTCGGGGTCAGACAAGGCAAAGATGGCCAGCGTGCTCGCGCCGGCTGCACCTGCCGCCATCGCCCAACAAAAACATGCCTTCAGGAGCTCCGGGCGGCGATTGAAAGCGTAGGCGAGCACCAGCCCAGGCAGCGCCAGAAACGGCTCCCACGAGGTAAAACAGGCGAGAAAAAAGGCGAACGCACTCAGTCCGAGGTCCCGCAACCTTTCGCGGCCGGCATCAGCACCTTGCAGGTAGCGCAACATAAACAGCAGCGCCACCAAAACGGCCAGCACGCTCAGGTTGGCCGGCAGGAGAAGCAGGCCGTACCGAAGTGTGGCGGGCATGAGCAAGAAAGCGCAGCCGCAAACGATCGCTGCTCTGGGCTTGAAAAACATCGAGGCGATGAGCCACATTACACCTGCGCTCGCGATGGCAACGAGCGCCATAAAGAGGTGCATTGCCCGAATGGAATCCGGAAATGCCTGCACAACCAGACTCAGGACGTAGAAGAAGAGCGGCGGAAAATGCAGATAATTGTCCGGCTGGGACGTTAACGGGTCGAAGTTCTCGATTGGCGCGCCGTGAAGGCCGATGATTCCATGGCTGGCAAAGGCCTCGGCGATTGTCGCGAAGTGGGCACTGGCCCAGGCATGGACGTAGTAGAAGTCCGTGAGACTTAGCGCGAGCCAAATAACGAGCAGGCAGGCCAGAAAGGGCAGTATCCGGGTGACCACGTAGCCGAGCAACTGATCGGTCGTTCGGGATTCTCCGGCATCCGCTTTCGTGCTGACCGAGACTTCTGTCACCGCAACCTCGCTTTTCAAGCGCCACCCCAATTAACCAAAAGCAACATCAAGCGTCGGAAGCTCATGCCTGTTGACCGCCGGCTCATCGTCGCGGTGGTGTCGCTATTTGTTGGATATAACGGGTAAAACTCGGTTACCCCGACAACAGGACCGTCAAAATGGTGCGCCCAGCGGCATATAAAACGCATCAGCGTTAAACGGAACTTAAGATTGAATACCTGGCTTGGCTGTGCGGCCGAGCCAGGCTGACATGAAGCGAGCCGCGCCCCCGCGCCTTGCAGGCCGAGCGTCTTCTCCGTTCCGTAGGTCGTTATCGTCCTGGCGGTTGTGCCATGGAATCGTTTCGATTCACTGGGGAAGGTCGCCGGGCCTTCTCCCACGATCGGCAGAATGGCGTGCTCATCCCTGGCGCCATCCCAATGCACCTGATCGGCCGGCATCGGCGCGCGTCGATGCATTCGCGATCCGCGGCAGCGGAAAGCGACATGTCGCACAACGCAGCTGCAGCATGAAAAAACTGGATTTACGCGGCGCGTCGCGGTGATTAGGTTTCCGCCCAACCAAAAGCAGCCATGGGAGGGCTACGTTCATGAAGCGTTTGTCGATACTTGCCGCCGGTCTGTTGATCGGCGCCGCCGCCGTTCAATTTTCGAGCGGGGCGTCGGGCCAAAGCGATGGCTGGATAACGCTGCTCGACGGCACCAAGATGGGTGACTGGACCGAGGTCGGCAAAGCCAATTGGGCGATGAAGGACGGCGCGCTGGTGGCCGACAAGCTCGACGACGCCAAGGTTCTGTCCTACCTCGTCAGCAAGGATTCCTACAAGGATTTCCAGATCAAGGCGGAGTTCTGGACCGACGAGGAGGCCAATAGCGGCATCTTCATCCGCTGCGACGTCAGGGACAAGATCGATTCCAAGATCTGCTACGAGGTCAACATCTTCGACAAGCGGCCGGACCCGAGCTACGGCACCGGCGCGATCGTCGACGTCGCCAAGGTTGATCCGATGCCGAAAGCGGCAGGCAAATGGAATACGTTCGATATCACCGCGCAAGGCTCGCATCTCGTCGTCGTGCTCAACGGCCAGAAGACGGCCGATGTCCAGGACAGCAAGCACAATGCCGGAGGGCCATTCGCGCTTCAGTACGGCTCCGGCGTGGTCAAGTTCCGCAAGGTGCAGATCAAGCCGCTATAGACCCGTTGAGGGATCGCCCGCGCAGCTCCGCCTGACCCACGAACCGGCTCACCCGCCTTCAGCGGGCGGGCCTACTTGTGCCACTCTCACGCGGCGTGCGTGCCATTCCGGTGCCCGACGCAAGGCCCTGGCGCGCGCACGGTCAGCCAATATCAGACGAAGAAAATTGACGCGTTGTGGAGGCAGTTCCACGGCCGTGCAAATCTGTCACACATGCCGGGATTTTGCGGACGTTCCCCCTGTGTTCGCGAGAGTTCATGATCGCAGGCGTGCCAGAGGGATAGGCTCCGCTTCGGGTCAGGGACTACTGGTGAATGCTTTCTTGGGTGGTTTTCTTGGGGAGAGCCGACATGCCAGCCTATATCCATCAGCACGACGATATCGAACCGGCCTTCGTCATCTGTCCGAGCTGCGTCGGAATTCCAATGTTTGTGCGCGACGTCGAGCCGCATTGGAGCATGGCGAAGATCGACTTCACGTATGAATGCGCCGACTGCGGCGCCGAAGTTCGCCAGACCGTGGTGAAGCCGGAAGTACGGCATTAGCGGGAATCGTAGCTTCGTAGGGTGGGCAAGCTAAGCGTGCCCACCGTCTCGACAGCTGTACGCTGATGGTGGGCACGCTGCGCTTTGCCCACCCTACGAACCCAAATCAAACCTGCCGCACCACACCCGGCTTGCCCGGATCGCATTCCAGCGCGTCGCGATCCCACTTCGCGGCGTTCGCCGCGGCCTCATAGGTGCTTTGCAGGAAATCGAGCAGCGCCTTGTCGGGATCGGCAGCCGTGCGCACGGCATCGTAGGGCAGGATGAACTCGCCGAGCGCTTCGCTGAACAACGCCGCGTCGGGGCGCACCTTCGCCGCGCGGAAGCCCGATGGCTCGGGATAGGCATAGGAATAGAACGCGGGATAATCGATCGCGCCACCGCCTGGCCAGAAGCCGGCGCTGCTGACTTCGTGTGAATAGGCCTCATGGGCGACCGCATCGGGCAAATGCGGCACGCCGCCCGGGTGACGCGGCGCGCGACGGCCCGAGAAGCGCGTTACCGCGAGATCGAAGCTGCCCCAGAAGAAATGCACCGGGCTGGCCTTGCCGAGGAAGCCGGTGCGGAATTGCCTGAAGACGCGGTCGGCATTGACGAGGATTTGCAGGAAGCGCCTGACGGCGTCGGCATCGTAGGAAGCGTGCGTGGTGTCCTCGGAGAATTTTATCGGATCGGGCAGCTCGTTCGGTGTCTCGTCGATGGCAACGGCAATGCCGAGTTCACTGAGCGCGGCAAGCGTGGCGGCGTAGAAGCTTGCGACGGAATGGTCTCCCAGCGCGAAGTGCCGCTGCGTGCCGTCGCTGGTCGAGATTCGTAACCGATGATCGATGAGATCGAAATCGATCTGGAAGGTCCGCGCGCCGTCGGGCACCGGCGATGTCGTCAATCCTCGCGGCGTGACATAAAGCGCCACATGCCAGGAATGATTGAGCCATGGCGACTTGGCGAGCCGGATCTTGCCGACGATCTGGGTCCAGAGCTGCAGCGTCGCACAGGTGTCACGCCACGACGCGGTCGACAATTCCGGCCACGGGTTTTGCGAATCGTTGCTCACGTCAGACCCCTGCGCGTGCCGCCCCTGTAGGCGGAAGGCGTACCACGAATTCACGAGGTCTCTAGAAACCAGGCCTCACGATTTCGTGCATTCCGGGCAGCGCCGCGCTCCGCGCGAGGCGCGGAACAGGCTCTTGCACCACCACCGCCGCGCCATCGCCTGCAGCGGCCGCCGTGCCAGTTGAGCGATAAACAGAATTTCGACCATGCCTGATCCATCGTCCCCTGAACGATAGATAGGGCGGCAATCTCTGCGGAGAATGCCGCCCTTGTCGCATCAGCCATGCAGTTTATTGGCCGTTTCCGCGATCACCCGTCCTTGATAGCGCGCCCCGGCGAGTTCATTTTCGCTCGGCTGGCGGCTGCCGTCGCCGCCGGTGATCGTGGTCGCGCCGTAGGGCGAACCGCCGGTGACTTCGTCGAGCTTCATCTGGCCGGCAAAGCCGTAGTTCAGGCCGACGATGGTCATGCCGAAATGCAGCAGGTTGGTGATGATCGAAAACAGCGTGGTTTCCTGTCCGCCGTGCTGGGTCGCCGATGACGTAAACGCGCCGCCGACCTTGCCGTGCAGCGCGCCCTTGGCCCAGAGGCCGCCTGCCTGGTCGAGGAAGTTCGCCATCTGCGATGCCATCCGGCCAAAGCGGGTGCCGGTGCCGACGACGATGGCATCGTAGTTGGCGAGGTCTTCGATTTTGGCGACCGGGGCGGCCTGATCGAGTTTGTAATACGAAGCTTTGGCGACCGCTTCGGGCACCAGCTCCGGCACACGCTTGACGTCGACGGTCGCGCCCGCGTCGCGCGCGCCCTGGGCGACGGCATTCGCCATCGCCTCGATGTGACCGTAGGCGGAATAATAGAGCACGAGTACTTTGGCCATGATGGTTTTCCTTTGGGTTTGAAAGTGCGTGTTGTTTTTGAGGTGTCATTGCCGGGCTTGACCCGGCAATCCATCGCCTTGGAAAGAGTCTTGCGAAGAGGATGGATGGCCGGGTCAAGCCCGGCCATGACGGTTCGGAAGTTGAGGCTTACGCCGCGTCGACCAGCACCAGCTCGGAATCTTCCAGCGCGGTGATCGTCAGCTTCGCCTCGTTGCGGATCGCGGCGCCGTCGCGGGCGTTGACGCGCACGCCGTTGACTTCGACGCTGCCGGCCGCCGGCACCAGATAGAGGTGACGCGCCTTGTGCGGTTCGTATTCAGCGCTCTCGCCGGCCTTCAGCGTGGTGGCGAGCACCCGTGCATCGGCTCGGATCGGCAGCGCATCCTGGTCGCCTTCAATGCCGCTGGCGATGGTGACGAGCTTGCCCGAGCGATCCGACTTCGGAAACGGCTTTGCGCCCCAGGTCGGCTGACCGCCCTTCGTCGTCGGCTCGATCCAGATCTGGAAGATCTTGGTCTTCGAAGGCTCCAGATTGTACTCGGAGTGACGAATGCCGCTGCCAGCGCTCATCACCTGCACGTCGCCGGCCTCGGTTCGGCCCTTGTTGCCGAGCGAGTCCTGGTGCGTGATCGCGCCTTCACGGACATAGGTGATGATTTCCATGTTGGCGTGGGGATGGGCGGGAAACCCGGTGTTCGGCGCGATCTCGTCATCGTTCCACACCCGCAAGGAGCCGTGGCCCATATTGTCGGGATCGTAGTGGCTGCCGAACGAGAAGTGGTGCTTCGCCTTCAGCCAGCCGTGGTCGGCGCCGCCGAGTTTTGCAAAAGGTCTGAGTTCGATCATGGGATATTCCTTTGTTGAGTTTTCGCGATGTCCCGGGCGCGGTGGCGCCCGGCCTTGTGTCTGGTGGTTGGTTAGGCGCCGAAGCCGCCATCGACGTTGAGCACCGTGCCGGTCACGAACGAGGCCTCAGGACTTGCGAGGAACAGCACGCCGGCTGCAATCTCTTCCGCGGTGCCAAAACGCTGCAGCGCGTGTTGTTTGCGTTGGGCGTCGGCGAATTCGCGGTCGTCGTCCGGGTTCATGTCGGTGTTGATCGATCCCGGCTGCAGCACGTTGACCGTGATGCCGCGCGGTCCGAGGTCGCGCGATGCGCCCTTGGAATAGCCGACGATTGCAGCCTTGGTGGCGGCATAGTCGGCAAGGCCGGGAAACGAAGCGCGGGTGGCAATGCCGGAGCCGATCGTGACGATGCGGCCGCCGTTACCCATCAGCTTCGACGCGGTGCGAATCGCTGATATCACGCCGTGCACGTTGATCTCCTCTTGGCGGGCGAGCGCCGCAATGTCGGTATTGACGTCATCGATCGGGCCGCCGACGGCCACGCCGGCATTGTTGACGAGGATGTCGAGCCGTCCAAAATCCTTGGCGACATTCTTCACCAGTTGATCGACATCGACAGCGGAGGCCTGGTCGGCCTTGTAGGCGCGGGCATTGACGCCCTTGGCCTTCAGTTCGGCGACGACGGCCTCGGCCTTGTCCGGGGAGGCGACATAACTGATCGCGACGTTGGCGCCTTCTGCTGCGAGGGCGCGGGCAGAGGCCGCGCCGATGCCGCGCGAACCGCCGGTGACGAGGGCTACCTTGCCTGAGAGCTTCTTGGTCATTGGATTTCTCCGTTGCTTGAATTCCGATGGTCGTTGGATATGCCGTCCGGTGTGGTATAGAAATAGAAACTATTGAAACTCATTGTTTCCAAAAACACGCCATGGAGGCGATCCGAATGGCAAAGCTCCCGGATTTCGAGGCGCTCGCGATTTTCGCAAAAGTCGTGGAGTTACGGTCGTTTGCATCGGCCGCGACCGAACTGGCGCTGTCCAAGGCCACGGTGTCCAAGGCCGTCAGCCGGCTGGAGCAGCGGCTCGGCGCGCGGCTGTTCAACCGCACCTCGCGGCGGCTGGCGCTGACCGATGCCGGGCAAAAGCTCGCCGAGCGCGCGACGCAGTTATTGGCCGATGGCGAGGCGGCGGAAAACGAGGCGCTGTCGCAATCGATGGCGCCGCGCGGGCTGGTGCGGCTCGCGGTGCCGATGACGTTCGGCGTGAAGGCCGTTGCGCCGATCTTGCCGGAATTTCTCGCCGCCTTCCCGGAGGTCTCGATCGATCTTCATCTGAGCGACGCGACCGTCGACCTGATCGGCGAGGGCTTTGATGCCGGCCTGCGCATCGCGCGGCTGCCGGACTCCTCGCTGATCGCGCGGCGGCTCTGTGCGATGCCGCGCTACACCGTGGCCGCGCCTTCCTATCTGAAGCGCCATGGCAGGCCGACGCATCCGATGCATCTCGCCGAGCACAAATGCTTCGGCTACGCCTATCTCTCGACACCCGGTGTCTGGCACTACACCAACGCGTCCGGCGAGCAGGCCAGCGTCCGCCCCGCAGGCCAGCTCCGCGTCAACAATGGCGAGGCGCTGTTGCCATCGGTCATCGCCGGCCTCGGCATCGCCGACCTGCCGGACTTCATCGTCGGCGACGCCATCGCATCAGGCGAAGTCGAAGTGATCCTGAAAGGCTGGCACCAGCCGGAAGGCGCCGTGCATCTTGTAACTCCACCGGGCGGCCCGCGGCCGGCACGCGTGGAGGTGCTGGCGAATTTTCTCGCCAAGCATTTCGCGAAAGCGAAGAAGCGGAAGTAGTGGCGATTTCGCGTTCACCCTGCCCCGGAGGGGGCGGTTTTGCTACCGCCAAACTATTTACGTAGCGTTGAGGGTGGTGTTGTAGTCGATCATGGTGGTCCTCAAGTTAAACCAGGTCGCCAAGCGAACGCCCAAGTAGAGTGCGTACTTCTGAACCCGGCCGACATTGAGGACCGTCATGGCTTCGAAGAAAATTCGGTCGGCATCGTCGCGCGTCGGAGCTTCAGGATGGGGATTGTTGCCCGCGATTAGGCAGCACAAGCAGTCATGAATGACGCCCGCGCGGCTGTAGCTCGCCCAAACTGGTAGGATAGACCACAGTGGTCGAGGAATGGATGGACCGTCGGTGACGAAGCCCTTCCAAACGACGATGACGCGACCGGAGCCGCGGCCTCCGACCTCATAGATGAGGGGCTCTGCCAAGCGCCATCGGCGCCAGCTGTACCTATCGTTACCGGAGAGATGCGTAATGGTCAGTTCGCTCGTGAATGCACCCACAGCTCTTCCTCCCCTTCGTCGATTAAGCGATCCCGTCAGTTGATGATGCGAGGACGCTAAGGGGGATGAACTCGTCAGACTGTGATGGGCGTCACTAAGCTCCAAGCTTGACTGCGATGACTGATCCGCGGCGCTCGCTGTGAGCCGATACACGAGCGAGCTTCGCTCGTCTCGGGCCCTCAGAAGGGTAGAGAGCCTGGCTATCGCATCGCCGTCGGCTTCCGGCTAGGCTGCGTTCCAACAACCAAAACAAAATCCCGAGGGAGAAACTATTAATGAACCGACGCGAACTTCTGAAGGCCGCCGCTGCACTGCCGCTGGCGCAAACCGCACTCTCGCACGCCGCGTCAGCGCAAAGCACGTATCCCTCGCGCAACATCACCATGATTGTCCCATTCCCGCCCGGCGGCCAGGCTGATCTCGCGGCGCGGCCGATTGCACAGGCGCTGGAGCGGATCCTTGGCAAGCCCGTCATCGTCGACAACCGCGCCGGCGGTGGCGGTGGATCGGTCGGCAATGCGGCCGCGGCGCGCGCCGAGCCTGATGGTCATACGCTATTGATGACGCTGTCCTCGCTCGCGGTGCTGCCGGAAGCCGACCGGTTGTTCGATCGCCCGGTGGCCTATGAAGTTTCGCAGTTCGCGCCGATCGCGCGCGTGTTGGCCGATCCGACATTGCTCGCGGTGCCGGCGTCGGCGCCGTGGAAGACGCTGCAGGAATTCGTCGAAGACGCCAAAAAACGTCCCGGGCAAATTCCCTATGGTTCGTCCGGTCCCTACGGCACGCTGCATGTGGCGATGGAGATGTTCGCGTCGAGCGCCGGCATCAAACTGCTGCACGTGCCGTTCCGCGGCGCCGGCCCCGCGCTGACAGCGCTATTGAGCGGCACCGTGCAGGCGATGGCGTCAGCGCCGGGCACGCTGAAGCAGCAGGTCGATGACGGGAAGATGCGCGTGCTGGCCAACTGGGGCGCCGAGCGCGTCAAGAGTTTCCCCGACCTGCCTACGTTCAAGGAACTCGGCTACAAGGATGTCGAGTTCTACATCTGGGCCGGACTGTTTGCGCAAGCAGCGCTGCCCGCGCCGATCATGACGCAACTACGCGAAGCGATGGCGCAAGCGGTGAAAGCACCCGAGGTAATCAAGACGTTCGAAACCGCCGGCAGCCCCGTCGCCTATCAGGACGCGCCGGAATTTTCAAAGTTCGTTGCGGAAGACAGCGCGCGGCTGGTCGCGGCGGTGAAGAAGATCGGCAAGGTAGAGTAGGGAACCCGCTTCACATTTTTTTGTTCGCACCAACGTCGCATGGCCGCATTCCTTTGACAGGCTTGCGCGCATCGCCGCGCGAAATTTTTCGCGTCTGTCTTGTAAATCGAACGAAAGGACCCGGACATGCGAATGCAGCGGATTGTCCTCGGCCTTGCCATCGCGATCGGCGCATCAGGCGTAATCGCTCCCGCATCGTCGGAAGAATATCGCGGAACCTGGGAGCAGCAGATGGCCTGCACGCCCGATGTCTGGCGACTCTGTGGCGACCAGATCCCGGATGCCGGCCGCATCGTGGCCTGCTTGCGGCAGAACACGCCGCAGCTCTCCAACGGTTGCCGCGCGGTGTTCGAATCGAGCGCGGAACAGCAGCAGGCCAATCGCGCGCCGGCGCAGCGTATGCCGCAGCAGACCGCGCCACGCGGCCGCGCGCCGCAACAAATGCAGCCGCAGGCGGTGCAGCCCCAGCCGAGACCGTACTATGAGGAAGACGAATAGGCCGGCGTTTCCGGTGCGGGCCTGAGTTCGCAGACGTCGACCCATTCGGCTCCGGTCAGCTCCGCCATGCGCGCGGGCCTAATCTTCACCGCGCTGTGGGTCGAGCCTGCGGCCGGCACCACGATGTCGAACGCCTTCAGCGAGACGTCGCAATAGACCGGCAGCGGCGTCTTCAATCCGAACGGACAGACGCCGCCGACTTCGTGGCCGGTGATCTCGGCGACTTCCTCGAGGCCGAGCATCTTCGGTTTTCCGCCGAACAGCGCCTTCACCTTCTTGTTGTCCATCCGCGAGGTGCCGGCGGCCACGATCAGCACCACGCGCTCGCCGATCCGCAAGCTCAGCGTTTTTGCGATCCGCGCCGGCTCGACGCCGTAGGCTTCGGCGGCCAGCGCGACGGTGGCGGAGCTCATGCTGGATTCGATCACGGAGATATCGGGCGCCTTTTCTGCGAAGAAGGCGCGGACGGACTCAAGACTCATTTCAGGACCTTATGCGGGACACCAGGGCGGGCAGTTCGGCGAGGCCGTGGATACGGTGATCGGGCACGACGCCGAGTTCATCCATCTGGGTACGCAACGCCCAAAACATCGTCAATGGCGGCAGCGTCTCGCTTTCGAGGCAGGCCAGCGCCATCGCTTCCGGCGTCACCCGCTCGATCCAGGCGACGTTGAGCCCGAACGTCTTGGCGCCGCAGGCGTCCCAGGGATTGGACGAGATGAACAGCACCTCGGCGGGCGGTATGTGCAGCACCTCCTCGATCAGCATGTAGGCTTCGGGACTCGGCTTGAAAATCTTTTTGGCATCGACGCTGATGACCGCATCGAGCAGCTTGTCGAGCCCGCTGTTGCGTACCAGCGCGTCGAGCATGCCGGGGCTGCCGTTGGACAGGATCGCAAGCTTGCGGTCCTTCATCGCCGACAGTGCAGCGAGCGCATCCGGATAGAGATCGAGATGCAAATATTTGTCGACGATGCGCGCAAAGGTGTCGTCGTCATATTCGAGCCCGAGGCTATCGAGCGTGTAGGCCAGTGAGTCGCGCGTCACTTCGGAAAAATCCCGGTAGCGCCGCATCAGAGAGCGCAGCCAGGTGTATTCGAGCTGCTTGATACGCCAGACCTGGGTGATGATGTCGCCATAGCCGGGAAACGCATCCTCGGTGATTTCGGCCACCGACTGGACGTCGCAGAGCGTTCCATAGGCGTCGAAGACGATGGCTTTGATGGTCACTGGCCCTGCACCTTCCCGCCGATTGTCGCGTCAAGAAACTCATGCAGCGCCACGGCCGCCTGATCCGCCGCAGATTGGTTGAATTCGAGATGATGACCCAAAATTTCCCGCGGGGTCTTCAGGCCCGGCACGTCGAATGCGTGATAGGCGTCGGGATAGACGACAAGTTTGATCGGAATGACGCGGTCCTTCGGGCGGGATATCCCCCAACCGTCGCGTCCGACCACCAGGTTGCGGCACTCTTCCGCCGAATTCAAATCGTCGCGTTCGCCGATCAGAATCAGCGCGGGAACGGTCAGGTCTCCCTTTAATCCGCCGCAAGGTGGGTAGAACGCAACTGCGGCGCGGAACTTGTTTGTCGACGCTTGCTCGGCAAAACCACGTTCGACCGATGACAGAACGAAGTAGCCGCCCATCGCAAAGCCGACTGCAGCGACGCGCGCAGGATCGACCGACGGTTGCTGCGCCAGAAAGTCCAGTGCCCGGTAGGCGTCGGAGCCAAAATCGGTTGATATGCTGTTGTCTCTGCAGGTGGTCTTGATGCCGCGCGGACCGAAGCTGTCGACCGAGAGCGCAGCAAAGCCCCAGGACGCGATCCGCGTGCCCCAACGTTCGTCGATATGTCGCCAATTGCCGCTGCAGCTATGTAGCAGGACCACCGCTGGCGACGGGCTTGTCCCGTTCGGATGCCTCAGATACCCCTGCAGCGGATGCGAACTCGCCAGTGGCGTTTCGAGTTCAACGATGGTGCCGCCGGACTGAGATCGAGCCGCGGGACATACGACCGCATATCCGATCAGGAATGCAGTGGTGAAGACAGCGGCTTTGGCGAGCTTCATCACGCACCACCATCTTCGCTCTGCGGCCCGCCCCCGGCGATTATATACCCAAAATCTTCCGCGCGTTGGCTTTCAATACCTTCGGCCTGATTTCCTCGCGAATGTCGAGTTTTGCGAAATCCGCCAGCCAGCGGTCCGGCGTGATCACCGGCCAGTCCGAGCCGAACAGCATCTTGTCCTGCAAAATCGAATTGATGTAGCGGACGAGAATCGGTGGGAAATATTTCGGCGACCAGCCGGAGAGGTCGATATAGACGTTCGGCTTGTGGGTCGCGACCGATAGCGCCTCTTCCTGCCAGGGGAAGGAGGGATGGGCGAGAATGATCTTCAGGTCGGGGAAATCCGCCGCCACATCGTCCATGTACATCGGATTCGAATATTTCAGCCGCATCCCCATGCCGCCGGGCATGCCGGAACCGACGCCGGTCTGTCCGGTGTGAAACAGCGCGATCGCGCCGCCGTCATTGATGGCTTCATAGAGCGGATAGGCCATGCGGTCGTTGGCGTAAAAGCCCTGCATGGTCGGGTGGAATTTGAAGCCGCGGACGCCGTACTCCTCGATCAGCTTGCGCGCTTCGCGCACGCCGAGCTTGCCCTTGTGCGGATCGATCGAGACGAAGGGGATCAGGACATCGAGATTGTCGGAGGCGACTTCCAGCATTTCGTAATTGTTGTAGCGGCGGAAACCGGTCTCGCGTTCGGCATCGACCGGGAAGATCACGGCCGCGATATTCTTGGAGCGGTAATAGGCCGCGGTTTCCGGCACGGTCGGCGGATGCTTGTGCGGCGATTTGAAATAGTCAGCCATGCGCTCCTGAAAATCGTCATAGCCGTCGTCGCCATGCATGCCGCAGGGTTCTTCCGCATGGGTGTGGATGTCGATCGCGACGACTTTCTCGATATCCGGCAATTTGAGCTTGGGCATTGGGCTTCCCCGGCTTGATTTTTGGGTCTGGAAAATTGATTATACTATATAACAAATTCCGCAAGACGGCAGAAGCAAAAGAGCAAGAACAGGGAGCGTGGCATGGCCAAAGTCTCGTCTGAGGGCACGGAGGCCTTTGAGACCGATTTCTGGAAAGACGCCAATCTGCGCAAGGTCTGGGACGACATCGTTCCCGGCGAGCCGCGCAAGACAATTCCCTACACGCTGACCCGACAGGCCATCGAACTGTACTGCAAATCGGTCGGCGAGGATCATCCGATCTATTTCGACGAAGCCTATGCCAGGGCCACCCGCTATGGCGGGCTGATCGCGCCGCCCTCGATCCATATCCTCCTGATGTTCTCCTGCACGCCGGCGGATGACTGGATGCGCTCGCCGGGAACCGTCAATGCCGGGCAGTCCTGGAGCTACAACATCCCGGCGCGCCCCAACGACGTCATCACCTTGCAGGCCCGCGCGCTCGACAAGTTCATCAAGCGCGAACGGCTGTTCGTGGTGCACGACAACGTCTTCTTCAACCAGAAGGGCGATGTAATCTGTTCCGGCCGCGGCTGGACGATTCGGCCGATGTGAGAGGGGAACGATCAATGACCGCTACGTTCGACAATCTCTCCGCCGGCGACGTCATCGACGGTCCGAAATTCGCCGTCTCACGCGAATCGATCCGCCTGTTCTGCGATGCCTCGCTCGACTACAACCCGCTGCATCTCGACGACGACTACATGAAGGGCAATTTCGGCAAGACCAATTTCGGCGGCATCATCATGCACGGCATGAACAATTTCGGGCTGATCTCACGGATGATTACCGACTGGGCGTACCCCGCCGGCGCCATCCACCGCCGGCTGGAGACGCGGTGGGTCAAACCGGTCAAGCCCGGCGACACCATCCAGCCCACCGGAATCATCAAGTCGAAGCAGACCACGCAGAATTCGCGCTGGGTGCTGATCGACGTAATGGTCAAGAACCAGGCCGGGGAGAAGGTGGCGACCGGCGAGGCGATGGTGGAGTTTCCGAACTAATATTGCCGGGAAGCAACGCGACGGTGGCGACACCCATTTGGAACGGCTGCGCTTCGCACGTTCCAAAGAAAATGGGCCACCCGTAAGGTGGCCCTTGATCCGTTCGTTGTAGCGCCTTTATTCGACGATCTCGACGATCCTTCGGCTGCGCGGTTCGACCAGAACCGTGCGGCCGTTGACGACCGTGTAACGGTAGTCGCGAACGCCATATTCTTGCGGTACGTCGTAGTAGGTGACGCCTTCTTCCGGCAAGACGGCACCGACCCGCAGATCTTCGCGGTACTGATAAGACGGGCGCCGCTGTTCGACGACGTAAGTGCGAAAACGCGGACGCGCGTCGACGCCGAGGACGCCGTTCACGCCGCCGACGACACCACCGACCACACCGCCGACGATGGCGCCTACCGGACCCGCGGCCCGCTCGCCCTCCCGGGAGCCTCGTTCGACGCCTCCGGGGACGCCCTGCGCCTGCACGGCAACCGGCAGCGCCACGCTGGCGGCAACGACAGCAATTCCGATAAAACGGCGGATCATGATATCTCCAATGTAAGAATGTGAGCGCGTGACAAGCAACGAGAGCGGATTACGTTCCCTGCTTTTTCGGGTTGTTGGTCCCGCCAGGTCAGGCCGTGGCCCGGACTGACCCAGCCCCCCGTTACCGTGAGCCGGCCTTTTTCTACTTTGCATGGGGTTGTTTTCGCGATTTTGGATCAGGAGCCTAATCGGGGACGCCCGTAGCGCCGCGGGTCGTCAGTTTGCCGCCCGTCGTCTGCCTGGCGAGATGCGCGCTCGGCGGCACGACGTCCTTTGCAAGGCCGACAAAGGCCAGAAACCGGATCGTGAGCCAGGTGTTGTCGAACTCCCACCAGCGATGGCCATGCCGTGCCGAGCGCGGATCGGCGTGGTGGTTGTTGTGCCAGCCTTCGCCGTTTGAGATCAGCCCGACCACGAGGTTGTTGCGGCTGTCCTCGTCGGTCTCGTAGTTGCGATAGCCCCACACATGGGTCACCGAATTGATCGCCCAGGTGATGTGCCAGACCAGCACCGTGCGGACGAACACGCCGAACATCAGGATGCTGAGGCCATTCGTCGCCGCATCGGCAGGCGCCTGGCCGCACAGCCATCCGGCGGCGAAGCCCGCGGCATAGAATAGCGGCATCTGCAGCAGATTGATCCAGGCCAGCCAGTTGTGGCGCTCGAGCGCCACGTAGAATTTGTCGCGCAGAATGTCCTTGGCGTAGCGCTCGTAGATTCCGAGCCGCGCCAATTCCGGCTGATGCACCAGGATCCAACCGACATGGCTCCAGAAGAAACCGGCCAGCGGCGTATGTGGGTCCGGCTGGTCGTCGGCGTATTGATGATGCCGGCGGTGGATCGCGACCCAGCGGGCAGGGGTCTCCTGCAGGCAGGACATCGCGATGACGACCATCGTGTGCTCGAGCCATTTCGGACATATCAGCCCGCGATGGGTGAGCAGCCGGTGGTAGCAAAGGTTGATGCCGAACAGCCCGCACAAATGCGTGCCGAGGATGGCCACGGCCAGACCGCTCCAGCTGAAATAACCGGGCATGAATGCCAGCACGGCGAGGGCGTGATAGGTGCCGATGACGATGATGTACGGCCAGTTGAGCTTGAACGGCCATACCCCCGTAGGCAACGAAATGCGGGATCCCGTGAGCGGGGCGGGCAGGGAGTCGGTGTCGAGTACCGCAGTTCTTGCGGTCGGCCGGCGAGCGGTCGTCATGCCGAAATGGGTTCCATCTGTATGGGGAAGCCTGGCGGGATGGTGCGCAGGGCTGATTCTTCGTATACGCACTAGACTCCGTTTGGGGTCCAAACATTTGAGGCTATTTGGCGCAGGCTGCTGCGAAAAATAGCTTTGGAATCAGTTCCATACCGGCGAAGCCCGGCGGATCCCCCACGTCGCAAGGGGTTTATTGACATCCGGCCATGGCATGGCTTAGAAACCGCCCCGTCCCGGGCGGTTGGCCGCTTTCGGGATAAATCCCATTTTGCCGCTTTCGGGTAGCTCAGGTTCGGCCTTCAACACGGCCTTTCAAAGCATCAGGATTGTCCCATGAAGGTCCGTAACTCGTTGAAATCGCTGCGTGGTCGCCACCGCAACAACCGTCTGGTCCGCCGCAAGGGCCGGGTTTACGTGATCAACAAGGTGCAGCGCCGCTTCAAGGCCCGCCAGGGTTAAGGCCGCCAAGGTTTACGTCCTGGGCGTTGAGCCGGCTTTTTCTTCCACCTTTCACAGGTCTTTGACGACGTGCTGCTTGCAGTGCGATTTTGCGCGTCTAGACTTGGCCCATGATTTTGAGATTCCCGGGCGCCCGTAACTGCCGGATTGTGATGACAGCTGCTGTCCTGACAGCCGTGCCGGCGGCCGCTTTCGCCCAGAACAACACCCAGGTTGTTCCCCCGCCGAAAGCCCAAAAGAAACTGCCGGAAGCGCCAAGCAAGCTTCCCAAGGTTGGCGCCGATCGCACCCGCGGGCTGGATTTCCTGTTCGGCGCCCTGAAGGCCGCCCCCGATGAAGCCAGCGCCAAGCATGTCGAGGCGCGGATCTGGGCGCTGTGGATGCAGACCCCGAGCGACACGGCTGCGCTATTGATGCTGCGCGCCAAGGCCGCGATTGACGCGCAGAAGGTCGACGTCGCGCTGAAACTGCTCGATGCCGTCATCAAGCTGCGTCCCGATTATGTCGAGGCATGGAACCGGCGTGCGACGCTGTATTACCTGAAGAACGACTACACCCATTCGCTGGAAGACATCCGGCAGGTGCTGATCCGCGAACCCCGGCATTTCGGCGCGCTGGCGGGCCTCGGCATGATCATGCAGGACATCGGTGACGAAAGGCGCGCGCTGGAAGCGTTCCGCAAGGCGCTGGCCGTCAATCCGCATCTCGAGAAGGTGCCGGAACTGGTCAAGTCGCTGACCGAAAAGGTCGAAGGCCGCGATATCTGATGCGCGCCTGATCCCGCCCGCAGGGGCCCACGTAAGCGCAAAAGCGGACACCGATAAGATCGCGTCCGGAGTTCGGTTCTGATTCAATCAGAACCGAACTCCGGATGCTGTTTTGACGCGTTTTCTTGACGCGAACCGGTTCCCACTTCGCTCGAAAACGCTCTAATCAAGGGGATCGCGGTTTCCCGACGCTTTGCTTCGGAAGGGAACGTGGCGCCGCCAACGCGCTATTACTGGCGGATGCGTTTACAGGAGCGAGCCATGAAACCATTGCTGCTCGCCGGCGCGATGATTGTCGCGACCGGAACCTGCGCTTCCGCGCAAGGTGGATATTGAGTGGTCGGCAACCGGGCGACCAGCAAATGCGAGATCGTCACGAGCAATCCCGTCATCAACGCCCAGTTCGGGGGCAATATCTGGTTCGGAACCGGACCGTATCAGTCGCTGGACGACGCCAAGCTGGCCCGTTCGACCATCTCCAGTTGCCCAGCGGTGGAAGAGCCGCCCGCAAGCACGCAGGATGACGAGAAAAAATCCGATTAGATCCGTTTTCGGATCGTTTCGCGTCGGGAAACGCGTCGACCCAAAAGGCCTTAGTGCACGGCGTTGCTGCCGCGGGCCATGCCGTCGAGACCTACTGCCGCATAGAACTGCGCCAATTCCGCTTCAAGCTGCTCGTTGACACGCAACAGCGCCTTGAGGGCGCCGCGGATGTCGCCATTGCAACTCGCTACGATCTGATCGATGGCGGCTTCGCTTGCGTCGGAAATCATGGGTACTTCTCCGAATCTACGCTGGAACAACTTGTAGTGAGCGCCCCTGCTCCTGTGGATGTTGGGTACAGTGCTGGCGTCCAACTACTCCTCAATCAGACACGCGCACACATGGCGAAAGTGGCAGCGGCACTGTACAAATTTGCCGATGACATCAGTATGACCCCGCTATCCACAGAATCGCGGCCCTGTGGACAACCTCCGAAACCAGCATCGATCCGGGCCGTAGCTCGCGGGTGCAGAAAATCAGCCGGAAATCCTCGATGGTAGTGGTGATTTTCGTGGCGACGCTGGCGGTGCTGGCGCTGGTCACGCAAGCCGGCGTTTTTTTGGCGCAGCGGGCCCATCCCGCCCAAGGCAGGATGGTCGAGGTGATGGGCGGCACCCTCCACGTCCTCGATATCGGCCCGCGGGATGCGGCCGGTCCGCCGATCGTAATGCTCCATGGCGCGAGTTCCAATCTCGAGGTGATGCGGCAGCCGGTCGGGGAGCGGCTTGCCAGCAAGCACCGCGTGATCCTGATCGACCGTCCCGGGCACGGCTGGAGCACGCGCGCCCGCCTTGAGGATTCAACCCCCGAAATTCAGGCCCGCATGATCGCCGACGCGCTGGCTCAGATCGGCGTCAACAGGGCGATCTTCGTGGTGCATTCCTGGTCCGGCGCACTGGGCGCGCGGATCGCGCTGGATTACCCGCATGCCGTCGCTGGTCTCGTGATGCTGGCGCCGGTGGCCTATCCATGGCCCGGCGGCGTCGGGCGTTACAACAATCTGATCGCCACGCCGGTGATCGGCCCGCTATTCGCCTATACCGTCACGCTGCCGCTCGGCCTGTTGCTCACGGAACCGGGCGTGCGCGGCGTCTTCCTGCCGCAGACGATGCCGGACGGATTTGTCCGGGACACCGCCACGCCGCTATTGCTGCGGCCGCGCGAATTCATCGCCAATGCGCGCGATCTGGTGACGCTGAAGGCGGCGGTGGCCGAGCAGGCGCCGCGCTATGCGCAGATCAAGGCGCCGGTCACCATCATCGCCGGCGATGCCGACAAGACGGTGTCGACCAACATCCACTCACGGCCGTTCGCGGCTGCCGCGCCGAACGCAAAGCTGATCGTGCTGCCGGGCGTCGGCCACATGATCCAGCAGGCCGCGCCCGATCTCGTCATTGCGGAAGTCGAGGCGATGATCGGCGCGATCCCGCCGGGTGCTGCCGCGGCGGCTCATTGAGGCGCGCGGGAGCCGGGGCTCTCACCGACGTTCGTTTTGAGCGATCAGCACGATGGTGACGCCGCACGTGGCCTGACGGCTCCGAATGGGATACGATCGATGGGCGCGGGATTGCGCTGCTCGTCCCGCCGTGAATGAAGCTCAAGAGTTGCGATATCGGGCAGCCGACCTTCGAGGGAGAGCGCCATGTACGCCGCCATTCGTCAGGGCAAGGCCAAGGCCGGCAAGGCCGAAGAACTCACACGCAGGATCAAGGAGGGTGCAATTCCCGTCATCAGCGGGGTCGACGGGTTCATGGGCTATTACGTGGTCTATGCGCCCGACGACACCGTGATCGCGATCAGCCTGTTCAACAATTTTGCGGCCGCCGAGGAATCCAACAAGCGGGCGCTGGCATGGATCGAACACGATCTGGCGCCGCTGTTGACCGGACCGGCGACCGCGTTGGCCGGGCCGGTGATCGTGCACACGCTGGCTTGATGAGGGGACCGCGAGCGCTTTCTTCACCCTCCAGGGGAGGGTGAAGAAACGTAGCTCTCACTTCTGCTTGCCGTCCTTGTCGAACGAGGAAACATAGGCCCAGAGGTTGTTGGCCTCATTCTCGTTCTTGATGCCGGCGAACACCATCTTGGTGCCGGGAATCTTCGCTTTCGGGTCCTTGATGTATTCGAGGAATACATCCTTGCCCCAGGTGACACCGGAATTCTTGTTGGCGTCGGAATAGGAATAGCCCTCGACGGTGCCGGACTTGCGGCCGTCGAGACCGTTCAGTATGGGGCCGACCTTGTTCTTGGCGCCGTCGCCGATCGCGTGGCAGGCCAGGCATTTGTTGAACGAGGTCTTGCCGGCGGCGGCGTCCTGCGCCAGCGCGCTGGATGCGGTGGCCAATGAGGTAACGACAACCAGCGCGCTCAAAGTCGATGTTTTCATGTGGTGCTCTTCGTTTCTTCCCAGGGAGAGAGGCGGATTTCTTGTGGCAGGCCCGCTTGGAATGGACAAGCCACGAAACTTTGACAGTTTTGACCATGGTCGGCTTGTCCGAGAGAGAACTCATCATTTGCAGAACCGCAATCCGACCTTCGGATGGCCTACCCAAACCTTGATAGACGTGCTTGATTTGGCACCACAAATTGATCATTCGCGAAGTTTCGAGGATACGCATGGCCATCATGATGCCGGCTTCCGATCAGGCGGTCCTGGGTCGTCGTGACGCCATCGTCGCAGCGCTGCGCGCGATCGTGCCGGGCGAGGGCGTGATCGACAGCGCGGCCGAAATGCTGCCCTACGAGTCCGACGGCCTGATGGCCTACCGCCAGCCGCCGATGGTCGTGGTGCTGCCCGACACCACGGAACAGGTCTCAAAAGTCCTGAAATACTGCTTCGAGCAGGGCATCAAGGTGGTGCCGCGCGGCTCCGGCACCTCGCTGTCAGGCGGCGCGCTGCCGCTGGCCGACGGCGTGCTGCTGGGCCTAGGCAAGTTCAAGCGCATCCGCGAGATCGATTTCGACAACCGCGTGGTGGTGACCGAACCCGGCGTCACCAACCTCGCCATCAGCCAGGCGGTGGCGCATGCCGGCTTCTACTACGCGCCGGATCCGTCGTCGCAGATCGCCTGCTCGATCGGCGGCAATGTCGCGGAAAATTCCGGCGGAGTGCATTGCCTGAAATACGGCATGACCACCAACAATGTGCTCGGCTGTGAGATCGTGCTGATGTCGGGCGAGATCCTGCGCATCGGCGGCAAGGCCGCGGAGAACTCAGGCTACGATTTGATGGGCATCATCACCGGCTCGGAAGGGCTGCTCGGCGTCATCACCGAGATCACGGTGCGGATCCTGCAGAAGCCGGAGACGGCCCGCGCCCTGATGGTCGGTTTTGCCGAGGTCGAGGCGGCCGGCGAATGCGTGGCGCGAATCATCGGCAATGGCATCATTCCGGGTGGCATGGAGATGATGGACAAGCCCGCGATCCACGCCGCCGAAGCTTTTGTTCACGCCGGCTATCCGCTCGATGTCGAGGCGCTCCTGATCATCGAACTCGATGGTCCGGGTGTGGAAGTCGACGAACTGATCAAGCGCGTCGAGGCGATCGCGCAAGGCTGCGGCTCGACGACGTGCCAGATTTCGACATCGGAGGCCGAGCGCAATCTGTTCTGGGCCGGCCGCAAGGCGGCATTCCCGGCGGTGGGCCGGATTTCGCCCGACTATCTCTGCATGGACGGCACCATTCCGCGCGGCGCGCTGCCGAAGGCGCTGGCGCGGATCCGCGACCTCTCGGTGAAATACGATCTGCGCGTCGCCAACGTGTTTCACGCCGGCGACGGCAATCTGCATCCCTTGATCCTCTATGACGCCAACCAGCCCGGCGAGATGGAACGGGCGGAGGCTTTCGGCGCCGACATCCTGCGCGCGTGCGTCGAGTTCGGCGGCGTGCTGACCGGCGAACATGGCGTCGGCATCGAGAAGCGCGATCTGATGCCGGAGATGTTTTCGGAAATAGACCTCAACCAGCAGCAGCGGCTGAAATGCGCCTTCGACGCGCAGGGGCTGCTCAATCCCGGAAAAGTGTTTCCGACGCTGCATCGCTGCGCCGAACTCGGCCGCGTCCATGTGCACGGCGGCAAGCTGGCGTTTCCGGACATCCCGCGCTTTTGAGGATTTGAGGATGCCGATCCGGGTGGGGCGCGATGGCTGACACATCTCTCGGCACTTCGGCCGCCACAGTGAATGCGCATCGCGCGCCGCGGCTGCTGTTCATCGACAACGTCCGCTGGTCGATGATCATCCTCGTGCTCAGCATGCACGCCTGCGACACCTATAGCCCGTTCGGCAATTGGTACTATGTCGACCGACGCCCGACCGGGCTCGGCACGACGCTGTTTTTCGGCGTCTACCAGAGTTTCCTGCAGGCCTTCTTCATGGCCCTACTGTTCTTCATCGCCGGCTATTTTTCGGCCGCTGCCTATGATCGCAAGGGCTTCGCGCCGTTTGTGCGCGACCGCCTTCTGCGGCTTGGTGTGCCGACCCTGCTCTACATGTTCGTCATCGGTCCGCTGACGCAGTATTTTCTGTCATGGACCTGGGGCAGCGGTGGTTTCGGCCATCAATGGCTCAAGCATGTCAGGGACGGCGAGTGGCTGTCGGAAACCGGGCCGATGTGGTTTTGCGCGGCGCTGCTGCTATTCTCGATCGTCTACGGCCTGATCCGGCGGAGCGGCTGGAGCGAGCCCAAGGTGTCGCTGGGTGACGATCGAGCGCTTGGCCTCGGCTTGGCCGGCTTCGTCATCGTGATGGCCGCATCGACTTTCCTGGTCCGTATCGCGGTCGACGAGGGGGCCTCGGTCCTCAACGTCCACCCCGCCGACTTCCCGCAATATGTCCTGATGTTTGCCGCCGGCGCGCTCGGCTGTCGCGGCAACTGGATGACCGGGTTCCCCGAACGCCTTTGCATCCGCTTTGGGGCTGTGGCGCTTGCGGGTTCGGTCCCGCTGATCGCAGCCCTGATCCTGTTCGGCGGCGGCCTCCAGGGCGAGACACAGCAATATTCCGGCGGCTTCAACTGGGTCAGCGCCGGCAAATGCCTGTGGGAGGCGCTGGTCTGTGTCGGGATGGGGCTTTTGGTGCTGGCGGTCTATCGGCGTAGCTTCGACTGGCAGGGTCCGGTTTCGAAATGGCTGTCCGAGAATGCGTTCGGCGTCTATCTGATTCACCCACCGATCCTGATCGGCTCCGCCATCCTGTTGCACGCGCTCGCATTGAATGCCATTGCCAAGGCGCTGCTTTTGACCGCGCTGGCGGCCGCCGGCAGTTTCGCGGCCTCCGCGCTCGTTCTGAAGAAATCGCCGCTGCGTGCGATCGTCTAGAGTGATTGTCGATGGATACCCCAAGAGTACGTGACGCCAGGGACGTCGAAGAGGTGGTGCGCGCGGCGATCGCCAGCGAGCAGCCGCTCGAGATCATCGGCCATGGCACCAGACGCGCCATCGGCCATCCGATGGCGACCAATGCCGTGCTCGATGTGTCGGCATTGAACGCCGTCTCCGCCTACGAGCCGAACGAGCTGATCATCACCGTGCAGGCCGGTGCCCCGCTCGCCGACGTGCAGTCGCTGATCGATTCCAAGAACCAGCAATTCGCCTTCGAGCCAATGGACACTTCCGTCCTGCTGGGCGTGTCGGGCAACGGCACCATCGGCGGCATGATCGGCGCCGGCCTCGCCGGTCCCCGCCGCATCAGGGCTGGCGGGGCGCGCGATCATCTGCTCGGCGCGCATGCGGTGTCCGGCTTTGGCGACAGTTTCAAGACCGGGGGCAGGGTGGTGAAGAACGTCACCGGCTACGATCTCTGCAAGCTGCTGGCGGGGTCGTGGGGCACGCTGGCGGTCATGACGGAAGTGACGCTGAAGGTGATGCCGAAGCCCGAGAGCGAGCGGACGCTGATGCTCTCCGGGCTCGACGACGTGACCGCGAACCGGGCGATGACCGCGGCGCTCGGCTCGCCCTACGACGTCTCGGGCGCGGCGCATCTGCCGAGTTCGGTGTTCGGCTCCGCGGCGGGGGCGCTGGCGCGCCTTGGGGCGACGGGCCGGGCGCTGACCCTGCTTCGGCTGGAGGGCATCGCGGCTTCGGTGGCGGACCGCGCCGGATCGCTCGGCAAGGCGCTGGCGGCATTCGGCGCGGTGGAGATGCTGCAGGATGGCGCCTCGGCAGCGGTCTGGGCAGAGATCCGCGACGTCGAGCCGTTCGCCGCCAGCGGCGCGCGCGGGCTGTGGCCGGTATGGCGGATCGTCTGCCCGCCGGCCTCGGGTGGCGCGCTTGGCCAGGTGCTGGCGCGCGAGTCCGAAGGCGACGTGATCTACGATTGGGGCGGCGGCCTGATCTGGGCGGCGATGCCGTCGAAGCCGGACGCGCAAGCAGCGTTAGTCCGCGCGCGGGTCGACGCCGCGGGCGGCCACGCCGCGCTGATCCGGGCGTCCGAGCAGGTCAGGCGAAATGTCGACGTCTTCCATCCGCAGGCCGGCGGGCTCGCCGCCCTGAGCGAGCGCGTGCGCCACAGCTTCGATCCCAAGGTCGTCCTCAACCGCGGCCGGATGCTGCGCAGGACTGCGACATGAAAACCGAATTCTCGCTCGCTCAACTCGCCAACCCTGATATCGCCGAAGCCGACAAGATCCTGCGCGCCTGCGTGCATTGCGGCTTCTGCACCGCGACTTGTCCGACCTATGTGCTGCTCGGCGACGAGCTCGATAGCCCGCGCGGGCGCATCTATCTGATCAAGGAGATGCTGGAAAAGGACAAGCCGCCGACCGCGGAGGTGGTCAAGCATATCGACCGCTGCCTGTCCTGCCTTGCCTGCATGACCACCTGTCCGTCGGGCGTGCACTACATGCACCTGGTCGATCAGGCGCGGGTCCGGATCGAGCGCGACTATTCGCGGCCGCTGGCGGAGCGGGCCTTGCGCGCGGTGCTGGCGCTGGTGCTGCCGCGGCCAAAGCTGTTTCGTGCCGGCATGATTATGGCGCGGCTCGCCCGGCCGTTTGCGGCCCTGCTGCCGGCCTCAAGTGCGGCGGCAACTCCCGGCCTGTTGCGCCGAATCAAGGCCATGCTGGCGCTGGCGCCGAAGCGCCTGCCGGCACTGGGACCCGCGGGCGGCAGCGTCTTTGCGGCCATGGGCGAGCGGCGCGGGCGGGTCGCGCTGCTGCAGGGCTGCGCCCAGCAGGTGCTGGCGCCGCGCATCAACCAGGCCGCCATCAACCTGCTGACCCGCCATGGCATCGAGGTCGTCCTCGTCAGGGACGAGCAATGCTGCGGCGCGCTCACCCACCATCTCGGGCAGGACGGCGACGCGCTGGCGCGGGCACGCGCCAACATCAGTGTGTGGCAAAAGGAGGCTGAACGAGGCGGCCTCGACGCCATCCTGATCACGGCATCGGGCTGCGGCACGGTCATCAAGGACTATGGTTTCATGCTGCGCGAGGACCGCGATTTCGCTGGCCCCGCGGCGCAGATCTCCGCGCTGGCAAAGGATATCACCGAGTATCTCGCGGGCCTCACCCTCATCCCATCGAGCCAGAAAGGCGACGTAACCGTGGCCTATCACTCGGCTTGTTCGCTGCAGCACGGCCAGAAAATCACGGGGCTTCCGAAAGAATTGCTTTCCAAGAATGGATTCGTGGTGAAAGATGTGCCCGAGAGCCATTTGTGTTGCGGTTCGGCGGGGACCTACAACATTCTCCAGCCTGACATTGCGAGCAGATTGCGCGATCGGAAGATCGCCAATCTTGCGACAGTCAAACCGGACATGATCGCTGCGGGCAATATTGGATGCATGGTTCAAATTGCCGGCGGTACGTCAGTTCCTGTGGTGCACACGATTGAGCTTCTCGATTGGGCGACAGGAGGTCCAAAGCCTGGATCGTTCTAAAGGATTGAATTGATCGATTGGCCTAAGGGCGTGATCCGGAGCGTCTGCCCCGCATGTGGATGGCGGGATCGGCATCCGGTTTCCTCGGGATCGAACGCGAAGCGTTCGCCCGGAGATAGCGCCCCGGACAAGGGATGGAGCGGGAGGGCACTTCGAAGAAGTGCCGCCCCGATCTGGCCCACGGACTATTCGAAGCGCTCGACAGGCATGGACAGCCGCAACAGGAGGACCAGATGGCGAAGAAGAGTAAGAAGGGCAAGAAGGCTAAAAAGGCCAAGAAGGCCGTAGTGGCGAAGAAGAAGTCCGCCAAGAAGGCGTCGAAGAAGGCCGCGAAGAAATCGGCGAAGAAAGCTGCAAAGAAGGGCGCTAAGAAATCCGCCAAGAAGGCGGCCAAGAAGTCAAAGGCTGCCGCGCCGAAGAAGGCAGCAAAGAAGAGCCCGGCGAAGAAAAGGAAGGCGGCTGCCAAGCCCGCCGCTCCTGCGCCAGAGCCCGAAATGGCGGCAGAACCGGAGCCCGCTCCGGCGCCGAGCTGGGCGACCCCGGAACCGTCCGCACCCTCATGGGAGGGGGCAGGCAAAGGCGAAGAATAGAACCGCACGGCTTCGCGCCGCGTACAGTGTTTCGAGAGGCCGCAGCGTCCCGCGTTGCGGCCTTTTTCGTGCGCGCTATCCTTTGGTTCGTGAGGGCTTTCCGAGGCGATCGAAGCCGTGTTTTCACGGGGAAGTTGATTCGCAAAATGTCTCCGCCGGTTTGTCGCCGCTGCTGCTTTTTCCGTTCCCGATACCGTGCCGGTGGCGCGAAAACCCCAAAAATTGTTGTGAGAATGCAACACACGTGCAGAACATTTATCGAAAGGGTCAGAACGCCTAAAAAGGCGGCAGATGCTTGCCTTTTTTGCTTCACGATCATGCCACCGCAGACCACTGTGTGACCACGTTAAGACATTTGGCCGCAGTCGGTTGTCGTTTGCCCTTGGGGGGCGCCGGAACGGGACTGTCAATAAGGGTGGAATGGGGATCGTCATGAAGAAAGTAGCTTTGTTAGCAACGGCGCTGGCAATGGTATCGAGTTCGGCTTTCGCTGCGGATATGGCCGTCAAGGCTGTCAAGGCTCCGCCTCCGGCTGCGTTCGATCCCTGGGACATCGCCTTCGGCAGCGCGATCACCAACGACTACATCTTCCGCGGCATCACCCAGTCCAACCACAAGCCGTCGGTCAGCGCCTATTTCGAGCCGCGCTACAACGTCACCAAGGACTTCCAGCTCTATGTCGGCCTCGGCGGCGCAAGCATTTCCTTTCCCAACCGTGCCGCAGCCGAAATCGACGCTTACGGCGGCGCGCGCCTGACGGTCGGCCAGTTCGCCTTCGACGTCGGCGCCTGGGGCTACCTGTATCCGGGCGGAACTTGCCAATTCGGCGCTCCCGGCATCGATTTCAGTGGCAAGTTTCAGGGTGCCGAGTGTGCCCTCAATGGGCTGGTCAACGGCAACGTCCTGAAGAAGGATGTCAGCTTCTTCGAAGTGTATGGCAAGGTGAACTACACCTTCAACGACAACTTCTCGATGGGCGGCAACATCTATTATACGCCGAGCTTCCTCAACAGCGGCGCCGAAGGCACCTACGCCTCGATCGTCGGCAAGGCGATCGCGCCGAGTACCTGGTTCGGCACCAGCGGCATCGGCATGTACGTGTCGGGTGAGTTCGGCCGCCAGTGGCTGGGCACGTCAGACTCCTTCTACGGCGTTGCGGCGTTCCCGAACGGCATCAACTATGCCGACTACAACACCTGGAACATCGGCATCGGCTTCACCTACAAGGTGTTCACGCTGGACTTCCGTTACTCCGACACCAACCTGTCGAAGGGTGATTGCAACGCCTTCACCAGCGACTTCGCGGCCCGTGGCAACGTCAACGGAACCAACCTCGGTACCTTCGTAACCCCGATCAATCCGTCGGGCGTCGGCTCGAACTGGTGCGGCGCGGCTGGCATCGTCAAGCTCTCGGCTGACCTGACCGCGATGACCAACCTGAAGTAAGATCTTCTCGTCGAAGACAAGGGGGCGGCAGAGCGATCTGCCGCCCCCTTTCTTTTGGGTGGACCAGATGAAACGGGATTGGCAGCGGAGCTTGCGGAAGGCGATCTCCCGCAACGATCACCGCAACGTCGTGGCCGGCGCGGTCGCAGGGTTGGGCGGCGCGATTGCGATCGGCGTCATGGAGTTGTTCTCGTTCGCTGCGCATTACCCGCTCGCGGTGATCCCGTTTGCGACCTCGATCGTGTTGGTGATCGGATCGCCGGACGTCGAGCCGGCGCAGCCGCGCGCCCTGATCGGCGGCCATCTGATATCGGCGCTGGTCGGCCTCGCCGTGCTGAAGCTGACCGGTCCGCATGCCTGGGCCGCGGCGGCGGCCGTCGGACTTTCGATTCTGGCGATGTATGTGACCGGTACCTTTCACCCGCCGGCGGGCATCAATCCGCTGCTGGTGGTATCGGGCAATCTGCCATCGACGTTCCTGCTGGCGCCGGTGCTGGCCGGCGCGGTGCTTTTGACCGCGTTCTCCTATCTCTGGCACCGCGGGGTGCGCCGCCAGCCATGGCCGCGGCGTTGGCTATGAGTCCGCGCCCTACTGTACCGGCGCCAGCTTGCCGTCCTTCAGCGTGAAGCGATCGTTGTCGCGCACCATGCTGATGTTGCGCTGGTGGAATGCGTCCAGCGTCGAGCGGTGGCCGATCGAGACGATGGTGGTGTCCGGCAACTTTTCCTCAAGCAGGCTGTAAAGCGCGGCTTCCGATGGCTCGTCGAGCGAGGCGGTTGCCTCGTCGAGGAACAGATAGTCCGGTCTGTGCAGCAGCGCGCGCGCCAGCCCGAGACGCTGCTGCTCGCCCAGCGACAGCATGCGATTCCAGTGCGCTTCCTCGTCCAGCCGCGGACCAAGCTGCGGCAGGCCTACCATGGCGAGCACGTCTCTCATCTGGGTCGGGTTGAAGCTTTCGGTTTCGCCGGGATAGACGATCGCCGCGTGCAGCGATCCGATCGGGAAATACGGCCGTTGCGGCAGCATCATCAGGGATGCATTGGCGGGAACGTTGATCGCGCCGTCGCCGAACGGCCAGATGCCCGCGACGGCGCGGAACAGCGTCGACTTGCCGGACCCCGACGGTCCGGTCAGCAACGTGCGTTCGCCGGCGCGAAGGCTGAAGCCGTCGGCGGAAACCAGCGGTTTGCCATTGGGCAAGTTCACCAGAAGCTGTTGCAGGCTGATCTCGTCGGTTGTGGTCTGGGCCATGCCGATCGAACCGGGTTCGGTCGGCAGCGCGACGGCGCTTGCAATCGCGCCCTCGAACCCGTCGAGACGGGCGACCACCGCGCGCCATTCCGCCATGGTGCGGTAGGCTGACACGAAGAAGGACAAAGCGTCCTGCACCTGGCCGAAGGCTTCCGCGGTCTGGGTCAGCGCACCGAGCGGGATCTTGTTGGCGAAAAAAGCGGGCGAGACCAGCGCGAAGGGAATGATCACCGCCGCCTGTCCATAGCTCTGGGTGAAGGCGGTGAGCCGCTTGGTGCGGCTCATGATGCCGTACCAGTTGGCGATGACGCGGGAAAAGCGCTCCGACAGCCGCTGGCGTTCGGCGGGCTCGCCCTTCAGCAGCGCGATCTGCTCGGAGTTCTCGCGCACACGCACGAGGTTGAAGCGGAAGTCCGCCTCCAGCCGCTGCTGGTTGAAATCGAGGGTGACCAGCGGCGAGCCGATCCATTGCGTCAACGCGGTGCCGAAGATGGCGTAGATCAGCGCGGCCAACACCAGATAGCCGGGGATCGTGAAATCGATGCCGTACAGCACCAGCGGTGCTGCCGCTGATAATCCCCAGAGGATGACGACAAACGACGCCAGCGAGACGATCGAGCTGAGCAGTCCCACCCCCAGCGTCAGCGTCTGGCTGACGAACAGCTTGACGTCGTCGCTCATGCGCTGGTCGGGGTTGTCGGCGGCGTCGCCCTGTAGCTGCATGCGGTAGTGATTGGCGTCATGCATCCAATCACCGAGATATTTCTTGGTCATCCAGCTGCGCCAGCGGATCTGGAGCCACTGGTTCAGATAGAGCTGATAGACCTGCAGCGCGACCAGGATCGTGGCCAGTACACAAAACACCAGCATTTCGTGGACGAAATTGTCCCAGTTCTTGTCCTGCAGCGCATTGTAGAAGCGGGCGCGCCACAGATTGATCAGCACGGCGTTGCCGACCAGCGCCAGCTCGATGGCGATCACCGCGGCAAGCAGGCCGCGGCCGGCCCATTTGTCCTCGGAATTGAAATACGGGGCGGCGATGCGCCACACCGTCGCGAGCGTCGAGCGGATATTTTTCACAGATCACCGTCTCCGGGAATAGGGCTTAAGGCCCTGAAAGGATGGAAGAACCAGCGGGCCTACTACTAAGGTTATGGAGTTGGCCGACTGCGGCGGCTTGTCGCAGCGGTAGGCTAGACCCTAGCATGGCTGCGACGGCGACGGGCGGCAGCCATCGAACTTCGCGAGGTTGTGAGTGTTGGCGAGGCCGACCTCGCGCCTTGCAGGCTTGCCCCCGCAATCGCTCGACATGCGCCCCGCTGCTCCACGCCGGCGGGTGCGCCAATAACAATTTGGGAGAATCGCAAATGTGGGATCAAATCTACAATCCGCTCAACAACCCGGCGCTGTCGACGATCGCCGCCGCCGTGCCTGTGGTGACGCTGCTGGTCCTGATCGCCAGCGGCAAGGTCAAGGCGCACATCGCCGCTATCGTCGCGGTGATCCTGACCAACCTGATAGCGATCTTCATCTTCACCATGCCCGCGGGCATGTCGATCCGTGCCTCCGCGCTCGGCGTTGTTGCCGGGTTCTTCCCGATCGGCTGGATCGTGCTGAACGTCATCTTTCTCTACCAGCTCACGGTTGCAACCGGCCAATTCGAATTGTTGAAACGCGCGGTCGGCGGCGTCACCGAGGACCGGCGCCTGCAACTGCTGTTGATCGCGTTTTCGTTCGGTGCGTTCTTCGAGGGGGCTTCCGGCTTTGGTACGCCGGTCGCCATCACCGGCTCGGTCCTGATCGGCCTCGGCTTCTCTCCGCTGGCCGCCTCCGGCCTGTCGCTGATCGCCAATACGGCGCCGGTGGCCTATGGCGCGCTCGGTACGCCGATCCAGGGTCTCGCCTCGGTCACGGGATTAGATCCCTATATCCTCGGCGCGATGGTCGGCCGGCAATTGCCGGTGTTCTCGCTGATCGTGCCGTTCTGGGTGGTCTGGGCCTTCGCCGGCTGGCGGGGCATGAAGGAGGTCTGGCCGGCCATTCTGGTGACTGGGCTTTCGTTCGCGATCCCGCAATTCGTGATCTCGAACTACATCAACCCCTGGATCGTCGATATCGGCGCCTCGCTGATCTCGATGGGCTGCCTGATCCTGTTTCTCAGGGTGTGGCAACCCAAGACACTCTGGCTGTCGGCGGCGCTGCGCGGCCGCGATGAATCGGCGGCGACCATGACTGCGCCGAAACCCATGGACAAGACGCCGCTGACCCAGAGCCAGCTCTGGAGCGCGTTGTTGCCGTGGATCATCGTCTGCGTCGTGATGCTGGTCTGGGGCAATGGCGGGTTCAAGACCTGGGCGAACTCGATCTTCACCTGGAATTATCCCGTTCCCGACCTGCACAACATGATCAACAAGGTGCCGCCGGTGGCGGCCAAGCCGACACCGGAAGGGGCGGTGTTCGCGTTCACCTACCTGTCGTTCACCGGCACGGGCATGTTGATTGCCGCGATCGTTTCCGGCCTGCTGGCGGGCTTCAGTCCGGCCAGGATGATCGGGGAATATGGCCGAACCATCAGGCTGTGCGCGATCTCGCTGATCACGATCTCGGCGATGCTGGCGATCGGCACGTTGACGCGGCTCTCGGGCGTCGATGCGACACTCGGTCTCGCCTTCGCTGCAACCGGCGTGCTCTATCCCTTCTTCGGGACGCTGCTCGGCTGGCTCGGCGTGGCGTTGACGGGATCGGATACGGCGTCGAACATCCTGTTCGGTAATCTGCAGAAGATTACCTCCGAACAACTCGGCCTGTCTCCGGTGCTGATGGCTGCCGCCAACTCCTCCGGTGGCGTGATGGGCAAGATGATCGACGCGCAATCGATCGTGGTCGCCTCCACCGCGACCAACTGGTACGGACACGAAAGCACGATCCTGCGCTTCGTGTTCAAGCACTCGATCGCGCTGGCCTGTCTCGTCGGCCTCTTCGTTATGTTGCAGGCTTACGTCTACCCGTTTACGGCGATGGTCTTGAAATAAGGTCGCGATTAAAGCGATCCGCCAACAATCCCCGCGGCCGGCGCCGCGGGGATTTTTCATAGGCACGGGATTCGGTCAGGTCTCGCCACCGGCGAAGATATCCTTCTTGATGACCGCATGGACGCCCCAATTTCCATCAACCACCTGGGTGATGCCGAAGTCGACGCCAACGGTAATTAAAGAGATCGCCTCATCTTCCGTCAGCTTCTTGGTCGTCATCAGAAATTTGCGCATCTTGCGGAACGCATCGCGCAAAGCGAGGTCAACCGACGATTTCGAGTAGATGTCCGACTGCGCCTTGTCTCCCAGTTCGGTGAGATAGTTGGCGAAGCTGAAGCCGTGCACCAGCCACTCATCCCTGGTTTCCAGCATCGGATAGTCGAGCGCTTCGAGCGCGGTCCCAACGAGATCGGCTTTCTTGTGCAGAATGATCTGGAAGGTGCCGTTCAGCGAGCTTTCGATGGCCGTGCCGCACAGCTCGGAATCTCCCTGCGACGCGTGCGGATCGCCAACGGAAAGCAGGCCGCCTTCGACTGCGACCGGATAATACATCGTGGCACCCTTGCCGATCCGCCAATTGTCGATGTTGCCGCCGGTATAGCTCGGCGGAATGGAGTCGACGATATCGGCCTCCTTTGGCGCCAGGCCGATGACCCCGAAATGTGGACGGATCGGAATCCGCACATTCTTCAGGATGCCGTGGTTCTCCTTGATCGTGGCGTGATCGACGGGAACGCCGGGATAGTCGATGGTTTTGTGCACCACGCCCGAAGGATCGGTCTGTGGAGTCCATTGGAAATTGTACACGGCTTTCGCCCAGTTGCGTTCGCCTGACGCGTCGACCTCGTAGATCGTGATCACCTCGCGCGGCTTGGGTTCGGTCAACAGATCCTTGTAATGGAAACCCCACCAGGCCGCGGCGTTGCTGCCGAAAGTCTTTCCACGATATTGCGGATTGGCGCATGGCCGCGGCGCGACGTCGATGATGCGCAGCTCGATCACGTCGCCCTCCTGGGCGCCGCGCACGTAGACGGGGCCCGTGCAGATGTGCACGCCAAGGCCCTCGCCGGCGCCGCGCCCGAACAGCGAGGCGTCCATCGGCCCTGCGCCGCGGCGGTTGACGCCCTTCTTCTCCTTGGTCCACAGGAACACGCTTTCGGCGCCGGGATCGCCTTTCACCATGCGCTCGGCGTCGTCATTGGCATGGTGGGTCAACGCCTCGATGGTGATGAAGTCGCCGGAATCGATCTCGACCTGCGGTTTCAGTTTCTTGCTGAAATAGCCCCAATGCACGGTGTCGGCATTCGCCGGCAAATGATGATAGGAGCGCTTGGCGGGTTGATTCTTTTCGGCCGCAGCCGCCATCTGCGGCGTCACCAGGGAAATGCCGCCCGCGGTCATCGCGGCGACGCCCCCGGCCGCGGCGAAGCCGGACCTCAGGAACGATCGACGTTCCCGATCAAGCGTTTCCTTGAAGCTGCGGTGGTGCAATTCAAAATCCGGACAGTTCTTGTCGTCACCCGCACACATGGTGTCTCTCCCCGATTTGAAAGCGCATTGAGGCGCACGCCTGATTCCATCTCGGTTGTTCTCAACTGTCAAAGCGTTGCTGCAGCACGACGTGAACGAAAAATAGCTTCCTTGCCTATTGATTCAGCCTTGCGCCCTAGCCAATCACGTCGTTGTCCAATAGAACGGCGCGCGGCGCGGTAGGTCTGGTATTCGAGAGGTCGCATGGTTTCGTTCGCACATATGTCTCGGGCAGGCGCCGCTTCGCTCCTGCTGATCGCCACCGCCCTGCATTTCACCCCGGCCCGGGCCGATGACGGTTTTCCCTTCGAAACGCAGATGCAGCTCGACGTGAACCGCATGCCAGGATCGAAGCGGATCCCCAATCTGGAGATCGGCGAGGCCGGCGAGGTGGTTCTCGAGCTCTGGTGCAAGGGCGGCAAGGGCCAGTTTTCGGTGGCGGGCAACACCGTGATCTTCGTCGCCGGCGCGATGGAAAATCGGCCTTGTCCGCCGGACCGGGCGCAGGCCGATGACGAGTTGATCGCGGCGCTGACCGACGCGGGCACCTGGAAGCGGCAGGGCGAATTCGTTTCGTTCGTCGGCGCGAAGACGCTGCGGTTTCGCATCAACACGAACTAGCCGGGTGTGAAGAATGGCCGGGGATGAGCAAGCCTGAGATCAGCATAGGGGCCGAAGACCCGCGGCAGGCGGACGTGCGGCGCATCATCGCCGAATCGGGCGCGTACCTGCAGGCGCTGTATCCATCCGAAAGCAATCACCTCGTGGACGTCGACGCGCTCGCGGCATCCGACGCGCTCTTTCTCGTCGCGCGCCGTAACGGAGAACTTCTCGGATCGATCGCATTTCGGATCATCGCGCCCGGACATGCCGAAATAAAGCGTATGTTCGTGCGTACGCAAGCCCGTGGAAACGGGGTAGGGCGGCGTTTGCTGGAGGCGCTGGAAGAGGCGGCGCGCCAGCGGAACGTCGATCGCATCAGTCTGGAGACAGGAATCAAGCAGCCCGAAGCCATCGAACTCTATCGCGCGTCCGGCTATCGCGACTGTCCGCCGTTCGGCACTTACACGCCTGACCCGCTCAGCCTGTTCATGACCAAGCGCCTGCGGCCCTGAGCGCGGCATTTCGCGCCAACGCGCATTGACCACCGGCAGCGCAAACCGCGCGGCCTCGTTTCCGCGAGCTTACGGCGTCGCAATCAATCCGCCGGCGGTGGCAATGACCCAGCGGCTGCCCCAGCGCACGATGGACTCCACGCGTCCTACTCCGGGAATGCTGTCGCCGCGTGCGGCCATCCGAATCCCGTCGGGACCTTCGAGAACGGCGGTGCCGTCCCGAACGTCGACAACCGTCCAGCCGGGAATCGTCGCCGGCTTTGTTTCCGGCGCCGCCACCAGGGGCTGGCGCATCGCGATCGCAGCGGAAGGGCCGGCATTAGCCTGGGAAACCGGTCGTGCACCGCTCGGCAACAGGGCGGGTGGCTTGGGAATGCTTCCGACGATGGCGGGTGAATCGGACGCGGATGCCGTCTTTCGCGGGCCCTCAATCCTGCCGCTCGATCGTACTTCAGCAATTCGCGGCGAGGGCGTTTCTTTCTGCGCAACGGTCACAAGACCGAGTTCGGTTGCGAACTGCGGCCAATTCAAGCCGCCGGCCCAACCCAGTCCAAAGCTGGCTATTACCGCCGCGGTGACCAGCACAGCGGCGCGTGCCCGATCGCCAAATGGCTCCCGCACCACCAATACCGCGTCGCGATCGGCCTTCAGGAAACTCCACAGGTGCGCGGACTGCTGCAGCCGCTGGCGGCGAACCACATGCCCCGACCAAATTTCAAAGGTACCCGGCTCGCGGTCTTGCATGGCGTGGCTCTCGTTTCGGAGAACCGATGATGTCCCTCTAAGCTGAATCGAATCTTAACAATCAAGGCCCGGCGCCAGATCATTGCGCGCCGGTCTGCGGCGGGAGAGCAGCGTCTCATCCGTTACATGTTCAGCGGCACGCGGATCACTTCCACATGCTCTTGTCCGCATCCCAGCGCTGGCCCTTGAACTCTTTCGCCAAGGCCTCGACCGAGCCATTGTCATCCTTCGGCTCGCCACCTTCCTCGTCGCCAGTGGATTCTTCCGACAGGTTCAGCTTCGCACCGGTGCCTTCATCCGCTGTGGTGATAACCGGGCTGGAGATCCACAGCATCAGCCTGTCCGACGCGCCCGGTTTGTCCGGCGAGACCAGCGCGGTGACCTCGACGCTTTCGGTGAGGCCGAGCGGCGGATAGACCGGGCTCGGCCGCTTCAAGGTCAATGTCAGCTTTCCGGTATTGGCGTCCCATTCGCTGCCTGACGCCTTGGCGGCGAGCGTCCTGGAGAGCACGGCTGATATCGCCGATGCGATCTTGTCCTTGTTGATCTTGTCGCCGTCGCGCCATTCAGCCGCAGCAAAGCGGATGGTGCGGTCCATCTCGACGCTGCCGCTGGTCCATCCCGCCGCGACCACGCCCGGCATCGATTTGGCCTTCGCGATCAGTGCCGCAGTGCGCTCCGGATCGGCCGTGAGGTTGATGGTCTGCTCGCCGGCGCGCAGCGCATCGCAGGAGATCGAAAGACTCGACAGCCCGACCTCGACGGCCTCGCCCTTCAGGCTCTTGAGGAAATCGAGCGCGGCGTCGAGCTTGACCCGCACGCCGAACGCCTCCGGCGAAACCTCGGTAAAATCCTTCGGCGCCGGGGTAATGCCGTCGTCGCTGGTCTGGTTGTCCAAAAACTCCTTCTCGCTGAGATCGGAATTGTCGGTCGAGGTCACTTCGGTCACGGCCTGGCCAATCGTGATCTGGCCGCGGAATTCGAACGTGTCGCCGGTTGGCTTGCGGGCCAGCCTGACGGTGACCGGCAGCTTGTCGCCGAGGCTCTGCGCGGTGCCGGTCAGGTTCTGACCGTTGACGGTGAGATTGGCGACAAAGCGGTCCTTGCGGTCGGAACCTTTTGTGGCGGGGTAGCAGACGTCGAGGGTCGCCGCGGTGACGGTCTTGCCCTGCCGGGTTTCCTTCAGGATGACGTCGGCGTTGCCGTCCATCAGGCCGTCGATCGCGGTGAAATAGCGTGTCTCGGCCGCGCCCGGCGCCGTCTTGGAGGGAAGCTTCATCTGGGCGAAAGCGAGGCTCGGGGAGACCGTGATCAGACCGAGCAGGAGAAGGAAGCGCGCGCGCATATGAATTTCCCTGAAACGAATGGAATGGGCAGGGGTCGTAAGTAGCAAACCCCGGCAGTGTTTTCGAGCCAAGCATGTCCCGAACCTATCGGGTGCGCTTCATTGCAAAAAAAGCCAAAAAAGAAGGCCGCCCGGAGGCGGCCTTCGACTGATTGATTGGGAAAACCGGGCTTTTAGAAGCCCATGCCGCCCATTCCACCCATGCCGCCGCCACCGCCGGGCATCGGGGCTGCCGGCTCCTTCGGCAGTTCCGCGACCATGGCTTCGGTGGTCACCAGAAGGCCTGCGACCGACGAAGCATCCTGCAGGGCGGTACGCACCACCTTGGCCGGGTCGATGATGCCCTTCTCGACCATGTCGACATATTGCTCGGTCTGGGCGTCGAAGCCGAAGGTCTCGGACTTGTTCTCGAGGATCTTGCCAACCACGATCGAGCCCTCGACACCGGCGTTTTCCGAGATCTGACGGACCGGAGCTTCCAGCGCCTTCAGCACGATGTTGATACCGGCCTGGACGTCGGAATTGTCGTTGGGGATACGGCCGACGGCCTTCTTGGCGCGCAGCAGCGCCACGCCGCCGCCCGGCACGATGCCTTCCTGCACGGCCGCACGCGTCGCGTTGAGAGCGTCCTCGACGCGGTCCTTCTTTTCCTTGACCTCGACTTCGGTCGCACCGCCGACGCGGATCACGGCGACGCCGCCGGCCAGTTTCGCAAGGCGCTCCTGCAGCTTCTCGCGGTCGTAGTCCGAGGTGGTTTCCTCGATCTGCGCCTTGATCTGCGTGACGCGGGCTTCGATGTCCTTCTTCTTGCCGGCGCCCTTGACGATCGTGGTGTTCTCCTTGTCGATCACCACCTTGCCGGCGCGGCCGAGCATGTTGACGGTGACGCTTTCGAGCTTCATGCCGAGTTCATCGGAGATCAGCTGACCGCCGGTCAGGATCGCGATGTCTTCCAGCATGGCCTTGCGGCGATCGCCGAAGCCCGGCGCCTTGACGGCGGCGACCTTCAACCCGCCGCGCAGGCGGTTGACCACCAGCGTCGCCAGAGCCTCGCCCTCGACGTCCTCGGCGATGATCAACAGCGGGCGGCCGGACTGCACCACGGCTTCCAGCACCGGCAGCATCGACTGCAGGCCGGACAGCTTCTTCTCGTGCAGCAGCACGTAGACGTCTTCCAGCTCGGCGGTCATCTTTTCGGCGTTGGTGATGAAGTAGGGCGACAGGTAGCCGCGGTCGAACTTCATGCCCTCGACGATGTCGACCTCGGTATCGAGCGACTTGTTCTCCTCGACCGTGATGACGCCTTCATTGCCGACCTTCTGCATCGCCTGCGCGATCATCTTGCCGATGGCGGCATCGCCATTGGCCGAGATGGTGCCGACCTGGGCGACCTCTGCGGAGGAGGCGACCGGCTTGGCGCGCTTTTCGATGTCCTTGACGACGGCGTGGACCGCGATGTCGATGCCGCGCTTGAGGTCCATCGGGTTCATGCCGGCGGCGACCGACTTGGCGCCTTCACGCACGATCGCCTGCGCCAGCACGGTAGCGGTGGTGGTGCCGTCGCCGGCGGTGTCGTTGGTCTTGGAGGCGACTTCGCGCAGCATCTGCGCGCCCATGTTCTCGAACTTGTCTTCGAGTTCGATTTCCTTGGCGACGGTGACGCCGTCCTTGGTGATGCGGGGTGCCCCGAAACTCTTTTCGATCACGACGTTGCGGCCCTTCGGACCGAGCGTCACCTTCACCGCGTTGGCGAGGACGTCGACGCCGCGCAGCATGCGGTCGCGGGCGTCGCCGGAAAATTTAACGTCTTTGGCAGCCATGTGAAGTTACTCCTGAATGAATGGAAACGGTTGATCGCTGTTACGGCCCGGTCTCTTCCCCTCTCCCCTTGTGGGAGAGGGTGGCCGCGATGCGAAGCATCGTGGACGGGTGAGGGGTATGTCTCCGCGGAAAGAACCCCTCATCCGGCGCGCGTTGCGCGCCACCTTCTCCCACAAGGGGAGAAGGAAGAAAGCAAGCGTGCGTCAGCTCAGCACGCCCATGATGTCGGACTCCTTCATGATCAGGAGTTCCTCGCCGTCGAGCTTGACCTCGGTGCCCGACCATTTGCCGAACAGCACGCGGTCGCCGACCTTGAGGTCGATCGGAATCAGCTTGCCGGCTTCGTCGCGGCCGCCCGGTCCCACGGCGGTGATTTCGCCCTGCGACGGCTTTTCCTTAGCGCTGTCGGGGATGATGATGCCGCCCTTGGTCTTCTCTTCGGCATCGATGCGCTTGACGACGACGCGGTCGTGCAGCGGACGGAATTTGGACTTCGACATGACGTCTCCTCTTGAAGTTCCTCTTGGGAGGCTGGGGTTCCGAACTGGTTGCCATTGAAACTGGCTGAAATGCCGGGTATTCGAAGCCGTCCCGGGCGGGAAGGCTTAGCCCTTAGCAATCATCGCATTTGAGTGCTAAACGTGGAGCCGGGGAATATGGCTTGGCGTCGATCCTGTCAAGCAAACAAGGGGGTTAAGGCCTTCTTGAGGCCAATATAGGATGCTGCCACGGAAACCAAATCGGAGCCGCGGCGTAGATTGATGGACGTCATTGCTCCGGCAGGAGTTTTGCGCTTGGCTGCTTGACGGGAGCGGCTGAAGGAATTGCTCGGGGGAATACGATGATCAGTTCATGTAATGCGCGTACGGTTGCCAGTCTGGCGACCGCGTCAGCGCTGACGATCTTCCTGGGGGCCTGCAGCAGCACGCTGCCGTCGCTGTCGTCCAGTTCGGCGCCCCCAACCGAGCCCGGGGAAGCGCCCGAAATGCCTGCGACCATTCGCGCCGACGAGATCGTCGGCCGCTGGGGCCTTGCCTCGTTCCAGAATCCCAACGACCGCGCCCGGACCGAGGCCGCGGCGCGCGGACAGTGCAAGCAGCCCTATGTGATCGGCGCCGGCACCAGCGGTGGCGTCGTCATGCATCTGGCCGACCAGGCCACCCCGCAGGAACTGCGCCTCAAGGGCAGCCCGAGCGGCAAGAACTATATCGGCCCGGCGGGACCGACGCCCGGCGAACAGGACCGCGAGATCGTCTCGTTCGACGGCCGCGTGCTGATCACCCGCTTCATCGACAAGGACGCCGCGGTCCGTTACGGCAACATGGTCTATGTTCGCTGTGCGCCGCGGGCGTGAGGCGGCTGACACGCTCGCCGTCATTGCGAGGCGCGAAGCGACAAAGCAATCCATAGTGCGGCATAACCGATAGATGGATTGCTTCGCTCTGCTCGCGATGACGTGGTTGGGCCATCGCAAAACAAAAAACGCCGGCGTCTAGCCGGCGTTTTTATTTATTCTGCGTTAACCAGTCCGATCAATCGAACAGGGCGTCGATGTCGTTCTGCGAGGCGTGACCGTCGTCGCCGTCCAGCTTCGGGCCGTTCAGCAGCTTGGCGTCGCCTTCGCGGGTATCGACGATCGGCGGGGCGTGCGCCTTGATGGCGTCGACACCACCCCAGATTTCCATCATCTCGATGATGTGCTTTTCGATGAACTTCATCGTGTTCATCACCTTGCTGATGCGCTGGCCCGTCAAGTCCTGGAAGTTGCAGGCCTCGAAGATCGCGACGACGCGTTCCTGGATTTCCTCGCTGAGCAGTTTCTGCTGGTCGGGCGAGATGTTCTTGGACAGCGCGGTGGCGGCCTGGTCGATTGCCTCGACGGCCTCGAGAATCTGCTGCGTGGCCTGCTCGGTGCCGCCGACGACAGCGCCGAGTTCGCCGTTGACCTTGGCCATCTCCTGGCCGTCAAAGCTCGTGCCGTGCAGGGTGGCGATTTCGCGCTTGGTGCGGTTGATGGCGTCGTGAATGAGATCTAGCTCGACCTTCAGCTTCGCGCACTGCTCGATCTGGGCGCGATAGGTTTCCAGCAACGCGTGGGCATCGGCGGTCTCGCGCGCGATATCCGTGGCGACAGCCGAACCGTCGCGGGCGTGGCCGAAGCCCGCCATCTGTGCGCGGATCGTGCGCAGTTCGGCCATGATCTCACGATGCATCGGGCCGATCTCGCCGCCTTCGACGGCAGGCATGGCAATTGACGCGTCGCCCAGAAGGGCCTGTTCGATACGAAAACGTTTGCGATTGACCGACATGAGTTTTTCCCACCCCTTCACTTCACGTGTGTTTTAAACCGATGCGATTTAACGTGAGGTTCACGCCGGAACACGTCGTGGCACGGATTTGACCGCGGCCGCATACCAACAATTAACCATGAGGGGGCGGCGTTCATGCAAAATAAACGCTACCGGACAAATCCGAGCGCGATTGCCGAAATGGTGAATCGAAACGCCTGATCCGTTTACCAAACCGATTAGGTTTTGATTTGTATTGATCGCATGCAGCGGCGTTCGTCGCGCCGCCGCCGACCCGCAGTGACGAACAGTACAGAGTACGTCGATGTCCGGAAAAATCTCCCTTGCGCTCCTTGCGAGCGCGTCTTGCCTTTGCTTCGCCAGTGAGGCCTTTGCGATCGACGCCTCGCAAATAACCGAACCCGCCGTGATCTACGGCCGTGAGCCGGCGCGCATGGTTTCTGCCGAGCGCTCCAATATGGGCGGCGGCTTCATCGAATTCCTGTTCGGCGATGCGCCGCAGGGCGGGCGCTATCAGCAAGCGCCGGCCTATCAGACGCAGCCCGATTACGGATATGGGCGGCGCGCGCTGCTGCCGCCGATGGATCCGCAGCAGTCGATGCGCCGGGAAGAGGAGATGATTGACCCCGCGCAGCAACGGATCGATCCGAAATACGAAAAGCAGATGGTCGAGTATTACGGCAAGGAAAGCCCGGGCACTATCGTGATCGATACCCCGAACAAGTTCCTGTTCCTGGTGCAGGGCGACGGCAAGGCGCTGCGTTACGGCGTCGGCGTCGGCCGCCCCGGCTTTACCTGGTCGGGCGTTAAGTCCGTCTCCGCGAAGAAGGAATGGCCGGCCTGGACGCCGCCGCCGGAAATGCTGGCGCGCCGTCCGGATTTGCCGCGGCACATGGAAGGCGGCCCGCAAAATCCGCTCGGCGCACGCGCAATGTATCTGGGGTCGTCGCTCTATCGCATCCACGGCTCCAACGAGCCCTGGACCATCGGCACCAATGTCTCCTCCGGCTGCATCCGGATGCGCAATGAAGACGTCATCGATCTCTACGGCCGCGTCGGCGTCGGCGCGAAGGTCGTGGTGATCTGAGTTCCTGCGTAGTAGCCGTAGCCCGGATGGAGCGCAGCGAAATCCGGGAGCGATCTCACCGCGGAGTCACCTTTCCCGGATTGCGCTTCGCTCCATCCGGGCTACAAAACAAAACGGCCGCCCGATGGGGCGGCCGTTGTCGTTTCAACCCTCGCGTCGATTACGCGTAATCGCTGCCGCCATCGTCGCCGTCGCCGTCGCCGTCGAAGCCGTCGGAATCGTGGTCGTCATCGTTATCATCGTCATGCGAGGCCTGATCGAAGAAGCCCTGCTGCGAACCGGAATCATTATCGTTGTTGTCGGCGCGCCGGCCTGACGAACCGATGTCGTTGATCCCGGCGTCCTTTGCCAGGCTTCCGCCGGACTGGTCGCCCCAGGGCCTGCGGTCTTCAATTCCGCCGCTTTGGCCGGCCGTGTCGCCGAAGCTTTGGTGGTTGCCGCCGCCGCCCATCATCGAGCGGATGCTGCCGGCCAGGAGCGATCCGCCGACCACGCCGGCCGCGGCCGCCGCGGCCGTTCCGAGGAACGAGCCGCCACCGCCGAACGCAGACGGCTGTTGCTGCGCGCCGCCATATGGCTGGCCGTAGGCCGGCTGGCCATATTGTCCGGGAGGCTGGCCCTGCTGCAAAACCTGTCCGGTGTTCCAGGCCGGCCGGCTGCCGCCAGCCATCTCGGGCGCGCGCACGTTGGGCACGGAGCCTTGGTTTTGGCCATGTTGCTGGTTCTGCCCGAAGATCGCGTCGCGCATCGAATCGAGGAAGCCGCCGGATTGAGCTTGCTGACCTGGGCCCGCTTCCAACTCCTGGATGCGCTGGTCGGCGCGCTTCAGCGCTTCGTCCTGCACCAGCGCGGTTTGCACCAGTGCGTAGACCGCATTGGGCGCGTTGCGCAGGCCCTGCATGATCGCTGACATCGCCTCCGGATCGCGCTTGGCGCTTTCCAGCTTGGCGAGCCGCTCGAAAAGATCGTCAATCAGTTGGCGTTCTTGCGGTGTCATAGCCCTCTCCCTCGCGTCGGATCGTCGTCAACGCGCGGCAGAGATGTAGGGCCGGCTTTGTGTCGCAAGTAGTGGGTGGCCGAATTAAATTTTGGTATGCGACAAAACGCCGGCTTTTCCCGAGTCTTATCAACTCAATGTAACTTTATTCGCCGCCAGCAATGCCGGGAATCGATCGCTTGCGAGATACGCGTGTTCCGCTTCGCGCTGGGTCGTCAAGGGATCGAGGCTTTCGAGGGTTTCGTCGACAAAACCAGGATGGCACATCACCAACCCGCCTTCCGGCAATCGATCGAGGAACCCTCCCATCAGCACGCCGAAATCGGGCGCTTTCGAAAAATCATAGGCGCCGGCAAAGGCGGGGTTGAACGGGATGTCGGCCATCGCGGCGCGCTTGCGGAATTGCGCGCTGAGAACGTCGAGCACCAGCGCCTTGGGCGCGCCGAGCCGCCTGGCCAGCGGCTGGAGGCGACCGCCCTGACGAACCCAGGCGGCGGGGGCAGCTTGCTTCACCGCGCGCAGAAAAGCGTCGCGCACCTGTGGGAAGAGTTGCGCATGCTGGTGGCCGTCGACGAAATCGGGCGGACGGCCGAACAGCTCCTTGAAGGCCGCGAGCTGGGCCAAAAGTTCGTCTTCGATCAGGCCAGGATCCAGCCGCCGCAACAGGCCCGATCGCAGCATGGCCGGAAACGGCAGGAACAGCCCACCATTGAGTGGCCGGAAGTACATCGTCAGCGGACGAAACGGCGCGGTCAGCGTCGCGTGCAGGCCGATCGCGCAGCGTGGGCTGTTCTCTGCGGCGTCCTGCAGCGCGGCGACCTCGGCGCGCCCGATCGCTGCGCCGACCACCATCACCGAGGTGGCATTGAGACGGCCGAGGGAGATCAGATCGCGGATGGCGCGGTTGACGCCATCGGCCAGCCCGTAATCGTCGGCGCACAGCCAGATCCGGCGCAGCGCAGCGTCGTTCATTCGGCGGCGGTCCGCTCAGTCGCGCTCGCCGACGTTTCGCCATCGGCGCGCTTTTCGGAATGTTCGGCGACGAAGTAGATCGGACGCGCCTTCAGCTCGGAGAGGATCTTGCCGATATATTCGCCGACGATGCCGATCATGATGAGCTGCACGCCGCCGATCGTCATCAACCCGATCATCAGCGATGGATAGCCGGGGACCTGCTTGCCGGTGGTCCAGACCTCCCAGAGAATGGTCAGGCCGAACACGAAGGCAGTAAACGCGAGCAGTACGCCGAGCAGGCTGGCAAAGCGCAGCGGCGCCACCGAGAACGACGTCAATCCCTCGATCGACAACCCGATCAGCCGGCCCGGGCTGAACGTGGTGACGCCGTGCGCGCGCGCGGCCGGCTCATAGTCGACGCGGATCTGGCGGAAGCCGATCCAGTTCGACAGGCCCTTGAAGAAGCGGTTGCGCTCGGGAAGCTGGCGCAGCGCGGTAGCCGCGCGCGGCGACAGCAGGCGGAAATCGCCGGCGTCCTCGGGGATCTTCTGCCGTGCGCCCCAGTTGATCAGTGCGTAGAAGCCATGCACCGCCTGGCGGCGCAGGAACGTCTCATTGTCGCGATTAGCCTTTGCCGTATAGACGACGTCGTAGCCGTCATCGATCCAGTGCGAGACCAGTTTTTCGACCAGGCTCGGCGGATGCTGGCCGTCGCCGTCCATGAACAATATTGCGCCGCGCCGGGCATGGTCCAGCCCCGCCATCAGCGCAGCCTCCTTGCCGAAATTGCGCGACAGCGACACCACCTGGACGTCGAGCGCATCCGCGCCCAGCGTGCGCGCGATCGAAAGCGTATTGTCGGCGCTGCCGTCGTCGACATAGACCACTTCGCATTCGAGGCTGTAACGCGCCTTCAGCGTGCGGGCGAGGCCGGTCAGCCGCTCGTGCAGAATGGCGAGCCCCGCCGCCTCGTTGTACAGCGGCACGACAATCGACAGGCCCTGCGTCGCGGCGCTGGCCGTGGTCGTCGACAGGCGGGAAACGTCAGAGCCGAGCATCATCGATCAGGTCCCAGATTATCCAACCATATATGCTACCTGACGCCGGCTGTCGCAACGATGAACGAAACGGCAGCCTTATTGCCGCAAGAACGCCTCGAGCCTGGCAAACAGCGGGTTTTCGCGGTCGAGCACATAGTCGAGCGAGGCGATCGACACCGTGTCGGCGCCGTGTTCGCGCAGGAAACTGCCGAGCGCGTAAAGCTGCATCGGCGGGCAGTGCAGGGTGAGCATGCCCGACGAGGTCGGCCCGCCAAACGGTGCCACAACGCCAAAGCGGCTATGCGTCTCCGCCAGCAACGCATCGTTGCAGCCGGCGAAGCGCGTTCGCACTTCGCGGTATTGGTTGGCCCGCGCCCGCGCGGCGATGTGATCCAGGATGACGCGCGCGGTCTCGCGGGCGTCAGCCGACCAGTCGGCATCGCGGGAGGCCACGAGGTTGGCCTGGCTGCGCAGGATCACGCCGTCGTCCAGCACCTTGAGGCCATTGGCAGCAAGGGTAGCGCCTGTCGTCGTGATGTCGACGATCATCTCGGCGGTGCCGACGGCGGGCGCGCCCTCGGTGGCGCCGGCGCTTTCGACGATGCGATAATCGACCACGCCGTGGGCGGCGAAAAAGTTGCGCGTCAAATTGATGTATTTGGTCGCAACCCGCATCCGCCGGTTATGCTGGGCGCGGAAGCCGGTGGTAACGTCGTCGAGGTCGGCCATGGTGCGGACGTCGATCCAGGCCTGCGGCACCGCGACCACGACATTGGCGCTGCCGAAGCCGAGGCTGTCGATCAGCAGCACGCGCTTGTCGGCATCGGGAATGCTTTCGCGCAGCAGATCCTCGCCGGTGACGCCGAGATGCACCATGCCGCGCGAGAGCTGGAAAGCGATTTCGCTCGCCGAGAGATAGGCGATCTCGACATTGTCGAGGCCCGGAATAGTGCCGCGATAGTCGCGCGCGCCGCGCGGCTTCGCCAGCGAGAGCCCGGCGCGCGTGAAAAACGCTTCGGCGTTTTCCTGCAGGCGGCCCTTGGAGGGAACGGCGAGAACGAAGGGGGCGGTCATGCGACGCTCCCTTGCGAGACGGGTTTTCCGTGTTGCGTCAGCGCCTCGATCCACACCGAGAAGCCGACCGCGGGAATCGGCGTCGGCGAACCGAGCTGGGTCATCAGGCCATCATAGCGCCCGCCCGCCACCAGCGGCTCGACGCCGTTGCCCCTGGCGTGCAGTTCGAATTCGAAGCCGGTGTAGTAATCGAGCCCGCGGCCGAACGAGGTGGAGAAGCGCACGCGCTTGGTGTCGATGCCGCGCGCGGCCATGAAGCCGACGCGGCTTTCGAGCTGGTCGATGGCGGCTGCGAGATCGAGCTTGGCATCGGCGGCGAGCGCCCGTAGTTGCGCCACCGATTCATCGGGATCGCCTGCAATCGCAAGGAAGCGCTTGATGATGTTGAGCGCATCGCGCGGCAGCGCGCCGCCCTTCAGCGTCGATTGTTCGAGGAAGCGGTCGGCGATTTCGGCAACCGTGCGTCCGCCGACATTGGTGGTGCCGGCGATCGACATCAGGTCGGTGACCAGCGCCAGCGCCGCCTTGCGGTCGGAGCCGGCCAGCGCCGCCAACACGCCCTCATATTCGTTGCGGCCGGGCGCGGTGGCGAGCGTCAGCCGTTCGATATCGTCGGTGAGGCTGACCTTGCGGTTGAAGTCCTTGATCAGCCGTCGCCGCCACACCGGGTAGAGATTGAGCGCGTCGATCAGCGCAGTGAATAGCGCGACGTCGCCGGTGCGGATTTCGACGTCCTTCAATCCGAACGCCGAGGTCGCCCCCAGCGCCAGCGCCAGCATTTCCGCGTCCGCCGCGGCCCGGTCCTGCCGGCCGAAGGACTCGATGCCGGCCTGCAGGAACTCGCTGGGCTGGCCGCCGCGATAGCGAAACACCGGCCCGAGATAGGAAAAGCCCGCGGGCTTTCCGGCGCTGGCAGAGGCGAGATAATCGCGCGCCACCGGAATGGTGAGGTCGGGACGCAGGCAGAGTTCCTCGCCTGACGCGTCGGTGGTGAGGTAGAGGCTCTTGCGAATGTCCTCGCCGGAGAGGTCGAGGAACGGCTCGGCCGGTTGCAGGATGCCCGGGTGGGCCTGGACGTAGCCGCCTTGTGCAAACGACAATAGCAGCGCATCCGCCCAGGCGGCGGATCCGGCGGCACCTCTGACGGCAGCAGTCGCGGTCATTTGACGTCCAAATATCCGGAAAAACCGGGTTTCAGGGTTGGTTTGGGGTTCCCCGGAGTTCCGGGGGCCTCGTGGGCGCAGGCCTTAGCATGGCCGGGGCAGCGTTTCGACAGGGATTGGCCAACTGAATTAATGGGCGGTGGCTTAACGGTCAGCCGTCCGTTGGCTGGCCCGGCCCCCGCCAGTCCCCCAGCGCCGCCTGCACCAGCGCCAGGGCGGCGACGCCGGCGGTATCTGCGCGCAGGATGCGGGGGCCCAAGGACAGCCGCAGCGTCCTTGGCTGCCGCAGCAAGAGCGCGCGTTCCTCCTCGGCAAATCCGCCCTCGGGGCCGATCACGACGTCGATCCCCTCAGTGGCGGTCAAGCCCTGTTGCAGGGCCTCGATCGGATTGTCGATCTCGGCCGCCTCGTCGCAGAATACCAGCAGGCGGCTGGTCTCGCGCCCGTCGAGAAAGCGGTCGAGCGCAACAGGTTCGGCGACCGCGGCAAGGCTCAGGATGCCGCACTGCTCGGCGGCCTCGATGACATTGGCGCGCATCCGCTCAACGTTGACCCTTGAGACCTGGGTATGCCGCGTCAACACCGGCTGAAGTGCCGAGGCCCCCATCTCGACCGCCTTCTGCACCATGTAGTCGAGGCGGGCGTGTTTCAACGGCGCAAAGACATAGGCGATGTCGGGCAGGCGATCCTGCGGCCGTGTCCGCGCGAGGATGCTCAAACTATCGGGCCGCTTGCGGCCCTCGATCTGCGCCTGCCATTCGCCGTCGCGGCCGTTGAACACCAGGATGTTTTCGCCGGCGGAGAGCCGCAGCACGTTGCCCAGATAATTGCTCTGGTTGCGCTCCAGCACGATTTTCTCGCCCGAGCGCAAGGGCGCGTCGACGAACAGGCGGGGGGCGGAGAAGTCGAATTCAGGCATGTCTGATGATCCAAACCGGGCCTGCTTTTAGCCCAACGTGTCAGAATCCGGAGGCTATTTTTGCTTGTCGGCATCATTCCACGACGTGCTAACTAATGCCTCATTCCACGGGCTGTTTTGGGTTGCATCATCGAAGATTACGCTTCGCGCGGCAGACATTTCAGATTCCATGGTTCTCGACGGAGAAACCCCTTGATGCTTCGCCGCCTGATTGTTGCATCGATCTTGGCCGTGGCGATCGTCGATGCCGGGCAGGTTTTTGCGCAAGCTGCGTTTCCCGCGCCGCTGCCAGGGCAGGCCGAAGCGCCCGCCAGCAACGCTTCGCCGGTGCCGCACGCGAACGGCGCGGCGCCGTCGGCGTCGCCAGGTGTTTCCGCGGCGTTTCCGTCGGGCAGTCGGGCCGATGCCTGCATGAACGAGTTTGCCCCCTTGCGCGAAGAGGCGCAGGAACGGGGCAGGCTGATCAAGGCCGCCAGCGACCGCAAGGCCCCAGCGGACGAGGCCTGCATGCTGATCGTGAGTTTCGGCCAGGCGGAAATCAAGATGATCAAATATATCGAGACCAACTCGGCCAAATGTGGAATTCCGCCGCGGATCGCCGACCAGCTCAGGAGCGGCCACAAGAACACCGAGAAGATGCAGAAGCAGGTCTGCGCGGGCGCGCAACTGGCGCAGGCGAGCGGCCCGAATTCGGTGCCGGGCGACGCGACGCGGCGCGTGCCTGCCGGCCCGGTTGGGGACTTCGGTCACTGGATTAACAGGCAAGTTCCATGACACGCATTCGTGTTACGAGCGCGTGCAAAAGCCGAATTGGGCATTTATTTCGCTCTGATTCGTGCGCTTTTTGCCTAAAGGGTTAGAATCCGAGGCTGATTTAATGATTCGACCCTGCCCGCGCCGCGCTGCTGCCCAAATCGACGGGTTGTTAAGCGTCGGCAGGAATCGTAAAAAGCCCGTCGCAAATTTGCTTCGTTCGGACACGTTGGGGTTTGCCTGACCTTGCCGGAGAACCGCCCTTGATGATCCGCCGCCTGATTGTGCCGTTGACCGCTGCCGTCGTGAGCCTTCACGCGGGCCACGTCTTTGCGCAGGGCGCGTTTCCGGCGCCATTGCCGAACCAGAATGCTTCGCCGTTTCCGCCGGTGAATGGCGTTGGTGGCGCGCCGGTCCAGAGTGCGGCGCCGGCTTCCGGCGGCTCGGTCTTCGATCGCGGTGCCTCGCCAACGGGCGGAATGGCGCCAGCGGGCGGTCCGCCGCAAGCGGGCGGTGGGGCAGACGCCTGCATGAAAGGCTTCGTTCCCCTGCGCGAGGAAGCCGAGCGGCGCGGCAAGATGATCAAGGCCGCGAGCGACCGCAAGGCGCCGCCGGACGAGGCCTGCAAGCTGATCAAAAATTTCGGCCAGGCCGAAATGAAGATGATCGCTTACGTCCAGACCAATTCGGCCAAATGCGGAATTCCGCCGCAGATCGCCGACCAGCTCAAGAACGGCCACAAGAACACCGAGAAGATGCAGACACAGGTCTGCAACGTCGCGCAGCAGGCGGCAACGCGAGGTCCGGCGGGTCCGAGTCTCAGCGAAGTGCTCGGCTCCTCGGCGGCGCTGCCCGAGGCACAGGCCGTCAAGAAGGGCGGCAGCACCTTCGATACGCTGAACGGCAACGTCCTCGCGCGATGATCCCGCTCCGATGAGCGAGGTGACCGCCCGCGTTGCCGACGCGACCGGCAACTGGGTCGATACGCGCGCGCCGGCCTGGTCGCGGCCTTATTTGCGGCTTTCCCGTTTCGACCGTCCGATCGGATCGTGGCTGTTGCTGATGCCGTGCTGGTGGTCGGCGGCGCTGGCCGCCGGCGTCGCCCGCGACGTCTCGCAATTGCCGCTGGTGATCATGCTGTTCTTCATCGGCGCCTTTGTCATGCGCGGGGCGGGGTGCACCTGGAACGACATCACCGACCGCGATCTCGACGCGCGCGTCGAGCGGACGCGGTCGCGGCCGTTGCCCGCCGGCCAGGTCAGCGTGACGCAGGCGTTTGCCTTCCTGGTTCTGCAGGCGCTGATTGGACTCGCCGTGCTGCTGCAGTTCAACCGCTTTGCGATCATGACCGGCATCGCCTCGCTCGTCATCGTCGCGGTCTATCCTTTCATGAAGCGCATCACCTGGTGGCCGCAGGTCGTGCTGGGCCTCGCCTTCTCATGGGGCGCGCTGATGGGGTTCGCCGTCATGCTCGGCCGGATCGATCTGACCGCGCTCGTGCTCTATGCCGGCTCGATCGCCTGGGTGATCGGCTACGACACCATCTACGCCCATCAGGACGCCGAGGACGACGCGCTGATCGGCATCAAATCCACGGCACGCCTGTTCGGCGAACGCACCCACCGGGCGCTCGCGGTGTTTTACTCGCTCGCCGTGGTGCTGATCGGCGCAGCACTGGTGCTGGGCGGCGCGCACTGGCCGGCCTGGATCGGGTTGATCGCCTTCGCCGCGCATCTCGCCTGGCAGATCACGCGATTGGACATCAGCGATCCCGCGTTGTGCCTGCGGGTATTCAAGTCGAACCGCGATACGGGGCTGTTGTTGTTCGCGGGATTGCTGGTCGATGCGGTGATGCGCTGACTTCGTAGGGTGGGCAAAGACGCGTGAGCAAGCCCACCGTCAAGCATTCCGCTCGTGAGGGCAGGCACGCTACAGCTCCGCCGACTTCCGCTTTCAGCGGCATAACGGGCATCGCCGGACGTGCTGCCGGTTCGATCCGGTCGCGAATGATCCGACGCAGAAGTCGCTGTTGAAACCAACGATTGCCCGCAATCCATCGGTGCGTCCGTCGGCACCTCACGTTCATGTGTCCACCGAGGTCGCCATTTCATATTGAATTACGACCGTAATTTAATATGATGATCATCATGGCATTGAGCTAATCCGCCGTTGGGCCACGGCGGGGTGCCGCCACTCTTTGCGAGGATTTCATGGACGACACGACCACAGCTTCGCGCCGCATCGCTTCGCGGGAAACCACAGATATCGACTCGCTTGGGCTCGCAACGGCTGCAGCAGCGGTTCGCAACGGCGACATCACCTCGGAGACCTACACTGCGGCGCTTTTACAGCGCGCCCGAGCGCTTGCCGAGCTGAACGCCTTCATCACCATCGACGAGGCCGCGGTGCTGGCGGCCGCGAGGGAGGCGGACAAATCGCGTTCGGCCGGATCGGCGGCTCCGCTCCTTGGCGTGCCGCTCGGGGTGAAGGACAGTTATTTGACGAAAGGACTACCTACCAGCCTGGGCATCGAAGGCCTCGCTCACTTCGTGCCGCGCGAAGATGCCGACGTTGTCCGGGCCATTAAGGGTGCGGGCGCTTTGGTCTTCGGCAAGAACAACCTCGTCGAGATGTCGTACGGCTTGACCGGTCATAACGCACGTTACGGCCAGGTGAAGAATCCGCACGCACGAGATCGCGTGTCGGGCGGCTCCTCGAGCGGCTCCGCCGCATCCGTGGCCGCTCGGCTCGTTCCCGCATCCTTGGGCGGTGACACCGTTGGGTCCATCCGGGTACCCGCATCGTTCTGTGGCGTCGTGGGATTCAAGCCAACCACCGGGCGTTGGCCGCGCTACGGCGTTGCGCCGATCTCCCATACGCTCGACACGACGGGCGTATTCGCCCGAAGTGTTGAGGACTGCATTCTGGTGGATCAGGTCGTGACTGGTGAACAGGATGCGGAGTCGTCCGACGGCGGCTACGGCCTGAAGGGAGCTCGGCTGGCCTTCGCGCCGCGACAGTTCCTGGATCTGGTGGACGCGGAAGTCGAGAGCCGCTTCCGCGAGGTGGTTCGGCGGCTGCAGGATGCAGGCGCCGAGGTCGTTGAAGTAAACCTTGGCGACGATTTCAATTCCCTCGTCCAAACCGCGACATGGGGCATCTTCGCTCATGAGACGATGGGCGCAATTTCGGAATTTCTTCGTCGCCATGACATTCCGACCACGTTCGAGGCCATTTACGAAGGCCTCAAGCCCCAACTTCGGCAGGCGTGGGGGCACATCGTACTTCCGGGTGGTGCAGGTGCTACCTCGGCAGGGGTCTATCAGACGGCGCTCGACGTGAGCCGGCCTGAAATCCAGCGCCGGCTCAACACGGCGTTCGTCTCTCATGGGGCGCTGGTCATTCTGCAACCGACGACGCCCTGCACGGCGCCTTTGATTGAGGAGCAGGCGACCGTCCATATCGCGGGGCAGGAAGTCAGCTACCTCGCGTTAGCCAACCACACCTTGTCGGCAAGCAGCGTAGGGCTGCCCGGTGTAAGCCTTCCTGTTGGCTTGTCTCGCGCGGGGCTGCCGATTGGGCTCGAGCTGGATGCCCCCTTAGGGAGCGACCGGAGGCTTCTAACCCTTGCTCGCGGCATAGAAGGCATCTTGGGCGCCAAGTCGAGCGCGATTTAACGTCGTGGCCGCTTCGCGTGGCGAAGGGTCCCCCTGCAACAACGACAACCGATGAGGGGATCAACAGATGGCTGATGCACCGCACTCAACGCGCGCTGTTCCGGTCGAGCACGTCACCATCCGCTCAACAAAGCCGTTCGAGGACGTTCGCGCCAAGCTCGCGAGCTTGGCCCCCCGAATCGATGACGGGATCTCCACTCTCCTGCGGTACGGGGAAGGCGCGCACAATGCGCCCATCTGCGTCCTACTGCGCGAGGATGACGATGGCGGTGTCGCGTTTGAATATGATCGACCAGCATCTGTTTTCGATCAGTTTGGCAGCGACAATGTCGATGCAGAAGCCCAGCAGCTTGATCGCGACCTCCAAGCTTTGTTGGAAGCGGCTGCAGTGTAAGGGCCGCGGAATATTGGTCGAGAGGAGAGAAGATGCGCTTCGAGAAAGGTCATAAGGCAGCGACGCGACGGCACATCATCGATGTGGCCTCGAAGTGCATGCGCCGAGACGGCATCTCCGCCGCCGGGATCGCCGGGATCATGGGCGAGGCCGGCCTGACCAAAGGGGCATTCTCTCCGCACTTCGAGTCCAAAGACGCGCTCGTTCGCGAGGCGCTGGTGAGCGCGCTCGACGACCAGAAACATCGCCTCGATGAGGATCAGCGGAGGGGCATGGACCTTGAGGGCGCGATCCGGAGATACCTGAACCCCGCTCACCTCGAAGACCCGACGAGCGGGTGCCCGTCAGCGGCGTTGCTCCCCGAAATCGCCCGACAGCCCCTGACCACCAGGAGAGACTACGAGAAAGGGCTGCGAAGCTACGTTGCGACGTTGGCCGCACTGCTTCCTGACGCAGATGCAGCCGCAAGCAGCCGCCGCGCGACCGCCATCTTCGGCCTCATGGTGGGCACCCTTCAGTTCGCGCGGGCAGTGCCCAATGCTACGCAGGCGGAGCAGATCCTTGAAGGCGGCGTTGAGGCCGCCTTGCACTTGGCACGAGTTCCATCTTCATAGATTAGCAAGCCGGGAGAGCGGACACCAGCGTAGCCCTGATGAGCGTCGCGACATCCGGGGCCTTCGTCATTTTCCCGACTCCCGCATATCGCTGCGCTCACGCGGGCTACTTGCTGCGAACGGGTTTGCTTCGCGCGCAAGCACAATCGCGATGCGTAATCGCGACAAATCAACACGACGGCAAATCACTTCTGATTTTCCGAAATCGTGTCAAGCCCGGGAATCAAAAATATTCCGCTTTCGTTCTCACCCAAATCAGTCGCACAACTCCGCTCGTCTCACGGCAGATGAGGGGCGCTCGCGATCGTCACGAACGCGCGGTGAGATGCGATGGACGCTGAGGGCGCGATAGACGTACGCGCCGGAAGCGTACGGCGAAGTCGTGTGGTTCGGGCGCCGCGGTGCTGGCGCTAAGTCCGGGAGAGGCAAGGCTTCTCTCGCGGCGACGGAGGCAAAAGAGCCGTTCTCCGGGGAGAGCACGAAGTAAGCCGTAAAGCCATTGCGCAGGGAAGGCCGGAATGCTCCAGCTGCCCTGTATGCTCGTGTGCAGTTTTTGTTTGCGCAAATCGCACGCGAGACCGCGGGTGCAGCAAGCACCCGGTCTTCCCTGCGCCCTCTGATTTTCGAGGAGGGCGGGAAGTTTCTGGCAAACCTCGGGCGAAAGCGTCGCGAGATCGCGAACGCATATTCAGTCGTCATCACCCGCCTTGTGCGCAATTGCGCACTGGGGCGGGTGATCCAGTATTCCAGAGACAGCAATGACCGAACCGAGAAGCCGCGGCGTACTGGATACCCCGCCTGCGCGGGGTATGACGGCCACGGTGTGTGTAGGAGAGAGGCTTCTGAGACAAACTCAATCTCGCGCGATGATCTCGCGTTCGTCCTGATGGATGTTCTCAAGATTGACCAGGTTACCGCCCCGGCGGCGCACCAGGAATTTCGGGCGGCGGGCGCGGATGGCGTTGTGGCGGCGGCGGCGGGCGGCCGGTTCGCTCTGATGATCATCTTCCGCCAGGAGCGGCAGCGCGAGGATGTCGCTCCACATCTGCCATGCGGAAGCGATCTCCTCGTGATCGGAGCTCACGCACAGGGGAATGTTCAGCGAAGGGTCGCGATGCGCCAGCACCAGCATCTGCGCGTCATCGTCGAGACCACGCAGCGCGATGCCGAGAAAGTCGCTGACGCGGACGTTGATCGCCATCCGCATGCCCTTGACGGCACGGTGCAGCACGACGCGTTCGCGATGAAGTTCTACCCTTCGCACGCCGCCGTCCGCACGGGTGTCGTGCGCATGGAAGCTGAGCGGAAGAGAAAGAGGGTCGAGCCGCGGTATGCGGCCCGACCCGGCGGGGTTGATCCCGCTTGTTGCTATTTGACGCCCCACAGTTCTCATCTCCCCGCCGGGATTATGCTCCCGGTCGATAGGCGAGACCCTAGCCGAGCGATTTCCGTTTCGCCTTAAAAAGCCTGGTTAAGGAGAAGTCACCCGCCCTGCATTTGGCAGCATGATTGACAAGACCTTGGCGCACATGATTGACGAGACCTTGCGCAAATGTCGAAATTGTTTGGCATTTGGCGTCGCAAAATGCTTGAAAATCCTGTGAATCAGGCACATCTGAGAGGCGTTGCCGGTTTGCGTTCCCGCTCTCTTCAATGTCAGGGATTTTGTTTGTGAACTCTTCACCATCCAGCACTTCGCCGCTCTCGAAGACTTCCGGTGCGACCTCCGACCTGTTCGATCAATCGGCGCTCTCGACGCTGGCGCAGCGGTTGGTGGAGGCCGCCAAGCGCGCGGGCGCGGATGCCGCCGACGCCGTTGCGGTGCGCGGCGTCTCGCAAGGTGTCGAAGTGCGTGATGGCCGGGTCGAGGAATCCGAGCGCTCTGAAGGCGACGATGTCGGATTGCGCGTATTGGTCGGGCAACGCCAGGCGGTGGTCTCGACCAACGATGTTTCCGGCGATGGCATCGCCAAGCTCGCCGAGCGGGCGGTCGCGATGGCCCGCGTCGCGCCTGACGATAAATATGTCGGTCTCGCCGACCCCGCACTGCTGGCGCACGAGTTCGCTGATCTCGATCTTCTCGACCGCGAAGTTCCCTCGACGGCCGAACTCGAGCGCCGCGCCTGCGAAGCCGAAGCCGCGGGCCTTGCAGTCAAGGGCGTGACCAAATCAGGCAGCGCGTCCGCCTCGAGCGGCATCGGCGGCATGGTGCTGGTGACCTCGACGGGTTTTCACGGCTCCTATTTGCGCTCCAGCCACGGCATCTCGATGACCGCGATATCGGGCGAAGGCACCGGCATGGAGCGCGATTACGATTTCACCTCGGCCCCGCATGCTTCCGACCTCGCGTCGCCTGAAAGCGTCGGCCGCAAGGCGGGCGAACGCACCGTGGCGCGGTCCAATCCGCGCAAGGTCGAAACCTGCAAGGTGCCGGTGGTGTACGATCCCCGGGTGTCGGGATCGCTGGTCGGCCATCTCGTCGGCGCCATCAACGGCGCCTCGATTGCGCGCAAGACCAGCTTCTTGAAAGACCGGATGGGCGAGCAGCTGTTCGCGAACAACATCCGCATCATCGACGATCCGTTGCGGGTGCGCGGCCTGCGCTCGCAGACCTTCGACGCCGAGGGCGTCAGAGTGAAGAAGATCGCGTTGATCGACGAAGGGGTGTTGACCACGTGGCTGCTCGATTGCGCGACCGCGCGCGAACTCGGATTGGTCACGACCGGACATGCCCATCGCGGCGTCTCGTCCTCGCCGTCGCCGGGATCGTATAATCTGCATCTCGAACCCGGCGCCATGACGCCGAAAGAGCTGATCTCCGATATCAAGCAGGGTTTTTACGTCACCGACCTGATCGGCTCCGGCGTCAACGGCGTGACCGGCGACTATAGCCGCGGCGCCTCCGGCTTCTGGATCGAGAACGGCGAGATCACCTATCCCGTCAGCGAGGTGACGATCGCGGGCCATCTGCTGCCGATGTTCAAGTCGCTCGTCCCGGCCAACGATCTGGAATTCCGCTACGGCGTCAACGCGCCGACGCTGCGCATCGAGGGCCTGACGCTTGGCGGACGCTGACACGGCCGACAGGATCTGGGCGCGCGATGCCGCGCTGTTGCGGGACACCGTGCGCGAGGCCGGCGCGCTGGCCTTGTCGCTGTTTCGCACCGAGCTGAAGAACTGGACCAAGGGCGCTTCGTCGCCGGTCTCCGAAGCCGACATCGCCGTCAACGACCTCGTCGAGCGCCGGCTGCGCACGGCGACGCCGGATTATGGCTGGCTGTCGGAAGAGAGTGTCGACGACGACAGCCGTCTCGGCAAGGAACTGGTCTGGATCGTCGACCCGATCGACGGCACCCGCGCCTATCTCGCCGGCCGTGAAGACTGGTGCGTGAGCGTGGCGCTGGTCGCCGGTTCGGCGCCGGTGCTGGGGGCGGTGTTCGCTCCCTCCAGCGACGAGTTCTTCTTCGCCGTGCGCGGGCAAGGTACCACACGCAACGAAAGGCCGGTGCAGGCGACCGGGGGCACTGAACTTGATTTTCCCCGCATGGCCGGCCCGAAGCCGCTGGTGCAGCGGCTGAGTTCGTCACCGGAGGAGATCGCGCTGCATCCGCGGATCGGATCGCTGGCGCTGCGGCTGTGCCGGGTTGCCGACGGCAGCCTCGATGCCGCTTTTGCAGGCGGTCAGAGCCGCGACTGGGATCTTGCCGCGGCGAATTTGATCGTGCAGGAAGCGAATGGTAGAATGACCGCGCTCTCGGGGGATGCGATTGAGTATAATCGCCGGGAGGTGGTGCACGGGGTGCTGGTGGCGGCGGGACAGGATCGACATGCACGCATTGTCGAGCATTTCCGAAATCGTCCGCTGCCCTGAATCGGTCGAAATCCGTGCCACAAATCATTCCGTCGACGCCGCGATATCAGCTATCGTTTCTGCTTGCCGGGCATCTCGTTAGGAAAGATTATCATGCCAGATAGTGCCCCGCAGCAATTGCTTCACCTCGTCATCGGCGGCGAACTGACCGATCTCGAACACACCACGTTCAAGGACCTCGACCAGGTCGAGATCGTCGGGGTGTATCCCAATTACGCATCCGCCCACGCGGCCTGGAAGGCGAAGGCACAGCAGACGGTGGACAACGCCCACATGCGCTACTTCGTGGTTCACCTCCATCGGCTGCTCGATCCAGGTCAAGACACGAAGTCCTCCAGTTGAAACGATTCCTTCGCGATTTGCTGCGCAGCAGCTGGGTTCAGCGTGCGCTGGGTGTGCTTGCGGCCGAATATCTGCGGCTGGTCTGGGTGACCAACCGCTTCAGCTACGACCCGGCCGATGTCTATGAGCGGGTCGAGCCGGAGATGCCGGCGATCTTCGCGTTCTGGCACGGCCAGCATTTCATGACGCCGTTCATCAAGACCAAGAAGAGCTACCGCGCCAAGGTCCTGATCTCGCGGCATCGCGACGGCGAGTTCAACGCGATCGCTGCCGAGCGGCTCGGCATTGGAACCATCCGCGGCTCCGGCGATCACGGCGGCGCCTTTCACCGCAAGGGCGGCGTCGGCGCTTTCCGGGAAATGCTGCAGGCGCTGGAGGACCATTGGAATGTCGCGACCACCGCCGACGTGCCGAAGCGCGCGCGGGTGGTGGGGCTCGGCATCATCATGCTGGCGCGGGAGTCCGGCCGGCCGATCATGCCGTTTGCGATGGTGACCTCCAGGTTCATCCGGTTGAAGAACTGGGACTCCACTACCATCAATTTGCCATTCGGGCGCGGTGCTTTGGTTGGCATTGAGCATGTATACGTGCCGCCGGATGCCGATGCCGAGACTATGGAAAAGCTGCGCCTTCAGGTAGAAGCTTTACTGAACGAAGCGACTCGTCGCGCCTATGAGGCGGTCGGGCGCCCGGAGGCCGCTCTTGGCTAATTCGCTGCCGATGACGTTGCGCGTCTACCGGAAACTGTCATACGCGATGGTGCCGTTGTCGCCCGCGTTGATCAGCCGGCGGTTGAGGCTCGGTAAGGAAGACCCGGCGCGCTTTGGCGAACGCCGCGGTTTGAGCGCCGATATCCGCCCCACCGGGCCGCTGGTGTGGATTCACGGTGCCAGCGTCGGCGAGGTGCTGGCGGCCGCGGCCCTGATCGAGCGGCTGCGGGCCTTGAACCTGCGCATCCTGCTGACCTCGGGCACGGTGACCTCGGCTGCGATCGTCGCCAAGCGGTTCCCGCCCGATGTCATCCATCAATATGTGCCGTATGATTCGCCGCGCTACGTCGCGCGGTTTCTCGATCACTGGCGGCCCTCGCTGGCGTTGTTCATCGAATCCGACCTGTGGCCGAACCTGATCCTGTCGAGCGCCGCGCGGCGGCTGCCGATGGTCTTGATCAACGGACGGATGTCGCAGCGCTCGTTTCCGCGCTGGCAGCGGGTCGCAGGAACCATCTCGGCGCTGCTCGACAAGTTCGACGTCTGCCTGGCGCAGTCACAGACCGACGCGGATCGCTTTGCGACGCTGGGCAGCCGCAACGTCGTGGTCACGGGAAACCTCAAGCTCGACGTTCCGGCCCCGCCGGCCGATGCCAACAAGCTGGATATGTTGATGTCGATGACGCGCGGCCGCCCAGTCGTGCTCGCGGCCTCCACGCATCCCGGCGAGGAAGAGATCGTGACGGAAACCCACCGGGCGCTTGCCGGCTATTTTCCGGGCCTGTTGACCGTGATCGTGCCGCGGCATGCCGATCGCGGCGAGGCCATCGCGCGCATGATCTCGGGTTCCGGCCTCAATCCGACCCTGCGGTCGCACGAGGACTTGCCGACCGCTACGACCGACATCTATGTCGCCGACACTATGGGCGAGTTGGGGCTGTTCTACCGGCTGGCGCCGATCGTGTTCATGGGCGGATCGCTGGTCGCGCACGGCGGGCAGAATCCGATCGAGGCGATCAAGCTCGGTGCGTCGGTCATCCACGGCCCCCACGTCTTCAATTTCGCCGACGTCTATGAAGCCCTCGATGCCGCCGGCGGCGCGCGGCGGGCCGATACCCAGGAAGCGCTGGTCAAGCAGTTCGGGCAGATGCTCGCCGATCCCAGGGCGCGTGAAGCCGTATTGACTGCGTCCGAGCGCGTGGTCGGGCAGCTCGGCGGCGCGCTGGAGCGCACGCTCTCCGCGCTCGAGCCGTATTTGCTGCAATTGCGGATCGAGATGGGAGCCGCCAATGCGTGAGCCGGGCTTCTGGCACGGCCCGGCCTCGCTCAACGCGCATCTGCTGAAACCGCTCGCCGCCCTTTACGGCGCCATCGCCGCACAGCGCCTGCGGCGCCAGGGATTGAATGCCGGCATTCCGGTGCTCTGCGTCGGCAACTATCACGTTGGCGGCGCCGGCAAGACGCCGACCGTGCTGGCGCTGGCAAGGCTGCTGCGCGACCTCGGCGAAACGCCGGTGGTGCTGAGCCGCGGCTATGGCGGTAAGTTACGCGGGCCGGTCAAAGTCGATCCTGCCAGGCATGCGGCTTCCGATGTCGGCGACGAACCCTTGATGCTGGCGGGTGCGTTGCCGGCGGTGGTGTCGCGCAAGCGCGCGGACGGCGTGCCGCTGGCGCGCGCGCAAGGCGCGACCGTGATCCTGATGGACGACGGTTTTCAGAATCCTTCGGTCGTCAAGGATGTGTCGCTGATCGTGATCGACAGCGAACGCGGGCTCGGCAACGGGCAGGTGTTTCCCGCCGGCCCCCTGCGCGCGCCGCTGCGGCCGCAACTGGCGCGCACCGACGCGCTGATCGTTGTCGGTACTGGTACGGCCGCCGAGGCCGTGGCGGCCGAGGTCGCAGCGCAAGGCAAGCCGGTGTTATCAGCGCATCTGAAGCCGGATGAGGCGCAGGTCGCACAGCTTCGGAGCAAGCGCGTGCTGGCGTTTGCCGGCATCGGCGACCCCACGCGATTCTTCAACACGCTGCGCGCCAGCGGCATCGACGTGGCCGGGCAGCGCGCCTTCGCCGATCATCACCCGTATTCGCAAGCCGAGATCGAAGGGCTGATTGCCGAGGCCAAACGCGAAGCACTGACCCTGGTGACGACGGAAAAGGATCTGGTGCGGCTGCGGCATTGGTCGCAGCAAATCGTGCCGTTTCCTGTGACGCTGGAGTTCAACGACCCAGCGCTGCTGCGGAAGTTCGTGGCCGATCGGTTATTCAAAGCCCGAGAGAAACCGTAGGGTGGGCAAAGCGAAGCGTGCCCACCATTCAAGACGATATTCGACGATAGATGGTGGGCACGGCGCGATGCGCCTTTGCCCACCCTACGAAACCACGCTCAATCCTGTGTCTTCAGCGCGCCGGGAAAATGCCGTTGCAGCACGGCGCTGGGGACCGAATAGGCCTCCTGCAGGTCGACGCTCCAGTATTTCAATTCGTCGAGCGGAATCCGCACGTCGGTGATGGCGCAACGCACATAGGTTCCGGGCGAGATCACGCGGAAATCGCCATCCAGATACTGCACCTGCGCTTCGCCATGGCCCGAGGGGCCGAATTTATTAAGCACCGTCAAATTCTCCGATCGGCCGGTCCGCGGGCCGGCCTTAAGTATATTTTCCAAATTCGATCTATCATAAATAGGTCGTAGTGTCCGCCCCGGAAACTGACCTACTTGTGATGATTTTGTGCCGACCTGCATGATAGCGTGAATTTTACCGTGCCCGCAGCGTCATACCGATCCGACAGAGACCGATGCGCCTGTTGTCAGCAACGCTATCCCTGACGCTCCTCGCTGCGGTCTGCACGGCCGGTGCCGGGCAATTGCCGGCCCCGCACCAGGTCGATATCCCGGCGAACGGCCTGGCCCTGCACGCCCAGCTCTACAAGCCTGACGGTGACGGCCCGTTTCCCACCGTGATCGCGCTGCACGGCTGCGGCGGACTGGGTGGACCATCGGAGCCGGTGCAGTCGCGCTATCGCGACTGGGCGGAGCAGCTGTTGAAGACCGGCCATGCGGTGCTGCTGCCGGACAGTTACGGTTCGCGCGAGCTCGGCCCGCAATGCCGCGTCAAGGAGCGCCGTGTGCTCGCCCGCCGCGAGCGGGTGGCCGATGTCAATGCAGCGCGGCAATGGCTGTTGCAGCAACCCTGGGCCGCGCGTGACCGGATCAGCCTGATCGGGTGGGCGCACGGCGCCAGCGCGGTGCTGTGGTCGGTGCGTCCGCAATCGTCAGCGCGCGGTATCGAGTCGGATTTCCGCTCGGCCATCGCATTCTATCCGGATTGCCGGATCTCCTCCGGCCTCGGCTGGAGCACGCGGGTGCCGACGCTGCTGCTAATCGGCGCGCAGGACGACGTCAGTTCGCCGTCCGCCTGCCGCCAGGTGGTGGAGGGGGCCCGCGGCCGCAGCGCGCTGGCGCAGATCGTGGTCTATCCCGGCGCAGCCCACGATTTCGACCGCGCCAACCTGCCGCTGCGGGCGATCGCAGGCGCCGACGCCGCGTTGCCCGAACGCGGTCATATCGGCACGGATGCGGACGCGCGCAAGGACGCGCAGCGGCGCGTCACGGAGTGGCTGGCGCGCTAAAACAGACTTCCCTGATCGACCGGCTTTCCGACGCGCTTCGGCGCCGCCGGCTTCGCCTCGTGGGTCGCTGCTTTCGGCGCGCTCGCGGCCGGCGCCGTGGCCTCCGGCCGATCCGCGTCTGCGGTGACGCCGACGCGGCCGTCGGCGAATTCGATCGTCAGATGCGCACTCGGACCAATCGCGGCAGCGGCATGGACGGCGTGGCCATGTTCGTCGCGCACCAGGGCAAAGCCGCGCGCGAGCACGCCGCGGTACGACAGCGCCGACAACAATTGGCCGCTATGGGCGACGCGTGCGTCGAAACGCTGCAGGGCGGTCAGCAGCGCGCGGCGGGCGCGCTCCGCCAGCCGTTGCGCGCGCTCGCGGTCGCGCGCAATAGCGTTGCGCTGCGCCTGGGCGTTGGAGTGCTTTGAGGCCTTCAGCCTGACCTCCAGCCCGGCAAAGCGGTCGCGCCGGCTGCGCAGCAGGGCGCGGGCGGATAGCCGGATGCGTTCGCCCGACACCGTGAGGCGGTGATTGGCTTGGGCAACCTGTCCGCGCAACACCTTCAGCGTCAGGCCGGCGCTGAGATGCGAGAAACGGCGATGATGGGCGTGCGTATTGGCCTTCAAGCCGCGGGGCAGGGCGGCGCCGAGATGATCCAGCCGTTGCCTGGGGATCGCGAGCAGTTCGCTTAAACCTGGCAGCGCGCGAACCGCCGCGCGCAATTCATTGCGTCGGCTCTCCTGGCCGCGCTGCCAGCACACCATCGTGCGCCGCGCCAGGCTTTCGACCTCGACGAACAATTCGCTGCGGACGGGCACGGCCATTTCAGCGGCCGCCGTCGGCGTCGGGGCGCGCTTGTCGGCGGCGAAATCGATCAGCGTGATGTCGGTTTCGTGGCCGACCGCCGAGATCAGCGGGATCATGCTGTCGGCGGCGGCGCGAACCACGATCTCCTCGTTGAACGACCACAGATCCTCCAGCGAGCCACCGCCGCGCGCGACGATCAGCAGATCCGGCCGTGGAATCCGCCCGCCTTCAGGCAGGGCGTTGAAGCCGCGAATGGCGGCAGCGACCTGTTCGGCGGAGCCTTCGCCCTGCACCTTCACCGGCCACACCAGCACGCGGCGGGGAAAGCGGTCCTCTAATCGATGCAGGATGTCTCTGATGACCGCCCCGGTCGGGGAGGTCACGACCCCGATCACCTCCGGCAGCCAAGGCAGCAACTGCTTGCGCGCCTCGTCGAACAGGCCCTCGGCGCCGAGCTTCCGCTTGCGCTCCTCCATCAGCGCCATCAGCGCGCCGATGCCGGCGGGCTCCAGCGCCTCGATGACGATCTGGTATTTCGACGAGCCCGGATAGGTGGTGAGCTTGCCGGTGGCGATGACCTCGAGCCCTTCCTGCGGCTTGAACCGCATCCGGGCGTGGGCAAACTTCCAGATCACCGCCTCGATCTTGGCACTCTCGTCCTTGAGCGCGAAATAGCAGTGGCCGGAGGAGTGCGGCCCGCGAAAGCCTGAGATCTCGCCGCGGACGCGGACATGCCCATAGGCGTCCTCGACCGTCCGCTTCAGCGCGGAGGACAGTTCGGAAACGGTGAATTCGGGCGCGTTGATCAGGTTTTCGGCAGCAGGCATCGGCAACTGATTCGGGTGTTGGAGGCGTTGCCGCAACGTAGGGATTTTTGACCATCCCCGCCAATCCGACCCTTGTGGAACTTCTATACTCTGTGGTACAGAGTTCTCTGCATTCACTCTGACGCGAGGTAAGATCGATGCTGAAAACCCTGATCCGCGGCTCTCTGAGCCTCCTGAAATGGGTCCTGTGCGGCGTCGGTGTGCTGGCGCTGGGGGTGCTGGCGCTGCTGGCAACGCCGCTGCAACCGGTGCCGGAACTGCAATCGATCTCGCGGGCGCGAGCCACCGTCGATCTTTCCAGCCTGCCCGCGGTTGAGCGCTTCCAGGCCCGCGACGGCACATGGCTCGGCTTCCGCCACTATGGCGCGGGTGGCACGCCGACCGGCCGCGCGGCGATCGTGATTCATGGCTCCTCAGGCTCCAGCGGCGGCACCATCCATGCGCTATCGCAGGGGCTGGCTACGCATGGCGTGGAAACCTTTGCGGTCGACATGCGTGGCCATGGCACGTCAGGCACGCGCGGCGATATCGGTTATGTCGGCCAGCTCGAGGACGATCTCGCCGATTTCGTCGCGGTATTGCGCAAGGCCGTGCCGTCGGCGCCGTTGACACTGGTCGGCCATTCCTCCGGCGGCGGCTTTGGGCTGCGCGTGGCGGGCTCGCCGATCCAGAACCTGTTCGAGCGCTTCGTGCTGCTTGCGCCCTATCTCGGCTACGACGCTCCCTCCACCCGGCCGAGTTCCGGCGGCTGGGCCCGTGCCGATATCCCGCGCATCCTCGGCCTGATCGCGCTGCGTGAGTTCGGGATCAATTGCTGCGAGGCGCTGCCGGTGCTGTCGCTCGCGGTGCCACCGAATTCCGAGAAGACGCTGGTGTCGACCTATACCGACCGGTTGATGCGCAACTTTGCGGTGCGGGGCGATTTCCGCCGCGACCTCGCCGCCGTGGCAAAGCCGCTCACGATCATCTCCGGCGCCGACGACGAATTGATGTTTTCGGACAAATACATGGAGGCCGTGCGTGGCGCGAAGGTCGCGGTCGACGTCAAGGTGCTCGACGGCATCAACCACATGGGTATCGTCGCCGCGCCGAAGGCGATATCCATCGTCGCCGAAGATGTCGCCACGCGCGCCATGGCGGGGTCATAGCGGCGATGGGGCTGGAATGGGCAACATGATCGACAGCCGGGAGGCCTCTGAGGCGCTCGCCGACATCAACGAGATGACGCGCCGCGTCCGGCAATCACGGATCTACAATCTCGCCAGCCTGATGCTGATCATGTGGGGCGCGCTGGTATTTGCCGGCTATCTCGGCGCGTTTCTGGCGCCGCGCCAGGCCGGGTATCTCTGGGCCGCGCTGAACGCCGCTGGAGTCGCGGGGTCGTTCGCAATCAGCGCCTCCGGATATCGCAAGACCGGCATTCGCACCTTCGATTTCAGGATGCTGATCGCGTTCGTGCTGTTCTTCGCCTTTGGCTTTGTCTGTACGAGCGTGCTCGGCCACTTTACGCCGCGCCAGCTGGGCACGTTCTGGCCGATTTATTTCATGCTGCTCTATGTCATCGCCGGCCTCTGGTTCGGCCACGCCTTTGTCGCGATCGGTCTCTCCATCAGCGCGCTGGCGCTGGCCGGCTATTTCTGGGCCGGCGACTGGTTCGAGCTCTGGATGGCCTTTGTCGACGGCGGCGGGCTGATGATCGGCGGCCTCTGGATGCGCCGGAGCTGACATGGCCGGGCTCGACGACATCATTCATCAACCGCTGCGGCTGCGCATCATGGCGGCGCTGAACGCGTTGCCGTCGGGCGCGGGGCTCGAGTTCGCCAAGCTGAAACAGCTGACCGGCGCCACCGACGGCAATCTCGGCGCCCATATCGAGACGCTGTCGAAGGCGGGCTACGTCGCGGTGGAGAAGGCCTTTGTCGGCAAGAAGCCGCAGACCACGGTGACCGCCACTGCCGCCGGGCGGGGCGCCTTCGCCCGCCATGTCGCAATGCTGCAGGAAATCATCGCCGCCTCAGGCGGCAAATAGCGCGGAATCACCTCTGCACAACGGCTGTTCCGCCGGCCGGTCCCCTTGCGGCGGGGGGGCGTTTTGTGCGACCGAAGCGGCATCTCATTCCCGCATCTGGCTCCTGTCATGAACATTCTTCTGCTCGGTTCCGGCGGCCGCGAACACGCTCTCGCATGGAAGATCGCCGCTTCTCCGCTGCTGACCAAGCTGTGGTGTGCGCCCGGCAATGCCGGGATCGCGCGAGAAGCCGAATGCGTCGCGCTCGATACCGCCGATCATCCGGCGGTGATCGATTTCTGCAAGAAAAACGCCGTCGATCTCGTCGTGGTCGGCCCGGAGACGCCGCTGGTGGCCGGCATCGTCGACGACCTTGCGAAAGCCGGTATCAAGGCGTTCGGACCGGGCAAGCAGGCGGCGCAGCTCGAGGGCTCCAAGGGATTTACCAAAGCGCTCTGCACCGAATTCAACATTCCGACTGGCGCGTATGGCCGCTTCACGACGGCTGGTGATGCGCTGGCTTATGTGCGCAAGCAAGGCGCGCCGATCGTGGTCAAAGCTGACGGCCTCGCCGCCGGCAAGGGCGTCGTCGTCGCCCAAACGCTTGATGAAGCCGAGACGGCCATCGCCATGATGTTCGACGGCGCGTTCGGTTCGGCCGGCACGGAAGTCGTGATCGAGGAATTTCTCGCAGGCCGCGAGATCAGCTTCTTCGCGCTGTGTGACGGCGAGACCGCGATCCCGCTGGCCTCCGCGCAAGACCACAAGCGCGTGTTCGACCATGAAGAGGGACCGAACACCGGCGGCATGGGCGCCTATTCGCCGACACCGTTCGTGACGCCTGAGATCCATGACCAGATCATGGCGCGGATCATCCTGCCGACCATCGCCGGCATGAAGAAGCGCGGCACGCCGTTTCGCGGCGTGCTTTATGCCGGCGTGATGCTGACGGCGCAGGGACCGAAGCTGTTCGAATACAATGTCCGCTTCGGCGATCCCGAATGCCAGGTGCACATGCTGCGGATGATGTCCGATATCGTGCCGGCCTTTCTGGCGGCCTGTGACGGCGAACTGAAGCATTTCGACCTGCGCTGGTTTCCCGAGCCCGCGCTCACGGTGGTGATGGCGGCGAAGGGCTATCCCGGCGATTACAAGAAGGGCACGCGCATCGACGGCCTCGAGGACGCCGCCCAGATCGAGGGTGTCGAGATCTTTCATGCCGGCACGGTGGCGAAGGACGGCACCGTTCTCGCCAATGGCGGACGCGTGCTGAACGTGTGCGCAATGGGGAAGACCGTGCGCGAGGCGCAGCAGCGGGCCTATGAAGCTGTCGACCGCATCAAATGGCCGGATGGTTTCTGCCGCCGTGACATCGCCTGGCAGGCCGTAGAGCAGGAAAAGGCAGGCTAGAGCTCGACGTCATCTTGGATTGGGGTGACCGTCGAGGCGAAGCTGATAGACGAAGTAGGTCGGCGTACAAAATCCGATCTTGCGGCTTCTCAAGCTGTTCAGCGCTTGCGCACTGACGTTGAACCTCGCGCCGGTCACGAAATCAGGCATCTCCTGGCAGATATAGTCTTCGCGGCAAAACCGCGATGGCGTGCAGGTGCTGAGGAGGCCGCGGCCGACTCCGGCGGCGAAGATGTTGCTGTCGAAATAGCCCTTGGCCATCTGTTCAAAGCCCTTGCCGCCGACCACCGCGCAGATTTCGTTGGGCATGCTGCCTGACCGGATGGCGGATAACGTCGCCTCTTCGGGCTTGCAGGGGCGGGTGATGCGGCCCAGCGGCACGCCGATCTTGGTCGGCCGGCAATTGTAGTCGTATCCGCTCAGTTTTCCTTCGGGGACCTTGTAGAGCAACTCTTCCTTGCCGACGCGATCGGTGAACGAGCGCAGGTTGAAGGCGAGCGGATCCCTTGCCGCATTCTTCGCGGTCGAGTCGTCGATGGCGTTCGAGCGGCAGCTCAGGCCCGCCGCGATATTCCGGGCGGCCGGCACGCACTGGCCGAGATGGGAGGAGGCCGAAGCGTTTGTCACCACCGGCTGGCAGCTGAGATTGCGCGCCGCATCACAGCTCCATTTTGCGGCGTTCGCCAGATCCGTATTCACGGGGCAAGGCATGTTGTCGCCGGCGGCAGTGTAGGCCGGGTTTGCCTTCTCCCAGCCTGCGGCGGGTGCGGATGGATGCGGGCGAAAAATGTTCGGCGGCTGTCCCCGTGAAACGCGCTCGACGTAATCCTTGCGGCGGACCAGTTCCGCATAGACATGAGGCGAGAACGGCAGTTGCAGCGTGTTGCCGTCAAGCGCCGCCTTGACCGCATCCGCATCGCGGCCGAGATCGAACCGGTCCACGCCGAGGAAATGGAAGCCGGCGGTCGACGACGATTGGTGGCAGCCCATGCAGGACGACATATTCAGCCGTTCGAGCAGGCCCGCGCCAGACTGCACGAATTTGGGCGGCTTTGCCGCAGCTCCTGCCGCAGCGACGAGCTCCGCCGCCTGCTCCTTGCCGACCACGAGATCGAATGGCCGGTTGGCCACGCGCGCGCTTCTGGCGGTCGAGTAACTCAGCGCGATGTCGGCTTGCAGGTTCTCCGGCATCCTGAATACGCCGTTGTCGATCTCGGCGATGTGGCTTGAAAGGTAGTCCTGCAACTGCTTCTGCTTGGCGGGATCCTTTAGGATCGCCTGGACGTCGGGCGTATTTTCCAGTTTTGCCGGCTGAAATTTCCCATCTCTGAATGCGAAGATCCGCATCCAGTAGATCGCCTGGCCGGCGAATTTGCGGTTCTCCATGTTCTCCAGGTCAGACGGAAAGCGCACCACCTGCGCATTAATCTCCATCTGCTTGAACGTCAGTCTTGAAAAATCCAGTGGTCCCTGCAGCAGGCGTTGGGCAATAACGGCCGGATCGTCGCTGTCGATGCCCTGGATGCGCCAGAGGGATGCGATGTCCTGACACTTCCTCCCGTCATCCGCGTAACTGAATACCATGTTCACGGTGAACGGCATGCGCGACGCGTAGGTCTTGCCGTTCATTCGGACTTCGTAGCCGAGCCGGTAGATGAACCGCAGTTCGCCGCAGTTTGCGGGATCGAAATCGCGGCGATCGATGCGATTGACCACGCCCGACAGAATGAACATTCCGTCGCTCGAGCCGAGCCATTTCTCATTGAACACGCGGGCGACATTGCCGTTCAGGCGCAACGTCTTCCCCGCCTCCGTTCTGGCAGACTTCGGATCGTAGGTTTTGAGGATTTCCTTTTCCCAGTCGATGCCGAGGCCTGCGGTAATTCGATTAATGTCGGCGGACATCACGCTGGCGAATTGCGTGTAGGTCTCTTTAAAGCCGGACAGGTCGCTGGCGCGTGTCGGCCCTGTCGCCACGCTCGGCAGCGGCTGCTTTTGTGCGGTGTGGACCTTCTTGAACAGCGTGACGAGAGACAGCGGCGAGGAATTGTCATGATCGAGCACCGCAAGCAGCGGCGCTTGGCTGATCAGGGTTGTGACGTCAGCGGAAACCTGCGGAGACTGGGCGAAGCAGGGTGAAAGGGCGAGGACCAGCAAACAGATGATCGAAAGGGCGCGCATCCCGCATCTGTACTATGGCAGACGGTGTTTTACAATTTGGGCACTCGCGTAGGGTGGGCAAAGCGAAGTGTGCCCACCACCTGGATCTCCGTCCGCAATGGTGGGCACGGCGCTTCGCGCCTTTGCCCACCCTACGCAGCTGCGCAATCGTTACAGCAAATCCCCGCCCACGGCGCTCGCCGTCGTGCCATGTTCTCGGAACGCCTTGATGACGTTCTTGCCGATCTTCCACTTGTGCACTTCGTCGGGACCGTCGACCAGTCGCTGCGCGCGCACTTGCGTGTACCATTTCGCCAGCGGCGTATCCTGGCTGAAGCCGAGCGCGCCGTGGAGCTGGATCGCGGTGTCGATCACCTTGTGCACCATATGCGCATGGAATATCTTTGCGATCGAGTTCTCCTGCCGGATGTCGAGGCCCTTTTCCGCCTTGTAGGCGATGTGCAGCAGCATCAGGCGGCCGATGTAGAGCTGTTCGGCGCAGTCGGCGAGCATGAACTGGACGGCTTGCCGATCGGCGATCAATTGGCCGAAGGTCGAGCGCTTGGTGATGTGGCCGACCGCCATGTCGAGCGCGCGCTGCGCCTTGGCGACGTTGTGCATGCCATGGCGCAGCCGGCCATAGGCGAGGCGGTGCTGGCCCATGGCAAAGCCGTTGCCTTCGCCGCCGACCAGATTGTCGGCGGACACTTTCAGATCCTTGATCTCGATCTCGGAATGGCCGCCGTGAATCGCATGGTCATGCGGGCCTTCGATCGCCATGTTGGCGACGTTGCGCTTGATCTTGTAGCCGGGGTTCGGCAGTTCGACGAGGAAGGTCGAATACTGCTTGTGGCGCGGCGCGTTCGGATCGGTCTTGGCCATGACAAGCGCCATGTCGGCGACGCTGGCGGAGGAGGAGAACCACTTCTCGCCGTTCAGGACATAGTTCTCGTTGCCGTCCTTCACCGCCGTGGTCTGCATGCCGGTGGCGTCGGCGCCGGCCGCTTTCTCGGTCATCGAGAAGCAGATCCGCTTGTCGCCGTTGAGCAGGGGTTTGAGGAACTTTTCCTTCTGATATTCCGTGCCGTGGGCCAGGATCGTCATCATCGAGGCGTCGTCGGGGCCCTGCGTGTTCATCGACAGTGCGCCGAGCATGCTCTCGCCCAGCTCCATCTGAACCAGCGCATTCGCCAGCGGGCCCAGCCCCATGCCGCCATATTCCTTCGGCACCCACGGGCACCACAGGCCGCGTGCGCGGGCTTTTGCACGCAGCGGGCCGAGCACTTCGGCGAGCGGCTTGGAGTCCAGTTCCTTTTCCGCGGGAATGCACTCGTCATGCACCCATTTGCGGACTTTTTCGCGGATTGCCTTGGCTTCAGCCGGGATTTCGAAATCGATCGACATCTGCAGTTTCCTCGGTTCCTGTTGGTCGGGCTTCGGAGATGGCATAAACCTGCGGTCTGCTAGCGGCAACGACAAACAAAGTTTGAAGCGGAAGGAACGCCTATGCCCGACCTCGCTGATCTGTTTCCCGGATACGCCTCCGAATGGATCAACACCTCGTCGGGCCGTATCTTTGCCCGCGTCGGCGGCAAGGGGCCGCCGCTGTTGCTGCTGCACGGATTTTCGTCGACACACGTGATGTGGCACCCGGTCGCGCCGCAACTGGCCGACAAGTTCACGCTGATCATCGCCGATCTGCCGGGCTATGGCTGGTCGGACATGCCCCGCAGCGACGACAACCACACGCCCTACACCAAGCGCGCGATGGCGAAGGTGATGGTGGAGGCGATGGAGCAGCTCGGCCACGTGCATTTCGCGCTCGCCGGCCACGACCGCGGCGGGCGGGTGTCGTACCGGCTGGCGCTCGATCATCCGGGGCGGTTGTCGAAACTCGCGGTGCTCGATATCGCGCCGACTTATGACTACTGGGAGAAGCTGAACCGGCTTTCGGCGCTGAAGATCTACCACTGGGCGTTTCTGGCGCAGCCATACCCGCTGCCGGAAACGCTGATCTCCGGCAACGGAGACTTCTTCCTTCGGCAGAAGATGGCGAGCCAGACGAAGACGAAAACGCTGGACGCGATCGATCCGCGCGCGCTGGAGCATTATCTCGCGCCGTTCCGCGATCCTTCCCGGATCCATGCGATGTGCGAGGATTATCGTGCCGGCGCCTATGCGGACTACGAGATCGACAAGGCGGATGTCGCGGCAGGCAAGAAGATCACGATCCCGATGCTGGCGCTATGGGGCGATGCCGGCGTTGCGAGCGCGGCGACGACACCGCTTGATACGTGGAAGAAATGGGCCACGAATGTGGAAGGGTCACCGGTGGATTCCGGGCATTTTCTGCCAGAGGAAAATCCGGAGGTGACGGCGAGGTTGTTGCGGGAGTTTTTCCTGGCGGAGTGAACTCGTAGCCCGGATGAGCCCAACTCGTCATACCCGCGAAGGCGGGTATCCAGTACGCCGTGACCTCTCGGTCAATCACAGGCGTCTCTGGAATACTGGATCATCCGCCTTCGCGGATGATGACAGCGAGGGTCGGGCGGCGACGATCCCTTACCGCCGCACCTTGAAAAACTCCTTGAGCAGCGTCGCCGCCTCGGTCTCTCCGACCGCCGAATAAACCTCCGGCACGTGGTGGCAGGTCGGCTGCGCGAAGAACCGCACGCCGGAATCCACTGCGCCGCCCTTGGGATCGGCGGCGCCGTAATAGAGCCGCCGGATTCGGGCAAACGAGATCGCGCCCGCGCACATGGTGCAGGGCTCCAGGGTGACGTAGAGGTCGCAATCGACCAGCCGCTCGGTCCCGATGGCCTCGGCCGCCTGCCGGATCGCGAGAATTTCGGCATGCGCGGTCGGATCGCGGTCGGCCAGCGTCCGGTTGCCGGCGGTCGCGATCACCTCGTAACCCCTGACGATGACGCACCCGATCGGAACTTCGCCGGCTTTTCCGGCGTTTTCGGCCGTTTTGAGTGCCAAATCCATGAAAGAAGGGACAGTCATGCCTCGTATCATCGCAAGAAACCTGCTAAGAGAGCCGCCTTCAGCAAACGCGGATACCAGTTTTGCGTGAGAATGCGCCTTGAGCAAAGTGCGCGCGCGTTATCGCTATGACAGCCCATCCGCATAAGCCTGATAGCCAATTCATTTGTACCCGAGAGACCATTCATGCCCCGCGATAGCGACAAAAACAACGATTCCCGCGGCCGGCGCGACCGCCCCGGCAGCGGCACGGGCCGCGCTGGCGGTGGCAAGGGCCGCTCCGGGGCGGCGAGGGGACCGGAGAAGAAGTTCGCCAAGCGCGGGTTTGCCGGAAAGGGTGAAGGCGACGGCGAGCGGCGTCCCTATGCCGGGAAGTCCGATGGCGCGAAATCGTTCGGCAAGAAGCCTTATTCCGGTGATCGAAAGCCTTATGCCGGCAAGCGCGACGGGGATGATCGTCCGCCGCGCCGGGACTTTGGCGATGCGCCGCGCCCGCGCGGCGACAGGCCATTTGCTGGCCGTCCGTCACGCGGTGACGATGGCGAAAAGCGTTCGTTCAAGCCGCGTGAAGATCGTGGCGGTGGCGACAAGCGCCCGTTCAAGCCGCGCGGTGACCGTCCAAATTTCAATCGCGACGACCGCCCGCCACGCCGGGATCGCAAGAGCGACCCTGGGAATCGCGATGATGCGCGCCCCGCCGGGCGTTCTTCCGACCGGAAGTTTGGCGACAGGAAGCCCTACGCCCCGCGCGAAGGCGGCGGCGAGAAGCGGCCCTATACGCCGCGCGGGGAAGGTTTTCGCAAGGATGGCGACCGTCCGCGTGGCGATCGTCCCTTCAGCGCCCGGCCGTCGCGTGATGGCGATCGTCCCCGTGGCGACCGTCCCCGTGGCGATCGGCCTGAGAGAAAATTTGGCGGTGACAAGAAGTTCTCGCGCGGGGCGCCCGATAGAGGACCCCGCAAGGATTTTGGTGACCGTTCCGATCGTGGTCGCGACCGCGGCGACTCAAAACCGTGGCAGAAGCGCGAGGATCGCGGCGAGCGCGATTCCCGTCCCGCCCGCGAAGGCGCGCGCAATTTCGACAAGCCGCGGTTTGATCGCTCGCGCGACGACCGCGGCGGCGACGAGCGTCCGCGCTTTTCGCGCTCGCGCGAGGATCGCCCGAAATTCGACCGTCCCCGCGAGAGACCGGCAGGCCGCACCGATTGGCAGGAGCATCCGCGCAGTGAAGCGGGCGACGATCGGCCGCGCCGCGAGAACGAGGACGACAGCAAGATTTTTGCAAAGCGTCCGGCGTTCGGTGGCCGGGGCGCCTATCGCGAGCGCCAGCCTGAATTCGACAAGCGCGCGCCGCAGCCGCCGCGCGTCAAGAAATCCGGCGAGCGCATCGCCAAGGTGGTTTCCCGCGCCGGTCTTGCTTCGCGCCGCGATGCCGAGGAATGGATCACGCAGGGCCGCGTCTCCGTCAACGGCCGCGTCATCAATTCGCCGGCGCTCGACGTCACCGCCAACGACACCATCACCGTCGATGGCAAGGTGCTGCCGCCGCGCGAGCGCACGCGGCTGTTCATGTACCACAAGCCGCGCGGCCTGATGACCACGCATGCCGATCCCGAAGGGCGGCCGACGGTGTTCGACAATCTTCCCGAGGGCCTGCCGCGGCTGATCTCGATCGGCCGGCTCGATTTCAATACTGAGGGCCTGCTGCTGCTGACCAACGATGGCGGGCTGGCGCGCGCGCTCGAACTGCCCGACACCGGCTGGCTCAGGCGCTATCGCGTTCGCGCCCATGGCGAGGTCACGCAGGCGCAGCTCGATGAGCTCAAGAAAGGCGTTGAGGTCGACGGCGTCAAATACGGCTCGATCGACGCGACGCTGGAGCGCGACCAGGGCGCCAATGTCTGGCTGGTGTTTGCGATCCGCGAAGGCAAGAACCGCGAGGTCCGCAACGTCATGGCGCATCTCGGCCTCGAGGTGAACCGGCTGATCCGCGTCTCCTACGGCCCGTTCCAGCTCGGCGAACTCGTCGAGGGCACGGTCGAGGAAGTCAAGACGCGGGTGTTGCGCGAGCAGCTCGGCGAAAAGATCGCAACGCTCGCCGGCGCCGATTTCAACCGGCCGATGCCGGGTGAAAAATCCGACGAAAAGTCAGACGACGACGAGACCGACGCGCCGCGCGGCAAGAAGCCGTTCAAGCCGGCCGGGAAAAGCGCGCTGATCGCCGACCGCAAGGGCCGCCGCGTGCTGGTGCAGCGTACCGGCAGCGAGGAGGCCCGCGCTCGCAACGAGGAAGAGGCCAACGGCTACGGCCCGCCGCGCCGCCCCAAGCGCGGCTATCACGGCAAACGCGACCTGACGCCACGGGACGAGTAGTTGGGCGATGCGTGTCGTCGGTGGACGATTGAAGGGCCGTAATCTGGCCTCGCCTTCCTCGCAAGCGATCCGCCCGACGGCGGATCGCTTGCGGGAGTCCGTGTTCAACATTCTGATCCACGCCTACGACAATCCGGTTCAAGACGCACGCGTGCTCGACCTGTTCGCCGGCACCGGCGCGCTCGGCATCGAGGCCGTCTCGCGCGGGGCGGCGTTCACGCTGTTCGTCGACAACGGCGCCGAAGCCCGTGCGCTGTTGCGCAACAATGTCGAGGCGCTGGGCCTGGGTGGGGTGACAAAGGTCTATCGCCGCGATGCCACCAATCTCGGCCCGGCGCATCCAATGGAGCCGTTCTCGCTGGCGTTCCTCGATCCGCCCTATGGCAAGGGACTTGCAGACAAGGCGCTGGCCTCGTTGCGCGATGGCGGCTGGCTGACGCCGGGTGCGCTTGCGGTGGTGGAGGAGGCGAAGGCGGCGGTGTTCGTCGCGCCCGATGGCTTCGAGGAGCTGGAGCGTCGCGCGTATGACGATACGGAATTTACGATCCTGAAATCGACAGGTTGATCACCCCGCCGACGATTGAGGTTGGCTGGGGAGTTGATGGTTGCCGTAAAGTTCGCGCAGTTTGGTCTTGAGAAGTTTGCCGGTCGCGCCGTGCGGCAATTCGTCGACAAAGAGGACGTCATCGGGCATCCACCACTTTGCGATCCTGCCTTGATAGAACGCCAGCAATTCTCCGGTCGTCAGCTTGGAACCGGCCCTGCGAACGGCGACGACCAGCGGCCGTTCGTCCCATTTCGGATGAGATACACCGATCACTCCCGCTTCCGCGATCTCGGGATGGGCCATCGCGATATTCTCGAGTTCGATGGAGCTAATCCACTCTCCGCCCGATTTGATCACGTCCTTGGAGCGATCGGTGATCTGCATGAACCCTTCCGCGTCGATGGTCGCGACATCGCCGGTGAAGAACCAGCCGTCCGGACGCTCGCTGCCGTCCATCTTGAAATAGGAGCGCGCGATCCAGGGCCCCCGGATCATCAAATCGCCAAACGCCTTGCCATCGTGCGGCAAATCATCGCCTTCGCCGTCACGAATACAGATTTCCACCCCGAACACCGGGCGCCCCTGCTTGACCTTGCGGTCGCGGCGCTCTTCCGCCGGAAGCTTGGCGTGGCTTGCTTTCAGCTTGGCGAGCGTGGCGACCGGGCTCGTCTCGGTCATACCCCAGACATGCAGCACTTCGACGCCATAGTCGTCCTCGAGCTTCGCCATCAGCGAGCGCGGGCATGCGGTGCCTCCCATCAATACGCGATTGAGGGTCGTCGGTCTCACGCCGGCTTGTTCGAGATACTGCACATAGCCGAGCCAGACGGTCGGGACGCCGTTCGCAAACGTCACGCCTTCCTGCTCGAACAACCTGTGCAGGCTCTCGCCATCGACTTTCTGGCCGGGCATCACCAGCTTTGATCCCATGGCCGGTGCGCAATAGGGCATGCCCCAGGACATGGCGTGAAACATCGGCGAGATGAACGCGACGGTATCGTCGAGAGAAACGTTGCAGGCGTCCGGCAATGCTGCGGCGAACGAATGCAATACGCCGCTTCGATGACTGTAGAGCACGCCCTTTGGATTTCCTGTCGTGCCTGATGTGTAGCAGAGGCCCGACGCGGTATTCTCGTCGAAAATCGGCCAGTCGAACTCGTCCGGCCGGTCGGCCATCAAATCTTCATAGGCAGGCAGGTCCGCAATTTCAGCGGCCTTTGCCTGTTGGGCGTCGCCGAGCAGGATCCATTGCTCGACGACCGGACAGCGTGGCATCAGTTCCTTGACCAGGCCGACAAATGACTGATCGAAAAAGATGAAGCGGTCCTCGGCGTGATTGATGATGTAGACGATTTGATCGACAAACAGCCGCGGATTGACGGTGTGGCATACTGCGCCCAGTCCAGAAATGCCGTAGTAGAGCTCCAGATGCCGATAGCCATTCCAGGCCAATGTCGCCACCCGATCGCCTTGCTTCACCCCAAGCGCGACAAGTGCGTGGGCTAACTGACTGCTGCGCCTGTAGAGACCCCTGTAAGTAGTGCGGTGATCCGCACTGTCGGGTGTTCGAGATACGATTTCGACATCGCCGTGAGCATGGGCCGCGTGGGTCAGGATCGAAGAAAGCAGCAGCGGCGTCTTCATCATCAAGCCAAGCATCAAAAAATCCTCCCAAAAAAAAGACGGCGTAATCTTGGGGAGTTTTTTTGGGCGACGAACAGAGTCGCCGACTATCGACGGGCCGTAAAATTGATGGGCAAAATACTAAACTAAACTCGGGACAGCGACAAGTATGGTCCGGTTGTGCAGCGACCCGGAACGCCGTAGGCATCCGACGATCTTCGTCCTACCGTCGCCCGAACAGCTTCTCGATGTCGGCGAGCTTCAATTCCACATAGGTCGGCCGGCCGTGGTTGCACTGGCCGGAATTCGGGGTGTCTTCCATCTCGCGCAGCAGCGCGTTCATTTCTTCCGGCTTGAGGCGGCGGCCGGCGCGGACCGAGCCATGGCAGGCCATGGTGGCGGCAACATGCATCAGCCGCCGCTCCAGCGGCAGCGCCTCGTCCCATTCGGCCATGTGTTCGGCGAGATCGCGCAGCAGGCCCGCGGCGTTGGCCTTGCCGAGCAGCGACGGCGTCTCGCGTACCGCGACCGCGCCGGGGCCGAAGGAATCGATCGCAAGGCCGAAGGAGCAGAGCTCCTCGGCGCGGTCCAGCAGCCTCTCGACCGTCGCCTCATCGAGCTCGACGATCTCGGGGATCAGCAGGATCTGCCGCTGCACGCCATTCTTCGCCAGCGACGCCTTCAGCCTCTCATAGACGATGCGCTCATGCGCGGCGTGCTGATCCACGACGATCAGGCCATCGCGGGTCTGCGACACGATGTAGGTTTCATGGATCTGCGTCCGCGCCGCGCCCAGCGGGCGGTCGAGCAGGTCGGCGGACGGCTGCGCCTCGAAGCGCACGTCGGCAGTTGGCGTGCCGACATCGAAGGCGGCTTGCCCCGCTTCGGCGAGCGCCGTTGCCGCTGCGCCTCCGAACGACGGCGCTGAATTGACCGGATAGGACGGCGAACTGCGCCAGTCCCAGTTGGTCGGGCGCGGCGCAAACGACGGGCGGAACGCCGACAGCGCTGCGCCGTCGGTATTGGCGGCGGTGCGCCGGCCCTCGCGGGCGAGGCCGTCCTTCAGCGCATGCACGATCAGCGCGCGGACGAGGCCGGCGTTGCGGAAGCGCACCTCGGTCTTGGCGGGATGCACATTGGCGTCGACTTCCTGCGGATCCGTCGTCACGAACAGCGCCACGACCGGATGGCGGTCGCGCGGCAGGTAATCCGAATAGGCCGCGCGCACCGCGCCGAGGATCAGCTTGTCGCGGACCGGGCGGCCGTTGACGAAGAGATATTGGCCGAGCGCGTTCGCCCGCGTCAGCGAGGGCGCGGCCGCAAAGCCTTCGACCACGACGCCTTCACGTTCGGCGCGAACCTCGATCGCACTTGAGCGAAAATCGCTGCCCAGGATATCGCCGAGCCGTGTCAGCCGGCCTGCGCCGCCGGGCAGGGCTGCGGCCCAGGTCACCGGCGCGCGTTCTTCGCCGGCCAATGTGAAAGCGATATCGGGCCGCGCCATCGCCAGCCGCCGCACCACTTCGCGGATCGCTTCGGCCTCGGTGCGGTCGGTCTTGAGGAATTTCAGTCGCGCCGGCGTTGCGTAAAAGAGATCGCTAACCTCGACGCGGGTGCCTTGCGACAGCGCCGCCGGCATGATGTCGGATTTCGCGCCGCCTTCGACCGACAGCGACCAGGCGTGCGGCTCGCTGGCATGCCGCGTGGTGAGGCCGAGCTTCGCCACCGCGCCGATCGAGGGCAGCGCCTCGCCGCGGAAGCCCAGCGTGCGAATGCGCAGCAAATCCTCGTCGTCGAGCTTGGAGGTGGCATGGCGGTCGACCGCGAGCGCGAGGTCGCCACGGGTCATGCCGCTGCCGTCGTCGGTGATGCCGATCCGCCGCCTGCCGCCGCCATCGGTGAAAATGTCGACGCGGCTGGCGCCGGCGTCGACGGCGTTTTCAACCAGTTCCTTGACCACGCTCGCGGGACGTTCGACCACCTCGCCGGCGGCGATGCGGTTGACGAGCTGTTCGGGGAGCTGGCGGACGGGCATGGGAAAGGCTGATGCGTCGATTCGAGGCTGGGCCGCCATTGTAGGCCCCCGGGACGGCAAATGCATGGGAAGAAGCCGAAACGATGCCCGGCTGGGGATGAAGGCAGACTATCGCCTTGAAGATGCTCAGCTTCGTTCTCGGCGCCGCGCGGCGGCTTGGGAACGGACCCGGGATGGCCCTTGGGATTGTGAGGTCGCGCGGGCAGGTATATCGTTTAGAAAAATTATAATCTGCCCGGAGGAACGCCATGTGCAGTCTATTCGCGCACCAGCCCCAACGCGACTATGAATCGCAGACCCGGTCGCTGCGGATGGGCGGCCATTCCACCTCGATCCGGTTGGAAATGTCGTTCTGGGACACGCTGGAGGAGATCGCGGCGAAAGAGGGGATGAGCCTCGCCAAGTTCCTGACCACGCTGCATGACGAGGTCCTCGACCATCACGGCGAGGTCAAGAATTTCGCCTCGCTGTTGCGCTGCTCCTGCCTGATCTATCGCGCCAAGAGCGCGGTCGCCGTGCCGGAATTTCGTGGCAGTGCGTCCGCCATGCTCGACGCGGCCGAATAGGTTCCATTCCATCGGAAAGCAAAAGCGGCTCGATCCGTTCCGGACCGAGCCGCTTCCATTTGTGCAACTAGATTTCCTTGCGCTGCATCGCCCCGGCGATGTGGTCTGCCTGCCGGATCGCCAGCGAGACGATCGTCAGCGTCGGATTGCAGGCCGCGCCGCTGGTGAACTGGCTGCCGTCGGAGATGAACAGGTTCTTGACGTCATGGGCCTGGCCGAACTTGTTCACCACGCCGTCTTTCGGCTTTTCGCTCATCCTGTTGGTGCCGAGGTTATGCGTGCTCGGATAGGGCGGCGTCGGATAGGTCACGGTGGCGCCGACGGCCTCGTAGACGGCGGCGCCCTGCTTGTAGGCATGATCGCGCATCGCGACGTCGTTGGGATGATCGTCGAAATGCACGCTCGCCACCGGCATGCCGACCTTGTCCTTGACCTTAGGATCCAGCGTGATGCGGTTGGTTTCCTGCGGCATGTCCTCGCCGACCAGCCACATGCCGGCCATGCGCGGATAGGATTCCATCGCTGACGTGAAGGAACGTCCCCACGCGCCGGGGTTCAGGAACGCCGCCATGAAGGGTACGCCGATCGACAGCGTCTCCATCTCGTAGCCGCCGACGAAGCCCCGTTTGGGGTCGTTCTTGGCTTCGTCGCGGATGATGCCGGCCATGGTGGTGCCGCGATACATGTGCACCGACTTCTCGAACGCCGCGTACACGCTGCCGGTCATGTGCCGCATGTAGTTGCGGCCGACCTGACCGGACGAGTTGGCAAGACCGTCCGGGAACATGGTCGAGGCGCTGTTGAGCAATAGCCTTGGGCTCTCGATCGAGTTGCCCGCGACCGCCACCACCCGCGCCTTCTGGCGCTGCATCGCGCCGCTCTCGTCGGCATAGACCACGCCCGTCACCTTGCCGGAGGCGTCGTGCTCGATCTTGATCACCATGCTGTTGGGGCGCACTTCGAGATTGCCGGTCGCCTCGCCCTTGGGAATTTCAGTATAGAGCGTCGACCATTTGGCGCCTGATTTGCAGCCCTGGAAGCAGAAGCCGATCTGCTGGCAGGCGCCGCGCCCGTCACGTGGCGCGCTGTTGATCGCCATGTTGCCGGTGTGCACGCTCTTGTAACCGAGCTTCTTCGCACCAGCCTCCATCACCTTGAAATTGTTGTTACCGGGCAGCCCCGCAATGCCGTTGGTGCGGGTGACGCCCATCTTGTCCTCGGCCTTGGCGTACCACGGCTCCATCTCGGCCAGCGTGATCGGCCAGTCCAGCAGATTGGCGCCGGGGATGTTGCCGTAGGTGGTCTTGTCCTTGAACTCGTGCTCGTCGAAGCGCAGCGAGGCGCCAGCCCAGTGCGTCGTCGAGCCACCGACCGCCTTGACGATCCAGGCCGGCAGGTTGGCGAAGTCCTTGGCGACACGCCAGCTTCCCGACGTGGTACGCATGTCGGTCCAGGCGAGCTGGGTAAAGCTCTCCCATTCATCGTTGACGAAGTCCTGCAGTTCGATGCGCGAACCGGCTTCCAGGATCACGACCTTGACGCCTTTTTGCGCAAGCTCGTTGCCGAGCGTTCCGCCGCCCGCGCCGGAGCCGACGATCACGACCACGCCGCTGTCATTCAGATCGAATTTTGCCATGTTGAATTCCTCCCTGCTGTTCGTTGACCGCGGCTGTTTACGCCTTCGGGAGCCAATCGATGTCGGCGAAGCCGCGCTTGATGTAGCCGCCGTGCTCGGCGGAGGAGCCTTCGTAGCCGAACTTCGGCCAGAGCTCTTTCTGGTTATAGAGGGAGACGATGAGGTCGCCGCGGACCTTCTGGAAGAAGTCGGTCGTCTCGATGCGCTGCAGCAGTGCGACGCGATCGTTTTCCCACGCCACCTGGGCGTAAGGCGTCTTGTGGCGATCGTTGGCTTCCTTATCGAGGCGCGCGACGCCATCAGTGATCAGCGACTTTGTGGCCGGGTCTTTCGCCGCCTTGCCGTCCCATGGCTGGATCGCGGTAATGTAGTAACTGTCGCCGAGGAAGTCGTGCGGATAGATATCGCGCGCGACCTTCAGCAGCGTCTTGAGCGTCGCCGGTGTCAGCGTAGTGGCGTCGCCGGCCCAGGCGTCGCTGACAGTAAGGCCCGCGCTGGTCGCGATCGCGACGGTCGGCACCGCCGTGGCCGCGCCCTTCAGGAAGACGCGACGGTCATATTTGCTTCGACGATCGACTTCTCTCATTGGTGTCCTCCATTAAATGCTTGTTGGTTGCGATTAACCGAAGCGGCCACCTCGTTGAATCACTTCGATCTTGTAGCCATCGGGGTCGGAGACGAAAAAGAAGCGCGCCAGTGTCCTGCCGTCATGCTTGAAGTCGCGCAGCGGCCCGGGCGCGAGATCTTCGCGCGTGAACCTTGCGTGTTCGGCGTCGAGATCATCGACCACGACGGCGAGATGGCCGTAGCCGTCGCCCAGCGAATAGGGCTCCTTGCGATCGAAATTGACGGTCAGCTCGATCTCGAACGGCGAGGAGGGATGACGCAGATAGATCAGCGCGAAATCCGCAAACTTGAGATGGTCGGCGATCTCCAGCCCGAAGGCGCGCGCATAGAAGTCCAGCGACTTCGCCTCGTCGAACACGCGGATCATCGAGTGAACGGGCTTTGCCATTCAGTTCAGCTCCTTCAGAAAGGCGATGATGGCAGCGCGGTTCTCCGGTTTGGGCTGCCGGTAGGCCATGATCGAGCCCGGGACCATCGCCTGCGGATTGGCGAGGTAGGCATCAAGCCTGGAGTCGTCCCAGACGAAATCGGCCGTGGCGAAACCGGCGGAGTAGTGGAAGCCGTCCGCCTTGCCCGCCGGCCTGCCGACGATCTTGAACAGCGACGGCCCCTGGCGGGCCGGGTCGGAGGTGTTGGTGGTATGGCAGGTCGCGCATTGCTGCTTGAACAGCGTCGCACCATCCGGTGGCTTGGCGGCGGATAGTGGCATCTGTGCGCCGGCCAACGTGACGACAGGCAGCGTGGCGCAAAGTCCCAGCCCGATTGCCCGTAGCGTGTGCAGCTTCGTCATATGCTTCACCGTTGGCGTTCACAGACTGTAGGTCGCGGAAAATCAGCGGTGGTAGTAGCGGGCTGTTTCACGGCAGAACAAAAGCGGCCGCGTGCTTCAGGCCGGATCTCAATTTTCAGATCGCAGGTGCGAAGTTCCCGTCGCCGCATATGCGGTCGGTCCATGGCCAAGGATTCGCAAAATGACCCCGAAATCCCTGCACGATCACCACATCGCGCGGCTTGCATGGCCAATGCGCCGTTCGCGAAACGACTGATCCGGCGATGAGCATGTTCGGGTGTCGAACGGCGCCTGACGTCACCGAGCCGTTCATCGCCAACCAGAAATTGGGAGAATTGGATGAAGCTAGTGAAAACCTCGGCGATCGCGGTTGCCATCTCGGCTCTGCTTGCCGGTCCGGTATTGGCGCAAGGCGCCTCATCCGACACGCAGATCCGCGGCGGCGCGCAGGGCAAGACCCAGATGAAGGGCGGCGCCGCGGGCAGCATCGACGAGGACGCCAGCGCGCCGGCAGGCGCGGCCAGCCAGAGGGCTGGCGCGAAGACCGGCATGAAGGGCACTGTCGGCGCCGGCAGCGGCGCGCCCAAGGTGACGGGCGGCGCGGCCATCCCTCCGGCCAGCAGCCGGTAACCGCGGTCTGGAGGAAGCCCGCGTCCTCCATCGGGTTGCACTCCAAACAGAACTCCGGTCGCCGTGGGCGGCCGGAGTTTTTTTGTGTTTTGGCCGGAGCTCCGCGAACCGAAAGCCCGGCCGGACGGCTCTATCTGACGAGAACGCGTTGAAGTTCTCTCACTGAACCAAAGGGAGCTGTTATGTTTTATCGCAAGAATTTGCCGGGCTGGGAGCGGGTAATGCGGTCGGTCGGGGGTGTTGTGATGATCGCGTACGGGCTTTTCGGCATGCGCGGGCTGCTTGGCATGCCCGGTGCGATGGCCGGCTATGTGATCGCGGGCACCGGCGCAGTCGCGATTCTGACCGGCTTTTTCGGCTTTTGCCCGATGTGCGCCATGGTCGGCCGGAGGCTTCCTTCGCCATGATCACACGGGCGGGCGCAGGGCGCTGCGATCCCTCGCTGATCGAGGCTGCGCGCGGCGGCGACACGAACGCGCTGGTCTCGCTGATCGCGATCGCCCAGCCCGACATCCGCCGTTATGCTGCGCGCAATTGCCGCGCGGCCGATATCGACGATGCGGTTCAGGAAACGCTGTTGCTGCTGTACCGGCGCCTCGGCACATTGCGCGCGGTGACGTCGTTTTCGGCATGGCTGTTTGCGGTGGCGCGCCGCGCCTGTCTCCGCCTGCTGCGCCGGTCGACGGGAACGGACGACGCTTCGGCCGACGAGGCGGAGGCGCGTCTGGCGCATCTCGCGCCCGAAGATATTCGCATCGACCTGTCCCGCGCCATCCAGTCGCTGCCCGGTCATTATCGCGAGGTGATCCTGCTGCGCGATATCGAGGAATTGTCGATCGACGAAATCGTGGGTGTTCTTGGGCTGACGCGCGAAAGCGTCAAGGCGCGCATTCACCGCGCGCGATTGATGATCCGGGAGTATCTGGTGCGGGATTGAGGGGAGCATTTTCAAGCGAAGTGGATACCGGTTCGCGTCAAGAAAACGCGTCGATCAAAAGATCGGCGGCAGCCCTCAATCGTCGAAGCGCGCGATGTTGCGCTTCGCCTTGACGTCGCTGCGGCGCTTCTTGCCTTCCAGCCGCCGCTGCTTCGAGCCGAAGGTCGGCTTGGTGGCGCGCCGCGGGACCGGCCTGACCATGGCTTCGCGCAGTATTTCGAGCAGGCGATCGATGGCGTCGGCGCGGTTGCGCTCCTGGGTGCGAAAGCGCTGGGCGTGGATCACGATCACGCCTTCCTTGGTCATGCGCTGGCCGGCAATCCGGTTCAGTCGCAGACTTGCGTCCTCCGGCAGCGTGATCTTGCGCGTGTCGAAACGGAGCTGGGCTGCGGTCGAAAGTTTGTTGACGTTCTGCCCGCCCGGGCCGGAGGCGCGGACGAAGCCGATCTCAATATCATTTTCGTCAATCGTGAGGTCGCGGGAAACCCGCAGCATGGCGTTCACCGGTAGTCGTCATGCCCGGGCAATAGCGCGAAGCGCGTCTTCGCGCCGGATGTCCCGGGCATCCACGTCTTACCAGTGTCTGAAAAAAAGAAAACGTGGATGGCCGGGACAAAGCCCGGCCATGACGAAGAATGGTGCCGGTCCTAGTTCGCCTTCGGCGCCGCCGCGGCGGGCTGGGCGGCCGCCTGCGGGGCGCGGCCAACGATGACGGTGAGCAGGCCCTGGCCCCACAGCCGCTGCGCGGCCTTCTTGGCGTCGTCGAGCGTCACCGCGTCGACGATGGCGTTGCGCTTTTCGATGTAATCGATCGGCAGCTTGTCGAGCTGGTACTGCAGCAGCGCCTGCGCGAGCTTCGAGGAGGTATCGAGCGCCAGCATCTGCGAGCCCTTGAGGTAGGACTTGGCCTCGTCCAGTTCCTTCTGGGTCGGGCCTTCCTCGGCGATGCGGCGGATTTCCTTCTCGATGGCGTCGACGGTCTCGCCGGCGCGGTCGGCGCGGGTGCCGGTGTTGCCGATGAACAGGGCGGAGCGATCCATCCAGAGCAGGGATTCATAGACCGAATAGGCGAGGCCACGCTTCTCGCGCACTTCCTTGTAGAGCCGCGACGATAATCCGCCGCCGCCGAGGATGTGGTTCACGACATAGGCCGCCATGAAATTCGGATCGTGGCGGCGAACGCCGGGGCCGCCGAACGTCACCACGGTCTGCGGCACGTCGAGCGGCACGAACGCTCGCTGCGGCGGCTTGGTGGCTTCGACCTCGGCGATCGCCGTCAGGCTGCCCTTGGCCGGCAGTGCGCCGAATGTCTTGTCCAGCAGCTTGCCGAGCGTATCGGCATCGACATCGCCGACCACGGCGATGCGCAAGCTATCCTTGGCAATCACGCGGCGAACATAATCCTTCATGTCGGCGACGTCGATCTTCGGCACGCCGTCGAGCGTGCCGTTGCCCTGCCTGCCATAGGGATGATCGCCAAAGGCGACTTCGAGGAATTTGCGGCTCGCCAGCGAGGTCGGGTTGGTGGTGTCGCGGCGCAGCCCGGAGAGCACCTGCGCGCGAATGCGCTCGACGTCGGTGGCGTCGAAATGCGGGGAGGTCAGCGCCAGGTGCAGCAGGTCGAAAGCTTCGTCCTTGTTGTCCTTGAGCATGCGGAGCGAGCCGCGGAAAGTATCGCGGGTCGAGGAGAAGCTCAGTTCGATGGCGCGGCGCTCGAGGCGCTCGTGAAAGGTCTTGGAATCGAGATCGCCGGAGCCCTCGTCGAGCAGGCCGGCGACCATGTTGCCGACGCCGGACTTGTCTGATGGGTCCTGGGCGGCGCCGCCGCTGAAGGCATATTCCATCGCAATCAGGGGCACGGTGGCGTCCTGCACGAACCAGGCCTCGATGCCTCCAGGCGAGATCAGCCGCTGGATCTTTGCCGCGGCGTGTGAGGGGCTCGCTGCGAGCGACAGCAGCACGGCGCCGGCGATCAGGCCGGATGCGAGGCGCTTCGCGCCAATCGAAAGACGGATCACGATCGCTTCTCCTCGCGCTTCGGCGTGGCGTCCTTGATGAGATAGCCGGTCACCGAGCGGTTCTTTTCAAGCCATTTCTGTGCGGCGTCGCGGACCTGTTCGGCCGTAACGGCGCGAATCCGGTCCGGCCAGCTCCTGATGTCGTCGATGGAAAGCCCCGTTGTCAGCGCGCCGCCATACCAGCGCGCCAGCGTGGCCTGATTGTCCTGGGCGTAGATCGCCTCTGCAATCAACTGGGTCTTGACCCGCTCGAGATCCTCGGCGCGGGCAGGATTTTTGATGACGTCCGCAATCACGCCGTCGATTGCCTGCTCGACTTGCGAAAACTCCACGCCGGGCTTTGGCGAAACCGAGATCGAGAACTGCGAGGGATCGAGCGAGGTACCCTGGTAACCGGCGCCGGCGCTGATCGCGAGCTGACGGTCGACCACCAGCGCGCGGTAGAGATAGGAGTTGGAGCCGCCGCCCATCAACTGCGCGAGCACGTCGAGCGCGGGGCCTTCGCTGGCTGCAGCCGTCGTGGAGGAGGGGACGAGGTAATAGCGCCGCAGGCCGGTCTGTTCGACGCGCGGATCGGACAGCGTCACCGTGCGCGGCGCGGCGGGCACCGGCTCCTGCGGACGGATGCGCTGCGCTGATATTGCCGGCTGCGCCGGGATGCCGCCATAGGCCTTTTCCACCATCGGGCGGACTTCCTTGGCGTCGACGTCGCCCGCGATCACCAGGATCGCGTTGTTCGGCGCGTAGAAGCGCTTGTAGAACGCCAATGCATCCTCGCGGTCGAGCTTCTCGATCTCCTGGCGCCAGCCGATGATCGGCCGGCCATAGGGATGGTTGAGATACAGCGCTGCCATGATCTGTTCGGTCAACCGCGCGTCCGGATTGTTGGCGACGCGCATGTTGAACTCTTCCAGCACGACGTCGCGCTCGGGCAGTACGTTCTCATCCTTGAGGATGAGGCCGGTCATGCGGTCGGCCTCGAACTCCATCATTTTCGCCAGATGCTCGCGCGGCACGCGCTGGAAATAGCCGGTGTAGTCGAGCGAGGTGAAGGCGTTCTCGTTGCCGCCGATCCGCAGCACGGTCTGGGAGAATTCACCGGCGGGATGTTTGGCCGTCCCCTTGAACATCAGATGTTCGAGGAAGTGCGCGAGTCCCGATTTGCCCGGCGTCTCGTCGGCGGAGCCGACCTTGTACCAGATCATCTGCGTGACGACGGGCGTGCGGTGATCCGGGATCACGACCACCTGCAGGCCGTTGTCCAGCGTGAAGCTGGCGGGTCGTTCCGACGTGACCGTGGTCTGGGCGGAGGCGCTGCCGGCGGAAAATGCGAATGTTGTGAGGAGAACTGCGGCGAGAGAAGCGGCAAAACGGTGTGCGGACATCATGACCTATCTGGCGCGCATGCCGCAAAACCGGTGACCGGCCCTGCGACGGGAATTCGCGCAAACGTTAGAAGTAACCCGACAAAACCGTTCGGGATCAAGCTGCGGCATCGTACACCGCGCCGGTACCAACAATCGTCACGAAGGCGAGAGATCAGCTTAACTAATCGCCATGCTTAACTATTCGCCATACTTGCCCTTGGCAGGGTTGTATTCCTTGTTGAGCGATTCCTTCGGCCCGGTGCCATAGGCAAAGTTCGGCGACGGCGTCTGGTAGCCGGGCGGCGGCTGGGTCAGCGAATCCCGCGTCGGCTCTTCCTTGAACGTGGCCGTCTCGCTCTTGTTGCCGCCGAACAGGCCGCTGAAGCCGCCGCTATAGCCGAGCTGCGACGGGCTCAGGATCGGATTGTTGTTCGAGGTGCCGGGCTGCACCGGATCGTTGTCCTTGCGCGCGGTCGCCGCGGTCTTACCCACCGCGAGTTCGGCCGGCGTCAGGATGCGGGCCTGCTCGCGCGGATCCTTGTTCTCTTTCTTGCGTGCCGCGACGGCTGCCTTCCGGCGCTGCTCGTCGGGATCCTTTGGCCAGTTCGGCGCCTTCACTTCAGCCGCAGTCCCGGCCGGCGGGGGCAGGTCGAGCTTGGGAGGGACCACCAGGGGGGAGCGTTCGCGGTACTCGATGCCGCGGTTTTCCATGTTGGTGCCGCCGATGCCGCGCATGATGCCTTCGATGATCTTTTCCTCGAAGGTCTTGTCATCTTCGTCTTCGTCGTCGGCCGCGCGCACCGGCCCGGCGGCCATCACGAGGCCAATGCCGAGGGTAACGGCGGCAAGCCGCAGGGCCCGGCTCAGCGAGGTATTCTGCAGCATCCAGAAGCGGGCGTCGGTCTCGCGCATCGCGCTGTTCCCATTCATCATTTCTGCAACACGCGGGGGCCGGCTTGGGGGCGAACTGGCTCCGTACCGCAGCGGTCCGTATCGGCCGGGATCAGGGCGCTTTTGCGGCGGGTACCCCCAGGAACGAGTCATACAATAGGCCCGCTACCCCGGCAACAATGGCCACATCGGCCAGGTTAAACACGTACCAATTGAAGGTTTTTCCCCCGATCTCGATATGGAACAGGGCGAAATCGACCACCGCGCCGTGCAGGAAGCGGTCGATGCCGTTGCCAGCCGCACCGCCGATGATCAGGCCGAGCGCCAGCGTCGCCACGAGCGTGCTGGAGCGCGCCATCCAGATCCCCAGCACGATCACGGCAATCGCCTTGATCGCCATCAGGGCTAGCTGGGCGAGCTGGTTGTCGGTCTGGAACCAGCCAAAGCTGATCCCGACATTCCAGGCCAGCACCAGATCGAAGAACGGCGTGACCCTGACGGCGTCCTTGCCGAGGTCGAACACGTAGAGCAGCCACAACTTCGAGGCCTGATCGAGCACCAGCGTCGCGACAGCGGCAACGATGCCGGCGCGGAGGTGAGGCGTTCGCGGACGTTCGAGGCCAGACACTTATCTGGCCTTCTTTTTCTTCTTCTTTGCCTTGGTCGCCGGTGGCTTGCTTCTCGGCGTCTTGGCCGCTTTTTTCTTGCTTGCCTTCTTGGCTGCCGTCTTTGCAGCCACCTTCTTGGTCCCCTTCGCTGCCGCAGAAGCTTTCTTCGATTTGGCCGCCTTCTTGGCCTTGGTTTTCTTGGCTACGGCTTTCTTAGCTGTAGCTTTCTTGGCTTTGGCCTTTTTGGCTTTGGCCTTATTGGGCTTAGGCTTCTCGGTATCGGGCTTCTTGGTATTGGACTTCCTGGCTTCGACGGTCTTCTCGGCTTCGACGGCCTTCTTGGCCGCTGCGACCTTATTGGCTTTAACGGGACGCTTGGCTTGCTCAGGCTCCGTGCCTTCTGAAGTCTTCGTGGCTCTGATCTTCTTGTCGGGTTTGGCAGCCGTCACGTTTTCCGATGCGGCCTGCGCAGGCGTTTCGTTTGATGGCTGCGCTTGTTCGACGCGTTGCGTCTCGATCAACCCGACAGGCGCGGCGGGCACTTCGACCGCACCAACCGGCTTCTCGCCCCGGGCAAGCGCTTTCCATTCGCGCAAGGCTTGCGCATCGCGCGGCGAGACGTCGGGATATTCGGCGTCTTCGCCGACAGTGGGCAGGATCTTCCACGACCGGGCGCATTTGGTGCCCACGGCCTTCTCGACCACGACAGCGACGTTTGGAACGTCGGCGAGCGTGAACGCACCGGCCGGCGCGGCGTCGTTGGTCGCCATCGCATTCGAGGTGATGCAGACTTCGGCCAGATCGATGTCGAACAGCGTGGTGAAGATGTTCGTGTCCGACACATAGACCAAAGGCGACGCCTCCAGCGAGGACCCGATGTTCTTGGCGGCACGTTCGAGTTCAAGCGCACCGGTGACGACGCGGCGGACGTCGCGGATGGTTTCCCACTTGGCGGCGAGCGCGTCGTCGCTGAAATTCTCGAACCCTTCCGGAAACAGCGTGAGATGCACCGACGGTTCGGCATTCGGATTGTGCATCCGCCATGCTTCTTCGCAGGTGAAGCTGAGCACCGGCGCCAGCCAGCGCAGGATCGCATCGCAGATGATGTCGATCGCTGTCAGCGCCGCCTTGCGCGTGACCGAGGACGGCGGATCGCAATACAGCGCGTCCTTGCGGATGTCGAAATAGAACGCCGACAGTTCGGTGTTCATGAACGCCGCCAGCGTCGCGACGACCGTCTTGTAGTCGAACTCGGCATAGGCCTGGTGCACGATCGCGGCGCGTTTCGCCAGCTCGTGCAGCATCAAGCGTTCCAGCTCGGGCATGTCGGCATGCGCGACCGCGTCGGCCGGATCGAAATGATGCAGCGTGCCGAGCATCCAGCGGATCGAGTTGCGCAGCTTGCGATAGGTCTCGATGGTGTTCTTGAGGATCTCCGGCCCGATGCGCTGGTCGTCGGCATAGTCGGTGGCGCAGACCCAGAGGCGGAGAATATCGGCGCCCGAATCCTTCATCACCTTCTGCGGCTCGACGGTGTTGCCGACCGATTTCGACATCTTGCGGCCGTTCTCGTCCAGCGTGAAGCCGTGGGTGAGCACGATATCGAACGGCGCACGTCCGCGGGTGCCACAGCTTTCCAGCAGTGAGGACTGGAACCAGCCGCGGTGCTGGTCGGACCCTTCGAGATACATCACGGTATCCCGACCACCATCGACCGTGCGCTTGATGCCGGCGAGGCCGGGGAAATGCACGGCATCTTCCAGCACGAAGGCGTGCGTCGAGCCGGAATCGAACCAGACGTCGCAGATGTCGTCGACTTTCTTCCATTCCTCGTTGGCAAGCGAGCCGAGGAAGCGTTCGCGCGCGCCTTCCATGTACCAGGCGTCGGCGCCTTCCTCTTCAAACGCGTCAGCGATGCGCTTGTTGACATCAGCGTCCTGCAAGATCTCGGCTGAGCCGTCGCCCTTCTCGCGCACGAACACCGCGATCGGCACGCCCCAGGCGCGCTGTCGCGAGATCACCCAGTCGGGCTTGCTGTCGATCATGCCGTTGATACGATTCCGGCCCGACTCAGGCACCCATTGCGTCACCGAGATCGCGCGCAGTGCACGGTCGCGCAAGGTATCGTCGGCCTTCGAACTGCCTTTGTCCGCGATGTCCTTGTCCATCGCGATGAACCATTGCGGCGTGTTGCGGAAGATCACCGGCTTCTTCGAGCGCCAGGAATGCGGATATTGATGCTTGAGCCGGCCGCGCGCCAGAAGCCTGCCGGCCTCGACCAGCGCCTTGATCACGGCCTCGTTGGCGTCGCCCTTCTCGCCCTTGTCGTTGATCACGCGTTTGCCGGTAAAGCCTGGCGCGTGGTCGGTATAGGCGCCGTTCTCGTCGACGGTGTAGGGGATGGCGGTGTTGATGCCACGGGCATCCAGATCACGCGCGTTCGCCATCCAGACGTCGAAGTCTTCGCGGCCGTGGCCCGGCGCGGTATGCACGAAGCCGGTGCCGGTGTCGTCGGTGACGTGGTCGCCGGGCAACAGCGGCACCGTGAATTCGTAGCCGCCGCCGAAGCCTCGCAACGGATGGGCGCATTCCACCGCGTCTAGCGTGTCGCCCGGCAGATCGCGCACCTTCTCATAGGCGGTGACGCGCGCCTGCTTGAACACTTCTGCTGCGAGGGCATCGGCGAGGATCAGGAGATCGCCGGTCTTTGCCCAATTGTCAGCGGGCGCATCGGTGACCTTGTAGAGGCCATAGGCGATCTTCGGCGAGAACGAGATGGCGCGGTTGCCGGGCAGCGTCCACGGCGTGGTGGTCCAGATCACCACGCACGCCTCGGCCAGCACGCCATGCGCCGGCGAGGTGACCGGAAATTTCACCCACACCATGTCGGAGGTGTAGTCCTCGTACTCGACCTCGGCCTCCGCCAGCGCGGTCTTCTCGACCACGCTCCACATCACGGGCTTGGAGCCGCGATAGAGCGTGCCGTTGGAGGCGAACTTCATCAGCTCGCGCGCGATCTGCGCCTCGGCCGGATAGCTCATGGTGGCATAGGGATGATCCCAGTCGCCGATGATGCCGAGCCGCTTGAACTCCTCGCGCTGCACGTTGAGCCAGTGTGTTGCATAGGCGCGGCATTCTTTCCGGAACGCCACCATCGCGGTGGAATCGCGGAAATCCGGCTTCGGCTTGCCCTTGGAGCGGTAGTTCTCTTCCTCGATCTTCCATTCGATCGGCAGGCCGTGGCAGTCCCAGCCCGGCACGTAGTTGGAATCGAAGCCCAGCATCTGCTGGCTCTTGGTGACGACGTCCTTGAGGATCTTGTTCAGGGCGTGGCCGATATGGATGTTGCCGTTGGCGTAGGGCGGGCCGTCATGCAGCACGAATTTGGCGCGGCCGGCGGCGTCCTGGCGCAGCTTTTCGTAGAGGTCGATCTCATTCCAGTATTTGAGGATTTCCGGCTCGCGCTGCGGCAGGCCGGCGCGCATCGGGAATTCCGTCTGCGGCAGGAACAGTGTCTTGGAATAGTCGGCAGCTTCGGACTTTTGCGGATTTTGGGACATGAACGCTCTGGTTTGGCTCGAAGACGGCGCGAGAGGCGCTGGGGAATAGCGGGTGAACACGAAAATCCCGGTCTTGCGCCGAGCTGAACGCTCAGGCGGAAGCCGGGCCGCTAATGCTGATGGTGCGCCGCGCAAACATGGGGGCTTTCCATAGCAGGGGGAGGGCAGAAGCGCAAAGGCTGGAGACGGCCGTATCAGACCTGCCGCGGCCGGGCCGGATTTCCGGCAACGGTGACGCCCGCTGCGACATCCCGCGTGACCACGCTGCCGGCGCCGATCACCGCGCCGTCGCCGATCGTGACGCCGGGCAGGATGATGGCGCCGCCGCCGATCCAGACGTCGCTGCCGATTCGCACGGGGCGGCCGAACTCCAGGCCGGTCTTTCGCGTTTCGGCGTCGCGCGGGTGGTCCGCGGTGTAGATTTGCACGGCCGGCCCGATTTGGGTGCCGTTGCCGATCACAACCTCCACCACGTCGAGGATGATGCAATTGAAGTTGAGAAAGACGCCGTCGCCGAGACTGATGTTGTAGCCATAGTCGCAGTGGAAAGGCGGACGGATGACGGCGCCCTTGCCGACGCGGGCGAGCCGTTCGCGGAGCAGGGTATGCCGCTCGGCCACCGGCGATGCCAGCGCCGCATTGTACCGCACCATCCACGCCTTGGCGGCGGCCTGTTCGGCGCCGAGTTCCTCGTCGGTGCGATACAGTTCGCCCGCGAGCATTTTCTGCTTTTCAGTTTTGTTCAACCGATCGCTCCGAGCCTCGGAAAGGCGTCCGGCGCCGCGGCCAGTGCCGCGCGCGCCTTTGCGCTGTCGTCATCCATCTGGCGTATCAACGCTTCGATGGTGTCGAATTTCAGCTCGTCACGGATGAAACGAATGAAGGCGACGTCAAGCACGGTGCGATAGAGGTCGCCCTTGAAGTCGAACAGGAATACTTCGAGCAGCGGCGCGCCGTTGTCGAAGGTTGGACGGCGACCGAAGCTTGCCACCGCATCGAAACGCTCGGTGCCGCGGCCGACCCGCACCGCATAGATGCCGTGCTTGAGGCTGCAATTCTTGTCGAGGCGGATATTGGCGGTGGGGTAGCCGAGATCGCGGCCGCGCTTCTCGCCATGGATCACCTCGCCGCTGACGAACCACGGCCCGCCCAGCATGGCGGTGGCTTCGTCGATCTGGCCCTCTGCCAGCGCCATGCGGATCGCGCTGGAGGACACCGGCCGCTCCTCGATATCGACATGGGCCTGGACGTCGACCTCGATGCCGAGCCGCGGCCCCTCGCTGACCAGGAGGCTCGGCGAGCCGGCACGGCCCTTGCCGAAATGAAAGTCGTAGCCGACCGCAATGCCGCTGATGCCGAGGCGCTTGATCAGGTCATGGTGAATGAAATCTTGCGCCGAGGTTCCGGCGCGGGTCTTGTCGAAGGTCATCACCACGGCACCGTCCAGCCCGGTTCCGGCCAGCAGCCGCAGCTTGTTGGCCTCGTCGGAGAGACGGAATTGCGGGCTGTTCGGGCTGAAAAAGCTGCGCGGATGCGGCTCGAAGGTAACGGCGAACGCCGGCTTGCCGTGGGCGCGGCCCATCCGTAAGGCCGCGTCGATCACGGCCCGGTGCCCCAGATGGACGCCGTCGAAATTGCCCATGGCGACCACGGCCCCCCGGGGGATCTCGGCGGCAGGCGTGGTGTCTCGGATAACGGTAAAAGCAGTGGTCATTTCAGGGATTCTGCGGATTCTTCAGGGATTTTCAGAGATTCTCGGGTCTTGGCGCAGGCCGGACCGTGACGCGGCGCCCCCATCGAAGTCAAGCCGGACGGGTCGGACCAAAACGGATGCAATCCGGCGTTTCCCGATTAACGCGCTGTTTAACGGCTGCTGCTACTGCTTGGGGGAGGACTGCGGATCGCGCAGGCCTGCCGATAGTTTGTTGCGTGAGCGTTGAGTGGGGGAAAAGATGGCGGTTGATTTGTCCATGCCGGTACTGGTGGTCGATGACTACAGCACCATGATCCGCATCATCCGAAATCTTCTGAAGCAGCTCGGCTTCGACAACATCGACGATGCCAGCGACGGCTCGGCGGCGCTGAACAAGATGCGCGGCAAGAAATACGGGCTCGTGATTTCCGACTGGAACATGGAGCCGATGACCGGTTACGACCTGCTCAAGGAAGTCCGCGCCGACCCCAATCTGGCCACCACGCCCTTCATCATGATCACGGCGGAATCCAAAACCGAGAACGTGATCGCCGCCAAGAAGGCCGGCGTGAACAATTACATCGTCAAGCCGTTCAACGCGGCGACGCTGAAGACCAAGATCGAGGCGGTCTTCCCGGACATGGCGACGGCGTAAACGCCGGCACCATCATAAATTGATTTGTCATGCCCGGGCTTTGTCCCGGGCATTTGTGTTTTCAAATGAAGAACTTCAACAGACTTATCAGTCTGGGTTTTCATAACGCTGCCGCTCGTCGCGACGGTCTCGCTGGCGGCTACCAGCGCAGCTCCCGCATCAGCGCGCGCGGCGGATGGCCGAACAGCTCTTTCACCGACGCCGGATCGAGCTGGTCCAGGCCCTCGAATTCCTCGGAATGGATGCCGCGGGTGAGGAAAAGACAGTCGATTCCGAAACCGAGCGCGCCGGTGAGGTCGGTACGTACCGAATCCCCGATCGCCAGCACGCGGTCGAGCGAGGTCGGCCGGCCGCGGCGCTCGGTGGCGAGCGCCATGGCGCGTTCATAGATCGGCCGGTGCGGCTTGCCATAGAAGATCGCTTCGCCGCCGAGTTCGCGATAGAGCTCGGCGATCGCGCCCGCGCAATAGATCAACCGATCGCCGCGTTCGACGACGATGTCGGGGTTGGCGCAAATCAGCGGCAGCTTGTGCTCGCGCGCCTGCAGCATCATCGCGCGATAGTCTTCCGCCGATTCGGTCTCGTCGTCGAACAGGCCGGTGCAGATGATGTAATCGGCCTGCTCCAGCGGCGCCATGACGGCGTCGAGCCCGCGATGGATCGAGGAGTCCCGCTCCGGACCGATCCAGAAGATCTTCTTGCCGGGGTGGTCGGCGACGAAATTCCGGGTCAGGTCGCCGGAACTGACGATGGCGTCGTAGGTTTCGTCGGCAACGCCGAGCTTGCGCAACTGACGCTGCACGGAATCGGCCGGCCGCGGCGCGTTGGTGATCAGGATGACGGTGCCGCCGCGCTGGCGATAGGTGTGCAGCGCCTCGCAGGCTTCGGGAAACGACTCCAGCCCGTTGTGCACCACGCCCCAGATGTCCGAGAGGATGACCTCTACGCCGTCGACGAGGTCGCTCAGCCTCTCCGCAAAATGCAATGAGGTCATGCGTTGGGAAGCCTGTTAGCCGGGTCCTGCGGCACGGCGCGCCAGGGCGGCATTGCCGGTTGCCCGCATCGCGGGCTCCGCGGCCGGGCCGGCGATGGGAACGGTGCTGCTGGAGCCATTGGGGGTGCCGGAGTCCTTGTTCGCTGTCGCCCCGCCGGTAGCAGATGCCCCCTCGGGCCGCAACGGTCGCGGCGGCGCAAACAGAAAACCCTGGCCAAACCGCACGTCGTAGTCGAGCAGGTCCACCACCGCCCGCTCGCCCTCGATCTTTTCGGCGATCAGGTCGATGCCGAAGCGGCCAAGCAGGTCGGAAAGATCGGACGGGTGGATATCCGAGGTCGAACTCTGTTTGGGATCGAGCAGCAATGCCGCCGGCACCTTGATGAAACGGACGCCGCGGTCGGCGAGGTCGCGCGGCTCGATCCGCAGGTCGGTGACGTGATCGATCGAGAAGCGGTAACCGCGCTGCGACAATGCGGCGAGATGCTCGATTTCGGTCGGGCCGAGGTGGCGGAACGTCGCCTGCTTGAATTCGAGTACGAAGGACGGCGCCAGCGCCCGGTTGGCCTCGAGGAAGTCGAGGCATTGCGCGAAATTGGCGGGATTGCTGAGCGTCGCCGCCGAGACGTTGCAGAACACGCCGACGTCCTTGTTGCGCACCATCAGGCGGCGCAACACCTGGATACAGCGCAGCATCACCATGTGATCGATCTTGCCGATCAGCCCGCCGGCTTCGGCGGTGGGAATGAAATCATCGGCGGCGAGTATCTGGTCCTTCTCGTCGCGCAGTCGCGTCACCGCCTCGTAGAAGCGCACCTTGCGCTGCGGCAGCGTCACCATCGGCTGCAGGTAGATATCGAGCCGGCTTTCCTCGACCGCATTCTTCACCGCAGCAAGCAGCTGCGGCTGGCTGCGCGAGGGCGAAGCGGCCTCCGCTGAAGGCGCCGGCCTGGCGGCGGCAACCGGCGCGGCCCTGACAGGATACGCCGCTTGCTCCGGGGCGATCGCCGGTTGTTCCGGCGGTTCGGAATGCGGCCTGCCCGACGAGGCAGGGGGCGCGGCCGCCGCGCCCGAGGCCAGGAGATCCTCATGGCTCGCCACCGAGACGGCCAGCTGCTTGACCAGCCCGCCGAGCTCGTTGATCTCGCCGAGGACGGCCTGGATGCGGTCGGAGCTTGCCGAATTCGCCGACACCACCCGGCCTTCGACCGCGGCGAGCCGGCGGCCGAATTCGGCGACCTGACGGGCGAGGTCGGCGGTGCCGCGGGAAAGATCGGCGATCTGGCCGCCGACGTCGGAGCGATCGCGCAGCCGCATCGACACGGCATTGTAGAGGATCAGGAAGGTCAGCGCGGTGAGCGCCACGATCGCGGATTCGGTGCCGCTGAAGCCGGCCACCGCATGCAGGACGAGGCCGAGGGAGGCTGCGACCAGCACCATGCAGATGGCGATGAAAATCGTCGAAATGCGAATCATGTCGCGCGCTACGCCCTCAGGTCGGAACTGTATTCACCCGGGAAAACACGGAGGTTTCAGGCACGGTCCGCCTCGCGCTCCCCGAGCGGCGCAACCTTAGCATCAATGTTGATTCGCCGAGCTAGTGTTCTTTAGGCACGGTCGGAACTGATCGCTCCGGCCGAAGCGGTGGCGCGCAACGGCTGTACCGGCACCGAGGGACGTGCGCCGCCGGCCGCGGTCTGACGCTCGATTTCCGAATTGAGCTCGGCCCCGAACAGCACGATCGTGGCCGACATCCACATCCACACCATCAGGCCGATGGCGGCGCCCAGCGAGCCGTAGGTCGCGTTGTAGTTGCCGAAATTCGAGAGATACCAGGACAACGCGGCCGAGCCGGCGATCCAGAGCAGCGCCGCGGCGAGCGTGCCGGCGCCCGTCCACTCCCACCGCGCCGCAGGCCTGTCCGGTCCAAACCGGTACAGCACGCTCAGCGCGACGAGCAGGATCACAAACAACAACGGCCAGCGGGCCAGACCCAGGATGAGGCGGCCCTCTGAACTGAGGCCGATGTGATTGAACGCCAGCGGAAAGGCCACCACCGCGCTCACCATCAGCAGCAGGGCCGCGATACCGCCGGTCGTCAACGCCAACGACAGCAGGTTGAGCCGGATGAAGCTGCGCGTTTCCCGCACCTCATGGACGACGTTGAGCGCGTCGATGATCGCCTTGACGCCGGCATTGGCGCTCCAGAGGGCGAGGGCAAGGCCGAACAGGAATGTTCCGCCGAGCGCGGCGGGGCCCTTGGCGAGCACCCGGGCAATCTGGTCCTGCACGATCTGGAACGAGCCCTCGGGCAGCATCATTGCCAGCGTTTGCAGGTTGGCCCCAATGGTTACGGGATCGGTGAACAGGCCGTAGGAGGAGACCAGCGCCGTCACAGCCGGGAACACCGCAAGCAGTCCGAAGAACACGACGCCTGCGGCGGTGGCAAGCAAACGGTCATCGTTGGAACGCTCGTAGATGCGCCACAGGGTGGTTTTCCAATTCGGGCGCCGGACCGCGGGAGGGTCGTTGGATCGCGCGGAGTGCTCGTGTGGCAGGGAGCCGGCGGGCGCGGCGGCCGAACTTGCCGACCCAGCTCGCGCACCGGGCTGAAAAAAATGCTGCGCCGTCAGGATGAGAATGGCGGTGGCCGCCATCAGAAGAAGATTATCCTCAGATCGGGCGCGCGGCATCACGCGCCCGTTTGGCGCGCGTGCGATCGCCGCCGCGTGGCCGCCCAACCCAGCAGCGTCACCATCACGATCAGGCCGGCCTGAATGTTCCTGCTGTTCTGCGCCGGCCGTGATCGCCGCGCCCGAGCTTGGGACGGTGGCGCCGCAGGCGACAGCAGGATGGAGGCCGCGGTATCTCGCGCGGCTTCGATCTGGTGCCGTTCGAGCGGATTGGCCTTGATCGCCACGCGAAGCCGGCTGGTGAGCGTTGGAAAGTGCGGTGGCGGTCGCTTCAATCTGGCCATGGCCAGACCGGCACAGATGGCAGCAATCGTCACCAGTAGCGCGCCGATCGCGCCGAACGCCCAAAACTGTCCGTAGTGGATCGCAATCCAGCGATACAGCGCCACGGTCCCGACGAGGCAAGCGGCGATCAGGAAAACGCCCGCCGTGGCGAACAGCGCAGCGGCGATCGCATAGGACGCCATGGTCCCGGTCGCCTGATCGGTCCGGTCGCGCAGATATGACCGCGTCGCTATCTTGATCTGGCTGAGCTTCAGTCCGATCCCGGCGCGCAGCAGGCTATTCGCGGGCGCGAGCATCTTTCGCCATCCTCCACCGGCAGAGGCATGATCGCCTCCGTCGCTGGAATGAACGCTTCGTTGTTTCGAATGTTCCTGAACGCGCTTACGCCGTCGCGCGGATCACCTTGGTGACCTTTTCGATGACCTCGCCGATCTGGTCTTCGGTGATGATCAGCGGCGGGGTCAGCACCAGGGTGTCGCCCGCTACCCGCACCATCAAATCATTGTCGTGGAAGGCGCTGTTGAGCCCGGCGAAGCCACGCTTGCCTGGCGCATCCGCGATCGGTGCGAGATCGATGCCGGCGGTCAGGCCGACGGTGCGGATATCCACCACGCCGGGCTCGCTGCGCAGCGACATCACCGCGTCGGCAAATTTCGGCTCCAGCTTGTTAGCGCGCTCGAACAGCTTCTCGTCGCGGTAGATGTCGAGCGTAGCGAGACCCGCCGCGCAGGCCAGTGGATGGGCTGAATAAGTGTAGCCATGCGCCAGTTCGACCGCATGTTCCGGTCCGCTCATGAAGGCGTCATGGATGGTGTCGCGCACCAGCACGCCGCCCATCGGCGCGGCGCCATTGGTGATGCCCTTGGCGAAGGTCAGCATGTCGGGCACCACGCCATAGCGTTCGGCGGCAAAGGCGAAGCCGAGCCGGCCGTAGCCGGTGATGACCTCGTCGAAGATCAACAGGATGCCGTGCTTCTGGGTGATCTCGCGCAGCCGCTTGAGATAGCCCTTCGGCGCCGGCAGCACGCCGGTCGATCCCGCCATCGGCTCGACGATCACGGCCGCGACAGTGTTGGCGCCGTGCAAATTGACGATGCGTTCGAGTTCGTCGGCGAAATGCGCGCCATATTCCGGCTCGCCCTTGCTGAAGGCCTGCTTGTCGCGATCGTAAGTCGCCGGCAAATGATCGACGCCGGTCAGCAGTGAGCCGAACATCTTTCGGTTGCCGACGATGCCGCCGACGGAAGTGCCGCCGAAACCGACACCGTGATAGCCGCGCTCACGGCCGATCAGGCGGATGCGGCTGCCGTGGCCGTTGATCTGGTGATAGGCCAGCGCGATCTTGAGCGCCGTATCAGCCGCTTCCGAGCCGGAATTGCAGAAGAACACGTGGTCGAGGCCTGCCGGCGCCAGTTCCGCGATGCGGCTGGCGAGTTCGAAGGCCTGCGGAATGCCGAACTGGAACGGCGGCGCATAGTCCAGCGCCTCGGCCTGCTTGGCGATCGCCGACGAAATCTGGGTGCGGCCGTGGCCGGCATTGGTGCACCACATGCCCGAGGCGCCGTCGATGATCTTGCGGCCGTCGACGGTGAAGTAGTGCATGTCCTTGGCGGCGGCGAGCATCCGCGGGTTTTTCTTGAACGCCCGGTTCGCAGTGAACGGCATCCAGTGCGCGGCGAGATCGTTCGGCACGTTGACGGAATTGGGGCGGGGGCTCTTGTCCAGCATGGGCGGCCTCTTTTCGGTTTGAAACGGATTTGCCCCAAAATATCAGCTTCGCCGCCAAACAGGAACGTCAACGGGCCGTGATATTTCCGCGCAATAGGCCGGATCAGAGATCGGCGGCGGCGATCCAGAACACTTCGCCCTCGGAATCCTCGGTGTCGAGCCAGAGCAGCGGCAGTTGTGGATAGGCGGCCTCGAGTTGCGGACGGCAGCGCCCGATCTCGCATAACAGACCGCCTTGCGGCGTCAGGTGCGCTTCGGCTTCGTCGAGGATGCGGCTGATGATGTCGAGCCCGTCGGCGCCGCCGTCGAAAGCAAGCTTCGGCTCAGCGCGGCATTCGCTCGGCAGGTCGGCCATGCCTTCCGCGTCGACATAGGGCGGATTGGAAATGATCAAGTCGTAGCGCTTGCCGTTCAGCGGCTGGAACAGATCTCCGCGGTACAGCGTGAGCCTGTTCGTTAGCCCATAATCCCGGACATTGCGCGCGGCGACTTCCAGTGCGTCCTTTGAAATATCCACAGCGTCGATTTCGGCATTCGGAAAATTCCGGCTGGCCAGGATGGCAAGACAGCCCGAACCGGTGCAGAGGTCGAGCACGCTTTCGACCATGCCGGGGTCCGAGATCAGCGAGCCGGCCTCCTCATCGCCGTCGCCGCCGAAATGCTGCTCCAGCAGTTCGCCGATGAACGAGCGTGGCACGATGGTGCGCTCGTCGACATAGAACGGCAGGCCGCGCATGTAGATCTTGTTGACGAGGTAGGCTGCGGGCTTTCGCGTCGTGACACGCCGCACGATCAGGTCGAGGATCTTCTTGCCCTCAGCAGCGGTGACGCGCGCGGTGGCGAACGCCTCGAACTGGTCAGGGTGCAGATGCAGCGCCTCGCAGACCAGGAAGGCGGCCTCGGCAACGGGATCGGTGGTGCCATGCGCGAATACCAACTCGGCTTCCGTGAAACGGCTGACGGCGTAGCGGACGAAATCGAGCAGCGTCAGTAATTCGCCCGCGCCGACTTTTGGAAGTTTCGAGATGGTCTGGCCGCGCTTGGCTGCCGGCTTGGTACGTTTGGCCATCAGGGTTTGGCCCAGCGCGCGGCGGCCGCATCATCATGGTCGCGCGCCTCGACCCAGCTGGTGCCTTTTCCGCTTTCCTCGCGCTTCCAGAACGGCGCGTTGGTCTTGAGGTAGTCCATCAGGAAGTCCGCGGCCTCGAACGCGGCCTGGCGATGCGACGACGCCGTCACGACCAGGACGATGTTCTCGCCCGGCGCGATGCGGCCGAAACGGTGAATGATGGTGAGGCCCTGCAACGGCCAGCGCGACAGCGCCTCGTCGGCATGGCGCCCGATCTCGGCTTCGGCCATGCCGGGATAATGCTCCAGCGTCAGCGCGGCAATCGGTTCGCCGTTCTCGCTGCCACGGCAGATGCCGCTGAACGTGACGACGGCGCCCACATCGGTACGGTCTTTGCTCAGCGCCGCGATTTCTTGCGCGACGTCGAAATCCGCTTGCTGAATGCGAATGGTCGCCGTGACAGCCATGTGATCATCTTTTGTTTGACGCGTTTTCTTCACGCGAACCGGTACCCACTTCGCTCGAAAACGCTTTGTCAACCGCCGGTCATCGGCGGGAAGAACGCAATCTCGCGTGCGCCGGCGATTGCAGCGTCCGGCTTGACATGGGTGTGGTCGATCGCGGCGCGGATCACCTTCGGCTTTTCGAAGGCGTAGGCATAAGCCTCGCCGCGGCCGGACAACCAGCCGATCAAATCGTTCACCGTGCGCACGTCGGCCGGCGGCTCGACGGTTTCCTCCGCGACGCCGACCCGCTCGCGTACCCAGGCGAAATATTTGACCCTCATCCCTCATCCTCCTTGATGAGGTGATGGATGCCGGCGCGGAAATAATCCCAGCCGGTGTAGATCGTGAAGAGCGCCGACATCCACAACAGCGCGATCCCGATCAGGGTGGTCGCGGGCAGGATCTGCTCCCCCGCCTCGCCGGCGATCAGGAAGCCGATCGCGACCAGCTGGATCGTGGTCTTCCATTTCGCCAGCTTGGTCACGGGGACGCTGACCCGCAAGGCCGCCAGATATTCCCGCAAGCCCGAGACCAGGATTTCGCGGCACAAGATCACGATGGCGGCCCACAGGGTCCAGCCGTGGATCGAGTTGTCGGCCGCCAGCATCAACAGGCAGGACGCCACCAGGAGTTTGTCGGCGATCGGATCGAGCATCCGGCCAAAGGCGGATTGCTGATCCCAGATTCGCGCATAGTAGCCGTCGAGGTAATCGGTCACCCCCGCGGCGATAAAGACGGCCAGCGCCACCCAGCGCAGCCACAGCGGGCCGTCCAGGATGGACTGGGCGAAAACGCAGCCGACAACCACCGGAATGGCGGCAATACGGGCGTAGGTCAGGATATTCGGCAAGGACAGGCTCTTGGGCTGTCCCCTCGTTGTTGCGATGTTCATCCGTCTTACCAATACCGCTGGAGCGTGAAGGTCAACCGTGCGGACCCTAGATCATCTGCCGGAGGCGACGTCCAAATGACACATGCCTTTCGACCCGAAGTCCCCTTACCCCGGCTGTGCATGGAAAAACTCGAAAATCTTGCGGGCGCTTTCGGCGCTGACGCCGGGAACCTTGCCGAGGTCCGCGATCGAGGCCCGCTCGATCTCCTTCAGTGTTCCGAAGTGATGCAGCAAGGCACGTTTGCGTGACGGGCCGATGCCCGGGATTTCCTGTAAGCCCGCTTCCCTGATGTCTTTTTTCCGCAGTTTGCGGTGTGAGCCGATCACGAAGCGATGCGCCTCGTCGCGCAGCCGCTGGATGAAATACAGCACGGGATCGCGCGGCTCGAGCTTGATGGCCTCGCGGTCCGGCATGAACAGGGTCTCCCGCCCGGCATCGCGGTCCGGGCCTTTTGCGACGGCCATCAGGGCGACCTGGGTCAATCCGAGACCCTCGAAAATCTCCCTGACGGCGTTGAGCTGGCCGCGACCGCCGTCGATGATGACGAGATCGGGCCATTGCGGAAACGAATCATCGTCGGCCTTCGCGCCAGGTTTTGTTTGGGCGGCATCGCCCTCCGGCGGTTTCAGCAGCCGCTTGAAGCGCCGTTCCAGCACCTCGCGCATCATCGCGTAGTCGTCGCCGGGTGTCAGTCCCTCGGACTTGATGTTGAACTTGCGATACTGGTTCTTGATGAATCCATCCGGTCCCGCCACGATCATCGCGCCGACGGCGTTGGTGCCCTGGATGTGGCTGTTATCATAGACCTCGATGCGCTTCGGCACCTGCGGCAGTGCGAGCGTGGCCGCCATGCCCTGCAGCAGGCGGCTCTGGGTTGCGGTATCGCTCAGCTTGCGGCCGAGCGCCTCGCGCGCATTGGTCAGCGCGTGGGCGATCAGCTCTTTCTTTTCGCCGCGCTTCGGCGTCGAGACTTCGACCTTGAAGCCGGCCTTGACCGAGAGCGCATCGGCCAGCAGCGCGCTTTCCTCAATCTCATGCGATAGCAGGATGAGTCTCGGCGGCGGCTTGTCGTCGTAGAATTGCGCGAGGAACGAGGCCAGCACTTCCTCTGGCGTGAACGACTTCTCCGCCTTCGGGAAATAGGCGCGGTTGCCCCAGTTCTGGCCGGTGCGGAAGAAGAACACTTCGACGCAGGAATAGCCGCCCTCCTGATGGATGGCGAACACGTCGGCTTCTTCCACGGTGCGCGGATTGATGCCCTGCTGCGACTGGATCGCCGACAGCGCGGCGAGGCGATCACGATACAGCGCCGCGGTCTCGAATTCGAGTTCAGTGGACGCCTTCTCCATCTCGCCGGCGAGCAGCTGCTTCACGGCATGGCTGCGGCCGGACAGGAAATCGGTGGCCTCGCGCACCAGCTCGGTATAGCCGGGGAAGTCGATCTCGCGCGTGCAGGGGCCCGAGCAGCGGCGGATCTGATAGAGCAGGCAGGGCCGGGTGCGGCTCTCGAAGAAGCCGTCGGTGCAGGAGCGGATCAGGAAGGCGCGCTGTAGCGCCGTGATGGTGCGGCCGACCGCGCCGGCGGATGCGAACGGTCCGAAATACCGGCCGGCCCTCGATTGCGCGCCGCGATGCTTGAGGATCTGCGGCGCCCAATGGTCGCCTGATATCAGGATGTAGGGAAACGACTTGTCGTCGCGCAGCTGCACGTTGAAGCGCGGCCGCAGCTGCTTGATCAGGTTGGCTTCCAGCAGCAGCGCTTCGGTCTCGGTGGTGGTGGAGATGATCTCGACCGTCACGGTCGCCGCGATCATCCGCAGGATGCGCGCCGGCAGCGGTGCGTTGACGCGGGCGTAGGAGGAGAGCCGCTTGCGGACGTTTTTCGCCTTGCCGACGTACAGCACGTCGCTGCCGGCGTTGAGCATGCGGTAGACGCCGGGAGAGGTCGGCGCCAGCCGCACCGCGTTTTCGATGGCCGCGTGGCCGACCGCCAGCGGGCCTTCGGCAATCGCCTCGGCAGCGTCCTCAGCGGCTTCCGGCAGGCGCGCCTCGTCGTCCTCCTCGGCGGCGGATGTCGCGGGGTCGACGTCGGCGGCGATCAGGTCCTGCGGAGGCAGATCCGGCTGGGAACCCTGCCGCGCCTTGCGCGGGGGCTCCGGATGGTCGGTAGAATCGTGATCCATGGGCCTAAATTAAGCGCTGCCGGGCGGCATCGCCAGCGCTCGGGCACGCCTTGCCGGGGGAAAGGCGCCGGTAACGCTTCCTTAAGAATGATGAGCGGGCGGTAACCCGGCTTAACAACCCTTTAACTTAAAACTCTCGATAAATCTTACAGGAAAAAGTCGAGTTCCGTAACCAAGCCGGTGTCCCCCCCGGGATTGGTCGCGGCAGTTGCGTGGAGTGGCGTGATGAGCAGGTTTGTATTGGGCGCACTGGCGCTGATCGGTGCCGGCTGGACCATGTCGGCACAGGCAGCCGACCTCAATTACGGACGCACCTACACCAGCAACCAGCGGTTCGATTCCTTTAGCTGGGCGGGTCCCTATCTTGGCGGCAACCTGGGCTATTCCTGGGGCTCGGTCGCCAACAACCCGACCAAGCCGTCAGGATTCGTGGGCGGCGTTCAAGCTGGGTACAATTGGCAGCAGCCCGGGAGCCCGTGGGTATTCGGTCTCGAAGGCGACATCCAGGCGACCGGCGCCGAAGAGACCTTCGCACCGTGGAAATTCTCCAACCCCTGGTTCGGCACGGTTCGCGGTCGCGCCGGCTTTGCTTTCAACAACATCATGTTCTTCGGCACGGGCGGTCTCGCCTTCGGCGAACTGCGCGCCACCACCTTCGGCTTGTCGGAATCCCACACCAATGCGGGCTGGACGCTCGGCGCCGGCGCCGAGATGGGCTTCGCCCCGAACTGGAGCGCCAAGATCGAATATCTCTATGTCGATCTGGCCAACAGCAACTTCGTCGTTACAGGCGCGTCAAACGGATACCGGTTCGGCTTGATCCGCGCCGGCGTAAACTATCGCTTCTAGAACAAAGAAACGGTTGGTTACCACCTCCCGGCGGCAGTAAGTCGCCGGGATTTTTTTGTCTTCAGGCAGGGTACGCGTGTGGATGCCGCGCGGCTCGACGCTCTGGGCGGCGATGCCGTGCCCCGCGAAATCTTCGCCAGCCAAAAATTCAGTCCGCGTCCAACGCGAGCGTCGGTTTACGATGAAATCACCAGGTTGACCGCCTTGGGGCCTTTGCCCTTCTTGTCCGGTTCGACCTCGAACGTAATGCGCTGTCCTTCTGTCAGATCCTTCAGTCCGGCCCGCTCAACGGCGGTAATATGCACAAACACATCGCGGCCGCCATCATCGGGCTTGATGAAGCCGTAGCCGCGTTCTCCATTGAAGAACTTGACTGTTCCAGTCATGGCCATCGGGAAACTCCTCCCCCGTATTGCTCTGCCGCTACGCGTAATTCGCGTACCGGCCGACCGGACATTCGCTGCCGGAAGCTTTGGCCACCTTCGCCGATCGGGCTTACGTCCCGACCGACCTGGATTTTATTCGGCCTTGATCACTCCGCCGCAACCATTCGCGGAAGCGGAACGTAAAGCCAGTCCCAACGGCCTGAGCATAATACGGATTTGCGCGAATTGCCTATGGCGATTCGTAACTTTCACCTGACCGGCCGGGGCCTCAGGGCTTGGGCGTCTCCAGCCTGAACCGGGCGGCGCCGCCCTGGCCGAGCGGCTTTTCAAGTTCGGGTAGAATTGTCTTTAGCTCGGCCGCCAGCGTCCATGGTGGATTGACGATCAGGAGGCCGGTGGAGGTGAGGGGGCCGCCCGCCGCCTGCGGCGCGACCGAAAATTCGAGCCGCAGACACTTGCCCGCCGGCTTGCTGGCGGCGGCAGCGCCGGCGACAAGGCGCGCCAGGGTGTCGGTGGCCCGCCGGCTCTTGACCGGATACCAGATCAGGTAGCTGCCGGTCGGCCATTTCGCATAGGCTTCGGCGAACCCGCCGGCCAGCGTGTCGAATTCGTCCTTTTGCTCGAACGATGGATCGATCAGCACCAGGCCGCGCCGCTCGTTGGGTGGCACGAAGGCCGGTAACGCGGTCCAGCCGTCGAGATCGACCACCCGCGCCTGGCTGTCGCGGCGCAGCGCGTCGATCAGTTGCCTGCGGGCGCCGGGTTCAAGTTCGCAGGCGGTGAGACGGTCCTGCGGCCGCAGCAGCGCACGGGCGATCAGGGGCGATCCGGGATAGGCCTCGAGCTTGCCCGGGGAGTTGAACGCCCGGACAATGTCGAGATAGCCGGTCACCAGCGGCAGTGTGTTTTCCGAAAACCGCGCCTGCAGCACCCGCGCAATGCCGGTCAGCCATTCACCGCCGCGGCGCGCCTCTTCGCCTGTGAGATCGTAGCGGCCTGCGCCGGCATGGGTGTCGATGACGCGAAACGGGGCCTGCTTCTCTTGCAGATAGGCCAGCATGCGCACTAGCACGATATGCTTGATGACATCGGCGAAGCCGCCAGCGTGAAAGGCGTGTCGGTAGTTCATGGGGGAGGGGTTACGACATCGGGGCCCGGAAAGTAACCCATATCGTCCGAAGATGCGCGCGGCGGGACGGCGTCTGCAATTGGGTTGGCGGGATTGCCGGAGTTTTCGACGGCTCGCCTTAACCGATCATTTCGGTCTCGGGTGTATTTTCCGGTTCCGTCCAGAATAGACGAGGAAGTTGCCCATGAGTACAATTGCTGCCGCCTATTTATCCTACACGACCTGGTCGATTTCGCAGACCAGCACCGCCGTAGCGGGTGCCGGCACCAGCGGGGACGGTGCAGCAAGCACCGTATCGTCATCGGTGTCCGTGTCGGTGACCACGGTCAGTATTTCGCACCGCGCCAAACAGATGCTGGCGCGGGCGTCGGCAGAACGATCTGCGGTCGATCGGTTGCAGGCGCAGGTTGACGCCTTTCAGAGCTACAGACGTCACGGCCGTGATGCCGGGTCGTCCGCCGGCATAGACTTTTTCAAGATTACCAGCGGTAGCGGGAACGACGTCATCAGGGTTCAGGCCAGCAACGCCACGATCGATGCCGGCGCGGGCAACGATATAATCGATGTCGATGGCCGGGCCAACGTCGTCGCCGGCGACGGCGACGATACCGTCAGCACCTATGGTTATTTGACCGTGGATGGCGGCGCCGGCAATGATCATATCCGCACGTACGATCATTCAACGGCCACCGGCGGCGACGGCAATGATTACATCAGCACCTATGCGTATTCGAATGTTTCGGGTGGTAACGGCAACGACATACTCACGGCCTACGACCATTCCACCCTTGACGGCGGCGCCGGCGATGACAGCCTCCGCGCCTACGATCACGCCAACCTGAGCGGCGGTGCGGGCAACGATATCATCGACGCCTATGGCCATGCGGTTGTCGACGCCGGCACCGGTAACGACAGCGTCCACACCTACTCACATGCGATTGTCTCAGCTGGCGACGGTGACGACCATGTGCGGACCAATGATTATTCCGTCGTCGATGGTGGCGCTGGCGACGATATTATCCAGGTCGGTGGATACTCGACGGTGACGGGCGGCGCCGGTGACGATCACATCAAGGTAACGGGTGATAACTCGACGATCAATTTTGCCAAGGGCGACGGCAACGATGTCGTTTGGGTGGACAACGGCAGCGGCAGTGTCGATTTATCGATCAGTGGTTATTCGCTGAATGACGTTATCGTCACCCAGCAGTTCGGCAGGACCACAATAAACTTCAAGGGCTCGAACGATTCCCTTGCGTTCAATGGACCGGCACGACTGAGCTTCGCCGATCGCACCAGCCTGGACATTAGCGCCTGACGCAGCCTTGGCGTGGAGGGGGTCCCGGCCATCCACGCACCTTGCAGACGACGAAAATGGCGCGGATGGCCGGGAACGCAGACAACTCTGGGTAGTCTGCGCTAGGTGGTGGGCTGCCATGCCCTGGCATACTGCCTGGCACGGCGGAACAGGATCTTCAGCCGCCGCGCACCGGCGGCATCACCACCTCATCACGCCGGCAGGCGCGGCGGTCGGTTTCCTCGCAGGCGCGGAATTGCATGTCCTTGCTCAGGCAGACCCGCACCTCGCTCAGGCGCCGGCCTGAGCAGGTCACCGAAATCGCCGAACTGCTCAGGCCGGGGTTGACCTTGATGAAGGCAGCTTCGAGATCGCCCGGCGCGATGGTTTTTGGCTCCGACAATTGCAGGAATTCCTCGGGGATCTTCACCGCCGCGCGCGCCTTGCGGATGCCCTCGAAATAGGCCCGCGCGCCGAGGCCTGAACAGGTGCCGTGCTTGTCCCATTCGTTGAAGATCAGGCCGGGCGCCGGCATCAGGTCCAGCATCGAGGTCATGATGTTGCGATCGAGCCGCGGCGAGGGCCGCTGGCAATATTCGGGAAAGCCGCGCTCATATTGCGGCCACAGGCCGTGAACCACGAAGGAATAGGGCCGTTCGCACTGGACCTGCGAGCGCCCGCTATTGCCGCGCTCAGCCGCGGCCTCGCAGAACGAGGGCGACCATGACAGGGCGAGGACATAAAAATCGAACTCGCCCGGGGCGTTCTGCCGGCGGTCCTGCGCACACGCCATCCCGGCGGAGACGACAACAAGCGCCAGCGAAATCAGAAGCCGCGAAATAATGACGGATCGGTACATCGAACGCCCCTCCACTCGACTACTTGGAGCCTAGCAGGGAGCCGGAACATTTCAAGAACAAAATTGGGTGGTCGCGAAATGCAGCCGCGGAAGGCCTGATTCGATCGGCCCGGTCAGGGAATCAGGGCCTGGCTGCCCGGCAGCCGGGACTGTACGCCCAGTTGCGGTCAAGGCCGGTCACGCACCATTCGACGCCCTGTCCAAAGCCGGCAAAGCCGCCATCCTCGATGATCGAGTAGTGCACGGTGCGCATCTTGCCGTCGCTCAACATAACGTCACCGCTGCAGTAGCGGCGCGGGATGTTGTCGGACTGCCAAGGCCGAAACGCGGTCTCGCGGATACGTCCGAAGCCGGTGATAACAAGCGCCGAATTCCAGAACTTGCCTTCCTTCTCCTGGAATTGCGACGAGATCGTCGACAGCGCCCGCTCGCATTCGGCGACACGGCCGTCATATTTCGGGCCGAACAGCCCGAAATTCAGCTCCAGGGGGTTGGCGGCCTGGGCGGCAGGGCTGGAGGCCAGCAAGGCGAGCGCCGCCGTCATCAGGCCGAGTGCTCTCAAGGATGTGAACAGGTTGCGCATGGGGAATCCGTCGGTAAGCCAACGCGCGAGACGGTGCCGCGAAGCCCTGACGAGGTCAAGTGCAGCGCGGCAACACCTGACGGCCAAGTCCGCCTCGTGCTGCAAGCATTCTTTTCATGGCCATCGGCGCACACTATGGTGGGCTTCGAGCGAAATGGAGTCTGCGATGCGAAGAATTGTGGCCGCGTGCCTGGTTGCCATGTCTCTGGTAGTCATGGGCGGAATGCTGGCGGGTACGCCGGCGCAGGCGCAATGGTTGGACATCGACACGGTGCCGTCGTTCAAGGGCAATGACACCGGCGGCATCATCGCCTATCCGCTGGCGATGCAGGCCGATGCCCGCCAGCTCGCCGTCGACCACTGCGCGCGCTACGGCAAGGTGGTGAAATTCCTCGGCCTGCAGCCCAATTACGGCGGCTACGTTTCCTTTGCCTGCCGCTGGGTGCCCTATGGCGCCGCTGAGCGGCCGCTGCGCACGCTTTACTGAGCACAACCGCTACCCGGTTTTCCGGCTGGACATGTTTTTGCCACGCGGGGCGTGTGTTCACTTCGCGCGCCACGATATTGTGGAAGAATTCAGCGGGAGCCTGTGTATGAGACGATCACTTCTTGTGTCTTGTTCGGCCGTTGGTTTGGTTGCCCTGTTGCAGGTCGGCGGCGCCGCGGCCGTGGAGCTGCCGGTGCGCAAGGCCGGACTATGGGAAATGAAGGTGCTGCGCGCAGGATCGCCATCGCCCGAAATGACGATGCAGCAATGCACCGACGAGACCACCGACAAGGACATGAGCACGGCGATGGCGCCGATGGCCAAGGATATCTGCTCGAAGCAGGACATCCAGAAGACGGCGACCGGTTATGTCAGCGATTCCGTCTGCGGTGTTGCGGGCATGACGATCAAGTCGCACGCCGAGATCATCGGCGACTTCAATTCCGCCTACACCGTGAAATCGACCTCGCACAGCGAGGGCGGCCCGGGGGGCGGGCCGCGCGACAGCGCCACGACCATCGAGGCCAAATGGCTCGGCGCCTGCAAGGCCGACCAAAAGGCCGGCGACATCCTGATGCCCGGTGGCATGAAGATAAACATGAAGGACATGGAAAAGCTGAAGGCGCTGATTCCGAAGACGCCGCCGAAGTAGTAATCCGGAGCGGATCGGGACTCGGTTTTGCCGTCGGCTTCGGCGGTGCGCTGCAGGGCCCTGACACAAAATATCGAAAACAACCCCATGCAAAGTAGAACGGGGTCAGCCTGTAGCCCGGATGGAGCGCAGCGCAATCCGGGGCTCTGTGCGGGGCGAGACGTCCCGGATTGCGCTGCGCTCCATCCGGGCTACGCGCGGGACCTACACCGGCACCCTTACCGTCGCGCGCAGGCCGCCCATCGGGCTATCACTGAGCGTGATGTCGCCGCCATGCGAGCGGGCGATGTCGCGGGCGATGGCCAGCCCCAGGCCCGTGCCGCCTTCGTCCTGGTTGCGGGCATCGTCAAGCCGCAGGAACGGCTTGAACACTTCCTCGCGCATATTGGCGGGAATGCCGGGTCCGTCGTCGTCGATCGTCACCGTCAGATAGCGGTGATCGCGGTGGCCGGTGATGGCGACCGTGTTGGCGTGGCGCGCCGCGTTGGAGACGAGGTTGGCGATGCAGCGCTTGAACGAGGCCGGCTTCACCGTCACCACGGGCAGGCCGTGGAACGTCACCGTCGCGGTGTGACCGTTGCGCTCGGCGTCGCTGCGCAGATCTTCCAGCGCTATCTCCATGTCGGTCGGCTGCGCGATCTCGCCGCTGTCGCCGCGCGCAAAGGAGAGATAGGCCTCCAGCATGCCGGCCATTTCGTCGACGTCCTTGCGCATGCCGTCGACTTCGGGGCTGTCGCCGATCAGTGCGAGTTCGAGCTTGAAGCGGGTCAGGATGGTGCGCAGGTCGTGGCTGACGCCGGCCAGCATCGCGGTGCGCTGCTCGATCGAGCGCTCGACGCGCGCCTTCATTTCCAGGAACGCCTGCGCCGCCTGCCGCACTTCCCGCGCGCCGCGGGGACGGAAGTTTGGCGCCTCGCGTCCCTTGCCAAAGCTTTCGGCGGCCTCGGCCAGCCGCAGGATCGGCCTGATCTGGTTGCGCAGGAACAGCACCGCGACGATCAAGAGGATCGAGGAAGTGCCCAGCATCCAGAAGATGAAGATCTCTGAGTTCGAGGCGTAGGCGGCGTTGCGCTGCGCGAACACCCGCATCACGGAATCGTCGAGCTGGATGCGGATTTCGACCAGGTTGGATTTGCCGACGGTGTCGATCCAGAACGGCCTGCCGATCTGGCGCAGACTCTTCGAGAGCGTCTGGTCGAGCAGCGAGAAGAACGGTTTTGGCCCCGGCGGCGGCATGTCGCCGACGGGAAGAAAATCGACCACGAGCTGCAGCCGCTGCCCGACGCGGCGCAATTGCGCGCGCTCCTTGTCCTGCGGATAGAACTTGTAGACGTCGATCAGGCTGGCAATATCCTGCACCACGGCCGCCGACAGCCGCCGCGTCACCGTGTTCCAGTGCCGCTCCATGAACACGAACGCCACGACCGTCTGCAGGATCACCATCGGCACGATCATGATCAGCAGCGCGCGGGCATAGAGGCCGGTCGGCATCCAGCTCTTGAACGCGTTGCCCATCCAGCCATTGGCTCTGGACACGCGTTGCGACGCATTGCGGATGAACGTCAGGCCGGTGTCGATCGTACTCATGCTCAGGGCGACGCGACCAGGCGATAGCCGATGCCGCGCACCGCCTGCAGGAACAGCGGATTGGCGGGATCGCGCTCGATCTTGCGCCGCAGGCGGTTGATCTGCACGTCGACCGCGCGCTCGTTCACCGTGCCGCCGCCGGTCAGCGCCGCGCGCGGTACGGTATCGCCGGGTGCGACCGCCAGAATGCGCAGCATTTCGCGCTCGCGGTCGGTCAGGTGAATGATCTCCTCGCCCTGGCGCAATTCGCCGCGGTCGAGATGAAACACGTAAGGGCCGAACGCGATCTGCTCCAGCGCCTCCACCGGCGGTGGCGCGCTGCGCTTGAGGATGTTGCCGATCCTTAAGATCAGTTCGCGGGGCTCGAACGGTTTTGCGACATAATCGTCGGCGCCGATCTGCAGGCCCTCGATCCGCGCTTCCGCTTCATGACGGGCCGTCAGCATGATGATCGGCACCGAGGAAGAGGTGCGAATGAAGCGGGCCAGGTCGAAGCCGGTTTCGCCGGGCATCATGACGTCGAGGATCAGCAGATCGAAATGCAGGCCGAGCAGCTTTGCGCGCGCGTCGTTCGCGCTCGAGGCGGTGGTGACGCGATAACCCTCGCCGGACAGAAACCGCGACAACAGGTCGCGGATACGGCGATCGTCGTCGACCAGCAGGAGGTGCGGGGCGTCGTCGGCCAGTTGCTGCGTTGCGCGCGCGGCGGCCGTCGCCATGGTTGCTCCTTGCGCCACGATTACTCCCTTGGCTTCTTGCTGCCGGTCCCGAAGATCGCCTCTAACACCTTGTCGGGGTCCTCGCGATCGATCATCGCGCGGAGGAACTGGCTAATCGCCGCGACGCCTTCGGGATTGATGTCCCGGAGCGCGCTTGTGATGCGATCGGTCTGCAGCCCTGCGAGCTTTGCCACCAAGGCTTCGCCTTTGGGGGTGGCGTAAAGAAGGCGCTGCCGGCGGTCGTTATTGCCGGTCTTCTGGATGATGTAGTCCTCGTCGAGCAACTGCTTGAGCACCCGGCCAAGCGATTGCTTGGTGATCCGCAACACGTCCAGCAGGTCGGCGACCTTGAGGCCGGGATAGCGGTAGACGAAATGCATCACGCGGTGATGGGCGCGGCCGAAGCCGAAGGCCTCGAGCTCATGGTCGGCATCGCCGACGAAGTCGCGGTAGGCGAAGAACAACAATTCAATGATGTCCCAGCGCAATTCGCCGGCCCGCGGGGCAGGGGATGTGCCTGCGTTCCCTTGCGAATCAGGGTCGGCGGGTCCCCTTGAGAAATTTATGTCAGTCATGTTGACATATCTTGGGTTCAATGTTACAAAACTGCCAGCCACGACGAAACTTTAAGTCGTTTCGAACCTGGTGACGTGTCAGGCAGTCGGAAAAAGCCAGCGATGGCGGCAACGGCCGCAAATGGACTACCGTGCGATTGTCGAGCGGTATTTCGGCAAACATACTGGACTTCGGCATCCCGCAAAAGCATGTCGTCACGGACATGGCAGCGCAGGAAACCGGCCGCAAGGCTGGTGGTGGTGAAGTCCAGGCCTGCGAAGTCCAGATCTATTGAGCCAGCCGGCCCGGAGAGGCCGGCCGGCGCCAGAATCGCGCCGATTCCGGCAGCGGAAAGCAAGGGCAGGAAGCAAGGGCATGAGTTTGAAATTCGAAATCCAGCCGGCGGCGAATCCAACCCCTGAGCAGGAGCGCACGGCAAAGCTCGCGGACCCGGGCTTCGGCCGGATTTTCACCGATCACATGGCGATCGTTCGCTACAACCAGGCCAAGGGCTGGCATGACGCGCGCGTCGAAGCCCGCGCCAATTTCTCGCTCGATCCGGCCGCGGCCGTCCTGCACTACGCGCAGGAGATTTTCGAGGGCCTCAAGGCCTACAAGCGCGACAACGGCGTGAACCTGTTCCGCCCCGACGCCAATGCAAGGCGCTTCCGGAATTCGGCGGAACGTATGGCCATGGCGCCGGTGCCCGAGCCTCTGTTCATCGAAGCGGTCGAACAGGTCGTGCGCATCGACAGCGCCTGGATCCCGGGCGGCGAGGGCAGTCTCTATTTGCGGCCCTTCATGATCGCGAACGAGGTCTTCCTCGGCGTCAAGCCATCAGCGGAATACATCTTCGCCGTCATCGCCTCGCCGGTCGGTTCCTATTTCAAGGGCGGACCAGCGCCGGTGTCGATCTGGGTGTCGGAGAACTACACGCGCGCCGCGATCGGCGGCACCGGCGCCGTCAAGTGCGGCGGCAATTATGCGGCGAGCCTGCGCGCGCAGGCCGAGGCGATCGAGCACGGCTGCGATCAGGTGGTTTTCCTCGATGCGGTCGAGCGCCGCTATATCGAGGAACTCGGTGGCATGAACGTCTTCTTCGTGTTCGACGACGGCTCGCTCTCGACGCCGCCGCTCGGCACGATCCTGCCGGGCATCACCCGCGATTCGATCATTGCGCTCGCCAAGGATTCCGGCACGCCTGTGCGCGAGGAGCCCTACACGATCGAGCAGTGGCGCAAGGATGCCGCCAGCGGCAGGCTCAAGGAAGCGTTCGCCTGCGGCACGGCGGCGGTGATTTCGCCGATCGGCAAGGTGTGTTCGGCGAGCGGCAATTTCGAGATCAGCGGCGGTGCTGCGGGTCCTGTTGCGATGGGCCTGCGCAAGCAGCTGGTCGATATCCAGTACGGCCGTGCGGAAGACCCGCATGACTGGATCAAGAAGGTCTTGTGACTGGCGGCGGAATAATTTCGCTGCGCTAGCAATAACGACTTAAGCGCCTTGATGCGTGCGACTTGTCGAGTCGCGCGACGGCTGACGCTTGTCCCATTGAAACGGCTTAATCGAGGAGAGAGACCATGGGAGTTTCATTCGACAAGATCGATGGCGTGATCTGGTACGACGGCAGGCTGGTGCCGTGGGCCGAGGCCAATGTGCATATCCTGACCCACGGGCTGCATTACGCCAGCTGCGTGTTCGAGGGCGAGCGCGCCTATGGCGGCAAGGTCTTCAGGAGCACCGCGCATTCCGAGCGGCTGAAGAACTCGGCCAACATCCTCGATTTCGAGATTCCCTGGTCGGTCGCCGAAATCGATGCAGCAAAGCAGCTTGTGATCGACAGGAACAACTTGCCGAATGCCTATCTCCGCCCGATCGCCTGGCGCGGTTCGGAGATGATGGGCGTCTCGGCGCCGACCAACACCATCCACCTCGCCATCGCCGCCTGGGACTGGCCGAGCTATTTCGATCCGGCCGAGAAGCTGAAGGGCATCCGGATGTGTCTTGCCGAATACCGGCGGCCCGATCCGGCGACGATCCCGGCGATGGCGAAGGCGTCCGGTCTCTACATGATCTGCACCATCAGTAAGCACAAGGCGGAGCGTGCCGGTTATGCGGATGCCATGATGCTGGACTGGCAGGGCCGCGTCGCCGAATGCACCGGCGCCAACCTCTTCTTCATCCAGGACGGCAAGATCCACACGCCGATCGCCGACTGCTTCCTCGCCGGCATCACCCGCGCCACCGCGATCGATCTCGCCGGGCGCAGAGGCATTGAGGTGATCGAACGCCGCATCATGCCGGAGGAACTTTCTGATTTCACCGAGTGCTTCATCACCGGCACGGCGGCGGAGGTGACGCCGGTGTCCGAGATTGCGAACTGGAAGTTCACGCCCGGCAAGATCTCCGAGCAGTTGATGGCGGATTACACCGCAGAAGTGCAGCTGAAGGACAACAAGACTGCGGCGGCGTAAGATGGGCACGCTCTCTCGCTCCCTCGCCCCGCTTTTCGCGGGGAGAGGGGCTCTCTCCACGGGTTCTGAACGGCGTGAGACCTGTACCCCCTCACCCGGATCGCAAGGGCGATCCGACCTCTCCCCGCAAGCGGGGCGAGGTAAGAAAGTCATGCCTCGAAATCTTTTCGCGCATGAACGCACTCGCCGCTTCGTGCGACCAACTCCCCGGATTGCGAATGGAATTCGGTGTGTGAAATGGCGGCAATGACCTCGGCCTTCTCAATGTGCTCCAAATGCGTGGTGGCGGCCGCCGTCGCGGCGGTACTCGCGGTTCTTGGCTCTCCGACGGGGGCCGTCAGGGCGCAGGATCGCTCGCCGGTGATCGACCTCAGTTCCGGCAACGCGGAGATGAACGCCGCGATCGCAAAGGGGCGGGCGACACTGCCGACGTTCTGGGCCTCCTATGAAGCGCCAAAGCCGTCGGAGACCGGTCACTCGCTCAAGGTGCGGTTTCCCAATCCGAGGAACAATGGCGAGCACATCTGGATGGCCGACGTGAAGAAGACCGCGGATGGCCGCTATTCGGGACGGTTCGCCAACGCGCCGCGCGATCTGCCCGGCAAGAAGGCCGGCGAGGTGGCCTTGTTCAAGGAGGCCGACATCTCGGACTGGATGTTCATGCGCAACGGCAAGATCGTCGGTGGCGAGACCATCAGGCCGCTCCTGAAATCATTGCCGAAGGCCGACGCCGACGCGCTTCGCGCGCGGCTGGAAACCCCGTAGGCCGGTAAGGGCAAGGCCGCGGCGCAAGGACCGGTTCGGTCAGGTCGCAATCCTCCGTCAAGCCCGGCCATGACGGGGTCTGGTGTTGGCCGTGCGACACGGTTGCCCGGCCGGGCCTTGGCTGGTACCAACGCGCCCCATGGCTGAAAAACCCAAAAAAACCCAGAAGCTCCGCGCCCGCCTGCCGCGCGGGCTGGAAGATCGTGGCCCGGCGGCGATTGCCGCCACGCGCCAGATGGTCGAGAAAATCCGCGAAGTCTACGAGCGCTACGGCTTCGAGCCGGTTGAAACGCCGGCGATGGAGTTCACCGACGCGCTCGGCAAATTCCTGCCCGACCAGGACCGGCCGAACGAGGGCGTGTTCTCGTTCCAGGACGACGACGAACAGTGGATTTCGCTGCGCTACGATTTGACCGCGCCATTGGCGCGCTACGTGGCGGAGAATTTCGACGCACTGCCGAAGCCGTATCGCAGCTACCGCGCCGGCTACGTCTACCGCAACGAAAAACCCGGCCCCGGCCGCTTCCGCCAGTTCATGCAGTTCGATGCCGATACGGTCGGCAGCGGTTCGCCGGCGGCGGACGCCGAGATGTGCATGATGGCGGCGGACACGATGGAGGCGCTCGGCATTGAGAGCAATCAGTATGTCGTGAAGATAAATAACCGGAAGATTCTCGATGGGGTCTTAGTATCGGTCGATTTGGACGGTGATGACAACGCGCAGAGGCGCTTAGCCGTACTTCGTGCGTTGGATAAATATGATCGACTTGGTTTGGAGGCTGTGGCGGAACTCTTGGGGCCGGGGCGGACCGATGCGAGCGGCGACGTTACAAAGGGAGCCGGGTTGCGCGATTGGCAGATCAAGCCCCTTCTGCGGTTCCTAAGGTTTGGTGATATCTTTTCAGAGATTGAGCAAGGTGTTTTCGAAGAAGAAGATATCGACATCGATACTGCTTTTCCAAATCCGTTTTGTGATCCTCCATCAACTTGGGATACCAATATAGCAGATCATGGGCGCTTGGCTCGGAAGGCGATTGAGTGGAAGGACATCAATCCAACCGGCAGAAGGTATGATTGGAGCTTTAATTTAGACGTACTTTGGCGTGTTGCTCTCATATTTGAGATGAACGAAACGTTGGCCGCTGGTCTAAATGAACTCGCAGAGATGGAGCGAGTTTTCCAGGTCGCAGGTTATGTTGAAACCGTTCCATTCAGCGATGCTGCGTCGGGGGAAGTGGAAAGGATAGAACTTGACGACGTTAGAATTAGCGTCGATCCATCGGTCGTTCGCGGCTTAGAGTATTACACCGGTCCAATACTCGAGGTCGAACTCACCCTCGACACTAAGGACGAAAAGGGCCGTCCGGTTCGCTTCGGCTCGGTCGGCGGCGGCGGTCGCTATGACGGGCTGGTCTCGCGCTTTCGCGGCGAGCCCGTGCCGGCAACGGGTTTCTCCATTGGTGTGTCGCGCCTTCAGGCCGCGCTAGCGATGCTCGGCAAACTCGACACGCGCCCGGAGTTCGGTCCCGTCGTCGTCACCGTGTTCGACAGTGACCGAGTTGGCGACTACCAGAAGATGGTTGCGCAACTCCGCAACGCTCTTGTCGATCCGGAAAAGCCGGATGGACCTCGCATCCGCGCGGAGCTCTATCTTGGCAATCCCAAGAACATGGGCAACCAGCTCAAATATGCCGACCGCCGCAACTCGCCTTGCGTAATCATCCAGGGATCGAATGAAAGGGCGAACGGCAAGATTCAGATCAAGGATCTCATCCTTGGCGCGGGACTTACCGAGATCAAGGACCGCGAAGAGTATTTGAAGAAGCAGGCCGAGGCCCAATACGAGGTCGATCAGGCCAAGCTCGTCGATGCCGTGCGCGAAGTGCTGGCGCGCCATGATGTGACGTGGGGATAGCCATTCATTCCAGCGTCATGCCCGGCCTTGTGCCGGGCGTCCACGTCTTGTTTGATAGAAAAGGTCGTGGATGGCCGGAACAAGTCCGACCATGACGAAAACAAAAAGGGAGAGACCCAATGCCTGAGATTACCGTGAGCATGGCCGCCGGCCGCACCGATGAACAGAAGGCCGGCATGATGCGCGACATCACGCAGGCGCTGGTGAAAAACCTCGGCGTCGACGCCGATGCGGTGGTGATCCAGATCAACGAAGCGCCGCTGGCCCACAAGATGAAGGGCGGCAAGACATTTGTGGAGCGCGCGGCGGCGGCGAAGAAGTAAGGCTGGCTCCCATCTCTCGTCGTCCCTGCGAACGCAGGGACCCATAACCACCGGCGCTAGTCGTTTACGGCAGGCGTCCGGCATCGCTGCCTTGATCGAGGCATCACGCGGTATGGGTCCCGGCGCAAGGCCGGGACGACACCGGTTTCGCGAAAGCAATCCATGGACGCACGCGACTTCATCAAGATCGGCATGAGCGCCGAACGGACGCTGGTTGTGCCGGCCGAGCGCACGGTCGGGCATTTCGTGCCCGGCATGCCGATGGTGTATGCGACGCCGATGATGATCCTGGAAATGGAGATGGCCTCCAGCGACGCCATCCGGCCGTATCTTCAGCCGGGCTGGATCACGGTCGGAACCGAGGTTTATATCCGCCATCTCGGCGCGTCGCTGGTCGGCGCGATCGTGCGCGTCACCGGAACAGTCGTCGCGGTTGAGCGGCGCGTGATCCGCTTCGAGGTCGAGGCCTTCGAGGGCGAGCGCAGAATCGGCGACGGCCGCCACGCCCGCGGCCTCGTCAATGCCGAGACGTTTACGAAGCGGCTTGCAGGGAAGTAGTGGCTCGTTCGGAGCCGTAGGGTGGGCAAAGGCGCGAAGCGCCGTGCCCACCATTCTCTCGGTGTAAAAAAGATGGTGGGCACGCTGCGCTTTGCCCACCCTACGATTCCTTGCACTTCACCTACTTCGCCAGATCCTTCGAACGCTGCGTGGCCGCGGCTACCGCGCGCGTCAGCAGCGGCTGAAGGCCGTTCGGTCCCATCAGCACATCGAGCGCGGCGGCGGTGGTGCCGCCTGGCGAGGTGACGTTCTGGCGCAGCGTGGCGGGAGCCAGTTCCGAACGGTGCAGCAGTTCGCCGGAGCCGGCGACGGTTTCGCGGGCGAGGCGGGCGGCAAGCTCCGCCGGCAGGCCGGCCGCGATGCCGGCGCGCGCCAGTTCTTCGGCGAGCAGGAAGACATAGGCCGGACCGGAGCCGGAGACCGCGGTCACCGCGTCCATCAGGCTTTCCTTGTCGACCCATTCCACCGAGCCTGTGGCGCGCAACAGCGCATCGGCAATCGCGCGCTGCGCGGTACTGACACGCTTGGCGGCGACCGCGACCGTGATGCCGCGGCCGATTGCGGCCGGCGTATTGGGCATGGCGCGAACCACGCTGCCGCCGCAGACCGCTTCGAGCGAGGCGATGGTCGTGCCGGCCATGATCGAGACCACCAGCGTCGACGGGCCGGTGAACGGCTTGAATGTGGCGCCGGTCTCGCGGAACGACTGGGGCTTCACCGCAACCACCAGCGTGTCGACCTCGCCGGTATCTTGCGCGGCCGGATTGAGCCGGATTCCCTGCGCCGCCAGCGCGCCGATCTCGGGCGAAGGATGGGGTTCGATCACCACCACGCGCCTGCCGTCGAGGCCGCCGGCCAGCCAGCCGGTCAGCATCGCGCCGCCCATTTTGCCGGCGCCGGCGAGTGCAATCGTGCCGTGGACGTTTTGAAGGGTGTTGTTGCTCACAATCGTCACCGCAGATTCTGCCGTCGTCCCTGCGAAAGCAGGGACCCATAACCACAGGCGGTTCTAGTGAAGCGGAAGAGAGGCCACAAGCAGTTTGCTTAAGCCCTGAGGTCACGGCGCATGGGTTCCTGCGTTCGCAGGAACGACGCGGAGTATGTGGAGGCGGCGGAGCCTACGCCTCGCCCTCGGTGTCGAACATCGCCGCGCTCATCGCCTCCGGCGCGGTCTTGCCGGCCCAGACAACGAACTGGAATGCGGGGTAATAGCGCTCGCAGGCGTGGATGGCGCCGGCCAGCATGACCCCGCACTGAGCACCGGAGGCGGTCAGCCCGCCCGGCAGCACCAGCGCCTGCCGGTACATGATCATGCCGGTATGGGTCCAGATGTCGAAATGGCCGACCCATAATTGCTCGTTGATCGCGGCGATCAGCCGTTGCACTTCGGGGCGGCGCGCAGCCGGAATCTTCATGTCGAAGGCGGAGGCCAGGTGCAGGGCCTCGATCTCCGCCATCCAGGTGAACGAGAGCTGATAGTCCGTCCAGCTGCCCTTGGAGACGATCGTGACTTCGTCTTCGCCGGAGCGCTCGAACGCCCAGTTGTTTTCGGCGGCAATGTCCTCGACCGCCGCCAACGGGTTGTTCCGGGAATCGATAATGCCTTCGAGGAGGGACATGCCGTCTCGACCTTGTTTTTGAATTCTTCTGATACGCACTCGGAGCACGGCGCTCGTTGAATTGATGCGTCGGCGCCGGTTGCACTCCCCCCGATCGCTGATCCTCCCGGGGTGTCGAAGCTCAACTGATGTGATTTGCGGAATCCACGCAACTCGCCCCTGAGTCCGTCCACAGGCCAAAGCGGCGTCGTCCACAGCAGATCGCAGCTTCAGTTATTAATCAGAGAACAAACCGGAATCGGATTCGAGCGCCGCGGAGTCCGGCGGCCGGTGAAATCAGGCCGGTCCGCCACAATAGTTAATAGATCGTGATGGTTAATAGACCGTTAATTCCGTCGGGATAGCCCCATTTCGCGTCGCCGTCGCCGATACGCCCGCATAAGAAGGGTAGAGGCTGGTTTCCGCCTCCACGCCGACGGCATCCAAGAAAGCAGATCGACAGACGGCTTGAAGAGCCCGCGAACACGCGGCGGCCCTACTTCCCGCGGGCAATCAGCGGACAAGCGTTGACGGCTGTTCCCAGCCATGCGCCCTCGATTTCGACACAGGCGCGGGAAGCGTCGATCTGGAGACCATAGCGCTCCAGCAAACCTTCGCGGATCGGCTTGTCGCGCGTGTGCAATCCCCAAGTGCCGCCCGGCGGCGGATTGTTCAATCCGGCGCGGATGCGGCGGTCGAACCTGCCGTCGGGCATGATCGGCAATGCAATGTCGGCGATCAGATAGAACCGCGACTGCGGTGGCAGCAACGGGGCGACATAGGCTAGCGGCTTGTCGAGAATGAGATAGATCGCAGGCTGCTCGAGCGATTTCGAAATCGCCGGGTTGTACGGATTGGACCAGGGGCGGCGGAACCAGTCCCCCGGTTGCGACCACAGCGCGATGGCGAGGGCAACGGCGACCATCACCGCATTCAGGGGCAGCGCAGATATGCGGAGCGGGGCAGATCCGGGCGCGCCGGCCATGCAGCGTGCAATCAGCAAAACGATCAGCGGCGCGCACAACAGTTCCAGCACGACCGCGTAGCGCTGGATCGAAAACACGGCGAGCCATGCCGCATAGGAGACAGCGAAGAACAGCAGGAACTGGGTGTCGCGGCGGGTGAAGATATCGGTGCGCGTGACGAGTCCGCGGCCGATGCCGAGCACGATCAACACGGTCGCGACCGCGAACCGCGCGTCGCGGAACGGATATTCCGAGCTCCTGTTGTCGCCGACAAGCCAATAGAAGGGATAGGCCAGGGCGTCGAGCAAGCCCCGTGGCAGGAATTGCCAGTCCATGATGTTCATGGGGACCAATTCCGGGGACTGGAACACGGCGTTGAAGAGCGGGAAAATCGGATTACCCATCTCGCGCCAGAGCATCAGCCCCCACGCGCCGCCCGTCGCCAGTGCGCCGATCGCACCGCCGGCACCAAGGCAGAGCGTCGCAAGGATCGGCCGGCTGGCAGCGAGCACGGCGGCGGCGGCGCCGAGCGCATAGACGACATTGGTCAGCTTCAGCCCGACGGACGCGCCGATCAGCAGGCCTGCGAGAACGTAGCGTCCGTGATGCGATCGATCCGCCGACAGGATCAGGACACAGCCGGCCAGTATAGGAAGCGCGGTTAGGATGTCGGCGAAGCTGGTGCCCAGCTCCGAAAGCGTCATCGGTCCGACCGCGGCAATCAGGATCGACGCACCGATCGCGCTCGCCGTCGTCGTTTCGCGCAGCAGCACCCGGATCAGAAAATAGATCAGCAGTAGATTGAGGCCGTGCACCGCGCCCATGATCATCATGCCGTAGGGCAGCGGCAGCCAATGGCGCAGATAATAAACCGGGAAATAGACCGCCGGGTTGAAATAGGTCTGGAAGCCGGCCGGCAGCGCGTCGATGCCATAGCGGTCGTTGAGGACCGCCCAGACATTGTACTCGTGGTAGTTCAGCCAATCCCAGTTGACGTCTTCGCCGATGAACCAGGTGTAGATTGCGCCGGCCAAAAGCGAACCGAGCGCGATGGCCATCGGCACCACGACGCTGGTTTGAAGAAGCGGCATTTGCCAGGCCCGGTTCGCGGGCCTTCCTGCATCCACTCCGGCAGCGTCGGCGGCGTGCGTCACGCGTGTCCCCCGTGTGTCGCCCGTGCGATCTGGAGCTGGGCACAATAGACACCTCTAGGATGCCGGCTTTAAGGATCCGTGAATGTTTCGCCATGCATCGATCCGTTCCCGGATGGTTCGCAAATCGCGCGTTAACGCTCATTCGCTAGCGTCGCACAGCTTCCTCGCAGGATGGGTCCATGACCTCGGAATTCTCTGCCGCTCCCCTCCGCTCGCCGTCGGCTCCGACGACGCGGGAAGGGCTGACGCCGATGCCGTTGCTTCTGATCGGCGTCGTCTTCGCCATTGCCATCGGGCTCAGGCAGGTCGTTCCCCTCAACACCGATGTGAGCTGGCTGCTCGTCATCAGCGAACGCATGCTGGACGGCCAGCGGCTGTTTCGCGACATCATCGAGATCAATCCGCCGATGGCGCCGTTCGCCTATCTGCCAGGCGTGGCGCTGGCGCGGCTTCTCGGCGTCGATCCGCGGCATGTGATCGATGCCCAGCTTCTGCTGCTGGCCGCAGCATCCCTGTTCGCGGTGTCGCGCATCCTGCGTCTGTCGCCGTCACTGTCTGGATTGAACTGGGGTCCGTTGGCGATCTGGGCCGCGGCCGTCGTCACGATCCTGCCGATGCACGTCTTCGCCCAGCGCGAACACATGGCCCTGCTGACATTTCTTCCCGCGTTGGCCGTCTATGCGCTGCGCAGCAACCGCGAGCCGGTGCCGCTATGGGCGATCCTGATCGCCGGCGTGGGTGCCGGCATCACGCTCGCCTTCAAGCCGTTCTTCACGGTGCCGGCGGCATTCTGCATCCTGTTCGCCGCCATCCGCTCGCGCTCCTGGCTCATGCTGTTTGCGCCGGAGAACATCATCACGGGCGTGCTGGTGATAACAGTCAGTGTCAGCACCTACCTCTTTTACCCCGAATATTTCACGGTCACCTATCCGTTGGTTCGCGACACCTATTTGTCGTGGTCGATGCCCGCCTCGGTCATCTTCCTGAACGACGCCACGCTGGTGTTCGCGATCGCGATGGTTTCGGTGCTGCTGGCGCGGCAGAACCGAACGTCCGATCCGCTGTTGCTGGTCACGATGCTGGCCGCCGCCGGATTTGCCATCTCGTTCTTCCTGCAGCGGCGCGGCTGGGCCTATCACTCCTATCCGATGGTCGCGGTGGCGTTGCTGGCGATGGGCTACGCGCTGACAGGAACCGCGGGATCGCGTTCGCGCCGCAGTGAAGCCCTTTCGGCGGTGGTGCTGGCGGTGGCCTTCATCGTCGGCATGCAGTGGTTCTATGCCGGCGTCTATGTCGGCCCGGTCAGGCAGGCGGTCGAGGGTCTCAAACAGCATCCCCGGATACTGGTGCTGAGCGGCGAGGCCGCCATCGGTCACCCGCTGGTGCGGGATGTCAACGGCGTCTGGGTTTCCCGCCAGGAGAATCTCTGGATCCGCGAGTTTGTGCGGCTGACGCGCGAGAGGACCGTTGTCGATGCCGCGACCGATGCCAAGCTGAACGACTATCTCGCGTTGGAGCGCAAATGGCTGATCGAGGATTTCAAGAAGCTCCCGCCCGACCTCGTCCTGGTCGACAATCTGCGCAACAAGTGGGGCGCCTGGGCGCGTGCCGACGCCGAAATATCGCAGCTGCTCAAGCCGTACACGTTGGTGCGTTCGGTCGAGGGGATCGACATCCTGCGCCGGAGCGACTAGCCGCTTCGGCTATTTCTGCGAGACGCCGATGATGAACGTGTAAGGCACGCGCGAATAGTCATCGCGAATGGCGAGGTTCACTTTTCCGAATGCGCGCCGAAGCACCTGGTCGTAGCCGTCCCGATTTCGGACGAATTCGCCACGGTCATTGTCGAGCAGCCATTTGGCGATGCGCGACTGGCCTTCGCGGTAGCAGCCGTCAAGGGTGAACAGAACGCCGTCGCTCTTGAGGACGTCGCGGATGTCGGCGAGCGTGACCTGCAGGCCGTCATCCGCAAGGTGATGCAGCACGCCGTTCATCATGACGACGTCGGCGCCGGCGAATTCGCGGGCGGCCGTCGCATCGAAATGGCGGCAATGAAAGGTGCCGAGATGGCCGAATGTGCGCTGCGCATAGGCGATATAGGCCTCGTCGATGTCGAAGCCGGTATATTCGATGCCATCAGGCAGATGGCGCAGGATATGGCCGGGCCCGCATCCGATATCGATCACCCGCATTCCCGGCCGCAGCGTCAGGTAATCGGCGATCGCCTTGATACGGGCGCCGAAGAATCCACCGGCATTCTGGTAGGCCTGATAGAGCGCGGGATGGCTCAGGATTGCTTTCATCAGGAGGCCTCGTCGTAGGCGTGGCTGCGCACCTTCGGTCCCGACTGGGCCAGCAGGGTTTTGAACGCTGTCGTTTCCATGTCGCCTTCAGCGTCGGCCGCGCTGTGCGGCAGCCGTCCGCGCCGGTGGATGTGCGAGATCACGAACAGCGGACGGTTCTTCGACTGGATGTAGATGCGGCCGATATATTCCCCGATCAGCCCCAGCACGAGAAGCTGGACCGAGGAGATCATCACCACCAACAGCGTCAGACTGGTCCATCCGGGAACGGTGCCCGACAGGATCCAGCTGATCACCGCGCCGATGCCGACGAAGGTGAGGACGGCGGTCAGGAGCGCGCCGACATAGGTCGCGATCCGCAGCGGCACCATCGAGAAGCTGATCAGCGCGTCGCCCGCAAAGCTGATCATCTTCGCCAGCGGATATTTGGTCGAGCCGGCGTAACGCGGATTGCGGTCATATTCATAGGCGACCTGCTTGTAGCCGAGCCATGCCACCATGCCGCGGATGAAGCGGTCATGCTCCGGCATCTGCACAAGCTGGTCGGAAATGCGCCGGCTCATCAGCCGGAAATCGCCGGTGTCCACCGGGATCTGGACCCGCGTGATCCGGGCGAGCAGGCGATAGAAGGCTTCGGCCGACTTCTTCTTGAAGCGGGTTTCACCGGCGCGGCTGCGCCGCAGGCCGTAAACGACGTCGGCGCTTTCCTGCGCCATCATCTCGTACATCGGCGTCAGCAGTTCCGGCGGATCCTGCAGGTCGGCGTCGATGACGAGCACCAGGTCACCGCGCACTGTCGACAGCCCCGCGGTCAGCGCCAGTTGATGTCCGTGGTTGCGGGACAGCCGTACGGCTACGACATTGCGGTCTTCCGCCGAGAGCTGGTTGATCAGCTTCCAGGTGTCGTCGGTCGAGCCGTCATCGATCAGGATCAGCTCGAACCGCTGGCCGCACAGCGCACGCGCCGCGGCCGTCATCCGGTGATGGAATTCGCGCAGGCCTTCCTCTTCGTTGTAGCAGGGTACAACGATGGACAGAAACATCTTGCCAGGGCGTGGCGTCCCGTCCTGAATTTCCATGAGTTTGGCAGCCTGTCCGGCAATGAAATTGGTTCGACTCGCAGTCTGCGATAATCGATGAAGCCCGGTTAATTGTTCATCAATTTTTAGACCGGCCGGGATACGATTCGTCGAAGCCGGCTGCGGCTAACTTAATCAAATGTTTAGGCGCTATCTAAACGTTGCGTCACGATGGAATACCGGTCCTCTCGCAGCTGCTCGGAAGGCCGGCGGCATTTACGGAACCTGGATATCTGACATGGACAAGGCCGAGTTCGATCGCTTTGCCGACGCCTATTACGATCAGCATCGTGAGAACGTTGCGGTCACCGGCGAGGGCCCGGAATATTTCGCCGAATACAAGATCAGGCAGCTCCGGCAGATCGTCGAGCGCGAGCAGATCGGCGTGTCGCGGATCTGCGACTTCGGTTCGGGCATCGGCAATTCAATTCCGTTCTTCCGGAAATACTTTCCGGATGCGGCGCTGACATCATCAGACGTGTCGGAACGCAGCCTCACGCTGGGCAAACAGCGTTACCCCGGCGACGGCAACTATGTTCTGATCGAGGACAGCCGCATCCCCTGCGAAGCCGGCGCGTTCGATGTCGCATTCTCGGCCTGCGTGTTTCATCACATCCCCCACGAGGAGCATGTGAAATGGCTGAAGGAACTGCACCGGATCACGCGTGCGGGTGGCCTGATCGCGATCTTCGAGCACAATCCGTTGAACCCGCTGACGGTTCATGCGGTGAATACGTGTCCGTTCGACGAGAACGCTAAATTGATCTTTGCGCGCAGTCTGGCGACGCGGTTGCGTGCCGCGGGATGGGCATCGCCCCGCATTCAATACAATCTGTTTTTCCCGCGCGGCCTCGCGCGACTACGTCCGCTCGAAGCCAGCCTCGGCTGGCTTCCGTTCGGCGCGCAATATGTGGCCTTCGCGCGCAGGACGTAGGGCGTAGATATTACTCCGGCTTGAGGCCGCCCGCGCGCACCACCTTGCCCCACTTCTCGGTTTCGTCTGCGATCAGTCTGCCGAAATCGGCCGCCGGGCCCGGCATCGGGTCGCCGCCGATGGCGGCAAGCTTTGCCTTCATGCCGGGATCGGCGATCGCCGCATTGATTTCCTTGTTGAGCTTGTCGACGATCTCGGCCGGCGTGTTTTTTGGCGCGGCGAAGCCGTACCACTGGCTCGCTTCATAACCCGACACGGTATCCGCCACCGTCGGCACCTCGGGCAGATCCGGCATGCGCGTTGCCGTGGTCACCGCGAGCGCGCGCAGCTTGCCGGTCTTGACGTAATCGACGGTGCCGGGCGCAGCCGCGAACAGGATCTGCACCTGGCCGCCGAGCAAATCCGATAGCGCCGGCCCCTGGCCGCGATAGGGGACGTGGACCATGTCGACACCCGCCATCATCTTGAACAGCTCGCCCGCCATGTGCGGCGCGCTGCCGCTGCCGGCCGAGGCCATGTTGACCTTTCCGGGATTGGCCTTTGCGTAGGCGATGAATTCGGCCAGCGTTTGTGCAGGCACGGAGGGGTGGACCAGCACCACCATCGGCACGCGGATGACGCCAGCGACGGGTGCGATATCGCGGACGAAATTGAAGTTGAGTTTCTCGTAGAGCGAAGCGTTGACCGCGTTCGGGACGGTTGCCAGCAGCAGTGTGTAGCCGTCGGGAGCGGCGTTCACCACCGCTTCGGTGCCGATGTTGCCACCGGCGCCGGTGCGGTTCTCGACCACGAAGGGCTGGCCGAGATGGTCGGCCAGCCATTGGCCGATCAGGCGCGCGGTGATGTCGACGCCGCCGCCGGCGGCGAAACCGGCGACGATTTTCGTCGGCCGTGTCGGATAATCGAGCGCGGAGGCGGGTCGCGGCAAAACGGGAGCAGCGATCGTGGCGGCGACGAATTTCAGAAATTGCCGGCGAAGAAGTTTCATGAAGCGAAGGCTTTCGCAGTTTGCCGGTGCTGCGGCCCTTGGGAGCCCTCGGCATATCTCAAGAAGGTCTGGACGATAAATCACTGCTGTCTGAAAGTCTCAGGTTTTTCAATGGAGCATGTTGAGACGTTCCCACGGCGCTGGAGTGAAGACAGTTCGCCCGAGCTCCAGCCACTTGAAAGATACGCCGATGACTGTGCTCGAGGCTTTTTCCACAGCTACCAGACCGATTGCCTGGCGCCGAACCACCGTGTTCCTGGCGCGCACGCGCCGTCTTATCAACCGCTTGATTGCTGCCGAGATCGCGCGCCGCGAGCGTCACGCGGCGCTGGTCGTGCTGCGCCGCTTCAATGACCGGGAATTGAGGGACTTTGGGCTTTACCGCTCGCAGATCGACTTCGGTCTCGACGAGGCCGCGCAGGAGAGATCGCGGATGCAGGTCGGCTTTCGTGCTGCCGGTCAGCCGGAGAGAACGGACATCGAATAGCGCGCAGCTGCCCTGTTCCGGGGGCATGGGGACATGCCGAAACCCCATGCCAAAGGTGCTTGCTGACGCCCCGGTGTTTGGCCATATTCCTTGGCAGGTCGTCCATTCCGGGCGGCCGATGTTCTCAGGGCGGGGTGAAAATCCCCACCGGCGGTAAGGGTGACGTAGCCCGAGCCCGCGAGCGCCTTCTTCTCTCCCGAGAAGAAGGGTCAGCAGATTCGGTGTGATTCCGAAGCCGACGGTTACAGTCCGGATGAAAGAGAACGGTTTGCGGCGGCCTTCGCGCGTTTGCGCGTGGGCTGACGTCGTTCCGTATGCCCTGATTCTGGTCCTGAAAGAGGAAAGCCATGAATCAGATGTTGCAAGAGCCTGAAGTCCAATCCCAAGCCCAAACTGTCGAAGCGGGTGGCGTTCATGACGTCCCGGAGCGTCCGCCGGCGCCCGTGCATCCGCGTTTTGTCAAGCCGCAGCGCATCGCTTTCGTGCAGTCGTCCTGGCATCGTGACGTGGTCGAGGAATGCCGCATCGCCTTCCTTGAGGAGATCGAGGCGCGTCATATCACGCGTGCGCAGGTCGATCTGTTCGAGGTGCCGGGTTCGTTCGAGATACCCCTGCATGCGCAGTTGCTTGCCAAGACGCGGCGCTACACCGCGATCGTGGCCGCCGGCCTCGTGGTCGATGGCGGCATCTACCGCCACGAATTCGTCGCCGACACCGTGATCAAGGCGCTGATGGACGTACAGCTCAAAACCGAGGTACCGATATTCTCGGCAGTGCTGACGCCGCAGCAATTCCACGACAGCGCCGTACACCACGACTTCTTCCGCAAGCACTTTGTCATCAAGGGCATCGAGGTCGCGGAGGCCTGCGCCAACACGCTGCACAGTCTGGAAAGACTGCGCGGACAGGTGGCCGCGGGGATCGTGTAAGATCGTCACGATTTCCAGCGAAAGCGCGTCAAACACCAAGTCGCGGTCCAGCCTGGCTGGGCCGCGGGTCAAGTCACGATCGGCTGATTGTCAATTCCCCCGCCGCGTCTATAAACTCGGCGGTGGGAGGAGGCACGCCCGTGGAGACGGGCGGCCGAGACGATCATGTTCGAAGGACACGATCCCTATCTCGTCGCGCTCTCGGTGGTGATCGCGATCCTGGGAGGATACACCGGCTTCGGCCTCGCCGCGCGCATCCGCGGGACGCCGGATGCCAGTCATCGCCTGCTGCTGGCGGGCGCCGCCTTCTTTCTCGCCATCGGCATCTGGACCATGCACTTCGTCGGCATGCTGGCGGCGCCATTGCCGGCGGGCGCCGTCTATCTGGTGCTGCCGACCATCGTGTCGTTCCTGATCTGCGCGCTGGTCGTGGGTATTTCCCTGTTCTTCGTCAGCGTCGGCGAGCCGTCCATGCTGCGCGTGGTGTCCTCGGCGGTGCTGCTCGGGGTCGGTATCGCCAGCATGCACTATGTCGGCATGCATGGATTGTCAGGCAATTTCGCCATGACACATGACGGCGCCATGGTCCTCCTGTCGGTCCTGATTGCGATCGCCACGGCCTATGGCGGCCTGCGTGCATTTCTGGCGCGGCAGGGCGGCGTGCAGCTGGCACTGAGTGCGGTCGCCTACGGTTTCGCGGTGGCCGGCATGCACTATACCGCGATGGCCGGCATGCATCTGGTTCCGCCGGCGCAAGGCTCGCATCAGCACGTCGACGGGCTGGCTGCGTCGCCGCAAATCCTGTCGCTGGTCGTAGCCTTGCTCTGCTTCGTGATTGCGGCCGGCTTCCTGCTGTCGCTGGTGCCGGATCCGCGCAAGAAGGCCGCAGCGACGACGGATGTGGTCGCCGCCATTCCCGGGGCAGTCGCCTTCGTCGCAGATATCCCGCCGGCGGACTCCGGCGCTGCCACGACCAGCCCGCGGCTCCGGCCGACGCCGCTCGGCGGCATCGGACAGCCGCCCCGCGCCCCACCGGCACCACGATTGCCGGTCGAAGGCGCCGACGGCACCCATTTCATCGACAGCGCCGACGTCCGGAGCGTCCGGGCCGACGCTCACTATACAAAGGTGCATGACGGAACCCGGGAGCGGATGTGCCCGTGGTCGATATCGGAAGCCGAAGCCCAGCTCGACCCCGGACTGTTCGTCCGGGTGCACCGCAGCCACATCGTGGCGATGGCGCACGTCACGCTCGTCCGCAAGGAAGGCGACGGCGCGATCGTGGAACTCGACGGCCCGTCGCCGCACCGGGTCCCCGTTAGCCGCGCCAAGATCGCCGAAGTCAAAGCCCGGCTTGGTCTCGCACGGCGCCACGCTTGACCGCATCGCGCCACCAGATCGCCAATAGGTAGACAAGGCTGACGCATTTCGTGCGCGGTTATCCGCATTTCGTGCGCTTTTTCCGACCTTGTGCCCGCGTGATTGCGTTTTAGAATCACTCCAACCAGCCTCCCACCAACGTCCACGCGCCAAAGAGAAGCGCCCCAAGGACGAATGGAGGAGACCCATGATCCCTTGCCCATTCAGCTATCATCGGCCGGCGACGGTGGCCGACGCGGTCAAACTGCTCTCGACCCTGGGCGACGAGGCCCGCCCGCTGGCCGGCGGCCACAGCCTGGTGCCGATGATGAAGCTCAGGCTCGCGAGCCCTGAGCATCTGGTCGACCTGCATGGTGTCGCCGGTCTCAAGGGCATCCACTGCGACGGCAACACCATCGTGATCGGCGCGATGACCACCCAGCACGAATTGCTGGCGTCCGACGAGATCGGCATGTCTTTGCCTATTCTGGACGAAACCGCACTTCTGATCGCCGATCCCCAGGTCCGCTACCGCGGCACCATCGGCGGCAACGTCGCCAATGGCGATCCCGGCAACGACATGCCGGCGCTGATGATGACCCTGGGCGCGAGCTATCGGCTCGAAGGCGCGTCCGGCGCACGCGAGGTCGCTGCCAGCGAGTTCTACCAGGGCGCCTATTTCACCGCGCTGGAGCCCGGCGAACTCCTGACGTCGATCTCCATCCCCGTACCCGCCGCCGGTCACGGCTATGCCTACGAGAAACTCAAGCGCAAGGTCGGCGATTACGCCACCGCGGCCGCTGCGGTCGTGCTGACGATGGCGGGCGGCAAGGTTGCCACCTGCAAGATCGGCCTGACCAATCTCTCGGAAACGCCGCTGCTGGCCGAGGACGCCGCGAAAGCGGTGATCGGCACCAGCCTCGATCCGGCCTCGCTGAAAAAGGCTGCCACTGCGGCGGAAGCGATCATGTCGCCGGCCGCGGATGCCCGCGGCCCCGTCGAATACCGCAAACATGTCGGCGGCATCATGGTGATGCGCGCGCTGCAGCGCGCCGCCGGCCGCGCAAGATAGGGGAGAGACAACAATGGCAAAGACTCACGTCACCATGAAGGTGAACGGTGCCGAGGTCGAAGGCCTCGTCGAACCGCGCACGCTGCTGGTGCATTTCATCCGCGAAAATCTCTCGCTCACCGGCACCCATATCGGCTGCGAGACCACCCATTGCGGCGCCTGCACCGTCGATATCGACGGCATGTCAGTGAAGTCATGCACCATGTTCGCGGTGCAGGCCCAGGGTTCCGACATCATGACCATTGAGGGCGTCGCCAATGCTGACGGCTCGCTGTCGGCGCTGCAGGAAGGGTTTCGAATGATGCACGGCCTGCAATGCGGGTTCTGCACGCCCGGCATGATTTTGCGCGCGCACCGCCTGCTCCAGGAGAACCCGTCACCGACGGAGGCGGAAATCCGGATGGGCATTTCAGGCAACATCTGCCGCTGCACCGGCTACCAGAACATCGTCAAGGCCATTCAATACGCTGCCGACAAGATCAATGGCGTCGAATTCAAGGAGGCTGCGGAATGAACGACATGACTCCCACGCGGGAACAACGCGAAGCAAAACTCGAAGGCATGGGCTGCAAGCGCAAGCGGGTCGAGGATATCCGCTTCACGCAAGGCAAGGGCAATTACGTCGACGATTTGAAACTGCCGGGCATGCTGCACGGCGATTTCGTCAGGTCGCCGCACGCGCATGCACGCGTCAAGAAGATCGACGACACCGAAGCGCTGAAAGTGCCCGGCGTGCTCGCGGTCATCACCGCCGAGACGCTGAAGACCGTCAATCTCGCCTGGATGCCGACGCTCGCCGGCGACGTGCAGATGGTGCTGGCCGACGGCAAGGTACTGTTCCAGAATCAGGAAGTCGCCTTCGTCGTCGCCACCGACCGCTATGCGGCCGACGACGGCATCAACAAGGTGGTGGTCGAATACGAGCCGCTGCCGGTCGTGATCAATCCGTTCAAGGCGATGGACAAGGATGCGCCGGTGCTGCGCGAGGATCTCGCCGGCAAGACGTCAGGCGCGCATGGCCCGCGCAAGCATCACAACCACGTCTTCGAGTGGACCGTCGGCGACAAGGACTTGACGGACGCCGCGTTCAAGAAGGCGGATGTGACGATCAAGGAGATGCTCTCCTATCACCGCACCCATCCGTCGCCGCTGGAGACATGCCAGTGCGTCTGCTCGTTCGACAAGATCAGGGGCGAGTTGTCGATCTGGGGCACTTTTCAAGCCCCGCATGTGATCCGCACGGTCGTAGCCTTGATCGCCAAAATTCCGGAACACAAGATCCATGTGATCTCGCCCGATATCGGCGGCGGCTTCGGTAACAAGGTCGGCGCCTATCCCGGCTATATCTGCGCGGCGGTGGCTTCGATCGTTACCGGCAAGCCGGTGAAATGGGTCGAGGATCGCATCGAGAACCTGACCGCGACCTCGTTCGCGCGCGATTACCACATGACGACCGAGATCGCCTCCACGAAGGAGGGCAAGGTGACGGGCTTGCGCGTGCATGTGCTGGCCGATCACGGCGCGTTCGATGCCTGCGCCGATCCGTCTAAATGGCCGGCCGGCTTCTTCAATATCGTCACGGGGTCGTATGATTTCCCGACCGCGCATCTCGCGGTCGACGGCATCTACACCAACAAGGCGCCGGGCGGCGTCGCCTATCGATGCTCATTCCGCGTTACTGAGGCGGCGTACTGTATCGAGCGCGCGATGGATATTCTGGCGCAGAAGCTCAACATGGATCCGGCCGAACTGCGGCTGAAGAATTTCATCAAGGCGGAGCAGTTCCCGTATCACTCGGCACTCGGCTGGGAATACGATTCCGGCGACTACCACACCGCCATGCGCAAGATGATGGAGACCGTTGATTATGCCGGCCTGCGCAAGGAGCAGGCGGAACAGCGCGCGGCGTTCAAGCGCGGCGAGACCCGCGAGATCATGGGGCTCGGCGTGTCGTTCTTCACCGAGATCGTCGGCGCCGGGCCGTCGAAGAACTGCGACATTCTCGGCATTGCGATGTTCGATTCCTGCGAGATCCGCCTGCACCCGACCGGTGCAGGCATCGCGCGCGTCGGCTCCAAGAGCCAGGGCCAGGGCCACGAGACCACCTGGGCGCAGATCATCGCGACCGAGATCGGCATTCCCGCCGACGATATCATGGTCGAGGAGGGCAACACCGATACCGCGCCCTACGGGCTCGGCACCTACGGCTCGCGTTCGACGCCGGTTGCTGGCGCGGCAATCGCCATGGCCGCGCGAAAGATCAAAGCCAAGGCGCAGATGATCGCGGCGTACAAGCTCGAAGTCCACGAAGACGACCTCGAATGGGATATCGACGGTTTTCGCGTCAAGGGCCTGCCGGAGAAGACGATGTCGATGAAGGACATCTGCTGGGCGGCCTACAATTCGGTGCCGCCGGGCATGGAGCCGGGGCTGGAGGCGGTGAGCTACTACGATCCGCCCAATATGACCTATCCGTTCGGCGCCTATATCTGCGTCATGAACATCGACGTCGATACGGGGGTTTACAAGGTCCGGCGCTTCTATGCGCTCGACGATTGCGGCACCCGCATCAACCCGATGATCATCGAGGGCCAGGTGCACGGCGGCCTCACCGAAGCCTTCGCGATCGCGATGGGCCAGGAAATCCGCTACGACGACGAAGGCAATGTGGTGACCGGTTCGTTCATGGATTTCTTCATGCCGACCGCGGTCGAGACCCCGCACTGGGAAACCGACTTCACCGTCACGCCGTCGCCGCATCACCCGATCGGCGCCAAGGGCGTCGGCGAGAGCCCGAATGTCGGCGGTGTGCCGGCGTTCTCCAACGCCGTCAACGACGCCTTCTCGTTCCTTGGCTCCACCCATATCCAGATGCCGCATGACTACTGGCGCAACTGGAAGGCCGCGAAGGATCTGGGAGTGTTCGCTTAGGGCGGTTGCCAGAGCGGGGGCTTTCATCCTTCGAGACGCGGCGAAGGCGCCGCTCCTCAGGATGAGGTCCACCAGCTTTAGACCCCTCATGGTGAGGAGCGCGTCTTCGCGCGTCTCGAACCATGAAGGCCACGGGAGAAGCAATGAAGAATCGTGACGAGATCGCGCAAGCGTTGGCGGCGTCAGGCTATATCGCCGACGGCGAACTCGCGACCGCGATCTCGTTGATGCAATTGCTGCGGCGTCCGCTGCTGCTGGAAGGTGAGGCGGGCGTCGGCAAGACCGAGGTGGCGAAAGCGCTTGCCACCGTGCACGCGACGGAATTGATCCGCTTGCAATGCTACGAGGGGCTCGATCAATCGTCCGCGCTGTACGAGTGGAACTACCAGCGGCAATTGCTATCGATCCAGGCGCATCGCGGCGATAACCCTGATGATGTCGAGCACCAGATCTTCTCGGAGAAATACCTGCTGGAGCGGCCGTTACTCGCCGCGATCCGCCGCGACAAGCCGCCGGTGCTGCTGATCGACGAGATCGATCGTGCGGACGACGAGTTCGAGGCTTTCCTGCTCGAATTGCTGTCGGACTTTCAGGTCTCGATCCCCGAACTCGGCACGATCAAGGCAACCGCGATCCCGCATGTGGTGCTGACCTCGAACGGGACGCGGGAACTCTCCGATGCCCTGCGCCGCCGCTGCCTCTATCATTACGTTGATTATCCCGACGTCGATCGCGAAGCGCGCATCATCGTGGCCCGAATCGATGGCGCCAGCGCGTCGCTGTCGCTGCAGATCGCGCGGATGGTCGAAGGCATCCGCAAAGAGGAGCTGCGCAAGGTGCCGGGCGTCGCCGAGACGCTGGACTGGGCGGCGGCCTTGGTCGGCCTCGATGTGCGCGATCTCCACGACGCGCCCGAAACGGTCCACGAGACCCTGATGTGCCTGCTCAAGACCCATGAGGACAAGTCACGGGTCACGCGCGAGGTCAGTGAACGCCTGTTGGGGAAGGTCGCATGAGCTGCTGCGGCACCAGCCCCGGTTACGAAGAGCTCGACGAGGTTTCGCGCCTGGTCTCGTCAAGGCTCGCCGCATTTCTCAAAACCCTGCGCGACAGCGGATTCGCCGTAGGCCTAGCCGAAGGCCAGGATGCGGCGGAACTGATGACGGCGGGCTACGCGGCCAGGCCGGGCCTGCTGCGTTCGGCGTTCAAGCATCTGTTTTCGGCGCGCAAATCCGACTGGGAAAAATTCGACGGCATTTTTGACGCATTCTGGCTCGGCAAACGCGTGCGGTCGCGGTCGATGATCACGGGCTCGTCGAAGGCCGCAAACAATCCGTCGCTCAAGACGCTGGCCGACGGCCAGCGGTCCGGCGGCGAGACGGCGATGGATCAGGTTCCGTCCACCGACGACGCCGGCTCCGATCGCGCCGGCGAAGGCCGCATGGAAGGGGCCTCACGCGCCGACAACCTGGCCGAGGTGGATTTTCGTAAACTGGCCGATCCCGTGCAGATCGAGCAGGCGCATGAAGCGGCCGCCCGGCTCGCACGGGCCATGCGCACCCGGCTGACCCGTCGTGACCTGGCGCGGCGGCGCGGCTACCGGCTCGATCTCAGGCGAACCATTCACGGCAACATCAGCCATGGCGGCGTGCCGATCGACCTCGTCAAGCGGCAGCGCAAGACAAAGCCGCTGCGGCTTGTCATGCTGCTTGATGCCTCCGGCTCGATGAGCATGTACACGGGCGTATTCCTTCGTTTCATCCATGGTGTGCTGGACCAGTTTCGCGAGGCCGAGGCGTTCCTGTTCCACACCAGGCTGGCGCACGTTTCCGACGCGATGAAGGAAAGGGACGCCGCGCGTGCGCTTGATCGGCTCTCGATCCTGGCGCAGGGGGCCGGCGGCGGCACCAGGATCGGCGAGAGCCTGCAGACTTTTAATCGCTGGCATGCCGCGCGCGTCATTCATTCGCGCACCGTCGTGATGATCGTGTCCGACGGCTACGAGACCGGCGATGCCGCGCTGTTGGGCCGCGAGATGGCGGCGCTCGGCCGCCGCTGCCGCCGCATCGTCTGGCTCAATCCGATGATGGCGTGGCAGGGCTACGCGCCTGAAGCCGCGGGCATCAAGGCGGCGCTGCCGCATGTCGATTTCTACGCGCCGGCCAATACGCTGAGCAGCCTGACCGCGCTCGAACCCTATTTGGCGAAACTATAGATGGGCCAGCCGATGAGCGCGCATGTCGAAGTGATGGATCTGGTCGCGCAGATGAAGTCCGCCGAGCAGCCGTTCGTGCTGGCGACCGTGGTGCGTACGGTGTCGGTGACGGCGGCCAAAGCCGGCGCCAAGGCGATCATTCGCCCGGACGGCAGCATCGTCGCGGGCTGGATCGGCGGCGGCTGTGCGCGGGGCGCGGTGCTGAAAGCCGCCCGCGAAGCGCTGCTGGACGGGGAGCCGCGCATGGTGTCGGTGCAGCCCGAAAATCTACTCGCGGAACTCGGCGTCAAGCCGGGCGATCATCGCGAGGGCATCCGCTTCGCCAGCAACATGTGTCCGAGCAAGGGCACCATGGATATTTTCGTCGAGCCGGTGCTGCCGCACCCCTCGCTGGTGATCTTCGGCGCAAGCCCGGTCGCGATGTCGCTGGCTGCCCAGGCCCGCCAGCTCGGCTATCACGTCACGCTGGCTGCGCCCGCCGCCGATATCGCCGCCGAGCCCGATGCTCATGTCATCGTCGACGGCTTCGCGCCCCGCTACCTCAACGAAGCCCGGCGTTTCGTCGTGGTCTCGACCCAGGGCAAGGGCGATGAAGCCGCCTTGTGCGCGGCGCTCGCCATCAAGGCCGAGTACCACGCCTTCGTCGGCAGCCGCCGCAAGATGGCGGCGCTGCGCGATAAGCTCGTGGCTGGCGGATCGGAGGCGGCCGCGCTCGATCGCATCAAGGCGCCCGCCGGGCTCGATCTCGGCGCCATCACGCCGGAAGAGATCGCGATGTCGATCCTCGCCGAAATCACCATCGAGCGCCGGCGCGGCCAGCGCGCAGCCAATACCGTTTCCAGCAGATAAGGACTTAATCATGCAGATGAACGACAGCCAGCGCATCCTGGCGCCAAAGGAAAAGGTTTGGGCCGCGCTCAACGATCCCGAGATATTGAAGCAGTGCATCCCCGGCTGTCAGTCTCTCGAGATGTCATCGCCGACCGAAATGACCGCGACCGTCGTGTTTAAGGTCGGACCGGTGAAGGCGACGTTTGGCGGCAAGGTGACGCTGTCCGATCTCGATCCACCCAACAGCTATCGCATTTCGGGCGAAGGCTCCGGCGGGGTGGCCGGCTTTGCCAAGGGCGGCGCCGTGGTGAAGCTCAGCGCGGAGAGCCCTGACGTGACCGTGCTGTTCTACGACGTCGACGCGCAGATCGGCGGCAAGCTCGCGCAACTGGGCGCGCGCCTGATCGATTCCACTGCAAGGAAACTGGCGGGCGAATTCTTTGCGTCGTTTGGACAAGTTGTTGGCGGGGCTTCGGCGGCTCCTGCGGAAGCGGCGCCCAAGGGGTGGTTGGGCAAGCTGACTGGCGCGGTCTAGCGACCAGTATAGCTTGCCCGTCTTTCGCTGCGAGCTCCACCGTCATTGCGAGCGAAGCGAAGCAATCCATTCTTTCTTTGCGGCAAGATGGATTGCTTCGTCGCGTCGCTCCTCGCAATGACGTGGATGGGCCGCAGTTCGCAGCCCTGATCTGTACGACGCGCGACTGGCGTGTCAGACTTCCCTCCAAGTCCTGCGGCAATGGCCTGGCCAAACGGGCATGCTGGATGCGACGGAGGGAACGATGAGGCTCGTTGCGAACCTGTTCGCCATGGCGCTTGTGTTGTTGATGGCGCAGCCGGGATCCGCGCAATCCAGTTACCCGAACCGGCCGGTGAAAATCCTGGTCGGCTTCACACCCGGCACGGCGCCGGACCTTGCGGCGCGCATTCTTGCCGACCGGTTTTCCGATGTCTGGGGCACGCCGTTCGTGGTCGAGAACGTTCCCGGCGCCGGCAGCAACATCGCCACCGATCGCGTCGCCAAGGCGGCCGCCGATGGTTACATGCTGCTGATGGGCGGCAATCCGTCGCTCGTCATCAGTCCGAGCCTTTATGAGCAACTGCCGTTCGACCCGATCAAGGATTTTGCGCCGATCTCGCAGGTGTTCATCGCGGCGAACGTGCTTGCCGTTCCACCCGAGCAGCCGGTCAAGACCGTGGCGGAGCTGGTGGCGCTCGCCAGGGCGCAGCCCGGCAAGCTTTCCTATGGCCATGCCGGGGTGGGCACGTCGCAGCATCTCGGCGCCGAATTGTTCAAATACATGGCGCATGTCGATATTGCGCCGGTGCCATATCGCGGCACCACGGCACTGATGCCGGACCTGCTCGCCAACCGCATCACCATGTCGTTCGCCAATATCGTGAACGTGGTGCCGCTGGCGCGCGAGGGGAAATTGCGCGCGCTGGCCATCACCTCGATCAAGCGCTCGGCGCTGGCGCCCGACCTGCCGACCATGGCGGAATCCGGCTTCCCCGGCTTCGAGGCCGTGCCATGGTTCGGCCTGCTCGCGCCATCGGGTACGCCGAAGGATGTTCTGGACAAACTGCACGGCGAGACCGTCAAGACGCTCACGATGCCGGAGGTACGCAAGAAGTTCGACGAACTCGGGTTAGAACCGGTGGGCAACACGCCAGCCGAGTTTGCAGCGGTCATCAAGAAAGAAACGCCCGAGTGGGCCAAGGTGATCAAGGACGCCGGCATCAAGCTCGGCAACTGATCTTGCGTGTCATGCGCCAGCTCAACGAGGCAAGACTTCGAATCCCGCTTGGTCTGCCTGCGCTTTCGGTTAAGCTGTTCGGCGTCAGTTCACCAGATAAGAGTGATCACACATGACCGGGACGGATTCGTCGGATTGGCTCGGCCTGTCAGGCCGCGTTTGCGTCGTGACAGGCGGGGGCGGCGGCATCGGCCGTGCCACGGCCCTCAGTTTCGCCAGTGCGGGTGCTCGCGTGGCGGCGATCGATCGCGACGAACGCGGGCTTGAAGTGACGCAAGCGGCGCTGCGCAAACTGGGCGATGGCCATCTCGTCGTCAGCTGCGACACCACCAGCGCCGAGAGCGTCACCGCCGCATCCGAGGCGATCGAGAAATCGCTCGGGCCATGCAACGTGCTGGTCAACACCGCGGCCATCCTGCGTCCCGGCGCGCTCGACACCTTGTCGCTTGCCGAATGGAACAGCGTTCTCGCCGTCAACCTGACCGGTTACTTCCTTTGCGCGCAAGCCTTCAGCCGGCAGATGCGCACACATCGCAGCGGCAGCCTGGTTCATGTGTCGTCGATCGCCGGCAGCAATGCGCAGGGGCAGAGCGGCGCCTACAGTGTCAGCAAGGCCGGCGTGATCATGCTGTCGCGGCAGCTCGCCAACGAATGGGGGCCGTACGGCATCCGCAGCAACGTCGTCAGCCCCGGCATGGTGATCACGCCGATGAGCCAGGCCTTTTACGATACGCCGGGGGTAACCGAGCGGCGCTCGGCGGTGGTGCCGATGCGCCGGGTGGGCATGCCGCAGGATATGGCCGACGCGATTCTGTTCCTCGCCAGCGACCGCGCGTCCTACGTTAACGGTGACGAGATCATGGTCGATGGCGGCTATGCGAACATGCTGATGAATCTGGTGCCGCGGCCAGGATTTGAATAATTATCGATCCTCATGGTGAGGAGCGCGCATTTGCGCGCGTCTCGAACCATGTAGCCCGGCTGGTGCCATTCATCCTTCGAGACGCGCGAAGACGCGCTCCTCAGGACGAGGTCTGGCAGGGGCATGTAAGGGAAGAAGAATGGTGGGCACGCTTCGCTTTGCCCACCCTACGAAGGCATCTCAGTCGAACAAACTCGACACCGATTCTTCCGCCGCAGTGCGACTGATGGCTTCCGCGATCAGCGGCGCGATCGACAGCGTGCGGATGTTGGGGGCCTTGTTGATTGCATCGGTCGGCAGGATCGAGTCGGTGATGACGAGCTCTTTCAGCCGCGAGCCGGAGATGCGCGCCGCAGCGCCGCCGGATAGCACACCGTGGGAGATATAGGCGTAGACGTCCTTGGCGCCGTTGGCGAGCAACGCGTCGGCGGCGTTCACCAGCGTGCCGCCGGAGTCGACGATGTCGTCGACCAGGATGCAGGTGAACCCGGCGACGTCGCCGATCACGTTCATGACTTCGGATTCGCCGGCGCGCTCGCGGCGTTTGTCGATGATGGCGAGCGAAGTGTTGATGCGCTTGGCAAGCCCGCGCGCGCGTACCACGCCACCGACGTCGGGCGACACCACCATGACGTTGGCGAGGTCGAAGCGCTCCTTGATGTCGCGCACCATCACTGGCGAGGCGAAGAGGTTGTCGGTCGGGATGTCGAAGAAGCCCTGGATCTGGGCGGCGTGCAGATCGAGCGTCATGACGCGGTCGACGCCGGCATGGGTGATCAGGTTGGCCACCAGCTTGGCCGAAATCGGCGCGCGTGAGCCGACCTTGCGGTCTTGCCGGGCGTAGCCGAAATAGGGGATGACAGCGGTGATGCGGCGCGCGGACGAGCGGCGCAGCGCATCGGTGATGATCAGCAATTCCATCAGATGGTCGTTGGCCGGAAACGACGTCGACTGGATGATGTAGACATCCGATCCGCGCACGTTCTCCAAAACCTCGACGAAAATCTCGTTGTCGGCAAACCGGCGGACGCTGGCCTTGGTCAGCGGCATATGCAGCCAGTTGGCGATTTCCTGGGCCAGCACGGGATTGGAATTGCCGGCGACCAGCTTGATCGAGCCGTTCTTGGCCGACATTGACGCTTCTCCTCGCGCCTTGCTGGATACGACGTTCAGCATATCGAGAAATCCTCGGGAAACCGGCGCTTTTCGATGGGCGAGGAGATATCAGGCGAGGGGCGCGGCTGGCAACCCATTGCCGCCGTTTTCCCGACCAAAAATGGGCCGTTACGGGACCTTATCGACCGCTTTATTGGGCGCTGAAGCCAAGCGCAGCGACGGCGGGAGCATCCTGAGCGGGAACGATCCCATCCGCACTTGCCACCGCGGGGCCGCCGCGGGCCGGTGCGGGGGTAGGCGCCGCGTCCGGCGTTCCGTTGATCATGCCGGTGAGGCCGGCGAGGCCGGCCTGCGCAATCTTTCGCAAGACGAGGTCGTCGGCCGCCGCCCAGGCGTCGCGTCCGGCCTTGCCGGCCGCTTCTTCGCCGGAAAGCCGCAGCGCGCGCTGCTGGTTGTTGTCGTAGACGTCCCAGACCCAGGCGATCATGGTCTTGCCGCGCACCACTTGCGCCGAGAGATAGCTGCGCACGCGGTAGGCCGCCCCACCCTCGCGGGAGACGATCGACAGGTTGCGCAGCTTCGATTCGCTGTCGAGCACGTTTACCATCCGGTCGAAAACCTGCGGCGGCGGGCCGTCGATCGATTCGAACGCCACGGTCGGTCCGCTGCCCGTCGAAGCCATCGCATACGAGCCGCTGCCCGTTGCACCACCGCCGGCACAGCCGCCGAGCGCCGTGGCGACGACAAGCAGCACCGCCGCGATCATGGCGCGCGGCGCTTGCAGGCACGAAGCTGGAATGGTGTCGCTCATTGCTCCCTGCGATATCGTTAAAATGTGTTAAGGTCTAGGGCAGCGGGTACGCCGGCCCGCCAAAAAGATCGCGTCGGTTTCGCCCCCGTTCTCCTTTTTGTTGCCAGAATTCTTCAACCCGGCTGGATGATCCATGCGAGCCTTTGTTCTCGATGGCTATGGCGCGATCGCCGACCATGTCCGCCTGGTCGACATCGCCGATCCGGTCCCCGGCCCCGGCGACGTCAGAATCGAAATCCATGCCGCCAGCCTCAATCCGATCGACTTCAAGATCGCGCACGGCGACCTGAAGCGCGTCTCGAAATATCAACTGCCGCGCCCGTTCGGCTTCGATGCCAGTGGTGTCGTGACCACGGTGGGTGCCCGGGCATCGAAATTCAAACCGGGCGATGCGGTCTTTGTCCGCGCATCGCGCGACACGATCGGTACATTTGCCGAGCAGATCGCCCTCGGCGAGAATCTCGTCGCGCTCAAGCCGGCCACAATTTCACACGCGGAAGCGGCTTCGCTGCCGCTCGTCGGGCTGACCACGGTGCAGATGTTCGGACGTGCCGGTGCGAAGTCCGGGCAGCGGATCCTGATCCATGCCGGCTCCGGCGGCGTCGGCACGTTCGCGGTTCAATACGCGAAGCATCTCGGTCTTCACGTGACGTCGACGACCAGTGCGAAAAACGCGGATTTCGTCGCTTCCCTCGGCGCTGACCGCGTCATCGCCTACGACCGCGAGAACTATCTTCAGCAGGACGGCAAATACGATATCGTCTACGACACGCTCGGCGGCGCATTCACCGTCGATGCCTTCAAGGTGGTGAAGCGCGGCGGCGTGGTGATCTCGCTCAGCGGGCCGCCGGATCGGGATTTCGCCCGGCGCGAAGGCGCTGGCCTGCTGGTGGGCATCGCCGTCTGGCTGATGGGACGGAAGGTCTACGCCGCCAGCGCGGCCGCCGGGGCGCGATACGAATGGTCCTTCACGGAATCCAACGGCGACCAGTTGCGCGACATCGCCGCCCTGGTTGACGGCGGCGCGATCAAGCCGGTGATCGACCGCGAATTCGCCTTCGAGCAATTGCCGGCGGCGCTCAGCTATCTCGAAACAGGGCGTGCGCGGGGCAAGGTGGTGCTGCGCGTGAAGTAACTACTCGCGCTCCAGCGCAATTGCGTGGACGTGGCGGCCGTAGTCCGGCTCTTTCCGGTGTACCGAGCGGCGGTAGCTGTAGAAGCGCTCATCGGAATAGGTGTCGACGCCGATGTCGTCGATCATCAGCACGCCGGCGTTTTCCAGCCGCATCCGGATGAATCCGGCGAGGTCGAACATCGAATGACCCGCGCGATGAGAGGGGATGAAGAACGCCCCATTTTCCGCGTCGGAATTCAGAAAGCGTTCGACGAATTCGCTGCCGACTTCATAGGAGTGCTGGCGGATCAGCGGGCCGATCGCGGCGACGATGCCGGAGCGGTCGGCGCCGAGTTTCTCCATCGCGTCGATGGTCGATTCCAGCACGCCCGTCAACGCGCCCTTCCAGCCGGCATGCGCCGCACCGATCACGCGCGCGCTGGCGTCGGCGAACAGGATCGGCCCGCAATCGGCGGCGGTAACGCCGATGGCGATGCCTTCCGTGCGGGTGACGAGCGCGTCCGCGCGCGGCTTGTCGCCTTGCCAGGGTCCGCTCGCCACCACGACGTCGGGTGAATGGATCTGGTGCGCGCTCAGCAGGCGCTCGGGCGCGACGCCCATCTGCTCGGCCATCCGGCGGCGATTTTCCGCTACGCTGTTCGGATCGTCGTTGGAGCCGAGCCCGCCATTGAGGCTTTGGTAGATTCCGCTGGATATCCCGCCCTCGCGGGTGAAGAAGGCGTGGCGCAGCCCCGGAATGGCTGATAGCAGCGACGATCCGAACGTCATGCCGTTTCGTCTCCCCGCGCGGGCGGTTCGTCGCTGAGACCCGCGACCATGGTGAGATTGGGTTCGGTGACCGCAAGCACCTTGAACATCGATCCCATGCCGCCGCGGCCGCTGTCGGTCAGCCGCTTCAGCGCGGCGGAAATTTCGGCGGAAACCTCCGGCGTGGTTTTTCCCATCAGCGTGACGGCCCGCGTCTCGACGCCGAGCCGCTTGAGGAATTCGCCTTGCGTCACCGGGCCATGAACGCGCGCGCCGACGTCTTCGGCTGCGCGGGCCAGCGCCTGGAAATCGACATGGGCGGTGACGTCGGCCTGGCCGGGATTCTTCAGCGGATCGGCAAAGCTGTGGCGGGCGATCGCCTGGAAGGTGTCGCCGGCGTCGCTGCGCAGATGGCCGTAATCGATGATCAGCGCCGCGCCGTCCTGGTGGCGCACCCGCGCGGCGATCTTCATCATCTCAGTATCCGGCCGCCATTCGAACACGGCGCCGACAGGGGCCGCGCGTACCAGCGGCGGCAGCAACACCTCGAAGCGCGGCATCGGCTCGTCCGAGGCTCCAAATACCAGCTTGCCATTGTCATCGAGGTTGACGACGCGTTCGTGCCAGCCGGTCTCGCGCTTGACCACCTGATGGATCGGCAGCACGTCGAAATATTCGTTGGCGAGAATGACCGCGGGGCCCTCCGGCACGTCGTCGATGTTGTCGTGCCAGGTGATGTTGCGTACACCGGACAGCATCGCCCGCTGCTTCTCGCGCAGCACAGGATTGATCTCGACGAGATGGACTTGGAGCGATTCATAGAGCGGTGGCAGCACCCGTACCGCGCGGAGCGCGTCCGCCATCATGGTGCCGCGGCCGGGGCCGAGTTCGACCAGCCGCAGTGACGGCGGCGATCCGATCGCCTTCCACACCGAAGCCGTCCATAGACCGAGCAGCTCGCCGAACATCTGGCTGACCTCGGGCGCGGTGGTGAAATCGCCCTCGCGGCCCAGTGGATCGCGCGACACGTAATAGCCGTGCTCGGGATGCGCCAGGCACAGTTCCATGTATCGCCAGACCGGCATCGGTCCTGACGATTTGATCAGCTTCTGGATCTCCGCCTGCAACGGTGAAAATTCGGTCACGGCCTGCCTTGAATCGACTTCTGTATAGGCTCGGGCGCCTCGCGGCGCCATGCCATCACGATCAGGATGGCGCCGACGATGATCATTGGCACCGACAACAGCATACCCATGGTCAGCCCGCCCCACAAAAATCCGAGCTGCGGGTCCGGTTCGCGGAAAAACTCGCTGGTAATGCGCGCGAGCGCGTAGATCGCGATGAAGCTGCCGAGGATCAGGCCCGGTCGTTTCAGCGCACCCATCCGCACCATGACCGCCAGGATCGCAAACAGCAGGACGCCCTCGAGCGCCGCTTCGTATAGCTGGCTTGGATGACGGAAAAGGTGAGACGGATCATCGGGAAAGACCATTCGCCAGGGCACGCTGGCATCCGCCTCACGGCCCCACAACTCGCCCTTGATGAAGTTGGCGAGGCGCCCGAGGAATATTCCGATCGGCGCGACCGCGGTCGTGATGTCGCCAAGCGACAGGATGGAGATCTTGTTCTTGAGCGCAAACAGCATCACCGCGGCGACGCAGCCGAGAAAGCCGCCGTGGAAGGACATGCCGCCCTCCCACAATTTGAGAACGGCGGCCGGATGCTCGATGAAGAAGGGGAGGTTGTAGAACAGCACGTAGCCGGTGCGGCCGCCGAGGATGATGCCGAGGGTGACCCAGAGAATGAAGTCGTCGAGTTGCACCGGCGCGATCGGCGCCGGTCCGCCCCACAATTTCTCGTTTCTGACCAGCGCGCGCGCATAGATCCATCCGAGCACGATGCCGCTGATATAGGCCAGCGCATACCATCGGATCGCGAGCGGTCCGATCGAGATGGCGACGGGATCGATGGCCGGAAAGGTGATGGTGAGAAACGGCATCGGGCCCTGACGTCTACGGCACGAGGTTGCGGCGATAGAGCGCCAGCAGCCGCTCCCAGTGCCGCTCAGCGGCGTCGCGGTGGTAGACCGGACGTTTCGGGAAGGCAAAACCGTGATGGGTGCCGGGGTAGACCTCGACCTCGTTGTTCGATCCCTTCATGCCGGCCGCGACCTTGTCGATAATCTCCTGCGGCGCATAAATGTCGGTCTCGGCGCAGGCGAAATAGAGTTCAGCCTTGGTCTTGCTTGCAGCCAGATGCGGGCTGTCGGGCTGGTCGGTCGCCAGATGGGTGCCGTAGATCGAAGCCGCCGCCTTCACGCGATCTGGAAAATGCGTCGCCGCGTTGACCGCGTAGCGGCCGCTCATGCAGTAGCCAACGGTGCCGACGATCTTGGTATTCGCGGCTTCTTGCGTCTCGGCGTAGGCGAGCAGGGCCTTGGTGTCTTCCATCACCAGGGGGATGTTGATCGAGTTCATCAGTTCGAACATCCTCTTGCGTTCGGGCGAATTTGGATCCGGATTGATCGGCCCGATCTCCATGACGCCTGAGCGGTAATACATGTTGGGCAGCATCACGTAATAGCCCGAAGTGCCGAGCCGCCGCGCCATGTCGCGCAGTTCCTCGCGGATCGCCGGCGCGTCCATGTAGAAGATGATGACCGGAAAGGGCCCGCCGCGTTCGGGATGCGTGATGAAGGTGGTGGTCTTGCCGTCCTTGGTCGCAATATCGATCTGCTGGTCGATCATGGGCGTTTCTTTTTGCGTTGTGATTCTGGTTTCTGGTTAAGCGCTTGATACGATTGCAAGGAAACTGGGGCATGACAAGGCAAAGGGAGATTGCGTCGGCCTTGAACGGCGCTCTTGAACCTTGGCCTTGAACCTTGGCCTTGGGATCGCCATTGTCATGCCGGTGACGATCAATTTGCAGCGACCGGAGCGTTTTGAGATGACCCAGACCAGCAATCGGTTTTTCGACGAGATCGGCCGTTTGATGAACGACGCCGCCGGCGCCGCCCAGGGCGTCAAGCGCGAGGTCGACACGGTCGTGCGCAACCAGGCCGAACGCATCCTGCGCGACCTCGATCTCGTCAAGCGCGAGGAGTTCGACGCGGTCAAGGACATGGCCCGCCTGGCGCGCGAGGAGAACGAGGCGCTGAAGGGCCGGATCGCGGCCCTGGAGGCCAAGCTCGGCATTTCGCCGGCCGCGCCGGATGCCGGCAGTACGAAGACGGACGGCTAGGGGATTTCAATCACCCATCGTCATGGCCGGGTACATTCCCGGCCATCCACGACCTTCGTCGCGGCGGCAAGGACGTGGATGCCCGGTATCGCAGACAAGTTTACGCAGTCTGCGTACAACAGACTGCTGCGGCCGGGCATGACGGCTCTGGGGCCGCCATGTGCCCTGAACCGCCAAAAAATCCCTTCATTTCCTTGTCATTTCGTCCCTTTGGGGCTAAAAGCCCGCCACGTCCGCAGCCCCCGCACCCCTGGAGGCTTGCTGTAGGATGCCAACGGGCCGCGATGCGGCCTTTAACTTTTAGAAAACAAGGACTTAACACGATGGCGACCGTCAAGGAATTGAAGGCGACCGCGCGTCCGCAGAGCGGCAAGGGGGCCGCCCGGGCAGAGCGTCGCGCCGGGAGAGTGCCCGGAGTGATCTATGGCAACAACCAGCCCCCCGTGACCATTTCGGTCGACGACAAGGAACTGCGCCAGCGCATCCTTGCCGGCCGCTTCCTGACCACGATTTACGACATCGATCTCGAGGGCAAGAAGCACCGCGTGATTCCGCGCGACTTCCACCTCGATCCGGTACGTGACTTCCCGCTGCATGTCGATTTCATGCGCCTCGGTGAAGGTGCCACCATCCGCGTCAGTGTCCCCCTGCACGTCGTGAACGGCGAAGCCTCGCCCGGCGTCAAGCGCGGCGGCACCGTCAATATCGTCACCCACACCATCGATCTCGAATGCTCGGTGGACAATATTCCGCAGTACATCGAGGCCGATGTCGGCGCGCTGGAAATCAGCCATTCGTTGCATCTGTCCGAGATCAAGCTGCCGGCCGGCGTGAAGTCGCTGTCGCGTGAGGACGCGACGCTGGTGACCATCGTGCCGCCGTCGGGCTACGCTGAAGAACAGAAGGCTGCGGCGGCTGCGGCCGCTGCGGGCACCGCTGCTCCGGCAGCGGGTGCTGCCGCGCCGGCTGCTGCTGCCCCTGCGGCGGGTGCTGCTGCTCCGGCGGCTGGCGCGAAAGCGCCGGCTGGCGGCGACAAGAAGAAGTAAACAGCGGCGGGATGCCGCGTCATGCGCCTGTTTGTCGGTCTCGGTAATCCCGGTTCGAAATACGCGAACAACCGGCACAACATCGGGTTCATGGCCGTCGATGAGATACAGCGGCGTCACGGTTTCGCACCGTGGCGCCGCCGTTTTCAGGGCGAGGCTTCCGATGGCACGCTCGATGGTGAAAAGGTCGTTCTGCTTCGGCCGACCACTTTCATGAACGAGTCCGGGCGCGCGGTTCAGGAAGCCGCGAACTTCTTCAAGCTCGCTGCCTCCGACATCACCGTGTTTCAGGACGAACTCGAACTGCCGCCGGCGAAGGTACGCGTGAAGATCGGCGGTGGCATCGCCGGTCATAACGGGCTGCGCTCGATCTCCTCGCATATCGGCAACGACTACCGCCGGGTGCGGCTCGGGATCGGTCATCCCGGCATCAAGGAACTGGTGCACAGCCACGTGCTGTCGGATTTTGCCAAGAGCGACCGCCCCTGGGTGGAAGCCTTGTGCGCGGCGGTGGCCGACAATGCCGGGCTGCTGACGACAGGCAAGGACTCGACGTTCCAGAACAAGGTTCATCTGGTTCTGCAGGCCAAGGGAATTTTCGACAAGGGCGATGGTGACGCCAAGGGCGACAGCTGACATCGCGAACGGACTTCAGGACGTATTATGGGATTCAAATGCGGTATCGTTGGCCTGCCCAATGTCGGCAAGTCGACGCTGTTCAATGCGCTGACCGAGACGGCAGCGGCGCAGGCGGCGAACTATCCGTTCTGCACCATCGAGCCGAATGTCGGCGAGGTCGCCGTGCCTGATCCCCGGCTGGACAAACTGTCTGATATCGCCAAGTCCGCCCAGATCATCCCGACGCGGCTGACCTTCGTCGATATCGCGGGCCTGGTGCGTGGCGCTTCGAAGGGCGAAGGCCTCGGCAACCAGTTCCTCGCCACCATCCGCGAGGTCGACGCGGTCGCGCATGTGGTGCGGTGCTTTGAAGATTCCGACATCACCCATGTCGAAGGCAAGATCGCGCCGCTGGCCGATATCGAGACCATCGAAACCGAGCTGATGCTCGCCGACCTCGACAGCCTGGAAAAGCGCGTCGACAACCTCGCCAAGAAGGCCAAGGGCAACGACAAGGACGCCAAGGAGGCGCTCGACCTCGTCAACCGGGCGCTGGTGCTGCTGCGCGACGGCAAGCCGGCGCGATTTCTCGAGCGCAAGCCCGAGGAAGAGCGCGCGTTCAATATGCTGGGCCTGCTGACGTCGAAGCCGGTGCTCTATGTCTGTAATGTCGAGGAGGGCTCGGCCAAGGACGGCAACAGCTTCTCAAAACATGTGTTCGAGCACGCCAAGAAAGAAGGCGCGGTCGCCGTGGTGATCTCGGCCAAGATCGAATCCGAGATCGCGACCCTGTCACGCGAGGAGCGCGTCGAGTTTTTGGAGACTCTGGGCCTCGAAGAGGCCGGCCTCGACCGCCTGATCCGCGCCGGCTACCAGCTGCTCGACCTCATCACCTATTTCACCGTGGGCCCGAAGGAGGCCCGCGCCTGGACCATCCATCGCGGCACCAAGGCGCCTGCAGCGGCCGGCGTGATCCATACCGATTTCGAGAAGGGTTTTATCCGGGCCGAGACCATCGCCTATCCCGACTATGTCGCGCTGAACGGCGAAGCCGGCGCCCGGGATGCCGGCAAGCTGCGGCTGGAGGGCAAGGAATATGTCGTCGCCGACGGCGACGTGATGCATTTCCGGTTTAATAACTGAGATATTGGCTCCCGCGAATGCGGACACCGTAGGGTAAGCAAAGGCGCATCGCGCCGTGCCCACAACCTTTCCGCCAGCACGAGCGAAATGGTGGGCACGCGGCGCTTTGCCGACCCTACGGCACCGGTGAAATTACCGCATCTGCCCCTGATCCCGGATTGCGCCGAGATGCTCGTTGATGCGGAAGACGATCAGGATGAATTCCGCGGCGATGCGCGAAAACACCACGCCTACCACGACACCGGCGATCGAGGACAACAGCAGGATGAACCCGCCGAATGGGCTGATCGCCATCGTGGCAAGCGCCGAAAAGATTCCGGACAGGCCGAACAGCACGATCAAGCCGATGACCAGCCAGTAGAAAGTCTTGATGATCGTGGGCGTGATGAAGCGGTCCCACTGAAACAGATCCTGAAAATCGAGCATCGATGGTTCTCCGGCGAGTCAAGAAACCTGATTCCAGACGGCACAGGGCTAGCCCCGAAAATTGTTTCGGGCAAGTCAGGGGTGAGCGCCGGGAGCGGTACTCGCCTCTGGCGAACAAGCCATGCGGGTGGACGGGTTGAGATTGCCGTAAATAACGGCCACATTCGGGCTTCCCCGCCGTAATCCTCAATCCAAATCGTAGATAGATGACAACGTTGACCTTCGAAGACTTCCCGCCCGGCCACTTCGGCACGTTCGGACCGCGCCACGTCACGCGCGAGGAGATTTTGGCCTTTGCCGCCGAATATGATCCGCAGCCGATGCATCTGGACGAGGCCGCCGCCAACGCGTCGATGCTGAAGGGGCTGTCCGGTTCGGGCTGGCACCTCGGCTCGATCATGATGCGGATGCTGTTTGACGGCTTTATCGGCCGTACCGCCTCGCTCGGCTCGCCGGGCGTCAACGAGATGCGCTGGATGGCGCCGCTCCGGCCGGGCGACGACCTGACGCTGGATGTCTACGTGGCGGAAGCCAGGATTTCGAACAGCCGTCCCGAGACCGGCATCGTGACCTTCAAGGGCACGATCCGCAACGCGGCCGGCATGGTGCTGTGCGAGATGGAGTCGCCGATCATCGTGCGCCGGCGTGACCAAGCGGGGGCGAAGTAGCGATGCGTTTCTTCGAGGACATCGAGATCGGCGCGCAGCGCGAGTTCGGCTCGTTCACCTTCACCGCCGACGACATCAAGGAGTTTGCCACGCAGTTCGATCCGCAGCGCTTTCACCTCGATGAGGAGGAAGGGCGCAAATCCCTGTTCGGGGGACTGGCTGCATCGGGCTGGCACGTCGCCGCGGTTTGCATGAAGCTGCTGGTCGCCGACGGCAAGCGCTTGACGGCGGAGACCGTCGCGCGCGGCGAGAAGGTCGCGGTGTGGGGGCCGTCGCCTGGGTTTCGTGAGCTGCGCTGGATCAAGCCGGTACTGGCCGGCGACACCATCAGCTTTTCCAATCAGGTCGAAACCAAGCGGACTTCGGAGAAGCGTCCCGAATGGGGCATCCTGCAGGCCCGCAATACCGGCATCAACCAGCGTGGCGAGGTGGTATTTTCGTTCCTCGCAACCGCCTTCGTGCCGCGACGGAATGCGGGTTAATCGTAGCCCGGATCAGCGCAGCGATATCCGGGGTGGTGGGGGAGTGGTCCCCTTCGCTCATCCGGGCTACGTGCTCCGCCCCAAGCCCGGCACATGGTTAGCGAATTGTTCCGTTAGTGCTTCGTAATCCATGACGCAACGGCACGGATTTCTTGCTAACGCATTTTGAACTTTCTGCCTGCCATATGCGTCATAGGGGACGTACCGAGGGGATGACCATGGCAGATCGCAGCGGCCTGAAATTCGTCGGTTTTGTCTTTGCAACCGTCACGATGGCGGTGATGCTGACCGCCACGATGGTGGTGAAGTCCTATGCCGATGGTGTCTACACGATCGAGGACACCGCGTTCGTCCGCTAGTAGTTGCGGACCGAATAGAAGTGAGCGCTGAAGAAGTTCAGCGGCTCCAGATCAACGTCATTGCCACGACCGCAACCGCCAGCAACCCGACGAAGCGGATCACGATCGTGCCCATGCTTTGCGACGATGATTGCCGCACCGGCATTGAATTCATGTTGTCTGGCTGAACGTTCTGCATCGCCGGTGTGTCCCCAAAAGGTGCCTGTCGCCACGTGACGACATCCGTCCCTGGACGCGACCGTGTTTATAAAGTTCGGATCGAATCCTGCCAAACGAAACCGCCGCGCTCCTGGACGGAACACGGCGGAGTGTCAGATTTTTGCAACGATCGCGTTTAGCTGTTGCGCAGGCCGTCGGCGGCACGCTTCCACTGCGTGACGTTGTCGGCGATCATGCGCGTCGACTTCATCGCGGCCTGGCTGAGCTGGGCATAGCCCGAGATCTCGCGCTGGACGCGCTGGCCTTCGGCATGCAGGAGATCGCGGAGGCTTTCGAGTTCGGAAATCAGCTTCTCGATTTCCGCCAGCGAAGTACCGGCGACGCGCTGGATCAGCGAATTGACGTTGTTGACGGTCGCTTCGGCATTGGCTTCGAGCGGCGCGGTCTCGGCAGCAACCGCCGGCCGGCGCAGATAGGCAATGTCGTTGCGAACGAATTCGCGGATGCCGGCCTCGACTTCGGATACCGCGGCGAGATCGCCCTCGGCTTCCGGAGTCTCATCAATCTGGTCGGGGCGAGTGGTGGCGTTCATCGTCAATTCCTCTGTTTCGCTTTCAGGCGAGCGCGGAAGTCCCCCGCACGACGAAGTAGATCGTTCCCATCTGCACCGCCGATTTTGGCCGCATCTGGGCCAATCTGCGGCAATGGTGGATCATTCTCGCGGGAGGGCCCTTTCAGGGCTGAAAACGCGTCAAATTGAGACAACTCCCGCCTTTACCAGCTGCGTTTGAACCCGGCGCTGAGGCTCTTGTTGGCGGCGCCGGACGGCGTCTCGCCGATCGAGCCGGAGATGGTGACGCCATCGAACAGCTTCTGCTCGGCGCCGACCTTGCGCAGCCATTTGTCGTCCGACGTCGATAGCGTCTGGCCCGCGATCAGGCTGGTGCCGGTGTCGGCGATGCTGAGCCTCGCCGACTGGTCGGTCTCGTGGCTGCGCGCCGGATGGCTGATGATGCCGGGCACCGGCACAAGGCCCTGCTGAATCAGGTTGTAGTCGTTCTTCAGGGTCAGCGAGTATTGCTCGCCGAGCGGCAGCGATTTGCTCAGGGACGTACCGAGCTTGCTCTGCTCGGATCCGGGATCGACGCGGGCTTCGACCGACGTCTTGTCCCAGATCGAGGCCACGCCGGGGGCCGTGACCGCCGCCCAGGCGGTGCCGGACGATTGCGGCAGGCTGCCGCCATTGGCGAGTTTTTCCGAGAGCTGTTCGGACGTCGTCACCGTGCCCTGGCGCGCGACCGTCATGTCGGCGCCGATGCGCGTATCCCAGAACGGCGTGATGGATTGCTTGACTGACACCGCGGAGGTGCCGTTCGCCCTTTCATTGGCGGACCACGCGGTATCCACGCCGCCAGCCGCTTTCGATGCGCCGCTTCCCTTCGGCGCCGGACCGCTCAGGGTCGACGCATCGACGCTGAGCAGACTCCAGTCGAGCTTGCTGACGTCGATGTCCTTCATGATGTCGACGTCGTTGACGCCGGGAGCCGCCTCGGTCTCTTCCGCCGCAGGCTCGTCTGGATCATCGTTAGCCGGCGGCGTTTGTGCCGCTGCCGCCAGTGTCGAAACTACACTGATGCCGGCCACCAGCATTGGCAGCCGCGCCCAGCCAAATCGCATTTTGGGAATCATTGCCCGCCCGCATTCCAAGTCGCGTCCAGAATGCGTTCGCTCTGTTGCGAAATTATGGCGGGTGGTGCGATCTTGCTCTCACTTCACGCGAACGCGAACGTCATGGCCGGGCACAGCGCGTCATCGCGCCAGGTGACCCGGCCATCCACGCCTCCTTGGGGCTGGTGAAGGAAGACGTGGATGCCCGGACACGGAAATGCAATTCGCGCGCCCGGGCATGACGATGGGAATCGATCGTCGTGAGCTACACCGCCATCCGCGGCAGGTTAATCGGATAGCCCACGGTCTGCTCGACCAGATCGAAGGTATCGACCAGCACGCGGAAGTTGGTCAGCCGGCCGGCCCTGAACTGGGCGAAATGCGCGATCCGCAAGGAGATCGGCTTGTTCGAATCGAGCGCGGTCAGCGAATAGCGCATCATCGAGGAGGCCGAATCCACCCCGAGCATGATCGATTCGCGGTCGAAGCGGTGGACGCGGAAGTTGTCCGCGATCTGCCTGATCACATCGATCACGGCCGACTTGCCGCGGCGCGAACCGAAGAACGGGTACATGTCGATCGGTCCATAGATCGCCCAGTCGACGTCCTCGTCGAGCAGGGCTTCGAGATCGGCGGGCTGGCGTTCATTGATCGCGCGATGCAATGCGCGCGAAAAACGCCAGAGACAATGCTCTGTCATTTTGGTTTGGTCCTTGAAAACTGGATTTCAAACAGCAACGGCCCATCGGGCGTCAGCATCGACGCCGTGCCAGATTGCTAAATTCGTTCGTACACTAACAATAGGTGCTTTCGGCCGAATCGCAATTGCGATTTTTGCATTGCACAAATGCAACTTGCCCGTGCTTTTAACGATCACTTAACCGTCATGGCCGGCGGCCGGCCTGCGCAAGATGGCGATTTCGGCGTCGCGAATCGCGATGACGCCGAACAGCAGGGCGCCCGGATACCGGCGATCGCGGCCACAGGCGGCGTGTCCGGAGACAGCCCTGAGGTGTGTCACGGCAAGCGCGCTGAGGTTCAACGGTGCACGGAAAATGAGCGATGCTTTGGCGTGCACCTATGATGTGCAGCTACGCGATCGCCGCCGCTTCACTCAGCGTCCCGGAATGACGAGGCGACGACGCCAGATTAGATCGGGTCCGGCCGCCGGCCGGTCAGGATCGCGGCGACGTCGCGTTCGAGCAGCTGCTGGACCAGATCGAAGGTGTCGATGACTTCCCTGATCTGGCTGATCTTGCCGTCGCGCAGGGTATAGAAGCCGGCTACGTCGAACTGCACCATGCGCTGATTGATGCTCTTGCGAAAGAACACGCGGATGAACGCGGCTGCCTTGTCGCCGTCGACGACCAGCATCGGCACCTCGCAGCGCAGCTCGGAATAACGGGCGCGGACCGCGTCCCACATCTCGCGCATTTCGGCCTTGCCGCGGCGGTGGCCCATATGCGGCAGGATGTCAATCGGGGCGTTGGCGAGGAATTCGATGTCGTCGGTGCAGCGCTCCAGCGTGGCTTCGACGTCGCCGGAATACAGGACGTCGAGAAAATCCAGCACGTGCTGACGATTTGGTCCCTCGGTCATTCGCCCATCCTGCCTGTGCTCGACCCGGCTCTTGCCGGACCCATTGTGAACGGAACCGCGGAGCTATCAATCAGCAAAAGGATTTAAAGTTTCTGAAAGTATGTTTCTGAAGGTATTCTGACGCGGCCGCCGCGAAGAAGGTTCAGGCCGCGGGTTGCGCTTCCGGCCGGCGAACGGCGATCACACCGGCACACGTTACGGCTTGCCGAATTCCGCTTCCGGCACGGCCTTGCTGGTTGTGAGGTCGATCACGAACCTTGCCTTCTTCTCATGGCCGGGCGGGACATAGGCCTCGCCGGGCCCAAGCTCGCCGAAGATCTGCTTCGGGCGCGGAAAGCCTTTCGTGCATGCGGTCTGGATCGTGTCCTTGTCGGCGTGGGCGATGTCGACAGCGACGGTATCGCGCCCCGGCCCGGTGCCGAGTTTGGCGAGGCTGAAATAAACCGACGTTTCCTTGCAGTCGACGACGTTGGAGCCATAGGCGCCGGTCGCGTCCTCCGCCCTCACGAAATAGTTCAGCGACACAGCGATGTTGCCGGAGAAATCCTGCGTGAACACCATTTCCGCGACGCCGGATTCGAGATGGCCCTGCCCTAGATAGCCAGTGATGCAGATCAGGCGATCCTGCTTCTCATTCCGCGCAAGGGTGATGCAGTCATTCGCCTGAAAGCCCGGCTGATATCCCCTGAAGAGGGTGGCGCCGTCCTTCTGTTCGAAGATCACCGCACCGCCGAAATTCGTGGCGTGGGGCTCGCAGCCGCTTTCGTAATTGACGACGAGAAGCGTGCTGCCGTCAGCGAGGAATTTGCCGCTGTGCCGGTCCGGCGTCAGCTTGACGTCGCAACGCTTGCCGCTGCGATAGCCCTTGGCCCGGCTGCAGGCCGATCCCTTGATGTTGGCGGCATCGCAGAATGTCGCGAGCAACGGCCGGTCCGCATTCGGCGCCTTGTCTTTTGTCTGCGCGAAGGCTGGTCCGCTCAGGCCGCCGAATGCCAGTAGGATCGCCGCGCCGATTGCTTTCAAGAGGGTCTCCTGTGGTGGCCGCCGTGCCGGCACTAAACCGGGTTTTGCGTCCGGCGACAATGCATGCCGCGGCGCCGGGGAACGATCCCGCCACGGCCGGCGTTGATTCCGTCCGTTGCTAACGGAGACCATGATGACGAAACCCGTTCCTCCCATCCCGCAGGACAACCAGAGCCACAAGGGCCCCGGCAGCGCGCCCAGCGTCCCCCTCGACACCACCAAGGGCCATCGCGACGACGAGAAGAACAACATTCGCGAACAGGCCAGCCACGGCAATCTGACACAGAACACGAGCAACCGCCGGTCGGGGTGAGGGCAGGGTAGCCCCGCACTCTCGATGTCGTCCCTGCGAACGCAGGGACCCATACCGCGTGATCTATCGATAAGGCAGTGCGGCGGACGCCTTTCGCAAAACCTCTGCCGGTGGCTATGGGTCCCTGCGTTCGCAGGGACGACGGCGAGTGTGCCGCACGTTCGATTTCGAATTTCAAACAGCCATCACCCGCGAAGGTGATCCGTAGGGATGGGTGGAGCGAAGCGATACCCATCAATGAGGCGGATTCGGCCGATGGGTTTCGCTTCGCTCTACCCATCCTACAAGACACGCCTTCGCATTCTCGCGGCGCGAAGCGCCCGGAGGGATGCGATCGGCGATGCCCTCGAAAACGAAGAGGGCGCAGGGAAAGCCGGGTGCCCTCAGCACCCGCGATCGTGCGCACAAAGTGCACACGGGTGACCGCAAGGTGCGCCGGAACACCCGGCCTTCCCTGCGCAATGGTTTTACGGCTTATAGCGCGCTCTCCCTGGAGACGAATTCCTCTTGCCTCCATCGCTGACGAATTGATCCGCCGAAGCCCGGTTGGGCTCGACACATCTCCGCCAGCTTGACACCAGCCACGGGTGCCAGAACCACACGCCTTTACCGTCCGCGGCTTCCTCCACCAAAACGCTTCGACCGGCTCATGTGCTGCCGACCGAAATTCCGGCGAAGGCGTTTAAGCGCCGGTCGTCTGCGCGCCGTTCGATCGCTCACAGGCCGAAGCCCGCCCTGCGAACACGTCGCGCGCCCGACGCTGCCGCGTCCATCGCATCCCGCGCCCAACGTCCGTGACGATCGCGATACGCCCCTCTAGCGGGTGCGGGATGGCGGGCTTGTAGGGGTGATTTGGGGTATTCGCGAAGCGGAATATCTTTGCCGCGAGCGCTGGACCAACCGCAAGCGTGATTTGCCCGACGGACAGCGCAACCGGTAGCGGTGATCTCGCGAACGTCGCCCTGGGTTCGGGGAGAGGTCGGCGCGAAGCGGCGGGTGAGGGGCTCTTGTTATGCGCCCCCATGCTTCAGACAGCGTGATCCCCGTCACGGCATGCCGCTTCCCGACCTTTCATTCTCGCGCTCATGACCGTCCTCGCCGAGGACGTAAAGCGCAGGAGCCGCCGCCATGAACGCGATTGCCGCCCCAAAATCATCCGCGCTGAACCGCCTCGAAGGCTTTGCGCTGACATTCCTCCTGCAGGGCTTCCCGACCTTCGTCAGCGCAGCCTTGCTCTTGAAACTCGCCCATCACGAGATCGCCGGCGGCGTCGTGTTGTTCGTCGTGCTGGCCTCGATCTTCCATGCCCTGCTCACGCCCTGGCTCGCGCCAAAGTTTCCAAAATTCTTCAAGCACGGCTACGAGCCGCTGTTCTTCAACGCCGGCCTGTCGTTTGTCGAAAAGATCGAGAAGTGGCGCGCCCAGCCCACGACGTCGCTTCAACTGGTGACGAACGTGCTGTTGCTGTCGCTGCTGGCGGTGGGCGTGATGAGTGTGAGGTGAGGGTGCACTACGGGTGCGTTATTTCTTGGACGACCTCCCAACTGCGGGGAGGTCCGGTAACTGCGGGTCTGGCTCGCCACTTCAGATACCGAGCGCGCTCTGATAGGCGAACAGCGCCGGTGCGCCGCCGGTGTGCAGGAAGATGACATTGTCGTCCTTGCGCCAACGGCCCTGGCGGATCAGGGCGATCAGGCCGGCGAGGCCCTTGCCGGAATAGACGGGATCGAGCGGAAGCGCCTCGAGCTGGCCGGCAAGGCGGATCGCTTCGATGGTGGCTTCGTGCGGGACGCCGTAGGCAGGGCCCGCGTGGCCAGCGACGACTTCCACGCTTGCTTCGCCGAAGGGAACGTCGAGCAGATCGGACGCTTCTTGCGCGAACGCCACGACATCGGCGCGCACCCGCGCGGGCTCGGCGTCGATATCGATGCCGACGATGCGCGTCGCCGGCATCGCCACGGCGGCGCCGGCGACGAGGCCGGCCTGCGTGCCGGCGCTGCCGGTGCAGTGGACGATCGCGGCTGGCGCGAAACCCGACTGCGCGGCCTGCGGTTCGATCTCGGCAATCGTCGTGGCATAGGCGACCGCGCCCAACGCATTCGAGACGCCGTAGGGCACGAAGTAGGGCTTGTGGCCCTTTGCCTGGAGATCGTCGACCAGTGCGCGGATGGCGGCATTGCGGTCGCCGGTCCACGGCACGTCATGAAGATGTGCGCCGAACAGCCGGTTGAGAAACGCGTTGCCCGAGGTCTTGTATTCCGGCGTCGGCGGTTCGAGCCGGCCGTGGTAGACGGCAAGATGGCAGGCGAGGCCGAACTTTGCCGCCACCGCCGCGACCTGCCGCTGGCTGTTCGATTGCACCACGCCGCCAGAGACGATCGTATCGGCGCCGCTCGAAATGGCTTCGTGCAGCACGTAGTCGAGCTTGCGCAACTTGTTGCCGCCAAAGCCGAGTCCGGTGGCGTCTTCGCGCTTGACCCACAGCCGCGGTCCGCCGAGATGCGCCGTCAGCCGCTTCATCGGCTCGAGCGGGGTCGGCAGGGTGGCGAGACCCAGGCGGGGAAAGACGGCGAGCCGGTCGGACAATGGGGTGCGGTTGGTTTGCATCGTTCTGTGGTCTGACTCACGCGTGATGTTCTGACAATGGCCCGACGGCCGCTATTATGGCCCAATCGACGATAGCTGCATCAGTCAAGCGAACGATGGAAGTCTCCTCGTGGCCCATCGCGCCGTTTCGCTGCTGAGCCTGCGCGTCGTCTAGTCGCTCACGGAAAGCCCGCCCTGCGATCACGTTCGCGTCCGGCACTGCTGCGTCCACCGCAACCCGCCCCAACGTTCGCTCAGGGGCGTCGTCAAGACGCGGGCATATAGTACAACTGGTTCAACGTTGTATTGTCGTTTCTTGCGATGGGGTTTGTCCTGTGTATGATTTTCTTCGTTCAGTTTTGAGGGTTCTTCTTCATCCGCGATAGCAGCAAGTCACGCGATTCTTGTGCTAAATTGGCCCATGCGGGGAAGGAGCACCCGGTGTGGCAGAATCTACGAAGACAGGTTCAGCATGAGCTTTCTACCGGCGTCGACCTGACGCGGTGGGTTGGCTGGATTGGGCTCGCTGTCGCGGTCGGCATCGTATATTTCGTGGCAGCGCGGCTTAGCCTTGCCCTGCTGACCAAACCAGAGGGCGTTGCCGTTTTCTGGCCTGCCGCAGGTGTGTCCGCCGGCGTCCTGATCGCGCTCGGGTCCCGGGCGCGATGGCCGGTCGTTGTCGGCACCATGGCTGCAACCATCGCGGCGAATCTCTTTGGCGACCGGAATCTCTGGAGCGCCGTTCTATTTGCCTTATGCAATGCAGGGGAAGCTGTGCTCGCGGCGTGGCTCATTGAGCATTACTTCGGTTTGGATTTCAGACTGGACAAGCTGCGCAACGTGCTGGGATTGGCAGCGGCGGCGATCATTGGGACCGCTGTCTCGGGGATCGGGGGGGCCGTAGCGTACAAACTGTTTCACAGTACGACGACGTCGATGCTGACGACATGGCAGCACTGGTTCGCATCAGACGGCCTGGGAATAATCACGGTTGCACCGTTGCTGATCGAGCTTGCCTCAGCCTGGCGCGACCGGCCGTCGCCGAGCGAACTCGCCGAAGGTGCTTTGGCGGTCGCCGCACTAGCCCTGGTAAGTGGACTTGGCATTTTCCTGCATTCGGAACTGTTGGCGACCGTTGGGCCGGTCGCCGTGTTGTTCGCGCCGCTGCTGTGGCTTGCAGCTCGCTGCCGGCCGGTTTTTGCTGCGGCAGCCGCCTTCATTGTCAGCCTTTCAATCGTCTGGACGACCACCTTTGGCATTGGCTATTTCGGTAATCCGGCTCTTTCAGTGGCCGAGCGCGTCATGGCGGCCCAAGTCAGCATTCTACTTGTGACGGTCAGCGCATCGGTTCTTGCCGCGCTGTTTGCCGAAATCCGGGAGAAGAGGAGGTTGGCCGAAGCGGCTCTGCTCGCCAGCGAAACGCAACGCTATCTCATCGAAACCCAGAGGTTAGCCGCACTCGGCCGTCTCGTCGCGGGGGTTGCACACGAGATCAATACCCCGGTCGGCATCAGCCTCACGGTGGCCTCGACACTCGCGCACCGCTCCGCGAACTTCGCCGACCAGATCGTCTCAGGTCCGGTGCGCCGTTCCCTGCTCGCAGAGTTCTCCGATTCTTGTCGCGATGCTGCAAACCAACTCGTCGCGAACCTCCAGCGCGCCGGAGAACTGGTTCAATCATTCAAGCAGGTCACCGCCGATCGCAGCCACGCTGATCGGCGTACCTTTGACCTCAAGCTTGCGACCGAGCAGATCGTGGCCAGTGTGCTGCCGGGGCTGCCGAAATCCCGAGCTTCACTTGCACTCGAGATACCCTCCGACATCACCCTCGACAGCTACCCGGGCGCCTACGGGCAGGTGTTGACCAACCTCATCTTCAACGCCGTCACCCACGGCTTCACCGATGGACCTGGCGGACACATGCTGATCAAGGCGCGTCGCTTCGGCATGGAACAGGTGGAGATCATTTTCTCGGATGACGGTAGTGGCATTCCGGAGGAAGTTCAGCGTCAGGTCTTCGATCCGTTCTTCACCACCAGACGTGCGCAGGGCCGTACCGGGCTCGGCCTGTATATCGTCCATAATCTCGTGACGCAGCAGCTCGGCGGTAGAATCACGCTCGTCTCCGCTTTGGGAAAAGGCACGACCATTTACATGACACTTCCCGTGCTCGCCCCCGGCCTGGCAGAGCCAACCAATACGGCCGGGCGCCTCAACACATAGTCGATGGCGCTGCCGTCGCGCGGTACGGCGACTGCGGCTGCGATCGCTGATCGACTACCGCTTCTTCCATCCGCCGCGATGTCCCGGTGCGCCGCCGCTCGACCGCGGTGAGGGGCCGAATTCGGGGCCGGATTGGCGCGAGTCAGTGGGCTGGAAGATTTTGGTGCCGCCGGGGAGTTCGGGCTTGCTTGGTTTGGCGCCGCCGGGGCGGAAGGGCAAGGATTCCGGGCCGTGCATTTCGTCGAGGTGGGGTTTGTGGACCTTTGAACCGGCACGACTCGCGGAGGGATGCCCCTCACCCCGACCCTCTCCCCGCGAAGAGCGGGGCGAGGGAGAAGAAGGGCCACCGCGCTTCTTCATCGCTGATGTCGGCAAGTTCGCGGCCTCGCCGTACTTCTTCGTCCCGGCATAGGCGCCGGCCTTGCCTTGCACGGTGCGTTGTTTGGCGGTGGGGTCGTCCACCACTGCCATTTCCGTCGCGCGGAGGCGTTTGACTTCGTCGCGGAGTCTCGCGGCTTCCTCGAAATTCAGGTCGGCGGCGGCTTCGCGCATGCGGGTTTCGAGGTCGGAGAGGACCGCCTCGAAATTGTGGCCGATGGAGATGACGTCGTCGGCCATGCCGCCGTCGCCGATCTCGACCAGCACGTGGTCGCGCTCGTAGACAGAGTTCATGATGTCGCCGATCGACTTCTTGATGCTCTCCGGCGTGATGCCGTGCGCGGTGTTGTATTCGACCTGCTTCTCGCGGCGGCGGTCGGTCTCGGCGATGGCGCGCTCCATCGAGCCGGTCATCTGGTCGGCATAGAGGATCACCTTGCCGTCGACGTTGCGCGCGGCGCGGCCGATGGTCTGGATCAGCGAGGTCTCGCTGCGCAGAAAACCTTCCTTGTCCGCGTCGAGGATCGCGACCAGCGCGCATTCGGGAATGTCGAGGCCCTCGCGCAGCAGGTTGATGCCGACCAGCGCGTCGAATGCGCCCAAGCGGAGGTCGCGGATGATCTCGATGCGCTCGATGGTGTCGATGTCAGAGTGCATGTAGCGGACGCGAATACCCTGCTCGTGCAGATATTCGGTGAGGTCTTCCGCCATGCGTTTTGTCAGCACCGTGACCAGCGAGCGGTAACCCGCCTGCGCGGTGGCGCGGACTTCGCCGACGAGGTCGTCGACCTGCGTTCGGGCGGGGCGAATGTTGACGGGCGGATCGATCAGCCCGGTCGGTCGGATCACCTGCTCGACGAACACGCCGCCGCTTTCGTTCAGCTCCCAGCCGCTCGGGGTCGCGGACACCGCGACGCTCTGCGGGCGCATCATGTCCCATTCCTCGAACCGCAGCGGACGGTTGTCCATGCAGGAGGGCAGGCGGAAACCGTATTCGGCGAGCGTCGCCTTGCGGCGGAAGTCGCCGCGGAACATGCCGCCGATCTGCGGCACGGTGACGTGGCTTTCGTCGGCGAAGACCAGCGCGTTATCAGGCACGTATTCGAACAGCGTCGGCGGCGGCTCGCCGGGGCGGCGGCCCGTAAGATAGCGCGAATAGTTCTCGATGCCGGCGCAGCTTCCCGTCGCCTCCATCATTTCGAGGTCGAAGGTGGTGCGCTGCTCCAGCCGCTGCGCTTCCAACAGGCGGCCGTGGTTGTTGAGCTCGTCGAGCCGCAGTTTTAGCTCGCTCTTGATCGACTTGATCGCCTGCACCAAGGTCGGGCGCGGCGTCACATAGTGCGAGTTGGCGTAGATCTTGATGAATTCGAGATCGTCCTGCTTGTGGCCGGTGAGCGGATCGAATTCTTCAATATTTTCCACGGTGTCGCCGAACAGGTTCACCCGCCAGGCGCGGTCCTCATAGTGCGCCGGGAAGATGTCGATGACGTCGCCGCGGACGCGAAAAGTGCCACGGGTAAAGTCGGCCTGGGTGCGTTTGTATTGCAGCGCCACGAGGTCGGCGATCAACTGCCGCTGGTCGATGCGCTCGCCCTTCTTCAGCGCGAAGGTCATCGCGGTATAGGTCTCGACCGAGCCGATACCGTAGATGCAGGACACCGAGGCGACGATGATGACGTCGTCACGCTCCAGGAGCGCGCGCGTCGCCGAGTGGCGCATGCGGTCGATCTGCTCGTTGATGGACGAGTCCTTCTCTATGTACGTGTCGGTGCGCGGCACATAGGCTTCGGGCTGGTAGTAGTCGTAATAACTGACAAAATATTCGACCGCGTTGTCGGGAAAGAAGCTCTTGAACTCGCCATAGAGCTGGGCGGCCAGCGTCTTGTTCGGCGCCAGGATGATGGCGGGGCGTTGCGTCGCCTCGATCACCTTGGCCATGGTGTAGGTCTTGCCCGAGCCCGTGACGCCGAGCAGCACCTGGGTGCGGTCGTTGCGGTTGATGCCTTCGACGAGTTCCTTGATCGCAGTCGGCTGGTCGCCCTTCGGTTCGTATTCGGATTTGATCTCGAAGCGCACGCCGCCTTCGGATTTTTCCGGGCGCGGCGGCCGGTGCGGGGTCCAGATCCTGATCTGGCCGTCGTCGTCCTTAAACTCCGGGCGGCCGTCGCGGATCAGATTTTCGAGCGCGTCGGCGGTGGCCTTGACGCCGAATGCCTCCATCTTGCTGCGCGGCGGCCGGGCCAAGGCCTCGTCGTCGTCTTCCGCCGTCGGCAGGCCGAGCTGGCGCGCGATTTCGGGATCAAGCGTCGGGATGGTGGCCGAGGTGCCGTAGTTGGCCTGGGGGGCTTCCTCGAGGCCCTGCGTCGATGCATCGCGCTTGGCGACATCATCGCTGGTTCCCCTGGTCGAGGCGCGGGCGCGATGCGCCGCGGCCTCGCCGCCGGCGCGGCGGTCCCACGAATTGTCCGGCGGCGGCTGCAGGCCGGTGCTCGAGCCCATGCCGGCGTCACCGCGGTTGATCGCGGGATTGAGCAGTTCCGCCAACGCGGGTCCGATCGGCTGAACGTCAGGCCTCGACGCCTTGGAATTTGGCGCCTTGGATCTGGGAGTTTTGCCTGATTTTTTGGGAGTGTCGGGTTTCTTCGCCATCCGGCGAATATGGGATGAGTCAGCCAGCGAGGAAAGGGCAAACGGGCTCGCGCGCAATGCTGCGGGTGTTGTGTCAGCAGATGTCAGCAAGCCGACTCGGAACCGTCTCGTTACGCCGTCAGCGGGGCCGTCGAGGGGTTGACGATATCCAGATGGATCCCGCCGCAGCGCGTGCAGCGCATGGTCCAGTATTCGGCGCCGGCGCGGCCGGGGATGATGCGCAGGACCGCGAGCGCGGCGCTGCAATCCGGACAGCTCGAGAGCACCGGGGTGGCCTGCAGGGTCTGTTCGGGAAGGGGCAGGGAGATTCGGCCGGCGGCTCCGCCGCTCGCGCTTACGGGTTCGCGAACCGCGGCTTGAAACGATCGATATGGGCCTTCGCGTCCGCAATCGCCGCTTCTGGATCCGACCACGCGAAACCGACTTCGAGCGTCGGAAACGCCATCCCATCGATCACCACCGGCGCCTGGTCGGCCCGTTGAATCCTGGCGTGCCATAGCCCTCTCCCTGCTTCGAACGACTGAATTTCAAAGCCGCCATAGATCATGGCGTATCCCCCGGGTTGTCCCATCGCCGCAGGAGAGCACGGCTGGGTCGGGAACTTTGTGAACGGGTTCACATGTCAGCTGATTTTTGAGAGGCAGCGCCTGGATTCGGCGTCGCTTGTCACCGCCGCCCGAGAATATGATCGGCGAGCACGGCCGCGTCGTCGCCGACGCCGGACAGGAACGAGGAATTCATCTTCGACAGCCATTGCAGGCCGAGGAAATACAGGCCCGGCTCGGTGGATATGCCGTTGCGGTGCACTGCCTCGCCTTTGGCGTCGGTGACCGGGAGATCGATCCAGCCGAAATCGACGCCGTAGCCGGTGGCCCAGATCACCGCCGAGATGCCTTCCGCGGCGAGGTCGAGGCGCGTCAGCGGTGCGGTGACGCAAGGCGGGGCGGCGAACGTCGCGCGGGCGTCGGGGTCTTCGGGCAGCTCCATGCGGCGGCGTTTCACATAGGCGTCCACCGTATCGAGAAAGGTGGTGTAGACGAGGTCGCCATTGGCAAGGCTTTCGGCAAGGCCGGGTGCAATCTCGAACACGCCGTCATGCGCCGCCTCGATGCGCCCCACCAGGATCATGCCGTCGGCGGCGAAGTTGCGGAAATCGATGGTGCGGCCGCCATAGGCGCCGGAAATGACAGGGCCCAGGCGCGCCGGCCCGCGCTCCTCCGGCGTGACCTGATCGAGGTTCATCTCGGCGAGCCACCAGATCAGGTCGCGGCCACGGTAACGGCGCGGCAGCCGGCGGTGCCGTCCGACCGAGAGGTAGACGCGGCGGCCGGCCTGCAACAATTCCTCGGCGATCTGCGCGCCCGACGCACCGGCGCCGGCCACCAGCACCGCGCCCGGCGGAAGCTGTCCGGGATTCCTGTAGTCGGCGGCATGGACCTGAAACACGGGATGATCGCCCGGCAGATCCGGGACGAGGTTACGCTGATAGGGACCGGTGGCGACGACGACATTGTCCGCCGCGATCGTGCCGTCGGTGGTCTCGGCGATGAAGCCTGCGCCGCCACGCCGCAACAGCCGCGTCACCGCGACGCCGCAGCGGATCGGGGGGTCGACGAAGCCGGCATAGGCCTCGATGAATTTGATAATGTCGGAGGTCGCTGCAAAGGCATCCGGATCGCTGTGCGGAAACGGAAAGTCCGGCAACCGCACCGACCAGTTGGGAAACTGGAATTTCAGCCCGTCCCAGCGTTCGCTGCGCCAGCGTTCGGCGATCCGGTGGCGCTCCAGCACGAGGTGCGAAAGCCCGCGCTCCTTCAGCCGGTGGCTCATCACGAGGCCAGCCTGGCCGCCCCCGATCACGAGCGTTTCGATCTTTTCATCCGGCATGTTTCTGGCCCCTGCGGCGCATGGCGGGCTCTACCGCCGCGCGGATAATCCAGCGCCGGAACGCGGCGAAATCGCGCTGCCCGGTGCTGAAGCCCCGATACACCAAATACCAGCGCATGCCTTTCGGCACGCTTAACGCAAATGGCGCGACCAGCCGGCCGGCCGCGAGGTCGTCGTCGATATAGGGGCGGATGCCCATGGCGATGCCGAGGCCGTCAACGGCGGCCTGCAACGCCTGGCCGTATTGGGCGAATTCCGGCCCGCGCGCGGTGACGCGGGGGATGCCGGCGGCCTCGAGCCATGACGGCCAATCGTCGGGCGAATGCGCCACCCGGAGCAGCGTCGGCCCCTTCAGGTCGCCGGCGCGCTTGAGGGGGTTGGCAAGGCGCGGCGCGCATACCGGCAGCAGGTCGGCGGCGAATAACGGTTCGGCGATCAGGCCGGGCCATTCGCCGTCGCCGAGCTTGATGCCGCAGCTCCAGTCCTCGCCAAACGGCACCGCGACGCCGCCGGTGGTGATGCGGACGTCGATATCCGGCTCATGTTTGCGGAAATCCGTCAGCCGCGGAATCAGCCATTTCATCGCAAAGGTGGGACCGACCCCGATGGTCAGCACCCGGACGCTGGAGGGGGCGGTGACCTGCGCGGTCAGGCTCGCCAGCGAGTCGAAGATCGGCGTCAGTCCGCTCTGGTAGGCACGGCCGGCCGCCGTGGTGGCAAGGCGGTTGGCCTTGCGCTCGAACAGCGCGACCCCCAGCCGCTCTTCCAAGAGGTGCACCATCCGGCTGACCGCGGCGGCGGAGACGTTGAGCTCTGCGCCGGCGGCGGCAAAGCTGCCGGTCCTGGCTGCGGCCTCGAACGCCTTGATACCGTTGAGAAAGAGCAGCCGCCGCACGTAACCCTCAGGAAAACTGATGCCAGGGCAAGATAACTCAGTTTGCGCACGTGTCACAAGCGAGGCAGAAGAATGCACAGGAATAGATGTCGTGAATCGTTGAATTGGTGCGGCTGGCTCCAAACCTCGCCCCGCTCTTGCGGGGAGAGGTCGGCGCGAAGCGCCGGGTGAGGGGCTCTCTCCGCGAGTCCGACTGCTGGCGAGTTTGCGGAAGCACCCCTCACCCCAACCCTCTCCCCGCAAGAGCGGGGCGAGGGAGAAGAGGGCAGCCGCCGCTTCAATTCGAGCCTGGCCGATACAGGAGACTTTCCTTGACGCCCCTCATGATTGCAGCCCTCGGTGTGTTGATGGTCGCGACAGCCTTCCTGTCGGGGCTGTTCGGCATGGCCGGCGGGATGATCCTGATCGGCGTGCTGCTGATGCTGATGCCGCTGCCGACCGCGATGGTGCTGCATGCGATCACGCAGATGGCGTCGAACGGGTGGCGCGCCTTTCTATGGCGGGCGCATATCCGCTGGCGGCCGGTGTTCGTCTATCTGATCGGCTGCGCGCTCGCGCTCGGCGCCTGGTCGATCATCCGCTACGTGCCGGACAAGCCCATTGCATTACTGTTGCTCGGCGTGACGCCGTTCATGGCGCGGCTGATGCCGAAGAACCTCAAGCCCAATCCCGACAGCATCGCGCAGGGCTCGTTCTACGGCTTCATCTGCATGGGCCTGATGCTGATGACCGGCGTCTCCGGCCCCTTGATGGACACGTTCTTCCTCGGCGGCAATTTCGGCCGCCGCGAGGTGGTCGCCACCAAGGCCACCTGCCAGGTCGCCAGCCATCTCACAAAGCTGATCTATTTCGGTGGCATCGTCGACCAGGCGGCGACGCTCGATCCGGTGCTGGCCGGCGTCGCGATCGCCGCCTCGATGCTCGGCACCACGCTGGCGCGGCGCATCCTGGAAGCGATGAGCGACGCGCAGTTTCGCAGCTGGGCGAACCGGCTGATCACCACCGTCGCGGGCTACTACATCCTCTACGGCGGCTGGCTGTTGTTCACGCGCGGAAGCGCGATGGCGTTTTGAGTTTGACCGCTTCGGATGCGGAGGCGCTGATGACCGGGACCACGGACGCACTGGTGCTCGACCTCGTCGAATGGATCGGCCGCGAGCCGCGGCTTTATGCCGAGGTGATCGAGACGTGGCGCACCTCATGCCCGCGCCTGACCATCTGGGAGGACGCGGTCGATCGCGGCTATGTGGCGCGGCAGGCGGCGGCCGGTCAGGGCGTTCATGTCGCAATCACGGCATCAGGTGAAAAATTCTTGCGCGATCACGGCCGCATCGGCTGACGCAATCACATTCGCGCGCGGGACGTCCGGCGGCATTGACTCGCATGGAGCGATCGGGCCAAATTCATGCAATCGCATGCAAATGGCGATCCTATCCAGATGACATGCCGCAGCAAGACGGGAAACGCTCCATGATCGATCTCCATTACTGGACCACGCCGAACGGCCACAAGATCACGATGTTCCTCGAAGAGACCGGGCTTCCCTACAAGATCTTTCCGGTCAACATCGGCAAGGGCGAACAGTTTACGCCGGAGTTTCTGGCGATTGCGCCCAACAACCGGATTCCCGCGATGGTCGATCATGCGCCGAAGGGCGGCGGCAAGCCGATCTCGATCTTCGAGTCGGGCGCGATGCTGTTGTATCTCGCCGAGAAGACCGGAAAATTCCTTCCCGCCGATCTCTACGGTCGCTACGACGCGATCCAGTGGACGTTCTGGCAGATGGGCGGGCTCGGTCCGATGGCCGGGCAGAACCATCACTTCAGGAACTACGCGGTAGAAAAAATCAAATACGCCATCGACCGCTACGTCAATGAAACCAACCGGCTCTACGGCGTGCTCAACAAACGCCTTGCCGACCGCGAGTTCATTGCCGGCGACTATTCGATCGCCGACATGGCGAGCTATCCCTGGGTCGTGGGCCACAAGAACCAGGGCCAGAACATCGACGACTTCCCCCATCTGAAGCGCTGGCTGGAAACGATTCAGGCGCGGCCGGCTACCGTGCGCGCCTACGCCAAGGCCAAAGAGGTCAATCCGAATTTCGGCCAGCCCGTTAATCGCACCGAAGAAGAACGCAGGATCCTGTTCGGCCAGACCGCGGCGGTGGTGCGGTAGGATTCACGTCTCTTCGTGGTAAAGGCGCTTGCTCCACTCCCTCTCCCCGTCCTTTACGGGGAGAGGGTTGGGGTGAGGGGCTCTCTCCGCGAGCTGTGAGCGACGTGAGACCTGTACCCCCTCACCCGGATTGCTTCGCAATCCGACCTCTCCCCGCAAGCGGGGCGAGGTTGGAGACGCGGCGAGATTCCCCTTCAAGCACGACCACCCGCCGTCATTGCGAACGTTAGCGAAGCAATCCATATCGCGGCATAACGGAGAGATGGATTGCTTCGTCGCTTGCGCTCCTCGCAATGACGGCTAGGCTGGCAGTCGTCTTTGGAACAGGCCACGACATGCCCCTCAAACTCTACGAACTTGTCGGCACCGACGCCTCCCGCCCGTTCAGCCCGTTCTGCTGGCGCACACGGATGGCGCTGGCGCATAAGGGACTGTCGGCGGAAACCATCCCGTGGTGCTTCACCGAGAAAAGCGCGATCGCGCCGCATGGCTCCGAGAAAGTGCCGGTACTGCTCGACGGCGATAGTGCGATCGTCGATTCCTGGACCATCGCCAATTATCTCGAAGACACCTATCCGGACCGGCTGTCGCTGTTCGGCGGCGAGGGTGGCCGCGCCATGGGGCGGATGCTGAACTGGTGGGGCGACGGCGTAATCGGCGGCATGTTTCCGCTCATCATCGCCGACATCCCGCTCAACCTGAAGCCGGAGGACGCGGCCTATTTCCGCAACAGCCGCGAGGCGCGTTTCGGCAAGCCTCTGGAAGAGATCATGGCCAGCCGCGACAAGGCGGTCGAGGGTTTTCGCAAATCGCTCGATCCGCTGCGGCTGACATTGCGGACGCAGTCTTTCCTCGGCGGCACCGTAGCGAACTATGCGGACTACATCGTGTTCGGCGCGTTCCAGTGGGCGCGGGTGGTCAGCCCGTTCAAGCTGCTGGTGGAAGACGATCCGGTCTATGCCTGGCGCGAGCGGCTGCTCGATGCCTTCGACGGGCTGGCACGAAAGTCGCCAAGCTATCACGGATAGGTTCGCCGATGTCGGGTTCGGCAGATGCGAAATTCTCCGGGGCCGTCATCATGGCCGCAGAGCCGCAACTCTTCGTCGCCGGCATCAAGGCGTCCTGCGATTTCTTCGTGAAGACGCTCGGCTTCACCACCGTGTTCACGTACGGCGAACCGCCATTCTACGCGCAGGTCGCACGCGATGGCGCACGGCTGAATTTGCGATGCGTCGAGCAATCCGTGATCGACCCGGTTTTGCGTGACCGCGAGGAATTGCTTTCCGCCTCGCTCACCGTCGCGAGCGCGGAAGAGATCGAGCTACTCTTCCTGGAGTTCCAGGCTGCGGGCGCGACGTTCTTTCAGACGCTTAAGCGCGAACCGTGGGGCGCCAGCGATTTCATCATCAGAGATCCCGACGGTAACCTCTTGCTGTTTGCAGGCCCGGCCGAGTGACGGCGCGATGTCAGTCGGTACCTTCGTGCGTTGATTAACGGCAGCAATGGTGACGTTCGCTGATGCAAATCAGCAGGCAGTGATTGCGCGACTGTCCGGTCTATCGCCGAGGCTGTAAATTAGTTCTATCCGATAACGATGTTAGCTGTGACGTAAATTGAAGGCGTAGTCTTGTTCCCTTGATGGCCATCAGGGGAGGGGCGTCATGACCGACTTTGAAGCCAAGTTGGAGCGGTTTGAGACTCTTGCTGCCGAATGCGATTTGATCGGCAAGTTGTCGGCGGACGCGGCGAAGCGCCAGTTGTATCTGCGTCTCGGCCAGCATTACCGCGAACTGGCCGATGACATGCGGACGGTGATAGCGACCAAAAATGCGGCTTAGCGCGTTGCCTCGTTGGCGCGCCGTCACAGCTTTTGACAGGGTAAGGCGCGCCGGCTTCTGCCCGCGCTGCGGCATCAACGCGTTCGGCTAGCATGGACGGTCATCGTCCAAGCTGGCCGAGCACGGCGAACCACAACGCAAGCGTCTCGGCATAAGCGCGCGGTTCCGACGGTTGGTTGCGAACAGCCGTATGGACCATGACGAGCTTGGTGGTCGGATCGACCAGGATGATCTGTCCCCGGATGCCAAGCAGCGCAAATCTGCGCTGCTCACCGGGGAGTAGCCACACCTGGTATCCATAGCCGAAGTAGGAAGTTGCCGTTCCCGGGGCGAGATGCCCGTCGGCTGGCCTCACCGTGGTGGCGTCCAGCACCCACTGCCGTGGAATCAGTTGGCGTCCTTCCCATGCGCCGTCATGCGCGAGCAGCCGGCCCAGACGCGCGTAATCGCGCAAGGTCGCGTTAAAGCAGCAGAAGGCAATCTCCTGGCCGGTACTATCGACGGCCCAGGCCGCGTCGGCTTCCGCGCCGATTGCGTCCCAGACCCTGTCGTGCAGATAGTCCGCGACGGGCTGACCCGTGGCAGAGCGCAACACAAGGCCCAGGATTTCGGTCTCGACGCTGGCGTAGTGCCATTTGGTCCCCGGTGGAGTAGCGCGCGTGTTGAACTGGGCGACGCTGGTGACGGGGTTCTTTCCGGGCTCAATGAACAGGTCGCGTGCGAGTCGCGCGATGTCGTCCTGCCCGTCATAGATCTCCGAAAAGGCAACGCCCGATGACATGTGCAGGAGGTCGCGGATTGAGGTCTTGCCATACTCCGCCTCCGCAAGGCCGGGAACATAGGTCGAGACAGGGTCGTCGATCGACTTGATCTTGCCCTCGGAGACAGCAATGCCGATCAGCATCGACGTGATCGTTTTCGCCATGGACTGTGAGAGGAAGCGGTCGCGGTCGGTGCGGGCATATTGATAGTGCTCATACAGGATCGTGTCGTCTTTCGCGATCAGGAGGCCCGTGGTCGGGTTGTGGCCGAGATAGTCTGCGATCGAGCGCTGCTCGGATCCGAACTTGTAGGAGATCGCGGGCTCCGCCGCCCGCTTGAACAGCCAGGGTGTGGTCGCACGCCGGACCTGGCGCGAGGAGAATATTTCGCCGAAATGGCTGTAGGAGCCGACGAGGTTTTCGAGCTGACTTGAGGTCGTCCGGGTACCAACTGGAAAGCCCGCCGCCGCGCCGTAGGAGGCTGCGTCGGGGCCGGTATCCGAAAACACAGGCCCGGCCGCAGCCGCACCGTCGTTCGCCGCGCCCGGCATGACTTGCGCGTGTGCCGATGACGTCAAACCGGCGATGACCAGGTTGAGAGCCAAGCCAACGGCTGCGCCACGGAAACCAAGATCAAGTGCCGTCAACGCCATGGCATTCCGTCCCCTGCCGACTTCGCGGAGTTCTCATCTCCGCCGTCAGCATAACGCGTCCGATGCTTCGTATGAAGAGGCGTATGGGTGGGAGCGGCGTCTCGTAGGGTGGGCAGAGCGAAGCGTGCCCACCATGCGCAGTTCGACCGGTGTTGGATGGTGGGCACGTCACTTCGCTCCTTTGCCCACTCTACGGCAGTTGTACTGTGACTACCGTTCAAACGCGCCGCGCTCGCGCAGCATGGCCAGTACCGCGCCAAGATCAGGCAGCACGGCCGCGCATTTCGCGCGCGTCTCGTCGGTCGGCGGCGCCATGTCCGGCACCATGATGGTGATCGCGCCGGCGGCGTGGGAAGCGGTCACGCCGTGATTGGAATCTTCCACTGCGACGCAGACCTGCGGTGCGAAGCCAAGGCGTGTCGCGGCGAGGAGATAGAGGTCCGGGCTCGGTTTCCCGCATGTTACGTCGTCGAGTGTCAGGATGGTATCGAAGCGGGAACGGATTCCAGCGAGCGAAAGATTGCGCTCGGCGGAGCGGCGCGACGACGAGGTCACAATCGCCATCGGGCAATCAGCGGCGGCGAGCCCGTCGAGCAGTTCCAGCGTGCCGAGCTTGAGCGGCAGACCGGCCTCCATGAACTTGTCGCGATTGGCGAGGAAGGCGCGGTTGATCTGGGCGAGCGGAAAGTTCTTGCCGTAGCGATCGAGCAGCATGGCCTCGCAGGCCGGTCCAGGAAGACCGACCATGGCGTGGCAGAGCGTAACGGCGTCATCGGCGTAGCCACCCGTATTGAGCGCCGCGACCAGGCTGTCGAAATAGACCCGCTCGGTGTCGAGCAGCGTGCCGTCCATGTCGAGCAGGACGGCGCCGACATTCCATCTTCCGGTCACCTTGCACCTGCGCCGGTGCTTTGTTGCGCCAGCTTGCGCAAGCAATTTGGACACAAACAATCGCCGCCGTCGGTGGGCATCGGCAGACGGAACGCCTCGTCGGAACACCAGCACGGCCCCGACAGGCTGCAACTGAATTCAGTGCCGCATCTGGCGCACGCGAGGCGGCGCGAGGTCTGATTTTCCAACCGATTTGTCATCAACGGAGCAACATCCTGACGCGGAATTAATCCCGGGTTCATATCGAACCGCGTTATACTTCGCAGCGACTATACGCCTGTGAAATTCCAAGGGAAATCTCAAGGGAAATCCGATGGCCCGCGATTCGCAAGCTGCCCTTGTTGCGCTCCATCGCTTCGGACTGGGCGCGCGGGGCGGGGCATCCGGCGATTTCCTCAATGCAGCCTCCGATCCGCGCGGCTTCGTCAAGGCGGAACTCAGCCGTCCCAACGGCGTGCTGCTCGAAGTGCCGGGATTGCAGTCGACGGCGGCGCTCGGCAAGGCCGTGTTCGACTATCAGTTCGAGATTCAGCAGGCCCGCGACGCCGCCGCCAAGGCTGCGCCTTCGCCCGCGACCGAAGGTCAACCGCCGCCGGATGCAAAGGCGCAGCGGCGGAACCTGTCGCTCAACCGCATCGCCATGGATATGGCGCCCAAAGAACCATCGGCGGAACCGCCGGCGAAGCCGCCGGAAAATCGCGATGCGGCGATGGCGGCCGCCGAGACCATGCGGCCCAATGCGCCAAAATCGCCGCCGGCGCCGCTCAACATCATCCAGAAAACCTTTCGTGCCGAAGCGCTGGCGCGGCTGCAGCGGGCCGTCATCGCTGATTGCGGATTCACCGAGCGGCTGGTGGCGTTCTGGTCCAATCATTTCTGCATCTCCGCCAACAAGGGCGGGCCGGCGCGGATGTGGGCCGGCTCGTTCGAGCGCGAAGCGATCCGCCCCTATGTGCTCGGGCGTTTCGGCGACATGCTGAAGGCGGTCGAGCAGCATCCGGCGATGCTGTTCTTTCTCGACAACCAGCAATCGCTGGGCCCGGATTCGCGCGCCGGGAAAAACCGCAACCGCGGCCTGAACGAAAACCTCGCCCGCGAAATCATGGAACTGCATACGCTTGGCGTCGGCGGCGGCTATTCGCAGGAGGACGTGACATCGCTGGCGAACATCATCACGGGCTGGAGTTATGCGGGAAGGCTCGGGCAATTGGGTGCGCCGGGCACCTTCGTGTTCAACGCGAATGCGCATCAGCCCGGCGCGCAGCGGGTGATGGGAAAGATCTACGACGCGTCAGACGTAACGCAGGGCGAGGCGGTGCTGGCGGATCTCGCGCGCCATCCTTCGACGGCGAAATTCATCGCCGGCAAATTCGCGCGCCACTTCGTGGCCGACGATCCGTCACCGGCGCTGGTGGCGCGGCTCGCCGATGTCTTTGCGAGAACCGACGGCGACCTCAAGGCGCTGGCGATGGCGCTGGTGGATTCCGAAGATGCCTGGAAAGCGCCGCTTGCGAAAATGCGCTCTCCTTACGAATTCATGGTCGCGTCGGGCCGGCTGCTGGCGCAGATCCCGAACGATCCCGGCCGTTATCTCGGCGCTCTCAACACCTTGGGCCAGCCATTATGGTCCCCCGCCGGGCCGAATGGTTTCCCCGACAGCAACGCGGCCTGGGCGGCGCCGGAAGGCATGAAACTGCGGCTCGATATCTCGGCGCAGATCGCCTCCCGGCTCGCGGACGGCATCGATCCGCGCGACCTGCTCGAACTCGTTGCCGCGGATGCGGCGTCATCGGAGACACGACGAACCATCGAGCGCGCGGAATCGCGGCAGCAGGCGCTGGCGCTGTTGCTGATGTCGCCGGAATTCCAGAGGAGATGACGTCCATGGAAACGATAATGGATTGCTGCGAAGGCATCGGATCGTCGGCGATTTCGCGGCGTGGCGTGTTGCTCGGCGGCGCCTCCTTTGCGGCATGGGCCTATTTGCCGAAATTCGCGCGCGCTGGCGATGGCCGCGATCCGCGGCTGGTGGTCGTGATCCTGCGCGGCGCACTGGATGGGCTCGCCACCGTCGCACCGATCGGTGACCCTGACTACGCGGGCCTGCATGGTTCGATCGCGCTCACGTCGAGCGGGCCGAACGCGGCCGTGGGGCTCGACAATTTCTTCTCGCTGCATCCGGCGATGCCGGAATTTGCGCGGATGTACCGCGAGAAGAAGGCGGCCGTTGTTCACGCGGTGGCGACGTCGTATCGCGACCGCTCGCATTTCGACGGACAGGACGTGCTCGAAAGCGGCTTTGCCGGGCCTGGCCGGGTGCAGTCCGGCTGGCTCAACCGCGCGCTGGAAGGCCTGCCGAAAGGCGAGCGGGTGACGAGCGCGCTGGCGGTCGGCCCGACCACGCCCTTGGTGTTGCGCGGCGCGGCGCCAACCGTCGGCTGGGCGCCGGTAGCGCTGCCGCAGGCCGCGGAAGATACCGCGATGCGGCTCGTCGAGCTTTATCAACACCGCGATCCCGCGCTGGCGAGCGCGTTGAAGCAGGGGCTTGCGCTCGACAAGGCCGCGCAGGGCGACGACATGAAGCCGAAACCCGGCACCAATGGCACCGGGGCGATGCGGCTGGTGGCGCGCGGCGCCGCCAAATTGATGGCGGCCGATGACGGCCCGCGGATCGCCGCGCTCGCCTTCGACGGCTGGGACACGCATGCCAATGAAGGCGGGCCTGTCGGTCGGCTGGCGCAACTGCTCGGCGGCCTCGACGGCGCGCTGGCGGAGTTCGAAAGCGGGTTAGGGGCGCGCTGGCGCGACACCGTGATCGTAGTCGCCACCGAATTCGGCCGCACCGCGCGCATCAACGGCACGCAAGGCACCGACCACGGCACCGGCACCATCGCGCTGCTCGCTGGCGGCGCGGTGAAGGGCGGCCGCGTGATCGCGGACTGGCCGGGGCTGAAGTCCGCCAATCTCTACCAGGGCCGCGACCTCGCGCCGACCACCGATCTGCGCGCGGTGATGAAAGGCGTGCTGAAGGATCAGTTTGGGATTGCGGAGCGGGCGCTGGCGGAGAGTGTGTTTCCGGATAGCAGCGCTGTGAAGCCGATGCAGGGGCTGGTGGGGTGAGTTTTTAACCTCTCCCCGCTCTTTTGCGGGGAGAGGTCGCCGCGCTCTTGCGCGGCGGGTGATGGGCAGGGCAATGCGCGGCCGCAACGAAAAGACCGTCCGAATCGCGAGGCGGTTACGGGTCAATCAGACAGACGCAGAGACCGTTCTCTGGAATCGCATTCGCAACCGGCAGATCGACGGGCATAAGTTTGTCAGGCAGGAACCGATACTTGGTTATATCTGCGATTTCGTTTGTCGTGAAAGGCGACTGATTATTGAGGTAGACGGCGGGCAGCACAATGAGTCTGCCACTGACGCGATCCGCGATCGCCGCTTGATAGATGAAGGTTATAGAGTGCTCAGATTTTGGAACAACGACGTTCTCGGAAATACGGAAGGCGTGCTCACCATGATTCAAATCGAGCTATCGATGTAACGCCGCGTCTTTAACCTCGCCCCGCTTGCGGGGAGAGGTCGGCGCGCAGCGCCGGGTGAGGGGGTACAGGTCTATCGATAGAACTCCGCTCGCGGAGAAAGCCCCTCACCCCAACCCTCTCCCCGTGAAGGACGGGGAGAGGGAGCGAGAGAGCCGTTTCCGCTCACTTCGTAATCTGATCGATCTCCGCGATCTCCTCCGCGCTCAAGCTCCAACCGATGGCCTTCACGTTCTGCTCGACCTGTTCGACACGCGTCGCGCCGGCGATGACGCTGGAGACTTGCGGGCGCGACGCCAGCCATGAGAACGCGAGCTCCAGCATGGTGTGGCCGCGCGCCTGCGCGAACGTCTGCAGCTTTTCGACGATGTCCTCGTTGCGCGACGTGACGTAGCGATCCTTCAAGGCCGGCGCCTTGGCGAAGCGGGTGTCGTCGGGCACGGCGGCGCCACGCTTGTATTTTCCGGTGAGGAGCCCGCTCGCCAGCGGGAAGAACGGCAGCAGGCCAAGTTTGTATTCGGTTGCCGCCGGCAGCAGATCCGTTTCGATGCCGCGCACGACGAGGCTGTATTCGTCTTGGCAGGAGACGAAGCGGCTGACGTTCATCTGCCGCGCCAGCATTTCGGCTTCCGCGATCCGCCAGGCCGGAAAATTCGAATTGCCGATATAGCGGACCTTGCCCTGGCGGACGAGGTCGTCGAGCGCACGCAGCGTCTCTTCCATCGGCGTCAGGGGATCGTAGTCATGCTGCTGGTAGAGATCGATGTAGTCGGTCTTCAGCCGCGTCAGGCTGGCCTCCACCGCGGACATGATGTAGCGGCGCGAGGCGCCCTGCTTGGTGCCGTCGGTTGCCATCGGCTTGGAATATTTCGTCGCCAGCACGATGTCCTTGCGGCGGTCGCCGAGCACGGTGCCGAGCACGGTCTCGGAGCCGCCCATGCCGGCATAGATGTCGGCGGTGTCGAACAGCGTGATGCCGAGGTCGATCGCCTTGTGGATCACCTTGCGCGAGGTCTCCAGATCGGTGCGCTGGCCAAAATTGTTGCAGCCGAGGCCGACGGCGGAAACACGCAGGCCGGAGCCGCCGAGGTTGCGAATTTGCATGGATCGATCCTGTGGGATTGGTCGCGGGGAGAGAAGGCCGGCATTGTGGCCCGCGCCACTTCGCCCCGCAAGCAGCGGAGCCATCGGCCGCCACGCTTGGCAGCTATGCGGCATATAAAAAAGAAGCGGCCCCGGTCAGACGCGGCGACTGACGGGGGCCGCTGGGGCGCGTGATCTGAGACGGGGGGCCTGATCAAACGCAGGCGCAACCTATCCGTGCTTTGTTACGCGGCCGTGACATCAGGACTTATCCACAGCCGGTCCGCAGCGACCATATTCACGAAACCGTGTCAGAACAGCTTGCGGTACACGACGAAGCCGGAGCGCTCCGCCACCTTGTCGTAAAGCTGCATCGCGGTGTGATTGGTCTCATGCGTCTGCCAATAGACACGCGACGCTCCGGCACGCCTGGCCTGTTCGTACACGCCGTTGATCAAGGCGCGGCCGACGCCCTTGCCGCGCGCGGCGGCGGCGGTGAACAGATCCTGCAGATAGCAGTTCGGCTCGATCATGGTCGTCGAACGGTGAAACAGATAATGCGTCAGACCAAGCAGTGCGCCGCCGCTCTCGGCGACCAGCGCATGCACCGGCTCGTAGGCGTCGAAGAAGCGCGCCCATGTCATCGCGGTGATCTCGGGCGCCAGCGCGGTCGCGCCGGAGCGGCCGTAGAAGGCGTTGTAGCCGTCCCATAGCGGCAGCCATTGCGCGTAGTCCCGACGGGTGACGAAGCGGATGGTGAGGTCGCCGGACATTGAGCGATTCCGATTTGGTGAGAGGTGACGCGCTCAGGGATGATGCGCGGAAGCGGTGCCCGCTCTTTACTACAGACAGGGCAGGAGGGGATCAATGTCGCGCGCTCGATCGACCCCTCTCCCCGTTCTTCACGGGGAGAGGGGTAGGGTGAGGGGCTGCTTCCGCGAGTTGATCTCGATCGATAGACTTGTACCCCCACACCCGGATTGCTTCGCAATCCGACCTCTCCCCGCAAGCGGGGCGAGGTTGAGAAAGAGCCGCCGCTATTCCGCGGCGCCGAGCTGGTGGGCGAGGCTGCGATCGCTGCCGCGCAGCGCGCGGTAGTAGTCGCCGCTGCCGGGGTCGTCGTTGTGGCGAACGAGATCGGTGACCGGCGTATAGCTCAGCATGCGCCCGCCATCGGGCAGCGCCGTGCAAATGAAGCGCAGCACGTGCCCGTCGGCGAGATTGATGTTGATCGGCGTGGAATCGCCGGTCCGGATCATTTCGGTGCGCTTGGCGATGAACGCGTTCAGCTCGTCTTCCGGCAATTGCCAGGCGCCGGTGTCGCGGCCGTGATACATCAGCGCGATGAAGGGCGGCTTGCTGTCGGCCTGCTCGTCGGACAGCTTGAAGTAATGCCGGAAGGCGCGGTTGATGAATTCGGCGCGGGTATCGGCATCGAGCAGCACGATGCCGATGTCAACCTGATCGAGCGCGGCCGACAGGCGGTCGGCGGTCGCATGATGCTTCTTCTCCCACGCGAAGGCGTCGACCCATTTCTGCCGGAGGAGACCGGTGATGAGCGCGGTGCCGCCCGCGGTCGCCGCCAGCAGCAGCATGCGCGCCAGGTCCGACGGGTCGTAACCGGGCGCGGCGCGGTGGTTGAGGAAGAACAGCGCGGAAGCCGCCACCGCAATGACGGCGCTGGCCATCCCGGAGACGATGCCGCTGACGGACGCGACAAACGCGACGATGCAGACGAACAGCGGGGCGGGATTGGGGATTGGAAAGAAATGCCGGTCGACGAGGAAGGCGAGCAGCGCCGTCGCTGCCGTCAGAGTCGGACCGGAGATTGCGTGCCAGTTTAACTGCATGCCCGTTCTCGCCACTTGCCGGGAATAAGACGCGAGCATGCCTGATTGTTGCGATTGTGCACGCCTTTCTGCCGCCAGTCTTAAGCGGGTGTTGCCGGGATGCGGCGGGTTTTCGCATTTTTGAAATCAAATGCTATCGAAGCAGGGAACGGGGTACCGTGCCCCCGGATTGAGCTGCACGACATTTTGCAAAGAGGACATCGATGCCTACCGTTTCCCCGACGATATTGCCGATCCTGATGCTGTTCGCCTCCAACGTCTTCATGACCTTTGCCTGGTATGGCCATCTGAAATTCAAGGAGAGCTCGCTGCCGATCGTGGTGCTGGCAAGCTGGGGCATCGCTTTTTTCGAATACTGGCTGGCGGTGCCGGCCAACCGCTGGGGCAGCGCGGTCTATTCGGCGGCGCAGCTCAAGACCATGCAGGAGGTGATCACGCTGGTGGTGTTCGCCGGCTTCTCGGTGCTCTATCTGAAGGAGCCGCTGGGATGGAATCACGCGCTCGGTTTTCTCTTCATCGCCATCGGTGCGTTTTTGATTTTCCACAAATGGGGGTGAGTTAACTGCGGCCGGTGAGGACGGCAGCGGACGCTTCGCTCACTTCGCGGCCGGCGCTACCCGCAAGATGCGTCCGTTCGAACTGTCGGTCAGCAGCCACAGCGCGCCGTCCGGCCCCTGGCGGACGTCCCTGATACGCTCGTGCAGATTTTCCAGCAGGCGCTCCTCCGCTGTCACGGCGTTACCGTTCAGCGTCAGCCGCACCAGCATCTCGCCGCGTAGCGCGCCGGTGAACAGGCTGCCGTTCCATTTCGGAAAAAGCTTGCCGGTATAGAACGCCATGCCTGACGGCGCGATCGAAGGTACCCAGTATTTGAGCGGCTGCTCCATTCCGTCTTTGGCGGTCGTATCGTGGATCTTGGCGCCGGAGTAATCGATGCCGTAGCCGATCACCGGCCAGCCGTAATTCTTGCCCTTGCCGATCAGGTTGACTTCGTCGCCGCCGCGCGGGCCATGCTCGATTTCCCAGAGTTCGCCGGAGGTGGGATGGATGCCGAGCGACTGGGAATTGCGATGACCGTAGCTCCAGATCTCCGGCTTGGCGTCGGCGCGGCCGGCGAACGGATTGCCCGCCGGCACCGAACCATCGGGCGCGATGCGGATCACTTTGCCGAGATGATTGTCGAGCGCTTGCGCTTTGTCGCGGTGGGTAAAATGCTCACCCAGCGTAACGAACAGATTGCCGTCGTCGGCCTGCGCGATGCGGCAGCCGTAATGATTGCCCGATGACAGCGGCCCCTGCTGGCGGAAGATGATCTTGACCTCGTCGAGCCGTCCTCTGCCGCTGTCGAGTTTGGCGCGCGCCACCGCGGTACGTCCGCCGCCCTCGGTCCGCTCGGCAAAGCAGAAATAGACGGTCTTGTTCTGCGCAAAGGCTTTGTCGGTGACGACATCGAGCAGGCCGCCCTGGCCCGATGCCCAGACGTCAGGCACGCCCTTGAGCGGCGGCGAGACCTGTCCTTCGCTCGTTACGATGCGCATGCGGCCCGGCCGTTCCGTCACCAGCATCGTGCCGTCGGGCAGGAACGCCAGCGCCCACGGATTGACGAGGCCCCTTGCGATGGTGCGAACCTCGAGTTCGCCCGCCGACGAGCCGAACGCCGGCTCTTCGCCACGTGTACCGGTGGCGATCAGGAACGAGACGGCAAGCAAGGTCGCGACCGCCAGGGCGGCGGTCACAAGGCCGACAGGGGTTTTCATCCTGGTCGTCCAATCGCGATGTCGATCATCGCGCGTTCGCTAATGATGCAAACGAAAAAGCCGCACCCATTATGGCATGGGCATCGCGACGGTTGCCCTGATCGATAGCATCGTCAAGGTGACCACCAAGCAAAGCGACAGGGTGCCGATCGCGAGCGAGGTGGCGATGGCACCAGCCAGTCGGGAAGAAGCAATGTGCGCACGACGGCTTTCGAAGCCGGCCGTGCCGGGCGACCGCATCATCTTCTGATCCTTGTAACGTGGGTGACGAATCACCCAGCGACTCATGACGTCAGGAACTTCTTGCAACGTTCACTGGCAACAATACGGCGGCCGAACGCTGAAAATGGCGGAATCGCGGCAAAGGTTAACGTCGTGCCCGCTATTGTTAACCTTTGGCGGCGTGCTCGCGCGAAAGTGAGGAGGCTGCGCGTCGCGGCGGTTATGCCCCGGCGGCGACGCCGGCCTGGTCGTCGACCTCGGCCGGCCGCGAGTCCATGGTGACGAAGCCGGGGGTCTGCTCGACCCGCCGCAGCCAGGTGCGGATGGCGGGGAAGGTCGCCAGATCAAAGTCGCAGCGGTCGGCAACATGGGTGTAGCCGTACAGCGCGATATCGGCGACGGTCAGTTGTCCCGCGGCGAAATAGGCGCGGGTCTTGAGATGGTTTTCCATCACCTGCAACGCGGCATAGCCGCGCTCCATCCAGTCCTCGAGCGCATGCGTCTGCAGGTCACGGCCGCCCTTGACCAGCGACAGCCAGAAATAGGCGGCACCGATATTGGGCTCGAGCGCGTGCTGCTCGAAGAACATCCATTGCAGCGCTTCGGCGCGTTCGACCCGTGACTCCGGCGCCAGCGACGTGCCGCCGCAGACATACCAGAGGATGGCGTTGGACTCGGCAAGATAGCGCCCGTCGGCGACTTCCAAGAGCGGCACCTGGCCGCTGGGATTCTTCTCCAGAAAATCCGGCGTGCGGCTTTCGCCGCGGAGAATGTCGACTTCGATTGCCTGATACGGAGCGTTGAGCAGCGCCAGCGCAAGGCGGACCTTGTAGCTGTTTCCGGAGCGCTGCATCGAATAAAGTTTGTACATCGTCGTTGGGTCACTCGGAGTCGAAGGGCGCACGCGGTGGGCGAACTGCGGAAAGCTCTCGCGCCGCAACGCGGCTAAACAATGATGCCGTTACGAATGCGTCGCAAGACCCGCGGAATGGAAAAAGTCGAAAACCTCTACTGCACTGCACGCGCGCAGCATGCCATGCCACGGCGTCAGGGATCACGTAGTCGGGAGCGGAGGAACTGGCCGGCTCAAGCCTTCTCGATGAAATACGCCGCCTCAGCTGACAAGTATTGGATCCAGCGTGTGGGCTCAGGCTCTGCGGCGCTGCGCAGCGTCCGGCGAACGGTCGCCAACATACACCGGGAAGTGATGTTCGCCGAGCGTGATCAAGACGGATGCGAATCGCGGTAAGACATCCTGACGTTGAGTCGACGGACACGACTGGATATCCTGGAAGGGGCCTCCGCTTCCCGTAATAGCGCCCGCTGCCCTTGCCAGATATGAGTCAATCGTTGCGGAACTTTGCGAATATTGCGCCGATATTGCACCGATCGTACCGAGGCTTGCGCGACGTTCCCTAAAGTTTGACCAGTATCCGGCCAAGCTTCTTGCGATGCAGCGCGCCGCGCCTTAGGGTGCGGCGTTCCCATCAAAAAGAGTCGTGAATTCCAGAGGTCACGACGTTTGCCAGGAGATGATGATGCCCTTCCTGTCCGCTGCGCTCGACCGTGTGAAGCCGTCCGCGACGATCGCGGTCACGGATAAAGCGCGCGCGCTGAAAGCGGCGGGGCGCAATGTCATCGGCCTCGGCGCCGGCGAGCCGGATTTCGACACGCCCGCCAACATCAAGCTGGCGGCGATCCACGCCATCGAGGCCGGCAAGACCAAGTACACCGACGTCGGCGGCATTCCCGAGTTGAAGGAAGCCATCATCGCGAAATTCCAGCGCGAGAACGGCCTGACCTACAAGCCGAACCAGATCATCGTCGGCACCGGTGGCAAGCAGGTGCTCTACAACGCATTGATGGCGACGCTTAACCCCGGCGACGAGGTCATCATTCCCGCGCCGTACTGGGTCAGCTATCCCGAGATGGTGGCGCTGGCCGGCGGCGAGCCGGTCGCAGTGGTGTGCCCGGCGTCGAGCGGCTTCAAGTTGCGGCCCGAGGATCTCGAAAAGGCGATCACGCCGAAGACCAAGTGGATCATTCTCTGTTCTCCGTCGAACCCGACCGGCGCCGCCTACACGCGCGCTGAGCTGAAGGCGATCACCGACGTGCTGGTGAAGCATCCGCATGTCTGGGTGATGACCGACGACATGTACGAGCACCTGGTCTATGACGACTTCCAGTTCGCAACGCCCGCGCAGGTCGAGCCGAAACTGTACGAGCGCACGCTGACGGTGAACGGCGTCTCGAAGGCCTATTGCATGACCGGCTGGCGCATCGGCTATGCCGGCGGCCCCGCCGACCTGATCAAGGCGATGCAGACGATCCAGTCGCAGTCGACCTCGAACCCGTCGTCGATCGCGCAGTGGGCGTCGGTGGAAGCGCTGAACGGTCCGCAGGATTTTATCCCCGCGCACAACAAGGTGTTCAAGGAGCGGCGCGACCTCGTGGTCTCGATGCTGAACCAGGCCAAGGGCATCGAATGCCCGCGGCCCGAGGGCGCGTTCTACGTCTATCCATCCTGCGCCGGCACCATCGGCAAGACCTCTCCGTCCGGCAAGGTGATCGGCAATGACGAGGATTTTGTCACCGAACTGCTGGAGAGCGAAGGGGTCGCGGTCGTGCAGGGTTCCGCGTTCGGGCTTGGCCCGGCGTTCCGGATTTCCTACGCGACCAAAACCTCCGATCTCGAGGAAGCCTGCAAGCGCATTCAGCGCTTCTGCGGCAATTTGAGATAAGGCGCGTTTTACAACCCGGGCCGTCCCGCAACCCGATGCGGGGCGGCCTTTTTTTGCGCAAGGAAAGCGCGGCAAAAAATGTGTCGCGCCACATCACACGTGAACCTCGCGATGTTTTGATCGCTTCTTCTCAAAGCGCCATTTTTTTTGGGGAAGCGCCATGTTTTCGACACGGCGCTTCCATCCTGTCCGCCCCGCTGAATTTGTTCATCAACATGATGCGGAGACTGGGACATATGCGCTTCCTGACCTTGACACTCGCCACGCTTTCGCTGATCGCGCCGCTCGCAAGCGCCAGCGCGGCGCCGCCGGTTCGCGCCGGTATCCTGCAATGCCAGGGCGGCCAGAATGTCGGCTTCGTGGTCGGCTCGGTGACGAGCCTCGAATGCGTGTTCCAGAGCGAAGGCCGCCGGCCTGAACCCTACATCGCCAAGGTGCAGCGCATCGGTCTCGACCTCGGCGTCACCGAGCAGACCCAGTTGTCCTGGGCCGTCAACGCGCCGAACACCCGGCTCGGCCGCGGCGAACTCGCCGGCAGCTATGGCGGCGTCGGCGCAAATGCGTCGATCGGCATCGGCGGCGGCGGCAACTTCCTGGTCGGCGGTCCCGCCAACGCCTACGCGCTGCAGCCGCTCAGCGTGCAGGGCCAGACCGGCCTGAACGTCGCCGCCGGCATCGCCGGCCTCGAACTTCAACCGGTCGATTTCGGCCCGCGCCGGCCCCACCATCGCCGGCATCACCGTCGCGGCTGAGAATGAGACGTTGAGGAAAAGGCCCGCGCAAGCGGGCCTTTTTTCATGATGCGAGGCGCGTAGCACCCTCGTTGTAACAAATACCCTTACTTGCGAATCCCGCTCTCAAAGCTGCGATTAGATACAAACTCGGCTTTTGGGTAGAGGTAGCATGCTCGAGCGGCCCGACTATAGGTGAAGACATTGCAATTCTTCGTCTCTGCGCATCTCTGCTCGCACTCACCTATCGACCCGTTGTAGTATCCGGCGCCCAACTGGAGGCCGTTGGCCTCCGTCCCGCCCCTGATCTCGAATGCAGGGATCGCCGTTTTCGGAGCGGTCTGCGAAGATGAAGACGTCAGATTGCGAATCCCGCTCTCAAAGTTCTGATTAGATACAAAATCAGCTTTTGGGTAGAGGTAGCATGCTCGAGCGGCCCGACTATAGGTGAAGACACTGCAATTCTTCGTCTCTGCGCATCTCTGCTCGCACTCACCTATCGAGCCGTTGTAGGATCCGGCGCCTAATTGGAGGCCGTTGGCCTCCGTCCCGCTCCTGATTTCGAATGCAGGGTTCGCCCTTTGCGGAGCGGTCTGCTGTAGTGGATCTGTCAGCCTGGGAACAGCGGTAACGACATCAGTGCCGGTTTTGGGTTCGATTCTGGAGGCGACCGGAGTATTCGCGACGGAGTTCCTTGGTCTTTCCTTCGGCAGAAAAAAGAACTCACCGGCATTGTTGGTGATCCGTGCACGGTACTGGCGTGGGGTCATGCGAATCTGATCGCCAATCTCGGCCTGCTTGGCATCAAGCGTGCGATTGATGCGCGTCATCATTTCGTTAAGGGGAACTATGCCGTCGTTCGGCGCAAAGTCCTCGCCACGAGCTGCAGACAGGAATGCTTGAGTGAAAAGGCTCTCGCCTTTGTAGATGTACGTTTCTTCTCCTTCAGTTCCAGCGGTGACTATGTAGTGCCCAGGCTGCATCAGGCGATTTAGCGTTTTCTCTCTGACGTCTCCAGCTTTGGTTTCATAGGCCGCTAACCCGCTAAAGCAGGCATCGAGAAGGAACAGGGAGTGTCGCGCTTGCGCGACATTTTCAGTCCACTGTTTCATTCTTTCCATGTCGATCATGTTTTGCCATTCGCCGCGTCCCGAATTTTTCAGCACGAGATAACCGCGCTTTGTTGTCGCAAGAGCCCGCGTAACCCCATGGCCGGAAAAATAGAACAAGAAACGGTCATTTTGACCGAGCGCATTTGGAATGGTCGTTTCCATCAACTCGGCGATCCGCGCGTATGTAGCCTTCTCGTCGGTCAGGGTAATGATTTGATCGAAGCCAGCTTCGTCGCGCAGAAAGTCGCGAACGCGCAAGGCGTCTGCGGCCGGAGCCGAGAGCGAAGGGAATTTGTCATAGTTGCCTACGCCGACAAGGACGGCGATGCTTTTTTGAAATGCATTGCGTCCGACAAGCCGTGCATAGAAATCTGTCGACCAGATCGTTGGGCCGCTCCTGTTGTAAGTTTCGTCTATGCCAGCCGTGGCCGATCCATTCACTAGCAACAGGATTGGCAGCGCCAAGATGCGAATAATTCGCATATGTCAGGCCTTCTTGCGCGTTTCTATCAATTTGAGCGCGAGGGTGACGATGGCGGTTAGCAAGCTGACAATTGAACCCGCCAGCGAGAGCCACGGCATCCAGCTTTCGGGTCCACCCTTCGGCTCAACGCCCGGGAGCGGCTTGGTGATTTGGAAGGTCCACCACAGGAGCGCTCCCAGCAGGAAAAAGAATAAAATCTGGATTATACGCGACATGATCAGCCTCCGTGCAATACTGGGGCCATGCAACCATACTGGCACAGCATGAGGAGTTCGGCTAGAACGGGAAAGGGTGTGTCCGAAGATTTTTCGTTAGCAAATTATGGTCCCGCCTGGCTTGCTGTGGCATAGAACGCGAGCGCCGTGGGCACGGCTTTGTTCTTCTTCTTCTCTGCTCGCATCACATTTTCAGCCGGAGATTACTTCATGCGTCGCTTTATCATCCTTGCCGCGCTCGCCACGCTGGCTTCGTCGATCGGCGCCAATGCACAGCAGTTGCAGCGCGTGCAGGTCGGCGTGCTGGAGTGCCGCGGCGGTGCCAGCATCGGCTTCATCGTCGGCTCCGTCACCAATCTCGGCTGCGTGCTGCGCGCCGAGGGCATGCCGGAAGACCGCTATATCGCCACCATCCGGAAAGTCGGGCTCGATCTCGGCATCACCCAGGAATCGGCGCTGGCCTGGGGCGTGTTCGCGCCGGTCGCGCGGCTCGGGCCGGGCGGTCTGTCCGGCGACTATGTCGGTGCGCAGGGGAGCGCGACGCTTGGCGTCGGTGTCGGCGGCAACGTGCTGGTCGGCGGCTCCGCCAATTCGATCGCGCTGCAACCCCTGAGCGTGCAGGGCCAGGTCGGCGTCAGCGTTGCTGCCGGATTGGAAAGCCTGGAACTGAGGCCGGGACGGTAGCTAACGCTGCTTCTCAGTCATTGCGAGCAAAGCGATCCACGCGCATATCGTTGTGCTCACGCGGGCTGCTTGCTGGCCGTCCGCTCCGGCGCCGGCTAGCATGAACCATGAGTTCAAATCATAAAATTGCGTCCGGCCAAGCCCGACTGGCTGTGAAAGTCGTCGGCGACGGCGACCCTGTCGTCTTTCTGCACGCGGCGGTCTGCGATAGCCGCATGTGGAGCGCGCAACTGGATGCAGTCGGCGCAGGCAACAAGGCGATCGCGTATGACCGGCGGGGCTTTGGCGAGACTCGCGCGGAAAAGGAGGACTTTTCTGCAGTCGCAGATTTGCTTGCGGTGATTGACGCCGCAGGAAACGGCGCGCCGGCGATCCTCGTTGGATGCTCTCAGGGTGGACGGGTCGCGCTCGACACAGCGCTCCTGCATCCATCCCACGTCCGCGCCCTCGTTCTCATTGCGCCTGCCGTAAGCGGTGCGCCAGAGCCGATCCATCCGCCTGATATCGAGGGCCTGATGGCCAGGCTCAAGGACACCGAACAAGTCGGTGATCTCGATCGCGTGAACGCCATCAAGGCGCATCATTGGCTCGACGGTCCACTGCAGCCCGAGGGGCGTGTCACAGGTGAGGCGCGCCGGTTGTTCCTCGATATGAACGACATTGCGCTACGGTCGCCGCCGATCGGGCAAAACCTCGATGCCGCGCCCGCCTTCCATCGTCTGGGCGAGATATCGGTGCCATCGCTTGTGATCTGGGGTGACCTCGATTTCCCGCATATTCAGGAACGATGCCGTCATATCGCAATGACGATGCCGAACGGGTCAGGCCATATGTTGGCTGGCACGGCCCATTTGCCCAGCCTGGAGCGACCAGCCGAGATCACGAACCTCGTCGCGGCGTTCGTCGATGGCTGTTCCGGCCAGCGCTACGCGCTGAGTTAGCCGCACTTCATTTTTGCCACGGGGCGTCTTGACTTGCGACCGTGATTGGTCTTAAAAAGAATAAACGTTCTTTTTGTGGAGGCCGCGAAATGCTGCAGCATCAGCCCAGCCGGACCGCCGAATACATGGCCATGTTCCGGGCGTCAGAGCATGCGAAAGGTGCCGGACGACGCGTGTTTACCGATCCACTGGCCGCGGCATTGTTGCCGGGAAGCCTACGGCTGCCGGCCAAACTGCTCGCGGTGCGTCCCGTGGGCGAAATGCTCAACCGCTACATCGACCGGCAATGGCCGGGCGCGCGAACCTCCGGCATCGCCCGCACGCGGCTGATCGACGACTGGATCGGGGAATCGGTCGGACAGGCCGAGCAGGTCGTGTTGCTCGGCGCGGGTTTTGATACGCGGGCTTGGCGGCTTGCCGCGCTGGATTCCGTCAGGGTTTTCGAAGTGGATCACCCGGCGACGGCCAAGGTGAAACGGGAGCGGCTGCAGGCTGCCGGTGCCGATCTGAATCGGGTGACCTTTGTCGCCGTCGATTTCGAGATCGACGATTTCGAACAGCGTCTGCGCGATGCCGGCTTCGATCCGCTGCTGCGCACGATGGTGGTGTGGGAAGGCGTCAGCCAGTATCTGACCGGCGACGCGGTTTGCGGCGTGATGCGCTGGGCGGGCCGGCTTGCGCCGCGCAGCCGCTTCATCTTCACCTATGTTCATGAGGGCGCGATCGACGGCAGCGTCGCGTTCGATGGCGCGGACAAGGTGATCGCCAAGGTCGACGGGTCGGGCGAACCCTGGCGGTTCGGCTTGCTGCCGGGCGAATTGCCGGACTTCCTGCGCGAGCGCGGGCTGAGACTGGTGAGCGATCTCGGCGCCGATCAATACCGCGAGCGCGTGATGGGGCAGGCCGGCCGCCACATGCAGGGCTACAGCTTCTATCACACGGTGCTTGCGGAAACAGGCGATGCCTAGGATATCGGCGGCGCGCGCCAACGAGCAGCGCGGGCGCATCCTCGATGCCGCGCTGACATGCTTTGCGCGCGAAGGCTTTCATGCCGCGACTGTGCAGGACATCGTCGAGGAGTCTGGACTTAGTCCCGGCGCGATCTACGGCTATTTCAAAGGCAAGACCGAGATCGCGATGGCGATCGCTGCCGAGCGCCACGCAATGGAACGCCGACGCATGGAATTTGCGCTGGCCGCGCCTGATATCGACACCGGCCTGCAGCGCCTCGTCGAAGGCTTCGTGCTCGAATTGCGCAACCCGAAGGAAAGGCGATGGCGTCATCTGGCCGTGCAGCTTTGGGCGGAGAGCCTTTCCAATCCACGATTGAAGCGCGAAGCGCTCGCGGGGGTTTCCCAGGCCGTCGACGTGCTGGCGCCGATGATCGCGCAGGCGCAACGACAGAAGCGTTGGCCGCGGCATCTCGATCCGCCTTCGGCCGCCCGCGTTATGGTCGCGGTTCTGCAAGGCATTTCGTTACAGCTTGCCTGGGACGAGCGCGTCGATATCGAGCGCTTCGCCGTCGCGCTGCGCATCATGCTCGATCCGCGTTCGGACGGAGTGGGTGCGACCGGCTGAGCGGAATTATCTTTTGAGTTCCAGATCGGGGAGACGGTAGCGGGGCCACATGATCCGACGTCCCCAAGGTCGATGTCGAGAAATCAACTGGATGCAGTGCAGCGAATTTTTCCCGCTTGCCAAATCCTCAGGACAGGCGGACCATCAGCAGTCGCCGACCCAATCACGGGCCGAGCTCCAGAGATAAGGAGGCGGCAATGGGACAAGACGTCAGAAGTCCCCGCGGTCCACGGTGCATAGCGCTGGTGGGCCCTTTCCAGAGCGGTAAAACAACACTCCTAGAAGCCATATTGGCCCGAACAGGGGCCATTAAAAATGCCGGCAGCGTCGATGCCGGAACTTCCGTCGGCGATGCCAGCCCGGAAGCGCGCCACCACAAGATGGGGGTGGGCCTCTCCGCCGCCACCACCACCTTCATGGGCGACAGTTACACCTTTATCGACTGTCCCGGCTCGATCGAGTTCGCGCATGACATGCGCGCCGCGTTGCCCGCGGTCGATGCCGCCGTCGTGGTCTGCGAGGCGGATGAGAAGAAGCTGCCGCAACTGCAGATCATCCTGCGTGAGCTCGAGGATCTCGGGATTCCCCGTTTTCTGTTTTTGAACAAGATCGATCGCGCCAACAAGCGCATCCGCGAGACGCTGGCGACGCTGCAGCCGGCCTCGCGCGTGCCGCTGGTGCTGCGGCAGATTCCGATCTGGAACGGCGACTTGATCGAAGGCTTTGTCGATCTCGCGCTGGAGCGCGCCTTTGTCTATCGCGAACACAAGCCTTCCGAAGTCATGGCGCTGGAAGGCGGCAATCTCCACCGCGAGAAGGAAGCGCGGTTCTCGATGCTGGAAAAACTCGCCGACCATGACGACGCGCTGATGGAGCAGTTGCTGGAGGACATCCAGCCGCCGCGCGACGCGGTGTTCGACGATCTCGCCCGCGAATTGCGCGAAGGCCTGATCTGCCCGGTGCTGCTGGGTGCTGCGGCGCGGGAAAACGGCGTGCTGCGGCTGATGAAGGCGCTGCGGCACGAAGCGCCGGGAATTGGCGAGACCGCAAAACGCCTCGGTGCGTCTTCACAGAAGGATGCGCTGGCCTATGTGTTCAAGACCGTGCATTTGCAGCACGGCGGCAAGCTGTCGCTGACGCGGGTGCTGGCCGGTCATCTTGATGACGGCGCGACGCTGCAATCTTCCTCCGGCGAAGCCGGGCGGGTATCCGGCATCCTCGCGGTCAGCGGCGCGCATGACAGCAAGCGTCCAGCGGCGGAGGCCGGCGATACCGTCGCCCTCGGCAAGCTGGATGCGATCAAGACCGGCGATACGCTGTCGAGCGGCAAGACTGCGCCATCGTCTCTGCTGAAAGTCGAACCGGTGCCGCCGGTGCTGGCGATGTCGCTTTCGTCGGCCGACCGCAAGGACGACGTAAAACTCGGCCAGGCCCTGCTCAGGCTCAACGAGGAAGACCCGTCGCTGACGATGATCCAGAACCAGCGTACCCACGATACCGTATTATGGGGGCAGGGCGAGATGCATCTGCGCGTCGCGCTCGAGCGGCTCAAGGACCGTTTTGGCGTCAACGTCAAATCGCAGCCACCGGCGATCGGCTATCTGGAGACGATTCGCAAATCGATTACCCAGCGCGGCCGGCACAAGAAGCAATCCGGTGGCCACGGCCAGTTCGGCGATGTGGTGCTGGATATCAAGCCAGTGCCGCGCGGCGCGGGCTTTGAATTCCACGAAAAGGTCGTCGGCGGTGCGGTACCGCGCAATTATATCGGCGCGGTCGAAGAGGGTGTGGTCGACAGTCTCGCGCGCGGGCCGCTCGGCTTCCCCGTCATCGACATCCACGTCACGCTGACGGACGGCTCCTACCACAGCGTCGATTCCTCCGATCTCGCGTTCCGTACGGCGGCGCGGGCCGGCATGAGCGAAGCGCTGCCGCAGTGCCAGCCGGTGCTGCTGGAGCCGATCCACATCGTGGAGATCGTCTGTCCGACGGAGGCGACGGCGAAGGTCAATGCCATCCTGTCGGCGCGGCGCGGCCAGATCCTGGGCTTCGACACCCGCGACAACTGGCCGGGATGGGATTGCGTCCGCGCCACCATGCCGGAAGCCGAGATTGGCGACCTGATCGTGGAATTGCGCTCGGCCACCGCCGGCGCCGGCAGCTTTACGCGGCAGTTCGATCGCATGGCCGAGGTCACCGGCCGCGCCGCCGATCAGATCATCGCCGCGCACCGTGTCGCGGCGTGAGGTGCGGCTTATGAGATGTCGATGATCGTGGTCTCCGGACCATGGTCATTGACAGCGCGCGCCGCTTGCCCGATGTGACGGGCATGACAAGTGCCACCAACCCCCCCGCCGCGTGCCTGATCGGATGGCCGGCTGCGCATTCGCGCTCGCCGGTGATCCATCATTACTGGCTGCGCACGCTTGATATCGCGGGCGGCTATGTCATCGAGGCGGTGCCGCCCGACGAGTTCAAGGATTTCATCTTCCGCCTGTCGCTGCGCGGCTTCGTCGGCGCCAACGTCACCATTCCGCACAAGGAGCGCGCGCTTGCGCTGTCGACGCCGGATGAGCGGGCGCGTGCGGTCGGCGCGGCCAATACGTTGTGGTTCGAGAATGGCGAACTCTGCTCGACCAACACCGACGTCGAAGGGTTCATCAACAATCTCGACGCCAGCGCGCCCGGCTGGGACGGTTGCGAGGATGCGCTGGTGCTCGGCGCCGGCGGTGCGGCGCGCGCGGTGGTGTTCGGTTTGCTCGACCGCGGCATCAAGCGCGTGCATCTCGCCAATCGCACGATCGCGCGGGCCCGCGTGCTGGCGGATCAGTTCGGCGCGGGCGTTCTGCCGGTGGCGTGGGATGCGCAGGGCGATATCCTGCCGCGCGCCGGGCTTCTGGTGAACACGACCTCGCTCGGCACGAAGGGTCAGCCACCGCTCGAGCTCGACGTCGGGCGGTTGCCATCACACGCCGTCGTTGCCGATCTCGTCTACGTGCCGCTCGATACCCCGTTGCTCTCCGCCGCGCGTGCCCATGGCCTGAAAACGGCCGACGGGCTCGGCATGCTGCTGCACCAGGCGGTGCGCGGCTTCGAATTGTGGTTTGGCCGGCGTCCCGAGGTGACGGCAGAACTTCGCGCCCTGGTTGAGGCCGATCTCACGAATACATGATCGGCTGGTCGCGGAGACTTGAGCCGGAATTTTTTTGAAAGGCCGGGGTCAATGGTTACGTCACTGCCGCCACCGGAGATTCCCGCCATGTCCGTCCGTCGCTTTCAACTCGTTCGCCTGCTTGCCGCCGTCGTGATGGTCGCGGGCTCCACGATTTACGCCATCGCCCAGCAACCGCCCACACCGACACGCGTTCGCGGCACCATTGAGGCCGTCGACGGCGACGTACTTGTCGTGAAGTCGCGCGGCGGCGAGGATGTGAAGCTGCATATGACCGGCGATCTCAGGGTCGTGGGGATCACTAAAATCTCGCTGGCGGACATCAAGGTCGGTTCCTTCATCGGCACCACTACGGTGCCGGGCCCGGACGGCGGCCAGAACGCGGTGGAGGTGCATGTGTTTCCGGAAGCCATGCGGGGCACCGGCGAGGGCTCGCGGCCCTATGATCTCCGTCCCAACTCCACCATGACCAATGCCACCGTGGCGGACTCCGTGGTCGGCAATGACGGTCACACCCTGATGATCAAGTACAAGGACGGCGAGAAGAAAGTCGTGGTCTCGCCGGAGACGCCGGTCGTGACCTACGTTCCCGCCGACAAGTCCGACCTCAAGCCCGGCGCCAAGGTGATCGCCTTTATGAAGAAGCTGCCGGACGGCTCGTTCGAGACCAACCGCGTCAGCGTCGGCCGCGACGGGCTGACCCCGCCGATGTGATCTCGCCTGCTGGAATACCCGCTCCCGTGCGGTGTTTCCGTTTAGTTGGGCGCCAAATACACCCTGGGAGGAATACCATGCTGAAATCTTCGTCATGGCCGCGGATGCTCGCGGCTTCACTGGCCATTGCCACCCTGCTGGGATCGGGGGCCTGGGCGCAGCAGCCGCCGACGGTCCGGATTCGCGGCACCATCGAGGCCGTAGACCTGCCCACGCTGTCGATCAAGTCGCGCGAAGGCACCGACATGAAGGTGCGCCTCACCGACAATGTCGCGGTGTTCGGCGTCGCCAAGACCGAACTCTCCGAGATCAAGGAAGGGTCCTATATCGGCGTCACCGCATTGCCGGAGCCGGACGGCACCCAGAAGGCGGTCGCGGTGCATATTTTTCCGGAGAACCAGCGCGGCGCGGCCGAAGGCTTCAGGCCCTGGGATCAGCGGCCGAACTCCACCATGACGAATGCCACCGTCGCCCAGACGGTGAAGGGCACCGAGGGTCAGAACATTTTGGTCAAATACAAGGACGGCGAAAAGAAAGTCGTGGTGCCGGAAGGTACGCCGATCGTCACCTTCGTCGCCGGTGACAAGTCCGAACTGAAGCCGGGCGCGAAGATCATCATCTTCGGCGCGGTGAAGAAGGACGATGGCACGCTCGAAGCCAATCGCGTCAATGTCGGCCGCGACGGGATCACGCCGCCGATGTGAGGGATATTTCTTCCCCTCCCCACTTGTGGGAGAGGGTGGATCGACGCCGCGTAGCGGCGGCGAGACGGGTGAGGGGTCTGTCTCCGCGGAGAGAGCCCCTCATCCGGCGCTGCGCGCCACCTTCTCCCACAAGGGGAGAAGGAAGTAAGTCCACGTCCTACACCGCGAGCAAATTATCGTCGATTTCGGCGACCGTGTTCACCCCGCACAATCCCATCGTGGTGAGCATTTCCTTGGCGAGGATGTCGAGCGCCTTGGCGACGCCCGCTTCGCCGCCGGCACCGAGGCCATAGGCATAGGCGCGGCCGATCATGCAGGATTTGGCGCCCAGCGCGAGCGCGCGCACCACGTCCATGCCGGTGCGGATGCCGCCGTCGAACATGATCTCCATCTGCGAGCCGACGGCGTCGACGATCTCGGGCAGCACCTCGATCGACGACGGCGCGCCGTCGAGCTGACGGCCGCCATGGTTGGAGACGACAAGCGCCTGGGCGCCGGTTTTCGCCGCGAGCTCGGCATCCTCGACGTCCAAAATGCCTTTCAGGATCAGCTTGCCTGGCCAGATCGAGCGGATCCAGTCGATGTCCTTCCAGTTCAGCGAGGTGTCGAACTGCGACGCCGTCCACTCCGACAGCTTGGTGAGATCCTCGGTGCCTTTGACGTGGCCGACGATGTTGCCGAAGCTGCGGCGCTTGCCGCGCAGCACGCCGGCGACCCATGACGGCTTGCTGGCGAAGTCGAGCAGTTTCGACAGCGACCATTCCGGCGGCACTGACATGCCGTTCTTGATGTCCTGGTGGCGCTGGCCGATCACCTGCAAATCAACCGTCAGCACCAGCGCCGAACATTTCGCCGCGATGGCGCGCTCGATCAGCGCCTTGATGAAGCCGCGGTCCTTCATCACGTAGAGCTGGAACCAGAACGGCTTGTCGACGGCGGCGGCGATATCCTCGATCGAGCAGATCGACATCGTGCTCTGGGTGAAGGGAATGCCGGCGGCCTGCGCAGCGCGGCAGGCATGAATCTCGCCATCGCCATGCTGCATGCCGAGCAGGCCGACAGGGGCCAGGATCAAGGGCATCGTCGCGGGCTCGCCGAGGATCGTGGTGGAGAGATCGCGTTTGGAGACGTCGACCAGGATGCGCTGGCGGAACTTGATCTGCGCAAGATCTTCGGAATTGGCGCGCAGCGTGTCCTCGGTGTAGGAGCCGCGGTCGGCGTAGTCGAAAAACGCCTTGGGAACCCGGCGCTTGTGCAACTGGCGCAGATCCTCAATGCAGGTGATGTGCTTCATGGACGTTCCGGCCCTTCTTGAACTTCTTCGCTGCGTTGTCATCTAGCATGGTTGGGTGGTCAGCCAAATCGCATCTCATCCATCTCCGGCGCCATTCCGACGGGAGGACATCCCATGACCCGACCGCGCACCGTTACTCCCGTCGAGACCGGCTCTGATCGCGAGGAAAAGCGCCAGCTGGACGACGCCCTGGAGGAGGGGCTGGAAGAGACCTTTCCGGGGTCTGACCCGGTCAATGTCACCCAGCCGGCGCCCTCGAAGGGCGATAGCCACGTCAAGCGGCGGAACTAGCGCCCCCGCGCGGGTTCAGTCGCTTTCGAGGAAATGTCCATTCCTTACAAATGGTTATGCGCCAATCGCGGTCGCCCGCGACGGTAATGATTCATCATATTTTTTGAAGCCATTTTAGCGGCCGAGGGACTATAACCGCTGCACGCTACGATGGTGGCGTGGGGATTCGGCTTTGACGGCCGGAAGAAGTCCCGGTGGGGGTTACATGAGCCGCAAATATTTCGGTACCGATGGAATTCGGGGCCGTGCCAATGGTCTGATTACGCCGGAGCTCGCGCTCAAGGTGGGGCAGGCGGCCGGCCTGGTGTTTCAGCGTGGCGATCACCGCCACCGTGTCGTGATCGGCAAGGACACCCGGCTCTCCGGCTACATGATCGAATACGCCATGGTGGCCGGCTTCACCTCGGTCGGCATGGACGTGCTGCTGCTCGGCCCGATGCCGACGCCGGCGGTCGCGATGCTGACCAAGTCGATGCGCGCCGATCTCGGCGTGATGATCTCGGCTTCGCACAATCTGTTCGAGGACAACGGCATCAAGCTGTTCGGTCCGCAGGGTTTCAAACTGTCCGACGATGTCGAAAAGCAGATCGAGCAGTTGCTCGACGAGCCGATCGACCGTCGACTGGCGCAGAGCGCCAGCCTCGGGCGCGCCCGCCGCATCGACGGCGTGCATGACCGTTACATCGAATTCGCCAAGCGCACGCTGCCGCGCGAGCTCTCGCTCGATGGCCTGCGCGTCGTGATCGATTGCGCGCACGGCGCCGCCTACAAGGTGGTGCCGGAAGCGCTGTGGGAATTGGGCGCGGACGTGATTGCGATCGGCGTCGAACCTGACGGCTTCAATATCAACAAGGAATGCGGCTCGACCTCGCCGGAAGCGCTGGCGAAAAAGGTGCGCGAGATGCGCGCCGATATCGGCATCGCGCTCGATGGCGACGCCGATCGCGTCATCCTGGTCGACGAGCGCGGCCATGTCGTCGACGGCGATCAGTTGCTCGCGGTGATCGCGCAGAGCTGGAAGGACGACGGCCGTCTCGCCAAGCCCGGCATCGTCGCCACCGTGATGTCGAATCTCGGGCTCGAACGTTTCCTCGAAGGGCAGGGCATCGGCATGGTGCGCACGCCGGTCGGCGACCGCTACGTGCTCGAGCAGATGCTCAAGCAGGGCTACAATCTCGGCGGCGAGCCTTCCGGTCATATCATTCTCTCCGACTACGCCACGACCGGCGACGGCTTCGTCGCAGCACTTCAGGTGCTGGCCGTGGTGCAAAAGCTTCGCCGTCCGGTGTCGGAAGTCTGCCACCGTTTCGATCCGCTGCCGCAGATCCTGAAGAACGTGCGCTATCGCTCAGGCAAGCCGCTCGACCATGCCGAGGTGAAATCGGCGATCATGGACGGCGAGAACCGCCTCAACGGCCACGGCCGGCTGCTGGTCCGCTCGTCCGGCACCGAGCCCGTGATCCGCGTGATGGGCGAGGGCGACGACCGCATCCTGGTCGAGGACGTCGTCGATCAGATCGTCACCGCGCTCGGCCACGCCGCGGCGGCATAAGCCAGCTTTATCCTGATGGCGCGGGGGCGCTGATTGGTGCTGCGACAACGCATCGCAGCCATAAGCTATTGATGCTGGTCGCAGCAATGGCCCGGCCGTAGAACACGAGACATTGCCTGTCCGCGATTCTTTTCGGGAATGCGCCCTTGAACAAGCCCGTCATCGTCTCTGAGGAAATCGCGACCGCACCGGTGGTCGTGCAGGACGCGGCGCCGGGCCTCGCCGCCAGGGTGGCGGTCGCGGGGCCGGCCTATGTCGTGCTGACCGGCATCAGCTTCTCGCATTTCCTCAACGACACCATGCAGTCGTTGATCGCCTCGGTCTATCCGATCCTGAAGGACGCTTACGCGCTGGACTACGGGCAGATCGGCATGATCACGCTGGCGTTCCAGTTCACCGCCTCGCTGCTGCAGCCCGTCGTCGGCCATTTCACCGACAAGAAGGCGCAGCCGTTCTCGCTGGCGATCGGCATGGGATTCACCTTCTTCGGCCTGCTGCTGCTAAGCGTCGCGCATCTCTATCCCATCATCCTGATCGCAGCCGCGCTGGTCGGCCTCGGCTCGGCGGTGTTCCATCCGGAGTCGGCGCGGATCGCGCGGCTCGCCTCGGGTGGGCGTTATGGTTTTGCGCAGTCGGTGTTTCAACTCGGCGGCAGCTTTGGCACGTCGATGGGGCCGCTGCTCGCGGCGCTGATCGTGGTGCCGTTCGGACAGCCGAGCATTGCCTGGTTTTCATCGATCGCGTTTCTGGCAATCGTGATCCTGTGGCGGATCGGCGTCTGGTACAAGCCGCAGATCGCGACCAAGAAGTCTGCGGTGATTGAGCGCCATCCAGACCACCCGGATTCGCGGCGCGTCAAAATCGCGCTCGCGGTGCTGGTCGCGCTATTGTTCTCGAAGCAGCTCTACGTGTCGAGCCTGTCGAGCTATTACATCTTCTATCTGATCGACAGGTTTCAGGTGTCGACGCAGGCGGCGCAGTTCTATCTCTTCATCTTCCTTGCGTCCAACGCGGCAGGTGCATTCTTTGGCGGCCCTCTCGGCGACCGCTACGGCCGCAAATACGTTCTCTGGTTCTCGATCCTCGGCGCGCTGCCGTTCACGCTGGCGCTGCCCTATGCCGGCCTGGCCGGAAGCGCGGTGCTGACCGTTTTCATCGGCCTCATCCTCTCGTCGGCGACGTCATCGATCATCGTGTTCGCGCAGGAATTGATGCCGCACCGTTTCGGCATGATCTCGGGCGTGTTCTTCGGCGTCGCCTTCGGCATCGGCGGACTCGGCGCCGCGGTGCTCGGCAAGCTCGCCGATCACACCGGGATTGCGTTCGTCTATCACCTCTGCGCGTTCCTGCCCGCGCTCGGTTTGCTCGCGGTGTTTCTGCCGAAGATGCCGAAGCACTCTCGCTGAGCACAACACGCGCGCGCCGCAGCGACACCATCAACAAAACCTTAATGCCCTGATCGCGAGCGAGTTGCCGTCAATACCCGGTTAGGAAATGTGACGGCTTTTCCGCGGTTAATTCTTTGTTGCAAACGTTTCAGCGCATACGCTGCAAACGACCGCGCAGAGAAATGGTCACAGATTATCAACCTTAATAATTAGGGTTAAGCGGCGCTTAAACATTTAATGCCATCGTCCTCCCGTGAGTTTTTGAAGTGGGGCTCGTCGCAGTCAGCCTCACCGTGCAAAAGGACGAAGCCCATGCGTAGCGTTAAGTCTCTGCTTGCCGCAGGAGCGGCGACTCTGTTGTCGACGGCGGCGTTTGCTGCCGACATGGCGATCGCGCCGCCGCCCTATGCGCCCCCCGTGGTCGAGGAATTCGGCGGCTGGTATCTGCGCGGCGACATCGGCTTCAGCAACCAGCGCGTCGATCGTCTCAACAACGTGCTCGACCGCAACAACACCTCGTCGGTTCAGACCAACAACTTCAACTCCGCGGGCATCTTCGGCCTCGGCGTCGGTTACAAGGTCAACAACTGGTTCCGCGCCGACGTCACCGGTGAATATCGCGGCAATTCAAGTTTCTTCGGCACTGACCGCATCACCTATGTGGGCGGCGTCGGCACCGACACCTATCACGCCACCAAGAACGAATGGGTCGTTCTCGCCAACGCCTATGTCGATCTCGGCACCTGGTGGTGCATCACCCCGTTCATCGGCGCCGGCGTCGGTGGCGCGCGGGTTGCGATCAACGGCTTCACCGACCAGGGCATCGCCAGCAATCCAGTGCAGCCCGGTCCCGCACTGGCGGGTCTCGCCTTCGGCGACAATGTGGCGAAGTGGAATTTTGCTTGGGCGGCCCATGCCGGTCTCGCCTACAGGGTCACGCCGAACTTTACCGTCGAACTCGCCTATCGCTATCTCGATATGGGTGATGGCCTGACGGGCGACCTCCGCACGTTCGACGGCACCAACAACGTCAACAACCCGATGACCTTCAAACACCTCACGTCGCATGACCTGAAGCTCGGCGTGCGCTGGGATCTGAGCACCCCGCCGGTCTACGCGCCGCCGCCGCTGGTGACCAAGGGTTAATCGCGACTTCCATTCGTTAACGGTTGCCGAACGGCGCGGGCACTTCCCGCGCCGTTCGCTTTTGCGCGTGGCGATGCGCGAGCTGCGGGTGCGCCAAAATCTTTGCCGGCTTTCCGACAAGATCTTGCCCAAACGGTGCACGCGACAACGATTGGTTAAGGTTAACAGGCGATGATCGACGCCAAGTTCAGAGTGTCTGAAGGAGCGTTGCGATGCGTCGATTTTTGCTGGTGGCTGTGATGTGCGGAGCGGCGAGTGTCGCCCAGGCGGCGGATATGCCGGACCTGCCGTTTCTCCGCGGCGGCTTGACCGACGGCCTGACCAGCGCCAAGGTCAACTGGCAGGGCTACTATGTCGGTGGCCAGGTGAGCTACGGCTCGGTCACTTCGAAGGTGGCGCCCGGCGCCAATAGCGACCTGCAATCGACATATCGCCGTCCTCCTAACGCCGACTATAACTGGCAGCCTTTGCCTATCGGCAACAGCAACCCCACCGGCTTTGGCGGCTTTGTCGGATACAATTCGCAATGGGAAGACGTCGTCGTCGGTTTCGAGGCGAACTACATCCATGACGGAATCCGTACGATTTCGGATTCGGTGGGGCTGCGCTATCAGCTCGACAACGTCACGCTGCAGAGCCTGACCCATTCGAACGCGATCGTGAAGCTCTCCGATTTCGGCTCGGCGCGCATCCGCGCCGGCTATGTCATGGGATGCTTCCTGCCATATCTCTTTGCCGGCACCGGCCTCGGCAGCCAGACCGTCGATCGTACCGTTTCGGCGTTCCCGGATCCGGTGCTGACGCCAACGACCGCCGCCAGCAAGACCAAGCTGGTCTATGGCTACAGCGTGGGCGCTGGCCTCGATGTGATGCTGGTAGGCGGCTTGTTCATGCGCGCCGAATACGAATATCGCCGGGTGACGACGGATATCGAAACCAACATCAACACCGTCCGCGCCGGCCTCGGCTATAAATTCTGATCCCCTTGCAACGGCGCCGATCCGGCGCCGTTGACAGATTTGTCGCCGCCTGTTGCAGTGTCGTCGTAACGAGGGCGGCACATGAAGGTCTACGGCGATACCAATTCCGGCAATTGCCTGAAGGTGAAGTGGGTGTGCGACCATCTCGCGCTGCCCTACAGCTGGATCGCGGTCGACACCCTGAAAGGCGAAACGGGTACCGCGGAGTTCCTCAAGCTCAACGGCGCCGGCCAGGTGCCTGTGGTCGAACTCGACGACGGCCGCACGCTGGCGCAATCCAACGCCATCATCCGCTATCTCGCACGCGGTTCTCGTCTCATCCCGCAAGATGGGTATGCGGAAGGCAAGATGGACGAGTGGCTGTTCTGGGAACAGTACAGCCATGAGCCTTATGTCGCCGTATGCCGCTTCCAGATGTTTTATCTGAAAAAGCCGGCCTCCGATCTCGACGCCGACAAGGTCAAGCGCGGCTATGCGGCGCTGGCGCGGATGGAGCACCAGCTCGCGCTGACGCCATTTTTGGCCGGTGATGCCGTCTCGCTCGCCGACATTTCGCTGCTGGCCTATACGCGCCTTGCGCATGAAGGCGGCTTTCACCTCGACGGCTACGCCGCGGTGCGCCGCTGGATCGGCGCGACCGAAAAATTCCTTAGGCTCCCGCCGGCGCGCTGACGACACCGGAAATTATCATGTCTGCCATTTCAGAGGTTACCATCCGCCGTACCCGCCGCGAGGATGTCGGCGTCATCGTCGCCATGCTGGCGGACGATCCGCTCGGCGGCGCCCGTGAGCAGATCGAAGACCCGCTGCCGCAATCCTATTTCACAGCGTTCGATCGGCTCGCCCACGATCCGAATATCCTCCTCGTCGTTGCCGAGGACGGCGAGGGCGCCGTGGTCGGGTGCCTGCAGCTCTGCATCCTGCCGGGGCTGAGTTCGCAAGGTGCCTCGCGCGGCCTGATCGAAGATGTCCGCGTCGCCAAGCACTGCCGCAGCCGCGGCATCGGCGAGCAGTTGGTGCAATGGGCGGTCGTGGAAGCACGCGCCAAGGGATGCAAACTGGTCGAATTGCTGACGCATCACACCCGCGTCGATGCGCAGCGATTTTACGAGCGGCTAGGCTTTGCGCGCAGCCACGTCGGAATGACCATGCGATTTTGATCGGCATAGCGTTTCGAGCGAAGCATGCCTTCGGACTCGATCCGGGGGTGGAATCCGGTTCACGTAAAGAACGCGTCAGAAGGAAGGTCGGCCAATTGCGGTTGAAGCGAATTTGCGATGAATGCCTGAGGTAGTCGTCACTGTGCGATCCGGTTAACAACCGATAAACTACGCGTGCGTCCGTGATTTTACGGATCGGAACGTCTCCGCTATGCCAGCGTCTCCCATGGGGCTTTGGGCAGCTTGGGGGATTTCCGATGAAAAAATATTCGATTATCCGGATCGGAAGCGAATATGTCGTTCAGGCCGGAGAGACCAGCATTCTGAAGGTTTCGAGCCGCCGGGAGGCGGCCAAACTGGTCGATGCCGCCGAACTCCTGCAGCAGGAGCCGGCGCCTTCTACGGACGAACAGCCATCAATGGAGCGTGAAGCTCCCAAAGTTCCTTGACGATCGGGCACGATTCCCTTAATCACCGCGGCGGGACACCTCCCCCCAACGGGAGGCTTACTATCTGGAAGGATAGATTATGACCGTAGCGAAGCCCGCTTCGCGGCCGAACGTGCCGCATTTTTCCTCCGGCCCCTGCGCCAAGCGCCCCGGCTGGAACCCCCAAAATCTCAAGGACGCTGCTCACGGCCGTTCGCACCGTGCGAAGGTCGGCAAGGCCAAACTCAAGCTCGCGATCGAACTGACGCGCGAAGTGCTTGAAGTGCCAGCCGATTACAAGATCGGGATCGTGCCGGCGTCCGATACTGGCGCGGTCGAAATGGCGCTGTGGTCGCTGCTCGGCGCGCGCCCCGTCACCACCATCGCCTGGGAATCCTTTGGCGAGGGCTGGGTCAGCGACATCATCAAGGAATTGAAGCTGAAGGACGTCACCAAGCTGCATGCCGGCTATGGCGATCTTCCCGATCTGTCCAAGGCCGATCCGGCGTCCGACATCGTCTTCACCTGGAACGGCACCACTTCCGGCGTGCGCGTGCCGAACGCCGATTGGATCAGCGCGACCCGGGAAGGCCTCACCATCTGCGATGCGACGTCGGCCGCTTTCGCGCAGCCGCTCGATTTCGCAAAGCTCGATGTGGTGACGTTCTCCTGGCAGAAGGCGCTGGGCGGCGAAGCCGCGCACGGCATGCTGATCCTGTCGCCGCGCGCAGTGGAACGGCTCGAGACCTACAAGCCAGCCTGGCCGCTGCCGAAGATTTTCCGCCTGACCAAGGGCGGCAAGCTCAACCAGGGCATCTTCGAAGGCGAGACCATCAACACACCGTCGATGCTGTGCGTCGAGGATTATCTCGATGCGCTGAACTGGGCGAAATCGATCGGCGGCCTCAAGGCCCTGATCGCGCGCGCCGATGCCAACACCAAGGTGCTGTCGGACTGGAAGGCAAAGACGCCGTGGATCGATTTCCTGGCAAAGGATACCTCGATCCGCTCCAACACCTCGGTGTGTCTGAAGTTCACAGATCCCGCTATCACCTCGCTGACGGCGGATGCGCAGGCGGACTTCTCGAAGAAGCTGGTCGCGCTGGTGGAGAAGGAAGCCGCCGGTTACGATTTTGCGTATTACCGCGATGCGCCGGCGGGCCTGCGGATCTGGTGCGGCGCCACCGTGGAAGCCTCCGACGTCGCGCTGCTGACGCAGTGGATCGACTGGGCGTTCGCCGAGACCAAGGCCGCGTTGCCGAAGGCGGCTTAGCTTTCTTTTTGCCTCTCCCCGTTCTTACGGGGAGAGGTCGGCGCATGGCGCCGGGTGAGGGGCTCTCTCCGCGCGCACCTCGCTTGTGGCCGCCCCTCACCCCGACCCTCTCCCCGTAAGAACGGGGAGAGGGAGAAGAACTCGCTCCGTCTCCATTGCAGCAGGTCTCACAGGCCATCCCATGTTCGAACCTGAGAACGACATCGAGCGCTTGCTGATGAGTGCATCGGCGGAGCCGGCTGAACGGCCGGCTTTCGCCCGCGCGTTGATGGATGCGGAAATTGTCCTGGTGCTGGTTCCGGAAGGCGGTGATCCGATCGTCCCCGGGCCGGACGGAAACGCCGTTATCCCCGAGGGCACCAAGATGGTCTTGCCGAGCGCGGTGCGCGGCGAGGAACGGCTGATTCCGTTCTTCACCGCCCGATCGCGGGCGCAAGCCTGGTACAGGAATGACCACGTTGCGGTGCCGGAGCGGACGCGCGATCTGTTTGCCCGCTACCCCGGCGCGCCGTTCGTGCTCAATCCCGGCTCCGACTATGGCAAGGATTATACGCCGGGCGAGGTGGCACGGCTGCTGGCCGGCGATTTCGACCTGAGCGCCCCGCAGGCAGTCACGACGCAGACGCCGCAACAGATCATGCTGGCACATCCCAGTGAAATCCCCACCGCGCTGATCGAAGCGCTCGCGCGCGAATTCGCCGGCGTCAAATCCGTTCGCGGCGCCTGGCTGATGCTGGCGATGCGCGGTGGCGAGGCCGAACAAAGCTGGATGCTCGGCGTCGACCACACGGGGGCGTGGCAGGAAGTTCGCGATGCGATCGGCCGGGCCATCGTCGGCGATATCCTCGGCGGACGCGTGCTCGATGCCATGCCTCTCGACGGCAGTTCACTCGCCGTCACCTTGCGTACCGGAATTCCCGTCACCGCCGCCAAACGCGGCTCTCTCCATTAGCTCTGCAGGTAGACCCAGATGACAAAACCCAAAGTTCTCATTTCCGACGCGCTGTCTCCCGCGGCCGTGCAGATCTTCAAAGACCGCGGCGTCGAGGTCGACTTCCAGCCCAATCTCGGCAAGGACAAGGACAAGCTCGCCGAGATCATCGGCAATTACGACGGCCTTGCAATTCGCTCCGCGACCAAGGCCACCGCCAAGATCATCGACAAGGCCACCAGGTTGAAAGTGATCGGCCGCGCCGGCATCGGCGTCGACAATGTCGAGATCCCGGCGGCGACCGCCAAGGGCATCATCGTGATGAACACGCCGTTCGGCAATTCGATCACGACCGCCGAACACGCCATTACCTTGATGCTGGCGCTGGCGCGTGAAATTCCGCAGGCCGACGCCTCGACGCAGGCGGGCAAGTGGGAGAAGAACCGTTTCATGGGCGTCGAGATCACCGGCAAGACGCTGGGCGTGATCGGTTGCGGCAATATCGGTGCAATCGCCGCCGACCGCGCGCTCGGCCTGCGCATGAAGGTGATCGCGTTCGATCCGTTCCTGTCGCCCGAGCGCGCCAAGGACATCGGCGTCGAGAAGGTCGAACTCGACGAATTGTTCAAGCGCGCCGATTTCATCACGCTGCACACGCCGCTGACCGAGAAGACCAGGAACATCATCGACGCAGCAGCGATTGCGAAAATGAAGAAGGGCGTGCGTATCATCAACTGCGCCCGCGGCGGCCTGGTCGACGAGCAGGCGCTGGTCGACGCGCTGAATTCCAAGCATGTCGCGGGCGCCGCCTTTGACGTGTTCGTCGAGGAGCCCGCCACCAAGAACGTGCTGTTCGGCCATCCCAACGTGATCTGCACCCCGCATCTCGGCGCCTCCACCACGGAAGCGCAGGAGAACGTCGCCCTTCAGGTCGCCGAGCAGATGTCGGATTATCTGCTGACCGGTGCGATCTCGAATGCGGTGAATTTCCCGTCGATCACCGCTGAGGAAGCGCCGAAGCTGAAGCCGTTCATCGAGCTCGCCGAAAAGCTCGGCTCGTTCGCAGGCCAGCTCACCGAGAGCGGCATCCTGAAAGTCGAGATCACCTATGAGGGGCAGGTCGCCGAGATGAAGATCAAGGCGATCACCTCGGCGGTGCTGTCGGGCCTGCTGCGGCCGATGCTCGGCGACGTCAACGTGGTCTCCGCGCCGGTTGTCGCGAAAGAGCGCGGCATGGTGGTGGACGAGATCGTGCGTGCGGCGCAGAGCGATTACGAAAGCCTGATCACGGTGGCCGTCACCACCGAACGGCAGGAACGCTCGGTGTCCGGCACCGTCTATCACGATGGCAAGCCGCGGCTGGTCGACATCAAGGGCATCCGGGTTGACGCCGAGTTCGGCAAGTCGATGATCTATGTCACCAACGAGGACAAGCCCGGCTTCATCGGCAGCTTCGCCGGACTGCTCGGCGACGCCAGGATCAACATCGCCACCTTCCATCTCGGCCGTGTCAAGCAGGGCGGCGACGCCATCGCGCTGGTCGAGATCGACGGGCCGGTCCCGGCGGACGTGCTGACGAAGGTGCAAGCCTTGCCCCAGGTAAAGCAGGCCAAGGCGCTGGTGTTCTAACCACGCGTCGTTTCTTTCCCTTCAAGGGGATTGCCTATCCTTCGCCGCGGTCCCGCCGCGGCGAAGTCACATGGAAGTTCCGATCGAACCGGTTTCTCCGTCGCTGCGTCTCATGACCGGGAGTGGTGGGCGGCTATTGCGCGTTGCCATCAGGCGACCGGTTCAGGAGGGTATCCATGCGATTGATTACGAACGGTTTTTGGACGACGAGCCTTGTCGTGTTCACGGCGCTTGCGGGCGGCCCGGTGCGGGCGGCAGACATAGCGGCCAGCTCGGCGGTCGATGCGGTCACAGTCTATCCCGACGGCGCCAGCGTCACGCGGGTCATCTCGCTCGATTTGCCGGCCGGCGAGAATTCCGCCGTTCTGAAGGATTTTTCGCTGACGCTCGATCCGTCCTCGCTGCGGGTGGAGGGTGAGGCGGGCGCGAAACTTACGATCGGCGCGATCGACGCAAGACCGCCGCGCGCGGCGCCGCCGGTCAATTTGCCCGAACTCGACAAGCGCATCGAGGCGTTGAAGGACGAGCGCGTCAATCTGCAGGGCGCGATCGATGCCGCCACCGCCCGGCGTAAATTCGCCGAACGATTCGCGAATATTTCTCCGGTAGGGATCGGCGACAAGGGCGAGGCGCGGCCGATCGCCGAATGGCGCGCGGCGTTTGCCGCGGTCGGCGAGGAAGTCGCCAGCACCGAGGCTGCCATCCGCGATGCCGAACGCAAGCAGCGCGAACTCGACCGCGAAATTGCGCGTCTCGAGCAGGACCGGGCGCAGAAGCCGGCGGGCAAGCTGGAAGTCCGGATCGAACTCGCGGCTGCCGCCGCGACCAAAGCGACGCTGCGCGTGACCTATGCGGTGCGCAACGCGCGCTGGGTGCCGCTCTACGACGCCCGCCTCGACACCGGCGCGAACGACCGCAAGCCCGCGCTCGAACTGGTACGCCGCGCCGAAATCACCCAAAACACCGGCGAGGACTGGTCGAATGTCGCGCTCGCCGTTTCCACCGTGCGAACCGCACGCGGCGGCCACGCGCCCGACCTGAAGTCCCTCGTCGTTCAATACCCGCAAGTACCGCGTCCGATGGCGGCGGGCTTATTGGATTCTGCAATGCCCTCGGCGGCACCCGCGCCGGACAGGCAGAGGCTGCTCCGCTCCAGCGGGGGGAAGAGCGAGGAGCCCGTGATGGAGAAGGCGGCCGAGCAACAGGCTGCGGCCGATGTCAGCGGCTTCCAGGTGGTGTTCAAGATTCCGGGCCGCGTCAGCCTTGGTGCCAGCGAAGGCGCCAAGAGCCTGCGTGTCTCCAGTGCGAGCATTGCGCCCGACCTCGCGGTCCGCGCCGTGCCGGTGCTCGACCCGACCGCGTTCCTGGAAGCGAGCTTCAAGCAGACCGAGGATGCGCCGCTGCTGCCCGGCCGGGTCGCGATCTATCGCGACGGCGTGTTCGTCGGCCGTGGCCAGATGGCGGCCGCCAGCAAGGACGAAACCGTGCGGCTCGGCTTTGGCGCCGACGACAAGGTCAAGATCGAGCGCGCCGTCGTCAAACGCAACGAGGGATCGGCCGGGCTGATCGTGACGACGTCGAAGACCGACGAACGCGCGTTCAAGACCACGGTACGCAACGGCCACGACTTCCCGATCCGGATCGCGATCGAGGATCAGTTGCCGGTCAGCGAGCACGAGGACATCGTGGTCGACATGCTGCCGTCGACGACCGCGCCGACCGCAAGCAACATCCGCGATAAACGCGGCGTGCTGGAATGGGCGTTTGAGGCCAAGGCAGGTGAAGTCAGGGACATCAACTTCGCCTGGCGGATACGCTGGCCCAAGGACAAGGGCGTCGTGATGGTGCCGGCGGGCTGAAGCTTGCTTTACGCTCGCTGACACCGCGGGTCTCCCTCCCCCCGCGAACGGGCGGAGGGAGCTCAAATTCGGGCGCCGCTAGTCCTTTCCGTCAGCCATGGTGCGGAAGGTGATGGAGTATCGCGGCGCCTCGACGGCGGGAATGCTGTGTTCCCAGATGCGCCGCGATTCGCCTGACATGAGATAAAGCGAACGCGGCGCGGCCTCGAGCGTGTAGCGCTGCCATTTTTCGCCGACCGCGCGCCGAAACCGGAACTTGCACGGTGACCCAAGCGAGAGGCCGAAGATCCGGTCGAAATGCGGCTTGTCGCGGTGCCAACCGATTCCAACGCCGACGTCGTATTCAGTGCAGAGCACCTGCGCAATTCGCGTTGACGGCCCGCCATAGGCCTCGACGCTTTCTATCAGCGGAAGAAGCCAGCCGGGAATCGGCGCGGCCGGCTGCAAGCGCTGCAGCGTGTAATCGTAGCGGAACCCGAACGAGGCCACTCGGCGCTTGCCTTCGAAGGCGCCGAACTGAAACGGCTGCAGCGGCAACGCCGAGACATGGCCGATGAGCTCGCGCTCGAGCGCGGGCGAGATGAACTCTTCAGCGACCGCAAGGCCCTGCGGCGAAGTCTTCTGTTGCGGAAAAAGTGCGAGCTGCTGCGTCACGCCGCCGTCCTCGGAATGTAATTGTGAATCCGATATGGGGATCGAGGCAGGCAAATAAAGATACGCCCCCAATGGGTTGACCCGGCAACCGGGGATTACGGTTTGCAAGTTTTTCCTGTGCGCGCGGGGAACTTTGCCGATTTGGGAAGATTGTCGCTTGAGAAATGGCGGCGGGACATACGGAGGAAAAATCATGAACGGTCTTATCTATCTTGTCGGCCTGGTTGTCGTGATTCTGGCAGTGCTGTCCTTCTTCGGCCTCCGCTGAGGCCATGCACATGTCGATGGAAAATATCTCACCGGGGACGCGAAGCGATGTCGCGCCACGGTTTCTGCAATGGTCGCCGATCGTGCTCGGCGCGCTCGCGGCCACTGCGCTGTCCTCGGTTTTGCTGACGTTTGCAGTCACGATTGGCCTCGGCGTCACGTCGACGGCGCCAACCTGGCGCGACACGTCCACGGCACTTGCGATCCTGTCGGGCCTCTATCTGATCATCCAGGCCGTGCTCAGCTTCGGCGTCGGCGGCTACATCGCCGGGCATACCCGTACCCCGATCGGTACGGATGCGGTCGGCGAAACAGAGCACGTTGACGGCGCCCATGGGCTGGGTACCTGGGCACTAGCCGTTGTCATGGGTGCCCTTCTGGTCACCTGGATTGGCGCGGCTACCGTTAGTCGGACATCGTCGGCGCGTGGCGCAGCGCAGGCGAGTGCGGCCGAGCCGCTCTTGAGCTATGAACTGGATCGGCTATTTCGCGCCGGCCGCCGCGCACCCAACGTGGATCTCAGCGCCGAGCGCGCCGAAGCCGGCCGGATCCTGCTCACCACTTCAAGTCATAGCGGCATGAGCGCGGACGACCGAACCTACCTTGTCCAGCAAGTCGGTGCGCTGACCGGCCTCGCCGCAGCCGACGCGGAACGCAGGGTCGATGGCGTCATTGCGAGCGCCACGACAGCCATTGCAAGGTCACGGCGCAGCACCGTGATCCTCGCCTTCTCGGTCGCGACCGCGATCCTGCTCGGTGCTGTGGCTGCCTGGGCCGCGGCGTGCGCCGGCGGACGGCATCGCGACGGTGCGCCCCTGCCGGAGTGGATGGATCGATCGAATGCACTCGGCCGACGGCGAGCCACCGTGCTGCCGTAGCGTTTGGTCTTCTCCCTCCCCCCGCGAAAGAGCGGGGAGAGGGAGAAGCACCTTTACTTCGCCTTCAAAAACTCGCCGACTTCCAGCAGCACGAACTCGTTATCATCCGCCTTGTTGGGATCGCGGCTCGACGAGAACGGCAGGTTGTTGTCGTTGCCGACGATGATATGCGTCTCATCGACGCGGTCGACGTTCTCTATGGTGAAGAACGGGAAGGTCAGCACGCCGTCGTTAAGCGGCTTGCGGGCCTTGTTGTCGGGATCGCGGATTTTCATCAAATCGATATAGGCGATCTTGCGCACCGGCTTGCCGACATTGGCGTCGGACAGTTCGACCTTGTAGACGCGCTTGAATTTGGCGAGATCCGGAAAGCAGTTCTCGCCGCGCTGGCCGGCCGGGCAGGCCTTGTCGGCGGTGCCCTCGCCATTGTCGCGCTCGATGATCAGGCCGCTGGAGGCGTCGATCATGTTGAAGTCGCCGATGGCGTTGCCGTTCTGCTCGAACACATATTGCCAGTAGCGGCCGGTGAATTTTTCGTTCACGACGTCGAATTCGAGAATCCGCGAGGCTTCCTTGCCGTCGAGCTTTTCCCAGTCCTTTTTCTCGGCATCCCACAGCGGGCCCTCGAGCAGACCATAGAGGAATTTGCCGTCCTTCGACGACGCAAAACCTTCATAGCCCTTGGAGCGGCGCAGATTGACACTGGTGTAGGTCGCCCCGGGTGCGCCCGGCGACTGCACCGACCAATGGTCGGGCGAGCGCACCGGCTTGCCGTCGGCGATGGTTTCGAACACGGCGAGAATCTTGCCCATCCTGTCGGCCTTCAGCACATAGGGTCCGAACTCGTCGCCGATCCAGAAGGTGTCGCCGATGACCTGAAAGCCCTCGGTGTCGAAATCGGCACCGGTGAGATAGCGCTTTGCAGTGTCCTCATGCACGATGCGGAACGGCACCTTCTTGTCGGGATCGTGCAGGAAGACGGTTTCCTGTCGCTCGATCTTGCCGCTCGCCCAGTCGATCTTGTGGCGGTTCAGATAGAGCATCGAGTCGGCCGAGTTGTAGCGCGAGCCCATGCCGTTGTCGGTGAGCACCCAGAACGAACCGTCCGGCATCACCTTGATGCCGGAATGGCCCTGCAGCGGCTGGCCCTTGAACGGCAGCGATACGCCGGTGGGGCGCTCGTAAGACTTGCCCATCACGCTGCCGACGGTATCGACGCGCTTGCCGGTGGTGTATTTGCCCGCGGTCTTGAGATCGTCCGGCGCATCCACGGGCGCATCGATGAAGCTCTGCGCCGGCAGCACGGCGTGGCTCTTCAGCGTGGCGGGAAACTCGCCTTCGCCCTGTGCAAATGCAGCACTGGCCAGAAAGATGGACGCGACGGAGCAGAGCAATGACACGCGCATGGCGGATCTCCTCATGATGACGATGCGGAGTGTCTTGCGGAGCGGCTGTTACAGCTGGCTGACAGTTCTGTGAAGAACCTGTAACGCCGTTGGATAAGGCTGCGGCGTTATGCCGTTGGCGGGCCTGCGGGCCGCATCGTCTGCGGCAGCAGGAACGGCACGCCGCCGTCGGTATAGTCGATCGTGACGTCGACCTCGAAAATCCGGCGGATGGTCTCGGCCGTGATCGCCTCCGCGCGGCCGCCGTCGACGGCAAGCTTGCCGCGATGCAGCAGCACGATCCGGTCGGCGAAGCGCATCGCCAGATTGAGGTCGTGCAGCACGGCAATCACGGCCGTACCGTTCTGCGCGCGCCGCCGCGCCGTCTCCACCAGATCGATCTGGTGGCGCATATCGAGGCTGGAAGTCGGCTCGTCCAGCAATAGCAGGCCGGGGCCGTGCTGTTGTTCGCCGCAGGCGAGTTGCACCAGCACGCGGGCAAAATGCGCGCGTTGCTGTTCGCCGCCGGAAAGCGTCGGCAATTGCCGGTGACTGAATGGGGCCAGTCCGACCTCGTCGAGTGCGGCATCGACCAGCCGTTGCGCGGCGGAGCGGCCGGCGTCGCCAGCGCCCATATGGACGATCTCCTCGACGGTGAACGGGAAGGTGACGTTGACATGCTGCGACAGCATCGTGCGGTGATAGGCGAGCTGGCGCGGCGGATAGAGGTGGATCTCGCGCTGCTTCAACCGGATTTGGCCGCGCGTCGGGCGGAGGTCGCCGGACAGCATCCGCAGCAGCGTCGATTTGCCGGCGCCGTTGGGACCGACGATCGCGACCATCTCGCCGGCCTTGATGCGCAGGTCGATGCCGTCGACCAGCGTGGCGCCCCCGATCGTCATCGAGATCGATTGGGCTTCGAGAATGGCGGTCATAGCGGAACCAGCCCGCGCTGGCGCAACAGCATGCCTAAGAAAAACGGCGCGCCGATCGCCGCCGTCAGGATGCCGATCGGCATTTCCGCCGGCGCCACGATGGTGCGCGCCAGCGTGTCGGCGCCCACCATCAGCACCGCGCCCAACAGCATCGAGGTCGGCAGCAGCAGCCGGTGCGCCGGCCCGATCACCAGCCGCAGCAGATGCGGCACCACGATGCCGACAAAGCCGACCACGCCGCAGACCGATACCGCAACGCCGGTCATCGCCGACACCAGCACGATCGAAATCCGCTTCAGCCGCTCGACGTCGACGCCGTTGTGAAAAGCCTCGGCCTCGCCGAGCACCAGCACATCAAGCCCGCGCGCGATCGAGACGCAGGCAATCAAAGCAAGCCCCAGCACCGGCGCCAGCGTGGCGAGCTTGGGCCAGGTCGCGCCGCTCAGCGAGCCCAGCATCCAGAACGTGATATCGCGCAACTGGCGATCGTCGGCGATGAACACCAGGAGCCCGATGCCGGCATTGGCGATGGCGGCAATCGCAATGCCGGCCAGCAGGAAGATCGCAATCGACGTCCGCCCCGAGCGGCTCGCGATCCCATACAGAACGATCGTCGTCCCCAGCGAGCCGGCGAAGGCCGCGATCGGCAGCAACTGATTCTGCATGAAGCGGAGGCTCTCGCCGGGGTGGCTGTCGGTGAAGACGATCGCTGCCGCCGCTGCAAACGCGCCGCCGGAGGAAACGCCGACCAGTGCGGGGTCGGCGAGGGGGTTTCGAAACAGTCCCTGCATAATGGCGCCCGATGTCGCGAGCAGGGCGCCGACCATCGCGGCTGCCGCGATCCGCGGAATCCGGATCGACCACAATACGAGCTGGTCGCGCGCGAGGCTTGGTCCCGCTGCAGCGTCCGCCCACAGGCCGAGCGCGGCCGGCAGCCGCGCCAGCGGAATGCCGGCAGCGCCCATCGTCAGCGCGATCAGCGCCGCGGCGGCAAGCGCGGCGAGCAGGCAAATGACGGTGAGGGACGCGGGCGGACGGAACGCGTATCCGCTGCGCTGCTTGGCACGTTCCGTGCTGTCGGAGAGGGCCGTCACAGCCGGCAGTTTGCGTTGACTGCCGCCGGCTTGAATTTCTCGGCATGCGGCGCCAGCGCCGGATAGAGCTGGATCGAGAGGTCGCGCGCTGCGACCGCCGTGCGCGGCCCGAAGCCGAGTAGATAGAGGCCTTCCATCGAGATGAAAGTCTTGTTGGCCGCGACCGGGGTCAGCGCGAAGGCCGGATGGAGGTACACCGTCTCCGCCTCCACCGAATCCTTGCCGCGCTGGATCGAGAGCACCACGTCGGGCTTTGCAGCGACGATCGCCTCGTCGTTGATGATCTTGTAGCCGTCATAGCCGTCGATCGCGTTGACGGCGCCGGCGAGCGCGATGATCTCGTTGGCGGCGGTCTTGTGGCCCGCAGCCATCGCCCGGCCGTTCAATAGCGACATCACGAACATCACGCGGACCGGCTTCGTCACCTTGGCGCGCAGCTCGCGCAGTTGCGTCAGATCGTCCGTCACCGCCGCGGTCAGGCATTCGGCCTGCTTGTCCGCGCCCATGGCGTGGCCGACCAGCTTGATCTTCTCGATCAACCCCTGTTCGGAAAAGGTTTCGGGCACCAGCACCAGCGGCACCTTGGCCGCTTCCAGCACGTCCATGGTTTCCTTCGGCCCGGAGCCCTGTACGGCGAGCACCAGCGAAGGATTGAGCCCGAGCACGCCTTCGGCCGAAAGCTGGCGCATATAGCCGACATTCGGCTTGTCGCGCGCCGCGGCCGGATAGAGGCTGGTGGTGTCGACGCCAGCGAGGCGGCCTTCGAAACCGAGCGCGTAGAGGATTTCGGTGATCGCGCCGCCGATCGACACGATCCGCGCGGGGTCCGATATCGTGACGTCGCGGTTGCGGGCGTCATGCACGGTAATGCCCGCGGCAACGGCCGCGCCGCCGAGCATGAAGCAGCCCGTGACGGCCGAAATTGCGAGCGTGCGACAAATTGTCATTGTCGGTTCACTTGGTCAGGATCAGCTTGTTCTGCGACGTCAGCCGCAGGCGATAATTGTCTCCACCATGCGCGATAATGATTTCCCGCTCGGTCGCGAACAATTCGCGGCTGTCGATTCGGCTGCCGTTCATGGTGAGAAGGCGCGTCGCAGACGGCGGATTTTCGGCATTTTTCCCGGCGCCTCCGATATTATCTTCTGAAGGTGCCGTCATAATTGCTGTTGCGCCCCCGCTGTTCCCAACCAGTTGCTTGTATAATTCGATCGACGCGCAATCCAACTGCTGCATTTTACAATCGATATAAACTGCGCCGTGCCGTTATTGACCGTTCCCGCAACGCGGCGTAACCAAGATGAACGCGATACGAGCGGGGGTGCCCGGTCGCGAAAATTGTTAGCCAGCAAGCAGCCGCGCATCACCGCGGTGCCCGCCAGCCAAACCCAAGACACAAATAACAGGTTGGGGCAGTATGGCTTTCGGGGCTAGGCATTCGCGCGCCTTGGTTGTGGGCGCGTCGGCATTTTCGTTTGCATTGATGTCGTCAGGCGCTGCGTTCACGCAGGCGCTGGAAGCGGAGGCCGTCACGCGCTCTGCCGAACAGAAAAAGCAGAAGCAGGCCAAGCGCCAGCAAGCCAAGCCGCAGCAGGCTGCGCAGGCCACCGCAGCGGCGATGAATGCGCGCGCGCAGGCTGGCGGCCCGGCGGTGCAATCGCTCGATACGATCACGGTGGCAGCCTCGAAGACCGAGGAGCGCGCGATCGACGCACTGGCGCCGGTCAGTTCGGTGTCGATGGAGCAGATCCAGGGCCTGCAGCCGAACCGGCTGTCCGACATCTTCTACAACGTACCCGGCGTGTCGTTTCAGGAGCGTGGCGACGATCCCGCGACCGTCATCAACATCCGCGGCCTGCAGGATTTCGGCCGCGTCGCGGTCGTCGTCGACGGTGCGCGGCAGAACTACCAGCGCTCCGGCCACAACGCCAACGGCTCGTTCTTCCTCGATCCCGAACTGGTCGGCGGTGTCGATGTGGTGCGCGGCCCGACCGCGAATATCTACGGGTCGGGCGCGATTGGCGGCCTGGTCTCATTCCGCACCAAGGACATCAACGACGTAGTGCGCCCCGGCGAGCGCTGGGGCGTCGACCTGACCGGCTCCGGCGGCACCAACAATGCCCGCGGCCTCGGCTCGATCTTCGGCGGCGTCCGCGCCGATCCCAATGTCGATGTTTTCGGCGGCGCAGTGTACCGCACCCAGGGCAATTACAAGGACGGCAACGGCACCGAAATCGGCAATACCGGCAACGAGCTTGCTGCCGGATTGATGAAGGTTACGGTACGCCCTGCCGAAGGCCATGAGATCAAGCTCGGCGGCGTGTTCCAGGATTATCAATACAGCATTGGCCAGTTCAACCGCGGACCGGTGCTGACCGCGGCGCAACGTGCGCTGTTTCAGGGATCGTCGGTCTATGCGTCCGACGCCAAGAACTACATGGGCACGCTGACCTGGAAATACAGCAAGCCGGACGACAATCTCTGGGATTGGAATATGTCGCTGTACGGCAATCGTACCGACAACGACCAGACCAAGACCGCGCACCTCAGCTCGACGCCATCGGCCTATTGTGGCGGCGGCTTGGGCAACAACATTTCAGGCTGCGTTGGTGACAAGCGGAGCTACGTGCTCGATACGCTCGGGATCGACGTCTACAACACGACGAGATTCAATGTCGGCGACTGGCGTAACGCCGTGACGCTCGGGATCGATGCGTTCCAGGATGACGTGAGCACAAAGGACAGCCGCGGCAACTCCAACATCACCACGCCCAGCGGCCTGCGTACTGTGTCCGGCGGATTCGCGCAGTTGAAGCAGAACTATTCGACCTGGCTCGAGGTCGTCAGCGCGATCCGCTACGATCGCTACGATCTTCACTCGCCCACGGTGGCGACCGGTGGCGGCGGCGATCGTTTCTCGCCCAAGATCACCGTCGGTGTGACCCCGGTGGCGGGCTTCACGCCCTATGTCAGCTATGCCGAGGGCTATCGCGCGCCCTCAATCACGGAGACCTTGATTTCGGGTGGTCACGCCACCGGTGGCGGTCCTCCGTTCTTCACCTGCGCGGATGGAACCGCGGCACTGTTCTGCTTCCTGCCCAACCCGAACCTGCGGCCGGAGGTCGGCAAGAACAAGGAAGTCGGCCTCAACCTGAAGTACAATGACATCTTTACGTCCGGCGACAGCTTCCGCGGCAAGTTCAACGTGTTCCGCAACGACGTCGATGGCTATATCGACCTCGTTGCTTCCACGCCGGTGCCGGTGCCGCCGTTCGGCTCGTTCTCGCAGTTCTATCAGTACCAGAACATCGCGCATGCCCGGATCGAAGGCGTCGAAGCCGAAACGATGTATGATGCCGGCCTGTGGTATGTCGGTGTCGCAGGCCACCTGATCCGCGGCAAGAACGTCGCGACCAATATCGGGCTGGCGACCATCACGCCGCGCAAGATCACCACGACCGGCGGCGTGAGGCTGCTCGACCGCAGGCTGATCCTGGCGGCGCAGTGGTCCTCGTTCGGCGCCAACAACGACATTCCCGCCGGCTATGTGCCTTCGACCGGGTATGAGCTGGTCAATCTGTACCTGACCTGGCATGCGACCAAGGACATCATGTTTACGGCGTCGATCGACAATCTGTTGAACCAGTACTACCGGCCTTATGCTATCCCCGGAAGTTCGACCGACGGCACCACGCAGAACGACGTGTTGTGGTCGAGCCCCGGACCGGGCCGGGTCTACAAGGCCGGATTGAAGATCCATTTTGGCGGAGCGTAATTCGACGAGCTGACCAACCGATCAAGCTGCACCGGGCCGCGCTGATGCTCCAGCGCGGCTTCGGTGCATCCATGTTTCCAACCAACTCTAACGGTACGCCAGGCGCACCCCAGCAACGAAGCCAAGGAGATTTCAAATGTTTATCGCAATGAACCGGTTCCAGGTGAAGATTGGCTCTGAAGCGGCCTTCGAGACCGTCTGGCGCACGCGTGAGTCCTATCTGAGCAACATGGCCGGCTTCGTCGAGTTTCATCTGCTCAAGGGCCCCGTTCTCGAGGACCACACGCTGTATTCGTCGCACACGACCTGGGCCGACAAGGCCGCCTTCGAAGCCTGGACCAAATCGGAAGAGTTTCGGCGCGCGCATGCCCGCGCCGACAACAAGACCGGCGAAAGCCTCTACCTCGGCCATCCCAAGTTCGAAGGATTCGACGTGATCCTGAGCGAGCGCAAATCCAGCGCCGCCGCTTGAAGGGGGAAGCGTCATGCTGAGCACGGAGCTCGCCGACCTCAAGGCGTATATGTTGGAAAATCCGGGCGCTGTCATCGAGGATGTCGCGCGGGAGCGCAAGGTCACGCCGCGCGCCGTGCTCGAGGCGCTGCCGGAAACGATGGTGCGCATCGGCGCCGGCGGCGAATTTGGCGCTGCCATGAACGACGTCGCGCAATGGGGCGAGGTGACGCTGATCGTCCATACCGACGACGCGATCTTCGAGTTCACGGGCAGCGTGCCCGCGGGCGAAGTCGGGCGCGGCTATTTCAACCTGATGCAGCCGAAGGGGCTGCACGGCCATCTCCGGCATGAGCGCTGCGCGGCGATTGCCTTTGTCGAGCGGCCCTTCATGGGCAAATCATCGGCCTTCATCGCGTTCGTCAATGTGGACGGCGGCATCATGTTCAAGGTGTTCGTCGGCCGCGATGAGACGCGCGCGCTGCGCGGCGACCAGTTGGAGCGCTTTCATGCGCTTGCCGAGAGGATCGCGCCTGCGCCTGAGGCGTAGCCCGGTCCGCATTGTCAGTCCAGGAGGTGGTCATGCAGCGAACAGTTCTGGATGGTATGATCCGCTGGTGTGGAGCGGCCGGCGTGGCCGCCTTGCCAGGTTCGGCGCGCGCCGCCACCGACGTCGCGCTGCTGCCGCGCAATTTGTCGCCCTGGAACATGTTCGTGAATGCGGACATCGTGGTGCAGGTGGTCATGATCGGGTTGGCCTTCGCCTCGCTGGTGACGTGGACGATCTGGTTGGCAAAAACCATTGAGGTCCGTCGCAAGACGGCGACCGCCAGACGGCGGCTGAGCCTGCTGGAAACCGACACGGTGCTCGCCAAAGTCGAGCAGGAAAGCCGTGGCGGCAACGATGCCGTGGCCCAGATCATCCAGTCCGCCGCGCGCGAGGCCTCTCTCTCCGGCGGCCATTTCGACGACGGCCTCAAGGAACGCGTGGCGCTGCGGCTGGAGCGGGTGGAAGCCGCGATGTCGCGGCAGATCGCGCGCGGCACCGGCGTGCTCGCGACCATCGGCGCCACTGCGCCGTTCGTCGGCTTGTTCGGGACGGTCTGGGGCATCATGAACTCGTTCATCGGTATTTCCGAGGCCCACACCACCAATCTCGCCGTCGTCGCGCCCGGCATTGCGGAAGCGTTGCTCGCGACCGCGCTCGGTCTTGTCGCGGCGATCCCGGCGGTCGTGATCTACAACCATCTCACCCGTACCATCGCGGCCCATCGCGCGCTGCTCGGCGACGCTTCAGCGATGGTGCTGCTTCTGATCAGCCGCGAGGGCGATCGCGGTTCGTTCCGGCTGGCGCGCGCCGCCGAGTAAACGACGGAGTGAAAAGCGATGGGCGCGAAGCTCGGTCAAGCAATCGGAAGGGCGCGCGGCGGCGACGATCTCGTCGAGGCTCACGAGATCAACGTCACGCCGTTCATCGACGTAATGCTGGTGCTCCTGATCATCTTCATGGTCGCAGCCCCGCTCGCGACCGTCGATCTCGGCGTCGATCTGCCGGCCAGCTCGGTCGAGCCGCAGCCGCGCCCGGACAAGCCGGTGTTCGTCACGGTGAAACCGGATCTGTCGGTCGCGGTGGGTGAGGATGTGATTGCCCGCGACACGCTGACTGCCACGCTCGACAGCGCCACGCATGGCAAGAAGGACGAACGCATCTATCTGCGCGCCGACAAGGCCGTCAGCTATGGCGACCTGATGGAGGTGATGAACCTGTTGCGCAACGCCGGCTATCTCAAGATCGCGCTGGTCGGCCTCGACGGGCGAAGCTGACCGCCATGAATGCGTTTGCGCTGCATGAGGTTTCCGACCAGGCCGCCGTCCGGCGCTGGGGCGCCTCGGCCTTCGCGATCGCGGCTGCGCATGCCGCGCTGATTGCGTTGGCCTTGAACTGGTACACCCAGCGGCCGGTACCCGGCGTCTCCCTGCCTGCGATCATGGTCGACATGGCACCGGTTTCCTCCGCGCCGCAGCCGACGCAAATGGATCTCGCGCCGGGCCCCGTGATGCAGCAGGCCGATGCCTCGCCGCCGGAGCCTGCGACTGCGGAAACCGTGCAGGAGGAGATCGCGCCGACGCCGCTGCAGGAGAAGCCGGAAGTCGTCGCCCCGCCGGAGCAGAAGCTGGAAATGAAGCCGGCGACGGAGCCCGCCAGGCCGGTCCCGGAGGCCAGGCCCACGCCAGTCAAGCCGAAGGTGGTTCGCCCGGACGCGAAGAAGCCTTCCGACGCGCCGCCGGCGCCGCGAACGACAGCTTCGCCCAAGGCCGAGCGCCAGGCGCCGGCCGCGTCAGCCGCCAACGCCGGCGCAACGGCGGCGGCACTTGCCTCCTATCGGCAGGTGGTCGCAGCCCATCTGCAACGCTTCAAGCAATACCCGCCCGCCGCCAAGGCCGCGGGCCAGCAGGGCACCTCGCGGGTCAGCTTCACGCTCAGCCGAAGCGGCGGCGTGCTTTCCGTCGGCCTCGGCGGCTCGTCCGGCCATTCGGCGCTGGATGCCGAGACACTGGCGATGGTGCGCCGCGCGCAGCCGTTTCCCGCATTCCCTGCGGACGTGAAACAGTCCTCGATGCCGTTCAGCGCGCCGGTGGCGTTCTATATCCGGTAGCGGAACGCCTCCAACTCTTCTCGTCAGCGCGGCGCCTCCTTCGGCGGAATCTCGAAGCTGACGGTTTTGCTGTCAATCACGTGGTGCGTAGGGTCGGCGAGTTCGAACAGCACTTTGTGAGGACCTGGTTTCAGCCCAACCACGATGACCGTTTCCCCGCTGGCATCGACAAAGTGCCATGGCGCATCGTCGACGGTAATGTGGACGTGGCCGATGCGTGGCGATACATCAAGCGCGCCCTTACCGAACACAGGTACGATATGCAGATTCTCCGCGGCGTACTGGATGAAGACCAGGCCCTGCTCCAGCTGCTTCGCCAGCGGCGGATCGACGATCAGCCGCGCCGGCGGCTGGTCCTCGATCGCGACCAGCGGCGAAGGTCCGCGAATGTCTTTCGCACTTTGTGCGAAGGAGGTGGCCGCAAATATCGTTGAGGCCGCCAGAACGACAGCGCAATCGAGCGTGGTGAACATTTTCGCTCCTTTCAGGAGGCGGGCGAAGCTAGGCTATCTTGCGGTTCAGAAAGTCGCGGATCAGCGGAACCATCTCGTCGAACTTGTCCTCCAGCGCGAAATGGCCGGTATTGATCAGGTGAAATTCCACTTTCGGGAGATCACGCTTGTAAGGATGCGCGCCATCGGCAGGAAAGATGAAGTCGTTCTTGCCCCACACGATCAGCGTCGGAGGCCTGTGTTTACGAAAATAGGCTTGCACCGCGGGATACAGCGGAAGATTGGTGCGGTAGTCGTAGAACAGGTCCATCTGGATTTCGCTGTTGCCGGGCCGGTCGAGCAGCGCCTGGTCGTGCACCCAGTTGTCGGGCGAAATCCGGCTCACGTCGGACATCCCGTCGGTGTACTGAAATTTTGTCGTCTCCAGCGTGACGAGCTTCAGCAAGGCCTTGCGACTCGCATCCGATCCGTCGGCCCAATACTTCTTGATTGGATCCCAGAACTCTTTCAACCCTTCGTCGTAGGCGTTGCCGTTCTGCACGATCAGACCGGTGATGCGTTCGGGTTGTTTCAGTGCCAGCCGCCAGCCTACGGGCGCGCCGTAATCCATCACATACATCGCGTAGCGGGTGACGCGGAGTTGATCGAGCAGTCCGCCGACGAGTTCACCGAAACGGTCGAACGTGTATTTGAATGTCGCATGATCGGGCATGTCGCTCTGACCGTAGCCGGGATAGTCGGGAGCTATCACGCGATAGCGGTCCGCCAGCGCCGGGATCAGGTTGCGGAACATGTGTGACGAAGTCGGAAACCCATGAAGCAGCAATATGACGGGCGCATCCTTCGGCCCCGCCTCGCGGTAAAAGATCTTGATTCCGTCGATCACCATTGTCCTATGATACGTGACCGGGTAGGTGACTGCCGTTCCTGACGCCTCGCGCGACGACTTTGCCGACGCGCTCTGCGAGGCTGCGGCGGCGATGGTCATCCCTGAAATTCCGACAATGAGGCGGCGACGATCGAGGCGAAGCGGCACGTCCCTAACTTCTGTGACTTTCATTTCCATCTCCGTGTCGGAATCGGGTTGTTGCGGATGACTGCCGTGCGCGCTCAAACGCCTTCGTACACCAGCCGGGTGAAGAAGCCGGGATCGATGACGAATTGCCCCCATTTGGCGTCGAAGGCCGCGGTTGGCTTCGCCGCGACGGATTCGTCGCGGGTTCGTCCCTGTTTTTTCAGCCTCGCGACGTTGTCGCGGATCGCGACAAGCATGTCGCGAAACGCCTGCAGTTCAGCCCTGTTGCTGACCGGCTTGCCGTGTCCGGGAATAATGATGGTGTCATCGTTAGTCGACGCGAGATTGGCGTCCGATGCGGCGATCATTCCGTCGATGCTGCCGCCGGTCGAATAATCGATGAACGGATAGATACCGTTCCAGAAGGTGTCGCCGACGTGGACGACGTTGGCCTCTGAGAATGTGACGGAGATGTCGCTATCGGTGTGGGCAGGGCCGTAATACTTCAAGGCGATCGAAGCGCCATTGAGCTTAAGCCCGTGGGCTTCGGAAAAGACCTCGCTGGGGATTCCGCCCGGACCGAGCGGGAGAAAATTGTAGTCCCAGTCCTCGACGCGCTGGACTCCTGCGAGATGTTTTCGCGTATTCTCCTGTGCAATGATCCGGGCCCCTTCCGAATGCAGCCATTCGTTGCCGTCGGCGTGATCAAAATGCCAGTGGGTATTGACGAGATGCGTGATAGGCCCCGAGCCGATATCCGCCAATGCCTTGCTGAGTTGGGGGCGCGACACGCGGATGCCGGCGTCGACCAGCATTTTGCCCTCGGGGCCGGTCAGGACGGCGATGTTGCCGCCGGAGCCTTCCAGCACACTGATGTTGTGTCGGAGCTTGTATGTCGTGATCGGCGATGCCGCGGCACTATCTTTGATCAGGCTGACAATGCCGCGCGCTTCGGCGTAGGCCTGACGTGGCGAAAGCCAACCACTGCCTGCAGCGGCTGCGGCGCCGCCCAGGCAGCACAGACAGAAGTTGCGTCGCGTCGGCCATTTTTTGTTGTTGAGTTCCATGGTGTCCTCTACCCGTGCCAGAGCCCGCAGCCGAACGATGATGTCCTTTCGATGCTTTCTCAGCCCTGAATGAAGGCAAGCAAATCGCTGTTAAATTGATCTCGATGTGTCGCCATCAAGCCGTGCGGCGCGCCGGGATAGACTTTCAATGTGGCCTTCCTGATCAGCTTCGAAGACAGCAGGGTGGAATCGGCGATCGGCACGATCTGGTCGTCATCGCCGTGGAGCAGCAGCGTCGGGATATCGATCTTCTTGATGTCTTCGGTCAGATCGGTTTCCGAGAATGCCTTGATGCATTGATAGGCGCCCGCGATGCCGGCCTGCATGCTCCACATCCAGAACGCGTCCTTGACGCCCTGGGAGACCTTGGAGCCGGGTCGGTTCGCGCCGTAAAACGGCGCGGCGAGCTCCCGATAGTATTGCGATCGATCGGCAATGAGGCCGGCGCGGATACCGTCGAAAACCTCGATCGGAAGCCCGCCGGGATTCGCTGCGGTTTTCAGCATGAGCGGAGGGATGGCGGAGACGAGCGCGGCCTTGCTGACGCGCTTCGTGCCGTACCGGCCGAGATAGCGCGCCACTTCGCCGCCACCGGTCGAATGTCCGATCATGACGACGTCCCGAAGATCCAGCGCTTCCATCAGTGCCGAAAGGTCACCAGCGTAGGTGTCGAGGTCGTTGCCGGTCCATGGCTGGCTGGACCGGCCGTGACCGCGCCGGTCATGGGCGATGCACCGCAGGCCATGCGAGGTGAGAAACCACATCTGGTCGTCCCAGGCGTCCGCATTGAGCGGCCAACCGTGGGAAAACACCACCGGACGCCCCGCGCCCCAGTCCTTATAGAAGATTTGCGTGCCGTCCGTCGTCGTGATGGTGCCCATCTTGTGTGCTCCCTCTTTGCGAGCAATCGAGCGGATTGCAGCTTTTCTCGGCAGCCATGAGACCTGTCAGCGCATTTTGACGGGATGGAAATGGGCGGCTCCGCGCAGCAGTCTGCCGATCTCGCCCGCCGAAGGCTCCGTCACGCTCAGCCTGTATCGGATTGCGGCATTTGCGTGCACTCCATATGATCGAGAAGAAGCTTCTCGAATTTGGAAAGGCCGTCCAATGGACCGCTTGGAGGCGATGTCGGTTATCGTCGCGGTCACCGAGACCGGGAGTTTTTCGGCGGCTTCGCGGCGATTGAAGAAGCCGGTCGCGACCGTCAGTCGCAACGTCGCCGAACTCGAAGCGCGGCTGAAGGCCCAGCTGTTTCAAAGATCGTCGCGGCAGATGACGCTTACGGATGCCGGTCGTTCCTACATCGAGGCTTGCAAGCGCATCATCGAGCAGGTCGATGATGCGGAACGGGAGGTGTCCGGCGAGTACCGAATTCCCAAGGGCGATCTGGCGATCACCTCCCCCTGGGGGCTGGGGCACATGCACCTGATGCCGATCGCCGTCGAGTTCATGAACGCCTATCCGGAGATCGCGCTGCGGCTCGTCCTCACCGACCGCATCGTCGATGCGGTCGAAGAGAACATCGATATTTCGATCCGGATTGGTAATCTCGCGGATAGTAATCTGATTGCGACGAAAGTTGGTTCGGTCCGGTTCGTGCTATGTGCGAGCCCCGGCTATCTGGCGGAGCATGGACACCCGAGCGAGCCCACTGACCTGGCAGTACACGACTGCATCAGCATTGATAGCGTCGCGCCTCAGCGGAGCTGGAAGTTCATCAAGGATGGCCGGGAAATGGTGGCGCCAATCCGGTCGAGGCTGACAGTGAGCGACTCAGAGGCGGCCATCGAGGCCGCCATCGCGGGAGCGGGTATCACGCGGGTCATGTCCTACAAGATGGAAGCGGCTCGGCGCGCCGGCCAGCTCGTCCTCATGCTGGAGGAATATGAGCAGGAGCCGTGGCCGATCCATATCGTCTATGCCGAGCGCAAGCCGGTGCCTCTCAAGCTGCGTGCCTTCCTGAACTGGACGACGCCGCGTCTGAAGGCCCGGCTGGCTTAGGCAATGTCACTCCTTCACTGCACCGGTCAGTGACGAGACGTAATAGTCGACGAACAGCGAGTAGAACAACGCGACCGGCAGCGAGCCGAGCAGGGAGCCTGCCATCAGCGCGCCCCACTGGTAGACGTCGCCGGTCACGAGCTCGGTCAGGATCGCGACCGGCACGGTCTTGTTGGCGCCGCTCTGGATGAAGGCGAGCGCGTAGATGAACTCGTTCCACGACAGCGTGAAGGAGAAGATGCCGGCCGAGATCAGGCCGGGCACAGCGAGTGGCAACGTGATCCGCCGCAGGATCTGTAGCCGCGTGGCGCCGTCGACCAGCGCGCATTCCTCCAGCTCGTACGGGATCGACTTGAAATAGCCGATCAGGAGCCAGGTGCAGAACGGCACCAGGAAGGTCGGATACACCAGGATCAGCGCCATCGGAGAGTCGAACAGGCCGAACTGCACGATCACGGTGGCCAGCGGAATGAACAGGATCGAGGGCGGCACCAGATAGGCGAGGTAGATACCGAGCCCCACATAAGGGCTGCCGCGGAAGCGCAGGCGCTCGATTGCGTAGGCGGCAAGCGTCGAGGCGAACAGCGACAGGGTGGTCGAGCCGACCGCCACGAACATCGTGGTCTTCAGCCAGGTCGGGTAGGCGGTGTTGAACAGCAGATGCTTGATATGGGCGAGCGTCGGCGAGGTGATCCAGAACGGATTATGCTCCTTGTGGTTCAGAAGCTCGGCGTTCGGTTTGAACGAGGTGATCGCCATCCAGTAGAACGGGAACAGCAGGATCAGCACGAAACAGGACAGCGGCAGATAGATCATCATCACCCGCCGCGCGCGGGAATCCCACGACATCGTATCCGGCGTGGCGCTGCTGACGTTGCTGTTTCCGGGTGAGGCGGCTACGTCAGTCATTGGCTTCTCCCTGCTGCCATTTGCGGCGCGCGAGGCCGAAGTAGCTGAACAATGTCGCGAACACGAGGAACGGGATCATCGACACCGCGATCGCCGCACCCTCGCCGAGCTCGCCGCCGGCGATGCCGCGCTGGAACGCGAGCGTCGCGAGCAGATGTGTGGAGTTGACCGGCCCGCCGCGGGTGATGGCGTAGACGAGCTGGAAGTCGGTAAAGGTAAAGATGATCGAGAACGTCATCACGATCGCCAGGATTGGCATCATCATCGGGAAGGTGATGTAGCGGAAGCGCTGCCAGGCGCTGGCGCCGTCCAGCATTGCCGCCTCATAGAGCGAGGGCGAGATGGTCTGCAGGCCCGCCAGGAGCGAGATCGCGACGAAGGGAATGCCGCGCCAGATGTTGGCCACGATCAGCGAGAAGCGCGCCGGCCAGGGCGTGCCGAGAAAGTCGATATTGGTCGAGCGGATATGCAGCACGTCGACCAGCAGATAGGAGATGATCGAAAACTGCGGATCGTAGATCCACCAGAACGCCAGCGCGGACAGCACCGTCGGAACGATCCACGGCAACAGCACGATGGCGCGCAACAGGCTCTTGAGCGGGAAGTGGTTGTTGAGCAGCAACGCCAGCCAGAAGCCGAGCGCGAACTTTCCGAAGGTCGCGACCGCCGTGTAGAACACGCTGTAGAACACCGCCCCCCACCACAGGGGATCGGTCCACAGATACTGGAAATTCTCGAAGCCAACGAAGATGCCGCGCTTGCCGATGGTGGTGTCGGTGAAGGCGAGCCAGACGCCGAGTCCGAGCGGATAGGTGAGAAATACTCCGAGCAGCCCGATCGCGGGTGCAAGGCACATCACGATCAGGAACGGCTTGTAGTCGAACAGGCGCGCGATCCAGCCCGGTTGCCGGGTCGCCACGCGGTGTGATGGCAGAGTCGTTACAGACATCAATATTGTCCCGATGCGAGCTATATGCGTCCGTCATTGCGAGCGAAGCGACGAAGCAATCCATTCTTTCTTTCCGTGGAGGCATGGATTGCTTCGTCGCTTCGCTCCTCGCAATGACGGTCGCTGTGTTCGGCGTTACCGCCCTTGCCGCCGGAAATACCGCTTGCAGCGCTGCTCGGCTTCGGCTGCTGCCGCCTCCGGGGTGGATGCGCCGGTCGCGACCGCGGCGCACATCTGCACCAGCACGTAATCGGCGCTGACCGCACCCGTCGCCGTGGAGATCGGGCCCTTGTAGCCGTCGTAGTAGGTGCTGTTCATGGTGTCCTTGAAGATCTTGACCTTGGGATCTTCGGACCAGACCTTGGCCTCGGCGTAGTTGGCCAGCGGCTGCGCCCAATAGCCGGAGTTGGCGTTCAGCCACGGCTCGTACTGGTCCTTTTCCAGCATGTAAGTCATGAACGCCTTGGCGGCGTTGGGGTACTGGCTGTGCTTGAACAGCATGGCGTTGAGCGTCAGGCCGGCCATAGGGGAGACCTTGGCGAGACCCTTCGGCAGCAACTGATGCTCACTGTCGTCGGCGATCGCCTTGGTGGCGGGATCGTTCTTCAGCGAGAAGTATAGCGAGACGCCGTTGGCCGTCAGCGAGATTTCGTGCGCGGAGTAGGCGCGGTTGTTGCTGACGTCGTTCCAGGACGGCGTGCCGGCAATGAAGGTCGGGTACAGTTCCTTGACCCATTTCAGCGCGGCGATGGTCTCCTTGCTGTTGATGGTGACGTTGCCTTCCTCATCGATCAGCGAAGCGTTGTGCGACCACAGTGCCCAGTTGGCGAAGCCGTTGCCGTCGCCCTTGGCGTTGCCGAGCGCAAAGCCGGCCGGCTTGCCGGCCTTGTGCAGCTTCTGGCACAGGTCGAGGAAGCCGGCATGGTCTTCCGGCGCCTTGTCGAAGCCGACCGATTGCAGCACCGATTTGCGATAGATCAGGGGGCCGGCGGTGGCGCCGAACGGCAGGCCGATCCAGGCATTGCTCTTGTTCTTCATGCCGTAGTTCTTCGCCAGCGGCAGCCAGCCGCCATAGCGCTTGCCGAGATAGTCGGCCACGTCGGTCAACTCGACCAGCTTGTCGACATAAATATGCGGCGCATCGGAGAAGCCGATGATGATGTCGGGGCCGGCGCCGGAATTCGAAGTCACCGCGGTCTGCTGGTTGATGTCTTCCCAGCCGACGAAGTCGACCTTGACCTCAACGCTGGTCTCCTTGGTGAATTTGGCGGCATTGGCGCGGAACACGTCCTCGTCGGCCTGCACGAAGCGCACCGGGCGCAGCAAGCGCAGGCTCGCGCCTTTTTCGATTGCAAGCTTGGGGGCGGGGACGTCGGCCGCCTTGATGGCGGATGTGGTCTGCGCCGAAGCGCCGGTCACGGCGAGGGCCGCGGCGGATGCGCCCAAAGCCAACGCATCGCGACGGGTAATGTCGTTCATGCTTCTCTCCCTGTGCTGGTTCCCGGCGTTGAATCGCCGGTGAACCCTGTCGTTCGAAAACGCTTCTTGGCCGTCGCTAGCTGTTCGGGCCGCGGTCCATGCTGACGGGCTGCCAGCGGCGGAGCGCGGTGCTTTGCAGCACCGACGGATTGACGCAGCTTACCGGCCACATCCCCTGCAGGACCAGTGACAATTCGTAGCCCACGCGGCGCTTGCGCGCTTCGTCAAAACGTGCCGATGCGGAGGCGACGTGGGCGGTCAGGGTGACGTTTTCCATCGAAAGCATCGGGTTGTTGTGCGACGCCGGCTCTTTTTCGAGCACGTCGAGGGCGGCATGGGCGATCCAGCCCTCCTGCAGCGCCTTGATCAGCGATTCCTCGTCCACCGTGGCGCCGCGGCCCGTATTGATGAACACGGCGGATTTTTTCATCTGGCGGAAATGCTTCTCGGTGAGCATGTGATGCACCTCCGGCCGCGCCGGCGCATGCATGGAGACGAAGTCCGATTGCGACAGCACCTCGTTCAACGTCGAGGGGATCACGCCGTGATCGTACATCAGCGTTTCCTGAATGAACGGATCGTAGGCCATCATGCGCAAGCCAAAGGGCGCTGCACGCTTGGCGACCGCGCGCGCCACCCGGCCGAACGAGATGAAGCCGAGCGTCTGGCCCATCAGCCGCGGGATCTTCAAGAGCGCCGGCCGGCCCTCCGACCAGCGGCCGGTGCGCACCATCTTGTCCTGCTCGACCAGCCGCCGGAAACCCGCCAGCAGCAGCATCATGGCGTGGTCGGCGACCTCCTCGATGAAGGTGTCGGGGATGTTGGTGACGGGAATGCCGCGGGCGGTGGCGGCCTTGACGTCGACCGAGTCGACGCCGACGCTGCCGAGCGTGATCACCTTGCAGTTTTCCAGCGCGTCGATGACCGCTTTCGTGATCGGCATGCCCTTGGCGTAGATCGCGTCCGCGGTCTTCGCAGCGGCGATGAATTCCGCCTCATTGGCCGGCGCCTCGATGATTTCGGCCCCGATCGGATCGAGCGCTTCCTTCTCGTAATCGTAGCCGCCGCCAGCGACCGTGAAGCTCGCGCCCTTCGGCGTCACCACCCTGTATTTCGGCATTTCCTGCTCCCGATTTTATTCTTCGGTGTTTGTTCAGGGCGGCGGGCGCCGCCCCTGTTCTTTACGTGACTTCTTCTTTTACGCGACCTGACCGGTCCCGCCTACAATCACCGGTTGCTGTCCATAACCGAAGCAGCCGTTCCGCCGGTCTTCGTAACAAAGCGCTAAAGGGTCTCACGATATCGTGCGGCAAATCAATCGGCCTATCGCGTGCCACGCGTCTATTCCGGAGATCCCCGTGAAGCTCACCAATCTCAAGATCACCCCCAAGCTCGGCATTCTGGTGGGAGTGACCCTGCTCGGCCTTTGCGTCGCCGGCGTACTCGCAGGCTATTTGATGCAGCGTGAGATGCTGAATGCGCGGATCGAGCAGACCAGGTCGATCGTCGACATGGCGCGCAACATGGCGTTGGGCCTGCAGAAGCAGGTCGAGGCCGGCCAGATGACCAAGGAAGCCGCGATTGCCGAATTCAGCAAGCGCGGTAATACGCTGACCTTCGACAAGGGCAACGGCTACGTGTTCGCCTATACGATGGATGGCGTTGCGGTGCTGGCACCGGTTCCCTCGCAGATCGGCCAGAACCGTATGGACATCGACACGGGCGGCAGAAAACTCGTGCGCGAACTGCGCGATGGCATCGCTACCAATGGCGAAATCATGCTGCGCTATGAATTCCGCAAACCCGGTGAGGAAACGCTGATCCGCAAATTCTCCTACGCGGTTCCGATCCCCGGCTGGAACATGTTCGTTGGCACCGGCGCCTATCTCGACGATCTCGACACCAAGATGAAGCCGATCGCAGCGGTGCTCGGCCTCGCCATTCTCGGCATCGCGGTGATTTCGGGCAGCATCGCCTGGCTGATCGGCCGCAGCATTTCCAATCCGCTCGTTCAGCTTGGCACCCGCATGCAGGATCTCGCCGAGGGCAGGCTCGACGGCGAAATTCCGGGCATCGGCCGCGGCGACGAGATCGGCGCGATGGCCGCGACCGTCCAGATCTTCAAGGACAATGCGGTGCGCATCCGCGGGCTTGAACAGAAGGAAGCCGAGGTGCAGGCGCGCGCCGAGGCCGAACGGCGGGCGGCGATGGAAAGCATTGCCAGCGACTTCGAACGCAGCGTGACCGGCATCGTCCGCACGGTGTCGACGGCGGCAGCCGGCATGCAGACCACCGCGCAGTCGATGACGGCGACCGCCAGCGACGCCAGTGCGCGGGCGGCGACCGTCGGCGCAGCGTCGCAGCGTTCGTCCGACAATGTCGGCACGGTCGCCTCCGCCGCGGAAGAACTCTCCAGCTCGGTGACCGAGATTTCCCGTCAGGTGGCACGCTCCAGCGAGATCGCCAGCAAGGCGGTCAGCGACGCCGAACGCACCAACGCCACCGTCGGCGCGCTCTCGACCGGGGCCGAGAAGATCGGCGAAGTGGTCAAGCTGATCCATTCGATCGCCGCTCAAACCAATCTGCTGGCGCTCAACGCCACCATCGAGGCGGCGCGCGCTGGCGATTCCGGCCGCGGTTTTGCGGTCGTGGCATCGGAAGTGAAGGCGCTCGCCAACCAGACCGCGAAGGCGACCGAGGAGATCTCGTCGCAGGTCGCGGCCATGCAGGCTTCCACCAGCGAAGCCGTGGCCTCGATCGGCGGCATCACCGAAACCATCTCGCAGATGAGCCAGATCACGGTTTCGATCTCGACCGCCGTCGAGCAGCAGGGCGGCGCCACCCGCGAGATCGCCCGCAACATTCAGTCGGTGGCGGCCGGATCGAACGAGATCTCCACCCATATCGGCGGCGTCACTATGGCTGCGGCCGCGACCGGCCAAGCGGCGTCCGAGGTGCTGGCGAACGCCCGCGAACTTGACACCCAGTCCGGCATGCTGCGCAGCGCGGTCGACGAATTCCTGGTCAAGGTGCGCGCGGCCTGATCCACCGGCGCTGAAGCAACACAGGTAGCGAAGTCCAGGCCTCACCGCCTGCTTTCCTGGCCGGTAATTCTACGGTGCGGCTTTGTAACAAAGCGGTAAATGGTCGCGCCCTACGGTGGCCTCGACCCGATGTCTCGCGAATCGCGTGCACGTCCATTTTGCCGGAGAAGCCACCGTGAAGCTGACCAATCTGACGATCACGCCAAAGCTCGGCATTTTAGTGGGCGTGACGCTGCTCGGCCTTTGCGCCGCCGGCGCTCTGGCAGGCTATTTGATGCAGCGGGAGATGCTCAATGCCCGCATCGACCAGACCAAGGCGATCGTCGAAATGGGCCTCAATCTGGCAGCCGGGCTCAAGAAACAGGTCGATGCCGGCGAGATGACCCGCGAAGTCGCGCTGAAGGAATTCGGCCGCCGGGCCAATTCCATGACCTACGACAAGGGCGCGGGCTATTTGTTTGGCACCGGCTATGACGGCATCACGATTCTGGCGCCCGATCCAAAGCAGGTCGGCACCAATCGCATGGATGTCGTGACCAATGGCAGAAAGCTGTCCCAGGAATTGTTGAATGGCGTGAAGGCCAACGGCTCGATTCTGCTGTACTATGAATATGTGAAGCCCGGCGAGGAAAAGCCGATCCGCAAGATCGGCTACGCTGTCGCGGTTCCCGGCTTTGATATGTATGTCGGCACCGGCGCCTATCTCGACGATCTCGATGCCAGGCTGGCGCCGATCGCGTGGTTGCTGGGCCTTGCGATTCTCGGCATCGCGGTGATTTCGGGCAGCATCGCCTGGCTGATCGGCCGCAGCATCTCAAGACCGCTCGGTCAGCTCGGGGCCCGCATGCAGGCGTTGGCCGACGGCAAGCTGGAGGGCGAAATTCCCGGCATCGGCCGCGGCGACGAGATCGGCGCGATGGCGGCGACCGTCCAGATCTTCAAGGACAACGCGGTGCGTATCCGCGGGCTCGAACAGGCGGAGGCCCAGACGCAGGCGCGGGCCGCTGCCGAGCGCCGGGCGGCAATGGAAAGCATCGCCAGCGACTTCGAGCGCAGCGTGACCGGCATCGTCCGCTCGGTTTCGACGGCGGCCGCGGGCATGCAGACCACCGCGCAGTCCATGACTGCTACCGCCAGCGACGCCAGCGCGCGCGCTGCGACCGTCGGCGCGGCGTCGGAGAGTTCGTCGAACAATGTCGGTACGGTTGCGTCCGCCGCGGAAGAGCTGTCGAGTTCGGTTGGCGAGATTTCCCGTCAGGTGGCGCGCTCCAGCGAGATCGCCACCAAGGCGGTCAGCGACGCCCAGCGTACCAACGCCACAGTCGGCGCCCTCTCGACCGGCGCCGAGAAGATCGGCGAGGTGGTCAAGCTGATCCACTCGATCGCCGCTCAAACCAATCTGCTCGCGCTCAACGCCACCATCGAGGCAGCGCGCGCCGGCGATTCAGGCCGTGGCTTTGCGGTCGTGGCGTCGGAAGTGAAGGCGCTCGCCAATCAGACCGCGAAGGCAACAGAGGAAATCTCCGCGCAGGTTGCGGCCATGCAGGCCTCGACCAGCGAGGCGGTGGTCTCGATCGGCGGCATCACCGAAACCATCGCGCAGATGAGCGAGATCACGGTCTCGATCTCGACCGCCGTCGACCAGCAGGGCGATGCGACCCGCGAGATCGCCCGGAACATTCAGTCGGTGGCGGCCGGATCGAACGAAATCTCCGCCCATATCGGCGGCGTCACTACGGCGGCGGCCGCAACCGGCAAGGCGGCGTCCGAGGTGCTGGCGAACGCCCGCGAACTCGACACCCAGTCCGGCATGCTGCGCAGCGCAGTCGACGAATTCCTGGGCAAAGTGCGTGCGGCGTAAGCGATAGAACGCAGGAATCGGTAGGGTGGGCAAAGCGCAGCGTGCCCACCATGCATCAACGGGTCCTGGCGTGAATGGTGGGCACGCTGCGCTTTGCCCACCCTGCGAAGCTAGCTAGCAAACTCGCGCAGTCGAACTCGCAGCAAGTCGACCCGTGGAAGTTTTGGAGAGCGATTTCGACCATCTGCGGATACGTGAACTGCTCGACGGTAGATGTTCGCCCTCCTCCTGGCATATTCACAGGGGCAATCAGGAAGACCAAATCTTCCCCATCAAATCACAATCCAATCATCTGACTTCGTTGGAGATTTTATTTCTCGCGGTAATTTTGCACTTCGATTGACAACGCGACGAAATAAGATTCTTGAACTCGGGCGGAACCGCGCCGGCGTGATGATCGGGCAGTGACGCTGTCGCAGATCGTGCATCTAAACTTGCGTTGCAGCTTTGAACCGGACGCTAATTTTGACAAGCAGCGCCGGCTGATTGCCTATGCACCGATGCTCCAATCCGCGTCTGTGTCGAGCGATAACCCGCACGGCTCCGTGTTTTCTCCAACCGCGGCCTTTCTCTCGGCGCGGATGATCGTCGCGAAGTGCGTTGCGTAACGTAATGGGAATGAGGCGATGAAGTACAAAGATCGTATGAGCGAGCGCGAATATCAGGACCGTCTCGAGAGTCTGCTGAAGAATACCCTCAACACTAATCTGCAGCCGCTGCGGTCACTCGAGACCGCGACCAAAAAGCGAAGAGCGCAGAAGAAGGCGGCAGCCGATTCCGGCTTCGTGAAATCAGCGAAGAGAACTGCCGGCTAATGGTGCGCCCCCGCCGTTAGCGATCAACCCCGAGAGGTACAACGTGTGTCATCGTCCGCCCCAGTGCGCAATTGCGCACAGGCGGACGATGATGGCCTTGTTGGCGGCGCCAGGGTTCGCTTCCTTTTACTGCTTCTCGATCCCGGCTTCCGTGATCAGCTTTTCCCACAGCACCAGCTGCTCCTTCACGAAGGCGTCGAACTCTTCCGGCGTGCCGGAGAACGCTTCCATGCCGCGCTCGGCGAGCTGGGCCTTGATGTCGGGCCGTTCGATCACCTTGCGAATTTCCGCGTTCAGCCTAGTGACGACATCCTTCGGCATGTTGGCCGGGCCGAAATAGCCCTGCCATGAGGTAATATCAAAACCCTTCACCGTGGCGTCCATGGTCGGCAGATGCGGCAACAGCGCCGAGGGTTGTTTGGTGGTGACGGCCAGCGCCTTCAGCGCCTTGCCGTTGACGTGGGGCAGGCCGGTCGGGACGTCGATGAACATCATCGAGACGCGGCCGGCGATCACGTCGGTCAAAGCCGGCGGCGAGCTCTTGTAGGGAACGTGAAGCAGGTCGATTCCGGCGAGACGGGCGAACGTCGCGCCCGACACGATCGCCGAGGAACTGCCGCTGGCGTAGGAGTATTTGCCCGGCTCCTTCTTGGCCAGCGCGATCAGCTCGGCCACCGAATTGGCCGGAATGTCGGGATGGATCACCAGCATGAAGGGCAGGTCGCCGGTGCGCGCGATCGGGGTGAAATCCTTGACCGGATCGTAGCTCATGTTCTTCAGCAGATACGGATTGGCCGAATGCGAGGTGTTGGTCGTGACGAACAGCGTGTAGCCGTCAGGCGCGGAGCGCGCGACATAGCTGGCCGCGATCGAGCCATTGGCGCCCGCCTTGTTGTCGATCACCATGCTGACGCCGAGCGCGACGCCGAGCTCTTTCCCGATCAGGCGCGTCGTGGTGTCGGTGCCGCTGCCGGCCGCGAACGGCAGCACCAGCGTGATGTTGCGGTTCGGGTAGGGCGCCTGCGCCGCAGCCGTGGCGACCATCGCCAGCATCAGGGGGACTACTGCAGCGGCGTGCCGGTACCGTTTCCATAACGCGAACATATCGTTGTTTCCTCGGATGTTTTTGTGTTGAATTGGCCGGCAAGCTAGCCTGCGGGGATCGAAAGGGAAAGCCGGTAAGACACCACGCCGCAGGCCGCTCAGGCCTTCTTGGCCGAGGCCCGCCTGGAGGCGATCACCACGCCGGCCAGCACAAGCGCATAGCCAACCAGGTGGAATAACCGCAATTGCTCGCCGAGCAGCAGGATCGCCATCGCCGAGCCGAACACCGGCACCAGATGGAAGAACGGCGCAGCCCGATTGGGCCCGATCAGCGCCAGCCCGCGGTTGAAGAACAGATAGGCCAGCGTCGAGGGAAAGATCACGGCATAGCCCAGCGTCGCCATCGAAATGAAGTCGAACTTCAGCGTCGCGCCGGTCGAATATTCCCAGATCGAGAATGGCACCAGCATCAGCGCGCCGCAGCAGGTGGTGAATGAAATCAGCGACAGCGCGTGAGTCACCGGGCGGCGCGGGATCAGCGCCGAATACAATGCGAACGACACCAGGGAGCTGGCAAACATCAGGTCGCCGCGGTTGAAGCTGATATTGGCGAGCGCGGCAAAATCGCCGCGCAGGATGATGGTCAGGACGCCGAGAAGCGAGATGGTGATGCCGGCGAGCTGCGCACCCGTGAGGCGGATGCCGAACAACGCCAGCGACCACAGCGCGACAAACAGCGGTCCCGACGACTGAATCAACAGCGCGTTCAATGCTTCGGTATATTGCAGGGCCCAGTAGGAGATCGCATTGTTGTAGGCGAACCCGACGAACGACAGAAACAGCATCATGGGCAGATGCGCGCGCAGCACTGGCCAGTCCTGCTTCAGGTGCGGCCAGGCAAAGGGCAGCAGGATCAGAAAGGTGGCGATCCAGCGGACACAGGACAGCGTCAGCGGCGGCACGTGGCCGGCGACATGGCGCGCCAGCACGATGTTGCCCGCCCAGAACAGCGAGGTCAGGGTGAGCAACAGATAAGGCTGATTATTCAGCCACCGGACCGGATCGAGGGCGGGCGGCGCTGGTGCGGGCTGGGTCATGGTCGCTGGTCGAGATAGGCCGGATTTCCGCCACGCGACAAGTCCCATGCATGCAATGCTACAATGCCCCAGGATTGTCGCGAGGTACGTCGATGGCTGTGGATTTGCTGAACGTGAAGGGCCTGCAGGCGCTCGATCCATTGGCGCCGGTGGTGATGGTGAACCTGATGCGGTTTCGCGAGCGTTCGCTCGACGGCGACGGTTCGGGCTGGGACGCCTACCTGCGCTACAGCGCGCTCACGGTGCCAATGATCAAGGCGCGCGGCGGCACGCTGCTGTGGACCGGTGACGCCACAGCGGTGGCGCTGGGGTCCGAGGTCGGCAATCAATGGGACTACCTGGCGCTGGTGTATTATCCAACGGTCGCCGCCTTCATCGACATGATGACGTCGCAAGACTACGAGCAGCGCTGCGACCCGCACCGCACCAACGGCTGCGCCGAGCACGTCATCATCGCGACGAAGGAAGCGTACAGCAAGTTCAAGATGGGATGAGGTTGATCGTACAAGACCAACATCCACCACCCGTCATGCTCCGCGAAAGCGGGGCATCCAGTACGCCGCGGCTTCTCGGCTCAATCGTCGGCCTCTGGAATACTGGGTCACCCGCCTTCGCGGGTGACGACAGTGTTTTTGTTGCGAGACCTTCGCCTCAAAACTTCCTGACAAGGTCCGGCGTGATTTCGCTGATCGAGCGAATGCCCAGCAGCGCCAGGTCGCGGTCGATCTCGGCTTTCAGCAACGTGATCGCGCGCTGCACACCGGCTTCGCCGCCGGCGATCGCGGCATAGAGGAACGGGCGGCCGATCCAGACGAAGTGCGCGCCGAGCGCTAAGGCCTTGATCACGTCGGTGCCACGGCGGATGCCGCCATCGACCATGATTGTCATGCCCTTGGCTTCGGCCGCGATCTCCGGCAGCGTGCGCAGGCCCGACATCGTGTAGTCGAGCTGCCGGCCGCCGTGGTTGGACAGCATCACGCCGTCGACGCCGCTCTCGCGCGCGATTCGCGCATCCGCCGGCGAGACCAGTCCCTTGACGACGAGCTTTCCTTTCCACTTCTTGCGGATTAGCTCGACATGCTTCCACGCAAGCTGGTCACGGGCGCCGATATTGCGCATCAGGTTTTTCGCCATCACCGGCGGCCCGCGCCTGGCGTCCATGTTCTCGAAATGCGGCATGCCGAAGTTCTTCATGGTGCGCGCCCAGGTGCCGAACAGCCAGTGCGGATGCGTGACCGTGTCCCAGAACACCCGCGGCGTGATTGCGAGCGGCACCTGAAAGCCGTTGCGGATGTTGTTCTCGCGGTTTGGCGGCACCGGCACGTCGGCGGTGACGACGAAGGTGTCGTAGCCGGCGGCTGCCACGCGATCGACCAGCGGCTCGATTCGTTCGGGGAGGCCTGCGAGATAGGCCTGGTACCACGCCGCCTGATTGGCGGCGCGCACGTCTTCCAGCGTGATCAGCGACGAGGCGCTGAGAATCATCGGCACGTTCTCGGATCCAGCGGCCTGCGTCAGCACGATGTCGCCGCGATAGGCGGCGAGCGCCGAAGAGCCCATCGGCGGAATGCCGAACGGCGACGCATAGGTTTTGCCGAACAATGTCGTGGTCTGGTCGCGGCCGGAGACGTCGTTGAGCACGCGCGGCACAAAGCCGTATTCGTCGAAGGCCTTGCGGTTGTCGCGCAGCGCGGCGTCGGTCTCGGCTCCGCCGGCGATATAGCCATAGAGGAATTTCGGAATCCGGCGCCGCGCGACAGGCTCGAAATCGTCGAGCGCGAGATATTTTTGTAAAGAGCGCGGCACCGTGCTCTCGGTGCGGGTCACGGTGGCGGGCGGCGCGATCAGGCTTGCGGATTTGTCGAGCACGTCGGGCGTTCCATTTTTTGGTTGTTGTTGTGGAGGCAGGTTAGCGCCGGGGCGGCGGCCCGCCAAATTTCTGGCCGGCCTTGTTGACGGACGCGCTGACGTCGCCGAGCATTTTTCGCGTTTCGGCGATCAATTGACCGGATTTCTTGTCGAAGCTTTCGATCAGCTCGCGCATCGAAATCACAGTCGGCAGCAATTCGCCGCCATATTTGTCGCTGGCGAGGCTGCCAAGAAAATCCTTGGTCTTGGTCAGCGCACCGTCGACGGCGTTGACGCCGTTTTCGGCGGTCGCGATGATGCTGCTGATCTTCTCGCCGTCACCGGACAGCGAGGCGGTGAACGTCTCGAAATTCAGCAGCGTATCCTTGATCGCCACTTCATTGTCGGAGATTACCTTGTCGACGTTGCGCAGTGCCGCGCGGATCTTTTCCTGGGTATTGAGCGTCCCGTCCGGATCGGCGGTCAATTCGGGAATGCCGTCCGGGCCCTTTTTCGGCGGCGGCGCCTCGTCGGAGCCACCGGTAAAGGAGATCGCGGCGATCCCCGTCAGCCCCTGAAATTCCAGGCCGACTTGCGTATCGCTTTTCACCGGCGTGTTGCCGTCGATCATGGCCAGCGCCACGACGCGGCGCGGATGGTCGAGCTTGAGCGACACCACTTCGCCGACCCGGATGCCGGCAAAGTTCACGCTGCCGCCCTTGCGCAGGCCCGAGGCCGAGCCTTCGAAGATCACCCGGAACGCGGTCTTCTGCTTGGCGCCGGAGAGCTTCTGATAGCCGAGCCACGCCCCGAGCGACCCGCCGATCAGGGCCAGGGTCAGGGTGCCGATCATCAGATTGCTGGCGCGTGCTCTCATTGAATGCTCAGGCGAAACAGGCTCAAGAGATAGCGGATTTGCCGGGCCAAGTCACCGCGGCTTCCAACCTCGCTCCACCTGCGGGGACCGGGGAATGCTACGCGGACGCTTTTCGCGACGCCACGAACACCCCGGTCAGCACCAGCGCGAAGCCGATGAAGTGGAACGCCTGCGGATGTTCGCCGAGGAAGACGATCGACATGATGGTTCCGAACACCGGCACCACGTGGAAGAACGGCGCGGCGCGGTTGGCGCCGATCAGCTGCACGCCGCGATTGAAGCAGAGATAGGCGATCGTCGAGGGAAACAGCGCGACATAAGCCAGTGTCAGCAAATTGGCCGTATCGATCTGCATTGTCGGTCGCGCGAACAGTTCCCAGATGAACAGCGGGATCAGGCAGGCCGCGCCGGCGCCGAAGGTGAAGGCGACGAACGACAGGCCGTGGATATCGGGGCGTTTCAGCGACAGCACCGAATAGATCCCGAAGATCGCCAGCGCTATGAGGAAGATCAGGTCGCCGATGTTGAAGTCGATCTTCGACAGCGTGGTGAGATCGCCATGCAGCAGGATGACGAACACGCCGGCCATCGACAGCAGGACGCCCGCGGCCTGCGCCAGCGTCAGCCGCACGCCCAGCAGTAGCAGCGACCACACCGCTACCACCAGCGGGCCTGCCGACTGCAACAGCAGCGTGTTCAGCGCCTGGGTGTGCTCGAGCGCCCAGTATTGCAGGGTGTTAAACGCGCCGATGCCGGTGATGGAGAGCAGGATCATGATGCCGAGGCGGCTGTGGATCGCGGCCCAGTCGCGGACCAGATGTTTCCAGGCAAACGGCAGGATGATCAAGAACGCGAACGACCAGCGCAGGAACGAAAGCGTCACCGGCGGGATGTGGCCGGCGGCCAGCCTTCCGACGATGGCGTTGCCGGCCCAGCATAGCGCGGTGATGCTGAGCAGCAGATAAGGCTGGTTGGCGAGCCAGCTGCCGGATCGGGCGGAAGAAGTCTGTTCGCTAGCCGTCATTTCAAGGTAAGGCCCGGTTCATGAAGCCGCGGCCCGCCCGGCCGACGTCGCCGGGCCGGAATGTAACCCGGCCCTGCCACAGACACGGATTTGCAGCGCTCATCAATGGTGCAGGATGCATCGCGACCATGCAGCCTGCCTTGTTCTGTTCCTTGTCTGTTGTTTGGGGTTGCCAGCAGGCGGGTGAATATGCAATCAAAGGACGATTGATTCATGCGACCCAACCTTGGTTTGTTTTCCGGGCGCATGCGGTGAGTTATTCCGAGCTAATTTCAATACAGGACGTTCGTTCGATCGCTGGGACCACGGTTTTGCAGGCGGCGCTGTGCAGCAGCTTCGACTGTCCGTGAGGTCGAATTTCTAGAGATGATGGGTCATTCCTTTGAACAAGCCGATGTCGGCCGAAGAAGCCGAAGCTGAAACACGTCACCAATTTGCCGTTCGCGCCAATTCGATACTGGCGTTCATCGAATGCGATGAGGAGCAGCGCCCGAAATTGCGCAAGGCCATCATCGAGGCGATGCTATGGGCACAGACGCAGCCCAAACTCAGCACGTAGCGGCTGGCCGAAGCCAAAGCCGAGGCGAAGCCCGCTCACGCCACAAGTGCGCGCGCGATCGCGCCCGCAGCCTTGACGGCGTCCTGGGGAGCCAGTTCGACCTGCAAGCCGCGCTGGCCGCCATTGAGGAACACGCTGGCATGGCCGAGCGCGGCTTCCTCGATTGCGACCGGCACGCGCTTCTTCTGGCCGAACGGCGAGATGCCGCCGACATGGTAGCCGGTCAGCCGTTCGGCATCCGCCGGCCGCATCATCCTGGCCGCCTTGGCCCCGAAGGCGCCGGCGAGCTTCTTCATGCTGACTTCACAGTCCGACGGCACCACGGCGCAGACCGGTTTGCCGTCGGCCTCGGCCATCAGCGTCTTCAACACACGCCCCGGCGCAACGCCGAGCGCCTGCGCCGCCTGCAGCCCGATGCTCGCCGCATCCGGGTCGTAATCGTAGGCATGCAGGGTGAATTTCACGCCCAGCTTTTCCAGCGCCTGCGTTGCACGGGTGGTTTTCGACATGGCCTTTCCGTCATTGCCGGATGTTAATGGGTCTCTCGCCCGGTGTTCACAAATTTTACGGGGATATCAATGGGTTGGATCGGTTCTAAGACCCCCCTAAAACCGCCTTCTTGCTTGCCTAGAGCACCCGCTTCCTTTATCCGGTGGGGCTGCCTCGCATGCGAACGGCCCCGGCCGTAATTTTGGCTGGGCAAGCTACCGCATGATCCGGAAAAGTGGCTACCGGTTTTCCGATCAGATCATGCGCGAACTAGAGAGCGCATGATCCGGAAAAATGGAGACCGGTTTTCCGGAAGGGTCATGCTGGGACCACCAAATTTGCAGGGAACGCTTTAGAAATGGCCAATGTTGTCGTCGTCGGCGCCCAATGGGGCGACGAAGGGAAGGGCAAGATCGTCGACTGGTTGTCGGAGCAGGCCGATATCGTCGTGCGCTTCCAGGGCGGCCACAATGCCGGCCATACGCTTGTCATCAATGGCGAGACCTACAAGCTGGCGCTGCTGCCCTCCGGCGTGCTGCGGCCCTCGAAGCTGGCCGTGATCGGCAATGGCGTGGTGTTCGACCCGCAGGCCTTTCTCGATGAGGTGACAAAACTGAAGGGTCAGGGCGTTGCCATCAGCCCGGAAAATCTCCGCATCGCCGAGAATGTCACGCTGATCCTGCCGCTGCATCGCGAACTCGATGCGCTGCGCGAATCCTCCAACTCGGCAACGGCGATCGGTACCACCCGCCGCGGCATCGGCCCGGCCTATGAAGACAAGGTCGGCCGCCGCGCTATCCGCCTGATGGATCTGGCCGACCTCGACACGCTGCCGCACAAGATCGACCGTCTATTGGCGCATCACAACGCACTGCGTCGCGGGCTCAATCTGGAGGAGTTCGACGCTGGCGTCATCCTGAAGGAACTGACGGCGTTTGCGCCAAAACTGCTGCCCTATGCCGAGACGGTGTGGCGGCTGCTCGACATCAAGCGCCGCGAAGGCAAGCGCATCCTGTTCGAGGGTGCGCAGGGCGCGCTGCTCGACGTCGATCACGGCACTTACCCTTACGTCACCTCGTCCAACACCGTGGCCGCGCAGGCGGCGACCGGCACCGGCATGGGCCCGGGCGCGGTTGGCTATGTCCTGGGCATCTGCAAGGCCTATACGACCCGGGTCGGCGAGGGTCCGTTTCCGACCGAACTCAAGAACGAGATCGGCGAGGAGATCGGCCGTCGCGGCAAGGAGTTCGGCGTCAACACCGGGCGCAAGCGGCGCTGCGGCTGGTTCGATGCGGTGCTGGTGCGCCAGACGGTCCGCACCTGCGGCATCACCGGGCTGGCGCTGACAAAACTCGACATTCTCGACGGCTTCGACAGCATTGAGGTCTGCACCGGCTACATGCTGGACGGCAAGGAAATCGACCATCTGCCGGCAGGCGAGGGTGCCCAGGCCCGGGTGGTGCCTATCTATGAGACGATCGAAGGCTGGAAGGAGCCGACGGCCAACGCCCGTTCCTGGGCGGATCTGCCGGCCCAGGCGATCAAATATGTGCGCCGGGTCGAGGAACTGGTGGGTTGTCCGATTGCGTTGCTTTCCACCAGCCCCGAACGCGAGGATACTATTCTGGTACAGAACCCGTTCGAGGCTTAACGAGATGTCACCGCTAAGACTTCAAAAATAGAGCTGCAGTATTGATGAAAAATGGCTGATTATTACCCGCTGATCGCACGCGCCATCGCCGGCCTGGACCCCAATGCTCCAGGCGAGAGCCGCCGTGCGCTCTATGAGCGGGCTCGCACCGCGCTGATCGCGCAGTTGCGCAGCGTTCAGCCGCCGCTTTCCGAATCGGAAATCACCCGTGAGCGGCTGTCGCTCGAAGAAGCCGTCCGCAAGGTCGAATCAGAAGCCGCCCAGCGTGCCCGCGAGGCCTCGCGGCCCGGCGGCGGCGGTGCTGCGCGGGGCGGCGACGCGTTCCGCCGCGCCAATGCCCGGCCGCCGGAACCCGCAGGTCCGCCGGGCGCGCCGCCCGGTCCGCCGCGCCAGCGTCCGCCCGGTCAACCACCCTCACGCGAGGCCCGTCCGCCGCTTGGCCAGGACGAACAACGCCCGCCGCGCAATCTGCGCCCCGATGTGCCGCCGTCCGGTGGGCCGCGTCCGCAGCCGCCGCAGGTTCCGATGCAGGATGCCGTCCTGCCGCCGCCGCCCCCTCGCGGAAATGGTGGCCCCCGCCGCGGCCCCGACAATGGTGGCCCGCCGCCGCCTCCGCCACCGCCCGGCATGCGCGGCTTCCGCGACATCGCCGCCGACGCCGATGATCTCGGCCGCGCCGCGGCCCAGGCCAACCGTGCGGCGCGAAAAACCTATGCCAACGTGCCGTCGCCCTCGCCGGAATTCGACCGGCTCGAGCCGAGCATGGAAAACCGTGGCGCCGATCCCGACGCGCCCTATTCGTATGACGAATCGCTGGAGGAGGCCGACCGTTACGCGCCCCAGCCGCCGCAACCGGCGTCGCGCGAGCGCCCGCGGCTGTCGCAGGACCGCGACCGCGAGCCGAAGAAACCGCGTGCCCGCACCGGCGCCGTGTTTCCGTTCAAGAGCGCGATTGCGGTCGGCATCGTGCTCATTCTGGTCGGCGCCGGCATCCTGTGGGGCAAGTCGGCGGTCACGGCCGTGGGCGGCCTGTTCAAATCCTCTCCCGTGGCGGAAGCGCAAAAGGATCCGGCGGCGCCCCAGTCGCGCCCGAAAATCCCCGATCGCGTCGGCCAGCCGTCGTCGAGCGAGAACGTGGCGCCGGTGGCGCAGCGCGTCGTGCTGTATGACGAGGACCCGTCCGATCCCAAGGGCAAGCAATATGTCGGCTCGGTGATCTGGCGCACCGAACCGATCAAGGCGAGCGGCAACCAGAAGCCTGATGTCGCCGTGCGCGCCGACATCGAGATTCCCGACCGCAAGTTCAAGATGACGATGTCGTTCCGCCGCAATACCGACTCGTCGCTGCCGGCGAGCCACACCGCGGAATTGACCTTCATCCTGCCGCAGGATTTCTCCGGCGGCGGCGTCAGCAACGTGCCGGGCATCCTGATGAAGTCCAACGAGCAGGCGCGCGGCACGCCGCTGGCCGGTCTTGCCGTCAAGGTCACCGACGGCTTCTTCCTGGTCGGCCTCTCCAACGTCGATTCCGACCGCGCCCGCAATCTGCAGCTCCTGAAGGAGCGCTCCTGGTTCGACGTGCCGCTGGTCTATGTCAACCAGCGCCGCGCCATCATCGCGATCGAAAAGGGCGCCCCCGGCGAACGCGCGTTCAACGACGCGTTTGCGTTGTGGGGGGAGTAGCTACCGGCGCTATGGATCCGCTCTCGAGCCTGAGCCGATCTCCGTTGAGCCAGGAATTCGATCGCTAAATCGCTACGCGGCGCAGCGCTTCAATAGAAGAGCGGACTCAGCATTGCCTACGGCAGCGGCCGTTTGTGCGTTCGCCTTCGGGGCGAAGCGACCGGTCACTCGGTGGCGGCGGCTCGCCTGCGCGCGGTATTGTCGCGATCCATCACGGCGCGACAGCCCGCGCTGACATTGGCGCGCTGCTTGTGCATGCAGGCGGTGATTCGCTGCACGTTGGGGATTTCATGGCCGCACAGTCGCATGGCGTCGCCGGTGCACATCTGCTGGGCGTCCGACGCAAAGGCAGGGCCGGGGCTTGCGGAAAGCGCCGCTGCCGCGAAGGCCGTGGCGAAGAGAAGTGCTGCTCTGCTGGAAAGACGGAAGGTCATCGATGCGTTCCCCAAGGTTGCGCGCGGTGCTGGCCGCTATTCGGTCGGGGGCGCTGCACGCGGCTTGCACTGCCGCACGCGTCATCCATCACCCGGAAGTCACCCGGTGTGGTTGCTCGAATTCTGCCGATGTTCGAATCAAAAGTGCTGCGCCGCCCCGCCGTGAATTATGCGCCAATGCTGCGAAGCTGCAATGGCTCGCGTTAACACTTCTTTGACTGTTGCGTGCACGCCACGTCGATCGCGACGAGAAATGCATGACGATGCGGTTTTGACGGTTGCGCATTCGCCGGCTCGACGGGTCTCGACGGAATGGATTCGGGTCTCTGCGTCTTTCGTATTCCGACCGCGATCGGACGGCCGCGCGGACATGCGCTTACCCCACGGCTCCATGACGCGGCTTCGCTGTCCCCCGCTACAAGAGGCCTCCGAAAGCGGACGCTGCCCGGCCCGGTTGCGCCCAGCCGGTCGGGCTCGCCTTCTGAGCAGCAAAACTCAGTACAAATGCGGACAATCCGGGGTTCGAAACAACCACCCGTTAGGGAAGACTAAGTACGATCGGTGGCTATTGCTCGCATCCGGTTCATCGCTTTCGTGGAAGCAAAAGGCTGCCGGCACCGGCCTTTCGAATGGCGTTCACATGCTTGTTCATTCCGCTACCGATGGATCCACGAAGACAGCGGCCTCCCTGCGATGGCGCGGCGGCTGCGGGAAGCGTTCTGAACGGTGGGCCTTAAGGGTATGACGCCAACTTGCGGAAATGGGGTCACGCGGCGAGCCGGGCCGACCGGCGCGGAGGTGGGATAACCATGCCTGCCGCTTCGCCGGACCTGCGCAAGGAATTGAACGGCGCCGAAGAGGATGGACCCGAGCACGATGCCCGGATCTTTGGCGAGGTGACGGACCTGTTCCTGTCCAATGTCGGCCGTCTCGGCGATTCCCAGATTGCAGCCGTCGATGGCGTCCTCGCCCACCTGGTCGAGCGGGTGGAAGCGGCGACCGTCCTCCAGCTCAGCGAGGCCCTGTCCACCATCGACCGCGCCCCGGTCCAGACGGTCCGCAAGCTTGCGTTCCACGAGCAGCCCCAGGTGGCCGCGCCGGTTCTGCGACATTCCAGCTGCCTGTCGGACGCGGACCTTCTTGAAATCGTCAAAAGCCGTGGCCAGCAGCATCTGCTGGCGATCTGCGACCGCAGGGCGCTCAACGAAGCGTTGACGGACGCGCTGATGCGATTTGGCGACGTCAACGTCTCCAACGCGCTCGCCCGCAACACCGGCGCGCGTTTCTCCGAATGCGGTTACGCAACGCTGGTCGGGCGGGCCGAGAAGGACGAGGGGCTTGCGGAAAAGCTCGGCGTTCGCATGGACATCCCCGGCAGCTTGCTGCGGGAGCTGATCGGCAAGGTTGCCGACGTCGTTCGCGCGCGCTTCCTGACGGCGCCGCGGCCTGTCGCGCGCCAGAAAGCCCAAAATGCCGCGGCGGCCGGAGGGAACGGCGCGGCCCGGAAGGCGATCGATTACACCCAGGCGCAAAACGAGGTCGTTACGCTCAATCGCACCGGCAAGCTGAACGATTCACTCGTCAACCGGTTTGCGGTGCGGGGTGAATACACCCTCGTGGTCGCAGCCCTTGCCCTGAAGGCCGACGTCAAGGTCGAGGCGATCGAACCTTTGCTCGAACCCGACTTGGTGTATGGCCTCATCGTCGCCTGCAAGGCCGCCCGGCTAAGCTGGTCGACAACGACGATGATCGTCCGCAACCGGCCCAACTGCCCGCCATCCACAGACCGGGAACTCGAACAATGCGTGGCGGTGTTTGAGACCCTGCTGCTGTCGGTCGCGCAATGGACGATCAGATTTGGCTCCGACCGGATTCTGGCGAAGAAGAACGCGCCGGCAGCGGCTGCCCCCGCTGCCGCCGGCAAGCAGAGCAGGTCTGCCTGACGGTGGTTTCGCCGAGGCGCCAAATCCGCGGGCCTCTTGACTCAGCCCTGACCGAATTTGAAATTGCGCACCGCCAGAATGCTGACGAAAACCGGATCATGTCCGGCTACGGAAGCGCGATTGGTCCGGTGGTGAGTCTTCCCGTTCGATACATTGGCTCGACGCAGAGGTCGCCATGAAACGCTATCTGATCTTCGGAGCCATCGGCCCGCTCGTCGGCGGTTTTTTGATGCTGCTCGCGACCACGGTAGATTCGGGCTACTGGACCGATACCAGCTGGTCGGAGATCGGAAAATTCCTCGGCGCGTTCGTCAGGACGCTGCAGTACAGTTATCTGTTCGGTATCGTGCCGATGCTGATGCTCGGCGCTATCGATGACATTCTCTATCACGTCAAGCGCATTGCGCCGTTGGTGCGGATGCTGATCCTGGGTGCCGTCGGCTTTGCCACCGCCGCGTTGCTCTACGGCTCGCGCGGGCCTGATGCCGGTGCGCTGCAGTTCGTGCTCTACGGCATCGTCGGCCTGGTGCCTGCGATGTTGTCGTCCTGGCTGGCGCACAGATATGACGCGCCGTAGGCGGCGCATTCGACGTAACGTGTTGTCCTGATCCGCAGATCCGTAGGGTGGGCAAAGGCGCCCTTGCGCCGTGCCCCCCATCTATCGCCGATTACGCATCGAAATGGTGGGCACGCTTCGCTTTGCCCACCCTACGCATTACGCATTGCTTGCGATCTTCCCTGAAAGGGAAGCAGTCAGCCCGAAAACGGCTGGACCCGAACAGGCCCCCATTTCATCGATTTCGATTTCGATTTCGGGTAGTGTCTCCGTTTGAATTTCGGTTAGACGACGGAAGGGGACTTTCCCGATGGGTGACGCCAGATGCAGCTGCGGTGCAGTCACGCTCTCGCTTCCGGAAGAACCATCCAAGATGGTCGTTGCCTGTCACTGCTTCGACTGCCAACGCCGAACCGGCGCGCCGTTCGGTGTAGGCGCTTATTACCGCGCTGAGGTTGTGACGATCTCAGGAACCTCGAAAGAATTCACGCACGCCGCGGCGAGCGGCGGGAAAATCCATAACTATTTTTGCCCGCAGTGCGGCTCAACGGTCTACTGGAAACTCAGCAATTTGCCCGCGCTGATCGCCGTTGCAGTCGGCGCGATGGCAGAACCAAAATACCCGGCCCCCGTCATATCGGTTTTCGAACAGTCGAAACATGATTGGGTTCAAATAAATGGTGCCGTGGAGCACTTCCAGCAAAGCAGCCCGCCAAAGATTTCAAACTGAGACACGACCCGCTGTTCACGAGCACACGCTCGTCTATGCGGGTTTCCACCCGGCGCGAACGGACGCGCTGCGCGGCGCTCCATGTCATGCCAATTCGGCACTGAACCGGCCGCGCCGCATGCCTTGCAAGCAAGGCTCCAGCCAACGCGCGACCACGCAACAAAAACGGCGGACCTTTCGGCCCGCCGCTCATGCGCATGTTATTGCAATACGCTTTACGTGATTGAAAGCCCCGAGCCGCTCAACCGCGGTTGAGCCTTGAATAGTAGATCTTTTCCGCGGCCGATCTATCCGGGAAACCCCGGGGTCACGAGCAGCGGGGCGCCGGCCGTGCGTCAGGTCCCGTTGGCGCGGCAGCGGCCGAACGGGCCGGGATACCAGCCGCGCGGGCAGGCGTGCAGCCAGGGCCGGGCGTAGTTGCGGCGGCAGCCGCCATAGGGGCCGCGGTGCCAGCCGGGGCCGCATCCGCCGGCGACCTCGATAACGTCGCTGCTGGTTGCGGGCGCGAGCGGCGCCAGCGGCATCGCATTGGCGTCCGCGACCATTATGCCGAAAACGAAAGCGGTAGCGATCAGTCTGTTCATAAACCCTCTCCCGATATGCTCAGCCGGATATTGCCATCAGCCGCCGGCAAACGCGATGCCGGCGCGGACCTCGCCGATCGCCTGGTCGATCAGGCCCATCGCCTTTTCGCGGTGACCGCCCTTGTTCGGCGTCGCGGCAGCGAGTTCGCCGCGGGCCGATTGCAACAGGCCGAGGCCAGCGGTCATGTGCGGCTGCGCTCCGATGGCGTAGCCGATGCCCATGCTGGCCGCGATCGCGGTCCCGAGCAGCGCCTTGCGGGCGAAGGATGTCGTCATCTCCCGGTCTCCTCTGAAGTTTTTAAAACGCAGGCCATTCCCTTGCCGGAATAGGGCTGCCGGCCCCGGCGGCCGCTGCCGCCGCACCGTTAAGCCGGGCCGCAGGTCGCGTCTTGGACTGGCAGGCGCCAGAGGATCGCCGATTTGGACTGTCCGGCGCTGTTTTCTTCACATGCCCGTGTTGCTAGGCTGCAAAGCCTTCAGCCGGCGTTCATTCGGCCGCGGCCAGACTGCACCTGCCTGCCACCCAGAACTCCCCGCCAATGCCCGTCCTCAAGAAAATGCTCTCGACCGACATGCTGCCGCAGGGCTTGAGCGAGCGGCAGCGTTTTATGTTTTTCGCCGAGCTGTTCGAGCATTTCTCCAACACCGGCGAACTCGATCCCGCCGAGGACGTGCCGTTTCGCGCCGCGATGAATTCGATCCATGTCGGCACCACCATGCTCGGCCGCTGCGACGGCACCTTCACCACGGTGCGGCGCGAAAAGCGCCAGGTGCTGGCGACCAATGACGACCGCTACTGCCTGGCGCGCAACACCGGCGCCAGCGAGTCCCGCGTCACCCATCGCGGCCGCGAACTCGTGATGCGGCCGGGATCAATGGTGCTGCTCAAGCTCGACGAGCCGTTCTTCGCGGCCGACGGCATGAACGAAAAGCGCTTCACCAACGTGCATCTGCCGATGGCGACGTTGAAGGCCCTGGTGACCGGCGTCGACGATCTGGTCGGCCGCGAGCTGGCGCCGGGCGGGGCGCTGTCGCTGGCGATGGATTACAGCGATCTGTTGCTGCGCCATCCGGGCGCCGTCGACGAGGCGGGCGTTGCCATCGCGAACCATCTGATGGATCTGGCGGCGCTCGGCCTTGGCGCGCGCGGCGATGTCGCCGGCGCCGCCCGGCGCGGCGGCGTGCGCGCGGTGCGGCTGAAGTCCGTGCTGATGATCCTGGAAAAGCGATTTACGGAGCCGGAGTTTTCCGCGCAAAAACTTGCCGCCGCCGCCGGCCTCTCGGAGCGCTATGTCAACGAATTGCTCTATGAAGCCGGCGCCAGCTTCACCCTGCGGCTGTTGGAATTGCGGCTGCGCAAGGCGGCGGACCTGCTGGCGCATGCGGGTGAGCGGCGCATCAGCGACATAGCCTTCGATTGCGGCTTCAACGATCTATCCTACTTCAACCGCTGCTTTCGCCGCCGCTTCGGCCTGACGCCGACGGCAGCGCGGGGGAGATAAGGCGTTTCAAGCGAAGCGGACACCGGTTCGCGTGAAGAAAACACGTCGAAATCAAAGGCTTTGAAAGCGAAAGCGATATTTTGACGCAACTTGCAGCTCGCATCCGCGTTACCATCTGATGACCATGTCAAACGAAGATATCTACACGCCGCCGCGTTCACGTTCCGGGCCGTCTTCCCGGACGCGCGCGGCCGGGCGCGGCCCGGTCATCGACCAGGAGGGGCACGAAATCCCGGAGCCGAACCTGCACACGCAGTTCGAGGGATTGCGGTTCGATTTCGGCCATTCCACCGCCAATCCGTTCGGCGATCTGACGCGCGAGCAGCGGCTGGCGCGGCTCGACGCCATCGCGAAATTGCTGGATGTCGCCTTCATCGTGCCTGGCACCAAATTCCGCTACGGCATCGACGGGCTGATCGGCCTGATCCCCGTGGTCGGCGACATCATCACGACGGCGATTTCACTGTGGGTGGTGCGGGAGGCGCGCGCGCTCGGGGCGCCCTGGCACATCACCGCGCGGATGCTCGCCAATGTCGCGGTCGACGGCGTGGTCGGCCTGGTGCCGGTCGCGGGCGACGCCTTCGACGTCATGTTCCGCGCCAACGTTCGCAACGTCCGCATGCTCAAGCGCTGGCTCGACAAGCAACCGCACCAATAAAAAACGCCCCCGGGTGATTTCCGGAGGCGCTCTGTTTGGATACCGAAAAACTCAGGCCGCGTCGGCCTTGTCCTCGGCGACGACAGCCGGGCGCGGGCGGCGCTCCAGCGGGAAGGCTTCGCTTTCATAGAGCGAGCGGATGCCGCTCTGGTCGAAGCGGGCTTCTTCCACCTGCAGATAGGCGCCGTTCAGCGAGTCGGCCGGCAACTCCTCGATTGCGAAGCGAACCGCTTCTGCCGCGGTGCCGAAACGCCGATAGGCAAACCCGGCGCGCTTCTTCTTGCGGATCGCGGCGGGAAACAGTTCGGCGGAGGTATTGTAGCTGAAGGGACGCATGGTCGGTGACCTCAATCTTTTTTGGCTCTTCACGCGAGCAATGGGGATTGGATGACGGTGGGCCACAATGGCGGGCCGCGCCGTGCAGTCATTTCATGACCCAATATAAGCTTCTTTGACGGAAATGCGACCCCTGAAGTCGTGGATCGGGGGTGATGATGAATCCACGCATGGCTGCGGGGAACACAAATTTAGTTAAGTTTTTTCAATGATTTAAGGGAGTTCAAATCTTGCCGAGCAGCAGCAGGATCAGGAGCACGACCAAAATCACCCCGATCAGCCCCATCCCGGAATGGCCATGGCCATAGCCGTAGCCTCTGAAACGGCCGGAAAAGCCGCCCAGCAGGATGATGATCAGGATGATGACGAGTATCGTCCCAAGCGACATGACACGCTCCCTGAAGGCCGGCGCGCGTCCCCCAAACGCCTGCCGCGGCCCGGATCAAAGCATATTCCGGGCCGCGAGTCGTTAGATCCGATCCGCCGAAGGGGTCACGACGGAAGGCTATTTTTTGGTTTCGTCGATCGGCAGCACCTTCAGCGGCGTCGCATAGGGCTCGACGCGGAGGCTATCGCGGGCGATCAGGCCGATCTTGTGCAGCGGGGCTTGTTCGAGATCGCCGCCGGCGGATTTGCGCACCGCGTATTGCCACGCGCTCATCGAGCCCTTGGCGACCAGCATTTTTGCGATACCGGCGGCGTTTCGGCCCTCCACCTGCGCCAGTTCGTCCTCGGAAATGCCGATCACAATTTCATCCTTGGCGGTGATGACCTTGAACAGGGAGACCTTGTCGGCGGCAAAGGCAGGCTGGATCACAACGCTCTCCATGATGAGGGTGACAAGCCCGAGACCGAGCAGCAGACGTTTGGAAATGTGCATTTCGAAATTTTCCTTGAAGTTTGCGCGCCGGGCAAACCGGGCAAAGCGCCCCACCAAACAAAAACCCCGCGCGACCAGTCCTTGGTCGCGCGGGGGGCAAACAGGTTCGAGCGTTACGCGAACTATTTCGGCTGCAGCTTCAACGCCGCCGAATTGATGCAGTAGCGCAGGCCGTTGGGGCCGGGGCCGTCCGGGAAGACGTGGCCGAGATGGCCGTTGCATTTCGAGCACAAGACCTCGGTGCGGATCATGCCGTGGGTGGCATCGCGCTCCTCGTCGACATGGCTGTCCACGGCGGGCGCCGTAAAACTCGGCCAGCCGCAGCCGGAGTCGAACTTGGCATCGGATTCGAACAGCGTCTGGCCGCAGCCGGCGCAGGTATAGGTGCCCTTGCGGTGCTCGTGCTCATATTCGCCGGAGAACGGCCGCTCGGTCGCCTTCTCGCGCAGCACTGCGTACTGCATCGGCGTCAGCTCCTTACGCCATTCGGCCTCGCTCTTGACGACCTTGCTGGATGTTTTGGTGTCAGACATTCAACCTCCTTAATTTGTAGCCTTCGCACTGCTGACCAGCGTCGGCTTTTCGATGTAGTTCTCCGTAAAGATCTTCTTCAGGTTCTCGACCTTCGGGATGTCGTTGAAGGCAATATAGGGCTGGTTCGGGTGCAGCGTCAGGTAGTCCTGGTGATAGTCCTCCGCCGCATAGAACGCCTGCAGCGGGCCGACCTTGGTCACGATTGGCTTCTTGTAGACCTTGGCGGCGTTGAGCTGGGCGATATAGGCCTCCGCGACCTTCTTCTGCTCGTCATTGGCGGTGAAGATCGCCGAACGATATTGCGTGCCGGTGTCCGGGCCCTGGCGGTTCAACTGCGTCGGGTCATGCACCACGGAAAAGAATATCTGCAGGATCTTGCCGTAGCTGATCTTCTTCGGGTCGTACTTGATCTCTACCGACTCGGCATGTCCGGTCGTGCCGGTGCCGATCATGGTGTAGTTCGCGGTCATCTTGCTGCCGCCGGAATAGCCGGACACCGCGTTGAGCACGCCGGCCGTGTGCTGGTACACGCCCTGCACACCCCAGAAGCAGCCGCCGGCGATCACGGCGGTCTGGATGCTGTCGGCCGCCTGCAAGTCGACGGCGGGCGGCGGAATGATGAAGGCTTCCTCCGAGGCGCGCGACGGGCTGACGGCGACAGCGGCGATGGCCAGCGCGCCGATGGCGGCAGCGCACAGCGACAGGCGGCTGAGATGGCGAGGCGACATGTTTTCCTCTTTCGGCAATGGTTGGGGGCAGTCTAGAGCGGGATCGGCGTTTCGCAATTGGCTCAGGGCGTCCCGATGCCCAAGATACGGCGCGGGATGCGGATTGTTACGGCGTGCGCCACACGAGTTCGTGATAAAAATGACGCCTGTCCAAGGCGTTAAGGCACGGGCCGAGGCTGGCGGCGGGGCCGCGCTTGCGTTTCGGATTTCCTTATCAACAATGAACCGCCAGCCTTTGCCGGCGACAAAATCATCAGCCGGAGCGTTACGCGAATGTTACGCGGCTTTTTCCTCGCCATAGTCATACTCGCCGCTGCCGGCCCCGCGCGGGCTGCGGATGACCTCGAACTCTGTCGCAACCGCAACCCCGACGCCGCCCAGCGGCAGGAGGCTTGCGAAAAACTGATTGCCGCCGGCCAGCTGAGCGGAAAGGATCTCGCGCTGGCGCTGTGGGTGCGTGGTGGTGCCTTGCTGACCAAGCGCGAGACCGACAAGGCGATCGCGGCATTCGGGGCGGCGCTCGACGCCGATCCGGAAAATGCCCCCGCCCTCGTTGCGCGCGGTTACGCCCGCGAGGGAAAGGGCGAGGACGATCTCGCGATGGCGGACTACAATCGCGTGCTGCAGAAATACCCAAACGCACCGCTTGCCCTCAACAACCGCGGCACGCTGTATCTTCGCAAGGGCGCGCTGCAAAGCGCGCTCGACGATTTCAACGCCGCGATCAAGAGCAATCCCAAAATGTACCTTGCCCGCACCAACCGGGCGCGCGTGCTGACCGTCAACAGGGATTTCGACGGCGCGCTGGCGGATTTTGCCGAAGCTGAACGGATCGATCCGGCGGCACCCCAGGCCCGCGGTTTTCGCTGCTCAACCTACGCAGCCATGAAGCGGTTCAGCGAAGCTCTCTCCGATTGCAACAGCGTGCTCGAAAAGAACCCGAAAAACCAGTTTATCCTTGCCGCCCGGGCTGAAACCTATCTCGCAAAGGGCGATCTCGATGCCGCGCTGAAGGATTTCAACTTCATTCTCAACCTCAACCCCAACAATCTGCGCGCGCATGCGGGACGGGGCGAATTGTTCGAGAGAAAACGCGATCTCGCGCAAGCCAGGGCGGACTACCGTTCTGCCAGCTTCGCCCAGACGCCTTTCGACAATTTTGAATCCATGCTGGCGCGCCAGAAGGCGCGCGACCGGCTGGCTGTGCTCACGTCGCAGGCGGCCAGCATCGGCGGTGCGCGTCGCGTAGCGCTGATTGTCGGCAATGGCGCCTACAAGAACGTGCCCGCGCTCGACAATCCGCCGCGCGATGCCGCACTGGTGGCCGCTGCGTTGCGCGACGTTGGCTTTCAAACGGTGACCTTGAGCAAGGATCTCACTCGCGACAAGTTCTTCGAGACGCTGCACACCTTTGCCAGCGAAGCGGAAAAGGCCGACTGGGCCGTGGTGTATTTCGCCGGCCACGGGCTGGAGATCGGCGGCGTCAATTATCTGGTGCCGGTCGATGCCAGGCTCGCCGTCGACCGCGACGCCGAAACCCAGATGGTGGCGCTGGAGCAGGTGATCGCCGCGGTCGGCGGCGCGCGGAAGCTGCGGCTCGTCATGCTGGACGCCTGTCGCGATAATCCGTTCGAGAAGAATATGCAGCGGACCATCGCATTGAAGCTGGTCGACAAGGGATTCTCGAACATCGAGCCCGCCGCCGGCTTCATGGTGGTGTATGCGGCCAAGCACGGCGAGACCGCGCTGGACGGTGAGGGCGTCAACAGCCCGTTCGCGACCGCCCTGGCCCGCGCCGAAGGTCGAATTACGAAAGCTGTTCGATATCGTCCGCGACGACGTCTGGACCGCTTCGAAACACCAGCAGCAGCCGTTCACCTATGGGTCGCCGCCCGGTCGGGAAGATTTTTACTTCCTGGTGGAGAAGTAGTTGCGGTCGTCATCGTGCAGAGGCGTGGCACATTCTCAAACCTCATGGTGAGGAGGCGCCAACGTGTCCGCGCTCAGCGCGGACCGATGACAGGCCCCGCGCCGTTTCAAACCATGTGGCCGGGATATTGCCCGCGGGCCATCCTTCGAGACGCCGCTTCGCGGCTCCCCAGGATGAGGTCTCAGTTCGCTACGGATGAGCACTTCCTTGTGGTGCGACGAACTACACCACCACGCTCAGGCGTTTCGCAGCCCGCGTAATTCCCGTGTAGAGCCATCTCGCCCGGCTGTCCTGGAACGCAAAGCTCTCGTCGAACAGCACCACGTCGTCCCATTGCGAGCCCTGCGACTTGTGCACGGTGAGCACGTAGCCGTAGTCGAACTCGTCGTACGGCTTGCGCTGCTCCCACGGGATCGCGTCGATCCCGCCCTCGAAGCAATCATGGCGTACCGAGACCTTGGTGACCTTGTGGCCGAACTCTTCATCCGGCGACAGCCGCATCGTCAAAATCTTCGATTTGCCTCGCGGCTGGGTGCGCGATTTCACGCGCCACAGCCCGCCGTTGAACAGGCCTTTCTTGCGGTTGTTGCGCAGGCAGACCAGCTTGTCGCCGGCCACCGGAAAGGGGTCCTCGATGTTCTGTTTCTGCCGCACCCGCATGTTGTAGGCGCGGCGGGTGTTGTTGCGACCGACCAGTACCTGGTCGGCGCCCATCACGCGATCCGGATCGAGCTCGCTGCGCGGCACGACCTCGCTCTCGCCATGGCGGCCGATTTCGAGTTCGCGGCCCTCGCGGATATCCATCGACATCCGCACGATCGGGTCGTCCTGCGCCTGGCGATGCACCTCGGTCAGCATCGAGTCCGGCTCGCAGTCGGTAAAGAAGCCGCCGCCCTGGATCGGAGGCAATTGCGCGGGGTCGCCGAGCACCAGCAGCGGGCAGTCGAACGACATCAGGTCGCGGCCGAGCTCGGCATCGACCATCGAGCATTCGTCGATCACGATCAGCTTGGCCTTAGAGGCGGGCGCATCGTCCCATAGTTCGAAGCTCGGCTGCTCGACGCCGGATTCCTTGGCGCGATAGATCAGCGAGTGGATGGTGGAGGCGTTGTCGCAGCCCTTGTTGCGCATCACCAGCGCGGCCTTGCCGGTGAAAGCCGCATACTTCACCTCACCATCGACGCCCTCGGCGATGTGCCGCGCCAGCGTGGTCTTGCCGGTGCCGGCATAGCCGAACAGCCGGAACACCGGCGGCGTGCCGCCCCTGCCGGGCTTGGCTTTCAGCCAGTCGGCAACGGCCTTCAGCGCGGAATCCTGGTGCGGCGTGAACGTGGTCATGGGGTCCAGATGGAGAGCGGAGCGGGCGGTGAGGCCGCGACTCAACGGAAGCGTAAAGCTAACCATTCGCGCGTTCCATGCAAGGCTGCTTCCGCGTCACGGAATTGCTGTTTCACAGCCGAGGCTGGACTTGCAGCGGATGGCGAATACACTGACCGAAAACAACAAGAGGTTTGGGAGGCGTCATGAAATTCGGCATCTTTTACGAGCTGCAACTGCCACGCCCATGGGAAGAGGGCGACGAGCTCCGGCTCTACCAGAACGCGCTGACCCAACTCGAGACCGCCGACCGGCTGGGCTATGACCACGCCTGGGTGGTGGAACATCATTTCCTGGAAGAATATTCCCACTCTCCCGCGCCGGAATCCTTTCTCGCCGCCGCCAGCCAGCGCACCAAGAAGATCCGGCTCGGCCACGGCATCTTCCAGCTGACCACGAACCATCCCGCCCGCGTCGCCGAGAAAGTCGCGGTGCTCGATCTGCTCTCAAACGGCCGCTGCGAATTCGGCATGGGCGAGAGCGCGTCGATCACCGAACTGACCCCGTTCGGCCGCGACATGGAAACCAAGCGCGAGGTGTTCGAGGAGGCTGTCGCAGCGATCTTCCCGATGTTCACCAAGGTGGGCACCGAGCATCATGGCAAGTATTTCGACATTCCCCTGCGTAATGTGGTGCCGAAACCCGTCCAGAAGCCGCATCCACCGCTGTGGATGGCGTGCTCGCAACTGCAGACCATCGAGCGTGCCGGCGAAAACGGCTTTGGCGCGCTCGGCTTCCAGTTCGTCAGCGCTGACGCGGCGCATGCGTGGGTGCATGCCTATTACAACGCCATCACAAAACGGCTGAAGAAGCTCGCGGATTATGAGATCAATCCGAACATGGCGCTGGTTTCGTTCTTCATGTGCGCCAAGACCGACGAGGAAGCGCGCGCCCGCGCCGACGGGGCCACCTTCTTCCAGTTCGCGCTGCGCTTCTACGGCGCCTCGCAGAACCGGCAGCGCCCCGATCCCGGCACCGTCAACATGTGGGACGAGTACAACAAGTGGAAGCGCGAGAACCCGGAAGCGCAGGAGGCGGCGCTGCGTGGCGGCCTGATCGGCTCGCCGGAAACCATCCGCAAGAAGCTGCGGCGTTTCCGCGCCTCCCACATCGACCAGGTGATCCTGCTCAACCAGGCCGGCAAGAACACCCACGAGCACATCTGCGAGTCGCTTGAGCTGTTCGGCAAAGAGGTGATGCCGGAATTCCAGAACGACCCCGAGCATGAGGCGTGGAAGAAAGGCGTGATGAGCGGTGCGATCCAGCTTGAAGAGATCGACACCGACGCCTTCAAGGACCGCTATGGCAAGCTGGCGGTGAATGTCGCGCCGGCGCAGAAGGTGGCGGCGGGATAGACCGCCGACCTCTCCGCGTCATTGCGAGCGGAGCGAAGCAATCCATTGTGCGGTATAGCCGATAGACGGATTGCTTCGTCGCTATCGCTCCTCGCAATGACGGCTGTACAAGCCACATGCGTTATCAGTTCAAGTTCGCACCCGCCGAAAAACTCCGATCGACCGCTTTGCTGACGTCGAGCGTCTTCGCCAGAATTCCGTAGCGGGTGGCGCGGTCGGATGCTTCCTGAACCTCCTTGACGATGGTTTCGTCGATCGCGATCGGGCTGGTGCGTTGCGCCTTGTAGGCGCTCAGCAACACGTCTTCCGGAAGCTTGGTGAGTTCGGCGGTGTTCTTCGCGTATTCAGGCAGATGATCCAGCGACCATAGCCGCGCCTTGTTGAGACGCAGCACGAGATCCTGCACGGCCGCGCGCTTGGCAGCGATGGCGCTGTCGGATGCGACGATGAAGGTGACGGTCGGCGTCAGGCCCTCGCCATGGGCGACGACCCGCGCATTGTCCTTGAGCGTGGCGTAGGACACGTATGGCTCCCACACCGCCCATGCGTCGATCGAGCCGGCGACCAGCGCGATCTTCGCATCCACCGGCCCAAGCGGCGCAAATGTCGCTTCCTCAATCTTGTATCCGGCCTTCTCCAGCGTCGCGTCGATCAGGAACTGGCCCCAGCCGCCGCGTGTTCCGGCGAGGCGCTTGCCCTTGAGGTCGGCGACCGACTTGATCGGCGAGTCTTGTCTGACGAGAATCGCCTGCGTCTTCGCATCGGAGCGGGTGCCGCCGATGGCCTTGATCGGCGCGCCGGCCGCATACACCGTCAGGAACGAGAGATCGCCGGTGTAGCCGACATCCAGCGCGCCCGCGTTCAGCGCTTCGAGGATCGGCGCGGCCGCAGGAAATTCCGACCATTCGATCTTGTAGGGCAAATCCTTCGCGTAGCCTGAGATTTCGAGCAGGGAACGATTGCCGCCCTTCTGGTCGCCGACGCGGAGCGTCACGGTGTCCGCGGCCAACGCCGATGCAGTAATCGCCACGCCCATTGCCGCGCCGAACAGCGTGGCGCCGATGCGACCGAGACGCGCGCGGGCGCGCCATTCAAGTTTGGTTGCCTTCATGTTTTTGATCTTTCCATTTCATCCGCTGCATCGTCTGACGCTATCAGCGATGCACAAAGTCTACGGGCAGCGGCACGGCAGTCAATGAAATGGCTGACTGAATATTTTGCCGAGCGTGCAATGAACATCTCGGCTTTGAAGTGGTGACGAAGCGTGTCTGCTGAATGCCGCCACAACAAGATCAATCCCGCTTCGGCGTCCATATCTTGGCGGCGCCGGCGTCGACTTTCACCGGAAGCAAACCCTCCGCGAAGAACGCATCGGCGATGCGCTGCTGTTCGGACAGGCCTGGCACTGTCACGACGCCGACCTTGTAGGAGCGATGGCTGTTGGCTTCTTCCACCGTGGCGGCATCGATGCCCCAGAGGGCCGCGAGCTGCGTCGCTGCTTCCTTTGGATGCGCCTTGACCCATTTGCCGGTTTCATCGAGCTTGGTGAAGATCGCGTTCAGCACGTCGGCGCGACGGTCGGCGAATGCAGCTGACGACAGATAGTACCGCTTGTAGCTTGCAAGGCCGTTGCTGCCGTCGGAAAGCACCCGTGCATTTGACTGGCGCTGGGCGCTGGTGAGGAACGGATCCCACGACACCCATGCATCGACTTTGCCGCCGATGAAGGCCGTGCGTCCGTCGGCCGGCGTCAGGTAGGCCGGAAAAATATCCTTGAAGCTGAGGCCCGCCTTGGCGAGCGCAGCCAGCAGCAGGAAATGACTGCCTGCGCCTTTGGTGACCGCAACCTTCTTGCCCTTGAGGTCGGCGACCGTCTTGATCGGCGATTCCGCGGCCACCAGGATCGCCTGGGCGGACGGCGAGGCGGCTTCTTCCGCGATATAGGCGAGCTTGGCGCCGGCGGCCTGCGCGAACAGAGGTACGGTATCTGCGACGTCGGCGCCGAAATCGACGTTGCCGGTATTGATCGCCTCCAGCAGCGGCAGGCCGCTGGTGAATTCATGCCAGGAGATGCGGACACCGAGCGGCGCCAGCGCTTTCTCGAGTTCGCCATTGGTCTTGAGGATCGCCGTCAACGTCGACGACTTCTGATAACCGATGCGGATCGTATCGGAGGCCGGCGTCTGCGCATACGCTGAATTTACCGAAATGATCGCTGCGGCGGCGGCGATACCGAGCGCCGACTTGATCCGATGGCTCATAAAATTGTCTGCCTGATGGAATTGAGGGATTCCTCAGAGGCTAAGGCGCACGGAGCTTCAGTCAATAGGACCAGAATTCGTTGTCGGCGCGCCGTGAATGTAAATTTGCTACGTCCAGTTCGCATCGCAGATGAAAAATTTTAGGCGTTTACTGTCCGCTGTTCCATTGCTGTACCGATCACGGTGTCGTGCGGGATAAATGCTTGTGACCGGAAAATGTGCATCGCGACCGAAAAAGAAAAATGCGTCGCGTGTGATCGAGATCCAGCAATAAACCTATCGAGTCCCGTAAGCCCGCAGTGTCCTCATTGCTATTTTTGCAGAGCACTCGACACCTGTTTGAAGCATCATCATCATTCTCTGAGTGCGTCGATCTACGAGGCGCGTTCAGGAGATTGTGATGAAGCGTCGTGAGTTCCTTAAACTGTCGCTGGGTGCGGCGGCGGCGTCGGTGTCGCCAGTGGCGCGTGCGCAAACGCCGCTGAGGGAAATCAGGATCGGCTATCAAAAGACCGGCGTACTCGTGATCGCGCGGCAGCAGGCCGTGCTGGAGAAGCGCTTTGCGGCCCGGCAGATCGGCATCAAGTGGATAGAGTTTACGTCGGGCCCGCCGCTGCTGGAGGCCATGAGCATCGGCAGCGTCGATCTCGGTTCCGTTGGCGATACGCCGCCGATCTTCGCGCAGGCCGCGAACGCCAATGTGCTCTATGTCGCGGGATCGCGGATCACGAACGGGCAGGGCATTCTGGTTCCCGCCAACTCCGGCATACGGGCTATTGCCGACCTTAAAGGCAAACGCGTCGGGTTCACCAAGGGCTCCAGTGCCCACAACGTGGTGATCGCCACGTTGGAAAAGGCCGGGCTCACTTACGAGGACATTACGCCTGTTTATCTGACGCCTCCCGACGCGGGGCCGGCATTCGCTAATGGCAGCATCGACGCCTGGGCGGTCTGGGATCCCTATTTTGCGATCGGCGAGAAGCGCCAGAGCGGCCGGATCCTGGTCAACGCCCATGAAGTCGCCAAGACCAATTCGTTCTACCTAGCCAACCGCGATTTCGCGAACACCAATGTCAAGGAGACCCGTGAAGTCATCGACGGCCTGGCAGAGGCCGCGCGCTGGGCGGAAGCCAATCGGGGCGAGGTTGCCAGCGCGCTTGCGGCCATCACCGGCGTGCCGCTCGAGGTTCAGGCCATCGCCGCCAATCGCGCATCCTTCCTAATTGGTCCGGTGACCGATGAGATCGTCACGACGCAGCAGGCCGTCGCCGACCGCTTCCACAGGCTCGGCCTGATCCCGAAGCCGATCGCCGTCCGCGACATCGTCTGGCGCCATACCCAAAGCTGAATTTCAGAAAGAGGTCACTACCCATGACGCGTTTAATTCGACGCTGGATCGCGAGCGCCATGCTCTCCATGAGCATCGTGGGCGCGACTGTCGGCCTATCCTACGGCCAGGACAAGGTCGTGCGCATCGGCTTCCAGAAATACGGCAAGCTGGTGCTGCTCAAGAGCAAGGGCACATTGGAAGAGAAGCTGAAATCCGCCGGCTACAAGGTGGTGTGGACGGAGTTCCCCTCCGGGCCGCCGCTGCTCGAAGCACTCAATGTCGGTGCCATCGATTTCGGCAACACCGGCGAAGCGCCACCGATCTTCGCACAAGCCGCGGGTGCGCCGATCCAGTATGTCGCTTATGAGCCGCCCGCGCCGAAAGGCGAGGCGATCCTGGTGCCGAAGGACAGCAAGTTGAATTCGGTAGCCGATCTGAAAGGCAAGAAGGTAGCACTGAACAAGGGCTCCAATGTCCACTATCTCCTGGTGAAAGCTCTGGAGAAAGCCGGCGTCAAATATTCCGAGATCGAGCCGGTGTTCCTGGCGCCCGCCGATGCCCGCGCGGCGTTCGAACGCGGCGCGGTCGATGCCTGGGTGATCTGGGATCCGTTCCAGGCCGCCGCTGAGGCCGCGACTGGCGCGCGTACACTGGCCGACGGCACCGGTATCGTCGCGAACTACCAGTTCTATTTCTCCTCGAAAAAGTTCCTGGAGAGCGATCCGAAGATCGTTGATGTGGTGCTGGCGCAGCTCGGCGAGGTCGACGACTGGGCCAAGGGCGACATCCATGCGGTCGCCGAACAACTCGCGCCGGCGATCGGTCTTTCCGTTCCGGTGGTCGAAGTGGCCCTCAAGCGGCAGTCTTACGGCATCAAGCCGCTCACCGAGAGCGTCATCAACGACCAGCAACAGGTCGCGGATACGTTCTTCGCGCTCGGACTCATCCCGAAGCAAATCAAGATTTCAGACGTAGCCCGGAGGTCCGGATCGTGAGCACGCAACCCAACGCCAACATCCTCTGGTTCCTGCCGACCCATGGTGACGGTCGCTATCTCGGCACCACCACCGGCGGACGCGAGGTGAACTTCAACTATCTGCGCCAGATCGCGCAGGCCGCCGATCAGCTCGGCTATTTCGGCGTACTGCTGCCCACTGGCCGTAGCTGCGAGGATTCCTGGGTGGTCGCCTCAGCCGTGGCGCCATGGACGGAGCGGCTGCGCTATCTGGTGGCGGTGCGGCCGGGCCTGCAGTCGCCCAGCGTCGCCGCGCGCATGACCGCGACGCTCGACCGGGTGTCGAATGGCCGCCTGCTGATCAACGTGGTGACGGGCGGCGATCCCGTCGAGAACAAGGGCGACGGTATCTTCCTGTCGCATGACGAGCGCTATGAGGTGACGCGCGAGTTTCTCAACGTCTATAGCGACCTGCTTGCGGGCAAGACGGTGAACGTCGAGGGCAAGCATATCCGCATCGAGGACGGCAGGGTGTTGTTCCAGCCGGTGCAGTCGCCGCGGCCGCCACTCTATTTCGGTGGATCGTCGGATGCCGGCATCGACGTCGCCGTCGACACCGTTGACAAATATCTCACCTGGGGCGAGCCGCCGGCGCAGGTCGCCGAGAAGGTCAATCGGGTGAAAGCCGCCGCGGCGGCGCGCGGACGAAAGCTCTCGTTCGGTATCCGGTTGCACGTGATCGTGCGCGAGACCAATGCGGAAGCCTGGAAGGCGGCGGATGAGCTGATCCAGCATGTGACGGACGAAACCGTCGCGTCAGCGCAGAAGATCTTTTCCCGGATGGATTCGGTCGGCCAGCAACGCATGGCGCAGTTGCATGGTGGGCGGCGTGACAAGCTCGAGATCAGTCCCAATCTCTGGGCCGGCGTTGGCCTGGTGCGTGGCGGCGCGGGTACGGCGCTGGTCGGCGACCCCGAAACCGTCGCGGCGCGGATCAGGGAATATCAGGATGTCGGCATCGACACCTTCATCATGTCCGGCTACCCGCATCTGGAAGAAGCCTATCGCGTTACCGAACTGGTGTTCCCGCTGCTGTCGCTGACGCAGCACACCAACGTTACGCCGATCCGCGTCAACACCGGACCGTTCGGCGAAACCATCGGCAATGAATACCGGCCGGACAAACAGGCATCACAATCATGAGTCTCATTGATAGTCTTTCGCGCGTCAGCTCACCGAAGCTGCCGAGGGTCGACGGCCTGATCCCGTGGATCGTGCCGCTCGCCATCATCCTGATATGGCAGCTTGCTTGCGTCACTGGCTTCGTTTCGGCGCGGGTGCTGCCGGCGCCGAGCGATGTCGCGCTGGCCGGATGGAAGCTCCTGCTATCAGGTGAACTCGCCCGCAATATCTGGGTCAGTTTCTGGCGCGCCAGCGTCGGTTTCCTGATCGGGGGCAGCATCGGCTTCGCGTTCGGGCTCGCCAATGGCCTGTCGCAGCTCTCCAATAAGCTCACGGACACGACGTTGCAGATGGTGCGCAACATCCCGCATCTGGCGCTGATCCCGCTGGTCATCCTGTGGTTCGGGATCGATGAATCCGCAAAACTGTTCCTGGTCGCGCTCGGCGTGTTTTTCCCGATCTATCTCAACACGCTGCACGGTATCCGGACCGTCGATCCGCAACTGATCGAGATGGGGCGCATCTACGGCATGACCGACGGCGAACTGTTCCGCCGGGTAATCTTCCCTGGCGCGTTGCCGTCGATCTTCGTCGGCGTGCGCTTCGCGCTCGGCATCATGTGGCTGACCTTGATCGTGGCCGAAACCATCGCTGCGTCCTCTGGCCTCGGCTACATGGCGATGCAGGCGCGCGAGTTCATGCTGATCGACGTCGTGGTGCTGTCGATCCTGATCTATGCCCTGCTCGGCAAGCTCGCCGACAGCGCCTCGCGCACGCTGGAACGGTTGACGCTGTCCTGGCACCCGGCTTTCCAGAAACACTGAGGACAAGAAATGCAAGAAGCCCTTCGTTTCCTTTCACCCGGGGCCGAGCCGGTCGATCGCGCCGACATCGTCGAGCAGGCGCGATTGCTTCGGCGCGGCTCGGAAGCGCCGTCCCGCGGGCTTTCGCTGACCATCCGGGGATTGCGAAAATCCTTCGGTGACAATGAGGTGCTGCGCGGCATCGACCTGCATATTCCGGCCGGCCAGTCGGTTGCGATCGTTGGCCGCAGCGGCTGCGGCAAGAGCACGTTGCTGCGGCTGATTGCCGGTCTGGAGACCATTACCGCCGGCACGATCAGCCTTGGCGAGGACGCGCGACCGGAAGACGTCCGCGTCATGTTCCAGGAGCCGCGGCTGCTGCCATGGGCGCGGGTGCTGTCGAATGTCGAAGTCGGTCTTGGCCGGGAACGGAATTCGCCGGACGCGCAGGCCCGTGCCGAGAGCGCGCTTGTGGAGGTCGGTCTCGCCGAAAAGCGGACGCAATGGCCGGCGGTGCTGTCGGGCGGACAGAAGCAGCGCGTGGCGTTGGCGCGCGCGCTGGTCAGCCAGCCGCGCGTGCTCGCTTTCGACGAGCCGCTCGGCGCGCTTGACGCCTTGACGCGGATATCGATGCAGCGGCTGCTTGAGCGGGTCTGGCACGATCAGGGCTTTACCGCGATCCTGGTGACGCACGACGTCGCCGAGGCCGTGGCGCTGGCCGATCGCGTGCTGGTCATCGAGGACGGCCGCATCGCCGAGGATTTCAGCGTCGATATTCCGCGTCCAAGGCAGCGCGGTTCGGCCGAGCTGGCGGCGCTGGAAGGCGCGATCCTGAAAAATCTTCTGGAAGGGACGGAAGATACTTCCGACCTGTGAGGTGCCCATGAATTCCATTGTCCGCGCCGTGTCGATCGAAACCGAAGTGACGGCGAGCGATTTTCGCAGTGCCATGCGCCAATTGACGGGTGGTGTCAGCGTCATCACCGCCGGAAAGGGCAGGGACATTTCGGGCATGACGGTCACCTCGGTGTCCTCGCTGTCGGTCGAGCCGGCGTCCCTGATCGTCAGCCTCAATCGTGAATCGTCCTCGTGGCCGCTCGTGAAGCGTTATGGCTTCTTCGGCGTCAGCATCCTGACATCCGACCAGATCGATATTGCCGAGCGCTTCACAGGCAAGGGCGGGCTGAAGGGCGCCGACCGCTTTGCCGGCGCGCAGTGGACTACGCGTGCCTCCGGCGTGCCGCTGCTGGCAGACGCGCTGGCAGCGATCGACTGCGAGGTCGAGGACGTCATCGAGCGGCATTCGCATGCGATCGTCATCGGCCGCGTGCTGGACGTAGCGGTGTCCGCGCGCACCGCGGCGCTGGCCTATTGGCAGGGGCGCTATGTCGCCATCGATCAGGACGAGGATGCGGCGAAGCTTGCCGAGGTCAGCGTGCCGGTGCGGAAGACCGGCCGCAAGTTCTGACCGAGGCAGCCGTCCCGGGCCGGGGCTGGCTTTTCCCGGGTTGCCGATCTAAACCCGGCGAATGAAGCGTCTTGCAACCTGGATATTTTACGGCGTCGGCGCGCTCGCGATCGCCTACCTCGCGCTCTATGCCTATGCGGTTTTCACCGGGCGCGACCTGCAGCCCGGCGATCCCATTCGCATTTTTCGAAAGCCCGACGCGCCGAGCTATTCAGCTATCTCAACGTCATTGCGAGCCTAGCGAGGCAATCCATGGCGCCGCTCGGGACAAGATGGATTGCTTCGCTACGCCCGCAATGACGGCGGCAGGGTTCTAGCCAGCCGCGACAAAACGCTGATGCTCACCCGCGCCGGCAGGCGTGATCGGGATGCCGCCGTCGGCATATTCGTTCAGCTTGTTGCGTAGCGTGCGAATCGAGATGCCGAGGATATTGGCGGCATGGGTCCGGTTGCCGAGGCAGTGTTTCAGCGTCTCCAGGATCAGGTCACGCTCGACATCGGCGACGGTGCGGCCGACCAGCGCACGCGTCACCTGCTCGGCGGCAAAGGTGGCGTGCGCCACCGCGGGTGCGGTCTTGGCGAGGTCGAGGCGGTCGCCGTCGGGGGTCAGGATCGCCTCGGGACCGATCTCGTCGCCCTGCGCCATCAGCACCGAACGATGGATGGTGTTTTCCAGTTCGCGGACGTTGCCCTGCCAGCGGTTTGAGGTCAGCACCCGCCTCGCGTCAGCGGAGATCGGCCGCAACGCCACGCCGTTGGCGTCGGCATATTTCTTGGCAAAATGCTGCGCCAGCTCGAGGATGTCCGCCGGACGGTCGCGCAGCGGCGGGATCTTCAGGTTGACGACGTTGAGGCGGAACAGCAGGTCCTCGCGGAAGGTGCCTTCGCGCACGGCGTCCGCGAGGTTGCGGTTCGAGGTCGCGATGATGCGGATATCGACCGGCACCGGCTTGGTGCCGCCGACGCGGTCGATCACGCGTTCCTGGATCGCGCGCAGCAGCTTGGATTGCAGGCGAACGTCCATCTCGGAGATTTCGTCGAGCAGCAGCGTGCCACCGGTGGCCTCCTCGAATTTGCCGATACGGCGGGCCACGGCGCCGGTGAAGGCGCCCTTCTCGTGGCCGAACAGCTCTGACTCCAGCAGATGCTCGGGGATCGCGGCGCAATTGATCGAAATGAACGGCCGCTTGGCACGGCCCGAGCGGGAGTGGACATAGCGCGCCAGCACTTCCTTGCCGGTGCCGGATTCGCCGGTGATCATCACCGAGGCGTCCGAGCCCGCGATCTGCTGCGCCAGCTTGACGACCTTGCCCATGGCTTCGTCGCGATAGATCAGGTCGCGTGAATCGTTGGCGACGGCGGCGAGCACGGCCGCAATCAGTTCCGGATCCGGCGGCAGCGGGATGTATTCTTTGGCGCCGGCATGGATCGCGGCGACCGCCGCGCGGGCGTCGTTGGAAATGCCGCAGGCTACGATCGGCACGTGGATGTGCTCGGCTTCCAGCCGCATCACCAGGTCGCGGATGTCGAGGGCGACATCGACCAGCAGCAGGTCGGCACCCTTGCCGCCGCGCAGCACGGCCATCGCCTGTTCGACCGCCTCGGCGTGGGTTACCGAGGCGCCATTGTCCATCGCGATCTTGGTGGCGGTCGTAAGCTGGCCCTTCAATGTGCCAACGATGAGAAGCCGCATTTTTTATCTCCAGTTCGTCTGTTCGCGCCGTTTACGGCGCGTATCGCCAAAATTGTTAGCTGCGTTCCGCCTTGATGATTTCCGTCATGGTCACGCCGAGCTTGTCTTCCACCAGCACCACTTCGCCTCGCGCCACGAGGCGGTTGTTGACGTAGATGTCGATGGCTTCACCGACGCGGCGGTCCAGCTCCAGCACGGTGCCGGGGCCGAGCTTCAACAGTTCGCCGACGTCCATCTTGGAACGGCCGAGCACGGCCGAGACCTGCACCGGCACGTCGAACACGGCCTCGAGGTCGGCCGCGATGCGCGAGGCCTGTTCGTCCTCGTTGTAGGCGAGATCGTCGACCGGCGGGGCGTCCGCGGCGTTGAGGTCGGGTAGCGGTACCTGTGCGTCGGTGTCACTCATGGTTCAGTCCTCATGGCCTTTACGCTCCGGCCTGATCGCGGGACGCCAGATAGCGCCCCACGAGTTCGCTGATCTTTGCTTCGATGGTCGCGCGTTCCAGCACGACGCCGCCGTCGGCCCATTCGATCCGGCAGTCGCCGGTGACGATGCCGGGCTCCGCCAGGATCACCAGCCGGCCCTCGAAGCCGTTCTGGGCAGCCTGCCGTTCGATCTTGTCACGGGCGGCTTCGTAGAGCTGGTCGTTGATGCGGACGACGAGATGCGGGGTTGCAACCAGGTGGGAGAAGCAGTCGCTGACCAGCGCCATGATCTCGGCGAGCGGCTCGCGGGCGACCAGTTCGCTGCACAGCTTGCGCGCCACCGCGACCGCGACTTCGACGGCTTCGGTCTCCATCCTGGCCTCGATGCCGGAGAAGCGCGTGGCGATGCCGCGGATGGTGATGCCGATCTCTTCCAGCGCCAGCGCCGAGCGGCGGTCGCTCTCCACCTTCGCCTCGTGCTGGGCCGCCTCGTAACCGGCGCGGTAGGCGCGTGCCTCGGCCTCCGCGATCTTCTGCGCGATCTCGGCAGCCGTCGCCGCACGCTCGCGCGTCCTGTCGGGCGCTGCGAAGTCGGTGTCGAACAGGAATTTTGCGGGTGCGGCCATCAGTACACCAGCTCGTCGTCGGCGCGGCTCTTGGTCAGCGTGATTTCGCCCTTGGCGGCCATGTCTTTGGCGAGGTTGACGAGCAGCGCCTGCGCCTCGTCGACGTCGCGCAGCCGCACCGGTCCCATCGCGGCCATGTCGTCCATCAACATCTTGCCGGCGCGCGACGACATGTTGCCGAGGAAGAAGGCACGCACCTCCTCATTGGCGCTCTTCAGCGCGATGCCGAGCTTGGCCTTGTCGATATTACGCATCAGCGTCTGGGCCGAGCCGGAGTCGAGCTTGATGAGGTCGTCGAAGGTGAACATCAGCGCCTTGATGCGCTCGGCAGATTCGCGGTTTTCCTCTTCCAGCGAGGTGATGAAACGGGTCTCGGTCTGGCGGTCGAAGTTGTTGAAGATCTCGGCCATCACCTCGTGGGCGTCGCGGCGGCGGGTCTGCGACAAATTGGACATGAATTCGGTGCGCAGCGTCTGCTCGACGCGCTCGATGACTTCCTTTTGCACCGCTTCCATCTTCAGCATGCGGCCGACCACGTCGAGCGCGAGATCGTCGGGCAGGATCGCCAGCACGCGTGCGGCGTGCTCCGGCTTCAGCTTCGACAGCACTACCGCAATGGTCTGCGGGTATTCGTTCTTGAGGTAGTTGGCGAGCACCTCCTCCTGGACGTTGGAGAGCTTCTCCCACATGTTGCGGCCGGCGGGGCCGCGAATTTCGTCCATGATGCCGGTGACGCGGTCCCCGGGCAGGTATTGCTGCAACAGCCGCTCGGTCGCATCGAAGGTGCCCATCAGCGCGCCTGACGCGGACATCCGCGACACGAATTCGAGCAGCAGGTCTTCGACCACGTCGGCCTCGACGGTGCCGAGCGTCGACATATGGATCGACAATTCGCGCACCTCGTCGTCGGCAAGCAGTCCCCAGACCTTGCCGCCATATTGCTCGCCCAGCGCCAGCATCAGGATGGCGGCGCGCTTCGGGCCGCTCAGCGGCTTGCTCTTGGGCCGTGCGCTCTGACGGCTCGCCAGCGCCGAGATGACGGTGGTGATGTCGTTGGCATTGTTGGTTTGCGGTACGGCCATGTCAGGTCACTCGGCGGGTTCGCTGAGCCATTGGCGAACAATGGAAGCGGTCTCATTCGGATTTCGTTCCGCCAGTTCGCCGACGCGGTGTACGGCCTGTGCGTGGACCTGGCCCTGGACTTGGGCGACGTCGATCAGTTGGGCGGTGCCGCTGGTGCCGGCGATCAACGCCTGGCCGGGCCCGAGTTCGGCCGTGCCGTCGGTCAAGGCGAGCGCCGGTTCGGGCGGTGCGGGAACGACTTCGGCAGCCAGGATGCGCTTGACCAGCGGACGGATCACCATGAACAGAACCACGAGGCCGAGCAGCATCATGACGCCGAGTTCGATGACATACATGACGTCATCCTTGGTGAACTGCAGCATGCCGAGAAGGCCGGTCGGCTCCACGACCGCGGGCACGGCCGGCGCTTCGGCAAAGCGAAGATTGACGACCTCGACCTGGTCGCCGCGCTTCTGGTCGAAGCCGATCGCCGAGCGGACCAGGGTGGCGATGCGGTCGAGCTGTTCCTTGCTGCGGTCCTGATAGACCATCTCGCCTTTTTCGTTCTTGGAATAGGCGCCATCGACCAGCACTGCGACCGAGATCCGGTTGACCCGTCCGGCCTCGGTGACCTCGGTCTTGGTGGTGCGGGAAATCTCGTAATTGTTGGTCTCTTCGCTCTTCTTGCTCTGGTCGCGAGCGGTGGGCGTGGTGGTGTTGGTCTGGTTGCCGGGCAGTTCGTTGTTGACCGTCACCTGGCCGCTATTCTCCGCCGACACCGCGGATTCTTCGCGCGTCTGGCTGGAGCGCAGCACGCGGCCCTCGGGATCGAACTTGTCCGAGGTCTGGGTGACCTTGTTGTAGTCGAAATCGGCGGTGAGCTGGACGCGGGCCCGGCCCTGGCCGACGACCGAGGAGACGATCGCCTCGACCTCGTTGCGCATGCGCTTCTCGAACGCAGTGCGGCGCTCGTCGCCGACCGCGTTCTCGGAGTCCTTGCCAGAGCCGTCGGCCAGCAACCGGCCGGCCTCGTCGACGATCGATACCCGCTGCGGCTTCAGCCCGTTGACGGCGGAGGCGACGACATGGCGAATAGCGCGGATCTGCTGGGGTTCGAGGGTGCCGCGCACCCGCAGCACGATCGACGCCGACGGCTCCGGCGTTTCGCGCGAGAACAGCGGCCGCTCCGGCAGCACGAGATGCACTCGGGCCGCCTGGATGCGGTCGATGGCGCGGATGGTGCGGGCGAGTTCGCCCTCCAGTGCGCGCAAATGATTGATGTTCTGGACGAAGCTCGTGGTGCCGAGGGCGTCCGATTTGTCGAAAATCTCGTAACCGACGCCGCCGCCCTTGGGCAGATTGCTTTCGGCGAGCTTCATCCGCAACCGCGTAACCTTGTCCTTCGGCACCATGATGACGGCGCCTTCGTTGCGAAGCTCGAACGGAATCGCCTGGCGTTCCAGATCCTTGATGATGCCGGAGGAGTCTTCGGCGGAGAGGTCGGAGAACAGCGTGGTCATCTGTGGCGTCGTGACGCGCATGATGACAAAGGCGAAGAAGCCGAGCAGCGCGGTCGTCACCGCGACCATGGCCATCAACCGCGAGGCGCCCAGTCCTCTCAGGAAAGCAACGAGACTTTGCACCAACCGCCCCCAGGGATTCGGCCCCAGGGACCGACTGGGCAATTATTGCCTAGGGGATGGTTTCCATATGGTTAACAGCCGTTAAAGCCGCGACGAATAGTTCCGACATGAAAAAAACCGGCTTCGTAAAACGGAGCCGGTTTTCATCAAATCTTTCAGGTCGCGGGAGAGTTTACTGCCGATATTGCTGGATCCGGGTGGTCCGCAAGCCGGCCAGACCATGCTGATCGATGGAAAACTGCCAGGACAGGAATTCGTCGACCGTCAGCGTATAACGGCTGCAGGCTTCCTCGAGGGAGAGCAGGCCGCCGCGGACCGCTGCAACGACCTCGGCCTTGCGGCGGATCACCCACCGTTTGGTGCCTGGCGCGGGCAGGTCAGCAATTGTTAACGGGCTGCCGTCAGGCCCGATGACGTATTTTACCCTCGGGCGATGGGGTTCTGTCATGGCGTACTCACAAACTCTCAACCACTGAACTCACCATGACAACCTACGCCTGCCGGCTTAAAAATTGCCTAAGCCCGCAGCTTCAATACGAATCTCCTTGAAAATGATGGAAAATATGTCGGCCCCGGGTTCCCTGTGACGCCTTTGCGTACAACCAGGGATTGCCGGATCGGAAGTGGCGGATCAAACGATGCGAGGGGTGAGGGCTAGCTGGAGGCGGTAGAACGGACCACGCGCTTGATCTTGTCGGTGGTGTAGCTCTGGCCGCCGATCGACAGCAGCGGCGGGGAGGCGCTGAGATCGACTGAGTCGACGATGCCCTGGACCTCGGTGGAGATCGCCACGCTGTTGCCCGAACTATCCTTGCCGGTGGCGCTCATGGTGTAGGTGCCAGCTGGCCATTGGACACCGTCGTTACCCTTGCCGTCCCAGAGGAAGCTGGAATTGCCCTGTTTCAGCGCATATGACCCGGTAAAGGCGGTCTGGCCCGTCGAACTGGTGATCGTAATCGTCGCGGTGGTGTCTTTCTCGCTGGTAAAATTCCAGGTCGCAGATTTGTCGAACTGCGCCGTGCTGCCGTCGACGGCGACCGTGTTGCCGACATAGACCAGCGCCTGCGTCGCCTGGGCGCTCTTTTCGATGTCGATCAGCGACTTCAACTGATCGTTCGATTTGAGTTGCTGCTCGACGCCGGCAAACTGCACGAGCTGCTGGGTAAACTGGTTGGTGTCGAGAGGATCAAGCGGGTTCTGGTTCTGCAGCTGCGTGGTCAGCAGCGTCAGGAAGGTTTGGAAATTATCCGCAATTCCTGTCGTAGCCGTCGAGGACTTGCTGCTGTTGCTGCTAGAACTTGAGCTGGACGAGGGCGCCGACTTGATCGTCGTCGGCATGGTTGCATCGACTGCCATGGTGACCTCCGTTAAACTCTGATGTCGACGCCGCTGCTCGAACCGAGCATGCGGCCATAGCTGCGGCCGGCGACGACGGCCGGCACGGTGTCGTCCTCGCTGACAACAAGGCGATGGGCGTTGGGGTTGGACTGGTTGCCGTCGTTCTGTCCCTGCGAGGATTGGTCGCGCAGGCTGAACTGCAATCCGCTATTGCCCGTCGAGAGCCCGGCATTGTCGAGTGCGCGCTGCAACTGGTTGGCGTCCTGGCGCAGCATCGACAGCGTTTCCGGCCGCTCGACCGTCAGATGGGACGTCACTTGGCCGTGGCGATCGATATCGATGCGGACATCGATGCGGCCGAGTTCTGCCGGATCGAGCCGGATTTCGAAGCGGGTCTTACCGCTCTTGGCAGATGCGGCGATTTCCAGCGCGAGCCCGCTCACGGGCACCGCGGCGCCTGCGGTCGCGGTGAGCTGGCTAGCTGCAGCCGGCGTCGTCGTGGGAGCGGCCGCTTGCTGGGTCTGGATTGCGCCGGCGGCCTGCAGGCCGTTGCCGGACGAATTGACCGGCGTCTGGCTGACGTCGGGCGCAGCAAAATGCGCGTTGGCGTGGGGGGCCGACGGCGCCATGGAATTGCCTGACGCGTCGGCCTTCGCGGCGTCGGCGATGCCATTCTCGGATTTCGTCTTACCCGCGGCTTCGGTCGGCGACGTGGCAGTGGGCACGATGGTGTCCGCGGCGGGCGCCGTGGTGCCGGCCGCGTTCTGCGTCTCGACCGCCGTCGTGGCGCTTTTCCTGGCGAGATCGGGGTTCTTGAGCTGCACCGCGGGCTTGGTGGCGGGTGTCGCTGCGACCAACGAAGCGGCCTGAGCGATGCCGGTTGCGACCGATGGGTCAGCGGCTGCGCCGACGGCAGCCTGCGCGTTGGCCTTAGCGCCATCCACCTGCGCAGCGTTCGCGCCCGGGGTTGCGTTGGCCTCGGTGCCTTGAGCGGCGGGAGTGGCCGGCGCGGTCTCGGCGGTGAGGGCTGCGATCGCCGCGGCAGCAATGACAATCGGCGCGGTCGCCTTGTCGGTTGCGGATATCGCGGAAGCCGTCGCCGCCTGCGTTGTTGCGGCGGGGATGGCGACAGCAACGGCGTCGGCTGTCACTGCGGCCATTCCATCCTGTGTCGTCCCGGCCTGATCGGTTGAAGCATCGCCGGAAGATGCCTGCGTCGTCTCGTCAGACTTCGCATTATCGGATTTCGGCGCGTCGGACTTCGATTTGGCGCGTCGGGGCGTCGCGGCCTTGGTGTCGGTATCGACCTTGCTATCGGCTTCGTCGTCGCGGCGTGCCTTGGCTGCGGCGTCGTCGCGATCGTTCGAAGCGTTGCGCGCGGCCTTGTCCGCGGCTGCCTTGTCCGATGCGGCGGCGTTGTCGCGCGAGCGGTTGTCGATAGCTGTGTCGTCGTTACGGCGCATGGCGGGCGCTGGCGCGGAGTCCTGCGCACGGTCGTTGCGGCTCGCGGCTGTATTGCTGTCGACCAGCGCGGCGAAGCTGTCGTTGCCGGCAGGCGGCTCGGAATCCGGCCGCGCGGACCTTGCCGCCGCATTCTGAAACGATGCGTTTGCCGATACTTCTGACGTGACACTTACCACGGGCGACCCTCGCGCTGAGCTCTCGGTCTACCATTCAGCAAGGACCGGGCCAGCCGCTGCGGTAAAAATAGTCCAGTTTTTTCAACTACTTATAAAAAAGACACGTAGATCGCACCGCATGACCGCAACCCCCTTTTCTGCCCGGCGGCAAGATTTGCCGTCCTGGATACGCTCCAAAATAGGGATCGGCTGATTGCCTCGCGGGAATACGGCCTATATTAAAGAGCGGCGTCCGATCCGGCCCGGCAGGGCCGAATCATGTCCTAAGGCCTTATGATTAAAGGCATTTTATAACCCTGACCGCGAGCCGCATGGCGTGCTTGCGATTGAAGTCGATGACCCCTGGCATGCGAAACAGTCTGGACCTCGAAGGCCGTCCGCAGGACACGCGGATCGTGGTCGCCATGTCCGGCGGCGTCGATTCCTCGGTGACGGCTGCCTTGCTGAAGTCCGAAGGCTACGACGTGGTCGGGATCACGCTGCAGCTTTACGACCATGGCGCGGCCACCCATCGCAAGGGCGCCTGCTGCGCCGGCCGTGACATCCACGACGCCCGCAACGTCGCCGAACGGATCGGTATTCCGCATTACGTGCTCGATTATGAAAGCCGTTTCCGCGAATCCGTGATCGACAATTTTGCCGACAGCTATGCGCTCGGCGAAACGCCGGTGCCCTGCATCGAGTGCAACCGCTCGATCAAGTTTCGCGATCTGCTGGCGACTGCGCGCGAACTCGGCGCGAGTGCGCTCGCGACCGGACACTACATCGCTTCGCGCCGCCTCGCCGACGGATCGCGCGCGCTGGTGTGCGCTGCGGACGCCGATCGCGACCAGAGCTATTTCCTGTTCGCGACCACCCGCGAGCAGCTCGATTATCTGCGCTTTCCGCTCGGCGACATGACCAAGCCGCAGGCGCGCGAACTGGCGCGGCGCTTCGGCCTCGAAGTCGCCGACAAGCAGGACAGCCAGGACATCTGCTTCGTGCCGACCGGGCGCTACACCGATATCATCGGCCGTCTCAAGCCCGGCGCGATCGAGCCCGGCGATATCGTCGACCTCGAAGGCCGTACCATCGGCCGGCATCAGGGCATCGTTCATTTCACGGTCGGCCAGCGCAAGGGGCTCGGCATCGCCTCCGGTGCGCCGCTCTATGTCGTCAAGCTCGATGCGGCCAGCCGCCGCGTCGTGGTGGGGCCGCGCGAGGCGCTGCGGATGGATCGTATTCGCCTGCGTGACGTCAACTGGATCGGCGACGGGCTGCTGGATCGCGTGATCGGCGACGGCATCGAGATGTTCGTGCGCGTGCGCTCGACGCGACCGCCGCAGCCGGCCTGGTTGCGCGCGGTCGACGGCGGCTATGAGGTCGAACTCGTTGCCGGCGAAGAGGGCGTCTCGCCCGGCCAGGCCTGCGTGTTCTACGATGCGCCGGCGGGACAGGCGCGCGTGCTCGGCGGCGGATTCATCAAGAGCGCGACCGCAACGATTGCGGCGGCGAGGGGAGGGGCGCAGGAAAAGACTGCATCGCTCGCTGAGGTGATGCGCAGCTAGAGCATGATCCGGAAAAGTGGAAGCCGGTTTTTCGAAAAGATCATGCTCAAACAAAGAGATGAGATCATGATGCGATTTGATAAAATCGCGTCATGATCTGAAAAAAATCGGGGCAGAGGGAATGGCTGGGGACATCGACCGCGAGGGGGTCGAAAAGGCTTATGGGCGCTGGGCGCCGGTCTACGATCTGGTTTTCGGCAAGGTGTTCGATGAGGGCCGCCGATCGACCATTGCGGAAGCCGACAAGATCGGCGGACGCGTTCTCGACGTCGGTGTCGGAACCGGGCTGTCGCTTTCTGAATATTCGCGCAACACGAAACTATGCGGGGTCGACATTTCCGAGCCGATGCTGCGCCGCGCGCTCAAGCGCGTGCGGGAGTTCGGCCTGACCAATGTCGAAACGCTTGCGGTGATGGACGCCAAGAATCTTGCGTTCAAGGACTCATACTTCGATGCGGTGGTGGCGCAATATGTCATCACGGCGGTGCCCGATCCGGAACGCACGCTGGATGATTTCATCCGCGTGCTGAAACCGGGCGGCGAGCTCATTCTGGTCAATCATATCGGCGCGGAAAGCGGGCCCCGCCGCATCTTCGAATTGGCTTTCGCGCCGCTGGCGCGCAGGCTCGGCTGGCGGCCGGAATTCCCCTGGGAACGCCTCACCAACTGGGCCGCCAGACATGGCGGTGTCACTTTGACCGAGCGGCGGCCGATGCCGCCGATGGGGCATTTTTCGCTGATCCGATTTCGAAAATCGTGAAGCCCGGCGTTTTCCAAACAAAAAGCGACAATCTAATCGCGGAACCTCCGCGAGCGCAGGCCGTTTCCCTACATGCCTATGAAACGCGCTTTTCTGATCTCATGTGCAATGATGGTGATGGCTGACGTGGCGGGTGCGCAAGCCCCGCCGGGCCCAACCACGCCGCCCGCCAAGACGGCGCCACCCTCGCCTGAACGCGCGGCCAACTGCGCGCCCATGCAGCCGAAGCCGAATGCCGGCACGGCGGTTCCGGACGGGACCACCACCGGCCAGCGCGCCGAGCCGCTCGGCGACAAGCTGGCCCGCTCGGACGGCGTATTGTGCCCTCCCCCCGGCGTCGATCCCGAAATGCACGCACCAGCGCCGGACACCGGCAAGACGCCCGTGATTCCGCCACCCGGCAGTCCCGGCGGCGACCCGACAATCCGGCCGAAATAGCGCTATTTTGCAGATGCTTGGCCGAACCGCCGGCTTTGCTTGACAGGTCCGCGAGCCACTCCTTATATGCCGCGCGTTCGCGAATGCGGCATACTGTGCCGCGACGGTGAACCGTGGCGAGGTAGCTCAGCTGGTTAGAGCACGGGAATCATAATCCTGGGGTCGGGGGTTCGAGTCCCTCTCTCGCTACCATCTTTCCCCCCACTCCTCTGACCCGGTTCGGGTAAGCGGTGTCGCCCAGCAGGGCATTTAGCCGACCTGCTATTTCGACAGATACGCCGCCTGGGCGCTCTGGATCGCGGAACACGGTGACCGATTCGACCAAATCTCTGATTGCTTCGGCGGCCTCTCCATCGCCGGCTTTGGCACCTTTGGCTAACGCCTCCTCAAGACGTTCTAGTTGCTCCTCATATCGTTTGAGCATGGCTGGGTGCAGCGCGACATTTTTCGGCGCGGGCGGTTCATGCGTTAGCTGTTCAGAGATTCGAGTTCGCTCAGCGGCCAAAGCAGTTGATTGTGGGCCGAGAACGGCCGGATCGCCATGCCCTTTTGCGATCGCATTTACCAGTCGATCGATTTCCCGGGTCAATTGCCCTTGTTGCTGCTCAAGACGTTGCCTTTTTGCGTTTGATGCGGTTGCGAGGCGCTTACGCTCCTCAAGATACGTTCGTACGTACTCGGAAATAACCTTCGGCGCGCGCAATTCAGCCTTTAGCCCGCCGAGAACGGCGCCCTCGACAGTATGCAAGTAAAAAGTCTTGGGGTCGGAGCATGTGCCGCTTTCTGTCGCTGCCGAGCAGCGAATGCGGACCCGTCCCGATTTGTCTCGTCCCTTTGTTGCCATGCCAGAGCCGCATGAGCCGCAGCGAAGAAGGCCAGAAAGCATGCGGCGAGGTCGGCGTAGGTGACTGGGATGAATGCGATTGCGCTCTTCCTTGCGAGCCTTAGCTGCTGCAAACAGCTCTGGCGTGACGATTGTAAGATGTGGCACCTCGGCAATCTGCCAATCACTTTTCTGATTTGGTCGTGAGAGCCGCTTTCCAGTTTCGGGATCCTTGACCATCCGGACCTTGTTCCAGACAAGGCGCCCCACATAGAGCTCGTTCTGGAGAACGCCTGCTCCTCGCTCGCGGTTGCCGTTTATTGTTGAGGCGTTCCAGGCTCGTCCTCGAGGAGGGGCTATTTTGTCACTATTGAGATCATGCGCGATTTCGCGGGGAGTTCGACCATCCACATATTCTTGAAAGATGCGCCTGACCACCTGCGCCTCAGCCTCTACGATGACGCGCTCGCCGTTTTTACCGGGAGCGGGCGTGTATCCGTACGTTAGTCCTCCTGCGGACAAGCCTTGCTTGACGCGACCTGCCAGGCCCCGACGTACTTTATGAGCGTTGTCCTCGCGAAAGAGCTGTCCTACCAGGCCGCGAAGGCCGACCAGCACGGTGTTGACGACGCCTTCGTGAACCGCCCGAATTTCGATGCCAAGAAAAGACAGTCGCTTATGGATGCCCGCGAGATCTTCCATGTCGCGCGAAAGACGATCGAGGGCTTCGACTATAATGACGTCGAAACACTTCTCTCTTGCATCATCCAATAATTTCAGCAGGCCGTTGCGCCCCATCAACGACCCGCCGGAGCGGGCGCGATCATCATAGCTGCCGACTACATTTAACGCTTCCCGGTCCGCGTACGTTCGACAAAGCGAAATCTGATCCTCAATGGATCGCTCATTCTGAAGGTCCGTCGAGAACCGGGCATAGATCACCGCTCTCTTCTTTACCTCGTTGTTTGGCGAGTTCTCGTTCATGATCTTCCCTTGCAGTCAGACGGGCAAGTACGCGCGCAAGGCGCAGAATCGCCTCGTCCGGATCACTCTGCAAGGGTGATTTTCGACCAGCGTCCCGCACGATCGAACCTCGAGATTTGCGCACAATCTGCGAGCTGCAGGTCTCTGCGCCGCGCTGACACGAAATACAGCAATCATCATTCGATCAACGCCAAGCCAGGCAAGGCTGCCACATTGTGCGCCAAGGTCGGAATGCCTGCGTCATCTCGGTACGGCGGGCTGCTGTTAGGTCAAGCCGATCATATTTCTGTCATTGCGACTGCACGTTAAAATTGCTTGGAATGTTTTACAATCAATAAAGTGCCATGAATGATGATTTGGAAATCTGGAAAGCGGCTCCACGGTAGAAGGGCCGCAAAGCGTTTCCCGACGCTTCAGTACGAAGCTTGTGGGCCAACGTTCGCGGGGTGCTCGCGGATTAGCTCGCAGTAAGATGATCCATTGAGCGGTGCTTGACTCCCACGGCTCGGCGCGGTCCCCCTCCCTTTCAACGGGCTGGATGGGGACCGCGCTGCGGGGGTATAGGGGGGAGGGTAAATCCTCGGGCGCTATGGGAGCCACCCACCGATGTGGGCCTTCACGCGCAGCGCTGCAATTCGTAGCCCCATAGCAATTTTTTTCATTTTTAGAGCGAAAGTTATTTCAATAATGCCCCGACCTCGCGTCCCGCTTATCAAAGCGCAGACCACCGGACGAACGCTAAAGAATCCCAAGCGCTTCAAGAACCGCACCGAACCTACGGGCCTTGGGGCCTTAGGCCCGCCGCCTAAATTTCTTAGGACCGCGAGTCAGAAGGAAGCGTGGAATACATTCGCTAAGGAATTGCCCTGGCTCAACTACAGTCACAGGGCTTTGGTCAGTATCGCCAGTGACATTCGCGGACGCCAAATAGCTGGCGAAGACGTAGGAGTTAAAGCCCTCAACTTGCTTAGGATGATGCTCAATTCTATGGGCGCAACGCCATCTGACGCCAGCAAGGTGAAGATGCCCGACGAAGGTGACCCGGAAGACCCTGCCGCAAAATACTTCTAAACGGCCCGGGCCGGAATACTCCGCACCCGGGCCATAGCTATCAAGCTCTCATACTCAGCGAGACCCCATGCTTTGCCGCCATCACGCTGGTGGCGCCCGGCGATCGCTTTAGCTTCTTGGCGATCTTGTCAACGCCTTGCTTATCTTTGGCCATAGACTTCATTAATTTCAAATCGTCTTTCGACCACGCGCGCCTTACGGCCGTTCTCTTCTTCGCCACTCGTTTTACTCCAATTGTTTGGAGCGTCCCTTTAACACTCAATTATGGCGGTGCAAGACGGAATGACACCAAAACAGAAAGCTGGACTCAATTTTCATCACCAAGAAGCCGGAATAAAACACGGCGACTCAATTGCTCAAGCGATCGTTGATAAATTCTCTGACGGATTTTCCGATGATCAATGCACCGCACTCACGGCCCATATCAATCAATCACTACAGAGCGCGTTGGATACTATTCCAAAGCGCTTACGAGAGTCATTCAGCGCTGGATACTACATCGGAATACGGGACACCCTCGATGCGCATCGAGACGCACTCTTGAAGATTATAATTGGAAAGAAATAATATTGTCGGATCAAGTTGTACGGCGCTTAACTATCAGCGCCACTTCTACCGGCATTGACGAACAAACCGGCAAGCTGAATAAGCTTGCTGATGCGTCTAACAATGTCGCTCAAGTAACAGACACCAACGCGAAGCGAGCACTTTCGGCTAAGGACGCACTAGCCAAGCTTACAAACCAGATTGACGACACGGCCCGTGCTCAGGCGCAAATCGAAAAAGGAACAAGGACGCTCAACGCTGCCCTTGCGCAAGGCATCATCACTCAGGACCAATACAACAATAGCCTTGCCCTACTGAACGCAAAGTACGGCGAAGTAGAAGAGTCGTCCGGTAAGGCTGCGGATGGCCTAGTGATATTCAACTCAGAAGAAAAGGAAACTGAATACTCATCCTACTATGTCCAGTTTTATCCGAATGGAATTGTCGAAGCTGTAGATCGGGAGATCATGGCTAAGGCGCTTCATTCTAGCGTCATACCAGGAACAGCCGTCGAGCAAGCCGTCTTGTCTCTGACACTCGCAGTTTTGGATGTTTATCGCCTACTTGGCCTTAACGGGCGCGTTTGGCTTGCTGTATCGATCGTAGGTGAACTGGAATACAAGACTGTAAGTTATGACAAAGAGGTATCACGAGGGCCGGCGAAAATCGGCAAGCAACATCGGCTGATTTTGCCGCCCATCATTTTTGATATGGAAGAAGCAACTGGAGGCGTTGTGGTCAAGCTCAGCACTGTATTTGACGCATTGGCTCACGCCGGCGGCTGGGATGAATCACCAAACAAATACTTTGAGACGGTTAGTGCTGATGGAGCGATGCGAACTTAGCTTTGCCTTCTATGCCGTGGCTTCTCTTGCTGAATTTGCTGCCTCGGCTAAACGTGTTGATGTTGATGATCGCGAAGCGCGGATATGCGCCATTTCCCCTCCGTAGAAGCGAAGCTTCGTGACGCCAGCTACGCTGACTGACCGGAAGTCGAACCTTCCGACAGGGGAGGGAGGTTGCCCCCTGGTCGCCCAAGTGGTCAAGACTCTGATTGGCGCCACCGTAAGTTATTGAGTTTGCTGGCGCACGCACAAGGGATCGAACCTTGGACCTCTCCCGTGTGAAGGGAACGCTCTGCGGGGGCGGCCGGTCTGCAACTCACAACAAATTGCATGAAGACTTATCGGGCGGTCAGGGCCATGGAGGTTCCATAACATTCGATTTGCGCATAACGCTGCTCAGCAAATTCTCAACAAGGCGCTACATTAGGCGCACGGTAACTTTTGCGTTGCCTACGTTGTTCTTGAAATAATGATCATTCGCCCACGGTAATCCTATCACCGCGTTGACGTACAAGAATAGTTCACCGCCCCGCTGCGCCGTAAACGTCGCTCGGTAAGCTTGGGGCGTGGTGCCGCTGAGCGGAATCGGATCCAGGAAATACTCGTCGACTCCTGTTGTTCCGATGCGAGCGATCAGTCTGTACCAAGGGCGAAACAGGAGGAAGCGTAGAAAGTGGATAACTTGTATTTTGTTGACGATTCGCAGCAGCCAGGTTCTCGAATGACGATGGAAGTCTCGTGAAGAAAAGCAAGAAGGTCGGCGCCAGCGGTGCGACCGGGAAAAGCGCGACCAAGAAAGGCAAAAAATTCTCGGGTTCGGCGATCTCGACGTCCTCGCCCCTCGGCATGTTGGCGCTCCATCTTCGCGAGCAGTGGAAAAAGTCCGGTCGCGATGGGTTGGTGTTTCTCGCTGAAGACGAGAACAGGGCCGAGCGGCTCGGCGGTATCGTCCATGCACTCGATCCATCGCTCGATGTTCTCGTATTTCCCAGATTGAATACGTTGCCGTTCGATGGGCTGGAACCGTCGCGCGAGATCGCTGGCAGGCGGAGTTCGGTCTTGCGCCGTCTTGCCAGAAGAAAGAAGCCGATTCTGCTCGTCTCGACGGCAGAGGCGATCATGGAGCGGCTGCCTTTGCCGGCGAGTTGGTCGCGTCTCAGCCTAAGTCTGAAGGTGCAAGCGTCGTATGCCGAGCGGGACCTCAAGGGCCGCATGGAAAAACTGGGCTACGATCTCGACGAAGAGGCAGAATACCCGGGCACCGCGCTCTTTCACGGCGCGACATTCGAGATCTTCCCGGCCGGTGCTCTCGGGCCGTACCGGATCGAGCATTCCGGCGGTGCGATCCGGAGAATTGTTGCCGTCGACCCGAATGAGCATGACGTCATATCCGATTTCAAGGAACTGATTATCGATCCGATGTCGGAACGCCTCGCGCTAGGCGGCGACCGGGCGCAGCGAGCTACCTTCCCGGACTATTGCGATCGCGCACGTTGGATCGCGGATGCAAAAGTTCTGGTTCACGCTGACAGCTGGCTGAGTACGATCGAGGAGGCGGCCGGCCGCAGGGATTCGGAACGCGAGTATCTGGGGCTAGGGGACTGGAAGAAGCTGAAGAAGCGCATGAGTGTGCTTCCTGCTAAGACGGCGTTTGTGGCCACGCCCGACTTCTCGAAGGTTGCGGCGCCGAGGAAAGCGCTTCGCGCGTTCGTGGCCAGTGCGGAACGCGCCGGATCTCGTTTGCTCTTCGTCGCCGCGGTTGAAGACGATCTGCGCGCGATGGAGCGCATGAGTGGGGTCAGGGCGGAGCGTTTCGCCAACTGGGACGAGGCGGCGGAGGCCAGAAGACGCGAGGGCGCGCTGTTGGCCGACTTCGACGCGGGCTTTTTCGTTCCCGGGAAAAAGCAGACCTTGGTTGTGACCGCGTCTGACGTGCTCGGTAGCCGTGCCCATCATCCGCAACCGATGGCCAAAGCCTGGACAGTCGCCTTCAATCACCCGGATATTCCCGAGCGCGGCGCGGCCGTCGTTCATCTTCAGCGTGGCTTGGCTTTACTTGATCGTTTGCAGACCCTCGACATGGGGAACGGTACAAACCGCGAGATGATCAGGCTCGAATTCGCCGGCGATGATGCTGCGCTTGTTCCGCCTGCCGATCTCGCCTTGATCTGGCCCTACGCTGTAGAGCCCGGTAAGCTCGCGTTAGACAAGGCCGATGGCAGCACGTGGTGGAACAGACGTGGCGAGGCCGAGCAGGAAATCGAAGCAGCGGCCAAGCAGCTTGCGAAACATATCGCCCAACGACGGCGCCGGCGTGCTCCCAAGCTGGTCGCTCCGGGGGCGGCCTATGAAAGATTCGTCGCGCGCTTTCCGTATTTCACGACGGTTGATCAGGCCAAGGCGATCCGGGACGTGCTGGACGATCTGGCGGCTGGTCACCCGATGGATCGGGTGGTCTGTGGTGATGTCGGCTTCGGCAAGACTGAGGTTGCCTTGCGGGCGGCGGCGGCTGTCGCGCTGTCAGGAAAACAGGTCGCTGTTGCGGTTCCGACCACCGTCCTGGCCAGACAGCATGTCGAGACGTTTCGCAAGCGGTTCGGCCCGCTCGGAATCGAAGTGGCGAATTTGTCGCGAGCTGCGTCGGCGGCGGAGATAAGAGATACGAAAGAAAAACTCCGCCGAGCCAAACTGAAAGTCGTTATTGGCACACAAGCTCTCGGCTCGACTGACGTGAGATTTGCCGACCTCGGCCTTGTCATCATCGATGAGGAGCAGCACTTTGGTGCGGCGGAGAAGGCGAAACTTTCGGGTCTTGCGAAGGGCGTTCATACTCTTTGGATGAGCGCCACGCCGATACCGCGCACGCTGGCGGCGGGTCTTGCAGGGTTCAGGGACCTGAGCGTTATTGCTACGCCACCAGTTCATCGGCTGCCTATCGTCACCAAGGTTGCTCCGCTATCGGACGCCGCGATCGCCGCGGCTTTGCTGCGTGAGCAGAGGCGCCACGGGCAGAGCTTCCTGATTTGCCCCCGTATCCAGGATTTGGAGCCGATGCTGGCAAGGATAAAATTGACTGCTCCGGACCTTCGCATCGTATGTCTCCATGGTCGGTTGCCAGCCGCAGATATCGACGATCGAATGATGAGCTTCGTCGAAGGTGAAGCGGACGTGCTCCTCGCGACCAATATCGTGGAGAGCGGCCTCGACATTCCCCGGGCGAACACCATCGTCATCTGCTGGCCGGAGAAGTTTGGTCTATCGCAGCTTCATCAGCTAAGGGGCCGCGTCGGACGGGGCGGCACGCGTGCTTTCGCGTATTTGTTAAACGAGTCGAACTCCGAGCAATCCGAGAAGCGGTTGGCCGCGCTGGAAGAGTTCAGCAAGCCCGGCGCCGGCTTTGCCATCAGCGAGCGTGATCTGGATCTCCGGGGCGCCGGAGACCTGTTCTCCGAACAGCAGTCTGGCCATCTGCAGGTATTCGGGCCGATGCTCTATAGCCCTCTTCTCAAGCGGGCGTCGGAGAAGGGCGCCGACGGTGGCGCCGAGCTGTGGGTGCCTGATCTGAACCTGCCGATCGCCGACATGCTGCCCACGGGCTACGTACAGTCGGACGCTGTTCGCCTGGAAATCTATGGCCGTATTGCCAGATGCCGCACCGAGGATGATCTCGAGGATTTGGAGGACGAAACCGCACGTCGTTTCGGTAGGCTGCCGCCGGAAGCGCGCGACTTTTTCGCGGCCGCAAGGCTCAGGCTCGATTGCAAGCGGCGCGGCATTATGAGGCTCGACGTCGGCCCCGAGGCTGTTGCGGCGACGTTCCTCCCTGGTCGGCTTCGCAAGTCGAGAGCGAAGTCGCTGCAGCGCGAAGGCGATCGCGTGGTCTATATCGGCAATCGCAATGCAAAGCCGTTCGACCGAATAAGCGACTTCCTTGAGTTGCTGGACGAGTAGTTGGCTAGAGCCGTTTGTAACATTCGATGGCCGAAATTCAGCTGAAAAGCTGGTGCTGGTCGCGCCAACGCAGCGGCAGGAGCTTCGGGATTTGACTGAGTCTGACGGACGGCTCGCCGTTGATAACCGACTCCATTGTTGTTGGAGCGAGAAATGCGAGGCGGAGACCTTGCCGTATGACCTTTGCATTATAACCGGCAGCAACGGCCAAATCTTCGATCGACTTGTACTGACCGCTAGATAGGTGGCCAAGCCAGACATGGGCCCGGACAATTGCCTTGACCAATTTAGGGTCAGGTCCGGCATCGGTCGATGCAAATTGCACCTGCGCCGGCGCCCGCGCTTTCGGCTTTTGCTGCCATGGAATTTTAATTGGTAGCTCGATCACAGGGGACGCAGAGGCGGCCCCGCCGAGGCTTGGATTCACTCGGCAGGGCCGCTTTCGCCGCGCCGCTCTACGAGGCTACCCGTCATTTCGAACTCGTCTGCACGACAATCAACATAAGGCGCAAAATCTCGTTCGTGTGGCGGTTTGGCTACGCTGACAATGAACGTTGCCGCACGAAGCGCGAGCCTGCCACACCCATCGGCAATCTCCATGTGACCCCAGCAGCTGCGGTCTGATTTTCAACGCAAAACGAGCCCCGGCTATTGCCAATTCGGGTGTTCCCTGGATCAAGGTGAAGGAACCCTTGCTTGAGCACACCACGTCACGGGCCGCGCGATGTGGCGCATGGCAATACGAAATCAGCGACTTCTCGCATTGGAACGCCTAGAGCTGGTGCGAAGTTAGATCGTTGCGCAGAATCGCGGCTGCGCCGAGGGGGCGTTGCACTGGAGGCAGCGCATGAAAGTCATCATCGACGAGGCCGGTGAGATCATCGCCAAAGCAACTGATGACCATACTCTAATCGGCGGCCATCATCGCCTCTCGCAGGCGGCCAGCCTCGGTAAGAAGCTTTTCTGGCGAGAGACCGGCGAACCTGTGAAGCTCGATCACTTCTTCAAGCACTATGGAAGTTCGCTTCGATATACGGCCTAAGCCGCCGGCAGGTATGTTGTTCGCATTACATGCCTACGGGCGTTGGCGTGTTCGCGCGTTTAGTGCTTCGTACTCGTGACGGTTCATTCCGCACAACAACGACAGGGGTGTCGGTCTGTTCCTACATCAGTAGTGGCTCGATACGTCGACATGCGCGGCCACATGAGGAAGCGCGGGGCTCGCGGCATAGCCCAAGCGACGAACAGGACGGCTTGATAGCGAGGGGGCGCCTGCACGGCAAGGCGATGGCTAGCGAAAAGGCCACGTAACGGGCGGTGACTGTGGGAGCGTGCGCCCGGAAATCGATCGCCATAACAAATGTTGGTTCAGACAAAACCGACCTGGTGACGGGTCGAACCGCCTGCCGCCGCTATGCTGTCCGAGGCGTTCACTCTTCCTCGGGATGCAGCGTCAGCTTCTCGGCTTCGAGCGAAGCTATGAGGGCCGCGGCTGCCTCCTGCATTTTGAGGTCGTCGATATGTTCGCTGAGCCGTCTATAGTGGGAAATCCTATTGTCGATATCGTCGCATCGGCTGCACATGGCGCGCGCCCTCCAAGCGCTGACACGCGGTCTCATCACAGATAAAAGCCGGGAAATAGCTGTGATGCTTCGACTGTGCGCCGATGTGCAGCCGATAGCTAGTTAACTTTCGGACGGGGTGGAAATTCCGTTTGGTCATGCCGCCGCGCCGCTAGCATCGCAAGTATGTTACGGTTCAATGTCTTCGCCGATCTAAGAACGCGAAGCTCAATGAAAATAGAAATCCTTCCGCGTCCCGAACCTCAACCCCCATAGGATATCCCGACGCCCGCGAGACTCTGACTGGAATGTCTTTGACCATGTCAGCCAATGATTGCACGGCTTCCATTTGAGCGAGGCCGATATCCAGCATCTCCATTCCTTCGTCATCTTTTACGAAGGCTTCGCCGTCTCGCAGATCAAAATGGTAAAGCGGCATAGCCACTCGCGGCCCGATCAATTTGGTCCATGAGTGCCGTCATTCTTTGGCGGCTGCAAGCCGGGGGAGCCGAGCCAATCGTCCATGTGCGCGGCGGCTTCAGCTTGGCGGGCCTTTTTCATTGCTGCTTCCCGAACCGGTCCATAGGGCAGCAGTCTTGCTTGTTCACGAAGCGTACGAGACTCTTCCAGAAGCCTAACTTTGAGTGGTTTTGTCTGTATAAAACGATGACGCATTACCATTGCGCTGTTCCCTCTTTGAGTAGGGCGGGAGCGCAAATCGGGCGTTCTCATCACCGATATAAGCCGAGTTCCGGGCGGTGATGCTTGTTAACCTGCGGAAGCGGTGATCGTTCCGGCATAGACAAAGTTCCGGCACTTTTCACACATGACGAGGACCGCATTCGCGTGGCCCGAGGCGAGGAACTGGCGCGCCGTGCAACATGCCTTATTCTTTCCCTTTCGCCGCCGCGCTTAGAGCGCGTTTTCCAACCACGATCGTCACACATAAGAACGGTGCGGCGCGCCCCACGTGTTCACGGGAGGTCCGTTCCGTCGGAGGGGCAAAGTTTGGGTACCGAGCGCAAACTGCACCGCGTTTTGGTTGCTATCGCCATCGGCCTCCCCGTGGCTCTGGCGCCCGAGATGAGTTCGGCCGAAGGTCTGCTCGATTTCCTTTTCGGCGGTAGCCAGAAGCAGCAGCCCCAGAGCTCGTTTTTCGACAAGGTTTTGAATACCAATCTGCAACCGCCATCGCCCGCACCGGTTGACGAAAGCCCGGGACCCAGCATTAGCTCGGGACCCGGCTTCTGCGTGCGCAGCTGCGATGGAAAATACTTTCCGCTGAGGAGAGGCGCCGCCTCGGCGACGCGGATGTGCGAGGCCTTCTGTCCGGCAAGCGCGACCGAAGTCTTCTTCGGCTCCAGTATCGATACCGCCTCTTCAGAGACCGGGAAGCGCTACTCTGATAGCGAAAACGCCTTTGTCTATCGCAAGGCGCTGCGCGCCGACTGCACCTGCAACGGGCGCAATCCCGCCGGTCTTGCGGCAATCGATCTTGCGCTGGATGACACGCTGCGACCAGGTGACATAGTCGCCACCAGCGACGGGCTCGTCGCCTATTCCGGCATGGGGGTCAACGATCCGACTCCGGAATTCAAGCCTGTGTCGTCTTTTCCGGGCCTGACGCCACAGCTGCGCGCTCGGTTGATCGATATGAAGGTCGCGCCGGCACGGGCCGACCTGGCGGCGAACAACGCGACAACTCCCGAAGTGACCCGCACCGCGCCGGCAGCGACCGTCGCGTCGAAGCCCGTGAACGCACGTGGCACGCGGGCTTCGGCCGATGCCCTGCCAGCGTCAGCTTCGCGTCAATAACCGAGCTTAATGACGCGTCGGATGGAGGTGGGCCTAAAATTTGTCGGCCCGCTCCTCCCGCACACCCTCAGCAAATGAGGAGCGAAACTTCCGAAGTACCCGGCACTCTTCAATCGCCAGCGTCACGTCCGTTACGAGTCAAAAGGAACCTTCGGGCGCAGTTGATTTAGGTCTGTTCAACACCCACCCAGCAGCGGACATCGGAAGACGATCGTCGCGCCGGACCGACGCTCACGCAGTATCCAACAGGTTTCTATTTTCGAGCCAGTCCCATAAATGAACTGGCCCGCAACAAGCCTTCCGACGTGACGTCGCGGTACTCGATATCGGCGTAGAATTTCGGCTCGACCCATGTCGCTTTCGGCTTCCTGATGGCTTTTGTTAGCTTTGACATCGGACTGACCACGGTATCGAGTTGCTTCCTAATCTGACTGGAAACAGTGCGAGACCATCCGGTCCCGACCTTGCCCATGTAAACGAGTTCGTTGCCTTCCTGTTTGCCGAGATACAGGGCCGCGACGCCGCTCGGGTCTTTCACAAACCCGACGACCGGAAACTTGCCCTTATGAACCGCCTTGATCTTCAGCCAGTTCTCACTGCGCTCCGAACGATAAGGCGCGTCGGCCCGCTTCGAGATGATGCCTTCCCAATTCAGTTTGGCGGCATGCTCGAACATCTTCTGACCATCGCCGACAAGATGCTCAGAAAATAGCACGGGCAGCTCGATATCGTGCCCGCCGAGCAGATCCAGCAGTAGCTGCTTGCGCTCTATTTGCGGGCGTTTTCGGAGATCGCCATTCCGCCACAGGAGATCAAAGGCGTAGTAGACGAGCCGGCCCTGTCTGCCGGCGGCGAGCTCTGCCTGGAGTTCAGAGAAGTTGGTCCGGCCCTCGTGAACCACCACCACCTCGCCATCGATGATGGCTTCGCCCGGTATCGCGAGCGCACCGGCAATCTCGGTGAAGCGTTTTGTCCGTCCAGCCCATTGCGCGTGTAGACCTTCTTCCGGCCGCGGTTGAGATGGACCTGTATCCGGTAGCCATCGTACTTAATCTCGTGAAGCCATTGCTCGCCCTTCGGCGCCTTTGACTTCAAGGTGGCAAGCTTGGGCTTGATGAAGCCGGGCATAGCTGAAATAGGCTTTGGCAAAAAATCAAACTCACAAAATGCTGCCGTACCTTGGGGCAACGGCGGGCATTTTACTTACTTCCTGGCAATCCTGAACAATCATGGGAGGTGGTCGCGCCTGCTACCACCACTGCGGGCCGCCACTGCGCTTTCTGGCCCAGGCTATCGAGGTCGCGAACCGAGGCGGCCTATCCTTCCTCTTTCACGATGAGGGCAAGGTTCTCAAGCTGGTTTCCTAGCGCTGACCAGCTACGCGAAATACCCCTGAGCACGCGTTTGGATCGGCGGGCCGAATTCGCTGGATCATCTCCGAGGATTTTGTAATTCGCGGCGTAGGCTCTGCATTGTTCGACTGTGGGCATATGCGCTTTCTGACTAGAATGAAAAGAGCGCGATTGCGACCACCACGACCGGCAACATCCCAAAAACAACCAACGCAACAGCGAACCAATCGACTTTTCCCATCGGGAAAACTTAGCAGTCGGACATGTCCTCGCCCACCTTAAACTCCACGCGCCAGCTACATGGAGCCATGCTTGCAATTAGCAATAGTTCCGTTGCGAAGGCTGCGCGGGGCGAGATGCCGGCGCTGGATCCGATCTCCCAAGGGTGGTCTCGATCATCGCGGTAACGTGCGACGGCTGGCAGCCCAGTCTAAACTGATCGATTGCTGGTTTTCATCGCTTTCTCGACCTCATCGGCGAGCCGATTAAGATGCTGATGCAGTCGGTCGAACATCTCGCGTTTGGTCGTGTCGGTAGCCAGATCGCGGATCAGCGCAGCCTCTGCCGCGTCATTTCGCAGCTTCTCGATAACCGCCTGATAATCCTTCATGGGAGCCCATCCCCATCGCCGGTTTCTTCCCGGAAGATAACGCACGGACCGAAACGGGCCAAGCCCAGAGCGGCCTGAAGCTTGATTGCAAAAAATATCCCGCAGAGCAATCGCGCTCTGCGGGCCGCGGCGCTTCCTTCCAACGTTTGGCTTTGGCGATGCGACAAACGCGAGGTCCGCTCTGTCCCCATCAACGGACATCGTCAACGTGGGGCGGCACACCTGTTAAGTGCCAAAGGCGGAAGTCGCCGCTCTCATTCGATCGCCGCGCCCGACGTCTCGGATGAACTGATCAGCTACTACCATGAGCGCAAGATTGGTGAACAAAGTTCGATCACTTCGAGGCTCACAACCGACCATCCACCATCGCCCGTCTTGCCGAGCTACTTTGCAGGGCGAACGGGCGTCGCAGTGGCGCCTGGAAGCACGTCACGACGACCCCGGCACCCCAGTGTCGCGCTGTAAGACGCAGCCAGAGTGCCGCCTGTTCCCGAAGGTTCCCTAGCCGAAGCCAACTGTTCTTATCGTAACCAGCAACTTGCTCCTTAGTCCCCGAAAGATGACCGCCATTGGCGACCTTTACCGGCCCAGCGGGTTGCGGTAGTGAGTGAGTATTGCGTTCAAGGGGCAGCCAGCACAATGATTGATTTGGTATCGGCGCAGCGCAGACGACGCAGCCGCCAAAGACATTGGAGGAGAGCTGCGCGTTCCGCTGAGGGAAGGAGTCTCCGTGATGGGGGGCGGTAATCGTCTCCTAGCTGCGTTGCCGCGGGCGGACCTCGCATTGCTCAGCCCTCATCTCCAAAAGGTTTCGCTTGAACAGGATGCCGTGGTCGTGCGATCGGGAGATCGACGCGAGCATGTTTACTTTCCCCACAGCGGGGCCATTTCCTTCATGCTCGACATGCCGAACGGAGCAACGATTGCAACCGCGGTGATCGGGCGCGAGGGAGCCCTTGGCGCTCTATCGGTCCTGGGACCCTCCCGATCTTCCGTGACCGCGGTCGTGCGAGTAGGCGGCACCGCGTCACAGATTTCCGTATCGCGGTTTCATGCTGCCTACATGGCGAGCAGCGCCATCAGAGACGTGGTTCAGGCGCACACGGGGTGGATTCTATCGCAGCTCCAGCACGTGGCAGCCTGTAATGGGCTGCACCCGGTCGAGGCTCGCCTGGCCCGCTGGCTGCTTGAGCTGCACGATCGAACTGAGGGCCCCATCATGTCAGTCACGCAGGAGACGCTTTCGCAGTTGCTTGGAGTACGACGAACGACCGTGACACAGATGGTTGCCAAACTCCGTGCCGTTGGTGCTATCAGATCCGATCGGCGGGGCTTGATCGAAATTGACAGGGCGCGGCTCGAGGAAGCTACCTGCGAATGCTACCGCATCATGCGCCGTGAAACCGATCGGATCGTCCCGGATGAAGCCGTGACGCCGCGCCTGCATTTTCCGTCAGCCGCAGATCTCACGGTGGATGATCGTTTCGAGTAAAGTGGATTTTGTTTGCTGGACTGGGCGCGTCTGCCTCGTGTGCCGCAACTGTCGCGAGGCGCTGACTACCGGTGACGCTGGAGGAGCCCGCCGGACTTCGAACGCACAGCGATCGAGGGGGCCACGGGACGCCGTCCCTTCAGAGATTTACGCCAACTACCGGGGCACCCATGCCAGACCCTTCAATGACTTGCGGCAGCGTCACATATTCGGTCCGCTGCGACTTCCGTTGTGGGTCAATCGCGTCGGTTTGGCTCTCCCTCGATGACTTCCGGTTTTCCCCCGGAAGCCGACACCGTCACGGACGGTCGGCATGTCTCAAAAGTGCCAAGAGGCGACATTGGCATCGCATCTGCAAATGAAAAGAGGCCGCCTCAGTTGGCGGCCTCTTTCCCATATTGGAGCTTACTTGGGCCCGTCTTTGTACGCATCGAGAACGCGGAGACGAGACCGCGTAGACCGCCCCCGAGCCGCCGCTAAAAGCGGCTATGTGTCGATCTCGTTCATGAAGATGAATAGGAACTCGATGGGACGGCTCGCATCTTAGCGCACAAGCAACCCTTGCGCGCCGGATTTGCCGAGCGCACACTTGCTGCCTCAAGCAGAACTTACGGAGGATGCAGACCATGCCACGGGTCAAGCAAGCTTCGAAGCAGAAACGCACAACCAAAGCCGCCGCCGTGACGGTGATGGGTGCGACCGGACTGGGTTTTTCGCTGCTGGGTAGCACATCAGCATCCACGATGCCCGCTGCTGATATCGCGCAATCTGACAATACCTCGGCCAATCAGCGCTTCGTTCTTAGCGAAGAGGAAATGGCCGACGTCAGTCTCGCCACGTTCCATCTCTTGGATAAGAAAAGCGTTGCCAGCGGCGTGCAGCTAGCCCGCGGATGCGGTGGCTGCCGTGGCTGCGCGGCCCGTGGCTGCCGCGGCTGCGCAGCCCGTGGCTGCCGTGGCTGCGCGGTCCGAGGCTGTGCGGTCCGTGCCTGCGCGGTCGGCTGCGCGGCCGGCAGCTGTTGCGCATCTTGGGGATATTGCCGCGTGTGCTAAGTCCCACGACCTAATGCCTGCGCTTGCTGAGTTCCTCGCGTGGTTCCGCCCGCGAGAGGAGAAGCCCATCATGTCGAGACTAGCAATCGCGCTTGTCGTGGCACTGGCCGCGACCGGAGCCAACGCGCAAGATACTAAGTCTGGACAACCGGACACGCCGCCCGTTGCCAGCGCGAATGGAACACGGCCGTTCCTATTTGATGGACGAATGCCAGGTGACGGCGTCCGGCGGGGAGCGATCACCGACGATCATCACCCCAACGCTGGCGCCATCGTCGTGCCACCGAAGCAAGTCAGCCAGCGCGCGAACGATGAGCCCGCGAACCCGTTCACTGAATTATTCGTCGGCTCCGTGTCCACTGTGGCCACCCCGGGTTCCTAGCAACGACCGCTAGGACTTCCGTTTTGGGTCAATCGTGCCAATTTGACCGCTCGCCATTCGCATCCGGTGTTAGCGCGGAAACGGACATGCCAGGATTCGGTGCCAGGTCTCAAACACGCCAGTTTCGGACTTGGACACGGCAGCAAGCTGATCTCGCCAGCAAGAAAGGCATTTGCGGCCAGGATTTGAGCATCCGGCAACATCTTGGATCAACCCGATGTAGTTCCGCGAGAGGCCTAGTGCTTATCATCGGTTGCAGTGCTATAGATCACTGCATCATTAGGAGAGCGTTAGTGCTGCTGCAATCAAATGTAGCGAAGGGACGACGCTTTCAGCTCGTCCTCATCAAGCCGTCTCACTATGACGACGACGGATATGTGATCCGTTGGTGGCGCGCGATGACTCCCTCCAATTCGTTAGCCGCGGTTTGCGGTATAGCAACCGATTGCGCCGAAAGGCAGGTGTTGGGACCAGATGTCGCCATCGATATACAAGTCATCGACGAGACGAACACTCGCGTGGATATCCCTGCGCTGATTTCCCATTTTGGGCGTCACGGCGATTTCGGATGTGTCGCTCTCATTGGTGTTCAATCAAATCAGTATCCGCGCGCCCTCGACATCGCACGTCCGCTCCGGGTAGCCGGAATTGCTGTGGCCTTGGGAGGCTTTCATGTGTCGGGATGCCTGTCGATGCTGGATGGCCACGCGGTGGATCTCGACGCTTGCCGGGACATGGGGGTCACCATATTCGCCGGTGAGGCCGAAGGGCGCTTCGAATCGCTGATTACGGATGTGGCCGCGGGTCGCCTCGCGCCGTTATACAATTACATGAAGGAATTGCCGGGGATGGAGGGAATGCCCGTGCCGTTCCTTCCGAAGCGATATATTGAACGCACGCTTGGTTCCAGCGCCAGTTTCGACGCCGGGCGTGGCTGCCCTTACCAATGTAGCTTTTGCACCATCATAAATGTGCAGGGGCGCAAGTCGCGCTACCGTTCGGCGGACGATGTCGAGCACCTTGTGCGTCTCAATTGGGCACAGGGCATCCGAAAGTTCTTCATCACCGACGATAATTTTGCACGCAACAAAGAATGGGAATCGACCTTTGACCGCTTGATCGAGCTTCGCGAGAAGGATGGCATCCCGCTTGGCCTGATGATCCAGGTCGACACGCTGTGTCACAAGATTCCAAACTTCATGGAAAAGGCAAGGCGGGCTGGCGTCAATAAGGTATTCATCGGGCTTGAGAACATTAATCCTGACAATCTGGCGGCAGCAAAGAAGCGGCAGAACAAGATCACCGAGTATCGCAAGATGCTGCTTGCCTGGAAGAAGCAAGGCATCATGACGATCGCTGGATATATCCTGGGCTTTCCAGCGGACACGCCGGAGACGATCAGACGCGATATCGCGATAATCAAAGAAGAATTGCCTGTCGATCTTCTTGAATTTTTCTGTCTAACGCCGCTGCCGGGCTCAGAGGATCACCAGTCGCTCTGGAAGAATGGCACCGCGATGGATCCGGACCTCAATAAATACGACGTTGAACACGTCTGCACCTCCCATTCCCGAATGAGCGACAAGGATTGGCAGGACATTTACCACGAGGCTTGGTTGCTCTATTACACGCCGGAGCACATGAAGACCCTGCTGCGGCGCGCGAGAGCCACCGGCGTTCCCATTGGCAATCTCGCGAAGTACCTGCTTACGTTTTCGACGACGGATCGCCTCGAACATGTCCACCCGCTGCAGGGGGGGATCTTCCGCCTCAAGCATCCATCCGAACGCCGGCCCGGATTATTGCGTGAGAGCCCTTGGTTGTTCTGGCTGCGCTTCGGCTGGGAAACGTTTGTGAAGCACTTCATTCTGATCGGCGCGGCTGGACGACTGTTGATTTGGCAAACGATCATCACCTATAGCCCCATGGCCGTCGATCATAGAGATCGGGCGCTCGCGCCGGTAAGCGACGATGGCGATGAGACGCTCGACCTTCTTACAAAAACGACTGGCGGTCGCGCAGCAGTCGCTCATGTCAAGAAGATCGCCGGGCTAACGGGCGTCCGGATCGCATGATCCTCGATCATTCAGAGGACAATTCCGCAGATGCCTATGATGTCCGCTTTGGGTCATGTGTGGACGACGCCCGCGTTGCAAGGAGAATCTGACGTTCGGCTTGCGGTCGGGTGCAAGTCATGTGTCCGGCCTGTTTGCGCGGCACCATGACCGCTGGCCCTGATGTAGTCCGCGGATCGGGTCCCAATCATTCGCACGGGCTTTGACGCCCATGACCCAGAAGCGGGTTGTCCCAATCGACGGCTCGACCGTTTCGCATCACGCCATCATCACCCTCGCAATTCGATTGTCTCGCTGCGCCGTTGCCTCATGCTCCCATTGCCAAGCCTCTTCAGGCGGCTGCAGCAAGCTCAGGCGCTCGATAGTATCCTCCCTTGGCCATGATCGCCCAAGCGATGCGCGCCATCTTGTTGGCAACGGCAACGGCGACAAGCTTGGCCGGCTTCCTGGCTAGCGGCCTCATAATCCAGGGATGCTTTTGCGGATGCTGCCGGGCGTGTCGAACAACGGCTGTTGCACCGATGACGAGCAACCGTCGGAGATAGCGATCTCCTTGCTTGGAGATGCCGCCGAGCCGGTCCTTGCCCCCCGTCGAATGTTGCCGCGGCACAAGTCCGATCCATGCCGCAAAATCCCGACCGGACTTGAAGTCACTCGGTTCTGTGACAGTAGAAGCAATGGCCGTGGCCCCGATCACGCCTATCCCGGGCACGGTCTCAAGGCGGCAACTCATGTCATTGGCACGATGATGGGCGTGAATGGCGCGATCTAGAGTCCCGATCTGCAATTCCAGAGCAGCGAGTTGATCGACAATGGCCTGCAGCGCCTGTTTCATCGCAGATCGAACGGCTTGGTGGTTACTTTCGTCCGCAATTATCGCTGCAAGCTGCGCGAGACCTTCACGTCCCGTCTCCGCAACGAGGCCGAACTCGGCAAGTTGGGCTCGGAGCGCATTGATCAGCTGCGTGCGCTGACGGATCAAAAGATCCCGCGTTCGATGCAACATCAGCAAGGCTTGCTGATCGGCCGACTTGATCGGCACGAACCGCATTGATGGGCGTGTCACGGCTTCACAGATGGCGGCTGCGTCGGCAGCATCGTTTTTCGACCGTTTGACATAGCCCTTCACGTAGCTCGGCGGCATCAGACGCACGGTGTGACCGAGTTTGGAGACTTCGCGCGCCCAATGATGAGCGGTTCCGCAGGCTTCCATGCCGACCAGGCAAGGGGGAATCTTGCTCAAGAAGTCGATGACCTGCTTGCGTCGCAACTGACGGGTGATGACGACCTTGGCGGGCCGCGCTGGTTGCCCAGATGCTCACCCCGCCGCCGGATGTCGCGGGGGTTAATTGGAAGCGGGCGCAGCTTCAAGCCGAAAACTATCACTACACGGACGTGAAGCCGGAGCGCCCTCAGCGCGCGATCGAGGCCGACGTCGAATGGCTTGAGGCTCACCCAACGCGCAAATCGATCGCCGCTTCACGGCAGGGCAAGAAAAGCGACTGACCGTGCGGAACGTCCGCCGCGCCAAGAGCGACAGGCCGCCCGGTGGTAAGCCGGGCGGCTTTTCCATGCCTGCCGGGTCGGAGTGGGGGGCCATTTTTGCTTTGTTCTCGTGGTCCGACGAAACCTTGAGCAAGGAAATTATTCCGCTGCGGAACATAGCAAGAATTTAATTCGACTCCCGGTCCAAAGGAGAATCTAGTTCCCTCACTGGAATTAGCCGGGTCTTGCGTCGGTTTGAGGGGCGGGACAATGCCAATCAATCGGTTGTTGAAAGACGGCCAACATACGCCGGAGCAAATCGAGCTTTTGAACAGTGCCTTTAATCACGCCCTGAACTTGCTGAGCGTGGCTGACCGCAACGACTCCCTTTGCGAGATGGTGGCTCGCACCGTTATCGAAGTCAGCGCGACCGGCAACAGGAAGCCTCGCAAGATAGCGGAAGTAGCCGTAGCGCTGATCGGCCTAAGGTAACGCCGCCTCAGTTGGCGGTACCGATCCCCGCCACTCAATGACTGTGCTCTGAGTGCATGTTGAGTTTATGTCGAAGGATGTAAAAATCGCATCGCGGGCTGCGGCAGCGCTGCTGCTGTTGAGCCTCTCGCTTGGCGGATGCGCGACTTCAACTGCTGGCTTATCACTGATGGATGGGCGGGCTGAAGCGCCGGCCCATCCGAAGAAGGCCGACGGCTATCTCCCGGTCCACGATCTGCCGCCGAAGCGCGAGAAGCCCGCCATGACGGCCGACGAACGGTTGAAGCTTGAGAAAGAATTGATCGCCGTGCGCGATCGCCAGGTGTCCGCTGGCAAAGCCAAAGGGGGCGGTGCGCGCGCTCAACCCACGAACCCCTAGATAGCGAAAGTTCTGGGAAACAAAAGATACGTCTGGGCTGGGCGCGAACGCAAAGAACGCGGGGCTTCGGTCCCGCGTCCATCGGTCTTCAGGACGAAGTACCCTCGCAAAATCCCTTCCGTCTCCGCAAACTTGGATTTACAGTTCACGCCTTATTCTGGTGGTCTTGGGACGGGACCGCATAGATGACGCAGAGTATGGTTTCATACCTGGGAGAAGCCGTCGCTGACCCAGCGCCAGCGGCGGCTTTTTCGTAGGAGAGCCCGGGTGAACTATCAGGCTTTCACGAATGACAGCCTTACGATGATGTACGCTGCCGTCCGTGGTGCTTTGGCCGCCGATGACGCGGCCGAACGCCAGGGCGGCGAACCCACGTTCAAAGTCCGTGATACGCCGGAATGGAAGAAACACGCAGCGGACCTGGAATCCGAAATGCTTGGACGGGGCATGCTGTTCGAGATCATCGATTGGGCTGAGGGACAAGGATCCCTGCCGCTTTAGAGGTTTCCGGGGGCCCGCGCTACGCCGCCGGTGCAGGCCTCAAGGCCGCCGCTCCAACCGGGCGGGTTTTTCTTTTGGATTTGGCAGGTACGGCAAGCTGTTGAGGCTGGCTTTGAGGCCGAAGCACTCGAGGAGGCGCCGGCGGCCGTAAAAATCTGGCAGCCCACCGCTGTTCGAACTTTCTTTGCACGTCGAGAGGAATAATGCTCATAATCCAAATTCCGGGTTGGCGATCCTGCCCCGGCTACGGACCTCAACGCTCGCCGTGTCCTAAAGGTCCCTGAACGGCGCAGTAGCCTGGTTTGCTTAAACTACAGTCGGTGGCGGAGCGCGTACTTGGTCTAGTGTGCGCGATGGCCGACAATCCCATCAGCAATTATTATGTCGTAACTTCTCGACGAGGCCAGCAACCTGAACGCTGGAGCTGGGAGATACACCGCAAGAGCACACCGTTGGGCATCAAGATGACCGGAGACGGATATCAGTCGGACGCGGCCGCGCAATTTGCGGGAAAGCAAGTGCTGGCGGAATTTCTGGCCGACCTATTGAAAGAAGAGAAACGCCCGGGCAAGTAAAGTCCGCCTCAGTTGGCGGCCTCTGCTAACTAGGCTTTCGGCCAATGCCTCTGAAAAGCTCAGGGTGGTTGGCAACGTATTCAACCCAAAGCTCGGTCATAACTCCGCATACATCATTTGGCCTGAAGCCCCCGTCGTTAGGCTGACGGCTGCTCAGGTGGCCTACTCGCATAGTTCCCGAGTTAGGATCACGAGGATCAGGCGTGAATGCCGCATCGGTCGGCATGTGGATGATACCATGCGAAGACAAATCAAATTGGTCTCGCTTTACTGACGCACGATCCATCGTTGGCCCTCACCGGAAGGAAGCCTGACACACGGCTCACCCTCTTAAGCACTTGCAAGGCCTGTGCCGGCCGCTACCTCAGGCGGTTACGGTCCCATGCGTCCTTGATCTCAAAGACGACAATCGTCACGATCGTCGTCACCACGATAGGTCCGGCCAATATGGCGACCAACGTAAGCATTTTCAGCGAGGCGGCTCGAGGCCGGGAGAAGAAACCCATTCCTGCAGATGCGAAGCTGTCTCCGCCTGCCGTGCTTGGCGAATGAGCTGGTCGCGCTTAACCCCAGGTGATGTGCCTCGGGCCTCTTTGCGCAGACGTTCTGCCTGCTCAGTCAAACGCTGACTGAGTGGGGCATTCTCTTTAAGACTGCGTTGCTTCATGGCGCTGCTCCATTCCTGTGGAGGCGGGAGCGCAACGGGCGTTCTCATCACCGATGGAAGCCACTGACCGGGCGGTGATGGAACAAGCTGGCATGTCCGGTCGCCGACATACTGGTCAATACAGCTCACCTCGCGAAATCGTTAACAACTCAGATCAGGCGCTGGCGCCGACCGACCGGGCACATGACAGCCTGCAGCGGGCAGGCGCACAAGCGGTGAGGCGGGCTTACTCTTTGAGGTGCAGGGCGGCCTTCTGAGCCTCCAGCTCGTCGATCAGTTCCTTGGTACGATCCACCGTCAATTGATCCATGATCGACCGCTTAATCTGCCGATAGCGTTCAATCGTCTTGTCGATCTCGACGCACTTCTCACACATGGGCCCGGCTCCGCTCTCAGGCGGGAGCCAACCGGGCCACCTGGGAATCCGACTACAAAGTCAGAGACTTTTCGTTCCTCAGCCTATTTCATGTCGGGGTTTGTAGTCCGGGTGACGAAAGCCACTCGCTCATGTGCGAGGCCGTCTCTAGCTGCCGGATCTTTTTGCGGAGCGCGTCCATCTGGGGTCCAGGTTTTAGCCCGGATAGCTGGGCCTCTAACTTGGCCTTCTGAGCTGCGATGTTCTCTTCAAACGTGTGGGGAGCGGATCGACGACGACGCTGCATGACGCACCTCTGGGCTAACGGGTCCTAGACCGTTGGGTTGAGCGAAAAGGCAGTTCAAAAAAGCAGAACCGAAGGTTCGGTTCCGCGGCTCGACTAATTTTAAATTTGCCGACTGTTAAATAAAAATGGATTAGTACCGCGCAGCACCAGCCGCACCACGGCGAAGGCCGCGAGCAAGCCGAGCACCAGGGGTAGCAATCCAACCGCCTTCATCCATGGCAACCGCCGCCATTGCCGCGTCATCCATGCCGGCCACCCGACTAATCAGGATCTGAGCTGGGCTGTGATGCCGACCCCTTCATGTTGCATCTTTATGCGGCTTTAGCTGAGAAAGAGCGCCGCTTGATATCAAAGCGGACAAAGGCCGCGCTCGCCGCGAAGAAAGTCGCGGGAGCAGCTTTGGGCAATCCGCGTAATTTGATTCACGCGGGCTCTCTCGGCCGAGCGGCCTTGATCGAAAGTGCGGACAAGTTCGTGGAGAGCTTGGTGCCTATCGTTCAAGCCGTGCGCTCTGAAGGAGCCGCAACCCCGCGAGAAACGGCCCAAGCGTTAAACAGACGAGGTATCAAAGCCCCACGGGGCGGGGTATGGCATCCATCGTCAGTCGCCAACTTATTGACCCGGTTGCAAAGCTTTTAATAGGCGGGAAATTCGTGCTGGTTGCGCGCTGGTGAAATATCCTAGCGACGTCGGCGCTGTATGGCGCTCAAATTCTGCCGGTGATGCGCAAATACTGCCATTTGCCTCTAAGCATGAGCCCATCACAACGGGGCAGGGGCAGCATCGACAAGCTGCGGTTTTTTCCTCGCGTCAGCTATCGTTCAAGCGCCGTCAACAGCGACTAGGGGGCGAACATGTACGAAGTTCTGATACTGCTGGTTCTGGTGAATTTAGGCTTCACCAGCTACATCTGGCGAACGGTCAGGCGCGGCCCTAAGCGGAAATTTCTAGGTAAGCTGCTAAATGGCAAGCCCATCACGCCCAATCATATACCGCCTTCGTTACGAAACGGCATCGAGCTAGGAATCACCGACGAGGATCGACGGTTCTTCTCCGATTTCGAGATGTTTGCCGACGCTCTAAACCACAGGTTCGAGCCAAACGAGCCATGGCGGTTGCAAGAACGACCTGACGCTGAACTCACCGGCCGCGAGGAACCAGAGTACGGTCGTCGCTATGAGATTTTCTATAACGAATATAGCGTTGGAAACCTGCAGATTTTTGCGAGCCATCACTACGGCCCCGCTGATCCACAGGTCGGAACCGAAATCGAGTTGCAGTACGCTCGATTGCTGCCGTTTGGCGAAATCAACAGGTTCATTTCTGCTATCGCTAACTTCACGGCATCAGGAAATGCAGAAGAAGCTCAGCGTGTAAAAAATGCGATTCATGAAACGATGCTCAATGAGCTTTGGCAGCATGAGTTCGACCCCGACCTAGATAGCCGGAATAGCGGCGGATCAATCGAGCTTCGGTTTGATGGATCAGCGGCGGCTTTTTTGAGGACTTCAACAAACCGGAAAGCCCGCTCGATCTGACAGGACATCCGAGCAAACTCCGCTTCAAAACCGACATCGTCGCTCTCGGCCTTGGAAATCCAAAAGCTCGGTGATCAGAAGCAGGTCACGGAACGTCCTAACCTGGCGGGCACTTCGAGTCCGGTTGTGGCACCTTTGAGACATGGCGACCGACCCTGACGATGTCCGGTTTCAGGAGAAGACCGGAAGTAACCGGCCGACGACCAAAATGACGCGATTGAACCGGAACCGACGTCGCCGCCTCATTCGATCGCCTCGTCAACGCGGTCGACGGCAAATAGATGCCATCCGCCCGGCACGCCCTTGAGAGTATGAAGGCCCCGATCCTCAAAGCTGATGCCAGAGCCGACGACCAAGTCCTTCACGGTGCTTGAGACCAAAATTTCACCAGCCTTTGCCGTGCCCGCAACACGGCTTCCAATATGAACGGCAATGCCGCCGAGATTGGTGCCCACGGATTCGCACTCGCCGCTGTGGAGTCCGGCTCTGATCTCGATGCCTAGCGAGCGTACCTGTCGAGAGATGCTCATGGCACAGCGGATCGCCCGGCCGGGTCCATCAAAGGCAATTAGGAAGCCATCCCCTGCTGTGTTCACCTCTCGGCCACGGAACCGCGCCAACTCCCTTCTCACGATAACGTCGTGTTGTTGCAGCAGCTCACCCCAGTTCCGATCACCCATTTCTGCCGCCCGTTTTGTGGAGTCGACAATGTCGGTGAAAAGGACCGTCGCCAAAATTCGATCGGGCTCCGCACCATGCCGGATTCCCGTGAGAAATTCCTCGATCTCCTCGAGAAGCGCGTCCGAATCTCCCACGTAGGGGGTGTGATCTGCTCCAACCAGCTCAACTAATTTGGCGCCTTTGATGTGCGTGGCCATGTAACGTGCCTGGTCGACAGACGTGAGCCGGTCACCGTTTCGGTGCAAAATCAGTGTCGGTACACTTATGGTCGGAAGGACGTGACGAACATCGATCTCCACGTTCATCCGCATGACGGCTATCGCGGCACCGGGACTCGCCGCAAGCCTCATATACGTCGCTCGCCACTGCTTGTAGGCCGCGTCGCCTAAAATGCTTGGACTCCATATCTCCAGTGCAACGGATGCTCCACCCCAATCTTTCTCGAATGTCTCGATGATGCCGTCCATTCGCTCCCTGCTGACGCCGCACGGGTAATCAGGAGCCCACGCCCGCCTCGCGTATGAGCCATAGAGCACAAGAGCGGAGGTACGCTCAGGATAAGTCGCGGCATAGAGGAGAGACATTGGACCGCCCTCCGAGACACCGATAAGCGCTGCACGAGTCGAGCCGGTGGCGTCCAATACGGCCCTGACGTCATCCATTCGTTCCTCAAGAGTCGGGATTGCGACGCGATCCGAGAGGCCGGTTCCCCGCTTGTCGAACCGTATCAAGCGAGAGAAAGAGGCGAGCCGTCGAAAAAATCTCGCCGGACGTGGGTGCTCCCAGTCGTATTCCACGTTCGACACAAATCCGGGCACATACACGACATCGATAGGCCCATCCCCAAGGACCTGGTAAGCGATATGAACATCTCCGCTCTTGGCATATCTTGTTTTGGGCGGATCACTCATACCCGCTCTCCTGCATTGCGGCTTAGCCGCCCGTGATAGCCGGGACTTGAGCAGATACTTTACACCTATTGGCAGTGAGAGCGGTAGCGAAGGCCGCTCAGCCGAGCCAGACGACGGTATTCCTGGGGTACCCTAAAAGTTGTCATCGCGAAGGGGTAGGAGGTCGGCTCCTGGCACGAAACGGACCTGCCGAGCCGACCTGCCGATGTCCGTTGACGGGGCAGAGCGGAAGTCGGCAGTACGCAGTCAAACCGACGCGATTGACCCGAAGCCGACTTCGTTTTCAGTATAGGTGGCAAGATAGCAAAAGTGCGATACTCTGGCTTATCGCTTTCCAGTGGTACTCGCCGCCATGTTCGTTTCACGCAGAAGGTTGCTTCAGGGTTCCTTGCTCTGTGCTGTAGGATTAGTCGAGAGATCATCGCCGGCTCTTCCTCAAGAACTCGTCTCGCCACCGACTTCGGCTGAGCGCAATAGATTGGCTCGGTTGGCTGCTAATTTTATGGACACTTATGATGTTCCAGGTCTTTCAGTTGCGATCTCAATCAAGGGAAAACCTGTCTTTGTCGAGGCGTTCGGTGTTGCCGATCGAGAAACCGGGGAAGCATTAACGCCGCAACACCGATTTAGAATTGCAAGTGTAACTAAGCCGATTACCTCGACCGGGATTTTCACACTGATCGAAGCGGGGAAGCTAACGCTTGAAAGTCACCTTTTTGGACCAAATTCTATTCTCGGAGATGACTATCCGACCCCGCCTAATCGCTCCATTATCGAGCAAATTACAATTGAGCACCTGCTTACTCACACTACCGGCGGTTGGGGAAACAACGTTAGCGATCCGATGTTCTTGAACACGGAAATGAACCATCGGGAACTCATAGCTTGGACCTTAAATCACATCACTCTAAATGATCCTGTAGGAAAGTCCTTTGCATACTCTAATTTCGGCTATTGCATCCTTGGACGCGTTATTGAAACGCTTACTGGTCAGACGTACGAGCGGTACATCAAAGACAATCTTCTAAAGCGTTGCGGCATAATTGACATGCAGATCGCCGGAAATACGTTGGAGGATCGAGCGGCCAATGAGGTCAAATACTATAATCAGACTCCGGGCGATCCGTATGGAATGAACGTCACGCGGATGGATTCTCACGGCGGTTGGATCGCGACACCGAGCGATTTGACGGCGTTCTTCGTCCATATCAACGGATTCAAAGATGCCGACCAGCTGCTTAACGACGACACCATCCGTACAATGACCATCGCTTCCGCTGCAAATCCTAACTATGCCAAAGGTTTCTTTGTTAATGCGCAAAACAATTGGTGGCATCCTGGTCTATTGGATGGAACTCAAACCATCGCTGTACGAACGCATAGCGATTTCTGCTGGTCGGCGTTTACTAACACTCGATCGAAATTTCGGGATATGGGCTCCGCTCTTGATCGGCTTGTGTGGCACATGGTGCTTTCTGTGGCTGATTGGCATCCATGAGGATTGTGCCTAAGCGATCTTCCGTCTTCCCCGGTGGGTGCGGCTTTTATTTCAGACTGCGGATGTCCCTTGTTGGCACGTTTGAGACATGCCGACGCACGGTAACGATGTCTGTTTATAGGGGTAGAGCGGAATCGTCGGTACACAGCCAAACCGACGCGAGTGACCCTAAGCGGACGTCGTCTCAGGCCGCCACGGATGCGACGTCGCTCGCATCTCGCGACGTCTGCGTTTGGAACCGAAACATTTTCCAGCCTGAATGATTTACTCCCGGGGCTTCGCAAGATGCGAGGCATTCATGAACCCTCTATCGGCGAGCGACGTGTTCCTTACGGTCGCGATCATGAGCGTCACTTTCCTGACCGAGGTCGGGCTCTTCATTTTGATTGGAATGATTTGAAAGGAACGCGCGATCTGGGCAGCGCGCAGCCGATGCGAGGTCTAGGACTCCACAAGCTTGATCGTTGAGACCGGCCATCTTCCCTCATGACCTGCGATGGAAATCCGAAGCCCGTGCAATTCATCCAGCCAAACGTTCTCGACCGTGCCTGCCTTTCCGTCGGTGAGCACGACGGCTTTGCCGATCAACTCGGATTGCGCCGCACCGTACTCATCCAAGATTTTTGACGCTCGGCGCTTCCCTGATGGCATTGCGCGCCCATGGGCTGTCTGTGCTGTCCTAGGCGGCTCAACAGCGAAGTTTGTCCCAGCGAATGATTGATGGCGACTGCTCTTCCAGTTCGCGGAGCCGGTTGATTTGCGCTCTTAGACTCCCCGGTAATTCCGGCTCTTCTTGCAGGAACGCGCGCAGTCTCTCCCCGATCTCTTGCACGATTGCTCGGCTGTGCTTGGAGTCTATCTCAATGCGGTTGCGCATAGCGAAGCCTCGTTCGGGTAAGAACGCGCCAGGATTGGCGTCCACCCCTCCCGCAGCTCTCCCGTTTGCGAGCACGGCTGGCAACGGAACCGGAGACCGCCGCTTTTGGCTATCTGCGCGAGCGCTTGTCTTTGACAACAGCGGGCCCTGCAGTAGGAACCTTTGGCTATCCGCGACATGCGCCGTGTAGTTAACGGCGAGCGACGGTCTCGTACTTCTAAAGTCTTGACCGGAGCTTTCGTTCCCTGACTTCTGATCGTGACGGCCGTTCGGACGGGAGGAAGCCATCGGAGCGCCAAGCCGACGCATTGAGGAACTTGCCGCGCAGAATATCGGGTCATTGGCCCCAAGTTCGGCAGCCTTTGTGCCGGCCAGGCTACGGAAATTCTTGCAATGACCTATGGCAGCGGCAGCGTGACGTGTGCTTGCTGCAGTGAGGAGAAAAACGCCGCGATTGCAGACCAGATCAGATGCGCGCTCTGGAACCATTTCAGAGAGTGCCGGGTTAGTACGTGGGGCCGATGGAGGAACCATCGCCATGAGGATCGAATATCTTGCTGCAATTGCGATAGTTGCCGCTGGTGCTGGACTGGCGGTCCATTCTGTCGGCTCGCTGCCGCCCGAAAAGCAGTCCACGCCTGCCGCCCCCCAATTGGCTACCCTGTTAGCTGAGTCCGTGGATCCGTTTTTGCATCGGTCTGGTGGCTAACGCTGCGCAACTCCAAAACGCATTGGCGGTGTTGCCCTAAGTCATTGGGGGGATCGCACCCGTTCGGCAGAGCGATCGGCTCGTCGAATTCTCGGCCAAAGCCCGCGCGCGACGATACTTAGCGCCTCATCCGGCAAGGAACGCTGCAACGCCTTTACCTCACATCTCGTGCGCTCGCATCCATACATCGCGTTCCTCGTTCTGTCGGATTGAATGCCAGAATAGCTTCGCTGCTTCTGCCTACGCCGCAACGTCGCGTCCGGTATTTCCGGTATTGGCACTTTTCAGACCTGCCGAAGCGGCCTGACGATGTCGGCTCATCGATGTAAACCAGACCTCGCAATTGCGCGCGCCCAAGTCCGAAAATGCACCCGTCGGGTTGGCGGGGGCGGGTCAGTGGTTTTTTCGAACCAATAGATCCACCCCTGTACTCGCGCCGTCACTTCATTCCTTGCAAGTCTTGTCAGCCGCTAGAGCTGTTTGTGCTGATGCCTGTGTCGGATGTGCCGTACCGACGACCTTCATGTTGCCACCGGCGGCAGGCTGGGCATTGACGACGTGACATTTCATCGTCGCGGTATCTTGAGCTATGTAGAACGAGGAAGCACCTGATGGTGGCGCTTGACCGGTAGTTTTGTCCTGCTGCGCGAAAGAAGGTGCAGTGAAGGCGAGAATAGCAACAGTCGCTAAAAGAACTTTCGTCATTGTGTCTTCCTCCCTTTTTGGAGACAGGCTGCAAATAGAGTCAGCCGATGAGAGGTTCCTGCGAATAATGGGTTTTTTTCATATGCTAGTTGGAGTGATTTCGCGCGCCGCCGTTTAAACTTTCCGATGTGAGCAATATTGACCAGCCCCTCATTGGGGTATTGGGTAAGACCGGCTCCATCGCCGTCCGAATAGGCAGTTACCGGCGACAGAGAGATCGGCAATGCTCCCGCCCAATACAGGGAAGCATGATGTCATCTATCCAACTAAATCCACTACACAGCCGCGCGGAGATCGGAATTCTTCCGTGTTCTAAGTGTGGCAAGCCTATGCGGTTGGCTTGCATCGAGCCTGCTCAACCCGGTCATGAAGTCCGCACCTTCGCGTGCTCGAAATGCAAGACGACTGGGAGTTTTGCAGTCGCGATCTAGCGGCGACTCTGGCTTCGTTTGCTGACCGCTCCATCAGTTTTATCCGCAGCCGGATGCTCTTCGGCCGCTTGGATCTCACGTGTCATTTCCATGAAGGCGTGAGATTGCGCAGGGCGAGGTTCCCTTGCTCATCGTGGCTGCGAAAAGCTTTCACTGTGCGGCACTTTTCCTTCAGACTGTCGGCGGCCTGAATGGTAAGGTAGGCGTCCCATCGCGGGGACGAAACCGGAAATGCCAGACCAAACCAACCAAGCAATATTTGATCCCAAGGAGTTTCTCGCCAAGGTGGGCGAAGGGAAGACCATCCTTGAATTTCGCAACGAAGAGGTCGTCTTCGCCCAAGGCGACGTGGCAGACACGATCTTCTATATTCAAAAAGGTCGGGTCAAGGTTGTTGTCATATCCGAGCAAGGAAAGGAAGCCGTGGTCGGCATTTTGGAGCCCGGCCAGTTCTTTGGCGAAGGCTGCATGAACGGCCATTCGCTGCGGATCGCGACCACGACGGCGATGGAAGAGTGCCTGGTCACCGCGATAACCAAGGCGGCCATGCTAGCGGCGCTTCACGATCAACCGAAGTTTTCCGAGTTGTTCGTGGCCTATCTGCTGACGCGGAACAGCCGGATTGAAGAGGATCTGATCGACCAGCTCTTCAACTCCAGTGAAAAACGGCTGGCGCGCCTGCTGCTCCTGCTGGCGAATTTCGGCAAGGAGGATAGCCCTCAACTGATCAGTCCGAATATCAGCCAGGAAACATTGGCCGAAATGATCGGTACGACGCGATCCCGCGTCAGCTTCTTCATGAACAAGTTCCGCAAGCTTGGCTTCATCACTTACAACGGAAAAATCGAGGTCAATAGTTCATTGTTGAACGCGGTCTTATACGACAAGCCCGAGATCAAGAGCGAATTGTAAAGCGATCAGAAATTCCCTGAGGCGTCATTGGAAGCAGCCTGTTTGATTTGGCTTCGACCTTACATTAACTTTTCGAAAATGAGCAAAATTGACCAGCGCCGGGATCGCGAAGGTTCCACGGTGGGTTCATCACCGCCCCCCGCGGTATCTACCGGTGACTGAGAGTCTGTAACGCTCCCGCCTGAACCAAAGGCGATAGCATCATGCCCATCCTGCGACCAGTTTGCCCCACGTGCCAAACAAGAACGGTGCTCGCGCGGGTTACACCCGGCCCCATCGGCTTTGATATCCGGACGTTCGAATGTCCTGCGTGCAAACACGTCAATCAGACTGTAGTCGAACTACTATTCGACCCGATGAATTCCCTCAAAACGAACATATGGCTTCGCGGACAACTGCAAGCGCCAACTTAAGAATGCGCGATAGGGAGTGGCTTGCCTGAAGCCGAACGGTAGGATTAGCGCATGCTCGATACACAAAACCAAGGTCCACAATGCACGGCTTGTGGCTCTCCAATGAAGCTGGCAGCGATTGAGCCCGGCCAGGCGTGGGGCCAGGATGTGCGAACGTTTGCGTGCCCGCGTTGTAAAAGGGTTCAACAGCACGTCATCGAAAGTACGGTGACGGCCGTTTGGCAGGAGCCGCGTCAGGGGTGACTTACGAGGCGGCAGGCTGCGAGAACCGGCCCGCAGCAGCGTAGCCTCGAAAGCCGCGACGAATAGCGGGCGTATGCAAACCGTTTCGAATAGCGTGGGCTCATGATGATGAATAACTCAACTCACGAATTCGAACGCCTGTTGGGCAAGGCCGCGCTCGCATTGTGGGCGGACTTGCCTTGCGACGTGCAGGAGAACATTTTCGAAACGGCTGTGGCCGAGGACGCCATCATTCGAAACCATTTGGCTTCGTACCTGCACGATCATCATCCGAAAACGGCGCATCCAAAGAAGCCGACCCAGTTAGCTTAGGGCCGCTACTGGACGTCATCTGCCTTGAAATTCCGGCAAGACTACTTCGAAGAGGACCTTAGGCGACTTCCGCTTTTGGCACTTATCGGACGTGCCGCGCCACGCAGACGATGTCCGTTGATGGGGGAAAGCGGACCTTGCGCTCAAGTGCGTCGAGGTCTCACTTTGACCCATAACGGTCTTCGGTCAATGGACCTGCCAGTTCCTAAACTGGTCCATCTACAGCCGTCGTTCGTTCAGTCGAGCCGGAAAAGGGCCGAAAAGTACGAAAGTCCCAAGTCCGACGGATAGCGGAACTTCACCCGGTTGGCTGCGTTTCTGAGCACACCCCGAAATTTGTCCAACAGGTTCAGCGATGTTCAGTTGGTTCAAGCCCAATAAGCAGCGGGCGATGATCCGAGAGGATCGCAAGCACCTGGAAGCAAGGGCTCGTTGCCTCTTGAAGGGTTATCTGTCTGCGGATGCCCCCCGAAAGCAACGATACTATGAGGCGATCGCTGGGGCCGCCGCAGCATGTCAGCAGGGCGTTTCCGATCCAAGTTTGGAAAATGAGCAACTCACTCAAGCTGCAGCGGAAACTGCGCTGAAAATCGTTAAGCATCGGGAGCAACAAGCAATAGCTGACAAAGATCAAGTTGGCTCAATGATCACCGATGCTTACGCCACCGTAGCGATCGCATACCGTCGAGCGTCGGCTGCCTATACGGAAATTGAGGATATGCAGCAATTGGGCACTGCCGCTGTGCATTTGCTCACGATAGCAACTTCTCATATAGCCGCCCAAACCGGCGAAGCTATTCAAGAATGACTGGTAAGGGCCTGAGGGCAACAAACTCAAGCGTTGCCTTTTGTTTACCAACGCACTCGACGTCCTACAAACCATCTCGCCAAAGCGGCACGTAAGAAGTCGTCTGTAGCCTTCGTTTAGCAATAAGCGGGGAAGGCTATGACCATTACGTTTCGGGTCCTCATGATGTTGGCTTGCGCTTACGCAGGTTGGGAGACCGCAAGCCTTCAGTCCGAACAACGGGCAGAGCCTCCACAACAGGCGCACATGAGCAGTTACGTTTCGCAATAGGCCTGAGAACAAAATGGAAAGGCCAGCGTTCCACGTCGAACAACCGCAACCCCGCAACATTCAACGGGCCGACATCGCACCAACTGACGGTTGTGCGTTAGTTGTCGATGGTCATTTCAGAGGGAACTGCAAAAAAATGGCGACCGAGTTGCTTGCGAGGTATCCGATGTTGCAAGTCGAAATTTACGACGCCTCGTCGAAGTCACGAGCTTTGGTTAAGCAGCAGTAAATCCGTGTTGCAGCAGCGGTAACCAAGTTGCTAGTTTAAATTCACCGTTAAGACTTCACCAAGAATGAAGGCATATCTGTCGCCTCGAGGTGGAGGCGGTCAAATGCCCCTAATGAAGTATGTTTTTTTCGTCGGCAGTGCTCTGGTCTTGTTACTGCTGGCTATGAATTGGCTTCTACCCGACCCCACGGCCGAACCTATTTACACCAGCACCGTGAGGCCCGTCATTAAGATCAGCTCGATCGAGACACTGCCAGAAAAAGTGGTTCTCGATAACACCCTGCCGTATACGGCACCGCCTCCGGACGTTATGCGAGTGGCGACGCGGCCTCTACCGTCGGCGCTTACATTTGAAAAGATAACGCCCGGCTTATTGCCCGAATTTTCGACGTTAGCGCAGGTTCCCCCAAAGACGATCACCGAAGAACGTGACGCTGCAAAAATCAAAGCAAAACGTCACCCTGCAAAAAAAGTAGTTGCTAATCGGGTTGCGCCAAAGGTGCATGTCGCAGCCGTGAAAAACCTCCTCGCTGGTGAATTCAAACAGGATACCAAACCGGCTGACAAGACGACGTTTTTAGACGATATCGCTGGGCGCCTTGGGCAAATGTTCAAGGTGAATTGAATTTCCGTGCCGCCGCACCGGCGAAGCGGTCTTACTTGCTAACCAAATACCTCACCACGAGACGAATCCTTATCATAGGCATGCTTGTGACGCCTGAATCGCATCGCTCGATAACAGTCCACGGCATTTTAACGGCAAACTGACGGTCGTACACGGTGCTTTGGCGTGAGAAGAACTGCTCTTGGAGCGGTTGCGCCGGCATCCCATTGACAACGTCATTTCTCCAAACAGAATCCTCTCGTTTTCAATGCCGACAATGGGATATTTCGATGAAGCTCACTGCTTTAGCAATTTTCGTCTCGCTGTTTTCTGCAGTGATTCTTCAAACGGCCCCTGCACAGAAGCTGGTCGACCCCGATAAGGTCGCTCCCGAATTCCGAGAGGCCGCAGCAAAGCGGCGTTCTGAACAGATGAAAATAATGGATTGCAATAAAAAGGCCGAAGAGGCCAAAGTGCTCCCAAGAGATCGAGCTAGCCATGTCCAGCATTGCTTAGATGGTCAATAGACCGTGGCATACTAAGCCTTCAAGACTTGCCGCTTATCGATCTCCTCGCCGACATAAAGCTCCCCGTCGTATTTGATGAAGTGGGACTGCTTCTGCGAGCCTCGCATTGACCGCCAATGTGCAGGGACCCTGGGGTGCGTATTTGCTCGGACGAACTTGCCGCTTGGGCTGGTATATAGTTCAGCCTGCTTGTCCGCAGTCATCTCGCCCCCGTCTATGTCTTATCTTTGTGCTTGGCCGTTTGCACTCGCTAAGCGTTCCACCTTTGTGAAGCAGGGCCAGGCCTTAATTGTCGATCTGGGTTGATAAGGGTGAAGCTTGCTTTGGCCTAGAGTGTTGCAGCAGCACTACATTGGTTCCTAAGTAGTCAATCCGTTTTGCTACCTTGTTGCGTCGCCAAAAACGCCATCCACGCTGCGTAAGCAAGATACGGATGGGTTGGGGCCGGCACTCAAATCGAAAGCAGGCACCGTCGCTAAACTAAGCCTGACGAGAGACGGCGAAGCTTTAGACCGTCAAGGGTGACAAGATCGGCGGATCGGTCTTGCCGAGACCCTGCGATAATGGGCTCACCGCACTGTCGGTCCCGACCATGAATATGGTCTTCTGATCCGATGATACCGAAAGCTGTAATACGCACGGATCATTTTGCTCGATAGCAAAGTGATGCTCAGCCGCGACCGCACGTAAGGTCTGTTTGGTTTGTCGCGGGTTTCAAGCTCGCGTCGATACAAAAATCAAAACACGCCCGAAGGGCGCTCACCCGAACGAAGTGAGGGTGAGAAGCAACTCATCCAGATACGCTATCACGTACACGCTCCGTAAGTCCGGAAGCGGATATCAGCCGAGCCATCCTCCGGCGTAGCCGCCCCTCTGGGGTAGGTGCGCGACTATATATGAAGAAGCACAAAGAGCGCGCGACAAAGCAGCTTCGCATTTATCCCAGTTCTTATGAGAAGCTGCGAACATTGGCGTTTAGGCGACGGAAGTCTTTAGCAGCCGTCATCAGCACAATTCTTGAACAAGCCTGAAAGGCGATAATCAACTGCCGAGAGTTTAAATTAGAACTACAACCGAAGCTGATTTTCTTTCATAAAAAGGGATACTATTCGGTCGTCATTTTACCCAAGCCAAGGGAGGGAAGATGATGGAGTTGGCGGGCTTGCATTACGCGTCGTATTTGCCGAATTGGCTCCAAATAGTTGTCGTGTGCGTCATTACAATTGCTGGTCTCGTTATACTCATTGCGGTGATCAGAAATGCAACCAAGTTGAGCAGCGAAGAGAAAAAAGAGATAGAGGCGATATTTTCAGTAGCTGTCTGCGTGTCAGTGTTAGGGTATTTTTTGTTGTGGTATATTTTTCCGTGGCTTGGCCACTTTGAGGCTCTGCCCTTCATCATAGCGGGAATTGTCGGGTTCGCGCTTCTAGGAGCCTCGGTCTATTTCAATCACGCGGTGATAGGGCTTGTGGGCGGTGGCCTGGTTGCTGCCGCCTTCAGGGCCGATAACGTTTCCGAAGTAAGTGGACGGTCTACACTTCCCCTCCCATTCCCACAAGTCGGCCCCGAGAGGATAGAGCATGACTGATGAGGATAGCCTAGTATCTCGGATTCCGCGTTCCGACGGCACCGGTGTACGGATTCACGTTGCCGGTAGCGCTGTAGTTGTCGCGCTGGGTGCTGTTGGGATTGGTTGCGGCGTGCGGTGCCACATAAGTTCCGCTGTTCGTCGTGTAACCTTGGACGCCGTGGCTTCGCGTATTCGAGCCCGTGCCGCCAAGGTATTGCGCCTGGGCGGCGATGGCGGCCAGCGTCAAGGCGGCAGCCAAAATTATCTGCTTCTTTCCCAGTCTCTCCCCAATGGTTTAATTCAGGGGAGGACACAACCATGCGTGTAAGAGATGCGCTATGACGTAGAATCCCGGGTGGCCGTCTCGCGCCTCAGCTAAAACCCGCCGCGACCGTCAAACGGCGCAGTGAACGGCCAAAGCCGGGCAGGAGGGGCTGAGGTCGTCAATCCGCAGTTAAAAAGTACCGTATTGCAAATTCAATCTGACCATCGGGAAGTTGTCTCCAATTCTCAATGGTCGGCGTTAAGCCATCCTGTGGGTTCTGATCGATAACCTCGCGTGCTTTGCGGCGTGCCGCATCAATTGGCAACCGAAATGTATCTCGGTGCTGCGCGTCAGAAGCTCGCACCGCTAAATCGCGAGGACGAACCATATGGGACCTCCAAGGTACAACCATAATCGTGAGCGCCCAATTTAGAAATTTGCAATCGTAGTCTTGTTTTTGTCCCCGCTGTCCACTGCGACACGAAGGTAGCGTTTCTGCTTTTTGGACCAGAGTTTCCCGCCGCTGACTTCGCCACCTTCACGTGGCTAGTGGTGCAAAAAAGCCTTGCCAGCGGGCTGACATCCGTACGCACGAAAAAGGCCGCCCAACCGAGGCGGCCTTACTGATCTGGCGCTCGTAACGGTTAGGCCGAAGCAAGGAAGGTCCTCGGCGAGAGACACCGCGATTTGCTGATGACTCTCGAAATCTTCAAACATTACCCTCAGCATGAGCGCCGAGGCCTTTGCTGAACGCCTACGTTCGAGGACGCCGAAACTGTGACCAAAGTCTCGATGCTATTGTTGCGCTTGTCTTCTGCGGCTTGGTAATCTTCACGGCTAATTCCACTTAAATCGGCCACCATCAGCGAATGTCGTTATCGGTGGAACCTATTCTGACAGGGCTTTCGGGACTTTAGGCGGACGATTGGAGGAAATATCGCAGATTTGCGTCGTGTGGGGAAAGGCGGTAGCGGTCTCTCGCTACCAAAACTCTACGATTTTGCTCGCCTTCCTTCGATCTTCTGCGATCCCTTGCGCTCAATGGTAGCGCCTCGTCAGCGTGCACTGCTGAATTCGTCCCATAAGTTTGGGCGAAAGCTCGGCTTGCGCGATCTAGGTAGCGCGCGAGACAGCTCAAGCAGCAGGGGATTCGCATATTGAGCGGTTATGGAAGGACCGATCATGGCGGATTGTGTTGAAAAACTGGACTGTTAAAGCCGAAGGAGATCGCTGATTCACTCTGTCCGTGTGGGCGGGAGACTTGAATCGATGATGGGTCCGCGGCAGGTCGATCAGGCGGCGCTGTTCTACGAGTTCTCGCTTGAACGACATGTTCCGGCCGCTCACTTGCTGAGGGCGGTCGACCGGTTCGTCGATTTGTCAGATGTTCGGAGCCACTTGGCGTCATTTTACGGCTCAACTGGCCGGCCTTCGATTGATCCGAACTGCTCGTCCGGATGCTGCTGGTTGGCTATTGCTACGGCATTCGTTCCGAACGGCGGTTGTACGAGCAGGTGCACCTTGCCTACCGCTGGTTCTGTCGGCTCGGGATTGCCGGCGAGGTGCCGGACCACTCGACCTTCTTCAAAAATAGGCATGACGGCTTCCGTGATTGCGATCTGCTACGCAAGCTGTTCGAGAGCATTCAGCCGAGTCTCGTGCGCATGCATGATGGTCGCAAAAGGCTCGAAGCGGCACTTGCGAATGCTAGCGCATTGACGGCCACAGCGGTATGCCATGCGCTCGCGACGTGGTAGCGCACCATTGCGCCGCAAAGCTCCCCGCATGTGGAGCTTTCCGCCGGCCCTATGAGTCGGTGAACCGGATTTCATAGGCTAGTGCATAAAGTCGTTTGTGCACCTCCCTTCGTTGCTCTTCAGCGTCCGAACGCACAAAGTACCTTGGTACGCCTCGCCAGGCGGACACAATCCGCTTCCTCCGCGAAGGTGTCCAGGATTCACGGCAAGGCACCACTACCCACACCCGAACGGGCGTAACCGATATCATGTCAACCATCCGAACGTTTGCGATCCGAATTGACGACTCGGCTTTTGGCTTGCCGAGGTGACAATCTTTCTTGAGTTCGGGAGCGTCCGTCCAGTCGGCGGGAAGCGATTTCGGAAGGACATGAGCCATGGGTGTTCGGAGTGCATTGGACGGCGTTCACCTCGGCAGCAAGTATCTGCTCGGGCACGATGCGCCAGGCTCGTGGTGGCTTTCCGCGGATTCGTCGCCAAATTTCCCGACCCACACCGGAGATAACAGCGCCGGCAACGGCGGCAACGGCTATTTTGCCGGGAGCCTGATCGGCAAGAGCTACGCTGCGTTCGAGCCGCTCAACATGGCGCAGGCCGGCTCCCATGCGACAGCCGACGCCTATCAGACGAACATCGCCTATTTCGATCAGTCCGCGACCCAGATCGCGGGAATTGGCGGCGATGGCGGCAATGGAAATGCCGCATTGGGCGGAAACGTCGGCGCGTTCGGGTCTGGCGGCCCTGGTACGATCGCCACCGGTGACAACAGCGCCGGCAATGGTGGCGATGGCACCTTCTTCGGAGCAATGGTGCATGATCCTGTCGCGGTCTATGCCCCGATCAACATTGCGGTGGCGGGATACAATTCCAGTGCCCACGCCGATCAGACGAACCATGTGGTGTTCGATCAATCTGCGTTTCAGATGGCCGGCGTCGGGGGCGATGGTGGGAACGGCAACGCTGCGATTGGCGGAGATGTATCTGTCTCCGGAATTGGCCACGGGCCCCACCAAACCACCGGCGGGGCAGGGCTCGCGTCCGACCCCAGCGGGATTGGCTCCAAAGCGATCGCGAGCGGGGCTAACCACGCCGGCAACGGCGGAGACGGATACTTCTATGGGGGCCTCGTTCACGCGTCCTTTGCGTTATATTATCCGATCAACATCGCGGTGGCGGGATACAATTCCAGCGCCAACGCTGATCAGACAAACAATGTGGTGTTCGATCAATCCGCGTTTCAGATGGCCGGCGTCGGGGGTAATGGCGGGAACGGCAATGCCGCGACCGGCGGAAGCGCGGACATTTTCTCTTCACTCTTCGATTTGATCGGCTCTGACGTCATTGCGACCGGCCACAACGGCGCCGGCAACGGCGGCAACGGCCATTTCTCGGGAAGCATGGTCGACATCGACGTGGCGATTTACGCCCCGATCAACATTGCGGTCGCCGGTTACAATTCAACAGCCGAGGCTCATCAGAGCAACAATGTCTGGTTCGATCAGAGTACGGTCCAGATGGCCGGAATCGGTGGTAACGGCGGCCACGGCAACGCTGCGCTTGGCGGCGATTTCGCCATGCACCTGTTGTCGGACCTTCACTTGCTGGATCATGCCTAGAGCCTTTACCGTTTCAATATCGAAACGGGGCTCTGGATTTTGATTTGACGCCTTTTTCTTCACGCGAACCGGATCCACCTCGCTTGAAAACGATCCAGCGGCATTGGAGCTCGCCGGCGAAAGGATGGCATTTCGGGCGTACACCGCCGCCATCGGGTGGCATCAGCTTTGGCGGCTAGACCGCTCCGGTGTCCAAATCCAGAATTGTTGCTGTCCAATTGGGACGCACAGTGCGCAAACCAAATCAGGGAGACTCACATGTCAAAGGCTAAGGTAATGTTTCCTTCCGACACGATCTCGCTCAAGGACGTTGACACCGGCGGCAACAGCGCAGGCAACGGTGGAGACGGCGTCAACAAGGGTAACATCAGCAGCAACCCGAGTATCGAATTCAATCCGTACAACAAGGCGGAAGGCGCCGACGTGCATGTCAACACCGGCGATCAGGTTCACCAGAAGGCCTACTGGGACGCCGGCGGCGCGAATGCCGAGGCGGAGAAGTATGCCAAGGCAGAGGGCGGAACTGCCAAATCGAATGGCGACCAGAGCAACGAAAGCGGCCATAACAAATCCGATGTGGATGCCCACACCACGGCCTATCAGGACAACTGGCTCGCTGCGAACCAGAGTCAGACCGTGATGGCCGGCATCGGCGGCGACGGCGGAGACCACAACAAGGCGGAAGGCGGAGATGTTCACGTCAAGGCCAGCATCGAGTCCGCGAACCTGAACGACTCGCTCAACACTTACGAAAACTACCATATCGACGATTCCGGCATGTTCGCGCACGGATGATCGACGCCTGCCTCTGAGAGCAGAGAACCGGCGGCCAGGCTGCCGGTTCTCACTTCGCCGCGAAGTCGGCGAACAACGGGGTGGGAAAGGTCGGACTTCAGATCTCTGGCGGGGACCGCAATGCTGATGCCACCGCTCCGGCTCCAAACGATCTCATCACCGCAGACGCCGTTGAAGGCGGCCTTGCGGGCCTGCGCGGGGTCACTCGGACTCGTTTTCGCGTATAGCTGCAGCTATAATCTCCTTCTTCTCGCGCCATCCATCTATCTGCTTCAGATCTATGATCGCGTGCTGTCGAGCCGCAGCGGCGATACGCTCCTGATGCTGACACTGATTGTTGCGTTTACCGTCGTGGTTGGCGGAGTGCTTGATGCCCTGCGCCGCGCTGCATTGGGGCGGATGGGCGAATGGCTTGAAGAAGAGCTCCATCCGGCAATGCTCTCCGCATGCCTCAAATACGCCCACGAAGCCGATCGGGCGCGGTCATCGGAAGCATATCGCGATCTCACGACCCTGCGTCAGTTCGCTCAGTCAGGAGCCAGCTCGACGCTGTTTGACGCGCTTTGGACGCCGCTCTTTCTCGGCGTTCTCTTCCTTGTGCATCCGTTGCTGGGAGTGATAGGCGCGCTCACCGCGCTTCTCCTGCTTGGTCTCGGGCTTGCCGGAGACAGGCTCACGGAAGGCCCGCAGGCGCGGTCGGCTGCAGCACTGACGAGGAGTCAGGGATGGTTCGCCATGGCCGCCGGAAACCTCCACGTGATCAGGGCCATGGGAATGCTCGACGGCGCTGCGCGCTTCATTGGCCAAGCTGCGCAGGATGCGAGAAGTGAGCAAGCCGTGGTGCAACGCCGCCACGAGACCATCATGCTGATCTCCAAACCCGCACGGGCGCTGGCGCAGGTCCTGATCATGGGCACTGCCGCCTGGCTCGTCCTGGAACAAAGCAGAAGTCCCGCCATCATCTTTGCTACCAGCATGCTGTTCGGACGCGCGCTCGCGCCCATTGAAGGGGCGATTGCAGGCTGGAAGGCTTTCGCGATGGTCCTGGCCGCCTACCGCCGACTCAACGACATCATGTCCGCTGCCACCCCGGTCAAGAGCATCAAGGCCTTCCCGGACCGGAAGGGCAACCTCATCGTCAACAATGTTGGCGCCGTGTTGCCGGGATCGAACCATTTGATGCTGAGAGATGTGTCGTTCAGTCTCGCGCCCGGTGAATGCCTTGGCATCATTGGTCCCTCCGGCTCCGGCAAATCGACGCTCGGCAAAATCATCACTGGAATCTCCGCTCCGATGGTGGGTTCGGTCCTGCTCGGCGGCATCGACGTTTTGGCCGTGCGCGATTTGGGTGGCGGCCGGCGCCTTGGATATCTGCCGCAGGATATCGATCTCTTCGGAGAAACGGTAAAGGACATCATTGCACGGTTGAACGACGCCGATTTGCAGAAGGTGATTGAAGCAGCAAAGCTGGCCGGCCTTCACGAAACGATCACTCGGCTGCCGCAGGCGTACGATACGGTGGTCAACGTCGCAGGGGCCAATCTCCCACGTGGGTTTCGCCAGCGCCTCGGCCTTGCACGGGCGTTCTTCGGCGATCCGCACCTCGTGGTCCTCGACGAGCCGAACTCCAGCCTGGACAGTCTCGGCGAGCGCATGCTCTTCGACGCCATTGAACGGATGAAGGCGGCCAATACAATTGTCATCATCATCACCCACCGGATAGGGATCCTCGGCGCAACGGACAAACTTGCCATCATGCAGGGCGGTGCGGTCAGCGCATTCGGTGAGAGCAGGGAAATTTTCGAAAGGTGTTTGTCACGCCCCCAGGTTGCTTCGCGCGAGCCTGTCTCATGAAAATTTCAGTCGCTCACATCAACATTCGAAAGGCTCGACGGTGGTTGAGATCGGCGGCGCTGGTGCTCTCCGACCTGCCTCGCGGTGTCACCTGGATCTGCATCAGACATTTTCACCGTCTCTTTGACCGAAGGAGATGGGCCCGTCTGGAAATTGCATTCACTCACGTCGAGATTTGGGAGGTCCCACGGTGGTTGCGATCGGCGCCGCCGGCGCTCCGCGATCGACTTCGCGGCGTCACCTGGACAGGAAATCTGCTGGTTTGCGGCTTCGTCGTTGGTCTCGGTACCTGGTCAACCTATGCCCCGCTCGAGAGTGCCGCGATTGCGATCGGCACCGTCGAATCCGAGTCGAGCCGCAAGACGATTCAGCACCTTGAGGGTGGCATCATCAGGGAAATTCTGGTCGCGGACGGCGACGCTGTCCGCGCCGGACAAACACTGATCTCGTTGGTGGACACCAAGGCCCGTGCCGAAGCCCAGAGCCTGCAAGGCCAGTTGTGGGAAGCGACGGCACGCGAAGCTCGGCTGCAGGCGGAACAGCGCGGAGAAGAGCGAGTATCGTTTCCGGCCAGGCTGGAGATGGCGCAGATGGCGAGTGCCTCTGTCGCCGATGTCCTTGCGGGCCAGCAAGCCATCTTCGAAACGCGCCGGCAGGTCTTTCAGTCGCAAGCGGCCGTAAACCGCGAAAAGAGGTCGCAGGTGGAAAAAGAGATCGAGGGCCTCAGGGCGCAGGAAAGCGCGGCCTCAAGGCGCATCGAAATCGTCCGCGAAGAAGCGGCGACCGTCGCTATGCTTGTTAACAAGGGACTTGAGCGGCGTCCGCGGCTTCTGAACCTCGAGCGGGAAATGGCTGACATCGAGGGGCGGCGGGGTGAGATTGTCGCGCAGATATCGCGCGCCGGGCAGGTTATCAACGAATCGCAGGCAACTCTTCTCAAGCTCGAGAACGACCGTCAAAACGAGATCGCGCAGTCGCTGCGCGAGGTGCAGAACCAGATCTTTCAGATATGGGAACGACTGCGGGCGGCCGACGACCAACTCTCGCGAACGGCGATCCAGGCACCCGAGGACGGCGTGGTAACCGACCTTAAGGTCCACACGCCAGGCGGCGTCATTGGCGCCGGCGCACCTCTCATGGATCTGGTTCCCCGGCAGGATCGGCTCATCGTGATTGCGCGCGTCAGGCCCGAAGACATCGATGTGGTCCGTCCCGGACTGAGCGCCGAAGTGAATCTCCTGCCCTACAATCAGCGCCGCGTGCCACCGCTCCATGGGACTGTGATGCACGTGTCTGCCGACCGTCTGGTCGACAAGCGAACCGATCAACCCTACTACGCAACGAAGATTCGAGTGCAGGATCCGGCCGGCGCCGGGTTCGCTGGTGTCCAGATCATTCCGGGAATGCCGGCCCAGGCGTTCATCAAGACGGGTCGCGGCACCGTGGCGCTCTACGCCCTCAGGCCTCTGCTCGACAGCTTCCACAGCGCGTTCCGCGAGGATTGAACTGCGAGCAGAACTGCTAGCTCAGGCAGCTCTCAAGATGATCGCACGCGTGAGGGCTGCGCATGACCGTTGGCTCGCCGGCTCCAGCGAATGACCGCCTCGGTGCGGTTATGCGCGGAACATTTTCGCATGATACGCTGAATATGCATTTTTACGGTGTTTTCCGAAAGGTTGAGCCTGACGGCAATCAACTTGTTGGGAAGGCCCAGCTGCAGCGCCTCGAGCACATGCTGTTCGCGTGGCGTAAGGTCGACCATCGCCTTCTCCGGCATAATCCTGGTGGCGCCGTTACCCTCGTTAGCTCCGAATAGCTCGGGCGCGTCGGGGCATTCCGATATCGCCTTGAGGCTCGACGCTCCATTTTGCCCAACGATCGCTAACGGTCGGTAGACCCCACCGGCAAGAACCAAGCGCAATCCGGCAATAGCGACTTCGACCGGGATCGATATCGGGAAAAAACCGCGCACTCCCCGTTGCATCGCAGCTGAAGCCGTCGCATCGTCGTCGCGATTTGACAACACGGCAACCGACGCTTTCGGGCAGGATTCTGCGAGTAGGGCGAGGCTTTCCTCGATCGAAGGGTCAGTCATCTGACTGTCCCCGATACTCAGCGCAATCAAGCGGATATCTCTGCCGGATAACCAGTTCAGGCTATTCGTCGTCGCCATCTCGACGATCTCGAATCCAGTGAGTTCTCTCTCGAGGATATTGAGGATGCACGTACGCGCCAGGACATGTTGCTCGATGATCACGATCACCGGCGAGTTTTGTGATACGAGGGCTAGTTCCGCAGGATTAGAAAAATCGTCCATGATGTCCCCGAATTCAGAGAAGGGCTTGAGTCACTCCGCCAGTTTTGATTTCCATTTTCCATGGAGCAAAGTCTGCCCCACACACTCTGCAGCGAATTGCTGCTGATCGCGACGTGCTTTCGGTTTTCAAGTTCGTTCGCAGGAACGTCATCAGGGGACCTTCTGGTCCGTCGCAACAGATCTAGCTGCTGCAAATATTGCGATACGCGCTCGCCGCCGCCGAATTCGCGGGACCATCGACGACGTATGCTTCATCTTCCGTCACGAGATATAAAAACGGCCGGTCTCCGGTGTCTTCACCCGACGCTTTCCTTCCTTTGACACGGCCGCAAATGGTGTCGACGGATTTTCCGAGCGTGTTTTTGCGGGTGGCACGTTTCATCTCACCGAACTCGGCGGACGCCGGGTCCTCCAACTTCGCGGCAATCGTGGTCTTCGCCTTGATAATGACCGGATCGGACGTCTCAGCGGGCCGACCAGATGCCGGAGCCTCAACTTTCGCTTCGGTCATGGTGGACTTCGCTTTTTTCTCAGCGAGTTGGGGCCTGTCGCGGACGTGGGCAGTCGACCGTTGTTCCGTCTTCGCCGCGACAGCGGGCTTTCCTTTTGTTGTCTCGGAACTGGTCTTGGATGACGCTGGCGCCGGTTCAACCGGCCGGCTGGCTGCGGTCATGTTGATACGACCGAGCCCAGTCGCATCCATGCACGCGTCCATGCTCGCTTGCGGCAGTGAAGGGTAGCTACAGCCAACCAGGGTCGCAGCTAGAGCACCAATGAGAAGCGTTCTCATGCTAATCCCTCATAAGGGGCCTGAGTTCCGCTCGCACTTCTTGCGGCGATCTAATGTTGTTGCGCTGGTTGTCTATCATTTGCGCAAAAGTATTAACTGCTGCTTAAGCGCCCGTCCTTCGCGGCAAGCTCTTGTTATGCTGACAACCGAAACAAGCGTCAGCGCGTTTGCTTCGTATCGGAAATCCGCCCGCATCGTAAGCGGATTTCGCAAGTATGCTTCCTAAAGGAGAACGCTGGAGCTGAAGGTCTATGACGCGCTACTCGCCGCCCAATTCGCGGCGGCGCGCGCGGCATCCGACCCAGTTTGGTGGGCAAGGGAGGTCGAAGCGGGTGACGCTTTTGCCTACGAGGGCAATCCTCTCGTAGCTTTCTGGCTTCGCTCTGGGGAGGGTGCTTGCGCCATATCTCAGGTCCAGGCTTGCTTGAGGGAACTTGGTCGCGCTCCCGCGCGGTCACGTTATTAATGTCGGCTTCACCGTAGATTAGGTCCGCCGCGTGGCGAACCCGATTCGAACCTACCATCCGACAAGTTTCTGAGTTTAGGCGGGCGATCGGAGAAAATATCGTAGGTTTGCGTCGTGTGGGGAAAAGCGGTAGCGCTCTCTCGCTACCACCACTCATTCTGCCTGGATCCCTATGGCCTGAAGGTACGGACGAGCGTCCGTCGCTCGTCGCAGTGAGCCACCGGCGATCCCCATCACTGGCCGTTCCATCGCCGCGATGATGCCGAGTCGGCGGCCTTCCAAGTCTCACATTGACGGCCAACTGGCGAAGCGCGAGCGAAACGAAGTCTATTTTTTTCCCGCCTTTGCAGCAACCGCTTCCCATTTCCGCGCCTCGCTCTCGATGAATCGTGAAAACTCCTGGGGCGACATAGGCAGGGGGTCCGATCCCAGCGCACGGATCCGTTCAACGATTGCCGGATCCTTCAGTGCGGTGACAAAGGCCGCGTTGAGTTTTGCGATCACATCGTCCGGCGTTGCGGCAGGCGCAACGATGCCGAACCAACCGGTCGCTTCAAAACCCGGAACGCCTTGTTCGGCAAATGTTGGAACGTCCGGGAGGCGTTGATATCGAGTGGCCGAAGAGACGGCGATGGGCGCAATGAGACCGCCTTCGATCGCAGACATCGCCGATGGAGGATCGATCACGCCGAGCGTCATATGCCCGCCGACCAGATCGGTAACTACCGGGGCCATGCCGCGATAGGGCACCAGCTCGATCCTGGTACCGGCCATCTGATTGAACATCTCGGATGTCAGGTGCATCAGCGTACCGTTACCACCGTGACCGATCGTAAGGTTGTTTGGCTGGCTTGCCATGGTGATGATCTCGCGAAGCGTTTTCCCCCGCAGCGCATTTGAGGCTGCGAGAATGAAAGGCACCGACGCGAGGCCGGTAACCGGCGCGAGGTCCTTGATCGGGTCATAGGCTGCGGTCTCCTGGACACCGAGGCTAACGCCCAGCCCCGCGGCTCCACCCAGCCCGATCAGGTAGCCGTCTGGTGGCGCCTTTGCGACCATGCCGATCGCGATCGCTCCGCCCGCACCGGGGCGATTTTCGATCACGAGCGCCTGCCCTAATTGCTTTTCAACATTCGGCTGCACGATGCGCGCGATTGCATCGGAACTGCCGCCGGCAGGGAAACCAACGACGAGACGGATCGCACGTTCGGGGTACACGCTCGCGGCGTAACCACTCGTGACGCCGGTCCACTGACATGCGAGCAGGATTGCGATCAATACCTTTGAAGCGCTTCCCATCGTCCCCTCCGATCGTTGATTGAACCCTGCATGGCGGACCAGCAGGATTGGCTTTTCCGAAAGTGTCGCAAGAAGGCGGCAGATCAGTCAACCGTCAACGATGATGTCGAGCGAGCATGACCTGTTTTGTCGTCATTAAAAATCTCTGTGCAGCGGGTGAAAGAGCGAACCCCGCGCGATCGGTTGCGTCTTGTGCGGGGGGCTACGAGATCGCGACGATCTCAAGCTCTTGACCGGATGTACCGACGACATCCCCAACAGCTTTTCCCATCAGAGACCTTGCCACCGGGGACACGAAGGAAATGGAACCGGCCTTGGGGTCCGCTTCGTCTTCTCCCACGATATGATATTTCTGCACGCGCCCATCGTCGCGCCTGAAGGTCACAGTGCTGCCAAAGGCGACCGTCTCGGTTGACGTCGGATTGGGGATGACCTGAGCCGTCCGAACTCTCGCCGCAAAGTAGCGCGCATCGCGCAAGGGGGTTGCTGTTTGACGGCGGCGTTCATTCACATCTTCGATCTTCTGCGCGGTCTCGTACGCCTCGCGGGCCTGCTGGAGCTGAAATTCCAGGGCCTTTAATCCCGCTACCGTAACGAGGTTCGGATGAGGTGACACCGGGCGGTCGGGAAGCAACGTCTCCGACGCCGTTTCGGCACTGTCTTCCTTGGTGAAGGCAACGCTCAAGCTCAAAACTCCTCTTAAGCGAGATATGCCAAAAGCGGTCGGCGACAAGACCGCGGACGCAGTCAAAGGAACCGTGGCGCAACGCTCAGTCACTTCTGCGAATCATACACCGCGGAGCGAGACGGGCGCTATTATCAAGTTACTTCGTTTGTGAAGGCTTGTTCCGTCGGCAGTTCCTCGGCATTGGGGTCGCCCGGCGCCGTCGCCCAGGCCAGTTCGACGAGCGTCACGATCCGCCGGCCGGCACCGTCAAGCTGGCAAACGATGAGGCCCTGCTCCTCGATATACGTCAGCAGGCGCCGCGCACGGCGCAACGAATGTGAGCCATAGGCGCGCGCAATCGCGGCATCGCCCGGGCAGGGCCAGCCTTCCTTCGCGGCGCGGGCAATCATCATGAAGACGCCCTGCATATCTTCCGGCAGGAGCGAGGCGCGGACCGAGACATCCTGCCACCCGTCATCCTCTGCCATATCGGAGCCGAGCCCGGCGCGGGCGCGCGTCAGCATGCGACGGAAGTCAGCAAGGTCCGGCACGTCCGAACCGAGGCCTTCTATTCGGCAACGGACCACGAACTCCTGATAGAGGACGCCGATGGCGCGGAAGCCTGCGTCGGGCTCCGCCATGACGGCGCGAAGAATACGGTCCACGCGCTCGCGCCGCTCCGCCAGTTCATCGGCGCTGAGCCGTTGTTCCACCGCCTCGGAACGGATTTCCAGCGCCGCGGTTTTTGCCGCCATGAGCTGCTCGAGGAGGTCTGGTGACGACCGGCGCTGCGGCCGGTTATTTCCGGGCGGCGGCGCTGCCAGGATGATGGCGCGTGCGTCCGCTGTCGCTTCCGGCATCGGCATCAGGCGCGGGGTCGCGTTGCGCGGCGTGGTGTCCGTTGGGCCAATGCGCAGCCCCAGCGGACGGCGGGAGAGCGCCGGTCCCAGCGCCATGAATTGCCCGCGCTCCAGATCCCGGAATGCCTCGGCCTGCCGCCGCTCCATGCCCAGAAGGTCGGCGGCGCGCGCCATGTCGATATCCAGAAAGGTTCGGCCCATGAGGAAATTGGACGCCTCGGCCGCGACGTTCTTGGCGAGCTTCGCCAGTCGCTGGGTGGCGATGATCCCCGCAAGCCCGCGTTTGCGGCCGCGGCACATCAGGTTCGTCATCGCGCCGAGCGAGAGTTTGCGCGCCTCGTCCGAAACCTCGCCGGCGACGGCCGGCGCAAACAGCTGCGCCTCATCCACCACCACCAGCATCGGGTACCAGTGGTCGCGGGCGACGTCGAAAAGCCCGCCGAGGAAGGCGGCGGCGCGCCGCATCTGGTTCTCGGCGTCGAGCCCTTCGAGATTGAGCACCGTGGAGACGCGATGGATGCGTGCGCGCTCGCCGGCGACCTGCAGGCCCCGCTCGGTATGCTCCTCGGCATCGATCAGCAGGTGGCCGAATCGCTCGGCAAGCGCCACGAAGTCGCCTTCGGGGTCGATGATGGTCTGCTGCACCCAGGGCGCACTCTGTTCCAGCAGCCGGCGCAGCAAATGGGATTTGCCGGAACCCGAATTGCCCTGCACCAGCAGGCGGGTCGCCAGCAGTTCCTCGAGGTCCAGGTTAGCCGGGGCGCCTGCCGTCGTGTGTCCCATCTCGATTGCAACGGTCATGGCTCGACTCAAAGTCCCCTTGGCGGAGGCGGGCTTAACAACCTGATCGCAGCCCGTCGAGCGCCCATGGCTGACCACGCCGTGTTCTCCACGGCGCAAAGCGGTCGTTCACAGGCAATCGGCAGGTGTGGCTTGTATGGGTAGATGGAGTCACACGGCTAACTGACAAGATTTTCAGCAGGACGGAGCAAGTCAGCGCGACGAGGACACATTCTTTAATTGTACCAGGAATGTCACCAGCCATCCGCACGCAAACATGCCCGCGAGACCAAGTGCCGTTCTGCGATCAATCAAGGACAGGTTTGTCCACCACCAGATCCGGTAAAGCCATATTCCTGTCGTGGCTACGCCAAGCAAGCAGACCAGCATCTTGAGAAAGGACGAGTTCGCGACACCCAGAGCGCCAAACAAAAGCGTTGCCGGAACGAGAAACATCGTGCAGGCGGATATCAAAGTCTCGTTCATGGGCCCTCAAGACATCTACGAATCGCCGCGTTACATATGCAGTTTGCAGCAACCTTTACCGTTCTGGAAGCAACGCCGATGCGGCTGACGCCTGGCTTGCGCCGCCCAGGATGCGGGCGTCCAATCCAGTCCGATCAAGCAATGTCGAAATCCCAGAAGGGTTTGTGGCTGGCAAACCGGCATCCGCCTCACGCCGCCCAGCACTGTCCCCCCGCCATCGACGCGAAGCACCTGGCCCGAAACGAATGCACCGAGCGGTCCTGCGAACACTTCGACGACGCGTGCGACTTCGTCGACGGTGGCGATACGGTCGAGCGTGCCAGTTTCCACCATTCGTTCCTGGTCCACCGCGCGCGTGCCCATGAAGCGGCCGGTGCGGGTGTCGACGGGCGCGATGCAGTTGACGGTGATTTCGTAGGATCTGAGTTGGTCTGCGAGGCAGCGGGTGTAATGCGTCATACCCGCTTTAGCGACCGCGTAGATCGAGCCGTTGGTACGGCCCTTGAAGGCCGCGACTGAACCGAGGTAGCCGAGGAAGCCAATCGGTTGCCGTTTGGTCTGGCGTCCTACGCCTTTACCAGCTCGACCAAGACGGCGACCGCGATCGGCGCGGCCATCGAAGCCGGCATGGTCTCGATCAACAGTTTTGGTCTGGCTTTGCCTGAAGTGCCGTTCGGCGGCGTCAAGGATTCCGGCTATGGCTCGGAGGGCGGCACCGAGGCGATGGACGGCTATTTCAACACCAAGTTCATCACCCAGACCGGGGTGTGAGCAGATCGCGAAGCCAACACACACTTTGCTTCGCTGACGTGACATAGCCCGACGCTCTACCGGAGTGTCGGGCTAATGTCGTACCGACCATGCCAGAAGCAGGATGACGAGCACGATCAGTCCTGCCGACAGGCTCTTCCAGAAGACGAGCGGATCGCGTTCGTAGAGCGAGCGCCGTGCGGCGACGGCGGGCTTCGCCCACATCGCGCCATTCTCGAGTTCATGTGAGAACTCGATGACATCGCCGCAGCGTTGCGCCGGATCGACGTTGAGCGCCTTGCCGATCACGGCGTCCAGCCACGCCGGCAGGTCGGGGCGATAGCGGGAGAGGGAAGCGGGCTTGCCGAAGCGGGGCCGCGAGAACGGCTCGATCTCGCCATAAGGGTAGGCGGCAGTGAATGTCCGGTACACGGTGACGCCGAGCGCATAGAGATCGGAAAACTCGTCGCCGGTGCGTCCGCCAAAGAGCTCCGGTGCCATATAGCTCGCGGTGCCCGGAATATCCTCCGCCGGAAAATCCTCCAGCAGCGGTACGCGCGCGACGCCGAGGTCGACCAGCCGCAATCCGCCGGCCTTCAGCAAAATCACGTTATCGGGTTTGATGTCGCGATGGATGATGCCGGCCCGGTGCAAGGTCGCAACCGCGCGCGCCAGCTTGGTCGCAATCCCGATGCCTTCGGCGAGCGAAAGTTGCGGCGAACGATTCAGTCGCTGTTCCAGCGTCTCGCCTTCGTAAAGCGGCATCACCGAATAGAGGCGGGTCTGCCGTTCAGCCGGTAGTTCGATGGTTTCTCCGATCCACAGGCTTCGCACGCGCGCCGCGACCCACGCCTCGCGGACGAAGGCGAGGCGATAGGAGCCCTCGCTGGCGACGCGCGGATGCGGAAACTTCAGCACGAGCTCGCGGCCCTGCCGCTTGTCGATCGCCTTGAACAGCCGGCTGTAGCGTCCGTCCGACAATACATCGCCGAGCGTGAAATCGTCGATGACGTCGCCGGTTTCGGGCAGATCCAGAATCGGAAGCGTCGCGATCGAGTGAGTGAGCTCGACGCGGTCGGCGGGCGGGAGGTCGACGACGTCGAGCACCAGCGCGGTCATGTTGTCGCTGGAGCCGGCATCCATCGCTGCATCGACCAGAGCGCGGGCAGATTCTTCCGGCGAGGCGCGCTCGCTCAACAGCACCTGCAGCCGGTGATCGGCCAGCACGCCATGAACGCCGTCGCTGCAAATCAGCAGCCTGTCATGCTGGCGCAGCCCGACGGTCGCGTAATCGAAGCGCGCAAAATCCTCGAAGCCGATGGCGCGGTTGAGCAGATGCGCGAGATCACCGCGTCCGGCGATGTGGTCGGTGGTCAGCCGCTCCAGGCGCCCCTCGCTCAGGCGATAGGCGCGGGTGTCGCCGATGTGAATGATGTGGCACTGCCGCTGCGACAGGATGATCGACGAAAAGGCGCAGCTCATGCCGCTGAGCAGGGGATCAATGCGGCCTTGTGTGTAGATCCAGCTATTGGCGGCTTCCAGCGAGCGCGCGGCCCGGCGGCGCACGCCGAGCGTTTCGGGGAGGGAATAATAGGCGTCAATGAAGCATCGAACCGCGAGTTCGGCGGCTTCGCGACCGCCCTTGTGTCCGCCGACGCCGTCGGCGACCGCGGCGACGATGTCGCGGTTGCTGACACCGGACCGGCCAAGGCAGGTCCCGACGTAATCCTCATTGGCGGACCGCTTGCCGGTCTCGCTGACGAAGCCGACGCGAACCCCGAGATTTCGTTGCGAACCGATCGTCACCCGCTCGGCCTGTCAGTTAGCAGCGCGCGTCGTCAGACCCGCGCTCCGGATGCGGCGCCCCATGTGGTGCGCCAGCGCACCTTGACCATGGCAAGTCCGAGGAAACCAAGCAACGCCAGCAGGCCGAAAAACACGAAGCCCGCACCAAACCCGCCGGTCATTCCCTTGGCGATGCCGAGCGCCTTGGCAAGGAAGAAGCCGCCGATGCCGCCGGCGCAGCCGACCATGCCGGTCATCAGGCCGATCTCCTGGCGGAAGCGAAGTGGAATGAGCTGAAACACCGCGCCATTGCCCATGCCGAGCGCGAGCACGCCGATCGAGAACAGCAGCACCGATATCCAGGCGATCCGCGGCATCTCGGTGAGCGACCAACCCGCGGGCGCCGGCGCGGCCGGCCCCTCCGGCATGAAAGCGATGACGAGATAGGCCGCGACGACGACGCCAAAGAACATCGACAGTGAGCGGATGCCGCCGATGCGGTCAGCGAGCAGGCCGCCGACCGGGCGGAAGCCCGAACCGAAAGCGACGATCAGGGAAACCAGCAGGCCCGCCGCGACGCCTGACACGTGATACTGCACGGAGAAATACAATGGGAGCGCGTTGGCCAGTCCGACAAAGCCGCCGAACGTGATGAAGTAGAAGAACATGAACCATCGGCTGTCGGGATCGCGCAGCAGTGTACCGTAAGCCTTCAGCGAGATCGCTTTCCGCTCTCCGGGCGCATCCTTGGCGGCGTAGGCGTAGTAGGCGAGGATCAGCAACATCGGAACCAGCAGCACGCCGAACACGGCTTGCCAGCCCCAATGCTCGGCGATCGTCGGTGCAAACATCGTGTCGAGCACGACACCCATATTGCCGGCGCCGGCGATCCCCATCACCACGCCCTGATATTGCGGCGGATACCAGCGGCTCGCCTGCGGCAGCGCCACCGCGAACGAGGCGCCGCCGATGCCGAGCGCGAGACCGAAGATCTCCACCGACAGCTTGGTCGGGAGGCCGAAGTAGCAAACCCAAGCAGTTGCGGCGATGACGACGAGTTGCGCGATAATTCCGGTTCGTTTGGCGCCGAACAGGTCGGCGAGAAGACCCATCGGTACCCGCAGCAATGCGCCGGCCAGAACCGGGATCGCGACAAGCGTGAACTTCTCGTCGACGGCAAGGCTCATGTCGCGCACGATGTAGACGATCAACGGACCGAGCGCGACCCAAGCCATGAAGCTTATGTCGAAATAGAGGAAGGCGGCGAGCAGCGTGGGCCAGTGCCCTGCCTTCTTGAATTCAGCAAACTTCATCGAGCAGCCTCGAACATCGGTGCGCGACACCGCACAAGCACGGTGATCTCGGCACAAAGGGATGGAATTTTGGGAAGCGAGTCGTCTCGTCGTTGAGGCGCACTCTGGTCCCAACGTCAGCAATTCGTGTGCCAGATGAAACAAGCGCGCCACTTTGCAAGTCTTTGCAGTGCCTTGCGGCGCGTGGCGAACCCCGCCGCGAATGCGGCTGTTGCTCCGTTTGGTGGCAAAAGCAGCCGCGCGAACGTGCAGCATGGTGTTTTATTATGCGGTGTCGGGTATCTGCGGAAAAGCGCGCCTGAAAAGCCGCTTATCCGTGTCGTGCCGTTTCCGGGGGCAAATCGACACCAGGTCGTGGTTAAGTATTCGTGTTGTGCACAATGCCTAGCCCGAGGGGCTGATTTTTTGGGCAGCCAGTTGACGCTTCATCGGCTGAAGTCGCGCGTTGCGCCCGGAAAGTTGCGGGTCCGGCGTTGGCACGTCTCTTGAATACTCGAAATCTCGATCGTCATAGTCGACGATCCTCTGCCCGCCGATGGGCGCTCCCCAATCATCACGACTTCTTGCCAACCGACGATGCAGAGCTGCGTCGCCGCGTCGGACCATCGGAACCTGGATTAGAAGGCAGAGCATGCTCGAGAAAATAAACAAGCAAAAGTTGGTGGTGATCGGCAACGGCATGGCCGGCATCCGCACGGTGGAAGTGTTGCTGGACCGTGCGCCCGATCTCTATGACATCACCGTCTTCGGTTCCGAACCATATGGCAACTACAACCGAATTCTGCTGTCGCCCGTGCTCGCAGGCGAGAAGACCGTCAATGACATCATGCTCAACACGGAGCAGTGGTACGAGGATAACGGCATCACGCTGCGCAAGGGCGAAATGATCGAGATGATCGATCGCCGTACCTGCGAAGTCGTTACCGCCGATGGCGCGCGGGTGCCTTACGATCGCCTGCTGATCGCGACCGGCTCGAACCCGATCATGCTGCCGCTTCCGGGCAAGGACCTGCCGGGCGTGATCGGCTTTCGCGACATTCAGGACGTCGAGCGCATGGTTCATGCTTCGACCAGCTACAAGAACGCTGTCGTGATCGGCGGTGGCCTGCTCGGCCTCGAAGCCGCCAACGGACTGATGAAGCGCGGCATGAACGTCACCGTCGTGCATCTGCTCGACACGCTGATGGAGCGTCAGCTCGATCAGGTCGCGGGTGGATTGCTGCGCAAGTCGCTGGAAGAGCGCGGCATGGTGTTCAAGATGCCCGCGCAGACGCAGGCGATCCTCGGCGAGGACCGCGTCACCGGCGTGCGCTTCGCTGACGGCGAGGAACTCCCTGCCGATCTGGTCGTCATGGCGGTCGGCATCCGCCCGAATTTCGAACTGGCCCGCAAGGCGGGCCTGCATTGCGAGCGCGGCATCGTCGTCTCCGATACCATGCAGACCTACGACGGACGAATTTATGCGGTCGGCGAATGCGTGCAGCATCGCCGTCAGACCTATGGCCTCGTCGCTCCCCTGTTCGACCAGGCCAAGGTTTGCGCCAACCACCTCGCCATGAAGGGCTTTGCGACCTATGACGGGTCGGTCGTTTCGACCAAACTGAAAGTGACGGGCATCGACCTGTTCTCCGCCGGCGACTTCGCGCCGGGCGCGGACAAGGAAGAGATCGTCATGCAGGACGCTTCCCGCGGCGTCTACAAGCGGATCATCCTGCGCGACAAGAAAATCATCGGCGCCGTGCTTTATGGCGACACCATCGACGGCCCCTGGTATTTCCAGCATCTGCGCGACGGCACCGACGTTTCGCAAATGCGCGAGCGGCTGGTGTTCGGCGCCGCCAATCTCGGCGATGGCGGCCATAGCGGCAAGAATTCGGTCGCCGCCATGGGTGACGATGCGGAAATCTGCGGATGCAACGGCGTCTGCAAGGGCACGATCGTCAAGGCGATCAGCGAAAAGAAACTGTTCACGATCGACGACGTGCGCGCCCACACCAAGGCGTCGTCGTCCTGCGGCTCCTGTACCGGGCTGGTCGAGCAGGTGCTCGCCTTCACGCTCGGCGGCGACTACTCGGCGGCGCCGAAGGTCAAGCCGATGTGCGCGTGCACCGATCACAGCCATGACGACGCGCGCCGCGTCATCATCGAGAACGGTTTGAAAACCATCCCGGACGTCATGAGGTTCATGGACTGGAAGACGCCGAACGGGTGTCACTCGTGCCGACCCGCCCTGAACTATTACCTGCTCGCCACCTGGCCCGGCGAATATCGCGATGATCAGCAGTCGCGCTACATCAACGAACGCGTCCACGCCAATATCCAGAAGGACGGTACGTATTCGGTCGTGCCGCGGATGTGGGGTGGCGTCACGACGCCCGATGAATTGCGCGCCATCGCCGATGTCGCAGACAAGTTCAAGATTCCGACCGTCAAGGTGACCGGCGGGCAGCGCATCGATCTTCTCGGCGTGAAGAAGGAGGATTTGCCGGCGGTCTGGGCGGACCTGAACGATGCGGGCATGGTATCCGGTCACGCCTATGCCAAGGGATTGCGCACGGTGAAGACCTGCGTCGGTTCGGAATGGTGCCGTTTCGGTACGCAGGATTCGACCGGCCTTGGCATCAAGATCGAAAAGTTCATGTGGGGCTCGTGGACGCCGGCCAAGGTGAAACTTGCGGTGTCCGGTTGCCCGCGCAACTGCGCGGAAGCGACCTGCAAGGACGTCGGCGTGATCTGCGTCGATTCCGGGTTCGAGATTCATTTCGCCGGCGCTGCCGGTCTTCACATCAAGGGAACCGAGTTCCTGGGCAAGGTCGCGACCGAGGAAGAGACGCTCGAAGTCATCGCCGCGCTGACACAGCTCTATCGCGAGCAGGGCTGGTATCTGGAGCGCATGTACAAGTGGTGCGATCGGGTCGGTCTCGACGCCATTCGCAAGCAGGTGGTCGATGATGTCGCCAACCGCAAGGCGCTGTTCGTCCGCTTCGCCCATTCGCAGCAATTCTCGCAGAGCGATCCCTGGGCGGCGCGTGCCAAACGCGGTGTCGATCGCAACGAATTCACCCCGCTTGCGGAGCTGGAGCTCGCATGAGCAACTGGATTGAAATCGGGACGCTTAATGATATTCCCGTGCTTGGCTCGCGCGTCGTGCGGACGTCGTCCGGAGACATCGCAGTGTTTCGAACCGCCGATGACGAAGTGTTCGCACTCGACGATCGCTGTCCGCACAAGGGCGGACCGTTGTCGCAAGGCATCGTCCACAACAAGCGCGTCACTTGTCCGCTGCACAATTTCGTCATCGAGCTCAAAAGCGGCACGGCGGTCGCGCCTGACGAGGGATGCACGCGCGCGCATCCGACCAAGGTGGAGAACAACACCGTCTGGCTTTGCATCCAGACGGCGGTGGCCGTGCCCGCCGAGTGAGGGTGATCGCCCGTGCCAGTGAAGACAAGCTGTCCGTATTGCGGCGTCGGCTGCGGTGTCATCGCTGACAGGGATGCCACGGGCGCGGTAACCGTCCGCGGCGATCCGCTGCATCCGGCCAATTTCGGGCGGCTGTGCGCGAAAGGCTCGGCGCTGGCCGAGACCATCGGCCTCGAGGGGCGGCTGCTCGCGCCTGTGGTCAACGGGCAGGAAGCGACCTGGGATGCGGCGCTCGATCATGTCGCGGAGGGTTTTGGCAGAGTAGTCCGCGAGCACGGGCCGGATTCGGTGGCCTTCTATGTCTCCGGCCAGATTCTGACCGAGGACTATTACGTCATCAACAAGCTCGCCAAGGGCTTCATCGGCACCGCCAACATCGACACCAATTCCCGGCTGTGCATGGCCTCGAGCGTGGCCGGTCACAAGCGTGCGTTCGGCAGCGACACCGTTCCGGGCTGCTATGAGGATCTCGAAACCGCCGATCTGCTGGTCCTGGTCGGCTCCAATGCCGCCTGGTGCCATCCGATCCTTTACCAGCGCATGGTGGCCGCCAAGGCAAACAACCCGGCGTGCCGCATCGTCGTCATCGATCCGCGGCGGACCGCGACATGTGACGGCGCCGATCTGCACCTGCCGCTTCGTTCGGGCAGCGATTCGGTGCTGTTCAACGGGTTGCTCGCGCACCTTGCGTCCTCCAATGCCATCGACGGCGCGTTCGTGGATGGATCCACCACCGGCGCCGAAGCCGCGCTGCAACAGGTCGCCGGCCAGACAGTGGCACAGACGGCCGAGATCTGCGGCCTGGCCGAGGGCGCGGTGGCATTGTTGTTCGACTGGTTCGCCAGAACCGAGCGGGTCGTCACGCTCTATTCGCAGGGCGTCAACCAGTCGAGCAGCGGTGTCGACAAGGTCAATGCGATCATCAACTGTCACTTGTTGACCGGGCGTATCGGGCGGCCCGGCATGGGGCCGTTCTCGCTGACCGGACAACCCAACGCGATGGGTGGCCGGGAAGTCGGCGGGCTGGCCAATCAATTGGCCGCCCATATGGAGATCGAGAATCCGCAACACCGCGACATTGTCCAGCGCTTCTGGCAGTCGCCTGTCATCGCGGACAGGCAGGGTCTCAAGGCCGTCGATATGTTCGACGCGATCGCCGACCGGCGCATCAAGGCGGTCTGGATCATGTCGACCAATCCGCTGGTTAGCCTGCCGGATGCCGATCGCGCGCGCCGCGCGCTCGATGCATGCGAGCTCGTCGTGGTCTCCGATTGCATGCGGCATACCGACACCACGCGTCATGCCCATGTATTGCTGCCGGCGCTGACCTGGGGCGAGAAGGACGGCACCGTCACCAACTCCGAACGCCGCATCTCCCGGCAGCGGCGATTTTTGCCGGCGCCGGGCGCAGCCAGGGCCGATTGGCAGACCGTCTGCGACGTCGCGCAGCGTATGGGTTTTTCGGGGTTCGACTATCCGAACGCTGCCGCGATCTTCCGCGAGCACGCCCGACTCTCCAGTTTCGAGAATGAAGGGACGCGCGATTTCGATCTGTCCGCCCTGAATACGCTCGACGATCGCGCCTACGACGCGCTTACCCCGATCCAGTGGCCGGTGACGCGCGAATATCCGACCGGCACGCCGCGGATGTTCGAAACCGCAAAATTCTTCACCGCCGATCGCAAGGCGCGTTTCGTGCCCGTGACGCCGCGTGCCGCGGTGAACCCGACCAGCCGGGACCATCCGCTGGTGCTCAACACCGGCCGGGTCCGCGATCAATGGCACACCATGACGCGCACGGGAAAATCGGCGCGGCTGCTGGCGCATATTTTCGAGCCTTATGCCGAATTCCATCCCGACGATGCGCGCATGACCGGCGTCGAGAATGGCGGGCTCGCGCGGCTGAGCAGTCCGTGGGGTGAGATGGTGGCGCGCGTTGTCGTCACGGCCGAACAGCGGCGCGGCTGCGTGTTCGTGCCGATGCACTGGAACGGCGAGTATGCCGGCGACGGCCGGGTCAACGCGCTGGTCAATCCAGCGACCGATCCGATCTCCGGGCAGCCGGAGTCCAAGCACACGCCGGTCAAGGCGGCAGCTTACTTGCCGAAATGGCATGCGTTCATTCTCAGCCGCCAGGAGATCGAACGTCCCAAAGGTGGCTACTGGGTCGGCGGCCTTTCAGGGGTCTGCTGGCGGATGGAGCTCGCCGGCGACGAACGGCCGACGAGCTGGCGCGATTGGGCGCGGGCGCAGCTTCGCGCCGGATATGACGACATCGAATGGATCGCCTATCGCGATCCGAAGGCCGGCCGTTTCCGTTACGCGGCCGTTCGCGACGGCCGGCTGGAAGGTTGTGTGTTCATCGCCCCCGATCACAAGCTGGTCTCGCGGTCGTGGCTGTCAGGGCTGTTCGCTGAGCAGGCGTTGTCGCCGAATGCGCGGATGTCGCTGCTGACCGGCCAACCGCTGGATGCCAGCCAGGATGTCGGGCCGATCGTCTGCTCGTGCTTCGGCGTCGGGCAGCACCAGATCTCGGCTGAAATCAAGAAGGGCGCGGCGAGCGTCGACGACGTCGGCCGACGCCTGAAGGCCGGCACCAATTGCGGCGCCTGCAAGCCGGAGATCGGCAAGCTGCTGCGCGGCGCGGCCGTGCGGGATTCGCAGCCTGCATGAGCGGCTAATTCTTGATCGCGTAGAGCGGCGTTCGCAGCGTTAGCTGATAGGACGGCTTCGGCGTCCAGGCGATCTGCGCCGTAATGCCGAACAGCCGGTTGTCGTCGTCGTCCATGCGGTCGAGGTCGAAGCGCACGATCGGCTGCGTGAAGGCGGGAAACGGCGTCAGGTTCAGAAGCTGCGCGCCACCAAAGGATTGAACGCCGAAGCGGCCGGTGAGCTTCCAATTGTTGTCCGACTGATAATAGCCGCCGACATAGCCCATGACGTCGGGGCTGACGCGGGCGAGCGGGGTGTCGACGAAGACTCTCGCGTACTGCATCCCCGCGAGCAGCCCGCGCGTTTCATCCGTGTTCAACGCGTAATCGGCTTCGAGGATGGTGTTGTAGGACGTCGTGGCCAGCGGCGCGTCCGAAATCGATCGCGTCGCGTTGGATTGAATGGTGATGGTCGGAAACATTCCGCCGTTCTGCTGATAGATGTCGGCCTGGAATCCAACGGTAAAGGCGTAGATCGAGAACGTCGTCCAGGGATCTCTACCCGTCTGCGAGGTGGCTCCGCTGACGCCGCCATAGACCGAGAGCTGGTCGTTGACATCGACGGTCAAGGGCAGGTCGATCGAGAGGCTTTGGCTGGACGGCGAAGTTCGCAGCGTGGAAAGGTTCGTCAGCGTCGACAACAGCGGCGGCGCGCTGAATCCGATCGAGAGCGACCCGGCAGGCAGTGTCGAATAGATCGTTCGCAAATCGAGGTAGATGTTCGGTAGCGGCGGTTTCGCCTTGGCCGCATCCTCCTCACCGTCGTCCTCGTCCTTTCCAAGCGCTGCGCCGGAAAGGCAGAATGACAGCAGCACGCCGAGAGCTGCGCTTCGCACTGGTCCGAGCTGCGGACGGCGTGGCGTGGGAGTCCTGGTAAAACGCGTGCTCAATCTAGGACGTCTCTTGGGTGGCCGAGATGAACATCTGCCGACGACGAATACAAGAACCAGTCGCCGCAAGGGGCTCGATCCATTCGCGAGTGTGGCGCGTTTGCGTCGCGGCTTCATCGCCGTTCGCCGCACGCTTCCCTATCGCGACGCCGGAACATCGTTCGATCGGCCGAGGATCGCAAAAAGCAGCGCGGCGACGACGCCCGACAGCAGCGAAGCCGCGAGGACACCGAGCCGGACCTGCTTCAGCACCGCCTCGTCGTCGAACGCCAGCGTGCCGATGAAGAGGCTCATGGTGAAGCCGATGCCGGTCAGGATGGCCATGGCATAGAGCTTTGTGGTGGTCGTTCCTTCCGGCATCGCAGCGAGGCCCAGCCTGATCGCAAGCAGCGATGCGACAAAGACTCCGATCTGTTTGCCGACGAAAAGTCCCGCGATAATGCCAAGCGTTAGCGGCTCCGCCAGCTTTGACAAGGTCAATCCGTGGAGCGATACGCCCGCATTCGCGAAGGCGAAGATCGGCACAATGGCGAAAATCACCCACGGCCTGAGCGCGTGTTCGGCATCTTCCAGCAGGCTGTGCCCGTCGCGTCTGGACAGTGGCATCGCGAGACCGACAGCGACGCCGGCGAGTGTCGCATGCACGCCGGATTTGAGCACGCAGACCCAGGTGAATAGCCCGGCGATGAGATAGAACGACGGCCTGCGCACATCGAGCAGGTTGAGAACCGCGAGCGCGGCGACGCCGAGGCCACCGAGTGCCAGCGCCAGGACCGAAAGGTCGGCGGTATAAAAGATGGCGATCACGATGATGGCCATCAGGTCGTCGATGATCGCAAGCGCCAGCAGAAAGGTTTTCAGCGAGGCCGGCACCTTGCGTCCCAGCATGGCGCAGACGCCGAGCGCAAAGGCGATGTCGGTGGCTGCCGGTATGGCCCAACCGCGCAGCGCGTGGGCGTCGCTCCAATTCACTGCGGCGAAGATCGCGGCCGGCGTGACAAAGCCGCCGAACGCGGCGATCACGGGCAATGCCGCCTTCTTTGGGCTCGCTAGCGCGCCCTCGATCGCCTCGCGCTTGATCTCGAGTCCGACCAGCAGAAAGAACACCGCCATCAAGCCGTCATTGATCCAGTGGTCGATGGTCTTGCTCAGTCCGATCGATCCGATCCGGACTTCGCCGGTCGTCCGCAACAGCGCCTCGTAGTCCGGTCCGAACGGTGAGTTCGCAACGGCGAGCGCTGCGACGGCCGCAATACCGAGAACCATGCCGCCATAGAGGCCCTGATTGTCAGGACCGTCGGATGCCGGAGCCGTTGCCGTCACCGGCCCGCCTTGCCGGCCGACTCGATCGCCACCGACAGCGCGAGTTTCGTTTCCTCGACGATGTCCTCGACCAGTTCTTCCACGCTGACATGGGCGACCTGGCCGGTGAGCAATCCCTGTTCGGCGAGCATGACCACGCCATGCAGCGAAGCCCAGACCTTCAGGGCGCTACGCTCGCGCAACAGCCCCACGGCGGGGACCTCCAGTGCTTCCACCAGGAGTTCGAAGGTTTCCATGGCAGCGCTGTGCAACTCGCTGCCTTTCGGCGCGCATGCCATGGTTCGCGACGCAAACATCAGGCGATAGATGCCGTTGCGGCGCAGGCCGAAATCAAGCGTGAGCTGCGCGAAGCGCGACAGCTTCGACTGCTTCGACGGTTTTTCGATCGCCGTGCGCATCATCGCGCTGAACTGGCGGAACGCCTCGGCCGTCACCGCCGTCAGCAGCGTCTCGCGATCGGCAAAATGCTTGTAGGGGGCCGGCTGCGAAACGCCGAGTATCTTGGCAAGCGCGCTGATGCTGATCGCTTCCGGGCCGCCCAGTTCGACTTCATGCAATGCGGCCTGCACCAGGGCATCTCGGAGATCCCCATGGTGATAGGCGTTGAGCGCTTTGCGTGCGGGACGAGGTGGCATTTCAATGTCATGCTCTATAACTTTTGACTTGACAGCACAACGGCGTCGCGAATGTAATACGATATAACTTCGCGGTGTTCCGGCGGGTCCGCGCCGTTGCGCCGGAAGGCCGCGCGAGACAATGCGCGCCACACAAAAGGGAAACGCTGCGATGGCCGGAAAGCTGAAAATCCGCGTCGACCAGGACAAATGTCAGGGCCACGCGCGCTGCAAATCACTGGCGCCCGAACTGTTCGACCTCGACGAGTTCGGCAACGCGCATGAAGTCGGCGACGGTTCTGTGCCCGCGGGCCTGGAAGACAAGGCCTGGCTCGCCCAGAGCAACTGCCCTGAGATCGCGATCGAGGTGACCGAGGAATAGCCGATCGCGAGATCGAATAATTCCCTAGATCTGAACGAACCAAGCAGAGGAATTGCTCCAATGTCCGATTCCGCCAGCATCATGCCCGAACATCCGCCGGTCACCGACTGGGTCAACGATTTCGACCACACCGATCCAACCTGGACGGAAAACCCGTTTCCGATCTGGGAAAAATTGCGCGCGGCCTCGCCCGTCATTCACACCGAGCGATTCCTCGGCTGCTACATGCCGACCACTTACCAGGCGGTGAAGGAAATCGCCTACGACACCGAGCATTTTTCCTCTCGCCGCGTCATCGTGCGCGACGTCCGGCCGGAGATCGGCGCCAGAGCGCCGCCAATCACCTCCGATCCGCCGGACCACAAGCCGGCCAAGCAGTTGCTGTTGCCGCCGTTCACGCCGGACGCGATGAAAAAACTCGAACCGCGGGTGCGCGCTATCTGCAACGAGCTGATCGACGAGTTCATCGCCGACGGCAAATGCGACGCCGCCGCGCGCTACACCAAGCATGTGCCGGTCCGCGCCATCGCGCATATGCTCGGAATCCCCGAGACGGACGGCGATCTTTTCATCAAATGGATTCACGGCATCCTCGAACTCGGCATCAAGGACGAGAACGCGCTGATGGAAGCGGTGAGAGAGATGACCGGCTATTTCGCCGGGCATATCGAGCATCGCAAAAAGAATCCGACCGATGATCTGATCTCGACGCTGATGAACGCGAAGGACAAGGACGGCAATCCGCTGGCGGATGAGCACGTGCTGGGTTCGCTGCGGCTATTGCTGATCGCCGGCATCGACACCACCTGGAGCGCGATCGGCTCCTCGCTCTGGCATCTGGCGCGGGTACCTGCGGATCGCGAGCGCCTTGTCGCCGAGCCCGAACTGATGCCGCTTGCGGTCGAGGAGTTGCTGCGCGCCTATTCGCCGGTGACGATGGCACGCGAGGTGATGAAGGAGACGACCATCAGCGGCTGCCCGGTCAAGCCGGGCAACATGGTGCTGCTGTCGTTCCCGGCGGCCAACCGCGATCCTGCGATGTTCCCTGATGCCGACAAGGTGGTGATCGACCGCAAGGAAAATCGCCACGCCGCGTTCGGCCTTGGCATTCACCGCTGTGTCGGCTCCAATTTGGCGCGCATGGAAATGACCGTTGCGATCGAGGAATGGCTGAAGCGGATTCCGGATTTCAGGCTCGACCCCGCCGGCAAGGTCACCTGGTCGGAAGGCACTGTGCGCGGCCCGCGCCAATTGCCTGTGCTGTTCGGCAAGGCGAAGTAAACATTCGATGAATGAGGCGGGGAGGACCGATCGTCTCGGCCCTCCTTTTGCGTTAGCGCTGTTACTTGATCTCGATCTTGGCGTCGCTCGCGACTTTCTTCCAGGCTCCAATGTCGCGCGCGTTGATGTCGCGCTGCTGATCTCCCGCGATGAAATCCGCGGAGATGCCGAGTGCCAGCAGCTTCTCGACGATGTCGGGCTCGGTTAGCGACTCTTTCAATGCGCCAGAGAGTTTTTGCGTAACGGGAGCAGGAACACCGGCGGGCGCATACATCACCCAGGACAGGCTCCGCTCGAAATCGACGCCTTGCTCCTTGTAGCTCGCCACGTCAGGCAGGCTCGGAGATCTTCCGCCACAGACCGCAAGCGCCTTCAGCTTGCCATCCTTCACCAGCGGCGTCCCGGTCGCCATGTCGACCAGCCCCACCGAGATGTGCCCGCCCATCAGGTCGTTGGCGAGTTTCGCCGCGCTGCTGAACGGCACATGCTGCAGGCGGACGCCCGCCTTCTGGGAGAGGATTTCGCCGCAGAAATGCCCGGTCGAGCCGACGCCCCAGCTTCCATACTGGATAGGGTCGCCCTTCTTTGACAGCTCGATCAGCCCTCGGAGGTCGTTGGCGGCAAAATCCTGCGTCGCTATGAGCAAGATGGATGACGTTCCGATACGGCCGATGGTGGTAAAATCCTTGATCGGATCATACGGCAGGTTCGGATAGACGGCTGGCGCCAGCACATGGGTGGTCATGCCGCCGATCGTGATGGTGTAGCCGTCAGGCGGCGAGGTTGCTGCCAGCTGCGCGCCGATGGTGCCGGCGGCGCCGGTGCGGTTTTCGACGTAAATGGTCTGCCCAAGGCGGTTGCCCATCCGGTCGGCAAGCAGCCGGCCGAGCACGTCGCCGCCGCCACCGGCCCCGAATGGCAGCAGCATCTTGATCTTCTTGGAGGGGTAGTCGGCCGCGTCCTCAGCGCGCGCCGGACATGCCACCGACGCAAGCGCCAGCAGCAAAAGCATTATCGCGCGTAACTTCATTACTCTACTCCCTGGGTTTCCCGTTTGTTTTTTTGTTTTGGTCGTTCGTCTCCGGCGTTGTTCGCCAGTCGTGGAAATCAGTGACGCCGTCGCGCGATCAGGGGGCACGAGGCTTGGCGCCGGAGTGCCGAAGGATGAACCGTGTCGGCAGGTAGACCGGCCGGATCTTGCGCGCTGCGTCGCCGCCGCGAATCCGGTCAAGCAGGATGTTGGCGGCGACACGGCCCATCTGGTCCAGATCCCAGGTCAATGCGGAAATGCCCGGCGTTGCATGCCGGGCGAGATCGGTGTCGCCGATGCACACCAGCGACATGTCGTCGGGATAGCGGAGGCCGTTGCTGGCAAGTGCGTCCATCACGCCGGCCAGCATGTGCGTGCCCAAGGTAATGATCGCGGTCGGACGGTCGGGGCCTTGCAGCAATTGGCAGACGTCGCTGAACGCAATGCTGGAGCCCTGCGTCTGCGGCCGGATCAGGTCGGGATCGACCGCAAGCTTTGCCTCGGCATGGGCCTGCCGGTAGCCGGCAAGCCGCTCCGAACTCGGCAGCAACGCGGCGCGCCCAGTGAGCAGTGCGATGCGGCGATGGCCGAGCCCGATGAGATACCGCGTGATTTCGAGGCCACCGCCGCGATGGTCCGCACGCACCGAGGGAACGCCCGGCACCTCGCGATCGATCGCCACGCAGGGAAGGTCCAGGTTCGCGAGCGCGCCGGTGAAGTCGGTATGGGCGTTGTCGCCGGCGAACAGCAGCAACCCGTCCATCCGCCGCCGTCGCACCGCGGATATGAACGCCGTTTCGCGGTCTTGCTCGTGCCGGGTCGCCGCCAGCATCAGCACATAGCCGGCGCGCTGGAATTCCTCCTCGGCGCCGTTGATCATCTCGCTGTAGAGCGGATTGGAGAGGTCGGAGACCATGCAGCCGATCGTTTTGCTCTCGCGCGAACGCAACGCCTGCGCCGCCGAATGCGGCTCGAAGCGCAGGCGGTTCACCGCCCGCATGATGCGGGCGTGCAATTCCGGGCTGATGTGCGGCTCGCCGTTCATGACGCGGCTGACGCTGCTGACCGATACGCCGGCATCGGCCGCGACGTCGCGAATTGTGGCGCGTGCAGGCTGGCGCAACGACATTGCGGGGTTCCCTTGGACATCGCCGCTCGGGCGTAGGCAGACGAAATCTAGCTCATTCTGGAAACGATATACAAGCTATGAGCCAGCAGAAACGGGCATTGAATAAAAGTGAGAGATAAAGTATGGAAACGTTTCCAAGAAACGCCAGGAGCAGGGCGGACACGCATTGTTCCCCGCGTGGCAACAAACCGGCCGAATGGCCGCGGGCAGGAAAACGGGACCAAGCCATGACGCGGCGTGTCGAAGGAAAAGTCGCTCTGGTGACCGGCGCCGCCAACGGCATCGGACGAAGCGCAGCCCTGCTGCTGGCGCGCGAGGGCGCGAAGATCGTCGCCACCGACCTGCAGGACGAGAAGGGCGCGGGCCTGCTGCGCGAACTACACGCCATCGGACGCGAGTGTGAGTACTACCACCACGACGTGACGCGTGAGGAGGACTGGCAGTCGATCGTGGGCCAGACCCGGGCGCGGTTCGGCAGGCTGGATGTTCTCGTCAACAATGCCGGGATCGGCCTCTCGGGTCCCGTCGTCGACATGGCGTTCGCCGACTGGAAGCGGCAGGTGGCCGTCAATCTCGACGGCGTCTTCCTTGGCGTGAAGCATTCGCTCCCGCTGATGCGCACAGGCGGCGGCGGCAGCATCATCAACGTTTCCTCGATTGCGGGGATCAAGGCGTCGCCGAACGTCTCGGGCTACTGCGCAACCAAGGGCGGCGTGCGGCTGTTTACGAAATCGGTCGCGCTGGAATGCGCAGCCGCCAAGGATGGCGTGCGCGTCAACTCGCTGCATCCGGGCATCACCGAAACCGCGATCTGGGATACGCTGATCGGCACCGTCGAGGACGGTTCGAACGGCGGGCGGGAGCGCGGCCCGACGCTGGATAAGCTCACCGAACGCGCCGTCCCGCTCGGCTACAAGGCCGCGCCGGAAGATATCGCCAACGGCATCCTCTGGCTCGCCAGCGACGAGAGCCGCTACGTCACCGGCACAGAACTCGTGATCGACGGCGGCCGGTCGATCGGCTGAACGGGGCCAAAAGATTGAGAGGCGGTGAAGGTATCCGCCGAGAAAGCAGACGGGAGGTCGTCATGAGCCGTATCTTTGGGGCAGTCTGCCAGAACGGATATGTCGTGCGGGATATCCGCGCCGCCATGGATCACTGGGTCAACGTGATGGGCGTTGGGCCCTGGTACTACATCGATAGGGTCAAGACCGATTACTTCCGCCACCGGGGCGAGGACTCCGCCGTGGAGATGAGCATAGCGCTCGCCAATTCCGGTGATCTCCAGATCGAATTGATCCAGCAGCGCAACGAAGCGCCCTCGATGTACAAGGAGTTCCTCGACTCCGGCCGCGAAGGCTTGCAGCACATGTCGTACTGGACCCGCGACTATCAGGGCCTCTACGACCGCGCGCTGTCGCTTGGCTATAAAGTCGGACACGAAGGTCAGATCGGCGGTGAAAAGGGCCGCTTCGCCTATTTCGACACGCAGGCCCATCCCGGCACCGTGGTGGAAATTTCCGACATCAGCGGCAGCAAGGGGAGTTTCTTCGAGCATATCCGCAAGGTCGCCACCGGTTGGGACGGCTCCGATCCGATCCGCGAAGTCGGCGGACGCTGAGCGATACGCGTATCTCGCGGAAGCAGTAAGTTCGGGTCCGTGCGCGGAAGCGTAGCGGCGGAAAGAAGCAAAAGCGTAAGGAACAAGCGGATGGCAAGACTTCCCCTGATCGACCCGGCGGCAACCAGCGGCGACGTGCGCGCGTCGTTTGACAGGATGCCGGTCGTCCTGAACATTTTTCGGATGATGGCGCATGCCGAAGCCAATTTCATTCCGGCGATGCGGTTCGCCAATTCGATCCTGCATCGCCAGAAGCTCAGTCATGTCAATCGTGAATTGCTGATTCTTCAGGTCGCGCAGTGGGAGCACGGTACCTATGAGTGGCGGCAGCATGTTCCGATCGCGCTCGGCGTCGGCGTCACGCAAAAGCAGATCGACTGCATCGAACAGGGCAAATACGAGGACGCCGCGTTCAATGCCGCCGAACAGGCGCTGCTGGCGTTTGGCCGGGAAGTCATCGAGAACGTGCGCGTCGCCGAGCCGGTGTTTGCTGCCATGCGCACGCATTTCAGCGAGCAGGAGATCGTCGAATCCATCCTCGCGATCGGCTTCTACATGACGATGGCACGCCTGACGGAGGCAACCGATGTCGACCTCGATCCCGCTGCCGGTATGACTGTCTTCGAGGGCGGCAAGAAGCGGTCGGGCTGACACCCACATTGACCACGCCGCCGGTTGCAGCGATCATCGACCGGTCCAAAGCAACGATGGTGTGGAGCGCAGGCAATGACGGGTGAGCCGGAGGCGGGCGGTCCGCGACCATTGGGCGAGATCGCGAGCTACCATGCCCATGTCTACTACGATCCGGCGACCACGCGGGCCGAAGCCGAGCAGTTGCGCGCCTGGATCGGCGAGCGGTTCTCGGTCACGCTCGGACGCTGGCACGACGTCAAGGTCGGCCCGCATGACCAGGCCATGTACCAGGTGGCCTTTGCTCGCGAGATATTCCCCGAACTGGTGCCCTGGCTGATGCTCAACCACGGCAAATTGAGCGTTTTGGTCCATCCGAACACGACCAACCCGCGCCGGGATCATGCGGCCGACCCGATCTGGATCGGGCCGGCGCTCGCTGTGCATGCCGACAAGCTGCCGGAGCAGGCCGAGATGGAAGCGGCGCCCGCGCCGAATACCAACCCGGTTTTGCGGCCCTGAGCGCGGCTTCACCGGGAAATCCCGTCCCGGTTTGCCATTAGATGGGCTTGAATCCGTGGATTCAGCCGGTCATGATGGCGCTGAGCGATTGTCTCGATTATGCCTTACTTTGGTTTGCATTATGGTGGGACTTATTCGGTGAATCCATTAGGAATCAGACGTGATTCCGAAGCGCCGAGCCGGGGATAGATGGGTAGGAAGACGACCAGCGCAGCCGGGCTTGCGACGAGCCGCGGTATCCGATTGCTCCGCGACGCGGCCTTCGGAGGGGCGGCGCTATTCATGGTGCTCGGGCTGGCCGTTTGGGTGACCGATTTCGATCTATCCACATGGATCAATCCCGCACCCGCATCCGCTAATATCGGCAACACGACCTCATTCGAAGAGCGCTTCGGCCAGGGCTCGGTGCGCCGTTCGTTGTCCTTTAACTACCCCTGGCGCCCGGCGCCACGTTCGAATTTCGATGCAGAGTTCGGGCACATCGAAAGCCAGTTGGGCGGACGATCGCGTGAGGAGCAGAACGTTCAGCCCGAGCCGCCCGCCCCGACGGTCGAGGTGGCAATCCCGCTGCCACGAGCCCGGCCGGTCCTAGCCAATCTTCAGTCAACGGGGAGCGATCCGGCAACGGTTTCGTCGGATAACCGCACCATGTTCGAGAAGCTCGCCGATCTGGTGCCGATGCGCTTCACGCTGGCGTCGCTGACGCCGGGGGATGGGCTGCTCAGCGAGCGAAAGGATCTGTCGGCGCTCGGCTACGACGGTCAGACGGCGGTCTACGACATTTCGGCCCAGGTCGTTTACCTGCCGAACGGCACCAAGCTCGAGGCCCACTCAGGGCTGGGCAGCCTGATGGACAATCCAGCGCACATCAACCAGCGCATGGTCGGCGCGACGCCGCCGAACGTCTACGATTTGAAACCGCGCGAAAAACTGTTTCATGGGGTCGCGGCGCTGCGCATGACTCCTGTGGGCGAAAACGAAATGCATGGGCGCACGGGACTTCTCGTGCACAGTTACATGCTTGGGCCCAACGGCGATTCCAACGGCTGCGTCTCGATCAAGGACTATGACCGGTTCCTCGCGGCTTACACCAACGGCGAGGTCAAGCGCCTCGTCGTGGTGCCGAGCATGCGCGAAGGCCTCACTGCATCGCGGCGTTCACCATCCCCGTCATGAGCGCCGCCGCAGGCGATGCCGCCGCTTCCGACACGCCGCTGCGTGCGGTTTTCAAGATCAACCTGAACGGCAAGACGGTGTCGATCGGAACGGTCGGTCAGGCCTATCGCTTCATCAGCAATCTCAGCTCGATCGAGTGGATCGAATTCCGCGCGCTGCATGCCGATGCTGTCAGTGCACTGCAGCGCGCCGCTGATAACGCGATGCTGACGGTACAAGCGACCAACGCCCTGCGTGCGCTATTCGTCCGTGCGAAGTTGTTGTGAAGGCCTCGAGCGTTCGGCCAACCCCTTGGTCTACCTGACTTGTCAGCGGACGACCGCCGCGGCTATGTCTCATGGACGCTTGAGAAACACCTCCGAAGGGAAACGTCCGCATGCCCGGAAGCGCCAGCGAGATTGAAGACGACCGCCTGATCCGGGAATTGTTGCAGAACTGGGCGATCTGGCGCGATGCGGGCGACTGGGAGCGTTTCCGCACCGTCTGGCATCCGGACGGCCGCATGATGGCGACCTGGACGCAGGGCACTGGCGACGAGTTCATCGAAATCAGCAAGCAGGCCTGGGCCAGGGGCGTCAGTATCCTGCATTTCCTTGGCGGCATCTCGGTCGACCTCGCAGGACACCGCGCGATCGCGCAGACCAAGATGACGATCTCGCAACGCTCCGAGGTCGAGGGCGTGCTGTGCGACGTGCTCTGCACCGGCAGGTTCTACGATTTTCTCGAAAAGCGCGAGGGCCGCTGGGGCATCGTGCTGCGCCAGCCGATCTATGAGAAGGATCGGATGGATCCCGTTACCCCCGGCGCTGTGCCCGCTCTCGACAAGGCGCTGCTCGAGCAGTTTCCATCGGGCTACCGGCACCTCGCTTACCTGCAGACTCGCATCGGTTATACCGTCAAGCGCGACATGCCCGGGCTCAAGGGGCCCGAAGTCGAGGCATTGTACGCGCGGGGCGCGGCGTGGCTGCAGGGCCAGCCGATCTAGCAGCTCCCCCTAACGTGCCGTCCAGCCCATCGCCCTTTGCATTTGACATAGATCAAGGATCCAGCTTGCCTGGCTGTCAGGATGAATGCCCCATCCTTGGCAGGGGAATGGCATGATAACCCAAACCGAGTTGAGTTCGCGAGCGGCGCTTTGCAGGCAGCTCGCGCAGCGCGAACCGAACAGCAAGGTCTATTGGCTGGCCGAGGCCGAACACTGGTTGCGTCTTCTCCGTCAACCGATCCATCTGGAACGAACGGGCCGTGAGGACGACCCGCTCGAACAGTTTCTGGTACGGATAGAGAAGCGGTCCGGACCCTAACTGAGCTCCTTGCGGACGGCCGCCGCCGCATCGCACATCGCCTTCAGTTTTCCGAACGCTGTATGGCGCGGCATGTATTTCATGCCGCAATCCGGCGCGACGACCAGACGATCCGCAGCGACGTGCTTCAAGCCGTTGCGGATCCGGTCAGCCACCACATCGGCGGATTCGATCTCGGGATTGCCGAGGTCGAGCACGCCGAGCATGATCTTCTTCGACGACAGATCCCTGAGCACGCCGAGGTCGAGCTTCGGCTGGGCCGCCTCGATCGAAATCTGCTCGGCCTTGGTGTCGGCGAGTTCGGCGAGGAAGGAATAGCCGGCCGGCTTGGTCGAGCCGGGCACGACCGCGGCATAGCCGAAGCACAGATGCACCACGGTCGGCACGGTGATGCCCTCGAGCGCGCGGTTGATCGCCTTCACCGCATAGCGGCGGGCAAGGTCCGGATTGTTGCGTACCCACGGCTCGTCGAGCTGGATCACGTCGGCGCCGGCCTTTTGCAAGTCGAGCGCTTCGGCGTTGACGGCGGCGGCGAACGCCATCGCCAGCTCCTCGTCGTCCTTGTAGAATTCGTTCTTCGCCTGCTGGCTCATCGTGAACGGGCCGGGCAGGGTGATTTTTGCTGCGCGATCAGTGTTCTGCCTCAAGAACTTCATGTCGTGCAGCTCGACCGGCCCGCGGCGTTTTACCGGGCCGGTGACGCGCGGCACGGGCGTCGCGTGTCCGCTGCGCGAGGTAATCATGGCCGAATTTTCGTCGTCGATACCTTCGAGCGCGGTGGCAAAACGGTTGGAGTAGCTCTCGCGGCGGATTTCGCCGTCGGTCACGATGTCGATGCCGGCGCGCTCCATATCCCTGATCGCGACGACGGTAGCGTCGTCCTGGGCTTCCTCCAGATGTTCGGCCGGCAGCCGCCACATCGCATGCAGGCGCGTGCGCGGCACCACCTTCGACAGCATCGCGCGATCGACCAGCCATTCCGGCTGCGGATAACTGCCGACGACGGTGGTCGGCAGCAGGTGCTTTGGCAGGTTCATGATCGTCTCCTTGCTCTTGTTATTACTTCTCAATTCTCAGGCCGCGCGCGTCGCCGCTGCCGCAGCCTCATCCTTGACCGGATTACGCAGCACGCCGATGCCGGAGACCTCGACCTCGACGACGTCGCCATCCTTCATCCAGAGCGGCGGCGTGCGGTAGGCGCCGACGCCACCGGTGGTGCCGGTCACGATGACGTCGCCGGGGACGAGCTCGGTGAAGGTCGAGCAATAGGCGATCAGGGCAGGGACGTCGAACACGAGGTCCGAGATTGGCGCGGCCTGCACCTCGACGCCGTTGAGCCGGGTCGCAATCGTCTGCTTGGTGATGTCGGGGATTTCGTCCGTCGTGACCATCCATGGCCCGAACGCGCCGGTGCCGACGAAATTCTTGCCCGGCGCAAATTGCGAGGTGTGGCGCTGCCAGTCGCGGATGCTGCCGTCATTGTAGCAGGCGTAGCCTGCGACATGCGCCAGCGCCGTCTCGCGCGAAATACGGCGGCCGGCCTTGCCGATGATGACGGCCATCTCGCCCTCGTAATCGAAGCGCTCCGACTCCAGCGGCCGGATCATCGGCTGGCCGCCGCCGACCTGGCTGTTGGCAAAGCGGGTGAAGATCATCGGGTGCGGCGGCGTCGGATGGCCGCTTTCGGCGAGATGCGTGGCGTAGTTGACGCCGATGCAGAAGATCTTGTCCGGATCGGGCACGGTCGGCAGCAGCTCGATTTCGGCGAACGCGTAGTCGGGACGCTCAGTTTGCAGTGCTTTCAGTTCGTCGAGCGATCCCTTTGCGAGCAGCGACTTCAACGTTGGATGAGCCTTCAGCCGCTTGCCGGCGTCGATGATGCCGGCATTCGTCACCAGGCCGTAGGTTACCGTCGGACCTGCCTTGAAACTCGCAATCTTCATTGTTTGCCACTTTCTTCGATAGAGGACACATAGGGTTCGATGGACCGTACGATCTCGCCCGAACGGATCGGAACGCAATCGGGCGGAAAGTCCTGATGGAAGCGTGCGCCGGCTTTTCCGGCGCCGTCGATAAAGCGTTCGAGATGGTCCATTGCGCCACTCGGCAGATCGTGCAGAACCATCAGGCTCCATGGCTGTGACCGGCACTGCTCCAGGGCCCGGTCGGCCCAGCCGTCGGGATCGTCCCAGTCGCGTGGAATCGCGTTCCAGAGCACGCAGCTGTGCTTGTTGCGCGTGAGATATTCGACCACGGAAGGCTTCAACAGCCGCTCGTCGAGATTGCCGCCGCCGCCGAACGGACGAAACCAGCGGTTTGCATGCGTGAGTTCGCCGATCGCGGCTTGCGTCTGGCCGATCTCCTGCTGGGCCGTATCGGGATCATGCTGCTGCCCGAGTGGCACCGAGTGCGTGAAAGTATGATTGCCGATCCAGTGGCCCTCGCTGTGCGCGCGCGCCGCAAGCCGGCGGCGCTCGGGATCGCCGAGCTTCTCGCCGATCACGAAGAAGGTCGCCTTGATACCGCGTTCGCGTAAAATATCGAGCACGCGCGGCGTCACGCCGGGCTCGGGACCATTGTCGAATGTCAGCGTCAGGTCGAACACACAGCCCTCCGTCAGGTCGCAGGCTGAATGGCGCCGGCGGTGATCTCGTCGGCGGCGCGCTGGCCGGCGCGTGATCCCGTCTGCCAGATCGCCGCCTTGCGCTCGATCCATTTGATCGCGGCGTTGAAGGCAATCGCCATCGCCAGCACCAGCAGCACGCCGGCAAAGACATGCGGGCTGTCGAGGATGGTGCGGTAGCGCGAAATCAGATAGCCGATGCCGGCGGACGAGATCAGCATTTCTGATACGACCACGCCGACGATCACCAGCGCGCCGCCGACGCGCAGTCCCGACAGCACGGTCGGGATGGCCGCGGGGATGATCACGCGAACGAGCCGCTGGCTCAGCGTCGCGCCCATGCTGCGGGCGGCAAGCAAAAGCTGTGGATCGATGGTCTGAATGCCTGCAGCGGTGGCAAGCATCGTCGGCAGGAAGCCATAGATCGAAGCGAATGCGATCTTGGATTCAGAACCGATGCCGAGCCAGACCGTGAACACGGGATAGAGAATGACCAGCGGCACCGCGTAGAGACTCGATACCATCGGCATGATCAGGATGCGCGGCCGCGGCAGGCTGCCGACGACGGCGCCGAGCAAAATGCCGCCACCGCAGGCGAACGCCATCGAGATCGCGACCTCATAGAGCGTCACGGCGAGCGCGTGACCGTATTCGCCCGCCTCGTTCCAGCCGGCGGCGAGCGTCGAGGAAAGCGACGGCAGAAACAGCTCGGGAATCAAGCCGGTGCGCGGCATGATCTCCCACAATGCGATCAGGCCGATCACGATCAATCTGCGAAGCGTTGCCGCGGTCATCTCTGCCTCACGCCGATTTGCGGATGTGCCGCCAGATGCGGTCGCGCAGGCTGCCGAAGGCGTCGCCGCTCAGCATCTCATAGGTACGCGGGCGCGGCAGCGAGACCTGCAGATGATCGACGATGCGGCCGGGGCGCGGTGACATCACGATCACCTCGTCGGCAAGATAGACCGCTTCCGTCAGGCTGTGGGTGACGAACACCACCGTCTTGCCGGTGGCCGCCCAGATCCGCAGCAGCTCGTCGCCCATGGTCATGCGGGTCTGTTCGTCCAGCGCGGCAAACGGCTCGTCCATCAACAGCACCGGCGGGTCCTGAACCAGGCCGCGCGCGATCGAGACGCGCTGCTTCATACCGCCGGATAGTTCGTGCGGATGGCGATTTCCAAAACCGTCGAGGCCGACGAGTTTCAGCGCATCCTGCGCCTTGGCGCGGCGTTCGCTTTTGGCGACGCGGCGCAGCGCCAGCGGGAATTCGACATTCTCTTCCGCCGTCAGCCAGGGAAACAGGCTCGCTTCCTGAAACACCACGCCGACCCGGTTAGGGTCAGGCTCGGGGATCGGCGCGCCGCTGATGGTGATGGTGCCCGAGGTCTGCTGGCGCAGGCCCGCCATCATCATCAGAAGCGTCGACTTGCCGCAGCCGCTCGGGCCGACCAACACGACGAAACGGCCGGGCTTGACGTCGAGCGAAACGTCCTCCAGCGCCATGACGTCCTGTGTCGTGGTCTTGAAGATCTGCCCGACATTGCGGACCTCGATCGCGCCGGCCGGCTTCAACGGGGTTATGTTCGCCAATGGCTGCATCGTGTTTCCACCCATCTGACCAGTTCATTGAAGGCAATCGCGATCACGGCGATCATCACCACGCCGGCCAGCAACTGCTTCATCTGGAAGTTTTCGCCCCAGGTCGCGATCTGATGGCCGATGCCGTCGCGCGAGGCGTACATTTCGGCGAGGATGACGCCGGTGAGATTGAAGATCATCGAGATCCGCAATGCCTCCAGCAGGACCGGAAGCATGCTCGGCAGATAGACGCGAAACGCGGTCTGCATCGGCGTGGCGCCATAGGAGCGGGCGACGGTCAGATGCTCGATCTTGACCGACTCCACCGCCGTCGTGGTCGACATGATCACAATGAAGATGGTGGAGAAGAAGCCGAAGCCGACCTTTTGCGCAAAGCCTACGCCGAACACCAGGATGAACATCGGGAGGAAGATCGATTTCGGAATGCTGAAGGCAAAGAACAGCAGCGGCTTTGCCACGTCGGAAAAATACTTGTTCTCCGCGATCAGGAAGCCGATCAGCGCGCCGACGGGAACGGCGAGCGCGAACGCGGTCACCACCTCGGTGGCGGTGACCGCGAGATCCTTGCGCACGCTGGCCCGCTGCAGGAGGTCGCCGAGCGTGGCGAGCGTATCGGATGCCGAGGGAAGAAGGCGCGGGTTGACGATGCCGGTCCGCGACAGCATTTCCCAGATTGCAAACAATGCAACCACAATGCCGATCCGCGTCGCCTTTACGGCCAACCCGCTTTGCATCGCCTGCCTCAGAATTTGGTCGGAACCGGCTTGAACTGCGTCGAGATGATCTCTGCCGCCGGCCCAAGATCCTTCATGCCGCCGGCTTTCGCCATGTCGAGCGCGAGCTGGAGCTGCTCCGGAATTTTCGGTCCGTCCATGCTGCCGTCGGTTTCCAGCTTCATGATCGTGTTCTCATATTCCAGCGCCGCGATCTCGGCGGGGATTTCATAGAGCTCGCTGATCAGTTTGACGGAGGCATCCTTGTTGGCGCGCATGAAGGCGAGTGCGCCGTAGAGCGCATTCAGCGTCTTCTGCACCATCTGCGGCTTGTCCTGCGCGTACTTGTCGAGCGCGATCCAGCCCGCGGCGAGGTTTGGCGGCACGTCCTTGGAGAAGTCGAGGATGGTGCGTGCTTCGCCCGATTTGGAAATCTGGAAGCTGAGCGGTGAATAGACCACGGCCGCTTCGACGTTGCCGGCGAGCAGGTTCGGCACCAGGCCGCCGCCGCCGACAGGCACGCGGGTGAATTCGATCTTCTTGTCCTGCTGGGTCCACAGCGCCAGCAGGTCGGAGCCGGAGCCGGCGGAGGTGATCGCGACCTTCTTGCCCTTCAGGTCGCTGACGCCGAGCGTCGATTTTGCGAGCGTCATCAACTGCCAGCCGTAATAGCCCATGGCGGCATTGGCGAGCACCTTGGAGTTCACGCCCTTCTTGCGTCCGGCCGATACCAGCGAGGTTGCATCGAGGATGACGTCGGCGGCGCCTGCCGCCATCGCTTCGAACGTCTCGGCGCCGCCGCGATAGATCGTGAGCTCGGCGGTGATGCCTTCCTTCTCGAACAATTTCTGGCGAACCGCCGTTTCGGCGATCGTGGTCGGCCAGTAGGTCTTGGTGGGAAGTCCGATGCGAACGGTGTCGGCGGCCTGCGCCATGGCCGATGTTCCAAGAACGGAGGCGGCGGCGATCGTTGCCAGGATGTGGCGTCGCGTGATGCTCATTGTGAGGTTCCCTTTTTGCTTTTTTGTAAGGCTTCTTCTTCGAACGGAGGATCAGATGGTGCCGCTAATTCCCCGATGGGTCGGGAGTAGCGAGCTCGACGAGCCGCATGGTCGTCATAAAGTGCTTCGAGAGCGCCGCGACCGCAGCATCGGCATCGCGTTTGAGTGTGGCGCGCACGATCGCGGCGTGCTCGGCCTCGACATTGCGGGTTTTCTTGTTGTTGCGCCGGATCGCGAGCCGTCGATAGCGCTCGCTTTGCTCGTGCAGCACATCGCGAAACCCGAGCAGCCATTGCGAGCCGCAGGCGTTGACCAATGTGCGGTGGAAGACGCGGTGCCGCACCACCCATTCCTCATAATGGTGCGTCGGATCGTCGGGATAGGTGTGGGGAACGGCACAGAGTGCGGTGAACGACTTCTCCACCGCGGCGAGCCATACGGCGTCGCCGCGCTCGATCGAGCGGCGCAGCGCCAGCCCTTCGATATCGGTACGGGTTTGGGTCACGTCCCTGAGGTCGGCGGCAGATACCGGGCTGACGCGAAAACCGCGCTGGTCGGACGCCTGCACCAGTCCGTCCGCGACCAGGCGCGACAGCGCCTCGCGCACGGCGGCGAGGCTGACCGAGAACTGCTTGGCGAGGCCGGCGATATGCAGCTTCTGGCCGGGCAGCAGCCGGGTCGAGAGAATGTCGGCACGGAGCCGTCCCTGAACGGCGGACGTCAGGCTTCGCGGCCGTTCGCCGGCAAGGACTTCACCAAAACTCAACCCGATACTGCTCATCGCGGCGCAGATTGGAGAGGCAGGACGACGTCGTCAATCGAAAATCGATTTTTTCTTTAACCGGTTGCTCTTGTTGCGATTTACGTCGATCAGGTCGCTTGTAGGGACGGCTTGTTGCTGCTTGGCCGTGCATGCTGTCGAAAATCGCCGTGACAAACTGCCGGCAGTGATGTAAATAGTTCGCATGCGAAATAAATCGTCGTTGATATGAGCCTGCGTCGCGAGCATCGGCTCGTGTTCCTGCTCAACGTCGCGCAGCGCCGGCTGCAGCGCTGGATGGCGGCGCGGGCGCAAGCCAGCGGCGTTACCGCCGCGCAGTCCGGCTTGCTGTTCATTCTGGGCCAGCGCGACGGCGTCTTGATGGGGGAGGCGGGTGCGGCGCTTGATCTGGGGCCACCCGGCATCAGCGGGCTGGTCGACCGTATGACGGCGGCAAGCCTGATCAAGCGGCGGGCGGATCCGGACGATGGCCGGGCGTGGCGTCTGTGGCTGACGCCGGCCGGCCGCGCGGCAATGGCGCAATCGAAGGCGGGGCTCACTGAGGTAAACGCGCGCCTCACGGACGGATTCACCGACGCCGAGATCGACGTCGTCGCGCGTTGGCTCACAACCATGCAAACCAAATTTCCCAGAGGAGAAGACGAATGACCGAGCACATCAAGATCGAGAAGAGCGACGGGATTTTGAGCCTGACGATGGCCCGCCCCGACAAGAAGAATGCGCTGACCAATGCGATGTACGGCGCGCTGGCCGACGCAATCCAAGGCGCGGAGACCGATCCATCCGTCCGCGTCCTGCTGATCCGCGGCGAGGGCGACATGTTCACCGCCGGCAACGACGTCGGCGAGTTCGCCGCCATTGCGGCAGGCGCGGTTCAGGGCGAGCGGCATGTCAGCCGTTTCCTGCAGGCGCTCGCCAGATCGAGCCGCCCGCTGGTCGCAGCCGTGCAGGGACGCGCCGTCGGCGTCGGCACCACGATGCTGCTGCATTGCGATCTGGTCGTGCTGGCCGAGAACGCGCTGCTGTCGACGCCGTTCGTTAGTCTGGCATTGGTGCCGGAAGCCTCGTCCAGCCTGTTGATGCCGCTCCGCATCGGTTACGCGCGCGCCTTCGAAATGTTCGCGCTCGGTGAAACCGTCGATGCCAAGTCTGCGCTTGCGTGGGGGCTCGCCAACCGGGTGGTGCCGCTCGACAAACTCGAGGCTGAAGCAAGAGCGCTCGCGTCCCGGCTGGCGAAGCAGCCGGCGGGTGCTGTCAGCACGACGAAGCGGCTGATGCGCAATCCGGAGCGGCTCATGGCGCAGATCAAGGCGGAAAGCGAGCAATTCGCGGCGCGCCTGCAAACCGCCGAGGCGCGCGAGGCCTTCGCCGCATTCGCCGAACGCCGGCCGCCGGACTTCTTGAAACTCGCAAAACAGCCGGCGTAATCGCTTTCGTTCCCCGCCCGCGACCGGGAGGCAATTGACCGCCCGTGACGGCCCCGCTACCTGTTTTCGGGTTGCGTGCGGGGAAACAAATGAACAAGAACAATGACGCTTCCGAATTCGACTACGTTATCGTCGGCGCCGGCTCGGCCGGATGTGTGCTCGCCAATCGCCTGAGCGCCGACGGCAGACATTCCGTGTTGCTGCTGGAGGCCGGACCGAAAGACAGCAATCTCTGGATTCACGTGCGGCTTGGCTACGGAAAACTGTTCAAGGAAAAATCCGTCAACTGGATGTACCAGACCGAGCCGGAGCCGGGATTGAACGGTCGGCAGGTATTCCAGCCGCGCGGAAAAGTGCTCGGCGGTTCGAGTTCGATCAACGGCTTGCTGTATGTGCGCGGCCAGCACGAGGATTACGATCGCTGGCGTCAGCGCGGCAACGCCGGCTGGGGCTATGACGACGTGCTGCCCTATTTCAAGAAGGCCGAGAACCAGCAGCGCGGTCCTGACAAATACCACGGCGCCGATGGCCCGCTGCCGGTATCCGACTGGCGGCATCACGATCCGCTGTCGGAAGCCTTCGTCGTTGCCGCCGCCGAGACCGGCATTCCGACCAATCCCGATTTCAACGGCGCGACCCAGGAAGGTGCGGGATTTTTCCAGACCACGACCAGACGCGGCCGCCGCGCCAGCACGGCGTTCTCCTATCTGCGTCCGGCGAAAGCGCGGGGCAATTTGCACGTCGAGACGTCGGCGCTGGCGCAGCGCATCCTGTTCGAAGGACGCCGTGCCAAAGCGGTCGAATACAAGCAGGAAGGCCGCGTGCGCACGGCGCGGGCGCGCAAGGAAATCCTCGTCTCCAGCGGTGCGTATAACTCGCCGCAATTGCTGCAGCTCTCGGGCGTCGGACCGGCCGACTTGTTGAAGCAGCACGGCATCGAGATCGTGTTCGACGCGCCCGGCGTCGGCAACGATCTGCAGGACCATCTGCAGGTCCGCCTGGTCACCCGCTGCGCACAAAAAGTCACGCTCAACGACGTCGTCAACAATCCGGTACGCCGCGTGATGGCGGGCCTTCAATACGCAGCTCTGCGCAAGGGACCGCTGACGATTGCCGCCGGCACCTCTGGCGCATTCTTCAAGACCAGTCCGCGGCTGGCCTCGCCCGATATCCAGATTCACTTCCTGCCGTTCTCGACCGACAAGATGGGCGAGAAGCTGCATGCGCTCTCGGGCTTTACCGCTTCCGTCTGCCAGCTGCGCCCGGAAAGCCGCGGCTCGTTGCGCATCAGAAGCGCCGATCCTTCCGTGCCGCCGGAAATCCGCATCAACTATCTCGCGACCGAAACCGATCGCCGCGCCTTCATCGACGGCATCCGGATTTTGCGCAAGATCCTCGCTGCTCCTGCGCTGAAAGCCTACGCAGTCGCGGAGGTCGATCCCGGTCCGAAAGTGCAGAGCGACGACGAACTGCTGGACTTCTGCCGCCGCACCGGCAGCACGGTCTATCACCCGACCTCGACCTGCCGCATGGGCAGCGATGCGCTCGCCGTCGTCGACCAGCGCTTGCGCGTCCGCGGCATCGAAGGCCTGCGCGTGGTCGATGCGTCTGTTATGCCCGACCTGATGTCGGGCAATACCAATGCGCCGACCATCATGATTGCGGAAAAGGCGTCCGGCATGATTCTGGAGGACGCTAGGTAGCCAACGACGCCAGCAGTCGTAGCCCGCATGAGCGCAGCGACATGCGGGAACCTCTCGCCAGCGCGATCGGAGAGACCGGCCCCGGATATCGCTTCGCTCATCCGGGCTACAGGCTGAGTTCGCGGAGGGAGCCCCTCACCCCAACCCTCTCCCCGCAAGAGCGGGGCGAGGGAGTTACTTCACCCCTTATACGCCCGCACCCGCTTCAGCATCTGCTCGACATGCGCGATCGGGGTTTCCGGCTGGATGCCGTGGCCGAGGTTGAAGATCAGCCGCCCTTGGGCGTAGTTCGCCAGCACGTCGTCGACGGCGCGGTCGAGCGCGGCGCCGCCCGCGATCAGCACCAGAGGATCGAGATTGCCCTGTACCGCGACGCGGTTTTGCACGCGCTCGCGGATCAGGGACGGCTCGGCCGCCCAATCGATGCTGACGGCATTGACGCCGGTTGCTTCCACGTAGGCCGGCAGCAGCGCGCCGGCGCCGCGGGGAAAACCGATGATCTTGGCGTCGGGTACTTGCGCGCGGACGCCGGCGACGATGCGTTTCGCGGGCTCGATCGACCAGCGCTCGAATTCGCGCGGCGGCAGCACACCGGCCCAGGTGTCGAAGATTTGCAGCACGTCGGCGCCGGCCTTGAGCTGGCCGAGCAAATACTGGATCGAATTTTCGACCAGCACGTCGATGATTGCAGCGAACGCCTCGGGATGACGATAGGCCATCATCCGTGCCGGCGCCTGGTCCGACGTGCCGTGTCCCGCGACCATGTAGGTCGCGACCGTCCATGGCGCGCCGCAGAAACCGATCAGCGCGATCTCGGGTGCGAGTTCGCGCTTCACGCGGCGCAGCGCCTCATAGACCGGCTCAAGCTTGCTGAAATCGGCCCCGCGCGCCAGAGTCGTCACTTGCTCCGGCGTATCCAGCGGATCAAGCCGTGGGCCTTCGCCGGCCTCGAAGCGGACGGAACGGCCGAGCGCATAGGGGATGACGAGAATGTCGGAAAAGATGATCGCGGCATCGAAGTTGAAGCGGCGGATCGGCTGCAGCGTCACTTCAGCGGCATATGCCGGCGTGAAGCAGAGGTCGAGGAAGCCTCCGGCCTTGGCGCGCAGTTCGCGATATTCTGGCAGATAGCGGCCGGCCTGCCGCATCATCCATACTGGCGGCACCTGCTGCCGGCGGCCGGACAGAACTTCGAGAAAGGGTTTTACGGCGGGTTTCTGGGACAATCGAAAAGATCCTGCAGGACGGCGAGATTTGCGCCTCTGATACACGCAGGTTCCCCCCAGGCCAAGGAAAGATACCGCGGACGAAATGTGGAACTGGCGCAGAACGGGGCCGTTATCTCAGCCACGGAGGTACCCTATGGCTGAGAAATTCAACCCTGCACCGCACGACAAGCATGCCGCCGATCCCCACGAGGCGATGCTGGCCGACCGCGAAATCCACGAGAAGCTGGAGAAGGGTCTGGTCGGTACCTTTCCGGCCTCCGATCCGGTGAGCGCGGCGCAACCGGCGCCGTCGAAGGCGGATGGCGATCGCGGAAATGAGTCGTTGTGGGACAAGATCCGCGGCGTCTTTCGCTGAGATCGCGAAACGGATCCCGCGATGAAAACCGAATTCAACCATGCCGCCAACGACTCGCCGCGCAGCGGCAGCACCAAGAAGTGTCGCCGGTCCTGTGGGCCGCGATTGTTGCCGTAGCGGTGGCCGCGACGGTCTGGTTCACGATGCACGGCTGATGCAAGCGCCTGTTATCGGTTGTTCGAACGCATGAAAGCGGCCTCCGTCGGGGAGGCCGCTTTCATGTTGGCTGTTCAGTAATGCGGCGGCGGTTCGTTCGACGGCCCGGCGGTATGGCTTTCGGTCTCCCGCACCCGCTCTTTCAGTTCGGCCAGTTGCCGCGTCAATTTGTCGATCTCAAGCCACTGCGCGGTGATGGTCTGGTTCAGCGTCTCGATGGTCACATCCTGATAGGCCAGCCGCATTTCCAGCGCGTCGATACGCTCGCTCAGTGCGTCAAGATTACTCATGGGGGCCATCGTTAGGTCGTCGCTGCCGCAGCCCGTGGCCAAGCGCCACACGTTCGTCGAATACAAAACACTCGCCGCGCCAGCGGCTTTCTTGCTCCGGTACGCCCTCGAGATAGCGCAGGATGCCGCCCTTGAGGTGATAGACCTCGTCAAACCCCTGCGCCAGCAGATAGGCGCTGGCCTTCTCGCACCGGATACCTCCGGTGCAGAACATCGCGATCTTGCGATGCTTCGCCGGGTCGAGCCTCTCCGCGGCGAACTCCTTGAACTGCCCAAAGCTCCTGATGCCGGGATCGATCGCGCCCTCGAAGGTGCCCATCGCCACCTCGAAAGCGTTGCGGGTATCGATCACCAGCGTGTCCGGCGCCGATATCAGTTCGTTCCAGTCTGACGGTTCGACATAGGTACCGACGCGCTGCGTCGGATCGACAGCCGTATCCCCGAGCGTGACGATTTCTTTTTTCAAACGGATTTTCAGCCGCTGGAACGGCATCTCGGAAGCGCTCGAAAACTTGAGTTCGAGATTGTCGAGCCGGCCGCCGAAGAGGGAGCCGTGCTGCAACTCGCGGACGAACGCGTCGACCCCTTCGTCGCCGCCCGCAATTGTGCCGTTGATACCCTCGTGGGCCAGCAGCACACTGCCCTTGATCCCAAGGCCGGCCGCAAGCGCGCGCAGCGGCTCGCGCAGCTCCCGGAAGTCCGGCAGCGCGGCGAATTGGTAGAGGGCGGCGACCTTGAGCGGCATGGCGACCGTTTATCAGGCAGGCCGGGCAGGGGAAACCCCACCGTCGTGCCAGCCAAGCTTCCATAAGCCTGGGCGTATGGCCCCCTGCCTTCGCTGGCAGATCATGGCTCCCCTGGCATGCCAGCCATTGCCCCGCAGGGGATGAATATGCCAAGAACCGTCTGCAAACCCGCCCAATGCTCAAGAAACGCTTGCAAGAAAGCTCTCGCGATGAGGAATTTCCATTTCGCCGGCCGCTCCACGGTCCATGCCCAGAATGCGATGGTGGCGACGTCGCACCCGGACGCCGCGGTTGTCGCCATCGACGTGATGCGGGCGGGCGGTACGGCGGCCGACGCCGCGGTTGCGGCCTGCGCGCTGTTAGGGGTGATCGAGCCGCAATCGACCGGCATCGGCGGCGATTGCTTTGCGCTGATCCAGCCGAAGGGTGAGGGCAAGATCGTCGCCTATAACGGCTCCGGCCGTGCGCCGATGGCGGCGAACGTCGAATGGTACCTGGAGCGCAAGATCAATTCGGTGCCGCTGACGTCGGCCCATGCGGTGAGCATTCCCGGCGCGATCGACGCCTGGGACACGATCCTGCGTGACCACGGCAAGATGGGGCTCGACACCTTGCTGCAGCCCGCGATCAAGGCGGCTGAGGAAGGCTACATCGTCGCCCCCCGTATCGCCTTCGACTGGAAGAACCAGTTCGAGAAGCTAAAGAACGGCACCAACACCGAGCGCTATCTTTTGCCGCATGGCAAACCGGCGGTGGCCGGCGACATCATTCGTCAGCCGGAATTGGGCAAGACGCTGCGCGCGATCGCCAAGAACGGCCGCGACGCGTTCTATGCCGGCGAGATCGCCGCCGACATGGTGGAAACGCTCCGCGGCATCGGTGGCCTGCACACGCTGGAAGATTTTGCCGCGCATTCGACCGAAACCACGTCGCCGATCGGCACGATGTACAAGGGCCACGACGTCTGGCAGTGCCCGCCGAACGGGCCGGGTATCACCATGCTGGTGATGCTGAACATCCTCTCCCGCTTCGACCTGACCAAGTTCGCGCCGCTCAGCGTCGAGCGCTTCCATCTCGAGGCGGAAGCCGCGCGCATCGCCTACATGATGCGTGAGCAGTACATCGGCGATCCCGCGCAGGTGCATGTCGATGTCGCCGGCATTCTCGCCAAGGAATTTGCCGAGGAGCATATCAAGAATATCAGGATGGACCGGCTGCTCGATCTGCCGAACGTGGCGCCGCCGATGAATCCGTCCACGGTTTACATCACCGTGGTCGACAAGGACCGCAACGTCTGCTCGTTCATCAACTCGATCGCGCATTCCTTCGGTTCGGCGATCGTCTCCAACAAGACCGGCATCCTGTTGCAGAACCGTGCCGGTGGTTTCCGGATCCAGCCGGGGCACCCAAATTGCATCGCGCCGGGCAAGCGGCCGCTGCACACCATCATTCCATCACTCGCCACCAAGAACGGCCGCGCGGTGATGCCGTTCGGCGTGATGGGCGGGCAGTATCAGCCGGTCGGCCAGAGCCATGTGCTGACCAACATTCTCGACTATGGTTGCGACGTGCAGGAAGCCATCGATATGCCGCGCGGCCTGCATTACGAGGGCTTCTACCAGCTCGAGGACAGCGTGCCGGCTGCCATCGTCGAGGGCCTGAAGAAGATCGGCCACAAGACCACCAGCGTGGTTGGCCCGCTCGGCGGTGGTCAGGCGATCTGGATCGACTGGGACAAGGGCACGCTGACCGGCGGCTCCGATCCCCGCAAGGACGGTTGCGCGCTCGGCTATTGATCCCGTCGGTTCTCGTTACCTCTGGAACAACAGCCCGTCGCTTTCGTTAGAGCGATGGGCCGGGACTATCCGCATTGCCGCGGACAGCCGCCTGTTGTCAGAGGTCAGCTATCATCATTCTTGATTCAGACGATACCGAACAGGCAGACCTGCGCGGCGGCCGTTCGCCGTGGTTTGCGACATCGTCACATCCGCCGCGCCGCGAGCTCGGCGAGAACCTCACATGCGATGCGCTGATTATCGGCGCCGGCATTACGGGATCGCTGGTCGCCGAACGTCTGACGCGGCAGGGCCTCGACGTCATTATCGTCGATCGCGAGTTACCGGGACGGGGCAGTACGACTGCTTCCACATCCATGTTGTTATGGGAAATCGACCGGCCCCTGCGCGAACTGAGCGAGCTCTATGGCTTCGAGCGTGCCTCGCGCGCCTATCGCGCCAGCCGCGATGCCGTTGCCGGTCTTAAATCGCTGGTCTGGCGGCTGGGCATTGCCTGCGACGTGCGCGACAAGAATTCACTGTATCTTGCGGCGGGTGAAGGCAGCGCCGGCCTGATGGAAGAGCATCGTGTGCGGGCGCGCGCCGGTTTGCCTGGCGATTTTCTCGACCATGCCGTGCTGCTGGATCGCTTTGGCATCACGCGTGCCGGTGCGATCGTTTCGTCGGGCGCAGCCGATGCCGATCCCATGAAACTGGCGCATGGGTTGCTCCGGACGGCGCTCGCGCGCGGCGCACGGTTGTTTGAGGCAGACGCGGTGGCGTTTGAAGCCGCCGGGCGCGCGGTCAATGTCCGCATGGCTAACGATCGCGAGATCGAAGCGCGGTCCGTCGTGCTCGCCACCGGCTATGTGATGCCCGACATCGTTCACTCCACCGTGCACGCGGTGTCGTCGAGCTGGGCCATTGCAACGGTGCCGCAGCCGCAGAACCTCTGGAACGACGGCACGCTGATCTGGGAGGATGCGGAGGATTATCTCTATGCACGAACGACGCGAGCGGGACGCATCATCATCGGCGGCGAGGACAGTACGGAAATTGTCGAACCGGAGGCGCGCGACCGTCTGATTCCCGAAAAATCGCGGGCGCTGGTGCAGCGGCTCGCGGCACTCTGGCCGGCTGCGAGACCCGACATCGAATTTCGCTGGTCGGGAACGTTCGATACGACGCATGATGGATTGCCGCTGATCGGCCCGGTCCCCGGCGCCAAGGGCGTCTATGCGGCCTACGGGTATGGCGGCAACGGCATCACCTTCAGTTTTCTGGCCGCGCGCCTGATCGGTGACCTGATCGCCGGCAAAACCTCGCCGCTGCTCGCAGATTTTGCGATCGATCGCGACGGCCGCAACAGCGGCTGAAACATGGCCGCCGACCGGTAAAATGGCTCGAAAAATGGCTATGGAAATGGCCCACCTTGGGCTAGAGACGTCGGTCTCCCGAACGAGGTGCACTGAGATGCGATCTTCCCGACGCACGATTATCCGGACCGCTCTCGCCGCAATGGCGGCCGCGGTTTCCACGCCGATCGCCACCCAGCTGGCATCGGCCCAGACCGCAGGAAAAAAGCCCATGACCACAGCTTCAGGTTTGCAGATCATCGACAGCAAGGAAGGCACCGGCGCCACGCCGAAGACCGGACAGACCTGCGTCATGCATTACACGGGATGGCTCTACGAGAACGGCCAGAAGGGCAAGAAATTCGACTCTTCGGTCGACCGCAACGAGCCGTTCGAATTCAAGATCGGCGTGCGGCAGGTGATCGGCGGCTGGGATGAGGGCGTCGGCTCGATGAAGGTCGGCGGCAAGCGCACGCTGATCATTCCGCCTGAACTCGGCTATGGCGCGCGCGGCGCCGGCGGTGTCATTCCGCCGAACGCCACGCTGATGTTCGACGTCGAATTGCTGGCCGTGAAGTAGCCGCGCAACCGGGGAGGCGCATCGTGAAGGTCTCGATCCTCGACGATTATTTCGACACGGTGCGCACCCTCGACTGCTTCAGCAAGCTCGCCGGGCATGACGTCACCATCTGGAACGATCACGTTCAGGACGTCGATGTGCTGGCGGAGCGCCTGCAGAATACTGAGGCGCTGGTCCTGATCCGCGAACGCACGCAGATCCGTACGCCGCTGCTGGAGCGTCTGCCGAAACTGAAACTGATCAGCCAGCGGAGCGTCTTTCCGCATATCGATATCGATACCTGCACCAAGCTCGGTATCGTCGTGTCGTCGGGCCAGCACGCCGATACGCCGTCCTACGCGACCGCCGAATTCACCTGGGGCCTGATCCTGGCCGCGATGCGCGCCATTCCGCAGCAGATGGCGGCGCTCAAGGCCGGCAAATGGCAGATCGGCGTCGGTCATACGCTGCGCGGCAAGACGCTCGGCATTTATGGTTACGGGCGGATCGGCGCCGTCGTCGCCGGTTACGGCAAGGCGTTCGGCATGAAGGTGCTGGTCTGGGCGCGCGAGCCGGCGCTCGCGAAGGCGCGCGCCGACGGCTACGAGACCGCCGCCAGCAAGGCCGATTTCTTCGAACGATGCGACGTGGTTTCGCTGCATATGCGCCTGGTCGACGCCACGCGCGGCATCGTCAAGGCGGAAGACCTAGAGCGCATGAAACCAACGGCACTCCTGGTCAACACCAGCCGCGCGCCGCTGATCGAGCCGAACGCGCTGGTCAACGCGCTCCGCGCCGGCAGGCCCGGCATGGCCGCGGTCGATGTCTATGAAAAGGAGCCGCTGCGCGACGTCAACGATCCGCTGTTGACCATGGACAATGTGGTCTGCACGCCGCATCTCGGTTACGTCTCGCGCAACGAATATGAAATCCAGTTTACGGATATTTTCGATCAGATCGTGGCGTACGCCGCCGGTGCGCCAATCAATGTGGTCAATCCGGATGTGATGAATAGACGGCGGTAACTCCCTCGCCCCGCTCTTGCGGGGAGAGGGGCGGGGTGAGGGGCTCTCTCCGCCCGACGAGATTTTTCGATAGACCTGTACCCCCTCACCCGAATTGCACTCCGTGCAATTCGACCTCTCCCCGCAAGCGGGGCGAGGTAAGAAGAACAGGCACGAAAAAGACCGGCCCCAAAGAGACCGATCCTTCTGTTCTCACCAATCGCGTCGCTTCGATCAGAGATTCCTGTTCGCCGCCGCGGCTGCCTTGTTCACGGCATCCTTGGTGGCCTCCTTGGCGTCGCCAACGGCCTTCTGGCCCTTGCCCTTCACTTCCTGGATCACGCCTTCGCCCTGAAGACGGTCGGAACCGGTGGCTTCACCGATGCCCTGCTTGGCCTTGCCGATCGCTTCGTTGGCCGTACCCTTGATCTTGTCGGTGGTGGCGCCCATCACAATACTCCTTTGAGGTGATTGAACTTCGCCAAGGCAACGCGTCTTGGACCGCAATAGTTCCTCGATTTGGCTGGTTTGCGATCACGGTTTTATGTACCGTCGGTAAACCCCAAGAAGTTCCTGGAAAGAAGAAAATGAGCGGCAACCACGATCACACCCATCCCCACGATCACGATCATTCGCACGGCGATGACGAACGCTGGAAGCATGACGGCGTCCGCGTCATTCCCGGCAATCAGCTCGACCCCAACGTGCCGTCAACCGCGGGCATGGACCGCAAGGCCGCGATCAATTTCGCCCGCGTCGGCGCCCAGAAATTATGGGCGGGCACCGTGACGATCAAGCCCGACGCCAAGACCGGCGCGCATCATCACGGCCACCTCGAAAGCATCATCTTTGTCGTCAAGGGCAAGGCACGGATGCGCTGGGGCGAGCATTTGCAGTTCACGGCGGAAGCCGGCCCCGGCGATTTCATCTTCGTGCCGCCCTACGTGCCGCATCAGGAGATCAATGCCAGCCGCGACGAGGTGCTGGAATGCGTGCTGGTGCGCAGCGACGGTGAGGCGGTGGCGATCAATCTCGACATCGAGCCGGTGGAGAAGCCTGAGACGGTGCTGTGGGTCGATCCGGTGCACCGCGATCCCGCCGAGAAGAAGTAAAAACAACAAACACCGCCGTCGTGCGGATGTCGCGGGGGAATCCCATGAAACTTGTTCGCTACGAGAGCGCGGGCCACGTCGCCACCATCACCATGGACCGTGCCTCGTCACACAACGCACTCAACAATGCGTTGTGTGACGAACTGCGCGAAGCCTGGCTCCGCTTTCACGAGAGCGATGATCGCGTGGCGGTGCTCGCGTCGTCCGAAGAAAAATACTTTTCGGTCGGCGCCGACGTCAGGGATCTCCCCGTCAACATGTGGCACGCGGTGCCTGGATTGGGCGTCGAACTCGACAAGCCGGTCATTGCCGCGACATCCGGCTGGGTCGTCGGCGGCGCCTTCGTGCTGGTCCAGATGGCGGACATGTGCGTGGCATCCGAGACGACGCGCTTCATCTACCCCGAGGGCAAGATTGGCACCACCGCCGGCGGCATCTCCTCGGTGATGGCGCGGATGCCGCACAAGATCGCTATGGAGTTTTTGCTGGTTGGCGAGGAAATGTCGGCGGAGCGCGCCTACCAGATCGGCTTCGTCAACAAGGTCGCGCCGAAGGGACAGCATGTCGCGCTCGCCCAGGAGATGGCGGCGAAAATTGCCGCCAACGCGCCGCTGGTGGTCCGGGCGTTGAAGAAGCTCGCCCGCGACGCCATGCCGAAGGGTCCGCTGGAAGGGGTCGCCGAGGTGCGCCGGCTGCTCGATGTCATCAGGGACAGCGAGGACCTCAAGGAAGGCGTCAAGGCGTTTGCCGACAAGCGCACGCCTCAGTTCAGGGGGAAGTGAGAAAAAGCCCGCCATTCCGGGGTGCGGCGCTTCGCGCGTCACCCGGGAATGACGGTGGGGAGGTTATGCAAACAGGCTGTGATCCATGGTCCCGTTCGGCACCACGTAGCCATAGCGCGTGTGGGACGGCTCCGGCCCCGCCTTCTCATATTCCGCTTTCATCAGGGCAAACCGGTCGCCGCTGATGTCGAGCATCGCGCGCTTGGGCTGGATGTCGTAAAGCCGCGCATTGTTGCCACCGAAGATCGCCGACTTCACGGGTCCGTCCGCTGCGCCCAGCGGTGCGTAGCCGAACTTCTTCTGCATGGCTTCGGGGATTTCGAGGCGCCGCAGGCCTTCGATCTGCCATTGCGGTGCACCGGTCCACAGCGCATCGGTGCCCCAGCAGACGTGATCGACGCCGAGCCCTTTTATCAACGTGCCCATCAGCGCGGCGCAGACATTCGGTTCTGCCACCAGCGTTGTCGCGAACAATTGCCCGACGTCGCCATAGACATTGTTGACGCCGTACTGCGCCGGGATGTCGGCAAGGTCGCTGGTCCAGGAAATGCGCCCGGTGCGTTCGAACTCAGCCAGCGCGTGTTTTGGATCGCCACCGACATGGCGGTAGGCGGAGTGATAGATGACGAAGTTGAGCTGCGGCCAGTCCTTTGCCGCCTGGCCCACGTCGGCGACGTCGGCAAAGCCGCGCAGATTGGGAAACTGCTTTTCGATTCCCGGTGCGAACAGCCCCTTGTGAATGCAGACATTCTTGATGCCGGCCTTCACCATCTTCTCATAGCCCTTGTAGGCGACCTTCTCGTCGTCCATCCGCCAGGGATAGCGGCTGATTTCCTTGTGGGTGTTATCGCCGACGGTGTAGCCCTTGCAGGACTCGGGCTTGAGCGCGAGGCCGGCATCGAGCTTGTCGAGCCAGCCGGGCTGTCCGGGCGTGAAGATCATGTGCGCGAACACCCGGCGCGAGCCAGCCTCCTCGTTGATCTTCCTGCGGGCATCGGCCATCTGCTCGTTGGTCAGGAACCAGTCCTGCTCGATGTCGGACGGCGCGGAGGAGATCAGCGAAATCTTGGTGTCGCTGTCGAGAAACATCTCCTTCTTGTAGTTATTGAACTTGAGGTCCTCGATGGTCTGCTCGTGATCGTTGAGCCCCTTGTTCCAGCCGGCCTTGCCGACCGCTTTGCGCATTTCGACAAAACCCATGATGCGGGTGTCGTCGCGCAGGAAATGCGTGTGCATGTCCATGATGAACTGGTCTTTCAGCGCGCCGGCGCGCTCCTGGGCTATTGCGGGCGTGGCGGCTTCCGCCTTCGTCACGTCGAACAGCGGCCCATAGACTTCGTTCATCGCTACGAACGAGGCGGCCATGCCGGCGGCGGTCTGGAAAAACCGGCGGCGGTCGAGGCCCTGCTTGCCGCCGAGATCGTCTGCCATCGCCAGCAGCCGCGCTTCGACCTCGCGCTGCCGTTCGTTCTGCGGGTCGGGATAGAATTCGTCGCTCGAGACGATCTGCGTCGGGATCGGTGTGTGATATGCGCACAGTTCGGAGGGCATCAATGCGGCAAGTTCGGCTTCCGTCAGTTGGTTGCTCATGTTTCCCCCCTTTTGTGGACGGTTCCCGGAGAGGATAGACCTGCAACCAATGGCTGTCAGCCGATTACTCAGCGTGATCGCGCGATTATGTCTTTGCGGTGCAGCGCACACTTCTTTCAAACAATCAGGCCCACTGTTAGACTTTGTCGCGCTGGAAAACATGATGCAGGGATGAAGCATGACACACTCCGGATATCCGCTGGCACGACGCGCGCTGCTCAAAGGGCTAGGCGTCGGTGGGATTGGCCTTGGCGTCGCAGCCGCGGCCACCGCTCAGGCCGCGACCGCCGTTCCTTCGGAAGGCGGCGAAATCTGGAGCAGCGAATACTGGACCAAGAAGGGCGACATTCCTTTGTGGATGTTTCGCAAGCGGATCGGTGCGCCCCAGCCGGGCGAGCCGCCGCGACCGGTTGTTTTCTTCGTCCACGGTTCGTCAGTGACGTCGCGGGTGTTCGATCTCACCGTACCCGGCAAGGGCGAATATTCCGCGATGAACGAGTTCGCGCGTTACGGGTTCGACTGCTGGACCATGGATCACGAGAATTACGGCAAGTCCGGCCGCACCTCGGGAAATGCCGATATCGCCAGCGGCGCCGAGGATCTGAAGGTCGCGGTTGAACTGATTGTCCGCGAAACCGGTCAGCAGAAGGTGCATTTCGTCGGCGAATCCTCCGGCGCGCTGCGCGCCGGCGCCTATGCGATGGCCGTGCCCGATCGCGTCGATCGGCTGGTGTTCGCCGCTTTCACCTATAAGGGCGAGGGCTCGCCGACCCTGACCAAGCGCGCTGAGCAGTTGGCGTATTACCGCACCCACAATATGCGCAAGCGCGACCGCGACATGATCCGCTCGATCGCGACCCGCGACAAGCCGGGCACGTCCGATCCCGCTGTGATGGAAGTACTGGCGGATGCCGAAATGCAGTTCGGCGACCAGATTCCGACCGGCACCTATCTCGACATGACCGCCAATCTGCCGGTCGTGCATCCGGAGAAGGTGATGGCCCCGGTGCTGCTGGTGCGCGGCGAATATGACGGCATCGCCACCGTGGCCGATCTCGAGGAATTCTATAACAAGCTGCCGAACGGCGACCGCCAGTTCATCATCCTGCCCGGCACCGCCCATTCGGTGGCGCTGGCGATCAACCGGCAATTGTTCTGGCATGTGACGCGGGCGTTTCTCACCATGCCGACCCCGATCGCGACGTAACGGGTCGCGTCAATCCGGGTGCGTGTGTGGCCGCTCGATTCGTTACGGCCGGCCAAAGAGAAGCGCGTCTTCGCGCAGATGTCGCGGCCATCACGCCTCAATAGCTAAAAAATTTTCAAACGGCGTGTCGGCTCGCCGCATGCTCGTTCGTCCTCGGGTGGAACCGCCAAAAAGGAGCCATTATGGCCAAAATGATCTTCGTCAATCTGCCGGTCAGCGATCTCGCCCGTTCCACGGCCTTCTATCAGGCGATTGGCGGCGAAAAGAACCCGCAATTCTCCGATGACACGGCGTCCTGCATGGTGTTTTCCGACACCATCTACGTCATGCTGCTGACCCACGACAAGTATCGGCAGTTCACTACGAAGAAGATCGCCGACGCCAAGGCCGCCAGCCAGGTCATAATCTGCCTGTCCGCCGACGGCCGTGACGCGGTGGACGACATGGTTGGGAAGGCGCAAGGCGCGGGCGGTGGTGCCGATCCCGGCCCGAAGCAGGATTACGGCTTCATGTACGGCCGCAGTTTTGAAGATCCCGACGGCCATCACTGGGAGGTGATGTGGATGGATGCCGCTGCCGCGCAATCCGCGACGGCCGATGCCTGATCTTTCATCCAGTCCGGAATTCTCCCGATGTCGAAGATTTCTCCCTGCCTTTGGTTCAACGGCGAGATGGTCAAGCTCGACATCGAAGGCCTGAAGCGCGCGTATGAAGGGAGAGCGCGGCATGAGGCGTTTCGCAGGGTGGGTTAGCCGAAGGCGTAACCCACCGACACGCTAAGAGAGGTGGTGGGTTACGCTGCGCTAACTGTGGAATCTCAACAGGTCGTCCTTCTGGAGGCCGAGGCGGCTGATGGGTGGTTTGGCCTGTAGGCTGCCGTGCGGGCGATGCCAGTTGTAGTGATGAAGCCAGATTGGCAGGTTTTCGGCGCGCTGGTCTGAAGTGTCGTAGGCGCGCGCATAGGCCCATTCGCGCAACACTGTCTGGATGAAGCGTTCGGCCTTGCCGTTTGTTTGCGGTCTGTAGGGTCTGGTGAAGATGTGCTGGAGGCCGAGCTTCCTGCACACTCTGGCGAAGGCCTTGGCACGATAGCAGGAGCCGTTGTCGGTCATGATGCCGGTGACCTTCATGCGGAGGCTGCGGTAGTAAGTGACGGCCTCGTTGAGGAAGGCGATGGCGCTCTCCTTTTTCTGATCCCGCCGGATCTGGGAGAAGGCCAGGCGCGATGCATCGTCGATGGCGACATGGACGAACTCGTGGCCGGCGCCGCGGCTTTCGCCCTTCTGGCGGTCGTGTGTGATGCGGTGGCCTGGTCTGACGAACCTGCCGAGCTTCTTGATGTCGATATGGATGAGCTCGCCGGGCTGCTCGCGCTCATACCGGCGCACCGGCTCGGCGGGCTCCAGATCCCGCATCCGGCTTAATCCCAAGCGGCGAAGGATGCGGCTGACGGTGGCCGGTGACACGTCGACCTCGGCTGCGATCTGCTTGCCGGTTTGGCGCTGCCGGCGCAACGCCTCGACGGCGGTGCACGTGGCTGGTGGGGTTTGGCTCGGCGATGAGTGAGGTCGCGACGAGCGATCGCGCAAACCATCCACGCCTTCTGCGCGGAACCGCTTGACCCACTTGGCCACCGTTTTCGGCGTCGTGTTGAACTGATTTGCCGCGTCAGCCTGGCTCAGCCCGCCCTCGACCACGCCTCGCACCATCGCCTCTCGACCTTTGGGCGTCAAAGGCGCATTCATGTGGACGTTCATCTGGTCTCTCCGTGGAACACTGAAGCTTCGCAACCTCAGCTTCCTCGGTTCAGACCAGATGGACAACCTCCTGAGAGACCAAAGCTAACCCACCCTACGGTCCATTTAATAACTGACCCGCAACCCCAGGCCGCCGTGAAGCGTATTGCCGACCGGCTGCGGGCCGGCGGTGCCATTGAGGAAGAGGTCGGCGACCCAGCCCTTGGTGATGCGGAAGCCGAGCCGGCCGCCATATTCGAACCAACCCTGGTTGCCGATCGTGGGCACGATCGTGCCGTCACCGGTCACGCTGGCGACGATGCCGGATCGCGCTCCGAACGATTGCACCCATCCGCCGTTGATGTTGGCTTCGACGCTCGATCCGAACAAATGCGTCCACTGTCCGCCGACCTTGACGAGGTTGGTGCGATCGGTGCCATCGGCGATCGAGGCGTCGAACGGATTGAAGGCCGTGGTGGGGTCCGTGTAGCCCTTGACCCGCTGCCATAGCTGCCATACCTCGACGGAAGCCGCCACCTCATCGCGCGGCGACAGCCGGCTGATCCAGCCGGCGCGGCCATAGACGGCGTAATTCTCGCTCGTGGTCGAACTTTCGAGCGACACCGCGCCGAGGCTCGTCGTGTAGCTGCGCGAATAGCGCACCTTCTGGAACGGCGACAGGATGGTGCCGATATCGAAGAACGGCCGCGACGATCCCCAGTCGACAAAATCATAGCGCAGCGCGAATGCGCCGATCGGCGCGCTGGTGACGTGGTATCCGCCTTCGTTGTACTGCGTATAGGCGATGCCGGCGAGCAGCGACAGATTGGGTGTCAGGTTCTTGCGGCCGTGAATGCCGGCCGAGAACGAACCCGCCGAACCGAACGCGCTGATGCAATCGTTGCAATTGATCTGCTCGTTGACCCCGAGCAGCACGTTGCCGAGCACGCGGTTGGTGATCATCTGGTTGAAGCGCTGTCCAGCCAGGTCGTTGATCGAGCCGGCGCTCGAGTCGGATCCGGTCACCGGCGGCGCGTTGGTGGGCGGTGCGTTGGCGCGCGTCTGCGATGTGGGACTCGGCGTCGGTGACGGCGAGGCCGAGGGCGTCGGCGTCGGAGATGGGCTCGGCGTCGGCGTCGGTGAGTAGCATTCGTTGCATTCTTCCAACGGTGTCGGCGAGGGCGATGGTGACTGCGCTAGTGCCGGCGAAGATTGCGTCGCGAGCAGCGCGACAAAAAGCGTTGCAGACAACAGAGCGCTGCGGGTGAAATGTACCACGGTCAGCGCCCGCACAGCATGCCGGTGGGATCGCTGCCGTCATCGACAATGACGGGGGTCGCATCCGCATATTGCGTCTTGCTGCAAAGCCCTGCCGCGGCGCTGCAGGTTGCGGCAAACGTCCAGGGCGGATTGTTGGTCTTCTTGATCGTCGATCTGCCGCCGCCGCCCGAGGTGATGATGGCGGTGTCACCGGGCCGGGTGAGCTGGATGCATTCAAACGTCACCGTGCAGACCGACGCCGCACCGTCCTGCAGATTGACGATGGTCTGGCCGCGCTGCGACAGGATATCGAGCGTGGTGCCGCGCACGCCGATGGCGGCCAGCGGAGTCGTGATCTTGTAGGCGGCCTTGTCCGAATGGCCGGTGATGAAACGAAACGCGCCCGACGTCATGCGCACCGCGACTTCACGATAGTGATGCTCATCGTCGAAAACGGTGCGGTCGAGCTTTAGCGTCGCGTTGGGTCCAAGCGAAAGATTGGTGCTGTCGGCCATCACCAGCCGCGTTGCGCTGTCGACGCCGGTGCGCACGGTTTCGTCGCGGAGGAGTCCATCGCCGACATTGATCTGGGCGGTCGAAGGTCCGGCAACGCGGAGCACTTCATTCTTGACGACCGCCGCTTCGCCGACGCGCGTTTGGGCGTACGCGGGAGCAGCCAACGCAGTTACCAGGCCAATTGCAAATAGCGAACGAACGAAGTTACAAAAAATCATTTCAAAGCCGATCGAATTATCCCGACATCGTACCGGATCGAGCGCGTGTGCGATGTAGCAGAATTATCACTCGCGTGGCCTACTCGCCCGTCGGTTAGTGATTTTGGATTCGAAATGCGTTCAATGCGATGGACATAAAAATAGAGAGACATCACACTCAATTCTGCCGCAATGTCATCCTGTCCCTGATTCCGTGCCGGGTTCTCCGTGAAGCCTTCAGCCACATCACATTCTGCTTCGTTCTCTGTGATGCTCCGCACAGGGATCACCGCGGCAGTGCTGTTTGTTCTCGCGCATTTCGCGATGCTGATCGGCGTCACCACGCCGGAGAAATTCTATTTCGACGAGGTGCATTACGTGCCGGCGGCGCGACAGATGCTGGAGCCGGTGATGCCGCAGCCGATGCTCAACCCGATGCATCCGCCGCTCGCCAAGCAGTTCATCGCGCTGTCGATCCGTTCGTTCGGCGACGGGCCGCTGGGCTGGCGCTATCCGGGCGTCCTGTTCGGATCGCTCGCGATCGTTGCGGTGTATCTGTGCGGCCTGGCGCTGTTCGCGGCGCAAGGGCCGGCGATTGCAGCGAGCCTGCTCGCCTTTTTCAACCAGATGCTGTTCGTGCAGTCGCGGATCGCGATGCTGGATATTTTCGCGCTCGCCTTCAGCCTGTTCGCGATCGCGGCGTTCATGCATGGCTTTCGAAGGGAGCGGCCGCATCGATGGTTCGCGCTTGCCGGGTTCGGCTTCGGCCTGTCGATCGGCTGCAAATGGAGCGGGCTGTTCGTACTCGCGGTCTGCATCGTCATCGTCGCCGTGATCCGCCTGATGCAAAGCTGGCGCACGCAATTCGCCGACGCGCGGCCGGAAGATTGGTATCGGCCCGATCTCTGGCCCGATTTCAGGTGGTGGCATTTCGCCATCTGCTTTGTGCTCATTCCGGCGGCCGTCTATCTCGCGACGTTCATTCCGCTCTACGGTTTTTCGTTCCCGGACATTCTGCAAGCGCAACGGCGGATCTTCAGCGATAACACCACGACCGCGATCGCGGGTCATACTTACATGAGCTCCTGGCCGTCCTGGCCGTTTCTGGTGCGCCCGGTCTGGTATCTCTTCGACAAGACCGGCGACGACCGGATCGCGGCCGTCGTGTTTCTCGGGAACCCGCTGATCCTGTGGCCGGCGCTGATCGCGGTTGCGATCTGCCTGCGCGACTGGATCGTGACGCGGCGGGTCGATGCCTTCCTGGTGCTGGCGTTCTATTTCGGCCCATACCTCGCATGGGCATTGCTGCCGCGAACGCTCGGGTTCATTTACTACTACCTTCCGGCGGCGACCACGGCGAGCCTCGCGCTGGTCTATGCCTTGAGACGCAGTGGCACGCCCCGGTGGTTGCTGTGGGTCTATGTCGTGATCGGGTTTGCCGGCTTTGCCGCGATGCTGCCGATATCGGCCGCGTTCTAGGCACTTCGATGGCAACGTTCAGCCGCCTGATGGTTTTCCAGAGCTGGATTTGAGGCGGCCATCGCATCGATCGCCCAATGAGCAGGCCAAGCCGATCCGGTGGGCTCGCCGCTCATTTGTGCGCAACGAAAATCCGCCTGCCGCAAGCGGCAGGCGGACTGGCCACCAAGACCTTACTTCGACGCGGTCTTGGTATCCATGTTGACGACCTGGACGCGGCGGTTGGCCGGATCCATCGGGGCATTCGCATCCTTTGGTTTGGTCTTGCCGTAGCCGACGGTCACGAGGTTGGAACCGGTGATGCCGTACTTCTCGGTCAGGTACTTCTTGATCGTGTCGGCGCGACGCTCGGAAAGATCCTGGTTATACGCCTCGCCGCCGATCGCGTCGGTATGACCGGCAACCACGAAGGTCGAACCCTTCAGGCTCGCATCGGAGAGCGCCTTGCCGAGTTCCTGCACGGCGGTCACCGAGCCCTTGCTGATGTCGGCCGAGTTGTAGTCGAACTGGATTTCGAGATCGATCTTCGGCTTGGTCGCGGCAAGTTCCGCAATTTCCTGGCGCTCGCCGAGCGAAAGCGATCGGGTCTTGCGGTTACGGAGCGTGTTGACGAAGCCGACTTCCTTGGCCTGTACGGCGACGTCCACCGGTTGCTGCGGGCCGGTCGAAAGGCCGCGGCTCACACCCGGTTTCGGCTTCAGGGCATCCAGGATCTTTTCAGCCGACACGGTGTCGCCGGCGACAGCAAGGCCCGCTGTCATCGACAGCGCGGCGCCGATAGTCATGATCGAAAGAAAGCGGGTCATTGTCTTAATCCTCACTGTTAAACGCCTGCAAAGTGGCGTGCATGACGTTTTGATGCTGCAACGATAGGACGGGTTCAAAGCCGACAATGTGATTCAAGTCACATTGGTGGCCGCGGTCCTGTGCGAGGCCCGGGCTTTGAAGTGGCATTGCAGGATGTTTGGGCCCGATAGAGCGTCATTTCGCGCGGTGGACCGTCTTCCATGGATGGATCGGCCAACATTGCGCGCGTGATATGAATCACGCGTTGGATCGACGCCCGGGATGGCTCGCCGCTCGTCTCGGAAGACGCTACCCAGGCGGGAACCGCGGCCTCGATCCTTATCCCGCCACGACGTCGGGCGGGCGTCGGCTGACCGGCCTCGACTTCGGCATCGGGCTGTCACCAAGTTCGATGGAGGCTGCTCGCGCGGTGCGGCGATCCGCAGCGTAGCGATCCAGGCGATCTCAATGTCCGCAGCACAACGCACTGCAGTGACAGGACGGTGCGAGCACGGTGGCATCCGGAGTCTTACGGGCCAAGCGACCGCTGCATTACTTCCTGCAGCTTGCTTCAGAAAAGAAAACTGTGGGTCGTCGCGCGATCGCCGATCTGTGGACAACAAATCGGCAAGATGGGTGCCTAGCAAATCAACTCACAAAAAAAATCTGAAGAAGAATTCGTTCGGGGCAACCAGACGGGCGGGGCGGGTGTTACAGTCAGTCAAGCGACAGCGTGAGTATCAGGGCTATCGCACCAGCGCATCGGAGCCTGCTGGTTCCGGGAATTCCATGCCAACACTCATTGGCGCGGCGATGATCGCCGCTGCAATTTTGCTGTCGACGCTGATCAGTGCGCTCGGCAGCCGCTACGTCGGGTTCGAAAGCCCGACGGAGGAGAGCGCGTGGCTGGTCGATCGCCTCACCGGCAACGTCTACAAATGTCAGGCGCCCCAGCCCGGCCGCGCCTCCTGCGAGGCCGAGATCGCAACCGGCAGCGTCGGGGATCGGCAGAAGCGGAGGGTTGATCCCGGTCCGTAGGGTCAGATACCTCGAATCCGGGACTCCTCCCGCCGGCGAATCCGACTACATTGCCGCGCGATGCCCCGCGCGACCGAACTCCGCCCCCTGACCAAAACCGAGGCCCGGCTACTCTGGCTGCATGCCCAGCGGCTCGATACCAGCGAGCCGTTCGGCGCCGGGCCGCAGGCGGTTACGGCGGCGGTGGACCATCTCGGCTATGTGCAGATCGACACCATCCATGTCATCGAGCGCTGCCATCATCACATTCTCTATAGCCGGATCCCGGCCTACGCCCGCGCGGACCTGCGCCAGGCGCAGAGCGTCGACAAGAGCGTGTTCGAATACTGGACGCATGCGCTGTCCTATGTTCCGGCGAAGGATTTTCGCTTCTTCGTGCCGGCGATGCGAGAGCACCGCCGCGAGGGTCACCAGTGGTTTGCTTCCGTCAAGCCCGAGGATACCCGCAAGGTGATGCGGCTGTTGCGGCGCGATGGGGCGCTGACCATCCGCGACATCGAGGACGACGTTCTGACCGAGAAGGAACATCTCTGGCAGAGCGGCAAACCCTCGAAGCGGGCGCTGCAGCTCGCCTTCTACACCGGCGAGGTGACGATCTCCGAACGCACCGGCATGCTCAAGACCTATGAGCTGATGACGCGGCATTTCGGCTGGGACAAGCCGCCGAAGCCGGCCTCGACGGCTGAAACCACCACCTACCTGCTCGACCGCGCGTTGCGTTCGCAAGGCGTCGTCAGCCTCGATTCCATCTGCCATCTCGACGCGCCGAGCAAAGGGGCGGTGCGGCGCTTGATCGAGGCGCGGGTGCGGCGCGGGGAACTGACGCCGGTCGCGCTCGAAGGCGCCGGCAAGCAGGAGCATTGGGCCCGGCCGGAAGTGCTCGAGGCGGATGGGGCGGTGCCAGGCGGTGAGGGCCAGGTGCACATTCTCTCGCCGTTCGATCCTCTGATCATCCAGCGCAAGCGCACCGAGCTGTTCTTCGATTACGGCCACCGCTTCGAGGCCTATGTGCCGAAGGAAAAGCGCCTGTTCGGCTATTTCGCGCTGCCGGTGCTGGTCGGCAGCGACATCGTCGCCGCCATCGACCTCAAGACCGACCGCCAGAACAAGAAACTCTTGATGCAGAAATGGAGCTGGGTCGGCAAGGGCGCAGGTCGCGGGGCCCAGCGCAAGGACTACAAGCGCCGCATCGAGGAAGAGCTGGACCGGTTCGAGCGGTTTCAGTTGGCGGAGTAAGGCGCTCGCCGTCGGCCTCCACAGCCGAGCCCTTCGCGGGCGGAATGCCGATGTTGCGCCAGCGCGGGCATCCTGCATTGCAAGCGGTGACAACCCCAGCTAATCGTCGTCGGCAACAAGAAGCCTGACGGGGGAAACCATGAGCCAGCCAGCTGTGTCATCCAAGAGCGACATCGAAACTTCCACCATCCGTACGATCTCGTGGCGGCTGATCCCGTTTCTGGTGCTGGCCTATTTCTTTTCCTACCTCGACCGCGTCAATCTCGGCTTCGCCGCGCTCACCATGAATGCGGACCTGAAATTCACGCCGCTGATCTTCGCCTGGGGCGCCGGCATCTTCTTCATCGGCTATTTCATCTTCGAGGTGCCGAGCAACCTTGCGCTGGAGAAATTCGGCGCCAGCCGCTGGATCGCCCGCATCATGGTGACCTGGGGCATCATCTCGGCGCTGATGGCGACCGTCAGCGGCGAGATGAGCTTTTACGTGCTGCGCTTCCTGCTCGGCGTGGCCGAGGCCGGCTTCTTCCCCGGGATCATTCTCTATCTGACCTACTGGTATCCGGCAGAATATCGCGCGCGGTTTCTCGCCGCCTTTGCCATTGCTGTTCCCGTATCGACCGTGATCGGTGCGCCGATCTCTGGGCTCTTGCTGGGGCTCGACGGCGTGATGGGCCTGAGGGGTTGGCAGTGGCTGTTCATCATCGAGGGCATCCCCTCGGTGCTGCTCGGCATCGTCACCTGGTTCTATCTGACCGACAGGCCTGAAAAGGCCGATTGGCTGACCAAGGAACAGAAAGCGTGGCTCTCGGCCAAGCTGCAGGCGGAGATCGCGACCAAGCAGGCGGCAAAACACCTGACGCTCGGCGAGGCGCTGTCATCGCCAAAAGTGATCACGCTGAGCCTGATCTATTTCGGTTTCGTCGGCGCGCTCTATGGCATGCAGTTCTGGCTGCCGCAGATCGTCAAGGCGTTCGGGCTCACCAACGCGCAGACCGGCTTCGTCACCGCGATCCCCTATCTGTTCGGCACCATCGCCATGATCCTGTGGGCGCGGCATTCCGATGCCACCCGCGAACGCGTCGCCCATGTCGGCGGGCCGCTGCTGTTGACGGCGGCTGCGCTGGCCGCTTCCAGCTACATCACCGATCCCGCCATCACCATGGCCGTGCTGACGGTCGCCGCCATCGGTATTTTCTGCACCTTTGCGGTGTTCTGGACGCTGCCGACCGCGTGGCTGTCCGGCACGGCGGCGGCCGGCGGCATCGCCCTGATCAATTCGATCGGCAACCTCGCAGGGTTCGGCGGGCCCTATTTGATCGGCTGGGTAAAGGAGGCGACCGGTAACACGTCGACGGGATTGCTGGTGCTATCGCTATTGCCGCTTGCGGCGGGGTTGCTCGTCTTCCTGGGCGGCCACGAGACGAAGACGGAATTCGCGGACGCGAAATAATCTTGTAGGATGGGTAGAGCGCAGCGAAATCCATCTCTTTGTGCCCGCAGCGAGAGGATGGGTTTCGCCGAGTTTATCATCGGTCCGGCCGAAGGCCGGACCCGTTGGCTCTACCATCCTGCGACCGTTACGTTCACTGCTAGATCGGATAGCGCCACTTCATTGCGCGGCGAACGATGAGAAGTGCAATCACCGTTGCCCCAAGCGCGGCCCACCACGCCCAGATCAAGGTCGAGCTTTGGGTGAGGACGTAACGCTCGGAGAGCGCAAGCCCGAACAAGAAACAGATCAGAATCATCGCCGTCCAATAGAGCGGCGAGCGCAGCATGCCCGTTGCTGCATATTCGGCGGCGCTTTCGTGGGCCTTCCGGACACACCAATACATAAATGCGAAGTACGCGAAGGTGAGTATCCATTTCATGGCCACAACCTGGCATTTCGTTTCTTAAAGGGCGGCAAACGGCCAGATCGAAAATGGACGGATCCAGCATCGAGAACGGCGATAGCCGGTCGTCCGCTAAAGCCGGCATCCGAGGCGAGGTCGTGCCGAAAGCTGCTCGCCGCCTACCATTAATCACATCGGCACTCACGAATTGATGATCACTGACGAATGTTGACATTCATCAGTGAGCACTTGATACTCTTCATCAGATGTTCCGATGGAGAGTCCCCATGTTTGCCCGGTCCATTTTCTCTAGCTATTACAGGCTCTTGACAGGAGCGTCTTTGGCGTTCGCGGTGTTTGCGCTGGCCGGGTGTAACGAAAAGGCGGCGGAAACGGCGGCTCCGGGCCGCCCGGTCCTGGTTGCTACCGTGCATTACGGGGCAGAGACCCCTGAGCGCAGTTTTGTCGGGACCATCCGGCCGCGGATCGAGACCGACATGGGCTTCCGCGTTCCCGGCAAGGTCGCGCGGCGCCTGGTCGAGGTTGGCCAGACCGTCGATGTCGGTCAGCCGCTCGCCACCCTCGACGAGGTCGACCTGAAGCTGCAGGCCGAGCAGGCCGAGGCCGAATTCCGCGCCGCCACCGGCGTGCTGGCGCAAGCGGGCGCCGCCGAGCAGCGCGCCAAGGATCTGCGCGCCAAGGGCTGGACCACCGATGCGCAGTTGGACCAGAGCCACGCCGCTGCCGATGAGGCGCGGGCGCGTCTCAATCGTGCCGAGCGTTCGGTCGAACTCACCAAGAACTCGCTCTCTTATGCAACGCTGCTGGCCGACAGCCGCGGCGTCGTCACCGCGACCCTGATCGATCCCGGCCAGGTCGTGGCCTCGGGCCAGACCGCGATCCGCGTCGCGCGCTTTGCCGAAAAGGAAGCCGTGGTCGCGATTCCCGAGACGCTGGTCGGCCGCGCCAAGTCCGGCACGGCCAGCGTAACGCTGTGGTCGGATGCGGAAAAGAAATATGCCGCGAAGCTGCGCGAGATCGCGCCCTCGGCCGATCCGGCGACCCGGACCTATCTTGCGAAATTCTCGCTGCCGGAAGCCGACGACAAGGTTTCGCTCGGCATGACGGCGACGCTGACGCTGGCGGATGCCGCGACCGAGCGCGTGGCAAAACTGCCGCTGTCGGCACTGTTCAGCCAGGGCAGCAATCCCTCGCTCTACACCGTCGATGATGCCGGCGCGGTGAAGCTGCAGCCGGTGATCGTGAAATCCTACGAGAGCAATGCGGTCGTGATCTCAGGCGGCGTCAACGACGGCGCCAAGGTGGTCGCGCTCGGCGTGCAGAAGATCGATCCGGCCCAGAAGGTCCGGGTGGTCTCGGCGCTGTCGTTCTAGTTCGTCATTGCGAGTTAGCTCCGTCATTGCGAGCGAAGCGAAGCAATCTATGTCGCCACAAGGAAGTGTGGATTGCTTCGTCGCTTCGCTCCCTTGCGCAAACGCTTCGCGTTTGTCGCAGGCAATGACGCTGGAAACGCAAACAGATTTTGAAGTTGGAGAGTGACATGAAGCGCTTCAATCTCTCGGGCTGGGCGGTGAGCCATCCGACCCTGATCCTGTTCCTGATGATCATGCTGGGCGCCGCCGGCTTCTTCTCCTACCAGCGGCTTGGCCGCGCCGAGGATCCTTTCTTCACCGTGAAGGTGGTCAACGTCTCGGCGATCTGGCCGGGCGCGACCGCGCAGGAAATGCAGACCCAGGTCGCCGACCCCATCGAGAAGAAGCTGCAAGAGTTGCCGTTCTTCGAGAAGGTGCAGACTTATTCAAAACCGTCGTTCACGGCGATGCAGGTCACGTTCAAGGATTCGACCCCGCCAAAGGACGTGCCCTATCTGTTTTACCTGTTGCGCAAGAAGCTCGCCGACGTGCAGGGCCAGTTGCCCGCAGGCCTGCTCGGGCCGACCGTCAACGACGAATTCTCCGACGTCGATTCCATTCTCTACATGATGACCGGGGACGGCGCCGACTATGCGCAGCTGAAGAAAGCCGCCGAAGGCATGCGCCAGCGGCTGTTGAAGGTGACCGGCGTCACCAAGGTCAATCTCTACGGCACCCAGGAAGAGCGCATCTTCGTCGAGTTCTCGCACGCCAAGCTGGCGACGCTCGGCATCACGCCGCAGGCGCTGTTCGATTCGCTGGCCAAACAGAACAACGTCACGCCGGCCGGCACGGTGGAAACGTCCTCGCAGCGCGTGCCGCTGCGCGTTACCGGCGCGCTCGACGGCGTCAAGGCGGTGGCCGAAAGCCCGGTCGAAAGCAACGGCCGTGTGTTCCGGCTCGGCGACATCGCAACCGTCACGCATGGCTTCGTCGATCCCCCCACCTTCGTCGCCCGCCAGGAAGGCAAGCCCGCGCTCGGCATCGGCGTGGTCACCGCCAAGGGTGCCAACATCCTCGAACTCGGCAAAGAGGTCGAGAAAGCGACCAACGATTTCATGAAGGCCGTGCCGCAGGGCATCGAGGTCGAGCAGATCGCCGACCAGCCGAAGGTGGTCGAGCGCGCCGTCGGCGAGTTCGTGCATTCCTTCATCGAGGCGCTCGCGATAGTGCTGTTCGTCTCATTCGTGGCGCTCGGCTGGCGCACGGGCATCGTGGTCGCGATGTCGGTGCCGCTGGTGCTCGCCATCGTCTTCATCGTCATGAACGCGATGTCGATCGATTTGCATCGCATCACGCTCGGCGCGCTGATCATCGCGCTCGGCCTTCTGGTCGACGACGCGATCATCGCGGTTGAGATGATGGTGGTGAAGATGGAACAGGGCTGGGACCGCATGCGCGCGGCCTCCTTTGCCTGGGAATCAACTGCGTTTCCGATGCTCACGGGAACGCTGGTCACGGCCGCTGGCTTCCTCCCCATCGGCTTTGCCAATTCTGCGGTCGGCGAATATGCCGGCGGTATCTTCTGGATCGTGGCGATCGCGCTGGTTGCTTCCTGGTTCGTGGCGGTGATCTTCACGCCCTATATTGGCGTCAAGCTGCTGCCGAACATCAAGGTGCACCACAACCACGATCCGCACGCGATCTATGAGACACGGATGTATCGTGGCCTTCGCGCCGTCGTGCAATGGTGCGTCGATCACCGGGTCAAGGTCGTGCTGGCAACCGTCGGCGTGTTCGCGCTTTCGATCGTTGGCTTCGGGCACGTGCAGCAGCAGTTCTTCCCGCTGTCCGAGCGGCCCGAACTGTTCCTGCAGCTGCGCCTGCCGGAAGGCACCGCTTTCAACGTCACGGAAAAATCCGTGAAGAAGGCCGAGGCGCTGCTGAAGGACGACAAGGATATAGCGACCTATACTTCCTATGTCGGCCAGGGTTCGCCGCGCTTCTGGCTCGGCCTCAATCCGCAGCTGCCGAACGAGGCGTTTGCCGAGATCGTGATCGTCTCCAAGGACGTCGAAGCCCGCGAGCGGATCAAGGCGCGGCTGGAGAAGGCAGTCGCTGAGGGCGATCTGAACGAAGCCCGGGTGCGCGTCGACCGCTTCAATTTCGGCCCACCGGTCGGTTTCCCGGTGCAATTCCGCGTGATCGGCCCCGACGCCAACACCGTGCGCGACATCGCCTACAAGGTGCGCGACGTCATGAGGCAGAATTCGAACGTGGTGGAGCCGCAGCTCGACTGGAATGAGCAGTCGCCTTACCTGAAGCTCGTGGTGGATCAGGACCGTGCCCGCGCGCTCGGCCTGACCCCGCAGGACGTCTCGCAGGCACTCGCCATGCTGATCTCGGGCGCGCAGGTCACCACCATCCGTGACGGCATTGAGAAGGTTGGCGTGGTCGCGCGTGCCGTCCCGTCCGAACGGCTCGATCTCGGTAGCGTCGGTGACCTCACTGTGACGTCACGCAATGGTGTTGCCGTGCCGCTGCAACAGATCGCCAAGATCGAGTATTCTCATGAGGAGCCGATCATGTGGCGGCGTAACCGCGACATGGCGATCACGGTCCGCACCGACGTCGTCGATGGTGTCCAGGCACCCGATGTCACAAGCCAGATCTGGCCCAAGCTGAAGGAGATCCGCGACCATCTCGAACCCGCTTACCGGATCGAGCCGGGCGGCGCATTCGAGGAATCCGCCAAGGGCAACGCCTCGATCTTCGTGCTGTTTCCGCTGATGGTCATGGTGATGCTGACGCTGCTGATGATCCAGCTTCAGAGCTTCTCGCGTCTGTTGCTGGTCTTCCTGACCGCGCCGCTCGGCATTGTCGGTGCTTCGTTCGGCCTCAATGTTGCCAACCAGCCGTTCGGCTTCGTGGCGCTGCTCGGCCTGATCGCGCTGGCCGGCATGATCATGCGCAACGCGGTTATTCTGGTTGATCAGATCGAGGCGGATGTCTCTCAGGGTCTGACGCGCAAGGAGGCCATCGTCGAGGCCACCGTCCGGCGTGCGCGGCCAGTGGTGCTGACGGCGCTGGCGGCGATTCTCGCCATGATTCCGCTATCGCGCTCGGCCTTCTGGGGCCCGATGGCGATCACCATCATGGGCGGATTGTTTGTTGCAACCTTCCTGACCTTGCTGTACTTGCCGGGTCTTTACGCCCTGTGGTTCAGGAGGAGCCTGGAAGAAAGCGGCCAGGCCGAGCAGCCTGATCTTGCGCCGCAACATCAGATCAAGGGTCCGCACGCAATTCCGCTTGCCGACGCCGCAGAATAATTGAACATTGAGTACTGACATGACGCTGATTTCGGAACACGTCGAGACTGACACCCGGGAAAGGATTCTCGTGGTGGCGGAGCGTCTGTTCCGGCAGATCGGCTACCAGAAGACCACGGTCGCCGACATCGCCAAAGAACTGCGGATGAGTCCCGCCAACGTCTATCGCTTCTTCGATTCGAAGAAGGCGATTCACGAAGGCGTGGCGCGGACGCTGATGGGTGAGGTCGAGGTCGAGGCGCGGCGGATCGTGGCCCAACCCGGTCCGGCGAAGCCGCGCCTGCGCGAGTTGCTAAAGACCGTCAATCGGATGAACTCGGAGCGCTATGTCGGCGATAATAAGCTGCACGAGATGGTCGCGATTGCGATGGAGGAGGACTGGGACGTCTGCGTTGCCCATATCGAATGTATCACCGGCATCATCGGCCAGGTGATCGCGCAGGGCGTAGCATCCGGCGAGTTCGAGGCGCCTGACCTGCCGTTGGCAGCGCTCTGCACCTGCACGGGCATGATCCGCTTCTTCCACCCGCAGATGATCGCGCAGGCCGCCAACAAGCCCACCGCAACGATCGATCAGATGACTGATTTCCTTTTCCGGGCCCTCGAGCCGCGCAAGGCGAATTGAATTGTTCGCCACTTGACCGGCTATCCCGAACTTCGTAGCCCGGATGGAGCGAAGCGTAATCCGGGACGACTCTGGCCACTTGCGAGAGTCCCGGATTACGCTTCGCTCCATCCGGGCTACGAAAAATAAGGAAAATTCCGGCGTGACCGCAAAAGACCTGCATTTCTACGAGCCGAAGAACGGCCACGGCCTCAAGCACGACCCCTTCAACGCCATCATCGCTCCGCGCCCGATCGGGTGGATTTCCTCGCGCGACGGCAGCGGCAATGTCAATCTGGCGCCATACAGCTTTTTTAACGCCTTCGCCTATCACCCGCCGATCATCGGCTTCTCCTCGACGAACTGGAAGGACAGCGCGGGCAATATCCAGGATACCGGCGAATTCGTCTGGAATCTCGCTACCATGGATCTGGCGAAGCAGATGAACGCGACCGCGGCGCACGTTGCCCGCGATGTCGATGAGTTCGAGATCGCCGGACTTACCGCTGCGCCCTGCAAGCTCGTCAACGTGCCCCGCGTGGCGGAAAGCCCGGTTGCGTTCGAATGCAAGGTGACGCAGATCATCCAGTTGCAGGGTGCCAATGGCGACAAGGCGCAGGCCTGGCTGACGCTGGGCGAAGTCGTCGCCGTCCACATCGACAAGGCCTTCATCCAGGACGGCGTCTACCAGACCGGGCTGGCTCATCCGATCGTCCGGGCCGGCCGCCGCGGCGACTATTTTGAGATCAAGCCGGAAAACATGTTCGAGATGATCCGGCCGGATTGAGCTACTCAATGCAGCCCGGGTGAAGCGAAGCGAAACCCGGGATCTTTCTCCGGACGGGCTGGCCCTGGGTTGCGCTTCGCTTCACCCGGGCTACGACTTCGGGAACTCCGAGCCGTCCAACTCCTTATCAGATGTTGTTTCGGAGATTGCCAATGATCCGCTTACTCGCCGGGCTGGTGCTGCTTGCCTGTCTCGTTCCTCCGGCCTTCGCAGGCCCCGATGCGGCGGCGGTCAACAACGCGGAGTTCAAAGGCAAGCCGCCGGCCGATGACCGAATAGATCCGGTCGTCGTCAAGGCGCAGGTTCTGCTCGACCGCGCCAATTTTTCTCCCGGGGAGATCGACGGCAAGCTTGGCGAGAACGCCGAGAAGGCGCTCAAGGCGTTCGGCGAAGCCAAAGGCTTGCCCGTTGGCAAGCAGCCGCTCACGCCTGAAATCTGGGCCGCCTTGTTGGCCGCCAGTTCCGATCCCGTCGTCGTCGACTACAAGATCACCGAGAAAGACGCGAAGGGACCGTTTCTGGAAAAGCTCCCCGCAAAAATGGAAGATATGAAAGGGCTCAAGTCGCTGGACTACACCAGTCCGCGCGAGGCGATTGCCGAAAAATTTCACATGAGCGAAGCGCTTCTTGAAGCTCTTAACCCCGGCAAGAAATTTGACGAGGCCGGCCAGACGATTTCGATCGTGAACGTCATGAAAAAGGAGGCCAAGCAAGCCGTCGCACGCCTCGAAGTCGACAAGGATGCCCAGACGGTAAAGGCCTTCGGAAAGGCCGGCGAACTGCTCGCCTTCTTCCCGGCGAGCGTCGGAAGCGACGAGAAGCCGACCCCAAGCGGCGTGCTCAAAGTCACCTCGATCGATGCGCGACCGAATTACCGCTACAATCCGGACTACAAGTTCAAGGGCGTCAAATCCAAAGAAGCCTTCACGATCAACCCCGGTCCCAACAACCCGGCAGGCACACATTGGATCGGGCTTTCATCGGAGAGCTATGGCATTTACGGCACGCCGAACCCCTCGAAGGTCAGCAAGTCGGAATCGCACGGCTGCGTGCGCCTGACCAACTGGGACGTCGACAAACTGGCGAAGCTGCTGAAGAAGGGCACCGAGGTCGCGTTCATCGAGCACGCGGCGGCGAACAAGAAGTGACCTCCTGGGCGGTTTTCCGAAATTGAAGTTTCCGCCGCCATCAACCATCATTTGCAATGGCGCACGCGAGCGGCGAAGATGGCGCCATGTCGTTTGCCGCAACCCGGAAGGCCGTTCGACGTCTTTACGAAGGCGCAACGCCGCAAGGTGTTCGCTTCCGCTACGCGCTGCTGGCATTCGATATCGTAACCGTTCTGTTTATCATCGCGACTTCATTTCTCCCTTCCAACGATGTCACCGAATCGCTCGATGTGATGTTCGGCGTCGTGATGCTCGCGGACTTTTCCGCGCGACTGCTCGTCAGCCGGCATCGGCTGCTCGAGTTTACCCGCTTTTCGACCTGGACCGACATTGTCGCGATTATTTCATTCCTTGCGCCTCTTGCCGGCGAAGCCGGCGGCTTCCTGCGGGTTTTGCGAACGTTGCGGTTGCTGCGCGACTACCGGATGCTGGCCCGACTGCGCGAAGACAGCACGTTCTTCCGGCGCAATGAGGAAGTGATCTTTGCCGTCACCAACCTTGCGGTATTCATCTTCGTGATGACCGCGATCGTTTATGAAACGCAGAAGTTTCGCAACCCGCAGATCGCGAACTATGCGGACGCACTGTATTTCACGGTGACGGCGCTGACGACAACGGGCTTTGGCGACATCACCCTGCCGGGAACGACCGGCCGCATGATCACCGTGGTCATCATGATTTTCGGCGTAACGCTGTTCTTCAATCTGGCCCGCGTGCTGCTCTCACCCCACAAAGTGCGGTTTGCTTGTCCGACCTGTGGACTGCAGCGCCACGACAGCGATGCCGTGCACTGCAAGGCGTGCGGTCAGGTGTTGAATATTCCTGACGAAGGTTTTACGTAGCAGGGCAGTCGGATCATTTGTCCGTGGCGAACGCGTCGTAGACCAGCTTCCTGAATGCGGGCGTGATGCGTCCACGTTCGTTCTGGGTCTGCTCCAGCAGGATGTAAATCATGTCCAGCTTTGGATCGACCCCGAAATAAGTGCCGCTGCCGCTATCCCATTTAAGCTCGCCGATCGAACCAGGCGGCGGTGGTTTGGCATTTCCTGGATCAGTACGCACCGCAAAGCCATAGCCGTAGCCAAAGCCATCGCCGGGAAAGTAGTAATAATCCCGCGCAACGCCTGAACCAGGCCCGATATGGTCTGACGTCATCGCCTTGAATGCAGCCGGGCTGAGGTACCGTTCGCCGTCGAATTGCCCGCCGCCCAGGACCATCTGGGCAAAACGGGCGTAGTCGGTCAGGGACGAGACCAATCCGCCGCCGCCGGACTCCCATTCCGGATGGGCGCGACGTTGGGCCTCCGCGAGTTTCAGGATGGTATCGCTTGGCAGCGGCTCCGCCATCCGCGCCCGTTCGTCGGAACTTTCCAGCACAAATTTCGTGCTGGCCATGCCGAGAGGCTCGAAGATGTACTGCCTTTCGAATTGATAGAGCGTCTGTCCGGAGACGATCTCAATGATGCGCCCGAGAACATCGGTTGAATGTCCATAACGCCAAAGCGTCCCGGGTTGCCGCGCCAAGGGTAATTTGGCGATGCGATCGGCAAACACCTCGTTGTTGTATTGCTCATTAAAAAGGCCCGATTCCGAATAGGCCTTCATGATCAGCTTGCCACCGATATAGTCGTACGTAATGCCTGACGTATGGCGCAGCAGGTCCATGATGGTCACCGGCCGATCTGCCGGCACAAGCTTTAGAGCGCTCTCGCCGTCAGGAGTGCCTGAACCGACGCCTACTTTCGCGTCGGAAAACCCGGGAATGAATTTGGACACGGGATCGGCAAGCGAGAGCTTGCCCGCGTCGATCAGCATCATCGCCGCGACACTGGTGATCGGCTTTGTCATCGAATGAAGCGCGAAGATCGTGTCTGGTGTCATCGGAATTTTGGTTGCGACATCCTGGACGCCGAAACATTTCAGATAGACCGGCTTGCCATGCTGCTGGATCAACACGACGGCGCCCGGCAATTTCCCGGTCGCCACCTCATTGTTGAAAAATTCGGTGATGCGCTCGAGCTTGTCTGGAGACGGGGCGGGGATGTTGGCGGCCTGTCCGGCCGCGGCCGCGTTGGTCCAGATCGCCAATGACAAGGTCGCAGCAAGAAGCCGACCGGCGCGCGATACCGCGGTGCAATGCAATATCTGTTGAGTCCGCGTCTTCATCGCTGGTTTGTCCTGCGGACAGATTGAATTGCGGAGAGCTCGGAAAACCGGGGAGTGACTAACACGTCGACCACTTTGTCGCCATGTGGGCAATCGCCCCAAGCGCTGAGATGGCGGAGCGTCAGGCATGCGTTGGACGACGTAATGCCATTTTTCGACAGCAGGTTTGATCCGGGAGCGGAATTGAAAGCAGCTCTCGCAACCGGACGCGGTCCGGATTAACCTCAGGTTGCCAGGCTGAATCAACGGCCGGTGAACATATTGGGAGGATGCGATGACACGCCAAGAGCGGCGCGATCCAGAACAGCAGTGCGATCCGGAAACCACGATATCACGACGAACGCTTGTCCACGGTCTGGCGGTATGCGCCGGCGCCACCGTGGCGGGAGCAAGCGCAGCGCTGGCCCAGACACCCCTGACCAGCCCTCAACCCGGCCCGGTGGCGCCGCCGTCGACGATCACCAACCCGCCGCGCGATTTCAGTCCGCGTGGCGCGCCGACCACCTATTTCTGGGACCCGGATATCATCGCGGTCGACCCATCGTTCAATGACCTCGCCCAGCCCAACACGGCGATCAAGCGCCTCCACACCGGGCTGTTGTGGGCCGAGGGGCCGGCCTGGAGCGCGCAGGGGCGCTACCTTCTGTGGAGCGACATTCCCAATAACCGGCAAATGCGATGGTCGGAGGACGACGGTCACGTCAGCGTCTTCCGCACGCCGTCGAACAACAGCAACGGCAACTCGTTCGATTTCCAGGGCCGCCAGCTCTCCTGCGAACATCTCACCCGCCGCGTGGTGCGCTATGAGCACGACGGCACCGCGACCGTGCTGGCCGACAATTTCGGCGGCAAGAAACTCAATTCGCCGAACGATGTCGTCGCGCATCCGGACGGCAGCTACTGGTTCACTGACCCGCCCTACGGTGGCCAGCTCTATGAAGGCGAACCCGACATCGCGGGAGGCGCGACCAATCCCGGCGGCAAGCTCAATCCGCGGATCGGCCAGCCGGCCGGCTTCGTGCCGGGCAAGCGCGAACTGCCGACCAATTGCTATCGCATCGATCCCTCCGGCCGCGTCGACCTCGTGGTGACCGAGGCGCAGGTGCCCGATCCCAACGGCCTCTGTTTCTCGCCCGACTACAAGAAGCTGTATGTCGCCTCGACCGGCAAGGGGCCGGGCGACACCGGCGCAGGCGGCAGTGGCGACATGTTCGTGTTCGATGTCGGCGCCGACAACAAGCTCAGCAACCAGAAGCGGTTCAGCGATTTCATGGTCGATGGCGTGAAATGCGGACCGGACGGCATGCGTTGCGACGTCAACGGCAACGTCTGGGCCGCCAGCAATGCCGGCCGCGCCGTCGGCTACAGCGGCGTAACGGTGTGGTCGCCGGAAGGCAAGCTGCTCGGCCGCATCCGCCTGCCCGAGGTGTGCGGCAACGTCACCTTCGGCGGCCCCAAGCGCAACCGTCTGTTCATGGCCGCGAGCCAGTCGCTCTACGCCGTGTACACCGCCACGCAGGGCGCGGGACCAGGCTAGTTCGCTTTGCACTTCGCGGGATACAATAATCAAGCGCCGGCGCGACCCGCCGGCGCTTGATCGCTTTTGACAACGTGCCCGCCCAAATCTTTATCAGGCGGGGTTTGCAGATGAAGACGAGCCGCTTGTCTTGCTGGTGTGCCTGTTCCACCTGCCAGCAACTGCTCCGCTACACCCGGAATTTATGCAACGTGTGAGGCGCTTCACATTCGCTCGAAAGGCAGGCGAGTTACCGTCGCTCCATACCAGACAGGAGCGAGCTGCCAACTATCCGGACCCGGAGGAGGAGCTCATGGCCACACCTTCCGACATTCCATTGCGTCAGGTGACGCTCAGCGAATGGTCCATGGACGAAGTTCATAAAGCATTGGCGGATCGGCCGCTCCTGCTGCAAATAAAACGCACCAGCGTTCTCGATGACGCTCAAGAGAAGCGCATCATCGTTTTCGTGCATGGGTTGAACAGCGGCGCGACGGCGTGGTTGCCTTTTCTCACTGAAGCCTTTCCGGAGCGCGAGCTCCAGGCGTTCGACTTCGCCCTGTTCAATTATCAAACCTCGGTGGTCAGCAGGCTGATTCCATTCCAACGGCTGCCGCGAGTCGAGGCTTGGGCTGAAGTGCTTGCGAGCGCCATTCAAATGACCCTCGTCGACCAGGAGCGCTACGACTCGTACGTACTCGTCGGCCACAGCATGGGTGGTCTGGTTTGCAAGCTTGCGTTCCGTCACCTGCATGAGGTCGATATGGCGGCTGCGATGCGCCTGCACAGCCTTTTTACCTATGGAACACCCAATCACGGATCCGACCGGGTGACCGCCCTTAGTACGCTCTTTTCCCCCGATCTCGCGTTCCTGCGTGCATTCAGCGAAAGCCTCGCCAACCTGCAGGTCTTCTGGAACTCACGCATTAGTCCGTTTCCGGGCGCTCCAGGCAATAAGCTGACCGTGCACGAACGCGCGATCATCAGCATCAAGGACTATTGGGTCGCGCCGCAGAGCGGCATTAATTCGCTTCCCGAAAAATTCGTGCTGAAGATCGCCTCGAGCCACTCCCAACTCATTAAGCCGGCAGGCCCCAGAGATACACGTCTTGCGTGGTTCATGGCACAGTTGCAGGCGATCGAGAGACAGTCGGAATGTTCCCTCGTCGAGATCAGGGACGGGCCGGGCGCGGCTGATTTCGTTGCAGCGGCGGAAGGGAATGAAGATGCTGCTCACGAGTTCATTGATAAATTGTTCAACCAGGCGCTGTTCGTGCTCGATATCGGGAGCGCCGACGGTACCGCAACAGGAGATATGTTTTCACTTTACTATAGCTCAACAGTGGTTCGAGGGCCGGACGGTCAGGTGGCTGATCGAATTCCAGGCCCGGCCAATCTCCTCACGGCAATACAAGTCAAGGAACGCGTATCGTACTGCAAGCTAAAAACCTTCGCATACAAACGCGCATTCGAGGGCCTCACGCATGCGCTCGACGAAATGGAGCAGCGTGGCGTCGAGGCGTTGGATGAGGACCAGATAGATACGGTGGTGCTTTCGCTATTTGGCCGGCTCGCAAGGAAGATTCCGCGTTCGGAGGCGGACGCCGCTGAAGCACTGAAAACGATGAACAGCGTGATACCGGCCGAGCGATCCGCCGCCAGAGACAAGGCGCTCCGCGAACTGCTTGCGGCGAGCCACGACTTTCTGGAAAAGTCACCCCGTTCCGTGTTGGCTGAAGGAGTAGCCTACGACGTCGCGTGGTATACCTTTCAGCTGGGACAGTATGAGGAAGCGGAGGATTTGTTCGAACGCTTCCGCGCGAAGTATCCTTTCTCGGTGAGTAGGGAAGGCGCGGACGACTATATCAAGGAAATTCCCTATCGCATCAGGTTGCGCGATTCGGGTAACGCGCCTGAAAGCCAGCTGGAGCTCGCCAAGCGTCTGCTGAAGAAAGAGGGAAATCTGGAAGAAACAGTAAGTCTGGCTTTTGACGCGTACTGTCGTGAGCCCGCACTTTTGGACCGGACGACGGGGCTATTACGATATTTGATCACCATCGAATATGTCTTCAGCCAGACGCTTGGAATGGAGCTTGGCGCGGATCCGAAGAAAACTTTTGCGGATTGGATGACCAGGTATCTCGCGGACATGGAATGGAGACAGCAGAAGCAGGCGGCCATAGAAGCCAAGGCGCCCGATCGCGCGAAACTTTTGCTTCAATTATTGGACGCGTCCAGCGCCGATTGGAAGGATGGAGTTCCTCCGAAACAATGATTTGTCTTCAAGGCAGCTTCGACACCTGCGCGAAGTGCCGACTGCGTCGGGCAATGTCCGGGTTCAGGAGGCGGGCATTCGGCGGGTAGCGCTTACCGAACCGGGTTTTATGGGTACGCGCCCTGGTTAGTTAAAATTCGTCATAAATTGGCAACCTCCAACCAACCGCTCCGGCAAAAGCCGGGCAGGTCTAAACCCTGCTTTTATGGCGCGTGGTGCACCCTCCTTTTCAAGCAAGGGAGAGGCGTGTGTACCAATGCCCATATTCAAATATTTTACCGTCGTAGGATCGGCGCTGTTTGTTCTTCTGTTTATTTCGAATGCCTATCTCACCGACGACGAGAGCAATTTGCGGTTTGACGGATCGCTGTACGGCAGCGCGCTCTACGCGCCTCGCGTGGAGGAAACCCGGACGACCGAGGAGCTTCGCTTTACCCGGGATGTCACGCCTGCCGTTCGCGTTAGAGAGGTGTTTGCCGTGTTCGTCCCCAATGAGCGGCGACGCAACAAGCGCGATTCGTAACGGCTGGGTCTGCCGCGATCTCTCTACGCGTCATTTCCCGGTGCGCAACTGTGCACCTGAGGATGCGCCGTTGGCGCAGGTCCCGAATCCATTGGCCAGCAAAACCGGTGTCCACGAGGGATTTGCGGGCTGGCGACTTTGTCGCGCCCCGAATGACGAGAGAGATTGTTTTAACCACCGGATAATGCAGACTTTTCGGAACGCTTCCGGGCTTCCGCCGTTATCTCCCGGTTTATCAATTTCGCTTCAATCCCGATGCGAACCGTCCCCGAAACCCGTACGTTTCAGCTAGAATGAGCCGTCGTTTGGCCCAGGTGAGGCGCGACGTCGCGCCGCAGACCAGGAGAGTTCGCCATGAGCTTCCGCCGCGATTTCATCAGCAAACCGATTTTTTCCTGGGCACGCGGCGTGTTGCCGGCGATGTCCGACACCGAGCGCGAGGCGCTTGAAGCGGGCGACGTCTGGTGGGACGCCGATCTCTTCACCGGCAATCCCGACTGGTCGAAATTGCTGGCCGTTGCCCCGGCGACGCTGACTGAAGAGGAGAAGGCCTTTCTGAACGGCCCCGTCGACGAGCTCTGCGCCATGCTCGACGAGTGGAAGATCAATTGGGAATGGCGCGATCTGCCGCCGGAAGCCTGGGCCTTCATCAAGCGCCACAAGTTCTTCGGCATGATCATCCCCAAGGAATTCGGCGGCCTCGGCTTCTCGCCCTATGCGCATTCGGAAGTGGTGCGCAAACTTTCCTCACGCTCGCTGACGGCCGCCGTCACCGTGATGGTGCCGAACTCGCTCGGGCCGGGCGAACTGCTGATGCGCTTCGGTACCAAAGAGCAGCAGGAAAGATGGCTGCCGCGGCTCGCCGCAGGCACTGACATTCCCTGCTTTGGCCTGACCAGCCCGGAAGCGGGCTCCGATGCGTCCTCGATGGTCGACACCGGCATCATCTGCAAGGGCAATTTCGAAGGCCGCGAGGTGCTCGGCTTAAGGCTGAACTGGCACAAGCGTTACATCACGCTGGGCCCGGTCGCGACGCTGCTCGGTCTCGCCTTCAAGGCCTATGACCCCGATCACCTCGCGGGTCAGCAGGAAGATCTCGGCATTACCGTTGCCCTGATCCCGACCGATCTGCCCGGCGTCGAAATCGGCCGCAGGCATCTGCCGGCGATGCAGGTGTTCCAGAACGGCCCGAACTGGGGCCGCGACGTGTTCATACCGATGGACTACATCATCGGCGGGCAAGAGCGGCTCGGGCAGGGCTGGAAGATGCTGATGACGGCGCTCGCCGCCGGCCGCGGTATCTCGCTGCCTTCACTCTCCGCTGCGGGCGCAGCCTATGCCGCGCGCACCACTGGCGCCTATGCCCGCATCCGCGAGCAGTTCGGCATCGCCATCGGCAAGTTCGAAGGCATCGAGGAGCCGCTCGCCCGCATCGCCGGCACCGCCTATCTGCTCGACGCCGCGCGGCGGCTGACCTGCGCCGCGCTCAACCAGGGGCATCATCCCGCCGTCATCTCCGGCATCATGAAGCTGCACGCCACCGAGCGGATGCGGATCGCGATCGACGACGCCATGGACATCCATGGCGGCAAGGCCGTGATCGACGGGCCTCAAAATTATCTCGGCAATCTCTATCGCTCGGTGCCGGTCGGCATCACGGTCGAGGGCGCCAACATCCTGACGCGCAATCTCATCGTGTTCGGCCAAGGCGCTATTCGCGCTCATCCATTCCTGCTTGAGGAAATGAATGCGCTGGGTGAAGCCGACCGCGCCAAGGGGCTCGACGCCTTCGACAAGGCATTCTGGAATCACGTCGGCCACAGCTTCAAAACCATGTTCCGCGCCTGGGGCCGAAGCTGGAGCGGCGGCCTGTTTGCACCAGCGCCCGATGCGGGCGAGGCGACGCAGTTCTACCGCCAGCTCTCGCGCTATTCTTCCGCGTTTGCCTTGTGCGCGGATATGGCCCTGCTGACGCTGGGCGGGGCGCTCAAGCGCAAGGAAATGCTCTCGGCCCGGTTCGGCGACATCCTGTCCGAATTGTATCTGTTGTCGGCGGCGCTCAAACGCTGGCAGGACGAGGGACGACAAAGGGAAGATTTCGCGGCGCTTGAATGGTGCATGGCAAGTGGTTTCCGCACCATCGAAAACCGCTTTGCCGAAATCCTCGCCAACCTGCCGAACCGGTTCGTGGCGGTGATACTGAAATTCCTGATCCAGCCGTTCGGCGCAAAGGTGACCGGCCCGTCGGACCGCGTCGTGCACCAATGCGCGCAGCTCGTGCTGGAGCCGTCGGCGGCGCGCGACCGGTTGACATCGGATCTTTCCGCGGTCGACGATGATGGCGGCGTGGCGCGGCTGGAGAAGGCGTTCCTTCTGGTCACGGCGGCAGAAGATGCTTCCAAACAAATGCGCGCGGCGCGCCTGCATGACTGGAAAGAGGCGGTCAAGAAAGGCGTCATTACGCAGGCCGATGGCGAGAAGCTTCAGGCTGCGCACGAAGCCGTTGCGAAGGTGATCGAGGTCGACGATTTCGCAGCCGAAGCGTTGTCGCCGATTTACAGGAAGGCTGCCGACGTGCATCAGTTCTTCCAGGAACTGGGTGAACAGAGGGCGGCAAGCTGATGGCAAAACCGGTCTTTATCGTCGACGGCAGCCGGACGCCGTTCCTGAAAGCGCGCTCCGGTCCCGGGCCGTTCACGCCGGTTGATCTCGCCGTGCAATGCGGCCGGCCGCTGCTGGCGCGGCAGCCGTTTGCGCCCTCAGCTTTCGATCAGGTCATCCTCGGCTGTGTCAACGTCATCGCCGACGAAATGAACCCGGCCCGCGTCGCCGCGCTGCGGCTCGGCATGGGCGAGAAGATGGTCGCCTTCACTGTGCAGATCAACTGCGGCTCCGGCATGCAGTCGATCGACACGGCCTACCGCTACATCCGCGAAGGTGTTTCGGACCTCATCCTGGCGGGCGGCGCGGAAGCGTTGAGCCACGCGCCGCTGGTCTGGCCGCAACAGGGCGTGCGCTGGTTCGCGGGCCTTGCGGGAGCGAAAGGCATCGGCGCGAAAATCATGGCCGCGCTCAAGGTGAAGCCCAGCTATTTGAAGCCGATTATCGGGCTGGAGCGCGGGCTCACCGATCCCATCACCGAACTCAACATGGGCCAGACCGCCGAGGTGGTAGGCCATCTCTTCGGCGTCACCCGCGCCCAGTCGGATGCCTATGCCGCCGAAAGCCACAAGCGGCTGGCGAAAGCGCAGTCGGAAGGCTGGCTGAAGGGCGAGGTCGAAACCGCGTTCGCGCGCGATGGCAAATTCTACGATCATGACGATGGCGTGCGGCCGGACTCGACGCCGGAGAGCCTGGCGAAACTGAAGCCGGTATTCGAGCGCCCGTGGGGCAAGGTCACGGCGGGGAATTCCTCGCAGATCACCGATGGCGCGTCCTGGGTGATCCTCGCTTCCGAGGAGGCGGTGGCGAAGCACGGCCTGACGCCGAAGGCGGCCATTCTCGACAGCCAGTGGTCGGCGCTCGATCCCGGCATCATGGGTCTCGGCCCGGTGCTGTCGGCCACCGAGCTGCTGAAACGCAACGAGCTGACGCTCGGAGATATCGAAACTTGGGAATTGAACGAGGCGTTTGCGACGCAGGTGCTGGGCTGTCTCGCCGCCTGGAACGATGAAACATTCTGCAAGGAAATTCTTGGCCTCGACGGCGCGGCGGGCGAACTCGACCAAACCAGGCTGAACGTCGATGGCGGGGCGATCAGCCTCGGCCACCCCGTGGGCTGCAGCGGCAACCGTATCGTGCTGCACCTCGTCAACGCCATGAAGCGATTGGGCACGCGGCGCGGCATCGCCACCGAATGTATCGGCGGCGGGCAGGGCGGTGCGATGCTGATAGAGATGGTGTGAGCATGGATAGCCAGATCATGGACGTTCTCGGCGATCGCGTGCTCGAACTCGGGCCTACGCCCGACGCCGCTGGCCCCTACAAAAATTTCAGGCTGACGCGTGATGCCGACGGCGTCGCCTGGCTGTTGTTCGACCGCGAAGGCACCAGCGCCAATACGCTTTCAGCCGATCTGATCGAGGAACTCGACAAGGTGCTGGCGGAGCTGGAAGGACAGCGCCCTACCGGCCTCGTCATCCGTTCTGCCAAAAAGTCCGGCTTCATTGCCGGTGCCGACGTCAATGCGTTTCGTGGGGCGACCGATTCGAACGCGGTCGAGACCGAGATCGGCCGCGCGCATGCGGTGATCGACCGGCTCGAGGCCCTGCGGGTTCCGAGCGTGGCCGTGATTCACGGCTTCTGCCTCGGCGGCGGCCTCGAAGTGGCGCTCGCCTGCCAGATGCGGATTGCGATCGAGGATGCGCGGTTCGGCTTTCCCGAGGTGATGCTCGGCCTGCATCCCGGTCTCGGCGGCACGGTGCGCTTCACGCAGCTGGTCAATCCGATGCAGTCGATGTCGATGATGCTGACCGGCAAGACCATCGATGCACGGAAGGCAAAGTCGCTCGGGCTGGTCGACGCCGTGACGCAGGAGCGGCATGTTCGCAATGCCGTGAAGGACGCCGTGTCCGGACGGCTGCAGCGCGCGCGGCCCGGGCTGCTCAACAATGTTCTCAGCCTCGGTCCCGTCAGGGGATTCCTCGCCGGGCGGATGCGCAGCGAGGCCGCCAAGGCCGCGCCGCAAGCGCATTATCCCGCGCCCTACGCGCTGATCGATCTCTGGGAAAAGCACGGCGGCGACAAGCGGGCGATGCTCAGCGCGGAAAAGGCGTCTTTCGCCAGGCTGATGGTGACGCCGACCGCGCAAAATCTAATCCGCGTCTTCTTCCTGCGCGAGCAGATGAAGAAGCTCGCAGGCAGCGGCAACAAGATCGAGCGCGTTCACGTTATCGGCGCCGGTGCGATGGGCGGCGACATCGCCGCCTGGTGCGCCGGTCAGGGCGTGCAGGTCACGCTCGCGGATATGAAGCCGGAGCCGATCGCGGGCGCGATCAAGCGCGCCGCCGAGCTCTACGGCAAGATTTTGCGTAAGCGCCCCGCCGTGCGCGATGCGTTGGATCGGTTGATGCCGGACATGCAGGCCGAGGGCGTCCGCAATGCCGATCTCATCATCGAGGCGGTGCCGGAAAAACTGGAGCTGAAGCAAAAAGTCTACGCCGGCCTCGAGCCGAAAATGAAGCCCGGCTCGATCCTTGCCACCAATACCTCGAGTATTCCGCTGCAGGATCTGCGCACCACGCTATCGAGGCCCGAGCGGCTGCTTGGGCTGCACTTCTTCAATCCGGTATCGCGGTTGCAACTCGTCGAGGTCGTCAGCCATGACGGCACCGATGCGCAATTACTCAAAGAGGCGCTGGCCTTCGTCGGCGCCATCGACCGGCTGCCGCTCCCCGTAAAATCCTCGCCCGGCTTCCTCGTCAACCGCGCGCTGACGCCGTACATGCTGGAGGCGATGGTGATGCTGGACGAGAAAATCGACAAATCGGTCATCGACGCTGCCGCGAAGAAGTTCGGCATGCCGATGGGACCCATTGAACTGGCCGACCAGGTCGGGCTCGATATCTGCCTCGATGTCGGCGACATGCTGCGCTCGAAGTTCGGCGACATGCTGCCGCCGACGCCGGCCTGGCTGCGAGAAAAGGTCGCCAAGGGCGAACTCGGCCGTAAGACTGGCAAGGGCTTTTACACCTGGAAGGACGGCAAGGCCGACACCGGCGGCATGTCCGCGATCTCGGAACCATCGGCGGAAATGGTCGACCGGCTGATCCTGCCGATGTCGAATGTCTGCGTCGCCTGTTTGCGCGAGGGCATCGTCGACAATGCCGACGTGGTGGACGGCGCCGTCATCTTCGGCACCGGCTACGCGCCGTTCCGCGGCGGTCCTCTGAACTATGCGCGAACCCGCGGCGTGGAGAACGTGGTCGCGACGCTGGACACTCTGACCGGCAAATTCGGCGGCCGGTTTACGCCGGATGCCGGCTGGGAGACCTTCAAGTAGCAAACAAGGCTGGACGTCGGTCAGAGCCCGTCTTGGACGTTCCTGGCCGATGGTGTGTGGCATCGCCGGATCGTGGCGCAATCTGATGGATTGTGTTAGGTAAACACGATCACAGGTCGTATCCCCAAAGTGTGGAGACGCCATGCAGACCGTTCCGCTTTTCAAGGATGCGACGCTTCGTGAAATCAGGACCATGCGTTTTTGGATCGGCGCCAATATTGCCGTCATCCTGTTCTGCGCATTCTGGCTCGCCTATTACTTCACCCTTGCCGCGTTGAGCTGGCCGTATTTGATGGCGGCATTGTTGGCCGGTTACTTCCTGGCCGACTTTTCGTCCGGCGCGGTGCATTGGGCGATGGATACCTGGTTCGACGAGCGGACCATGGGGCGCGCGATCGCGATCACCCGCGAGCATCATACCCATCCTGACCATGTCTATGGTTTCCTGGAGAATGCATCGTTCGGCTCCGCGCCGAGCGCGGTGGCGTTCGGCGTTGCCGCTGTCGTCACCGCATTGTGTCCGGTCTCGGCTGTGACCTGGACGCTGATGCTTCTGTGGTTGATCAGTGCGATCTGCCTGCTGTTCGGCATGCATTTTCATAATCTCGCGCACAAGCCCGCCCGCTCGTCGATCATGCGGCTGGCGCAGCGGCTTCATCTGGTGTGCCCGCCGGCGCACCATTGGGTTCATCACCACAATCAGGCGGTCCATTATTGCGTGGTGAATGGATGGGCGAATTATGTGTGCGACGGGCTCCATGTCTGGCGCGGCCTGGAGCGCGTGATCGGGCCCGTCACCGGAATCGTGCCGCGTGCCGACGACGGCGCGTGGCAGCGGCGTTACCGGGAAACCGGCGTGCTGGCGGGCCCGGGGCGGCAAGTGCGGCGACACTTAACTTCAGGCCCGGGTCGTCTATGATCCGCGATCTCTGTACGCAGCATCCGGGATGGATATGACCGAAACCCATGTGCACACACCGGTCTCAACCGAGACTGAGCCGCGCGGCGATCTTTGCATCCGCACGCTGGCGATGCCGGCCGACACCAACGCCAATGGCGACATCTTCGGCGGCTGGCTGCTCAGCCAGATGGATATTGGCGGCGGGGTGTTCGCGTCCAAGATCGCCAAGTCGCGCACGGTGACGGTCGCGATTGAAGCGATGAATTTCCGCAAATCCGTCTATGTCGGGGATCTCGTCTCCGTCTACGCCAATCTGGTGCGGGTCGGTCGCACCTCGATCACGGTCCATCTCGAAGCATGGGTCGTGCGGCGCAAGGAGTTGCAGTCGATCCTGGTGACCGACGGCAACTTCACCTACGTTTCGATCGACGACAACGGCCGTCCGCAGCCGGTCACCCCGGACGGCGTGATCACGACCTGAAGCTTACGGGCAGGGACGCTCGTAGCCATCACGGCCGATGAAGGTGCCACGACGCGGATTGTAGCTCGGCGAACGCATGCAGCGCGGCGTATCGTCGTAATAGCGGGGCGGCGGGGGGGCGTATTGCGCCTGGACACCGCAGTAACGTGGCGAAACGGCCTGCCAGCCGCCGGGCGTTTCGACGTAGCAACCGCCCTGATACCAGCGATAGCCGCCGTCCCGAGGTTCGCCCTGGGCACCGATCGCGGCGCCGGTGCCTGCGCCGACAATGGCGCCGACCGCCGCACCCCGGCCACCGCCGAGCGCGCCGCCGACGATGGCGCCCGCGGCGCCGCCGAACAGCGCGCCCCCGAGCGTGCTTTCCTGCGCCGCCGCCTCCTGGAGCGGTGCGCAAGCCGCTAGGGCAACCAGCATCGAGAGCGCGAATTTCGGCATCATGTCAGTTCTCCGGCCATTTGAACGATTCGCTCGCTATTCCGTGACCAGCTTTGACATAATTCCGGGTTCTGACGCAACGGGAGCAAGGAACAATTTGCCGTGCAACCCGTTGTAAGCCCGGAAGAAATCACAGGCTGGGCCATGTCGGACACCTATATCATCGAAGTCGGCTCGCAACCGGCAGGAATTATCGTACGCACTCCCGGCGGCTATCGCTTCTTTGCCGCCTCGCATCGCTTCAATCGGCTGGAAGGGCAGATATTCCGCAACGCACGCGAGGCCGAGCGCGCCGCGCGGCAGCTCGCCAGCGGGATGACGCTGGCGGCCTGACCGCCAGCGCCGGTCGCCCGGGGGTCAGAGCTTGGTGGCCGCCCGGGACAGCAGCTTCCAGTCGTTACCCTGCTTCTGCCAGTTCATCAGGATGTGCAGATTCTGCGGCGTCTTCTTGCCGTCGGTGAACTCCTGCTCGCCGACGAAGGTGAAGCGCACGATGGCGGCTGGGCCGACGACGCGGACCGTGGGATCCTTGTAGTCGAGCGATGTCCATTTGTAGTTGGCCTTGGCGGTGCCGTCGAGAAGCGATGCCTTGGTGTCGACCTTGGCATTGGAGTGGCTGTAGCTCAGGTCGTCGGCGCAGAGCGAGGCAAGCCCTTCGGCATTGCCGGCGGCCTGCGCCACACGGAAGGCTTCGACGTTTTTCGCAACCGCATCTTCGTCCGCACCGGCGAAGGCCGGAACCACAGTCAATAGCCCGAGCGCGAGTGCGGGCAGCGCCAGTTGACGTCGATCGATGTCCATCGTTTCCTCCATTTTTGTTTGTGGGGCAGTCTTGCAGCCACAAATTGTTTTGTCGAGCGCCGCAGCAGGTGCGGCTCACCTGGCTTCCGGCGCGGTCGCCTTAACCAGAATAATTGTTTCGGCCGGCCAACGGCCCTGCGGCCGATCTCCCACGTTGACCGCGGCCCCAATCAGCCGCACCATAACGGCAACTTTGTGCCCAGGCCTATATCTCAAGGGTGCCAGCCGTGGCCGGACTGTCCCACCGTCAGACTGAAATCCTCAACATCGCCCGCGCCTTTGGCCGGGTGATGGTGGAAGACCTTGCCAAGCGTTTCGAGGTATCGGCGCAGACCATCCGCAAGGACCTCAACGACCTCTGCGACCAGCGCTCGCTGACCCGCATCCACGGCGGCGCCATCATTGCTTCCGGCGTCGAGAACCTCGCCTATGAGGCGCGGCGCTTCGTGGCGGCGGAGGAGAAGCGGGCGATCGGCATCGCCGCCGCGTCGCGGATTCCGAACGGCTGCTCGCTGTTCATCAACATCGGCACCACGACGGAAGAAGTCGCCAGCGCCCTGACCTCGCATGAAGACCTGCTCGTCATCACCAACAACCTCAACGTCGCGATGCTGCTGTACCGCCATCCGCGCATCGAGGTGATCGTGGCAGGCGGCGCGGTGCGCCGCGCCGACGGCGCGGTGATCGGCTCGACCGCAATCAGCCTGATCGGCCAGTTCAAGGTCGACTACGCCATCATCGGCGCATCCGCGATCGATGAGGAGGGCGCGCTCTTGGACTTCGACTATCGCGAAGTGCAGGCGGCGCAGGCGATCATCGCCAATGCGCGCAGCGTCATGCTGGTCGCGGACGCGACAAAACTCCGGCGCAGCGCGCCGGTGCGCATCGCCCATCTCAGCCAGATCCAGACCTTTGTGACGGATGCGCCGCTGCCGGCAGGCCTTGCCAGCATCTGCCACCATCGCGGCATCGAGGTAGTCGAGGCGATGGACAAGCCGCCGGCGGATATCGACGAGCCGGTCGGCGAGCCGGCTTCCACTGTCACGCGCCTGCGCTGATACCTACATACTGTTTCCCCGATCTTTTAAGAGCCGACCCATGACCGATCTGGCTGCCGGCGGACGCAGCGCTACCGCCTATGTCCGCGGCGCCCTCTATGGCCTCGCGGCGGTCAGCATATGGTCGGGATGGATCGTGGTGGCCCGCCTCGGTCTCAAGAGCAGTCTCACGCCGTGGGACATTGCCGCGCTTCGCTTTGGTGTGGCCGGCTTGCTGCTGTTGCCTTACGTCGGGAGCAGAGGTCTTGCGCTCGATCGCCTCGGCTGGATCGGAGTGGCGGCGATCGTGCTCGGCGGCGGTGCACCCGTCCTGTTCGCGAACGCCGGCCTGATGTTCGCCCCGGCCGCGCACGCGGGAGCGTTGTTTCCCGGCGTCATGCCGCTGATGGTCGCGCTTCTTGCGGCAGCCTTCCTGCGCGAACCGTTTACGGCCGCGAAAAAGATCGGCTTCGTGCTGATCCTCTTCGGCGCCTTCGGAATCGCCTGGGGTGCCGGCGGCGATGCGATCGAGTCCAGGCAGAGCATCGGGCATCTGCTGTTTCTCGGCTCTGCCCTTGCCTGGGCCTTCTATACGGTCGCGATGCGCCGTGCGCGGCTTGGTGGGCTGCATGCTGCGGCCATCGCGGCAGTCGGCGCCCTTGTTCTCTACATGCCGGTTTATGTGATGGTGGCGGGTACGAGTCTCGCCTTGGCTCCCTGGAGCGATATCGCTCTGCAAGCCTTCGTGCAGGGAATTCTGACGGCGATCGTTTCACTTATCTTCTACGGACGCGCGGTCAGCATCCTCGGCGCCTCCAGCGGTGCCGCGTTCGCCGCATTGTCTCCGGCGATGACGGCTGTCATGGCGATTCCAATTCTTGGCGAGTGGCCGACCACGATGGATTGGATTGCCATCGCCGCGATTTCCGTCGGCGTCTACGTCGTGAGCGGCGGTCCGCTGCCACGAGGACGGCCCTGATCCCGTCATCCCTCGGATTCAACCCGCTTGGTCCACAGGCTACCTCGCTTTCGACTTGCTTTCGTTTTTCTTTGTGATTAACTCCAATCCGAAAGCAAAATCGCCGAAATGAAGGGCGATCGCCGGGGAAGCGTTTCGTTGGACAGGGTATTCGATCTCGCCATCATCGGAGGCGGCATCAACGGCTGCGGCATCGCGCGCGATGCGGCGGGTCGGGGGAATTCCGTTTTCCTGTGTGAAATGAATGACTTGGCGAGCGGAACGTCGTCCTGGTCGACCAAGCTGGTGCATGGCGGGCTACGCTATCTCGAATATTACGAGTTCCGGCTGGTCCGGGAGGCGCTGATCGAGCGCGAAATCCTGTGGCAGATCGCGCCCCACATCATCAGGCCGCTGCGTTTCGTTTTGCCGCATCACGCAGGCCTGCGCCCGGCCTGGCTGCTCCGGCTGGGGCTGTTCCTCTACGACCATATCGGCGGCCGCCATCTGCTGCCGCCGACGCGCTCGGTCGATCTCGTCCACGACGAGGTCGGAAAACCTCTGATCGCCAACCGCTACAAGCGCGGTTTCGAATATTCCGACTGCTTCGTCGATGACGCGCGCCTGGTCGTGCTGACCGCACGCGACGCCGCCGATCGCGGCGCCGAAATCCGCACCCGCTCGCGCGCGGTCGAGATCCGGCAGGTCGAAGGCATCTGGCAGGTCACCGTCGAGAATACGATCAGTGGAGAGCGCACCACCATCCAGGCGCGCGCGCTGGTCAATGCCGGCGGCCCGTGGGTCGAGCAGGTGCTTTCGTCGGGCTCCGGCGTCAACGCGCGGGCAAAAGTGCGGCTGGTGCAGGGTTCCCACATCGTGGTGCGCAAGCTCTATGAGCACGACCGCGCCTACATGTTCCAGAACGCCGACGGCCGCATCATCTTCGTCATTCCCTATCAGGACGATTTCACCCTGATTGGCACCACCGATCGCGATTACGACGGCGATCCGGCCAAGGTGAAAGCAAGCCCCGAAGAGATCCAATATCTCTGTGCCTCAGTCAGCGAATACCTGAAAAAGCCCGTACTGCCGGCGGATGTCGTCTGGACCTATTCCGGCGTGCGCCCGCTCTATGACGACGGTGCCAGCGAAGCCAAGGCTGCGACGCGCGATTACGTGTTCGAACTCGATACGCCCGGTGGCGCGCCGTTGCTGTCGATCTATGGCGGCAAGATCACGACCTATCGGCGGCTCGCCGAGGAAGCGCTGGAGCGGCTCTCGCCATACCTGCGCAGCGCCAAGGCCAAGGAAGGCTGGACCGGCAAGTCGCCGCTGCCCGGCGGCGACATGGATGTTTCGGCGATCGCCGCGCTTACGGCGGAATTGACGCGGGAATATCCGTTCCTCAAGCCGGCGCATGCCAACCGGCTCGCGCATGCCTATGGCACGCGTGCGAAAAAACTGCTCGGCACCGCGAAGTCCTCTGCCGATCTCGGCCAATCGTTCGGCGCCACCTTGACGGAGAGCGAAGTCAGGTACCTGATGTCGAACGAATGGGCCTGCACCGCCGATGATGTGGTGTGGCGAAGGTCCAAGCTCGGCTTGCGGCTGTCGCCGGATGAAATTGCCGCGCTCGATGAGTGGATCAAAGCCCACCGCGCGCCCGGCGAACGTCCCTTGCGCGAAGCGGGAGGGCGACCGTGAGCGTCACGCTCGATCACGTCACGCGATCTGTGGACGGCATCCCGACCATTCGCGATGTCTCGCTGAAGCTTGAGCGCGGCACGCTGAGCGTGCTGCTCGGGCCGACGCTGTCGGGTAAGACCTCGATCATGCGCCTGCTTGCCGGTCTCGACAAACCTGCGACCGGCCGCGTGCTGGTCGATGGCAAGGACGTCACCGGCGTTGACGTGCGGCAGCGCTCGGTCGCGATGGTTTATCAGCAATTCATCAATTACCCCTCGCTGACGGTCTATGAAAACATCGCCTCGCCATTGCGGGTGCAGGGCAGGCCGCGCGAGGAGATCGACCGGCGCGTCCAGGAAGCCGCCAAACTGCTGCGGCTTGAGCCCTATCTGAAGCGCACCCCGCTGCAGCTTTCCGGCGGCCAGCAGCAGCGCACCGCGATTGCGCGCGCGCTGGTCAAGGGCGCCGATCTGGTTTTGCTGGACGAGCCGCTCGCCAACCTCGACTACAAGCTTCGCGAGGAGCTGCGCACCGAACTGCCGCGCATCTTCGAGGCATCGGGCGCAATCTTCGTCTATGCGACGACCGAGCCCTCGGAGGCGCTGCTGCTCGGCGGCAACACCGTCTGCATGTGGGAAGGCCAGGTTCTGCAGGCCGGTGACACCTCAAAAGTCTATCGCCAGCCCGATACGCTGCGGGTGGCGCAGGTGTTCTCCGATCCGCCGCTCAACATCGTCGGCATCGAGAAGAAGAACGGTTCTGTGCAATATGTCGGCGGCATCCAGGCGCCGGCCACTGGCCTCTACGCATCGCTCGCCGACGGACCCTATCGTGTCGGCTTCCGCGCCCATCAGCTCGAAGTCGCCAACGGCATCGTCGGGCGGCACGCGTTCCACGCCACCGTGACGGTGACCGAGATCACCGGTTCGGAAAGTTTCGTGCATCTCAACCGCGACGCCTCCAATTGGGTCGCGGTGCTGCAGGGCGTGCATGAATACGAGCCAGGCCACGTGCTCGATGCCGTGCTCGATCCCGACAATGTCTTCGTGTTCGACGCCGCCGACCGTCTGGTCGCCGCGCCGGGCCCCACCTGAGGGAGATGCGACATGGCCCGCATTGACCTCGTCGATCTCGCGCACTCCTACGGCGGCAATGACGCGCCGGAGGAATCATTTGCGCTGAAGCCGGTGACCATGACCTGGCGGCAGGGCGGCGCCTATGCGCTGCTCGGCCCGTCCGGCTGCGGCAAGACCACGCTGCTCAACCTGATTTCCGGCATTGTCGCGCCCTCGCGCGGAAAAATCCTGTTCGACGGCGCCGACATCACACCGCTGTCAACCCAGAAGCGCAACATTGCGCAGGTGTTCCAGTTTCCGGTGATCTACGACACCATGACGGTCGGTCAGAACCTTGCGTTCCCCTTGAAGAACCGCGGCGTGCCCAAGGCCGAGATCGACGCGCGGGTAAGGCACATCGCCGACCTGCTCGACCTCACGTTCTATCTCGACCGCAAGGCGACGCGCCTGACGGCGGACGCCAAGCAGAAGATTTCGCTTGGTCGCGGCCTCGTCCGTTCCGACGTCGCCGCGGTGCTGTTCGACGAGCCGCTGACGGTGATCGACCCCGAGCTGAAATGGCAGTTGCGCTCAAAACTCAAGGCGCTGCACCGCGAGCTCGATCTCACGATGATCTACGTCACCCATGACCAGACCGAGGCGCTGACCTTCGCCGACACGGTCGTCGTCATGCATGACGGCCGCGTGGTGCAGAGCGGCACGCCGGCCGAATTGTTCGACAAGCCCGCGCATACTTTCGTCGGCTATTTCATCGGCTCGCCCGGCATGAACATCGTGCCGGCTGAGGTGAGCGGGCATGAGGCGCGCATCGACGGTCACGTCATTGGCCTGCACCGCAATTACGGCGTGCTGCCGTCGGGCGCTAGAATCGAGATCGGCGTGCGGCCGGAATTCGTCACTGTCGCGGCTCCCGCGTCCGGCCTGCTGTCCGCCACGATCGAGCGCATCGACGATCTTGGCCGCGTCCGCTTCGCGCGCGTTCGCATTGGCGACGCAAAATTCGCCGCCCGCGTGCCGTCAGGGTTTTCCGTACCCGACAACTCGGTCGGGCTCGTGTTCGATCCCGCCCATGTTCACGTTTATGCCGATAGCCATCTGGTCGAGGGGGTTGCCTGATGGACAAGACCATCAACCAGAAAGCCTGGTTCCTGGTGCTGCCGGTGTTCCTGGTGGTCGCGTTCTCCGCGATCCTGCCGCTGATGACGGTCGTGAACTATTCGATGCAGGACACGTTCGGCAACAACCAGTTCTTCTGGAACGGCGTCGGCTGGTTCAAGGAATTGCTCGATCCATCGACCGATCTCGGCGGGCGGTTCCTGGCATCGCTCGGCCGCAACCTGCTGTTCTCCGCCATCATCCTGGCGATCGAGGTGCCGCTCGGCATCGTGGTGGCGCTGTCGATGCCGCGCGAGGGCTGGACCGTTGCCGTATGCCTCGTGATTCTGGCGCTGCCGCTGCTCATCCCGTGGAACGTGGTCGGAACGATCTGGCAGATTTTCGGTCGGCCCGACATCGGCCTGCTCGGCTATACGCTCAACGGTCTCGGGATCGACTACAACTACGTTTCCAACGAGTTCGACGCCTGGGCCACCGTCATCGTGATGGACGTCTGGCACTGGACCAGCCTCGTGGCGCTGCTGTGCTACGCCGGGCTGAAGTCGATTCCCGACGCCTATTATCAGGCGGCGCAGATCGACGGCGCCTCGCGCTGGGCGGTGTTCAAGGCGATCCAGTTGCCGAAGATGAACCGCGTGCTCCTGATCGCGGTGCTGCTGCGCTTCATGGATAGTTTCATGATCTACACCGAGCCGTTCGTGGTGACCGGCGGCGGTCCTGGCAATTCGACCACCTTCGTTTCGATCGAACTGGTCAAGATCGCGCTCGGGCAGTTCGATCTCGGCAAGGCCGCGGCACTTTCGCTGGTCTACAACTTGATCATCCTGATCGTGTGCTGGATCTTCTACACCGTCATGACCAATGCCGGGACCGAGCGTCCCGAAAAAAAGGGAGCCGCGTGATGAACACGATTCCCGGCCGCCGCATCATCATGGTGGTGTTCCTGATCTTCCTGTTGTTGCCGATCTACTGGCTCGTCAACATGAGCTTCAAGAACAATACCGAGATCGTCACCACCATGACGCTGTGGCCGCACCAGCCGACGCTGGAAAATTACAAGCGCATCTTCACCGACGAGAGCTGGTATTCCGGCTACATCAATTCGCTGACCTACGTACTGATCAACACCGTGATCTCGATTTCGGTGGCGTTGCCGGCCGCCTACGCGTTTTCGCGCTACCGCTTCCTCGGCGACAAGCATCTGTTCTTCTGGCTGCTGTCGAACCGCATGGCGCCGGCGGCGGTCTATGCGCTGCCGTTCTTCAATCTCTATTCGGCGATCAATTTGTTCGATACGCCATGGGCGGTCGCGCTCGCGCATTGCATCTTCAATGTGCCGCTGGCGGTCTGGATTCTCGAAGGTTTCGTCTCGGGCGTTCCGCGCGAGATCGACGAAACCGCGTTCCTCGACGGCTATTCTTTCCCGCGATTCTTCATTAAGATCCTGGTGCCCCTGATCGCGAGCGGCATCGGCGTCGCTGCATTCTTCTGCTTCATGTTCTCGTGGGTCGAATTGCTGCTGGCGCGCACGCTGACATCGGTCAACGCCAAGCCGATCTCGGCGATCATGACCCGCACGGTCTCCGCCTCTGGCATGGATTGGGGGCTGCTGGCGGCTGCCGGCGTGCTCACCATCATCCCCGGCGCCCTGGTGATCTGGTTCGTCCGCAACTATATCGCGCGCGGCTTTGCGCTCGGTCGGGTGTAGGGGGCGCCGATGGAACATATCGCATGGATGGCGTGGACGCTGCCGACCGCGATCTTCTTCGTGATGCTGTCGCTGACGCTCGGCGTCATGACCTGGCTTGCGGTCGCCTATCCGGAAGCCGAACGCGTCGGCGTGCTGCGCATTCCGACCACGCGCGGTGACCGCCTGTTCATTTCGCTGGTGCTCGCCGCTGTCATCCATCTGCTGTGGATCGCCTTTGTCGGCATCGACCCGCTTCTGACGCTCCCGATCGGAGAGGGCGTTGAAATATCGAGCCTGTGGCTCGCAACCCTGATTTCGCTTGTTTCGGCCGTTGCGGTTTTCCGCACCGTCTAGGAAGCGAAAAAGAGCAGATCCGGGATCAACCCGGGCCTGAGTTTGTGTTTGTCGCTGCAACCGGAGGAATCAACATGCGACGTTTTAGAGGAAGGAATAGTTCCTTGACCAAGGAGAGCTTTCTGACGATGACCAGCGCAGCTGCGCTGATCGCGGCTTCCATTACGATGGCCGCACCTGCGCGTGCGGACGATGCCGTCAATCAACGGTGGATCGACAGCGAATTCCAGCCTTCGACGCTGTCGAAGGCCGATCAGTTGAAGGAACTGCAGTGGTTTGAAAAGGCCGCCGCGCCCTTCAAGGGAATGGAAATCAGCGTCGTTTCGGAAACCATCCCGACGCATGAGTATGAATCGCGGACGCTGGCGAAAGCCTTCACCGAGATCACCGGCATCAAGGTCAAGCACGACATCATCCAGGAAGGTGACGTCGTTGAGAAGCTGCAGACCCAGATGCAGTCCGGCAAGAACGTCTATGACGGCTGGATCAACGATAGCGATCTGATTGGCACGCACTTCCGGTACAATCAGACCGTGATTCTGTCGGACTACATGACCGGCGAAGGCAAGGCCGTCACCAATCCGCAACTCGACGTCGACGACTTCATCGGGAAATCCTTCACCACCGGTCCGGACAAGAAGCTCTATCAGCTTCCCGACCAGCAGTTCGCGAACCTCTATTGGTTCCGCTACGACTGGTTCTCCAATCCGGAGTACAAGGCCAAGTTCAAGGCCAAGTATGGCTACGATCTCGGCGTTCCCGTGAACTGGTCGGCCTATGAAGACATCGCCGAGTTCTTCACCAACGACATCAAGGAGATCAACGGCGTCAAGGTCTATGGTCACATGGACTACGGCAAGAAGGATCCCTCGCTCGGCTGGCGTTTCACCGACGCCTGGCTGTCGATGGCCGGCAACGGCGACAAGGGCATCCCGAACGGACTGCCGGTCGACGAATGGGGCATCCGCATGGAAGGCTGCCGTCCGGTGGGCTCAAGCGTCGAGCGGGGCGGCGACACCAACGGTCCGGCGGCGGTCTATTCGATCGTCAAATACCTCGAGTGGATGAAGAAGTATGCCCCGCCGCAGGCGCAGGGCATGACCTTCTCCGAATCGGGGCCGGTGCCGGCACAGGGTGCGATCGCGCAGCAGATCTTCTGGTACACGGCCTTCACCGCCGACATGGTGAAGCCGGGCATCCCGGTGATGAATGCCGATGGTACGCCGAAGTGGCGCATGGCGCCGTCGCCGCATGGCTCGTACTGGAAGGAGGGCATGAAGCTCGGCTACCAGGACGCCGGTTCCGCAACGCTGCTGAAGTCGACCCCGCCCGATCGCCGCAAGGCGGCCTGGCTCTATCTGCAGTTCATCAACTCCAAGACGGTGTCACTGAAAAAGAGCCATGTCGGTCTCACCTTCGTGCGTGAATCCGACATCTGGGACAAGTCGTTCACCGAGCGTGCGCCGAAGCTCGGCGGCCTGATCGAGTTCTACCGCTCGCCCGCGCGCGTGCAGTGGACCCCGACCGGCAATAACGTGCCTGACTATCCGAAGCTCGCGCAGTTGTGGTGGCAGAACATCGGCGATGCGTCGTCCGGTGCGAAGACGCCGCAGGCGGCGATGGATGCGCTGGCAGCAGCGCAGGACTCGGTGCTCGAACGTCTTGAGAAGTCCGGCGTGCAGGGCGCCTGCGGGCCGAAGCTGAACAAGAAGGAGACGGCCGAGTTCTGGTTCGCCAAGTCCGCCAAGGACGGCAACATCGCTCCCCAGCGCAAGCTGTCGAACGAAAAGCCGAAGGGCGAAACCGTCGACTACGACACGCTGGTGAAGTCGTGGCCGGCAACGCCTCCCAAGCGCGCCGAGGCGAAGTAATCCCCCGGGCGTCATCGTCCGGCTGGTCCGGACGATCCGGTTCGCCACGGCCTTTCGGCTCGCTTGCCGATGGCTGCGGTGACTGGATGCCCCGCTCTCGCGGGGCATGACAACCCGAGAAAAACGAAAGGCCGGGAGCGATCCCGGCCTTTTTTTTCGTTCGTCATTGCGAGCGGAGCGAAGCAATCCATCTCGACGCTTGCTGAGGCATGGATTGCTTCGTCGCTGTCGCTCCCTTGCGCAAACGCTTTGCGTTTGTCGCAGGCAATGACGGGAGGGGACGTTGCGCCCTTACTCTGCCGCCTGCGCGGCCTCAAGCGTCGGGTAATCGGTGTAGCCCTTGGCGTCGCCGCCGTAGAACGTCGCCTTGTCCGGCGCATTCAGCGGCGCGCCCTTCTTCAGGCGTTCCACCAGGTCGGGGTTGGAAATGAACGGCTTTCCGAACGCGATCAGGTCGGCCGCGTTGGCATCGAGCACCTTATTCGCCAGATCGAAGTCATAGCCGTTGTTGGCGACGTAGGCTCCGCCAAAGCGCTTGCGCAGGGATGCATAGTCGAACGGCGCGATGTCGCGCGGGCCGCCGGTCGCACCCTCGATGACGTGGATGTAGGTCAGCTTCAGCGCGTTGAGCTCATCGACGATGTGATCGAACAGCGGCTGCGGGTTGCTATCGGAGACGTCGTTGGCCGGCGTCACCGGAGAGATGCGGATGCCGGTACGCTCGGGGCCGGCAATGGCGGCCACCACCTTGGATATTTCCAGCATCAGCCTGGCGCGGTTCTCGATCGACCCGCCATAGGCGTCGGTGCGCTTGTTGGTGCCGTCCTTGGCGAACTGATCCAGCAGATAGCCGTTGGCGCCGTGAATCTCGATGCCGTCGAAACCGGCGGCCAGCGCATTCTCGGTGCCGCGTTTGAAATCCTCGATGATGTCAGGAATTTCCGACAGCTCCAGCGCGCGCGGCTCGGAGATATCGGTGAAGGTGCCATTGACGAACGTCTTGCCCTTGGCGCGGATCGCGGATGGCGCCACCGGCCTGCCGCCGCCGGGCTGCAACGTATCGTGCGAGACGCGGCCGACATGCCAGATCTGGATGAAGATGCGCCCGCCTTTTTCATGCACGCGGTCGGTGACCTTGCGCCAGCCCGCGACCTGATCCTTCGAGTAGATGCCGGGCGTATCCTGATAGCCCTGGCCCTGCTGCGAAACCTGGCTCGCCTCGGTGATCAGCAGCCCTGCGGAAGCGCGCTGGCCGTAATAGTCGACCGCCAGCGGGCTCGGCACCATGCCCGGAGGTACCGCGCGGTTACGGGTCAGCGGCGCCATCACGAGGCGGTTCGGAAGCGTGATCGGGCCAAGCTTAAAGGGCTCGAACAGTCTGGTCTGGCTCATGTCAGGGTGTTCCGGGTCAATGATGATAGGGAACATGTTGGGCATTGCGGCCGTTTTCGCAATGGCGAAAGCCATTCGGCGCGCGCAGACGAGCTGCGCACGCGTTTCGCGACCCAGCGCGGCGTGCCGGTGCTGGACCAGTGTAGGATGATCTGTTCGGAATCGGCAGCGGCGCAGCATGAGCCGCCTCTCGCGCGACGGTCCGGCGGCCGGGGCATTCCGGGCGGCAGGCCGGAGGGCGGCGCGGCTGACCGATCGGCCGGCCGGCGTGGCGCGATCACATTGCAGCGAGCGCGCTTTTTCCACCCACGCTCACGGGCGCCTGCGCCGCGACACTCGCCCTCTTGGCGTCCAGTTCGATGGCGGGCCCGGCGACATCCACCTGCATCAGCTCGAAGGTCAGGCATTCGCAGCCGATCGAGCGGAACACCTGGTTGGCTGCCTTCTGGACATTGTTGCTGAAGGTCTGGTGATCGGTCTGGATTTCCAGCCGCGTTTTGCGGCTGCACATCGCTTTCACGACCGATTGCAGGCGCATGCAGATCTCGTCCCGGTAATTCTGCGTGCTTTCGAAGGTGGCCCTGGGGTCGACGATCTGGGTCCGCACGACATAGGTAAGGTTGAGGGAAAAGCGGTCCGTCGAAACGGTGCCCTGGTTGAGCCTGAAGATTTCGGGACGGCGGTCGATCCGCGCGATCTGCCGGCTGCCGGCCCGGATGCGGTGCCGCCCGGGGGGCAGGGCCCTTTCGAAGCGTCCGTTCCGGTAGAGCAACATGGTCTCAAACTGCTGGACGCAGATCCGGTCGAAGCCGACCAGCGCCATGACGCCTTTCCTGAACAGCGTGGAAATCCAGGCCCAGGTGCCAGCGATCACGGCGATGACGATCAGGAAAAAAGCCATCGATCCCAGAAGTTCACCCACGCTTTGCCTTCTCCTGCCTTGTTTTTATCTCGTTGGCTTTTTTATCTCGTTGGCGACGCTGCGATGCCGGTTCTTCCCCTTGCTTTTTTCCTGGCTTGATACGTCGAAATTAAGTCATCACCGTTTCGATCGGAGCGGGTAACAAAAAAATAATCGGACAGTTGCCCGGTCATTTGCATTTTGAATAGACTCATTTTTCGGACACCGGATTGTTCGCGACTTTGCCACGCTTTTGCAAGGGACGCATCGTATCTGGAATCGTTATTGCAACGAAGGGTTGTGAGGGGTGGGCGATGTATGCCGTTCAGTTCCCGGCCCGTGCGGTAGATCCAGTGCGCTGCGGCTTACTCCCGTCATTGCGAGCGCAGCGACGCAATCCATAGCTCGGCAAGCGGAGAGGTGGATTGCGTCGCTGCGCTCGCAATGACGGGGATATGGTTTCGCGTTCTCGCGACTTCTTTCGCCCGAGGTTTGCATCATCATTTGCCTCTCCTCGAAATCGGAGGGCGCAGGGAAGACCGGGTGCACGCTGCACCCACGGTCTCGTGTGCAATCTGCGCATGAGAAACGCGCACACGAGCATACAGGTACAGGCGGAGCATCCCGGCCTTCCCTGCGCAGTGGCTTTACGGCTTACTTCGTGCTCTCCCCGGCGAACGGCTCTTTTGCCACCGTCGCCTCCGAGAAGCTTCGCTTCTCTCGGACTTAATGCCAGCACCGCGACATCAGGACCACACGACTTCACCGTACGCTCGAGCCACACACGTCAGTCGCAGCTCTCGCGTCCACCGCATCCCACCGCGCGTTCGTGACGTTCGCGAGCGCCCCTCTCATCGGGTGAGACGGGCGGAGATATGTGGCTGATTTGGCCATCGTGTTAAGCGGAATATTTTTGCGCGAAGGACTGGACAGGTTTTACTGATTTGCCCGTCGTGTTGATTTGTCGCACGGATGCACAGGATTTGCGCTTGCGCGGCAAGCAAATCAGTCCGCAGCGCAGGTCCGTAGGGTGGGCAAAGCGTAAGCGTGCCCACCAATTCACACTGTGCTCGTGATGGTGGGCACGCTTCGCTTTGCCCACCCTACGCTTTACGCGGACTGCAGCCTCGCTACAGCAAGCAAAGCCGATGGAGCTTGCACGAACGCACCCCCGATGACGGCGAAACGTGCTCGACCTAGCTGTGCGTGGAAACGTCGACGCCGTCAGTCGCATACTGCCGGATCTTGTTCCGCATCGTGCGCACCGAAAGTCCGAGCACGCGTGCTGCGTGGGTGCGATTGCCGTGGCAGCGCGCCAGCGTCTGCAGCACGAGCTCGCGCTCGATCGCCTCGATTGTGGAGCCGATCAGCATCGGCACGATCTGGTGGGGTGAAAGGGTCTGAGACTCCGACAGCGGAATCTCGGGCACGGGAACACAGTCCAGGCCAAGATACACGTCACCGCACCCGCCAAGATACTCCTGGGGCATCAACACCTCCCGATCGACGCTTGCTCCGAAACGCGGAGCAGAAACATCAGGAATCAACGGCCCCCAAGCCGTAGACGGAGGGTGGGCGCGAATCGGTTAATGAAAGGTTAAATGGCACGGAAAGGTTTTGACGTCGCTTTGTCACACCCTGAAGTATATGTTCAGCGGCGGGCAGATAGACCTGTCAGCAGCGTAGGATGGGTAGAGCCCAGCGAAACCCATCGTCGCTCGCGCCCAGTCCGCCATGCTCTCGTTGCGAAAGATGGCGATGTCGCTTCGCTCGTCCGTCCTGCACGCTGGTTGTCGAAAACTCGACCGTCACCACTTCAACCATTCGTAGCCCGCATGAGCGGAGCGATATGCGGGGAGATTTTCTTGACGTAGTCCCGGATGTCGCGGCGCTCATCCGGGCTACTTGCTAACGCGCCGGCTCTTTCGTCCGTTCTTCGGTTGCGATCGATTGTGCAGGCTTGGTCGAGCGAACCATCAGAAATGTTCCAGACAGCCCTGGCAACCTCCAGCGCCCATCGATTTCTGTCGCGTCAGCATTTACCACGCCTTCATAAAAGACCGTGTCATAGCCGCAGCCAGATGGCTCGTAACGTTTGATGAACGAGACCGCGCTGCCGGATCGATGGCCCGCAATCGAGGCGTTGTGGGTGCCGCCCACCAGGCAGCCGGGCAAGATGCAGGGTTCGGTCACGTTTCCGCCGAGCGCGCCACCGGAATCGATAAGCGTCGCCAGAAACGTGACCATTCCAATTTGCGACTGAACATAGGTGCCGTCCCAGACACCGGTCAGATTGTCGGTCATTGCGATTCAGGTGAGTGCGCAGCCCTCACAACACCCGATTACTCTCCTTCACCTTCTCCGCATCCAGATACACGCTCGACCCCATCTCCTTGAACTTCTGGCTCATCGCCGCCATCCCATCCTCGATGGTCCCGCTCACCGACATCCCGACACTCGCCGGATCATTCAACGTCGCCGCGTAATCCCGCACGTCCTGCGTGATCTTCATCGAGCAGAATTTTGGGCCGCACATCGAGCAGAAATGCGCGACCTTGTGGGCTTCCTTCGGCAGGGTCTCGTCGTGGAAGCTCTTTGCGGTGTCCGGATCGAGGCCGAGGTTGAACTGGTCGGTCCAGCGGAAGTCGAACCTCGCACGGGAGAGCGCGTCGTCGCGCAGTTGCGCGGCGGGGTGGCCCTTGGCGAGGTCGGAGGCGTGGGCGGCGATCTTGTAGGTGATGACGCCGACCTTGACGTCGTTACGATCAGGCAGGCCGAGATGTTCCTTCGGTGTCACATAGCAAAGCATGGCGCAGCCGAACCAGCCGATCATGGCCGCGCCGATGCCCGAGGTGATGTGGTCGTAGCCCGGCGCGATATCGGTGGTCAGCGGGCCTAACGTGTAGAACGGGGCTTCGCCACATTCCTTGAGCTGCTTGTCCATGTTGATCTTGATCTTGTGCATCGGCACGTGGCCGGGGCCTTCGATCATCACCTGGCAGCCTTTTTCCCACGCAATCTTGGTGAGCTCGCCGAGCGTCTCCAGTTCGGCGAATTGCGCGCGGTCATTGGCATCGGCGATCGAGCCGGGGCGCAGGCCGTCGCCGAGCGAGAACGAGACGTCATACTTGCGCATGAGGTCGCAGATCTCGTCGAAATGGGTATAGAGGAAGCTCTCCTTGTGATGCGCCAGGCACCACTTCGCCATGATCGAGCCGCCGCGCGACACGATGCCGGTGACGCGGTTGGCGGTGAGGTGGATGTAGGGCAGGCGCACGCCGGCGTGAATGGTGAAATAATCGACGCCCTGTTCGCACTGTTCGATCAGCGTGTCCTTGTAGAGCTCCCAGGTCAGTTTGACCGGATCGCCTTCGCACTTTTCCAGCGCTTGATAAATCGGAACGGTGCCGATCGGGATCGGCGCGTTGCGCAAGATCCATTCCCGCGTGGTGTGGATGTTGCGGCCGGTGGAGAGGTCCATCACGGTGTCAGCGCCCCAGCGGATCGCCCACACCATCTTGTCGACTTCTTCTTCGACCGACGAGGTGACGGCGGAGTTGCCGATATTGGCGTTGATCTTGGTCAGGAAGTTGCGGCCGATGATCATCGGCTCGAGCTCGGCGTGGTTGATGTTGCAGGGGATGATGGCGCGGCCGCGCGCGATCTCGGAGCGCACGAATTCCGGCGTGACGAAGGCGGGGACTTCCGCGCCAAAGCTTTCGCCGTCGGCGAGGGCGGCTTCGGCACGTTCGAGCTGCTTTTTGCGGCCGAGGTTTTCGCGCTCGGCGACGTAGATCATCTCTTTCGTGATGATGCCGGCACGGGCGAATTCGAGCTGGGTGATCTTGTGGCCGTCGAGGCCGCGCAGCGGGTTGTGATGCGCGGTGAACGCCTTTGCGGCGTGCGAGGCGCCGACATTGCCGTTATCTTCCGGCTTGATGTCGCGGCCCTGATACTCCTCGACGCCGCCGCGTTCCTTCACCCAGGCGAGACGGTTGCGCGACAGGCCGGCGTTGACGTCGATGGTCACCGTCGGGTCGGTGTAGGGGCCGGAGGTGTCGTAGACCGGCAGGTTCGGCTCGCCGGCGCCTTCGCTCAGGATGATTTCGCGGAGCGGCACGCGCAGGTCGGGCGCGGCGTCGGGGGTAGCGAAGATCTTTCGCGACGAGGGCAGGGGGCCGGTGGTGACGGCGGGAAGCGTGGTGTCGGGATTGGAGCGGATGTTCATTATGTTATCCTCCTTGTTCTAATTCGTTGGCATCGCTGAGCGAGAAACGGCTACCGCTGTCATCCCCGCGAAAGCGGGGATCCAGTATCCCAGAGACCGCGCTGAGGGGCGGAGAGGCCGCGGCGTACTGGATCGCCCGGTCAAGCCGGGCGATGACGGCGGAATGACTGGCACGGTGCTTCGAACAGTGCGCATCACGCGGCCTCCGCGCTCTGGCCGAGCCACTGCCGCACCCGCGCATCCGGATCGGCGTTCTGCGTGACATCGCCGACGACGGCGATGGAATCCGCGCCGGCGGCAAAAATTTCGGCCGACTGTTCGAACTTGATGCCGCCGATCGCGACCAGCGGGATGCTGCCTACGCGCTTCTTCCACTCGGTAATTTTTGCAATGCCCTGCGGCGCGAAGCGCATCGATTTCAGCGTGGTGGGGAAGATCGGGCCGAGCGCGATGTAGTCCGGCTTCGCGGCAAGCGCGGTCGCCAGTTCCGCGTCGTCATGGGTGGAGATGCCGAGCGTCAATCCTGCTTTGCGGATTTCGCTGAGGTCGGCGTCGGCAAGGTCTTCCTGGCCGAGATGCAGGTGCGTTGCGCCGGCGACGATCGCCGCGCGCCAGTAATCATTGACCACGAGTTTGGCGTCGGTGCCCTTGATGGCCTCCAGCGCGTCGCTCACGATCTGCAGCGCCTCTGAATCATTGAGGTCCTTGGCGCGCAGCTGGATGGTGCCGGCGCCGAGCAGCGCCAGCCGCGTCACCCAGGCGACGTTGTGAACGACGGGATAGAATTTATCAGGATACGGCATGCCAGAACGGGGTCCCGATCACAGGGGTTGAGGGCGAGGCGAAGTCGCGGGCTTCCATCAGCCCGGCTTCATAAGCGGTGCGGCCGGCTTCCACGCCGAGGCGGAATGCGTTGGCCATCGCGACCGGGTCGGCGGCTTTGGCCACGGCGGTGTTGAGCAGCACGGCGTCGTAGCCGAGTTCGAGGGCGTGGGCGGCATGTGAGGGCGCGCCGAGGCCGGCGTCGACCACCAGCGTGATGTCGGGCAGGCGCTCGCGCATCAGCCTCAAGGCATCGCGGTTGGTGATGCCTTTTGCACTTCCGATCGGCGCGGCCCACGGCATCGCCACCTTGCAGCCGGCATCGACCAGCCGCATCGCGACCGAAAGGTCTTCGGTGCAATAGGGGAACACTTCAAAGCCGTCCTTGATCAGGATGGCGGCGGCTTCGACCAGGCCGACCACGTCGGGCTGCAGCGTGTCGTTGTCGGCGATCACCTCCAGCTTGATCCAGGGCGTTCCGAACAATTCGCGCGCCAGTTTTGCCGTCGTCACCGCCTCGCGCACGCTGCGGCAGCCGGCGGTGTTCGGCAGCACCGTGACGCCGAGCTCGCGGATCAGCGACCAGAACGCATCGCCGGTCTTGCCGCCGGCGGCTTCGCGCCGCAGCGACACGGTGACGATATTGGCTCCCGATGCGCGGATCGCGTCCTGCATGATCGCGGGCGAGGGGTACAAGGCCGTGCCGATCAGCAGGCGGGAGGAGAAGGTTTTGCCGTAGAAGTTGAGCATGCTCACGGTGTCTCCTCAAATGATCCTGTCGTCTCGACAACGCCACTCGTCATCCCCGCGAAGGCGGGGATCCAGTACGCCGGGAAGCCAGCGATCAAACCGATAGGCCGCGGAGTACTGGGTCGCCCGGTCAAGCCGGGCGATGACGGTTTGGCTCCCTCGCCCCGCGCTTGCGGGGAGAGGGTCGGGGTGAGGGGCTCTCTCCGCGAGTGTGATCTATCGATGGACCTGTACCCCCTCACCCGGATCGCAAGCGCGATCCGACCTCTCCCCGCAAGCGGGGAGAGGTTAAGGGAGACCGCGGCGCGATTCACCATCACTTCACCCTCCCTGCCGCGGCGTGATGATCTCGATCTCGTCGCCGCTCTTCAGCACAGTCTCCGCCCAGCGGTTTTTCGGCAGCACATCGTAATTCAGCGCGATCGCGAAATGCGTGCCTTCATATTCGAGCTCGCTGAGCAGGGCGTCGACGCGGGACGAGGCGATCTCCCGCTGCTCCCCATTGACGGTCACACGCATCGCATCACCTCATTGTCGATCGCGCCGCGCTGGACATAGCCAAGCGTCAGCTCGGCCAGCGCAGGCGCCAGCAGAAAGCCGTGGCGGTAAAGGCCGTTCACCGCGATCTTCTTGTCGACCGTGATGCGCGGTAGGTTATCCGGGTAGGCGGGACGAAGGCCCGAGCCGAATTCGACGATGCGCGCTTCGGCAAAGGCCGGGTGCACGGCATAGGCGGCGCCGAGCAGTTCCAGCGCCGAGCGCACGCTGACGCCGGTGTCCTCGGCCTCGATCGAGGTTGCGCCCAGCATGAATTTGTTGTCGCCGCGCGGGATCACGTAGAGCGGCCAGCGCGGATGGATCAGCCGCACCGGGCGCGACAGCTCGACCTCGGATGTCTCGACGATGATCATCTCGCCCTTGACGCCGCGCAATTCGGGCTGCTCGTCGCGGGCGGACAGACCGCGGCAGTCGATCACGATGCCGTCGAGATCTTCCGCGCTGGTGTCGCAGTCGAACTTGATGGTGCCGCCGGCGGCTTCGATCCGGGCATGCAGTTCGGGCAGCACTTTTCGCGGCTCGACATGACCTTCACCGGCATAGAACAGGCCGTCGCGGAAACGGCCGTCCAGCGACGGTTCGAGTTCGCTTAGCCCGTGCCCGTCGAGCCTGACATGGCCTGATGTCAGTTTCGCAAAGCGTTCGAAATCGGCGCGGTCGCGCGCATGCGCCACGACCAGCGAACCGTTGAACGGGGTGTTGGGAAAATGCTCGCGCCACAGGTCGAGCGAGCGGATGCCGAGCCGGCCGATCGCGGGCTCCGAGGTTTCGGCCTCGCACCAGGGCGCCAGCATGCCGCCGGCCCAGTGGCTGGTGGAAAGCGTCATATCGGCGTCACTGCGCTCATACAGAGTGACGGCATGGCCGGCCTGCGCGAACAGCAACGCCTGCCATGCGCCGGCAATGCCCGCGCCGATGATGGAAACGGGGGAATCCCCCCGCGGATCTGACTTCTGGTACATCCCTGTCCCTTCGCCGGCATGACCCGGATCAGGTTCAAAGGGTCACCGCGGTCCTGGGCTGAACTGCCCAAGCTTGCGGTATCTCAGCTCCTCATCGGAGCACCCCTCGGAACAGGGCTAATGTAGGCAGTTGGGCTGACGTGTCAACGCGGCTTTGCGGGAACTGCACCGCTGTCGCGCCTCGGACAGGCTGAACCGGGGCCCAAAACGCCGCTATTTGCAAAACCCCCGCTATTTGGAGGTCTGCATTGCGTTCGCCTCGGCGGGGACTTTCGCCGTTTCGACCGGCTTGGCGACGATTTTTGGCGGCGCATCACTCGCGAGCATCGGCGCGGCCACTTTGGGCTGTTCGAACCGCTGGCGTTTTGCCGCGTAGTAATAGCCGCTCGCATAATAACGCACGGCGCGGCTGTGATCGCCGTTGGCGGCGCGATAGGCGCCGGCGAGATATTTGACGCCCCAGGCGAGATTGGTGTCGGGATCGCGCAGGCCCGCGGCGTCACCGGTGTAGCCGAGGCCGCGCGCGGTCGGCAGCTTGATCTGCATCAGCCCGATGGTGCCGCCGCGCCCGACGAGGCCAGCATGATATTTGCTCTCACGCACGATCACGCGGTGCACCAGCGCTTCCGGCACGTTGTTGGCGCGCGCATGGCTTGCGACCATGCTGTCATACTGCGCGCGGCTCTGCGCCATCGCATCGGGCGAAACCAAGAGCGCTGCGGCGGCGGCGAACGCAAACGTCGGAAAACTTTTCATAAAAAAATCTCTGCGGACGGATGTTAACGACTGTTGGTTTGGGTAGTTCCATTACCGGGCGCAGATGTGGCGAAAAACCGACGACATCGCGGCGAGATCTTGCAGGCAGCGCATTCGTTAACGGACCAACGGTGGGCGCGCCGCGCAAATTGTTAGTGCGATGCATCGCGTCTGCTACGCGAACTGCGTCATGCCGACGCGCATGATTGTCGTGCAAATGAATCGATGAAAGTGTACAAGCGTTGCCGCCAGAATGTTTAGTTTTGACAGCAATCCTGTCTCATTCAACGACATAATAATCGTCGATCAAGCAAAACGTCGTCGGCAAGACGTCAAAAGGGAGATGCGCCATGGCTCGACTCGATTCCAGCTATCTGCCTCGCGGCAATCCCTGTGCGCAGTGTGGCAAGCCGATCCCGAGACCCGATTGGGTCGAGAGCAGTCCGGGCCGCACGTCCTTCCTCTGGTTCTGTCGCGCCTGCGATTATCGCTTCGAGGCGATCGCGATCTATGAGGAAGCGGATCCCGACGCGCTGGCAGCCTGACGCAACTATCTAGGCCGCAGCGCGGTCGCTGTTCTGGCGAACCGGCAATCGTATCCGAACCACCAGTCCATGTGGCTGCCGGTCGTGCAGCGACAGTGTGCCGCCATGCGCGGTTGCAATGGCGTTGGTGATCGAAAGACCGAGGCCGAAGCCTGCCGCTTCGTCCATGTTGCGGGCCTCGTCGCCGCGCACGAACGGCTCCAGCATGTTCTGCTTCAGCGCATCGGAAATGCCGGGGCCGTCGTCTTCGACGTCGATGGTGAGGTGATCCGCCAAGACGCGCAGCCGGATCACCGCCTCGGCGCCGAACCGCACGGCGTTCTCCACCAGATTGGTGACGGCGCGGTGCAGATCGTCCGGCCGCACCGTGGCCATAGCGTGCGCGGGGCCGTCATAGCCGACCTTGCGTCCCATGTCGGCGAACTGGTCGGTGATCAGCTGCAGCGTGCTGGCGACATCGGTCAGCGTCATGGCCTCCAACCTGCGGCCGTTGCGCAGGAACGACAGCACCGATTCCAGCATTGAGCGCATCTGGTCGAGGTCGTCGAGCATGCGGCTGCGGTGGGTCTCGTCCTCGATGAATTCGGAGCGCAGACGCATTCTTGTGATCGGCGTGCGCAGATCGTGGCTGATCGCGGCGAGCATTTTGGTGCGGTCGTCGATCAGGCCGGTGATGCGCTGGCGCATGCGATTGAGCGCGCGTGCGACCGAGCGGATTTCCTCCGGCCCGCGTTCGGGCAGCGGCGCCGCGCCGCCGTTGAGGCTGAAGCTCTCGGCGGCCTTGGCGAAGGACGACAAGGGCGCGGTCAATGCGCGGGCCGCCCACAGGCCCAGCAACGTGACGCTGATGACGGCAAACAGCAGCGTCATCATCCAGGGCCCGCCGAGAAATGGCGGCCGCGGCCGGTCCGGCAGGACGTTGGCCGAAATCAACATGCCGTCCGGCAAGCCGATGCCGAGCTTGCGGGGCTCGCCGCCCGCAAGCGGGAAGATGCGATAGTCATGGCCGAGACGCCGCTGCAGGCCGTGCGAGTTGAACCCGCTGGCTGCGTCCGCCGCAGGCATCGACCCGGAGGGAAGGATTTCGATGCCGAGCTGTGGAAAGGCGCGCGCGATGTCGGCGGACAGCCGCGACCGTTCGAAGGCGGGCGCGGCGCCGAGCAACTGCACGGACGCGGCAAGCTGGCCGTGGCCGCCGCGATCGAACGACGGATCCGGCTGGTCGGGCCGGTGCAGAAAAAAGCTCGCAGTGATGATCAGATGGAGGGCAGCGATCGAGACGACGACGAGGGCTGCAATCTGGCCGCTGATGCCGCGCAGATTCAAAAGGCCCATCATGATCAGTGGCCGGCGGCGGTCATCGCCTCGACGCTGGGTTCAACGCGCGGCGTGAACATGTAGCCGCCGGAGCGCACTGTCTTGATCATGGTGGCGGCTTGCGGATCGGCTTCGATCTTGCGACGGATGCGGCTGACCAGCACGTCGATCGAGCGTTCGAACGAGCCGGCATTGCGGCCCTGCGTGAGGTCGAGCAGGCTGTCGCGCGACAGCACCCGGCCGGGCCGCTCGCAGAATGTTCGCAGCAGGTCGAACTCGGCGCTGGTCATGGCGACGTGCGCGCCCTCGGGATTGCGCAACTCGCGTAGCCGGAAATCGATCCGCCAACCTGCAAATGCAAGCGCGGTCGCGCCCTCGGTGGCACTGGCGGTGAAGGCTATGGCCTGCCGGCGCAGCACCGCGTTGATCCGGGCCAGCAATTCGCGCGGGTTGAACGGCTTGGCCAGATAGTCGTCGGCGCCCATCTCCAGGCCGAGGATGCGATCGACGTCCTCGCCACGCGCGGTCAGCATGATGATCGGGGTCTGCGATTGCGCGCGCACCTTGCGGCACAGGCTGAGGCCGTCCTCGCCGGGCAGCATGACGTCGAGAATCAAGAGATCGACCCTGCGGTCGGTCATGGCGCGGGCCATCTCGCGGCCGTCGGCCGCGGTCGCCACGTTGCAGGCGTTGTTGCGCAGGTATTTTGCGATCAGCGACCGCGTCTCGCGATCGTCCTCAACGACAAGGATGTTGGGTATTGCCTGGGCCATACCGACCTTTTGTCGGTGATTCGGGCGTGCGTGCGAAGGATTTTTGTTTCCGGATGTTTCTGGATAACTCGGGGCAACACCGGGCAACAGGCGAGGGGGCGGGCGAAAATATCTCGTTAAGACCCGGAGCCCTACGGTCGATGCATGTTCCACGCGTACCTCGACGAATCACCTGACCATCCCCTGACGATCCCTTGATGATCCCTTGGAGCTATCATGACCTCGATCTCGGCGGCCTCGGCCCAGACCTACCAGTCGCCCCTCCAGAAGTTGCAGGATGAGTTGCAGTCCGAAGTAAACAGCGGTGCCATCAGTTCATCGGACAAGGACGCCTTGTCGGCTGCCCTGACCGATATCGATTCGGCGATGCAAGCCAGCCGCGCCAGCGACCAGGCCAGCGGCACGCGGCCGTCGCACGCCGACCTGAAATCGAAGATCGACGACCTTATCTCCGGCGAAGTTTCCAGTGGCAAGCTGACCAGCGATCAGGCCACCGAACTGCAGGGCGTCTTCAAGGCGGCGTTCGCCAAAGGACCCGGCGGCGCCGGCGGCCCGCACGGAGCCGGCGGTCCGCCTCCGGGAGGCCCGCCGCCTTCAGGCGACGCGTCCTCCAGCGACGACACATCCTCCTCGTCCTCGACATCGATCGACGACATCCTGAAGCAGTTCCTGCAATCATTGCAGGAGTCATTGTCGGCTTCGTCATCGACGTCCTATGGCGCGGCCGGCACGACTTCGAGCAGCAGCAACTCGTTCTCGGCGCTGTTGATCGACTACCAGAGCTGATTTTTCAAACCGCTTCCCCAAAGCTGCGCCTTGCAACCATCCTTTCCGGATAGGAAAGGATGGTTGTCTTGTTTCGCGGCGGCGGAACTGGCGACGCAGTGCAGCGTTGGTTCCCATTCACGTGTGGAGGGTACAATGGCAAGCGACGTCATGACCAAGCCGCATCAGCTGATCGCGAGCGACCGCGTCGAGGGGACCGCGGTGCGCCGGCCGAACGGGGACATGATCGGCCACATCGAACGGGTGATGATCGACAAGGTCACCGGTAAAGTATCCTATGCAATCCTGAGTTTCGGCGGGTTTCTCGGCATCGGGGCCAATCTGATTCCGTTGCCGTGGGGACGGCTTCGCTACAACACGAAGTTCGAAGCCTACGAACTCGACATCGATGATGAAGAGCTGAAGCGCGCGCCGTCGTTTCGTGCCGACAAGGATTTCGACTGGGGCGATCGCGCAAAGGAAGCCGAGCTGCATCGCTATTACGGCATGCCGCCTTACTGGGGCGGCTTCTGATGGCGCATCTGCGTTTCATCGTCGCGCGTCTTCGTTCCCGGTGTTCCCGATGAAATTCGTGGAACGCTTGTTGAAGTGACGGGTTTTCCCAGAGCGTTTCCGAACTGAGGAGAACCCATCATGTTAGCCAAATATGCCATCGCCGGCCTCGCGGGTTCCGCGCTGCTGGCCAGTGTCGCGTTCGCGCAGAGTCCGACTTCGTCTGCCAACACCGATCAGGCGACAAGCGCTGCGCCTGTGGCTGCGGCCGATACCTCGTCGTTCAAGGGCAACTGGCGGTCCTCGAAGCTGGTCGGCCTGAATGTGTACAATGATAGCAACGAAAGCCTCGGATCGATCAACGATCTCCTGACCGACAAGAGCGGCAACATCAAAGCCGTGGTGATCGGCGTCGGTGGCTTCCTCGGTGTCGGCGAGCATCTGGTTTCGGTCGCCTTCGACAAGGTGAAGTTCGTCGATGATCCGATAGCCTATACCGGCGCTTCAAGCGCACCCGCCCCCGGCGGCGCAAGGCCTTCGAGCACGACGACGACCGGTGCCGCGACGACGGCGCCTGCCGTGGTCAAGAAGAATCCGTGGTATCCGGACCACGCCATGCTGAGCGCGACAAAGGATCAGCTCAAGGCGATGCCGGAGTTCAAGTACTCGACCGAGTAAGCCATCGGTCGCACAGCAACGATCTTTACAAACGGCCGGACGGCGTAATTGCCGCCCGGCCGTTTGCTTTATGGGCGCACGCCGGCGCGTAACCGCTCGTAATGGTGCAGCGCATCCTATTCACGATGCGCGTCCCGATGTTAGGTTGTGTTGCGGCAGGAGCACCCTGCGTCCTGCCTTGCATTGACCCTTGCATCAACGGGAGGACGACATGCCTGATAGCGTCTACAAGGTCATCGAGCTGATCGGCACCAGCACGGAATCCTGGGAGAAGGCCGCTGCCGCCGCGGTCAACCGCGCCGGCGCGTCGCTGCGCGATCTGCGCGTCGCCGAGGTCGTGAAGCTGGATCTCCAACTGGATGCCAGCGGCAAGGTCGAAGCCTACCGCGCCAAGCTCAGCGTCTCGTTCAAGTTCGAGGGATCGTAAGCGAGGCATGCGTAGTAAGCGTAGGGTGGGCAAAGCGCAGCCCATTATTCCACCAACGGATCGCAATGCGAATGGTGGGCACGCTTTCGCTTTACCCACCCTACGGACTACGCAGCAATGACGGAGAGAGTTGCGCTGCTCGGCGCTACAATGCCGGCAGCGCGCTCACATAGACGTTGATCGCGCCTTCGGCTTCCGCGATGACGCGCAGCGTTTTGGAATCGAAGGCGATGTCGGCGAGCCGCAGCTTGCTGATCTCGGCGGAGACCCGCAGGCCTTCCTCGTTCTTCTGGAAATCGGCGATCGCGGCCGCAATCTTTCGCTGGGCGTTGGCGGCGAACGGTTTGAGGTCGATGGTCGCTTTTTCCGCCAGCGTCTTCTGCAGATGCGGGATCGCCGCGCGCGCCGCGGCGCCCAATAGCCCGAAGGCGGCCTCCGACTCGACGGCGAGCTCGATATCGGTCAGTCGCAGCGTCTGCTCGGCCTGATCGAGCACCGGCCTTCCCCAGATATGCACATTGGCTTCGCCGACGAGGCCCAGAAAACTCTTTTTTTCCTTGGCGCTCACCAATAGCGAAATCAGCAAGCGGTTGCCCGACGCCGCGACGCTGGCGCGCTTGACGGTGACGTCGACCGAGCCGGAACCATCTTCCGGAAAAGTCTTTCCGGCGAACTGCGCTTCAACGATCTTGTTGATCTCGGTGAAGGGCATATCGATGGGAACGCCAATCGCGACCCGTCCCGGTGTCGGCGGCACGATGGCGATGGTGGCGGGGAACGGGCAGGACGGCTTGGTCTCGGCCGGAGTGATACGGGTCTCCGCCTCGATGCCGAGCGTCAGCGTGAGGTTCGACGCGTCGATGCGCGGTTGCGCGGCAATCGCCCGGATGGGGCGCAATTCCAGCCACAGCGCCGGCATCGTCGAACCGGCCGTCGTGCCCTGCAGCGGGATCGAGCGGCAGGCCTTGGCCCACTGTACCCGCGCGTTCTGCTCGAAGGCCGGATCGTTGCGCATGCGCGCCTGCACCAGCGCGATCTGCTCGGCGACGTTCTTGTCGATCAATGGCTTCACCTGCGCAGGCACGTTGACGCGCGCGCCCGCCACGCTGAGGCTCGAGTCGTTGAGATTGACCTGTGCCGTCAAATTCGGCTCGATGCGCCAGTTCGGGGCGATCCTCGGCCGCGCCGATATGAGGACGTTGCCCTTGATCTCGGCGCTGGCGTTGAGGTTCTTGATGTTCACGCTGCCGATCTGCTTCGCGACGTTGCCGCCCAGCAGGCCGCCGAGCGCGTCGCCGACCGCACCCGTCGCCTTTGCCGACAGCGAGCCCGTGACATTGAGCGTTCCCGTCAGCGGCGTCGCCAGCGACAGCACGTCCTGCGCGCCGGTCGCGGTGATCGGCCCGCGCGAGGCGGTCCAGCCGATATCGGCATTCTGCAGGATCTGCGAGATCGGATTGTCGGCCTTGCCGGCGAAGTTGCGCGGCGCGCCGCGATCGGCGGCGTCGCGGATCGCCGACAGCGCAACCGCAATCGGCGCCATCACGGTGGATGCGCGCGGCGCCGGCGGCAGCGGCGGCAATTCGGCGAGCGCGGGCGGCTTGTTCGTGGCGCGCGGCGCGACGAAGTCCATCACCTTCAGGCTGGCTACAAACGAGACAATGACGACCGCGAGTGCAATCGAAATCGTCTTCAGATGCATCGGCAGACGCATCGTCCCCCCGGATCCCATTGAATTGCCCCACAACGTTCTACAGCGGCGGCGAGCGGCGCGCCACTGCGCAATAAGGCTGGCATTAGGGCGTGTACGCATAAATGCGCAGATCGGATGTCCGCTTCTAGGGGATAACGCGATAACATCTGCTCAGTGTGAGTATTTCCGCTTGTGACCCCATTGCGGAAGTCGCACCCAAGTCAGAGCCGAAACCAAGGCAGAGTGAGATAGACGCAAGCGATCATCGAAAGCGCAGGAATTAGCCACACCCATCCCGACCAGAAGTGTCGCACCGAACGCCCGGGTAACGACGCGGCAACAAGGCCTGCCATCAGTGCTCCGAGTGCAGCCGTCGTCGCCCATCCGTACCAGTACATTGCAGGAGCCAGAAACCCCATCGCGGGGTCGGCGACATCTCGTGAATGATGCGTACCTGTAAGTACGATGCCGAGCGACGGGAAAACAGTGAACAGAGCCAGATCCTTTGCGACGGCGACCACGTAGAGAACTGCGAATGTCGACCCGAACGCAAATGCAAAGCGGCGGAATGGGGCGGATGACGTCATGAGCCAAAACCCATGATGTTGTTAGCAACGTGACCGGACAGAAAGCCCCACCAAACGATGAAGGCAAGGATGGAAGTGAGCGCGGTGCGGATTCGGGTGGGCTCACCGGCAAGCGGGCGTCGCCAGCAAACCCAGTAGGCGGGCAGCAACGCTAACCCGATAGCGGCGAAATGTTCCTTGAGGTCGAAGAAGCCTAGGACATGCCAGTGGCCAGCGCGCTCTAGCTCGGGCCGCACATCCACACGAAAGTAAAGATAGACGAGCCCACCCAGCAAGGTGGAAACCGCATAGAGGACGACAACGGCGTTGGCGAACGAGGCCGAGGGTACCGAACGAAAGCGGCCGAAGAACGAGGCGGGCCGCGCGTGAGCCGCTTCCCAAGCCGCTAAAGTCTGGTGTGTTATCGCGCCAAGCAATGCGACCGCGACCAAGCCATGGATGATTAGGAAAACTGTCGCCAGAACCTCACTCCCGTAAACGCCTGCTTCCGGCTCACTTGAAGAGTTCCTCAACCCCGAATGGCTCTGCCGACCACGGCCGGAACCGATTGAGCGTGAATTTCGTCTTCTGGTCGGGCTGGACATCGACAAGTACGTAATTGTACTCCTCTTTCGGAGCCTGTCCCTTCCAGTAGAGGTCCGGCGGATAGTCAGCGGGTACCTTGATGCTCGTTCGACCGGGAAGGATTGGGTCTTGTTCCGCGCCCCCACCGCCCAGCATCAGATACTTCACCCCATCTACCTCGTAGAATTCCGTGGTGTGGACGTGCCCGTTCAACACGACCACTTCCATGTCCTTGGCATATGCCGCAATCACCTTGTGCGGGTTGTCGGGAGCCGGGATAGGACCTAGACCCGAGCGCGCAAAAACCGGATAATGGAAGACGATAAAGGTCTTCCGAATTCCATTCGCCTTCGCCTCGTCCATCCACTTCTGAAGTTGCGTCATCTGCTCTGCATACTTCGGCCGATCAGCGTCCCATAGTGACGGCGAACGGTAGTCGTACTTGCCGCTCCACAGATAGATAAAGCGGGTGCCCTTGAAGTCGAATTTGTAGATGAGGTTTTCCGGCGTGACACCGAACTTCTTCAGATAGGGCACCGCCGAAAGAACGCCCTCGATTTTCGGATCGGCCCATATCTCATGATTGCCCACACTCATGAAAAATCGCCCATCCAACCCGGCTGCGCGCATCTCATCATCTGGCGCCGGTAGCTTCTTCAACATCGTATCGTTCACGCGTTTCCAGTATGGGCTGTCGCTGACGGTCAAGCCCTGATTGCCCCACCATACGGCGTCACCGCTATTGACCACGAATTTGGCGCGACCGGATTGAACGTCCTTGACGATTTCACGGGTCACCCATTCGCCGCCTTGAAGCCGGAACATCGTTCGATGCACTCCGGGAAGCAGCTTCAAGTCTTCAACGGATGCCTCGGTGACCCAACCTTTATCCACCGTTAAGGTCATAACTTCCGTCTTGGACGCGAACGGCATGACTACTTTGATCAGGTCCTTTGTGACCGGATCGAAGATCATCTTCACATCCTTCGCTACGACGGCCTCGGCAACCTTTTCCGGCATGACCAAGCCGAACATCTCGACGAAGAACTTGCTGAGGTCCGGCTGCCCTTCCTTCAGCGGCAGATACATCATCGGTCGGGTATCGCCGACCGCAGCGAACGAAAACCTAGCCGCTGCGGGAAGCAATGCTTGCGCGGTCGTTGTTTGTGTCTGGGCACTGGCGACGAGTGGCACGGAGAATGCGGGCAGTGCTGCGAGTGCGCCTAGAACGAGGCGACGACTGGGCTCGTTGGGCCGGGAGAATTGCATGATGATCACCCCTGCTCGAAGAGAGGGAATGAGCCGCCGCATACGGTACGCAAACGGCCCGATAAGCAACCACCATCGTAAACCCTGCAGCGGAAGCTTGATATAGATCAACGGCGCGCCACCAGCCGTCGGCATTCCTAACGTTTTCTCGCAATTAGTAGGAAAAGCTCTAACGAGGTGATCGACGAATAATAAAGGGGCCACTTCCGTTAACGGCGGCACTAAGCGGACAGATCGAGATGTCTGCTATTTGGTCGCTTTGGGGGCAAAGCGGACATGCGCCAGCGATTGCCGAACGAACGCAATTTGTGAGTACACGCCCTGGATCAATACAAACGGCCCCGACGAAAGCCGGGGCCGTTATTCGCATTGAGAGACGTTAATAACTTAGCGGATGGTGCGGCCAAGATCGGCGCGGCGATCCGTCATCGGCAGCACGATCACCTTGGTTCCGACGCTGACCCGCGAATAGAGATCGCTGACATCTTCGTTGGTGAGGCGGAGGCAGCCGGAGGAAACGCGGGTCCCGATCGTCTCCGGCGCGTTGGTGCCGTGGATGCGATAGATGGTGCCGCCGAGATACATCGCGCGGGCGCCGAGCGGATTGCCGGGGCCGCCGGCCATGTGGCGCGGCAGATAGGGCTGGCGGGCGATCATTTCCGGGGGCGGGGTCCAGGCCGGCCATTCCGCTTTGCGGGTGATCGTCTGCGTGCCCGACCAGGTGAAGCCGTCGCGGCCGATGCCGATGCCGTAACGCATCGCCTGGCCGTTGCCGAGCACGAGGTAGAGATAGGTGTTCGGGGTATCGATGATGATCGTGCCCGGCGCTTCGCGTCCGGCGTAGCTCACGACCTGGCGGCGCAGGCGCGCCGGGATCTCGACCGTCCGGTCTTCTTCATCCTGGGGCACCGCCTGCACCGGCGGCGGGGCCGCTTCGAACTGCGGCAGGAAAAACGGAAACAGCGGCAGCGGAGCCGCGGCGGCGGGTGCGGAAAATGCGGTCACGCCGATTGCCAGCGCACCCAAAGCGGCGGCAGCAAAGCGGGTGTTCAGCTTCAATGAATGAAACATTGGTCGTCCCCTGTTCTACGCCCAGTCGCACCGTTTTTCGGCGCGTCGTTGGGCAAACATGTACAGGTGAAGCGTTTCAGGACATTTGCACAAAATCGCCAAAATGGTTTCGTCCCGTTAGGGAATTGTTTCGTCCGTGTTTCGTCGCAGGGTTAAGGGCCGGTTTCTTTAGGCCCGGACGTATCCCGCCAGCCCGTCCCACAACAGTTTTGCCGCGGTGACGACCAGAATGGCGTAGCAGGCGCGGTAGAGCGCGCGCTGGTCGAGGCGCTCGTGCAGCCGCCATCCGGCCCAGACGCCCGCAGGGACGGCCGGTACGCACAGCGCCATCAGTACCCACAGGCTCTTCGAGGGCGTGGCAAGCACGAGCCACGGGCCGGCTTTGAGGAGGTTGCCGACCGTGAAGAACAGGCTGGTAGTTCCGGCATAGAGCGCCTTCGACATGCCGAGCGGCAGCAGGTAGATCGCAAGCGGCGGTCCGCCCGAATGCGCGACCATCGTGGTCACGCCGGAGGAGAGGCCGGCGAGCATCGCCTTCCATGTCGAGCGTGGACGCGGCTTGACTTCACCGCCGCCCAGAAACCATAACGCGACGAACGCCAGCGTCACCGCGCCCATGACAATTTCGACGGCGTGCCGGTCGAGATCGCGCAGCGCGAAATAACCGAGCCCGATGCCGACGACGAGGGCAGGGAGCAGCATCGCAAGGTCGACGCGCGACCAGGTGTTCGGCCGCCAATAGTGCAGCGCCGTGATATCCATGACCACGAACAAAGGCGCCAGCAGTGCGCCGGCCGTAATAGGGTCCATCGCCAGCGAAAGCAGCGGGATGCCGACGATGGCGAAGCCGCCGCCGAACGCGCCCTTCATGAAGGCGATCAGGAACATGCCGGAGAGCGCGATCGCGAGCGTGAACAGCCCGGGCATTTCTGGCATGGCCGACGCGATCACAGCCGCACCTGCGCCGATGTTGTCGAGGCCCATGGCCGCGGCAGGCGCCGTCTGTCACTCTTTCCTGTGAAGCGGAAAGGCATGAATGTCCGCTGGGGGTATTGCGCGAAACGCCGCGATCGGGCGCAACATGGCGCTGCGCCGGTCCGGGCGCAACATCAACATTGCTCTCGGTGCAATGCGCGTGAGCGCTACCCGGCACGCATCCGCGGCATGCCGGCTCCGCCGGCGCTGAGCACGACGCGGCGGTCGGTGACCGCGTGATGGAATTGCTCGAGCGTCAGCGCGATCACCGACAGATCACTTTCCTCGACGGTGCCGTCGTCATAGCAATCCAGTGTCTCGCGCAACATGCGGTCGGCCGCGCTTTGCATTTCCACGAGTTCTTCCGACGTTTCGGCCTTCCTCACCCTGGAAATCAGCTCGAGCAAATGATCGCGATGAGCGATGTACTGCTCGCGCTCGTCCTTGTTCCAGTAGTGCCTCAGCCAGGCGCCTGCCGATCCCAGGCCCGAGAGCCCCAGGACCACGAACCAGATGTAGTCGGTGTATTTTTCGAGGAACGTGCGCTCGTTGCCGTCGATATAGGCGGCCGCGCCCGCATGCGCCGGCAACGCGGCGTCCTTGTCGGTGTCGGGCTTTTCGATCTGCGAGGCGGTCGGCAATTCACGCGCCAGCTGCTGGCGGTTGGTGAAGAGCTGGCGGGCGAAGGCGGCGACCGCGGTGTCCGACAGCGACTTCGGCGCGATGATCAGGTGATTGATGGCAACGGTGTCGATCTTGTCTTCCGGCCGCTGCGGCGAGGAGCCGAAGATGCTGGCGGGAATTTCCTCGGATTCGTAGACCGGGTTCTTCTTCGCGATCGCGTCCGCAACGTCGATCGGCAGGAATTTCGGCTCGCCGCGGGCGGTTGCCGTTGCCGCGATCGCGTCGACGGTGATCTTGCTCTTGAGCGGGCCGACCGCCATGAAGGCGTCGACCGACGGATCGCGCGCCATCTCATTGATCTGGTTGGTGCCGAACTGGCTGATCGTGACCTTGTCGGGATTGATGCCTGACTCTTTGAGGATCACGCGCAGCAGCGTGACATTGGCCTGCGTCCGCCCGATCACGCCGACGCGGCGGCCGGCGAGTTCATCGAGACTCTTGATCTTGGGCGTCGGCTGCTTCTTTGAGCCCTTGGCCGGAAGGCCCGAAGGCGCCCACAGCACGACGACATTCTTGCGCAGGATGGCGACCGACTCGGCATTTTCAGGCAGGTTCAGATCGCCGCGCGCGACCGCGAGATCGGCCTTGCCGGCGGTGAACAACGCGATGCTCTCCGCCGTCCCTTCCGTCGTGACCAGCGACAGCCGCACCGCGCTGTTTTCGCGCGCAAAGGTCTGCGCCATGAGCTGGATCAGCTTCTGGTCTTCGCTGCCCGCAGGCCCGACCGCAATCCGCAGCGTGGTCGGCCGCAGCACGTAATACAGCGCGCCGGCGGCGACGCCGAACGCCAGCATGCCGGCGGCAAGGATCAGGAGCGCGTAGCTACGCCCCTGTCGCCGGCGGCGGGATCGCGCATTATTGTCGTTCGAGTCTGACATGTTGCTGTCACGTTACACCAAAATGCGTGGAGAGGGGCTTAAAAAACAACCTTACGGAACGATGACGTCACACGCTTGAAATATCCATGTCCCAACGTCGGATTTGAGAATCATTAATCTCGGGTCCGGGACATGAAGATACTGGTAGCGACCGACGCGTGGCATCCGCAGGTGAACGGCGTGGTCCGCACGCTGACGTCGCTGGCGCGTAGCGCCTCCGCGCTCGGCGCCGATATCAGCTTTCTGACTCCGGACGGGTTTCCATCGATGCCCTTGCCGACCTATCCCGGCTTACGCATCGCGCTGCCGAACCGGCGCGAGATCGCGCGGCGGATCGCAGAGGCCGCGCCGGACGCGATCCATATCGCGACCGAGGGGCCGATCGGCTGGGCGGTCCGCGCCCATTGCCGCCGTCGTAAGCTCGCGTTTACCACGTCCTATACCACGCGTTTTCCCGAATATGTCGCGGTGCGCACCGGCCTTCCGCTCAGTGTCGGCTATGCGGTGATGCGGCACTTTCATGCCGCGTCTTCCACCGTCATGGTCGCGACCGACTCGCTGCGGCAGGAACTTTCCGCGCGGGGTTTTCGCAAACTCGGCTTCTGGACGCGCGGCGTTGACACCGATCTCTTCAACCCGCATGTTCCGGCGGCGCTCGATCTGCCGCGCCCGATCTTCATGACCATGGGCCGCGTCGCGGTGGAAAAGAATCTCGAAGCGTTTCTGTCGCTCGACCTGCCCGGCTCGAAAGTGGTGGTCGGCGACGGGCCGCAGAAGGCGCAACTCGCAAAGCAATTTCCTGACGCGATCTTCCTCGGCGAGAAGAAGGGCGCGGACCTCACCGCGCATCTTGCGGCCGCCGACGTCTTCGTGTTTCCGAGCCTCACCGACACTTTTGGCGTCGTGCAGCTCGAGGCGCTGGCCTGCGGTACGCCGGTGGCGGCATTTCCGGTCACGGGTCCGAAGGATGTCATCGCCGATCATCCGATCGGCGCGATCGACACCGATCTGCGCAGCGCGTGCCTGCGCGCGCTGACGATGTCGCACGAGGCCTGTCGGAGCTTTGCGCTTTCGCGCTCCTGGGAAAACAGCGCCCGGCAGTTCATCGGCAATCTGACGGCGCTGCAGCCGAGCCGTGCGTTGCGGCCGGTGCGCCGGGCACCCGCGACAAGTGCCGTGCAGAGCTAAGACCATCAAACCAGTCATACGCGTAAGACAAGAAGGCAGAACGAACCATGGCAGACATCATCAAGCTTGACGGCAGCAGGACCCTGGATTTCGACCGCGAAACGGTCGAGCAGGCCTATGATCGCTGGGCGCCGGTTTACGACCTCGTGTTCGGGGGCGTGTTCTCCAAGGGCCGCAAGGCGGCGATCCAGGCCACCAACAAGATCGGTGGCCGCGTGCTCGAGGTCGGCGTCGGCACCGGAATCTCGCTGCCGCTCTACGCGCCGCACCTGCGCATCTTCGGCACCGACATTTCGGAGTTGATGTTGGAGAAGGCGAAGAAGCGCGTCGACGAACTCAGTCTGAAAAACGTCGAGGGCCTTGCGGTGATGGACGCCGAAAACCTCGAATTTCCCGATGATTCGTTCGACGTCGTGATGGCGCAATATGTCGTCACCGCGGTGCCGAACCCGGAAAAGGCGCTCGACGAATTCGCCCGCGTGCTGCGGCCGGGCGGCGAGCTCATCATCCTGACCCGCGTCAGCGCCGATGCCGGCATGCGCCGCTTCATCGAGCAGCGGCTGCAGCCGGTGGTGCGCCCGCTGGGCTTCCGCACCGCCGAGTTCGCCTGGTCGCGCTATGCCCAATGGCTGGCTGGCGCGCGCGGCATCGAACTGGCGGAGCGCCGCCTGGTGCCGCCGCTCGGACATTTCTCGCTGGTGCGTTTTCGCAAGATCGATGTAGCCGCGGCCGCGTAACGCGCGGCTGATGACGTCCGCGTCATCGCGTCGCTGCGTTCAGTCACATGTCAACATCATGATGTCACATGCCGGACATCGAATCTCAGTAAACGTCAAACGGACGAGAATTTAGGGGTAGAGAATGATCAAGAATTTTCTGCAGGAACTGCGAACCCAGCGCTGGGACGACCATCGCTATTATCATCACAGCCGCATCAACCAGTCGCTGCACTTCGTCAGCGCCGCGAGCTTCCTGTTCGCCTACGCGATGCTGTTTATCGATCCGATGGTATCGGCGCTCGTCGGCTGGCTGGTCTCCATGACCTCGCGACAGGCCGGTCACTTCTTCTTCGAGCCGAGGGGGTATGACCACGTCAACCACGCCACCCATGAGCACAAGGAAGAAATCAAGGTCGGCTACAATTTGCAGCGCAAGGTCGTGCTGATGGCGATCTGGGCGCTGTCGCCGCTGGTCCTGTATTTCGACCCGACCCTGTTCGGTCTGTTCACGCCCTGGACGTCGCCGGCGGACTTCATGCGCCAGGTGGCCAAGATCTGGCTCGTGGTCGGAGCCGGCGGGTTGTTGTTCCGCACCATCCACCTGTTCTTCATCCGCGACGTCGAGACCGGCCTGGTCTGGATGACCAAGATCCTCACCGACCCCTTCAGCGATCTCAAGCTGTACTACAAGGCGCCGCTGGCTCTGATGAAGGGCGAGCTGATCGACCCCGGCCTCGAAAAGCACGTCAAGCACGCGTAAGCGTTGAGCTTGATCCAACAACGCCGTCATGGCCGGGCTTGTCCCGGCCATCCACGTTCTTAAGCACCAGTTGTGAGATCGTCATTGCGAGCGAAGCGAAGCAATCCACCTCTCCGCGCGGGGATAGATGGATTGCTTCGTCGCTACGCTCCCTTGCGTAAACGCTTCGCGTTTGTCGCAGGCAATGACGCGGAGGCGGGCCCGGCGATGTCGGCAGCAAATAGGACGTGGATGGCGGGGACATCGGCGCGAAGACGCGCTTCGCGCTTTTGCCTGGCCATGACGATGGCCTCAGCGGCCCAGCCGCTTGGCGAGCATCTCTTTCAAAATCTGCCGCTTGATGTTCTTGTTGGTCATCGAAGCATCGTGCCACCACCAGCCGTCGCGCTTCATCTTCTCGGTAGCCGCGACGAAACGGTCGGCGACTTCGCCGAAATCCGCATCGGTGTAGTTGAGGCTGAAGATCAGCCGGCCGGTGCCGACCCAGCTGAGCGCCAGCCCTTCGGCGCGGAGATAATATTGAAGCATCCAGTTGTAGCGGGACGGCTCGGTATATTGCACCATCCAGATCGAGGAGAGATTGCTGACGCGGACGGGCAAGTCCTTTGCCGTCAGCCGCTCGTTCAAGGCGGCGGCGCGGCCGTTCCAGGTCTCGTCGAGTCCCTGATAGACGGCGTTGAAGTTCGGGCTGGCGAGGCGGCTGAGGAATTCATCCATCGCCGTCATGACGTAGGGGTGCGAATTGAAGGTGCCGCGGGCGAAGCAGACATCGGCGGGGCGGTCGTCGCGAAAACGCCGCATCAGATCCTTGCGGCCGCAGACCACGCCGACTGGAAGTCCGCCGGCGAGGCTCTTGCCGTATGTCACCATGTCGGCGCAAACGCCAAAATATTCCTGGGCGCCGCCGGCGGCGAGGCGGAAGCCGACGAAGATTTCATCGAAGATCAGCACAATGCCGCGCTCGGTGCAGACTTCGCGCAGCTTCTTCAGCCATTCGGTGTAAGCCGCGCGATCGAACGCACCTTTCCGCGAACTGTCGACGAGCGCGGAATCGCCCGGCGCGTTGGCGTTGGGGTGCAGCGCCTGCAGCGGATTGACCAGCACGCAGGCGATGTCCTTGCGCGTCTTCAATACATGCAGCGTCCGCTCCGACATGTCGGCCAGCGTATAGGTCTCGTGCGGCGAAACGGGATTGCCGACGCCCGGCTGCACGTCGCCCCACCAGCCGTGATAGGCGCCGGCGAAGCGAACCAGATGCGTGCGCCTGGTGTGGTAGCGCGCCAGCCGCACCGCCTGCATGACGGCTTCAGTGCCGGACATGTGGAACGAGACTTCGTCGAGGCCGGAAATCTGGCACAGCCGCTGCACGTTCTCGGTGATGACGGGATGGTAGGGCCCGAGCACGGGGCCGAGCGCGTGCGCGCGCTTCTCGGCTTCCGTGATGCACTCCTTGTAGAAATCGTTGCCGAAGATGTTGACGCCGTAGGAGCCGGTCAGGTCGTAAGATACATTGCCATCGACATCGGTTACGGTGACGCCGGCGGAGGACTGCATGAAGGCGCTGGTGCCCAGATTCTCCCGCACCAGCCGGCTGTACTGGAACGGCACCCGGTAGCTTTCGGTGAACTGCAGATCCGAGATGTGCGCAGCCGCCTCGTTTGTCATCTGCCGGCCCTTGGCGTAGCGCTCCTTATAGAGGGAGGCGAGGCGGAAGAAGGCGTCCTGGCGCTGCATGGCGACGTTGCCGGGTGCGCCGTCGGAGCAGAAGAAGCCGTCGATATCGAACTCGTAATGCGGCAGCAACCGCGCGACCATCTTGGACATTTTGGAATGTCCGGTCAGCGAACGGTGCTTGGCGCGGGACAGCGCCAGCCGCGCCTGCAATTTGGGGAAGACTGCCGCGGCACCAGCAACCGCAGCGGCGGACAGCGAAAGAATCGGAAGGGACGAATCCATGCCTGAAGCGCTAGCCAATCCTGCTGACAGATTGATGACAATAAAGGGACTGATCGCCCGCTTCACACAACAGGAGGACCTGAATTTCCTCCTGACCAACCGCATCCCGCGGGCGGCGCTGACGCGCTTCATGGGCTGGTTCAGCAAGATCGAGAACCCGTTTGTGCGGGATGCCTCGATCGCCTGCTGGCGGCTGTTTTCCGATCTGGATCTGTCGGAGGCCAAGAAGACCGAATTCAAGAGCCTGCACGATTGTTTTACGCGCGAGCTCCGTCCCGGCCTGCGCCCGGCTGATCCCGATCCCGCCATCGTGGCCAGCCCCTCCGACGGCATCATCGGCGCCTTCGGCAAAATCGCGGATACCGAGCTGTTCCAGATCAAGGGCGCGCCCTATTCGCTGCTCGACCTGCTCGGCGATCCCGCGCTGGTCGAGCAGCATCGCAACGGCCGCTTCCTCACGCTGCGGCTGACGTCCAGCATGTATCATCGCTTCCACGCGCCCTATGACGCCACGATCAAGAGGGTGACGTTCATCCATGGCGACGTCTGGAACGTCAATCCGATCGCGCTGAAGCGGGTGGAGCGTTTGTTCTGCAAGAACGAGCGCGCGGTGCTGCGCATGCGGCTTTCGACCGGCGAGGCGCTGACGCTGGTGCCGGTCGCCGCCATTCTGGTCGCCAGCATCCGCCTGCATTTCCTCGATGTCACGCTCAACGCGCAGAGCAGGGGACCGGTGGACTTCGCCTGCTTTGCGCGGGTCAAGAAAGGCGACGAACTCGGCTGGTTCGAGCACGGCTCGACCATCATCGTGCTGGCACCGGACAGTTTCGAATTCGCCGAGAATGTCGCCGACGGCGCACGCGTTCGCGCCGGCGAACCGTTGTTGCGGAAACCGCAGGTTTAGGCTCGATTCCCTGCGCCCATCCCTTTATATGCTCGCGGTCGCACTGGATTCGTAAGGTGCGATAACGCGGGAAGAGAGAGATGGCGCGATCGCCCGTTATGGCGGCGGGGGGCATTGTATTGCGGCAGGGGCAAACGCCGCTGGTCGCCGTCGTACGCCTGCGCAAGCGCAACGAATGGGTTTTGCCCAAGGGCAAGCTCGACGACGGCGAGACGCCGCGCGCCGCCGCCGAGCGTGAGGTGGTGGAAGAAACCGGCCACGATGTCGCCGTGCACGAATTTCTGGGCACGCTGGTCTATGAATCCCGCGGCGGTTCCAAGGTCGTGCACTATTGGCGCATGGAAGCGCGCGGTGGAGCCGTTCATGAACTGATGCGCGACGTGAAGGCTGTCGACTGGCTGCCGCTTGCGGACGCTGTCGACCGGCTGTCGCGCGACTATGAGCGCGCCTTTCTTGAAAATGTCGGCCCGATCGCACTCTCCGCCGCCGCGCATGCCGCAACCACCCGGAGAACGCGCCCCAAACAGCCGCCGGAAAAGCGCCGGACACGGCGGCCGGACGTGACCGCGCCGCCTGCGGTCACTCCCGCGCCTGCGCCGTCTCTGCCTGATCAATCCTCGCCGCCGGTCGCGCAGCATGACGATGTGACTGTCGTGATCGATGCGACTGCCGGTACGCCCGTTGATCAAGCCGTCGACGAAGCGCAGACGGCCGGCCCGCCGTCATTTGCGCTGGAGATCGAGCCGGTGGCCGTCGACACAGTGGAGAGTCGAACGCGCCGGCAGCCGCGAAGCTTCATACAGAAGCTGCGCGACTGGCTGCGGCGCGATACCTGACTCCATCTTCCGATTACCGCTTCTCCTTCGGCGGCGGCTTGCCGCGTTGCGGCGCGGGCGCGCCCCGCCGTGGCGCGGCGGGCAGTCCCGGACGCTGTACGGCGGGCGCTCCCTGAACGCCGGGCACGCGCTGCGGCCCGGGCGCGCCGAACCTGTTGGGCAATCCCGGCCGTGTTAGTGGCGCGGCGGGCTGCGGCGGAAGATCGGATCGTGGCGGTTGTCCCGCACGCGGCGGCAGTCCGGGCTGTGCCGGCAAACCGGGACGTGACGGTTGTCCGGCCCGCGCTGGCACGCCGGGTTGATTGGGCGAGCCGGGTTGCTGCTGTCCGGCGCGCGGTGGCGTGCCCGGTTGTTGCGGTTGTCCGGGTCGATTGAGCTGGCCGGGCTGCTGCTGCCCCTGGCGATTCGGCACAGTCGGCAGTGGCGGCTGACCGGGTTGCCCGGGCAGGCCGTTCTGCCGCGGCTGGCCGGGACGATTGAGCTGACCGGGCTGTTGTTGTCCGGGCCTGTTCTGTCCGGGCAAACCATTGGGCCGCTGTTGGCCGGGCTGGAGTTGTTGCCGGATCGGCCGGTTCGGATTGACGAAGCCGGGATTGGCGCGGCGGAATTCGCGCTGCTGGAACACGAGCTGCCGCCCGACATTCTGTGTCGAATGAAGCTGACGCACGAAGCCCTGATCGCGCAGCATCACCGCTTGCGGAATGACCAGCGGCACCGCGGCGAAGCGCGCGCCGCCCGCGCCCGGGCGGATGGTGAAGCCACTCGCGCCCTGCGTCAGAAAGCCGAGCCGCGCGCCGGCGCGGTCGTTGACCTCGATCCGGCCGACCCTCCCGTCCGCGTCGGGATAAAGCTTGACCGCGACGTTGTTCGGATTATTGGCGGCGGCACCCTCCGGCACTTCGATGAGGCCGGTGGTGCCGCGAATGCCGAGCGTTGCCGTCGGCGTCGTGATCTTCATGTCGCCGGTTTTTGCCACCGAGGCGGCTACGAAGGCGGCGGTACCCTTGGCGACGTCGAAGATCGCCGCGTTGCTCTTGCCGCCGTCCTCATAGACGTAATTGTCGATAGTGATCTTCGTGCTGCCCTTGAGATTAAAGGTGGTGGCGTCGATGAAGGTGATGCCGAGCGCGGAATTCGCGCCGGTCTGCACCACGTCGTTGAGATAGATGTCGTCCTTGACCTTGAGCGGCGTGGTCTGGTCGTTGCGGATCACGCTGGCGCTTCCGGTCACGGTCGCGACGTTGCCGATCGGCTCCTCGGGCGCGTCCGCGGCGGTTGCGTCAGGCGTGGCGGGATCTGGCGGGGCCGCCGGTGCGGCGGACGGCGAGGGCTCGGTCTGCGCCTGCGCCAGTTGCGTCAAGCCGGACGAAGCCGCGGCAGCATTGGTCGCGCCGATCGTCGCGCTGCAGGCCAACAGCATGAGCGCAAAGGACAAGTGGCGCTGCATCGGGGGAATTCCGGGTCGGGGGAGGGCGGGCGAAGCTTTGCGCGATTTCAGTCTCCGATTTCAGCCTCTCCCGGCTGAACGCGGAATGAACGGCGGTGCTTGTTGTCACGGGCGGCCGAAACGAGCAAGCGCCACGTCCGGGATACCGGGACATGGCGCCGTGACTTTAATAAGGAAAATGCTCAGCCGCGCTTGTGCGGCGTCGGGCTGAGCGGCCTGGCGGGTTTCGCCGCGGGCGCATAGCTGGCAGGCGTTGCGGCTGGCGGCGGCACGTACTGAAAGACCGCCTTGCAGCCGTCGCTGAGCTGCGCGCGCTTCTGCACCATGCAGGCGGTGACGCGATCGACATCGGGGATTTCCGACGAGCACAGCCGCATCGCGTCACCGGTGCACATCTGCTGCTGCTCCGCCGTGTAGGCCAGAGCGGCTGTGCTCAGCGCGGCCAGCGCAAAGCTGGTCACGACCAGCAATTGGCAGTTACGCATTGTCGAATCCGTGAAAGCCATCGAATGTCCCTTTATGTTGGTGAGTGCGCCCGCAAGTATCGCGCCGGAGCGGCGCTCGTCTGGGCGATCACTACGCAGGCTTGGTTTCCGCAATTCTTCGTCGCATGCGCAAAACGGTTTCGTCGCGGGTGAGTTTGTTTCGTCGTTTACCCACGCTTGAGCGGCAGGATGGTTACGCCGCCTTCCGTCCCACCGCGACCAGCAGGGCGTCACGTTCGGGGGCCGGCATGGCGCGGATGCGGCGTTGGGCGGTGAGGCGGATGGCGGCAAAGCCGGCCACGAACACCACCACCTTGCTCACGATGCCATAGATCGGCATGGTCAGGGCCCAGGTCTCAAGGCTGCAGGTCAGGGCGACGAACGCATTTACCGCGGCGGACACGAACATCAGGCCTGCCCAGGCGAAGCCCACGATTGTGGCGACATCGGGCACCACCGCCCGTGCGATGTCAGGCAGATAGCGGTTCAACCAGCCGGGCTTGCACATCACGCCGCCGACAATCGCGTAGATCACGCTTGGCTTGATCAGCACGAAGCGCGGATCATGGGTCAGCAGCGTCGCGATGCCTGCAGCGATGATCAGGACCAGGCTGAGCCACTCCATGACGTGGATCGGCTGGCGGCGGATGAGCTGGATTCCGATCTGTGCGAGGCCGAGCGTAATGCCGAGGCCGACCGCCAGAATCGTGTTGTGTGTCAGCAGATAGACAACGAGGAAGAACAGGGTCGATGCGAGGTCGAGCAGCAGCAGTCTGGCCGCGTTGAGAAAGTCTTTCATCGGACGTGGAACTCGCCATGGGCATTGTGCGGAGTGCCATCGGCATGCCGATGAACGCGTCGCAGCTCGATCGTCTTCACGGCAAGGATAAGCGGGTCGGCGGAGGCTGGTCCTATCGAATTCTGAAATCGCTAATCGAATTGTCGATGTCAGTATGCGCTACCGCGGTTCGCGGCCGTCGCCCTCCGGCGGAATTCGGTCGGGGTCAGCCCGGTGTCGGCCTTGAATGCGCGGTTGAACGGCGCAAGCGACTGGAATCCGGAATCCAGCGCGATCGTCAGCACGGGTACGTCGATCTGGCCGGGATCGGCGAGTGCCGCCTTCGCCTCCTCGATGCGATAGCGATTGAGGAAGGCGTTGAAGTTGCGGTGACCCAGCCCGTCGTTGATGAGGCCTCGCAACCGGTGTTCAGGTATGCCGAGCCTGACCGCCAGCGTGCCGATCGTCAGTCCCTCACGCCGATAGGCCCGCTCGATCGTCATCACATGGTCCAGGCGATGGAGCGAAGCCTGGTCCGACGCCGACACGCCAGCGTGGGAGACCGGCTCGGACGCCCGGCCAGCTGCTCCGCTGCCGAGCCCGGCGACGGCGGGGCGGCCCTGGGGTCCATAAAACAGGATCAGCCATGCCGCGAGCAGTGCCGATACGCCAAGCGCGAGCGAATAGGTCAGGCTCATGGACTTCAGCGGAATCGCAGCAAGCCCCGAGGCCGCAGTGAGCACGAGGTGGATCGTGATGCCGACCACGAGCGCTATCCGCAGGCTGGTGCGTCCCGTCAAAGGGCCCGCACGCCAGCCTCTCGGGATCTGGGAGGCCGCCAGCAGGGCGAAGCCGATCGAGGCTAGCGCCAGCAGCCGGCTGCAGGTCGCCGCAAGATCTGGCCACTCCGACCAGCCGTTGTAGGCCATGAGGCCGAGGCCGGCGACGAGCGCCCACAAACCGCCGTGCCAGGGGCGCAGGGCGAAATTCTCATCGAAGATCGCGTGCGCCCACAGCCAGAACACGACGGGAAAGCCCATCGAAAGCACGACAAAGGGGGAATTCCACCCGAACGACCCCATGGGAAAGAACGGCGCCGTCGAAATCGCGTAGGCGGCACCGGCCACGCTCATGGCGAGAGCCAGGCGTGCCGCGACACGCAGCGGCGCGCACCGCAACAGCACGATACAGACGACAAGAAACAATCCGACCGCCACACCCCGGAGGCCGAGATCTAAAGCCATCGACGCCATTGCAGCCGTCCTCACGGGTCGAACCTATGACAGTCCAAGCTTTATACCGCTTCAGCTTGCTCGCGCGAAAGGAGGTTGGCAGCGGAGCCGACGGAGTTTGGACGCCAGATCGTGGTCTTTTCTTTCGCAAGACGCTTTGGATCGCCTTTTCCGCAACTTTTTTTCACCGGCGCCCACGGTCGGCAATGTCCCTTCAGCGGGGATTTGCTATGATCTGATTCTGGCGCGGCCCATGCCTCCCCCCTCCGTCGGGACAGCATCTTTCATGCGGGGCCATTTCGACCATCGAACCAACTGTTCGAGCACCAAGCATAAGGAGGGGTTGCGATCATTGCTCGCAATAGGAGGTTCTTTCGATGAAACTGTCTGCGCCCCTTTATCACTTGAAGCGTAAGGCCAAACTTCTATCCCGCGCCAAAAATATCCCGCTGCACGAGGCGCTCGACCGCGTTGCCAGGCAAGAGGGTTTTAGTGGCTGGAGCTTGCTCGCGGCCAAAGTGACGGCAAGCGCTCCGGCCGAAAAACTGTTTTCGCGGCTGGCTCCCGGCGACCTGGTGCTGGTGGGTGCACGCCCGGGCCAGGGCAAAACCCTGATGAGCCTTGAGCTTGCCGTGCAGGCCATGAAGTCCGGCAGTCGAGGCGTGTTCTTCACGCTGGAATACACGGAGAACGACATGCTGGATCGTTTCCGCGACATAGGCGTGGCGCGGGAGGATTTTGCCGGTCTGTTTGAATTCGACAGCTCCGACGAGATGAGTTCGGATTACATCGTCAAGCGGCTGGCTGCAGCGCCGCGCGGCACCCTGGTGGTCGTGGACTATCTGCAACTGCTCGACCAGAAGCGTGAGAATCCGGAATTGATGGTTCAGGTTCGCACCCTGCAGTCGTTCGCCCGCGATCGCGGGCTGATCTTCGTCTTCATCTCCCAGATCGATCGCTCGTACGATCCGTTGAAGAAACCATGCCCCGATCTGGAAGATGTCAGATTGCCCAATCCGCTGGATCTGAGCCTCTTCACCAAGACATGTTTCCTGAACAATGGTGAGGTTCAGTTCCGGGCGGCAAGCTAGCTCGGCCGTGCACCCGTAAACGCCGTTGGCGTGACGCGACGAAGGCTAGGTCCGCTTTGCCCCGTTGCGATCAAGCTCACGCCACGGCGCAATACGTCGCTAAGGGCCAACAACATATGTTTTCCGTTCTCTAGCCGTGGCCGCTCACCATCGTAAAAGGTCAAGTCGCTCGAGCTGCCGTTAACAGGCGGCTTCGAGCGCAGTCCGAATACGTTGGCCACGCTGTCAATTACTTCGCCAGGGCGGCTTCGGTTGAAAGCGGGTCTTCAGGCTTTCAACAAAATGCGAAACACGAGCTGAGACCCCTCGACGCGTTGGCACCAAAGCCAGAATGTCGGCCCCTTCGAACTCATATTCAACAAACAGCCGACGCAGTTCGCCGCGTTTGACGGATGGTGCTACGTCCCATTCGGACCTGAGCGCGACGCCCAACCCCGCAACGGCCCACTCGCGAACAACTTCGCCATTGTTGCTCGTAAGTGCCGGACTTATTCGAAGCGCCTCTGATCGGCGGGATGATGTGTGGCTGTTCTTGTAGCGCCACAGCGTCACGTCCTCTTCGTTTTCGCGAACGGAGAGACAGGCATGCTGTGCCAGCTCGCGAGGGTGTGACGGCGTTCCGCGTCGTCGAAGATAACTGGGACTGGCGCATACCCAGCGCGCGTTGCGGGCAAGAAGATGAGCAACCCACGAGGAATCCCGGACTGTTCCAATATGGATGACGACGTCAGCCTCGACATTGCTGTTCCAGGGCGCTTCGGAAAGGTGCAACGTCGCACGCACTTGCGGGTACTCGCGAATGAATGCCGCCATGACGGGCGCGACATGGATCCTGCCGAAGCCGAACGGCGCGACAACCCGCAGGGGGCCAGCAAACACGCCACCGGTGAGACTGTCCGCCAGCCCATCGACGCGCGCCAACAGCGACTGGGCCTCAAGGACAAGTTGTTCGCCTTCCGGCGTGAAGCGCAACCCTCGGGAGCTGCGAACGACAAGGTTGACCCCGAGAACAGCCTCCAGCTTCTTCAATCGCATGGAAAGCGCCGGCGGCGTGACATCGAGTACCCTTGCCGCCGCGCTGAGCGAGCCGGTTCGGCTCAGGGCCACCACGAACCGCAAATCCTCAAGCGCGATCATTCAATTTTCCTGAAGGGAAGAGATAATCTTACTTAAACACAACTGATCATCAGGATGATAGAGGTTTGACATGACCATGCCACGCGCCGTTCTTTTCGACCTTCTCACCGCGCTCCTCGATTCCTGGAGCGTCTGGAATACCTCGGCCGGATCCGAAGCAGCCGGCCGGGCTTGGAGGGCCGAGTATCTCCGCCTGACATATGGTTGCGGGAGTTATGTCCCGTATGAGGATCTGGTCCGCCAGGCTGCGCGCACGACCGGTCTGGCTCCGTCGGTGGCAGACGCCCTCGAAGAAAATTCGCAATCCCTCCCGGTCTGGAGCGGCGCGCAGGCCGCGCTCGACCGGTTGGCCGGACGGACGCGCCTGGCAGTCGTCACCAATTGCTCGACGCGTCTCGGACGAATGGCCGCCGCCCGCCTCCGCACCCAATGGGATGTCGTGATCACCGCCGAGGAGGCCGGCTTCTACAAGCCCGACGCCCGCCCCTATCGTCTGGCCCTGGACATGCTGGGTGTGTCGGCCGCGGACGCAGCGTTTGTCGCAGGCTCCGGCTACGACCTCATCGGCACCTCAGCCGTCGGACTGCGCACCTACTGGCACAATCGCGTGGGCTTGGCGCGTCCGGATGGCGCGCCGGCAGCCGAGAGAGAGTCTGCTGATCTCGATGACCTCATTCCGTGGCTGGAGGATTTTTCATGATATCCCGCGCGCTGGCGGCCTTGTTCGCGGTCGGATTGAACATCTCTGCGGCAACGGCTCAGGGGTTTCCCGAGAAGCAATTGACGCTGATCGTTCCGTTTCCCGCCGGTGGCCCGAGCGATGCGCTTGGCCGGGCAGTGGCTCAGGCCATGGCTGCCCACTTGAAGCAATCCGTCATCGTGGAAAATATCGGCGGCGCCAGCGGCACCATCGGCCTGACCAGATTGCTAAAGGCGCCTGCGGATGGATACTCGCTCGGCTTTGGCACCATCGGAACACATGTCGCGAATGTCGCGCTCTTCAAGCGCCTGCCTTACGACCCCGTCGCAGACTTCGAACCGGTGGGCCTCGCGGGGATGGCCTCCACGCTTCTTGTCGCGAAGCTGGACTTGCCGGCGTCCAATCTACAGGACTTCGTCACCTATGCCCGTGCCAACCGGGAGAAACTCACCTTTGGCAGCGCCGGCGTCGGATCGATTTCGCACTATGCATGCGTTCTGCTGCTGTCGAACCTGAAACTGAACATCACCCATGTGCCATATCGCGGCGTTGCCCCGGCGATGAACGATCTCATGGGTGGTCACGTGGACTTCATGTGCGACCAGACCACCACCGCGCTGCCTCAAGTGCTCGGCGGAACGATCAAGGCAATCGCAGCGCTGAGTGATCAGCCGCTGCCGCAGGCGCCTCAGGTGCCCACTGCGGGAGCGGCGGGCTATCCAGATGTGAATCTCCGCTCCTGGAACGCGATCTTCGTGCGGAAGGGAACGCCTGCGCCAGTGCGTCAGAGGTTGAATGACGCCTTGCGTGCCGCACTCACCGACCCGGATGTTGTGCGACAGATGACGGCGGTTGGTGTCGAACTGCCTCGGGGGGCGGATCTCGAGCCCGGCGCCGTCAGCGCGCTGATCGCTCAAGGGCTGGAGCACGACGTACCTGTGCTGCGCGCCAAGGGCGAATATCTGGATTAATCATGACGACATCTCTCTCAAATATCGAAACGCCCGCTGCCGTCGTCGACGTCGCGCGCATGCAGCGCAATATCGCCCGCATGCAAGTCCGGATGAACGCCTTGGGCGTCAGTTTCCGTCCCCACGTCAAGACGACCAAATGCGTCGCTGTTGCCGACAGGCAGCGCGCCGCAGGCGCGAACGGCATCACCGTTTCGACCCTGCGCGAAGCCGAGGCGTTTTTTGCCGCAGGCTACGACGACATTCTCTACGCGGTCTGCATCGCTCCGCACAGGCTCAGCCGGGCCCAAGGATTGCGTGATCAGGGCTGCCGTCTTAAAATTCTGGTCGACTCGGTCGAGGCTGCGCAAGCCGTCGTCGAGGCGCAGTCGCATCGCGATCCTTTCGAAGTCCTGATAGAAATCGACACCGACGGGCACCGCTCAGGTGTGGGCCCCGAGGATGAGCGTCTCATCGAGATCGGTCGCATTCTTCACACCGGTGGCGCCATACTTTGCGGCGTGCTTACTCATGCCGGAAACTCCTATGAACTCGACGATCCCGAGGCTTTGGCGCGCCTGGCGGAGCAGGAGCGTGCCTTGAGCGTGCGCGCGGCCGAACGGCTGCGTGCTGCCGGCCTTCGCTGCCCGGTCGTGAGCGTCGGATCGACCCCGACAGCGCTGTCCGCCCGTGCCCTGGACGGCGTTACGGAAGTGCGCTGCGGCGTGTATGTGTTCTTCGATCTGTTCATGACGAATGTCGGCGTCTGTGCGATCGACGATATTGCCCTTTCCGTGCTGACGACCGTGGTTGGCCATCAGTCGGAAAAAGGCTGGATCATCGTCGATGCCGGATGGATGGCGATGAGCCGAGACCGCGGCACGGCTCGTCAGCGCCGTGATTACGGATACGGAATCGCATGCGACCTGGAGGGGAGCCCGCTCAAGGGGGACCTGGTCGTGATCGCGGCAAATCAGGAACATGGGATTCTTGCCGCGGCGAACGGAGGTCTCGTCTCTCCTGAAAATCGCTTTCCGATCGGCACACGACTTCGAATACTTCCGAATCACGCCTGCGCTACTGGAGCCCAATTCTCCGAATATCAGGCAGCCACGGACGACGGCATTGAAACATGGCGGAGGTTTAATGGCTGGTGACATTGACTACCTGGAGCCTCACGGAATGGCGGCGCCTGGCGGGCACTACAGTCATGCGGTGAGAGCCGGTGCTTTTGTTTTTGTGTCCGGGCAATTGCCGATCTCCGCCAATGGTACGAGGCTTGCTGACAAGGACTTTCAGACCCAGGTGCGTCAAGCATTGGCCAATCTCGCGACGGCCTTGGAGGCGGCAAACAGCGCCGTCGGCAAGCTCATTCATGTTCGCGTCTACGTCACGGACATCAATGACTGGCCGGTCTTCGACAAACTCTATTCTGAATGGATCGGTGCCGTCCGACCGGCCCGCGCGGTCGTTCCCGTGCCGACGTTACACTACGGCTTTCGAGTTGAGATCGAAGCAGTGGCGGGCGTGGTTCAATAAAAGCGAGATCAGCGCGCCGAAAGAGTCGACGCCTGTCGGGACGGTGGACAATGAGCGGACGAGGTTTGTTCGCCGCTCGTCGCGTCGGAGACCGCCTCCACCCGCCGCGAGTTGACGATGAGCAATAAAAAGGAGGCCCCGTGAGATTCACGGGGCCCAAGTCTCGGGGAGAACAGGTCTCGGGTAGAAATAGCTCGGAGGTAAATAATCAGCTCACGCGCTTCCAGGTCTGGCCGCCGCAGAACATGCCGCCGAAGGCGCAGCCCTGGACCTTGAGCGTGTCGGTACTCTTCAGCGCGATCGTCGAGTCGTAATTGCGGCCGCTGTCGGGATCATGGATCCGGCCGGTCCACTTGCTGCCCTGCGGCTTCATGTTGATCAGGATTCTTGCACCGGTGTTGACGGCATAGCCGCACAGATTGGCGCCGCATTCCTCGATGCGAACGTTGCCCTTGTTCTCTTCCGTTGCCCAGGTGCCGATCGGCGAGTTCGGGTCGGACGCGGCGGCTGAGGCCGCCGGCGCTGGTGCGGGCGCGGCTGCGGCCGGCGCTGGCGGCGCAGGCGGAGCGGGCGGCGCAGCTTCGGACCGTGCCGGTGTTGCAGTCGCGACGGTGGTTGGAGCGGGGGCGGGCGTTGCCGCTGCCGGAGCGAGAGGGGCGGGCGGCGGCGCGGTGGCCTGGGCCGGAGCGGGTGCTGCGGGTGCCGCCGGCGCGGCCACGACATCGTCGTCGATCTTGCTCTTGGAGCCCATGCCCTTGAGATCGACATTGCCGAGCGTGCCGGTATAGCCGGGCGAGATGACCTTGACGCAGGAAATGGCGCCGCAATTGCGCGGCGCTTCAATGCGGACGCGTTCGCCGTTGATCTGGAAGGTAATTCCGCCGGCATGCGCCGAGGTGGCCATCAACAATGCGGCGAGGACGTAGAGCTTCTTCATGACGGGGCTCCTGAGCGGCTTGTGAGCGCGTGGCGGTGAACATGCGTGGACCCTACGCGGGGCAAGGGACACGTTCTGTGACGCACGTCACAAGACGCCCGGAAGCCCTGCGCCCCGGAAGCTGCGCAGTCAGGCGGGTCGGTGATTCAAATCACATTCAGACGGGCTTCCCTGCGACTAGCTTTCCGCCTCACCAGCGAGGAGGCTTCAATGAAACGACTTTGTTTTCTCGCCGTGCTGATCGCGCTCACTTCTTCGGCCCATGCCGGTCGTTCGATTTCATTCAGCGTCGGCAGCCATCGGGTGCACATCGAATCCTCCCGACATTGCCGTTCGGTCTCGTGCGCCTCGATGTCGATCTCCAGAAGGCTCGATTGGCGCCGCAAGCGCGACCGCTATAACGACGACAGTGACGTGGCCGTGCCAGCGAAGTCGGTGCCGCCAGCACCACAGACGATCTCGCCGCCTGCCCCGCCGACGACCACGGCGCCGGCCAAGACCATCGTGGCCGTGCCGCCGCCGGGCGTCTACACGACGGCCGCATCGAGAGGCCAGATCCTCGATGCGCTTGCGCCACCTCCGCCGCTCGCCCCGCCACCGGTTCAGGAGGCTTCGATTCCAGTGCCGCCTCCACCGGTCGCGAAACCGGTCGAGACCGTGCAGCCTGCGCCGCAGGTCGAGCGCGTCACGCATCGGGCCGAGGAAGAGCCGTCGGATTCTCCGATCGGTGACTGGCAGACCGAAGGCAAGGGAGCGGTGCGGATCGGAAAGTGCGGCGATGCGCTGTGCGGTTTCGTGCTCGGTTCATCGAACGAAAAGGGCGAAGCGATCCTGATCAACATGAAGCCGAAGACGGAACGGCAATGGACCGGTGGCATCTACAGCCAGAACAGCGGTGAGACGTATTACGGCACGATGTCGCTAAAGGGCATCAACACGCTTCGCGTCGAAGCCTGCGCGCTCGGCCGCTTCTACTGTTCCGGCAACAATTGGAGCCGCATCACGCGCCACGCCGACAGCCTGGTGACGTCATGGCAGACGTCGTCCGAGCTGCGGTCCTAGTCACGAAAACGCCCGGTGACACGGGCCACCGGGCGTTCAGGTCCATTTATGGACGGGATCTAGAACACGCCAAGCACAATCGCGGCGACGAAAGCGAATGCAACATACGCGGTTACAACGCTAAGTCTGCTGACGAGAGGACTTACGAAATCCATTGGGAAAGCTCCCTGGGTTCACGTCGTGCCCGCAACTAACACTTTAGGCTAGCAAAGCGTTCCCGGACCAAAAAGTCAGTGTTGCTGTCCATCCATGGCATCTCCACAGGCGCCAGCCCCTGAAAACATGGTAAAAAATTCGTAAAATCAATATGTTGAAGAGTCTTTAAATAAATTCGTTGAACGTGCGCGGGATGACGCGCGGAGTTCGTTTGTATCTCGTCGGCTCCTTCGTCCTCGTCTCGCTAGCGGGTTGTGGCCGCGGATTTTTTCAGTCCGCCGAGCGCGAACCGTGGCGTGCCGAGGCCGAACTCGCGTGCCTGAAGTCCGGCGCGGTCAAGGAGAGCGCCGAACTGGTTCGAATCGACCCGATCTCCGGTCCCGGCGTGTGCGGCGCCGAATATCCGCTGAAAGTAGCGGCGCTCGGCGAAAACATCAGCAGCTTCGGATTTGCCGATGAAAGCCTGCGGCCGCCTGGCAATATCGGCAACCAGCCGCGCTGGCCGATCACGCGGGCACCGGCGGCGGCTCCGCCTCAAGGAAATTATCAAGGGAATTATCAGGGAAGCTATCCGGCTCCAGCGCCGCGGCAGCCGACCTATGCCGCGCCGTCCAACGGCCCGATCTCGCTGTCGGCGCCGGGCATCGGCCCGCAGGAAGACGACGCCGATCTGCCGCCCGAGGGCGCGCCGACAACGCGCGACGGCGGCTACATGGCGGCACCGTCCTATCCGCCGCGCGACCGTTACCCGGCGGCTTCTTCCGCGCCGTATCGACAGCCGTCCTATTCGCCACCGCCGGCCGCGCCGCGGCTCGGGCCCGCGCAGGGCAATGCCGTCGGCGCCCTCGGGCAGGTCTCGATGAAGCCGGCGGCGACGCTGGCGTGCCCGATCGTCTCGGCGCTCGACCGCTGGCTCTCTGATTCCGTGCAGCCGGCGGCGATGCGCTGGTTCGGCGCGCGCGTGGTCGAAATCAAACAGATCTCGGCGTATTCCTGTCGCGGCATGAATGGCAATCCGCACGCGCATATTTCCGAGCACGCCTTCGGCAACGCGCTCGACATCGCCGCCTTCACGCTCGCCGACGGGCGTCGTATCGCGGTCAAGACCGGCTGGCGCGGTATGCCGGAAGAGCAGGGCTTTCTGCGCGACGTGCAGGGGGCCGCCTGTCAGCAGTTCAACACCGTGCTGGCGCCGGGCTCCAACGCCCATCACGAGGATCACATTCACGTCGACCTGATGCGCCGGTCCTCCCGCCGCATCATCTGCCAGCCCGCCGCCGTATCGGGCGAAGAGGTCGCCGCCCGCGCCGGCCAGCGTAATCCTTATGCGTCACGCGATCCCTATTCGACGGGATCGCTGGGCGCAAAGAAATCTGTGTCGCGCTGGTTCAAGGGCAACAGCAAGGTCAACGAGGAAGACGAGTTCGAGGACCATTAGATCCGCTCGGATTCGTGAGATACAACGCCATCCCGCAGAAACAGAAAATCTTGCCGATCTCGGCAAGATTTTCCGACGCGCAAATCCTTTCAGCAAACAGGACGCCAGTCTTATCAATCACTTCCGCCTTGGCATGGTGGTTGCTTTCACCCTGAAATTGCAAGGGTGGGTCCATGACGACGAGTATATCTAATGCGGGGAGCTATCTGCGTCCGACACAAGCTTACACACCGAGGACATTGACGACGGCGGATGCGATGCCGATTGCCGGTGCAGATGCCGGCACGGCAGCAGAAAATGCAAAGCAGGGAATTCCGGTTTCGGCCGTCAAGGCGCTCGACATGTCCGGATTGAAAATCATCTCGGTCAGGGACAACCCCGAGCTTCGCGATCTGATGGCGTCGAATTGGCTAAGGATGCAAGCCGCGAACTCGGCCGCTGCCACCGACGTCCCCGATAATGCCCCGCAAAATACCTATGCGACCGTCAAGGTGGACGGCAAGGTGGTCGCGACACTTTACAATGCCGGCTCTGTGGCGATGACGAATCAAGCAGCGGCGATGGTCGGGGACCTGCAAGACCCTCCCGGCTTGAACGGCGGCCCCGATCTGGCGCAATGGCGCGCGGAGCGCATCGCAAAGGCGGTGGGCGGCACGGTGGAGAAGGCGTCCACCGCGATCACGCAATCCGCCTGGAAACCGCGCGAGACGACGTCGTCGAACTATAGCCGCGCGCAACTGGATGCTGCGTTCGAGGCAATGATGGCCGAGCAACAGAAAGCGGTCGCGCAGCGGGCCGGGGGATATTCGAACCAGCGCGAATCTTCGCGCGGGCTTGCTGACGTCAGTGCGTGAATCTCTTCGTAGGATGGGTGGAGCGAAGCGATACCCATCGATATCTAGCGGCTGTTAGATGATGGGTATCGCTGCGCTCCACCCATCCTACGGACTGCGTGTCGCAGTCGATGGTGATTGCAGCTATCCCGCCAGCCGTTCCAGCAGATCCTGCACCACGCCCCTCAAGAGATCGAGTTTGTATCCCGTCATCGGTAGTGGCTTTGCACCTGAGGTCGCGCGTTCCGCGGCCACGGCAATCGTTGCTATATTGGCCGGCTTGCCCTGCAATGCCGCTTCGGCGGCGGCGAGCCGCAGCGGCACCGGGGCGATGCCGCCGGCGGCGAGGCGGATGAACTGAAACGCGCCGTCCTTGATCACGGCGCGGGCGCAGATCTCGACCAGCGGCCATTCGGCATGGGTGCGGCTGATCGCGCGCTTGTAGAGGGCGCGCTCGCCTTGCAACGGTGAAGCAAGCTCGATGCTCTTGATCATCTCGCCCGGCTGCAGCGCGTTGTCGGCGCTGCCGTTGGAGCCGTCGCCGAGGAGATCGCCGATCGAAAGCGAACTCCGGCGATCGGTGGTCACCTTCGCTTCATAGGCCAGCAGTGCGGCGGCCATCGTCGAGGGATGCGGTGCCACGCAGGGGCCGAGGTCGAAGACTGCGTGGTAGAGATGATTGCCCGATCGTGCCGGACAGTCAGACCCGCCTTTCTTCAGGCAGGCGATATGCGGATTTCGGAAATACCAGCAGCGCGAACGCTGCGCGAGATTGCCGCCAAGCGTTGCGAGGTGGCGGATCTGCGGCGTCGCCAGACCTTGCGCGGATGCGGCAATGCCCGGGTACGCCGCGGCGATGCGCACGTCGGCAGCGATGGCGGCAATGCTGGTGAAGGCGCCGATGCGCAAACTCCCCTCCGTGCCCCAATGCATTCCGATCGTGTCGGGCGTGGCCGATATATCGATCAGCGGTCCCGTCGAGACGCCGCTGCGCCGCCTCTCGCTGAGGTCGGTGCCGGCGGCGCGGAATTCGCTCACTTGCGTGGCGGTCATGGCTGTCGGTGTCATGCGGCGGCCCTCCCTTTGAGTGCGGCGACGAGACGGTCGGGACGGATCGGCAGTTCGGTCAGCCGAACGCCGGTGGCGTTGAGAATGGCGTTGGCGACCGCGGGCGAGGTCGGCACGGTGGCGACCTCGCCGATGCCGACGCTGCCGCCGAGCACGTGATCGAAGCCGCCCTCGTCGAAATGCACGTCGATCATGGGCGTGTCCGCAATTCCCGGAATGCGATAATCCTCCATGCCGCCGCTGAGCACATCGCCGGTGCGGGAATCGACTTCGCGGGCCTCATAGAGCGCATAGCCGATGCCCTGGATGACGGCGCCGGCCGCCTGGCTGTGCGCCAGCGCCGGTGCTGCCACCTTGCCGATCGCAATGCCGGTGTGAACGTTGACGACGCGGACATGGCCGAGCCAGGTATCGACTTCAATCTCGATGACCTGCACCGAACTCGGCACGCCGGCGCCGATCGCAAGGTTGGAGAAGCGCCGCATCATCCAGCCAAAGATCATGCCCATGAAGCCGGCCTGCTTGAGCGGCGACTGGACGCCCGGCGCCATCTGCTTGCTGTCTTCCGGCCGCACGCCGGAAGCAGACAGGTCGGGCGAGGCCGCGAGCCATTCGCGCCACGGCGCATTGGAGCCCGGGACCGGCTGCCGCTTTGCGTGTCGCTGGATCGACGCCTTCAACTGCTCGATCGCCAGCAGCATCGGCGGAACAACTGAAGCCGTGACCCTACTGCCGCCCGAGCCCGGCCCTTCCGGAAGGTTTGAATCACCGATCCTGACTTCGATCTCATGCGGCTCCAGCCCGAATTCGCGCGCCACCGTATTGGCGATCACGGTGCGGGTGCCGGTGCCGATATCCTGCGTCGCGGTGCTGGCCACGAGCCGCCCGCCCTTGACCGCCACTTCGACCTTCGAGCCGGGCTGCCACAGATAAAGCCAGTAGCCGGTCGCGACGCCGACGCCGCGGCGATAACGGCCGCTCTGCGCGGCGATCGGTTTGCGGTTGCGCCAGACGTCCAGGCCCAAAGCCCAATCGTACAGCCGCTGCCGGTTGGGATCGGGATCCCAGCGCTTGCGCAGTGCGATCGGATCGACCTTCATGCGCAGCGCCGCCTCGTCGATCGCCTGTTCCAGCGCAAACGCCATCGGGGGGCCACCGGGGCCGCGGAAGGGAGCACCGGCCGGCAGATTGCTGATGACGTCGAAATCGGCGAGCTCCTTTGCTTCTGCCGGATAGATCAGCCGCGCCAGTGCGGCGATGGTGGAATTGGTCGCGGCTCCGGTGTCGGCATAGGCGGTCAGCGAAAGTGCTTTCAGCTCGCCTTGCTCGGACGGCAGCAACGCAATTTTCACTTCCGTTGCCGGCCGATAGCCGGTGACCGAAAGCTCCTCGTGCCGGTCGTAGGCTACCCTGACCGGCGCCTTGGCTTCGCGCGCCAGCTCGATCGCGGTGGTCGTTTCCACGCCGAGGGTTGCCTTCGAACCAAATCCGCCGCCGACATGGTCGGCAATCACGCGCACCTTGTCGTGGCCGAGCTTGTAGCGCTTGGCGATCAGCTCCATCACATGAAATACCGCCTGCGTTGAAACATGCACGGTGAGCCGGTCACCATCGAAACGCGCCACCGCGGCATGCGGCTCGAGGCAGGCGTGCTGTTGCGTGCCGGTGCGGAAGGTGCCCTCGACCAGCAGCGGATTGTTCGCCGCGCGCGCGCCCTCGACCCAGCTCCGCACCTTCTTCGGCTTCTTGGAGAACGCCGCCGACGGTCCGCGGATATTGCCGTTCCAGGGCGCCGGCGAACCGCCACCTTCCGAGACGTTGCCGGCCTTCTTGCGCGCGGATTTTTCGAACACCACCGGCGCATCGGCCTTGCGCGCCTCGTCGAGCCCGATCGCCGAGGGCAGGCGTTCGCTAACGAGTTTGATGGCGGCGATGGCGGCCAGCGCGGTCTTGCGGTCGCTGGCCGCGACGGCGGCGATCGGTTGGCCCACATAGCGGACGATGCGGTCGTCGCCAAGCAGCGAGATCGCGGCACCCACGCCCGGAATCGCGCGCGCCGCCGCCAGATCGAGTTCGGCGATGCGCGCATGCGCGAACGGCGAACGCAGGATCACGCCCTCAAGCTGGCCGTCATGATGGATGTCGACGGTATATTTCGCCGATCCCGTCACCTTGTCGCGGGCTTCCATGCGCGGTGGCAGGATGTCGTTGCCGTCGAAGCGGCCGGTGCAGGCGTCCGCCACGGCGCGAAAGATGCCGTCATAGGCGCCGCAGCGGCAGAGATGGCCCGACAGCGCCGCGCCGATTTCCTCGCGCGACGGTACCGCCGTTCCCTTGGCCGCGCGCCAGGAATCGTGAAACGCAACCGCCTCGACGATGAAGCCCGGCGTGCAGAAGCCGCATTGCAGGGCGTCGTGCGCCATGAAGGCCTGCTGCACCGGGTGCAGTTTTGCCGCGCCGATGCCTTCGACGGTGGTCACGTTCGTGTTCGCGGCAGCGCGTGCCGGCATCAGGCAGCTCACCGCGGGCTTCCCGTCGACCAGCACCGTGCAGGCGCCGCAGACGCCGGCGCCACAGACCAGCTTGGTGCCGGTGAGACCGAGCGCGTCGCGCACGACGTCGACCAGCAGGGCATCGGGATCGTCGGGGAGGGGAGCGAGCTTGCCGTTGATCGTCATCGTGCTCATCTGCGATCTCCAGGTTTGCGAGCGGTGGATTTCCTTGCCGGCTTCGGCTTCGCCGCAGGCTTCTGCGGCGCCGGGCTCACCGCGCCAGCCACCAGCGTCCGCAGCATGATCTCCAGATCCCTCAGGAAAGCGCCGGCCGGCTGCAGCGCCGGATAAGCGGATTTGGTGCCGTTGATCGCCATCTCGATATGCCGCGCGAAATCGCGCGGCGTCGTGGCCTTGAGCGTGAGGTTTTGCTTGCGGCAGACGCGCGTGATCGTTTCCGCGAGCTGCTCGGCATAGGCGGTGGTGTATTTCTGATAGAGGTCGCGGGCCTGCAGCAAATGTTCGGAAAACAGTTCCTCGACATGGGGCGAGCCATCGAGCGAGGCGGCCAGTTGCCCGAGCTTGGCGCTGACCGAAGCGACCAGGATGTCGGCTAGGCTGCCGCCTTCGTTCTCGGCGGCGCTGGCTGCGGCAATCTCGGCGGCGAGCGCCTCCTCATGCAGCCGTTCGATGACGGCTCGGAACAGCGCTTCCTTGGACTCGAAATGATGGTAGAGCGCCTGCCGCGTCAGGCCCGCGGCCTCTGCGGCCTGCTCGATCGAGGAGCGTCGGAAGCCGTGCCGGCGGAACACCAGCATCGCGGCGTCGAGAATGCGGGTACGGGCGCTCATTTGACGATTTTTACAAAACTAGACGAAATGTCAAATGACGGAATTGCGAGGAGGGATGAAAAAATCGGGCCGTGCAACAACGGCAAGTTCGATGTTATTGATAGGACGGCACTTTATGTGTCCCGCAGGCGTAAGGCCCGCTACCATCGGCGGCTTCGATGTTCGCCCTGTAATAACGTCCCATCGAGGGCGCGTTCAGAAACGCATCGAGCGTGTCCTTTGGCAGATCGCAATATTGCTGGTAGGCCGCATGACGCTGGATCAGCATGCGGCGGCTCTCGCTATCGTAGCAGACTCGGCTGATGACGCTGCTCCGGGTGATGTCCTGACAGTTGAATGGCTTGAGATCGACCGCTCCGCGATCCCTCACGTCAACGATCTCGGCTTCTTGCCAGGGCGCGGTGAAGAGCAAGGCGAGGATGAAAGCAACACGGGTCATGGCGTTTTGAACCGGGCAGGGGCGCAGGGAATCTGCACCTCCAGCGAGGAGGCAGCAAGCGCCTGCGTACGTCAGGTTACCAGAACTTGATCCCGATCACGTCGCCCTTTTTCTGCCCAATAACGACATGGTCCAAGTACCTCCGGCGATCAAACGCGCCGCGGAGACACTCGTTGTAGATGCGAAGATTTTGAATGAATTGATGGGCTCGAAAGTTGGCGGTTCGAAAGCTCTGCCGCGTTCGCCAGGCCGCGACCGCCACGCTTGCCTGACTAATCAGCGATCAAGCGGGATGAAGGTAAAGCGCGATCAGAAGGATGACCGGCAGTGGAAAGCCGACCAGCCAAACCAGGGTGTTCCGTACAAATCTCATCGGGACCTCTCGAGGAAGAGCAACCATCCATTGCCGGTTTCGTTCCGGTTCCCGAACGATGCCTGTGTTTCGGCCGGACCGGCTTCTTGTGCCGCAGTGCCACGCGCGCGAGGGGTCTCGCCCGGTAGCGTTTTCATCGAATGGCAGGAGACAACAACGGAATCCATCGTGCTCGCGCGTTGTCACGCATCGCGCACCGTCGCAACTGTTGTGTTGTTCGCTTAGACCAAGACTAATTCCAGATCCTGTTTGATGGCCCGTTATTCAAGCAGCCTGTAGCAATACTAATTCTAAATGCGTGATTGATGCGCCGCTGTATCCTTCACGCACTTCATCGCGATTGACGCACTTGTTACCGGTCCCGCGCAAAGCGATGAGGACTGGAAATGAATGCAAGCTTGAAGACCGCGGGTTGGCTCGGCGCCGCGCTGCCGATGTTCGCCGCGATGATCGATGTCACGCCGGCGCAAGCGCAGTCGTCCGCACGGGAATTGCCGGCCGTCGTCGTCGACCAACCCTCACGTCCGCCGGCTGCGCGCGCGCGCCCCGCACCGAAACGCCAAGCCGCCTCGGCAACGAGCCGCCGCGCAGTCCAGCGCGGGCAAACGGCGCCTGATGCCGCAGCGGCCGCAGGTGCGCGCGCTGAAACGGCGACCGGGCCGGTACGCGGTTATCTCGCGGGCCAGAGCGGCACCGGAACCAAGACCGACACGCCGCTGCGCGAAACCCCGCAATCGATCACGGTGGTTACTGCCGACCGCGTCACCGATCAGGGCGCGCTCACCGTACAGGAGTCGCTGCGCTACGTGCCCGGTGTATTCGCCGATGCCTATGGCCCGGATTCGCGCGGCGACTATCCGCGCATTCGCGGCCAGGATCCCAACATCTATCTCGACGGCACGCGCGTGGTGAACACCTTCACGTTCAATGAATGGCGGCCCGATCCCTACGCGCTCGAGCGCATCGAGGTGCTGCGCGGGCCGGCATCGGTGCTCTATGGCGATACCTCGACGGCCGGCCTGTTGAACCTGATCTCGAAGCGTCCGCGGGCGGAGTCCTTCAATGAGATCGGCGTGCAGTTCGGCAGCTTCAACCGCAAGCAGGTGCAACTCGACTCGACTGGCAAGCTGACCAAGGACGGCGAGTGGCTCTATCGTTTCATCGGCATATTCCGCGACAGCGGCACCCAGACCGACTTCGTGCCGGACGATCGCATCGTGCTGGCGCCGTCGCTGACCTGGCGGCCGACCAACAACACGAGCTGGACCGTGCTCGGCACCTATCAGAAGGACAATACCGGCTCTTCCACCGCATTTCTGCCGCATGAAGGCACGCTGTATCCGGGGCCGAATGGCTTAATTCCGGTGCGGCGTTTCGCCAGCGATCCCAACTTCGAGAAGTACCAGACCGAGACCGGCGCGTTCTCCAGCCTGTTCGAGCATAGCTTCAACAACGCCGTGAAGGTTCGGCAGAACGTTCGCTTCGCGCATGTCGAAGGCATCTACCGGTCGGCCTATCCGAACGTCTATGGCGATCCGTACGATCCGCCAAATCCGAATTTTCCGTTTCTCGATCCGGCGCGGCGTACCGTGGAGCGCTTTATCTACAGCCGCGAAACCAGCAAGGACAGCTTGACCTCGGACAGCAACGTCGAGCTGAAATTCGGCACCGGGCCGGTGCTCCACAAGGCGCTGGTCGGCCTCGACTACCGCACCCTCAAGGAGCGCGCGCGATCCGGCTCAGGCTATGACACCACGCCGTTCGACCTCTACGCTCCGGTTTATACCGCTCTGACGCCGCCGGTGCTTACGCCTGAGGCCGACCTGCGGCAGAGCCAGCTCGGGCTTTATGCACAGGACCAGATGCGGCTCGGGCCTTGGCTCGCGGTCGTTGGCATCCGCCAGGACTACGTCACCAGTGATGTCGCGGGATCGCCCGTGGAAAACACCAAGGCGACCACCGGGCGCGCCGGGCTGATGTATGAACTTCCGTTCGGCCTGACGCCTTACGTCTCCTGCGCAACGTCGTTCACCCCGGTGTTCGGCTCCGGCGTCTGCCTCGATGGCATCTGCAAGGCGCAGCAGGGCGAAATGGTCGAGCTGGGATTCAAGTACAATCCGTTTGCCGGCACCGCGATCAACGGCGCGGTCTTCGACACGACCGAGAAAAACCGGCTGGCGAGCGATCCCGGCGGCTCGGTGTTTTCGGTGCAGACCGGCAAGGTGCGGCTTCGCGGCGCCGAGCTCGAGGTGATCACGCGCGTCACGCCGGACCTCGATCTGATCGGCGCCTATTCCTACCTCAACGCAATGGTCGAAAGCGGCGACAACGCCGGCAAACACGTTGAAACCGTTCCCGAACAGCAGGCCTCGCTATGGGCGAAGTACCGCCTCACGGCGCTGGGCTTGCAAGGCGTCACCGTCGGTGGCGGCGTGCGCTATATCGGTCAGTCTTGGGACGGCACCGATACCATCCGCACGCCTGATTACACGCTATTCGACGCGATGATCCGCTACGAGACCGGGCCGTGGCGGTTTCAGGTCAATGCCAGCAATCTGGCCGACAAGCGGCATGTCACCACCTGCCTCGCGCGAGGGGACTGCTTCTTCGGCATCGGCCGCACCGTGCTGGGAAGCGCGACGTACAGGTTCTAGCGCGCGATGGATAAGGTGGAGGAGGGACCTACTTCGGCTTCGACCGATAGCTCTGCAGAAACAACCGCGTCGCGCTGTCGACCACGCGCGCGATGCGCTCCGCCGACGGCGCCGGCTCTGACTGGAATACGAAGGGCAGAAACAGCGTCGCCTGGCACATCTGCATGAACTGCGCTGCTGCAAGCTGGCAGTCGTCGATTGCCAGATCGTTCGGCAGGACATGCGCCTGCAGATAGTCGGCGAGACGGTCGATCGACTTCGCCAGCACGTTCTCGTAGAACCGGCGTCCAACCTCCGGCATCCGTTCGGCGATCGCCATCACCGTGCGGATCGACGATCCGCCGCCTGGCCGGCACATCGAACCGATATAGGTCCGGCCGAACTCCCGCAGTGTGGTTTCGACATCGCGTCCTGGATCGAGATTGTAGGCGATCTTGCCCTTTGCGAGCACTTCGTCCTCGACCATGTCTTCGAACAGCCGGCTCTTGTCGGCGAAGTAGACGTAGAGTGTGCCCTTGGAGACGCCGGCGGCGCGCGCGATCTCGTTCATGCTGGCCCCGTCAAAGCCCAGATCCATGAACACCTTTCGCGCGCCGTCCAAAATCTGCCGGCGCTTCGCACTTTCCTCCTCGCCAAAGGATTGAATCGGGTTTGATGTGGATGCAATCATTGGTTTATCTTCTCGCGCGAGAATTCAACCCGCGATATGGCGGGAAGCGCTTTTCGCGTTATGGTCTGTGTGGGATGAATGTAGCTTGACCGAACCGTTCGGTCAATGATACTTTTGGATCGAGAGCGCCTATGCGGCCGGTTTCCCTGGCCCCAGGGTGCATTGTGACATTTCGAATGGGGAGGCCGGTAATGGCCGCAGCGAGAGATCAGGCCGCACGCATCATCCGCGGTGGATCGGAAACGGCGCAGGATGAAGCCGCACCTGAGGCCAGCGCACAGCTTGCGGACCAGTTGCGGACTCACGTCGCGGAAGAAGCCAGGCGTCGCCCTGCCGAGTCGCACGGCACGGAGCGGCCGGCCGCGTCCCCCGCCGGCACCGCCGATGCGGCGACGAAACCGGGCAAGCGCAAATTCGTCATGATCGGCGTGCTCGGACTGCTCGCGCTGGCCGCGATCGGTTACGGCGTCTACTTCGTCCTGGTCGGACGCTTCTATGTCTCGACGGACGATGCTTACGTTCGCGCCAACAACACCACGTTGGGCGCCCGGGTATCGGGCCATATCGCGGCAATCCTGCCCCGCGACAATGCGATCGTTCGCGCCGGCGACGTGATTTTCAAGATCGATGACGGCGACTATCGTATTGCGGTGGACGGCGCGCAGAGCAGGATCGCGACCCAGCAGGCCACGATCGATCGCATCGGCCGGCAGGTCACGGCGCTGGAAAGCGCCGCCGAGCAGGCCAAGGCGCAGCTCGCCTCCGCGGACGCCGCGCTGAAGCGCGCCGGCCTCGACTTCGATCGCCAGCAGACGCTGAGCACCAAGGGTTTTGCCTCCCGCGCCGCCTTTGAAGTTTCAGAGGCCAGCCGCGACCAGGGCATCGCGGCGGTCAAATCGGCGCAAGCGGCTTACGACGCCGCGCGCGACAATGTCGAGGTGACGAAGGCGCAGCAGGCCGAGGCCCGCGCGCAGCTCGCGGAATTGCAGACCCAGCTTGCCAAGGCGGAGCGCGACCTTGGCTTTGCCTCGGTGCGCGCGCCGGTCGATGGCACCTTCTCCAACCGCCTCGTCAATGCCGGCGATTTCATCCAGGCCGGACAGCGGCTCGCCAATGTGGTGCCGCTCAACGACGTCTTCATCGACGCCAACTACAAGGAAACCCAGCTCAAGCGCATCCGCCCCGGCCAGCCCGTGAACATCTCGGTCGATGCCTATGGCCACCGCAAGTTCGCCGGAATCGTCGACAGCATTTCACCGGCGGCGGGATCGGTGTTCACGCTGCTGCCGCCGGACAACGCGACCGGCAATTTCACCAAGATCGTGCAGCGGCTGCCGGTTCGCATTCGAGTGCCGAAGGACGTCGCCAAGCAGAACTTGCTGCGCGCCGGCATGTCGGTCTATGTGACGGTCGATACCCGCGAGGGCGCGGCCGACGCCGACAGCGAGGCCGACCTCGATGCGCCCGGGACGGTTCAACCGCGGTAATTTTTCCAGAAAGCCCGGGCCTAAAGCCCGGCGCCTGTTCCGAGCTGACCATGGCCGACGCCACTGCCGCACCGCCTTCGATGAACGCCGCGGCCGACGATCGCATTCCGCCGAAACGGTTGTTCACGTTTCTCATCATGGTGTTCGGGATGTTCATGTCGATCCTGGACATCCAGGTCGTCTCGGCATCGCTGCAGCAGATTCAGGCCGGCCTTTCGGCCAGCTCCACCGAAGTGTCATGGGTGCAGACCTCGTACCTGATCGCCGAAGTGATCGCGATCCCGCTTTCCGGATTTCTGTCGCGCGCGTTCGGCACGCGTTTGCTGTTTTCGATTTCCGCCTCCGGCTTCACGGTCGCGAGCCTGTTCTGCGGCTTCGCCTCGACTATCGAGCAAATGATCTTTTGGCGCGCGCTGCAGGGATTTCTCGGCGCCGGCATGATTCCCACGGTGTTCGCATCCGCCTACACGGTGTTCCCGCGCTCGAAATTCCATATCGTCGGTCCCATCATCGGCCTGGTCGCGACGCTGGCGCCGACCATCGGGCCGACGGTCGGCGGCTACATCACCGACTTGATGTCGTGGCACTGGCTGTTCTTCATCAACATCGTTCCCGGCATCGGCATCACCGTCGGCGTGTGGACGCTGTGCGATTTCGACAAGCCGAACTTCGCGCTGCTCGATCATTTCGACTGGTGGGGCCTCTTGTTCATGGCCGGCTTCCTCGGCACGCTCGAATATGTGCTGGAAGAGGGCCCGCAGTCGCAATGGCTGGGAGACACCTCGGTCGCGGTCTGCGCGGCGATCTGCGTGGTTTCGGCGATCGCTTTCTTCTGGCGGGTGCTCAGCGTGCGGGAGCCGATCGTCGACCTCAGGACCTTCACCGACCGAAATTTCGGCGTCGGCTGCCTGATCTCGTTCTGTGTCGGCATCGGCCTTTACGGCCTCACCTACATGTATCCGCGTTACCTCGCCGAAGTGCGCGGCTACAGCCCCTTGATGATCGGCGAGACCATGTTCGTCTCTGGTATCACCATGTTCCTCACCGCCCCGATCGTGGGCCGGCTGATGGCGAAATACGACATGCGTTATTTGATCGCGATCGGTCTGGTGCTGTTCGCGCTCGGCTCCTATCAGATGACCTGGATCACGAAAGAATATGATTTCTACGAATTGATGCTGCCGCAGATCCTGCGCGGCGCCGGCATGATGCTGGCGATGGTGCCGACCAACACCATCGCGCTCGGCACACTGGCGCCGGAGCGGGTGAAGAACGCCTCGGGCCTGTTCAACCTGACGCGCAATCTCGGCGGTGCGGTGGGGCTCGCCGTCATCAACCAGGTGCTGAACGAGCGCACAGACCACCACATCTCGCGGCTGCATGACCGCGTCAACTGGGGCAACGCCACCGCGGTCGAGACGCTCAACATGTTCACCCAGAAAATGCAGGGCATGGGCGACGCCGCGCTGATGGCGATGAAGCAATTGTCGCAGATCGTACACCGCCAGGCCGTGGTGATGGGCTATGGCGACGCCTTCTTGATGCTGACCGTGTTCTACTTCGTCCTCAGCCTGCTCGTGATGGTGCTGAAAAAGCCGTCGGCCACGGTGCTCGGCGGCGACGCGCATTGACAGGCGCGGCACTACGCGATCACGCCGTTGTCATGTTGCAAATCTCCCGCGACGCATTTATAAGCAGCGCATTGTCGCTCGAACCGGGGAGATTTGCATGATTTCGATGTATTCGCAGATCGCACCCTCGCGTCCGATGCCTGTGCGGGTTTTTCGGTCGCGTCTCTGAGCGCGATCGCCGCCGGCCCTGATCGGGTTTGACGCCCGATCTCCAAAGCTTCCCAACGACTTATCGCTATTTTTCAACGACGCTTGCGTTCGGCCCTCGGGCTCACCGTGCGTCACTTTAGATGGAGCCGGTGTGTGCGTGCGCGCAGCCGGATGACGCCATGACCGTTCAAACAGATAAACGTCCCGCGGCGATCCGCGTGGTGATCCCGTTCGTGTTCCGCCACTGGCTGCAACAGCCCGGCCGCGCCGCCGTCGTTGCCGGCGGCCTGCTGGGTGCGACCGCGGCCGACCTGTTCATGCCGATCTTCTCCGGCCGCCTGGTCGATGCGCTGACGCTGGGCGCTTCGGACGCGGCGGCGCGGCATGCCGCGTTCGTTGCCTTCGGCGGGATCGTGGCGCTCGGCCTGATGTCGATGATCCTGCGGCTGACCGGCCTGCAGGCGATCGTGCCGTTCACGCTGAAGACGATGTCCGACGTGTCGCGCGATGCGTTCGCGCGCGTACAGCGCTTCTCCACCGACTGGCACGCCAACAGCTTTGCCGGATCGACCGTGCGCAAGGTCACGCGCGGCATGTGGGCGCTCGACCTGCTCAACGACACCATCCTGATGGCGCTGGCGCCGTCGTTGCTGGTGCTGCTGGGCTCGATGATCCTGCTCGGGCTGCACTGGCCAGTGCTGGGCGCGGTGATCGCGGTCGGCACGGTGATCTATGTGTCGATGACGCTGGCGTTCTCGGTGAACTACATCGCGCCGGCCGCGCGCGTCTCCAATGCCTGGGACACCAAGGTCGGCGGCACGCTGGCCGATGCCTTGACCTGCAACGCGGTGGTGAAATCCTTCGGCGCGGAAGCGCGCGAGGACGCGCGGCTGGCGGGTGTCATCGGCCGGTGGCGCATACGCGTGCGGCGGACGTGGTACCGTTACAACTACACCTCGACGGCGCAACTCGTCGTGTTGCTGTGCTTTCGTGCCTCCGTGATCGGCGGCGCAATCCTGCTGTGGATCGCGGGCCGCGCCACGCCGGGCGACGTCACCTATGTGCTGACCAGCTACTACATCATCCACGCCTACCTGCGCGACGTCGGCATGCATATCAACAACCTGCAGCGTTCGGTCAACGACATGGAGGAGCTGGTCGCGATCCATGGCGAGCCGATCGGCATTGCCGATGCATCCGATGCAAAACCGATCGACATCCAGGGTGGCCGCATTGCGTTCGAGGACGTGACGTTCCATTACGGCGGCCATCGCGCGCCGCTGTATGACGGCCTGTCGGTGGAGATCCGCGCCGGCGAACGGATCGGCCTGGTCGGGCGTTCCGGCTCCGGCAAGACCACCTTCGTCAAGCTGGTGCAGCGGCTGTACGACGTCAGCGGCGGCAAGATCCTGATCGACGGTCAGGACATCGCGAAAGCGACGCAGCATTCGCTGCGCAGCCAGATCGCGATCGTGCAGCAGGACCCGATCCTGTTTCACCGCACGCTGGCCGAGAACATCGCCTATGGCCGGCCCGGCGCCAGCATGGCGGCGATCGAGCAGGCGGCGCGGCTCGCGAATGCGCACGACTTCATCCTGCGGCTGCCGAAAGGCTACGGCACGCTGGTCGGCGAACGCGGCGTCAAGCTGTCGGGCGGCGAGCGGCAGCGCGTCGCGCTGGCGCGCGCGTTCCTGGCGGACGCGCCGGTGCTGATCCTGGACGAGGCGACCTCCAGCCTCGATTCGGAATCGGAAGGCCTGATCCAGCAGGCGATGGAGCGGCTGATGAAGGGGCGCACCTCGATCGTGATCGCGCACCGGCTGTCGACGGTGCGCAGCCTCGATCGCATCCTGGTGTTCGATCGCGGCGAAGTGGTCGAGCAGGGTAACCATGCCACACTGACGGCGCGCCCCGGCGGCATCTATCGCGGATTGTTCGAGCTACAGGCCACCGAGTTCGGCCGCATTTCGGCGGCGGAGTGAGGCGCGTCCTTGCGGTTCCGCTCGGTGTCGGAATATGCTTCCGGCACCGAGAGGGCTTGCGCAATGCACTGGTTTAACAGAGAAAAACAGCCCGAAGTCTGGGAAGTGGCCGACGATCAACCGTTGGGCGATATCGCTGCGGCCCACAAGATCCGCGATATTTGTGTGTCCGCCGGCGCCATCGCGGAAAGGCTGGTGGCGGCCGGCGGGCGCGATGCCGAGAACAAGCACGCCGCCGATGCCGAGCGATACCAGGCCGCCATCAAGCGTGCGCTCGAAATAGCGATGCAAATTTCCGACGATTCGATGCGTGACGTTTCAGTGAGCCAGGTCATCAAATTGTGCGTGCAGGTCGATCATCTGAAAACCGCGAGGGTCCTGCTTCGCGCCATCCGGTCGGAAAAGACGAGGGCGGAATTGGTGGCCGATCACCCGAAACTGATCGATCAGGATGCCGCCAGCTGAGGCGGCTCGCGATCGCGTTGCGGCGGCGACGGGGACGGCGCGGCTTTGGGCGGCGCGGTCTCGAGCGGCAAGGTCTCGAGTGGCAAGGTCTTGGCGCGCGTGCGCGTCGAGATCGCGACCGTCGCCACGACGGCCGCGGCGAACAGCATGATCTGCAGCGTGATGGTTTCGTCGTTGAACAATGCCGCGAGCGCAAAGGTGACGAAGGGCTGCAGCAACTGGATCTGCGACACCCGCGCGATCCCGCCCATCGCCAGCCCCGCATTCCAGGCGAAGAAGCCGATCCATTGCGAGAACAGCGCGACATAGAGCAGCCCGAGCCATGGTTTTAGCGCGATGTGGCTGATATCGGCAGGCATGGTCAGTGCGGCCGCAGGGATCGAGAGCGGCAGTGCGATCACCAGCACCCAGCTGATCACCTCCCAGCCCGGCATCTGCGAGGTGAGGCGGCCGGAGAACGCATAACCGATCGCGGCGACCGCGACGGAGGCGAACAGGAAGAGGTCGCCGGCCGCGAGCGCACCGCCGCCTTGACGCAGGGCAAACGTGATCACCAGCGCGGCGCCGGCGACGGAAGCGATCCAGAACAGCGGCCTCGGCCGCTCGTGGGTGATGGCGACGGCGACCAATGCTGTCGCGATCGGCAACACGCCCAGCACGACGCCGCCATGCGAAGCATCAACCCGCTGCATTCCGAGCGACATCAGGAGCGGAAACAGGAAAGCGACGCAGATCATCGTGACCACGAGTTGCGGCCACAGCGCGCGTGGCGGTAGCTTGCGGCGCAACACGATCAAAAGCACCAGCGAGCACAGCCCGGCAATCACCGTGCGCAACGAGGTCAGTGCAATCGGATCAATTTGCGAGACCGCGATTCGCGTCGCCGGCAGCGTGCCGCCGAAGGTCACCATGCCGACAAAACCCAGCAGCAGACCGAGACGTTCGCGTGACGAAGGAGAAGTCATGACGCGATGGGATAGCCGCTTTGCGGCTCAGGGTACAGCAATCTACTCGGAGCACATGGCGGCTATGCGCCGTTACCTCGGAGCAATGCTGCTCCACACCAATCCAAGCCCCGACATAAACAGCAGCGCCAATACAACGTCGTAAAAATTCCGGTCGTTCAAGGCGTGATAGGTCCGCATGCCGAGGCGGGCGCCGATCAGCGTGCCGGGCATCGCCAGCATCGCCAGCAGCAAGACGTTCAGCTTCACGAAACCGGTAGCGCTCTGCAGGATCAGCGCGGCGCCGAGCACGGTGCCGTTGAAGATCTGGAACACGCCGCGGCGCTGATCCTTGGTCCAGCCCCTGATGCTGGCCCACAGGGTCGGAAGCGGGCCCGACAGCCCGGCAAGGCCGCCGAGGATGCCGCCGGCAAATCCGACGCAGGCGTCGGCGATGCGGCCGCCGAAACGAAAGGCCATCGGCTTGCGGATGAAAAACAGCGCGGTCGGAAATACCAGCTGCATGACGCCGACGCTGAGCTTGAAGGTTTGCGGGTCGGCGCGCGCGACCAGGAGCGCCCCGATCGGCATGCCGAGGAGTCCGCCGGCCACGAACGGCAAAGCCAGCTTGAAGTCGAGCAGCTTCCACATCGACGGCAAAGTCGAGATCTGCGAACTGACCGAGCAGATCAAGACCAGCGGCACGGCAACCGCCGGCGGCAGGATATAAAGCCAGATCCCCAGCGCCATCAGCGCCGTGCCGAAACCGGCGAGGCCGGAGACGAAGCCACCGGCGAGCGCGCCAGCGAGCAAAACCGCGTAAGTGGCGACGTCCAATCTTTATTCCCCCGTCATTCCGCGGCGATGCGAAGCATCGAACTACGGTGCGCAATTGCGCACCTGAGAATCTCGAGATTCCGGGTTCGCATCTTCGATGCGCCCCGGAATGACGACGTTGAATTTGCGGCGACGTTTACACCACGCGGCGGATGGGTACTATCGCAATTGAAGTCTTCAACAACAACCCGGTGGAAACGGCACGATGAGCACAACTCCTTCGAAAACATTTCTCGTCTGTCACGGCGCCTGGTCGGCGGGCTGGGCCTGGAAGAAGGTACATCCGCTGATGCAGGCGGCTGGGCATCGGCTTGTCACCCCGACCTACACCGGCCTCGGCGAACGTGTGCATCTGGCCAATCCGGAAATCGATCTGAATTCGCATATCGAGGACATGCTGAATGTCATCAAGTATGAAGATCTGCGCGACATCGTACTGATCGGGCACAGCTATGGCGGCATGGTTGCGACCGGGGTCGCGGACCGCGCCCGCGACAAGGTCAGGCAGCTCATCTATATCGACGCCTTCGTGCCGCAGGACGGCCAGTCGCTGCTCGATCTGAACGAGGTGGCGCGTCCGCGGATGCAGGAGCTCTCGAAGACCGGCGACGGCTGGCGCGTGCCGCCGAATCCGACCCCGCCCGATACTCCGCCCGTCGACGTCGAATGGCTGACGGCGCGTCGCGTCGACATGCCGATCAAATGCTTTGACACAAAACTCAAGCTGCAGGGCGGGCCGTTGACCCTGCCGCGCAGCTACATCTACGCCACCCGCATCACGCCGGCCGACACGTTCGGACCGTTCGCCAGAATGACGAAAAGCGATCCCGCCTGGCGCTATTACGAGATCGACGCCAGCCATTCGCCGAACGTCACCGCGCCGGAGACGTTGATGGCGTTACTGCAAAAGATCGCTGCCTGAGGTTGCGGCTGCGCGGTGGCAACTGGCCCCCGCATACCGATTGACTCTCCGCTATCGGCCCAACAAGCTGGCGAACCGGTGATCGACGTCGATCGCGGAGGGCAGGGCCATGGCGGCCAGAACGACGGCAGGCATCGAGACGTGGTCGACTGGCTCGGTCGAGCCTGAGCGGCGCCTGGACTATTGGATCGGCGCCGTCTGCGAATGTTTTCTCGAAATGGACATCACGACGCAGGTTCGCGCGGACTTCGATTGTTCGGTTCGGCGCGGGCAACTCGACACCATCGGCATCAACCGCGTGCAGGGATCGGCGCAGCATGTCTACCGCCGCAAAGCCAGCGTCGCGCGCAGCACGGCCGACTACTATTACCTGCTGTGCAAGACCGACAACGACTGGACCGTCATGCAGAACGGTCACGCTTCGCGGATGCGACCGATGGATCTCGTCCTGCTGGATTCCCGGCGCTGCTATGAATTCAACTTTCCGGTCAACGCCGACACGCTGTCGCTGGAGCTGCCGATCCACTGGGTCGAATCCTGGATATCCGATCCCGAGCGGCGCATCGGGCAGCGCATCGACGGGCGCGCGGGCTGGGGAGCGGCGCTCAGCGCATTTGCCTGCCAGCTGACTCCCGAGCTCGCCACCGACCGGCCGCTGCCGGCGCGGGTGCTAACCGACCAGCTCGGTGCGCTGCTGGCGCTTGGGTTCGGCAGCGAGATTCCGGCCGCGCCCGCCGAGCAGCGCGATGCCGCGAAGCTCCTGGACCAGATCGGTCGTGCCATCAGGCTGCGCTACGCCGAGCCGGGACTGACGGCTGTGGCGGTCGCGGAAGATTTGCGTGTCTCGGAGCGGACCCTGCACCGCTGTCTCAACAAAGCGGGCCTGACGTTCAGCGGCCTGCTGAGCGATTGCCGGATGGCGGCGGCGCGCAGGATGCTGAGCGAGCCGCGGTTCGATCGCATCAGTATCAGTGGGATGGGGCTGCGCGTCGGTCTGTCCGATCCCTCCCACTTCATCCGTCAATGCCGCAAGTCTCTCGGCATGACACCGGGCGCATTCCGGCGGCAGCGCTAAAGCGCTATTGTAGCGTCCCTTGGCACAATTCGGCGATGGCGATGGCCGGATCCGGCCATCGAAAGCGGAACGCTGTCTCTATCAAGGTCCGATTTTCCGAAATCGAGGGGAGACGGGAATGGCAGACACTTACGTTCTGGTTCACGGCGCGTGGCACACCGGCGCCGAAATGGAAGCGGTGGCCGGACATCTTCGTAAAGGCGGCCATGTCGTGCATTGCCCGACGATCGCCGGCAACAACAAGGACGACGATCGCGAGAAGACTGGCCTCGAGCAGGCGATCTCGTCGATCGTTGCCTACATCGAAGCGAACAATCTGCGCGACGTCCGCCTGGTCGGCCATTCCTATGGCGGCATGGTGATCTCGGGCGTCGCCGACCGCCTGACCGACCTGATCAGGCGGCTCGTCTATGTCAACGCCTTCGTTCCGCTGGATGGGCAGTGCCTCAACGACATGGTGCCGCCGCACTATGTCGGCCTGTTCGACGCCGTGGCCGCCGCCAACAAGGGCGCCGTGATGCTGCCGTTCGAAATCTGGCGCGATGCCTTCATCAACGACGCCGACCTCGAACTGGCGAAGTCCGCCTACGCCAAACTCAATCTGCATCCGTACAAGACGTTCACCGACAAGATCACGCTGAAGCATGCGTTGGCGGAACTGCCGGTCGGCAAATCCTATGTCAATTGCCGGCAGGACATCGCCCTGCCACACGGCCTGCCCTGGCATCCGCGATTATCGGAACGGCTGGGGCTTTTCCGGCTGGTCGAATGCGACGGCAGCCATGAAATGTTCTTCAGCAATCCGACGCGGCTGGCGCAGGCGATCGGCGAGGCGGGGCGCGACTAAGGTCGTTGCGCACGCGAGCGTCTCGCTTGAGACACGTAGGCCGGATGAGCGAAGCGATATCCGGGACAATTCTCACTGCATGCTCACGCTTCGTCCCGCATGTCGCTGCGCTCATGCGGGCTACGGTTCTGAACGAAACCGGAAATGGCGAGGGGTCCGGCGTGTTCGCGCCGAACCCCTCATTTCAGCAAAACGCGTTTTCTTCGAAAACGCTTTCGCAAAAACATCAGCCAGCCTGTAAGCCGGGTTCTGTAGGGCACCGCTCACTTGCGCAAGCGATACGTGACGGCCATTCCTCTGGGACCATGCTTGCGCATGGCCTCGAGCAACCTACCCGGACGGCGAGCCTGACATCGCCCTGCGGTGTTATCGCTTTCGCGAACGGACCCGCGTTGCCGTCCCTATTCGGTTTTGCTCCCGGTGTGGTTTGCCATGCCGTTTCCGTTGCCGGATACGCGGTGCGCTCTTACCGCACCTTTTCACCCTTGCTCCGTCCGGAGACGAAGCGGTTCGTTCTCTGTGGCACTTTCCCTGGGGTTGCCCCCGCCGGACGTTATCCGGCACCGTATGTCGATGGAGCCCGGACTTTCCTCCCCCGCAGCCTTTCGACCAGAGCGGGAGCGGCCGTCCGGCCGACTGACGTCATACGCATGGGGGCTCACGCGCGCCGCGTCAAGGGACCGCGATGGTTAATCCCGGCCGCAGGGCACAATTTTGACATCTGCGTAGCAGCGGCATTTGATATCGAAAGCATCGATTGAAGGTTTTGCGTGTCATGGATACCGAGTTGGCCCGAACCTTCCTGACCGTGGTGACCGCGGGCAATTTCATCGCCGCGGCGGAGCGTCTCCACGTCAGCCAATCGACCGTCAGCACGCGCATTCATACGCTCGAGGAGCAATTGGGTTGCACGCTGTTCGTTCGCAACAAGGCCGGCGCCACGCTCACGCCGGCGGGCCGCCAATTTCAACGTCATGCTTCGGCGCTGGTGCGAACCGTCGAGCAGGCACGCCATGACGTTGGTATTCCCAAGGGTTTTAGCGGAACGCTGGTTATCGGCGGCCGCATCGGCCTGTGGGAGGAATATTTGTTGCGATGGTTGCCGCTCATGCAGGCGGCCAATCCGGAAATTATGGTTCGGGCGGAGAGCGCGCTCGAGCCGGAGATCATGCAAGGGCTCGTGGAGGGACGGATCGATATCGGGGTGATGTACACGCCGCAAAGCCGCCCCGGCCTCAAGGTCGAGCAGTTGTTCGAAGAGCGGCTCATCCTGGTCTCGACTGACCCGAAAAGCGGGCCCGAGCCGCAGCCTGGTTATGTCTACGTCGACTGGGGACCGGAATTCTATGCCCGCCACAGTGCTTTCTTCCCGCATTTCACCGGGCCGTCGCTGACGGCGAATATCGGCTGGCTCGGCTTGCAACATGTGCTGGACAATGGCGGCTCCGGCTTCTTTGCTCGCCGGATCGTGGAGCCGCTGTTGAAGACGCGCCGGCTTCACGCGGTCGCCGGCGCACCGGAATTCTCGATGCCGGCCTATGTTGTTTATCCAATTGACCGGCAGGACGATCACGTATCGAGCGCCATCGCGCTGATGCATCGAATCGCCGATGTGCAGGCAAGGGACGCGGCGGAGCCGCCATCGATGAAGCGTGGCGCGCGAAAGCGGCATTGATCGGCATCGTCTTCGTATCGGACTTTCCGATCGCAGCAATCGCCATTGTTCGCTTGTCAACGCGGTTGCGCCGGTTCAGACCAACGTCGTGAGCTAGAGCAGGAACGCGCGATGAATACTCCTTCCGGACTTGGCGACGCGCTGCTCGACAGCGCCTCCGACGCAATCGTTGCGACCGACCGCGAGGGCGAAATCACGTTCTGGAATCCTGGTGCAGAGCGGATATTCGGCTTTACGGCCGGGGAAGCTATCGGCCGGTCACTCGACCTGATCATTCCCGAAAATTTACGCGCGCGGCACTGGAGCGGCTTTCGCCATGCAATGGAGACGGGAACGAGCCGTTACGGTCACGGCGATCTGTTGTCAGTTCCTGGCCTGACCAAAGACGGCCGGCGGATCTCGGTCGAATTCACCATCGTGTTGCTGCGCAACGAGACGCCGGCCGTCACCGGCACCGTGGCGGTCATGCGTGACGTGACGAAGCGCTTTGAGGAGTTGAGAGAATTGAAGCGCCGGCTCGCGCAAGCCGGCGCTTCATCATGATCGCTTGCTGGTTCGATCAGCAGCCTATTGAAACAGCTTCATGGCATTGACGAGGGTCTGGGCCACGCCCGCAAGTAACGGGATGCCGGCGAAGCTCCAAGCCAGAACCAGTTGCAGCGTCGTGGTTTGCGATGTCGAAGTATTCTGCATGATTGTTCCTATGCGCCCGTGGGATTGCCTGACGCGGCAACGTCGGCGCTGATCTGGCCGGCGAGATGTTTCGGCTTCATCGACGCGATGAAGCCTGCGATCTGGTATGCGGCCCAACGCAACAGCAGTTGCGAGAACGGCGTTTCTGCCTGTGATGGTTCCACGATTGCCTCCTTACGCGCGGGCAGGCGCGGCTTGCGCCAAATCGGCATCCATTTCGGGCTTCATGTGGTGGCGCTTGTCGACCGCCTTGACGCAGAGATTGGCGATGAAGCCGACCATGAGCAGTCCGGCCATGATGTACATGGTGGTGTTGTAGGCCTGCGCCTTCGGCACGCCGTGCGTGACGTTGTATTCCCGGATGTAATTGATCAGCACCGGTCCGGCGATGCCGGCGGCAGACCATGCCGTGAGCAGGATGCCGTGGATGGCGCCGACGTAGCGGGTGCCGAACATGTCGCGCAGATAGGCCGGCACGGTGGAGAAGCCGCCGCCATACATGCTGACGATGATCAGGAAGCAGATCACGAACAGTACGACATTGCCGCTCGCGCCGGCATAAGGCACCGTCACGTAGAGCACGAAGCCGAGCGTCATATAGACGAAATAGGTGTTCTTTCGCCCGATGAAGTCGGACAACGAGGCCCAGCTGAACCTGCCGCCCATGTTGAACAGGCTCATCAGACCTACGAGGCCTGCGGCCGCCACCGCCGTGATGTGACCCGGGAACATTTCCTGGCTCATGGCAGAGGCCTGGCCGAGCACGCCGATGCCGGCGGTGGTATTGCAGAACAGCACGATCCAGATCAGCCAGAACTGCGGCGTCTTGACCGCCTGATAGACGAACACGTCGTTGTTCGTCATCAGCTTGCTCGCGGTGGCGGGTGGAACGTAACCCGCGGGCTTCCAGCCCGGTGCGGGGACACGCACGATCAGTGAGCCGACCATCATGAATATGAAATACACACAGCCCAGCGTGATGAAGGTGGCGAACACGCCGACATCGGTCGCGCTTGCAAACTTGCTCATCAGCCAGACCGACAGCGGCGAGGCGATCAATGCACCGCCGCCGAAACCCATGATCGCCATGCCCGTGGCCATGCCGGGACGATCGGGAAACCATTTCATCAATGTCGAGACCGGCGAGATGTACCCGATGCCGAGCGCACAGCCGCCGATCACGCCGTAACCCAGATAGATGATCCAGAGATTGTGCAGATGGACGCCGAGCGCCGAGACCAGGAACGCGCTGGCCCAGCACACACCGGCGGTAAACATCGCCCGGCGAGGACCGCCTTCCTCGACCCAGCGCCCGAATACCGCGGCAGATAGGCCAAGAAAGACCATTGCGATCGAGAAAATCCAGCCGAGCTCGGTAAGCTTCCAGTCGGCGGGGGTCGATTGCGAGATGCCGAGCAATTTGGTCATCGGGAGGTTGAATACGCTGAAGGCGTAGGCCTGTCCGATGCAGAGGTGCACGCACAGCGCCGCCGGTGGCACCATCCAGCGGCTATAGCCCGGCCGGGCGATCGTATGCTCCCGATCAAGGAACGGCAGCAGGGCGCGTGAGGGCAGGTCGGGGTTGTCGAGCGTCGTCGTCATTCAGATTCCTCCAAGCGGCATCGCTTTCCGGGATGGGCCGTTGGACCGCCGCGATTGCGCACGCGCGTGAGGCTACGTGTGGGAATGATTTTGACAAACGAATAATATTGGCAATTACTATCGGTTTCTTCGATTTAAATATTTGGAGGCGTTTCGCCGCCGCTGTGCGCGGCGTTTGCCGCTTGCTGAAGCGGCGCGCCCATCACCCAAAAATAAATTATCCTGACGATGTCGTCTTCCGTGCCGTCCGTTCGACTAGGTGTCGGCGATCCAGCCGATCATGAGGAGAGTTTGAGATGCAGTACCTGTTGCTGATCTACCGGAGTGATGCGGAATACGGCCGCATGACCGCGGACGACCGCAAGAAGCTGACGGGGGAATATGGCGCGTTCACCCAGTCCATCATCCAAAGCGGCCATTTCAAAGCCGGCGATGGCTTGCAATCGACAACGACGGCAACCACGGTGCGCGTCCGCGACGGCAAGATCCTGACGACCGACGGTCCGTTCGCGGAGACGCGAGAGCAGCTCGGCGGCTATTATCTGGTCGAGGCCAAGGATCTCGACACCGCCCTCGGCATCGCCGCGCGCATTCCCGGCGCCAGGAACGGTTCGATCGAGGTGCGGCCGGTCATGGTTTATGATTGACGGCAACGTGCCCGCATGACCCCGGTTGAGGTCGAAAAGATATTTCGCGACGAGGCGGGCAGGGCGCTGGCGACCTTGATCCGCCTCGTCGGCGATTTCGATCTCGCCGAGGATGCGTTGCAGGACGCATTTGCGGTCGCGCTGGAGCGCTGGTCCAGTGCCGGCCTGCCGTCCAATCCGCGCGCCTGGCTCGTCAATGTCGGACGCAACAAGGCGATCGATCGTGTCAGACGCATCGTCACGTTTCGCGGCAAGCAGCAGGAACTGACCCGCGAAATCCTGCTCAACGTAGCAGCGCCAGGCGAGGGCACGGACAACGCGCTCGACGACGACATGCTGCGGCTGATCTTCACCTGCTGCCATCCGTCCTTTGCCGCCGAGGTTCAGGTCGCGCTGACGTTGCGCACAGTCTGCGGCCTCACGACCGCGCAGGTCGCGCGCGTTCCTCGCCAGCGAAGACGCAATGGCGCAGCGCCTGTTGCGGGCCAAGCAGAAAATTCGTCTCGCCGGCATTCCCTATGAGGTGCCGGAGCGCGACGCGCTGGAGCCGCGGCTGCGCGGCGTGCTCGCGGTGATCTATCTCGTCTTCACCGAAGGCTATGCGGCGACATCAGGCGAAGATCTGATGCGGTCTGATCTGGCGCGCGAAGCGATCCGGCTGGCGCGGCTGCTCGACGCGCTGATGCCGGGACGCGGCGAGATCAAGGGGTTGCTGGCCCTGATGCTGCTGCACGATTCACGCCGCGCCGGCCGCGAGACCGCGGGCGGCGATATCGTGCTGCTGGAAGAGCAGGACCGCACGCTATGGGATCGCGGGCAGATAGCGGAGGGTCTAATTCTCGTCGAAGAGGCGCTGCGGATACCGGGCCGGCCACAATCCTATGCGGTGCAGGCAGCCATCGCCGCGCTGCATGCGCGTGCTGCGAATTACAAGGACACGGACTGGCGGCAGATCGCCGGCCTCTATGAAGTGCTGCTGCGGATCAGCCCGTCGCCGGTGATCGAACTGAACCACGCCGCGGCGCTGTCGATGGTCGACGGGCCGGCGCGGGCGCTCGACCTGATCGACGCGCTGGAGGCGCGCGGCGGACTGAAGGGCTATGAGCTGCTGCCGGCGGTGCGCGCGGATTTGCTGCGGCGTCTCGGCCGGCGCGACGCAGCGCGGGAGGCGTATCTGAAGGCGACGGCGGCGACGCAACTGGAGCCGCTGCGAAGATTCTATGCGCGAAGGATTGCGGAAATGGATGGTAGCTCAGGCGGACTTTAGTCGTCATTGCCTGCGACAAACGCGAAGCGTTTGCGCAAGGGAGCGAAGCGACGAAGCAATCCATCCATCCACGCATGCGGAAAGATGGATTGCTTCGCTGCGCTCGCAATGACGGTGAAACTACCTCGCCGCAATCACCGTGTTCGTCGCGTCCGCCGGCAAACTCGTCAGCAGCGCGTGCAGCGTGCTGATGGTCGAGTGATCGGCGATGCCGTCGACGCGGGCGGGACGGAAGTGGCGCTGGAACGCGGTGACCACTTCCATGGTCGGGCCGTCAAACCTGCCGTGGGTCGGGATATTGTAGCCGTATTTGGCAAGCGCCCCCTGTAGCCCGGCGACGTCGTCGCTGATGCTGCCGAGCTTGAGCGGTTCACCGCGCACGATCGGCGCCGGCTGCACCCAGTGACCGACGCCGGAATTGGCCAGCGAATGCCACGGAAACTTTTCGCCGGGATCCCTTTTGCGCGCAGGCGCGACATCGGAATGCGCGAGCACGCGATGCGAAGGTATCTTGCGGCGGAGCATGATGCCGCGGCACAGCGCGATCACGGCGGCGATCTGGCGCAGCGGAAAATCCGGATAGCCCCAGTCGTGGCCGCGATTGATGATTTCGATCCCGATCGAGCAGGAATTGATGTCTTCCTCGCCGGCCCAGAAGGACACGCCGGCATGCCAGGCGCGCTTGGCTTCCTGGACGGATTGGACGATGCGGCCGTCTTCCAGCACGATGTAATGCGCCGATACGTCGGTGCCGGGGGTGCAGAGCTGGGCGATCGCGCCCTCTACATCCGGCATGCCGGTGTAGTGCAGCAGGATCATGTCCGCGACGCGGCCGTTGTTGCGGTCGCCAAAGTTCGGCGACGGAATGACGTCGGATGCGATCGAGGAATCTGGCGTAAAGGTCTTCATGTCGGCGTTGGCCCTGGCAACGGGAAGGGCGCGTTGACGCCTCGAATCAATACCAGCAGATGCGAACGGACCAGAAGCCATTTTTTAGTCTCAAACCCGGCAAGAGAACGGCAATTTCGTGTCTTAAGCGGCGCCGTTTACTATTCCTTTACCTCGCGCTCGCGCAATCCAGCGGGCCGAGTTCCAGTTCGCATTTTGATGGGGGTGTGTGCGGGGCGCATCACCATTTTTCAGTATGTAGAAAGCGCGCAAAACCCGCAGCCGATCATCAACGCTTTCTTAACGCTAAGTGCCGTTACTAAGTGGTGAAGAGCCGAACCGGGTTGGGGACGGCCGAGACCCTCTTTCGCGCTCGAAATGCCATGGCAACCCAGCAAATTCCGTCCGGAAATGAGGGGGCGCGAGGCTGGGCCAGAGGCGGCAATCGTGCCTGTTTGCGGCTTTTCGGCCGGAAAAGCCCGGCGAAGCGCAGAGATTTGAGGCGCAATGGGCCCGTTCGCGTCCATCTTCCATTTTGCAGGCTGGAATACGCTAGGGGACGGCGCATGAGTTCGGCTGCGCCGCGCCATATCTCCGTGCTCGGCCGCGAGGCGGTCGAGATGCTCACGCCTAAGGCCGGCGGCATCTATGTCGACGCGACCTTCGGGGCCGGCGGTTACAGCCGCGCGATCCTCGCGGTCGCGGGAACCCAGGTCATTGGCATCGACCGCGACCGGTCGGCGGTTACCGGCGGATTCGATCTGGTCGAGCAGTCCGATGGCCGGCTGACCCTGGTCGAGGACCGGTTCTCCAATCTCGCAGAGATCTGCGCGGCGCAAGGTGCGGCCGCGGTGGATGGCGTCGTGATGGATGTCGGCGTTTCCTCGATGCAGCTCGACCAGGCCGAGCGCGGCTTCTCGTTCCGGCTCGACGGCCCGCTCGACATGCGGATGGGCCATGATGGTCCGACGGCGGCTGACGTCGTGGCGAAGGCATCCGAGGCCGATCTCGCCAACATCATCTATATTTTTGGCGAAGAGCGCCATTCCCGCGGCGTCGCACGCGCCATCGTGGCGGCACGCAAGGAAGCGCCGATCACGACCACGCAAGCGCTGGCCGACATCGTCGGCAAGGTGGTGCGTTCGAAGCCGAACGAGATTCATCCGGCGACGCGCACGTTCCAGGGCCTGCGGATTTTCGTCAACGCAGAGCTCGACGAACTGTATCAGGCATTGGCGGCGGCCGAGCGCGTGCTGAAGCCCGGCGGGCGGCTGGTGGTCGTCTCGTTCCATTCGCTGGAAGACCGTATCGTCAAGGATTTCTTCAACGCACGCGGCAAGACCGGCGGCGGATCGCGGCACTTGCCCGAACTGGCGCAGGCTGCGCCGAGTTTTCAGATTCTGACCAAGCGTCCCGTGACCCCCGGCGAAGCCGAAGTGGCCGCCAATCCGCGCGCGCGTTCTGCAAAACTGCGCGCCGCCGAGCGCACGACGGCGCCGGCACACGCGCCGGACCGCCTGCCGGCCTGGCCTGTTCTTGCCGACGTGATGAGGGGAGGCTGACGATGCGGATCATCCACCTCTTCGTCATCGGCGTGCTGGTGTTTGCGGCGGCCTATGTCTACCGGATCAAGATGGAATCGACCTCGCGCGTCGAGCGCGTGTTGCGGCTCAACGCCGAGATCCGCGAGCAGCGCGACGCCATCGCGGCGCTGCGCGCGGAATGGGCCAAGCTCGACGCGCCGCTGCGGCTGCAAGGGCTTGCCGAGCGCCATCTCGGCCTGAAGCCGCTCAACGCCACGCAATATGATCAGTTGAAGAACTTGCCGGAACGGCCGCCGGCCTTTGCAAGGCCCGGTGCGCCCGATCCGATCGGCACGATGATCAACACCATCGAGGCCGTCGCCGATGCGCCGCCCACCACCGGGTCGCTGCCCGCGCCGGGAGGTCAGCAATGACCGGCCGGGCGCGCACCAGCATCAAGCGGCCTGCGGAGCCGTGGCGGCAGCGGTTGATCCGCAGTCTGCTCTACGGGCGCAACGTCGACCGCGCTGAAAAAGCCCGGGTCCGGGTCGGATTGGCCATCCTGCTGTTCGCAGCGATCTATGCGGTGCTGGCCGGACGCCTGGTGATGTTTGCGGTCGGCGCCGACAGCCATGGCGCGCGCCGCGCCGGCTCGCAGGACGCGATCGCCACCGCGCGGCCCGATATCGTCGACCGCAACGGCGAGGTGCTCGCCACCGACGTCAAGGCGCCGAGCCTGTTCGGTGAGCCCAGGCGCATCATCGACAAGGACGAGGCGATCGAACTCCTGACCGCAGCGCTTCCGGACCTCGACGAGGCGGAAGCACGCACGCGCCTGTCGTCGCGCAAGGGTTTTGTCTGGCTGAAGCGCGAGATCACGCCGAAGCAGCAGCAGGACATCCACAAGCTCGGCGTTCCCGGCATCGGCTTCCTGCGCGAGAACAAGCGGGTCTATCCGACCGGTGCGGCGGTCGCGCATCTGATCGGGCTCGTCAACATCGACAACCAGGGCATTGCCGGGATGGAGAAGTGGCTGGACAATAATGGTCTGGCCGACCTGCACCGCGCCGGCTTCGCCACCGATCGCCTGCAGCGCCCGGTGGAATTGTCGATCGATCTGCGCGTCGAACACGCGCTGCGCGACGAGCTGTTGAAGGCGAAAGAGAAGTACAAGGCCAAGGCGGCCTCCGGCCTCGTCTCCAACGTGCGGACCGGCGAGATCGTGGCGCTGGTGTCGCTGCCGGATTTCGACCCCAACAACCCGAAAGAGGCGCACGATCCTGACCGCATCAACCGCCTGACCACCGGCGTGTTCGAAATGGGCTCGACCTTCAAGGCGCTGACGCTGGCGATGGCGCTGGATTCCGGCAAGGCGACGCTCAACACGCTCTATGACGGGAGCGGGGCGCTGAAGTTCGGCAAGTTCACCATTCACGATACGCATTCTCACGGCCGCTCGATCACGCTGGCGGAGGTGTTCACTTTTTCTTCGAACGTCGGTGCTGCCAAGATCGCGCTGGCGCAGGGCGTCGAGGCGCACAAGGCGTTCCTGAAAAAACTCGGCCAGATGGACCGTCTGCGCACCGAGCTGCCCGAAAGCGCCTCGCCGATCGTGCCGAAGCGCTGGACCGAGCTCAACACCATCACGGCGTCGTTCGGCCACGGCATCGCGGTGGCGCCGCTGCAGGCGGTGATGGGCATCAACGCCTGCATCAATGGCGGATTTCTGATTCCGCCGACTTTCCTGAAGCGGTCGGAAGAAGAGGCCAAAGCGATCGCCAAGCGGGTGCTCCGAACCGAAACCTCCGACAAGATGCGCTATCTGATGCGGCTGAACGCTGAGATCGGAACCGCCAAGAAGGCCGACGTGAAGGGCTACTATATCGGCGGCAAGACCGGCACCTCGGAAAAGGTGGTCAACGGCCGCTATTCCAAGAAGCAGGTGCTCAATTCCTTCACCGCGATCATTCCGGCCGACAATCCGCAGTACCAGCTCCTGGTCATGCTGGATGAGCCGAAGGCGCTGCCAGAGACATTCGGCTTTATCACCTCGGGCTTTAACGCGGTGCCGACCGGCGGCAAAGTGATTGCCCGCATCGGGCCGCTTCTGGGCATCGAGCCGCGCTTCGATCTGCCGCCGTCCGACCGCCTTATTCTTGCGGCATCGAGGACAACCCAGTAAGGCGTATGTCACGCGCGCCAAGCTGCGCCGGGCCGGACTGGAACACGATGAAACTTCGCGACCTCTTCAGCGATGATGCTGCGCTCGAGCCGCAGGCGTATGCTGTCGATGTGAAAGGCCTTAGCGTCGACAGCCGCGCGGTGAAGCCGGGCGACCTGTTCTTTGCCGTTGCCGGCAGCAAGACCGATGGTTCGCGCTTCGTCGATTCGGCGATACAGGCGGGGGCGGTCGCGGTCGCCGGTGACCGTGCGCCGCCGGGTCTCCGCGTGCCCTTTGTCGCCACGCCAAATCCGCGCCGCGCGCTGGCGCTGGCGGCGGCGCGATTTTATCCGCGCCAGCCCGCGATCATTGCGGCGGTGACCGGGACCAGCGGCAAGACGTCGGTGGCCGCGTTCACGCGGCAGATCTGGGAGCGGCTCGGCCACGCATCCGCCAGCATCGGCACCATCGGCCTCGTTTCGCCGAAGCGCACGGTGTACGGCTCGCTGACGACGCCGGATCCGATCGCGCTGCACCGGCAGCTCGACGAAATCACGGGTGATGGTGTCACGCATCTGGCCTTCGAGGCGTCCTCGCATGGGCTCGACCAGTTCAGGCTCGACGGCGTGCGCATCGCCGCCGGCGGTTTTACCAATCTCACGCGCGATCACATGGACTATCATCCTGACGTCGCGCATTACCTTGCCGCCAAGCTGCGGCTGTTCCGCGAACTCGTTGCGCCTGACGGCGCGGCCGTGATCTCGGCCGACCATGAGTGCTCGCAGCAAGTGATCGACGCGGCGCGGTTGCGGGGCTTGCGGATCATCGCCGTCGGCCGCAACGGAGACGGCGCGGGCGAGGGCATTCGTCTGGTCGATGCCGCTGTCGAAGGTTTTGCGCAAAAGCTCACGCTCGAACATCGTGGGCGCAAGCACGCGATAAAGCTGCCGCTGGTCGGCGAATTCCAGATCGAGAACGCGCTGGTGGCCGCGGGGCTCGCGATCGGCACCGGCAGCGAGCCGGCGGCGGCGCTGGCTACGCTCGAACATCTCGAAGGCGCCAAGGGGCGGCTGGAGCGGGTCGGCGAACATAATGGCGCGCCGATCTTTGTCGATTACGCGCACAAGCCCGATGCGCTGGCGAAGGCGCTGCAGGCGCTGCGCCCTTACGCCAAACGCAAGCTCGTCGTGATCTTCGGCGCCGGTGGCGACCGCGACGCCGGCAAGCGTCCGATCATGGGCGCGATCGCGGCCGAGAATGCCGATCATGTCATCGTCACCGACGACAATCCGCGCAGCGAAAATCCGGCAACGATCCGCGCGGCCATTCTCGCCGAGGCGAAGGGTGCCAGCGACATCGGCGATCGCGCTGAAGCGATCACGGCAGGAATAGCGGCGCTGCAGCCCGGCGATGCGCTCTTGATCGCCGGCAAGGGGCATGAGATTGGACAGATCGTCGGCGACAAGGTCTTGCCGTTCAGCGATCACGAGGCGGTGGCCGCCGCGCTCGCAGCGAGGGTGGCATGAGTACGACGCCATTATGGACCATCGCCGAAGTTGCGCACGCGCTCGGACTGTCAGGGAAATTTGCCGATACGCCGATCGATTTCGTCACGCAGGACAGCCGCCTTGTAAAACCGGGATGCCTGTTCGTGGCGCTGAGCGGCACGCCGAGCGGCGGCTTCATTTCGAGTTTCGCCAGCGCGCGCGACGGCTGGGATTTTGCCGACAGGGCGCAAGCCGCTGGTGCGGTGGCGATGATCGTTCCGCATTTGATCGACGGCGTCCGCGTTCCGCAGCTGGTCGTCAAGGACACGCTGATCGATGGCCTGTGGACGTTGGCGCGCGCGGCGCGGGCGCGGTTCAACGGCCCGGTGATTGGCCTGACCGGCAGCGTCGGCAAGACCAGCACCAAGGAATTCCTCGCCGCGTATCCGAGCGCCTATGCGAGCCCGAGCAGTTTCAACAATTTCTGGGGCGTGCCGCTGACGCTGTGCAATGCCAGCCCGACTGCAAGCGTCTGGGTTGTTGAAATGGGCATGAACCAGACCGGCGAGATCGCGCGGCTCAGCGAACTGACAAAGCCTACCGTCGCGCTGGTCGTGAACGTGCAGCCGGTGCATCTGGAAAAGCTCGGCAGCCTGGAAGCGATCCGGCGCGAGAAGGTGAGCATCGCGCAAGGCTTACTAAGACAAGGCCTGCCAAAGGACGGCGTGCTGGTGTTGCCTGGGGACGTCGAGGCGCCGGAATGGAACGGCCAGGTCGTTCGCTTCGGTGAGGGGTCCGAGGTGCGGGAGTTGAAGCACGCAGCTCGGGGGGAGAGCTGGGATGTCGCCGTGCAGGTGAACGGCAAGCCCATCGAATTCAGCCTGACGCCCGGTGCGCCGCATCGCCTGCAGAATGCGCTGGCCGCACTGGCGTCAATCCAAGCCGCCGGGCTCGAACCCGCGGCGCTGGCGAAAGAACTCGATCATGTCGGCATCATGACCGGCCGCGGCGTCGAGCAAGCGGTCCGTGGCGTCACCGTGATCGACGACAGTTTCAACGGCAATCCGGCCAGCATGGTGGCCGCGCTCGGCAGCCTGAAGGCGCGGCCGGTGAAGGTCGGCCGGCGCATCGCCATTCTCGGCGACATGCTGGAATTGGGCGCTGACGCACCCGCCTATCACGTGAAGCTCGCGAACGACCTGCCGGGCATCGACGGCGTCTACTGCGTCGGCCCGCTGATGCGCCATTTATACGACCTCGTGCCGGCGGAGCGGGCGCTCGGCTGGCATGAAGACCCGGCCACGCTCGATCCCCAACAAATCGCCGCATTGCTGCGGGGCGGGGATGTGGTGGTCGTCAAGGGCAGCAAAAAGATGTTCTGGGTGAACAAGTTTGTGCCGAGGCTGCTGGCCGCCTTGCAGGCAAAGGCGTAAACTGGCCGCACTTGACGGCTGTTGTTTCCGCAAGAGGCGATTCGTCAATACCCCATGCATGGCCAAGATTTGCTTGGTTTGAGGATGAAAACGATTATCAAGGCATTCCCGGAACGAAGGCGTTCCCGGAGCGCTTTCCGCCAAAGACGGCGCAACCAAGCCGCGTGATAGGGCCTACCTGAATGTTTTACTGGCTGATCGAGCTTTCCAACACCGTTCCCGGTTTTGGCATCTTCCGCGGCTTGTTCAACGTGTTTCGATACATCACCTTCCGCACCGGCGGGGCGATGGTGACGGGCGCGCTGTTCGTATTCCTGTTCGGGCCTTGGATCATCGATCATCTGCGGCTGAGACAAGGCAAGGGCCAGCCGATCCGCGCCGACGGCCCGGCATCGCATCTGATCTCCAAGAAGGGCACGCCGACCATGGGCGGGCTAATGATCCTCTCCGGCCTCGTAGTCTCGACATTGCTGTGGGCCAATCCGCTCAACCCCTATGTCTGGATCGTGCTGGCGGTGACGCTCGGTTTCGGCTTTGTCGGTTTCTACGACGATTATCTGAAAGTGACGAAACAGAGCCATAGCGGCTTCGCCGGCAAGCTGCGGCTGTTGATCGAAGCGGTGATTGCGCTGGCCGCCTGCTACGCGCTGGTGCGGCTCGGCCGCGATGCGACATCGACGTCGCTTGCAATCCCCTTCCTGAAGGACATGGTGATCAATTTCGGCTGGTTCTTCGTGATCTTCGGCGCCTTCGTCATCGTCGGCGCCGGCAACGCGGTGAATCTGACCGACGGCCTCGACGGCCTTGCGATCGTGCCGGTCATGATCGCCGCCGCCAGTTTCGGCATGATCTCGTATCTGACCGGCAACGCAGTGTTCTCCGACTACCTGCAGATCCGATATGTCGCCGGCACCGGCGAACTGGCCGTGCTGTGTGGCGCGGTGCTCGGCGCCGGCTTAGGATTCCTCTGGTTCAACGCGCCGCCTGCCTCGATCTTCATGGGCGACACCGGCTCGCTTGCGCTCGGCGGCATGCTGGGCGCGACCGCGGTGGCCGTGAAGCACGAGATCGTGCTGGCCGTGATCGGCGGCTTGTTCGTGCTTGAAGCCGTTTCCGTGATCGTGCAGGTCGCCTCGTTCAAGATGACGGGCAAGCGCGTGTTCCGAATGGCGCCGCTGCATCATCATTTCGAGCAGAAGGGCTGGACCGAGCCGCAGATCGTGATCCGGTTCTGGATCATCTCGGTGATGCTGGCGCTGGCCGGCCTCTCCACGCTGAAGCTGCGGTGAGCGGCGCGCGATGATCCCCGTCACCTCCTTCGCGGGCAAGACGGTCGCCGTGTTCGGCCTCGGCGGTTCAGGCCTTGCGAGCTGCCACGCCTTGAAGGCAGGCGGCGCGGAAGTGATCGCGGGCGACGACAGCACTGAGAATGTCGCCAAGGCGGCGCAGGCCGGTTTCACCACCGCCGATCTACGCACGGTGTCGTGGTCGAATTTTGAGGCATTGATCTTGACCCCCGGCGCGCCGCTGACGCACCCGGCGCCGCATTGGTCGGTGCTGATGGCGCGGCAGGCCGGCTGTGAGGTGATCGGCGACATCGAATTGTTTTGCCGCGAGCGGCGACGTCACGCGCCAGACGCGCCGTTCGTCGCCATCACCGGCACCAACGGCAAATCGACCACCACGGCCCTCATCGCGCACCTGATGAAGGTCGCCGGCTACGACACCCAGATGGGCGGCAATATCGGCACCGCGATCCTCTCGCTGGAGCCGCCGCGCATGGGCCGCGTCCATGTGGTCGAGATGTCGTCCTACCAGATCGACCTGGCGCCCTCGCTCGATCCGTCGGTGGGCATTCTCCTCAATGTCAGCGAGGACCATATCGACCGTCACGGCACGCTCGAGCATTACGCCGCCGTGAAGGCGCGGCTGGTCGCCGGCGTGCAGCCGCAGGGCACCTCCATTGTCGGCGTCGATGACGGCTGGTGCCGCAACATCGCCGACCGACTCGACCAGTCGGGCAAGCGCGTGGTGCGGATATCGGTGAAGAACCCGCTGCCCGATGGAGTCTATGTCGAGCGCGAAACCGTCGTGCAGGCCTCCGGCGGTGCGCGCCGCGAGATCGCAAGGTTAGGGGGCATCGGCTCGCTGCGGGGCTTGCACAATGCGCAGAACGCGGCCTGCGCCTCGGCCTGTGCGCTGGCGATGGGCATCTCGATCGACACGTTGCAAAACGGCCTGCGCAGCTTCCCGGGCCTGGCGCACCGCATGGAGCAGGTCGGCCGCCGTGGCAACGTGCTGTTCGTCAACGACTCCAAGGGCACCAATGCCGATGCGGCCGCGCATGCACTGTCGTCGTTTGCCGATATCTTCTGGATCGCCGGCGGCAAGCCGAAGCAGGGCGGCATCACGGGTCTCGCCGAATATTTCCCACGCATCCGCAAGGCCTATCTGATCGGCGAAGCCGCGCAGGAGTTTTCCGGCACGCTCGGTGAGCGCGTGCCGCACGAGATTTCGGAGACGCTCGATGTCGCGGTCGCCAGCGCCGCGCACGATGCCGAGGCATCAGGGATCGTCGATCCCGTGGTGCTGCTGTCGCCGGCCTGCGCCTCGTTCGACCAGTATCGCAATTTTGAAATCCGCGGCACAAAGTTCCGCGATCTGGTGACGGCGCTGCCGGGTGTCAAGCCGGTGGTGTGAAGGGCAGGGCGGTTGCGATGGACGTTGCAACGATTTGTTTTACGGACCGCGATAGCGGTGATGAAGCTATAGCTGTGGTCCGTGTGGCAGGTGGGGCGGCCGGACTTGCACTGTCTCTTAGACGAAGCGGTGATATTGAAGTCTTTTTCGGCAGGCAAGAACTGGAACAACTGATCAAGGCGTTGCAAAACGCACAAGCGGCATTGCCGGGTGTCAATCCGGTGGTGTGATTGTAGGATGGGTAGAGCGTAGCGAAATCCATCGCTGCGGCACCGATTTGATGGGTTTCGCTTCGCTCTACCATCCAGCATCCAGCGCATTCGAGGGTGTCGTAAATGACAATTCATGCTCCCTCACGTATCGCTACAGCGCTCACGGCGACCTTTGCGCTTCATGCCGTCGCAGGTACGGCTGCGCTGGCAGCCGACAATGTGACGCTCACCGAGTCGGCGATCTCGTGGAGCACCGTCAAATACGCGACAGATGCCGAGAACGGATTCGTCAACGGGTCGCTCGACAAAAAGACGATCATCGATCGCATGTTCAAGGCCCATGTGCTCGAGAACCGCTATCTGAAGGTGACGCTCGTTCCCGAATTCGGCGGACGCATTCTTTCCATCATCTACAAGCCGACCGGCCACGAACAGCTTTATCGTACCGAAGTCGGCGTTCCCTACGGGATGACGGCCGGCAATTTTTATTACGACTGGCTGATGGTGTATGGCGGCATCTTCCCGACGTTCCCCGATGCCGAGCACGGCAAGGCGTGGCTGAAGCCGTGGAATTTCAGGGTAGTGAAGGAGAGTGCCGGCGAAGTGACGGTGTCGATGTCGCTCAGGGACGATACCGCATATTCTGCGGCACCAAAGCAGTTCCTCAAGGGTTCGACGGGCATCGAAGCGACTTACTACGTCACGCTGAAAGCCCATCGCGCCGCGCTCGATACGCGCGTGGTGCTGAGAAACGCGCAGGACAAGTCCATCGACTATGAGTACTGGACGTGCACGACGCTGGCGCCGGGATCGGATCCGAAAAATCCAAAAACGACCGGCGGCGCCGAAATTATTGCGCCGATCGAGGCCTACAGCACACCCCGCTGGTCCGCCAATCTGTCCGATGGCGACGAGAGCGCAGGCGCGGGCAGGAGCCGTTTCGAAAAGCTCCGCCACTTCAGGAACTGGCCGACAATGGGCATCGCCTACGCGGCGCCCGATATGCAGGGCGGGAATTTCTGGGGCGTGATCAACCACGACAACGAGGAGGGGATCATCCGCATCGCCGACAATACGGTCACGCGGGGGTTGAAGATGTGGACGTGGGGATTTCCGTCGTTCACGAACGAAACCGACGCGCGCAAGGACCCGAGCGAAGCGCGGCCTTACGTCGAATTGTGGGCGGGTGTGTCGGACCAGTTTTTCCACCGCGCGCAGCTTCCCGCACGGGGCGAAGTGTCTATCCCCGAGACCTACAGCCCGACCGTCGGCATGAGCAACGTGACGGCTGCGAACGAGAATATCCTGATCAATTTCTCCGCCGCGGCGTCGGGCGTTAATCTTCAGTTCTTCAGTATCGAACCGGTCACGCCGTTGCGCGTCACGTTGAAACGCGGCGATGCGATATTGTTCAACGACACCGTGCAAGCCGACCCGAAAAATGGAAATCGCATTTCCGCGCCGATTCCCGAAGGCGGTGGCGGCGAACAGGTGCGGCTGACGATCACGACCGCGGAAGGCAAAGAGCTGATCGCGGCCGATACGAGGATAAAGTGATTTAACCGTAGGATGGGTAGAGCGCAGCGAAACCCATCAACTGCGTTCGGCGAAAGATGATGGGTTTCGCTGCGCTCTACCCATCCTACGCACTATTCCCGTGCCTTCGCGCTGCGGCTCGCGCCACGCGGCTTGAACAGACTGAGATCGATCGCCTGGCCCATCGCCAGATAGCCGGTGCGGTTGGGGTGAAGCTTGTCGCCGGGGCCGCCGGTGGTGCTTTCGGGAACGAACTCCGGCTTGAGACCTCCCGATTGCGGATCGAGCGCGGCCTTGTCGAAATCGATCACGCCGTCGAACGTGCCCGATGTGCGGATGAACTCGTTGAGCGCCTTCCGCTTGTCATCCTGCTCCGGGAAACCGTGTGCGGCACTGGAACTGCCGAGCGCGGTCGTCACCGTGGCGCCGATGATGCGAAGCTGCGGCCACTTCTTTCGCAGCCGGGCGACGCCGTCCTTCATCGCTGCGATGACCTGGTCGGTCGAGGCATTGCCGTTCTTGCTGAAGTCGTTGATGCCCTCCAGCCAGATCAGGCTGGAAATGCCTGACAGCGCGAGCACGTCGCGATCGAGCCGTTGGCCTGACGCAGGCCCGCCGGCGAACGGCTTGTCGGGACCGTACTCAGCCGGGCCGGCGATCTGGTTGCCGCCGATTCCGCCGTTCACCACCGCAACCTTGTTGCCATGGATAGCCTTTAAGCGGCGCGACAGCACATTGGGCCAGCGATCGTCGCCATTCATGGTCGAGGCGGTGCCGTCGGTGATCGAATCGCCGAAGGCCATGATGGCGAAAGCATCTCCGGGTGTGGTCATCTCAACCGCGTCGAGGAAAAACCAGGACGCCGTGGTGTAGAGGAATGCAGATTCGTCCTCCAGCGCACCCGTGGCGCCGGCGCCGGGGGCGGTGACGTAGGAGGTGGTGAGCGCCTTGGCGTGCCAGGTCATCGGACCGCTGTCGCCGGCGATATGAAAGCTGACCGCGAGCCGGCGGCCGGCGAGTTCGTCGGGCTGCTTTACGAATGGCAGCGCGACCGGATCGCTCCATGCCGAGCCGCCGGGCGGAATGGTGATGGAAGGCTTTCCGCTGAACGTCACCGGGCGATTGGACCCCCGCAACAGCGCAGCACTGTTCGATTGCAGGCCGACATGCACGCCGTCGAACGTGACATTTTTCTTGCCGAAGGCATTGCTGAGCCGGATGCGCGCCTGGCGGCCCCACAGGTCGGGCCGCACCATCAGGCGAAAGGTCTGGTCCCGCGCGCCCGTCGCAGGGTCGGGGAAGGCGAATTTCTGATCGGGTTGGGCCGATGGGTTGCCGACGGGATAGGGGCCCTGGACCGAGCCGGTCCACGACACCACCCAGCCCTCGCCATCCCGGGCAGATGCGGCCTGCGGCAGCGCGGCGAGCAGCGACGCGATGATGAATTTTGCAAGCGAGCGCATGACGTTTCTCCCCGATTTTGTTCTTGTTGGCACCATCCTAGGAGTTCCGGCCGCTTGCGCAACGTGGAGAGCAGCCGCTTCCCTTAAAACATCCCCAATTCATTAACCCCTTGGAAACCATCCTCCGCCACCAATGGGCGCTACCTCTGCCATTTGGGGACGCCCATGCTCCACCGTGACCAACGCACCCCGTTTTCGGACTGGTGGTGGACCGTGGATAAGCTGCTGCTCGGCGCGATCATGGCGCTGATGCTGGGCGGCGTCATCCTGTCGCTGGCGGCGAGCCCGCCGGTGGCCACCCGGATCGGGCTCGATCCCTTCCATTTCTTCGGCCGCCACGTGCTGTTCCTGCTGCCATCTTTGATGGTGCTGATCGGGGTGTCGTTCCTGTCGCCGAAGCAGATCCGCCGGCTTGCGCTGCTGGTCTTCGTGGTGAGCATTCTTTTGATCGTGGCGACGCTTGCCTTCGGTGCCGAGGTGAAGGGCTCACGACGCTGGATCACGCTGCTCGGCGTCAACATCCAGGCCTCCGAATCCGCAAAACCTGCCTTCGTGGTGATGGCGGCGTGGCTGTTTGCGGAATCGACCAAGCGGCCGGAAATGCCGGCGACGTCGATGGCGATCGTGCTGCTGCTGACGCTGGTGTCGCTTTTGGTGATGGAGCCGGATTTCGGCCAGACCATGCTGATCCTGATGGTGTGGGGCGCGCTGTTCTTCATCGCGGGGATGCGGATGATCTGGGTGGCCGGCCTTGCCGGCGCCGCGGGTCTCGGATTGTTCGGCGCGTATCTTTTGGTCCCGCACGTCGCGGGCCGCATCAAGCGTTTCATGAACCCGGCCTCCGGCGACACCTTTCAGGTCGACATGGCGATGGAGGCGTTCTGGAATGGCGGCTGGTTCGGGCTCGGCCCCGGCGAGGGGATTGCAAAACGCAGCCTGCCGGACAGCCATACCGACTTCGTATTCGCGGTAGCGGCCGAAGAATTCGGCATCATCCTGTGCCTGGCGCTGGTTTCGCTGTTCGCCTTCGTCGTGATTCGCACGCTGACGCGAGCCTATTCGAGCGAGGATATGTTCGCGCGCTTTGCGGCCTCGGGGCTAGCGATCCTGTTCGGCGTGCAGGCCGCGATCAACATGGCGGTCAATCTGCAATTGATCCCGGCCAAGGGCATGACGCTGCCCTTCATCTCCTATGGCGGCTCGTCGATCATCTCGCTGGCCTATGGCGTCGGCATGATGCTGGCGCTGACGCGGCAGCGTCCGCGCACCGAGGTGGAATCGATGAACGCCGCCGGCGTGACGCGCAGTTACGCGTAATAGCGAAGTCATCTCCGCGTCATTGCGAGCGAAGCGAAGCAATCCATACCTCAACCCGGGGATAGATGGATTGCTTCGTCGCTGCGCTCCTCGCAATGGCGGCTGATTGCCTGTAAAAGGCCCTCCCATGGAAAAGCCTCTCATTCTACTCGCCGCCGGCGGCACCGGCGGTCATCTGTTTCCCGCCGAAGCGCTGGGCGTCGAGCTCATCAAACGCGGCCTGCGGGTGCGGCTCGCAACCGACGCCCGCGCGCTGCGCTATAGTGGCCTGTTCACGGCGGATAATATCGACGTGGTACCGAGCGAGACCGTGCGCGGCCGCTCGCTGGTGGCGCTTTTACGCACCGCTTACACGCTCGGTCACGGCACGCTGGTGGCTGCCAGGCTGGTGCGGCGGCTAAAACCTGCCGCCGTGGTCGGCTTCGGCGGCTATCCGACGCTGCCGCCGCTGATGGCGGCACGTCTGCTCGGCGTGCCTGCCATCATTCACGACGCCAATGCCGTGCTCGGCCGCGCCAACCGCTTTCTCTCCCGCCGCGTCAACGCCATTGCCACTTCGCTGCCGGGCGTGCTCGATCGCGATCCTGATTTGGCGGGCAAGACGGTGACCGTCGGGACCCCGATGCGTCCCGCCGTCCTCGCCGCTGCCGCCGTGCCGTTTGCGTCTCCCGAATCGAACGGGCCGCTGCGGCTACTGGTGGTCGGCGGCAGCCAGGGCGCGCGGGTCATGAGCGATATCGTGCCGGGCGCCATCGAAAAGCTGGAGCCGATGCTGTGGAGCCGCCTGATTCTGACTCAGCAGGTGCGCAAGGAAGACATGGGGCGAGTGCGCGCGATCTATGAGCGGCGCAGGATCAATGCCGAACTGGCGCCGTTCTTTACCGACCTGCCGGCGCGGCTGGCGTCCAGCCATCTCGTGATCTCGCGCTCCGGCGCCGGCACGGTGGCGGAACTGGCCGCGATCGGCCGGCCCTCGATCCTGGTGCCGCTGCCCGGCGCGATCGACCAGGACCAGTTCGCTAACGCCGGCGTGTTGGCGAAGGTAGACGGTGCCTTACGCATCCCGCAGGCCGAATTCACGCCCACCAGGCTCGCAGCCGAAATTTCAACGTTTGCCGCCGAGCCCGCCAAGCTGACCGCGATGGCATCAGCCGCCCGCAAGGTGGGCCGGCTGGATGCGGCCGAACGGCTGGCCGACCTGGTGATGAAAGTGGCCGGAATCTAGGCCGTTGCGCGCAAAATTGCCCCTTGTCATGCCCGGCGAAAGCGGGGCATCCAGTATGCTGCGGCGCCTGATTTGAGCCTCGGCTTCGCGGAATACTGGATCATCCGCCTTTCGGGGATGATGACGATTAGGGATGCCTCATGAGACTGCCGCGCGAGATCGGACCCATTCACTTCGTCGGGATCGGCGGCATTGGCATGAGCGGCATCGCCGAGGTGCTGGTCAATCTCGGCTACACGGTGCAGGGCTCGGACGCCTCCGAGAGCGGCAATGTCGCGCGGCTGCGCGAAAAGGGCGTCAAGGTCTCGGTCGGCCACAATGCCGGGAATGTCGACGGCGCGGATGTGGTCGTGGTCTCGACCGCGATCAAGCGCGACAATCCGGAACTGATGGCGGCCCGTACCCAGCGCATTCCGGTGGTGCGCCGGGCGGAAATGCTGGCCGAGCTGATGCGGCTGAAAAGCTGCGTCGCGATTGCCGGTACCCACGGCAAGACCACGACGACGACGATGGTAGCGACGCTGTTCGATGCCGGCGGTCTCGATCCGACCGTGATCAATGGCGGCATCATCAACGCCTATGGCTCCAACGCGCGGCTGGGCGCGGGCGACTGGATGGTGGTCGAAGCTGACGAGAGCGACGGCACGTTCCTGAAGCTGCCGTCCGATGTCGTGATCGTCACCAACATCGATCCCGAACATCTCGATCACTTCAAGACGTTCGAGGCGATCCAGGACGCGTTCCGCAATTTCGTCGAGAACGTGCCGTTCTACGGCTTTGCCGTGATGTGCACCGATCATCCCGTGGTGCAGACCCTCGTCGGCAAGATCGAGGACCGCCGCATCGTCACCTATGGCGAGAACCCACAGGCCGATGCGCGGCTGGTCGACCTCACGCCGATGGGTGGCGGCTCGAAATTCAAGGTGGTGTTCCGCAACCGCAAGACCGACGCCACACATGAAATATCGGACCTCATGCTGCCGATGCCTGGACGGCATAACGCCTTGAATGCGACGGCGGCGATTGCGGTGGCGCATGAACTCGGCATGTCCGACGAGGCGATCCACAAGGCGATCGCAGGCTTCGGCGGTGTCAAGCGGCGCTTCACCCGGACCGGCGAGTGGAACGGCATTACCGTGATCGACGATTACGGCCATCACCCGGTCGAGATAGCCGCCGTCCTTAAAGCGGCGCGTGAATCGACCAACGGCAAGGTTGTCGCCGTGGTGCAGCCGCATCGCTACACGCGGCTGCAATCGCTGTTCGAGGAATTCTGCACCTGCTTCAACGATGCCGACGCAGTCGTGGTCGCCGAGGTCTATCCGGCCGGCGAGGTGCCGATCGAGGGCATCGACCGCGATCATTTTGTTACGGGCCTGCGCGCCCACGGCCATCGCGAGGTGATCCCGCTGCCGAATTCGACGGAGCTCGCAAAAGTCGTTCGCGGCATCGCGGGCTCCGGCGACCTCGTCGTGTGCCTGGGCGCCGGCAACATCACGCAATGGGCCTACGCGTTGCCGGGCGAATTGAAGGCGTTGGGTTAGCCGTGACCTTCCCCGACATCACGCCCGACCTCAAAGCTGCGATGCCGCAATTGCGCGGGCGGTTGCTGGCGAACCAGTCGCTGGCGGAGCTGACGTGGTTTCGCGTCGGCGGGCCGGCGCAGGTACTGTTTACGCCGGCGGATGAAGACGATCTGGCGTACTTCTTGAAGCTGCTTCCGAAGCAATTGCCGGTCTATGTGGTCGGCGTCGGCTCCAACCTGATCGTGCGCGACGGCGGCATGGCGGGCGTGGTGATCCGCCTGTCGCCGCGGGCGTTCGGCGAGACGTCCGCTTCAGGCAATATCGTCAGTGCGGGCACGGCCGCGCTCGACAAGCGCGTGGCGGAGACCGCGGCAGCCGGCAACATCGGCGGCATGGAATTCTTCTTCGGCATCCCCGGCACCATCGGCGGCGCGCTGCGGATGAATGCCGGCGCCAATGGCAGCGAGACCAAGGACGTTCTGATCGAGGCTGTCGGCATCGGCCGCGATGGCGCCCGGCATGTCTTCGGCAATGCCGACATGAAGTTCGTCTATCGCAACAGCGGCGTCGACCCGTCGATCATCTTCACGTCGGCGCGTTTTCGCGGGCAAATCGCGGACACGGAGACCATTCGTGCGCGGATGAACGAGGTGCAGACCCACCGCGAAACGGCTCAGCCGATTCGCGAAAAGACCGGAGGGTCGACCTTCAAGAATCCGCCCGGCAACAGTGCCTGGAAACTGATCGACGCTGCCGGCTGCCGGGGCTTGCGCGTCGGCGGGGCGCAGGTCTCCGAAATGCACTGCAATTTCCTCATCAATACCGGTAACGCCACCGGGCATGATATTGAAACGCTGGGTGAAACCGTGCGCGAGCGGGTTAAGGCGCATTCTGGAATCGAGCTACACTGGGAAATCAAGCGGATCGGAATCGAGCAAAGCTGATGCGAACGACCATTCTCTTCGGCGGCACCAATAAAGAGCGGCTGGTTTCGGTCGCGAGCGCCCAGGCGCTGCACCGGGCGTTGCCAGAAGCCGATCTCTGGTTCTGGGACATTGCCGATACCGTGCATGAGGTCGCGTCACAGAAGCTGCTCGAACATTCGCGTCCGTTCCAGGATGAATTCAAACCCGGCAAACACGGTCTGCCGCTCGAAGCGGCGCTCGACAAGGCGAAGGCCGAGGATCGCGTGCTGGTGCTCGGCCTGCATGGCGGCCGGGCCGAGAACGGCGAATTGCAGGCGATGTGCGAACTGCGCGGGATTCCGTTCACCGGCTCCGGCTCGGCGTCGTCGAACCTCGCTTTCGACAAGGCCGCGGCGAAACGGTTTGCGGTGATTGCCGGTGTCGCGCCGCCGTGCAACGTGGCCCTGGAAGACCTCGACGCGGCGTTTGCCGAATACGGCAGGCTGATCGCAAAGCCGGCGCGGGACGGTTCGAGCTATGGCCTGATCTTTGTCAACGCGAAGCAGGATCTCGTCGCGGTCCGCAACGCCGCGAAAACCGAAGAATATCTGATCGAGCCGTTCGTCGCGGGCGTGGAAGCAACCTGCGGCGTGCTGGAGCAATCGGATGGCACGTTGATGTCGCTTCCGCCGATCGAGATTGTCCCGGGGGAGGGCACCTTCGATTATGCGGCCAAATATCTGCTCAAATCGACTCAGGAGATCTGCCCGGGGCGTTTTTCTCCGGAAATTGCAGCGCAACTTAAGGATCAGGCGCTGCGGGCGCACAAGGCGTTGTCCTGCAGCGGCTACTCCCGCACCGACTTCATCGTCTCGGCAAAGGGCCTGGTTTACCTGGAAACCAATACGCTGCCGGGCCTGACCGCCGCATCGCTCTACCCGAAGGCGCTGAAGGCGCAGGGGATCGAATTTTCGGACTTTCTGCGCGACCAGATCGCGCTGGCCGAACGGCGCAGCCGGGACCGGATCTGACCGGCCCCGGTCAGGCCGTTAACAGGCCGTTAACCCGGAACTAACTTCGCCACGAGAATAATTGCTAAAATCCTAAGAATTGTCCGGCAAACCCCTCAAAAGACGCCTCAAAACGCGTCGCCGGTACCCCGAATTTACACTTTGTTTACCAGGAAGTCCGAAGGTTAACGCTGGCGGCGCATGTTGCGCTTGGCTCCGGCGTGCGCTGTTCCGACTTCAGATCAGCACCAAGTCCGGCAAGACCGAGGCGTCACATGGCCGGAACCCGCAAAAATGCTTGCGGGAACAACACTTGGACAGGCTCGTGCAATGGATGGTGCAGGACGCCTCGCTCGGTCGGTGAGATCGCTGGGGCCCCAAGCTGACCTGAAGGCGGCCGCTATTGGAGCGGCCGTGCTGCTGCGCGAGCGGCTGGGCCGTCGCGCCCGTGTGCCGGCCAGACCCGTGATCGATCGCGAGCCGACGAATCGCCTCGTCCTGCTGGTCGAGCGTTACCTTCCGAAGCGTGCAGGCGTTGCTTTGACCGTGCTGATGCTGCTTGGCAGCGCCGGCTTTGGCATCGTCAAGGGTGGTCACCTCGACGTATTTTTGGCCGCGGTCAGCGATACCCGCAATGCGCTGGCCAATTCGGCCGGCTTCCGCATCACCACCGTCGCCATCAACGGCCGCAAGCATTTGAACCAGGACGAGGTGCTCGCGATCGGTGGCGTCAATGGCCGCTCCTCGCTGTTGTTCCTCGACGCCGCCACCGTGCGCGACAGGCTCAAGGCCAACCCGTGGATATCGGATGCGACCATCCTGAAGCTTTATCCCGGTCAGCTGCAGATCGACATCGTCGAGCGCACCGCCTTCGCGCTGTGGCAGCAGGACGGCCGCCTATCCGTGATCTCGGAGGACGGCGCGGTGCTGGAGCCCTACGTGTCGCGCCGCTTCGTGGCGTTGCCGCTGGTGGTGGGCAAGGGCGCCGACGTCAAGGCCCGGGATTTCCTCGCGCTGCTCGATCGCTATCCGCAGGTCCGCGCCGTGACCAAGGCTGCGATCCTGGTCGGCGAACGTCGCTGGAATCTGCGGCTGAACGACGGCCTCGACATTCGTCTGCCGGAGAATGACGTCGGCAATGCGCTTGCCATGCTGAGCAGGCTCGACAAGGAAGACCGGCTGTTTTCGCGCGACATCGTCGCGGTCGACATGCGGCTGCCGGACCGGCTCACGGTGCAATTGTCTGATGATGCGGCCAAGGCCCGCGAAGAACTGTTCAAGGACAAGAAACCCAAGAAAAAGGCCGGTGACGCATGACCGGCCTCGATCGCAACCAGACCCCGAAGACGCGCCCCGTCGACCACAAGCGCACCGCGCTGGTGGCCTCGCTCGATGTCGGCACCAGCAAGATCGCCTGCATGATCGCGCGGCTGAAGCCGTCGCCGGCGAGCGACGCGCTGCGCGGCCGTACCCACGCGGTGGAGTTGATCGGCTACAGCCAGATCCAGTCGCGCGGCGTCAAGGCCGGCGCCGTGGTCGACCTCGCCGAATGCGAACAGGCGGTGCGCCAGGCCGTGGCGCTGGCCGAGCGCATGGCCAAGGTCCGCGTTGAGTCAGTATTGCTGTCGGTTTCCGGCGGCCGGCTGCAGGGCCAGCTGGTCGAGGCCGCCGCCGATATCAGGGGCGGCGCCGTTACCGCCGATGACGTCACCCGGGTGACCTCCACCGGGATGCGCCACGCCACCGGCGAAGGCCGCACGGTGCTGCATGCGCTGCCGGTCGGCTACGCGCTCGATGGCGTCAAGGGCATCCGCGATCCCCGCGGCATGGTGGCCCGGCAGTTCGGCGTCGACATGCAGGTGGTGACGGTGGACGCCACCGTTGCCCGTAATCTGATGCTGGTGGTCGAGCGCTGCCATCTGAACGTCGAGGCCATGGCGGCGAGTCCTTATGTCGCAGGCCTGTCCGTGCTGACCGACGACGAGGCCGATATCGGCGCCGCCGTTGTCGAAATGGGCGCCGGTTCGACCACGATTGCGACCTATTCCGCCGGCCGCTTCGTTCATGCCTCAGGGTTTGCGCTCGGCGGACAACACGTGACGATGGATCTTGCACGCGGCGTCGGCGCATGCATTGCGGATGCCGAGCGAATCAAGACTTTATACGGGACCGTGCTGACCGGCGGGTCTGACGCGCGCGAGCTGATGTCTGTTCCGACCGCAGGGGAGGAACACGATGCTCCGCAGATCGTCTCGCGCGCCACGATCGCGAACATCGTTCGGCATCGCGCCGAGGAGATATTTGAAATGGTCCGGGACCGGCTCGCGGATTCCCCCTTTGCGGCAGAGCCGCGGGCGCGGGTTGTCTTGAGCGGCGGGGCGTCCCAGCTGACCGGGACGGTCGAACTCGCCACCCGGATTCTCAACCGGCCGGTCAGGATCGGCCGTCCGCTCGGTTTCGGCCGGCTGCCCAGCGAGGCCAAGAGCGCCTCGTTCGCGGTGCCAACCGGCCTGCTGGTCTATCCGCAATACGCTCATCTGGAACACGTCGAACCGCGGCATACGCGGCAGCTCAGGACAGGGACTGACGGCTATTTCGGAAAGGTCGGACGATGGCTTCGCGAGGGCTTCTGATGACCGCTCCACTGACCAAACGATTTTCACCAAACCCTGCGGCCGCCGGCCGGGGCGAACCAACGCGCGCGTCGTAATCGAGAGGCAACCATGGCACTCAATCTGACCCCCCCTGACATCAGCGAGCTGAAACCGCGGATTACCGTCTTCGGCGTCGGTGGAGCAGGCGGCAATGCCGTCAATAACATGATCACTGCCGGGTTGCAGGGCGTCGATTTCGTCGTCGCCAACACCGACGCGCAGGCGCTGACCATGTCGAAGGCGCAGCGCATCGTGCAGATGGGCACGCAGGTGACGCAGGGCCTCGGCGCGGGGTCCCAGCCTGATGTCGGCGCGGCGGCGGCGCAGGAAGTCATCGACGAGCTTCGCGACCATCTCACGGGCGCCAACATGGTGTTCGTCACCGCCGGCATGGGCGGCGGCACCGGCACCGGCGCAGCCCCCGTGATCGCCAAGACCGCGCGCGAAATGGGCATCCTCACCGTCGGCGTCGTGACCAAGCCGTTCCACTTCGAAGGCATGCGCCGCATGCGCACCGCCGAGTCCGGCATCGCCGAACTGCACAAGGTGGTCGATACGCTCCTGATCATCCCGAATCAGAACCTGTTCCGGGTCGCCAACGAAAAGACTACCTTCGCCGACGCCTTCGCGATGGCCGACCAGGTGCTCTATTCGGGCGTTGCCTGCATCACCGACCTGATGGTCAAGGAAGGCCTGATCAACCTCGACTTCGCCGACGTCCGCGCCGTGATGCGCGAAATGGGCAAAGCGATGATGGGCACCGGCGAGGCCACCGGCGAGAAGCGCGCGCTGACCGCGGCCGAAGCTGCGATCGCCAACCCGCTGATCGACGACTCCTCGATGAAGGGCGCCCGCGGCCTGTTGATCTCGATCACCGGCGGCAAGGACCTGACCCTGTTCGAAGTCGACGAAGCCGCAACCCGGATTCGCGAGGAAGTGGACCAGGACGCCAATATCATCGTCGGCGCCACCTTCGACGAAACGCTCGACGGCATCATTCGCGTCTCCGTCGTTGCCACCGGCATCGAACAGGCACAGATCGCGCGCAATGCCGCCGCCGCCCCGGCGGTCGTGACCACTGCGGCCGCCACGGCTACCGCCACGACCTCGCCCGACAGCCGTCTGGCCGAACTGACCGCTCGCCTGCGCGCCGACAACGCGCGCCTGGCCGAACGCGCCCAGAAGCTCGAACCGGCGTCCGCGGCGCAGGCGGTTGCCCACGCTCCCGCGCAGGCCCCCGCCGCGCCGGCGCAACGTTCGTCCAGCAATGTCGAGCGTGCGGCGCTCGCTGCGATCGCCGCAGCGGTCGAGACGCCGCAACAGGCCCCGATCCAGGCGGCGTCCTATGGCGACGTCACGGTCCGCCCGATCGCGCAGAAGCCGACCCTGTTCCCGGATCACAACGAGGCCGCCCGCGTCGAACCCGAACAGCCCGCGACCCCCGAAACCTTCATCCCGCAGGCCGCCGAACGTGCGCCGGCCCGCTCGCCCCGGATGCCGAAATTCGAGGATCTCCCGATGCCGGCGCAGGCCGAGATCCGGCAGGCCCGCGGCGACGCAGAGGAAGACCATCCGCAGAAGTCCAAGCTGTCGCTGTTGCAGCGGCTCGCCAATGTCGGCCTCGGCCGCCGAGACGAAGAGACCGAGCCGCCGATCGCGGCCCGCGCCTCCGGACCCGCGATGGCGCCGCTGCCCGATCGCAAGCCGCAGCGTACCGTCGCCCAGCAGATGGCGGCGAATCAGGATCCGGTATCGGAGTACGCAAAGCGTCCGGCGCCGCAAGGTTTGGACGCCCATGGCCGCCCCGCACCTGTTGCACCGGCGCCACAGGGCGACGACCATCTTGATATCCCGGCCTTCCTCCGGCGCCAGGCAAACTGAGGTTTTGTTACAATCGAAGTGATCCAAAGGGCCCCGGCTGGAACAGTCGGGGCCCTTCTCTTATGGGGGGTGCCGAGCTTCGGTCAGCCGGTCAACCAACTGATTTTAAATCATTAATTATTCATTCCGTGATCAGTTATCGCGGATGAAACGGCCTCCCGCCGTGCCGTAGTTTGGTCAACCCTTGGCGCGATTGCGGCAGAGATAGGGTAACAATCCGTAAAGAAGCGTGAGTTGGCGCGCTTTGGGAATTGATTATGGTCTGCCGTGACTTGGGGATGCCTAGAACGCGAATCGGCGCGCACGCGCGGTTCCCGTCTTTAGGTTAAGTCGGGTAGTGGGCAGTTATCGATGAAATTCAGCCGCCAAACCACGCTTCGGTCGCAAGCCACCGTAACGGGCGTTGGCGTTCATTCCGGTTTACCTGTCAGCCTGACGCTTGGACCCGCACCCGTGGATGCGGGTTTTATTTTTGTCCGCACCGGTCTCGATGAGGCCGATCGCGAAGTTCCCGCAATCGCCGCATCGGTGACCGCCACCGATCTGGCTACCGTTCTCGGCGACCGCGATGGTCCGCTGGTCTCCACTGCGGAACATGTCCTCGCTGCCTTGCGCGGCATGGGCGTCGACAACGCCATCATCGAAGTCGATGGACCCGAAGTTCCGATCATGGACGGCAGCGCTGCAGCCTTCGTCGCCGCCATCGATCAGGCCGGCATTGTCACCCAATCGGCCTCCCGCCGCTTCATTCAGGTGTTGAAGCCGGTGCAGGTCGCAATCGGCGACAGCTTCGGTGAACTGCGCCCGCATGCCGGCGGTTTCCGCGTCGAGGTCGAGATCGACTTCACCAATCCCGTGATCGGCCGGCAGAATTTCTCGCTCGACCTCAACCCCGAAAGCTTCCGTCGCGAGGTTTCCCGGGCGCGGACGTTTGGCTTCATGAACGAGGTCGCGCGGCTTTGGAGTGCCGGTTTCGCGCGTGGCGCCTCGTTTGAGAATACGGTGGTGCTCGACGAAAGCCGTCTGCTCAACTCCGAGGGCCTGCGCTACAGCAATGAATGCGCCCGCCACAAGGCGCTGGACGCGGTCGGCGATCTGACCCTGGCAGGTCTGCCGCTGCTCGGCGCGTACCGCTCGGTGCGCGGTGGCCACAAGCTGAACCACGCCGTGCTGACGGCCCTGCTGGCCGATCGCAGCGCCTGGCGGGTGGTCGAGGCCGAACCGGCGCGCCGTTCCCGCGGCCATGTCGAGGCCGGCGCGGGCATGGTGGGCGGCCTGATCGCCCCGGCCTATGGTCCGGACGTTTCCTGACTTCCGACTTCGAAACGTCCTGGATTTTCGTCTCCGAAATATCCGGATTTTCGTCTTCGAGATATCCCGGGAATTTCCAAGCTTTTTTCGGGCCTCGGAGGCGCGTTTTCCGTAATAGCCACAATTGGTAACGCTGCGGTCCAGCCGCCTTAATCCGGGCGAATTGGCTGCGTATTCGGTTGGTTGAGGACCATTTTTCGGCTACAGATTCCCGCGGTCGTACGACCGCCGCCACGCGCTCTTGAAGAATTGGGTACCAAACGTATTGGGCACGGGGAATATGGCATCCATGACCGCGGTTCATGGACGGGCGGGCTCAATCATCCACCGCATCAAAGGCGTCAGGTCACAGATTCCATGCCGGCACAGCGTATGACGCTCGAACCACGCAAATCACTCAGGCCTTCCAGCCTCGCTGGGGCCGGACGGTCGTTGCGGCTGGCGGCGAGCCTGATTCTGCTCGCCATCCCCTTGAGTGGATGCGGCACCGGCGCGCTGTGGGACAAGTTCACCGCCAAGGACGACACCTTCAACGAGGACCCTCCGGACAAGCTCTACAATGAGGGCTTGTACCTGATGAACCAGCGCAAGGATAACAAGGCGGCGTCGAAGAAATTCGAGGAAGTCGACCGTCAGCATCCATATTCCGACTGGGCGCGCAAATCGCTGCTGATGTCGGCCTATTCCTTCTACAACCAGGGTGACTATGACAGCTGCATTGGCGCCGCCACCCGTTACGTGACGTTGCATCCCGGCAGTTCAGATGCCGCCTATGCGCAATACCTGATCGCGGCCTCGCATTACGATCAGATTCCGGACATCTCCCGCGACCAGGGCCGTACCGAAAAGGCGATCGCGGCGCTGGAAGAGGTGATTCGCAAATACCCGACTTCCGAATATGCGACCTCCGCCAAGGCCAAGCTCGAAGGCGCGCGCGACCAACTCGCCGGCAAGGAAATGGACGTCGGTCGCTATTATCTGGAAAAGCGCGACTTCACCCCGGCCATCAATCGCTTCAAGACCGTGGTCACCCGCTACCAGACCACCCGCCACGTCGAGGAAGCGCTGTATCGGCTCACCGAGGGCTATATGGCAATCGGCATCGTCGGCGAGGCGCAAACGGCGGCGGCCGTGCTTGGGCACAATTTTCCTGACAGCAAGTGGTACAAGGACGCCTACAATCTTGTAAAGTCGGGCGGTCTCGAGCCGAGCGAGAACAAGGGTTCCTATATTTCCAGGGCCTTCAAGAAATTGGGTCTGGGCTGAAAAGTCTGGCCTGACCGGCCGGGCATTCACCTTGTGCCCATAACGTGAACAAATATAGTACAAAACGCTCCCAAGATCTGCTAGTGATGTGTCGATTCTGACACCTGCAGAGTCGGCTCCCGGGCGGGGGTCGGTGTCACAACCTGACCAGTGGGAGTTGCCGTCACATGCTGGCGCGTCTGTCGATCCGTGACATTGTTTTGATCGAACGCCTCGATCTCGAATTCTCCCGCGGCCTTGCGGTGCTCACCGGCGAGACCGGCGCCGGCAAGTCGATCCTGCTCGACGCCTTCGCGCTGGCGCTTGGCGGCCGCGGCGACGCCGGGCTGGTGCGCCATGGCGCGGAGCAGGGGCAGGTGACGGCCACCTTCGACATCCGGAACGGGCATCCGGCGACGAAGATCCTCGCCGGCAACGGTCTCGATGATTCCGGCGAAATGATTCTTCGCCGCGTCCAGTTCGCCGACGGCCGCACCCGCGCCTTCATCAACGACCAGTCGGTCAGCGTGCAGACCCTGAAGGCCGTTGGCGCGACGCTGGTCGAGATCCACGGCCAGCACGACGAGCGCGCGCTGGTGGATGCCTCGACGCACCGGCAATTGCTCGACGCCTTTGCCGGGCTGGAGAAGGAAGTCACGGCACTGGAGACGTTGTGGGAGTCGCGCCGCACCGCCCTCAGCGCGCTCGACGCACACCGCGCCAGCATGGAGCGCGCCGCCCGGGAGGCGGACTATCTGCGCCATGCTTCCGATGAACTCCGCGCGTTGAAACCGGAGGATGGTGAGGAGACCGCGCTGGCCGCACGCCGCACCACCATGATGCAGGGCGAAAAGATCGCCAGCGACCTGCGCGAGGCGCAGGAGGCGGTCGGCGGTCCGCATTCGCCGGTGCCGGCGCTGGCGGCGGCGGTGCGCCGCCTCGAACGCCGTGCCGCCAATTCGCCGAGCCTGGTCGAGCCGGCGGTGCGGGCGATCGACATCGCGATCAATGCGCTGGAGGAAGCCGACCAGCACCTCCACGCCGCGCTGGTCGAAGCCGACTTCGATCCGGCCGAGCTCGAGCGCATCGAGGAGCGGCTGTTCGCGCTGCGCGCCGCCTCGCGCAAATATTCGACGCCGGTTGACGGGTTGGCGGCGCTGGCTGCCAAGTTCTCCTCCGACGTCGCGCTGATCGACGCCGGCGCCGACCGGTTGAAGAAGCTGGAAGGCGCTGCGACCGAGGCCGACCGGCGCTACAGCGCGGCGGCGGCAAAACTCTCCGCGGCCCGCAGCAAATCGGCCGACAAGCTCAACAAGGCCGTCACCGCCGAACTGGCGCCGCTGAAACTCGAGCGCGCCAGGTTCATGACCCAGGTCGAGAGCGACGCCAACGCGCCGGGCCCGCAGGGCATCGACCGTGTTGAGTTCTGGGTGCAGACTAACCCGGGCACGAGGCCGGGACCGATCATGAAGGTCGCGTCCGGCGGCGAGCTGTCGCGCTTCCTGCTCGCGCTCAAGGTGGTGCTGGCCGACCGCGGCTCTGCGCCGACGCTGGTGTTTGACGAAATCGATACCGGGGTCGGCGGTGCGGTGGCGGACGCCATCGGCTCGCGCCTCGCACGGCTCGCCGGCGGGGTTCAGGTGATGGCCGTGACGCACGCGCCGCAGGTCGCCGCGCGCGCCAGCCAGCATCTGCTGATCTCCAAGGACGCGCTCGACAGGGGCAAGCGCGTCGCCACCCGCGTCAACGCCCTCGCCGCCGACCGCCGCAGCGAGGAAATCGCCCGCATGCTGGCGGGCGCCGAGATTACGGTGGAGGCGAGGGCCGCGGCGAGGCGGCTGCTGCAGGCGGCCAGCTAGCTCTCGCGTTCCCGGACGCGGTGCGGCCTAGGACCGATCGACATTCAGGATTCCCAAGTGGTTTGATCGCTGATTCATAGAGTTCCGTGATTCGACACGGAGCAGATGATGGCGGCGAAGCGATATGAGCTGACCGAGGTGCAATGGGCGAGGATCTCGCCACTGCTGCCGGGGAAAGCTGGCGACCCGGGACGTACGGCTGCGGATAATCGTCTGTTCGTCAACGGATGTCTGTGGGTTTTGCGATCGGGGGCACACTGGAGCGATCTGCCAGAGCGGTACGGCAAGTGGAAAACGGTGCACCAGCGCTTCAGTCGCTGGTGCCATGCTGGCGTCTGGGAGCGCGTATTCGCTGCTCTGACCGCCGATCGCGACAACCATTACCTGATGATCGACAGCACCATCATTCGCGCCCACCAGCAGGCGGCGAGCGGAAAAGGGGGGCCAAAGATCAGGCGCTGGGGCGTTCCCGAGGCGGACTGACTACCAAGATCCACATGCTGGCCGATGCCCTGGGCCGTCCGCTCCGCTTTATCGTCACGGCTGGGCAGGTCAATGACATCACCCAGGCGCCCGCCCTGCTGAATGGCCAGAGCGGCGATGCCGTGCTCGCCGACAAAGCCTATGACAGCAATGCCCTGCGTGCGATCATCGCGGAAATCGGCGCAACAGCGGTGATCCCGTCAAACCGCACCCGCAGGATCATCATTCCGCACGACGCCGACGCCTACAAACAGCGCAACCGTATCGAGCGCTGCTTCTGCCAACTCAAACACTTCCGACGCTTGGCAACCCGTTACGACAGGCGAGCCACCAACTTTACCGGCTTCATCCATCTCGCTGCCGCAATAATCTGGATGCAATGAATGTCGATCGGTCCTAGGCGATGCGAAGCATCGTTCGGCAGCGCTGCTCTGCCGGGCCGGGACCCAGGCCGGACCAGATGTCCGGGCCACGAACCCCGCGATTTTGCCTCCAGGCCTGCTTCGTCGTATTCAACCCGCATGGCCAGAACAGTAAAACCGAAAACCGTTCCCGACGTCGACAAGCTCACCAAGGCCCAGGCCAAGGTCGAGCACAAACGGCTGTCGCTGGAACTCGAGGCGCACAACGAGCGCTACTACCAGAAGGACGCGCCGACCGTATCTGACGCCGCCTACGACGCGCTGCGCCAGCGGCTGGAGGCGATCGAGGTGAAATTTCCTGATCTCGTCACGACGGATTCGCCGACGCAGAAGGTTGGCGCCGCGCCCGCGCGCGGTTTTGCGAAAGTACAGCATGCCGTTCCAATGCTGTCGCTTGGCAACGCCTTCAGCGACGAGGACGTGACCGAGTTCGTCGATCGTATCCGGCGGTTTCTCAAGCTGGATGACGAGCATATTCCGGCGTTGGTTGCCGAACCGAAGATCGACGGCCTGTCGCTGTCGTTGCGCTACGAGAACGGCGAACTGGTCCGCGCCGCGACACGCGGCGACGGTTTTACGGGCGAGGACGTCACCGCCAACGTCCGCACCATCAAGGACATTCCGCACACGCTGAAGGGCCGCCATATTCCAGCGGCCTGCGAAATGCGTGGCGAAGTCTACATGCTCAAGAAGGACTTTCTCGAGCTCAACAAGAAACAGGCCGAGGCCGACGACACCGTGTTTGCCAACCCGCGCAATTCGGCGGCAGGTTCGCTGCGCCAGAAAGACGTTTCGATCACCGCCTCGCGGCCGCTGAAATTCTTTGCCTATACCTGGGGCGAGATGAGCGAGCGTCCGGCGGATACCCAGCACGGCATGCTGGAGTGGATGGACAAGGCCGGCTTTGTCGTCAATCCGCGGACCAAGCTTTGCAAGGATGTCGACGCCGTCCTGGAATTCTACAGCAAGATCGGCGAGGAGCGCGCCTCGCTCGGCTATGACATTGACGGCGTGGTCTACAAGGTCGATCGGCTTGACTGGCAGGACCGCCTAGGTTTTGTCTCGCGCAGCCCGCGCTGGGCGATTGCGCACAAATTCGCGGCCGAGCAGGCGACGACCATCCTCAACGGCATCGATATCCAGGTCGGCCGCACCGGCGCGCTGACGCCGGTGGCGCGGCTCGAGCCGGTTACCGTCGGCGGCGTCGTCGTGTCGAACGCGACGCTGCATAATGAGGATTACATCAAGGGCATCGGCAACGACGGCAATCCTATTCGTGACGGCGTCGACCTCCGCGTCGGAGACACGGTTGTTGTCCAGCGCGCCGGCGACGTGATTCCGCAGGTCGTCAGCGTCGTCATGGACAAGCGGCCGAAGACCGCCAAGCCGTACAAGTTTCCGGAGACCTGTCCGGTGTGCGGCAGTCATGCCGTGCGCGAGGAGGACGAGGCGGTGCGCCGCTGTACCGGGGTATTGATCTGTCCGGCGCAGGCGATGGAGCGGTTGAAGCATTTCGTTTCGCGACTGGCGTTCGATATCGACGGCCTCGGTGACAAGCAGATCCAGGAATTCTACGAGGATGGCCTCGTGATGTCGCCGGTCGACATCTTCACGCTGCAGAAGCGCGATGCGCGATCGACCAGCAAGCTGATGGAACGCGAGGGGTATGGCGAGACCTCGGTGCGCAATCTGTTTGCCGCCATCGATGCCCGCCGCTCGATCGAACTGCATCGTTTGATCTTCGCGCTCGGCATCCGCCACGTCGGCGAGGGCAATGCAAAACTGCTGGCGCGGCACTACGGCACGATCGAGAATTTTCGCGAGGCGATGCTGGCCGCCGCCAAGGGGACGAAGGACGAAGAGAACACCACCGAGGCCTATCAGGACCTCAACAATATCGGCGGCGTCGGCGAGATCGTGGCCGACGCGGTCGTCGAGTTCTTCGCCGAACCGCGCAACGTCAAGGCGCTCGGCGAACTCCTGCGCGAGATCGAGGTGAAGCCGGCCGAACAGCCGCGCAAGAGTTCCCCGGTCTCCGACAAGACCGTGGTGTTCACGGGCTCGCTGACCAAGTTCACCCGCGACGAAGCCAAGGCGATGGCGGAGCGTCTCGGCGCCAAGGTCGCAGGCTCGGTGTCGAAGAAGACCGATTATGTGGTGGCTGGGGAGGATGCTGGCTCGAAGCTTACCAAGGCGCGAGAGCTTGGGGTGGCGGTGCTGACCGAAGATGAGTGGCTGACGTTGATCGGGGAGTGAGGCGCGACTATCAGTTTAGCGCACGAGGCGGGGGCACTGGTGCTGTTAGCGCTTGAGTATCTGCCGCTCAGTCTTTTCGGTCCAGGCGGCATATTGTTGCTTCTCACAACCGTCGTCAGTTTTCTTGTTGCCCGACGCGCTGGACGGATCACTCCGCTGCATTGGATTTTCGCAGTCTTATTTAATATCCCGACGGTTATTTATGTACTGTTGGGAGACCTGTCGCACAGCTCCGTGATGATGTACCTCGTTCTGGGCTATGGCCTCGGCGGGTTCGGGATGGGATGGTTACTAGGCATTTTAGCTTGCTGGTCATCTTGGCGGCTTGGCGGCAAGGCAGTCTAAGCAAACACAATTCGGGCGCGGGCATTCACAGCATCCCGCTCTCTTCCTCCTCCGCCTTCTTGATCAATTCCTCGCTGACCACGACGCTTCCGCGCGGCACCAGGAAGAACATCGCCGACGCGCAGGCGATCGAGAGCGCGAAGATGGCCGCCGTCAACGGCAGCGTGGTGGTGGAGTGGCCGCCGAGATAGGCGCCGAATTGCGAGACCAGCGCGCCGATGCCCTGCTGCAGAAAGCCCATCGCGCCGGCCGCGGTGCCGGCGGCCTCGGGACGGACACTGATGGCGCCGGCCGCGGCGTTGTTCATCACGAAGGCGTTGGCGACCATCACGATCATCTGGGTGCCGAACAGCCATGATGGTGCCTGGTTGGTCCCGGTGATGCTGAAGATCAGGTTCAGCAGCGCGCCGCCGAACTGCAGCGCCAGGCCAAACCAGATCAGCTTCTCCAGCGAATGGCGCGGCGCGAAGCGAACGCAGAACAGGTTGCCGACCAAATACGCAAATCCGGTCGTCGCGAACCATGCGCCGTATTCGGCGGTGGTACGGCCCATCTGCGTCACCACGATGTAAGGGCCACCGCCGGCAAAGGTGAAGATGATCTGCGAAGCCAGCACCTGGCACAGTACATAGCCGAGAAAGGCGCGGTCGCGGACCAGCTTGCCGACATCGCCGCGGAAGCTGCCGCTCATTCCGCGGTCGCGGCGCGTCTCGGGCAGTGCAAGGGCAATCAGGACCGAGACGCTGAGCGAAGCCCCGGTAATGAAATAGAAGATCGCGCGCCAGCCGAACGCGGTCTCCAGCAGGCCGCCGACCAGCGCGCTCAGCATCTGTGCCGTCATCATCACCCCGATGACGAGGCTGATCATGGAGCTGATGCGGTCGCGGCTGTAGAGATCGCGGATGATGGCGCGGCTCACCACCATTCCGGTGGCGCCGCCGAGCGCCTGCAGGAAGCGCGCGGCGATCAGCTGCGGCAGCGTCTGCGCCAGCGAGCAGCCGATGCTCGCCGCCACCATCAGCGCGAGGCCTGCGAGCAGCACCGGACGGCGGCCAAACTTGTCCGACAGCGGCCCCATGATGAGCTGCGAGCAGGCGATGCCGACCATGTAGAGCGACACCGTCATCTGCGCGACGGAGATGTCACCGCCAAACGTCGTCGCCAGCACGGGCAGCGCCGGCACCAGCATATAAAGCGAGATCGGCGCGACGCCGGTCATCGCGACCAGCATCAACAGCATGATCTTCGAGGTCGCGACGGCGTCCGCCGCCGCGCCGGGCGGCTTGCCCACGACGCCGTGCATTCAGTTCAGATCCCTGATGGTTGAAGATTCTGTTGGTTGAATCCAACTGTAGCGCGATGGCTCATGGCGGATACGGCCGTTTCAGCATGCGGCCATGCCGATTTCGGGAGGCGGGGGCTCATGTTCCGTCGGGCGAACAAACTCGCCTGTCATCATCCGCGTAGGCGGATGATCCAGTATTCCAGAGCACTCAGCGATTGAAACGAGAGAGCCCGGCGTACTGGGTCCCCCGCCTGCGCGGGGGACGACGGCGGGTTAGGCGACCGTGCTCAAAGCGGCAGCATTGCTGCCGTGGCCTCATCCAGCCACAGCTTCGTGGCGTTGTCGTTGAGATGCGGGCGCACCGCGCGGTTGACGCGCTCATGGTAATCGTTCAGCCATTTCAGCTCTGTCGGGCTGAGCATATTCACGTCGATCAAGCGGCGGTCGATCGGCGCCAGCGTCAGCGTCTCGAAAGCATTCGCCGGCTTCTCGGCGCCTGACACGTCGGTGCCGATGACGAGTTCGAGGTTCTCGATCCGGATGCCGTAGGCGTCGGTCTTGTAATAGCCGGGCTCGTTGGAAAGGATCATGCCGCGCTTCAGCGGCGTCGTGCCGAGTTTCGAGATTCGCGCCGGACCTTCATGCACCGACAGATAGCTGCCGACGCCATGGCCGGTGCCGTGTTCGAAGTCGAGGCCGGCCTGCCACAAAAATTGCCGCGCAAAGGAATCGAGCTGCGCGCCGGTGGTGCCGTCGGGAAAGATCGCGCGCGCGATCGCGATGTGTCCGCGCAGCACGCGGGTGAAGCGGTCGCACATTTCGTCTGATGGCGTGCCGATCGCGATCGTGCGGGTGACGTCGGTGGTGCCGTCCTCGTATTGCGCCCCGGAATCGATCAGCAGCAGATCGTGGGGCGAAATCCGCCGGTTGCTCTTGCGGGTGACGCGGTAATGCACGATGGCGCCGTTCGGTCCGGTCCCGGCGATGGTCGGAAACGAGACATCCTTCAGCGCGCAGGTCTGGCGCCGAAAGGTTTCCAGCGCCTCGACGGTGTCGATCTCCGTCAGCGCGCCGGACGGCGCCTCGCGGTCGATCCAGGCGAGAAAGCGCGTCAGCGCCACCGCGTCGCGCTGGTGCGCGGTCCGCGTGCCCTCGATCTCGGTGATGTTCTTCACCGCCTTCAACAGGCTCACCGGATCGTTGCCGCGCACCGGCTTTCCGCCGGCGCCTGTGATCAGGCGGCTCAGCGCATCCGCGGCGGTGGCGCTGTCGAGGGCGATCGCTGCGCCGCTACGCGCCAGCGCGGTCAGATCGGGCACCAGCGCATCGGGGTCGCGGACATCGGCGGATTGTTCGAGATGGTCGCGGGTGAGGTTGGAAAGCTTGCGATGGTCGATGAAGACGGTGGGGCGGCCGTCCTTCGGCACCAATGCATAAGACAAGGGCAGGGGCGTATGGGAGACGTCGGCGCCGCGCACGTTGAAGGTCCAGGCCACCGCATGGCTGTCCGACAGCACCAGCGCGTCGGCCCCGAGCCTGTGGATCTCAAGCCGGATCCGCTTGAGCTTTTCGGCTTCGATCTCGCCGGAAAACTGCATGCCGTGAACGGAAACGGGGCCGAGCGGCGGGGCCGGGCGCTCGGTCCACACCTGGTCCAGCGGGTTGCTGTCGACCGCGACCAGCTCGGCGCCTGCCTTGGCGCAGGCGGCGGCCAGACGTTCGGCTGCCGCAGAAGTGTGCAGCCACGGGTCAAATCCTAGGCGGTCACCGGCCGCAAGATGCTTGGCGAGCCAGTGTTCGGGCGGCGGATCGGCCAGCGGCTCGATATGCCAGGCCTTGCGGTCGACCTGCTTGGCGGCCTGCAGCGTATAGCGGCCGTCGACAAAAACGGCGGCCTCGCGCGTCAGGACGATCGCCATGCCGGCCGATCCGGTGAAGCCGGTCAGCCAGGCCAGCCGCTCTTCGGAGGCCGCGACATATTCGTTTTGCTGCTGATCGGCGCGGGGAATCACGAATCCCGTCAGCTTCCGCCGCGCCAGCTCCTCGCGAAAGGCGGCCAGCCGGGCGGCGAGCGCCACGCCGCTTTCGGGTTCTTCGAATGTCTGGAAATGGGCTTCGAACATCACCTTGTCACTTTAGGGTTGGGCCGTGAGGTCCGCAATGCAGCGGAGCTGGCCACAATTTGGCATAATCCGTGCTTCACTATAACCGTCCGCGCCAGTCGGATGGAACGGTTTTGCGGTGCAGGCCGTTCGGCTCAAGACACCCGGGAGGCTCCAGGAGTGTTTCAACTCAACGAAGAGGGGATGCACCATGCCTGCTTTCACGTTTGAGAAGATTTCGCCGCCAGCCGATCGTGGCCCGGTCCCGCCGGTCGCCAACAAGAAACAGCGCGGCGTTGTCGTCAAAATGCTCGACAGGTTCGCGGAAGCACGCGTCAAGCGATCGTTGAAGAAGGGCGTGATTGCGCGCAATCCACAGAGACCAGCCGACGAATAGAGCGCGTGCCCTCCAAGAGATCGACGGGTAAGCGGCGGGGTGGACCGATTGGGCTAAATCCGTCGCCTTTCATTTTCTTCATGTTCTAGATCAGATGCCTTCACCACGGATGCATTGACGATCCGTGACCCCTCGAACTCGCGCACAATCCGTTCATCTGGCTGCACTACGCCCAGATCGAACTCGCGATCAGGAGTGACCAGAACCATTCTTTGACCGACGATGACGACGACCGTGACGTCATGGGTTTCACCGGAAACAGCCCATTCGTATATCTCGCTCCGAAACGGATCCTTGCGCCATGCATCCGGAAATCCCGGGTCGCATCTGATTTCGATGCCGTCGTCGGATGTCGTCAAAACGAGCTTGGATTTATTCGGCTTCCACCGCTGGTCCAATTGATCATTGACCAGCCAAAGGCATTTGAAGCTCTGACACTCGGATGGCCGGTTGGGATAGATCAGACAGCCACGCCCTGGCTTGCAATGCGGGCACCACGAACTTGCCGGCTTTTCGAGCTCTTCGATGGCCATGACCTTGCAGCACAGCGTGCAGTCGTCGCACTGGCGGCCGCCGGCCGTCATTTCACATTGCGCAGCAACAGGCTGCTCCAGCCTTCGATACGCAGGTGCCGCACCGGCACCAGCCCACGGGCGCGATAAGCGGCGATGACGCCGGGCGCCTGATGCGTCAGCAAGCCCGACAGAATGACCAGCGCCGATGGCGCCAGATGCCGCGCCATCGGCGATGCCAGTTGCCGCAGCGGATTGGCGAGAATATTCGCCAGCACCAGGTCGAACGGCGCGGCGGCTACGAATTGCGGGGCCGCGAAGCCGGTGGCCCGGATCGCCTGCACCAGATGCCCTGACACGTTCAGCCGCGCATTTTCGCGGGCGACCTGCACCGAGGGCGGATCGATGTCGCTCGCCAGCACCTTTTGGTGCAGCGCTTTGGCCGCCGCAATCGCCAGCACGCCGGTGCCGGTGCCGAGGTCGAGCACGCGGCGCGGACGCCAGGCTTTCAGGACATGATCGAGCAGCAGCAGGCAGCCGCGCGTGGTGCCGTGGTGGCCGGTGCCGAACGCCAGCGCCGCCTCGATTTCGATGCCGAGCTTGTTGGGCGCAACACGTTCGCGGTCATGCTGGCCGTGCACGACGAAGCGTCCGGCCGGCACGGAGACGAGGTCTTCGAGGCTGGCCTTGACCCAATCCTTGGCCTCGACCGTGTCGAAGGCGATGCCCTCGGCGATATCAGTGCCTGCGGCATTGGCGACGAGCTCGCGGACCAGCGTTTGATCCGGCGGCTCGGCGAAATGCACCGTGACGTCCCATCGGCCATCCGGCCGTTCGAACGCGGCGATCGCGGCCTGGCCCTCAAAAAAAACTTCAGTCATCGCATCGACGACACTTTTAGCGGCGTGCTCGTCACCGATGGCAAAACTGACGCGATACGTAGGGCCTATGGAAGTCATTGAAGAACCTGGAAAAAGCGGAAGGAGCAGATTGGGGGGCAGGTGCGCGTTTAATTCAAATTTATGCGAACTTCATCTCGTACTACTCGGAAAAGTTGAGTGTCGGCCGTTAAAACACCCTTAGATTCATTCCCGTAGGTTCCCGGATAGGAACTGCAGGGGAACCCTGGGTTCCAGGAACATAAACTCCAGGTCGGAACCAGCTATGAAATCGGTCATTAAGTCATTCTTTAAGGACGAGTCAGGAGCTACGGCCATCGAATATGGCCTGATTGCTGCCGGAATCGCGATTGCGATCATCACTGCCGTGAACGGTCTCGGCACCAAGCTGAGCACGAACTTCGATACCATCAGCAACTCGCTGAAGTAACGGCCCATTTCGGGGGAATTTCGGGACCGGGCGCGCCAAGCGCCCGGTCTCTTTCGGTTTGGGCCAAGGCTGCTGCGGCGAAATATCTACCTTCTATCCACAGCCAGCAGGGGCATCGGTGATCCCGTTATGCACGGCAGACACCGCCCCTTCCCAAGCCGAAGGTAAATCGCGGGGCTTGGTTAAAATCCCGTTCGCGACGACCTCGTACACCTCCGATTCACCGCAATCCCCAGTTGGTCCCCCAAGCGCGCCCAATGGAACCGCACATTAAGTCGCCACGCCTGACAACGGGGCACGCTGAAAACAGCGAAAACGAAAACACAGGGGGAATTCATGAAGAAGATTACTGCCGTTTGTGCCTTGATGTGCGCCCTGAGCGCATATGTAAGCTATCCGTCGGCCACCATGTCCGGCGGCGCGACGCCTTCGCTGGCGCTGTCGCTGCAGGAATCCCGTTCGCTTCCGATTGAAGCCTACGACGCCGTTTGATTTGACAATTTAATCGTTTCGCAAGGCGCGACGCCGGTCCTGGCGTCGCGCCTTGTGCATTTCGGTGGCCTATCCGAACGGCGCGCGGTGATCGCCCAGGATGGTCCGCGCGGCGTTATGGCCGGGGGCGCCGGTGACGCCGCCGCCAGGGTGGGCGCCCGAGCCACAATGGTAGAGGCCCTTCAGCGGCCCGCGATAATCGGCATGGCCCAGCATCGGCCGCGCCGAGAACAATTGGTTCAATGTCAGGGCGCCGTGAAAAATGTCGCCGCCGAGCAGGCCGAACTGCCGCTCGAGGTCGAGCGGCGACAGCACCTGGCGGCCGATCACGCTTCTCCCAAAGCCCGGCGCGAATTGATCCACCGTTGCGATCATGAGGTCGGCGACCTCCTCGCGATGGTCGTCCCATGATTTTCCATCCGGCAATTCCGGCGCGACATGCTGGCAGAACAGGCTCGCGACATGTTGGCCCGCTGGCGCAAGGGAATCGTCGAGCGTCGAGGGGATCAAGAGTTCCACCACCGGCTCGCGGCTCCAGCCATGGCTGCGGGCGTCCTGCCAGGCGCGATCCATGTAACCGAGGCTGGGCGCGAGGATGATGCCGGCTGTGAGATGGTCGCCGGCGCCAGGCAGTGCGCTGAAGGAGGGCAGGGCGTTCAGCGCGACGTTCATGCGAAAAGTGCCGGAGCCGTTGCGCCAGTGCGCGATGCGTTCGAGGAATTCCGGCGCCAGCGCGCCCGACGGCACCAGCCGCGTATACAGCAATTTCGGATTGACGCCGGAGACGACGTATTTCGCGCGGATGGTCTTGCCGTTGTCGAGAACGACGCCGGTGGCGCGGCCGCCCTCGACGATCACTTCGCGCACGCCGGCTTCGGTTTCGATTTCGGCGCCGTGCCCGCGCGCCGCGCGCGCCATCGCTTGCGTGATCGCGCCCATGCCGCCGATGGCGTGGCCCCAAACCCCCTTCTTGCCGTTCACCTCGCCGAACGCATGGTGCAGCATCACATAGGCGGAGCCGCCAGCGTAGGGGCTGGCGTAATTGCCGACGATGGCGTCGAAGCCGAACAGCGCCTTCACCAGGTCGTTCTCGAAACGCTCGTCCAGCATCTCGCCGGCCGAGCGTGTGAAGAGATCGAGCAGATCGCGCTGCTGCTCCAGCGACAGCTTGCGCAGGATGCCGGCGGTGCCCACCGCATTGAAGGCTTCTCGGATCGCGCCGATCCCAAAACCCTCGACGAGGTTCGGCGGCGGGCGCAGCACGAATTGCCGCAGCACGTCGGCAATGGCCTCCAGCTCGCGCGAGAAGATCTCAATGGTGACCGCATCGCGTTCGCTGAGCTTTGCCACCGAAGCCTGTGTGCGGCCTTCGCCGGTCAGGAGATAGCTGCCGCCGGGGGCGGGCAGGAAATTTTGCGCGCGGCGCTCGACGATACGCAGGCCATGTTCGGCGAGCTTCAGGTCGGCAGCAATCTGCGGATTGAGCAGGCTGACCGTATAGGCGGCCACCGAGTTGCGGAAGCCGGGATGGAATTCCTCGGTCACGGCGGCGCCGCCGACCGCCTTGCGGCGCTCTACCACTTTGACGCGCAGGCCGGCCATCGCGAGATAGGCGGCGCAGGTGAGGCCGTTATGCCCCGCCCCAATGATGACAACGTCCGTCTCGTTCATGCCAGCTTCAGCTTCAAGAAGGTTTGATCGGAATCGGCGCGGCGCGCCCTCACCATGCTTTCTTATCCCGCATTGCTCGCCGTGTCGCCCTATGCTCCATTGCGCCCCGCCGGTGGCACTGCCGGAAATCCCGCCACCGGCGCCCGCCGGTTTCCTGCCGGAGTTTTGATGACTTCTCCCGATCCGTCCGCTTTCGCGGACCAGCCTTCCGAAAGCCGGAACCGGCTGGTCCTGATCGTCTACACCGCCGCGATCTTCGTCAGTGCGCTGCTGCTGTTTTCGGTGCAACCATTGTTCACCAAGATGGTGCTGCCGCGGCTCGGCGGCTCGCCGGCGGTGTGGTCGGTGGCGATGGTGTTCTTCCAGTCGCTGCTGCTCGGCGGTTACGCCTATGCGCATTTCTTGATGCAGCTCCGCAACCGCGCCATTCCCGTGGCGATCCATCTGGTGCTGCTCGTGGTCGCGATGCTGACGCTGCCGCTGGCGATCTCGAGCGGGTGGGGCGATCCGCCGACCTCGGGTTACGCGTTCTGGCTGCTCGGCTTGTTTGTGGTGTCGATCGGGCTGCCGTTCTTCGCGCTCGCGGCCAACAATCCGCTGCTGCAGGCCTGGTTCGTCCGCACCGGCCACCCCAACGGCCCTGACCCGTACTTCCTCTATGCTTCCTCGAACATCGGCAGTTTTCTGGCGCTGCTGTCCTATCCGGTGCTGCTGGAGCCGATGTTCACGCTGCGCACGCAAAACCTGATCTGGACCGGCGGCTATGGCTTGCTGATCTTGCTGATCGCAAGCTGCGGCGTATTGCTGCTGCGCTCGCCGGCGAAGGCGGCGGAATTGAACATGCCGGCCGACGATCCCGATGCGCCCGCGCCGTCATGGATTCTGCGCGCGCGCTGGATCTTCCTTGCCGCTGTACCGTCAGGGCTGCTGATCGCGGTCACCGCGCATATTTCCACCGACGTCGCCGCGGCGCCCTTGCTATGGGTGCTGCCGCTGTCGCTCTATCTCTTGACCTGGGTGCTGGTGTTTCAGTCGCATCCGCTGCTACCGCACAAATGGATGCTGTTGGCGCAGCCGCTGGCGATCGCCGGCGTCGTGGTGCTGCTGGCGGTCGGCGGCGAGCAGAATCTGCTGCTGACGCTTGGCGGACATCAGCTCTGCTTCTTCGTGATCGCGATGGCCTGCCACGGCGAACTGGCGCGGACCCGGCCGGCGGCGAAATATCTCACCGGCTTCTATGTCGCGCTGTCGTTCGGCGGCATGGTTGGCGGTCTATTCGCCGGGCTGATTGCACCGTTCACCTTCTCATGGATCGCGGAATATCCGATTTTGCTGGCGCTGGCGGCGTTGTGCCGTCCGATCGGCAATGAGCGGCTGCCGCGCTGGAGCGCATGGTACTGGCCGTTCTTGGCCGTACTCGCGGTCGCGCTGATCGCACCGAGCTATGGCACCGGCAAACTGTTCACCTGGCTCGACACCAACAGGGTCTGGGTGATCGGCGCAGTTGGCGTGCTCTCGGCGCTGATGGCGCTCGGCCTCAACGCCAACCGCTGGAAGATCTTTGCAACCGTTGCAGTAGCGCTGGTGCTGCTGCGCGCTTACCCGTCCGATGACGGACGGGTGGAGACGGTGCGCAGTTTCTTCGGCGTGCACAAGATCGTGGTGACGCCGAACGGCCAGTATCACGTGCTGATGCATGGCACCACGATCCACGGCGCCGAGAAATTCAAGAACGACGACGGCACGCCTGTCAAAGGCCAGCCGGAGCCAATCACCTATTATCACAAGGACGGCGGCATCGGTCAGGCCATCACCGCGATCCGCGAACGCAAGGGCGCGCCATTGCGCGTCGCCGTGATCGGACTCGGCTCCGGCACGCTGGTCTGCGCCTCCGAGCCCGGCGAGGACTGGAAGTTCTTCGAGATCGACCAGACAATGGTCGACACCGCGCGCGACCCGAAATATTTCACCTACATCCAGGTTTGCGAGCCGAACCTCGAACCCGTGATCGGTGATGCACGGCTGACCTTCGCCCGCGAGCCTGACGGCGTCTATGACCTGATCATCGTCGATGCCTATTCGTCGGACGCGATCCCGATTCATCTGGCGACCGAAGAGGCGATGGAAATCTACAAGTCCAAGCTCGCGCCGCAGGGCGCTGTCGTGATGCACGTCTCCAACCGGCATCTGGAGCTTTCCAGCGTCGTCGTCGGCATCGCCGATGCCAACGACATGAAGAGCTGGGTCTACAGCGAGGATTCCGGCCGCGACAATGAATACATCTTCTCGACCTCGGTGGTGGTCTCGGCGCGCGAAGAGGCCGACGTCGGCAAGCTGGCGTCGTCGGACAAATGGGCGCTGACCGAAGCCGAGGATCACCAGCGGGTCTGGACCGACGATTATTCCAACGTGCTGGGCGCGGTATGGCGGCGGCTCAGGAACGGCGAGGAATGAACGGCGAGAGGTAGAATTTGGAGGCCTGCATGTCGGCTTGGCGCGTTCTGATCGGGATGGTGGTGGTCTTGATGATGACCGGACAAGTCAGCGCAGCGGAAGATTTTCTCGCGGGCCCCCGTCTCTATGCCGACGTGGCCCGGTACGCCTCCTTCGGCTCGCACCGGTTTGGCTCGCCCGGCGACCGCGCCACCACCGACTGGATCGCCGGCGAATTACAGGCGGCCGGCTTCAGGGTCGAGTTCCAGCCGGTGGTCCTCGGCCGGCAGTATTTCGTTGAAAGCGCGACCGCCGTGGTAGAGGGCACCAGCGTCGACGCAACGCCGTTCTGGTGGCCCCCTGAGGACAAGAGTTCGTTTCGCCTCTCCGCGCCCATCGCGCGCGAGGGCGAGCTCGGCGGCAAGATATTGGTTGTTGAATTGCCCTATGATCGCGGTGCCTATCTCGGCCCGGCCCATCGCTCGACGATCGCGCAAGCTGTGGCGCGCGGCCCGGCGGCGATCCTGCTGGTCGTCGGTAACCCCGGCGAGGACCGCTTCGCCTACAATGTCACGCAGGAGGATACGCCTTGGCCGGTGCCCGTGATGGTCGTCGCCGCAAAGGACAAGGGCCTTTTCGAGCGGGCGATAGCCTCGGGCGCGCCGGTCACCATCGACGTCGCCGGTCGCTATGAGCGCAATGTCGCAGGACGCAATGTCGTTGCGCGGCTCGGCGCAGGCAAGGGGCCTGCCATCGTCGTGTCCACGCCGATGACGGGCTGGTACAGTTGCGTTTGCGAGCGCGGGCCGGGGATCGCCAATTTTCTGGCGCTGGCCCGCTCCGTTGCGGCGGAAAAGCGGCCTGACGATTTCGTCTTTGTCGCCACTGCCGGCCATGAAATTGGTCACGGCGGCATGGAGTTGTTTCTCAAGCAGGGTGCGCCACCGCCGCAGGACACGCTGGCCTGGGTGCACCTTGGTGCATCCAACGCCTGCTACGCCTGGGCCTTGGGCCCGCAGGGGTTCGTGCGGGAAGACAGGGTCGATGACGCGCTGCGTTTGATCGTGCTTAGTCCCTCCGCCCGGGCGCTCGTCGGCGAAACGTTCACCGCAGTCAAGGCGAATCGTCTGGTCGCGGAGAAGCAGGCCATTGGCGAGTTGCGCGACGTGCATGCGGCGGGCTATCGAAATTTTTTCGGCGTGGCCGGCTTGCATCGCTTCTTCCACACGCCATCCGATGATCTCCGCACCACCAGTCCGGAGATTCTCGAACCGGTGGCTCGCGCTTTCGCCGAAGCCGTGCGCAAGGTCGCGGAACGCGGGGAACGCGCGTTCAAGTAGGGGCCCCGCGCATTGCGGTTAACCCGGAAGCATCTATGCTTCGGAGTTCTCATGAGATGAACGGAAATCCGTCATGGCCAATTTCACCCCCGTATCGGCCGCGATCGGCGGCGCACTGATAGGGCTTTCGGCCGTCCTGCTGATGCTGTCGACCGGCCGGATCGCCGGCATCAGCGGCATCTTCAGTGGGCTGTTGAATCTGCGCGGAGAGGACAAGGGCTGGCGCATCGCCTTCGTCGCCGGGCTCATTCTCGCGCCGATCCTCGCAGGCCTGATCGGTTACGGCATGGCGCAGCCCAAGCTGCCATCGAACTGGGCCGTCATTGTCGCAGCGGGACTGCTGGTCGGGTTCGGCACCCGGCTCGGCGGCGGCTGCACCTCCGGTCACGGCATCTGCGGAATAGCGCGGCTATCCCCGCGCTCGATCGCCGCCACCATCGTCTTCATGGTGACGGCGGTCATTACGGTGGCGGTCACCCGCCACGTGTTGGGAGGCTAAGCCATGTGGATCATCGCTCCCTTGTTGTGCGGCCTGATCTTTGGCGCGGGCCTGCTGATTTCAGGCATGGTGCAGCCGACCAAGGTTTTGGGCTTTCTGGACATCTTCGGCGCGTGGGATCCGAGCCTTGCCGTGGTGATGGCTGCGGCGCTCACGGTATCGGTGCCCGGCTTCAAGCTGGCTGATCGCGGCACCCAGCCGTGGTTTGCCGGGCAATATTTTCGGCCGGACAAATCGGGAATCGATCTGCCGCTGATCGCGGGCGCCGCGCTGTTCGGAATCGGGTGGGGCCTTGTCGGGTTATGCCCGGGGCCGGCGCTGGAGAGCCTGGCGACGCTGTCGCCCGGGGTCATCGTCTTCGTCGTCGCGATGGCCGCCGGCATGGTGGCGCACGACGCCTGGCAACAGTCGCGGCTGACGGCACAACGCGACCGACAGCTTGCGAGTGCGGCCGACGGCTGAGATTGCGGCCGCGATGAACGCGCTGGCTAGTTCTGGTAGCTGAACAGTCCGCGCGGCTGATACGTCTGCCGTGGCTGATAGTAGTAGCCCTGCGGCGCCGGCGCGTAGCCGCGGTTGTCGTTATATTGCTGCTGCGGTTGCTGCTGATAGGCCTGGGTGTCGTAGGTACGGCGGCCCGGCGCGGGATAACGCGCTTCGTTCGAAGAACCATCGGCGGGATAAATGTAGCCATCGTCGGCCCGCGCCACCGGCGCCAAGCGCTGCTGCGGCGGCGTGGTCACGACGGGATCGCTGGCGGAGTCGTATTGCTGTTCATATTGCGGTTGCGGGGCGCGACGTGCGACGGCCGTATTGGCGCGCCGCGGGTTGCGCGCCAGTGCCACCTGGGAGGAGCCGGTCAGCGTCACCGTGGTATTGAGCACGCCTTCCTGCTTGACCAAATCCCAGAGCTTTGAGGCATTCTCGCGCGACAGTCGCACGCAGCCATGTGAGGCCGGGCTGCCGAGACGGTTGACGGAGTCGGTGCCGTGAATGGCGTGGCCGATCTTCGTGAAGAAGATCGAATGCGGCATTGGCGCGTCGTCGAATTCCTTGGAGTAGTGGTCCTCTTCCATCCGGAAGGCGCGGAAGCTGCCGTTCGGGGTTTCGTAGGAGGGGAGGCCTGATGATACCGGCCAGCGGTAACGCTCGACACCGTCGACGGCGACGGACATCTGCTGGTTATCCTTATCCACGGTAATGGCGACTTTGGCTTGGGCGGCGCCCGAGGCGAACAGCGTCAGGGCGGCAACGGCAATGAGGAAGGAACGCATTTTACTTTTGGCCTCCAGGCCTTTGAACGAAAGCTGCCGGCTCTCTCCGTCCCCGGCATGCACTATGCCCGGAAACCTCTATTGGTTCCAGTGTCCCGCGCGGGCAATCGTTAACGCCCGCCGCGGCGCAAACAAGGCGGCAGGACGGCGCAATCGGCGGCAAAGTGCTGACATTTTCGCGAGCGGAGGTAAGACGGCACGCCCGAGCCCCGTAGCCCGGATGAGCGCAAGCGATATCCGGGACAGGTGCGCACGTCATCCCGGATGTCGCTTGCGCTCATCCGGGCTACAGATCCCGTCAGTTCTTCAGCCGGTAACCGGTGCGGAAAATCCACCACACCAGGGCCATGCAGATGGCGAGGAAGCCCAGCGTCATGCCGAGGCTCAAGGCCACGCTGACGTCGGCGATCTCGTAAAAACTCCAGCGGAATCCCGAGATCAGATACACCACCGGATTGAGCATTGTGATGGTGCGCCAGCCCGAGGGCAGCATGTTCACGGAGTAGAAGCTGCCGCCGAGGAAGGTCAGCGGCGTCACCACCAGCATCGGGATCATCTGCAGTTTCTCGAAGCCGTCGGCCCAGATGCCGATGACGAAGCCGAACAGGCTGAAGGTCACCGCAGTCAGCACCAGGAAAGTCAGCATCCACCAGGGATGCAGGATATGCAGCGGCACGAACAGCGCCGCGGTAGCCAGAATGATCAGGCCGAGGATGATGGATTTGGTCGCCGCCGCGCCGACATAGCCGATGACGATTTCGTAAAAGGAAATCGGCGCCGACAATATTTCGTAGATGGTGCCGACGAATTTTGGGAAGTAGATGCCGAACGAGGCGTTGGCGATGCTCTGTGTCAATACCGACAGCATGACGAGCCCCGGCACGATGAAGGTCCCGTAGCTGACGCCCTCGACCTCGGTAATGCGCGAACCGATCGCTGCGCCGAACACCACGAAATAGAGCGAGGTGGAGACCACCGGCGAGACGATGCTCTGCAGCAACGTGCGCCAGGTGCGGGCCATTTCGAACAGATAGATGGCGCGGATCGCACGGTAATTCATGGCGCCCTCACCAGGCTGACGAAGATGTCTTCCAGCGATGACTGGCGGGTATCGAGGTCCGAGATGCGGATGCCGGCATTGCGGAGGTCTCCGAGCAGGCTGGTGATGCCGGTGCGGTCGCCCTTGGTGTCGTAGTCGTAGATCACGGCGTGGCCATCGTCGGACAGTTCGAGATTGTAGGCCGCGAGCGCGGCGGGGATCGCATCGATCCTGCCTTGCAGATGTACCTTCAACTCCTTCTTGCCGAGCTTCTGCATCAGCCCGGCCTTGTCCTCGACCAGGATGATCTCACCCTTGTTGATGACGCCGATGCGGTCGGCCATCTCCTCGGCTTCCTCGATGTAGTGCGTGGTCAGGATGATGGTGACGCCCGAGGCCTGCAGCGCGCGCACCACTTCCCACATGCCTTTGCGCAACTCGACGTCGACGCCCGCGGTCGGCTCGTCGAGGAACAGGATCTTCGGCTCGTGCGACAGCGCTTTTGCGATCATCACGCGGCGCTTCATGCCGCCGGAGAGCGTGATGATCTTGGAATCTTTCTTGTCCCACAGCGACAGGTCTTTCAGGACCTTTTCAATATGGGCCGGGTTCTTCGGCTTGCCGAACAGGCCGCGGCTGAAGCTGACGGTCGCCCACACCGTTTCAAATGAGTCCGTGTGCAGTTCCTGCGGCACCAGCCCGATCATCGAGCGCGCGGCGCGATAATCCCGGTTGATGTCGTGGCCGCCGACGGTGACGCTGCCTTCGCTCAGATTGGCGATGCCGCAGACGATGCTGATCAGCGTGGTCTTGCCCGCGCCATTCGGCCCGAGCAGCGCGAAGATCTCACCGGACTTGATGTCCAGATTGATGTTGTTCAGCGCCTTGAAACCGGAGCCGTAGGTCTTGGAGAGATTTGAGACGGATATGATGGGCGGCATCGCGAGCATGGCAGCCTGAAATGGATGTGTGGCGAACGACACAGCGGCGCTTTCGGCCGGATCGACGCGGGGAGGGGTGGGAACCGGGAGATAGGAACGCTGTGCCGCTTATGCAATCGCGTGGGGAAAAATTCTCGTCCCTACACCCGCTCGACGAAACTATCGACCACCTTCTTCTCGCCGGCCTTCTCGAACGCGATCGTTAGCTTGTTGCCGTCGATCTTCACCACGTTGCCGTAGCCGAATTTCTGATGAAACACGCGGTCGTCGAGCGAGAATTCCGAAATTGTGCCGGTGGATTTCGCGACCAGCTCGCCTTCGATCACCATCGGGCCGCGCTTGTTGCGCGAGAAGCCGCCGCCCGAGAAGGTGTCGCCGCCCGCGCCCGCATCGCTGCGCGAGCCGGAAAACGGCGATTGGCTTTCCTCAAAGCCGCCGCGGGCCTGTCCGCGACCACCCTGGCTTCGGTTGCGATTGGCTTGCGCGCGCTGCCAGCCCGGCGTCGCGTAGCTGGAGCCGAAGGATTCGACGTTGTCGAAGCGCGACGGGCCATAGCCGCCGCTGCCGCCCCAACCGGAGCCGCCCTTGGATTCCGTGATCTCGACATTGGCCGACGGCAATTCGTCGAGGAAGCGCGACGGGATCGTGGTCGACCACGTGCCGTGGATGCGGCGGTTGGTGGCGAAATAGAGCTTTGCGCGGCGGCGCGCACGCGTGAGGCCGACATGGGCGAGGCGGCGCTCTTCCTCGAGGCCGGCGCGGCCCTGTTCATCCAGCGTGCGCTGGCTCGGGAACAGGCCTTCCTCCCAGCCGGGCAGGAAGACGTTGTCGAATTCCAGCCCCTTGGCCGAATGCAACGTCATCAGCGACACCGCTTCGTCCGCGGCGCCGCCGTCGCGGTCCATCACCAGCGAGATGTGTTCTAGAAAACCTTGCAGGTTCTCGAACTCTTCCATTGAGCGCACGAGTTCCTTGAGGTTATCCAGCCGGCCGGCGGCATCGGCCGAGCGGTCCTTCTGCCACATCTCGGTATAGCCGCTCTCGTCGAGCACGATTTCGGCGAGCTCGGTGTGTGATGTCACCTCGCGCTGCGCGCGCCAGCGGTCGAAATGCAGGATGAGATCGCGTAACGACCCGCGCGCCTTCGGTTTCAGTTCGTCGGTCTCGACCACGGCACGCGCCGCCTCGAACAGGGGAATGCGGCGCTTGCGGGCGTGGTCGTGCAGCATCTGCACGGTGGCGTCGCCGAGCCCGCGCTTCGGGACATTGATGATGCGCTCGAAGGCGAGATCGTCGGCGGGCGAATTGATCGTGCGCAAATAGGCCAGCGCGTCGCGGATTTCGGCGCGCTCATAGAACCGCGGACCGCCGATCACGCGATAGGGCAAGCCAAGCGTGACGAAACGGTCTTCGAACTCGCGCATCTGGAACGAGGCCCGCACCAGGATCGCGACCTCGTTGAGGTTTTCACCAGCACGCTGCAATTCCTCGATCTCTTCGCCAATGGCGCGGGCTTCCTCTTCCGAATCCCAGGAGCCGGTGACGGTCACCTTCTCGCCATCGACGTCCTCTGTGCGCAGCGTCTTGCCGAGACGGCCTTCATTGTGCGCGATTAGATGCGAGGCGGCGGCGAGGATGTGGCCGGTGGAGCGGTAATTGCGTTCGAGGCGGATGACTTTTGCGCCGGGAAAATCGTGATCGAAGCGCAGGATGTTGTCGACCTCCGCGCCGCGCCAGCCATAGATCGACTGGTCGTCGTCGCCGACGCAGCAGATGTTCTTGAGGGGAGCGGCGGCGCTCTTCTCCCTCTCCCCGCCTGCGGGGAGAGGGTCGGGGTGAGGGGCTCCCTCAACGAGCGCAGTCTGCGGAGAGTCCCCCTCACCCGATGCACTTCGTGCATCGTCCTCTCCCCGCAAGCGGGGCGAGGTTAGATCTCCCGGAATGATCGCTGACAGCGGCACGCCGGGCCGCGACGGCGCCTGCGACAGCAGCCGCAGCCACAGATACTGCGCGACGTTGGTGTCCTGATATTCGTCGACCAGAATGAACTTGAACCGGTTCTGGTACTGCCGCAGCACGTCGGGGTGCTCGCGGAACAGCCGGATGTTCTCCAGCAGGAGATCGCCGAAATCGGCGGCGTTGAGAATCTTCAGCCGCTCCTGATAGCTGGCGTAGAGCTTGCCGCCCTTGCCGTTGCCGAACATCGCGGCTTCGCCCGCCGGCACCTGCGAAGGCGTCAGCCCGCGGTTCTTCCAGCCGTCGATCAGCCCGGCCAGCATGCGCGCCGGCCAGCGCTTGTCGTCGATGTTCTCGGCCTGCAGAAGCTGCTTGAGCAGCCGCACCTGATCGTCGACGTCGAGCACGGTGAAATTGGATTTGAGCTGCACCAGTTCGGCATGGAAACGCAGGATGCGGCCGCCGATCGAGTGGAAGGTGCCGAGCCACGGCATGCCCTCCACGGCCTGGCCGAGCATCTGGCCGAGGCGCAGCTTCATCTCTCGCGCGGCCTTGTTGGTGAAGGTCACCGACAGGATTTCCTGCGGCCGCGCCCGGCCCTGGCTCAGGATGTGGGCGATGCGCGTGGTCAGCACACGGGTCTTGCCGGTGCCGGCGCCGGCCAGCACCAGAACCGGTCCGTCCAGCGTCTCAACCGCGTCGCGCTGTTCGGGATTGAGGCCGTTGAGATATTGCGGGCCGGCCGCGGCCCGCGCACGCGCGGCGATGCCGCCAGCCGCTGGCTGGTGCTCGGGGACGCCGCGATGGGGCAGTTTGCTCGGCTCGGTCATGCTCGAATCGTCTTGGCCCCACGATGGCACCGTGAGGCGGTAAAGGGGAGCCTTCATAGCAGGGATTAAGGGCCATATAGGGCCTGTCCGGCCGTTTTGACAGGTTTTATCCCGGCACTTTTGCAGGACCGGATTTCGAGGCAGCCCGCGATTTTGTTCCGCCGGAATCGTCAAATTTCGCGGTTTCGTGGCCCGGAACCATCATTCGCGGCCCGGATTGGTCCTGCAGGCGATGCGCGACGCTGCAGTCGCGGCCATCGCGAGAGCAACAGCCAATCGAGGTCGTGTCATGCTGAGCTGGGTCGTTACGTTTCTGGTCGTCGCGTTGATCGCGGGTGTTCTGGGCTTCGGCGGCATCGCCGGCGCTTCCGTCGAAATCGCCAAGGCGATCTTCTTTATCGCCGTGATCCTGTTTCTGATCTCGGCGGTGGTCGGACTGGTGCGCGGACGCAGTAACGTCTGACGCCCGATTCGCACGCTATTTCGGGGGCATCGCTACTTTCCGGCCGATGCCCTCGGGACGTGGCACGGCGGCATGCGAATCCACCACTGCCTGGATGCGGGCGCCAATATCGGGCGGAAAGGCCGCGACCTTTCGCGCATTCATGTCCATATGGAGCGTCATGTTTTCCGACGTCGCGGAGAGCCAGCCTTCGGTTGCGTGCCGCAATTCCTCGAATGTGTGCAGCCGCTTCTCATCATGACCTAACAGATAAACCGAAATCTGAACGGGATCGCCGAGGTGTATCTCGCGCAGATAGCGAACATGGCATTCGGCGGTGAAGGTCGAGCCGTGGCGTTCCTTCATGTAGGCCGGCCCGATCCCGAGTTGCAGCCACATTTCGTCGATCGCGCGGTCCATCATGACGTTGTAGTAGGCCATGTTGAGATGGCCGTTGTAGTCGATCCATTGCGGTTCGATCTGCATCACCGAGGACAGAAATGGGGCCGGCGGTAACGGCATATCCTTCAGATTGTCGCTGCTGGCGGCAACGGTCGTCATCATCCATCCCTTTGTTTTTGCGGGTCTCTTGACCCCCCTTATATCCTTTGCCACGGTCCGCTCAAATTCGGGAGGAATTTGGCGTGGCGACGACGATATCAGGACATGTGAAGCGGCCGGAGCCGCAGGCGCTGGCGAGCGCCATCGAGGCGCTGGCGGCGCGATTCGGCAACCGGCTGATCACCTCGCAAGCGGTGCGCGAGCAGCACGCCCATACCACCACCTGGCTGCCGACCCAGCCGCCGGATGCGGTGGTGATGGCGCAGGAAACGTCCGACATCCAGGACGTGGTGCGGATCTGCGCCAAACATTCCGTTCCCGTGATTGCCTTCGGCACCGGCACTTCGCTGGAGGGCCAGGTCAACGCGCCGGCCGGCGGCGTCTGCATCGATCTGCGCGATATGAACCAAATTCTCGCCGTCCACGCTGAGGATCTGGACTGCGTGATCCAACCCGGTGTGACCCGCAAGGCGCTGAACGAACATTTGCGCGACCAGGGCTTGTTCTTCCCGATCGATCCCGGCGCCGACGCTTCGCTCGGTGGCATGGCCTCGACGCGGGCCTCCGGCACCAACGCGGTGCGCTACGGCACCATGCGCGACAACGTGCTGGCGCTCAAAGTGGTGCGCGGCGACGGCGCGATCATCACGACCGGCACGCGGGCAAAAAAATCCTCAGCCGGTTACGATCTGACGCATCTGTTCGTCGGCGCCGAAGGCACGCTCGGCATCATCACCGAACTCACCATGAAACTGCGCGGCATCCCCGAGACGATCGCGGCCGCCGCCTGTTCATTCGAGACGGTGCGCGGCGCCTGTCAGGCCACGATCCTTGCCATCCAGACCGGCATTCCGCTGGCGCGGATCGAACTGCTCAATGCCGAGCAGGTCCGCGCCTGCAACGCCTATTCCAAGCTGACCCTGCCGGAGACGCCGCTGCTGCTGCTGGAATTCCACGGCAGCGAGGTCGAGGTGGCCGAGCAGTCGAGGAATTTCAGCGAGATCGCCAAGGAATGCGGCGGCGGCGATTTCACTTGGACCACCAAGCCCGAGGATCGCACAAAACTCTGGCAGGCCCGCCATGACGCCTATTGGTCGGTGAAGGCGCTGCGGCCCGGGGCGGGGGTGGTCGCGACCGACGTCTGCGTACCGATCTCGCGGCTGGCCGATTGCGTTACCGAGACCGAGGACGATCTGAAGCGGCTTGGCCTGCTGTCGCCGATCGTCGGCCATGTCGGCGACGGCAATTTCCACTGCTCGCTGGTCTGCGACGTCGACAACGCGGAAGAAATGGCGCGCGGCGAGGACTTCATGCATCGCCTGGTCGAGCGGGCGCAGGCGATGGGTGGCACCTGCACCGGCGAACACGGCATCGGGCAGGGCAAGCAGAAATACCTCAAGGCCGAATTGGGCCCCGAGGCGATCGATGCCATGCGCGCGCTGAAGCAGGCGCTAGATCCGCAGAACATTTTCAACCCGGGCAAGATCGTGCCGGCGGAATAGGGCGCGCTCAAAGCCGCCTGAAAGCAAATTCAGTGGCGTCATTGACCGGTGTCCACCTTGCCTGGCAAAGCGGACCTCGAAGGTCGGGACTGGTATGTTTGTTAGTGACCCAAACAAAACCTGAGCCGTCGCAGCACGCAGCGTGCGTTTCTGATGGCAGATTTCTTTAGTGACCGCGGATACAGACCAAATGAGTCACTTCCGCGTGGGCAATGCCATGGATGGTAATTCCGACTGTTAAGGGATGTCGGCCATGGCAACGAGCAGAACGCCGGGAACAAGAATGTCGAAAAACCAGTGCAACCCGGGCCGCCTTGTGCTGTCTTCCGTATTGGCTGCCATTGTTGCTCTCACAACGTCAGCAAGCGCACAGAACAAACCGCAAGCTTCGTCACTCAAAACCTGCGCAATGCAGCTGACTGGCGAAATTGTGACCGACGACAACAGCGCCGCGAACATCATCGGCACGTTTGGTCAACAGGCGCTGCACGGCGAGACACGGCTCAATGCACTGGAACGCGGGCACCACTTGTACTGCCTGGACGATCAGGGAACCTGGAGGGCCATAGGCGCAAACACCAATCCGGCGGACACCCGAGAGTTGGAGCTGGTACGCGCCACGATGGCGCGCGTTGACGATGCGGCCAAGGTCTTGGGCATCGAAAAAGAACTGAAAGCCATGACGAAGAGGCACGGGCTTGGTGGTGGACCGGCGTTGGTCTCGATCGGCCCAATGAAGCCGGCAACCCAGCCCGGCATGTTCGCGGCCTTCTACAACCTCTTCGTTTTGAACGTGGACAAGGCGGCTGTCGATGCAGCCACAGTCGATGTCGCTGTCCACGAAGCACTCGGGCATTACATGTTTTACATGTCGTGCAACGCGGCGAAAGGTGCCGGCTGCCGTGCCAACCCACTGACAGCGGTCTGGTCCATTGCCGAGGAAGCCGACGCCTATGCCAAGCACATCGCCTATGCAGTGTACCTACGTGAGGCAAAGCAGCAGGCCGTCGCGCATGTTACTCAAGCGCTTCGGGCTTACGACAAAAAACGCTATATCGACATCGCCGATGATCTGCTCCGCACACGACCCGAATTCGCCGCCACGATGCGTGCCGACGGAGCCGTGCCGAGGGAGTACACGGCTTTGCTGTTCGAGCAGTTCATGCTGCGGCCGTTGCCACATTATCTCCGCGTCGCAGCAGGCCGCCAGCGCCCGTTTGGCACCGACAAGGATATCGCCGGCAGCATCGACAGCGCTACAGGCTATCTCGAAGATTCGGACCGAAAACGTATTGTGGATGCGTTTCGAAACAGTTCGCTTTACGGTGCGCTCAAAGGACAGGAGAAACTCTCAATGGGAAGCGTTGAAAGGTTATTGGCCAACACGAATGAGGCGTTAAAGTGAGACTTCCCTTCTGGCACTTTTGGGACATGCTCACTGATTTTGACGTGGTGAATCGCCCTCTGCCGTCCTATGCAACGCTCACTTTCATGGCTTCGGCTGCGGGCATTCGTTGACGACCCGTCCGACCGGCGGCCGGCCTTGGAGTTTCATGATGGCCGCAAAGCGAACATTGGGCGATTAACGAGGCTATCTGAAACCTGTAATCATCCGATGTTAAACATCCGATGATTGCCAGGAAGTCTGCTTGCGTGCTAAGCGGTCTCTTCACCTGTGCAAACAAGCAGGGAGTGAGGAGAGCGCGTGGCCAGGACGCGGCTGAACGCCGTAGACAAGCCGATCAAGCCCGGCCGCATCGGGGCCGTGCTTGCGACACTTGGCCGCGAGATCGCGCAGGACCGCATTCCGGTCGGCGCTGCACTCCCGCCGGAGCCGGACCTCGAAGCTCGTTTTGGCGTTGGGCGTGGCGTGGTGCGCGAAGTCGTCAAGACGCTCGCCGCGAAGGGCCTTGTCAGCGTGCGGCCGCGCCACGGCACGCATGTCCTGCCCCGTCACCAATGGAGTCTTCTCGATCGCGATGTCCTGAGCTGGCTGGTGGGGCAGGGAGAGCCGGATCGCGAGCTGTTGCTGGCGATCCAGGAAGTCCGTTCCATCATCGAGCCGGCGGCTGCCGCGTTGGCGGCCCAGCGCGCGACCAAGGCTGATCGCGGCCGGATCAACGCCGCGCTTGCGGCGATGGAAACCTCAAAAGATCACGCCAGCGCGACCGCCGCCGACAAGGCATTTCATCTTGCGATCCTGGACGCGACGCATAATCCGGTATTGCAGGGCTTCAGGGGCGCGATCGATACAATCCTCAGCACGGTGTTCGTTGTCGCCATCGGAAGCGCCGGCTGGTTCCAGGACAATCTGCCGAACCACGCGGCCGCGGCGCGCGCGATCGATGCAGGGGACGCCGAGAAGGCGCGGGTCGCGATGGAGCGGGTGCTCGGGTACACGAAATTCAAGATTTCCGACAAGAAGGCTGCAGCCTCCGGCCCCGCACGACATCGGCGCGTCGTGCGCGCGACGGCCAAGGTGAAGGGAAAACGTCAGGTACGGTAATGTAAAGGGACCGCGCTGGCGTTCGATGGGCGGCGAAGCTGTTCCGTAGGCGATAACAACAACAAGGCCGACAAAAAACGTCGGTGTCGTGCGGGGAGATGAAGTGCAGGTGACGACGGAAGCGAAAACCCGGCGACCGTGGATCGTGCGGGGCGTGAATTCGCTCGCCGGGGCCGCGATGTTTGCCGCTCCGCTGCTGGCGCTCGTGGCGGTGTGGGCCATCGTAGTCCCGCTGTTCCAGATCAATCCACGCGTCTTTCCGTCTGTCGGCGCGGTCGGTAGCGCTGCGCTCGAGTCCATCCGTGACGGCACGCTGATCGCCCATATCGGTGCAAGCCTGCTACGCGTTGGCCTCGGCACCCTGATCGGGATCATCACGGCCGTTCCGCTCGGAATCGCGATGGGCGTCAGCCCGGGGGTTGCCGCCTTCCTGACGCCGCTGTTTCGCTTCTTCTCGATTCTCGCCGGCATCGCGTGGATTCCGATCGCGACGCTGTGGTTCGGCTACGGCTTCGGCGCGATCGTGTTCGTCATCTTCAACGCGGTGTTCTTCGTCGTGGCCTACAACACCCTGCTCGGTGTGAAAACGATTCCGCACGCCGTGCGTAACGCGGCGGCTTCGCTCGGCGCCGGGCGCTGGGCATTGCTGACAGAGGTCCTGCTGCCCGGCGCGCTTCCGAATATCGTCACCGGCATCCGCACCGGGCTCGGTTTTGCGTGGCGCGGCCTGATCGCAGCCGAGATGATCGCGACCAATGTCGGTCTTGGTTACATGCTGTTCGTGGCCCGTGACTTCTATCGGACTGAAGTCATCGTGTTCGGCATGATCGTGATCGGCGTGTTGTGGCTGTTGATCGACCGCCTTGCGCTGGTTCCGCTGGAGCGCTCCACCATCGAGCGCTGGGGTATGGTGAGGCGGGCATGAACGTTTTGCTGCAATGCTGGAGCGGGTACATACGGCTGACGCAGCGATGGCCGGGGCTTGCCGCCATCATTCCGTTCATTCCCGTGGTCGCGCTGTGGACCATCGTCGTCGAAGCCGGGGTATTCCCGCGGGTATTTCTGCCTGGACCGCTCGACGTCATCAGGTCATTTGTCACGCTGACTTATAAAGGCATTCTGCCGGATTATCTGCAGGACAGCCTGATCCGTCTTCTCACCGGCGCCGCGCTGGGCATGGCGCTTGGAATTCCACTTGGCGTTCTGATCGGCACCAGCCGATGGGCGCACCGCATCTGCTGGCCGGTTCTGCTGTTCTTTCAGGCTATCGGAGACATTGCCTGGCTTCCGATCCTCCTGATCTGGTTCGGCTTCGGGCTGACGACCATGACGTTTGTGATCGTCTATACCGTGCTCTTTCCGGTGGTGCTCAATACTGTCCTCGGGGTGGAATCGGTGCCGCGCGATCTCGGGCGGGCCGCGCGCAGTCTGGGCGCGTCGCCAGCGCGCGTGCTTTGGGAGGTGACGCTTCCCGGCGCCCTCCCAAATATCATCACGGGCTTGCGCAACGGGCTCGGCTATGGCTGGCGCGCGCTCATCGCGGTCGAGATCATCGTCGGCACCAGCGGTATCGGCTTCATGATGTTCGATGCGCGGCGTGCCGGCTCCACAACGGAAATTCTGCTCGGGATGATCATTCTGGGCCTGCTTTGGTACATCGTGGACGCCTGGATCCTGGCGCCGCTTGAACGCGCAACCGGCCAGCGTTGGGGATTGGTAACATCATGAAGACGCTCTCACTCCGCAATTTGGCCAAGACCTATTTCGATCCTTATGCGGGCGCGCACGTCACGGCGGTCCACGATGTCTCGCTCGACGTCCAGCAGGGCGAGTTCGTTTCAGTCGTCGGTCCGTCCGGCTGCGGCAAGACCACGATCCTCAACATGATCGCCGGCTTCATTCCGTATTCCGGCGGCGAAATTCTGCTCGATGGCAAACCCGTCATCGGGCCCGGCCCAGAACGCGGCGTCGTTTTTCAGTCGTTTGCCTTGTTCCCCTGGAAGACCGTGCTCGACAATGTCGGCTTCGGTCCGAAAATGCGCGGCGTACCGAAACCCGAGCGCGACCGGATTGCTCGGGAGTATCTGGCCCTTGCCGGGCTGTCGCATGCGGCCAACCGGTATCCCAACGAATTGTCCGGCGGCATGCAGCAGCGCGTCGGCGTGGTGCGGGCACTGGCCAACAATCCGGCGGTGCTGCTGATGGATGAGCCCTTTGCCAGCGTCGATGCGCAGACCCGCATGACGTTGCAGGAGGAGCTGACCCGCATCTGGCAGGAACGCCGGCCAACGGTGGTTTTCATCACGCATGACGTGGCCGAAGCGGTCTTTCTGGCCAATCGCGTCATCGTGCTGTCGAAAGGACGCATTCTCGACCAGGTCGACGTCAACTTGCCGCGGCCGCGGGTCTGGGACGACCTCGTCAACGACGATGAATTCAAGCGCCTCTCGGCGAGCGTGCTGCAGATGGTGCGTGCGGCATGAGCCTCATCTCTGAAGCCTTGCGTTCAGGCAAGTTTCGCATTGTCCTCGGTGTCATCGCCGCCTGGGCCGGCTTCCAGCTCTGGCTGACCCTGGCTGCGCCCGCAAAGATTTCACCCGAGCTCGGCGGCACTTCGGAAAAGGTCAATGTCCAGATCGAGCTGCCGTTCACGCCCGAGCGGTTTCACGTTCTGGCGTTCCAGCAATATGGAAGGGTCACCGGCACCGATGACCATTCGATCGAACTGCGTGGTGTCAAACGAACTGACCTCAACGCCGTTGCCCGGCCGTACTGGGTGACGGCGGTGGGCCCGATAAAACAGGGAGGATAACGATGAAACGATTGGTGATGCTTGCGGCAGCGCTCGCGCTTGCCTGGACGCCGGCGGGCGCGCAAACGCTGACGAAGCTCAAGGCCGGCATGGTGACCGGGATCGATCAGATCGGCTTGCCGATCGCGCTCGAACGCGGCTTCTTCGAGAAGAATGGTCTCGATGTTACGATCGCACGGCCTTATGCCACCGGGGTCGACGCTCTCAACGCCCTGCAGGCGGGTGAAAGCGAGATCGTGCAGGTTGGTGTACCCATGATCGGTGCCGTTTTGCGCGGAATGGACCTTGTTGCCCTAGGCAATTACAGCGGCAACGCAACCAAGGCCGGCTCCGACGCCACCGTTGCGATCGTTGCCCGCGAGGGTTCCGGCATCGTCAAGGGGGACCTGTCGAGCTTGCGCGGCAAGAAGATTGCGGCGTCGTTCGGCACCATCAACCATCTCTATATCCTTGCCACCCTCGAGAAGGCCGGGCTGAAACCGGAGGACGTCACGCTGGTGAATACGCCGCCCCCGGACATGACGGTGGCGTTGCTGGCCAAGGGTATCGATGCGTTTTCCGGGTGGGATCCATGGCCGATCGTCGCCGGCAAGGATGTGCCGGGGGCCTTCGAGCTCATTCGCGGTGGCGACGTGATCTCGTATATCGGCTTCAACGTGGCGCTCAGGCCCTGGGTACAGGCCAATGGCGCGACCATCGAGAAATTCCTCGCCGCCGTTTCCGAGGCCGATCAATGGATGCGAAAGAATCCGAAGCTGGCCGCTCAGGTTGCGACAAGGTGGATCCCCGGGCTCAAGCAAGAAATCGCCGAAGCGGCCATGCAGTTCAATATCCAGCAAGCGGATCGTCGATTATCAGCCAACAATTATCGCGCGCTTTACAGCGCCGAAGAACGCCTGGCCAAGCTTGGAATCCTGAAATCCACTTTCGATGTCAACGCACACATCGAGCCAAAGTACATTTTGAAGGTGATGAAGGATCATCCGGAGCTGTTTTCCGACCTGCCGCCAATTCCTGAGGCGGCGGCTATCGGACCGGGATACGTCTTCAAACCCTGAAAATGCAGCCGATATCCCGTCGGATGAATCGTAAGTCTTGGCCAGCGGACCAGCGTCCGCTGGCCATTTGGTCCGCGCGAGAACCGGAGGTTGACTTCCGCTCCTGACCTGGTCGAACGTACGCCACCTCGACAGTTGGCCGTGAAAAGCGTCACTGAGCCTGCGGATGGGAGTGAGGACATGATCATCAATCCGGATCACGTGACGATAGCAGTGTCGGACGCCGACACGGCGATCAAGTTTTTCGCGCTTCTCGGCTTCAGAAAGGATCACGTCGCGACGATCGATGGTGGCGTTCCCGCTCGGTACATGGGCATGCCGGCTATGAAGGCACAGCACATAACCCTTGTGCTCGAAGGAGCGAAGCCGCATTTCGAGATCCAGTTGCTGGCGTTCGAACAGCCCCCGGCGACAGATCCGGGCGCCCATCCGACCAATCTGCGAAAGCTGGGCTTCAATCATATCGCGTTCCGCGTCGACGACATCGAGGCCACCACCGCTCACCTCGTGGCCAACGGTATAAAGATGTTGAGCGATGAGATGGACTACATCAGCCGAAAGCTGCGGCTCTTCGAGGGACCCGAGGGCATCACCTTCGAGCTGGTCCAGCGGGACGATTAGAAACTATCCCAAGAGCGACCGCCATTGACTGAGAAAGTCCGATTGGGCTCTTCATGAGCAGCTGATTCATCGTCGGGTCGATTGCGGCGCTGCACCCGACCCGCGGTATCCGGCTTATGCCGCGCCGCCAGGAGAACGCTGGTCGATCCTCACCCGCTGATCTTGATCCCGGTGCGCTCGCCAATCGCCGCGAAGCGCTTCAGCTCTCTCTCGACGATGTCGCGCGAGCTCTCCGGCGTGTTCGGGCCGTCCCAGGCCTGCATGCCGGCGTTGACGAAACGCTCGCGCGTCTGCCCGTGCGTCAGCGCTGCGACGCTGGACCGGTTGAGGCGCGCCGTGAGCTCGGCCGACAGACCCGCAGGGCTGTGCAGCAGATAGAAGATGCTCAGTTCCATATCCCTCAGGCCCAGTTCCGCGAAGGTCGGAACGTCGGGAAATGCGGGAAAGCGTTGTGCGCTCGTAACGGCGAGCGGCCGTACCAGATTGCCCTGCATCTGGCCGGCGGCCGAGCCGAGCGATGCGACGCCCCACGCGGTCTCACCTTTGGCGACGCTAAGCACTGCTGGCGCACCGCCGCGATAAGGAACGTGCTGCGATCGCACTCCGTTGCCGAGCGCATGTTTCAGCATTTCCGCGGCAATGTGCGGGATCGAACCCGGGCCTGAGCTCGAATAGTCGAGTGATGCGGATTGTTCGGAGCGCAGGATGTTGAACGCATCCTGCGCATGCTGTGCGGGGAAGTCCGGTTTCACGATGAACACCATCGGCGCCGTACAGATGGTCGAAATCCAGGTGAAGTCAGCCAGCGGCCGGTAGCGCGTGCCGGATTCGTGCATGCTCGGCCAAATCGCAAATGACGAGGACTCCGAGATCATCAGAGAGTAGCCGTCGGCCGGCTGGCGCGCGAGCCACGTGGTGGCGACCGTGCCGCTCGCGCCGGCGCGATTTTCGACGATCAGCCTCGCATTTGTGCCGAGGCTAGGCGCCATCTGGTCGATCATCAGCCGAGCCGCGACGTCGGTCGAACCGCCGGGACCGTAGCCGTTGCTGATGGTGATCGGGCGATCCGGGTATCCATCCTGGGCCCGGGAGGCGGTCGTCGTTAGCAGCGTCGCGCCGGCCCCCAGCAGAACATCCCTGCGTTTCATCGGCATTCCCTCGGTTGCGCTCTCTGGCTCTTGGCGTCGAGCATAGTCCCATCAAATATCCTTCCACCAGCGCCAGGTCGCAGCCATGGCCAGCAAGCCGAGAACGCCGGTCACGGCCGTAGCGTTGTGAGCGCCGATGCGGTCTGCGAGCCAGCCCAGCCACACAAAGCCGATCGGCCCCGTGCCGATGCAGACGGTCAAAACGCCCAGGATACGCGAGCGCATTTCCGGCGGCGCGGCGAGATAGACCAGGGTCGCCTGCATCGTTCCGAATCCCGCGCCACCCAGTCCCGTCAGCAGCAATGCCGCGCCCGCCAGCGCCGGGCTTTGGACCAGCGCAAAAATGACCACCATGACCAGGTAGCAGACGACGCCGCCAAGATAGGCCCGGCCGTACCATCTCGGGGTCAGCCAGAACGCCAGCAGCAGCGCGCCCGCGAAGGCGCCGATGCCGTCCATGGTCGCCAGCAGGCCAACGCCTTCGGGGCCCAGATGCAAGCGGTCGCGCCCGATGACGGGGATCATGCTGGTAAAGGGCCATGCGAAGAGATTGTAGATCACGGTGACGACCAGCACGCCGATCAGCCTTCTGTCGCCGCGCACCAGAACGAGCCCCTCGCCAATCCGCGCCAGCACGGCGCCGGATCCTGCGGCGCGGGGAATGCGTGAGTGGATGGTCAGGATCGCCAACAGCGCGGTGCCATACATCAGCACGCTCAGGATAAAGGCGCCCTGGATGCCTGTGCCGGCGAGGAGAAATCCGCCGACGGCAGGGCCGATCATGCGGGTTGCGTTGCTGGCGCCGACATCCAGCGACATCGCGGTGCCGACCTTTTCGCGGCCCACGACTTCGCCCATCATCACCCGGCGCACCGGGTTGTCGGTGGACCAGCCGCAGCCGTTGATGAAGCTGGCGACGGCGAGATGCCAAACCTCGAGCTGCCCGCCCAGGTCCAGAACGGCGAGCACGGCTGATGTGCCGCTCATGAGCAGCACGACGAGGAACAGAGTTCGGTCGCGATCAAAACGCTCCGCGAGCGCCCCGAGAAAAATCCCGAAGAGACCCATCGGAAGAAGACGGAGCATGGTCATCATCGAGACCAGAAACGCCGAATCGGTGCGCTGGTAGACGACAATCCCGACCACGATGGTTTCCAGCCAGCGCACGGTGGCGACGATCAGGCCGACATACCACAAACGCCAGAAGTCCGGGGCCTCGATGATCCGCCGGAACGGCGTGCTTCTCACGGGATTGCTTCCTCTGCGGGGACTGCTTGCCCCTTAGGTTTGCACTATTGGAAACCCGCGGCACTAAACAAGCCCTTTTCAACAAAAGGCAGAATTTTCGGAAAGGATTCTTGGTGGGGGTCGGCGAGCCCTGAACCGCATTACCTTCCGGAATCGCTGATCGTCTCTCCGATGGCTTTCAGAGAGGTGGCGGACCGAGCCCCGCCGATCAGGAATTGGCGATCAGCTATGTCTGGCTGTTCTCGGCAGCAGCAGTAGCATCGGCGGTGGGACTGGTCGCGGTATTCGTCTTGCTGCCCGCATCAGGGGGCGCGTCAAAAAACTGGCGGTGCCCGGAATGTCGGTCTGCCGCCTTCGCTGAAACCGCTGGTGGTGGCCGAAGTCCTGCAACGTCGTTGTTCGCCTTAAGGTTGTACATTGTGGCGGCTATCGCAGTTTCGCTCCAAACATAGCCTCGTTTCACCACTGCGCCGCCCGACTTAAACATCGTCGCGCCCGAACTGCGCTCTTCTGCTTGTTGCCGCAACATGTGTTGCGAGTGCGTGCGCGAAGAGGTGCGTTGATGCGTTTTGCTTCCTGGGGGTTTGTTGCCGCTTGCGGCTTTTTACTGGCAGGTCCGGCGGCGAAGGCTGCCGAGATCCGGATTCCGGACCTGCCTTCGCCCCAATACGACTGGACGGGGTTCTATGCGGGTGTTTACGGCGGCGGAGCGTTTGCGGCGTGGGCTGCTGATTACTGCCGAAATGGTGCTTGCCGTCATGCAGACGGGCAAGCGAGCGGCTTCGCCGTCGGCGTCTACGGCGGCTACAATCATCAGTTTGCCAACCGCTTTGTGATCGGCGGCGAACTCGACTGGGGTAAATCCACGTCGTCACGGGACGAGCTCGTCTTTGGCGACAGTGCGTTGTTGTCGAGTTTCGGCGCATTCGGCTCGGCTCGCCTGCGCGCCGGCTACGCGTTCGACCGCCTGCTGGCCTATGGCGCCGTCGGCGTCGGCTTCGCCAGCATCAGCAACGGCTACCGCTATACGATCCAGAAGGGCTGCGACACCCTGCAGCAGGCGATCTGGGACGAACAGGTCAAGGCCGGACTGATCGTGGGCGGCGGCTTCGAGTACGCTTTCACCAAGCATTTTGTCGGGCGCGGTGAATATCTCTACGCCGATTATGGCAGCGTCACGCTGTCCAGTAAGGACCGCACGCGGGCTGAATTCCGCAACGAGATGCATCTCGTGCGCGTCGGTGCCAGCTACCGTTTCTGATATCTAGCTGTGGATGATCCGGCAGCGATTGGCTGCCGGGTCGTCGGCTTCTCCAGGCGCCCTATTGGACGTGCGGCGCGGTAATCGCCTTGCGGATCGCCGCGAGCGGCGCGCTGTCGTCGAATTCAATATCTTCGCCAAGACGCTTCAACCCGAGGTCGCGCCACAGCGCGGCGAGGTCCGGCGACACCGGCTTCGGCCCCATCTCGTTGTGAAGCCGGGTCATCACGTCGACCCCGACGGCCTTGTCGGCGGTTGCAAGAATGCGCTCGATCGGCCAGTCCTGCTCGTGATTGCCGCCGGCGGCGAGCACGCCGCGCATCGCGTCCTGCAGGCCGAGCCGATTGTTGGTTCGTTTTCGGATTTCGACATCGGCCAGCAGGCAGAACATCGCGCCGCCCCAGTATTTGCGCCCCCAGGTGGGCGTGTTGTCGAGGCCCTCGTCGCCGGCCTGCGGCAAACCTTTCGGCATGTCGCGCATCATCGCCTGCCAGATTTCCCGCGCGTCAAGGTCTCCGGCCTGCGCCCGCGCGACCGGTTCGACATAGACGGCCAGTCCCTCCGACAGCCAGGCGTAGCGATCGGGCATATCGGGCAGGGCGGTGTGCACCATCTCGTGCACCATCACCCAGTCGCGCTGCAAGACATCCTCGGTGGAATCGCGGCCAAGCGGAACGCGGATGGCGGCGCCGCGATAGCCCCACGTCGTGCCGCCGCGAATGCGTCCGCCATCGACGGGCACCAATAATAGCCGCAGCGAGGCGACGGGAAATCGTCCGTAATAGGCCGTGACGGCCCGAGCCGACATCCTGATCCAGCCCAGCAATTTTTCTTTGGGTAGCGTGATGTCGCCCGGCGCGAACGCGACATGGATGGTGCCGCCTGATACGTCGAGATCGGTCCTGGGCAGCCGGTCGAATGCATCGTAGGGCATGCGGTCGCCCCGCATATATTCCGATTGTGCGTCGGCGCGGAACGACAGGGCGCTTGCCAGCATCGCGGCGAGGAGGGTTACGGCAACGGTCCAGCGAAAGGCGCCGGCGGCTTTCATCTCAGTACGCTCCCAGGACCGGAGCCGATCGGTGCTGCTCGGTGCCTTGCGCGATGAACGCGGCGGCCTGCTCGTGGAGATCGTCAAGCATGGCGGCGAGCAAGGCTTCGCCCTTGGCCGATGTCGCACGGGTCGGATCGCCAAAGCTGCCGGAGCGGCTGTAATTCGGCGAGTTCGGGTCCGATGGCGTCAACGCGCCCGGCGTCTCCTGTTTCAGGGCGGGGCTGGCTTCGGCGCGCCTCATGTCGACCAGATGCGGCGCCAGCGCCAGCATCAGCGATGTCTCCAGTTCGTCGGCATGGCTGCCATGGCTCTGTTCGGCCAATTGCCTTGCCACGCGGGGATAGCGTGGACCTTCGTGGATCCACAGATGCTTGACCCGCTCACTCGCCAGCCGCATCAGGGCACGGTCGACCGGCGCCAGTGTACTGATCCCGGTATTGAGCACGAGCAGTTTTGGGCATCCGCTGCCGAGTATCTGTCCGGCTACCTCGCGCACCAGCGCCTCGAAGGTCGAAATCGACAGGCTGCTGCTGCCGGCATATTCGACGAAGGCGGGGTAATGGCCGTAGGTCAGCGTCGGCCAGATCAGCGCGTCGATCTTTTCCGCCATTCTGCCGGCGAGCCATTCGGCCTGAATGCGATCGGTATTGAGGGGGAGGTGGTAGCCGTGCTGCTTGGCCGCGGCGCCGATCGGCAATATTGCCGCCGCGCCATCTCCGATGCGCCGCGCGACTTCATCCCAATGCATGCGCTCGATGAAATGGTGATCGGTGTCTTTTCCCATTTCGCCGAGCGCTCCCCTTCATGAGCCGACGGAAACATCCGTCAAAAGTCCTGCCGTGATCCAGCCGTGCAGATAGCCCGCGCCGCGGCCTGCCGCGCTGTCGGGATCGTCATAGGTAGCCAGCATTTCGCAGAGCACGCCGAACGGAATGCCGTTCGCGGCCTCATCCCACATCATCGCTTCCTCCGCGAGAAGTTCGCGGAACATCGGCGTGACGTCCTGGCGCCAGATCAAAAGACGCGCTGGTTGCTCGAGTGCGGTCGCCTCCGGCGGCGCTTCGTCGTTCTTGAGCGCAAGCCAGATCGCAGCCGCGTTGGTCCCGAGCTCAAGCCTGCATGCACTGGGATGCGGCCGGAACCGGAGGCCCGACCATGCTTCGGGCGCAAAGCCCGCCATGTTGGTCAGCTCGACGACCTGGCCTTCCGCGGCGTCGAAGGCGTCGTTGAGCGCCTTTTCGAGCGCTGCGAGATCGGACAGCTCGGGATGCTCGGAGTAAGGTGCGGTCGATTTCAGGAATTCCGGCAGACCTTGCGAGAACCAGCGCAGGTTCGGATTCCCGGACGGACACGCCTTGACGTAAGCGTGGCCCATCTCGTCGAACATCTCGTCACCGAGATAAAGATGCAGCAGCTCATGGTCGTTGCGCATGGCCTCGACCAGCCGCGAACCATAGGCATAGCGATAGACCCCGAACAGCACCTCGCGCTTCTCGCGCGGGCTGTCGAGGATTTCAGCCAGCACCGTTTCGTCGCCATCGAGGATGCCGCGCTGAAACTCGGATTGCTGTCGTGCGAAGTCACTCATGCCGCGGATAAGACCTTCCCGGCCATCTCACGCGTTCTGGCAACCTCGAGCAGCAGCTCGTCGAGCGGCGGGATGTTGTCGTCGCGTTCGATCATGGTCGAGACCCGGCCGAAGCGTTTCAGCGCCGCGGCATAGAGTTCCCAGACGTCCTCGCACACCGGATGGTCGTGGGTGTCGATGATGTGGGTGCCCATGTGGCTGTGGCCGGCCATGTGAAACTGCACGACGCGATCCGCCGGAATCCCATTGAGGAAGGTCATCGGATCGTAGCCGTGGTTGAAGGCTGAGACATAGACGTTGTTGACGTCGAACAACAGCCAGCATCCGGAGCGGCGCGACAGCTCGGACAGGAATTCCCATTCCGTCATTTCGGAATTGTTGAACTGGACGTAGGTCGAGACATTCTCGAGCACGATGGCGCGGCCGAGAAAGTCCTGCACCAGCTGGACGCGGCTGACGACGTGATCGAGGGCTTCGCTGGTGTAGGGGATCGGCAACAGGTCATGCAGGTTCTTGCCGTGGACGCCGGTCCAGCACAGATGGTCCGACACCCATTTCGGCTCGACGCGGCCGGCGAGATCCTTCAGGGCTTGCAGATATTCGAAATTCGGCGGCGCGGTGGAGGCGATCGACATCGATACGCCGTGCATCACCACGGGATAACGCTCGCAGATCCGGTCGAGCGTGCGCAGCGGCTGGCCGCCGGGCAGCATGTAGTTTTCGCTGATGACCTCGAACCAGTCGATCGGCGGATTGCCGCTCAGGATTTCGTCGTAATGCTGGTGGCGCAGGCCGAGACCGAAGCCGAGGAAGGGCGGCCTCGCCGATGTCGCCGGGCGGTCCGCAAGCGCCGCCGCCGCGCTGTCTGGCAATCTACTTGCGACGTTCATCTCGTCTCCGCTCCACCACCAAACAAGGCGGCGTGTCTCAAACTGTACGCTCAACCTACCATGGATACGGGGCCCGGCCTACACCGGGCCTCGTATCGGGCTGCGGCCTAAGACGGCATATACTTACCCTTGGCGGCGTCGCACTTCTCCTTGGTCATGGCCGAGAAACCCTGACCCTTGCAGGCGTTCTGGCCCTTGCAGGCATTTGCTCCGCCCTTGCACGCGCTCTGGCCCTTGCAAGCATTGGCGCCGACGCACTTCCCTTCGCCGGCGGCATAGGCCACGGTCGACATGGTGGCGCCCGCCAGGAACAGGGTGGCTGCGGCGGCGGCAATGGTAGCGCCGGACTTGGATGTCATCTTCATTGGTATCCTCCAAAAGAAGTGTGAGGGTGCTTCGCCGCTGGCAGCAACAGTTCCAGCCGACAACGGCACCCGAAGATAGTTACGCGGTGGGTCTGGCCTTGGTTACACGCGCGGCCGAATTTATTTCGGCCGCCCTGATCGAAACAACGAGGGCCCGGCGGCGCCGGACCCTCGCTCGCATTTGATCCGCCGATCAACCCTTGACGAACTTGGCGCCCATGGCGGCGCACGCCTTCTCGGAAGACATCGAGAAGCCGGTGCCCTTGCAGGCGTTCTGGCCCTTGCAGGAGTTGGCCGAGCCCTTGCAGGCGCTCTGGCCCTTGCAGGCGTTGCCGGCCATGCACTTGCCCTGGGCGGCGTTCGCCGGCGTCGACACCGTCGACACCACCGAGCCGGCGAGGAACAGGGTGGCGGCGGCAGCGGCGAGCGTGGCACCGGATTTGGAATTCAACTTCATGACGATCTCCTCGATGATTGTTTGAAGACACAAGGTAACGCCGTGAGATCTGTCGATCGTTCGATCACAGACCCCGACGACGCAGGGAGGGGCGGATGCCAGTCAGATCGCGGTGGCTTGCCGGAGGACGTCAGGTCTCCGTGATTTGAGTGCTCATCCGAAACCAGCTACGGGGCATCAGGCGATTTGGTTACAGAGTTTCGAAAGAAAATTTTCTTTTTTTGCGGTTGGGCATCCCGTTGATGTTTAACCCCTGCGGCGCCGGAGTATTTCCTTGCGCAGAGCCATGCCCTTCGCGACCGCGCTGCGCTCGGAAAGCGCGGCCGCTTCAACAGATTAGCTGGGATGCCGATGCCCGGTTGCATCGCACAACGAGATTCGATCGAGTTATCCTCGCACAGGTTTCAGCCTGGCCATCTGCGCCACCGTGGCCTTCAGCTCCTCGGCGTTGAACGAGGGAAACGAACAGATGCGGTTGCTGCAGGCGAATGCCGCGGGTTCGCCGAGGTCGGGATATTCGACGTCGGGGTTGGGCAGCTTGCCCTCGCGCAGATCCAGCCACTCCAGTCGCTTGTAGCGGGCCGGCAGCGCGCGAGCCAGCGCATGCAGGCTTTTCGCGCGGGTGTCGTCCTTGTGTCCGACGATTGTCATGTGGGTGGGCTCGACCGCGAGCTCTTCGTCGGCGAGCAAAATGCCGGGCAGGGGACGCATCATCCCGGCCGAGGCGCTGGCGAGATAGCGCATCGCGTGCGCGGCCTGCTCGCGATAGGTCTCGCTGCCGAAGTAGCGGTTAAGCAGGTTCATGAATCGTGCGACCTGCACCTGGTCGTCAATCAGCTTGGCGGGTTTTGCAAGCACGCCGGTCTTGCCTTCCGCGGTCTTCGAGGTCACGAAGCCGCCGGCTTCATCGCGGAAGGCCGCGACGAAATCGCCGGCCTTGGCAGCCAAAGTGAGCCAGTCGCGATTTCCTGTGGCGGCATAGAGATCGAGGAAGGCCTGGCCCATTGCGAGCGTATCGCCAAGAAATGGTCCGCCGCGATCCTTCTCGCCATGACGGAAACCGCCATCCGGCAGCGCGCGGTTGTCGATCACCCATTTCGCCGCGCGTTCGGCGATATCGAGCGCCTTGGCATCGTTGGTGACGTTGTAGTAGGCCGCAAGCCCCGATATCGCCCAGCCATTTTCGCGCGCGTATAAATTCTTGTCGATGCGCGGCATGCCCAGTTTGCGGCGTTCGCCGTCCGGCAGCGCGTAGTATGTGTGCCCGTCGATATCGTGGTTGAGATCGGCATCCTGGCTGACATAGAACGCGCCGTCGGGGCTGGTCAGGGATTCCGCGAGATACCGTTCGATGCTGCGCGCGGCGGCAAGGTATTTCGGATCCTTCCACAGCGCATAGGCCTGGCTGTACTGCCGGAGATATTGCGCCTGGAACGACATGATCTTTTCGAAATGCGCATGTGTCCAGGAGCCCGCTTCGGAGTATTGATAGACGCCACCCCAGACCGGATCGATCAGCGCAACGGCGGCATCCAGCGTCTGCCGGGCGCGCTTGATCGCCTCGGCGTCGCCGGCCTCGGCGCGCGTGATCGCCAGATCCATGCTGTCGGCGTCGATGTACTTCTGGTTCTCGCCCCAGCCGCCGAGTTTCTCCTCGTAGGATTCGTCGACATTCTTGCTCAATGCGGCGCGCCGTTCCTTGTCGAGGAAGGCGGAGGTCGACGGCTTCACTTCAGAGGCTTCGCCGACCGATGGTCCGGGCGAGGGATCGTCGATGATGGCGTTGAGCAGCGCCTGCATCCGTTCCGGCTCGATATAGCCTCTGATCTTGGCGATCTCGGTGCCATCGGGGCCGAACACGATGGTCGCCGGCCAGCCCCAGTCGCCATAGCGGCTCGACAGATCGGGGTTGGCGTCCTGGTCGACCCGTACGGGGAGATATTTCGCGGCCAGCAATTCCCTGACCTCGGGATTGGCGTAGGTCGTCTTCTCCATGACGTGGCACCAGTGGCACCACACCGCCTCCAGATCGAGAATGACGAAGCGCTGTTCGGCCTGCGCGCGGGCGAACAGATCCTCGCTCCATTCACTCCATTTCGGCCCATCTGCGGCAAACGATGGAGAGACTAGCGTGGCAAGGGCGATGGCGACGATGCGGACGAGTTTCATGGCGGCTCCCGGAAGCGCTGATGTTTCGACAGCTACGCGCACGACAAAATCCGGGCTCAGCTTTTCGCCGCTGTCACAGGATTGTGAGATCAGGTCGATTTCTCGCTGTTGCCGGCCGCGTTCAGCAGCAGCCGGTCCAGTGACGCCGCGCCGGGACCTGCGATGGCGAGCCACATGAAGCCGGCGAAATAGGCCGCCTCCTCGAAGCCGAGCAGCGTCTCCAGCGAATCGACGTCGCCCCATTTGGCCGACCTGACGGCGACGACCATGACGACCGCCAGCATCGCGGCCGGGATTCGTGTGAACAGGCCGAGGATCAGCATGGCGCCGCCGAAGCACTCGACGCTGGATACGAAGGGGGTGAGGATTTTCGGGAAGGGGATGCCCCAGCCAACAAAATTCTCGGTCACCTGCGCCAGATTATTGAGCTTGCCCCAGCCGGCCAGCATGAAGGTGTAGCCGGCGATGAGCCGCATGATCAGGGGGCCGGCCCAGGAAAAATGCGATGCGATCTGCGCCGGCAACAGGATGAGAAGATTGATGATGAAATGCATGCGAACCCCCCTCTAAGTATTTGGCGTAACGCGAGGCCGCGATCTGCGGTCGCCTCAAATCCGGTGCGCTCGAAAAATGCCGCGGCTAGGATGGCGGCAATCTGGCTCCGACAGCAATTTCGCAACGGCTGGCCCGCTTGTTACGGCGCCTAACCGAAATTTTGCAGTGCGGGGAAAGTCTCCAACAGCCAAATGCTGATGCTGGAGACAGAGCCGGTCAGGAAGCCGATGCCGGTGATCACCATCAGGATGCCCATGGCGTGCTCGACCTTGCTCAAATGCCGCTTCATCCGCGCGAACAGCGAGGAGAACTGCTCGATCATGAAGGCAGCCAGCAGGAACGGGATTCCGAGGCCCGCGGAATAGACTGCGAGCAGGCCGGCGCCCTTGGTGACCGTGGCCTCAGCCGCCGCGATTGAGAGGATCGCCGCCAGAATGGGACCGATGCAGGGCGTCCAGCCGAAGGCGAAGGCAAGGCCCATGGCATAGGCGCCCCACAGCCCGACCGGCTTCGGCATCTGCATCCGGCCCTCGCGCATCAACAGGCTGATCCGGGTCAGGCCGAGGAAATGCAGGCCCATGATGATGATCACGATGCCCGCCACGATCGAAAGCTCGGCCGACCAGGCGCGGATCAGCCCGCCGACCAGGGACGCGCTGGCGCCGAGCGCCACGAACACGGTGGAAAAGCCCAGCACGAACATCAGCGCCGAGGTCATCACCGCCCGCTTGGAGGTCTGCGTCGTCTCGTCATTGGCGACATGCTCGATGGTCGCGCCGGTGAGATAGATCAGATAGGGCGGCACCAGCGGCAGCACGCAGGGGGAGAGGAAGCTGACGAGACCGGCAATCAGGGCCGCCGGGATGGAAACATCGTGCATTGCATGACCTTCGAGAATTGCCACAAGGCATAGCGCCGTCCTGGCTTATACGGAACAGACAATCGATAAGTTTCGTCGTCATTACGGCTCAAGTTCGGTCACAGAGCCGTGTCCGGGGTATCTAAATGGTCTCGCTCGCGAAACAGGGACTGCTATGATTCCGTATTGCGGTAATCAGACCGCCAACGGGACCCCTGCATGCGCCTTGGCATCCGCACCGCCATTTCCGCCCTCGTGCTGACGTCCATCGTCGTCAGCGCCGTCGGCGTGCATTTGCTGTGGTGGCGCACCGCCCATCAGGTGAGCCAGACGCTCGCCAACACCATCAACGACCAGATCGTTTCGGCCGTGGGCGACGAACTGCAGTCGGTCACCACGGAGGCGCGTTCGTCGATGATGGCGGTGCGAACGCTCTTGGCCGAGAAAGTGTTCGAGCCGCGCGACGCCCGGAAACGCGAAGTCGTTTTCCGGTCGCAATTGTTGTCGCAGCCGACCATCTCCTGGGTAGCGTTCGGATGGCCGGATGGATCGTTCTTTGCCGGGCACAAGGCCGGCGATGGCGTCATCGAAATGCTCGAGATCACCCCGGACCACAAGCTGCGGATCGACCGCTACGAATTCGTCGGCAACGATCTTCAACTCAAGAACAGCCATGTCGAGGACACCAAATATTCCGTCACCGATCAGGAATGGTTTCGCACCGCCGTCGAGACCAACGACGAACTCTGGGCGACCTTCACGACGCATCCCAAGGGCGAGCGGCTGGCCGCCGCCTTCGCGGCTCCCATCGATATCGACAAGAAGCCCGCCGGCGTCATCGCCATCATCATCGAACTGACGCGGGTGTCGAATTTCCTGTCTCAGCTCACGGTCGGGAAATCGGCCGGCGCCTTCATCCTCGAGCGCAACGGCAAGGTGGTCGCTTCCCCCGATCCGAACGCCAACGAGGCGGTGGCGCTGAAAACCGATCATCCGCTGTTTCCGGTCGCTGTCGAAGCGATCCAGAACGCCAGCGCTTACAATCCCGGTGAAGGCGAGCCGTTTCATACGCACGTGACACGGGACGGCAAGGCCTATCAGGCGGTCATCACGCCGATTTCGTTTCCCGGCTGGTCGCTGGTGACGGTGGTGCCGGAATCGGAATTTCTCGGCCCGGTACAGATGACGATCCGGAATTTGCTGATCGGACTTGCGGTGCTGATCGTTATCGCCGGCCTGTTGTCGGCGTGGCTGGCCCAGCGTCTGATCGCCGCACCGCTGATCAAGGTGATGAACGAGATCCGGCACGTCGAGCGTTTTGACCTCGACAAGGTGCAGCGGCATCCGTCGCGGCTGACCGAGATCGAGAATCTTTCCGGCGCGATCGGCGACATGGCGCAGGGGCTGGTTGCGTTCCGGAAATACATCCCGGCCGATCTGGTGAGGCGGCTGATCAGCGACGGCAACGGCGCGCGCCTCGGCGGCGCGATACGGCCGATGAGCGTGATGTTTATCGATCTCGCCGGCTTCACCGGCATGTCGGAGCGGCTTGGCGACCGCATCATTCCGCTGCTGTCGCGCTATTTCGACAGCGTCTCGGCGCAGATTCAAGACCAGAACGGCACCATCGACAAATTCATCGGCGATGCCGTGATGGCGTTCTGGGGCGCGCCGGCGCCCAACCCCGATCATGCCGTCGATTGCTGCCGGGCGGCCCTGGCGTGCCGGCGCGCGATGGAGGAGGCCGGCCTCGTCGACGACCGCGGTGAGCCGGTCAGGATTCGCATCGGTATCAATTCCGGCGACATGCTGGTCGGCAATATCGGATCGGAAGTGCGGCTGAACTACACCGTGATCGGCGATGCCGTGAATATCGCGAGCCGGCTGGAGAGCACCAACAAGAATTACGGCTCCACCATCATCATCGGCCCCGAGACGCGAAGGCTGGCCGGCGATCGTGTCGTCGTCCGCGAACTCGACCGGCTGGCGGTCTATGGCCGCGTGGGCGGCCTGCAAATCTATGAATTGCTTGATATGGCCGGCGAGTCCGACGGCAAGCCCGACTGGGCGGCTTTCTACGAACGCGGGCTCGCCGCCTGGCGGGCGCGCGACTTCACGGCAGCGATCGGGGCGTTCGAGAAGGTGCTGGAAATCCGCAAGGATGCCGCTGCATCGCTCATGATCGAGCGCTGCAAGCACCAGCTCGAAAATCCCTCCGCCGGGGAATGGGACGGTACGACGGTCGCGCGAACGAAGTAGAGCATCAGATCATATTCAGCATCCTTGGCGCAACCAGGCTGAACCAGGGAACGAAGGCGACCAGGAGCAGGCCGATAGTAACGACGATCAAATACGGGATCATGTGCCGGCTGGCGTTTTCCATCGTGGTGTCGCAGATCGAGCACGTCACGAACATGCCGACGCCGATCGGCGGCGAGAACGCACCGAGCCCCATCGCGATGATCATGACGATGCCATACTGAATCGGATCGATTCCGAACTGGGCCGCCATCGGCAGCAGCAGCGGGCCAAAGATCAGCAGGGCCGGCAGGCCCTCCAGCAACGCGCCCATCACGACCAGCGTCACGATCGTCGCGATCATGAACAGCGTCGCCGAACCGTGCAGCGTCGTGAACATCGCGGCGATCTTCTGCGGCATCTTGGCAATGGTCAGTGACCAGGAGAAGGTGCTGGCCGTGCTCGTTATAAACAGAACCATCCCGGCCTGCGCGGCGGTGCTGACCATCACGCGCCAGAGACGCTGTCCCGTCAGCGACCTGTACACCACGACCGACAGCAGCAGCGCGTAGATGACGGCGGTGGACGACACTTCGGTCGGTGTCGCCACGCCGCCAACGATTCCGCCGATCAGAATGACCGGGGCGACCATGGCGGGGATTGCGTCGAGGCCGGCGCTGACGATCTCTCGCATCGAATGCTTTTTGGGCACGCCGGGCCGGCCACGCGAGCGGACGTAGATCAGCAGCATCAGGCAGAGCGCGATAACCGCGGCCGGCAACAGTCCTGCGACAAACAGGCTGCCGATCGAGAGCGAGGTGACGGAGGCCAGTACAAGCATGGCGATGCTGGGCGGAACGGTTTCGCCCATCACGGCGCAGGTGGCGAGCACGGCCGCAGTCTCACCCGGATCGTAACGCTCGCGGCGCATGACGTTCTTCATCGTGGTCCCGACGGCGGCGACGTCCGCGACCTTGGACCCGGAAATGCCCGACATGATGTACATCGAGACGACGATCACCTGCAGCATGCCGCCGCGGAATCGTCCGACCAGCGATATGACGAAATCGGTGAGCTTGCGGCTCAGGCCTCCCTCCGTCATCACGTAGCCGGCCAGGATGAAAAAAGGGATCGACAGCATCACGAAGCTCGAGATGCCGCTTTGCATGTTGATCGGAACAACCGAGAGCGGGATGGCATGAGACGTGTGCAGATACAGCAGCGTCGCCATCAGGAGAACGAAGCCGATCGGGACGCCGAGCAGCAGCTGCAGCGCGAAGACCGCAAAGGTTGCAGGAAGCGCGTATTCGCGCAATTCCGGTCCGAGCATTGGCGAAAGAAGCAGCAGGCCGCCGATTGCGCATGCGGTCAGGACGCCGGTGATGATGGCCAGCCGAACTGCTTGCGCGAAAGCGCGCCGTGCCGCGAAGTAGGCCAGCATCGCCATGCCGGAAATCATCGGCGCTGCGAACCAGATCGCGCTGATTCCGAGATACGGTGTCTGCTCGCCCCAGCGCGACAGCATCATTTCCCAGGCCAGCCAGCCTCCGACGATCGCCATCGCGAATACCTGCCAGCACGCGAAGGCGGCGATGGCCGCGTGCCACCGCCGTGGCAGCCGGTCGATAAAGGCGTGTAGCGCCATGTGTTCGTTGCGCGGGTAGGCGATCGCGCCGCCGATAAAGGTCATCACGACCAGCGCAAGTTCGCCGATCTCGAGGCTCCACAGCAGCGACGTGTTGAACAGCGAGCGCGAGATGACATTGCCGAACATCGCAACCAGTTCGCCGGCGAGCGCGACCACGACGACGATTTCAGCGATTGTCTCGACGAAGTCGGAACGATGCGTGGCCTGATCTGGGGCGGAGGACAGGCTGCTTTCGAACGCGTCAGCGTCGGCAACGACGGTGGCCTTGGAATTTGTCACTGGCGGGCTCCGGAAACGAAAGAGCTGGGTGCGTCCGTCCGGATGTTACGGGCGGGCGCAAGCCGAGCCGTCTATTTCACGGCGTCAATGCTGGTCAGGAGTTCGGTCAGCTCCATGCTCTTGGCGAAGTCAGCGATGACAGGTTTGGTCACTGTCTTGAACGGCTCCTTGTCGATGGCGTTGAATTTTACTCCGAGCTTGCCTTGCATGTCCGCTTCCGCCGCTACGTTGGCGTCGACCTCCGCGCTGCGTTCCAGCACGGTGGCTTCCTGTGCACATTTCAGCACGATCTGCTGCAGGTCCGGCGGCAGCTTGTCGAAGGTCTTCTTCGAGATGAACAGTGGCCGGACCGTGAATTCATGTTCGGTGCGGGCGATGTAGGGCGCTGGTTCGTAGAATTTCATCTCGCGAACTGCGACCGATTCGTTTTCCATGCCGTCCACCACGCCGGACTTCATGGCGAGATAGGTTTCCATAAAGGCAATCGGTGTCGGGATGGTGCCGGCGGCCTTCCAGGCGTTGACTTTCAACGGACTGGAAATCAGGCGCAGGCGAAATCCTTTCAGGTCTTCGATACTGTTGATCGGCTTCTTCGTCGACAGCACGTTCCTTGTGGATCCGCCCCAATAGCCAATGATCTTCAGGCCGGTCTTGGTCTCGATCAGCCGGGCGTAGGCCTTGCCAGGCTCGCCATCGAGCGCCGCCTGCCAGTGTGCATAGTTGCGGAACAAAAATGGCAGCGCGAAGAAATCCAGTTCCTTGGCGAAAGGAGCGCCCGCCGAAGGGTCCGAGATCACCAGATCGAGCGATCCATCCTTCACGAACTGCAGCGTCTGGGCCTCGCTGCCAAGGATGCCGCCATTGAAGATGTCGATCTTGATCCGGCCCTTGCTTTCCTCGTCAACACGCTTTGCGAAATGCGTCAGCCCTTTGTTCCAGGGATGGTCTTCCTTGAAGTAATGCGCCGCTCGCAGGCTGAACTGCTGGCCGAATGCTGGCGGCACGATGCCGAGCGATGCCGCGGCAAGACCCAGCGCGATGATGATCGTCCTGATTTGCAATTGATCCTCCCCATTTTTCATTTCTGCTCCAGCAGAGCTTTCGGCCGTCGCCTTGGCCGGGCGCTGGAGATCATTTTGAGTATAATGTCATACAAGATGGGAGTGCACAATGGCCCGCGGCGAGACCTGCGCCGGCGACGATTTAGGGGAAGGGAGGGGCTGTCGCGCTCAGGCCTTCGGTCGCGAGGCAAACTCGCGGCCGCGAATCCGGACGAGGTCATCGGCGGAATTCTTCAGGAGAACGTTCGTCGCCTCACGCGCGCCCTCGGCATTGCGCGTCGCAATCGCCTCCAGTACGGCGTTGTGTTCGACCAGCGCCCGCGCGCGATGCGAACCGCGTGCGGCGATGGTAAAACTCTGGCGCAGGGTAACATCGAACATCTGCGCGATCGGCCAGAAGAACTCGTTGCGCGTGGCAAAGTAGATAGCCTGATGGAAGGCAATGTCGGCGGCCACGAATTTCTCGTTGACCTTGGCTGCCGCCATGCCTTCGTATGCCGTTCGGATCAGCGTGAGGTCGTCCTGGCCTGCGCTGATCGCCGCCAGCGCCGCCGCCGCCGGTTCTACCGCGCAGCGCAGCTGAAACAGCTTGGCGAGGTAACTGTCCATGTCGGATGTTTCGAGACGCCAGCGCAGCACATCGGGATCGAGCTGGTTCCACTGCTGCGGCGGGCGAACGCGCGTTCCACTCTTGGGACGCGATTCGACCAGGCCCTTGCCTGTTAATGTCCGGATTGCTTCACGCACTACCGTTCGGCTGACATCCATCATTTGACAGATCTGCATCTCGGACGGCAGCGTCTCGCCGACGCCAATATCGCCGCGCACGATGCTGGTCCCGACGCGGTCGGCGACCTGGCTATGGACGTTGCGGATAAGCGCGCTGGAGGTTTGGAACATCAGAAAGCCTTTTGGAACGTCGAAAGGGCGGATCGATAATCAACCCGGTCGAAGCGGATCCTGGTCCATGCGAACAGTGTGACGAGGCTCAGGCGTATTTCGCACCTCCGTCAAATCCCTCCTCGAAACAGGCAAATTGTCGTTCTTGCAAAAGCCGATTGTTTAGTCATACATTATGATGAACATCGTGCCAAGTTCCGCGTGCAGCAAGACTGCGGATCAAGAAAAAACTCGTTCCCGCGAGGAACATCATGAAGTCGAATCCCGTAACCCGCCGGGTCGCTCTGCAATCGTCGATTGGCGCGACCGCTTGGCTTGTTGCATCACCCGCGATTATCGGGCGGGCGCAAGCCGCCACGATGAAAATGAAATGTTCGTCGTCGCTTCCCAACGATCCCAAATACGCCAACGGCCGCGTCTACTACGACAATCTGGTGAAGCATCTGAAGGGCAACGGCCTCGGCGAGCAGGTCGAGGTCACCTTCTTTCCCGACAACCAGTTGGGCCAGGAAATCGACGTCATCAATTCGGTCAAGCTCGGCGTCATCGACCTGATGCTGTCGGGCTCGTCGATCTCGGCCAATCTGGTGCCGCTGGTCGGAACCTTCGATCTCGGCTATCTCTTTTCCAGCTTCCCGCAGCAGACCAAGGCGTTCGAGGCAGGGGCCGCGAAGCCAATCGAGGAGGCGCTGCTGAAGGGCGGAAACATCCGCATCATCTCCTGGGCCTATAATTTCGGCTCGCGTAGCGTGCTGGCGAAGAAGCCGGTGAAAGGTCCCGAAGATCTGGCCGGGCTCAAGATCAGGACGCTGCCGAACCCCGTCATCACCGAGTGTCTTCGCCTGATGGGCGCCGCCGCGACGCCGCTGGCGTTCGGCGAAATCTATACGGCGCTGCAGGCCGGCGTGCTTGATGGTCTCGAGCATGATCCGCCGACCATCCTCGCCAGCAAGTTCTACGAGACGTCGAAACACTACGCGCTGACCCAGCACAATTTCTCGCCGCTCGCGACCTATTTCAGCGAAGCGACGTTCAACAGGATGGATCCCAAGCTGCGCGAGGGTTTCCTCGATGCGGCCAAAAAGGCGGCTGCCGACACCCGCATCCACGGCCTCGAGATGGAAAAGGAAGCGCTCAAGAACCTGGCGGACAAGGGCGTCACCATCGTCGAATGCGACAAGGATGCGTTCCGCAAGCGCGTGCTTCCGCAGACCGACAATTTCATCAAGGCCCGCCCCGAGGCGAAGCCGGTGGTCGACATGATCCGCGCGACACAGGCTTGAGGTAACACGTTATGTCAGTCGCCGCGCCAACGCTCGAAAGCGGCGGTCACCGGATCACGGCCTCGCTGCTTGCCTTGAGCGATGCCGTTGCCGCGATCCTGCTCGCCGCCGATCTTCTGGTGGTCTGCGTTTCGGTGTTGCTGCGCTTCCTGTTCAATGCCCCGGTCGAATGGGCCGACGACGTGGCGCGCGGCCTGATGGTGGGGTCGAGCTTTTTCGGCGCCGCCAGCGCGCTGGCCCGCGCCGAAAACCTCGGCGTTGCCTTCTTCATCGATATGCTGCCATCCAGCCCGCGCCGCGTCGTCGATTCCATGGGCGCGCTGCTGGTGACGGTCATCGCCTTCTATGTCGCCTTCAACGCGATGAAGATGGGCTGGCTGACCACCGGGCAGACTTCCGGCTCCGGACTGCCACTGGAATGGACGTTCTATCCAATGGGCGCCGGGGCGCTGTTCATGACGGTGTTCGCGCTGGAGATTTTTTGCGCGCGTCCGATCCGCGAGATCGTGGCCGGCATTCTCGCTGTAGGCCTGATCGCAGGGTTCTATCTGGCGTGGGACTTTTTGGCGCCGGACTCCGTGCCGTCGTCGGGCACGCTGATGCTGATCGGGTTCTTCATCACGCTGTTCGGGGGCTTGCCGATCGGGTTTGCGCTAGCGCTGGCGGCGCTGATCTTCATCTGGGTTGAGGGCACGCTGCCCGGCGTCATCTTTGCGCAGCAGATGGCGCGCGGCATCGACAATTTCGTGCTGCTGGCGATCCCGTTCTTCATTCTCGTCGGCTATCTGATGGAAGCCAACGGCATGTCGGTCCGCCTGATCGAACTGCTGCAACGCGCGGTCGGGCGGATGCGCGGTGGCCTCAACGTGGTGATGGTGATGTCGATGGTGCTGTTTTCGGGCATCTCCGGCTCGAAGATGGCCGACGTCGCGGCGGTGGGATCGGTGCTGATTCCGGCCGCGCGCCGCTCCAAGCAGAACCCCGGCGGCGCGGTGGCGTTGCTGGCGGCCTCCGCGGTGATGGCGGAAGCGATTCCGCCCTGCATCAATCTCATCATTCTCGGCTTTGTCGCCAACCTCTCGATCGGCGGATTGTTCGTTGCAGGCCTGTTGCCCGCCGGGCTGATGGCGCTGGCCCTGATCGTGCTGTCGATCATCCTTGGAAAAAGGCCTGAGCCTGCCGCGGAAGTTGAGCCGCGCGCCGAAGTCTCGGGCCTATGGAGCGGCGCCATCGCTTCATTCGGGCTGATCTTCATGATCTTCTTCGGGTTCAAGAGCGGCTTTGCGACCGCCACCGAAATCTCGGCCTTCGCCGTGGTCTACGCCATCATCGTCGGCAGCATCGTGTTCCGCGAACTCAGCTTCAAGACGGCGGCACACAGTTTTGTGCAATCGGCGACGCGTTCCGGGCTGGTGCTGTTCATCGTCGCTGCCGCGCAGTCGCTGGCGTTCGTTCTCACGCTGCAGCAGGTGCCGCATGCGGTGGGCGACCTCATGCTGTCGTTGTCGGCGTCGCAGGGCACATGGCTGTTCATGCTGTTGTCGATCGCGGTGCTGATCGTGATGGGCTCGGTGCTGGAAGGCGCGGCGGCGCTCATCATCTTCGGGCCGCTGCTGGTGCCGGTGGCGGTCAAGCTCGGCATCGATCCGCTGCATTTCGGGGTCGTACTGGTGGTTGCGATGGGAATCGGCCTGTTTGCGCCGCCGCTGGGACTCGGGCTCTACGGCGCCTGTCTGATCGGCAATGTGCCGATCGAACAGACCGTCAAGCCGATCCTGGGATATCTCGGCCTGCTGCTGCTTTGCCTGCTGGTGATTGCGTTCGTGCCCGCGATCAGCACGGCATTGCCGCGCGCCTTCGGTTACTGACATGAAAGTCCTGCTGACGCACACGCCGCAGTCACGCGCCCAGTATTATGGCGAGCGCAGCCTGAACGGGCTGCAAGCCATCGCGCAGGTCAAGCTGCATGAATCAAACGACGCGCTCGATGCTGCCGGCCTGATCGAGGCCGCTGATGACGTCGATATCATCCTGGCCGATCGGCTCACCGCCGGAGCCAGCGAGATATTTTCGGCGCTGCCGAACTTGCGCGCCTTCGTTCGCTGCGCGGTAGATATCCGCAACATCGATGTCGATGCCGCGTCCGCGGCCGGCGTCCTGGTCACGCGGGCAGGGCCGGGCTTCGTCCAGTCGGTTGCCGAACTCGCCGTCGGCTTCATGGTCGATCTATCGCGCGGCGTGTCACGGGCGACCGCCGACTACCATTCCCAGCGCAAGCCCGAGATCATCATGGGCCGGCAACTGGCGGGCAGCCGTCTCGGCATCATCGGCTATGGCAGCATCGGCCGTTACCTGGCGCAGATCGCGAGGGTGATGAGCATGGAAATTCTGATTGCCGATCCCTTTGCGACCGTCGGCGAACAGGGTCTGCAGCATGTGCCGCTCGACGATCTGCTTGCCCGATCCGACTTTGTCGTCTGCCTCGCCGTTGCCAACGAGCAAACCGAAAACCTGATCGGGCAGGCGGCGCTGGCGTGCATGCAGAAGCATGCCTTCTTCATCAACCTGTCGCGCGGCAATCTCGTCGACGAGGCGGCGTTGTCAGCGGCATTGCGCGAGAACCGTATCGCCGGCGCCGCGATGGATGTCGGCCGCGCGCTGGACCAGATGCCGTCACCCGAATTGGCGAAATTGCCGAACGTCATCGCCACGCCGCATATCGGCGGCCTGACGCCGCCGGCGATCGAGAGCCAGTCGCTGGAAACGGTGCGGCAGGTCGAAAAGATCATCACGGGCGAGGCGCCGGTTGGCGCCGTCAACGCCGACCGTTGGATGCGCCGGCCATGAATAATGACCTGCTATGTTTTTATAACCGCTGGACAAGTTTGCCGCGTCAGGCTCAAATTTGATCATTAAACCCCGCCCAAGAGCCGGGGAGAACGACACGGACGCCTGCAGCCAATGACGGGCGCCGCAAAGGGAACAGGAAGCGCATCACATGGCCATTTCACGTCGTGACGTATTGTTGGGTAGCGCCGGCGCCGCGGGCGCCGCAGCATTTTCGTTTCCAGTCCCCGCCATTGCCCAGTCGGAGCCGATCAAGGTCGGCTGCCTCGCTGCGATGACGGGTCCGAGTTCGGCGCCGACCATCGGCTTCAACCGCGGCGTGACTTTCGCAGCGGACGCGATCAATGCTGCAGGCGGAGTCAAGGGCCGCAAGCTCGAGATCGTCATGCGCGACACCCAGGGCGATCCGACCAAGGCGGTGAACGCCACGCAGGAACTGATCAGCCAGGCCAAGGTGCATGCGATCTGGGGCCCGCTCAATTCGGGCGAGGCGCTGGCGACCACGCCGATCATGGCGCGCGCCAAGATGCCGGATATTCATCCTTGCGTTGTTGAAACCCTGATCGACACCACCAAGTTTCCGAACGCCTTCCGCATGGCGCCGTCGAACAGCCAATGGGATGACGCCGTCCGGAATTATTGCCTCAACATCCTCAAGGTAAAAAAGATCGCCGTGATCGGCGATACCACCGGCTACGGCGTGACCGCGGTCGGCGCGTCGGTGGCTGCATTCAAGAAGGATGGCGCCGAGGTCGTTTATCAGGCCAATGTCGACGCGACCCAGCCCGATATGACGCCGGACATGCTGCGCGCCAAGAACGCTGGTGCCGAGGTGATTGTGGTGTGGAGCGTTTCGACCGGCATGGAGGCGCGCATGTTCAACGTCCGCGCTGCGCTGAATTGGGATGTTGCGTTTGTCGGTCACCCCTCGATGGCGTCGGGTGAACTCTCCGGCCTCGTCGAGAAACCCGCCAACTGGAAAAAAGTCTACGCCATCGGCTACAAGAGCTGCAGCTATGACGCGGCCGGAAAATTGCCGCCGAAGAGCGAGGACCTGGTCGCGCGCCTCACCAAGGCCAATGTGGTGCTCAGCGATACGCTGCTGTGGTGGGTCGCCGGCGGCATCGATGCAATCGAACTGATCGCCAAGGCCGTGGCGGAAAGCGGCTCGACCGACAGCGCCGGAATCATCGCTTACTGGAACACGCTGTCCAAATATCCCGGCTATTTCGGCAATTACAGCTTCTCGCCGACACAGCATAACGGTTATCCGACCGAAGAGATCGTGATGTCGGAAGCCTCCACCGCCAAGAACGGCACGTTTGCGCTGGCGCCGGGATATACGTGAGCGACGGAAGAGGGCGCTAGCACATGCTCGCCTCGATCCTCGCATCCGGACTGGCGGCGGGCGCGATCTACGCGCTCGTCGGCGTCACCTATAACACCATGTTCTCGACGTCGCGGGTGATGAGCTTCACCGCCGGTCAGCTTGCGATGCTGGGCGGCGTGTTCGGCTCGCTGTTCACGCTGAAGCTGGGCCTGCCGATCCTCGCCGGCTTCCTGTTGACGCTGATTTGCTGCGCCATCATCGGGGTCATCACCGAATTCGTTGCGGTGCGGCCGGTGCTGAAAAGTCTCGACCAGCACCTCTACGTGCTTTCGACGCTCGCGGTGGCGCTGATGATCCAGCAGGTCGCGGCGATCAAATGGGGCACTGAGCCGCAGCCGTTTCCACGGCTGTTCGGCGTCGGCAGCGGTGTCTGGGACGAAAAGTTCTGGCTGCCCGTCGCAGCCTGCGCAATCACCATCGTCGCCCTCGAATATCTTTATCGCCGTACCCTGGTCGGTCGCGCCTTTGTTGCCATCGCTGAAGATAATTTCGCGGCGCGCGCCCTTGGTCTGCCGGAACGTAATTTGCGCGTCGCCAGCTATGCGCTGGCCGGCGTAATCGGCGGTGTCGCCGGATACTCCGGCGGCGAGTTGATGCTGGCGTTCTTCGCCAATGGCGCGCTGCTGAATTTTTACGGCTTCGTCCCGGTGGCGCTCGGCGGGCTCGGCAATAACAGAGGCGCCATCGTCGGCGGACTGGCGCTCGGCCTGTTCCAGCAGGCCGCAAACTTTCTGGTTGGCGGCATCTTCTCGTCGGTCGCCGTCTTCACGCTGTTCATCGTGGTCCTGCTGGCGGCGCCCCAGGGTCTGTTCGGCGGTTCCACGGCGCGGAGAGTGTGATGACATCAGTCACCGCCGTTCCGGCGCACAGCGACTCCGGCACCCTTCGCGCGGCGTTGCCGCACATCGCGCCGTTCCTCGGCATCCTTGCGCTGGCGATCATCCTGCCCTTCGTCAGCAACGATTACTGGGTGCTGATCGGCACGCGGGCGGCGATCTATTGGGTGCTGGTCTCCGGCCTCAATCTGGTGGTCGGCTTTGCGGGGCATCTGGCGATCGGCTATGTCGCGCTGCTGACGCTCGGCGCCTACACCACGAGCGTGCTGGTCGCGGGCAATGTCATGCCCGCGGTGCCGGTATTTGTCGCGCTACCGATTGCAGGCGCGGTTGGTGCGGTATTCGGCGTGATCGTCGGCTTGCCGGCGTTGCGGTTGCGTACCTTCTATTTCGCGATGTCGACGCTGGGCTTCGCCACCATCGTGACGCAAATCGCGTTGGCATGGCAGAGCGTCACCGGCGGCGGTATCGGCATCGTTGGACCGGAATTTCCGGCGCCGTTCAATACGGCGTGGGGTTTTTACGCGCTATGCATCGCGATCGCGGCCCTCACCACCTGGCTGAGCGCCAATGTCGCCCGCAGCCGGTTCGGTCGCGCGCTGATTGCGGTGCGCGATGCCGAGGTGGCGGCCGAGGCCACCGGCATCTCCAAGCCAAAAATGCTGATCGCCATCTTCCTGTTTGCCGGCGCGCTCGCGGCCATCGCCGGCGGATTGTTCGCGACCCTGCAGACCTACATCACGCCTGACGCTTTCACCTTCGACCTGTCCGTGCTGTTCTTCATCGCGATCCTGATCGGCGGCCGCGGCTCGATCCTGGGGCCGATGCTCGGCACCATCATCCTGACGATTTTGCCGGAGATCGCGGCGCCATTGGCGGCATGGTCGACGTTCCTCTATGCGGTGTTGCTGCTGGTGATCGTGCTTGTGATGCCCGGCGGCATCGCCGCGCTGCTGGATTTTCGCAACCGCCGTCCGCTGGCCAGCAACCGCGCCATCGTGCCGCGACCGGCCGCACTGGCCGATATCGTGCGCAAGCGCACTGGCGGCAGCCTGCTGACGCTGCGCGGCATCGCCTTGAGTTTTGGCAATGTGCGCGCGATTGATGGCCTCGACCTCGACGTCGCGCCGGGCCAGATCCACGGCCTGATCGGCCCCAACGGCAGCGGCAAGACCACGACGCTGAATGTGATCTCGGGTTACTACGCCGCCCAGGCCGGTGCCATGACGCTCGGCGATGATGCGCTGCCACCGGGTGAGCCGACGTTGCGCGCCCATCGCGGCATCGCGCGCACCTTTCAGACCCCGCGCGTGATCGGCGAGGCGTCCGTGCTGCAGAACGTCATGATCGGCGGCTCAATCGAGGGCAAAGCCAGCTTTGTCGAATCGATGCTGGCGTTGCCGCGCAACGCGCAGGATGAGCGGATGCTTGCGGCCAAGGCGCGCGCCTTGCTCGGCGTCGTCGGGCTGGAGTCGTTGGCGGAGGTGCGTGCCGACCGCCTGCAGCACAGCGAACTGCGCTTCATCGAGATCGCCCGCGCGCTGATGCTCGATCCGGACTTCCTGCTGCTGGATGAGCCCGCCGCCGGTCTCTCCAACGACGAGATCGAACGGCTGGCCGGGTTGATCAAGGCGATCAGCACCCGCGGCACCGGCGTGCTGCTGGTCGAGCACCATGCCGATTTGATCTTCGACATCTGCCATCAGGTCACCGTGCTCAATCTCGGGCGAACGCTTGCCGCCGGCACGCCGGCCGAAATTCGCGTTCACAAGGAGGTAGTCAGTGCTTACCTCGGCGGCTGAACCCCTGCTTTCGGTGAAAGCGCTCGAATCTGGCTACGGCAAGATCCGCGTGCTGCATGGCATCGACATCGAGATCGCAGCCGGCGAAGTGGTTGCCTTGCTCGGCCCCAACGGCGCGGGCAAGACGACGTTGCTGCGTGCGCTGTCGGGATTGCTGCCGGTCACGTCGGGCCATGTGCGCTTCGACGGCCGCGACATGACCAATGCGACACCGCGCGAGGCAGGACGCGCCGGCCTGGTGCATGTGATCGAGGGCCATCGCGTGTTCACGCAGATTTCCGTCACCGATAATCTTCTGATCGCCGGTTACGATCTGCCCCGCAGCGAACGCGCCGGCAGGGTCGATGAAGCCTTGTCGTTTTTCCCGGAGATCGCGGAGAAGCGTCACGAGCGCGGCGGTGCGCTCAGCGGCGGGCAACAGCAGATGCTCACGGTCGCGCAGGGCCTGGTACGGCGCCCGCGGCTGTTGATGCTGGACGAACCCTCGGCCGGCCTGTCGCCGGTTCTGGTCGATCGCGTGCTCAACGTGATCGCGCAGTTGCGCAAGCAAGGCACCGCCGTGCTACTGGTTGAACAGTTGCTGGAGAAGGCGCTTGCCGCCGCTGACCGCGTCTATGCGCTGGTACAGGGCAATATCGTGCTGGAAGCGCCGACCAGCGAGAACAATTTGCCGCAGCGGCTCGAGCGCGCCTATTTCGGGCACGAGAGCCATGCGCCGGTTACAGGTTGAAGACTGACATCATCGGCCATCGAGAGCCGGTCGCCGGAAGCCGTTCGCCCAGTCAAAGCCATTATTGCAGGCGACGTTCCGGCCGGCGCGGTCAACGCCGGTCATTGGAAGCAGTGGCTGTCGGCCTGACCGTAAAGATAGTAGTTATGTAGTCATACAATTTCAGCGATTTTTTCCCTCATTCGGACGGCATCCCGAAAGCAAGATTTTCGAGCAATTCCACCCTCCCACACCCCGTACGTAGCTGGTTTTGATCGTGCTAGGGTGTCTGCCGAAGCCGAGACGTTAGTTAAGGGTTCGTTAATGCTTTGCCCGGCGTGTCAGATGGAGACGTTGGCGGACGACAGGGTCTGCCGATCCTGCGGCGTCAGCTTTTCCGTCATCTGTTCGAATTGCCAGCACCCCAACCTTGGCGCCGCGCGGTTCTGCGGCGCCTGTGGCGATCGCCTCGACCAGCCGCAAGCGCTCGGCGAGCGCAAGGTCGTCACCGTTCTGTTCGCGGATATCGTCGGATCGACCGAACTGATCGGCGACAAGGACCCCGAGCACGCGCTCGATACCCTTCCTCCCGCGCTGGCCCGGATGGGAGACGCCGTCAATCGCTTCCAGGGCACCATCATGCGCAGCATGGGCGACGGGCTGATGGTGATCTTCGGCGTCCCCCAGGCGCAGGAGGATCACGCCTTGCGCGCCTGTCAGGCCGCGCTGGCGATGGTGCAGTCGTCACGCGAAAACGGCATCACGCTGCGGGTCGGGATTCACTCCGGCGAGATCGTCGCCGGCCTGCCGGACAAGTTCACGCGGGAGCAAAGCGTCTACGGCGCCGCCGTGCACCTCGCCAGCCGTCTGGAGCATATGGCTCAACCCGGCGATATCTGCGTCACGGAATCGACGTTCAAGCTGGTGCACTCGCATTGCGATGGCCGTCCGCTGGGCCATCAGGACGTCAAGGGATTTCCGCGGCCGATCGGAATCTACCGGCTGGTCGGAATGAAGGCGTCGCGCACCCCGTTCCGGGATGTGGTGATCGGATCCTATCGCGGGCGCGACGCAGAACTCGCGGTGCTGCATGACGCCTTCGCCGGAGCCGAGCGCGGCACTGGCAAGGCGGTTGGAATCTCGGCACCGCCCGGCCTTGGAAAGAGCAGGCTGTGTTTCGAGTTCGCCAGGGTGGCGAGGGATCGCCTGGTGCCGGTGCTGGAACTCAGGGCATCGCCTTATGACCATTCCGGGCCGCTGCAGCCGCTGGTGGAATTCTTCCGGACCTTTTTCAGGCTTGCTTCCACGGACAATCCGGAGACCGCGCGTTCGAAGATTGCTTCGCGGATCGAAGCGACCGTTCCCGAACTGATCGACGACGTTTCGATCCTGGCCGACTTTCTCGGCATTGGCGATGCGGCGTCGCCAGCGCTGATGCTCGATCCCAAGACAAGGCACGCGAGGCTCGTGAATCTGGTTTCCAGCCTGGTGCGCGACGGAACGCGCACGCCCTCCGTGATCATCGTCGAAGATATTCACTGGCTAGACGAGGCGAGCGTCGAGTTCGTTTCGGCGCTGGTCGATATCATTTCGGTCAGCCGCGTCTTGCTCATCCTCACCTATCGGCCGACCTTTCTGGTGCCGTGGACCGATGGCGCCGGATTTCACGAAATCCGGCTCGATGAGTTGCGTGACGAGGATGTGTCCGCGCTGACCGCGGATCTGATTGGCGATCATCCGTCCATCCGCACGATCTCCGAGCGTATCGTCGAACGCAGCGGCGGCAATCCGTTCTTCGCCGAGGAGTTGATCCGCTCGCTGGTCGATGCGGGTGAGCTTGATGGCCGGCCGGGAGATTATGAAGCGATGGGAGCGCCGTTGGCGGAAACGCTGCCGGCAACCGTGCAAACCGTGATCGGCGCTCGCATCGATCGTCTCCGTCCGGCGGACAAGGAGGTGCTGCAGATCGGCGCGACGATCGGACGGGAATTTCCCCTCTCGGTTCTGGCCGAAGTCACAAGGTCGACGGCCGACGATCTCGCCGACATTCTCGGCAGATTGTCGCGCGTCGAACTCGTTCAGGGTGTGGCGTCCGAAGACGAGCAGGATCGGTTCGCCTTCAGGCATCCTCTGATTCAGGAAGTCGCCTATGCCATGCAGTTGCGCACCCGCCGGGTCGAACTGCATTCGGCGGTGGCGAAGGCGCTCGAACGGTTTCATCACAATCAACTGAGCGAATACGCCGATCTGATCGCGTACCATTACGAAGCCGCGAGGAATTTTGCGGCGGCCGCCGACTACGCCGCGCGCGCTGCCACCTGGATTGGAACCACCAATTCCCGGCTGGCGCTGAAGTCGTGGCAAAAGGTTCACCTTTTGCTGCAATCCCAGCCGCGTTCGCGCGAGACCGACCGGCTGCGCCTGAAGGCAAACCACCAGATCCTGAATTCGGCATGGCGGGAGGGCATCAGCGCCGAGGAAGTCGCGCCCTTTGCCAGCGAAGCGCTCGACCTAGTGCGGGAAATGAAGGATTCCGTCTCGGAGGTGCTGACGCTCGTGGTGTACGGCCGAATTTCCGCGTGCACTGGTTCGGCGGACGACTACGTGAAGCAGGTTCTGCAGGCCATCGATCTGTCTGATGCCGCCGAGCCAAGCGTCAGGACGCTCCTGCAGGTTTTCCTGTGCCAGGCCTGTGGATACGCCGGAAAGCTGAGGGAAGCGCTTCAGGCCAGCGAAACGGCGCTGGCCCACATCGGAGATATCAAGAAGTCCCACGAAGCGCTGATCGGCTTTAGTGTCGAAAGGTGGGTTGAAAGCCTTCGCGCCCGGCTGCTGGTACGCGTGGGCAATTTCGCCGCCGCGGCGCAAAGCATCGCCAAACTGACGTCGAGCGAAGGAGATCATCCGGAACCGGCCGTTCAGTTCATTCCGCATCTCGCCGGAGTCGAACTGGCCTGGCTCATGCACGACGAAAAGCTTGCCGACCTACACTGCGTTCGCATTGACGAGATCGCCACGAGCAGCCGCATTCCCTATGTCGCAGTCTACGCGGCCGTCTGCAAGGCGCTGGTCCTTTCCTTGTCCGGCAATCACGTCGCCGCGATACAGAAACTCGAATCGGCCATCCGGCTTGCGACCGAAGCCTATGCGGGAATGGAATATCAAAGCGAAATGCTCGCCTTCCTCGCCGAAATCCATTTGAGGAGCAACAGCCCGACGGCTGCCTTCCGGGTCGCCGAAAGAGGAATAGCGGTCGCAAGGGAGCGCCATGCCCGGCTCGCGGAATGCCGTTCCACGATCATTCTCGCGCTCGTGCTGAGCGAAGGAAAGTTGAGCCATCCGAACTACCAGGCAAGCGATCTGCTGACGCGCGCGCGCCGTCTCATCGAGGAGACCGGCGCGCTGCCTTACGAGAGCCTGCTTGCCGCGGCGCAGCCGTCCGCGGTTTCCTGCGGATGAGCAGCGTGAACTCGCGCAGGCCGTAACCCTTGAGCAGGCGGACGCTGCAGTCCAGTTCCTGCCTGCAGAAGGCGATCCAGCGTTCCGGCGGGCTGCGATAGAGTTCATCCTCGGCCGCCTTGTCGTCATGCGGCAGCATGAAGTTGACGGCGAAGCCGACCCGGCTGCAGGCCTTCAAATCCGATAGCATCGTTTCGACATAGTTCTCCCAATCGGTCGGGGGATGGCCGAGCCGGACATTGAATGTGCCGCTGGCGAGCGCGTAATCGGCCATGCGGCCGCACGTGGAGCCGACGACGAATTCCGCGCGGCGCCGGCCGGTCCAGCGCGCGCGCGCCGCTGCGATCATCGCAGCCGAGATGTCGATGCCGCGATAGGCGACCTCGGCTTCGGCGTGTCGCATGGCGAGAAATTCCAGCAGCGCGCCATAGCCGCAGCCGAAGTCGTTCAGGCTGAAGGGCGTCCTGAAATCGCAGACCTTGAGCAACTGGACGAACCGCAGATATTGCGAGACGGCGTTCGGCCAATCGACCCCGCGCGGGGTCGGGCCGTGACGTTCGATCGTTCCCGAATAATATTCGCGAACCCTGGCGCGCAGCCGGCGCATTCGCCCGCTTCGGGCTATTTCTTGCGCGCGCCCGCCTTGGGCCGGTCCGACCGCACGGTCGGCACCGAGATCGTGAGATAGTTCTTGCCTGAGAAGGTGAACGGCTGGTCTGTCGTCACGTGAACGATGCCTTTGGGCGACTCCGCCGGATGCCAGTCGAAATAGACCGGCAAAGGCCGTGGGCATTCGAGGTTTTCCTTGAGCGAAGCCAGGATCTGATCGTGGCCGCTCAGATTCGACGGCTTTCCATTGACGTCTGCCTTCGCTTTCGTCAGCGAATACAAATATTTCAGGAAACCATCGCGGTCCTTCTCGCCGACCGGCGCGATGTTGAGCAGCGTGAATGCGCTTCTGAGTGTATGCGGCGATGAGAACAGCTTGAATTCCTTCTGAAACCCGATCATCTCGGTCAACGCATCGCCTGTCGCGAATCTGGAATTCAACTGCTCCTGAACGTGAGGGACATAGCCGTCGGCGACGAACGCACCCATTATAAACCTCCTGAAAAGCCACTCGTGAAAAGCTCATGTTAGCCTGCTTCCGCGCGTTCGGCCAGACGCGAGCGGCGGCGGGCGGATACTGCGACCAAATGGGCGGTCGTAAGCTATGAACCAGTTCACATAATTGCTTCGCCGGTCGCGTCGTGCATGATGGGGAGCCGCGCCAATTGCCGCCGCGCCGGGCCCCTCCAACCAGCGAAACCTGATGCGTCTTCCCTTCTTCTACGGCTGGCTGATCGTTGGGGTGACCTTTGTCACCATGGCGATCGGCGTCAATGCGCGGACGGCGTTCTCGCTGTTCTTTCCGCCGATCATTTCCGAGTTCGGATGGGAGCGCGGCGTCACCGCCGGCGCCTTCTCGTTCGGCTTCGTGGTTTCAGGTGCGGTCAGTCCGCTGATCGGGCGCATGATGGACCGCTTCGGGCCGCGCGGGGTGATGGAGCTCGGCGTCGCCCTGATGGGCGGCGGGCTGTTGCTCGCGCCGCTGACGACGCAGCCCTGGCATCTCTATCTCACCATCGGCGTGATGGTCGGCGCGGGCAGCGTGTGCCTCGGCTATTCCGGACAATCGCTGTTTCTGCCGAACTGGTTCATCCGCCGGCGCGGACTTGCCATGGGGCTCGCCTTTGCCGGCGTCGGCATCGGCTCAGTGACCTTGCTGCCTTGGGTGCAGCATATGATCGAGCAGACCGGCTGGCGCACCGCCTGCACCGCGATGGGCATTCTGGTGCTTGCCGTACTCGCGCCGATCAATCTCCTGCTGCGCAAGCGCCCCGAGGATGTCGGCTTGCTGCCGGATGGCGACGCCGCGCCGTCGGCGACATCGGCCGCGCCACGCTCGAACATCGTCGATCCGGTGTGGGCCAATACCGACTGGACACTGCGCCGTGCGCTGCGCACCGCGCGATTCTGGTGGATCTCGCTCGGCTATTTCTGCGGGCTCTATATCTGGTACGCGGTGCAGGTGCACCAGACCAAATTCCTTCTCGATGTCGGCTTTTCTGCCAACGTGGCGGTGTGGGCGCTCGGCGTCGTCAGCCTGCTCGGCATCCCCGGCCAGATCTGGCTCGGGCATCTCTCCGACCGGATCGGGCGCGAATGGATCTGGGCCATCAGTTGCTTAGGCTTTGCGATCTGTTTCGCCGCGCTGATCGCCCTGAAATTCGCGCCGGTGTTGCCGCTGGTCTATCTCATGATCTTCACCCAGGGCGCGCTCGGCTATGGCCTGACCTCGATCATGGGCGCGGTCGTGCTGGAAATCTTCCAGGGCAGGCAGTACGGCAGCATCTTTGGCACCATCATGCTGGCGGCGCTCGCCGGCGGCGCGGCAGGCCCGTGGGCGACCGGACTACTGTACGATCTTTCGGGCAGCTACACTTCAGCCTTTGCGATCGGCATTGCCGTCAGCATCCTTTCGGCATTTGCGATCTGGCAGGCCTCGCCGCGCAAGGTGAGGGCGGTCGCGGGACAAATGCACAAGGCGCATGTGAGAAGCGACGCGGGCTAGGGTGTTTACTCATAAAGCGAGAGATGTCTGCTTTGAGGCTAAAGCAGACATGCGCTGGTCATCCCGGTATTTCTCTTTTTGACCCTGAACGGACATTCGGTGGGCATACGCCGCTGCTTTCGGGAAAGGTTCTGGAGTTGCCAGTCTGTCCCCATGCGGGGCGAGGTACCGGCCCGTTTTGCCCCCCTAGTGGCCTGATTTGATTTTTGCAGTGGCCTGTTTTGGCCGCTATCCTGAGCGCCATGAACCGCTGGGTATTACTAGCAGCCGTCGTGATCCTTGGAGCGCTCGTTGCGGCGTGGCCTTTCCGATACAAAGAATACGGCGTCGACCATAGGAATCGCATCACTGGAGCGTGGTGCGCCTCAGTTTCGAGCTGCTGGTAAGGCCGCCTCAGTTGGCGGCCTCTTTCATGTCGCATGTTGGACTTTTCGGACCTGACAGGCTCGGCTGGCGACGTCCGTTCTTGAGAGTAAAGCTGACTGCCCAGTAGCGCGCTCGTACTTCTGAGTTTGACCCATTGCAGAAGTGATACTCGACGTGAGCAACTCCCTAATGCGGACAAAGTTTGCGGCATGCTTGAGTTCATATCCTCTCGGGGAGGCGGCTATGTGCTGCATGGTATTGCGTTGCTTCGCCACAATGGCGTTTGCTTGTCTCGTTGCGACGCCAGTAATTGCCGAGGGGGCTAATTTGCCGGCACCTACTTACTCTCCCTGGACCAAGTTCTGCTTGGGCAATACCTGCTTTACCGGGAGAGACGGCCGCTTGAACGTTATCGGCAGGGACGGCCGCTCGAACGTTGACTGTGGACCGGTTGTAGCGGCTGTGCTCACCGAGCAAAACGGAGACACGAAAAAAACACTGCGCGTCACCCTGCCGACCCGGGTGAGCTTGGAGCGTGGTGTTCGCATCATCATCGATCAGGGCCAGGCAATCGAGCGGCCCTATGTGAACTGCTTTGCCAACGGTTGCATGGCCGACTATGACGCTGGAGCGGAATTGGTTGATCAGCTCAAGCAAGGGCGGATGCTCGTTCTCGAGGCGATCGACAAAGCCAATTCGCCGATCAGCCTGACTGTACCGCTTGTCGATTTCGCCAAGGCCTACGATGGACCCTCTCAAGAGCCGAAAGTGTTCGAGGAGGTGCTTTCAGCAGAGGAAATGCAGGCGAGATCGGACCGCGAGAAGCACGCCGAAGAGGAGCGCACAGTCCTGTGCGAAGCAAGGTAGCAGTCGCTATCGTCTTCTTTTGATCAACCGTTGCCTTTAACCCCATGCCATTGGCCACCGTCAGCATGGAATTACTGGGATCATCCCGATTTCCGCTCATGGCCCGAAACGGACCAACTGGGCCGGTCTGACGATGTCCGTTAATCCGGGGAAGAGCGGAAGTGGTTGGCGGGCGGTCTGACGACGCGTTTGACCCTTAGCGGACTTGCGGGCGAACGATGGCGTGATAGCCTATGCATCACAACCAAAAGAGGTTCGAGATGACACCGAAATCGCTGGCAGGGTCTTTTTGGATTATTGCGGTCGTACTTGCCGCAACCAACTTTGGCGCCAGCGCGGGCGACGATTCCGCGCGCGGCCGATCTAACGATGTCATCAAGTCGCGGCCCGCTACAGTTTCAAACAATGCCCAAAAGTATCGGCCGAAGCTCGGTTGCTTTGCGACCGGAACTCGCGATACGTCTGGTAATCTCCAAACGGTTTGCTGACTGGTTTCGAAGCGGCCTTAGCTGGCGGCCTCTTTCATTTGCCGATGTGATCCCATGGCTTGTGGCACTAAGCAGACATACTGAAGGCCCGCCCGGATGTCCGCTTCCAAGGGCAATAGGGACAAGTCTATCGGCATTCCGGATTTATGAGTACACGCCCAATCTCGTAGCATTCTCAACCACGGCTCACCGAGAACGCGCTTCAACGTCAAACGTCTTTCGCACCACTTCCGCCCCGTCTCTGATCACACGGTAGGTCGCGGCGTAGCGGCCGGCAGGCCACGCGGCCTCGGTGCGTTTTTTCCCGGCGATGACGAGGAACTGCGCCTTGTCCCGGTCGAGCGCGGGAAGGCTGTTGGTCGAGACGGAAGCGCCGCCCGGGCCTTGCACCGTGAGCGACTGCTGGTCGCCGGCCTGCAGGCCGATGGCCCTGACATAGGCGACGAGTGAATCCGAAGCCGGCGTGACGGGATGCTTGCCGATTTCGCCTGATTCAATCAGCTCCATCGTCGGCGCGGTACCGGCAAAGCCGTAATCGATGATTTCGCGGGGGCGATACTGAATCTGTTCGCCAAGGGAAGTTGCCCAGATCGATCGGCCACCGCCGCAGGAATTTTCAGGCGCGCCATAGGCGAAGGGATCCACGATCTTTCCGCCATACCGCACCGTAAAATGAAGATGAAAGAATTCGGTATCGCCTGATAGCCCGACCAGGCCGATCGGCTGTCCGGTCGCGATCTGATCGCCAGGCTTGACCCGGACGCTGCCCTTGGCCATGTGGCAATATTGCGTGCGCCAGCCGTCCGCATGCTCGATGAGGACGCCGTTGCCGCATTCCTTTCCGGCGATCGCGGCCTTGCCCACGGTCTTGACCGAAATGTCTTCCATGTCGTTTCGCCCTCCGATGACGCGTCCGGGCGCCGCGGCGAGCACCTCCACTCCCTGTTTTTGTATCTCCAGGGTCCGAATCCTGATGTCGGTGCCGTCGTGCCCGTCATAGCTGCGTCCGCCGCAGCGATAGTCGCGCGCCTTGTCCGAGGCATCGTGATCGACATAGTTCTGAAAGAAGCAGCTCACGCCCGGCTGGCACTTGATGGGTAGCGCGAGCGAGATGGCTTCCTCGGCCCCGGCGTCGATCGCGCCGGCAAGACACAGCGAAATCAAGATCAGATATTTGAAACGACGCGTGCGTCGGTGCGCGGAATGTGTCGAATGCATGGTATCGGCGTTCACAGGCATCCGCTCACGCTAGCGATTTGTCATGACTTTCGCGAGGCGGATATCTTCGGCTCAGGCCGATGAAATTCCCATCGCCCGCTGCAGATCGCCGATGGCGCGAAAAAAGCTCTCGGGCGGCGTGGTCTCGGGATCGATCAGGCGGTGCAGACGAAAGCCGTCCTCCAGCGCCAGCACCAGCGCGCCGGCCCATGTCGGATTGAGAATGGTCGTCCGGCCGCTGTTCCTGGCGGTGGTCTCAATGATGTCGGTGACAAGTTTTCGCCGGGCGCGCAGCCGCTTGGCGAGTTCGGGCCGGCGCTTTTCGGCGCGCGCCACGAACAGGATCATTTCCATGTGCAGCAAAGGAGAGCGGCCGAGCGGATCCTGCTGGCTGCGGTTCATGGTCTTTAGCGCCTCGATGAAATCCGCGAGATTCTTGTGCTTCTCAAGCAGATCGCGGATCCGCCCGATCGATTGCTCGACGTGATCCTCGAGCATGGCGATGATCAGTTCGTCCTTGCTCTTGAAGTTCGAATAGAACGCCCCGCGGGTGAAGCCGGCCGCCGCCGCGACCGCCTCGATGCTGGCGCCGCCGATGCCCTGTTCCTCGAACACGCGCGCCGCCGCCTCGAACAGCTTTTCGCGGGTGTCGTCCCTTGTGGGTCTGGTTCGCACTCTTGACATCTGGCCAGTTTAGGCGAGAATGCAACTCAATACAATAATGTATCGAGTTTCGATCGATCGGCCCCGGGGAAGACGCGCTGAACTGCGCATAGCAACCAGTTGAGGTCACCATGAACGAGCATGTTCAGACTGCCGGCAGTGCGCCGTTGTTCAATCCGCTGGACCCGGAATTCATCCGCAACCCCTATCCGCATTACGAGCGAATGCGCAGCAAAGACCCCGTCCACCTGACGCCGCTCGGCGTGTATGTCTGCAGCCGCCACGCCGAGGCCAGCCTCGTGGTCCGCGACAAGCGGTTCGGCAAGGATTACGTCGAGCGCACCATGCGCCGCTACGGCCCCAAGATCATGGACGAGCCGGTGTTCCGCAGCATGAGCCACTGGATGCTGCAGCAGGATCCGCCGGACCACACCCGCCTGCGCGGGCTGGTGGTGAAAGCCTTCACCGCGCGTCGGGTCGAGGACATGCGCCCGCGCATCCAGCAGATCGTCGACGAGACGCTCGACCGCATCATCCCGCAGGGCAGGATGGACCTGATCGAGGATTTCGCGTTCCGCCTGCCGGTTACCATCATCTGCGATATGCTCGGAATCCCCGAGGAGCATCGCGAGGTGTTTTACACCAATTCGCGCGACGGCGGACGCCTGCTCGATCCGGTGCCGCTGACGCCGGAGGAGATTCAGCAGGGCAATGCCGGCAATGCGATGGCCGCGATGTATTTCCAGCAGATGTTCGAGCTGCGGCGGAAGACTCCCGGCGACGACCTGATCACGCAGCTGGTGCAGGCCGAGGAGGACGGCAGCAAGCTCTCCAACGAGGAACTGACCGCCAATATCATTCTGTTGTTCGGCGCGGGCCACGAGACCACCGTTAACCTGATTGGCAACGGCCTGCTGGCGCTGTACCGCAATCCCGACCAGCTCGCGCTGCTCAAAGCCGGGCCCGAGCTGATCACCAATGCGATCGAGGAATTCCTGCGCTATGATTCCTCGGTGCAGCTGACCGGCCGCGTGGCGCTGGAAGACATCGAAGACCTCGGCGGCAAGCGCATCCCGAAGGGCGAGAGCGTGTTGTGCCTGCTGGGCTCGGCCAACCACGACCCGGCGGTCTATCCCGACCACCCGGAGCGGCTGGATATCACCAGGCCTAATGTCAGGCCGCTGTCCTTTGGCGGCGGCATCCATTTCTGCCTCGGCGCTCAGCTGGCGCGGATCGAGGCCGAGGTCGCGATTTCGACCCTGCTTCGGCGGATTCCGGACCTGCGGCTGGATGACGCTGTCAATCCGGAATGGCGGCCGACCTTCGTGCTGCGTGGCCTGAAGCGCCTGCCGGCGAGCTGGTAACGGCGGGGCGCGCCGGTCTTGAGCCCTCGGCTCCAGTGATTCGCGCCGGATGGGGCGCCTGTCAGTATGCCGCTGTGACTCCGCCACACTTCTCTCTATATTCCGGACTGCTCCGGGGCCGGGTTCGGCGTAGCGCGGCCTGCGCGCCGGGGCGGTTCAAGGGGAGATACCGTGCAGACGACGCTGCTCGGCCTGGCTATCGCCTTCATCGTTGCGCTGATCGCCGCACTCGTCGGGCCGTATTTCATTGACTGGAACCAGTTCCGGCCGCAATTCGAGGCCGAGGCGACGCGGATCGTCGGTGCGCCGGTCCGTGTCGGCGGCAAGCTCGACGCGCGGCTGTTGCCGGCGCCGTCGCTGCAACTGCGCTCGGTCGTGGTCGGCGGCGCCAACGATCTCGGCAAGGTACGCGCCGACAAGCTCGACGTGGAATTCAGCCTGGGCTCGCTGATGCGGGGCGAGGTGCGCGCCACCGAATTGACCATCAACGGCCTGTCGCTCGACCTTGGGCTCGACGCAAAGGGGCGCATCGATTGGCCGGCATCGATCGGGACGGTTAATCTGGGCTCGCTGGCGATCGACCGGCTCAATCTCACCGGCCGCATCGCCCTGCATGACGCAGCCAGCCGGTCGACGCTCGAACTCAACGATATCGCCTTCAGCGGGGATGTGCGTTCGCTGGCCGGCGCGGTCCGCGGCGACGGCAACTTCATGCTGTGGGGGGCGCGTTACCCGTTTCGCATCTCCTCGGGGCAGGGCCCCGATGGCAACGGCACCCGCGTTCATCTCAATATCGATCCGGGCGAGCGTGCGCTGCTGGCGGATCTCGACGGCGTGCTGAATTTCGATTCGCGCAGCCCCCGCTTCGAAGGCGCATTGACGCTGGTCGCCCCGCCTGGCCAGAAGGGAAGAGGCAACGACCCACCATGGCGGATCGCGGCGAAGGTCAAAGCCGATTATTCGGCGGCGCGGCTCGAACAAATCGAGGCGAGCTTTGGCCCCGAGGAGCGCGCGCTGAAACTTGCAGGCAACGGCGACATCCGTTTTGGTTCGGCGCCGCTGTTGCGTGCGGCGCTGTCCGCGCGCCAGCTCGATGCCGACAGGTTCTTCACCAAGGACAATGCCGCTGAGCCGGTTCGCGCGCTGCCGGCGTTGCGGGCGCTCGCCAGCCTCGTTCCGCATCTACCGCTTCCGGCGCAGATCGAGCTGGCTTCCGAGCAGCTCATGCTGGGCGGACGTCCTTTGCAGGATATCTCTGCCGAGGTGCATGGCGACGACAAATCCTGGAGCCTGCGAAGACTGGAGTTTCGCGCGCCCGGCGCAACCCGGATTTCGCTCAGCGAGGCTGGCGCGAAAGGCATCGCGCCGGATCGTTTCAAGGTCGCGCTCAGCGTCGAATCGTCCGATCCCGAGGCGTTCCTGACCTGGGTGCAAGGCCGCGGCGACACCACGTATCGCAGCCAGAAGCCGCTTCGGCTGCGCGGCGATGTGACGGTCGCGCCCGAGGGTTTTTCCATCGACGGCATGAAGGCCGACATCGAGGGCGGCACGGTCGAGGGGCGGGTGTTGGTGTCGCACAAGCAAGCCATTCATGGCTCCCGGGTCGAGGCGGAACTGAAAGCGGAACGTCTCGATCTCGATGCCGCCACGGCCTTTGTGAAGTCGCTAGCGGGGCCGCAAGGCGATTGGCCGGATGAGGGAAAGCTTTCGCTGGATGTCGGCCGTGCCATCTCCGCCGGACAGGAGCTTAGTCCGCTGCTCGCCAGACTGGCATACTCGCCGGCAAAACTGTCGCTCGAGCAGTTGAAGATCGGCCAGCTCGAAAGCGTCACGCTGGACGGCGCGGGCAATTTCGATCGCGTCAGCGCCACCGGCTGGTTCGCGCTCAATTCGAGCGCGGCTTCGCTCGGCCAGTTGACTGGCCTGATCGTTCCTCTTTCGCCGGCGCTGGCCGCCCGGCTCAATGCGATGGGGGCGAGCCCCGGCCCGGCGCGCCTGAAACTGGCGCTCGATCTCACCAGGAATGCCGGACAGTCCGATCGCGTCCAGGCGCGCGCCACAGCCGATCTCGACTCGGCGCTCCTCAAGGGCGTCACAACGATCACCGCAAAGCCAACCGTCGCGGCCATCCAGGACATCGATCTCGCCGCGCTGCGGAGCAGCGACGTCGCGATCGAATCAAAATTGTCGTCCGAGCTGGGCCGCGGCTTGCTTGTCCTGCTCGGCTTCGATCGAGCGGTGGCGGCGGGCGACGGCCCGGCGCAATTCGAGGGCAGCGCGACAGGCGCGTGGGGCGGGCCGTTGCGGCTGAAGGCCAGGATCGCGGGGACGGGCCTCGAGGCCGAAGCGGAAGGCTCCGCCGAACCATGGGCCCAGGAGGCCAAGGCCAGTCTCTCGTTGAAAGTCGGCCGCGCCGATTTCGGGCCGCTGCTCAATCTCAAGCCGGCGGATACGCTGGCGCAGAACATCGGCTTGTCTTCGCGCGTGCAACTCACCGGCAACAGGCTGATCTTCGACGACCTCGACAGCAGTGTCGGCGGTTCGCGCCTGCGCGGCAGCGTTTCGGTGACGCTCGGCGAGGAGAAGGAGATCGAGGGCGAAATCGGCGCCGAGCAGCTCGCGCTGGCGCCGGCCTTTGCGCTGGCGCTCGGCGCCGCCGGACACGACGCCGCCGAGCCGCTCGGCACCGGGCTCGCGAAAGGCTGGCGCGGCAGGATCGCGTTTCAGGCGCTGCGCGGGCTGCTGCCTGGCGGAAGCGAATTGCAGCCGGTGAGCGGGGTGGTCAAGAGTGACGGCCAGTCGCTGAGCTTCGATGCCATCAAAGGCAAGATCGGCGGTGGCGACGTCACCGCCAGTATGGACGCCAAGCCAGGCGCGAACGGCATTGCGTTGAACGCCAGTGTCCAGTTCTCCGGGGTCGACGGCACGGCGCTGCGCTATCGCAACCTCACGATGCCCGCCGGCCGCGCGTCGATGCAGATGACGCTGACGAGCCAGGGCCGCAGCGCCTCGGCGCTGGCGGGCGCGCTGTCCGGCAGCGGCACTTTGACGCTGGAGGCCGCGAGAATTTCAGGCCTCGATCCGCGCGCCTTCGAGGTGGCGGTCCGCGCCAATGACAGCGGGCAGGTCAAGGACGATGTCCGACTGAGGCAGATCGTCGAAGCCGCTCTGCCGGTCGGTGCGCTTGCGGTTCCTTCCGCGCAGATCCCGTTCACCGTCCGGGACGGCCGGCTTCGCGTCGGGGCCACGACGCTGGACGGCAATGGGGTGCGGGCCACCGTCTCCGGTGGATACGATATTGCCGCCGATCAGGCCGATATCCGCGCCGCGCTTTCCCTGACGATGACGACCGGGCGTCCGGAGATTCAACTGCTTGCGGTGGGCACGCCCGACGCACTGAACCGCAGCGTCGACGTTGCGCCGTTGGCGTCGTGGCTGGCGGTGCGCGCGATCGATCATGAAACCCGGAGGCTCGATGCGATCGAACGCGGCGAACCGCCGCCGCCCGCACCACCGCCGATCGTGCTGCCCGCGGATGGACAACCGCCGATTCCGGAAGCCGCGCTGCCGAGCGCGCCGGCGACCCAGAAGGGCGGCCGCGATCCACGCCGGCCTCCCGCGAAGAAGGCGGTGGCGCCGCGTCCGCCGACCGCGCCCGTCGTCAATGCGCCGCCGGCGCCCGTCGCAGGCCAGCCGCAGGTCGCACCGCTGCCGCCGCCGATCGACGTACGGCCCGCGCCGGGCCCCGCCGCCAAGCCGAAGCTGCGTCCGCCACTGGCGCTGACGCCGCAGGTCGCCAATCCACCGCCGCGTTCGAATTAGCTCGAAGCGCGGCCCCGTCTTTCGAAAGATTAATTTCCCCGCCAGCGTCCCGTAATGGCGGAGTTGTCAATCATGCGGCCGACCATCGAGGCGCGAGGTTTTGCCGTGGGCCGTGCGTTGGAATACAACCTTACAACGCTGAGAGTTTCCCGAGCGTATGTCAGCCTGCTTTCCCGACCTGAGGGGGACGCGGCGGGGATTTCCTTGGCGTGGATCGGGGACTATGAAATTCGCATGCACGCGGCTTCCCCGACCAGCGCCGCGAAGCAGCCGCTTTTCATCGTCGATGTCTTCGACCATGACGCGCAACTATTCATCGACAGTCGCGCTTGTTACACCGTTGCGGAAGGTGCCGTCGCGTTCGACGAATTCCTGCGCATGGCCGAGCCGGTGACAGGCGCGACGTGCGACAAGCCCCCTGTCTGATGGCTGCGTGCTAAAGCACGATTTCCTTTTCGATCCCGATCGCCCGCAAGAACGTCTCGTCGTGGCTGACCACGATAAGCGCGCCATCGAATCCTTTCAGCGCATGTTCCAGTTCCTCGATGGAAGCGAGGTCGAGATGATTGGTCGGCTCGTCCAGCAGCAGCAGGAACGGCGGCTGCCGGCGTGCGAAGACGCAGGCGAGGCCGGCGCGCAGCCGCTCGCCGCCGCTGAGTGTTGCCGCGATCTGCAACGCCGCCCGGTTACGGAACGCAAACCGCGCCAGCGCGGCGTGGGCGTCATTGGCCGAGAGCTCCGGATTTAGGCTGCGCAGATTATCGAGAATGCTTGAGCCGGGATCGAGCAGGCCGATGTGCTGATCGAGCACGGCCATGCGATCGGTGAGGCGGCTGATGTCGCCGCTCGCAGGTTTCAGTGCCCCTGTGAGCAGGCGGAATAGGGTGGTCTTGCCAGAACCGTTGGCGCCGCGGATGGCGATCCGCTCCGGTCCGCGCACCTCGAATGACAGCGGCCCGAACAGATGGCGCTCCCCGAAGGCCATCACCACGTCCTTCAACGCAACGAGTTCGCGTCCGCCGGGCAGATGGGTGCGCGGCAGATCGATCGAAAGCGGCGTCAGGATCTCGACTTGCGCCTTGGCCATTTGCAGCGCCTCGGTGCGCTCGCCGAGCAGGCGGCCGGCGAGCTGGTTTTCGCGCGCGGCGCTGTTCTCGGCGCGCTCCTTCTCGCGGTCCATGAACATCTTGTCCTCGATGCCCTTGGCGCGCCAGGCACGGCCGGCCTTGTCGCGGCGCGCCTTCTTTTCGCGCGCCTTCTGCAGCGCGCGCTCGGTGTTGCGCAACGCGTCCGAGGCACGGTCGAGGTCGTCGACGGCGCGGGCGCGGGCGGCCTCGCGCGCCTCAGTAAAGGCCGGCCATGCGCCGCCGAATATGCTGATGCCGATCGGCGTCAGTTCGACGATGCGGTCGACGCCTTCCAGCAGCGCGCGGTCGTGGCTGGCGACCAGGATGCCGCCCTGCCAGCGTTCGAGTAACTGCGCCACGGCCTGCCGGCCGTCGGTGTCGAGATTGTTGGTGGGCTCGTCCAGCAGTAGCAGATCCGGCGCCTCGATCAGGAGCCGCGCCAGCGCGAGGCGCGTTCGCTCGCCACCGCTCAGCGAGACGATCGGGCGATCGAGTGGTAAAGACGGCAATCCGGCTTCGACCAGCGCCGCCTGTATCCGCGTTTCCAGCGTCCAATCCGCCTCCGTCGCGTCATCGAGTGATCCTTCGCCGCGTTCGAGCCGGCGCAGGCGGGCAAGAACGCCGGCGACGCCGAGCGCTTCGTCGACCGCCAGCCGTTCATCGGTCAGTTGCGCCAGCATGCCGATCGAGCCGATGCGCTGAAGCGATCCGCCTGCAGGCTCGATCTCGCCCGCAATCAGCCGCAGTAATGTGGATTTGCCGCAGCCGTTGCGCCCGACAAGGCCTGTGCGCTCGCCTCCGATGGCGAGCGTCAATCCGTCAAAAAGGAGGCGGCCGTCAGGCGTGGCGAGGGAGATCGAATCCAGAATAAGAAAGGCAGGCATGGAGAGCTTCCGAAATGGACAGGAGTCGCGGCGCGGTCAGCTTTGCGATGTCCATTTCTCTCTCCACGGTTTTTCTGCGACGGGGCCTGTTCGGCCGGCCTTGGCGGGAACCGCCACGACCGTCGATCAGATACGCATTGCGCCGTCATTCGTCCAGCCTGTCACAAAATGTATTCGTGCGCGGCGGGAATACCTGCCGCCCGGCGGGGTGTCTACTTGCGGCTGGACCATGGATTCGCTCTCGCAGAAAAACCGGAGGTTCGCATGTTGAAATCAGCAATCAAGCTCACAATGCTGACACTGTTTTCAGTGGCTCTGATCGCATCGCCGCCATCCGTGCCGGCCTTTGCCGCGGGAGGCGGCGGCGATCCACCTTCGGCCAACCCGCCACCGCCGCCGGACAGACCCGCCCCCAGGTCGAGCTCCAAATCCAAGAAGAAGCCCACCAAACAGTCGAGCGCCGACGACGCTGCCTTCCGGCAGGGATACCGTGCCGCGCATGCGACGATCTACGAGCGCAACGATTATGCTGCCGCCATCGGGCAGCTCAACGCGCTCGGCCACGACGACAACGCCGGCGTTGCCAATCTGATCGGCTATTCCTATCGCAAGCTCGGCGATTACAAGCTGTCGCAAGTCTGGTACGAGCGCGCGCTGAAGACCGACCCGAACCACGTGCTGACCTGGCAGTATTACGGCCTGTGGCAGATCGAGCAGGGCAACCGCGACCAGGCGTCGTATCATCTCAGCCGGATCGCGGCGATCTGCGGCACCGGCTGCGAGGAGTATCGGTCATTGGCGGCGGCGCTCGAAAAACCGCCCGGCACCGGACTCGTTTATTGAGCGTTACGGCATAACAAGGCGGGCGCGCTTCACGGCGCGCCGGCCTGAATCGAAAGCCTCAAGCCTGCGGCCGCAGCCCGTCCGGTGCTGCGGTCGGCATGGCGCGCGTGCGGAAATAGTCCAGCACGAAGAGACGGATCGCCGAGGACAGATTGCCCTGCTGGCGATTGCCGTCGATCTCGCCGACCAGCTCGGACAAGGTCATGTTCCGCAGCCCCGAGATTTCCTTCATGCCGTTCCAGAAAGCCTCTTCGAGGCTGACGCTGGTCTTGTGGCCGGCGACCACGATCGAGCGCTTGACGACGGGTGACTTCATGATGCGTCTCCGTCATCGAGCTTGTGCTGGTCCAAGAGATCGCCGGCGCGATCCTTGCGACGTTGATCGAGAGCACGTTCGGCCTTGGTGCGGCCGAACCGTACGCGGTTGGCATCGGCCTGCTGCGCCGACTGTTCGCGCTCGCTGCGCTTCTTGAATCGTTTCAGGTTGATCACGTCCGCCATGTTCGCCTCCATCATCCGGCGACTCGAAGGCATGATAATTCATTGGCTGGAAAAAAGTCGTCGTGTCGTGCGCAAGCAAATTGGATGGTCATTCGGAATCCTCGTGTAGCACTCTTTGATAGCATCAAAAAATATGTTTCGCTCTGCGAAAACCGAATAATTCCTGCTCTACCACGCGTCAATGCAACCGCGATAGATGATCAACCTCATTCTTCAGCAATGATCCATAATTATATCTCTCACCCGTAGTTTCCCGGGGGCGCGGCGATCAGCCCGGGTGTGTCATTTTGTCCGGCTGCACCAGACGTTCGAATTCGGCGGCGTTCACAAAACCGAGGCGCACAGCCTCTTCCTTCAATGTTGTTCCGCGCGCGTGCGCCGACTTGGCGACCTTCGCGGCGTTGTCGTATCCGATCTTCGGAGCCAGTGCGGTGACCAGCATCAGCGAGCGCTCCATCAAATCGCGGATTCGCTTTTCGTCGGCGCGTATGCCCGCCACGCAATGTTCAGTGAACGACCGCGACGCGTCCGACAGCAGTTGAATGGAATGTATCATACAATATGCCAGTACCGGCTTGTAAACATTCAATTCGAAGTGTCCCTGGCTTCCGGCAACGGTGACGGCTGTCTGGTTACCGAACACCTGACAGCAAACCATGGTCATCGCTTCGCACTGGGTCGGATTGACCTTGCCGGGCATGATCGACGAGCCCGGTTCGTTTTCCGGCAGGATCAATTCGCCGAGACCGGAACGCGGGCCCGAGCCCAGCAGGCGAATGTCATTGGCGATCTTGAACAGGCCGGTCGCCACCGAATTGATCGCGCCGTGCACCATGACATAGGCGTCGTTGGAAGCCAGCGCCTCGAATTTGTTGGGCGCGCTGGTTAAGGGGAGCTTGGTGATTTTCGCGGCGTGCCTGGCGAACAGTTTTGCAAATCTCGGTTTCGAGTTGAGGCCGGTGCCGACCGCAGTCCCGCCCTGCGCCAGCGGGTACAAATCCTTCACCGCGATGCGCAGCCGCGCGATGCCACTCTCGACCTGCGCAGCGTAGCCCGAGAATTCCTGTCCGAGCGTCAGCGGTGTCGCATCCTGGGTGTGGGTCCGCCCGATCTTGACGATCTTTGCGAACGCCTTTTCCTTACTTCGCAATTCGCGATGCAGTTCGGTGAGCGCCGGAATCAGGTCGGCGATGATGCGTCCCGCGGCGGCGATATGCATCGCCGTCGGAAACGCATCGTTCGACGACTGGCTCATGTTGACGTGGTCGTTGGGGTGAACCGGCTCCTTGGCGCCGAGTTTGCCGCCCAGCAACACGTTGGCGCGGTTGGCGATCACCTCGTTGAGGTTCATGTTGGTCTGGGTGCCGGAGCCGGTCTGCCAGACCACCAGCGGAAAGTGATCGTCAAGCTTGCCTTCGATCACCTCGCGTGCGGCGCGGATGATGGCGCCGGCGCGGCGCGCATCGAGCAATCCGAGTTCCCGGTTGGTTTGGGCGGCGGCGAGTTTGACGATGCCGAGCGCGTGGACGATCGCGATCGGCATGCGATCCTGACCGATCTTGAAATTCTGTCGCGAGCGCTCGGTTTGCGCCCCCCAATAGCGGTCGGAAGGAACGTCGATCGGGCCGAAGCTGTCGGTCTCGCTGCGGGTGGATTTGTTTCCGGGTGTTTCTGTGCGGGCCATGCGTAGTGTCCGTTGCGCCGTGAAGTGGCGGAACGCTTACACTACAGCGTAGCTGATTTTCTCGCGCGCGGATTATTTCTTGCGGAAACGATCCAGCCGAACCACTTCCGCGCCTTCGCTCGTCTTCGCCGGCTCGTCGTCCTTGCTTTCCGCAACGGGCTCCGACGCGGCGACGGGCAGGGCAGACGGCGTGGGAACTGTCGGCAGCTTTGCCGCAGGCGCCTCGGCCGTGGCCTCCGACGGCTCGAATTGCAGGCCGAACTGCACCGACGGATCGAGGAAGCTCTTGATCGCCGCGAACGGCACCACGAGCCGCTCGGGGATGCCGCCGAACGACAGGCCGACCTCAAAGCGATCCTCCGTCACCACCAGGTCCCAGAACTGGTGCTGCAGGATGATCGTCATCTCTTCCGGATATTGCGCCAACAGCCGCGGCGACAGTTTCACGCCGTCGGCGGTGGACAGGAAGGTGATGAAGAAATGATGCTCGCCCGGCAGGCCGTGTTCGGCCGCGTCGGTTAGCACGCGGCGCAGCACCCCGCGCAGCGCGTCGCGCGCCAGCACGTCATATCGGATGTGATCGGTCGCCATGGTCGTCCTGTTACGTTGGATAGTCGCCGGTCCCCCGACTCGCCGCTTTGTCCCATGGTACCCCGGCGGGAGCCGCAGGTCAGCAGGGGTGACGGAGCGATTTTGCGGCAGAACGGCGGCGTCGGCCTGAAATCAAGAATAAAGTGGAGGCTTCTGTTGCCAGGTGCCTCCGAACCCCGCCTAGCGGAGCTTAACCCACTAGGACTTTAGACTTGGTCTTTCAAACTGCGTTACGCAGCCTGAGCAACCGGAGCATAGTTGTCGTTTGCAACTATTGCATAGCCCGATAACGGCGGAACCATACCGAGAAAAAACTCGCCCTTTACGCCCTCGTCGATCCTGGTTCGCCCCCGCCGAAACCCATCCTGAAAGGGTGGATTTGGGTGGAGGCGCCGGGTACTGCCCCCGGGTCCGAATGGTTTATTGCGACGGTCATTTATTTCCATAGCCGGCGAGCCGACACTCCCAATATAGGGGGGAATTTTGGAGAAAAACAGGGCCGAAGGCGTTACGCAAACTGGGGAATACGGTGATTGGATTGGCCTCCGGCCTGCCGCCGTTCTAGATTTTGGCCCATGCCTCAGGATTCCTCGCCCGCCGCCGTCCCGGCACCGGATATTTCGCTGTCCCCGCCACCACCCCCGCCCGGTCTGCTCGATCTGTTTGTCGCTTTCGCCAAAATGTCGTTGGCGGGCTTCGGCGGGGTGCTGGTCTGGGCGCGCCGCGGCATCGTCGACCAGCACCGCTGGATGACGGCGGAGGAGTTCAATGAGACCTTCGCGCTGTGTCATTTCCTGCCGGGTCCGAACATCGTTAATTTATCCGTCGTATTTGGCTCGCGTTTCCGCGGCATCGCCGGCGGTGTTGCGGCCTTTGCCGGGCTGGTCGGGCCCCCGGTGGTGATCGCGATTATTCTTGCCGCACTGTATGCCCGTTACGGTGAGATCGACGCGCTGCGGCGAATTCTCGCAGGCGTGTCGTGTGCGGCGGTCGGGCTGTTGATCGCGGTCGTCTTCAAAATGATGATGCCGCTGGTCAAGAAACGTGAGGTCGCCGGGCTATTGATCCTGGTCGCCGTGTTCGTCGCAATCGGGGTGCTGCGGCTGCCGCTGCAGATGGTGCTGCTCGTGGCCATTCCGCTGAGCCTCGCGATCACGGTCTTTATCCGACATCGGGGGAAAGCATGAACTCGGACGCCAATCCGGTTGCGACGCTCGTTTGGACTTTCGGGTTAATGTCGTTGTTTGCGGTTGGTGGCGCGAATTCGGCCATTCCCGAAATGCATCGGATTGCAGTCGACGTCCATCATTGGATGGATGACAGGCAATTCGCCGACGTATTCGCCATTTCCCAGCTATCGCCCGGACCGAATGTCCTGATCGTGACCTTGATCGGCTATTCTGTCGCGGGTGTTGTTGGCGCGCTGGCCGCTACAGTTGCAATGTGCGGGCCGACTGCGGTGCTGGCTTACTACGTCAGCAGGCTGCTGGCGCGCTCGCGCCATTCGCGCTGGCCCGCCATTATTCAGGCAGCATTGGTTCCGCTTTCGATCGGGCTGATGGGCGCCAGTGGCCTGATTTTGGCGTTAACTTCCGATCGCAGCTGGGTGGCCGGGCTGATTACGGTCTCCGCAGCGGTGCTGGCCTTTGCCACGCGGCTCAATCCGCTTTGGATGTTGCTGGCTGGCGGCGCTTTGGGTTTTGCTGGCCTTATCTGACGAAAATCGCTAGCAAGGCCTCCGGACCAGCGCAAAAGCTATCCAATCAGTACAGGCTAGAAGTCTTGGGGAGAGAGATCGATGAGTGATACGCCGAGCCATGGGCCGGTTAATTCCATCATGCCGAAATGGATTCGTTGCCCGCAGGATTTTGTTGGCGGGCTTGCCCTGGTGGCGATCGCAGCTTTCGCCCTCTGGGCGTCGAGCGATTTGCAGGGCATGCGCGGGTTTTCCTTTGGGGCCGGCACGGCGCCGCGAATGTTCGGGATCTTGCTGCTGCTCCTTGGCGCAGGAATTTCGGTCATGGGTCTCATGTTCGAGGGCCCGCAGATTGCGAAATATCATTGGCGGGGGCCGTTTTTCGTTTCGCTGTCGATCCTTGTCTTCGCAGTGGCTATCCGTCCGCTGGGCCTCGTCGTCTCGGCGTTCGTCGCCTTCCTGGTTGCGGGAATGGGAACGCCGGAGACGCGATGGAAGGAAACCATCATCGTCGGCATCTGTCTGACGATCGGCTGCAGCCTGCTTTTCCCCTACGCACTCGGGCTGCCGCTGCAGCTCTTTCCGCGTTTCCTGATTCAGTGAGGGCGTAATGGCCGATCTCTTTTCCAACCTCGCCCTCGGTTTCGGCGTTGCTTTCACCCCGATCAACCTGGGGCTGTGCCTGATTGGCGCGCTGGTCGGCACGCTGGTCGGCGTGCTGCCTGGCATCGGCACCATCGCCACGGTGGCGATGCTGCTGCCGATCACGTTCGGCCTGCCGCCGGTCGGCGCGCTGATCATGCTCGCCGGCATCTATTATGGTGCGCAGTATGGCGGTTCGACTACCTCGATCCTGGTCAACATTCCCGGTGAAGCCGGGTCGGTGGTGACGGCGCTCGACGGCTTCCAGATGGCGAAACAAGGCCGCGCCGGCCCGGCGCTGGCGATCGCCGCGATCGGATCGTTCTTCGCCGGTTGCGTGGCGACCGTTCTGATTGCCGTGCTGGGCGCGCCGCTCACCAAGCTCGCGCTGGCGTTCGGGCCGGCCGAATATTTCTCGCTGATGGTGCTCGGCCTGATCTTCGCGGTGGTGCTCGCCAAGGGATCGGTGCTGAAGGCGATTGCGATGATCGTGTTCGGGCTGCTGCTCTCGATGGTCGGCTCCGACATCGAAACCGGCGCCTCGCGCATGGCCTTCAACATTCCGGAACTGGCCGACGGTCTAGGCTTTGCGACGGTGGCGATGGGCCTGTTCGGCTTTGCCGAGATCATCCGCAATCTCGATGCCGGCAGCGAAAGCGATCGCGAACTGGTCCAGCAAAAGGTCACGGGACTGATGCCGACGGCAAAGGATCTCAAGGACTCGGCGCCGGCCATCCTGCGCGGCACCGTGCTTGGATCGATCCTCGGCATTCTGCCGGGCGGCGGCGCCGTGATCGCGTCGTTCGCGGCTTACACGCTCGAAAAGAAGATCGCCAAGGATCCGTCGCGGTTTGGCCGCGGCGCGATCGAAGGCGTTGCGGCGCCGGAGAGCGCCAACAACGCCGCGGCCCAGACCTCGTTCATTCCGCTGCTGACGCTCGGCATTCCGCCGAACGCGGTGATGGCGCTGATGGTCGGCGCCATGACGATCCACGGCATCGTTCCGGGTCCGCAGGTGATGCAGAAGCAGCCGGAACTGGTGTGGGGCATGATCGCCTCGATGTGGGTCGGCAATCTGATGCTGCTGGTCATCAACCTGCCGCTGGTCGGCATCTGGGTGCGGCTGTTGCGCGTGCCGTACCGCCTGATGTTCCCGTGCATCGTGATCTTCTGCGCCATCGGCATCTATTCGGTGAACAACGCGCCGGTCGATGTCGTCCTCGCAGGCGCGTTCGGACTGGTCGGCTATTGGCTGATCAAGCACGATTTCGAGCCGGCGCCGTTGCTGCTTGGCATGGTGCTGGGGCCGTTGATGGAAGAGAACCTGCGCCGCGCACTGCTGATCTCGCGTGGCGACTGGTCGGTGTTCCTCACCCGTCCGCTGTCGGCGGTGCTGATGGCGATCGCGGCGTTCCTGCTCGTGCTTGCGGTCTTGCCGTCCCTACGCAAGAAGCGCGACGAGGTATTCGTCGAGTCCGAGAACTGACCTGCCTGCGGCGGTGGGCCGCAGGTTGCAGTCTGGTCCACTTCGCGTGAGCTGATATGACTTGCAGATGCCGGCTTGGGAGAGCCGGCATTTGTTTAAGGGCTGAAGGAACTCAATATGAACTGGTATGGACGCTCGCTTGCGAGCGGCTGTCTGGCTGCGCTTGCCGGGCTCGCATCGCTTACTGCTCAGGCGCAGGCACAGACCTATCCGACGCGCAGCATCACCATGATCGTGCCGTTCGCGGCCGGCGGTCCGACCGATGTCATCGCGCGCATCGTCACCGGCCATATGGCGCAGACGCTTGGTCAAGCCATCATCATCGAGAACGTCGTCGGCGCCGGCGGAACGACCGCGACGACGCGCGCATCGAAGGCCGCCAATGACGGCTATACGCTGATCACAGGCCATATGGGCACGCATGCGGCATCGGTGCCGCTTTATCCCAATCTCGCCTACCACCCCGAAAAGAATTTCGAGCCGGTCGCGCTGCTCGCCGGCACGCCGATCCTGATCCTGGCGCGCAAGGATTTCGCGCCGAAGGACCTCAAGGAATTCGTCGCTTACGTGAAAGCGAACGAAACCAAGGTCAACGCGGCACATGCCGGCGTCGGCTCGGTCTCGAACGTGTCATGCGAATTGCTGAACTCGGTGCTCGGGGTCAAGCCGGTCGGCGTTCCCTTCAACGGCACCGGACCCGCGATGAACGCGCTGGTGGCGGGGCAGGTCGACTATATGTGCGACCAGATCGTCAACGCGGTGCCGCAGGTCAACGGCGGCACCATCAAGGCCTATGCGGTGGCGACGGCCGAGCGTAACCCGTCCTTGCCTAATGTTCCCACCACCACCGAGGCGGGCCTGCCGGCCTTCCAGGCCCAGGCCTGGAACGCGATCTTCGCGCCGAAGGGAACGCCGGCGGACGTCGTCGCCAAATTGAACGAAGCGGCCGTCAAGGCGCTGGATGACGAGGGTGTGCGCAAGCGCCTGCTCGATCTCGGCAGCGTCATCCCGGGCCCCGCCGACCGTACCCCGGCCGCACTGGGAACCCTGGTGAAGAACGAAATCGCGAAGTGGACGCCGGTGCTCAAGCCGGTGAATTAATCCCAAATAATCAAGCGGATAGGCGAGGGGCAGGACGCAAGTTCCGCCCCTTGTCGTTTGCGTCGGGGATGATCATTTTTCGGGGTATAATCGCGGCAGGAAGCCGAATCGGCATGTCGATCGGCTATCCCGGCCGCTAAATTCCCGCTCCCAAAGGCCCCGAAACGTCAGCCATGAACCAGTACCACGACCTGCTCGAACGTATCCTCTCTGACGGCGCGGAAAAGCACGACCGCACCGGCACCGGCACGCTGTCGATCTTCGGTCACCAGATGCGGTTCAACCTGTCGGCCGGGTTTCCGATGCTGACCACCAAGCGGCTGCCGCTGAAGGCGATCGTGCACGAATTGCTGTGGTTCCTCGCCGGCGACACCAACATCAAATATCTCAAGGACAATGGCGTCTCGATCTGGGATGAATGGGCCGACGCCAACGGCGACCTGGGCCCGGTCTACGGGTCGCAATGGCGCTCCTGGCCGGCGCCGGACGGGCGCAGCATCGACCAGATTTCCAACGTCATCGACATGATCAAGCGCAACCCGGATTCGCGGCGGCTGATCGTGAGCGCCTGGAATCCGGCCGATGTCGACAAGATGGCGCTGCCGCCCTGTCACTGCCTGTTTCAGTTCTATGTCGCCAACGGCAAGCTGTCGTGCCAGCTCTATCAGCGCTCCGCCGACGTGTTCCTCGGCGTGCCCTTCAACATCGCGTCCTATTCGCTGCTGACCATGATGGTCGCGCAGGTGACCGGATTGAAGCCGGGCGATTTCGTGCACTCGTTCGGCGACACGCATCTCTACGTCAACCACCTCGACCAGGCGCGGCTGCAGCTGACCCGGCCGACCCGGCCATTGCCGGTGATGAAGATCAATCCTGACGTGAAGGATATCTTCGCGTTCCGTTACGAGGACTTCGCGCTCGAAGGCTACGATCCGCACCCGCACATCAAGGCCGCAGTGGCCGTATGAGCAGCAGCGGTGTGAGTACCTGATGTCCCTTCTGATCCGCCGCGCGCGGCCGGGCGAAGCTGGACTGGTCCTGTCTTTTGTGCGCGAACTCGCCGAATACGAAAAGCTGCAGCACGAAATGGAGGCGACGGAGGCTGACATCGACGCAGCGCTGTTCGGCGCCAATCCGCGATTGTTCTGCGAGATCGCCGAATGGGACGGCGCGCCGGTCGGCTTCGCGGTCTGGTTCGTCAATTTCTCCACCTTTAGCGGCCGTTCCGGAATCTATCTGGAAGATCTGTTCGTCCGTCCCGCGCTGCGCGGCAAGGGCATCGGCAAGGCGCTCCTGGTGCATCTGGCAAAGCAATGCGTGGCGAGCGGCTGGTCGCGTCTGCAATGGTCGGTGCTCGACTGGAACACGCCGTCGATCGAATTCTACAAATCGCTCGGCGCTGAGATGATGGACGAGTGGACGGTCTGCCGGGTCGGCGGTCAGGCGCTGACGGCACTCGCGCAAGGAGGGCGGTGATGGAAATCGTTCTCGTCGTCGCCGTCGCCGAGAACGGCGTGATCGGGCGCGACAATGCAATTCCCTGGCGCCTGAAATCCGATCAGCAACGCTTCAAGGCGATCACCTTGAACAAGCCGGTGGTGATGGGACGCAAGACCTTCGAATCGCTGCGCCGGCCGCTTCCGGGACGGACCAACATCGTCGTGACGCGTGATCCGAACTACCGAGCCCACGGTGCCGTCGTCACGACGTCGTTCGAAAATGCCCGCGCGGTCGCGCAGGGTGACGCGCTGCGACGTTTCGCCACTCAGATTGCCGTGATCGGCGGCGCCGAGATCTACGCGCAATGGATGGATAGCGCCGGCCGCCTCGAAATCACCGAAGTGCACGCCAGGCCCGAGGGCGACACGCATCTTGCCGCAATTGACCCGGCGGCCTGGGAAGAGGTGGCGCGGGTACGGAATCCGGCAGGTCCCGACGACAGTGCCGACTTCTCCTATGTGACATATCGTCGGCGCAAACAGCGTTAACCTCGCTAACCGATGTTTGCATTGACAATTATGGCTTCAATCATAGCTGCTTCTAGCCGGAAGCTTGCGTTGTAAGGGGCCTGACGGTCCCCTATAAAGCCGGGCGGATACGCGAGGCTTTGAGGCATCCTGCCTAAACCGGCGGACCCGGGCCCCCGCAGAGGAGAGTTTATATGCCGTGGAAGAATCAAGGCGGAGGCCCCTGGGGCCAGGGTCCCAAGGGACCGTGGGGTGGCGGTCCGCAATCGGTCGGGCCAAGGCCTCCCGATCTGGAGGACCTTCTGCGGCGCGGCCAGGACAAGCTGCAACAGCTTCTGCCGGGCGGACATTTCAGCGGCATGGGCATCGCGCTGGTGCTGGTCGGCGCGCTGGCGATCTGGGGATTGTCCGGTTTCTTCCGCGTCCAGTCGGAAGAACTCGGCGTCGTGCTGCGCTTCGGCAAGCACGTGCGCACCGTTGACCCCGGCCTGAACTATCATCTGCCTTACCCGATCGAAACCGTGCTGCTGCCGAAGGCGCTGCGCGTCTCCACCATCTCGATCGGCATGACGCTGATCGACGATCCGGCGCGGCGCGGCCGCACCATGCGGGACGTTCCGGAAGAAAGCCTGATGCTGACCGGCGACGAAAACATCGTCGACGTCGATTTCACGGTGCTGTGGCGGATCAAGCCCAACGGCGTCGGCAATTTCCTGTTCAACATCCAAAATCCCGAAGGCACCGTGAAGGCGGTGGCCGAAAGCGCGATGCGCGAGGTGATCGGCCGTTCCAACATCCAGCCGATCCTCACCGGCGCCCGCAACACGACCGAGCAGGCCGTGCAGGACCTGATGCAGAAGACGCTGGATCAATACGGCTCCGGCGTTCAGATCACGCAGGTGCAGATGCAGAAGGTCGACCCGCCCACGCAGGTCATTGACGCGTTCCGCGACGTGCAGGCCGCGCGCGCCAACCTCGAGCAACTGCAGAACGAGGCGCAGACCTATGCCAACCGCGTCGTTCCCGACGCGCGCGGACGCGGCGCGCAGATCCTGCAGGCCGCCGAAGGTTACAAGGAACAGGCGGTCGCCGAGGCCAAGGGCCAGAGCTCTCGCTTCCTGAAGGTCTACGATGAATACAAGAAAGCACCCGACGTGACGCGGCAACGAATTTATCTGGAGACGATGGAGAAGGTTCTCGGCGGGTCCGAGAAGCTGGTCTATGACGGCGGCAACTCCGCACAGAGCGTCGTGCCGTATCTGCCGCTCAGCGAATTGACGCCGCGCCGTCCGGCGCCGACGACTGGCCAGCAGCAGACGGGAGCAACGCGATGAGGTCTCCAGTTGCAGGTGTTGTCACCCTGGTCCTGCTGTTGTTCGCGGTGATCGTGGGCTACAGCTCGATCTTCACGGTGTCGCAGACCGAACAGGCGCTCGTGGTCCGGCTCGGCCGGCCGGTCGACGTCGTGTCCGAGCCGGGCCTGAACTTCAAGGCGCCGTTCATCGACACCGTCATCAGTATCGACAAGCGCATCCTCGATCTGGAAAATCCGTCGCAGGAAGTCATCGCTTCCGACCAGAAGCGGCTCGTCGTCGACGCCTTCGCCCGCTACCGGATCAAGAACCCGCTGCGCTTCTATCAGAGCATCGGCTCGATCCAGGCCGCCAACATCCAGCTCACCACGCTATTGAACGCGTCGCTGCGCCGCGTGCTGGGCGAGGTCACCTTCATCAACGTGGTGCGCGACGAACGCGAGAACCTGATGACGCGCATCCGCGACCAGCTCGACCGGGAGGCCGATCAGTACGGCATCCAGGTGGTCGACGTGCGTATCCGCCGCGCCGACCTGCCGGAGCAGAACAGCCTGGCGGTCTACAAGCGCATGCAGACCGAACGTGAGCGCGAGGCCCAGGAATTCCGAGCCCAGGGCGGCCAGAAGGCCCAGGAGATCCGCTCCAAGGCCGATCGTGAAGCGACCGTCATCATCGCCGATGCCAATTCGACCGCCGAGCAGACCCGCGGCGTCGGCGACGCCGAACGCAACCGCCTGTTCGCCGAGGCCTATGGCAAGGATCCGGAATTCTTCGCCTTCTACCGCTCGATGGCGGCCTATGAGACCGGCCTTCGTTCCAGCGACACCCGCTTCCTGTTGCGGCCGGATTCCGAATTCTTCCGCTTCTTCGCAAATCCGTCTGGCCATCCGCCGGCGGCCGCGGCGCCGAAGCCGTAAACGTCCGGCCGGATACACGCGTTACGGCGAAGCCCAATGTGCTATTGCACATTGGGCACGCTTCGCCGGCATAAAAGCAAAAGGCGCTTGAATAGCGGGGGGTTGTTATCCGATGAGGTCCATAGCGTTCACCGACTTCCTCATCGGTGTGGGCATCCTCTTTGTGCTCGAAGGCCTGATGTTCGCCGCCAGCCCGGCCTGGATGCGCCGGGCGATGAAGAGTGCGCTGGCCACGCCGGACAATATCCTGCGGATCGTCGGCATTGTCTCGGCGGTCATGGGTCTGGTGCTGATCTGGTTGGTGCGACGGTAGGCATTCACCGTCATTTTCAGGATGGTCCGAAAAACCAGAGCTCGGGTATGCCAATGCACATCGGGGAATCCCGAGATTCTCCGGTGTGCAACGGCACACGGTAGTTCGATTCGCGCCCCGGAATGATCGCAATTAACGGCCGCAACTAGCTGTGGCGTCAACGCAATCGTGAGCCGCCGGAGGCCGGTTTTTCGCCGGAATAACCGGCGCAGATGCTTGCGCCTCGGACCCGTTCGGGCGCACTGTGCAGCTGAATTCCACCCTTTGGAGACAAGCCGACATGACCGGTGCCAGACCCGCCTTGAGCCGCCGCCTGCGCCTGATGGGGATTGCGATCTCGCTCAGTGCCGCCAGCTTGCTGGCCTCGGTGCCGGCCAGTGCGCGCGGTCCGGACGGCATCGCCGACATCGCCGAGAAGGTGATCGATTCCGTCGTCAATATCTCGACCTCGCAGACGGTGGAGGCCAAGGGCGGCGGTGGCAGGGAAGCGATGCCGCAATTGCCGCCGGGCTCGCCGTTCGAGGAGTTCTTCGACGACTTCTTCAAGAACCGCCGTGGCGGATCGCCCAAGGGCGGCGACAAGAGCGGTGAGATGCCGACGCCGCGCAAAACCAATTCGCTGGGTTCCGGTTTCATCATCGATGCCTCAGGCGTCGTCGTCACCAACAATCACGTCATCGCGGATGCCGACGAAATCAACGTGATCATGAACGACGGCACCAAGATCAAGGCCGAGCTGGTCGGCGTCGACAAGAAGACCGACATTGCGGTGCTGAAGTTCAAGCCGGTGAAGCCGCTGGTCGCGGTGAAGTTCGGCGATTCCGACAAGCTGCGGCTCGGCGAATGGGTGATCGCGATCGGCAACCCGTTCAGCCTCGGCGGCTCGGTCACGGCCGGCATCGTGTCGGCGCGCAACCGCGACATCAGCCAGGGACCATACGACAACTACATCCAGACCGACGCCTCCATCAACCGCGGCAATTCCGGCGGACCGCTGTTCAATCTCGAAGGCGAGGTGGTCGGTGTCAACACGCTGATCATTTCGCCGACCGGCGGTTCGATCGGCCTCGGCTTCGCGGTGCCGTCGAAGACGGTGGCGGGCGTCGTCGATCAGCTCCGGCAGTTCGGCGAACTGCGCCGCGGCTGGCTTGGCGTTCGGATCCAGCAGGTCACCGACGAGATCGCTGAAAGCCTGAACATCAAGCCTGCGCGCGGTGCGCTGGTTGCCGGCGTCGACGACAAGGGGCCGGCCAAGCCCGCCGGCATCGAGCCCGGCGACGTCGTCGTCAAGTTCGACGGCAAGGACGTCAAGGACCCGAAGGATCTGTCGCGCGTCGTCGCCGACACCGCGGTCGGCAAGGAAGTCGACGTGGTCATCATCCGCAAGGGCAAGGAGGAAAGCCGCAAGGTCACGCTCGGCCGCCTTGAGGATACTGAAAAGGTGCAGCAGGCCGCCGCCAAGACCAAGGAAGACCCCGCCGAAAAGCCGGTGACGCAGAAGGCGCTCGGCCTCGATCTCGCCGCGCTGAGCAAGGACCTGCGCACGAAGTACAAGATCAAGGACAGCGTCAAGGGCGTGATCGTCACCGGTGTTGACGGCAACTCCGACGCCGCCGAAAAGCGACTCTCCGCCGGCGACGTCATCGTCGAGGTGGCGCAGGAAGCGGTCACCAATGCGGCCGACATCAAGAAGCGCGTCGATCAGCTCAAGAAGGACGGCAAGAAGTCGGTCCTGCTGCTGGTCTCGAACGGCGATGGCGAATTGCGGTTTGTCGCGCTGAGCGTGCAGTAGGAGATGAAGTAGGTCGCGCCATCACACATCGGCTGTCATACTCCGCGAAGGCGGAGTATCCAGTACGCCGGGCCTTCGGTTCTATCGCTAACGTCTCTGGAATACTGGATCACCCGCCTTCGCGGGTGATGACTGTTGCGCGCCAACACCTTACGTGAGTGAGACCACGGCCAGGAAGTGGATCGGCTCGAGGCGAAGCTTCGACCGCTTGACTTCAGGTATCTTGCTGTAGTGCTGCAGCCAAAGTTCGAGAAAACGGTCGAGATCGACCAGGTCGATGTGAACGGCGCCATGGCCCGCTTCGCGGCGCGCTTCCCTTGAGAAGCCGCCTGAAGAAACAAACAGGCCGATTTCCCGATCGCCCCGGATGATGCCTCGAAGTGCTGCAACATCTTCGCGCGATGCGGTCTGGTCTCGATGCTTGACCTGAACCCGAATATGCGGCGTCTGCGCGCCCAGCGGATCGATATAGGCGAGGATATCGGTCCCGCCATCGGAGCCGGGTTTCGAAACCGTGCTTGTGGCGTATCCCATCCCTTCCAGTAGGGCCGCCACGAGGTTCTGGAATTCGTAGCCCGAGAGGGTGTCGAGATAGGTGTCGATTTCGTCGCGGGCCTTCTCCTTGGCATCTTCGAACAAAACGGAAGTGTCGAGTGGCGCCGTTTCGTCGACAGCGTTTGCAATGCTGGCGTCTGTCTTTGCCTTCTGATGACTCCAACGCCATTCCCGGTAGCGGGACCTCATCAGCCGCTTGAGTTCGTAATCCGGTCGGGTCACGAACTTCTGACCCTCGTCCGTTACCCGCCATCGTCCGTCTGATTTGACGAGCAACACAGCTTTCGTCGCTGCAACGGAATGGAAATGCAGGGTGGCCCGCCACCGGGGCAGTCCCGATCCCTTCATCGTTTCCTTGTCGAAATCATCCAAGGGCAGCTTTGATTGGATCTCCGCGTAGATGTCACGTGGGCGCATGCCGTCCGGGTGAGCCCTTAAGAGTCCAAGCACGAATTTTATGAATGAAACGCCACGATCAACCGTCTTAGGTTGGCTCATTGCGACCCCTTAAGATGCTACTTCTTATGCAGGCTACTTAAGGTTGCTCAGCGTCGCAATAGGTTCACGTTGCTGGCGTGAGCAACGAACCAATTTCAATTAGTCCGCGAACTCGTCGCGTCGATAGCCCTGCGCATACAACAGCGCGGTGAGGTCGCCGTAGTCGATCCGCGCGGCGGCGGCGGCGGCGACCGCGGGCTTGGCGTGATAGGCGACGCCGAGCCCCGCCGCCTCGATCATGCCGAGATCGTTGGCGCCGTCGCCGGTCACCAGCGTGTCGATGTCGTCGAGGTCGAAACTTTCCATGAGCTCGATCAGGGTGGCAAGCTTGGCGGCGCGTCCGACGATCGGCTCGATGACTTCGCCGGTCAGCTTGCCGTTCTCGATCCCGAGCTGGTTGGCGCGGTTTTCCTGGAAGCCGATCATGGCGGCGACCGCATTGGTGAACAGCGTGAAGCCGCCCGAGATCAGGCAGGTGTAGGCGCCGTTGGCACGCATGGTCATGACCAACTCGCGGCCGCCCGGCGTCGGCGTGATGCGTTTGGCCAGCACCTCGTCGACCACGCTGACTGGCAGATCCTTCAACAGCGCGACGCGCTCGCGCAGCGCCGGCTCGAATTCGATTTCGCCGCGCATCGCCCGTTCAGTGATCCCGGCGACATGCGCCTTCAGCCCGGCGAAATCGGCCAACTCGTCGATGCATTCCTGGCCGATCATGGTGGAGTCCATGTCCGCCAGAAAAAGCTTCTTGCGCCGCGTCGCGACTGGCTGCACGACAATGTCGATCGGCAGGTCGCCGCGCGCCGCTTGCAGGCGGGTTTCGATCGCCTTGATGTCGTCCGGGCTCTTGACCTGATAGTCGAAGGGAATGTCGACTGCCACTTCGTCGAACAGCCACTGCGCCGTGCCGGGCGATGGGAGAACGGCCATCGCGCCGTCGACGATAGTGGTGTCGAGTGCGGGATTGGCCGGGTTGCAGATCAGGGTGGCGACGAGGGACATGCAGGCGAATTCGCTTAATTTGAGCAAGGCCGTGCTTATCGCAGGGCCGACCGCCAGCGGCAAGTCGGCCCTGGCGCTCGAATTGGCGCAAAAGACCGGTGGAATCGTCATCAACACCGATTCCATGCAGGTCTATCGCGACCTCCGCATCATCACGGCGCGGCCGACAATGGATGAGGAGGCGCGCGCGCCGCACCGGCTCTATGGCCATGTCGACGCGTCAGTCAATTTCTCGGCCGGTGCCTGGGTGGCGGATGCCGAAAAAGCGTTGGCGGAGGCGCGCGCGGAAAGGCGTCTGCCGATCTTCATCGGCGGGTCCGGCCTGTACTTCAAGGCGTTGACGCGCGGCCTTTCCGCGGTGCCGCCGATCCCACCCGAAATACGCGACGCCGTGCGCGCCCGGCTGGAACGCGATGGCGTCGAAGCGCTGCATGCCGAGCTGGCGCAACGCGATCCCGCCTCGGCTGAACGACTGAAGCCGCGCGATCGTACGCGGATCGCCCGTGCGCTGGAGGTCGTCGAAGCCACCGGCCGTACGCTGCCCGACTGGCATCGCGAGGGTCTGCCGCCGCTGCTGCCTCGGAGCGACTTCACCGCCCTGTTCCTTTCGCCTGAACGCGATCAGCTTTACGCGCGGATCGATGCGCGGTTCGATACGATGCTTGCATCGGGTGCGCTGGAGGAAGTCGCCGCGCTGGCCGCGCGAAAGCTCGATCCCCTGCTGCCGGCGATGAAGGCCCACGGCGTACCGGCCCTGATCCGCTACCTCGGCGGCGAGATCACGCGCGAGCAGGCCGCCGAAACCGGACGCGCCGACACCCGCCATTACGCCAAGCGGCAATTCACCTGGTTCCGGCACCAGCTACCGGAGTTCGAGTGGGTGGCTCCGGAGGCTGCGAGGGGGTGGCTGGAGGCCCGTCTTCCGTAGCCCGGATGAGCGCAGCGATATCCGGGATTCCCCAAACACCGGCCCCGGATGCCGCTGCCCTCATCCGGGCTACGAAGGGCGTCGGCCGCCCGTTGCATGCCTGCGCGCGTAAAAATCCCACTCGCCGAACCGCCGGAACACGGTTACACTGCCGAAATCGCGCTAACGGCGTCCTTCCCTTGACTTCCGGGGGCCGGGCGGTATAACCGCGCAACCTTTGGGAAGTTCGAGTCGTAAAATGCGCAACATTATTACCAAACTCCTTATCGTAGTCGTACCCAGGCGCACCGCCGGGGGTGGCTGAGGCCATCCAAAATCGGGCGGTGTGCATGGGGCCTCTCGGGCCCTTTTTTTATTCCCTTAAATCGAAGAAAGCCGCGCCAGCAGCGCATCCGGAGCAGACCATGACCGACAACAGCCACGATCCAAACCAGATGACCGGCGCCGCGATGATTGTGCGCGCGCTCATCGATCATGGCGTCCAGCATCTGTTCGGCTATCCCGGCGGCGCGGTGCTTCCGATCTATGACGAGATTTTCCAGCAGAGCGACGTCGAGCACATCCTGGTGCGGCACGAGCAGGGCGCCGGCCATGCGGCCGAAGGCTATGCGCGCTCGACCGGCAAGCCCGGCGTGGTGCTGGTGACGTCGGGCCCCGGCGCCACCAACATGGTGACGCCGCTGACGGACGCGCTGATGGATTCGATTCCGCTGGTCTGCATCACGGGGCAAGTCCCCACGCATCTGATCGGCAATGACGCGTTCCAGGAATGCGACACCGTCGGCATCACGCGCCCCTGCACCAAGCACAACTGGCTGGTGCGCGACGTCAACGATCTCGCAAAAGTGCTGCACGAGGCGTTCTACGTCGCGACCACGGGCCGTCCGGGACCCGTGCTGGTCGACGTGCCCAAGGACGTGCAGTTTGCAACCGGCACCTATCATCCGCCGCGCCGGGACGACGTGCACGTTTCCTACACGCCGCGGGTGAAGGGCGATGCGACGCAGATTCGCAAGGCCGTGGCGCTGCTGGCATCCGCCAAGCGGCCGGTGATCTATTCCGGCGGTGGCGTCATCAATGCCGGACCCGAGGCGTCAAAACTGCTGCGCGAGCTGGTCGAGGTCACGGGATTCCCGATCACCTCGACCCTGATGGGCCTCGGCGCCTATCCGGCCACCGGCAAGAACTGGCTCGGCATGCTGGGCATGCACGGCACCTACGAGGCCAACATGGCGATGCATGATTGCGACGTCATGCTGTGCGTCGGCGCGCGTTTCGACGACCGTATCACCGGGCGTGTCGATGCGTTCTCGCCGGGCTCCAAGAAGATCCACATCGACATCGATCCGTCCTCGATCAACAAAAACATCCATGTCGACGTGCCGATCATCGGCGATGCCGGCAACGTGCTCGGCGATTTGCTGCAGGTGTTCAAGGCGGAAGCGAAAAAGCCCGACATCAAGGCCTGGTGGCAGGAGATCGCAAAATGGCGCGCGCGCAATTCGCTCGCCTACAAGAAGAACAGCGATATCATCCTGCCGCAATACGCCATCGAACGCCTGTTCGCGGCGACGCGCGGCCATGACACCTACATCACGACCGAAGTCGGCCAGCACCAGATGTGGGCGGCGCAGTTCTTCGGGTTCGAGGAGCCGCACCGCTGGATGACGTCGGGCGGTCTCGGTACCATGGGTTACGGCCTGCCGGCCGCGCTCGGCGTGCAGGTCGCGCATCGCGACAGCCTCGTGATCGATATCGCCGGCGACGCCTCGGTGCAGATGACGATGCAGGAGATGTCGACCGCCGTTCAGTATGAGCTGCCGATCAAGATCTTCATCCTGAACAACCAGTACATGGGCATGGTGCGGCAGTGGCAGCAGCTCCTGCACGGCAACCGGCTGTCGCATTCCTACTCCGAGGCGCTGCCGGATTTCGTCAAGCTCGCGGACGCGTTTGGTTGCGTCGGCCTGCAGGCGATCAAGCCCGGCGATCTCGACGGGGCGCTCAAGGAGATGATCAAGGTCAAGCGCCCGGTGCTGTTCGATTGCCGCGTTGCGGCGCTCGAAAACTGTTTCCCGATGATTCCGTCCGGCAAGGCGCATAACGAAATGCTGCTGCCGGCGGAAGCCACCGACGAAGCCACCGCGGCGGCGTTTGCCGGCGGCAAGGCGCTGGTGTGAGGACGCCAGCCACATATTCCGCTGTCATCGCCCGGCTTGACCGGGCGATCCAGTACGCCGCGGCGTCTCGGCTGTGCTCGGGCGTCTCTGGAATACTGGATCCCCGCCTTCGCGGGGATGACGAGCATGTAAGAGGATCGAGAAGTGTTTGATCTCGCGGACCTTGAACGCGCGCACGAAATCGTGGGGCAGGCGGTGCCGCCGACGCCAGCGCATGTTTGGCCGCTGCTTGGCCAGCGGCTGGGGACGCACGTCGTGGTCAAGCATGAGAACCACACGCCGATCGGCGCCTTCAAGGTGCGCGGCGGCGTGGTCTATCTCGATCGGCTGAAGCAGGAGCGGCCGAATGCGCCCGGGATCATTTCCGCCACGCGCGGCAATCACGGGCAGAGCCTTGCCTTCGCCGCCGGCCGTCATGGCGTTCGCGCGGTGATCTATGTGCCGCGGGGCAATTCGGTCGAGAAGAACCTCGCCATGCGCGCGTTCGGCGCCGAGCTGGTCGAGCATGGCGAGGACTTTCAGGCGGCAGCCGAAGAAGCCCAGCGTCGCGCTCAGTTCGACGGGCTTCACATGGTGCCGTCGTTCCATCCCGACCTCGTGCTCGGCGTCGCGACCTATGCGCTCGAGTTGCTGCGCGCGGCGCCTGGTCTCGACGTGCTCTATGTGCCGATCGGGCAGGGTTCGGGAATCTGCGGCTGCATCATGGCGCGCGATCTGCTCGGCCGAAGCACCGAAATCGTCGGCGTGCAGTCGACCGAAGCGCCGTCTTATGCGCTGTCGTTTGCGGCCGGCACGGTCGTGACCACCGAGACCAGCAACACGCTGGCCGACGGCATGGCCACCCGCGTTCCCGTTCCCGAGGCGCTAGCGATCATTCGCAAGGGCGCCTCGCGTATCGTGCAGGTCACGGACGACGAAGTCGCCGCGGCCGTTCGCGCCTACTGGACTGACACGCACAATCTTGCCGAAGGCGCGGGCGCAGCCCCGCTGGCCGCGGCGCTGCAGGAGAAGGCAAAGCTCGCCGGCAAGCGCGTCGGCCTGATCTTGTCCGGTGGCAATATCGATTTCGATCTGTTCCGAAAATGGATCGGGACGGACATCACGGCCACCGCCCAACGGGCGATGGCGTGACGAGAGGACATTTAAGGGGACGACAATGAACCAGCCCGCATCCGCCTACTTCCTGGAAGAGCGCCACGATCCCAACGAGACGCACACGCTCTCGGTCCTGGTGCAGAACGAGCCGGGCGTGCTCGCGCGCGTGATCGGGCTGTTCTCCGGCCGCGGCTATAACATCGAGAGCCTCACCGTCTCTGAAACCGAGAGCCAGAAACATCTCTCGCGTATCACCATCGTCACGACCGGCACGCCGATGGTGATCGAGCAGATCAAGCACCAGCTGGATCGCATGGTGCCGGTGTACCGCGTTGTCGACATGACGATCACCGGCCGCTCGATCGAGCGGGAACTCGCCATGGTGAAAGTGCGCGGCGGCGGCGACAACCGGGTCGAGGCGCTGCGGCTGGCGGATGCGTTCCGCGCCCGCGTCATCGACGCCACCACCGAGAGTTTTGTGTTCGAGATCACAGGCAATACTTCCAAGATCAATCAATTTATCGACCTGATGCGCCCGCTCGGCCTTGTCGAAGTGTCGCGCACCGGCGTTGCCGCGATCGGGCGCGGGCCAGAGGGGATGTGAAACATGCTGGCGCGGGACTGGTATTACAATCAACGGCGGCAGCTCGGCCTCGATTCCGCGGTCGCCTCGATCTATGACCGGCATGACGACAGTGACCTCCGCGCCCGCGCAGCGCTGACCATGCTCGGCGTGCAGAAAGGCTGGCGGGTCGCCGATATCGGTTGCGGCAACGGCGTGCTGGCCTGCGAGGCCGCGTTGATGGGCGCCGAGGTCGATGCGATCGACATCTCGCCGGCGATGCTGGCGCTCGCCAACATCCAGGCCCGCGACCGCAAGGTGGCGATCCGCACCCAGCCCGCCGGCATGCTGAGCTTCGCCTATCAGCCGAATTCCTACGACCTGATCGTCAGCGAATTCACGCTGCATCATTTGCCGGACTTCTGGAAGGCGGTGGCGCTGGCGCGAATCTATGCCGCGCTGAAGCCCGGCGCCAATTTCTACTTGCGTGACATCGTGTTCGTCAGCATGCCCGACGGCACCGAGCGCGATGTCGAGCAGTGGGCCGATTTCACCATCAAGAACCACGATTTCCAGCGCGAGGGCGTCGTCACCCACATGCGCGACGAATACTCGACCTTCGGCTGGGTGATCGAGCGCATGCTGACCGATGTCGGCTTCACGCTGCAATCGGTCGATTATCACGCGCCGCTGCACGGCACCTACCTCCTGCGCAAGCCGAAGCCGGACCAGCAGAGCTAAAAAAACCGACAGAGCCAAAAAACAACAGAGCCAAAAATGAAACCGGCCGATGTCTGCATCGCCGTGCTGGTAGCGGTGATCTGGGGCCTTGCCTTCGTGGCGAGCCGCATTGCGCTGAACGAATTTTCGCCGGAACTGATGACGACGCTGCGCTTTTCCGTCGCCGCCTTGCCCTGCCTGTTCGTGGCGCGGCCGAAGGTTTCATGGGGCGTGCTGGCCTCGATCAGCTTCACGCTGTTCCTCGGCCAATTTCTCTCCCAGGCCTTCGCCATTGCGCATGGCGTTCCCGTCGGCCTTTCCAGCGTGATCGTGCAGAGCCAGGCGCTGTTCACCATCGGCTTTGCGGCGCTGCTGTTCGGCGAGCGGCCGGGCGCGTGGCAGACGGTGGGCATCGCTATCGCCACCGTCGGCCTGCTGATGATCTGCGGCACCGTCGGCTACGATTTCAGCGTCGCTGCGTTTGCGATCTTGATGATTTCGCCGCTCAGCTTCGCGGCCGGCAATCTTTTGCTCCGGCGCGCGCCTGACGCGCCGATGTTCGACCTGTTCGCGTGGCTGTGCCTGGTCGCGGCGGTCCCGTTGCTTGCACTGACGCTGGTCAGCAACGGCCCGCAGCCGACCTGGCATGCGCTGACCCATATGTCGCTGACCGGCCTGATCTGCATGATCGGTCTCGGCGCGGTCTCCACCAGCATCGCCTACTGGCTGTGGGGGAGGTTGCTGCGGGATTACCCGGCCGCGCAGGTGGTGCCGTTCGCGCTGCTGGTGCCGTTCGTCGGTTCCGCCGCATCGAGTATCGTGTTCGGCGAGAAGTTCGGGCCGCTGCGGCTGGCCGGCATGATCACGGTCGTCGGCGGCATCGCCGTGATGCTGCTGTCGAAGCGTCCACAAGCCCTGCCGAAAATCGCGTGAGCCCCTGATGTCGCAGCCGCTTTTTGTCGCCCTGGTTGTTTTTGCCGCAGTCATGGCGTTCACGCCGGGACCCAACAACGTCATGGTGTTGTCGTCGGGGTTGACCTACGGCTTCAGGCGCACCCTGCCGCACATCGCGGGCATCGCGATCGGGGTTTCATTTATGGTGGCGGCCATGGGCCTCGGCCTGGGGACGATCTTCATCACCTATCCGGTTTTGCAGACCATTCTGAAATATGCCGGCATCGCCTATCTGATCTACCTCGCCTTTGGCATCGCGATGTCCACGTCCGTTGCGCCAGGGCAGGACAACCAGCGCGGCCCCATGACGTTCTGGAATGCGGCGCTGTTCCAGTGGGTCAACGCCAAGGGCTGGGTGATGGTGATCGGCATCATCACCGCCTATTCCGCGATTGCCAGCTTTCCCTGGAACATCGCCATGCAGGCCGCGCTGATGTTCGTCATGGGCGGGTTATCCTCGCTGGTCTGGGCGGTTTTCGGCAGTTCGCTGCGTCGGATACTGACGTCGCCCGGGGCTGTCAGGGCCTTCAACATCCTGATGGCCCTGCTGCTGCTGGCCTCGCTCTATCCAGTCTTCATGGACGCGTGAGGCCCCATGTCACATTCGCTTTTGATCGCCTTCATCATGTTCGCCACCGTGATGTTCTTCACGCCGGGGCCGAACAACATCATGCTGCTATCGTCGGGGCTGACCTACGGCTTCCGCCCGACCATCCCGCATATCATGGGTATCACGGTTGGCTTCGCCTTTATGATCGGCGCTGTCGGCCTTGGGCTTGGGACCATCTTCATCGCCTATCCGATGCTGCAGACGATCCTGAAGTATGCCGGGGTCGCCTACCTGATTTACCTCGCCGTCCATATTGCGATCTCCGAGCCGCCCTCGGCCGAGCAGGACAACAGCCGCAAGCCGATGACCTTCTGGGGCGCCGCCATGTTCCAGTGGGTCAACGCCAAGGGCTGGGTCATGGTGATCGGCACCATCACCGCCTATGCGGCGATCGCCGCCTATCCCTGGAACATCGCGATCCAGGTCGGCTTGAGCCTGCTTTTGGGAATCTTGTCCTGCACCGCCTGGGCCCTGTTCGGGACCGCGCTGCGACCGGTCCTGACCTCCCGGCGGGCGGTGCGGGCCTTCAACATCGTCATGGCGGTGCTGCTCTTGGCCTCGCTCTATCCGGTCTTCATGGACGCATGATGCCGCACCGCGCCATGCATAAACGGGTTTCCTTTGACGCGGAAAATGATCTAGACAACGCCGGAAATTCGCGGGCGACCGGCGGTCCTATCCACCCAAATGCCTGATTAACCGGCCCATTTTGGCCACCGACTAAGGAAACGACCCATGCGTGTTTATTACGATCGTGATGCCGACCTGAACCTGATCAAGGGCAAGAAGGTCGTGATCGTCGGCTACGGTAGCCAGGGCCATGCCCATGCGCTGAACCTGAAGGATTCCGGCGTCAAGGAAGTCGCCATTGCGCTCCGCAAGGGCTCGGCCTCGGCCAAGAAGGCAGAAGCCGCAGGCTTCAAGGTGATGGAAGTCGCTGAAGCCGCCAAATGGGCTGACCTCGTCATGATGCTGACCCCGGACGAACTGCAGGGCGACATCTACCGCGAGCACCTGCACGACAACATGAAGAAGGGCGCGGCGCTCGTGTTCGCCCACGGCCTCAACGTCCATTTCAACCTGCTCGATCCGCGCGCTGACCTCGACGTGCTGATGATCGCGCCGAAGGGCCCCGGCCATACCGTCCGCTCGGAATACCAGCGCGGCGGTGGTGTGCCCTGCCTGATCGCCATCTCCAAGGACGTCTCCGGCAACGCCCATGACCTCGGCCTGAGCTATGCCTCGGCGATCGGCGGCGGCCGCGCCGGCATCATCGAGACCACGTTCAAGGAAGAGTGCGAGACCGACCTGTTCGGCGAGCAGGTGGTGCTGTGCGGCGGCCTGGTCGAGCTGATCAAGGGCGGCTACGAGACGCTGGTCGAAGCCGGCTACGCCCCCGAGATGGCCTATTTCGAGTGCCTGCATGAGGTGAAGCTGATCGTCGATCTGATCTATGAAGGCGGCATCGCCAACATGAACTACTCGATCTCCAACACCGCCGAGTACGGCGAATACGTTACCGGCCCGCGCATCGTCACCGCCGAGACCAAGGCCGAGATGAAGCGCGTCCTCGCCGACATCCAGGGCGGCAAGTTCGCCCGCGACTGGATGCTGGAGAACAAGGTCAACCAGACCTCGTTCAAGGCCACCCGTGCCAAGCTTGCCGAGCACCCGATCGAGGAAGTCGGCGCCAAGCTCCGCGACATGATGCCGTGGATCAAGAAGGGCGCACTGGTCGACAAGACCAAGAACTGAGGCTGGGTTGATCTGCGTAGGGTGGGCAAAGGCGCGCTTGCGCCGTGCCCACCATTCAAATGACCCGGTGATAGATGGTGGGCACGGCGCAAGAGCGCCTTTGCCCACCCTACGAAGTTGGCGCCGCAGGATAGGGTGCGGTGGCGGAATACCAAATCTTAAATCCTGATCGGCATCATCCCGGCGAGATCGCGAACGCGGTCTCGCCGTTTCTTCGAAGAATGATTGGCTCATCCAAATTCTTCAACGCGCCGCGCCGAGTGCGCCGCCCGAACCGAAACGAAGAACTGACGCTTCACACACATTCTTGTTGCGAAGCGATTCACGAAATGCATTAGCGGCAGAAAGGCGAGCGTTTACCGAATCAAAGCGCGGTTGCTTCATCTGCATTGTCGTTCGCAAAACGAGATCGTCAGTCGTTGTTCAGCGAGACGGCTTCGGTCTCCGTGCTTCCGACATCTCATGTTGCTGGATCAGCCGGGCTTATCGGGCCGGGAAGGCGACACCGCGAAGCGTCACCGTCGCGATGGCGCACGGCGTCTCCGCGCCGTCGGCTACCGACACCACGTCGACACGCGCCACGCCGATCGTGCTTCCAACCTGAAGCGCGCGGGCGCGCGCGATCAGCGACCCTCCTTTCGCCGGGGCGAGGAAGCTGATCTGGAGGTTGACGGTCACCGCGAACCGGCCGGGAGGCATGGCGGTGGTCACTGCCCCGCCGGCGGCATGGTCCGCCAGTCCGGCGATGACGCCGCCATGAAAGAAACCGTTCGCCTGCAGGAGATTGTCGGTCTTGGCGAGAGACATCACGACATAGCCCGCTTCCGCGCTCTCGACCCTGGTGCCGACGGCCTTGGTGTAGCCAGGGGCGTAGGTGACCCGTTCGACCAGTTCGCGGATCGCATCATGCGCCATCGGTCCCTCCCGGCTGTTTGACCGGCATCATGCTCGGACCGGGGAGAGGCTTAGGCAATCCCGATTGCTTCGATATCAAGCCATAGATATTCTCTATGGATGGACTTCAAGCAGATCAGGTACTTCGTGGCCATCGCCGAAGCGGGCAGCTTCAGCGCCGGTGCGCGCCGGGCGTTCGTCACGCAGCCGACACTGTCGGCCGCGATCGCCGCCTTCGAGGCCGAGCTGGGGTTCGCTCTTCTGGAGCGTCATGCCCGCGGCGTGCGGCTGACGCCGCGGGGCGAAGAAGTGCTGGAGACCTCGCGGTCGATTTTGCGCAAAGCCGAACAGCTCAAGGCGGCGTCCGGCGGCAAGCCGTCGGGCAGGCCGCTGCGGCTTGGAATTCTGCCGACGATTCCACCGGCCTTCGTGGCGCAATGCGTTGCGCGGTTGCGGACGATCGAGCCGGGACGGCTTTGGCGGACCGAGGATGCCTCCCTTCCCAAGTTGCAGCAGCGGCTTGCCAGCGGCCGTTACGATGTCGTCCTGACCGCTTTGGGATCGGCGGCGCGCGGCCATCGGCAGTCTGAGCTGGCGGCGGACCGGCAGGCGCTGGCGGTTTCGGCTCGCGCGTTTCCCCGTGGACCGGTCTCGCCGGAGATATTGGCGGGCCAGCCCCTGATCGTGCGGGTGCACTGCGAACAATTGCAGTCGGCATCGCGGATTCTCGACGCGTGGAAGGTGCGGCCGCACGTCGTCGCGCAGACCGACAGCGATGCGCGGGCACTCGCGATGGTGGCGGCCGGTCTCGGGTTCTGTCTGATGCCGGACAGTTTCGAACACCCCGAGGTGCGGATGCTTCGCCCGGAGGGCGTCGATTTGCCCCGGCGGATCGGTTTTGAATGGGTCAAGGGCGGCGGCGATGGCTGGCTCGATCGCGCGCTGGATGGGCTGTGATCGGTCCGAATCTCGTGCCATGCCGCAACCGGATCGGTACCCGTCAAAGACGGTGCCGCCCGGTGCGACGGGCTCAATTCAGCCGCACAGGCTACTTCTCGATCCTGTTGTGCAACTGCCAGAAGCGCACGGTGCGCTGGGCCGTTTCCATCGACAGCTTGCGGAAATCGCGTTCCGCGATCTGCATGGTCTGCTCGTTGACCGAAGGCATGGCTGGCCGGTTGCGCAGAATCGACTCGACGGTCGGCCAGTTCAGGCGGGCCGACCGGCAGGGAATGAGGAGGAGGTCGGCGCGGGGGCCTTCCATCAGCCGGGCCATCATTTCGATCGGCATCTCATTGAGAAGCGCGATCGCAACCGTCACTTCGTCGAACTTTTTCGACTCGGCGAAATTATAAACGGCTGCATCGTCCAGCTCTTTCAGCCCCTTCATCAGCTTCACGTATTCCTCGGCGACGCCAAAGCTACGCCCCGCGGGCGGTGCCTCGCGGGCAATCTCGTTCAAGACCCGTTTGATCTCTTCCTGGACCGCCGGCGGTGCGATCGCCAAAAGCCGGGCGCGAACCGCTTCCTTGGCGCGACGCAACAGGTCGGCCATGAACTGTGCCGGGAAATCGGCGCGCAGGCCGAGGATTTCCACCAGTTCGTCATCCGCGCCGGCGCGGGCAACGATGGTGGAAAAGCCCTGGTCGGAAAACTTGGCGCCGGCGTTGTTGGCGAGCTTGCGGATCACCTTGTCCTCGCCGCGATCGACGATGACGTCGGTGACGGCGGCGGGCAGGTCGGACCGGCCGGAAATGGCGAGCAGGTGATCCTGCCCCTTTTTGCTGGCGATCTCGACCAGCACGTCGGTTCCGAGCCGGCTGGAATTGGCCAGCACGCTGCCGGCGACATCGATCTCGTCGTCCCAGGCCAGATGCTGGATCACCTCGAACGGGGCGTAGTCGAGCGGCGCCAGCCGTTTCGAAAGCTCGGCCTTCGCCCGCGTTTCGACGCGCGCGATCAGCAGGCAGAGCACATCGTCGAAGACCTTGACCTGGTCGTCGCTGAGGCGTTCCCCGTCATTGAGGAAGAGATCGGTGACCTGCCGCAGGGTTTCCACCCGCTTGGCAGATGAACCACCTCTGACGGCATCTTCGAGTTCGGCGATGATCGAGTGCGCCGGCTGTTGCACCATTGTGGGCAGCCTGTTGGTTGTTGAAGGGTTGGCGTGCACAATGACAAGCCGAGCCTTACGCCGCGTTAAAGGCCGGAACCGGTAGAGATACAGACCGACTGCATCTGAAGCGGGCAGGCCGTTGGCGGGGTCGCGGCAAGCGCTTCGGCCTCCGGCAGACCGCGCATTGCAAACGCCGCGTTTCGAATTGTTTACCAACGCGATCAGGGCCGAACGCCGCGATTTCGCGCGATAAATCGCCGATCTCGCGCCGGATCTGAGCTGCGGCACGCTTCCGGTCGTCCAGCCCGGCTGCTATCCTCTCCAAACCGTTCCCGGAAAAAATCGAATAGCAACTTACCGAACAAGACGCCGTCAAGGCTGGCCGCACCCGCGGCGGAAGCTCGCGAAGCCGATGCTTAAGCATTCCTTCACGACGAAGTTCATTAAACCTCTTACAAGGGCTTAAGCTCATGAGATCTGTTGTCATCACGGGGGCGTCCACCGGCATCGGCTGGGCCAGCGCCAGGATGTTGCTGGACCGCGGTTTTCGTGTATTCGGCAGCGTGCGCAAGCAGGCCGACGCCGACCGCCTCAAGAGCGAGTTCGGGGCAAACTTCACGCCGCTGATCTTCGACGTCACCGATGAGGCCGCCGTGCTGGCCGCCGCGCGCGAGGTCCGGGGCGCCCTCAATGGCGAAACGCTCGCCGGTCTCGTCAACAATGCCGGCATTGCGGTCTCAGGTCCCGTGTTCGAACTCGCCGCCGACGAATTCCGCCGCCAGATGGAGGTCAATTTCATCGGGCCTGTTATTGCGACCCAGGCTTTCGGGCCACTGCTCGGCTCCGATCCGGCTCTGAAGGGACCGAAGGGACGGATCGTGATGATCTCTTCGGTCGCCGGCAAGAACGGCAATCCGATGACCTCGGCCTATTCCGCCTCCAAGCACGCGATCGAGGGACTGTCGGAGAGCCTGCGCCGCGAACTCATGCTGTTCGGGATCGACGTCATCATCATTGCGCCGGGCGCGGTGAAGACGCCGATCTGGAGCAAGGCCCAGGAGGTCGACATCTCCGCCTACAAGAACTCGCCGTATCTTCCGGCGCTGGAGAAAATTCGCGCCTTCATGCTGGGCCTTGGCGCAACCGGCTTGCCGGCCGAGACGATTGCCGAAAAGGTGTTCGGGGCATTGACGCTGCCGAACCCGAAGGTGCGCTACACGATCGTGCCGGATCCGATGCAGCGGTGGATGGCGGCGGTATTGCCCAAGCGCACCCTCGACAAAATGATCGCCAAACGACTCGGGCTGACGCGGCAGGGATGAGCATGATGCTGCGATTTGCGATCCGCCTGGCCGCCGTCCTTGCGCTGGTCTCGGCCGCCCATGCCGGCGATCAGGGCGAGCCCGAACAATCCTGCGACGGCAACACGTTCCAGATGGTGGAATGCCTCAAGGCCAAGACCGCGCAATGGGACAAGCGGTTGAACATCGCCTACCAGAAGGCGGTGCAGGATGCTCAGCCCGCGCAGCGCGATCAGTTGCGCGTGGCGCAACGGCTGTGGGTCCAGTACCGCGACGCCAATTGCCTCTATTACGGCCTCGGCGAGGGCACCATCGCGCGGCTCGATGCCGGCGAATGCATGCGCAGCATGACGGAGGCGCGCGCCAAGGAGTTCGAAGGCCTCGGCCACCAGTGACGGCGGGAAAGAACAAAGCGGAGCTGACGCAGATCGCCGACGACGCGCTACGCAGCCAGCCGGGATGCGAAACGGCGTCCGTGCCCACGGTGCGCGGGCTTCCCAACATTCGCGAGGGCCGCAACTGGGAAATCCCCAACGTCGTTCTCGGCGACAGCCTGATCAGCGACGTCGACCGCGCCGTCATCACGGTGCATCGCCGGTTGGGGCGGAAATATCACCTGCTTGAGGACGCGTAGATCATCCCGCGCGTGCCGCTTGTGGCCGCGGCGCCATCGCGATCATGCGCAGCGCGAACACCGCTACCAGCGGGATCAGGAACAGCGCGTAGAGCGGCATGTCGGGAATCCGCTTGCCGAACGACACCATGAACTGGAACAGCAGGTAATAGCCGCCGATAAGATGCAGCCGGCGCCAGGCGCGCGCGCCGATCGCGGCTGCCGTGCGGTCGAACGAGGTGGCGGTCATCGCTGTTATGAAGGCGTAGCCGATGCCGCCGAAGATATAGGACGCGATCGAGGTCGCCGTCGCGTAGCCTGCCGGATCCATCACGGCGAAGGCTAAGATGGCAACCGCGTGGATGGCGTGCGAGGCCGCAAAGCTGACGCCGAGATAGCGACGGTTGCGGCGCAGCCATCGCGTCCACGCGTTGGGCCATATCAGCGCCAGCGCGGTGCCTGCGAAGGCGAGGCAGAACAACACCAGCGAGGTCCGCGCGGTGAAGCGGATCACCATGCGCACGCCGTCGACCTCAAAACCCCGCATGCCGGCGATCCAGATGCTCAAAGCCAGCAGGGTCAGCGAGAGCAGCGCGAACAGCCGCCAGCCATCGAACCAGTTTTGACGTGCCGGCATGTTTGGCTCCCCATGGTTTGCGCCGTCATTGCGAGCCAACGGGTCGGGCGAATGCCCGCCCGATGACAGGCTCCGCGAAGCAATCCATTCTTTCGTCGCGCGGTGAGATGGATTGCTTCGCTTCGCTCGCAATAACGTGGATGGTTATGTAATCACTGGTTACATGCGGGTTACCTCAACGGTCAATCCGTGTAATCGGTGCTTACATTCACAAGGCGGTGATGGTAGGAGAGGGCATGCGCCCAGCCGCCAGATCGTCCGCCACGAAATCCTCCGCCGCCAAGCCGCGCCGGCGTGCCTCCCGGACGCCCGTGCCAAAGCCCTACCACCACGGCGATCTCCGACGGGTCCTGATTGACGCCGCGCTGCAATTGGTCAGCGAGGGCGGGGCGGAGGCGGTCAGCGTCCGCGAAGCCGCCCGCCGCGCCGGCGTGTCGCCGGGGGCGCCGTTCCGGCATTTTCCGAGCCGTGACGCCCTGATGCAGGCGGTGGCGGAGGAGGCGCAGCGGCGCTTCCGGGCCGAGATCGAGGCCGGGCTGGCCGGGGCGCCGGCCGGCGATCCGCTCGGCCGCTTTCGCTGCCTCGGGCTCGCTTACCTGCGCTGGGCGATGCGCAATCCGACCCATTTCGAGATCATTTCCAGCCGCTGGTTCTTCGATCACGACCGGGCGGCCGCTGTCAGCCGCGACAATGCCGAACTGATCGAGCTGACCGAGCGGACACTTGCGGAAGCCTTTGCGGCGGGTCAGCTGCGGCCAGCGGACCTCAAGCAGGTCCAGATTGCCGGGCGGGCGCTGGTCTATGGCTTTGCCCGGATGAACATCGACGGCCATTTTCCGCGGTGGGGCGTGGACGCCGCCGAGGCCGAGCAGACCGCCGAGGCCATCCTCGATCTCTTCATCGAAGGGATCGCCAGGCGGGCGTGACGCGTCCCGGAATAACATTGGCCCCGCATTTACCCTGCGGGGCAAATTCATTGCGCGTTCATGACGATTACACTACGTTTTTACGACACGATGCAGGTTCCGGCTGGTCGTGCGTCTCCTGGTCCGTCGCCAGCCAAGGCTTTGTATTGCGCCGGGTCATGTTGCGTTTTCCCATATGGCGCCCGCGCCAAATCCAGGGCCCTCCGCCGCTACCCTAGTTGCCGGCCTTGCCGCCATCGGCTTCTGGCGGCTTTCGGCCGTTGCTGCACCGCACATGGCCGCGCTGGCGATCATGCTGCAGACCGAAGCCGATTTCGGTGGCCGCATGGGTTTTGGGCTGGCCTGGGGCATCCTGAACTTCTCCTTTATCGCGCTGCTGCGGCGCCCGGCGCTGTCGGGCGCGCTGTCGCTGACGCTGGTGGTGCTGCTGGTTCTGCTGTCGCGGCTCAAGCACGACGTCGTCCAGATGACCGCGAACTTCGTCGACCTGATGGTGATCGACCGCGACACCGCGGCCTATCTGTTCACCATCTTTCCGAACTTGCGCTGGAACGTGGTCGGCGCCGCGATCGTCATCCTGCCGCTGATGTACGCGCTGTGGTGGCTCGATCCGTTCCGCATCCGCCGCCTGCCGGCGGCCGCCGGCCTGCTGGCCTGCCTTGCCGCGCTGACCGGGCAGGCCACGACATGGCCGGACGAAGCCTGGCGCGGCTATTACGACGACGGCTATCTCTCCAAATTCGCCCGTTCGGGCGTAACGGCCGTTTCCGACTTCGCCAATTACGGTTTCATGGAATCGGAAGCGGTGACCGCCGAGCGGCTGAAGATGCCGCTGGTCGATTCCTGTCATGTCGCCGGCCGCCGCCCGCACATCATCATGATCCATGACGAGTCGAGCTTCGACATCCGTCAGGCCAGTGGCGTCAAGGTGCCGGCGGACTATGGCGGCCACTTCAAGTCGTTTGACGGCCGCGAGCGCAAGTTCATGGCCGAAAGCAGCGGCGGCGCCAGCTGGATGGCTGAGTACAATGTGCTGGCCGGCCTGTCGTCGCGCTCGTTCGGCCGCTTCTCCTATTTCGTCACCCGCATCGCCTCGCGGCGGGTCGAGCGCGGACTGCCGCTGGCGCTGCGCCGTTGCGGCTACAACACCCTCTCGCTCTATCCGGCCTACGGCGCCTTCATGGGCGCGCGCGGCTTCCAGACCTCGACGGGCATCCAGCATTTCTACGATGCGCGCGATCTCGGCGCGAAGGGCATCGAGCCGGACGGCTTCTTCTACGACAAGGCCGTCAAGCTGATTGCCGAGCAGCCGGCGAATACGCCGCTGTTCACCTTCGTCTATCTCGCCGCCAACCATTTCCCCTGGGAAACCAAATTCCGCCCCGACCTGCTGCCGTCCTGGCGCAAGCCCGGCAACGCGCCGGTGGTCGACGAATATCTGCGCCGCCAGACCATGAGCGCCGGCGACTATGCGGGTTTCATCGCCAGCCTGAAAAAGAAATTCCCGGCGCAGCCGTTCCTGATCGTTCGCTACGGCGACCATCAGCCGGAGTTCTCGTCGACCCTGCTGGATCCCGGCCTCGATGAAGCCCGGGTCGCCCGCAAGTTCGACACCTACGATCCGCGCTATTTCACCACCTATTACGCGATCGACGCCATCAATTTCGAGCCGGTCAAGAGTTCTGCCGTCATGGACAGGATCGATGCGCCCTATCTGCCGCTGGTGATCCAGGAAGCCGCCGGCATTCCGCTCGACCCGTCGTTCGAGGAACAGAAGAACATCATGCTCCGTTGCAAGGGTGTATTCTACGCCTGCAAGGACGGCGCCGAGGCGCGCAGGTTCAACCGGTTATTGATCGAGGCAGGTTTCATCAAGGGGCTTTGAGGATATGTCAGCCGTCGCGGGACCCGGAATCGGCGAAAGCCTCGTCGCGGAATCGCGCGGCGTCCGGTTCTTTGCGCTGGCCGGCTTGACCGTTGCCGTGCACCTGGCGGGGCTCGCGGTTCTCCTGACCACCGAATACGGGCCGTTTGCGATCACGCTGTCCGTGCTGGCGTGGATCTTCGTGAACTGCTTCCTGCTGGTCGTGCTGCAGCGGCCCGGTGTCTGCGCCGCGCTTTCGCTGGCTCTGATCGCGATCCTGATCACGCTGTCGCACTTCAAGTTCGGCATTCTGCAGCTGACGCTGACGTTCCTCGACTTCCTGATCATCGACCGCGATACGTTTTCGTTCCTGCTCTCGGTGTTCCCTCAGCTGCAAATGCAGTTGCTGATGGCGGGGCTGGTCGCGGTTCCGCTGCTGTGGGCGCTTTGGCGCTTCGATCCGTTTCGCGTGCGCCGCCGCGTTGCATTGTTGGGAGTGGCGGCGACGACAGTGCTGATCGCGGCGATGTCGGTCGCTTCCCCCGAGCAGGCATGGGAGCCGTTCCAGGGCGTCAATCATGTTTCCAATCTGGCCCGCTCGGGCGTGGTGGCGGTGTCGCGGCTGGCTTCGACAGGATGGATTGAGGCCGATCCACCGGCGAACGGCCCGCTCAGCCTCGCGCGGGACGCTCACGCCGCCGGCCTGCCCGGGCTGCCATCAGGCGAGGTCTGTGACGCCACGGCCAAGCGCCCGCACATCATCATGCTGCTCGACGAGTCGAGCTTCGATGTCACCTCTGCGCCCGATATCAAGGTGCCGGCCGGATACACCGATTATTTCAAGTCGAGCGACGGCAAGCAGCGGACCATGATTGCGGAATCGACCGGCGGTCCGACGTGGTACACCGAATTCAACGTGCTGACCGGCCTGTCGGCGCGCTCGTTCGGCGATCTGAAATTCTACATCACCCGCATCACCGCCGGCCGCGTGACGCGCGGACTGCCGCATGCGCTGCAGCGCTGCGGCTACAAGACCGTCTCGCTCTATCCGACCTATGGCGATTTCCTGAGCGCGCGCGCCTTCCAGAAGGGCACCGGCGTCGACCAGTTCATCGACATGGCCGGGATGGGCGTGAATGAGGACATGCAGCCGGACAAGTTCTATTTCGATCAGGCATTGAAGGTGCTGGCGCGCGAGCAGCCGCAGCAATCGCCGGTCTTCATGTTCGTCTACCTCACGGCCAATCATTTTCCGTGGTGGAACGTCTACCGGCCCGACCTGACGCCTGCGGGCTGGACGCCGCCGGGCAACACCGCCGAGGTCGACGAGTACATCCGCCGCCAGGCCATGACGGCTAACGACTATCGCGAATTCACCGAGCGGCTGAAGCGCGACTATCCGGACGAGTCGTTCCTTGTGCTGCGTTTTGGCGATCACCAGCCGGCGATCTCGCAAAAGCTGATCGAGCCCGGCATCGATCAGGCGAGGCTGGCGAAACACCTGATCGCCGCCGACCCGCGCTATTATTCCACCTACTATGCCATCGACGGCATCAACTACCAGCCACGCAATTTGTCGTCGGCGCTCGAAACCCTCGACGCGGCCTATCTCCCCCTCGTGCTGCAGGAAGCCGCCGGCCTCCCGCTCGATCCTTCGTTTGCCGAGCAGAAGAGCATCATGCTCCGCTGCAAGGGCACGTTCTACGCCTGCAAAAAAGGCGCGGAGGCACGCCGGTTCAACCGGTTCTTGATCGATGCCGGAATGATCAAGGGGCTTTAGCCCTTTACGTCATTGCAAACTTCGTAGGGTGGGCAAAGCGAAGCGTGCCCACCATCTATTCGCCGAACGACCCTTGAATATCGCGCAAATCGCCACCCCAATCCGGAGCGAGCATTCCTTGCTCAACGAAGCGGTGGAAGCTGCTGTGAGGCCAGTCGGCTACGCGCTTTACGTGGCCGTGTTTCACCGGGTTGAAGTGAATGTAGTCGATGTGTCGCTCGAAATCCTCGTCGTTTGGAATTGCGTGTTCCCAGTACCGGCGTTGCCAGATACCTTTCTCTCGTTTGGCGACCTTGCTCGTTGATCTGGCTTGTGCATCGAGGCCACGCGAAAATCCGCTCTTGATCAGGCTCCACCGCGTGGAAAAGTCTGTGTCGTCGTCCGCAACGCCCAAAGCGCGTGAATGTGATCGGGCAGGACACAGATTGCCACGGTCTCGAAAGGATGCCGTCGTTGGACGGTTTGATAGATGCGCCTCAGACGATCGACTTCTTCGATCAACAGGCTGTTCGGCCGCTGTGCAAGGACGACGGTGAAAAAGAAAACGCTGCCTTTGGCACGGACGTAACGAGGCATGATGCATTGTATCGCAGCGCAGATGCGATTTCAAAGATGGTGGGCACGCTTCGCTTTGCCCACCCTACGAAGCTTTCTCGCAATGACGGGGATAGGGCCGCGACAAACGACAGAGGCCTACTTCTTCCCCACCTTCTCCCACAGCCACTGCGCCACCGCGTCCGGCGAGCTCGTGGCGTCATTGCCGGCGGCGCGGAGATTGGCCTCGCGCATGGTGGCGATGTCGATCTTTCCGAGCAGTGGCGCCAGCGCCTTGCGCAACGCTTCGTCATTGGCACGCTTCGGCGCCAGCAGCACTATGGCGTCGTAAGGCGGGATGGCGCGCCTGACGTCGTTCAGAACAACCAGGTCGTATTTCGCGATCAACCCGTCGCTGGTGTAGCCGGCGATGACGTCGACTTCGCCGGAGGCGACCGCCGCATACATGAAGTCCGGCTGCATCTGCCGCTGTCCGCGAAACGACAACCCGTAGGCCTTGCGCAGCGCGGTCCATTCGGGACGTGAGAAGAATTCGTAGTCGCCGGCGATCGACATGTTGGCCGCGCGCGAGGCGAGGTCGGCGATGGTGCGGATGCCGAGCTGCTCGGCGCGCTTGCGCGGCATCACCAGCGCATAGGCGTTCTCGAAGCCGAGTTCGCCCAACAGCGTGATGTTCTGCTTGGCCAGCATCGTCTTCAGTTCGGCCAGCAGCTGCTGGCGCGGCCTGATGTCGTTGCGCTGGAACTGGTTGGCCCACAGCGTGCCGGAATAGTCGACATAGACGTCGATATCATTGCTCGCCAGCGCCTCGAAGATCACGTTGGAGCCGAGGCCTTCGCGCGTCGTCGCAGGAAGCCCTGCGGCCTTCAGCCGCTGCGCCATCAATGCCGACAGCACATATTGTTCGGTGAAGGTTTTAGCGCCGACGATGTAGTTGGTGTGCCCGCGCATCATGGTGGGCACCAGCGTGGCCGCGACAAGCGCCGCGATGCCGACGCCACCCAGCGTCGGGCGAAAACGGCTGCGGTTACGCAGGCCGCTTTCGATCAGCGCCAGCAATTGATCGACCGCCAGCGCCAGCACCGCGGCGGCGAGGCAGCCGAACAGCACGAACACCCAGTTCTGGGTCTGCAGTCCCGCAAAGATGTAATTACCGAGGCTGGTCTGGCCGATCGGCGTCGACAGCGTCGCGGTGCCGATCACCCAGACCGCCGCGGTGCGGATGCCCGCCATCATGACAGGCAGCGCTAAGGGCAATTCCACCGTGAACAGCGATTGCCGCGGCGTCATGCCGACGCCCTGCGCCGCTTCCAGGATCGCGGGCTCGACGCCTTGCAGGCCGGTGATGGTGTTGCGCAGCACCGGCAGCATCGAATAGAGCGCCAGCGCCAGCACGGCCGGCAAAAATCCGAACGCGGAAAAGCCGAAGCCGAACCACGACAGCGACAGCGCCGCCAGCGCCAGCAGCAGCGGATAGAACAGCGCCAGCAGCGCCAGTCCCGGCACGGTCTGCACGATGCTGGCGAGCCCGAGCAGCGCGCCGCGCAGCACCGGCCGATGGCGCGAAAGAATGGCGAGCGGCAGGCTGATGAGAAGTCCGAGCGCCAGCGCGGTGACGCTGACGCGAACATGGTTGCCGAGGTAATCGGGCAGGTGGCCGAGCGCCTCGCTCCAACGCGGATCTGTGAAGAGGCTCATGCCGCACCCTCGCGAGGCAGCAGGGCGCCAAGCCGCTCGGCCTGCCGCCGTGGCGTGCGCAGCAGTTCGCCGACGTAAGCGTCGCGGCTTTCGGAAAGTTTTGATGGCGTGCCCTGCGCCAGCAGTTTTCCGCCGCCCATCACCGCGATTCGGTCGGCGAGCAGGATGGCTTCCGTCATGTCATGGGTGATCATGACCGTGGTCAGGCCGAGCGTGCGATGCAGCTCGCGAAAATCGTCGCCGAGCGCGTCGCGGGTGAGCGGATCGAGCGCGCCGAACGGCTCGTCCATCAGCACGATGCGTGGCTTTGCGGCCAGCGCGCGTGCGACGCCGACGCGCTGGCGTTGGCCGCCCGAAAGTTCATGCGGCAGCCGGTCGCGGTATTGCGCGCGGTCGAGCCGCACCAGGTCGAGCAGTTCATCCACCCGCGCGGCAATCTCGGCGGGCGGGGTGCCCAGAAGCTTCGGCGTAATGCCGATATTGCCGGCGACGGTCAGATGCGGAAACAGCCCGCCGCTCTGGAACACATAGCCGATCCGCCGCCGCAGCAGGATCGGATCGACATTTTGAACGTCCTTGCCCTCGACCGTGATCGAGCCGGAGTCCGCCTCGATCAGCCGGTTGGCGAGCCGCAACAGCGTGGTCTTGCCCGAGCCGGAGCCACCGACGATGGCGAGGAATTCGCCCTCGGCAACGTCGAGCGAGACGTCGTCGACGGCCCTCACGCGGCCGCCGTCAAAGGTCTTGCCGACATTCGTATAGGCGATCAGGGGAGCGGTCATGCGATCTCGAACTTTTGTTCACCCTCCCCTGGAGGGGGAGGGTCGACGCGAAGCGGCGGGGTGGGGTGACGGTCTCTCCACGTCTAACAGTGCCCGAGTTGAGAGATCACCCCACCCCGTCTCGCATTTCGCTACGCTCATGCGAGCCGACCCTCCCCCTCCAGGGGAGGGTGAGAGATCACCTACCATGTCACGACGCCGCGTTGAACTTATCCTTGGTAACCGCTAAGGCATCCATCCAAATCTTGGGGAGAAAACATGGCGGATACCGCAGAGCCCGTGGCGGTCGCCCTTGACGACGCGACGGTGGCGTTTCGCGTGGCCGGGGATCGGGTCTACACAGCCGTGGAGCGGGCTAATCTGTCCGTCGCCCATGGCGAGTTCGTCGCCATTGTCGGCCCGACCGGATGCGGGAAATCGACGCTGCTCAACGTGGCGGCCGGCCTCCTGAAGCCCGCGGCTGGATCGGTGAAGATTTTTGGTCAGCCGCTGACCGGCCTGAACCGGGATGCCGGCTATCTGTTCCAGGCCGATGCGCTGTTTCCCTGGAAGACCGCGATCGACAACGTCGCCATCGGCCTCGACATCAAGGGCGCGCCGCGCGAGCAGTCGCTGCAGCGGGCGCAGGGCTGGCTCACGTCCGTCGGCCTCGGTGCGTTCGCCAACCGTTATCCCCACATGCTCTCAGGCGGGCAGCGCAAGCGCGTCGGCCTTGCGCAGGTGCTGATCCGCGATCCGAAAATCCTCTTAATGGACGAGCCGTTCGGCCCGCTCGACGCGCAGACCCGGCAGATCATGGGCAATTTGCTGCTGGAACTTTGGAACGCCGACCGCAAGGCGGTGCTGTTCGTCACCCACGATCTCGAAGAGGCGATCGCGCTCGCCGACCGCGTCGTGATCATGTCGGCAGGTCCCTCGGCGCGCATCATCGGCGACTGGCGGGTGACGCTGCCGCGGCCGCGCGACATCTCGGAAGTGCGGATGGAAAAGCAATTCCACGAACTGCACCGCGAAATCTGGAGCGTGCTGAAGGACGAAGTGATGAAGGGTTATGCGCAGTCGACGCTAAGTGCGGAGGCAGTCTGATGTCGCGCCTGACACTGCTGTTCTGGCAATTGATGGTGGCGGTAGTGGCACTCTCGCTGTGGCAGTTCCTCGCCACCGTGCCGGTGTTCGGCCGCATGGTGCTGCCGCCGTTCTTCTTCTCCAACCCGGTCGATGTCGGCAGCCAGATCGTCAAATGGTTCTCCTCAGGCGTGATCTGGAAGCACTTGATGATTACGCTGTTGGAGTCGATGCTGGCTTTCGTGATCGGCTCGATCGGCGGCGTGCTGGTCGGGTTCTGGTTCGCGCGCAAGCCCCTCGTCGCCGCGGTGTTCGATCCCTACGTCAAGATGATCAACGCGTTGCCACGCGTGGTGCTGGCGCCGATCTTCGCGCTGTGGCTGGGCCTCGGCATCTGGTCCAAGGTCGCGCTCGGCGTGACGCTGGTGTTCTTCATCGTGTTCTTCAACGTCTATCAGGGTGTCAAGGAAGTCAGCCAGACCGTGCTGGACAACGGCCGCATGCTCGGCATGAACCAGCGGCAGCTGACGCGGCATGTGTACTGGCCGTCGGCGCTGTCGTGGATGTTTTCCTCGCTGCACACCTCGGTCGGCTTTGCCGTGGTCGGCGCCGTCGTCGGCGAATATCTGGGATCGGCGGCCGGGCTCGGCTATCTGATCCAGCAGGCCGAAGGCGTGTTCGACGTCGCCGCCGTGTTCGCCGGCATGTTCGTGCTGTCGGCTTTTGTCATCCTGATCGACATGGGCGTGACGCTGGTGGAACGTCGGCTGTTGGTCTGGCGGCCAAATGCTGCGGAGGGGCGGGGGTAGGTCTCTCCGTCACCGCAGGAATCGTAGGGTGGGCAAAGCGTAGCGTGCCCACCATCGAGATTGCGATGCGGATGGATGGTGGGCACGGCACTGCGTGCCTTTGCCCACCCTACGGCTTTTGCGCCTAGGTGGCGACATCGGAAGCCAGCTTAAACTGCGGAGCCAGTTTCACATCAGCGGTGATCGAGTTGGAGATGAAGCAGTTTGCTTTCACGTCGGCCATGATCGTTCGGGCGGCCGCGATATCGGCCTCGCTGCTCAGGACTACAATTGGCTGAACGCTGACTTCAACGATCCGATATTTGCCGTCCACATTTTCCAGCAAACCTTCCGCGGCGCTTTCATAGGCTATAAACGCCAGCTTCTTGCCTTGTGCGAACGCGACGAACGTCAGCATCATGCAGGCATTCAGCGCGGCGACCAACATTTCTTCGGGGGCCCAGACGCCTGCCTCTCCCTTGAATTCCGGAGGACTGCCGATCTCGATGTCGGGTTTGCCGGGTGCCGATGTTCGGCCGCGGCGAGCGGCGTCCCAGACCAGGTTGTTGCTGTAGTGAAAGGATTTGTATCTTTTCTCGGTTGCCACGTGATCCTCCACAGAACGTAGGGTGGGCAAAGCGAAGCGTGCCCACCATTAGAATGCGATACGGATGGATGGTGGGCACGGCGCGATGCTCCTTTGCCCACCCTACGGCTTCAGCCGTCATTGCGAGGAGCGCAGCGACGAAGCAATCCACATCTCCGAGAAAAGAAAGATGGATTGCTTCGCTGCCGCTCGCAATGACGGTGGAGGGCCGTCTGCAGCCCTCAGTTCAGCAGCTTCGTATCGTCAGGCGCCTGCGGCGGCGTTTTGATGGCGATCGCCTTGATGGTGCGGCCATCGGGCTTTGTGCCGCCATGCGGCGTGCCCTTCGGGATGATGACGAGATCGCCCGGCTTCACCTGCACCTCCTTGTCGCCGAGCCAGATCGTGCCCTTGCCCTCGAGGATGTACTGAATCTCGTTGGCATTTGCGTGCAGATGCTTGGGTGGGCTGCCGTCCTGGATCGAGATGGTCGCGCCGTCCACCGAGACGAACGTCTTGTTGCGCATGCCGCCGGCGTTGGCGGGCGACAGCGCGTCGCCCTCCAGTTCGCCGGTGTGGATGACCTGCGCGGTGATGGTCTCGGCGGCGATTGCCGGCCGGAGCAGATGGGTGACGCTGCAACCGGCGGCAAAGGCGGCGGCGAGCGATAGGGTGATGGTCAGGCGATTCATGGGCAGTCCTCCCCAGTGTTGATTATGTATGGGGCGATGTTATGCCGCCCGGTCGCGCCTGACCAGCGGTCGGAAAGTCGCCTTCTCAACGTCCGCGCGCTGCTCTATCTTGCGGCCAACGAATGGAGGAACCCATGAAGAAACTGTTTGGCCGGCTGGCCGCTTCGCTGCTGGCGCTGGTGCTGACGACGGGATTTGCCGCAGCGCAAAGCAAGGTCACGGTGGCGGTCGGGGGCGGCGCCTGCCTGTGCTACCTGCCGACGGTGCTGGCCAAGCAGCTCGGCGAATACGAAAAGGCCGGCCTCGCCGTCGAGCTGGTCGACCTCAAGGGCGGTTCGGACGCGCTGAAAGCCGTGCTCGGCGGCAGCGCCGACGTGGTGTCGGGCTATTTCGACCACTGCGTCAATCTGGCCGCCAAAAAGCAGGAACTGCAGTCCTTCGTGGTCTATGACCGCTATCCCGGCCTGGTGCTGGTAGTATCGCCGGCCCACACCAATGAGATCAAGTCGATCAAGGATCTGGCCGGCAAGAAGGTCGGCGTCAGCGCGCCGGGCTCCTCGACCGATTTCTTCCTGAAATATCTTCTCAAGAAAAATGGCCTCGATCCGACCAGCGCCGCTGTCATCGGCGTCGGCCTGGGGGCTACCGCCGTGGCGGCGATGCAGCAGGGACAGATCGACGCAGCCGTGATGCTCGACCCCTCGGTCACCGTCCTGCAGGGCAGCTACCCGGACTTGAAGATCCTTGCCGACACCCGCACGCAAAAGGACACGCTCGCCTTGTTCGGCGGCGAGTATCCGGGCGGCGCGCTCTACACCACCACGGCGTGGATCAAGTCGCACGACAAGGAAGTGCAGGCGCTGACCAATGCGATCGTCAACACGCTCACCTGGATTCACTCGCATTCGGCGGAAGAGATCATGGCGAAGATGCCCGACGAAATCGTCGGCAAGAACAAGGAGCTCTATCTCGCCGCGCTGAAGAACACGATCCCGATGTATTCGCTGACCGGCATGATGGACCCCAAGGGCGCTGACGCGGTGCTCGCCGTATTCAGCGAAGGTTCACCCGAGGTCGCGAAAGCCAATATCGACGTGACCAAGACCTGGACCAACAAATATGTCGAGCAGGTCAAGAAGACCACCGGCTCAAGCGCGAAATAAGAGCTGGGCAGTATTGGCGTGAAATCAGGCGAAGTCAGGCGATGAGTGACACTAAACCGCTGGTCATTCATCGCGTCAGTGTGCTCGACCTCGTTGTCGAAAGGTGGGTGTGGCCGTTTGCCGAAACGCGCCGCGCCGAGATCGATGCGCATTTCGCCGACAAGCAGCGCGAAAGGCCTGCGCTGTTTAACGGCCGCGTCCTGCTCGGGCGCAACCCGGTGTTTGCAAGCGACCGCCTGAGCGCCAGCTATTTCGAAACTGATTTTGCAAGTTTTCTGGCCTGGCGCGACTGGGGTTTTCCCGACCCATCCGTGTTCAACGGTTTCGGCATGGGCGCGCTTCTTTGCGCCGACGGCGCGTTTGTGCTCGGCGAGATGGGCCAGCACACCTCGAACGCGGGGCGCATCTATTTTCCCTCCGGCACCCCGGACCTCGACGACGTCAGGGACGGCACGCTCGACATATCGGGCAGCGTCACGCGCGAACTCGAGGAGGAAACCGGACTCGCCCCGGGCGAATACGAAAGCGAGCCGCATTGGCACTGCATCTACACCGGACCTGCGCTTGCGATGATCCGCATGCTGCGGATCGATATGCCGGCCGACGCCGTGCGCGACCGGATCGTGGCCAATCTCGCCGCGCAGCATCAGCCGGAATTATCCGCCATCCACCTCGTGCGCGGCATCCACGATCTCTCCTCCGCCATGCCGCGTTTTGTCACGGCCTTCATCGAAGCCCAATTCGCATCCCGACTCTGACGTACAGGTTGCACTGATCTTGTGCGGCTGCGCACTGTGGCCGCAAGCAATACGCTTGACATCTGGTCGCGCGACCAATGTGATAGGCGGCAACAAGAACAAGAAAAATGCAGTGCACAAAAACAATCCAGGGAGGATTCCATGCCGGGGCGCAAAGCTGCACGCCTTCTTGTCGGGCTGTCTGCCGCAATCGCGGTGCTGGGGACGGCGGTTTCCGCCGAGGCTCAGGAAAAGAAAATCAAGATCGGCGTGATCTACGACCTCACCGGCCCGCTGGCGGGTGGCGGTTCGGAGCTGCAATATATCGGCGCCAAGATCATGCTCGACCAGTACGCCAAGACCGGCGTTGAGGGCTACAAGGTCGAAGCGGTCTATGCCGACGCCCAGAGCAAGCCTGATGTCGCGATCAACGAGGCGGTGCGGCTGATCGAGCAGGAAAAGGTCAACATGCTGCTCGGCTTCTTCTCCTCGGCGCAATGCGTGCCGGTGGCCGCGCGCGTCGAGCAGCTCAAGAACTTCATGTGGATTACCACTTGTATCTCTTCGGCGGTGCTGGCCGACAAGAACTTCAAATATGTGTTCCGTCCGCAGGCCTCGGGCGACCAGTTCGGCATGATGACGATGGATTTCATCGCGCAGAATTCCAAGGAGAAGTTCGGCAAGGAGCCGAAGGACCTGCGCGTCGCCATCATCCACGAGGACGGCGCCTATGGCGTCGACGTCTCCAAGGGCAACGAGTTAGGTGCCAAGAAGGCCGGCTTCAACGTCGTGATGAAGGAGGGCTATTCCGCCACCGCGCCCGATCTGTCCGCGCTGGTCACCAAACTGAAGCGCGCGCGACCCGATGTGATCTTCCACACCGGCTATAACCCCGACATCACCCTGTTCGGGCGTCAGGCGCGCGAGCAGGGCCTGAAATTCGCGGCGCTCGTAGGCCACGGCGCGGGCTACGGCGTGTACGAGAAGCTGAAGGAAGGTCTTGGCGCCGACGCCAACTATCTCTTCAACACCGATCCGGTCTCGATCTGGATCGCCAACCAGAAATCCATGAACCCGAAACTGCCGCCCATTATCAAGATGGTCGGTGAGGAGTTTGACAAGCTGAAGCCCGGCGTGGCAATTCGCTCCGCCCATGTCGGCATGGCGGCGTCGAACACCTACCTCTTCCTGACGGATGTGCTGCCGCGCGCCATCAAGAAACATGGCGGCGTCGATCCCGATGCGCTGCGCAAGGCGGCGCTGGAGGTCGACGTTCCCGAGGGCGGCACCATGCTCGGCTTCGGCGTCAAATTCCACGGCGAGGGCACGCAGATGGCCGGACAGAACGAGCGCTCGTTCCCGGTGGTCATCCAGTATGTCGACGACAAGTCATACGTGGTGTGGCCGAAGAGCCAGGCGCAGCGCGAGGCCGTGCTGCCCCTGCCGAAGGGAACCACGTTCAGCAACCAGTAGAGCATGATCCCCGCGCAAACGCCTCGCGTTTGTCGTGTTTTTCGGGACCATGCTCAAACAAGAAACGTCGACGGAGCATCTGGCGTGCTGACGGTAGAAGGGTTGGTAAAACGTTTTGGCGGATTCACCGCAGTCAACAACGTATCGTTCCAGGTCGAGCAGGGCGAGATTCTCGGCCTGATCGGCCCGAACGGCTCCGGCAAGAGCACGATCTTCAACATGCTGTCGGGCACGCTGGTGCCGACGGCGGGATCGATCCTGTTCGACGGCGCGGAGATCTCGGGCGTTGCCCCGCATCGCATCATCAACAGCGGCATCGGCCGCACCTTCCAGATCCCGCGGCCGTTTCACCGGCTCAGCATTTTTGAGAACGTCGCGCTGGCCGGCTATTACGGCCAGGGCAGCCACAGCCGGGCCAAGGCCGATGAAGCCGCCGAGCGCGCGCTTGCCATGGTCGGGCTGCCGACCGATCGCCACGCCACCGTCGACGGCCTCGGCGCCGCCGGCCTGAAGAAGCTCGAGCTAGCAAAAGCGCTCGCGACGGGACCGAAACTGCTGCTCGCCGACGAAAGCCTCGGCGGGCTCGACGAGCACGAGATGGATCAGGCCGCCGACATGCTGCGCAAGATCCGCGACGAACTCGGCATCACCATCATCTGGGTCGAGCACATCATGGGCGTGTTGATGCGGGTGGTCGACCGCGTGATGGTGCTCGATCACGGCGAGAAGATTTCGGAAGGCTTGCCGAGCGCGGTGGCCGGCGATCCCAGGGTGATCGAGGTCTATCTCGGCACGGACGCGGATTCGAGCCAGGTTGCGGCGTCGGAAGCGCGCCGCAAGGCGGGGGTCTGAGGCATGCTCGAATTGAAAGCGGTCGACGCGGGCTACGGCACCTTCCAGGCCTTGTTCGGCGTCAATCTCGAGGTCAGGGCGGGCGAGGCGGTCGGCGTCATCGGTCCCAATGGCGCCGGCAAGACCACGCTGATGCGCGTGATCTCCGGCCTGATCCGCCCCACCAGAGGCGCGATCGCGATGGAAGGCCACGACGTGCTGGCGACGCCCGCGCATCGCATCGTCGATCTCGGTATTGCACACGTGCCGGAAAACCGCCGACTGTTTCCGCGGCTCACCGTCGACGACAATCTGAAGATGGGCGCCTACATGCCGGGCGCCCGTGCCAAATATGCCGAGCGGCTGGAATTCGTCTTCGATCTGTTCCCGCGCATGAAGGAACGGCGCAGCCAGATGGCCGGCACCATGTCGGGCGGCGAACAGCAGATGTGCGCGATCGGCCGCGCGCTGATGTCGAATCCGAAGCTACTTCTGCTCGACGAGCCGTCGGCGGGCCTGGCGCCGGTCGTGGTGCAGCAGGTGTTCGAACTGGTGAAACGCATCCGTGCCAGCGGGCTCACGGTGCTGATTGTCGAGCAGAACGTGCAGCAGGTGCTGAAGGTGGTCGATCGCGCCTATTTGCTCGAAGCCGGCTCCATTCGCGCATCCGGCACATCGGAAGAGATGATGTCGACCGACACCATCAAGCAGGCTTATCTCGGGGTATAGGCATGATCCGGAAAAGTGGAAACCGGCTTTCCGAAATGATCATGCCTCAACAAGAATAGACGGCAGGGCAAACGATGCAGGGGTTCCTCGACATCTTCGACATCTATCTGCTGGAGGCCGTGGTCAACGGCATCCTGCTCGGCGGCGTGCTGGCGCTGCTCGCGCTCGGCCTCAATCTGATCTTCGGCGTCATCGACGTGACCTGGATCTGTTACGCCGAACTTGTCATGATCGGCATGTACGGCATGTACTACATGGTCCAGGTATTCGGCATGCCGTACTGGGCCGCGGCGCCGTTCGCGATCCTGCTGGTCGCGGCGCTTGGAGCGGCGCTGCATTATATTGTCATCGCGCCGCTATTGACCGCGCCGCCGATCAACCAGTTGCTCGCCACCGGCGGCGTGCTGTTCATCTTGCAGAGCTTTGCCACCGTCGCCTTCGGCATCGACTTCCGCAATCTCGGCATCCGCCTGCCGGTGCTGGCGATCGGCGAGATGCATTTCAGCTATTCGCGGTTGTTGTCATTTGCCGCGGCGCTGATCGGCATGCTGGCGATCTACTTCTTCATGAAGCGCACCTACACAGGAACCGCGATCCGCGCCATCGCGCAGGACCGCCAGATCATGTCGCTGATGGGGGTCGATACCAAGCGCATCTATCTCATCACCTCGGCGCTGGGCGGCGCGCTTGCCGGCCTGGCGGCTTGCCTGCTGGTGCTGCAATACGACGTGCACCCGTTCGTCGGACTGTCGTTCGGGCCGATCACCTTCCTGATCTGCGTGCTCGGCGGCCTCGGCAATTTCGTCGGCGGTTTCATCGCGGCGTTCGTGTTCGCGCAGATCATTTCGCTGGGCGGGCTGTTCTCCGATCTCGAATGGGGCTACGTGCTGGCCTTCGCCTTCTTCATCGTCATGATGTTCATCCGGCCCGCGGGCTTACTCGCGAGGCGCTCGTGAATTCCCGTAACGCCGCCTGGGCCGTCGGCCTGGCAGCGCTGATCGCGCTGCCCTTTGTCTATCGCGATCCGTATCACCTGCACATCCTGGTGCTGATCCTGATCTGGTCGTTCGCCTACACCTCGTGGTCGATCATGGGCCGCTTCGGCCTGGTGTCGCTCGGTCATGGCGGCTTCATGGGCGTCGGCGCCTATGTCACGGCGCTGTTGTGGAACCATCTCGGCGTGTCGCCATGGGTCGGCATTCCCGTGAGCATGGTGGCGGCGGGGGCGCTTGCGCTCGTGGTTGCCTATCCCTGCTTTCGCTTCCGCATCACCGGGCATTATTTCGTGCTGGTGACGCTGGCGCTGTCAGGCATCGTGCTGCAGGTCATCACCGCGACGCGCGATTGGACTGGTGGCTCGCTCGGCTACACGCCCAACCGCACCAAGGGCAGCCAGTTGCTGGCGCTGCAGTTCGACGACAAGATCACCTGGTATCTGATCGCGCTGTTCGTCTGGGTCGTGGGCCTCCTGATCTGGCGCTGGGTCGACCGCAGCATGAGCCGTTATGCCATGGAAGCGATCTCGGAGGACGAGGACGCAGCCGCTGCCGCCGGCGTCAACGTGACAGCCGAAAAGCTCAAGATCACCCTGATCTCGGCGCTGATGACCGCGCTCGCCGGCGCGCTGTACTGCCAGTACCAGATGTTCATCTCGCCCGACACGGTGAGCGGCATCGCGGTGTCGCTGCAGATGGTATTCGCCGTCATCGTCGGCGGCCTCTACGTCTCGCTTGGGCCGACGGTGGGCGCCGTCATCACCATCATGCTCGCCGAAGTGCTGCGCATCGGGTTCGGAACCAAGGCGGTGGGCTGGGACAATCTGGTCTACGGCGTGCTGCTGGTCGTCTTCATCATATTCCTTCCCAAGGGCATTCTTGGTAGCGTCCTCGACAGATTGAAGACGCAACCCAAGCCCTCCGGGACGAAATGAACAAGAAATCCCCAAAACCGCTGACGGACGAACTGAAGCCCTATGTCGCCCCGTTCCGCTACGATGGGGCAGGCGAGTTTCACCTCAAGTCGCACAAGACCAACGAGAAGGGCGGCCTCGACAAGGAGAGCGCGACGAAGATCATCGAGGCCAACCGCGAGCGCATCAACGATTTCCAGGAAAAGCTTTACGCGCAGGACCGCTGGTCGCTGTTGCTGATCTTCCAGGGCATGGACGCCGCCGGCAAGGACAGTGCGATCAAGAGCGTGTTCGAGGGCGTCAACCCGCAAGGCTGCGAGGTCACCGCGTTCAAGCAGCCCTCGACGAAAGAACTCGACCACGATTTCCTGTGGCGCAGCATGATCGCGCTGCCGGAACGCGGCCACATCGGCATCTTCAATCGTTCCCATTACGAGGAATGCCTGGTGGTGCGGGTGCACCCCGAAATCCTCGCGAAACAAAAGATTCCCCCGCGGCTCGTCACCAAGGACATCTGGCGCGACCGCTTCGAGGACATCTCCGCGATGGAGCGCTACCTCGCGCGCAACGGCATCTTGATTCTGAAATTCTTCCTCAACGTCTCCAGGGAGGAGCAGCGCGAGCGCTTCCTCGAACGGCTGGAGGATCCCGCCAAGAACTGGAAGTTCTCGCTCGCCGATATCGGCGAGCGCAAACTGTGGGACAAATACCAGGCCGCCTATCAGGATGTGATCCGCCACACCTCGACCAAGCATGCGCCATGGCACATCGTGCCGGCCGACCACAAATGGTTCGCGCGCGTGGTGATCGGTTCGGCGATCGTGGCCGCGCTCGACAAGCTCGATCTGCATTTCCCTGCTGTCGACAAGGCCGACCGCAGCGAGTTCAAGCAGGTCCGCGAGGCGCTGCTGGCGGAGGGAAAGGGCGGGGCGAAGGCGAAGAAGTAGGATGGGTAGAGCGCAGCGAAACCCATCATGCCATTCCCGACGACGGCGAGCGATGGGTTTCGCTGCGCTCTACCCATCCTACGGGAGTGACTCATTCGTAGCCCGCATGAGCGGAGCGATATGCGGGGCCATCATGGCTGTCTGGCACCGTCCCCGGATATCACTCCGCTCATCCGGGCTACAAGGCTACTCGCTGGACCATCGTTCCGGTGAGGCCGTCATTGTCGACGGCGCGCGCTATGCGACAAATTTTTTGTACAACCAGCGACGGCCGTCGTGGCGCCGCCAAACCTGCCCGCGCACCAGACGGCCGGTTATGCTGCGTCTTGGCATGATGACCCGCCGTAGATGCCAAGTGGTTGGCCTGGCCGGGCGCTGCTTCAATCCAAGCTTCCGGATGTCGATGGCTGTGAAACTGATCGATGGCATGATGTCCCCGTTAGCCCAAGCTGCCGCTGCAGGCACGGCCCGCAGCGGACATCCTGGCCCCCTCATCGGCTTTCACGATCGTCGCCCCTGCTGCGACCGCGAGAAATAAAAGCTGTCCTAGGGATCCCGTTCCCGGATCTCCCCGACACGGGAATCATAGCGAATCGGCCAGCCACAGTGGTCAACCAAATCCGGCTTTTCGGCTCGAGAAATACTTATTGGCCGTCACTGCGGCATTTTTGCCCGCCATGCTTCACCACTACTCACGAACGCCTATGCCGGATACCGGGCGAAACGGTGGGTACGCTGCGCTTTGCCCTACGCAACTGAACGGGCGTGACGACGCTAGCTCGGAAAAATGAGGCACGTCGTCGTACCATGCGCGAGCAATCGGCCCTTGGCGTCGGTGACGCGGCCTTCCGCCGTGCCGACGCGACGGCCGCAGTTGAGCACATTGCCTTCGGCCCTGATCTGCCCTGTCTCCAGCGTGATGGCTCGGACGAGCGAAATCTTGAACTCGACCGTCGTGCTGCCGATGCCTTTTTCGAGCATCGACTGGATGGCCAGGCCCATGCAGCTATCGAGAAGTGTCGCCGTGAGGCCGCCATGCACCGTGCCCGACGGATTGAGATGAGCGCCCGTTGGATCCAATGTGATGACGACGCGACCGCTTTCGGCCTCCACCACATCATACCCCAAGGTCTGTGCGATTGTGTTGAGGGGCAGCACTCCGCTGGCAAGGCCCTTGACGAACTCCAGCCCGCTCATCGCCTTCTGTCGCTCGGGACTGACCGTCCCGTAGATCCTGGTGGCCATGATTTACCTTCGGTTCTTTATGTCCGCGCTCACGCCGCTCACTCCGCCGCTTCCCCGAAAACCATCTGCCAGCCTTTTCGCGTGTCCATGTACTCGCGAACCTGCTTGATGCGGCCGCCTGCGACGACAAAGATGAAGCAGTAGTCGTTGTCATACGGCCGTCCTTCCGGAAGTGTCGCCCGCATCCGCTCCTCGATGATCACCGTGTCGCCATCGGCATGGATGGCGCGGAACGAGATATCGATCTCCGTGAACAGGCGGTGCATCTCGGAGGCGATGAAGCGCGCGATCTGGTCGGGGCCGATCATGTGGTCGGCATGCGCGAGCGCAACCGCCGTTGCATTTCGGGCTGGCGCGATCCATTCGGCGTCCGGCGTGAAGAGGGATGCGATCTGGCCTGCGTCGCGCGTCGAGAATGTCTTCCAGGCGTTGAGGACGATGTCTTTGGCGGTCGGATGATCCATGGTTTGGCCTTCGGTGAGGAGTGAAAATCAATCGTTCCTCATCTAGGCCAGCCTCGCTGTTCACGCTGGCCGGAATCGGACTTCATCACCCGCGGCCACTTTCCCCGGCCGCGCGATACGCTAGAATCCGCCGATGCTGAGTTTCAACGTCTGCAATGCTGCACGGCTGCGGCGCGACGCGCGCTACGACGGCCGTTTCTTCACGGCGGTGCGGACCACGCGGATCTATTGCCGCCCGGTCTGCCCGGTGAAGCACCCGTTGACGCGCAACGTTACCTATTACCCGACGGCAGCCGCCGCAGAGGCGGCGGGATACCGGCCGTGCCTGCGCTGTCGCCCGGAGACGGCTCCGTTCTGCCCGGCCTGGAACGGGACGCGCTCGACGGTTGCGCGCGCGCTGAAACTGATCGACGGCGGCGCGCTGGAGCAAGGCTCGGTCGCCGCACTGGCGGAGAAACTCGGGATCACCTCGCGCCATCTCGCTCGCCTGTTCGAACGCCATGTCGGGGCAAGCCCGCAGCAGGTCGCGACCACCCGCCGCGTCCAGCGCGCCAAGCGGCTACTTGACACCACCGACGATACGATGACCGAGATTGCCTTCCGCGCGGGCTTCGGCAGCGTCCGCCGCTTCAACGCGGCGTTTTCCGGTCTTTACGGCCGCTCACCATCTAGCTTGCGTGCGACATCGGGTGGGCGACGAGCGTGATAGAGGCCTGGACAGGCACCATTAGGTCATCCTTCCTGACCATCTTTTGGCATTGCGGCCGGCCGCAAAATTCGTCTAGAACAGGCCCGGAACGCCGTCCCGGGAACGAACCGTCAATGGTTTTGGCCCAGATTTGGTCGTCCAAAAGGGTCTGGCAATGCTGATTCGCAGCGAAAAGTCTGGAGTTCGGGGTGGAGCGGCCAAGGCTGCCTCTATGTCTGCCCCCGCTCGTCCGGCTGCGACCGCGCCCACCCTCCTTCTTGGCGGGCTTCTGCTTCTTATCGGCCCCTGAGGGCCGTCTGGGCGTTTGCGCCTGGGCACTCAGGGGTTCGTACGAGATCACCAGACCCCTTCAGCGCCCATTGAACCGGCGCACGACCCAAAAGGAATTCAGGAAATGACCACCGCCAACAAGTCCGAGAAGGACCGCGTCATCGTATTCGACACCACCCTGCGCGACGGCGAGCAGTGCCCGGGCGCGACCATGACGTTTGAGGAAAAGCTCGAGATCGCCGAAATGCTGGACGACATGGGCGTCGACGTCATCGAGGCCGGCTTCCCGATCACCTCCGAAGGCGACTTCCAGGCCGTCAGCGAGATCGCCCGCCGCTCCAAGAACGCCGTCATCGCCGGCCTGTCGCGCGCCAACCCCAAGGACATCGACCGCTGCGCCGAAGCGGTGAAATTTGCAAAGCGCGGCCGCGTCCACACCGTGATCGCGACCTCGCCGTTGCACATGCGCGTCAAGCTGAACATGACGCCGGAGCAGGTGATGGAGCTCTCGATCGCCAACGTCACCCGCGCGCGCAACCAGATCGACGACGTCGAATGGTCGGCCGAAGACGGCACCCGCAGCGAGATGGATTACCTCTGCCGCATCGTCGAGGCCGTGATCAAGGCCGGCGCCACCACGGTCAACATCCCGGATACCGTCGGCTACACCGTGCCGGAGGAATACACCCACTTCATGCGCACGCTGATCGAGCGGGTGCCGAATTCCGACAAGGCAATATTCTCCGTGCACTGCCATAACGACCTCGGCATGGCGGTGGCGAATTCGCTGGCCGGCATCGCCGGCGGCGCGCGACAGATCGAATGCACCGTCAACGGCATCGGCGAGCGGGCAGGCAATGCCGCGCTGGAAGAAGTCGTGATGGCGATCAACGTCCGGAATGACGTGTTTCCGTGGTGGAACAAGATCGACACCACCATGCTGACGCGGGCCTCAAAACTGGTATCGGCCGCGACCTCGTTCCCGGTGCAGTACAACAAGGCGATCGTCGGCCGCAACGCGTTCGCGCATGAAAGCGGCATTCATCAGGACGGCGTGCTGAAGGACGCATCGACCTACGAGATCATGCGCCCCGAGATGATCGGCCTGAAAAAGTCGTCGCTGGTGCTCGGCAAGCATTCCGGCCGCCACGCCTTCGTGCACAAGCTGGAGGAGATGGGCTACAAGCTCGGCGCCAACCAGTTGGAAGACGCGTTCGTGCGGATGAAGGCGCTGGCCGATCGCAAGAAGGACATCTACGACGAGGACATCGAAGCGCTGGTTGATCAGGAGATCGCGGCCTCGCATGACCGGATCAAGCTGGTTTCGCTGACCGTCATCGCCGGCACCCATGGCCCGCAGCGCGCCACCATGAAGCTCGACGTCGAAGGCCAGACGAAAATCGAGGAAGCCGAAGGCAACGGCCCCGTCGATGCGGTGTTCAACTGCATCAAGGCGCTGGTGCCGCACGAGGCCAAGCTGGAGTTATATCAGGTCCATGCCGTGACCGAAGGTACCGACGCGCAAGCCGAAGTGTCGGTGCGGCTCGCCCATGAAGGCCGCTCGATGACGGCGAAGGGGTCCGACCCGGATACGCTGGTGGCATCCGCCAAGGCCTATCTCGGCGCGCTCAACAAGATCGTCATGAAGCACCAGCGCGACAGGCCGGCACAGGCGGCGGGCTGATCGCGTAGCTCATCGATGGAAAAACAAAACGCGGCGCCTAGGCGCCGCGTTTTTGCGTTGAGGTTGGGAGCTGTCGAAACCGCGAGCCGTCGTAGGATGGGTGGAGCGAAGCGATACCCATCACTTCAACGAAGACTACGATGGGTTTCGCTTTCGCTCTACCCATCCTACTTCTTGGTCTACTTCCGGCTTGCGCCGGGCAATTGGACCGGGACATGCGGCGAGGTGCTGATCACCCTCGGAGCGCCATAGGCGTAGGCCGGGCCACGCTCGGCCAGGCTCCGGATCGTTTCCAAAAGCAGCATGTACTTTTCGGCGAGCATGGCATTTCCAGTTCTGCGATGGTCCCGCGCTGGTCTGGCGAGACTCAGGGAACTCAAGAGCCTGCCATGCTGCCGGTCGTTGATTTCAGGAGGTTTTCGCGGAGCCACAAAAATGGCTTCGTCCGCCGGGTGAAATGTTTCGTCGCGGCTGCCTGCACGAAACCGAGATTACCAGATCGTTAATTGCTGCGGCGCGGCCGGCCACCCATGCGCCTGGAGAGCGTCCCGGCCGCCGCTAAGCTCAAAACGGAAGAAAAATTGGAACGAGCATCACGCACACGATTGCAACGATAACAGTGAACGGCACTCCCACCTTCACGAAGTCGCCAAAACTATATTGTCCGGGTCCCACGACCAGCGTGTTTACTGGTGAGGAGATAGGCGTCATGAAAGCCGCGGACGCGGCCAGGGCTACGATCATCGCGAACGGATAGGGCGAGGCTCCGAGGTCCTTGGCGATGGCCAGTGCCACCGGCGCCATCAGTACGGCCGTGGCCGTATTGGAGATGAACAAGCCTAGCGCCGCGGTGATGACGAACAGGGTCGCCAATACGAAACGCGGCGCGGCGGCTCCAACCAGGCCGACGACCGCGTCCGCAGCGAGGTCGACGCCTCCAGTCCGCTGCAGGGCCAGCGAGAACGGCAGCATACCGACGATCAGGACGAGCGTCTTCCAGTTGATGGAGCGATAGGCGCTGTTGAAATCGACGCAGCCCAGAAGTCCCATCAGCAGGCAGCCAATCAGCGCGGCCTGGACGTTCGGTATCAACCCGCTGACCATCAGCACGACCACTAGCCCGAGCACGGCCAGCGCGTGCGGCGCCCGCTGTGATGCGGGGAGAACTTCCTCCAGTTCAACGGGCATGTTCAGGACGACCACGTCGTCGGAGTGGGACTGAAGATCCCGAATGTCGGACCAGAATCCGATCAGCAGGAGCGTATCTCCGATCTTCAACCTTTCCCCCAGCAGGTCGTGCGTCACTACTTTGTTGCCGTGCCGCAACCCGATGACGGTGAGGCCGTATTCGGAGCGAATCCGGGCCTCGAGCACGGTCTGGCCGATCAGCGTGGATTCGGCCGGCAGGATGACCTCCGCTGTGCCGATCTCCTGCGAGCGATCGACAAAGTAGTTTCCGATCTCGCTGAGCGGCAGCGGCTCCAGATTCAGTGACTGCCACAGCTTGCTGGCGCCGTCGTTCGAGATGTCCACATCGGCGAGCAGCACATCGCCTGCCTGCAGTTCGGTCTGTGCGGTCGGACGGAGCACCTTTGCCGCGAACCCGGTCCCACGCTCGATGGCGAGAAGGTTTACGCCCGCGGCGCGGAGCGACAGTTCGTCGAGGGGCTTTCCGACCAGCGGCGAGCCGGCGCTGATGCGGCCACGCTTTTCGCGCTCGGCGAGGCCGTATTGCCCGATCCACCGCGCAAGCCTGGGGCGGCGCTCCGCCGCGGCGGGCAGGCTCTTGCTGGGGAGCAGGCCGCGCGCGAGAAGCATATAGACGATACCGAGTGCGAGCAGCGGCAGCCCGAACGGAGTGAAGCTGAAAAAATTAAACCCCTGCGCACCCTGCCGGATCAGTTCGGCGTTCACGACCAGATTGGGCGCCGTTGCCACCAGTGTCAGCATTCCGCTGATCAGCGCGGCGAAACTCAGCGGCATCATGAGCCGGCTTGGCGCCATGCCGCGATTTTGCGAGATGCGCAGCACCACCGGGATGAAAATGGCGACAACGGCGGTTGAACTCATCAACGAGCCGAGGCCACCTACAGCCGCCATCAGCAGGATGAGCAAGCGGTTCTCGCTGCCGCCGGCCTTCGCGTCGAGCCAATCGCCGAGCCGTCGCGCGACGCCGGTCCTTACGAGACCTTCGCCGATGACGAATAGCGCGGCGATCAGTATGATCGATGGATCGGCAAACCCCGCCAGCGCTTCGTTCACCGTAATGACGCCGGTGAGGGGCATCGAGACCATCACGAGGAGCGCGACGGCGTCCATGCGGGGCCGGTTGATGACGAACATCACGATGGCGCCCGCGAGCATGAGCAGGATGAGGGCGAGATCGAGGTTCATCAAGACCTCTTTTCCGCGGTGGCGGCACCTCGCCACTGATCTGTAAGACGACTACCGTTGTCCATCGTAGCGGGTGTCCGGCGCCCGGTAAATCGAGCCGGCTCGGTCTCATGGAGTCAATCCAATCGGAGGAGGCTCGGATGGCGAAAATCGGCATCGTTCACACCACCGAATACACCTACCGCAACCCGGTGGGCCTGCTGCGGCATAAGCTGATGGTCCGGCCGGACGAGAGCCACGACCTTCGCCTGCACAGCGCGATGCTGAAGGTCGAGCCGGAGCCGAATGCGATCTACTGGAAGCATGACGTCTTCAACAATTCCATCTGCTACCTCGAATGGCCGGAAGCACTCAGGACCGAGCGGCTCAGCATCGTGTCGACGCTTGACATGACGCATCACCCCGATGGTCAGCCGCTGCCGGTTTACAGCCTCGACGCAACCGCCGAGCAGTTTCCGTGTTCCTACGCCGCTCACGAGATTCCCGACCTGGCGCGCCTCGCCGAACGCCAGATGCCGGACCCCGAGCGAAAGGTCGACGCCTGGGCCCGCCGTGTCGTGTCCGAAGTGGAAGGCAAGCAGACGCTACGGGTACTGGAAGCGATGACGCATGCCATCAAGCAGGAGTTCAATTATCGCGCCCGCTACGAGGAGGGCACGCAGACGGCCGTCCAGACACTGGCGCTTGGTTCCGGCACCTGCCGCGACTTTGCGGTGCTGATGATGGAAGCGCTGCGCAGCTTTGGCCTCGCCACGCGTTTTGTTACCGGCTATTTGTACGACGATTCCTCGGGCACGACCGTGGGCGGCGGCAGCACGCACGCCTGGTGCAGCGTCTATCTGCCCGGTGCAGGCTGGATCGAGTACGATCCGACCAATGGTTTGATTGCCGGCGCCAACCTGATCCGCGTGGGCGTGACCAGGGAGGCGGAACAGGCAATCCCGATATCGGGCGGCTTCGCCGGCAATGTGGACGACCCGACCGGACTGCATGTGGATGTATCGGTCCACGCAGTACCGATGCTCTAAGCGCGCAGGGTGGGCAAAGGCGCGCTTCGCGCCGTGCCCACCATCTGTCCCCGATATCGCGCGCCTTGATAGTGGGCACGCTTGCGGACTGGCCCTCGCTCTCTCCACGTCATTGCGAGCGCAGCGAAGCAATCCATCTGTCTGCGCACGAGGTGACAACGGATTGTTTCGCGGAGCCTGTCATCGGGCGCGCATTCGCGCGACCCGGTGGCTCGCAATGACGATGTGGAGGCAATGGCCTGCCATCATTTGGCACGACGGGCAAATCACTTCGGATTATCCGAAATTGTGTCAAGCCTAGGAATTAAAAATATTCCGCTTTCGTTCTCACGCAAATCAGTCGCATAACTCCGCGTGTCTCACGGCGGATGAGGGGCGCTCGCGATCGTCACGAACGCGCGGTGAGATGCGATGGACGCTGAGGGCGCGATAGACGTACGCGCCGGAAGCGTACGGCGAAGTCGTGTGGTTCGGGCGCCGCGGTGCTGGCGTTAAGCGTGCGATAAGAAGCGCAGGCGACGGAGGCAAAAGAGCCGTTCTCCGGGAAGAGCACGAAGTAAGCCGTAAAGCCATTGCGCAGGGAAGGCCGGAATGCTCCAGCTGCCCTGTATGCTCGTGTGCCGTTTTGTTTGCGCAAATCGCACGCGAGACCGCGGGTGCAGCAAGCACCCGGTCTTCCCTGCGCCCTCTAATGGGCCAAACGAAGATGCAAACCTCGGACGCAACGCGCCGCGAGATCGCGAAGGTATGTTTTCGTAGGATGGGTAGAGCGAAGCGAAACCCATTATCTTCTGCACCTTCTGCGCGTGGCATTGATGGGCATCGCTTCGCTCCACCCATCCTACGGGACTGCATGACGTGGAGAGATCCTGCCCGCACCCTCTCGAAGGGCGAGGTCGCGAGGGCGAAGCAGGATTGCCTGCGAAACGGCCCGGAGACCCGCGCGGACAGAACGTACATTTTTTTGCAGTGCAACAAAGCCACGACATGGCCCCTGCTAACGGGCAATGGCAATTGGGCCGGCTTCTCTGTATTGGTGCGGCTGGCATACAAGCTTCGGAGCGGGCGCTTCGTAAAAAGAAATACGCGGGAGGAAACATGCGTAAATTGATACTGGCTGCTGCGGCATCGGTCGCGGCAATGGCTCTGGTGGGGCCGGCTGCGGCGCAGGCGCCGATCGTCATCAAGTTCAGCCATGTGGTGGCTGCCGACACGCCGAAGGGCAAGGCGGCCGACAAGTTCAAGGAACTGGCGGAGAAATATACCAACGGCAAGGTCAAGGTCGAAGTCTATCCGAACTCGACGCTCTACAAGGACAAGGAAGAGCTGGAAGCGCTGCAACTCGGCGCAGTGCAGATGCTGGCGCCGTCGAACTCGAAATTCGGCCCGATCGGGGTCAAGGAATTCGAGGTATTCGATCTGCCCTACATTCTGCCCGACCTGAAGACGCTCCGCAAAGTCACCGACGGCCCGCTCGGCGCGCGGCTGCTCAAGCTGCTGGATTCCAAGGGCATGACCGGTCTTGCTTATTGGGATAACGGTTTCAAGGAAATGACGGCCAACAAGAAGTTGGTCGCGCCTGCCGACTACAGGGGCGTCAAGTTCCGCATCCAGTCATCGAAGGTGCTCGAGGCGCAGTTCCGTGCGCTCGGTTCGATCCCGCAGGTGATGGCGTTCGGCGAAGTCTATCAGGCGCTGCAGACCGGCGTGGTCGACGGCCAGGAAAACACCTGGTCCAACATCTACACCCAGAAAATGCATGAGGTGCAGAAGTTCGCCACCGTCACCAGCCACGGCTACATCGGCTACGTCGTCGTCGTGAACAAGAAGTTCTGGGACGGCCTGCCGGCCGACATCCGCCTCGAACTCGACAAGGCGATGAAGGAAGCCACGGCTTTCGGCAACGGCCAGTCGGCGAAGGAAAACGACGACGCGCTCGAATTGATCAAGAAGAGCGGAAAGACCGAGATCATCACGCTGACGCCGGAACAGGACGCCGCGATGCGCAAGGCGATGGAGCCGGTCTACAAGGATGTCGCGACCCGCGTCGGCCAGCCGCTGATCGACGAGTTCATGAAAGAGACCGGGCAGGCCGGCCACTGACATGACGACAGGCGGGCCCTTGTCAGCCGAGGGTTCGCGCTGATCTTGCGCGGTGCCGGATCATCGTGGGGATCGACCGGCGCCGGCTTCACAGAAATAAATGGCGATGCGCCCGGAATTTTCCGGGTGTACGGGGGGAGAAATGCTGCTTCGTATCCTTGATCGGCTCGAGGAAATCCTGATCAGCACGCTGATGGGCGCCGCGACCGTGCTGATCTTCCTTGCCGTTGTGCACCGGTTCGGCACCGGCATTCCGTTTCTCTATCCGTACCTGATCCAGATTCACATCGCCTGGACGCAGGAGCTGTGCATCTACATGTTCATCTGGATGGCCAAGTTCGGCGCCGCCTACGGCGTGAGGACCGGCATCCATGTCGGCGTCGATGTGCTGATCAACCGCCTCAACGACCGCTGGCGCAAGCGTACCGTTTTGTTCGGCCTGATGGGTGGCGCACTGTTCACGGCGATCGTCGGCACCATGGGCGCCAAATTCGTCATCGAATTGATGTCGACCGACCAGACCTCGCCTGACCTGGAAATACCAAGCTGGATCGTCTACGCCTGCATCCCGCTCGGCTCGTATTTGATGTGCTTCCGCTTTCTCCAGGTGGTGTGGACCTACTGGTGGACCGACGAACTGCCGCACCATGACGCCACCCATGTCGATGGCGTCGAAACCAGCAAGAACGCGCCGATCGCGCTCGGAGAAGCGTGATGAGCGCCGCCATTATTTTCGGACTGCTGTTCGCGCTGATGCTGACGGGCATGCCGATCTCGATTTCGCTCGGCCTCACCGTGCTGACATTCCTGTTCACGATGACACAGGTGCCGATCGAAAGCGTCGGCCTGAAATTGTTCTCGGGCCTGGACAATTTCGGCATCATGGCAATCCCGTTCTTCATCCTGGCCGGTACCTTCCTGACCCGTGGCGGCGTGGCGCGGCGGATGATTGCGTTCACGACTTCGCTTGTCGGGCATCTGCCGGGCGGGCTCGGTCTTGCCGGCGTCGCGGCCTGCGCGATGTTCGCGGCGATCTCGGGGTCGAGCGTGGCGACGGTGGTCGCGATCGGCTCGATCATGATGCCGGCGATGGTGCAATACGGCTACCCGCGCCGGTTCGGCGTCGGCGTGATCGCGACCTCGGGCGCGCTGGGCATCCTGGTGCCACCCTCGATCATCCTGGTCCTGTACGGCGTTTCCACCAATACCTCGATCGGCGCGCTGTTCATGGCCGGTATCATACCCGGCATCATTCTCGCGCTGATGCTTGCCGCCGTGACCTTTGTCGTAGCGTTGCGCAACGGCTACCCGAAGATGAAGAGGGCAACCCTCGGCCAGCAATGGACCGCATTCCGCGAAAGCCTCTGGGGCTTGCTGCTGATCGGTATCGTGCTCGGCGGCATCTATGGCGGGATTTTTACGCCGACCGAGGCCGCCGCGGTGGCGGCGGTGTATGCCTTCTTCATCACGGTATTCGTCTACAAGGAACTGAAGCTTACGGAAGTGCCGCGGGTACTGCTGCAGGCCGCGAGCATGAGTTCGATGCTGCTCTACATCATCACCAACGCGGTGCTGTTTTCGTTCCTGATGACATCGGAGCAGATCCCGCAGGAGATGGCGGCCTGGATCATCGACAAGAATTTTTCGATCTGGATGTTCCTGCTGGTGGTCAACATCATCCTGCTGCTGGCCGGCAACGTGATGGATCCGTCGTCGATCCTGCTGATCATGGCGCCGATCCTGTTTCCGCTGGCGACCAAGCTCGGCGTTCACCCGGTTCATCTGGGTGTGTTGATGATCGTCAACACCGAGGTCGGACTGTGTCATCCGCCGGTCGGACTCAATCTCTACATCGCCAGCAGTATTGCCAAGATGGGGATCAGCGAGATCACCATCGCGGTGCTGCCGTGGCTGTGCGCTATGCTGGTGTTCCTCGGGCTGATCACCTATGTGCCGGATATATCGCTGTGGCTGCCGCGACTGCTCGGGATGATCTAGCTCGCCTGCATTGTGATGGATCAATTGACGGACATTACATCTTGGTAAGGGAGGCCTGCCTTGCCAACCTTTAAGTTGAAGGCCGGCTGAGGCGAGCCCATCTTCATGCAACCTTGCACAGGAGGTTCGCATGAGGAAGTTCGCCATCGCAGCGGTTGCGGTTCTTGCCATTGCCGGTTCGACCGCCGTCTATGCCCAGCACCGCCATTGGGGCCACGGCTTTTCGCGGATGAGCCCGGAGGACCGGTCGGCCTATGCCGACGCCCGGATCGCGGCCGTCCATGCCGGCCTCAAATTGACGGCGGACCAGGAAAAGCTGTGGCCGCCGGTCGAAGCCGCGGTCAAGGAGTTCGCCAAGCTCAGGATCGATCGCGCCAACGCGCGGATGAACCCGCCAAAGGACGATTCCAGCCAGCAGAAGCCGGACGATCCGGTGGTGCGGTTGCGTGACCGGGCCGAGAATATGACAGCCACGGCCGGGGCCATGAAGAAGATCGCCGATGCCGCCGATCCGCTCTACAAGACGCTTGATGACGGCCAGAAGCGCCGGCTCGCCGTCCTGACCTGGTTCGGGGGCAGGGAAGGCTGGCGCCATCACCGGTTCGAGCGCGAAATGGACACGGACCGGGGTGGTGACCGCGACCGTTCCTATGACCGGAATCGCTACGATCGCGACGGCGGCCCGGACCGGGGCGGCCCCGAGCGGCTCTGACGTAACCCCGGATCGGAGCCCGATCCGGACATCGGCAGAAGCCGCTGAAATCCAGCGGCTTTTTGCCATTCCGGCGGTCAGCCAAAGCCCGGGAAAACTTGCCCCGGCTTGCTGGACATCCGAAGGTCGCTTTGCTAAACGACGCCCTCTTGCGAGGGCTTGCCGGACTAGGATCCGGGCGCATAGCTCAGTTGGTAGAGCAGATGACTCTTAATCATCGGGTCCCAGGTTCGAGCCCTGGTGCGCCCACCAAGCCTTTCAAGATGCCCATACGCTCACAGGCCCTTCGCCCATAAGTGCGAAAGCTGTCGGATCTCCAGAGCCGGCGCAACAGGTCGCCCGGCGATGTGCTGCTCTGCCCGGATATTGTCGCTGCGGTCAGCCACGTAGCCGGCAGCCGCCGCGCTTGTACGGCTTGAGCCCGGATGCGAGCAGAAGAACCTGTTTCCTCCTGCCATCCATCAAATGAATGATGGTGCTGCTGCGCGCGCGCGTCATCCACGATGATTATTGCGATTGTGGAGGCTGGGCTCGTCGCGCCCTCCCGTCAGCCGCGGCTTCATTCGTCCTGGAACGGGCTGGCAAATCCGCCGACGAGCCGGACCAACTCGGCCTGTCGCTTGGTGCCGGTCTTTTCGAACAGGCGGCCGACATGCGTCCTCACGGTGCTGGGGGCGATGCCGAGCTTCGCCGCCACCTCCGGTGCGCCGCCGATTTCGACGATGGCAAGCAGAACGCGCAATTCGGTGGGGGTCAGGTTGTAGGATCTGGCGATGATGTCGGGCGGCCGGGGGCATTCCATGCCCGCCTTATAAACCAGCACTGCGGCAAGGGCTTCTTGAGGGCCGTTGCCGTACGATCCTGCGACCGGTTTCAGAGGGCGTACATGGCCGACACGACGCGTACCGTCGGGCGCGATCAGCGGTAACGGACCGGGCATGACATCGCTCGGCCCGTCGGTAGCAGCCAAGGCGAGGCGCAAACTTCGATTGGCTTGTGGATCGCAGGCAACCAAACGCCCGCCGTGCGAGGACAGCACGTCCTCGGCAGCGAGAAGCCGGCGTGCGGCGGCATTGGTGTGGACGATCCGCGTCGTGCCGTCGACGACGAATAGCCCTGCGCCGAGACCATCGACCGTGTCGGCAAGCGCTGCGGTCTCTGCCCGGCTGCGGGCGATATCTTCGCCGATCTGCAACGACCGGCGGATGTGCGGCAGGATCACGACCAGGCGGCGCCGCATGTCGTCCGCCACGCCGGCTCGATGGCGCGTGCCGGACACCAGATCGTCGGCAGGTTCTTCCAATATGGCATTCGCCGCATCGACCCATTCCCGTGGCTGCAATCCACCGTGGAAGAAACGCTCCGCGCCGGGGTTGATGAAATCAGTAATGATATCGAGAACGCCCGCCCATTTTGCCGGATCGAGCGCCGCTTCGTAGATGGCGCCAATCAAGCCAATCAGAATTTCATTATCCCGAACCGCGCTCGCCCGACCAATGCAAGCTTCACTGCTTTCGAATGCCGTCATCTGGTTCACGTCGCCCACGTCAAGCACGGGCGGTCGCATGGCTATGAAACCACTGTTTCTCTGGAGGATCATATTTTGTGATCGCAATCACAGAGCGTGGCACGAAGAGAGTGCTATGGACGCTACCATGGCCGAACGGTTTTCTGTTTTGGCCGGGGGCGCGAGTGTTCATTCCAGCATGTCGAAGTTTTGCCGCAAATTGGACCGGCTTCACGCCAGTACCCGGTGGCCTGTGCGCAGGCTCGTGCTGGGCGTTGGAAGCGAGGGACAACGGGCAACTCCATCAATTTGGCGTGGTTCGAGACTGTGGTTTGAGCTTGAAGTCCCGGACGCGAGAACAAGCGCGAGACGCCGGCTCGTCGAATCCGCCGCCGAGGCGGTGGCACGAAACCTGATCCATGCAACCGCAGGTCACAAGGGGCGTTCGGCCCTATCGGTTATTGGGAGCGATGAATGAGCCGGCTGCGGCAGCGTGACTTTCACGCTATCATGGAGATCGTCGAGCGGCTGTATTCGTTTCAGACACTAGATGCCTGCGAGGCGGGCATTGTGGAATCGCTCCAAACAGTGATGGACTGCGACAGCTGGCATCTCAGCGAAAGCGACCCGAAGCAGCGCCGCGTTCGATGGACCTCCGACTGGGTTTCGCGCAGACCAGAGACCATCCCAAACCCGAACGAAGTTGTCGCGCGCTACATGCACGAGCATCCGTTTCTGCGGCGCTGGAATTCGCACCGTGAGGATCTAAAGCCAGTCACGCTGAGCGATCTGATCAGCCGCCCCTCATGGCATGACACCGGTCTTTATAACGAAATCTATCGTCCCATCCGCATCGAACATATGCTCGGCGTAGCCCTTCCCGGGCTTCGGCCGCACGCCGTGCACGTCGTTGGCTTGCGCGAGACGATCGACTTCGATGACCGTGACCGCCGCATGCTCGATCTGCTGGCGCCGCATCTCGCGGCCGTCTACCGCAATGCGGAGGCGGTCGGCGAACTCCAGACCCAACTTGCTACGCTCCATCATGGCCTCGAGGCCAACGGCCGCGCGGCCATCCTGCTCGGGCCGGGTAGACGCATTCGCCAGATGAGCGCGCGCGCACGGGACCTGCTGACCTCGCATTTCCGCTGGAGCGACCGGAACGCGCTGCCTGCACCGGTCGATGGCTGGTTGCGGCGCCAAGGGCTCACGGTAGACGCGTCCGCCGCTCCGCTGCGGCCACTCGTCGTCGAACGCGACGGCCGGCGCCTCACGATTCAGATCCTGCGCGACCGCCGTGGCGCCTTCCTGCTGCTCAGCGAGCGCAAGCTTCGCATCGCGCCCGCGGACATTGCCTCGCTTGGTCTCAGTCCGCGCGAGACCGAGGTCCTGGCCTGGCTTGCCCACGGCAAGAGCAATGCGGAGATCGCCGGCATTCTCGGCCTGTCGCCCGCCACCATCAAGCATTGTCTGGAGCGGGTCTACGGCAAGCTCGACGTCGGCACCCGCGCGGCGGCGACGGCCCTGGCCGTGGCTGCGGCCGGAATGCACGGCTGATGGCCAACCCTGCCGTCCAAGAGGAGCACTGAATGAGGCATCTGAGGCAGCGTGACTTTCACGCGATCCTGGAAGTCGTCGAGGAATTGTATTCCTACCAGGCGCCCGAGGAGTGCGAGATCGGCATGGTGCGATCGCTTCAGCGCGTCATCAACTGCAACAGCTTCCATATGAGCGGCATCAATCCAGCTCTGCGGCGCGCTCGCTGGTCATCGAGCTGGGCCTCGGGTCCGACCATGCGCATGCCCAATGTCAGGCAAGTTTTCGAGCGGCACATGCACGAGCATCCGTTTCTGGATCACTGGGCTCCGGACCAGGCGGCCGTCAAGGCAGCCACGCTGAGCGATTTGGTCAGCCAGCCATCATGGCGCAGCACCGCGCTCTATAACGAGGTCTACCGGCCTTTTCGTATCGAGCATATGCTCGGCGTCGCCGTTCGTGTGTCCCGTCCTTACAAGATGCACGTCGTTGCGATGCGCGAGACGCTCGACTTCGACGGCCGTGACCGCCGCGTGCTCGATCTGCTGGCGCCGCATCTCGAAGCGGCCTATCGCTATGCCGAGGCCGTCAGCGACCTCAAGGCGCAGCTTGCTACACTCCTTCAGGGCCTCGAGGTGAACGGCCGCGCGGCTATCCTGCTCGGGCCGGACCGACGCATTCGCCAGACGAGTGCGCGCGCGCAGGAGCTGCTGACCGCGTATTTCCACTGGACCGACCGCGGTGCGCTGCCTGCGCCGGTCGACGACTGGTTGCGGCGCCAGGAGCTCACGGCGAATGCTTCCATTGCGCCGTTGCAGCCATTCGTTGCTGAACGCGACGGCCGACGGCTCACGATTCAGATCCTGCGCGACCGCGGCGGGCCTTTCCTGCTGCTGAGCGAGCGCAAGCTTCACATCGCGCCCGCGGACATTGTCTCGCTGGGGCTCAGTCCGCGCGAGACCGAGGTTCTGGCCTTGCTCGCCCACGGCAAGAGCAATGCGGAGATCGCCGGCATTCTCGGCCTGTCGCCCGCCACCATCAAGCATTGCCTGGAGCGGGTCTACGGCAAGCTCGACGTCGGCACCCGCGCGGCCGCGACGGCCGTGGCCGTGGCTGCGGCCGGAATGCACGGCTGATAGCCGGCCCCTTGCGGCGGCACAGAATGCTCGACACGGCGCGAACGGTGCAATGACGTCAGACGAGCAGGCCGAGCCCGGCGATCAGCAGGATGATGAGGACCACGCGTCGAAATGCCGTTTCATTCACGCGACCGAACATCACGATTCCCGCGACCGTTCCCGCCAGCAGCGCCGGCAGACTGATGATGAAGTCGTTCAGCATGCCTGTCGGGAGAGTGCGGCGGGACATCATGAGCAGCAACGCCAACAGCTGCATCGTCGCGATGAACGGCTGAACCAGACCTCGCTGCTGATTCTTCGGCAGTCCGCGCAGGTCGCACCAGATCGTGGGCAGCGCTCCCGGCATCGCCGTCAGGCCTCCGATGAAGCCGCCTGCGAACCCGACCATCGCATCCCGGCGGCGGCTTTGCGCCTGCCGCACGAGTGCAACGGCGGGACGAAAAAGCATGTAAGCGGCATAGGCCGCCAGAAAGACGCCGAAGCCTGTTCGAAAGATTCTGGTTTCAACGCGTTGCAGCAGATAGAGCGCAGGCGGGATTCCCAGTACGCCGCCAACGACGAAGGCGAGGCTGCCTTGCCACGTCATGCGATTGCGCAGAACGGCGAGGCTGGCGCCCTGAACCACGATGCTGCAAGCCATCATCAGAGGCACGGCCTCGGTCGGCGTCCGGACGTGGAGAACGAAAACGCCCGCAACCGCAGAGAACGCAAAGCCGGCCAGGCCGGAAACGAAGGCGCCGACGAAGACGCCGAAGCAAAGGAGACCATAGGAGATCAGGTCAGCCATGGTCTCTACTCCTCATCGCGCGTAGCCGTCGCGCATATGACGGTCGCCGATCGCATCTGAAAATCGACCGCAACCTAGTGTCGATATTCGCCGAGCAAGTCAGGCAGTTGAGGGAGGCTGGAACGAAAATCGCCGGGCAGTCTGCAGGAAAATTATGCGGGGATCGTCAGCCGAAAATTCACGCGTACGAATTGAAAAGATCGGCCTGCGTCATTTCCTCAAGCGCGCGCCTACGCTGCAACAAAGTCGTTTAATTGCATGACGCGTCGAGAGCCATGTCCCGCTATATGGCGCGACAGGATAGCGCCTTTGGCGCACGGGCTACTTCGCAACGCGCATTGATCGCCAACGGTGTGACGAAGCGATCGGCAATTATTCTTGGGTCCAACGACACGAGTTGACGATGCCATCGAATTCCCTCCTTGCCCGCCGCCCTCATTGGAGGAAGCACCTGCGATGCAAGCTCTTTGCGCACTATCGGGCCAATAGCTTGTTTGAACGCGGGGTGACCGGGCGGGCTTCACCACGATCGCGTCGGCCCCTTTCTGCAGCCGGTCCTCTGCTGATGACCATGCTGGCGGGGATCGCGGGAGTTGCTCTGATCATGGTGTGGCGCTCGGCGTTGGAGGACACGCTTTATATTCCGCGCATTGACAGCGGAGCCGCACCAATCCTCGACGGCGATGCGCCCGATGCGGCTTGGCGGTTGGCCAAGCCGGTCAACGTGCTCACCAGCTTCGGTGGCAATCTCGGTGGCAAGGGTAACTCGGCCGTCGAGATTCGGGCAGTGCATGACGGCAGGTGGGTCTACTTCCGTTTCACCTGGGAAGATCCGACCCGTTCGCTCAAGCACCTGCCGCTCGTCAAGCGCGAGGACGGCTGGTACGTGCTCCACGACAGGTACGATCGCGCTGACGAACGCGCGTTCTTCGAGGATAAGTTCGCGGTCCTGCTCACGAACCTGCCCATCGTCATTCCGGGTGATCACACCTACCGCGGCGGGCCGACGCCGATCGCCGACAAACCCGGCCCGTTATCGCAGCGTGGGCTGCACTTCACTTCGGCGCCCGGCCTCGCCATGGAAGTCTGGCAATGGAAGGCGTCGAGTGGCGGGTTGCTGGGATGGATCGACAAGAACCATTTCGATCTCCCGGCTGATCCCACCCATGCTCAGACAGCCGGAGACTTTCCGTACCGTGGCGGCTATGTCCAGGACTTACGCGCTGCGTCGCTTTATGGCGACAATTTCGAGGCCCAGCCGGTTGGCGGCTACGAACGCGCGGTTCAGCCCAAACGGCTGCCGACGGACTGGAGAGCGACTTACGCCGCGCTTGGCAAGGTTGATCTTGAACCCGATCAAGGTGACAGCGAAGGCGCCCGATGGTGGATGACGATGGCGGAGTCCGAACTTTATTCCTCCGATCTCGATGCCCGGATTCCGATCGGCGCGGTCATCCCGGGCTCATTGATCCTAGCCGAAGATCTGGCTCAACGGGCGGACATCAAGGGGGCGGCCCGCTGGGGCGCCGGCAAGTGGACCCTCGAGGTGGCGCGACGCCTCGATGCCGAACATCCGGATGTACCGATCGGCAGAAATACCCGCATGTGGGTGGCGGTGTTCGATCACGCGCAAACCTATCACACGCGCCACATCCGGCCGGTCCACCTGCAGCTGCAGCGATAGTTCGATCGTACGGCTGCTGCTTCCTTGTTGGGCGCGGCACACGCATTCGTGAATGGATTGTCGTCATCGTGTCCGCCGAACGGCGGACGCGTCGTGGCACGCGGCCATGTCAGTGTCCGTATTCGATCGATGCCACGCGCACCACAGAGAACCGATGTCGTTCCGAACACGATTGTTGCTGACGGTCATCGTCGCCGTCTTCCTCGGTTGTCATGCTTATGCGGCATTCATCGTGCTGCCGGCCGCGCACCCCGATTGGCAGAAGTCGGATCCGACACAGATTGGAGTCCAGGATTGACGCGTTGACGAGTTCAGCCGCTACACCGCATGTGACGGCACCGCGAGCTTGTGATTGATTTCCGTATCCTTGCTCGCGCCTGTAGCGCGCAAGGAGGGTGGTCTCAAACGCATCCGGACGGTTGACCCATCGCCCGACGCGTCGTGACTGCCCGGGACGGGCGGCCGGGTGCATGTCCGCTATGGCCAGCGAGACCTCCCAGCCCCTCTCGCCGGACCACATCAGATGCACTCCGGCCGCCCGCATCATCGATTTTTTGCTCGCGGCACGAGTTGAAAGCCGTCCAGCGGCGTTCGAGGCGTCGAAGCCACATGTGACGTGCCGAAACACCGGCAAAGAAGAAAGCCGTTCCGCAGCCGGCCCATAGCGAAATACGCTTCCATTCCGCGGCTCGAAAAAGCAAATCGCTTCCATTGCTCCGTCGGCCGGAAATGACGACATTTACGCGGCAAATCAACAGATTGGCCGCGCAATGGAACGCTTGAGATACGAGCCGTTTGGCGAGCGCCTGGCGCCCGAAGGGGAAGCTGCGCTGCCGTCGCGCGCGTCCAAATATCTGTTGTGGGCCGGCACCGGCCTGTTCTGGTCGCTGGTCGTGACCATCGTGATCGCCCGCGCCGTCTTCTTCGAGCCGGGCGTCTTTGACGAATTCAGCCGCGTTGCCGCGCTCGTCAAGGCCGCGATCTTCTAGGCTACTTCCGCAACGCGCTTGTCCTGCCAGATCATCCGCTCGAACGCGGTCGCCGCGGGAATTTCTATTCGCCCGGGCACCTTCAATTGCCACAGCGTGCGCTCGATCCGCAGGTCGCGCATCGGCACGACCTTGAGCCGGCCGAGCGTGACCTGATCGGAAATCGTGGCGCTGGAGACGATGGCGACGCCGAGGCCGGCGGCGACCGCCTGCTTGATTGCCTCGGTGCTGCCGATCTCCAGCGTCCGCCTCGGTTCAATGCCCTCGGCGGCCAGCGCCTGCGCCACCACTTCGCGCGATCCGGAACCGGGCTCGCGCACGATCAGGACTTCATCGCAAAGCGCGGCGCCGTCGATTGTACGCTCGGCCGCCGCGAAGCGGTGCCGCGGATCGACGATCAGGCTCATCACATCGGTGCGCCAGGCATGGCTTTCGAGCTCGTCATCTTCGACCGGACCTTCGACCAGCGCGATCTCAATATCATGCGCCAGCATGAGATCGGCGATGTCCCGGGTATTGGCGATGACGAGATGCAGGTCGATCCCAGGATAGTTTCGATGAAACGTCCCGAGATAGTCCGAAATCATGTAGGTCGCGATCGTGGTGGACGCGCCGATGCGCAGCGATCCGCTGTCGAGATTGCGCAGCGACAATAGCTCGTCCTCGGCCGACCGCTCGGCTGCAAACAGCGCCTCCGCATGCCGCACCAGCGCCTTTCCCTCCCGTGTCGGCCGCACGCCCTTCGGTGTCCGGTCGAGCAGGCGGCAGCCGACCTGAAGCTCGAAATCCCGCACGCCCTTGGAGATCGCGGGCTGGCTGATATGGAGGGCGTCGGCTGCGCGCGAGAAGCTCCCGGTTCTCACCACCGTCGTGAACAGGCGCAGCAAATGCAGGTTTAAGGACATAACTTCCCTTTATCGGCCCAGATCGAAAATATATTACCTAACTATCGCGATATGACGCATAGATTTTTCTCTCCGGGGGAAATTAGTGCCGCGGGACGAGGAATTTTCTGTTCCAGGGAATGGAGCGGCCAGCAGCGGGACCCGTCTTGCGGCGCTCATTCCCGGCGTTCTGCTTTGCATCGTCGTCGCCGGCGTCTCGGCAGCCCTTGAAGCCGCCGAACGGCGCTTGTTCGCGCACCCCTATGTGGAGGCGCTGGTACTGGCGATTCTGCTCGGCATGGCCGTGCGCAGCTTCTGGAATCCGTCCGAGCGCTGGCAGGCCGGCATCGCCTTCAGCGCCAAGCAGCTGCTCGAAGTGGCCGTGATGCTGCTGGGCGCATCCATCAGTTTTGCCGCGATCGCGGCGTCCGGCGCGGCCTTGCTCGGCGCGATTGCCGCTATTGTCGTCGTGACTTTGGGCTTCAGTTTTGGCATCAGCCGCACGCTCGGGCTACCGACGCGGCTTTCGATCCTGATTGCCTGCGGCAATTCCATCTGCGGTAATTCGGCGATTGCAGCAGTCGCGCCGGTGATCGGCGCCGATAGCGACGAAATCGCGTCCTCGATCTCCTTCACGGCGATACTCGGCGTGATGATGGTGCTGGGGCTGCCACTGCTCATTCCGCTGTTGCATTTGTCCGCGACGCAGTACGGAATTCTCGCCGGTCTCACGGTCTATGCCGTGCCGCAGGTGCTTGCCGCGACCGTGCCGGCGGGGCTCGTGAGCACGCAGATCGGCACGCTGGTGAAATTGATGCGCGTATTGATGCTGGGGCCGATCGTGGTGGGACTTTCGCTGCTCGCTCCGCGCCTGCATGGCGGTGTGCACGGCAAGACAACGGTCGGCTTCTTCCGGCTCGTGCCCTGGTTCATCCTCGGCTTTCTCGCGCTTTCCGTTTTGCGCTCGTTCGATATCGTACCCGCTACGGTGGCTGGACCGCTGACCGTGGTCACCGGCTTTCTCACGGTCGTGTCGATGGCGGCGCTCGGCCTCGGCGTCGATGTTCGTGTTCTCGCCACCGTCGGCGGCAGGGTGACGGCGGCCGTGACGCTGTCGCTGATGCTCCTGCTCGCGATCAGCATCGGGCTGGTTCACCTGTTCAACTGATGTCTCGTCCAGGTGGCCGCGCGGGATCGTTCGAGCTGGTCAGTCCAGCTTGAAGCCGATGCGCCTCACATAGGCACCGAAGTCCGCGCGCTCGGGGTGCGCGTATTGCCGCGCCTTGTCCTCCGACCAGCCATAGGTCTCGGCCAATCCGAATTCCCCGACATAGCGTTGAGCCGCATAGGGCTGGGCTGCCTCGCGGCGCCGGTCATATGCTTCGATGGCATCATCGAGCCCGTCTTCGAGAAATGTATTGTGATGCACGGTCACGGACAGCGGAAGCCGCATGCTGAGCTGCGGCGCTTCGGCAGGATATCCCACGGCGAGGCCGGCTACCGGGAAAACATGGTCGGGAAGTTTCAGGAGCCGCGACAGCGCGTCGCAGTGGATGCGGACCGCGCTGATCGGACAGACGCCGAGGCCTTCAGCCTCGGCCGCGATCACGAATGCGGACAGCGCGATCGCAGCATCGACCGCAGCGTTGAAAAAGGCATCGAGGTGATCGTTGGCGAAATGCCTGTCGCGCAATGTGTGGATCCGACGCTGCCGCCGGTTGTTACCGCAGAACAGGAGAAGGTTAGGGACGTCGGCAAGCCATTTCTGGCCGAGCCGGCCGTCGGCCAGCAGCGCTCCGATCTGGGATTTCAGGTGCGGCGCGTCGATGATGATGATGTCGCGCTGCTGGAGATCGCTTTTTGTCGGGGAGCATAGCGCGAGCGCACATAGCCGCCGCAAGGTCGGGTATGGAATGGTATCGGAGCGGAATTTTCGCACCGAGCCGCGGGCCGCCAGTTGATTGAGGAGAGACGGGGCGTCACCGCCGAATTCCACATCTGCAGCGTCAGGACCGAAGCGATCGACAAGCGGGGATTTTGAATTGGACATCTCGAAGGTCTCCAGGAGCGCTGCCTATTAACGTCAGGTCCGCACGAGATAGGCAAGGGTGAGAGGCGTGGCATGTCAGACCGGCGTCGCGACGAGACGTTGCGCGCGGAGCCGGAGCCGCCCGAATGCTCACGGCGGGACTTGAGATATTTGAAGTCGGGACCATAAACTATTCATTTGCCTTTTGTGCCGCTTCGGAGCCGAATGATCGAAAAGGCGGCACTGTTCCCGGGGAGAAGATTGCAATGGATATGAAACTGTCGCCGGAGCAACTGAAGCTCCGCAGTGCCGCGCGTGAATTGGCCGAAGCCGAATTCGCAGCCAGAGCGGCGGAGATCGATCGCACCGAAGCCTACCCTTTTGCTAACGTCGCCGCGCTTAAGGCCGCGGGCTTCATGGGCTATACGATTCCTGAATCCTACGGCGGTCGGGGAGGAAGTTACTTCGAGGCCGCCCTGATCATCGAGGAAATGGCGCGGGTATGCGGGGCGACGGGGCGCATTACGGTCGAGGCCAACATGGGCGCGATCTCCGCGGTCATGCAGTACGGCACCGAAAAGCAGAAGCGGCTGGGAGCCGATCTCGTTCTTTCGGGTGACAAGCCCGCGATTTGCATCACCGAGCCGGAAGCCGGATCGGCGGCGACCGAGATGACGACGCGCGCCGACAAGCACGGCAACACCTACGTCATCCGAGGCAAGAAGCACTGGATCACGGGCGGTGGGGTCTCAAAACTCCATCTGATTTTTGCGCGGGTGTTCGACGAGCGGGGCGCAGAGCAGGGGATCGGCGGCTTCCTCGCGCTTGGGGGGACGCCAGGCCTGGTCATCGGCAAACGCGAACCCGCCATGGGTCTCCGCGGCATCCCCGAAACGGAGATCATCTTCGAGAACCTGGAAATCCCCGAGGATATGCTGGTGCTGCCGCCGCGCGGGCTGCGGCGCGGCTTTGCCGATCTCATCGACGCCTATAACAGCCAGCGGGTGGGCGCCGGCACAGTCGCGCTCGGACTGGCGCAGGGCGCGTTTGAGAAGGCCATGACCTTCGTGAAGGAGCGCAAGCAGTTCGGGCGGCCGATCGCCGAATTCCAGGGCCTGCAGTGGATGCTGGCCGACATGGCGGTGGCGCTCAACGCCGCGCGGCTGTCGCTGCATCAGGCAGCCCTTAGCGCCGATCCCTTCCCGGATCCTCTTCTGGCGGCGCAGGCGAAGATCATCGCTTCGGAGACGGCCAACACGGTCACCAACCAGGCGCTCCAATTGTTCGGCGCCAGGGGGTATTCGCGGGATTATCCGCTCGAACGCATGGTTCGGGATGCGCGGATGTTCACGATTGCCGGCGGCACGGCGCAGGTGCTGAGGACGCTGGTGGCGTCCAGGATTCTCAATACAAAAATCCCGCAGACCCGCGACGGTTATTCCGAGACGGTTCAGGCGCCATCCCTCGCGGCAAAGTAATTTTTCATCGCGGCTCACACTGCGCGGCTATGCGTTGCCGCGGAATGCGCAAGATGGGCATCGAACGCCGATGCGACGCTCCGCACCAAAAATTCCGCGCCGTCGCTGATCGAGAGCCGGTTGTCGATCATCGTCACGGCGCCGTCGGCGATCAGGCTCTCGATCCGCGGGTGATCGACGATCGCGGATCGATGGTCGCGGCCATGCAACCGGGATAGCCGGGGCAGATCGACCGCAAGGTCGCACATGATCCGCTCGATGATGTCGGCGCGGAAGCGATCTTCCCTGGTGAATACGTAGCCCTTGGCGGTAGCGAGCCGGTCCTCGGCGATGCGCGCGAGATAGTCGCGTGTCGGAACGGCGTTCTGTACGAATCCTTGCGGCATGCGGCCGATGGCGCTGGCGCCGAGACCGATAAGCGTGTCGGCGGAATCGTCGGTGTAGCCCTGGAAGTTGCGTTTCAACCTGCCGTCCTGTCTTGCGATGGCCAGGCTGTCGCCCGGGAGGGCGAAATGATCGAGGCCAATGCGGACGTAGCCTGCATCGAGCAAGGCTTCGGCGATGGTTTCGGACTGCAGGTGCCGCTCGATGCTATTGGGTAGGGCGTCTTCGGCGATCTTGCGCTGGTGCTTCTTGAAAGAGGGAACGTGGGCGTAGCCGAACACCGAAAAGCGGTCCGGCCGGAGTTCGACGCATTTGGCGACGGTGTCGAGACACGAGTCCACCGTTTGCAGCGGAAGTCCGTAGAGCAGGTCGAAATTGATCCGTCCGACGCCGGTCCGGCGCAGCCGCTCGACGGAAGCTGCGGTCTGTTCAAAACTCTGCAGCCGATTGATGGCGCGCTGCACGGCGGGGTCAAAACTCTGGACGCCCAGGCTCGCGCGATTGACGCCGCAATAGCCGAGCGCCTCGACCATCGGCTCCGTCAGCGTGCGCGGATCGATCTCGACGGCGATTTCGGCATCGGGAAGGACGAAGAACGAATAGCGTAGCGCGCCGACCAGGTCCACGAACGTCTCGGGCGACATGATCGTCGGCGTGCCGCCGCCGAAGTGGATATGAGAGATCGGCATTCTCTGCGCGATCGTCTCGGCGACGAGGCGCGCTTCGGTGCGCAGGCCCGCGGTATAGGTCGCAATCGGATCGTCGCGCTTGGTGACCGAGGTGTGGCATCCGCAGTACCAGCACATGGATCGACAGAACGGCACGTGAAGGTAGATCGAGGCCGGTTGCCGCACGGGCACCGACTTCAGCCAGCTGCGATAGCGCTCTTCGCCAATCCCCGGCGAGAAATGCGGGGCCGTGGGATAGCTGGTGTAGCGCGGCAGCTGGTCCTGCCCGTAGGATTGCGCCAGGTCCGATCGCATCTGCTTTTTTCCTTCCGCCTCCCGATCAATTACCGGACTCGGGGCAGGAGTACTTTGCGCTGGCTCAACCCACCGCCAATTGCCGGGCGTCTATGTTCGCTGCAGCAGCTTTGTGACGTTCCGGACGACGGACGAGGCGACCGACCGGGAGGGTTCGGCGACGAGCCTGAATCCGAGATTGGCCGGCGGGACGCCCGCGGCGCAGCCGCCGGATCTGGGATCGCGGATGAAATCGGTCATGTAGGAGCGATGGGCGCCCTCCACGGCGCGGACGCCGCAATTCGTGTTGGTGATCCGCTCGTCCTCGCCGTCGAGCGAAACGCGCACGAAGCAGCTGTTCGTCCATTCCCAGACATTGCCGGCCAGGTCGTCCAGTCCGTTGCTGTTAGTGCCGAACGTGCCGCCGGGTTGAGCGGCCGTCGCGGCCGGCCTGGAGCGGGCGGATTCGGCCTCGTAGCGGGCGATCCAGGCCTGCGCCGGATCGGAGGGGTCGACCAGCGGCGTCGCTTCGTCGCGCGCCTTCTCGGCGGCGGCAAATGTCCACTCCTCGTCGGTCGGCAGACGATGGGTGACACCGGTCTTGCGCGACAGCCATGCGGCGTAAGCCGAGGCATCGTGCCAACTGACGCCGACGACGGGTACGTCCTGCGCGCCTGCCGAAACGGCGATGCGCGGGCAGGCGGCTTCGTCGACACAGCGCGCGTATTCGGCGACCGTGACCTGTCGTTTCATGATGGTGAGATCAGCGGGCAGTCGCAGTTCGCGCAGCGGCGCTTCGACCGGCCGGCCGGCCTGCGAGAAATCGCCTGCGGCCCGGTAGCTGAAGGAGGTGGACGCGAGGCGCAGGGCTCCGTCCTGGTCCTGGGGTTGAGTGGGCGCGAACACGGTCGCCATGATCGGCGCGGCCAGCGCGCCTGCGAGCATCGCCGTCTTCATTTTGATCAGGATGAGCATGACCTTGCCTCCTCTTCATGCGACGGCCCGCGGTGCTACCGCGGGCCGTCGTTTCGAGCGCTACCTAGCGGGTGACGGCCACCGGGTCGGCAGCACCGACCTTGTCAGGCGGGATCGGGCCGGGAGGCGTGACCTGCTTCATGAGGTCCTCGTTCCACTTGCCCTCCACCTTGATGTGGGCGCTGGCGCCGAGCTCGACCGCCTCGATCAGGTTGTGGTTGACGTAGGCGTAGATGCCGGGTTCGCGGAAAGTGTAGAGCGCGGCGCCGGCCGAGCCGCCGCGGATAAACCAGGTCTCAAGGTCCTTCTGTGGCGGATTGTTGAACTTGCCGGCCTCCCAGACATAGTCGCCATGCCCGCCAATCAAATGCGGCCGGGTATCGCGGTTGGCCTGCGAATGCACGAGCATGACGGTCTCGCCGACCTTCGCGGTCATCGCGTTCTTGCCGGTGAGCGATCCGACCCGTCCGTTGAACACTACGTGAGTCGGGATCAGCTTGCGCATGACCTCGGTCGTGTCGGCATAGGATTCGCCGACGGTTTCGTAGGTTTTGTACTTGCCGTTCGCGTCCTTCGGCACATAGAGGTCGTTCTCGCCGATGTAGAAGATCTTGTCGTAGTGCAGCGGCTTGCCTTCCGCATCCTTCAGGCCGTCGCGCGGCAACACCATCACCGTGCCGTGCATGCCGGAGACGACGTGCCAGGGGATCATGCCTTCCGGGGCGCAGTGATAGACAAAGACGCCGGGCCGCGTCGCCTTCCAGCGCAGGACCACCTGCTCGCCGGGATTGACGTGGGTCAGCGCGCCGCCACCCAGGGCGCCAGTCGCCGAATGCAGATCGATGTTATGCGGCATGCTGTTGGTCGCCGGATTGACCAGCGTGAGCTCCATGTAGTCGCCCTCATGGACCACCATCATCGGACCAGGCATCGATCCGTCAAACGTCATGGCATGGAATTTCGTGCCGGCTTCGTCGATGACGACTTCCTTCTCCCGGATGGTCATTTTGAACTCGACGATCTTCGGTCCGGCCTTGGTCGCTTGTTCGTGGGCGTGGACAAAGGGCGGAGCGACCAGTTCGACTCTCTGGCGCGGCAGCTTCAGATCGTCCGCTGCTCTCGCCACGGCCGGTGCGGCCATCATCAGCGCCGCGACGGCGGCGCCCATTAAAGCAGTCCTTCTCGTCAGCATGATGCTCTCCATCGCTTTGTATGTACTAATTCGATGGATGCAGAATGCGCGATGTGGCGTCGAGACTCTTTGCGCTGGAACAAGGAAAGACGCGTTAGCGACCGACGAAGTTAAGGCTCGATGATTTGCGCGGGATCAAAGAGGCTTGGTAACCGCGAGGTTAAGATCGCCGCAGGAAATATGATGCGGTGTCTGTCGCGGATGCCGCGGCCTAAGGCGCGGGCTTGCGTGTCTGAGCGGCTTCTTTGCCTTCGGCGAGGACATGCAGCCGGTGCGCATCGCGCAGAACGATCCGCTGCCTGCCTCCCTCGACCAGTCCCTGCTGCTCCCACGCGCTGAGAATCCGGCTGACGGTGTGCAACGTCGTCCCCGTCATCTCTGCGACGTCCTGCCGGCTGATGGGAAAATCGATCTCGACGCCGGCATCGACCTTCCTTCCGGCCTGCTTGGCCAGGCGGAGCAGCGCATGCGCCACACGCTGCTCGACCTGCTCGTTCGACATCTCCAGCACGCGGGCCTGTGTATCCTGCAGGCGGCTGCCGACGGTCTGCAACGCGCTGGAGGCGAGGCTCGGATATTTCGCGATCAGGCGATTCCAGGAAGACGAGGGCCAGGCGAGCGCGATGCTGTCCACGGCGGCAACGGCAGTCGCCGGATAGTGTGTCAGGTTCATGGCTTGCGCGACGCCGAACAACTCGCCGGCCGAGACGTAGCGCACGACGGACTGTTGCCCCTGCGGCGTGGTCTTTTCGACGCGAAGATGGCCGTGAATCAGGATGTAGAAGCGATCGGCTTCCGCGCCCTGATCGAAGACGGCGCTCCCCTTCGGGTATCGAATCGAACGCGCTTCGCGCAGTAGTTCGTCCTGTTCGGCGGGCGTAAGGCCAGCGAACATCGGCAGGTGTGCGACCAGTGAGCGGTCGACTGAGGCCATCGATCTCCTCTTTCCAATCCGCTGCGGATGGTACCCGCGGCCGAAGCAGGCCTCAACGGCCCGCCAGGATCATCTCTTAGCCCATAATTCCCCCCGGAGATTGCGCTGGCGCAATCTCCGGGGGACCAGGCGGCGGTATCTGATGCCCCGGGAGCCCGGTAAATCCCGGGCGCAAGTTACAGGAAACAGGAAAGAAACGGGAACATGAAAAAGATTGCGATGTTGGCCGCGGCCGCGGCGGCTCTGGTTCTGGCCGGAAGCGCCCGGGCGGCGGAGATCGAAGTCAAGCTCCTCAACAAGGGCGGCGATGGCGCTGTGATGGTGTTCGAGCCGGCCTTCGTGAAGATCGCGCCCGGCGACACCGTCAAGTTCGTGTCCACGGACAAGGGCCACAACGCGGAGTCCATCAAGGGCATGCTCCCCGAGGGCGCGGCGCCATTCGCAGGCAAGAACAATGAAGATCTCGCCGTCAAGTTCGAGCAGGAAGGCGTCTACGGCATCAAGTGCCTGCCTCACTACGGCATGGGGATGGTTGCGATGATCGTGGTTGGAAAGCCCGGCAATGTCGACCAGGCGAAGGCCGTTCCGCAGGTCGGAAAGGCAAAGCAGGTCTTTGCGACGCTCTTCGACAAGCTCGAAGCCAGCAAAACCGCTTCCAAATAGCGGTCATCTCGCGCCGGCTTCTCCAGTTGGCCGGATGAATGAGCAACACCTCGTCCATCCAGACATTGTACCAGGCGCCGGACTTACGCCGGCGCGGGAAACGCACTGGCTCGAACCCGGCCGCGCGGGCGTGGCCGGGTTCGAGGTCGCAATCGTCCGTGGCAAGCGCGATCAGAAGCCAGTCGCGCGGGGCAGCGCTAGATATCCGCGATTATTTGCCGCTGAAGCGACGGGGGATGTTGATCTGGCGCAAGGCCTGCCTACTGGATTGCCTTTTTCTTCGGCTGAGCAGCAGGAACAGCAATTGGCCTTGCTCTCGGTGAAAACCGGGATCGAAGTTTGGCCTTCGAGTTTCAGCAAGAGATCGTCGGTGATGGCCTCGAAAAGTTTGCGCTCGATGGCGCTGTCGCTCCGGCTTCGTTCTCGCAATCGCTCGAAAATACGCATCGTGTCCTCCGTTGATGGCGGGCCGACAATGCAGACCAAGATCAGCCCGATCTTTGTTGCGGATCAAACACTCCGCCGAACGATGCTGCAATTTGTGCCCCGACAAAGAGCGCCGACCGGATCAGGCTAAGATCACAATGAATGGACGAGGATCGCTGATGGCGACGATGCAGAAATTGAGGGCCTATCAGGGGCCGGCGCTGTTTTCCCACGGCTTTCGGCCGTTTTTTCTGTTCGGCGCTATCTATGCAGGTGCCATGGTTCCGCTGTGGCTTGCGGTATTTGCCGGCGACGTCCGGCTACCGACCGCGTTCGTGCCGCGGGACTGGCACGTCCATGAGATGCTGTTCGGCTATGTGGGCGCCGTAATCGCCGGCTTTCTTTTGACGGCGGTGCCGAACTGGACCGGCCGCCTTCCGATCCAGGGTGGTCCGCTCGCGATCCTGTTCGCCGCCTGGCTTGCCGGCAGGTTGGCGGTGACATTCTCCGGCTTCATCGGCTGGGAAATCACACTGGTGATCGACGCTGCCTTTCTGCTGTTGCTTGCCGCCGCGGCGGCCCGCGAGATCGTCGCCGGACGCAAGTGGAATAATTTGAAGGTGGTCGGCATCATCTCGCTGCTGGCCGCTGCCAATGTCGCGTTTCATGTCGAGGCGCATCTCGGCGGTCTGGCGGATTATTCCATGCGAGCCGGCGTCGCCCTCGTGCTTACGCTGGTCTGCGTAATGGGCGGACGGATCGTTCCGAGTTTTACGCGCAACTGGCTGGCGCGGCGCGAACCGGGACGGCTACCCGTTCCCTTCAACCGCTTCGATGCGATCACCATGGCCGCGGGTGTCTGCGCCATGATCGCGTGGGTGGTGGCGCCTTCGGGTCGCTTCGTCGCAGCCGCGCTCGGCGTCGCCGGTTTACTCCACGTCGTCCGCCTGGCGCGCTGGGCCGGTCATCGGACCGTGTCGGACCGCCTCGTGCTGATCCTCCATGTGGCTTACGCGTTCGTTCCGGCCGGTTTCCTGCTGGCGGCGCTATCGGCAGCGGACCTTGTCGCCCCCAGCGCCGGGATCCACGCCTGGACCGGCGGCGCTATCGGTTCGATGACGATCGCTGTGATGACCCGTGCCTCGCTCGGCCACACCGGGCAGGCGCTTTCGGCGTCCATTGCCACGCAGTTCGTCTACGCTTCGATCGTCGTCGCGGCGCTGGCGCGGGTATGCGCGGCGCTTGAGCCAGCCCATGCGATCCTGCTGCTGACGATCGCGGGCGTCGCGTGGGCGGCGGCGTTTCTCGGTTTCGCGCTTGTCTACGCGCCGCTGCTGTGCAGCGCCCGTAAATTCTGAAGGGCTACGATGATCGGCGCCAGCATATCACGATGGACGATGAGCTACTTCGCGACGGCGCTTGCGTGGTTGTTCGTTGCGCTAGCGTTGATGGTCGCAGGCGTTGGCTATCCGTCGGCGCATCTCGCATCGCCCGATACGCTCGTCCTGGTGCACGTGGTCTGCATCGGCTGGCTCAGCGTGGCGATGTGCGGCGCGCTGTTCCAGTTCGTGCCTGTCCTTGTGGCAAAGCCGCTGTTTTCGGAGAAGTGGGCCTTGCCGGCGCTTGGCCTGTTGACGGCAGGTCTCGCCGTGTTGCTTGCGGGCTTCCTGGGATTGGGGGGGCGGCTTCCCGCCTGGCTCTGGCTTCTTCCAATGGGCGCAATCCTGCTCATCGCGGGGTTCGGCCTAGTCGTTGTCGATCTCGGGTTGACGGCGTGGCTGCGGCCGAGAGGTCCGGCACGTTTCGTTCTTGTCGGGTTGGTTTCGCTCTGCGCCACCGCAGCGTTCGGCGCGGTCTTTGCGTTTGCGCATGCGGGATGGGCGGGATCGGCCGGGCAATCGATGTTGGCATCAGGCGTTCCGCTGCACGCGATCGCGGGCCTCGGCGGTTGGCTCACATTGACGGCCATGGGGGTGAGCTACCGGCTGCTCTCCATGTTCATGCTCTCGCCCGATGTCGACGAGCGGAAGAGCAATATGACATTGGCGGCCGGCACGCTCGCCATCGGCGCTGCCGTGGTCGGCGGGGTTCTCGCAATCTGGCTCGTCTCCGGATTGAACGTCGTGTTGCCGGCGGTCGGCGCCCTCGGCCTGGCGGCGATCGTTCTATATGGGCGCGACGTGATCGGAATCTTTGGCGGACGCAAGCGGCGGCAACTTGAACTCAACACGCGAATGGCGGTGCTGTCCTTCGTCAGTCTCGCAGGCGCGGCTCTCCTGGGCGTGGTGCTCGTCCTGACCGGCGCTTTCGCCGCCTATCTCGGCACCTTCGCCTTTCTCTCCATCTTCGGCTGGCTGTCGGGTTTGGTGCTGGCCAAGCTCTACAAGATCGTGGCGTTCCTGACCTGGCTCGAGACCTACGGTCCGGTGATGGGACGAACTCCTACCCCCCGCGTTCAGGATCTCGTTTCCGAGGCGAGGGCATCGAAGTGGTTCGTAATCTACTACGTGGCCGTCTGGTTCGGCACGTTGATGCTGCTGGCCGGCCAGCCCTCGGCGTTCCGGGCGGCGGCGGCGATGATGACCGTCGGCCTCGTCGGCATCGTCCGGGAAGTGATCCGGGCGCGACGGCTTGCGGACGTCGCGAGCCCGCTGCGCCTTCCGGACGGCGCGTGCGCGCCGCATCTGCTGTGTGCCAGGGGCTGAAGACGAGAGCTAAAGACGAAACGAAAGGAAGAAGCATGACCGAATACATCGATGTCGACGTCCGTCCGATCCTGCGCGCAGGTGGCGAGCCGTTCGCGGTCATCATGGCCGCGCTCGAGCGCCTCGAACCGGGGCAGGGGCTCCGCCTTTACGCCACGTTCAAGCCAATTCCGTTGTTCGCCGTGATGGCGGACAGAGGATTTGCGCATTCCGCGCAGGCGCTCGACGCCGGCGAATGGGAAGTGCTGTTCACGCCCGGGGCAATGAAACAGACGGCGTCGCCCTCCGGCACCTCGGTCTTCGGCGGTTGGCCCGAGCCGGCTGTCAAGCTCGACAATCGCGACCTCGATCCTCCGGAGCCGATGGTCCGGATCCTCGCGGCCGCCGATAAGCTAGGGCCTGGTGAGACGCTTTCGGCGCTGCTGCGGCGCGAGCCTGTCTTTCTGTTTCCGCAACTCGAGAAGCGCGGGTATCGCTGGCTTGGCGGGTTCTCGCCGGATGGCGCCACGTACGAACTGACCGTCAGGGCGCCGTAATGACGAACCAAATCGCCGACCGTATCCGGGAAGCATTGCGCGTCGTGATCGATCCCGAGCTTGGTCACAACATCGTCGATCTCGGCTTCGTCTATGACATCTCGGCCGTCGATGGCGCCGTTCGCATCACCATGACCGCGACCACCCCGGGATGCCCCGCTATCCGTTTTCTTAAAGAGGGTGTCGCGAACGCTGCCGCCCGGGTGCCGGGCGTCGGCTCCGTCGACATCGTGATGACGTTCGATCCGCCCTGGACACCCTCCCGCATGTCGCCGGTCGTCCGGACCTCGCTCGGCTTCGCCGCAGTGAACTAACGTCTGGGACGACGAATGGCGCTTACCAGCGAGATCAACCACGCGAAGATATGCGCCCAGGACCACATGCCCCACCTGATCCGCCTGTATCGATATGCTCGGATCGGAATGCCGACTGAGCAAGCCGGTCCTTTGCCAGGTTGCCATACCGAACGTTGCCCCCGCTTGAATATTCGGATCGTTACGCTATATGGAATACCCTCGAATCGAACATTGCTGAGAGTCGTCGGATGAGCAAGAAATTCAATCTTGATTCCATGTCTGTCGACGAAATGTGGCAGCTGCATGAGGAAGTTAACGCGGCCCTCTCTATCAGATTGACGTCAGAGAAACGCGAGCTCGAAAAGAGATTGGCGCAGCTTCGTCGCGAGAAAGAAATGCGTCAATCGGAAGCGGTGGACAGTCAGGCGAAAGATGCGCCACGGGAGCGACGCAAATATCCGAGGGTGTTTGCAAAATACCGAAATCCGAACGAGCCTTCGGAGACTTGGTCCGGGCGTGGAAAACAACCCCGGTGGCTGACTGCCGCTCTGAAGACGGGTCACACCCTCGACGAGTTTGTGATTCAGAATGTGGAATCGAACAGAAATAATTTTCGGCGGCAAAGGGCGTAGGCTGCTTAAGACAGGTTGCTCGCAAGTAACGACGCCGGATGCTCGCGTGATGGCTTGGCGTTAAATGTCGTGATCTGAAGTTGAACGGACTCCAATTAGACTTGAAGATGACAGAATCTCTTCAGGGTGAATTGTGGCTGGACGCTTTGCTCCACTGGATCTGGATCAACTAAAGCACGCCGAGCTCACGTCGCTAAACGCCACCGGTTTGCGTGTTTCGCCCGACGCTTTCGTAGCGAAACCCGTGTGCGATCACGTCGTGAGGTTGATAGATGTTGCGAAGGTCAATCATGACCGGACATGCCATCGCGCGCTTCAGACGGTCCAGATCCAGTGCGCGGAATTGCTCCCACTCCGTCACGATTACCAATGCGTCGGCGCCATCCGCGCAGCTATAGGGACCGTCGCAATAGCAGATTTCGGATAACTCGGTCTTCGATTGCTCCATTCCTTCCGGATCGTATGCCCGTATTTTGGCTCCAAGGTCTTGAAGCGCGGTGATCAGGGGTATCGAAGGTGATTCTCGCATATCGTCGGTATTGGGTTTGAAGGTTAGGCCGAGGATGCTGACGGTTTTACCGCGCAGCGTTCCGCCGAACACGGACGCAACTTTGCGTGCCATGGCACGTTTGCGATTTTCATTGACTGCAAGTACCGCTTCGACGATGCGCATCGGAGCGTCGTGGTCCTGCGCGGTCTTGATCAACGCGCGGGTGTCCTTCGGAAAGCACGAGCCGCCAAAGCCTGGCCCGGCATGAAGAAATTTCGAGCCGATGCGGTTGTCGAGTCCAATGCCGCGGGCAATCTCCTGCACATCTGCGCCGACCTTTTCAGCTAGATCCGCAATTTCGTTTATGAAGGTGATTTTGGTGGCAAGAAATGCATTCGCTGCGTATTTTGTGAGCTCCGCAGTGCGGCGACTCGTGAATATGACGGGGGCCTTATTAAGGTAAAGCGGCCGGTAGATTTCCGAAATAACTTTGCGGGCCCGTTCGTCGTCCGTACCAACTACAATTCGGTCAGGAAACTTGAAATCGCGGATCGCCGCGCCCTCACGCAGAAACTCAGGATTCGAAGCGACGGCAACATCAGCCGATGGGTTCGTTTCGTGAATAAGTCTTTCCACTTCGTCGCCTGTCCCAACTGGCACAGTCGACTTCGTTATTACCACGGTGAAACCGTCCACTGCCGCGGCGATTTCCCGCGATGCCGCGTACACGTAGCTCAGGTCGGCATGACCGTCACCGCGGCGCGACGGCGTTCCGACGGCGATAAACACGGCGTCGGCCTCACGTACCGGTCCCGCCAGGTCGGTACTAAAATCGAGCCGACCATTTTTGACATTGTTCTGCACAAGCCGATCGAGATCCGGTTCGAAAATCGGAATCTTGCCACGTTGAAGCGCCGAGATCTTTGAAGCGTCATTATCGACGCATGTGACTTGATGACCGAAGTCAGCGAAACAAGCTCCGGACACCAAACCAACGTATCCAGCTCCGACAATCGTTATACGCATTAACGGGATATTCCTTCAATGTTGGATCGGCTCAACTCGTCCCAACCATCCTTTGTGATCTTGGGCAGCGGTAGAACTATCTCTCGCTGCTCTCGATTTAATATTACCAAAGCCTAGCTTGTGCGGTGCAAACTGGCAATACGCTGCTCAGGTCCTGGCTTGTTAAGGATACCAGTTACGATCGACAGTCTGCGTTCCGAAAAATCTCTGCGAACGAAAAGGGGAATTGCTTGCCAAAGCCGTCCTAAGTCCGCCAAGTCAGACATCAAGCTCATGCAATGAGGCGAAGCCTCTTAATTTTCGAATGCGACGCCGAGGAAATCGCCGTCTCGCCAAATTAGACGGCACTGTCGGATAGTTAAAAAGTTGTCGAAGGTCAGTTCGAAGGTGTTCGGCAGCACCGATAGATTGTGTGTCCGAAGTTTTGCGCCAACGTCGGAAATGTCAATGACGTTGCAACCGCGTGCGCCGATCTGCCCCTTGAAGAACAGAAGCGCGCCTTTCTCGATTCCTGCCCTGCCAACCGCTCGTCGATTGCCGTGAGAATTCGGCATCATTCTCCATCCTGATCGTACTCGATGAATTTCTTGTATTGCCAGCGGCGCCCGTCATGCCGGCGCCACACGCGGCCGTGCACAAGACGGCCCGTGATGGATCGCCGGGGAAATCTCACGGTCCAGAGATGCCAGAATTCGGCGCCTGCTCGTTTCAATCGTTGTGATTCAAGAGGATTAATTGCGGTGAACATGGAGCCGTCTCCCAACAGTTTCGTAGCGGCCTCGCACGGTAACGAAGTCGCGCTGTGGGCTAAACTGACTATAGGTCGCCCGGCGGCTTCGCCACGTTGAACTGGACGGGGCAATAGTCCAGCAGTCGTGCACGCTATCTGCTCGAATATCGAGAGCAACAGCATTCGCTCGTTAAGCTTGATACAGGCGGTCGAAGTTAAATCGGGAACAGCGGTAGCAGGATTCGGATCGCTTTCGGGATGGGCAATTCTTTATGCGGCAAGCCCGAAGATATTCGCGTTGTCTAAGCAACGGCGTCTCATCGGGCTTTAAGAGCGTGAACAATAGGGCCGCCCCTCGTGACCACGCCACGCCGGATCAGGCCCTATTAAACAGCAGTCAGTTCAGGGCAGAATTTCTGCCAGACAACCGCGACCATCCGAGAATCCGAGACAGGCGCAATGTCCGGCGTGGGGCGACAGCGGATTCAGGTCGTCGCAACGGGTCTCGCTCGCCAGGCCGAATATTGAGAAGCAGACTAACTTGAGACCATGCCCACAATTGACGCGCGGGCGGCAATGAAGATCCTAACTTCTCAGAACCGATGCCGTCTGGGCCGCGCGAAAGCAAGCGGGCCGGGTCGAGGCCATCGCGGGAGACGAGCGCCAAACGGTTTGAAATAAAGCGCCGCAACTATCGCCACATTGATCGCGAGCCAAGTGGCTAATGCCGAAACAGCAATACTCATCACAAACTCCCGGGATGAGAACGCCGGCGAGGTGTTTGAGTTCCATCCTTTCTCCAGCTTTGCGAATTAGCCGGTTTCGCTGGCCATCCGACGGCTTTCCTGGAGGCGAGCTACTACAACGTCCCTTGATGTCGCGACGAGCCACCAAGGCATCATCAAGTGCCGATCCCGAAAGCATTCAACGCAAGTCGAGCATAAGCAGTCAGGCGCCCTTCTAACCGCGGAATCTTCTCAGCGTTAGCGACGACCAGGCAGCCTTCCGTGACGCGTATTTGGGTGAGAGAAATATCTCGAGCGACAAAAAACTCAGCCCGGATGGGGCCACCGATTTCAACGTCGATACCCTCATAAACAGTTAGAGGCTGAAACCTCTCCACCGGCAGATTGATGCCGATCTCCTCTGACACCTCTCTTGCGATGCATTCGGGGAACGTTTCATTGGCCTCCTTGTGCCCACCAAAGAGGCCGATTTTCCCCGGCTCGGTGATGCCGGCGATATTGTCGCGTTGCTGAAAAAGAAAGCGGCCGGCAGTGTCGAACAGGAGAGTGGAGGCAATCTCACGCATTCAGGAGCTTTTACTAAATGAGAGAATACTGGCGCACCATGACAGGCTCAAAACAAGGCGTCTACTCCCTCAGGCGGCACGAGCTGCTCATCCAAGTGCTTCGACCAACCCGTACTCACCATCGGGTTCAATCCCCTCGGGCGGGACGTGTGCAAGGCCTGTCAATTGCAGAGGGCATAGCCGCGAAAATGATGCGTAGGCCCCCGTCGCCGATCTCAACCAGTCGCTGATCTTTCGTATTCCACTTCTTTGCTGTTTCTTTGCGCATTCTTTTGCATCGCACGCGCACAGAAATGCCTCGATTCATGCTCCACACTTGAAACTGTCAAAGGAGACGCAAAAAATGGGGGCGTCACGTGGGGATCACTGAGTGGTTGCTGGTTTGGCTAATTGCAAATGCGCTGTTTGTGGTGTGGCGCGTCTTGGTGCTTTCCCAAGCGGAAACTCGCGATTTGTCGGTCCGCAGAGAAGGCGCTGGACGACCTCTTTCTCAACAAGCCCTGCGGGAGCGGCTAGGCCGATAGGCCCAGCAAAGCGCCAGTCGCGCTCCGACCAAAGAGGGATCCCCGACCAGTGATGCCGGCGATTTGTGCCTTACCGCTGAACTTGCGAGCCTCGCTCCCGACTTGGAATGCTTGCTGTCGGCGCGTCGTCATCGGGGGCCTTCCGTGGTCCGGAATAGTCGAGGTCCATTCCATTCACCTGGCACGAAAGCGTGCTTATTCCCGTCGTAAGGCTGAAACCGTTGGCACGCGGAATCTGGATCGTGGAAAATTTATAGAATACGCCAAATGCCTTTTGGTCACCGCCAAGAGGGATCGATCCCAATTGAAGCGTGAGTTTCGTGACACTGGACGCACCGCCCGATCCGGGACAATTGAATGAGCAAGCTTTGCCGTTAACGCAAGAATATTGCCATTCGAATGCTACCTCCATTGCGCCAAGATAGGGGTTATCCGAGTGCTTGCCCTCCTGAGCGCTTAGAGATTGTACAAAAACGCCGCTGACGAGCATGATGCAGCCCAAAACCAGCGGTTGAAAACTCCTAAATACTCTACACATACGGGTACTCGAAGACTGCTAGGTTGAATTTAATTTGCTAGGCAAGGCCAGTCGCGCGCTTGGCGCACTGCAATTGTGCGTGATGTTAGCCAATGGATCGCGTGCAAGTTCTACCAGATGCGCTGACACCAGCCGTCGCGATGCGGTCGGTAGTTGCTATGCTCGCATCCAAGCGTGCCGTCTGGCATTTGCAAGGCTGGATAAGGTGCGACATCGCCTACCGGCTGATTGCGAGTGAAGACCCAGCCGGAATTAACGGTCACCAGGGCGCAGCAGGCGCCAGCGGGCGAGAGATAGTGATAGTGCATGGAGGCTGGGCCGTTATACGACGTTTGCGCCGATGCCGGGCTCATTTGACTGATGACCGCAGTGCAGATAGCCGCCGTAAAAATTATTGCCTTCATCTCAGGTCTCCCCCCGCTTTATACCCAATACACTATCCGGGTCGGTCCCGGCTAGTTCTTTTGACCGCACGACTGAACGCTGGGTTTCCCGATGCCAATCGCCATCAGGCTTCCTCAGAAGCAAGGATATCCGATTCGCTCGACGAACCGAGACGAGCAAAACGCCGAATGTTGCGATGCGATAATCAGGCGGTGCTCTAATTCGACAACTGCACAACCGATTTGCGACCCGTGATGTAATATTTCGATATAAGCGATTGATTTATATCAGTAATTTAAATGCATCACGCGCCGCATGAGCTTCCGCGCTCACTGTTGACCACCGCGACACCTATCCGGTGTGCGCCGCGTTGGAGATATGGCCGGCTATTTCTCCTGGCCGAACTACCTCGTAAGCGAACGCTCTAACTCCCCACCGGCGCTCCTTCCCGTGATCCTGCAGACCCATCACGGCAGCGGTCAGCGTTATGGTAGTCCGGTTGATGCCGCCCTGCCGCAGAAGGGAAGTGGCGCCTGCTGCGGCCGGATCGAACGGCTGAAGTGTCGGTATGGACCGCGACATCATGGCACCCCCCCCCGCCGGGTTCGCGCCAACGATAGCCGTCCCAATCTGCCAGTGCCGAACCTGAACGTGCGAGCCTTGACCGCCGCAGCCCCTTGCTCGCCGACATCAACGACATTCCGACTGCGAGGCGTGGCCTTACGTAGCTGCCATCATGGCTTATTCAGCCGCAAAATAATCGGTGGTGATGCGGCATCATCGCCGTAAACCTGGGCAATCCAGGGGGCGATCGCCATTCAGGAGAAACTACGTTCGGAAACACTCAGTATTCGTAATCTTGATTGCTCTGCCCTGCTGGTATTGCAAAACAGTGCCTACCTCGTACGCTGTGACCGTGTACAAGCGGCTTTAATTCGAGCGGTGAGTTTTCGAGGATGACGAGTGCGCATATGAGGAAGGCGCTATGGGCACCAAACGTGTAACGCGCGGAACCTTGCAAGTTCGATGTGCCCTGTGCCTGCACCGCAATTGCGTCGGTAGGTAGGTTATCGTGATGGGATTGACCGATACGGTATCCCTTCAGCTTCAGGCTGGACAAGTAGATGTCTGGCTGGCCTCCCTATCAAACGTCAGTAGTGGCGAAGCACTTGCATATGTGCAGCTCTTGAGCGAGCCGGAGCGAGCCCAATGGCAGCGGTTCAAGGTTGAGGATGCGCGGCTTCAATATCTCGTAACGCGCGCGTTGGTTCGTACGACGCTATCCAGATATGCCGACGTGCCGGCGCGAACTTGGCAGTTCGAAACGAACGCCTACGGCCGTCCTCATATCTCGCAACCGCAGGCGTCAGGCAGTCTCCGCTTCAATTTGTCAAACACAACGGGATTGGTTGCCTGTGCAGTTTCGATGGATTGCGAGATCGGAATTGATGTCGAGAATATTACGCGAACGGTCGATGCCGACGCAGTGGCGCCATCGGTCTTTGCCCCAGCGGAGTTGGCGGACTTTCGCAAAGCCGGGTTGGAAGATCGGCGTGAGCGCTTTTTCTCGTATTGGACACTTAAGGAGTCTTACATCAAAGCACGCGGCATGGGACTATCCCTTCCACTCGACGCGTTCTGGTTCGAGCTCGGCGGCCCATCTCCGCTTCTATGCGTCACGGAGCGATGCCCCGACATTCCAGACCGGTGGCGCTTTTACCAGCATGCGCCGACAGACGAGCACATGATGGCCCTTGCCGTCGCCGCGCCTCAGGGTGTCGAGCCTTCAATTTATCCGCGTTGGGTAACACCGATGTCATTGATCGCGGAGTCGGCATGACCTTGAGACTCAGCGAATGATGACGGGCCTCGGCCAACGTGGTGGGCGCGCCGTATGAAATTGTATGCGATAAGCGATCTTCATCTGGGCTATGAGGCCAACCGACGGGCGCTCTCGGGTATATCGAGTCATCCTGGCGATTGGCTGATCCTTGCGGGTGACGTCGGTGAAACCGCAGCCCATCTCGAACTAGCTTTCAGGGAGCTTAAGCCGCGGTTTGCGAAACTGGTGTGGGTACCCGGCAATCATGAATTGTGGACGCTGCCCTCGAGCGATGAGAAGGCTCGAGGCCGCTTCAAATACGATGAGTTGGTAGAGTTATGTCGGTTCTACGAGGTGCTGACCCCTGAGGATCCTTACCCGATCGTGACGATCGGAGGAAGGGAAGTGAGAATTGCGCCGCTGTTCATTCTGTATGACTACAGTTTTCGGCCTCTCCATATTTCAATAGAACGGGCAATCGACTGGGCAGGCGAAGAAGGGATCGAATGCGCCGACGAGGTGCTTCTACATCCAGATCCATATGCCGACCTCGCCGAGTGGTGCCACGCCCGCTGCGAAATCACTGAGCAGCGGCTGAAAACTCGGAACGATTTGCCGACAGTTCTGATCAATCACTTTCCATTGCGAGAAGATCTCGCAAAGCTTCCAAGAATCCCGCGTTTCTCAATCTGGTGCGGGACACGCCGCACCGAAGATTGGCACCTCCGCTTCAATGCGGCTGTTGTCGTGTCGGGGCACCTCCATATCCGTTCGACGTCGCACCGCGATGGTGTTCGGTTTGAGGAAGTCTCGCTTGGGTATCCCCGGCAGTGGTCCGGCTTGATCACGCCAGACCATTGTGTCCGCGAAATCCTGTCGGAAACGACGTTGGCAAAGGCCGCGCACCTGCGAGCTGGCTCAAGCACCATCCTAACGTGAGTTTCCAGTTCACGCCGGCGTCCGATGGGCGCCATACCGAATGCAACCGCCGTGTAGAGATTGAGGTACAATAATACTATTAAACACGTTGGGCGGCCAGAATTGCGCCCATGTTGGTTTGGCAAATAACGGTCTGCCAAAACTTCCTGGAACAACAAGGCAACAAATTGCGGCACTACATTCTGGGGGCTAACACTGAGTCGCCACCTTCTCAATACGGAGGTGCCATCTTCTTGATGGCGAATCCCCCCTTCATCGGGGGAGCAGTATTGATGTCGTCTTTTTTCCAGGTGCTCTCGTCGGATCCGGCATGGATCGGGACGGGGCTGAGGGTCGTTCATTTTTGCGGGCTCGTACTCGGCGTTGGCGCGGCTACGCTCCTGGACCTCATTATCGCCCGCTTTATCCTGATGCGCGGAATCTCCTTCGAGCATGTCTATGTTGTCGATTTTTCGTCCAAGATTGTAACGATCGGACTGGGTCTTCTTTGGGTTTCAGGAATTGGGTTTTTAATTAGCTACGGAGTTTTTGAGCCCGCCAAACTACAGAACCCCAAGATCTGGGCCAAGATTGCGATCGTGGCAGTGCTCAGCGTCAACGGCCTTCTGGTGCATTATTTTGTGCTGCCTCGTATCCGAAACCAGGTTGGAAAACGTCTGCTCGACGGATTGTCTCCGTTTGATTGTTCACTCGTGCTTCTCGCCGGTACAGTGTCAGTAATTTCTTGGTATGTGCCTTTGATACTTGGGGCGATTCCGCAGCTTAACTACGTCGTTCCCGCCGAGGTGATTTTGAGCAGTTACGCCCTGCTGTTGATTGCGGTGAATACAGTCATACAGGGTGCGATCATTTTCTTCGGCGGGTACTCAATTCCCGTCAATTCAGATCAGAGCAAGATTTCAGCTCGGAGCAAGATGAACATATTGCGCGGATCGGCTGCGCTGGCCGTCGCATTGATCTGCGTTTCGCTGTTCATGACCAAGACCACTGATTACGGCACGGCATTTGCGAAGTCGACAACAAGCTCTCTCGGTGGTGAACCGAAGGCAGCGCTAGCATTCAAAGACGCGGAGCTGGCCTTGTTGCGGGGCGATAGTGACGGTCCCCAGCGTGAGTTGGAGCAATCGCATGTGGGAGCTTCTATACCCGCAGCGGTAACTGCCGTAAGCCAGAGCGAAGAAAAAGTCGTTGAGCGAGCTGTCCCAGTCAAACCTGACACGACGGCCGAGCAAATGAACCAAACTATAGGCGCGGAAAGCTTTGCCAGTCTTCCCAAAGCGTCTCTTAAAACCAGTCCCCCGCAATTGAAGGACGGTTTCGTTGGCTTATGGGCAGCCGATGTCCGCGCCTGTGAGTCTCGTCCGGGGACGGGCAGCGATCTTCTGACTGTTATCGGTGAGCGGGGTGCCCGGGCGGGAAGGAACAGTTGCGCATTCAGGGAAAAGAAGCAGATAGGAAATGCTGAATGGGAAATGAAGGCGCTGTGCGCAGACGGATCGGAGCGCTGGGAATCGACTGTTCGTCTCTCCCTGTCGAAAAATAAGCTGAAGTGGTCGGGTCAGCGAGGTACCCAGATCTACACCAAATGCGCCTGATGTGGCGCTGCACACGCCAATCTGCGGAGCGCCGGACGCGCCGACTCGATAGCTCCAACCAAAGGGCAGGGGGCTGCGAGTGTGCTTAGTGCAGGCCATCAATAACACCGGCAAGAGCCGGTTGTCCCGCGAACTGGCGAGCGAAGGCTAAGGCAAATCTCACCACTGCAAGCCAATGGCTTTGATATGTTGCCGGATTAATCCGATAGGTGCTTACCGTAGTCTGCACCTTGAGTAGTTTTCCAAAGACGGAATTTGGTGTTAGGTCTCGCGTAGCAGTTCACGCCCGGCTACGTATGGGCCCGCGGGGGAGGGGTCCGGCGGCATTGCCTCGACGGCTTCCTTGCCAACTGCCGGCTTGGAGCATCAAATCGCGTGACGGCCAATTGGACGCGGATCAGTAGTCATGGCTTCGGAGATAGTGCAACCAAGCGTCGGAGATGCAGCCCCGGATCCCAGCCGCGAGGTTGAATTCGCGCTCATGCTCTCTCGTGTGATCGATTCGGTCGAAAAAAATCCGGAGTTCCTGCGCGCCACGGTCTACGAACTCGCTCGACATAAACTGAAGGAGGAGTTCACTTCTGAAAGTTTTGGGGATGTGCGAAACCTTTCCAAGTCGCTGGAAGTTGCCATCGCGGGCGTAGAGGCCTTCAGCAAAAAGAAGGATGGGATGGAAGCGTCCCTATTGGGAGCGAACCCTGCTCAGGGGAAGGCGCTCATATCGGCCCAGCCATCGAACCAACAGGTCGCATCTGCTCTCGAGTCGGTTTCTCCTGTGTTCGAAGCCCATGTCTTCGGATCTGGCGGGGCGCCAGCTCGGAAGAAGCCCTTTCAATTGCGGACGGCTCGGTGGTTCGTTGCGTCTTTTGTGACGGGGCTCGCTGTCTTAACAGCGCTCATTTCACTGGAACTGCTTCGAAAAAAGGGGTACTTCGCCGTCAATCAGCCGGCACCAATCTTGGCGAAAACCAACACGTCCGTGCCAGCAAAATCTGCATCAATAGCAGCGGAGCCAAAGACTGAGGTACCATCGCCGACCGTTCCGACGGCCTTTGGCATCTATGCGGTCAGCGGCGGCAAGCTCCATGAACTCGACGTGCTGCCGGGACGAGCGCCCGACCCGCGCATTGCCATTTCGTCCATCATCACGGGCAATAGCCGTACGACGTTGCCGGACGGACACGTCGCTTTCGTCATCTATCGTCGGGATTCAGCGACCAATGCGGCCGATCGGGCCGAGGTTCGGGTCGTTGCCAGGATCGAGCGGGAAGCGAGCTTCAACAAGGATGGCAAGCAGGTTGTCACCGCTGTCGATGACAATTGGGTTATACGAAATATTTCGATGCCGTATCGTGCGGCGCCGAAAAAGGACAATCCGGAAATGTACGAAGTCCGGAGTGAGAATCCGGAGGCTCCATTGCCGCCGGGCCGCTACGCGCTTGTGCTGAAAGGCCTTGCCTACGATTTCACTGTTGCAGGTCCGGTCACCGATCCCCGGCAATGCCTGGAGCGACTGGTGGCAACAAATGGCCGGTTCTATTCCGAGTGCAAGAAGTAACTGCTGACGACCGTTTTGTGATTGGACTGGTTGCTTCCGAGGGGCGCGTTGGTTGAGAAGGATCATGAGTTAGGACGCGAAGGTGCCGTGTCCCGGCAATTGTTCGGCGAGCCTTGCAGGCGCGACAAGACGTTTTGACGCCATGGTACGTTCCAAGATAGGGTATTTCGGTCAGAATCAATGGGCTGTGTCAGCGATGTTTTCGTTTCGCGCCAAATCTGGCGCTAGATTTCGGTCTGCCGGTCGCGATCGCGAGACGGATGGACAACGTTTAGCAGCCATCGAAAGCGCGGTTCGCGACGCTCTGATTGCTGCCGAACGCGAAAAATCCGCTCTCTGCCAACGCCTTGAGCAGGCCCGAACAACGGCGACGATTTTGGCGGGTACGGATACTTATGAGCACGAGACCCGGCTGCCGGAGAGGACCGCCGGACTTGCTGAGAGCGAGGCCGAGATGAGCAGGGCCGAAAATCGCTTGCTAGACCTTGATCGTCACATTTCTAAATTGAAGCGGATCGAAGGCGCCATTCTCGCCGAGAGTGGTATCCCCGAGCCGAGAAGGTCGTAAGCAACCCCAATAACATAGCTTGGGTCGTTGGCAGGAAAGCGGCCGTCTCGGAATTTGCGAGAATATGCGCACGGTACAGCTGACGCTGACGTCGTTTATCGACGCAAGCTCTCTTTTGCCAAGTCGCGGTGTGTAACGGCGGTCGGCCCGCATCCTTCGCTGTTCGTCTCGCGTCCGGCGCCATCGGGCCGGCGCATCTGTTGATCAAGGTTACTTGGACGTGCGAACAGTCGCGCAATCCTTTTCGTGGACCAGAAGGCAGCTCCTGCGCGCAGAAATAACCCAAAAGCAAAACCGGCATGCAGCAGCATAAGCGGGCCAAGTGTCCCCCATACTCCCCATCCAGCCATCTTGTTCGATATCAACTGTGTCATGACCGATGCGATCAGAACCGCGACCCCCGCAGGCAGCAGAATGTACACGCTGAAGCGCAGGCCAATGGCGGTCCCAAACAGGGCCACCGCAGCCACCAGCAATGCCACCGTTTGGTCCATCATCCGCCCCTTATTTCGGGCTAGGCCCCAACACGTCAAGCAAGTCCGCCACAAACGAATCGCGTGAAAGTTGTAGATACACCTTACCTGAGAGAGGAACGACACTCGAAAGCGTTTTCGCCGAGCCTGGCAGCGATTCTTCAGGACGCATGCGCTCAGTGCTTCGACAACTCTCGCCAGGTCATGAACTGGCAACAAGGCTGCAGAGCAGCGGGATTAGTATTAGTTAAAACCGCAGCGGGCCATTGCGTGTGCCCGCCTTCGAATCAACAATGTCTAATCTTGGTTCCAAGACCTTACCACATTCACAACGCGCCACAGCAGAGGTCCCGACAACCTAACGACGTGCAAGTCCTAACAGTTCCCCCGATGTTATGTTGCCGTTCGATCTGACAATTGGGCGAAACAAGGCGTTCGGCTCATTGCACTTTTAAATGGTATTTTAGTAGTCAAGAGGCCAGGACGCTCCCGCCGTAGGCGCCTAGCGGCCGAGGTACAAGCAGGACTTATCATCCAAAGTTCAGGCTTGGCCTTCCAGGCTGAGGCCCCCTGAAGCGCTCGCGCCAAACTCTCAGGCACGGGGATGAGATATTGGCGCCCATGCAGGGTGTTCTGGGACATCAATTGGTTCGCATGTCTCCGATCCGCCGAAATTCCTAAAGTGTCGGACAGGACGCCAACGCGCGCGACATACGCCCTGTCTCAACGCCTACTCGTAAGCGTAGTTCTGCTCCCACCTTTTCGCGGCACATTGGATAGGCGAGTTTTACGATCTCTTTGATGGGATCGGCTTATGTCTATGCTTGACCATACGCCTAAGTCGGGCGTGACGGCGCGCCGGCTGGAAGTGATCACGGAGACAGGACGCCGTCGTGGGTTCTCCAAGGACGACAAGGCCCGGATCGTGGGGAGACGCTGGTGCAAGGTTTCCCTCTGGCGAGGGCCGCCTTGTTGGATTAGTCCAATTGGTGCGTAACAGTCCTTATGGACAGCCATAAGCGCAGTACTCAGCTTGAGCGGCTTGAGGTGGTCGAGACTGGTCGCCGGCGGCGCTGGTCGGATGACGAGAAGCTGCGGATCGTGACCGAGAGCTTTGAAGCGCCGCGCGCTATATCGTCGACGGCACGGCGCCATGGCATATCACGTTCGTTGCTGATGACATGGCGTCGCGCGCTCAATGCCGAGCCGATTAGCCCTCAAAGCGAACAATCTGGCTTTGCGCGGGTCGTCCTTGCCGCTGAGGTCGAGCCGGCGGTTGCTGCCACACCGACGAGCGGGCAGATGGTGATTGTCGTTGGCAGGGATCGTCGGGTGATTGTCGACGCCGGCGTCGATGCGACGGCGCTGGCGCGGGTGTTGCAGGTTCTGGAGCGTCGATGATCCCGATCTCTTCGAACGCACGGATCTGGATTGCGACCGGCTACACCGACATGCGCAAGGGCATGCAGGGTTTGTCATTATTGGTGCAGGAAAGCCTAGGTCGAGATCCGTTTGCCGGAGATGTCTTCGTGTTCCGCGGCCGCGGCGGTTCGCTGATCAAGGCCTTGTGGCACGATGGAATTGGATTGTCGCTCTACGCCAAGCGGTTAGACCGTGGCCGTTTTGTCTGGCCGGTGACGGTGAGCGGTGTGGTGGGGCTGACTGCGGCGCAGATGAGTTATCTGCTGGAGGCGATCGACTGGCGCAACCCGCAGCATACGTGGCGGCCACAGAGCGCGGGATAGGCTCAAAAATGTTCTGAAGCACGGAAGAAAAGACGCCTCAAATCGCCCCTTTTGTGATTCCATCGGGGCCATGGGTGACGGCCTTGAATCGCTGCCAGACGACATCGAAACGCTGAAAGCGGCATTGATCGTTGCTCGCGCGGAGGCTGCGGCCGCCCGCGCTCAGCAGTCCGACAACCAGGCGCTGATCGCCCATCTGAAGCTGCAGATCGAGAAACTCAATCGCGACCGCTATGGGCCGCGCTCGGAGCGTACCGCGCGACTATTGGATCAGCTTGAGCTGACGCTGGAGGAGTTGGAGAGTTCGGCGACGGAGGACGAGCTCGCAGCCGAAATGGCCGCGACCAAAACCATGAAGGTGGCGTCGTTCACGCGCAAGCGACCGTCGCGCCAGCCGTTCCCGGAGCATCTGCCTCGCGAGCGGGTGATCGTGCCGGGGCCTGTGGTGTGCGCCTGCTGTGGCGGCGCGCGGCTGTCCAGGCTCGGGGAGGACATCACCGAGACGTTGGAGGTGGTCCCGAAATCCTGGAAGGTGATCCAGCACGTCCGCGAGAAGTTTACTTGCCGTGATTGCGAGAAGATCAGCCAGGCCCCGGCGCCGTTCTATGTGATTGCCCGCGGCTGGGCGGGGCCAAGCTTGCTGGCGATGGTGCTGTTCGAGAAGTTTGGCCAGCATCAGCCGCTGAACCGCCAAGCGGAACGCTATGCCAGGGAGGGCGTGCCGATCAGTCTATCGACCCTGGCCGACCAGGTCGGCGGCTGCACGGCGGCGCTGGCGCCCTTGTTCAAGCGCCTCGAGGCCTATGTGCTGAGCGCCGAGCGATTGCACGGGGACGACACCACGGTCCCGGTCCTGGCCAAAGGCAAGACCGACACCGCCCGGATCTGGGTCTATGTGCGCGACGACAAGCCTTTTGGCGGGCCGGCCCCGCCGGGGGCGGTGTTCTATTACTCGCGCGATCGCGCGGGCGAGCATCCCCAGGCGCATCTGGCCGGCTACAGCGGCATCTTCCAGGCCGATGCCTATAGCGGCTATGGCAAGCTTTACGACCCGGGCCGCAACGCAGGTCCGATCCTGGAAGCCGCGTGCTGGGTCCATGCCCGACGACCATTCTTCGTAATGGCTGATCTGGCTGAGAATGCGCGTCGCAAGGCTAAGGGCAAGAAGCCGGCAGTGATCTCGCCGCTGGCAATGGAAGCAGTCCGCCGGATCGACGCCTTGTTTGAGATCGAGCGAGGCATCAACGGACAGAGCCCCGAACGGCGCCGGGCCGTCCGCCAGGAACTGAGCGCGCCGTTGGTCGCCAATTTAGAAACCTGGATGCGCGAGCAACGCGCCAAGCTCTCGCGTCGCAACGACATCGCCAAGGCCATGGACTACATGCTCAAGCGCTGGAGCGCGTTCATACGCTTCCTCGACGACGGCCGCATCTGCCTGTCGAACAATGCGGCGGAGCGTGGCGTGCGCGGCATCGCTTTGGGTCGAAAGTCCTGGCTGTTCTGCGGCTCTGATCGCGGTGGCGAGCGTGCCGCGGTGATGTACAGCCTGATCGTCACCGCCAAGATGAACGATGTCGATCCGCAAGCCTGGCTCGCCGACGTTCTGGCGCGCATCGCCGAGCATCCCGTCCAAAGGCTCGACGAACTCCTTCCGTGGAATTGGCGCCACCGAAACAAGCAAGTCGATCAGGCAGCCTGAGTGGCCGCTGTGCGGTCTTCACCGGACGCTTACGGTGCAAGGCGCGGTCGTTTCCGAGATCGCCCGCGACCGGGCTGAGCCCACAAAATAAGTGTTCACCTAGCGCAGGCAAGCACGCCGGTTACCGACGCCGATGGCTGACGATCCGCAGTTTGTACCGGCGGTGGTAGACGCCATGGTACCGGCCGTGGCTGTTGGCGATGAGCGCAAAACAGCTCAACGCAAGGTCAAGCCGGACGTCGGGGGCATCGAGATCGAAGCCGAAGGACGCTCTATCCGGGTCGGCCGAGGCGCGGACGTGGCGATGATTGCGGCCATCGTCCATGCGCTGAAGGCAAGCCGGTGATCGGCCCGTCCGGAACTGTCCGGGTGATGGTGGCAACCAAGCCGGTCGACTTCCGCAAGGGAATGGAGGGGCTTGCTATGTTGGTACGCGAGCACATGACGGCCGATCCGTTCTCGGGTGCTGTCTATGTGTTCCGTGCCAAACGCGCGGACCGGATCAAGCTGATCTTCTGGGATGGTCGACAACAATGCCGTCGAACGCTCCATCCGTCATATTGCGCTCAACCGGAAAAATGCGCCGTTCGCAGGCTCCGACGGCGGCGCCGAGCATGGGGCCGCTATCGCCTCCTTGATCGAAACTTGCAAACTGAACGACACCGACCCGCTTGCCTGTCTCACCGATGTGCTCACCAGGATCGTCAACAGCCATCCAAACAGCGAGATCGACCAACTGCTTCCGTGAGCCTATAAACGTCAAAGCCGTGGCCAGAAAACGACGCTTACTACATAACGAAACTGCCGAAGGAAAAATTTCGAATTGGCGCAGCGGCAAGCCGCTCACGAAGCGCTGATGCTGTGCATTGGAAAAGCTTCCCCGTTGGCGCGGATTGCATTCATGACGGCGTTCACTCGTAACGCCGTGATACCGTTTAATACCGATGACAAAAAACACCATTTAGGGGGAGCGGAAATTGAATGAGATGACAAAAGCTCATCCCGTGAAACAATAGCTTATGAGCGCAAGGTGCGTCAGAACGCCGCACAACGATTCTGTTTTCATTTGGTGCGCCCCTTGGTTGGCTCAACTTCCCGAAAGTACCCCTACCATAATTGCCGGACGTATTAAGGCGCCACAGTATATCTAAATCCTTCAGATATCACCTCGTTTACACTAAGAATTTTGACACTGTCCCCGGTCCCGTTGTCGGATTGCCCGGTCTTATTTTGACGCGGGAATGATTGCTGCGTAAACTTGGATCGGCAGCGGCAAATTAATTTAAGACAGCCTCACCGAGTTGCGGAAAATTGCATTCGCGCTTGAGTAGAATTCTCAAAACTGAGACTAATATGTATCACGCTAAGCGAATGATCCGATCACTTTTGCGATTTGCTGCAACGCGAGTTCGCGTCCCAGTCTACGAACGGTTGATGGCTCACTCTGTTCTGAAGGAAAGATTTAACAGCCTTCGATCTATCAGAATTTTCGATACGCGTAATGGTCTGTGGGATCATTGTATTTCTGAAATCGGGGCATCTCAAAAAATCACGTACGTTGAATTTGGTGTGCACACAGGCGTTTCCATCAAGTATTTCGCGCAGCACAATACCAACAAGGATTCAGTTTTTGTAGGATTGGACAGCTTCGAAGGCCTGCCCGAAGATTGGGGTGTTTTGAAGAAAGGAGAGTTCGACGTGAAGGGGGCTATCCCCAAAACGGACGACGCTCGAATTGTTTTCATTAAGGGTTGGTTCCAGAACACATGGAACCAGTTGTCACCGATGTTGACGACCGCCGATGCACTAATCGTCCACTACGATGCCGATCTTTATTCTTCGACACTGTTCGCGCTCTCGCAAATTGACAGCGTTAAGCAGCCGTATATTGCCATCTTCGATGAGTTTACCGGCCACGAAGCAAGAGCGCTGTACAACTATCTTCATGCGTTCAACGCATCGGTATCGTTCCTCGGGCAAGTCATCGTCGCTGATTATCCAATACATGTGCTATGCAAAATCACTCCCAATCAAAGCGTCAGCTAGACCTCTGAATGCACGACGACGCCGGGATCCGGTCTCCGTCGACGCGCGGAAGCTCTGGCAGCTCTGGGCCCACTTCGCAAATATCGAGCGACCGCCTTGGGGCGGTCTTTCGTTGTGCACATCGCGTTGACTCAACCGCCGCGGGACGGTGGGATGGCGCGGTGTGGGACACCTAGTGAAAAGCCGGGGCCGCAAACAGATCAAACAATCTCCAGCCGTGCGTCGAACGAAAGCAAGCTTCGACGCCAGGTGTGCATGGGTTGACGGGTTACTTTCCTTTGAATGTCCGGAAGAACCGGTCCCCCAAACAAAATGGAGTGTAGACGCGGGCGTATTTGCCAAGACCCGCCGCTACAACCGCCATCGACAATCTTAGATGGGGACTAGCTGCTGCTGCGATACTGCTCCAATGCTCGCGATTGTAGAGATGTGCAAGGAGCGACGTCCGGACCTTTTTAGCTAGTGGTATCATAGTAAGTTGACGTCGACTTGGCAATTGCGGCCGCGGAGAGGGACGAATGCTGAATTGCCTGCCAGGAGTGACCAGACAGCGAGTTCTTCTGCCTGACCGCTCCGACAAGTCCTTTAACGGCTATCTTTTCAGCGGTTCAAAACGGAATTCATGATAAACGCCAACGAGCCGGAAACGCATCGCTATTTCGTGTAGGCTAGCATCGAGTAGGGTTCCAGACTGGATGTGAGCCATGGTCAGTGGCGCTGTGATTGCGATCGTTTGTTTGCCGGCCGTCCTGACAGTGGTCTGGTTTCTCGAAGTGCTGGCTGGCTGCGTTGCCGTGCGCAGGCCAACTGTTTCTCCGCTTGTGAGGCTAAGCGCCCCGTCACATCGGACGACAGTACTTGTTCCGGCCCACAACGAGGGAAGGGGTATACTCCCCACCATCCACGATACCCAGGCTCAGCTCGGACCCCGCGATAGCATCCTCGTGGTCGCCGATAATTGTACTGATGACACTGCCGCAATTGCCAAGTCGGCAGGGGTCGAAGTGGTGGTGCGTGCCGACCCTGTGCGCCGCGGCAAGGGATATGCACTGGAGTTCGGGGTGCGGCACCTGCGCCTCGACCCGCCCGACGTCGTTGTCATCATGGATGCTGATTGCCGACTTGGCGAGAATGCGCTGCGCTACATGTCGGAGCAGGCAATGGCCAACGGCCGCCCGGTACAGTCGCTCTATCTCATGCTGGCGCCGGAGAGCGCGCCACCGGGAAAAGGGGTGAACCTTTTCACTTGGCGCGTCAGGAACTGGATCAGGCCACTTGGCCTGGGGTTGCTTGGGTTGCCAACTCAGCTTTTTGGCACCGGGATGGCTTTCCCGTTCGGTCTGCTCAAGGACCGCGACCTCGGAAACAACCGGCTGGCGGAAGATTGTGCTCTGGGGATTGCTCTCGCATCGACGGGTCATCCGCCGCTTTTCGTCAGTGAGGCCAGGGTCCACAGCCATTTCCCGGTGTCGCAGGCTGGCAGCGATTCACAGCGCCAGCGCTGGGAGAAGGGGCATCTCGAGAATATTATCGACTTAGTTCCCGGGGCTCTCGCCAGATCGTTGCGCGATAGAAACTTTGGGTTGGCGGCGCTTGCTATCGACATGGCGGTGCCTCCACTGTCATTGCTTGTGCTCGTCACGGTTCTGTGCGCCGTCCTCGGCGGTGCAGCGTGGATATTGGGAGCATCACCAGCCGCTCTTGCCATTCCATTGCTGAGCGTTCTGCTTGTTGGGTTCGGAACTGGGCTGGCTTGGACAACGGTCGGTCGCGACGTGCTGCCGCTGCGCGAATTGCTCCGTCTTCCCCTGCATGCTATCCGCAAATTGGGCTTTTATCACGGGATTGCCAGCGGGAAGGCTTCATCGTCGTGGATCAGAACCGATCGCAAGTGAATGGACAGGAATCGATGGCCGGCTACGAGTTCGGATTTATATTGGAGCAGGCGCTCGGACACGTCACTCACGCCAAGAACCTTCTCACCAATGTTGCCCTCGACCCCGAGGTACACGCACATTGGGGATTGATAGACTTCGAAACCACGGGCATTGCCGGAAGGGTACCACTTTACCGGAGTAACTGGACAGTGCGGGCAGGTTTGCGCGCGCGCCGCGAGGTTGCTCGCATGAATGCGCAGACCACACTCGACGCTCTGTTCTTTCACACACAAGTGCCTGCTATTCTCGCCCAGAGTTGGCTCCACAAGATCCCAGGCATCGTCTCTCTCGACGCCACACCGATCCAATATGATGAACTGGGCGCATTTTATAAGCACGCGCAAGGTCCGGCTTGGCTTGAGGGTTTGAAATGGCGCCTGAACCGCGACTGCTTCAGGTCCGCGCGCCGGCTTGTCGCGTGGTCGGAGTGGACAAAGCACGGCCTTGTGCAGGGTTATGAAGTGCCGGCTGACAAGATTACCGTTATTCCTCCCGGCGTGAACGTGCATGAATGGCGCCGACCCAAGCCGCGCGTGGCTCACACGAATCCGGTCAAGGTTCTGTTTGTCGGGGGAGACCTTGAGCGCAAGGGTGGGCTGGTGCTCCTCGAAGCCTTTCGCGCGCTCAGACACCTAGGTCTTGAACTGCACCTAGTGACTAAAGATCGCCTTCCACCGGAACCGGGTGTATTTGTCTACAACAATCTTGGCGCCAACAGCCAGCCGCTGAAGGATCTTTACCATACCTGCGATATCTTCGCCCTGCCGACTTTCGCTGATACCTTAGCCATGGTTCTCTCCGAGGCGGGCTCTTCCGGGCTGGCAATCATCGCCACGAACGTGGGCGCGATCCCCGAGCTGGTCCGCAACGGAGAGACCGGCTTGATCGTTCCAGTAGGCGATGTTGTTTCGCTGACGCAGGCACTTAGGGATCTGGCGACAAATCCCGCCCTACGCATGACCCTCGGTGAAAGTGCCATGGCTTACGTGACGCGTCATTACGACGCCCCAAGGAATGCCAGCCGTCTCCTCGACCTGCTCAAGGCGGAGGCAGATGCTGCGCGCGCGCAGCGACGCGCTAGCCTTTATGGCTGACGCGCACCAACCAACATCGAGCGCAGATGTCGCGGAAGCGATGGCTCCTTGCGGGTGAAGCGGCTTGTGGCTAGTCCAGCATGAGGTTCTGAAAGCTTTTACACAATATTTGGCGAGGGCTGCGCGGGTCAAAAGTTTACTTGTTATGTAAGCACTGTTCTTAGGTTTGACTTCCAAACCGCCAGTTGCATCTACATACCGTTATCAGGATAGATTGAATCAAGGGAGGCAAACCCAGTGTCCGTGGATGCTGTCATTGAAGATTTGAGAATCAGTGCGCTTCCGCTGGCGGAGACGGCAGTGCTTATTTGCCGGAACGCAGGATCCCCGTTGGCGCAAAATGTTTTTACGCTAAATCTCGACCACATCGTCAAGATGCGCAAGGATGCGATGTTCTATGAAGCCTATCGACGGGCAGGGTTGATCACGGCTGATGGCTTTCCCATCGTCCTGGCCTGTAGTCTCCAGGGTAAGCAGGTAAGCCGCGTTGCGGGATCAGACCTGATTGCCCCGATCATCGCGGAAGCGGCGCGCTCCGATAAGTCGATCTATCTTTTTGGATCAAACTCGCACGTGCTAAACAAGACGTCGCGCCTTCTCAAGGAGCGAAACACGGGCCTGACGATTGCCGGCGTCTTTGCCCCGCCTCAGGGGTTCGATCCCGCCTCCGAAGATGCGCGCCGTTGCATCGAAGCAATTGGCAGTTCAGGAGCCGATCTCTGTTTCGTCGCGCTCGGTGCACCCAAGCAGGAGTTGTTCGCCGACTACTCCAAACGCCTCCTACCTCACGTCTCGTTTGTATGCATCGGCGCTGGCCTGGATTTCATCGCGGGCACGCAGGTGCGTGCACCCTACTGGATGCAGCGTTGTAACCTGGAATGGCTTTGGCGTGCTGCCGGCAATCCGCGACGGCTTCTCTACCGCTATCTTCTGTGCATGATAGCGCTGCCTGGCATTCTTGCCCGAGCCGCGCTGGTTCCGCGCGAGCGTTGATATTCTTTCGAGTATACGGGCGACTTTTCTGCGTCTGGATACTTAACGCGCTCCACCGCTCTTATGGGGCTACGCCGCCGTCTAGTTTTGTCGGCTCTTCTCCTGCGCCCGCCGCTGGTACCATTCCCACGCCGTGGAGATAATGTCATCGAGCTCCGTCATCTCCGGTCGCCATTGCAGCTCGTTCGCCGCGCGCGTCGAATTGCTGATCAGTCGCGCCGGATCTCCCGGCCGTCTTTCGCCGAACTTCACGGGTACGGAACGCCCCGTAACACGCTCGACCGACGCGATCACTTCGCGAACAGAATAACCGTGGCCATTCCCTAAATTGAAGGCGCGGTGCGTGAGACCTGCCTCCAGGCCCTTAAGCGCCAGGACATGGGCTTTTGCCAAGTCGGTCACGTGGATGTAGTCGCGCACGCATGTCCCGTCCGGCGTCTCGTAGTCGGTGCCGAAGACCGTGATGGCATCCCGATCTCCACATGCAGCTTCGAGAACGAGCGGCACCAGGTGCGTTTCGGGATCGTGATCTTCGCCGATCTCGCAATCTGGATCTGCTCCGGACGCATTGAAATAGCGAAGCGCTACCGACCGCAACTGATGGGCTGCATGAAAATCGGCGAGCATGCGCTCGACCATGAGCTTGGTCGCACCATAAGGATTGATCGGGGCTTGCGTCAGCGTTTCGTCGATCGGAACCCTGTCGGGAACGCCATAGGTAGCGCACGTGCTCGACAGCACGAACTGATCAACGCCGTGGTCTCTCAGTGCCTCGAGCAGCGTCAGCGAGCCGACGACATTGTTGCGATAGTATTTGCCGGGATCGGTAACCGACTCGCCAACGTAAGCGAAAGCCGCGAAGTGCAGACATGCACTTGGACTATACTTTTTGATGACTCGGTCGAGAGCAGTCCGATCGAGAATGTCCCCTAGTTCGAGAGGCCCCCATTTGGCCGCTCGTCTGTGCCCCGCCGACAGATTGTCGTAAGCGATCGGCTGATACCCTTCCTGCGCCAGGATCTTGCAGGTGTGCGAGCCGATATAGCCCGCGCCTCCAGTAACCAGAATATTCTTCGCGTTGTTCATTGAACTCTCGCAGTTAAAGCAACAAGCCGTTCTCCGCCTCTATCGGACCCGAATCTATCAGTTTGGTGTATTCACGGTTGCTAGGCTCATCGGGTCATCATCAAAAGGCCGCAAATCGGAAGATGAATTAGTCGAGATCTGTGAGGTGACGAAGAACGCGCGCAGGATTTCCCGCTGCCACACATCGCGCCGGAATATCCTTTGTAACGACGCTGCCTGCACCGATTACTGCATTGTTGCCGATGCGGACGCCGGGAAGGATGATCACTTTTGAGCCGATCCAGACGTTGTCCTCGATGACGACGGGTTCCGACGGCGGCAATTCCCAGTGCCTGACGACATCGTGCTGGTTGTTGTCCATCACGAACATGTAGTGGCCGAGGTGACAATAGGAGCCGATTTTTACCGAAGTTCGGGCGGCGATGGATGATCCGTAGTTAACGAATGTATGTGCTCCGATTTCGATGCTTCCCGTTTCGTAGGTGATCAGCTCAATGGGCACGACGGTCCCGTTTAAGCTAACGCCTTCACCGAGTACGATTTTGCCGCTGCCTGAAAGTCGCACGCGGCCTCGCAGACGCACGGATAAGGGGGCTATTGCTTTGCCTAGGAGGCGTAATTGGGCGTTCATGACGTAGGTGAAGTCCAGGAAGAAACTGGCCAGCGACGCCATCCGGCTAGTTGCCCTCAACTTCGGTTGCATTGAAACAGCAGCACGTCAACATTCATCAAATTCCGGTCCGGTGCCGTGACCCATTTCATTGAAGCGAGCTGTGCGTGGAGCGGGCCAGATCGACCATTTGCTCTCAAAGTGCCTATGATAGGAGTACGTGAATGCGTACCATGTTCGCGCGATGCGCGACTCGTGCGAACAAAGAGCCGCCCGCAAAAGCGCCTCGGTCCAGATTGTGCGCGGAAGGTCGCGCTGGAGTTTGAGCATTTAGAGGGCTCAGGCACTCCTCTGATCGGTATAATAGTTTTGGAACCCGTTGCCCTTATAGTGCTCGATGCTTTTCAGTGCAGTGGGGTCCACCTTGTTCAAGACCACGCAATGGACTCGATCTAGCATCACCGAGGTATCAGAAAGACATTCGCGGACCATGCGTTGACTTGTTTTGCCCCACTCGACGACGAAAACGAAGCCGCTACAGTGCCTCGCGATCATCCTGTAATCAACGACAGCCGCCATCGGCGGCGCTTCGACGATCACGAGGTCGTAGGTCTTGCGTGCAACCTCGATGAGCTGTTCCATCTCCTTTGTGCCAAGCAATTCCGCAGCGTTTGTTAACCGTTCGGAAGCGGGGCAGGGAAGGACATCTATATTCAGGCGCTCCTTCCTCACGACAAATTTGGCGAGAGCCGTTGGCTCTTCCAGAGCTTCCTTGAACCCAATACGTGCGTCAGGGGTCACTCTGTTCGTCAGCGACTGTCGATGAAAGTCGGCATCGATGACAAGGACGCGCGTGTTCGAATGCAGACCGAAATGCGCTGCGAGATTGACGGCCACAGTCGTCTTGCCTTCCCCGGGGCTTGACGAGACGACACAAATGACCTTCGAATCTGTTTCCCTCTGTGCGATATTGATATTGGCCCAAATGCTGCGCAGCGTCTGGGAATATCGCGAATAAGGCCAGTACAAAACGTACTCACCAATCCTTAATGAAGCTAGCTCGTCAGCTCCTGAGAGTTCCGGGAGGACAGCGCAGGGCAGCCCGGTCGCCTGGGTCACCTGCTGGGAAGTCCTAAAAACGCCAAATGGAAATGTCCTAACTAGAAGAATGCCGACGCCCAGCACCCCCCCCATTATCGATCCGCCGGCCAGAATCAACCAGCGCTTTTTGGAAGCTTCGGTTTGCGTTGGCGGGGCCGCACGGATCAAAACGCGGGCGTCCGGCGTGATGGAAGGCTGCGCATCAACCCTGTTTATTTCGCTGAGCTGCTGCAGCGCCCGATCGTATTGTGTTCGCAGAGAGTCCGCCGCTTTCTCAAGCCCACGCAGTTGGCTCAGAACTTTGCTACTTTCGCCTTCCTCGCTTAACGCGCCCGAGACTGCCGCGGAAAGCTCGTCATATCGGGTACGTGCAAGCTCGTAGTCCTTTTTGAACGATTGCGCGATGCGGTTTTGCTCTTCGGCAATCGCTTCGCGCATTTCCTCCATCCGGGTGCGGAGCTTGACCGCAGCCAAGTGATCCTTTCCAACGCGCTTTTCGATGTCCTTTGCACGTATCGAAAGATCCATAAGCTCGGAGCGTTGCCTGGAAATCTGCTCGTTGTCCGGCGTGAGAAGGGCTGCTGCATTCGGATCCTTGGCGATCCGCTCCATGCGGGCCCTTGCTTCAGCCAGCGCGAGGCGGGCATCCACCAGACTGTGCCCGAGAACTCTTATTTGTCCGTGCGAAAGCGTATCCTGGTCGCTACCGACAAGTTTGTTGGCGGCCTTAAAATCAAACAGTGCACGCTCCGCGTCCTGGGCCTGTTGCTTCAGTTCTTCGACGCGCTCCTGCATAACCTTGCCAGCCACCTTGGTCGACGAAACTTTGCTGGCAATGTTTGCCTCCATGTAAGTGTCGACGATCGCGTTAACAATCGTGGCCGCCTTCACGGGGTCCGGCAACGAAAAAGCAATAGAGATGACGCTCGGTACGTCTTCCCTAGTGACTGTCAGATCGCGAACGATGTTGTCGAAGGCGATCTTCTCCGGATCGTTGCGCGGGCTTGCAGCAGGCTCTTTCGAGAAGCCCAAGGCTTGGGCGGCGTTTCGAAACAGGCCTCGAATGCGAGAGCTAACACCGCCGGTGTTCTTTTCTCCAACGAAATTAGGGTCGCTCGCCAGTCCTAAGGATCTGATGGCTTGCAAAAGAATTGCTTCGGAGGAAATAACGTAGGTCTGACCAAACGTGTCGTAGTCGTCGATAATAGGTTCGTTGCTAACCTTATTGGTTTGCATGTACCGGGCTAGCGTTTTCTCGAATGCGATGCGGGAGCTTGCTTTGTAGACAGGGGGCATCGCAGAGAGCAGCAACATCGCGCAAACGAGCCCGAACAAAATGCCGCCGATTACAAAAAGCCAACCCCGGCGAGCGATTCCCACAAGATCGGAAACTTCAGGTTGCACCGGGCCGATCGCGGGGTGAGCGACGCTTTGCGTGACTTGGTTGTATTCAATAGAAGCCATGGAACTCACTTAAATTTGCTTTATCAACGAAAACGCTCCCCTCGCGTAAACCGCAATCTAGCAGATTGGCCGGGGTTTGGTAGCCCGTCAATTCGATTTTCACAGTGGAGTTTGCCGAACTTCCAGTTAATTATGAACGTCCTGATATCTGTTAATTCTGCGGATCAGCCCGCGGCGTTTCGATTAACCTAGGATTGCAAACGGTACCGACGGTCTTGGTGCAGCCGGGGTAAAGACTAGCGCGTCTGTCCCCAAAACGGTATGTTTGGTCAGTTCCTGCGCGGGGATTTGGCTGAAGCTTTTGCATTGGACTACGATTGTCCGTCGTGATCCGGGAAATTGGATATTAAAAAGGGGGCCGTCGATGACGCAGCTCAGCAATAAGATGCAGGATTTAAGTTCGGCCTTCGCGCGCGATGGTTACGTCACGCTGCCGAACGTGGTCTCGAAGCCGCGGCTCGCGGCACTGTCTGAACAGTTGCGAGGTGAATATAACCGCGCCCGTGCAGCTGGCGAACTGTTCTCGGGCGGCGGCACGATCAGTGGTCATCTCAACTGCTTCCCCGGCGCACAGTCGCGATTTGTGTACGACGAGCTTGAGCAATACGGCGTCTTCGATTTCGTCAGGAAGCTTTCGCCATCCGCAACGCGCATGCCCAATGTCGGGTGCAATCTCAACCTGCCGAACAGCAGCGCGCAGAACCCGCACGCCGATGGCAATGTCGCAACGCCCTTCATCATCGTCAACGTCGCGCCCGTCGATACGGACCTCCAGAATGGCGCGATGGAGGCTGTGCCCGGTACTCACTTGCGCGAGTACAAGTATTGGCAGTACGCGCTTTCCGGAAAGCCTGCGCTTCGCATGCGCATGAGTGCCGGAGACGTGATTATCCGGCTGTCTTCGGTTTGGCACCGCGGGATGCCGAACAAGAGCAAGGCGATCCGCCCAATGCTCGCTTTCACCTGGGAAGATGGCGGCAGCGATCTTGCCGACCCCTACACTGCGCATGGCGGCAAGATTACGCTGCTCACCAACCGCTACGCTCAGAACCTCAGCGGGCGGCTGCAAGAACGCGCTTTTGCCTCGCTGCCCGCGCTGGGGAAGAGTTATTTGTTCATTCGCTCAGTTGTTCGATAGGCGCCGGGCACGGGCAATAACGGTCCTCGAGACAGATCGCTTCACGCCAGGATGCGCGCATAAAGCGCGGCAAAGTCTGACGCCATGCGCTGTGGCGTGAAGTGCTGCTCGACCCGCGAGCGGCCATACTCACCAAATTGAGTGCGCAGCCCTGGGTCGTCCAGCAGGCTGAGGAGATTGGCCGCCAGCGTATCGATGTCGCCAGGGGGAGAGAGCAGGCCACACTTGCCATGCTCCACGACCTCCGGAGTGCCTCCGTTGGTCAGAGCCACGACAGGGCGCTTCATCGCCATCGCTTCCGCGAACACGAGGCCGAATGGCTCCTCGAAGCTCGGAAGCGAGAAGACATCGCAGGCCGCCATCAGCGCCGCGATGTCCGAGCGCTGGCCGGTGAAGATGACGTTCTCGCCAATGCCGAGTTCGCTCGCGTGCTCCTTGAGCATCCGGGTCGTGCCGCTGTCGGCCGGGTAGTCCGAGCCCACAATCGCAAGCCGTACGTTTGGATGCTTGGGCTTGACCAGCGCGAGGGCGCTCACCAGTTCGAAGTGTCCCTTCCCGCGGAAAAGACGCGCCACGCTCACGATGAGTGGTGCTCCTTGCGGTACCCCAAGCGACGCGCGCCCCGGGGCAGGATCCAGCGACGGGTCCCAACGTGACGGGTCGATGGCATTGAGAACCGAATGCACGCGGTCCGGTCGGTAACCTGCCTCCACGAAGCTGCGCGCCGTGTGGCTCGATACGCCAACGATCGCATCCGCACGGCCAAATGCCCAATTGACCCCGCGGCCCATCCAGTCGCCGTAATTGACGTGCACGTGGATGAGGGCCTTGGCCCCCGTGAGGGCCGCCAGGACCACGCATGCCATGGCATCGCGTGGCCGGTCGGTGGAATGCAGGATCTCGATTCGGTGGTGCCGGATGTATGCGGCGAGCCCCAACATGCTTGCTGCTGCGGCCGGCAAGCCGCCCGCGAGGCCGGCAAGCTTTTGAAGTTTGGATCGTTCCCACAGCGATGGCCCAAAGTTCGTCGGACGCAGCGCAATACCAGGGATCGCTCTCAGCTCATTGAACGCCGGTGCCAGCGATCCGGGTTGCCCTGCCGCGTGCAGTTCAAATTGGCCCTGCGGCAAGTTGCGTAGAAGCAGGAAATGGATCCACGTGTCCGCGCCAGCGATGAGCGCCGAGTTGATGAAGAGAACTCGCGTTCGCCTATCCGAGGAGGAGCCCATGAAATCCAGCGAGAATAGCCTGAAGCTCTTGGCAGAGAACGGGCGGTTAGTAGGTTGCACCGAGCGTATGTGTCGAGGCTTGGTCACTTTGTTATGTGTGCATTGTCGATGGCAAAAAGGCAAGGCGGGGGATGGGGATGCTCGCCAGTTACACGATGTTGACCAAAGCCTTCCGCCATCGCAGCTTGCTCGCGCTGATGGTTCCACAAAATTCCCATGGCCAATCGTTGGGCCTGCTTCGCCCCATTCTTCTGTTAGTCGGCGACATGGGTCGGCAGGCTGTTGGGACAAAATGAGCAACCGCTGATAGCAGCATTTGTCTGCGCGTATGGTCCCGGACGTTTGGTGGTGGACACCGTATTGTCTATCCTGGCGAACGCGCATCCCAACTTTGAGCTGGTGGTCGTCGATCAGAGCAACGACGACGAAACCTTGAAGGCGCTAAATTTGCTTGGTGCCGATCCTCGCCTGCGCTACCTGAGAAGCACAGCCATCGGCTAAGGGGGCGCGTCAATGCGAGGTTGAAAGAGATCGAAGGCTCTATCATCGCACTCACGGACGATGATTGCACGGTTCCGAAAAACTGGCTGGAAAAATTGCCTCAATTTTCGTCACATATCCCAAAGTCTCGGTTGCGTGTTGTGCGTAGCCGGCGAGCCGATCGGGCAGCCGGTTTTGTTTCGGGCTTCGTTGTTACTTGCGACAATGCTAATTTCATTGCAAGATGCGCGACACGTGGGCCGGCATTGCCGCACGGCGCAGCATACTCGAAGTTCCTCACGAGCGGTCGCATGGAACTGATGTGCATCCCCGGGTATGAATTCTTGAAGTATGCGCCGTGGCCGCCGATCAGAGGCGTGCATCATTCACGCCAGCCGCGCGGGATCGTACGCATCACGGCATTCGTAGAGGGCTTTATTGCCGGACTTCGCACCTCGGTCCACAGGACGGCCCTGATATTCATCGGCGATCGCGGATAGAATTCGGCTTTACTCTCTCCTCTACGGGCTTGTCAGGGACTAACGGCGTTGCAATTCCCGGAAGGTTAACCGTGACACCCAGGCCGCCGAAGTCCGGCCGTATTTGCCTTGGAGGCGCCTGAGAATGTCGATATACGGTGTGGCCTATAGCTGAGCTTAGGTTTTGCCACACCCGGAGCCGTCCGTGAGATCAAATACGACCAGGCTCATCTTTCGCAACGTTTCGCACCTTGGAATTGGACAAATCGCATCCACAATCCTCGGGATCCTTCTGAGTTCCGTCATTGGACGCGCATTGGAGCCTGCGCAGCTTGGCATCCTTTACACCGTCTACGCCATTAGCTCATTTGCATACGTCATCGTTGATTGGGGCCAAGGGACATATCTCGTCAGGGAAATGGCGCGGGGACGTACTGACGAACCTAGGTTAATTGGAAGTGCGCTGCTCATCCGGCTCGCAGCAGTAGTCGTCCTCTCCGCCGTTGGCGTCGCGGTCGCGGGGCCTCTCGGGTATAGTGGTCAGATTGTCGTGCTGGCGCTGTTGGCCATGCTGTCCGGGATTCCGGCGACGCTATTAGCTCCATTTGCTTGCTCGTTGCGCAGCAAGGACCGAATGGATGTCGACGCATCTCTCAATATCATCGGCAAGGCGATGACGCTGGTCGCGACCGCTATTGCCCTGCGCTTGGGTGGCGGGCTGCCGGAGGTAATCCTGATGCAAGCCGTCGGTGGCGTTACGATCCTGTTGGCCGGGGTAACCGCAGCCCTGCGCCTAAATATTAAAGTAGCTGCGCCCGTGACGAAAGTGCTTCGTGAATGCCTTCAACATGGAACACCACTTGCGACCTTCTCGCTTGTGATCGCGTCGCAGCCCTTCATCGAAATCATGATGCTCTCGGCACTGGCGGGTGCGGCAGTCGTCGGATGGTATGGCGCATCCAACACCATCATGGGCATCGTAACCTCGCCTGCAATGATTCTGCTGGCAGCGACATTTCCAGCGCTTTCGCGCGCGTCGCGTTCGTTGCCGGATCTTCGCCGCATCATCGATACAACCGGCCGGGTTATGTTCATTGCGGCCGCATTTACGTCCTCGGCTCTATACCTTTTTGCAGACCATATGGTTGCGACCATATACGGGCATGGCCGCTTCGTTGAAACCGCGTCGATCTTGCGGGTAAGCGCTCTTTTCGTGCCGCTGCTTTTTCTCGTATTCGTGCTTGCGTCCGCCATGAACGCGGTCGGTCGGAACAAGGCGATGGCTGTCATCAGCATCGTTAGAATTGTGGTCTGTGTGGTACTGAACTGGCTGCTGATTGGGTATTGGCAGCAGCGGTTTGGCAACGGAGCTATTGCACTTGTGATCATCGCCGGCGTAGCCGAGATACCCGCGATGATTGCGTGCCTTGTGCTGCTTCCAAAGGGCGCAATCGGATCAGCCATAACGCTCAATGTGGTTCGGGCTTGCGTGGCTTCGTTGTGCACAGTGGTGCCGTTGTCGATGCTGCAGCCGCTTGGATTATTGTATCTCACGCCGCTCTTTGCCCTACTTTTCGCCGTGACAGCCATGGTCACAAGGCTCGTATTGCCGAGCGATCTGCGACTTGCGTTGGAGGTGGTGCGCAACAAGCTTGCGCCTATGGTGCGGCGATCTGCGCCTGACAGGAGTCAATGAGAAGTCAAACTTAAGATGAAGACGATTTAGGTTATCGCCGCAGCCATCCGGCTAACTTTGCTCCAACAATTGATTGGCGCTCTAGCACGCAGCGCTAGACTGGTGTCATAGGACTTAAACAAGATTAAGTCTCTCTTCCGCAACAGGATCGCGTGGTAGGGCGATGCGCGACGACCTGTCTTTTTACGGAACAACTTAACCTTAAGATCGGAATGACCGCGTGACTTGCACGTGAAAGCAGTAAGGATCCCTCGAACTTCGGGTTAGGGGCTTGACGCTAGCGCAGCGCCGCGTCTTACATCTACTTATTCGCGGGTGCACAATGCGGCCATAGTCTGGCGGATGCTCACACGTTTACGGTATTCCTACGGTATTGTCGCGGAGTCAATTAATGTCGTGATAGAGGGGCATCCGCCCGAGAGTTGCACCTATCTAACCAGGTCGTTGTTCCAACGGCGGCTAGGCGGGGCTAGTGGCATCCGGCCCTGGCCGCGTGCCGAGCGCGCCAATTTGATGCAAGAAGCGATATGAAAACTAACACACACTCATTTGTTTCAGCCGTCATCTGCACGAGAAATCGACCCGACAAGATCGGGAACGCCGTCGAGACGGTGTTGGCCAATACCTATCCGAACTTCGATCTTACGATCATCGACCAGAGCACTAACGACGAGACCGAAGCGATAGTGCAGCAGATCGGCGAGCGTGACAGTCGGGTCCGTTATAAGCGAATGAGCACATCCGGACTGTCGCGCGCCTACAATTTGGCCATCGCCAGCACGACAGGCCCGATCATCGCTTTCACCGACGACGATTGCCTTGTGCCTTCGGACTGGATCGAGAAGATCGTGACGGCCTTCGAAGAGCAGCGCGACGGCCAATTGATGTACGGTCAAGTGGTTCCCGCTTATCCGGAAGATGGCGGAGGCGCACTGACACCGCTCCTGCGCATCGACAAGCCGGAACGACTGGATCGCGCGAACGGCTTCCGTGTTTTTGGGATGGGAGCGAATTTTGCCGCCCGGCGCTCTCTGTTCGAGCGAGCGGGCACGTTCGATGAGGTGCTTGGGGGCGGAGGGCCGCTCAAATCTTCCCAAGACTTCGACCTGGCCTATCGCGCTTATCGTCACGACGCCCCAATACTATTGCGGCCCGAGGTGATTGTTCGCCACGATGGTCGGCGCGAGCGGGAGGATTGGCCGGCTCTTCTGCGTGCCTACGGCTTTGGCGACGGGGCGTTCTATTCCAAACACGTACGTTGCGGAGATCCATACGCTGCCTGGTTGGTTGTGAGGAATTGTTGCAAAACAACCGCCAAAATTGCCTCGAGATGGGTCCTCGGGCGTCACGCTGCCGAAGTCGATTATCTTTCGGGCTTCTTTCAGGGCGTCCGCGGAGGGCTCAAGTTCGGTGTTGACCGGGCCACGTTGCTGTACACCGAGAAAAACTGAAGGAGACCCGCTTGGGCAAGAAGATCGTTATTGTCGGCGCGGGACCTGCGGGACTTGGCGCGGCATACAGACTGGCCGAATTGGGGCACGAAGACTGGGAAGTTTTCGAGCGCGATGACCATGTTGGCGGTCTGGCCTCCAGCTTCACCGACGAGCACGGCTTCATCTGGGATCATGGCGGACACGTCATGTTCAGCCATTACAGCTACTTCGATGATCTCGTCGAGAAGATGCTGAAAGGCGACTATGATCAGCATATGCGCGAAGCCTGGGTATGGATGTTCGATCGCTACGTGCCATATCCGTTCCAGAACAACATTCACCGCCTGCCTCCGAAGATATTCCATGAGTGCATCATGGGCATCATCGAGGCTCAGAAGAACAGTTTGACCCGCGACAACTTTCAGAATTGGATCAATTCGGTTTTCGGTGCCGGCATCGCCAAGTATTTTATGATGCCGTACAATTTCAAGGTCTGGGCCCATCCGCTGGAGATGATGTCTACCTCCTGGCAGGGTGACCGGGTGCCCAACGTCGATGTCGGGCGCATCCTCGAGAACCTCCTCGAAAACCGCGATGATGTTTCGTGGGGACCGAATAATAAGTTCAAGTTTCCGTTGCTCGGCACCGGAATGCTTTACGATCGCATGGCAGAGGCTCTGCCGAAGCCGGTCAACCTCAAGGAGAAGGTGGCATCTATCGATCCCTCCGCCAAGTCGGTGACGTTCACCAGCGGTCGCACCGTGAACTACGACTTCCTGATCAACACGATGCCGCTCAAGGAACTTGTAAAGAAGATCATCGGCTGTCCAGAAGATGTAATCGCCGCGACGCAGGATTTGCACCATACCGAGGGCATGTTTGTCGGGATTGGCGTTGCCGGTCCCTGTCCGAGCACGAAGTGCTGGATGTATTTCCCGGAATCCGACTCGCCATTCTACCGGGTCACGTACCTTTCAAACTATTCGGCTAAAATGACGCCGCCCGGAGATCACTTCTCTCTGCTCGCCGAAGTATCTGTATCAAGCTTCAAGCCGGAAAATGCCGACGACGTGGTCGAGCGCACCATCAAGGGCATGGTGAGCAGCAAACTCCTCACCCCGGAGCAGGCAAAATCCAATATTGTCAGCCGCCAGTTGTTGCGGGTGCCGTATTCGTATCCGGTTCCCACGACGGGGCGCGACCGAGCCTTGGCTGCCATTCATCCGTGGCTGACCGAGCGAGGAATTTATTCGCGTGGCCGATTTGGCGCCTGGCGCTACGAGATCGGGAACACCGATCATTGCGTGATGCAGGGAGTTGAGATCGCGGAATTCCTCGCGCGCGGCACCCCCGAACGCACTTGGGCGCTGCTGCCAGGCGAAGAAAGCCGCGCCCGCATCGCCTAAGCCGGGCACTTGGGCGGCGCCATTGCGCAGCTTCCGGTCCAATTGACTGACCCGAAATGTGGGTTTCCGGGCTCATCGAAAGCGCTCGACGATCCGGCGCCATATGTCATTGAACGGTTGCCTAAAACTATATACTTGATACTTTTCAAATGGCTACAGAGAATGGATATTTCGCATGCATGGGTTTGCGAGATCGTCGGTTGAGAGCGAGCTTTCCGGTCGCCCCCAAGAGTTCTCGCAGCGGGTCTTGAATTTCAAGATTGATTGCGAGCGGCTGGTTCGTCGAACGGAGAGACGCGCCGACGCCGTGCTGCTGGGGGATTCCATTGCGGCCGCGACCGTAATGCCTGACGGGTGGGTGAACCGTGGGCTTGCGAATGACAGCTTAAATGATGTCAACGGTGATGTCTTTGATCGCCTTACTTCCGAGTTGTTGCATCCAAACCCGCTCGCCATCGCTGTGTTTTTTGGTCTCGACGACTTGCGTCGCGGATTCATGTCTATAGATGAACTAGCCAATCTTTATGATCATCTGATTACACAACTTGGCTATCTGCATTCCACATCCACACTTGTCGTAGCCGGCCTGCCACAAGTGAGCGCCTCACAGACATCGCTTAACGCCAATATAGCCGAGTTCAACGAAAAGCTCCGCGAGATTTCTGGTCTCCGCGGTTTGCCCTATTGGGATGTGAATCGGCAGCTTCAAGAGCAAGGCTTGGCCGCCGTAAGTTCCGGAAGGGGCGCCGACGATCAGTTGCTCAACAAATCGGCGCTTGCGGAAACTGCGGCCTTTCTCGATGGAGCGTGGCGTGCATCCAAAAAGGATGGTTCTGGTCCTGTGCAGATCGGCGAGCACATCGCTCGGTTTGACGTCGAGAAACTCGGATACGATCTTCTCGCCGCGTATGGTCGCGAGTGCTGGAGCACGCGTATAGGGTCATCTACGGAAGACGACGTGGTTCGACATTTTATCACGCCGGAAATTGATTACTTCGTTCGTTATCTGGAAACCGGAGCTCATACGTTCCGCGATCTCTACGTCGGATCACGTGCCAAATTCATCGCAGCGAACGAGCATTGTTGGAAGGACAGGCGGGGCGGCATCACGGCAATGGCGGCCAGCGATGCGAAGCTCTGGATAGATAGTTTGACGAAGCAAAACGTCGATGCCAAAATACTTGAACGGGTCTCGCAGGTGCACAAGGAGATTGCGCCGTACTTCACTGCGTCAGCACCTGCGACCGTGAGACTTCTGTTCATAGGCGACTGTCTACTGGAAGATGTCGAACTGATGATCGGTGCTGATCTTCTGCGACAAGGCTTTTTGGTAGCAGTGGATCCTATCGTAACGAAAAATCCCGCTGCGCAGATCCAAGAAATTCAGGCGCGCGCCGGCACGAAATATGGTGGCGTGGTGTACAGCCCTCTGAGCTGGGAATTCGACGTCGATTTCCGCAATTGCTTTGAGACGAAGCCGCAGCTCAGTGCTGCCGTCGATCGAGACATCGAGCTCATGACGGATCGCATTGGTAAGCGCGTGCGCTTGCTGGCAGATCTTTTCGATTGTAACATCTACGTGCACAACACTGCCGCGGTCCTCCGCGCATCCAATGATACCAAGCGCATGATTCGGTCTGTTGCGACGCGCTACAAGCGTAAGCGTGTTCGCAGCAAGATTGCCGACTTCCTTGCTGAACTGGTAGCTGAAATCAACGCCGCGTCGTTCGAGCACTTGTACATTGTCGACGAGGCATCTGCCGTGCGCGAGTCGTACGATGATGTCTCGCTTGGACGGTTCATCTACTATGTGTCAGCAATTCATCCGACCGAATTGAGCGTTTTGGTGGCAACGCAGATCTCACGCTATGTTTCGGCGTCGTTGCGATTGAGTGGGAAGAAAGCGATCGTCTGCGATCTCGACAATACATTGTGGGATGGTGTGATCGGTGAGGGCCTCGGCGTGAGGCACTGTCGCAACCGGCAGCGCATTCTTTCCAATTTAAAGGCGCGCGGCATCGTTCTGGCGATATGCTCCAAGAATGATCCGGCAAATGTGAAGTGGGTAAATTCGGTTCTCAGTAGTGACGACTTTGTTGCTTCCGAGGTGTCTTGGGGCTCGAAGGCAGTCGGAATTGGGCGGATCGCTGAAGCGCTGAATTTGAAAGCGAAAGATTTTGTCTTTATCGATGACCGGCCCGACGAACGCCAGCTGGTTTCTGACCAATACGCGAGCCTCGTCGCGCTCGACCCCTGTGAGGAGGCTACCTGGATTTTACTTGAGACGTGGTCGAAACTCCTGAGCACGGCTGTCGGCGCTGACCGGACGGAGATGTACAAGCAACGCGCCGAGCGCCAAAAGCTGCTTTCGTCTCGGTCAAACGACGACGTTTCAGACACAATGCTCGCAAGCCTCAAATTGAAGCTCGACATTCGTCGTTCAACCGACGGTGACTTGAAGCGGATCTTTGAGCTGATCAATCGTACAAATCAGTGGAACTTGCAGGGCAGTCGTTGCAGCTTTCAAGATGTGAAAGACTGGCATGACTCGAATGATTTCCGGATTTATTCGGCCCGCGTTAAGGATAAATTTGGCGATATGGGGCTTATCAGCGTTTGCGTAGGCAAATTCACGGCTGATGCACTTGAGTTAAAGATTTTCGTTCTGAGCTGTCGCGTATTCGGCTTTGGCGTAGAGACTATGCTTTTGCGCGAACTGGAAAAGGATGCTGCGGAGCGCTTTGGCCAAGTGAGGGTCCGCGGGGTCTTCGTTCCTACTGCCCACAATGCGCCATCAAAAGACTTCTTCGCACGTCATGGTTATTCGGAGCGCGATGGTGCGTGGATTTTTTCTGATGCGCAGCGCAAAGCTCCGGAGCCGGGTTGGTTTGAGAAAGTGAGCATTCAAAAGTAGACAATCTCAGGTATGGGATTGATTTTTGAAGTTCATTCCTGATCACGACTGAAAGCGCGCTAGCAATGCCAAAGTCTATGGATGGTGCAGGCAAGTCCACCCTTGCCAGGGAAAATGGCTCGACGTTGCTGGCAATGATGCCAGTGTTAGCAATGATTTATGTCTTGCTGGTCCTTCCGTTTCTGCCTGATGATGGAAAAGGGCGGGTAGAAAACATATTGTTTTGGCCGCTTGCGGCCCTGCTTACATTGATGTTCGTTTTCCAGAATTGGGCGCGCGTAGACTACAGATTTTTCCGCAGTCCGCCGATATTAAGCTTGCTTGCGTATATTCTTTTCGCGGCCGCAAGTGTAGCATGGGCTTTTGCGCCAGATTTTGCCTTCAGTCGACTTGTCGTGCAAATACTGGTGTTGATTGTTGTCGTTTTGCCATACGCCTTGTTTGCAAATTCTAAGTTCACGATCGCAAGCGTGCATGTCGTCTATGCCATCGCACTTGCGATCAACGCAGTTTATGTACTGACGACTCCGCCGTCTCCGATCGGTCATCCCGGCTATTTTCCCCACAAGCAGGGGTTGGGACTGCTTGCCGCGGTCGGCATCATCTTGTCGTGCTATGAGTTTACCCGCGGTGGATGGCGACGGCTTTTAGCTGTTGTCACGTTCGGTTTGAGTGCCTGGCTCGTATTCGAGAGCTCGTCGAAAAGCGCATTGGCGCTCGCTGTCCTCGCATTGTTTTGTTCATGGCTGATATTGCTGGTTTGCAAAAGGACCCGACTAACGCCGGCCTTTGTCGTCGCGGCGGTCGTGATCGCGTCCATGTTCGTGTTGAACCCAATCGAGCGGATAGGGTACAGACTGTATAGCGACTCCAGTCTCACTGGCCGCACTGGAATTTGGGCGTTCATCAACCAACAGATATCGTACAGACCGTGGTTCGGCTTCGGGTTTCATTCATACTACTTTGTTCCGAACTCGCCTCATAATCAGGCGACCGGGTATGTCCGAGACATGCCCTCGAGCCATAGCGGGTATATGGAACTGAAACTTGAGACGGGTCGGATCGGCTACTGGATTTTCATGGTGTTCATCTTCTCCTCTCTGCATTTGCAGGAGTACGTAAGGCGAAAAGACCCGGTGCGCGCCTGGGGATTTCTCTCGATCCAATTGTTTGCGGTAATGATCAACCTCCTCGATTCTAATTGGCTCGGGCTCACGCATTTTTGGCTGCTCTACCTCATCATCGTCGCGGAATCAGTCCACTATACGTGGCCAATGAGGACGTCATCTCGTGCGCTCGCCGCAACTGCCCGAGCAGTAACGCCATTGCGTCCATCGCGTACGCCCGTGTAGGTGCACTGAGGATGCGGATTGCGATCGCGATCATATGAGCGCGATCGGCATCTATGAAATGACGGACTGCGAGACTATTTGATCGGTCGCGGCTTTAGAACTGTTTGCCCGATCGACCGCAACGTTTGCAAGAGAGACTTGCGCGATGTCTTCCCGGGGACCCGTCCTGGATGTGGTTCCAAACTACTTCGTCGTCCGTTAAGAAGCCGAATTGAGCGGGGCTGGACAGGCGGGCGTGCGCCATAGCGGGAACAGAAACAGGCACAAGAATTCTTTGAGCCAGGCGAGGATGCGGCGGAAGGTGTGGCCTACGGCTGAGAGACGACGTTGGCGGCGTCTCCTGCGCAGCCTTTGAGGTTAGCATTGTCCGAGGTGACCTTCGGCCTTCAGGTGTCCGATGACCGGATCGATGGCGGAACGGCGGCGCAGCTTGCGCTTGATGGCACCGAAGAAGCCGCGCTTCTGGCCAGAGGCCTTGCCGATACACTCCACCTCCGGGGCATGGAAAGAATACAGCATCCAGCCGCGCTGGCGCTGCTATTGCGAGCGGATCTGCGTGGCCCGGCCAAGCTGCCAAGCGGGAGGGCGAACGCCTTCTTGCAGTGCCGGCTGTCTCTCGATCTTGCGGCAGATGTCGCGGATGATCTGGCCGAGCCGGCTGCGCAGGCCCTTCATCGGATAGCCAGCAAATATCCTTGAGCAACAACAGCGAAGCGGGTCTCGATGCCCGGCCGGCCGTTCACGCTGTAGAGCGATGCGATGTCGCCGTCGATCCAGTCCCCATCGATCTTGCCGGTAAGCAGAAATAGCTCGTGCTTCAAGTTGATGATCTGGTCCAGCCGCGCCCGGAACAGATCGTTCGACCCGGTCGTCTTGTGCTTCTTCGGTGCATCGTCCCCTCCGATGCACCAGAGAATCATGGTCCGGAGCCAAAAGAAATTTACAAAACGAAATTGCAAGGTTTTGGGTTCTCAAGCTCCAAATCCCTGCAATATCAGATGCCGTCGCATCTGAAAAACAAACTCCCGCTCAATCGCTCAGAGCCTTGTTCACGGACGGCTACTTCAGAAGATCTCGGCGGCGGCAGAGAGTTCAATTCCGTTCTCTATACGCGATCCTCACTCGACGAAGCGCCAAAGTCCTCCGCGCCAGTTGGCCGTTAGGACAATGTGGTTAGTGCCGTCGAAAATCGTCGCTGCCTGTGCAGGTCCGATCGCCATCTCCGGCGGAGTCGTGACGCGCGTCCATTCGGAAATCGCGGGTTCAGGCGCAGATTGAAGCGCGGGATCAAGGCGGCAGCCGCCACACGCCCAGGCATACATCGCGTAAACACGCCCAGGCGTGCCGAAGACAGTAGCCTGATCCATCGCGATGCCGACGCGGGTCCATGTCTCCCCAAAGTCGGTGCTCCTCAGAACCCCGGCGCGGGAGTTAGCTCCCGGCATAAAGACAAGGCCGCTTTTGTTCGGTTGGTAGATCTGCATCTGCCCATGTGGGTGCTCGTTGGTGTCGACGTTTTTCCATGTACGTCCATGATCGCTCGTTCGCCACGTTCCGATTCGTCTCTCGGGAGATGCTTCTGCTGTCCATATCCATGTGGCCTTCGTGGTTTCGGCGAGGCCAGTGTCGATGAAAAAGACGAAGGCAGTGCCTCCAACATGTTTCATGCCGTCTGCGATCAAGACTTCAGACCAGTGCTTGCCTCCGTCGAAGCTCTGAACAACCAAGCTCCGCTGATGCGCGGTCATGAGCAGATGATCTGGATCATAGGGATCTACGACGGGTGGATAGAAGCGCTGCCGATCGCCGCCAGCGTCGACGAGATAGTTTGTCCAGCTGACGCCGCCGTCAGTGGATTTCCAGAAGCCAACTCCCGTGCCGCGAATGCCGGCCGAATAGAGAACTGGAGGTTCGCCATCCGGACCTCGTGCAATGGCAAGTCCGCCCGCTCCACTCGCTCCAGCTCCGCCATCTCCTGTGTTGATTGGTCCGGACCACGTGAGGCCATAGTCGACTGACTTCCAAACACCTTGGCAATGGAACTGCGTGAAGAGATTCGATGGCCTTGCGGGGTCGGCGACCATGGTGATCGACCCGTAATTCTCGCAGGAAAGCGCGTTCACTAAATCGACACCCCCGGGCGTGACCTCAGTCCAAACCCCGCGCCCAAGTATCGACACAGGCTCCGCTGCTATCGTCGGAGGCGAGAAATTTGGTAAGATGCTCAGGGCCGCGGCCAGGGTGTTAACGATCTTGTACATTGTTGACCTCTCACAAAGCGTGACCGCGACCCTGGGAGAACGCTGAACTCGGCGGCATAATGGAGGGCACCCTTGAAGGGCTATCGCCAAAGTGACTGCTTGTCTCCAGGCGTCATTTGGCAGGGCTTTTAAACCAAGATCATGGAGATAGTCGATATATACCATTATTGGCTTGGCACTCGGCAAAATAATGACTTATCACGACCTCGCTGCGTGCACCGGATAATCTGCAAGGTGTTAACGACTACGCTACTCCAGACTATCCGGTTACGATGCGCCTGACGATGAATGAGGACAGTTGGATGAGCGGGCGCGTAGTATTGACGGTGTCGGGCATTATCGCCGCGGGCCTCCACGAGCAAATTGCGAGCGGCAGACGCCCCAGGGCCGACTACCTAGAGCTTGCACAGCGCTTCAATGCGGACCTCCTCGACTACGCCGCAGCGCGAACGATCGCGGGACGAGTAGGAAGTGTGCTCGCGAGGCTCGGTGGGCCTAATCTGGTTGTGGCATACGCTTGCTGGAAGATCCGCAAGAGCTGTCAGGCGATCGTCACTGATGGAGAGCAGGTTGGACTGCCCTTGGCGGCGCTTCTCAAGTTCACCCCTGGCAAGCGGCCGCGGCATATGATGATCGTACACGTCATTTCCGAGACCAAGAAAACCGTATTCCTGGACGTTTTGCGTGTGCAAAATGCCATCGATCGTTTCATTACTTACAGCCGCTGGCAACAGCGGTTCATAGAAGAGCGTTGGAAAATCGATCGCAGCCGGGTGTTGTGGACGCCCTTCATGGTCGACCAGGAATTCTTCGCACCCGAAAGGGTTGCACCAAGTCTCAGCGCTCGTCGGCAGATCTGTGCCGTCGGACTGGAACGCCGCGACTATGAAACCCTGTTGCGCGCGGTAGAGGATATTGACGTACACGTTGTGATAGCTGCCGCGTCGCCTTGGGCCAAACATGCTAAGGGTGTGGCGACAGCGAACATTCCAAACAACGTCACGGTGCGAAAATTCACCCAGTTCGATTTGCGTCAGCTCTATGCCGACAGCAGATTTTTGGTCATGCCGCTGGAGAACGTAAAGTTCCAGGCCGGCGTTACAGCAATCCTTGAAGGCATGGCAATGGGAAAGGCGGTCATTTGTTCCCGAGTTCCCGGCCAAACCGATGTGGTCGTCGATGGGGAAAACGGGCGCTATGTGCCACCAGGAGATCCTGCGATCTTGCGCACCGAGATACTGCGGTTACTGTCCGACGTGGAGGAAGCTGCCAGACTGGGAGCCAACGGGCGCAAGCTGATTGAACGTGAGATGAATCTTGATCTCTATGCGCAACGGCTAACTGGCTATTTGGGCGATGTGGTTAACGCCGAGAAGCGACACTGAAACGCAGATTGGCTCGAGCGGCTTCGGCTTAGTGATGCAGGCATAATGCGCTGGTATGGGAGCTCGATGCACCTGGCCGATCAAATGGTGGAAGATCAGTTCAGTTGTGATAGCAGGAACTTGCGTAATGTTATCAGAATGACTCCAGAAAATGGAATACGGAGTTTAGGTCACGAATTGGTGCCCAAACGATCGAACTCATGTCAGCAACTTCAAGGCGTTTAAACTGTGCAACGTCCCTACTTCAGTGTTGTTGTACCGACGTACAATCGTCTTGCCAGACTGCGGCATGTTATCGCGGGCTTTGAAAATCAGGCCTACCCATCGGGTTCTTACGAAGTCATCGTCATCTCCGACGGCTCGACGGACGGCACCGACGCCTATCTGGAAACGCTTCGCACTACGATGCAGCTGCGGTGGCTGACGCAAGCCAATCAAGGGCCAGCGGCCGCGCGCAATGCTGGCGTCCGCACAGCGGTCGGCGAGTTTATTGTCTTTGTCGATGATGATGTCGTGCCTGAGCCGCGATTGCTGGCGGAGCATGCCCGTTCACACCAAGGCGCAGGCGTTGACGTCGTGGTGCTCGGGCCGCTGCTCACTCCAGAGGGCTTCGAAATGGCTCCCTGGGTCCGTTGGGAGCAAGAGATGCTGATGAAGCAGTACAGGGCCATGCTGAAAGGCGACTGGTCAGCGTCGGCTCGGCAATTCTACACGGGCAATGCCTCGCTTCGGCGGAGCCATATTCTCGCAGTGGGCGGTTTCGACGAGAATTTTCGTCGCGCCGAAGATGTTGAACTCGCATACCGGCTCGCCAGCGCTGGCCTCAAGTTCGTGTTCAACATCAAGGCTGCAGGCATGCATTTTGCTGACCGCAGCTATCGGGCGTGGCTCGATATGGCATATTCCTATGGCCGCAACGATGTGGTCTTCGCGCGAGATCGAAATCAAGAATGGCTGCTGCCGACGATTCACCGGGAATTTATGGAACGGCATCTCCTGATCCGGTCCCTCGTGCGATTGTGTAGTAGGCGACCTCAACTGACCCGAATGACCTGTTCGCTGCTGAAACGTGTTGCGGATAGCGCGACACTTGCGCGCGCCAGCGCAGTTGAGGGGAAAGCATATAGTGGCCTATTCAACCTACAGTACTACAACGGCTTCATCAATGAATTGAGCAATGATGGCTTCTTGTTCAAAGATCTGGAGCGCCCTGTTTAGAATTTTCGTCAACCATGCGGCTGCTGTGCCCCGGGGTTGTGCGCTTGCTGCTGGCTCGGTTTGTCGGCTCCAGAAGCTGGTGCGCCTGAGAAACAGCACCTAATGCCCATTGTCTTGGCGGGCAAGCAAGTAATAGACGCAGCAATTCCCATCGTAATTAACGCTTTGGCCCCACTTGGGTTCTTATTAAGTATCCACTCGAACATAGCCTGGCAATGAAAATGAATTCATATTCATGTTCGTACGGACGCGACGCTACTAAAGCCACTTTATCCGTAGTTACATTCCGGTAATTGTAATAATTAACTTGATTGTCGCGATGAGACTTTCAGCGCCTTGTGCCGCAAGTCTGGGGGTGTAAATATGCCAGCGCCCCATCGGCGTTGGGCTTCGCACGGAGGGTGAACCGCCTGTGACGAAGGAGCCCGGCAATTAACTGCTGAGAGCAGTCGCGACGGCTGCGTTCATAAAGTTTAGGTATTTCCATGGCGTCGATTGAATACGGTGAGACAGACGAAATTTCGCAAAAGTCCCCGGGACGCGCGCAGCCTGACATTGCGGACTTGGCGGGAATCGCGCGCCGTGGTTGGTACTTCATGGTTGCGGGCACCATCCTTGGACTGCTTGCGGCGTTGGCGGTACTTTCCACGATGCCTCCCGTCTACAAGGCAAGCTCCCGGATAGCCTTCGAAAAAACGATGGCGCGGTATATGCAAACAAACAAGATTAGCAACGAGCCGATTATCGACGATTACGACACGTTGGGTCAGACCTATGTAATCTCCTCCGAAGACATTCTGTTAAAGGCCATCAGATCTTTGGGACTGGCGAACGACCCTGAGTTTATCGTAGAAAAAGACAACGAGGGCGTTGGCTCTAGCATCGGCGGCCTGTTTCGAAACGCTGCGGAAGCAGTGGGCTTCTCGAAAAAGACAGCTACTGGCCCGCGCAGCGATCCGGAGAAGATTGCCTTCGACAACGTCGTTCGCGATCTGACAGTTACGAGGGAGGATGTGGCGAGCGTCATTTCAATTGCATTTTCATTGAAGGACCCCGTGAAAGCGGCAACGATTGTTAACGCGATCGTCGACACGTACATGGAGGCCAACATTGCCAGCAAAGTTTCATCGACCAAGGTGGCCAGCAGGGCTTTGCAGGAGCGCGTCGAAGAACTGAAGCTGCAGGCCCAAGACGCGGAGCGTGCACTGATTGACTTCAAGGCTGCCAACAAACTGGTTGGTGGCGACAAAGACGCGCTTTCCCACGGAAGCCTCAACATTCTAGGGCACAATCTGACGAATTCGCGCCGCGCGCTGAGTGAAGCGAAGAATCGCGCAGAGCGTTTCGCCAAGGATCCGGATGCAGCTGCTCTCTTGTTGCCAGACAATAATCTTGTTGCCCGCCAACGCTCGGAACTTATGGATCTTTCGGTTCGTGCAAAGGAAATCGAAAAGCTCGTTGGAAAGGATCACTTGGCTGCGGTCAAGATCCGCACCCGGATGGAGGAAGTGCGCGAAGCGATTGCCGAAGAGCAAAAGCGCATCGCGGGATCGTTCGACAAGGAGTACGAGCTTGCACGCCTTCGACATGACGAGATTTCGACGGAAGTATCGGGCGTGATGGCCGACGAAGGTGACAACGGCAAAGTATTCAGTCAACTGCGCGGTCTTGAGAAAGTAGCGGACGCTGCCCGGGCCCAGTACGACCAAGTCTTGCGGGAAGCCAGCGAAATAAACAGGGTTGACGCGCCGCCTTCCATCACGCCGGACGCCCGCGTATTAATGCGTGCGGCCCCTCCGACGCAAACCGAGGCTTCCAAGAAGCGCTGGTTGATTTTGGCCGGCGGGTCTTTTCTGGGCTTTCTGCTGGGAGGTTGCTTTCTGCTGCAAAGGGATCACCCGTTCGGTGTTTTTAGAACATCTCAGCAAGTGACCGACGTAACCGGATTATTCTGCGATATCTTGCCAGCGGTCGAGGGCGCCGAAAAACGTGTGTCTGTGCAAACCGGCGAGTATGCTTTGAACGCGCCTTATTCGCGGTTCGTCGAGACGCTGCGCAGTATCTGGTCCCTGATTAACACCGCTCAAGTGAAGTCGGGTGCGAAAGTCGTTTGTGTCATCTCTTCCATTCCCGGAGAAGGCAAAACGACTGTGGCGACCAATCTGGCGGCACATTTCGCACGTAATTCAACGACGCGTGTGCTGCTTGTCGATGCTGACATGCACCACCCTTCGCTTACTCGGAGAGTTGCGCCGGACGCGAAGGCGGGTCTGAAAGAGGCGCTGGCGGAGCCGACGGCTCTCTCAAAATTCGTGGTGAAGAAGGAGCGACTAAATCTGGACGTCCTGCCCTGTCCGATCTCCCAGCGGGTGCGCAATGCGGCGGAGTTGCTGGGAAGCACGGAGATGGAGCAACTGATCGATACCGCTCGGGCGGCCTATGATTTGGTGATCATTGAGGTACCTCCCATGGCTGCGGTCGTCGACTACAAGATGATCGCACGACACTGCGATCGTTTCATTTTCGTCGTCGAGTGGGGAAAAACGAGTCAGCGCATGGTACTTGAGTGTCTTGATGATGCTTCGGCGTTCGTGGATCGAATTGCGTGCATCGTTCTCAACAAGGCGGATCCTTCGTCATTGCGAAGCATTGAGCGTTACAAGGGAGAGCGCTTTCAGGATTACTACAGCGATGCGAAGCGAGCCTGAGGCCGTGCGTGTCTCGATATCCGGCGGCCAATCTGCACGCTGTTGAATGATAATCGGGCGCGTAATGGTGCTCGAGGCAAGGGCTGCGCGTGCTAGAAATATGATTCCGGTGTCAGCACAGGAAGCGAGGTCAAGGAAGTGCGTTACGGTGCGTGGTGCCTTGTTGCTTCGTTGTTGGTTGGTGTTTCCACGAGCCATGCCCAGGTCGGCGGGACCGAACCGCAGAAATCGTCAGTTCAATCGGACGTTGCCGCCGCCGACTGGAAGAAGAATCTGACGACCGGCCCCAACGGTCCGATTCCGGTGATCGTGGTCGATCAGTTCGGATACCTGACAAAATCAAAGAAGGTTGCCGTCATACGCGCTCCTCAGGTCGGCTATGACAGTGAGGTCAAATTCTCTCCCGGCTCATCCTACGCGTTGGTCGAACTGCCCACTGGGAAGATTGTTAAGGCAGGCGCGCCGGCGACGTGGAACGGCGGCAACACAGATCAGACCTCTGGCGACAACGCCTGGTGGTTTGACTTTTCCGAGATCGAGGCGCCGGGCAAGTATGCCGTTGTAGACATCGAGAAGGGCATCCGATCCGCGACATTCTCGATCGATGAGCATATTTTCAAGGATGTCATGAAGCACGCGCTTCGGGCATTTTTTTATCAGCGGGCGGGGTTTGAGAAGAAGCCGGAATTTGCAGGGCAGGCCTGGGCTGACAAAGCAAGCCACCTCGGCCCCGGCCAGGATCCCGAGACGCGCCCGTGGCACGAGGGGAGGCGGTCGAATCCCGCGAAATCGCTGATCAAGGATCTTCGTGGTGGCTGGTACGATGCCGGCGACTACAACAAATATACGTCCTGGACGGCGCGCTACATTATTACACTGTTGCAAGCTTACCGGGAGCACCCTCAAGCTTTCAGCGATGACTACGACATCCCGGAATCGGGTAACGGCGTTCCAGACATTCTCGACGAAGTAAAATGGGGTCTGGATTGGCTTTCGAGGATGCAGAATCCGGACGGCTCTCTTCTTTGCGTTCAAGCCCTTGCCAGCGCAAGCCCCCCCTCTGCGGCTAGAGGGGATAGCTACTACGGCCCCCCGACCACCTCAGCGACGCTGATGGGGGCAGCAGCCTATGCATACGCCTCGAAGGTCTTTGCGACCCGACCGGAGCCGTATCTCAAGCAATACGGGGACGATCTCAAAAAGCGCGCAACGGCGGCATGGACGTGGGCGACCGCAAACCCCAAGGTTGTCTACTACAACAACGACGATTCAAAACAGCCGGGTTCAAAAGGGCTCGCAGCCGGACAGCAGGAGATGAGCGAGATCGATCGGCTGCGAGCGCATTTCGAGGCCGCAATCTATCTGTTCGAGATGACCGGTGAAGCTCAGTTCAAGCAGTTTGCCGACGCCAATTACGGCGCACTGCTGCCCTCGTGGGGGCCCTCAATGTGGGAAGTCGAAGTGGTGGACAGTTTGCTCTACTATGCGCAGCTCCCTGGTGCGACGCCTGAGGCGGCAGCATCCATACGCGAGCGTTTATTGGCAAACTTGTCGCGGGATTCGGAGGCGTTCCAGGCCTCTCTGGAGAAAACGGACCCCTATCGCGCCCCGATGAAGGACTACACGTGGGGCAGCAACAAGGGGAAGACTATGCAAGCAAGGTTGTTGCAGTTAGCGGCTCTTTACGACGCGGATCCAAAGCTGTCCGAGACCTCGCTCGCCGCGGCGTTGGAATACGCGCACTATCTTCATGGCGTGAATCCGCTCGGGCTCGTCTATCTGACGAACATGGCGCAAGCCGGCGCCAGCCACTCCGCGACGACAATGTTTCACTCCTGGTTCGCGCGCGGTACCCGCTGGCAGCGGGTGACTGAGCAATTTCCAGGGCCGCCACCTGGCTTTCTGGTCGGTGGGCCTAATCCACAGTTCTCGATCGATTCATGCTGCAGCGCACCTCCCGGTTCGCCCGGTTACCGCTGCTATAGTTCGCTGACGATCGCTCTCTGCCAGCGTAATTTCAAGCCGCCGCTGGATCAGCCAGCAGCCAAGTCGTATCTCGAATACAACGATCCATGGCCCGCGAACTCGTGGGAGATCACGGAACCTTCGCTGCACTACCAGTCGTACTATATCCGGCTGCTTGCTGCCTTTACCCGGTAAACCGCGTCAATGGACTCGTTGCACCGAGAGAAAGTTTCCTGACCTGCTGAGAGCCGATTTGAGAGACGGCGGGGCGGTCATTTGCTTGAGGGCAGCAATCACGAAGAGATAAAGCACTTTCCAAAGCAAAGACGCGAACGAAAGTAATCTCGACATCCGAGAGGATGGCGTTGGCTTGGGTGCGGATATACAAAGGCCAATCGCTGGTTAAGGTAGTTATTTTCCCGCCGCAGCGGACGGTATTTGGATACAGGTGACGTATGGACCGGACTTGCACCGTGTTTCATTAACAGTGAATATCGTCATCGCTTGCCTGCATGACACAAAATGCTCTTATGGCCTTTTCGGCTCGAGCGGTTGGTGGCGCGTACCGCTGTCGCCAATTTATAGTAGGATTGCCGCCGCCACGCCCGATCTCAAACGGCGGGCAGCTTGGGTAAATGCGGGGATAGCAACCGCATGATTGTTCATGTTGTGCGTAAAGTCTGGAAGACGAAATGTATTCCTTAAGGTCTGATTTAAGTCTTACGGTTTGCAGTTTGCTCACGTGGTCTGCAAAGAACTGGCCGGAGCGTCGTGCGCTTGACAATTCAGATAGGTTTTTAACTTACGGCCAGCTAGATGAGCAATCGGATCAACTCTCACGTGTGCTAGCTAAGCATGGTGTGCGGAGAGGGGATTGCGTAGCTGTCGTAGCGGGCCGGTCGATTGAAACTGTTGTTGCGCTGGCAGCAATCCTCAAGGTTGGCGCAGCTTATCTGCCGCTTGATCCCGCCGTTCCTCACGACACCTTGCTGTTTACTCTGCGCGACGCGCAGCCCACCTTGGTGATCATCGGTCCCGAAGCAAAAGCACTCGACGATTTCGCTTGTATTGAGCTGGAAACGGCGCTTGCTTCCGCCGCCGCCGAACCGGCGCTTCCGGTTGGCGTCGTGGTCGCGCCATCCGACCCAGCGTACATCATGTTCACATCCGGTTCGACAGGCCAGCCCAAAGGCGTAATCGTGCCCCACCGCGCCATCGTTCGACTGGTGCGCGGTGCTGATTTCATGACGCTGTCGGCGGACACCGTGATGTTGCATGCCGCGCCGCTTGCCTTTGACGCCAGCACGCTGGAGATCTGGGGCCCGCTACTTAACGGCGGCCAGGTTGCTATTCTATCCGACGCCGTCCCCTCGATCGATTCCATCGCCGCGGCCATCCGTGACCAGGGCGTCAATACCGCTTGGTTCACCGCCGGGCTATTTCATCTGATGGTGGACCAGCGCCCGGACGCGCTGCTCCCGCTGACCCAGCTCTTGGCTGGCGGCGACGTGCTGTCGCCATCGCATGTGCGCAAGGCGCTGGCCCTTTTGCCACAGTGCCGCCTGATCAACGGCTACGGCCCGACCGAGAATACAACATTCACGTGCTGCTATACCATCCCGCATCAGGGTTGGGGCGGAGACGCCCTGCCGATCGGCGATGCGATCGCAGGAACAACCGTCTACATTTTGTCGGACGACTTCTCGCCGGTCACCGACGGCGAGGAGGGCCAACTATGCGCCGGCGGTGCTGGCGTCGCGCTCGGATATCTGAATCGTCCGGAACTCACAGCGGAAAAGTTCATTCCCGATCCGTTTTCGACGGAGCCGAATGCTAAACTCTACCTAACCGGAGACTATGCCAGGCGTCGTTCCGACGGTGCGATCGAATTTCTCGGCCGCCGCGACCGCCAGATCAAGATCAATGGCGTTAGGGTCGAACTGGACGGAATCGAGCAAGCATTGCGCGACGATGCTCGCGTGGCTGACGCCGCGGTAGCGCTCACTACCGGCAGTGGGTCCGTCAAAAAAATCATAGCGTTTCTCAAACCGCCGGCGTCGCTACCGCCGCAGGATCTTCAGCCGCAGGCATTGGCCGCCGCTGTGCTGGCCGATCTTAAGATGCGCCTCCCGCCGCAAATGGTACCCTTTTCAGCCATTGTCGTCGCCGATCTGCCGCTCAACGCCAACGGCAAGATCGACCGGGCCCGACTGCTTAGCGACCACGTAAACGCTACCGCAGGCATACAAGCTAGCGGACATGATTCCTTGGTTGCCGAGATTTGGAGTAGCATTCTTGGTGCTCCCATCAACGGACGCACCAACCTGTTCGACCTCGGCGCCACCTCGCTGCAAATGATTTCTGCGCACGAGCGTATCCAGGTTGCTACCGGCCGGCGCTTTCCGGTGACAGAGCTTTTCGCCCATCCGAGCGTCGCCGAGTTCGAAGCCTTTCTGGCCCGCGAGCAGAACAGTCAAGCCGCGGCCTCCGATCGCGTTAGCCGCCGTCGCGCCGCCAGGCCGGCGATAGCGCGCGGCAAAGCCCAGGTCATGCCCTCCGAAGAGTTTCCAGGTTTTGCCATCGTCGGCTTGTCGGGTCGCTTTCCGGGTGCCAAGACCGTCGATCAGTTCTGGGACAATCTTCTGCGCGGGCGAGCCTCCATCAAGCGCTTTTCGTTCGCCGAACTGGAGGACGTGTTCGACGAGGCGACGCGCGCCGACCCCGATTTTGTGCCGGCGCGCCCCATCATCGACGACGTCGAGCTGTTCGACGCCGACTATTTCAACATTCCGCCTCGGGAAGCGGCGCTGACCGATCCCCAGCAACGGCTGTTCCTGGAAATCTGTGTTGAAGCCCTGGAGGACGCGGGCCATGACCCTCAGCGCTATGAGGGGCTGATCGGCGTGTTCGCCGGCAGTTCGATGAACACCTACTTCCTGCGTAACGTTTGCCCCGACAGTGCGGCTATCGAACGCTTTACCTCGGACTTCCAGGTGAGCTCGTATTCAGAGCTGATCGGTACGCTGCACGATTTCTTGGCCACTCGGGTGGCCTATAAGCTCAATCTGCGCGGGCCGGCGGTAGCAATCCAGAGCGCCTGCTCGACCTCGCTGCTCGCGGTCGCGCAGGCCTGCCAAAGCTTGGCGACATTTCAGTGCGACATGGCCTTGGCCGGTGGGGTATCGATTACCTTCCCGCAGAAGCGTGGCTATCTCTATCAAGATGGCGGCATTGCATCGCGGGACGGCTCCTGCCGGCCATTCGACGCGCGCGCGGCCGGCACGGTGTTCGGCTCCGGCGCCGGCGTGGTGCTGATCAAGCGGTTGGCCGACGCGATCTCCGACGGCGATTCCATCTATGCGGTCATCAAGGGCTATGGCGTTAACAATGATGGCACGGGCAAGGTTGGCTTCACCGCGCCGAGCGTCAGGGGACAAGCTGAATGCATCAGCTCCGCCTTGACGATGGCAGATTTCTCCCCCGAGAGCATTGGCTATGTCGAGTGCCACGGCACCGCAACCCCGCTCGGCGATCCGATCGAGATCGAAGGGCTGACTCAGGGGTTCTCGGCATTGGCAAGCGGCGATCTTGCGGCCCGGCCAGAGCCTTGCCTGTTAGGCTCGGTGAAGGCCAATGTTGGCCACCTCGACGCCGCTGCCGGCGTTACCGGCTTGATCAAGACCGCGCTCATCCTTCATCGTGGCGTTATTCCCCCGCAGATCAATTTCGATGAGCCAAACCCGCGCCTCGACCTGAAGCGCGGCGGCTTCACGTTATCGGCTTCCGGCGGTGCCTGGACGCCGGGGACGGCGCCACGCCGCGCCGGGGTCAGCGCGTTCGGTGTCGGAGGCACCAACGTCCACCTCAGCTTGGAAGAGGCGCCGCCGCGACCGGCTTCCTCCAAGGATGTAGCAAGTCAGCCGCTCGTTATCAGGCTGTCGGCGCGTTCCCAATCAGCGCTGGCGGCGATGCCCACACGTCTCGCGGACGCACTGGAAAGCGCCAATGCGGCCGGAATGTCGCCGTCGCTGACCGCCGTCGCTCACACACTCCGCGACGGCCGCCGGGAATTGGAGCACCGCTCCGCAATAGCCGCGGCCAACGTCAGCGAAGCTATCACACAGCTTCGGAGACTGCGGGTCGACAGCCGTCCTGCGGCCACAGCACCGCGCGCGGCATTCATGTTTCCTGGCCAGGGCGCGCAATATCCGGGAATGGGGCGCGCGCTCTACGATTCCGACCCCTTGTTTCGCGCAGACGTCGATGGCGGCGCCGCCGTGATCGAGGCTCATCTCGGCCAAGACATTCGCCGGGTGCTGTTCGACGATCAGGGGACCGGCGAGGAGACTGCCCATCCCATCCGATCTACGACGCTGGCCCAGCCGGCACTATTCCTAATAGAATACGCGCTGGCGCAAAGGTTAGTTCGGTTCGGGGTTGAGCCGGTAGCTTTGATCGGCCACAGTCTGGGAGAGCTGGTAGCGGCGGCGCTGGCCAAGGTGATGTCCTTTGAGGACGCGCTGCGGTTGGTGGTGTATCGTGGCCGGATCATGAATGCCCAGCCGGCTGGCGCCATGCTCAGCGTGCGCATGCCGGCTGCCGAGCTTCGCAAGCTGCTGCCTGCCGGCGCCGAGATCGCCTCCGAAAACGCGCCACTCCTGTCCGTGGCGTCAGGTCCCTTCGACGCTCTTTCTGTGCTGGAGACCCGGCTGGCTGCGGCGGGGATTGGTCACCGGCGGCTGCACACCTCCCACGCTTTCCATTCGGCGATGATGGAGCCTGTGGTCGAGGAACTCGAACATGTCGCCGCATCGTTGCGCTTAAGCCCGCCGCAATGCCGGCTGATCTCGACCGTAACGGGCCGCTGGATGACCGACGCCGAGGCGACGTCGCCCTCGTATTGGGCGCGGCAGTGCCGCGAGATGGTATCGTTTCGCGAGGCGGTCAGTGCCTTGATGCACGAGGTCGGGGACAATAGCGTACTGATCGAGGTTGGCCCGGGCCGCACTCTGTCGACGTTCGCGGAGGCGAGCGAGGCCCGCGACAAGGTGCGCGAGGTCATTCCGACCGCTCCCGACTTCGCCGACCGCAGCGAGGAGGCTAGCGTTTTCGCTGAAGCGCTCGGCGCGTTGTGGCGCCACGGCTTCGCGATAAAGGACCACGCGCTTCCCGGCACATTGCGCGCGCATCTGCCGGTCTATCCCTTCCAACGCACCCGATGCTGGATCGAGCGGCCGACGATTGGGCCTGCTGTCATTGCACAACAGATGATTGAGCCGGCAGCAATTGCACAACAATCGTTCAACGAGCAAAGCGTCACACAGACGACGCATCTGAAGGAGTCGGCCGTGTCCGAAGCCATACTGGCGTCATTGAAAACAATTCTGTCGGAGATTTCCGGGAAGAGCCTGACAGAGGATAACCATACCACCTCGTTCCTATCGCTGGGCTTCGATTCTTTGCTGCTGGGCCAGGTCGCTCAGCGGGTGAACAAGACTTTCGGCGTCAAGATTACCTTCCGCCAGCTGATGCGTGACCTCAATACTCTTGAGGCACTTGCCACTATGGTTGAGGGATCCGCACCAACCTCCAAGCTGCCTGCGGCCCCAGTAACTAAGCTGCCAGCGGCGCCGGTAATCGTTCCAGTCGGCCCGACTCCGCCTGCAACGCCGGCTGCCGTTGTCGCGCCGGCCAACGAGCCAGTGCTGCAGGCTCTTATGCGCGAACAGCTGCAGACGATGGAGCGGCTATTCGTTGCTCAGATCTCCGCTGTCGGCGGTGTGAGTTCTGCCGCGCCCGCTGCGGTGTCCCCCGCCGCTGCGGTGTCGCCCGCGGTGCCCGCCGCGGTCTCATCCGAGCCGGCGGTCGAAATCCTGATGCCCGATACCGGCGCGAATGCGCCCTCGCGGTTCCGCGTCTACAAGCCGGCCGGGGACGGTGGGGATACGACGATGGAGCCCCGTTCCCGCCGCTATCTCGACGCGTTGATCTCTCGCTACAACTCCAAGACCCCAACCTCGAAGGCGCGCGCCCAAGCGTCGCGCCGCACGCTCGCCGACCCACGTACCGCCAGCGGGTTCAATTCGGCCTGGAAAGAGATTGTCTATCCGCTTGTATGCACGCGCTCCAAAGGCGCTTTGATCTGGGACGTCGACGGCAACGAATATGTCGATCTGGTAAATGGTTATGGCCAGACCATGTTCGGACATGCGCCGGATTTCGTGCTCGACGCGCTTCGGGCGCAGCTCGACGAAGGCTTCGCAATCGGCCCGCAAACCGCGCTGGCCGGGGAAGTCGCCGCCCGCGTCAGCGCCCTAACTGGCAATGAGCGGGTGGCGTTTTGCAATACCGGCTCGGAGGCCGTGATGGCGGCGATGCGCGTTGCACGCGCCGTCACTGGCCGCGAAAAAGTTGTGATGTTCGAAGGCGCCTATCATGGCCAATTCGACGAGGTGCTGATTAAGGCACGCCGTGCTGGAAAGCCGGTTGGTGCGCTGCCAATCGCGCCCGGTATCCCCGGCGAAAATGTTGGCCAGATGATCGTGCTGCCCTATGGCCATCCGCAAAGCCTCGACATTGTGCGCCGCTTGGCCGATGACATCGCCGCCGTGATCGTCGAGCCGGTGCAGAGCCGCCATCCCGAACTGCAGCCGCGTGAGTTCCTGGCCGAGTTGCGCGACATCACCGTTAAAAGCGGCTCGGCGCTGGTGTTCGACGAGGTGGTGACGGGGTTCCGGGTTCACCCGGGCGGTATGCAGCATGTATTCGGTATTCGCGCGGACCTCGCCACCTATGGAAAGGTGCTGGGCGGCGGTATGCCGATTGGCGTGATTGCCGGCTGCGCCCGGTTCATGGACGCGCTTGACGGCGGCTTTTGGCAGTATGGCGACAATAGTGAGCCTGAAGTGGCGCCGACTTTCTTTGCCGGCACCTTCGTAAGGCATCCTCTGGTGCTGGCAGCGGCGCGCGCAGTGCTCGATCATGTCGAGACCAACCGAGATGCGATCTATGCTCCGCTGGCTGCGCGCAACGAGGAACTGGTGGCGCGAATCAATGCTGGCTTCACCCGCCGCGGCTCGCCGACGCAGGCCCAGCATTTTGCCAGCTGGTTTTATCTCGACGTGTCGCACCACGGCCCGCTGGCCAGTCTGCTCTATCCCGAGCTTCGGCTGGCTGGCATTCACGTGCATGAAGGCTTCCCGTGCTTCCTGACTACAGCGCACACGACAGCGCATTGTCAGGCGATCGGCGATGCTTTTGAGCGCGCCCTCGACGCGATGGACGAGGCCGGAATCATCACCGGCGGGCCAGGCATGGCGGCGATATCGCAGACTCCCTTGGATGGCGTAACCACCGTGCCGCTTACCGAGCCGCAGATGGAGATTTTCCTTGCCGCCCAGATGGGCGATGCTGCCTCGATGGCCTTCAATGAGTCGCTGACTGTGCGTTTCGAGGGCCCGTTCGATCGGAACGCGATGGTGAACGCCGTCAAGGCAGTGGTTCAACGCCACGATGCGTTGCGCGGCCGCATTGGCAAAGAGGGCGATACCCTCGAAATCCTTTCCGATCTTCCTATCGACATTCCCCTGCTCGACTTCAGCGGTTCTGACGCGGACGCCCGCCTCGCAGCGTTGATGGCCGAGGACGCCCGTTCGCCCTTCGACATGTTTGGCCCGCTCGTGCGCGCCAGCATCGTCAGGCTCGCGCCCGAAACTCACGTCCTGCTTTTCACCGCCCACCACATCGTATGTGACGGCTGGTCGATAAACATCGTGCTGCAAGACCTTTCCACCTTTTACAACGCGGCGCGGACCGGGCGAGTTGCTGACATGGCACCGGCAGCGAGCTTCGCCAACTATGCCCAGAATCAGAATCGCCAGCCAGACCCGGGCGTAGTAGCGTTCTGGAAGGGGCTGTACCCCGAGATACCCGAGCCAACCGAGCTGCCGCTCGATAGGCCACGGCCGGTACTCAAGAGCTTTGCCGGCGCATCACTGCGCGAGAGCCTCGGCGAGGCGCTGTGCGAGGAGGTGCGGGGATTAGCGCGTCGTCAAGGTGTTAGCCTCTTCAACGTGCTGTTTGCGGCTGTGCAGGTGATGTTCGCCCGTCTCAGCCGCAATGACAACGTGGTGCTCACCGTTCCAATGGGCGGACAAGCGCTGCTCGATGACCAGAATTTGGTCGGCCACTGCGTCAACTTCCTGCCTGTACCGGCGCGCGTCTCGTTCGCCAAGCCGTTCGCCGATCACGTCACGGCGGTGGAGGCGCGGCTCAACGAGGTGCTCGACCATCAGGACTACACGCTGGGGTCGCTGGTGCGCGACCTCGCCGTGCCGCGTTCGCTCGACCGCACGCCGCTGTCCGACATCCAGTTCAACCTGGAGCGGGTAGGCTCGGGGCTGGCGTTTGAGGGCCTTGCTAGCGAGGTGCGCACCAATCCTAAGGCGTTCGTCAATTTTGATTTGTTCCTTAACCTGATCGAGAGCGAGCGCGACATCGCAGTCGAAGTTGATTTCGCCACTGACCTGTTCGACAAAGCTACGATCTCGCGGTGGATCGGTCATCTGCGCGCGGTGCTGACGGCGGCGGCGCAGGATTCAACCATCACCGTAGCCGAGCTACCGCTGTTCGATCGTGCGGTATCGCGGGAGCTGATCGAGGCAGCGACCGGCATCGCGCGACGGCACGAATCCATGCTGCCTGAACTGTTCGAACGCTGGTGCGACGCTACCCCGGACGCAGTGGCAATAGAATTTGCCGGTGAAGCTTTGAGCTATCGAGAGACCGAGGAACGGTCTAATCGCCTGGCTGCTTGCATCATCGAGCTCGCGCTACCTTCCAACGCCCGAATCGCGGTGGCGGTCCAGCGCTCCATCGACCTTCCGGTGGTTCTGCTCGCCGTCGCCAAGGCGGGTCACGCCTTTGTGCCGCTCGACCCGGCGCTGCCGGCAGAGCGCGTGCGCCAGATCGTGGAGGCGGGCGCAATTGCAGCGTTCATCACCTCGGGCGCACTGATGGCGACCGAAACCGGACTGCCGGCGCTCGATTTGAGCCGCGACGCTTCGCGGATCGCCGCCGCGCGGTCCGCACGCTTCCCGCGCTCGGCTGCACACACCGATCCGACCGCATACGTCATTTTCACCTCGGGCTCGACCGGGGCGCCAAAGGGCGTCGAGGTCGGCCACACCGCTCTTGCCAATTTCCTCGGCGCGATGGCGGAGCATCCAGGTTTCACGAAAAACGATAGCATCGTCGCTGTGACGACCGTGTCGTTCGATATCGCCCTTCTGGAACTGTTGCTGCCGCTATGCTGCGGCGGACGCACGGTGATCGCTTCCAGCGAAGCCTTGGCCGACCCGCCCGCACTGGTGAAGCTGATCAACTCGACTGGCGCGACGGTCCTACAAGCCACGCCGACGCTGTGGCGGGTGCTGCTTGAGGCCGGATTTCAGCCGGCGCCAGAATTCAAAGCTCTATGCGGTGGCGAGCCGCTGCCGCGTGATCTGGCCAGCCAACTGATCGCTTCCGGCATGGAGTTGTGGAACATGTATGGCCCGACCGAGACCACGATCTGGTCCTCTTGCGGCCGCGTCACGGACGTGAACCGTCCCATCACCATCGGCGCGCCGATCGCCAACACGGAACTGTACGTCCTGGATGATTCCGAGGCACTGGCGCCGATCGGCGTGCCCGGGGAGCTTTATATCGGAGGCCAGGGTCTGGCGAAGGGCTATATCGGCCAGCCAGACCTCACCAAGCGCGCGTTTAAGGTAGTGAGCGTGGAGGGGGGCGGCGTGCCGAGGCGGCTTTACCGTACGGGTGACATCGCTGTGCGCAACGCCGGCGGGGCTATCCAGCTGCTTGGCCGCCGCGACCAGCAAGTCAAGGTGCGAGGTTTCCGCATCGAGCTTGAAGAGATCGAGGCCGTGCTGCGAAGCCATCCTGGCGTCCGTGACGCTGCCGTGGCGGTGGAGCGCGCCGGCACCCCGGACGCCGGACTGACTGCAGCCGTCGTCGGCGCTACCGTGGCGCCCGAAGCTCTGCGCCAAGTTCTCTCCGCCCGGCTGCCGGCTTATATGGTTCCGGGGCGCTATATCGCTCTAGCAGAACTGCCGCGGACCGCGAACGGCAAGCTTGATCGCAAGGCCTTGACGGGTGCGATTGCTGCGCCACTTCGTCCGCAGCCCGCTCCCGTTGCGGGGCTCCCAACGGTCCAAGACGACGCCACGCTCGCCAAGATTATCGCGCTTGTCGAGGGCGTGCTTGGCGTACAAGGCGTCCAGCCGAGTGACCGCATTTTCTCGCTCGGTGCCACCAGCTTGCACGTCTTCCGTATGAGAGCGCGCTTCAATGAGGCGGGTCTGCCGCTCAAGCCTCAGCATTTGATGACCAATCCAAGCATCGAGGAACTAGCGCTCCGCGCCGCGAGCCTCGCTGGTAGCCAGCCCAAGAACGAAGGGCCGGCTCTGGCGAGCTTCAGGCGAAAGGTGCCGGAACGGAGAAGCACATGAAGACGCCTCTTCAAACCGACGCCGCTGAAACGAAGCTCGAACCAGACTTCATCGCGCCCTGCACGGCGATCCAGGAGCGCTTTCTGGATCTCCAAGCGCGTGATCCCGACAGTTCTATCGGCAACGTCTCAATGCGCTGGCGCCTGGTTGGCGCAGTGCGGGACAAATCGGTCGAGGCGGCGCTGACGCTGCTATCCGACCGCCATGAGAGCCTCCGGACTCGGTTCGAGCGCGGGGCAAATGGCTCTCGCCAGATTGTCGAGCGGTGTCAGACCAAGTTGTCCTTGATCGACGTGTCCCAGTTGCCAGGGAAATTATATAAGACGGAAGTTGATCGCATCGCGCGGCTCGAAGCGCAAACCGCATTCAATTTAGCCAGCGCTCCGCTCTGGCGGGCCGCGTTGCTGCGGCATTCACCACGAGAAGCCATTCTGCTGGTGACCTTTCATGCCACCATTGCGGATGGCTGGTCGGTCGGCGTCTTCGCCCGCGAGTTCACCGCTACGCTCGATTCTCTGGAGCGCGGGAGCGCTCCAGAGCTACCGGAGCTCGAACTGCAATACGGCGATTACGCGCGTTGGCAAGAAGCGCTGCTGGCCAGCGACGCGGTCAACGATGAGCGCCGCTTTTGGCGCCAGCGAATGGCATACGTAGTGCCACTGGACGTGGCGGCGACCCGCAAACCGCCAGTGCGGGGCCAGCGCGACGGAGACATCCGCAGCGTGATGCTGCCCCAGCAGCTGATAGACCGGTTGAATCTCATCGGCCGCCAGCGGGGCTATACCATGTTCGCGCTAGGCGCCACTTGCCTTGCTACCGCACTCAGCAGGGCCTGGGGCGCGAAAGAGCTAATAATTGGCACCCAAGTCGGCGGCCGCGACGATCCGCTGATGCTTGGAGTGATCGGGCCTACGACAAATACGGTTATACTGCGGTTGGACGCTACCTTGGCGCCCGACTTTTGGGGGTTTGCGAGCCATGTCCGTACTGTGACGGCGGACGCTCTGGCAAACAAGGCTCTGCCATTTGATGAGATCGTCGCCGATACCAAGCTTTCTTCCCAGCCCGATCTACCATTCGGATACGAGGTAAATTTCACGCTTCAGAGTGCCAATATCGACACCGACCAGGTTGGATCCATCCGAAGCGGTCAGGTTGAACTGGTCTCTATCCCATCCGTCAGCCCGGGATGCCTTTTTGATCTAAACTTCTTCATGGTAGGTCGGGAAGAGGGCTGGCGCATTTCTTGCGAGTTTAATACCGATCGCCACGAAGCTGTCGGCGTGGACGCCCTGATGGAAGCATGGCGTCAAGAGTTGGAAAGCCTTGTCGATCCCCTGGCGTCTCACACCAACATGCCGGAAGCTCGAAGCGAGGCCGCTCTGGCTGAGCTCGTGGCAACGCCACGACCGCTCCTACGCCAGCCTTCTCGCAAATACTTTCAGCCAGTCGAGCTCTACAGCGAGGGCAGGTCGCCGCCTGTTTTCGCTATAAGCCAGCACTCGCTCTATTACCCAATCGCGCGGCGAGTAGCTGACGACCGCCCATTCATTGACCTGCAATGGCCAGCCGACGCGCTCTTGCCACCGCTCATTCCGGACGCGATAGAGGACATCGCTGCCGATGCTGCCCGCCTCATCCGCGCCTTCGATCCCGTCGGCCCTTATTATTTGATCAGCTTCTGCGTGTTGGGCAACGTCGCGCTGGAAACCGCGCGACAATTGCAAGCTGCCGGCTCGAAAGCGCCAACGCTGTTCCTGCTGGACACTCTCGCGGCAGGTTATGTTGAGGGTATGAGCCGGATGGACCGGTGGCGGCGCTACCTGCAGAACACGGATCTCTCGGAGCTTCTGCTGCAAACTCTGCACCTGAAGGCGCCAGTCATAGATACCGAAAGGGACCGCTCCGATCAGATCATGAATTATCTCATCGAAGCACGAAAGCAATATCGGCCCAAGCCCTATCCAGGCGACGTGGTGTTTTTCCGTTCCTGCGACGCCAAGGTTGGCCGGCTCTACTCGCGAAGTTTTGGCTGGAGCCAGATCGTCGAGGGCGACCTTCGCGTCTACGATGTTCCGGGTCAGCATTTGAGCATATTACATGAGGAATCAGCGCCTATCATCGCCGAGCACATGTTGTGGACGATGGACAAGGCCGAGCAGCGTTGGCGGGTTCCCCCCGCCAAGCCCTAGGCGTTGTTAGATTGGGCACTAAAAAAGAGTTTAGCGGCCTACTGGCATTGCTGCTGGATGGAGGGGAGCGGTGCAGCGGACCGGCGTGATTGTTATCGCGGCGATTGTGGTTGGATTGCTGACAGGCGCCGGTGTGTTACTGACCCCTTATCTGTTTCCACGCAAGCCCGATCGGGCCGCCGGACCTCTGAAGGTTTTGGTCCATGAGTTGTCCTTACCAAGCCCCGGTAGCGCTGAAGCCCCGCCTATCGCTGTGAGGATTTGGGCTCCGCATGCTGCGGAAATCGCCCGTCGTTATCCGCTGATCCTGTATGTGCCGGGCTGGGGCGGCAGCCGCGGCGAGAGCGATGTGCTCCTGTCGGACATCGCCAGTGCAGGCTTTGTGGTGGCGGCCGCAGACGACATAAGCCGTGACAAGCCCGATCCGGCGGCCGATCCCGCTGACGAGTCAGTGCGCACTGGTGAGTTCAAAGGGTTCTCTCCTGAGGATGTTGCAGCCTTTCCGGAGGTGAGCGAACGAAGGACACGGCTCGGCTACAACAAGCTGGCCAAGCTGGTCGATGCGCTAACGCAACTGCCAACCAATGCTATTCCATCCAGGATCGATTTCTCGCGGATCGGAGTGGTCGGTTTTTCGTTCGGCGGCGCAGTCGCGGCGGTGACCCTTGCCCGCAATCCGCGGGTGACTGCGGCGGTAAATCTCGACGGGTGGGTTGCCCATACCGCTGCCGCGGCTGGGGTGTCGCGTCCGTTGCTCGCCCTTTACGCTAAGATCGACTTGTACCCATCGCCGGCCCGGGTAGCGACCTATTATGTGACCCAATTGGCACGCGAAGATTTTCGTGCGCTGCTGGCTTTGTCGCGATCGTCAGCTGCCGAGGTTCGTCTGATCGACGGGGTTGAGCATGGCGATTTCACCGACGCGCGATATGCAAGTCGCTGGAAGCGATGGCGGCCGTGGCGTCCTATGCCCATCCGGTCAGATCGCATGCGCACCATCCTCCAGGCTTATCTGGTGCCCTTCCTGCTCCGGACTGTCAGTGGCCAGCCGCCGACCGCGCCTGGATTTCCTGTCTTTCCTGAGGTCACGTCCATCGAAACAATAGAACCCGACTTGCGATGACCATCGGGCCTCATCAAGTGATGGGTCAGCGCCTCGCTAGCCGGCATCGAAGCCGTTGCAACCGGACTGGGCGCGAATGTTCATCCCGGGGGGCCGGCGGTATCTTGGCAACAACCATGAAAATTAACGCATTCCACCAGATGCCCGAGCACGGCCTTCCGCCCGGCACACAGGGGACAACGATACCATCGCCGCGCCAATCGCTTGAGCTATTGCCTTCTATCTAGCACGAATACTAAAATGCTTGGGTAGTGCTCTACCGAAGTTAATATTAGCCTGAAGACGTTTTATCACGGAGTTACGAGGATTTGAATCAATGAAAACGCTCGATCAACCCGGTAAAGCCGGCTCGGCGAATTGGCAGACGGTTGGCCCATTTGAACAAGCCAAGGCGAAAATGCACCGACAACCATTCCGAGTGACGCACGAACTCGTTGGCAATCCGCTCTTCTCACTGCCGGCCCTTATGGAGGTCGCGAAACAAGCGGCCAGGCGGCCTGGCGATCTCTATGCCGATACTGGCGACGTGAAAGTAGCCGACAAGTGGGGCGAAATCCCGCTCGTCGATCGACCAATTGACGAAGTCCTTAATCGCATTCAATCCGCTGGCGCTTGGATCATCATGAAGCACGTCGAAATCGATCCGGCGTATGCGGCCGTGTTGAATGAATTTGCCGAATTCGTTCGGTCATTGGCGCCCGCTGACCCACGTTTTTCGATCAGCAAACCCGAAATGCTGATCCTAATCACTTCACCTAAGCGTTTAACCTCGTTTCATTTCGACGCCGAGGTCAATTTCCTAGTCCAGGTCCAAGGGTCCAAGCGAGTTTGGGTCTGCAACCCGGACGATCGGTTCGTAACTACCGAGAGCGAAATCGAAAGATACTATATGGGGAACCAGAGCGCTGGTACTTACAAGCCCGGAGTTGAGGATCGGGCTTCGACATTCGAACTCAATCCCGGTGATGCAGTTTTCATTCCCTCGCACGGCGCTCACTGGGTCCAGAATGCCGACAACGTCTCCGTGTCGCTTAGTCTCAATTTTGAGCTTCCCCCATCCACATACAAATATCCATCGATTACGAATTACGCTTTACGACGGCTGGGGTTTCAGCCAAGGCCGCTGGGCAAGTCGTTGGCTGCAGACCGACTGAAAGCAGTAACCGGTGTTGTGGCCCTGCGGAGTCTAACCGCCGTGCGGTGGATGAAAAATAGAGGGCAAACGTCATCCTCTGGGCGCTCCATGGGCAAGCAATAACTCCTCTCGCTGCAGCAGCCAGAGATGGGAAAATTTACAATTGGTGTTTGCCTTTTTATAACTTCTCAGGCGTGCGCGCGAACCCAATCGCCTTTACTTGTCGGGCGACCATTTTCGCTGAGCTCCCGGCGACGCCTGCGGAGGGCATCAATGCAGGTTGTTTGGACATCGCTATCAATTTCAAGGCCGAAATTGTTCGGCATGGACCTTCCTCCCGTGACGCTCCTGAAGGTTGGAGCGACCATAGCACACGCCTGATTTCCCATGAGTGAGTATTCCGCCTCAGCTTCGCCATGGCTGACCACAACTGTTGTTAGCATCAACTTGCTGCGTTGCGGCACGTCAGTGCCAAGGACCGTACCCTCGATTGAGGACTTTCAATAGACCTAAAATAATGCTATTTAAATAGATATTTAGGACACGTGGAGGGCTCCGAGCGGAGGAGTGGCAACTAGCCAATCCGACGTGACGCCGTCCGGAAAGACATTTTATTATCTGCGCGGCAATTTCAGTCTGCCAGCCAGACCTTGTGTGACCGGCGATATTGTTTGTAAGGGGAGGAAGTTTGGCATGTCCATTGCGACAAATGACAACCTCGGTTCTGATTTCGATCGTGGGAAAAGTGGCTCCGGCGTCATCGAGGTCGAACGCAAATCCGACTGGGATGCTCTCAATCGCTCACCTTTCACATTTCGGCACCATCTAGAGCATCATCCATTATTTGCAATTCCACGACTGGTGAACATTGCAGAATCCGCTGTCGAGAAAAGAGGGCCGCGCAATGTGTATGTGCCGGACGACCCAGAGCTGAAAAATTTACCATGGAAGCAAAGGCTCCCTGAAGCAGTCCGTCGTATTGAGGGCGGTTCTCTTTGGTTGAAAATATCGCAGTTGCAGGAGCTGCACTCTGACTACCGAGACTTGTTGCAGGATATTTTGGCCCAAATGGAGGACTTTTCAGGATTGCCGCTGCGACGAACGGTGACCTGGGCAGGGCTGACAGTATTTATTGCATCGCCTAACGTTGTCACTCCATATCATTTTGATCACGATACAAATTTTCTTTTCCAAATACGAGGGGAGAAAGATGTTTATCTTTTCGACCGATCCGTAGTTCTCGAACAAGAAATTGAACACTTCTACGCTGGGGACTTGATGGCCGGAAAATTCCGTGAGGGGATGATCGACAAGAGTGGAGTCTTTCATCTCGCTCCAGGCACTGCAGTTCACCATCCGCCTTTGGCGCCGCACTTGATCAAGAATGCAGATAATGTCTCCATTAGCCTTAGCATGTTTTATGCTGATCGCTTTTTGGACGAGCGCGCCAGAACCTATCAAGCGAATTATTGCATGCGGCGTCTTGGGCTCCGGCCGCGTCCACCGGGGCAGGACCCTTTTCGCGATCGATTGAAAAGCGCTGCAATTAATATTTTCTCCAAGTCACACCCCAAGACACAAGATGATATTCTGTATTCGGGCATCAGGAGAGTTCTTTCGCCTCGGCGTGGTGCCAATCGGATCGTGAAACGTGCATTACATGGCGCAGGATAAGCGGTAACCTGACTCGCCGGAGTTTTTGCTCCAAGACATGCGCTACTCTAAGTGCAGCGCGAGCGTCAATCTCTTCTCATGATTGGTGAAAGCATTTAGCAGAACGTGTCGTGGTAGATTTGGGCGGGCAACGCCGCTGGTCCTGAGAACTCAAGATCGTTTGGTAAGCTACAGCGTAGGCCAGGCAATGGCGACGGTTTGGACATGTAGCATTTTGCGCTCGTTGCTGCTTCGATCACGCCGGCTGTTTCGCCCTCCGGAGGACGCCAACTGGCGACATACTGCCTTCGTGCCGCTCATTACGGTCCCTGGAAATGGCAACATCCTTGATTGAATAAGGTCATCTGGAAATTGAGTTCAAACCGCTGTTTCAGAATCTTTGCACCTTCGATTACGGAGCGGTTTCGGTTCAGATATGTTGCCAAAGTTGCAGCACTTATGCGTAGCATCTGGTTAACCACGGCATTCCGGCGATAGTCCGCCAGGTTCGGGACTAACCGCGGCCGGGACGACGTCAACCTGCGGCCGAAGGATTGGCGGCGCCGCCCCTACTCAACTTTCGATCGTCCACAGATCGAACGGTGAAAAGAGCTCAGCACACGCTACTGCCGCCCGCGCGCAGAACGCAGAAGGTAATAGGCAAACCGGCAGTAACCATAATGAACTGGCCGTTGCGTTTTTGCGGCATCGATTTTGTGCTTGGAGGCAGCAAATGCTATTGTTTCCTCTCAAAGATCAAGGACAAGGAAGCTCGAGACTAAATGGCTACGATCCTCTCACGCAAAACCTTTGGTAAGCTGCCTGTCATTCGCCGTTTGAAAAAGTCGATCCTGCTGCGCTCGTTTCGGGGCAAAGAAATCGGTGTTTTCCGGGGGAGATTTTCGACCTATGAAGATGCGCAGAGATCGCTGCCTCCTTCAGCGCTTTCGGGCTATGACGACGAACAGCTTGTCGCAGGTAATTTGGAGTCGTTCTCGCTTATCCATGCTTTCGATTGGCCGGTGATTGCGCTCTGCCAAAGGCTCATTCGCGAAGCGAAACTTCACACGATGACTGACTTCGGCGGCCATGTCGGCGTGAAGTATTATGCGTTCGAGAAAATGCTAGGCCTTAAAAGCGGCTTCGCATGGCAGGTTGTCGATGTGCCCGCCATGATTCGTGAAGGCCGGGCGAGAATAGCGCCTGGCAATGTGGTACTGAAGTTTTTTGAAACCTTAGAGGAAACAGGGCCGGCCGAGGGATTATTGCTTTCAGGAGTCTTGCAGTACGCTCATTTGTCGATTGAGGAAATCTTCGCTAAGTTGCCGAAGAAGCCTTACATTGTTTTTTTGAACAAGGTCCCGGTCTCAGATAGATGCGGATACTTCACCATAGAAAAGTACGTTAAGCCTTTGCCTTACCGGATCTATGGTGCAGGGGAGCTTGATACGATACGCGAGCGATTAGGATACCAGCGGGTGGCGCAGTGGCCAATACCGTACCGGAACATTATAACGCTTTCTTCGAGCGGCATGGATCTGGTGAACATGATCGGCGAGGCTTGGTGTTTGGACGAGTTGTCCTAGACGGGAAATAAGCTCTTGCTGATCACAGATCGTTCAAAGCCCACTATTTCGCTCCAGAACTTTTCCTTCGGCAAACCTTCTATCTGCAAACCTTCGATCGATGTGGTCGGGCAGCGCCTGCCTACCTTTTGACTTAAGGGTAGCGCGGGTCTTTTGCGTCGAGACGCACCACGCCGGTCAGTTTGAGATAGGCATTCGGGCAGCACTAGTGGACATAAACGCAGCGCCGGCGCAAAAGAATTTGTCAATGGCTCGGTGGACGACCGCCGCGCACCTCGCGCCTTCGCTGCATCATTTCCCTGCGCAGCTGGCCACGATTTTGCTCCGGCGGGACCACAGGATGGCCAGGATCGGTCTCGGAGCCTGCGATGGCAGCGGCGAGGCTACTCAAGGTTGGAAACTGGAAAACACGGACAAGGGAAATCTTCAGTCCCAGCTCCGCTCGGATCTTCTCGACGACCCGGACCATCATCAAGGAATTGGCACCCAGATCGAAGAAGTTGTCGTCAATCCCTATCTCGTTCATTCCCAGCAATTCCCGGAAGATGGCAGCAAGCTTGCGCTCCACCTCCGTGGCAGGCGGAACGAAGGGCGTGGCGGTTTCCTGGCGCGCCCCGTCCGGCGACGGCAGCGCCTGGCGATCAAGCTTGCCATTCGGGGTCAGCGGCAGCGCCTCCAGCGGCACGAATGCCGAAGGAATCATGTACTCCGGCAGAGTGCTGCGCAAATGTTGGCGCAGGGCAGGGGCAAGATTGGCAACCGATACCGCCCGGAACGCGGGGCGATTTGAGTAGCTGGACCAGTCGGCCGAGGCGACTGCAGGCGCTGGCGCTCTTTCCATCGCCGCCAATTCGGTCGGAGTCAGAACTGCCTCTGCCGCTGTTCGCGGCCGGAAGACAGCATCGAAATATCCCGCTCCCGCGGCCGACCACTCGATGGCCACCTCATAGTCGGCGTGGATGGAGCGCACGTCTTCGGGATCGATCCCTACTGGACCCACGGCTATCTCACCGAGCCGGTCGGCGGGAGAGCGGGCGTGCAGGGCTTGTAACGCCGCCAGCGGCGCGGACACGCGAGCATTGGGGATTCCGGTAATGCGCATCGAAGTTGCCTCGGACCGCACCATCGTCTTCAGGGCCTCGAGCGTGCATGGTTCAGGGGCTTGCTTGGTGTTTGTGACCGTCGGCAATCGCGGCGTCCCACCGCGCTTGCGGATCACCACGTCGTAGCGGAAACGGGTCATTTCGCTCGGCTGGCGGCCGAGCTTGAGTTCGACCTGCACATCCTCGACTTCGGGAAGCCGCTGCCGGAGCGACAGGAACAGGTTGGGGTCCAGTACCAGTTCGGACTCTGCATCGAGCCGCTTCTTCAACCGGGCCTGGAGCTCACCCGCGGGAGTGTCGGACGTGGCCTTCTGCAATTCAATCTCGCAGAGCATCGCCTCCAGCAGCGCCCGGCTGCGGACGTCACCCACAAAGATCGCGCCGCCCGGGGCCAGCCGTTCGAAGGCCGCCGCGAGCACGTCGATGAGATACTCCACGCCAGGGAAATACTGGACGACCGAGTTGATGATAATCGTGTCGAAAGGCCCGCCCTCAAGGGCGGCTAGCGTGTCGGCGGCCCTTTGCTCCAGAGCCACGCCGGAAAGACCGCGGCGATCGGCCTCAGACTTCACCCGCGCCAGCGCAGCCGCAGACAGATCGATGCCGTGATAGAGCTCGCAGCCTGGCGCGATGCGGAGGAGAACCATACCGGTTCCGAAGCCCACCTCCAGCACGCGGCGGGGGCGCAGTTGCTGAATCCGTTCGGCCGTGCACTCGATCCATTCGCGCATTTGGGCTTCGGGAATAGGATCGCCGGTATAGCTGCTCCTCCAGCCTGCGGTCTCCGAGGCTCCGTCATGCCGGTAGGTCTCGTCCCAGATCGCCTCCCAATGCGCCGTTGTCGGAGCGCTGCCCTCGGTGGGCGCGACGATGTAAGCGATGAGCCGCTGTGCGCCGGCCGCATCCGGTCCGGCCACGACCGCGCTCTGTCGTACCGAGGGATGCCGATTCAGTGCAGCCTCGATCTCACCAGGCTCAATCCGGTGCCCCCGGATCTTCACCTGATGGTCGAGGCGTCCCAAATACGCAAGCGTGCCATCGGGCAGCCACTGCCCGAGATCGCCGGTCCGGTAGAGGCGGGATTGAGGCCCGCCAAAGGGATCGGGGACAAAGCGCTCCAGGGTCAGCTCAGGTCGCTCCAGGTAGCCTCGGGCCACGCCGGCGCCCCCAATCAAGATTTCACCGGGTACGCCTACCGGCACCGGCCGCAGAGATCGATCGACGACATAGATCGTGGTGTTTGCAACCGGCTTCCCGATCGTGATCGGATCATCGGCCCCCCCCACCGGACTGGTGGTTGACCATATGCATGTCTCCGTGGGGCCGTACATGTTGTGGATTTCGCCCCGGTAACTTGTCCGCAATCGCTCGACCAGCGTGCGCGGCAGTGGTTCGCCGCCAACAAGCAGCTTGCGTAGCGAGCCCAACGCGTCGAGCGAGGCCTCGTCCGCAACCAGCATGCTTGCTAGGGACGGGGTGGCCTGAAGGTGGGTCACGCCGTGGCTACGAATCTGCGAGGGAATATCCAGAACCGCCTCGTTCGAGATCGGGGTGACGGACGGATTGGACATGCGACGCAATTCGTCCAGATAGGGAAGGCTGGCCAGCACGTCATCGGCCGCGACGCCGAAGTCGATCAGGCAGGCGATCTCATCGACGCCGAACTGCTTCAGCTTTTCGATCGTGGCCATGCAGGAGGTGGGCGATCCAAACAGGCCCGCAGTCTTGAAGTAGCGATCGAATGCATGCTCCATGATGACGTCGAGCTCTTCGGGCTCCAGGTCGGCCAGGCTCATGTTCGGCGCCGCCTGTTCTTTTCTGTCGTCGCCCTTGGCGAAGGCGGTCAACTCCCACCGCATCTTGGAAATAAGATCGGTCGAGGTCTTCAAGTATTCCAGGAACGGGCCTCGCACTTTATGGCGCACAGCGTCCATGTCCGGGCCGACGAAGGTGTGCAGCATGAGGGTCACTATGCCCGCCCCATCGTGGCCGGCGTCGGTCCAGGCCTTGCGGTAGATGGCAACGTTTTCAACGAGTTGCTCGGGCTTCATCACCAAAAGATTTGTCAGCACGTTGGCGCCGAGCCGTCCGGCAAGCGCGAATGTCTCCGGCGCAGAGCTTGCGGTCACCCACATCTTGGGTTCACGTTGCACTGGAGGTGGAAAAGTTTTCACTTCAACCAGCTGGCCGTCACCGCCAACCGCCTTGACCGCCTCGCCGCGCCAGAGCGCCTTCACGGTTTCGATGCCGCTGGCCATCAGCTCACGGCGGTTCTTGTAATTTTCCGGCTGCAGCACGAAATCGCGGGCGTGCCATCCGGACGCGAAGCTCAACCCCACCCGGCCGTTGGACAGGTTGTCGACGACGGACCATTCCTCCGCCACACGGATCGGATTGTGCAGCGGCAGCACCACGCTCCCGGCCCGGATGCCGATGCGCTTTGTAACCGCCGCAACCGCCGCACCGGTCAGGGCCGCGTTCGGGTACAGGCCGCCAAAAGGATGGAAATGACGTTCCGGCGTCCACACGGCGGAGAAACCGTGCTCGTCGGCATACTTCGCTCCTTCGAGCAGCAGGCGGTACTTGCCGCCGGCCGACTCAGCAGCATCGGCGGCGAAGTAGAAGAGACTGAAATCGATAGGTCTCGCGTCGAGTCCCGTCCGCGTCGCCGCGCGCGCCACCCGCTCGGGCTCATGCTGGATGACCACGGTGAAGCCGCGTGCCAGCGTCCAGAACAACTCCAGTACCGAAATGTCAAAGGAGATGCTGGTGGTGGCGAGCCACACGCCGGGCTCCGTCCCCAACACCTGGTCCATGGCGGTGAAGAAGTTGGCGACGTTGCGGTGCTCGAGCATCACTCCTTTCGGACGGCCGGTGGAGCCCGACGTAAAGATGACATAGGCGAGATTTTCGCCAGTCATGGCCACGCGCGGTCGAGACGCTTCTCTGGCATCGGCGGCCGCGTCTACGCAAAGCGCATGGCTGTGCGGCGGGAGTAAGCCGACCAGGTTCGTCGTCGTCACCACAACGCGGGCTCGCGAGTCCTCAAGCATGAGCGCGATCCGCTCACCGGGATACGACGGATCCATCGGCACGTAGGCGGCGCCAGCCTTGAGGATGCCAAGCAGACCGACCATCATTTCGATCGACCGCTCGACGTAGATGCCGATCATCTGATCGGGCTGCGCGCCTTGGGCGATCAGTGCCTTGGCAAGGTGGTTGGCGCGCCGATCCAGTTCTCGGTAGGTGAGCGAGCGGGCGCCGTCGACAAGCGCCACCGCATCGGGTGTGCGATCGGCCTGCGCTTCGAAGGCTTCATGCACACAGTGTGGTCCCGGCAGCGGTTTGGCGGTATCGTTCCATGTCTGCAGCGACGATCGAGCATCCTGCGATGGCAGCCGTGGCAAGTCGCCGAGCCTGGTCTCGGGCTGGTCGGCAATCGCGACAAGAATTCGCTGCATCAGGTCGGCGATACGCTCGACGGCGGCCGGCGCAAAACAGCTCGGGTCGTAGGACAGCTTGAAGGTCAGTTGGGGGCCGTCATAGGCCATCACGTTGAGCGGAAAATTGGTCTGGTCGTGGAGCGCGAAATCACGACGCTGCCATTCCTCACCGAACGATTTCAGGCGTGCGTCGTCGGTTTGAGAATTGAAGACGATGATGGATTCAAAGAGTGGTTGCCCGCGAGGCACATCGCTGGTTCGAAGGATATCGACGAGTGGGGTGTGTTCAAAGCGGCGTAGCTCGATCTGCTGCTCGCGCACGTGGCGACAAAGTTCGAGCACCGGCTGCTCGGCGGATAGCTTGACCCTCACTGGCACCGTGTTGATGAACAGCCCGAAAACACGATCGGCGCCTTCGATCGACGACCGACGGCAGGCCCTGGTCAGTCCATAGACGACATCATCTTGGGCCGAGAATGCTGAAAGAACGAGCGCCCAGGCGGCTTCGACAAAGACAGACGTCCGCAGCGATGCCCGGTCGCGGAGATTATGAAGCTTTCCTGTGTGGGCCGGCGAGAGTGCGAATTCCAGAGTGGCGTGACCTGCCGCGGGTCGCGTGGGCGATGTCGCAAGGCGCAGCGTCTCGAGATTGGTAGGCGTCCGGAAGCCCGACAGCGCGTTTCGCCAGTAAGTTTCAGCTGCGCTGGCGTTGGTCGTCAGATGCCTTTGCAGCCAGGCGATATGCTCACGGTAGGCGGGGCGTGCTTCGAACCGCGGCGGCTCACCGCGGCTTAAGGCTGCGTAGACGTCGAACACCTCCTTCACCACGGAAGCGTAGCAGGAATCGAGGATCGCGTGCGAATAGGTGAACACGATATGGCGTCGATTGGCGCCAAGATGCAGCACTGTCACGCGCCACAGCGGTGCAATGTCGAGAGCGAAGGCGCGCGATCGATCTTCAGCAAGGAAACGGCCCAGCGTTTCTGCCTGCGCCTGCGGCGTCATCCCGGACAGGTCGCGCGTCTCGAACGGGACCACGATCTCTTGCAAGACCTCCTGGACCGGAGTTTGCGATCCCTCCCAACGGAACCGGGTGCGCAGAATCGGGTTTTGTTTCGCCACCCTGGCCCAGGCATCTGCGAGGCGGGTCGTGTCGATCGGCTCATCCAGCCGCATCTCGAGCTGTTCGACGTCCACGCCTTGAGTTCGAGCCTCGAGGTGATGGAACAGCATGCCTTGCTGCAACGGCGAAAGAAGGTAACTGTCCTGGACCATGGTACTCCCGAAGGTCACCGCGAGCGATCGCTCGGATCGGTAAGCCCAACCGATCTTGACCTGTCGGCTACGGTTATAATAATTGGCAAAATCATACTATAAATTGAGCCCAGCATAGCTAATATATCTGGACGCAATTCAGGAAGTGAGGCTTCGTTTGCGCTAGGCTAGAAGCTTCGGCCACGAATTGTTGCCTGCCGATTAACCTTACTACCGGTGTCGTCTATCAAGTCTTTATTGTCTCATCTCATCAATGAAGGGTAAAAATGGCGATTGCGCGCTGGGTGTCTAGTGGCCGCCAAGTCAAGCTTTCCACCGTCGATCGACCCGGCAACGTGGCTTGGGTGTCGGGCGCAAACGCAGACTATTAACCCACCTTCGCCTTTCAACTTGAATCATGAAGTACTTTACCGTGATTTGCGGCCTTCGGAGCGTGCCTAGTGCAGGATATAGCAATGCAAAACGGAGGCACGACAGGCAGCGAAGTATCCACTATCGCGATTGTCGGCATGTCGGGGCGTTTTCCCGGCGCACGAAACGTGGCCACGTTCTGGGAGAACATTCGCGAGGGTCGTGAAACGATCCGTAGCTTCACCGAGCAGGAGTTGCTTGACGCCGGCGAGCGCCCCGAGCTTCTGGGCGATCCGGCTTATGTTAATGCGTGCGGCTACCTGGACGATATCGACAAATTCGATGCTGCGTTTTTTGGTATCTCGCCTCGCGACGCGGCGGTCTTCGACCCGCAGCACCGTGTGTTCCTCGAATGCGCATCGGAGGCGTTTGAGGATGCCGGCTATGTAGGCGCAAAGATTAGCGGACCCGTGGCCGTCTTTGCAGCGTCAGGCGCGAGCGAGTATTTTACCTATAACCTCGTGACCAACGAAGAGGTTCTGCGCTCGATCGGTGCCTGGCTGCTACGCCACACCGGAAACGATTCCAACTTCCTTGCAACGCGCGTATCTTACGAACTTGATCTTGTCGGCCCGAGCATGAGCGTGCAAACGGCTTGCTCGTCTTCACTCGTCGCAGTTCATCTCGCCTGCCAGAGCCTTCTCAACGGAGAGTGCGATGTGGCGCTCGCCGGCGCTTCCACCATCTACCCAAAGCAACTGGGCTACATCTACAGGCCGGGGGAGATCCTTTCTCCAGACGGCCACTGTCGTGCATTCGACGCTCAGGCCGGCGGCACCTTGATGGCTTCTGCCGTCGGTTGTGTCATTCTCAAGCGGCTCTCGGACGCCGTGCGCGACGGCGACTGTATCCGTGCCGTGATCCGCGGTTCGGCGCTCAACAACGACGGCTCTGACAAGGTGGGATACCTCGCCCCGAGCGTCGGCGGGCAGGCTCGGGTGATTTCCGAGGCTCTGGACCTCGCCGGTGTTGCTCCCGAAGACGTGTCATACATCGAGGCACACGGCACCGGCACGCTTATCGGCGACCCGATCGAGATCGCTGCGCTGGTTCAGGCTTTCGGGCCTGAAGTCCAAAGGCAATCATGCGCCATCGGTTCGGTCAAATCCAACATCGGCCACGCGGGCGAGGCCGCGGGCATGTGCAGCCTGATCAAGACGATCTGTGCCCTCGAGCACCGTGAGCTGCCGCCCTCTCTTCACTACCAGACGCCGAACCCGCAGGCTGACCTTTCCAACTCGCCATTCTTCGTCAACGCCAGCCTGCGGCCGTGGTCAGTAGCGCCCGGCAAGACGCGGATCGCTGGTGTCACAAGCCTCGGCGCCGGCGGTACCAATGCCCACGTTATTCTTGAGGAGGCGCCACTACGCTCTTTGCGGGCACGTGGTGACCTAGGATCGCAACTCCTGTTGCTGTCGTCACGCAGCAGCGCCGCGCTCGACGTCGCGACCAGCAATCTCGCCAGCCATCTGCGCGCGCATCCCGAGCAGCCGCTGGATGAGGTCGCATTCACGCTGATGGCCGGGCGCGAGGCCTTCGAGGTGCGCCGGTCTCTGGTGGCGTCAGATGCAGCCGCTGCAGCGGCGCTTCTGGAAACCGCGGACCCGCACCGTGTATTCACGGGCAAGGCCGTGCGCGAGCCAATCTCCACCGCGTTCCTCTTCCCTGGCGGTGGAGCGCAATACGCCGGCATGGGGGCGGAACTCTACGAGAGGGAGCCGGTCTTCCGCGACGCAGTGGACGCTTGCCTTTCCGTCGTTCAGCCACGGCTCAAGGTCGATCTGCTCAGATTGATGTTCCCACCGCCCGATGAAGTGGCCAAGGCGGACAAGCGGTTGGAAGCTCCTTCTTTGGCGCTGCCGGCACTGTTCGCAATTGAGTATGCCCTGGCTATGCTGTTGCAATCGTGGGGTCTGCTCCCCGCCGCGTTGATCGGGCATAGCGCGGGCGAATATGCCGCCGCCTGTATCTCGGGCGTATTCTCGATGTCGGATGCGATCTCGCTGGTTGCGCTGCGCGGCATGCTGTTTGAGAAGCTGCCACGCGGGGCCATGCTGTCGATCGCGTTGCCTGAGGAGCAGGTGCGGTCGCTTCTAGGAAGCGAGCTTTCGCTCGCGGCAGTGAACGGACCTTCGCTTTGCGTCGCATCGGGGCCGATGGAGGCGATCGCACGGCTGGAGTCCAAGCTCGCTGCGGATGAGATCGAGCATGCGCGCGTTCACATCGACGTCGCCGCCCACTCGTCGATGCTTGAGCCGATCCTGGCGGAGTTCGAACGGTTCTGCAGGCCCATCGTCTTTCAGAAGCCGAAGATCCCGTTTGTGTCCAACCTGACCGGCACCTGGATCACAGACGCCGAAGCGACCGACCCGGCTTACTGGGTTCGTCATCTCCGCAACACGGTTCGGTTCGACCAGGGCGCTCGGACTTTGCTGGCGAGTGGAAGTCGTGCGCTGCTGGAAGTGGGACCTGGCCGTACGCTCGCCAGCCTCTGCAGGCAGCAGCCCAAGAAAGCCGCGGTGGTGACCACCGCGCTCCGCCATCCCAACGAAGCCGCGTCTGATGTCGCCTTTCTGAAGGAAGCGGTAGGCCGACTCTGGGTTGCAGGCATCGAGATCGATCCCACCCGTTTTTTCGCGACCGTTTCGCAACGCCGCGTTTCGTTGCCCACCTATCCCTTCGAGAGGCAGCGGTACTGGATCGACAAGGGCGTGCAGGCCGCGCCCTCGAACTCGCTGACGCGGCGACCTGACCTCGGCCAGTGGTTCTCGGCCCCTTCCTTCCTGCGTTCGGCACCCTCGGAACACCTTCCCGCGGAGGAGCTTCGCAAACCGTGGCTGGTTCTTACCGATAATTCGCCGCTGGCTAATGCAATTGTTGAACGCTTGCGAGCGTCCGGCGCACGGGTGTCCACGGTAGTCTCTTCGGGCCATTTCGCGGAACGCGACGAACTGAGCTTCACGATCGATCCGGCCCGCGCGGCGGACTATTCCAAGCTGATGGAGGCACTGCGGGCGCAGAACGCGGTGCCGGCGCACGTTGTGCACCTCTGGGCGCTAGCCCCAAGACCCAGGCGGTTCTTTGGCTCCTCCAGCGACGCCGACCTTGCTGCCTGGGAACGAGGGGCGGTCCGGAACTTCTACGGTCTGCTGTTCCTGTCGCAGGCGTTGGCATTTGAGGTAGACCAGGTCCGGCTCACCGCGATTGGGACAGCGATTGAGCCACTACCCGGCGAATCCGAGGTGCACCCCGAAAAGGCCGTCTTGATGGGGGTCTGCCGCGTGCTGCCGCGCGAGATGCCGGGCGCGTCATGTTCGGTATTGGACGTGGTCGTGCCGTCCGCCGGATCAAAGGCGGAAGCGCTTTTGGCCGATCGCCTGGTTGGCGAGCTTTCCGGGCGCAAGCGCGAACCGCTTGTCATCCTCCGCGAGGGCGGGCGCTGGGTGCAGCGTTTTGTCCCGCTCATGCTGGACCTCGGACCGAGCGTTCGTACCTGGTTGCGCCCCGGCGGGGTGTACCTGGTCACCGGTGGGCTAGGCGGCATAGGTCTGGAGGTAATGGAGCATCTCGCGCGGCACGCGAAGGGCCGCCTGGTGTCCGTCGGCAGGTCCCCGATGCCTCAGGAATCGGCCTGGGATCGCTGGCTCGAGGACCACGGGCAGGAGGACGGCACATCGCGCCGAATTGGGAAGGTGCGGGCACTGCGGGCGCTGGGAGCCGAAGTGATGCTGGCAACGGCCGACGTCACGGACCGCGAAGCCATGGCCGATATGATAGCCGAGGCAGCCCGACGCTTTGGCCGGATCAACGGCGTCTTCCATTGCGCCGGCGTGCTCAAGGATCAGTTGATCGCACTTCGCGCCCCCGAGGCTGAATCTGCGGTGCTTTCGGTCAAGGCCAAGGGGGCTATGGTTCTGCAGTCACTGTTTGTCGACGGGGATCTGGATTTCCTGATCCATTTCTCTTCGGTCAGCTCGATCCTTGGGCTGCCTGGACAGGTTGACTATACGGCCGCTAACGCCGTTCTGGACGCCTTGGCGAAGGCTCGTACGGCTCGGGGCAGTCAGACACGCACCGTCAGCATTAATTGGAATGCCTGGAGGGAGGTGGGCATGCTCGCAACGCTGGTCCGTGAGCGTAACGAGCCGGCCACCAGCGATTTGACCCCCGCGGGCTCTCTCCTCGGCGACTGCGTGCGCGACGACGCCGGGCAGACACTGTTTCACTCCGTGATGCATACCCGAACACACTGGCCGTTAAGCGAGCATGTCGTCAGGGGCGGGCAGGCGGTCATGCCAGGCACAGGTTTCCTGGAGATCGCCCGCGCGGCGCTTGCCCATCGGTCGGAAGACCGGCCAATCGAAATTCGCGACCTCGTATTCCTGCAACCTTTCGCTGTCGGGCCTGACGAGACGCGGGCGATGAATATCAGGTTGAATCGCGAGGGCAATCATAGCCTCGTGGTCTACGGCGATTCCGAAGAGCAGCCGTACGCCACGGCGCGTGTCGCGTATGTCGATTCGCCAGCGGGCCCAAGGCAGTCGGTGTCGACCATTCGCGCGCGCTGCCGCGGGCGCGGCGAGGTAATGAACGGCCGGCTGGTACAGAACTTCATGGACTTTGGTCCCCGCTGGTCCAACGTCCAGGCGATCCACCTCGGGCAGGGCGAAGCGTTGATCGACTTCGCGTTGCCGGCCGCTTTCGGTTCCGACGTCCCAACCTATGCGCTGCATCCGGCGCTGCTCGACATGGCAACCGGCGCCGCCCAAAAACTGATTCCGGGATTTGCAGGCGATCATGACTTCTATGTTCCGTTCTCTTATGGCCGCGTGCTGATGACGCGTCCGCTGCCTCCAACCTTCTCCAGTCACGTGCGCTTGCGCATTGCGGAGGGCAAGAGCGCGGTCTTTGATGTGACGTTGCTCGATGAAGACGGCAACGAGCTGGTCTCGATCGAGCGCTACATCATGCGCCGAGTCGAGACGTTCGCTTCCATACCGGCCTCGTCCAAGCCGGCGCGGCCAGATGGCCCCGAGACGGCCGAGGAAGGTTTCCTGCGCGAGGGCATGACCAACGCGGAGGGTCTTGAAGCTCTGGATCGTATCCTCGCCTGCAACGTCTCGCCGCAAGTCGCAGCATCAACCCTCGACCTCGATCTCTGGTTGGATCGCCTGGACCATGGCGGTCGCGGAACGCCGGCAGAGGAGGCAAACTGGTCGATCGGAATGCCCGGTCTGGTGCGCCCCGGTGGCGATACCGGTGTCAAAGCGCCCCGCGATGCCATCGAGCGAGACCTGGCGGCAATCTGGAAGGAGATGCTAGGCGTCCAGCAGGTCTCGATAGACGACGACTTCTTCGAACTGGGCGGGCAGTCGCTGATCGCGATGCGGCTTTTCAACCGCATTCGCAAGGAGCACGGGGTCGAGTTGCCGCTGTCTGTGCTGTTCCAGGCACCGACCATCGCTGCCACGGCGGCGCTGTTGCGGGAGACCAAGGGCTTGGCGGCGATCGATCCGTCAGCGGACGGCGCCGACGTAGCCATGCAAGTGAGCGCCGAAGATCAGCTCTCGGCGGCATGCACGTCGGCAGCCGCCGATCATGTGGCCAGCGAACTTGCCATCTCGGCGGACGCACAATCATCAAGCGTTCCGGCGCCTTTCCGATCGTTGGTCGAGATCACACGGGGCGGCAATCGACCGCCGCTGTTCTGCGTCCATGGCGCCGGTGGCAATGTGCTCAACTTCCGCGACTTGTCATGGGGTCTGCACCATGACCAGCCTTTCTTCGCGCTGCAGGCCCGCGGCGTGGATGGCACGACTGAGCTGCATCGCTCGATCGAGGAGATGGCTCGGGCCTATGTCGAGGAAATCCGTGCGTTGCGGCCACACGGTCCCTATTTTCTGGCCGGCTATTCAGGCGGAGGCGTCGTCGCTTTCGAGATGGCGCAACAACTGAAAGCGCTCGGCGAAGAGGTCCCGCTTCTCGTGTTCTTCGACACGTACCACCCTCAGATGCCAATCCGCACCGTATCGCTGGGCCGTAAACTGCAGCGTTTGCGCAAAGACGGCCTCAAATACCTGAAAGAGACCGTGCTTGACAGGCTGGAACGCGCGCGGGCGATGCGCGAACGATTGCAAATCACGCTGTGCGTCACCAGGGGCAGGCCGGTGCCGCACGCGCTGCGGGATCGCCATCTCACGGAAAGCTTCGGCCAGGCGGCCGCACGCTACCGACCTCAGCCGTGGGAAGGGAAAGCGCTGCTTTTCCGGGCTGAGAGTGTGCCTTTCGTCTTCAGTGGCGGCGGGCCCTATTACGGGTGGGACAGCGTCGTGCTGGGAGGAGTGCAGACCGTGATGATCCCCGGCAACCACGACACGCTGTTGCTCGGAGCCAACGCAAAGGTATTGATGGGCCCGCTGAATGCCGCTCTCGATCGGGCGAATATGCGGATAGCGTCCAAGCCCACACTTGTTACCGAAGAGGGTTTCTCATCCGCAGCTAGCTAGCGTTCAAGGTCGTGCTGTCGGGCGCTAGCCCGAACCCGGACGTGTGCCCGAGCATCGCAGCCCCTCATTGCGTGGGTGAAGCGAATGGGTTTTCGGGATCATTTGCATCGGCATACTCGCGCCCGCAACGATAGGTGTTGTACTGGCGCTTGAGCGTGGCGAGGCCCGGCAGGCCTTTGCCTTGAAAGGCCGTATAGGCCGGGCAGATTTCCTTTTGCATCAGATCCCGGCACGCCGCCATGTCGCGCCGCGCAGCGGCATCGGCCCGCTGGCCGTATGAGACAGCATATTGCCTTGCCAGCGTTTGCATGTACCGGCCTGTCTCCCGGGCGAGTGACGCAGGGATGGTAGCGCTCTCGGGGTTGCGGCCGAAGAGTACTGCATAGTGCACCAGCGCGATGAAGTAGCGGCCAGCCTCGCTCATATGCACGTTGTCGGAGAAGAGGAGGCGCACGCGCTCCCCCGGACTAGTGCCCGCAACGCCCGGCACCTTGCCCTCCCACAGCGCCGCAGCCAGTTCCGCAAGCGCGCCGCCACCCGGCAGTACGCGGACGCGCGGAACATTTCCACGCGCGGGAAGGTCGAGGTTGGCCCGACTGGCGACGCATTCCCACATTGGTAATACCGCGCGCTCGTAGTCGATCCAGAGCCCTGGTGCATCGGGGTCCAGGGGGAGCCAGGTATGATAAAGCAGCACCTGGGCGTCGGGGTTACCGGCCAGTAGGTGCTGGGCCATGTCGGTCAGATAGAAGGCGGTACGTTCCTTGCGTGCAATGGCGGGCAGGTCGTGGCGCTCCGTGACGACGAGAACATCGTACTTCTCGCCAAGTCCCAGCCGCCGGGGCTGGCGCAGTTCTGCGGCGACATCCAAGCCAGTGCCGTTCCGGTTATGGCCGGCACGATAGCCCGGCCATTCGGCAGCAGAAGTTACCTCGCCTTTGGTCCGCTGCCGTAGGAGGGAATACCCCAGGACCTGCGCCTCAAAATCCAGGCGATGTCCGAGCGAGCGTGCGATCTGTTCGACCACCTGCGGCACGCCGTCGCTGAGGCTGTGGCCTGAGTAGAAGGCGCGAACATCATCCCTGGGCGTCCATGCCGACATGCCGACCTCTTCGCGCGCTTCTTCACTCATAGCTAGGCCTCCGCCATTGAGCATGATCAGCGCCGCAAGGATCGCCCTCAACCGGCCGATACATCGTTGGCTCACCGCATATGCTCCGACTTTCGCGATAATACGCGCTGCGCGTCAGCGGGCCAGCAACGCGCGCTTCTCTTCATTTGATAGTGGTTTTGCCGCGTAATGCTGCAGATTGGTCGCGACATGTTCAGGTGTACGCATTCCCAGGATCGTCACGGAGATGCGCTCCACGGAGAGCGCGAACTGGAGCGCCGCCTCCAGCGCTGAGCGCTGCATCTGCTCGGCAAGCCGCTTGATTTGCAAAGCGCGTTCCCACTGCGGCTCGCTTGCGCGCAATTCCGTCTCGGTGAGGGATTGTTTCAACGCGCCGCCACCAAAGCAGCCCCGCGCGATGATCCCGAGTTGGCGCTCGGACACTTTGTCAAACACACCGTCCAGCGCCTGCAGGTCCATCAACCCAAAGGGCATCTGGAGGCTGGCGAGCCCTTCCATGTCCAGGCAGTGCACAGCATCGTAAACGGAGTCGAGGGCAATTCCATATTCGCGGATCTTGCCTTCCGTCTTCAAACGCCCGAGCAGCTCCAACGCATCCTGGAGCCGCGACCCGGTAAGTTCCTCCCGAGGCGGGCTATGGAGTTGGTACAGGTCGATATGATCGGACTGCAGTCGCCGCAATGACGCCTCCACCGCTTCTCTCAAATAGCCGGGCGAGAAATCCTGTGAAAGCGGAGCCGACAGAGCCGCTGGAACCGCGCTACGGCGCAGGCCGAGCGCCCGAACAATGGGCTTGGCGAACGGCTTGATGAGCTGAATGAGTCGCTTCCGTTTCGGAAGGCAATAGCCGCCTTTGGTGGCGATGAACACCTTGTCGCGCTTGTTGCGAAAGGCGTTGCCAACCAGGACCTCGCTTTCCCCTTGCGAATACATGTCCGCGGTGTCGTAGAAATTTATCCCAGCGTCGCAGGCGGCCTCGAGTGTCCTCAGCGAGCTCGCCCTGCCACCGTCCTTGGCGAGCAGTCCACCGATGCGCGCGCCGCCAAATCCGATCTCGGAAACGCGCCATCCGGTTTTTCCAAACTGCCTATAGCGCACGCCCGCTCTCCGTCACATGGCTCGCAGGTCGCGTGCGAGGCGGTCCGCCGAGCGTGCAGCCAGCGCCATCACCGTCACCGTAGGATTTTTCTCTGCGCCGGTCGTGAAGCAGCTGGCATCGACCACCAGGACGTTCGGAATATCGTGAAGTCGATTGAAGCCGTCGGTCACGCCGAACCTGGGCGAGGCATGCATGCGGGCCGCGCCGCCATAGTGCTTGGCGGTCCCTGGGACAAGCGTCGGGACGATCTCTCTAATCGCGCCCTTGTGCCCGGCGTCCTGCATCAGTTGCATCAGGTGCGCGCGCGCTTTGACCATGTTGTCCAAAACGTTTTCGTCAAACCTGATGTGAACTTCCAAGGCAGGGCAGCCAAACTCGTCTTTGTCGTTTTTGGCGGGGGCGACGTAGTATTTCTCTTCCGGCACCATTGTGCCGAAGACTTGGACGCCAAAATAGGTCGTCTTCTGTCCAAGGCGACTTTTGATCTTGCCGACCGTTCCGAACGCACCGAGCGTCCATGAGGAGGCAAGCAGAGGATTTGACGAGGCGTGGGGCAGTCGCGTCAGGTAGGCAGGCGGAGACAGCGACGTGAGCGGCGTGTCCATGTCGACCGCCCACCACTCGCGCGGGTGATCGTGAAGATATTTGCCGAGCAGACCGGCGCTATTGCCCATCCCGTTCGGGTGATCGTTGCAACCGGAGTTGAACAGCAGCTTGGGCGAACTCAGCGGTCCGCACGCCACCACAAATGCGCTGGCGCTCACACGATGGTGCGCCATGGTCTGCCTGTCGCAATAGATCGCGGCTACGACCTTTTTCTTCTGCCCGTCCCATTCCAGCTTCAACGCATGGGCTCGGGTGATCAGCTTGAATCCGGGCTTCCCGACGAGCCCTGCGATCAACTTCGAATAGCTGTTGAACGAGGTGCCGCGGCTGAGGAGCAGGTATGGCGGCCCGTCGGCAAGCGGCATCGTCGTAAAACCCTGCCCGCGCTTCAGCGCTGCCTGCCGAACGGATTGCCAGTCCTTTGGCACCTGTTGTCGATAGTCACAATAGCCGGCCGGCAGACTTGGGACATCGCCTGGGTCTGCGGTGATCTCCATCGTCCGTTCGGCAATCTCGTAGTATGCAGCGATATCGCCGTAGGTGACGGGCCAACGATATTTCTCATGGATCTGCTCGCCTGCCGTGAAGTCCTCCGGGCAGAAGCGCGGCACGGCGCCTGTCCACTGATTGGAGAGGCCACCCAGCGCATAATTGTATTCGAGGTTGGTCTCCGGATCGCCGGTGACGACGAACCCCTCCGCCTTCGTCATGGGCGGAAGACGTCGAAAGAGATTTCTGCCCGCCAGCCGGACGAGCGTGCCGTGCTGGATGTCCTCTCCGGTCTCCAGCATCGTCACTGGAATGCCCTTGCGGACAAGCTCGTACGCAGCCATTGCGCCTGCTGGGCCGCTGCCTATGACAACGACGCGGCGATCGTCACTCATCCGATACCCTCGAAACTTCTGTGCCTCGCGTGTCTAGCCCCTTTCGGCCGAACTCGCCAATGCGGCGGTGAGCCAGTGCCGCCCCCTTGCGATCCAGATGGGCGCAGATGCGCCGGCTGATCGATCTTCGTTGCGTATTCCGAGGGAGCCGGAGGCGGGTTCCAGGCCAGCGCAACCAATCATTCCAATTGTGCAGTGGGGAGAGGGCGATGTTGCGCGCCACTCTCACGCCGGCGCTCCTATCAGGCCATTCCAGAGGAGGGGCTTCAGATTTCTGGCACCTGGTCGGGTTGCTTGGGCGGAACAATATGGAAAGCCGACCCCCGCGGGAACTGACTTCGATTCGTCGGTGGCTGAAAATCAAATTTCTCGTGATAAGCAAACTTGCGAATAACTGATCGTGGGTGCTTGGTCGCTGCGGTCCGACCAATTTATATTGTCCTTCCATATCCTTGCATTGTGGGCGACGCCCTGAATCGGGACAATTAAACATGCAACCGCAAACCACATTGCGTTAATAAAAAGTATATAGTAGGGCATTATTTGTCTACGAAGCTAATTCTTAACAAATCGTTAATGCTTAATAAAGCGTAAGCGTTGAACCTCTAATTGACTGCGATAGACCTATTCGATGAGGTGTTTGCCGTGGTCCATCTGCGGACATGTTTAGTGCAACTTAATTTCACCGGCCTTCCGAATGGTTGTTCGGAAGGCGCGGGTTTCTTCCCCCGTGCGGTTATGCCGTTGCGGCGTCGCGTATCTCCGTAGCGAAACGAAATGTTACCGGCTTCGTGTCGAGAGCGTCTGGTGACATTTGTTATCGATGTGCTGGTGCGCAAGCGAACGACTCGGGCATGGCGGGGCAGGGGACAAAGGTGACGTAAGAGTGGTACCGTAGCAGAGAGAGCGTCACGTAATGTCAATCTTGCCAAGAGAGAAGACCGCCGTTGCGGAGGCCATTTCGCTCGCACCGGCATCCTGGCGCATCCCATTCTGGAGTGTCGAACCTCTGGTATGTGCTCTTGATTGCTTCATTATCGTGGGATCGAGCATTCTCAGCGGGCTCGCGTACCATCAATGGGTGTTCGGCGGCAGCGGTGATCTCGAAACGTCGCTCGCTGTCGGCCTGCTCGTTGCGGTGAACTTCACGACCATCCTGGTATCCCGCGGCAGCTACAAGCCGCTTAACCTGATCTCGCTTCAGGGGCGCATCAGGGAGACGGTCGCGATCTGGCTGATCGTCTTTTCGCTTCTCCTCGCGGTCGTGTTCTCGCTAAAGGTGGGTGCCAATCTATCACGCGGCGCAACGGCGACCTTCATGGTCGTCGGAATGACATTGCTGATCGGCTGGCGGGCGGCATTGAGCTCATATCTAACGAAAGCTCTCGCGCGCGGAAGTTTTGCGGAACGCCGAGTGGTTCTCATTGGGGAACCCGATGAAATCAACACCTCGGACGGCCTCCATCGCCTGCGCCGGTGTGGTTATCAGCCGATCGAAAGTTTTCCGGTTCTGGAGACCGACGTTGATGCCGACAACGGCATGTCGATTCGGCTTCGCAGCGTGCTCGATCAAGTGGTTCGGACGGCACAGTCCGGCAGGGTTGAGGAGATCTTGCTTGCGATACGCTGGGACCAGCGCCACCTGGTTGACTCGATCGTCACTGCCCTGCGGATCGTCCCGATCCCGATTCGTCTGGCGCCCGATCGCACGATTGCAGGGCTGCTCCACAAACCCAGAACAGAGATCGGATCGACGTGGGTTGTCGATCTGCACCGCGGTCCGCTGACCTGGAGCGAATGCGCCATTAAGCGGGCGTTCGATATTACATTTTCCAGCCTTGCGCTGGTTATGTTGGCGCCGACCATGCTGATCGCCGCCATTGTGATCAAGCTCGACTCCCGCGGGCCTGTGTTTTTCTCGCAGCTTCGCAACGGCTTCAATACCAAGGAATTCTGGATCTTCAAATTCCGAACGATGACGGTCATGGAGCAGGGTTCGGAAGTTAAGCAGGCGGCCCGCAATGATAAGCGGGTCACGCGTGTCGGCCGCTGGCTGCGCCGAACAAGCATTGATGAGCTCCCACAATTCCTCAATGTGCTGCGAGGGGAGATGTCGCTGGTCGGCCCACGGCCGCATGCCACAATCCACAACAATGAATACGAAAAGCAGATCTGGAAATATGCCTTCCGCCATCATGTCAAACCGGGCATTACGGGTTGGGCCCAGATCCACGGGTTGCGGGGAGAGACGGCCACGGTCGACGTGATGGAGAAACGCGTTGAGCTCGACCTCTGGTACATCAACAATTGGAGCCTGTGGCTCGACATAAAGATACTCATGAAGACGTTTACGGTGGTGATCGGGCAGAAAGAGGCCTATTGATCTTTCCGCGAACGGCGCTGGGTCGAGCGATCGCTTCGCCCCTTCGGCTGCGACCATGCCGCAAGTGCACAATTCCTGTTCACCATGCAGATGATATCGCCTTGACTGTGTTATGGGACTTTGCTCCTTGGTTGGTCAATTGTGTTTTTTTGCTCGAGCTGCGGTCCTAGTGAGGCGACTGCACCAATCAGGTCCGGAGCTCGCGAGCAGGCCTAAATGTTGATATGGCATCGAACAGCAAAGTATCTTGAATGCATCTCGAAAAGCGTATTCTGGTCACCGGTGGGGCAGGCTTTCTCGGCTCCCATCTTTGTGCGCGTCTGATCGCTGAAGGCGCGCAGGTCCTTTGTGTCGACAACTTCTTTACCGGCGCCCGCAGGAACATAGAGCCGCTTCTCGATCACAAGCACTTCGAGCTCATCCGCCACGACGTCACCTTTCCGCTTTTCGTCGAGGTCGATGAAATTTACAATCTCGCGTGCCCGGCTTCACCGGTGCACTACCAGCATGACCCCGTGCAAACGATCAAGACGAGTGTGCATGGCGCGATCAATATGCTCGGCCTTGGCAAGCGCCTTAACGCCAAGATCCTGCAGGCGTCGACCTCCGAGGTCTATGGCGATCCAAGCGTTCATCCTCAAACCGAGGACTATTGGGGCAACGTCAATCCCATCGGCCTGCGGTCCTGCTATGACGAGGGCAAGCGTTGCGCGGAGAGCCTGTTCTTCGCTTACCGGCACCAGGTTAATCTGGGCATCAAGGTCGCCCGAATCTTCAACACCTACGGACCACGCATGCACCCGAACGACGGACGCGTCGTTTCGAATTTCATCGTGCAAGCGTTGCTTGGCCACGACATCACGATTTACGGTGAAGGCTCGCAAACTCGCTCGTTCTGCTACGTGGACGACCTCGTCGACGGGCTCATAAGGCTCATGGGGACTTCGCATGACGTGACCGGTCCGGTGAATATTGGAAACCCCGATGAGTTCTCGATTCTCGAGTTGGCATCGACTGTCATCAGCCTGACCGGTTCATCCTCCAAGATCATTCACAAGCCGCTTCCGCAAGACGACCCACGCCAGCGGCGCCCGGACATTTCCCTGGCCGATAAACAACTCTCCTGGGCTCCGCGGACGAAGCTCAAGGAAGGTCTTGTTCAGACGATCGCCTATTTCGATAACCTGCTGTCTGATCAGGCCCTGCGGGCGTCCCTAAATGCCGACTAGAGCATGATCCGGAAAATTGGGTACGGGTTTTCCGAAAAGATCATGATCGATAGAGCCGGATAACAAATTCCAACGAAAGTCATCCTGCTCTCTCGGCCTCATTGATCCAGGCGAACGTCGCGCTGCTTTGGCGCCAATCCTTCAACGATCCGCATAGGAGCGCTGTTTGCGGCTCCGCAGGATAATCGCCTTGAAGAAATTGCCTCAGACGCTGGATGGCGCGTGGCAGTGGGGTTCGTGGCCCAGACGGCTCTTGGCAATTTCTGCATGAAAAACATGTCGATAGGTGGATAATCCCAGTCTAGGGCTTGCAAGCTTCTCCGGCTTTAGAAATTCCGTATTAAATCGGCGCTAAATGGACGGCAATTAAGACGTGCGCCTGGCCGCCCGTCAGGCGGGGAGTGGGCTGGCCCATTCCTCGCCGTACCCGGTATCATATTACCATTATCCATCACTTTGACAGAGACGCCCCAATTCTGACCCTTCTGCCTCGATTAAGAATGGGAAATGTTGCATTGCCACAATAAAGGGTATAAAAAAACTTAACGGACACTAGAAGACTATAAAACAAGATTGATTGAAAATATTAATTGAGCGTAAAACGGTTTTTTTGAGCGCCATGGTCATGCTGAGTTCTAGTCGCGTGGGCCGGTTCGATCTAGGTCGATATTTCAGCAGCAGCAGCGAGCGAGCCCGCTCTTGCTTTTGTCCGCATCTGCACCCAACAGAGAGCGAGATTTGTTGGGCCGATCGAGGCGAAATATGCCTTATCGACGGGATTTGATCGTGCTTTCAGTCGAAGGGGCTAGTCCGGTCACGCGATCCGGGAAGGCGCCTGGCGAGATGAATAAGGCCACTGGGTAATTGTAGCGTTGGGGGAGCGTCATGCCGAACTCGTCACGAAACAAAACGGCGGTTGCGGATGGAATCTCCCTTGCGACGCCATCCTGGCGAATACCGTTCCGCAGCATAGAGCCTCTGGTTTGGGGCTTGGATTGCATCATCATTTTGGCATCAAGCATTGTGAGCGGATTCGCCTACCACCGATGGGTGCTCGGCAGCGGCGGTGATCTCGAAACGTCTATCGCAATTGGCTTACTGGTTGCCGTGAATTTCACGACTGTTTTGGCTGCCCGCGGAAGTTACAAGCCGCTCGGCCTGATTGCGCTGCAAAGCCGCCTCAAGGAAGTGGTTACGATTTGGTTCATCGTCTTCTCGCTCCTGCTCGCCGTGGTGTTTCTGCTCAAGGTCGGTGCGACGCTTTCGCGCGGCGCGATCGGGACTTTTCTGGTTGTTGGCTTAACATCACTTATTGGATGGCGCACTTTGCTGGGCTCGTATCTCACAAAGGCCTTTGCGCATGGAAGTTTCGCTGAGCGGCGTGTCCTGGTAATAGGCGGGGCTGATGAGATCGACTACTCTGCAGGGCTTTATCGACTGCGCCGGTGCGGTTACAGGCCGATTGAAAGCTTTCCGGTTCTAGAATCCGATTTCGAGACCGCGAGCGGCATGTCGGAGCGGCTTCGTGACGTGCTGAGCGAAGCCATTCGCACCGCACAGTCGGGCAGGGTGGAAGAGATCCTGCTGGCGATACCATGGGATCAGCGCCGCCTGATCGACTCGATCGTGGCCGTCTTGCGGGTCGTTCCAATTCCGATTCGTCTGGCACCGGATCGCAGCATCGAGGGGCTACTTCACAAACCGAGAAAAGAGATCGGCTCGACGTGGGTTGTCGACCTGCATCGCGGTCCCCTGACCCTGAGCGAGTGCGCCATCAAACGGGCATTCGATATCGTGCTTTCCAGTGTTGCGTTGATCACCTTGGCGCCGACCTTTCTGATAGCGGCGGTTCTGATCAAACTCGATTCGCGAGGGCCTGTGTTCTTTTCGCAGCTTCGCAACGGTTTCAACAACAAAGAATTCCGGATCCTCAAGTTCCGAACCATGACGGTTATGGAGCAGGGGGCCGAAGTGAAGCAGGCAACGCGCAATGACAAGCGAGTCACGCGGCTCGGCCGTTGGCTCCGCCGGTCAAGCATCGATGAACTTCCACAGTTCCTGAACGTGTTGCGTGGCGAAATGTCCCTCGTAGGCCCTCGTCCGCACGCCGTGGTCCATGATGACGAATACAAGATACTGATTTCCCGATATGCATTCCGTCTTCACCTAAAACCCGGCATTACCGGTTGGGCACAAGTCAATGGACTTCGAGGTGAAACGGCCACGGTCGATCTGATGGAGAAACGTGTCGATCTGGACTTGTGGTACATAAACAATTGGAGCCTGTGGCTCGATATCAAGATCCTGTTGAGGACATTCTCCGCCGTGATGGGACAGAAGGAAGCGTATTGATCATCGTTTTTCGATGATCGATTTCAAATCGCGTGGATCTTTTTTTCCCGGTGTTCACGCGGCCAAAGCACAATATCCGTTTCACGCCGAGCGGTACTAGACGGGTCTGATTTGCGTCGCTTCGTTTTTACTTTCGAACGCCGCTGGCAACAGTCGGCGACCCAGGCGGCGGCGGCGGCTCCATTCGGATTGCGGGATTCCTAGCGCGCTTCGGCGAAGATTGACGGGCTGGTGTCGGTAACGAACGGTCAAGTGCCGTTTCCTTCTTCAAACATGCGAGCTACAACAGCGCGGTCTGTAAGTATGCTCTCTGTGAGATGGAGGGGTTGCCCCGGCAAACTCATCCGACGGGTGCTCCCGATCCGGCGGCCGCGGTTCACATGCGATGCCTGGGGTTCAGCGGTCAACGTCTCGCAGCATGAGAGCCAGACAAATCAAGCATGGCGATACGCTGCCATGATATCCCGCAAGAACCATTGTCACACGTGCTCCCGTCTTGCACGCGGGCCATCGTTCATTGTTGTGGAGGAGGAACTTTGGCCGAGCTTGACGGTTCAATGGCTCGCTCGGAACCGCCGCCTCGTGACCCTCATGTCACTCCGCGGTGCGATTACGCGACCGTCAGGCCTACGGTCGCTTGATCGACTGCAGCCTCGCGCCGCTAGCCCTAGGGCGTCGGCGTCGTGACGACAGTCGTCGTACCTCCGGTTACGAAAGTACTGGGCACAGCGCCGGTACCGCGGATGATATTCCGCAGGCCATAGGCGCTCGTGACGGTCGAAATGGGGGCCTGGATAGTCGAGTTGAGCGTGTTGAGATACGTCATGAACTTGGTGGATTCGACCGACACAGAGTTCGAGGCGTAGAGGATGTCCTTGTTGCGCATCTCGAACGAGCTCGCCAGAAACAGGCCGGCGGGATCGCGCAGGTTGATCGTGTAGATCACCGGAATGACAGGGCCTTCGTAGGGCGAAACGTCGATGCCCATGGCTTGCGCAACGTCCCGCGCTTCACCGCGATAGAGGAACACCGAGCCCGGATCAGCCTGGGTATCTATCAGACCACCGGCCTTGCTGATCGCTTCCGCAAGCGACAGCCGCCAGGTTCCAAATGGAATCTGTTGTTGTGCGCCGACCGCACCGAACGACAGGAAGGTCTGCGGCTCCCGGTACAAATAGATCGTATCGTTGGGATGCACGTAGACATTGTTGACCGGCTCGTAAATCAGCGCGCCAAACGGCGCGATGGCGCGCTTGCCACCTCGCTCCAGGAGCACCCAGGTTTCAGCGCCGGCAGCCCCGGTCGAGCCGCCAACCGCCACCAGGCCGGCCCGGCTGATGACGTCGAGCATGCGCTCGGGCGAGGCGGTCGCGGGAATCCGCGCCGCGCGGCCTTCGCCCAGGACGCTGATCATGGACGTCTTCTGTTCGACCATGGATACAATGACCTGCGGCTCGATCGCACGGTTCTTGAGGGAGGCGACAATGGCGTCCTGCACCTCGACCTGGGTGCGCCCGCGCGCGCGGATGGAACCCGCATAGGGGACCGAGATATTGCCGTGGATGTCGACGGCCTGGTTTGGAATGGCGACGAAATTGCCCGGCCGGACGGCGCCTTCGGCCGGAATGAAAAGGCCTCCAGAAGCGGCTTCGAAGATCGTGACGGTCAGGATATCGCCGACGCCGAAGGTGATGTCGCGGGGCCGCTGATTGCTCACAAAGGTGGACAGGCGCGGCAGGTTCTTGGACAGGACCTCGACGATCTTCGGGGTGAGCTTCACCACCGCGTAGTTGAGGCTCATCGGGTCGCGCTGGCCTGCCAATATGTCCGTGGCGGCAGGGCCGCTCACCGACATCCAGCCGCAGCCGCCCAGTGCAACCGCCATGGTCAGCACAGGCAGGGCCAAGATGACGCGCTTAATTCTCACTGAAAGTCCCAATCCCTTTGCCCTAGCCCGCGAGCGACCATAAGCGATGCGATCGCGGCTGCGTAGGGTTGCAGGGCCATGCTTGCCGATTTCGGGGAATGCTGTTGCGTATCGGCCACAAACGTGGCTACGCTTTCCCTGGGCTAACGGCTGTTTGTCCAGCAAAAACCCCGTGCAGATCTTGATCGGCGTAGCCGGGCCCTGTCGCGGCGGATCGCAGCCCTCGCCCTAACACGAAGCCGGCAAGACGATGGTACCCCGCTTGAGTTAAGAAAGCGCTAACCTTGAGGTTCAGCGACTCAGACGATCCCATCCTGACAGGCACGTAAAGCGGATCAACGCTGATCAGGCCGTGGCAATAGTTCGCGATTCGGCCCGCGCCAGTATTCAATTACGCATAACATAATAGGTCGAGGAGGGCGTTGATCGTGACCGTAGCCAGGAACCGTATCTACGGAATTCCACAAGGTCACAAGCTGTCCTTCCGATCTCGTTCGCTGACATTCCTTCAACTCAGCGGCCACCTATCTCGTGGAGACGCGCCTGATCAGCGAGCCGGATGCCGTCCTTCGGCGAGGTCGCGGCGCGCCAGCCGAGCTTGGCCAGCTTGGAGACATCGAGCAGTTTTTTTGGGGGGCCGTCCGGCCGCGAGCTGTCAAAACTGACCTGGCCGGCATAGCCGACCGTCGCCGCGACCACTCGGGCAAATTCGGCGATGGTGATGTCCTCGCCGGTCCCGATATTGACCAGTCCATCGCTGGAATAGGTCTTCATCAAATGGATGCAGGCACCCGCGAGATGGTCGACATAGAGGAATTCTCGCCGCGGGGTGCCGGTACCCCAGACCACGACCCCCCGGCGCCGGAAACTTTGGCTTCGTGGAAACGGGGGATTAGGTCGGCGACGACGTCGCTGTATTCGGGATGATAATTGTCGCCGCGGCCGTAAGGTTGGTCGGCATCACGTTGATGAAGTCGGCGCCATACTGGCTGCGATAGGCCTCTACCATCTTGATCCCGGCGATCTTGGCAACCGCATTGGCTCGTTGGTCGGCTCCAGCGGCCCCGTCAGTATGCAATCCTCGCGCAACGGCTGCGGCGCCAGTTTTGGATAGATGCAGGATGAGCCGAGGAACATCAACTTCTCGGTGCCATAGACATGCGCCGCATGGATACCCTTGGTCGCGATCGCCAGATTGTCGTAGAGGAATTCGGCGCGCAGCGTGTTGTTGGCGACGATGCCGCCGACCTTGGCGGCTGCCAGAAACACCACCTGCGGACGGTTGGCGGCGAACCATTTGTTGACCGCGGCCTGATCGCGCAGATCAGCCTCGCTGCGGGGCGCGGTCAGCAGCTCAACGCCTTCGCGCGCCAGCCTGCGGACGAGCGCGCAGCCGACCATGCCGCGATGGCCGGCGACGTAGACGGTCTCGCCCTTCAGCTCAAACGGAAGGCTTGCCATTAGCGACCTCCCGCTTTGCGTCATCGAGATCGCTTGCGACCATTTCCTTGACCATCTGGGCGAACGGGGTCGTGGGCTTCCAGCCGAGCTTCTCGCGCGCCTTGCTGGCATCGCCGACCAGAAGGTCGACTTCGGTCGGCCGGAAGTAGACCGGATCGATCCTGACCACGGTCTTGCCGGATTTTTTGTCGACGCCGGTTTCATCGACGCCCTTGCCGCGCCACTCGATGCCTCGGCCGACTTCGGCAAACGCCAGTTCGACAAAGTCGCGCACCGAACGGCTCTCTCCGGTCGCCAGCACGAAATCGTCGGGCGCGTCGGCCTGCAATATCCTGTGCATGCCCTCGACATAATCCCGCGCATGGCCCCAGTCTCGCTTGGCCTCGAGGTTGCCGAGATAGAGCAGCTCTTCCAGACCGGTCTCGATGCGGGCGACACCACGTGTGATCTTGCGCGTCACAAAAGTTTCGCCCCGGATCGGGCTCTCATGGTTGAACAGGATGCCGTTCGAGGCATAGATGCCGTAGGCCTCGCGGTAGTTCACCGTGATCCAGTAGCCGTACAGCTTGGCGACGCCGTAAGGCGAGCGCGGATAGAACGGCGTGGTTTCCTTCTGCGGCACTTCCTGAACCAGACCGTACAATTCCGAGGTCGAGGCCTGATAGAACCGCGTCTCCTTCTCCATGCCGAGGATCCGGATCGCCTCTAAGAGGCGCAGCACGCCGACGGCGTCGGCATTGGCGGTGTATTCCGGGCTTTCGAAGCTGACGCCGACATGGCTCTGGGCGGCGAGATTGTAGATCTCGGTCGGCTTGATCTCCTGCATCAGCCGGATCAGGTTGGTCGAATCCGTCATGTCGCCGTAATGCAGCAGGAACGGCACATTGCCGACATGCGGATCCTGATATAGGTGATCGATGCGCGCGGTGTTGAATGAGGACGACCGCCGCTTGATGCCGTGGACCTCATAGCCGAGGCCGAGCAGATATTCGGCAAGGTAGGCGCCGTCCTGGCCGGTGATGCCGGTTATCAACGCGACGCGTCGTCTTGAATCCTTAGCCGCCATATCATCTCCAAAGCCGGTGTCTCTCAAGCCGTCGAAGTCTCGGCTTAAGTCGCGCTTTTCGCACCGCACCTACCGTCCGTCATCCGCCTGTCAGGTTTTGTCAAGTCGCGCGGGAAATGCGCAAGTTAGCCAGCATTGGCGCCCGCCCGTCAAATCGCGCGCGTCAACGAACAGGAAAACAATTGAAAAAGGACTAGGAAAGGTTCCCTGAGTGTAGATTCAAAGGAACGAAATTTGATCATCCTCAAACACCGCGCAGGTGAGGTTGCCAGAAGCGAATGCGCCGGTGTCTAGATTGATGCGATTATTGCGGATCTCGGGTTCACTTACTGGTGTATGACCGTGAACCACAAATTTACCAAAGCTACCCTCGTAGCGGAGAAAATCTTGCCTGATCCAGAGAAGGTCTTCAGCGCGTTGATTGGACAAGGCAACTCCCGGCCGCACACCGGCGTGGACAAAAAAGTAATCGCCCAACGTAAAGCTGAGCGGCAAAGCGATTAGAAAGTTGTGGTGATGTGCCGGCAATCGTTCGGCTAGTGTGGCGGAAAGACTTTCCTGGCCTTCGGGAGAGAGGTCGAGGGAAGGCTCAAGCCCATAGGACGCCAGCGTTTCGAGTCCTCCGCAACGCTGCCACTCGTTGAGGATGGTTGGATCCTTCAAGAATTCCAGCAGAAAGGCTTCGTGGTTACCCTTTAAGCAGATTGTCCCGCCGCTAACGCGCTTCGAGAGCAGTTCGATCACATTGAACGACGAAGGTCCGCGATCAATGTAATCGCCCAGCATGATCTCAAGGGCGTTGGCGATCGGATAAGCATCGCGGTGATTATCGATCTTAGCGAAGGTTTCCTGCAGCAGGTCGGCGCGTCCGTGGACGTCGCCGATCGCATACACGCGCGAGCCCGCAGGCAATTTGGGGGGACTAATTTCAGCCGCCTTGCGAAAGCGCCTCCACATTTCCTAACTACCGGTCCGGTTACAAGAACTCGCTCTGAGCTCTCCGCTGGTCAGGTCTTTACAGCAAATGAATTGAAAACCAGACTGAAACTTGCGCTCAATATCGCCAAGACGGGGCGATGGCTGGCGAGGGCGGCCAGCCGAAATCTGCTATTGGGAAGTCTGGAGCGCCAAGTCTAGCCTGTGAAAGGCCGGGCGGACTGGGAAGTTCTGGTTCCATCAAATCGGCCGGTAAAGATCAGAAATTTGAGCAAAGTGCCGCCCAAATATCCGATTTGCAAGCACGTAGCGCCGACGACATTCGTGAGCATGATCGACCCGATCGTTGTACCCTGAGCGAGCCCGAAAGCGGTACCCACAAAAAGGACAAGCAATATCACTGGAAGCAGCACAAATATTCTGAACCGGAGGCCAAGCGCGGACCCGATTCCCAGCATCGTTAAAGCGACCATTTCCACTTTGGAAACCTCCGCCGGTAGGTTGGCCCCCAAGGTCTTAATTCTTTGTAAAAATTTCAGGCCGCACCGTGCGGGCGGGTTGGTATTCTCACCTAACAACCCTTGGTTTTGGTGGATTTCAGTCGTTTGCCAATAATCTCCTAGAGATTTCAACTACATAATGGCAATAGCTTTTGGCAACCATACCCACGCAACTGCTGGCCGGGCAACAGCGTTCTCGGTCATAGTCGTTTGAATGGCGGTTACATTCTGGAAGAAGGCCTTTTCCATCTTCGGATTAAGATGCCTTCGACCGGAGCGCCCGTGGGGGCGAGAGGTCTGCCCACTGCGAAGGCCCGGACGGAAGGCGCGCGTCGGCTTTGGCGGAAGGTTTCCTGGCTTGGCAGACGGTCTTGGCGCAATTAATGCAAGGAAGGCCAACCCACTCTTTGACGGAAAACGAGGCCCTGACATGAAAGGACGCCTGCTGAGGCGATCATTACACGATGAATGCGCACCCCGGGGCGCGAAGACAAGCCCTGGAACGTCAAGCCTTGGTAGACAACTAACGTCCGGACCAGTCCTATGGCTGCCTTCAACGTCAGAGCGCCAATCGTGGAAATGCTCGGGATCGTGTTCGGGCAAGCTTACCGTAGTTGGCGACCGCCTCGGCTGCTAACAGCAGCGCGGCAGTCGGGATGTAAGACGCTTGAATCCGTCAGGCTGACACTTCGAAGGTATGGCGTTAACAAAGCAGTCAAGCAAACACTTCGGCGGTTGGGTGCTTAGCCGTGAGCGCCATTGATGCTCACGCGCAAACTTTATCGGGCATCGATGAAGTTTGATATGACCTGCTTGCTTCGGTCCTGAAGCGACTCAAATCGGGTTCATCGCGCGGTTTCGCAAGCAGTGCTGCGTTTTTCGATCAGTCTTAATCTTCGCGCCGGGACAGATCAGTGCAATGCGTTGGCTAGCGTCGGGCTACACCGCTAAAACTCACACATTGTGGCCCAAGATTTCGAGATCCAAATGCCCAACAAGTGTTTCATGCTCAAAAAGATCGATCGTGTGTTAGTGGTCGACCGACTCTCGCTGGCTGCGGCTTATTTTGTTCTCGCTAGCCTGCTTCTACCCAACTTTGCGGCCGCACAGTCCCCGCAGAAGACAGAGGCTCTCGAGGTCCTCGACGCAAATTCGATCAAGGTAGCAACGCTGATCGTGCCTCGCAGCAGCATTCAGACTTCAGAAATTGCGGTTTTGATCAATGACAACGATCCACAATCCGTAGAAGTTGCAAGCTACTATCAGCAGGTGAGAATGATCCCGGGCAGGAACATGATTCACCTGAGTTTTGATCAGGATAAAATTTATCCCGGCCTCAAATCAAATAACGGCATCGACCCTGCTGAGTTTGCTAGTCTCAAAGCGCAGGTGGATGCGGCCGCAGGTCGCGACATTCAGGCATTTGTCGTCTCCTGGAGCAGACCGTTTCGTATTGCGAGATTTAACTACTATTCCACCAACTATTCCATCACGAGCGCCTTCGCGTTTGGAATAGACACTCCCACGCTCACAAGTAACAACTGTTCCGCAACGCCATTGAATCCGTATTTCGCATCGTCGTCGACGGCTCCGTTCACGGACTTTGGCATTCGGCCGACCATGATGCTCGCCGGCCAAAGCGCGGCGAGCGTAAAGGCAACTATCGACAAAGGACTAAAGGCAGACAGGAGCCTTCCGGGAGGGAACGGCTGGTTTGTCAGAACCGCTGACAGCGTGAGGAGCGGGCCCCGGTTGCAGGACTTTCAGGCGACAGTGCAAAATTGGAACCGTCCGGAAGCGCTCTCTATGATGTATCTGGACTATTCAAAGAATGGCGGCCGATCGGAGGTGAAAAACGCGGCCGATATTCTATTTTACCAGACGGGATCCGCGAACGTGTCAGGGATTAATACAAACACATATATTCCGGGGGCGCTGGCAGACCATCTTACATCTAGCGGAGGCAATTTGTTCGGAACGGAGCAGATGAGCGCGCTTCGTTGGCTCGAAGCTGGGGCAACGGCCAGCTATGGCACGGTGACGGAGCCATGTGCCTATGCAGACAAGTTCCCCGCAGCCTCGGTGCTTGTGAAGAGTTACTTTCGCGGCAATACAGCGCTCGAGGCATACACAAAATCGGTCCGACAGCCGTCACAGGGAATTTTCGTGGGCGATCCGCTCGCGAGACCTTTCGGTACCCGGGCAACGCTCGTGAACGGAGTTCTCAACATAAAAACGTCAAGTCTCGAACCTGGAATAAATTATAATCTTTACGCAGCACCATCTGCCACCGGCCCCTATTTAAAAATTGCGACGGTTGCAGTGCCTCGGTTTCAGTTTGCAACCATAACCGTCCCGGGCAAGAGTGCTCCCTTTTACAAGCTTGAAATGAGTGGCTCCTTTCCGACGCCATCGAGCGCAGGCGCAAGACCGCCGTCTGAATAGTCTTGCGCACCCAAGGACATAAATAGTTGCTTGAATTTGACCGTTGTCGATCATTCAGACGCTGTCGGTTCATAAACCCCACAATCCGAACGCGTTACTCGCCTCGCCACTTCGGGCGCGCCGTCACCTCCTTCATCCGCACAGCTTTGTATTACACCCCCGGGCTCCGCCATTGTCGTGAAACAAGAAGATTTCCACAATTAAAGGGCTCCAATATATTATTTGTTGCCGCTTTGAGACAGTCGCAGTTGATATGAACACGATGCTCGAAAAACCCGCGGTGCGGCCTAAAGGTTGTCGGACATCGGGCTTGAGAAGGTGTAAAAGCGAAACGATTGCACTGAAACATTTTAACGCCGAGCGTTTTGTTTGATAATAGGAGTCGTTGGCGATCATGGCCGTTCCCTCTCCGACCTCGCGACGTAAGAGAAGGATCGACGTATCCATATGGGACGCGTTTTGGGCCTTGGCGTCGTCCCTTCTCGCGTTGTGGCTGGGCGACGCTTTAATCCTGACGCAGCACGACTGGAACGCGACCATAATCTATTGCGCGCTTTCTACCGGATTTGCGGTCGTGGCGTATGTTGCCTTTGGGCTTCGGAGCACAGTAAGTCAGCACTTTTCTGCGCATGAAGTGCTCGACATTGCGGAAGCGGTGTTGTTCGCGCAACTCCTAACCTATGGCCTCCTGTTCACGCTCACTCGCCTCGATGGGATCGCTCGCGCGGTCCCGCTGTATCACGGTCTGCTGCTCGCTGGCGGCCTTATCTTCGTTCGTATTGTGACGCGGGTTGCGAGCGGCGAGAGGCGCGCGAGTGACTACCAGTTACGCCGCGAGCGGATAATTGTGATCGGCGCCAATCGCCTCGCTGCCTCATTCATCTCGATGCTGCGCGCATACGCATCCAATCAAGAAGGGGTCGTTGCGGTGCTCGAAGAAAAATCGGGCGCGATCGGCCGTACCCTGAGCGGAGTGCAGGTCCTCGGAACACCGCAGGAACTCGATGTGATCGTCGCCGAATTTGCAGTTCACGGCGTTCAGGTTGACCGGGTCATCCTCGCCGGCGATACGGACCTGCTCAGTTCCGCGGCTTTGCACGATGTCGAGCGCGTCTGCAAGAAGCGACAGCTTGGGCTGTCGTACCTGCCGCGCATGTTGGGGTTGACCGAGCAGGGGGCGTCCTGTGCGGAGGTTGTTGGATCAACGGACACAGAAACGGAGCGCCATCTTTTTCTTAGAATGAAGCGATCGATCGATATTCTGGGATCGCTTGCGCTCATGTTCCTGCTTTTGCCGCTTTTTGCAGTCGCAACGCTGCTTGTGTTATTTGACGTCGGCTCGCCTGTCCTTTTCTGGCAAGAGCGGACTGGTCGGAAGGGGCTGCCGTTCCTCATTTACAAGTACAGGACGTTGCGGGCGCCATTTGATTCCAGGGGGAGACCGGCGTTGGGTGATCGACAGCCGTCGGTGATAGGTCGGTACTTGCGGGCCACGCGCATCGACGAGCTGCCTCAGCTCATCAACGTGCTGTTCGGGGATATGTCTCTGATCGGTCCGCGACCATTGCTGCCTGAGGATCAACCGTCCAACACGGCGCTGCGGCTGTCGGTCCGACCGGGGATTACAGGATGGGCGCAGGTCAATGGCGCGAAGCTCCTCAGCAAGGAAGATAAAGAGAAGTTTGACGAATGGTACGTTCGCAACGCGTCGCCATGGCTGGATACAAAAATCGCGCTTATGACCCTTCGCACACTCTCGCGGAACTATCTGGGATCGGCAGAAGCCGTGGAGGACCTGGCCCAGGTGCAAGCTAAACAAAGCAGCCTCGCGATACCTGAAAGCCCGCCGCCGAAGACGATCGCTAATATTGAACCTTCACCGCCGGCCCGTGCCGAGGTTGTGAAGCGCTCGGCTATGCGAGGCTGAGCAAACAAATTCAACCGAACGGGGCCGCTTGGCCTAATGCCGCTGCTATCGCAATCACATACAATGGCACCGGCTTGAAGCTGGCAAGAATTGAAGGCCGAGGCTGGCGTACTGGCCTTTGCCCCGGGCACCTTACTTATTGCGTTTTCAGCCAAGCCTCTTTCAGAGCGGCTGACCCAATTCGACCCTTGAGATCAAAGTTTGCCAATAGTCAAACGCCTGGCGACGCGTGAAATGATGATCAAGCATCGATCGAGCTCGAAGTCCCATCCTTGCGCAGAGATCGGGGTCGCGGGATAGAAGGGTGATGGCGCTCTCGAGCGAATCGACATCTCCTTCTTCGATCGCAAAGCCGCATTGGTGCTCCTCCACCAGGCGGCCAAGTTCTCCTTGCTTGCTGCCGATCGAGATCATGGGCCGCCCGGCGGCAGCGACGCCATAAAATTTGCTGGGCACGATAAGCCCCTCGAATCTTGGTCGAAGCGAGATCCAGTGCACATCTGGAACACCTAAGGAATATTTTAGCGCGCCTACATCTTGATACGGCGCGAACAAGTAGGACCGCTCAAGGCCACGCGACTTTACCTCGTGGGCGAGGCCGTCGTTCTGATGGCCGCCTCCTATAACGAGAAACACGATTCGATCTTCGTTCTTAAATCGCTCCGACACCGATAGCATGGTGAGAAACTCATGCGTCCGGCCGAGGTTTCCCGAATATCCCACGACAAACTTGTCACTGAGGCCCCACGCCTGACGCAGCGTGTTGTCGGCGGGCGCGATGGGAACGATCTCATCCTCATCGCTCCAATTATGAATGATTGTCACACCGTCCGCACGAATGCCGCGTGACAAAACCAGCCTCGCCGGCAGCTGGCCGAGTACCACATTGGCGGTGGCAGCCTTGAGGGACTTGTCCCGTAACCAGAAAAGGAGCCGGCGAACCGGAGCGATCAAGAACGGGACGCCGAATTCTATCGCAATCTCCGGATATACGTCCTGAACCCAATTGACCAGTTTTGCTCCTCGCTGCTTTGCAGCCGCCATTCCGATCAATGAGATCATTGGGGGATCAGTCTTGGCCACAAGGATGTCACCCGGCCTCGCGAGCGACAGGGCGCATCGCCACGACGTAAAATAAAATGACAAATAGTCCATGGCGCGGCCTGGCAGACTCGATCGGCCAAAGCTGGTGGTGCCAACGCGATGGATATGAACCCCATGCGTGATTTCGTAAGCAGGCAAGGCCGCCCTCGGTTTGTCGTACAACTGACGACTGGTAATGACGTGAACGTCCTTGCCTGATGATGCCAACTCAAATGCAAGATCGCTCACCATCCGGCTCGTGGCGGAATGGTCCGGATGAAAAAATCGATTGAGGAAAATGACGCGAGGCATGAAAATGTCAGCTGTAAAATTCAGCGATGGCGTCGCACACGGTTTTGATCTGCTGATCCGTGAGTTGAGACGAGGAGGGTAGCCATAGACCCTGCCGCCCAACGAGCTCAGAGACCGGATGGTCTCCGACGCGCTGATAGGCTTCTTGCTTGTTGACAGGAGGATACATGGCCCTGGTACCGATCCCCCTTTGTTTCAGGTGCTCCTGAAGGTCGGACCGCCTTTCGCACAGAATATCAATGAACCATGGGGTTGTATTGACCAGGTCTTGTTCGAAAAACTTCACCGACCCAACCGCGTGAAGCGCCTGGTGATACTTCAGAAGAATCTCCTTTTTGCGCTCGATTCGCCAATCGAGCTTCTTCATCTGTTCGATGCCCACGCATGCCTGCAGGTCGGTGAACTTAAAATTATAGCCGATACTTTGATGGATGTCCGATCCTCCAGAGGCGCGACCAAAATCCTTCAGCTTACGAAGGCGTTCAGCAAGCTCGCCATCGTGGGTAATCAGGCATCCGCCCTGTCCCGTCGTAATGACTTTTGGCACGGAGAATGAAAAGCTGCCGACTTTGCCGACGCTGCCAATGTGACGGCCATCCGGGTAGTGCGAACCTAGCGACTGGGCGGCGTCCTCGATCAATGCCAGGCCATATCTGTCGGCCAGATCAACAAACGCCTCGATGCCGGCTTTGGGGTAGCGTCCGTTGGCGGTCACCAGCATGATGGCTCGGGTTTTCGTCGTTAGGGCAGCCTCGGTCTGATTGATGTCGAGGCAAAGGGTCTCTGGCTCCACATCGACGAAAACGGGTCTTGCGCCGAGCAACGAAGCGGCATTCGCGGTCGCTATCATTGTGTAATTGGGGACTATCACCTCGTCTCCCGCCTTCACATCGCAGGCCAGCGCCGCCAACGTCAGGCTCACGGTGCCGTTGACGGTTACGATGCAGTGGGTCGCTCCTGTATAATCGGCGATGATGGACTCGAATTTACGTGTCTTGTCGTGTTCCATGAGCCATCCGCCGGAGCGCATGTAGTCGTTGACGGCGGCGGCTTCTTCCTCGCCGAGCCAGGGCTCCATCTGCGGGATTGTCATCTTCTCGTCTCGCTACGGGGCCGCTATAGTGTCGGCTCACCTTAGTTATGGTTGTGTCCAGTTAATGGTTTTGAATGATTGTCCATGCGCGAATCGTCGCATTCACGTCTGCAAGGAGACAAGATGATTCTCGTGACGGGCGCCACCGGGTTTCTTGGTCAGCGATTGTGCCGGAGGTTGGAAGAGGCGTCCATAGCATTCAGCCGAACGTCACTTTCTCTCGGCACGGATCTGCGCAATTTCGCCCAGACGCTTGAGCTGTTCGAAGCTGTTCGGCCGACAACTATTCTTAACTGTGCGGGTTTCGCGGGCGGAATTCAATTCGGCCTCAAGCAACCGGCGGATATATTCCGCAATAATATGCCGATGATCGCCAATCTATTTGAGGCTGCGCATCAGACGGGCGTGAAGCGCATTGTAAATCCGCTGGCCAATTGCGTCTATCCATCGGAGCTCATGGTTTTCGAGGAAAGCCGGTTTTGGGACGGGCCGCTCCATGAGTCGGTGATGGTCTATGGTCTGCTGCGCAAGTTGTCCTGGATGGGTTCCTGGGCGTATGCGAAGCAATGGGGCCTGCAAACCATCAACCTCGTATTCTCCAACATGTACGGCCCAGGAGACCATCTCGACGACGTTCGCTCGCACGCTGTCGGTGGCCTTGCGATGAGATTTTTGGAGGCGCATAGGCGCGGCGCTCCGGAGGTTATCGTTTGGGGTAGCGGCGCTCCGGTGCGGGAATGGCTCTACGTCGATGATGCAGCTGAAGCAATGTTCCGTGCCATGACATGTGCACCCTGCGACCAACCCGTTAACGTCGGCATTGGGAAGGGCGTGTCAATTGCCGATGTCGCTGAACGCATTGGATCGATTGTCAAATACAATGGACGTATTGTGTACGACAGGTCAAAGCCGGACGGCGCGCCTCATAAAGCGGTCGACGGTACCCGTGGTGCGGCGCTGCTGGGATGGTCTCCTCAAATGGACCTGGACGAGGGCTTGGCGAGGACGGTGGAATGGTACAGACAGGCAAGTATCGCTTGAAACCGTTCCGCCCGCATCGGCTACCTAGAGAGACGCTGAGCTGGGGCAATTGTTACGGGAAGCTTATCCGCTTTGCCGGAACCGTTCCATTCGAAGCGAGCTTGCTTCGTTTCCAGGATGTCCTGCCTGGCTGAGTAGAGTGTGATGATTACCTCCATAACACCCTCGAAGTTTTCAGGAGCTGAGATGAACGCCTTGTCCAAGTCGCGTGCGGGCAGGGACCAGCGTGTCGCGGTCAACGCGGTTCCAGCGGAGAGACTTGTGCCTTCGATCAGTCCGCTGAGAACCACAGTCTCCTCGCTGACACTGTTAATCAAGACGATTCCAAGTGGGAGCGGGCGATTAATCGACGCCTTCGAATTCTCAAAAGTAAGGTAAGCGGTGTGGGCTCCGTCATTTCGTTCAAACCTGTGGCGGACAGTTTGGAAGGCAGATGATATCGTTTGGTTGAGCAGTGAAGGAGGCCAGATATCCACCTGGAACCAGAAGCCGGTCGCTACCGCAACTAAAACCGATAGTAGCAAGGTCCACAGCAGCCATTTCCGCCAACGACCGTTGCCCGCCGGACGCGCGATGCTTAGTCGAGGAGACGCGCGAAGGCGAGGCGGGGTAATCGCCGTGTGCTCGCGCTTTGGGACAAGCCCCCGCAACTCTTACTCCCTAACGTGCGGAAACATAACGCCGGTAAACAGACGATGTATCCTCATATCGGATCCGGGATTATTCCACCTTGGCCTTCCATGCGACCTAACCGGAAATGTCATTTTGAATTTCATCTTTCGAAGTTGATGCGCTACTCAGGAGAAGGTCGCGAACGCCGTTCTTTGCGATTTCCGGGCCCCTCGTGTTGCAAGGATGTGCCCGGTCTGCGGCAATGGACATTCAAGCGGCATAGCATGCCAGAGTCGTTTTGAATTCAGAATTTCGGTGCCATGGTCATAACGCCCTTACAGCATCGCTATGCCAAGATTGCCCTTGCCATTGGGTTGGCGCTCTTCGCTAGCGCGGATTCAGTCTATTCGAGGCAGTGCGCGCCCGAGCCCAGGTCAGTATTTTCAGGTATCACCTACGGCTGCGAACTTCTGGAGCGTAGCGAGGAGGGGTATGGCATCCTGCATTGGGTGCGCGTTGAACTCAGCGTCCCGGGAATAGAGCTTTACGTCACTCCACTCGACCCGTCGGCCTTGGCGGGCGGCTTTCAATATCGCCTGCGTTGGATAGACGACGTCCTGCGAAACGAAGGCCTTGCGGTCGTTATCAACGGTGCACTGTTTACGTCGGAGCCCAGGTGGCGACCGGGATTGCCAGGGGATCTTGCAAAGGGGGTGGAGACCGTTGTGTCAGACCATCTGACGAGCCATATCTGGGAACATACCTATCTCCTATGGTTTGACGATGCGCTAAACGCGCATCTGCGGCCGTCCAAGCCGCCAAGGCCGGAGGATCTCCGAAAGGCGAAATGGGGAATCGGCGGGCAGGGCGTTGGTCTGCGGGGCGGCAAGGTATGGTCCGGCAGCGACCGAAAGCCCGACAAACGAACCGCTGTCGGAATTGATGCGGAGCGCAAATTGCTTTTTCTCATCGTAGCGGAGTGGGCTTCACCGCACCTTGTGCTCGAAAAGCTCTCGAAGTTGGGCGCACGCGATGCCATGCTGCTCGACGGCGGTGGCTCATCCGCGATGGCCATCGGGGAAGGCGGCCGGAACCTAGTAAGGGGAACGCTGCTCGGGGGCTGGCGTCCGGTGGCGACTTTTTTCGGCGTTAAAGCGCGGCCGCTTGGTGAACCGTAACGATCGGCAACGGTCTGGTCTGCTCAGACCAGCAGCCGACGGCAGCCATTGGCTAAATGCTCACTGCGCCCCCTGTTCGGTACAAGCCGTCAATTGCGTCTGGGCGTCTGTTCTCGTTGCCGCGGGGAGACCGATTGCGAGTGCCCGCTCGAGAGCTGATTTGCAATCATCCCATCTCTTCAACTGCTGATAGCTCTTTCCGAGGTAAAGCTGAATGTCTGCATCATTGCGGCGGGACCCGGCGGCTTGATTCAAAAGCTCCGCGGATTGCGGAAAAAGCCCGCGCTTGAAGTTCAGGATACCGAATGTTTTGGCGAGCTCTGCATCTTCTGGATATGCTTGTCGCGCCTTTGCGGCGACGTCGAAGGCCTTTGAGTCATCACCCCCTCGCGCCAAATAAGCGAGGGCGAGATCACGGAGAGCGGGCGCAAACAACGGATTTGCGTCGATGACTTTCTGATAGGTTGCAATTGCCTGATCAGCCGAGCCGTCTCGCGCTTGCAAGCGGGCGAGCCGCGTAAGCGCAACCGGGTCGCGGGGCTGTTGCTGGAGATAGGCGTCCAGAGCCGCGCGCGCATCCCCGGTAGATGTCTTTGCGTCTATCGTTAGCATTGCCAAGCGTTGCTGCGCTTCAGCTTTTTGTGGGAATGCCGAAGATAGCTGCACTGCCTTTTGCAGCCCCGTCTTGGCGGCCGCCTCATCTCCCATCATGTATTGAGCCATCGCCAAGTGGTATTGAACCTCGGGGTTTTCCGTGAGATTGGCGGCTCCCTCTTGCAAAAGCGGCAGGGCATTTCGATAATCGCCCTTGCGGTACATGACCCACCCGAGCGTATCCGTAAGATTCGGATTGTTCGGAAAGTTCGTGCGGGCTCGCTTGGCTAGATCCAGCGCCTTGTCAACCTGATCGAGGCGCTCGGAATAAACTACCGCAAGATTGTTCAAGGCAAGAGCGTTATTGCCATTGATGGCAAGCAGCTTCTCGTAGGCATCGCGCGCGGCGGTATAATTCTTATCCTTTTCATAGATGGAGGCGAGCTGGACGAGCGCTGGAATGCTCTTGTTCTGTTCGGCGAAAGCATTGAGCTTCGCGATCGCCTGGTCCTGTCTGTTCGTGGCAATATAAAGCTGCGTGAGTAACAGAGAAGCCGCCTCGAACTTGGGGTCGATTTCGACGGCTTTTGCGAGATCGGGTTCGGCATGAGCAAAATCGCGCTGCGCCAAATAGACCTTGGCGCGCAATGCCCACGGCTGAGCCCGCTTGGGATCCTTATCGATCTGCTGCTGAGCCCGCCCCATGGCGGTGGCGTACTGTTTGTCCGCCATCTCAAAATCGATCAGCCTCTCAGTGGCAGGCAAATAATCGGGAGAAATCACGGCGGCTCGTTCGAACGCCTTTCGAGCGTCTGCCTGCTGACCTTGTGCTAGGAGGACGTTGCCCAGAAGAAACGAGGGCTGCGGATCTTTTGGAAACAGCGTTTCCATTTGCTGGTAGGTCGATGCCGCTTCGGCGTTTTGCCGCTGGGCCAAATAGGCTGTTGCGAGAAGATAATTGGACTGCGCGGTCTGCGGTCGTTCCTTGATCAATTCCTTTAGGGGCTCAATCGCAGCGGCGGCGTTGCCTTTGCGGATCTTTAATTCGGCGAACAGCAACACTGCGGGCTCAAGCTTGGGATCGAGCTTGACCGCTTCGCTTACCCGGTTTTCCGCGCTCTCGATGGCTTTCCGCACATTCACTTCGCTGGCGTTGACGGCGGAGAGCAAATACGCGCTGGCAAGCTGATAGCGGACCAGCGCGTTACGAGGAAACGCATTGCTCAAGAATTCCAGCTCACGGATGGCCTTGGATGTATCGCCCTTTTTTGCGCTGATGAGTGCATCCTGATAGACCGCCTCGAAGTTGGCGGGGTCTTGGGCCAGAATGTTTTGCACGCGGGCAGCGCAGTCGTCTTTTTGTTGCTCAGCGCATGCGATCTTCAAAAGCGCTACGCGAGGCGGCAGATACTCGGGCAGTTGCTTGTTGATGTCCTCAAGCATGGCCTTCGCTTCTGCAGCAGCCCCTGTTCGAACCTTGAAATCTGCATATCGCAAGCGGACGGGGGAGGTGACGGGGGCAAGGTCCGCCGCGGTCTTGAGTTCTTGATCTGCAGCCTTGAGGTCGTTGTTGCTCCAATACAGCATGGCCAGAGCCACGTGAGCCGTGGCGGACTTGGGATCGAGTACGAGGGCCTTCTTGAACTCTGTTTCGGCGCCCGCTTTTTCACCTTTTCTGAAGCTTAGCGAGCCTAGCGCCAAATGATAGCTTGGACGGTCTTGGTCCGCTTTGCGAAGATCTTCGATCATCTTTCTGACATCTTCAACTTCTTCAGATGTTCGGGTGGCATCGGCCAGCAGCGACAGCGCCTGCTCATCGCCCGGGCGTTTAGCCAATGCCTGCAGGACTGCTTCGCGAGCTTGCGCGTAATCGCCCGTCGCAAGGAGAGCCAGTCCGAACTTGACCTGCATTTCTGCGTCATCCGGCTGCAGGCCGGCGTATTTCTTCAGCAGAGGGTAGGCTTGGGCTATCTGCCCTTGGTCATAATACAGGACCGCCAGTCGACGCATCGCCACCGGATCGTCAGCCGCAAGCCGGAGGACCTCACGATAGTCCTTTTCCGCCTGGCTATATCGTTGAGCAGCAAAGGCTTCGTTGGCGCGAGATAGAATTTGGTCTTTGGTGGGAGCTTTTTCCGAGCAACCCGCAATTGCAAGCGCCGCGATTGATAATGCGAGCCCTGACCGCCAGCGTTGACCGGAGCCTCGAACCACCGCGCGAAAAGCCGGGATAAAAAAGGTAATGGGCATGAAGAGCTGTCCCAATTAATTAGGGGTGTTCATAATCCGCGTCAGTAGATTGCGAAGAATGGTGCCAGCGTCTTACTGGCCCGCGGTCAGACATTCAACTGCCAGGCCGCTGCAGATCGAACGATAAGAATTTCAAGGACTTCGCATCCGCAGACGGACGTATTCGCGCTCGCTTGGAGCGTCCGATCGGATCGAACGAACTTAAAGACGCTCCGTAACCTGTTGTACTAATTAACCCTTCAGCCCATAGCATCTCGTTTGGGTACGATGATCAGTGTCCAAAAGCATCGCTTGATAATTGTGGTAGAATTCTGCTGCGCGCTAGCCTAACCAAGGCGAGCGCTGTTATTTTATATGTCCAGAGATGCTAATGGCGGACGCGTCACTTCAAGAGCGGTCGACTGCCTTCAAGCTGCGGATGTTCTCTGCGGTTTGGGAGGCTATCCCGCGTAATGACTTCTTCGCAATCCTTTACATTGCAGGTTGCGCCAACGGGCTATTGGGGCGGTTGATCCAGGGCTTTCAGTTCTCGGATTGGGAGGGGGCGCTTGCCGGCGCGGACATCAACGTCATCATATTGCTCGCCTGCTTTGCCGGAATCTCCCTGGTCTCAACGAAATCACCCGAGCAAGTGCAGCGCCTGGACTTGGTTGTCGCGCTCATATTTTTGGTCTTGGTTGCCCTTCCGATTTTTCCCCTAAGTTGGATGGGGGTGACGGGACTGAGCTTGTATATCCTGTTATTCGCAAACACCGATCGCGAACGGATGCGGGGGGCTCTGATCCTGCTTGCGATGACAGCGCCTATGTTGTGGAGTCGCTTGCTGTTTCAGATTTTTGCGAAGCCTATCTTGGACATTGATGCATCGTTCGTGTCGCTGCTTTTGGGCACCCAAAGGACCGGCAACATGGTTGGGTTCCTGGACGGGTCCGGCCAAATGATCGTATTGCCGGCTTGCTCCTCGCTGGCAAACATGTCGCTGGCGCTGTTGTGCTGGGTTACCATTACGCAATGGGTCGGGCACCGGTGGACCGCCAAGGACGTGTTCTGGGCCGCCTTCGCCTGCGCGTCTGTCATCGCTGTCAACGTGACGCGCATTAGCCTGATGGGATTTAGCCATCGGCATTATGAATTGATCCATAGCTCGTGGGGCGACATGATCACCAATTCCATCATGCTAGCTTTGATGGTCGGCGTGACTGTGCTTGGTGCGCGGCGTGAAATCTTCGCGCGCGCTTAAATACCTCATCCTTCTTCTGTTCCTGTCGCTTACCTTGGCCTGGAAAGTGATTGCCCGTGTGACTCCTCACGAGCAGCCGACCGATCGCCATATTCAGGTTCGCTTGGCCGAGTTCCTTGTTGGGCAGCATTTCAGTGTCTCCATGATGGAGCGCGCGGAACAAGGAAAACCCGCAGTAACGGCCAGCTCCGGCTCATGCCGTATGCTTGTCATAAGGTCCCCGGCGTTGGGCTGGGATCGCGACTTGATCCGGCGCTACGCAGAGGCCGAGGATCAACTTTTTGTTGTGTTCCGAGGGCGGACTTACTCCGATCAGCCTACCTTCCAGACCGTCGTCGACGCACTGTGGTCGCGGTTTCAGAGGGAACTGGGCCTAGCTGCGTCGCCGAGCCCGGTATTTGCGGTGGTAGCACGGAGAGGCTGCGAGGCCGATCGGCTCCCTTGGGATAAATTCGACCCTTCTCGAAGCTGATTTAAAGAATCCCCGAAGTCGTTAGTTTTGTTTGGAAAACGGCTAAAGAAGCTTTGCCCGAAAACGAAAAATATATTAATGATCAGTTACCTGCCGCGCTGCGGCGAGTGCGTTTTTTCGCACAATGGCGCCCAGGGGCGGAAAAAATGAGACGAGTAGGCGCGCGTGTCTGAATTTAACCCGCTACCGCAGCCAGCAACCGCACCCGCAAGTCTGGGGCAGCGCTTTGATTATTTGCGTGGCTTCGTCCAAAGGCAATACCTCCCGATCATTCTCGGGCTGGTTATTGTCCTGCCAATCGGGGCCATCAACGCGCTGAGCAGCCCCAAGACTTACACAGCGTCCTCAACCATGACGATTGAGAGCCGCAAGGGGCCGCTGGATGAGCCGGGGCGTGCTGCACCGCTCGATATGGCCTGGTTTGAAACCAATTTGCAGAACCTGAGATCGGTCAATGTGCTGGGCTACGTCGTCAAGCAGCTTAATCTCGCGAATGATCCAGAATTCCTCCGCTCAGACAAGGGTCCGCTGGACCGGTTGCTGTCCCGTTCTGCGGCGGCCAAGTCGGACGCCGAGCGAACAAACCTTGCGGTCGCGCTCTTAGCGAACGGGATCAGGGCGCAACGCATTGGCCAAAGCTACATGATCAGGATTGACTTCTCTGGCCGCGATCCGGAGCTTGCCACAAAGATCGCCAACGAAATGGTCAATGCCTACATTGCGGACCAGCTGAACGCGAAATACCAGGCCTCGCGTAGCGCAGGCGATTGGCTGCAGGAGCGGCTGCAAAATCTTCGCGACCAGGCGGCTACAGCGGAACGCGCGGTGGTTCAGTTCAAGGCCAAAAACAACATTGTTTCGGCAGGCGGCACACTCGTAAGCGAGCAGCAGCTAAGCGATACTAGCGCGGCACTGGGCAAGGCGCGGGCGCAGGTGGCCAATTTGCAGGCCCGGCTTGAACGAATGGATGCCGTTCGCCAAAGCTATCAGCAGGACTCCAGGGATCAGCCGGGCCTGCCTGTCGGCGAAAACTTCTCGGAGGCAATGAACAACCGTATCATCGGTTCCCTGCGCGAGAAGTACCTTGATTTGACCAACCGGGAGGCCACCTGGTCTGCGCGCTATGGTGCGGATCACGTCTCAGTGCAAAATATTCGCAACCAGATCAGGGACATGCGTCGCTCCATTGCCGATGAACTCGGCCGGATCGAAGAAACTGCCAAGGGCGAGCTTGAAATTGCCCAGAAGGGTCAACGCGAGTTGGAAACAACGCTTGCTGGCGCACTGTCGAAAACGCAGGACGCCAATCAGGCTCAGGTGACGTTGTTCAGCCTCGAGGCGGCCGCCAAAAGCTATCGCTCGCTTTACGACAGTTTTCTCAAGCAGCACACCGAAGCTGTCCAGCGGCAAACTTATCCGATCAGCGACGCGAGGTTGATTTCGTCGGCTTCGGTGACGCAGACCGGGCCGCAAACCCTGAAGCTCTGGTTGACCACACTGTTCGCCGGCGGGATGCTCGGCGTCGGGTTCGGCGCGCTGCGGGAGCTGCTCGACAGCAGCTTCCGGACCAGGGAACAGATCAGGTCGGTACTCAACACTGAATGCCTTGCGTTGATTCCGCGGGTCGGCCAAAACCCCAATGCACCAAAGCTTTCATATCGCGGTGTCCTGCAGATGGCGCGCGGGCCGAAAGCGCTGCCGGCTCCATCGGCTCCTACGGGCGCTCTCAAGAACGACCATCGTGGGCGATCACGGATGTTGTGGAACGCGATCGACGCGCCCAACTCGGCCTATGCTGACGCCATCCGCTCGGTCAAGCTTTCGCTTGACTCCGGGCCTGATGGAGGCTGTCAAGTGATCGGCTTGACATCGCATATGCCTGGGGAAGGCAAGTCGACAATTGCAGCCGGCGTCGCCAGTCAGCTGGCCGCGACCGGTCGGCGTGTGATGTTGATCGACTGTGATGTCCGCAATCCGTCGCTGTCGCGGGCGTTGTTTCCCGACGCAAAGCTCGGACTGCTCGACGTTGCCGTCGGAGAGGCAAATTTGGCCCAAGTCATGTGGCGCGATCCAGCCACCAACTTGACCTTCCTGCCGATGGTCCCCAATCCGTCTGTTCGCAATCCGACCGAAGCGCTCGCCTCGCGCAATGTCAAGCTGCTGATCGAGTCATTGAAGAATTACTGCGACTTCATCATCGTCGACATGGCGCCCCTGATCTCGACAGTTGATGTCCTTGCGGTGTCGCGCTTCGTTGAATCGTACATGTTTGTGGTCGAGTGGGGGTCGACCAAGATGGACGCCGTGCGCCATGCACTCGGCAATGCTCCGGCTGTGCAGATGAAGATGCGTGGTGCCGTGCTGAACAAGGTGGACTTTGCGGGCCTCGCCAGCTACGAGCCATATGGTGAATATAAGTATTACGGTCAAAGCAGCTCTCCTCCCAGGCGGAGCAGCTCTTCTCGCGCTCATTGAAGGGAAATGCCAATTTCATCCCCACATGAGTTGACGCTAGGCGACCGTTGGTATCTCGTTCATACGCGGCCAAACAGTGAGCGAAAAGCCGAACTCAATCTCAAGGCGCAGGGACTAACAACGTTTCTGCCGCAAATTGAGAAAACAATTCGGCATGCCCGGCGTTTGTCGAACGTGCGCCGGCCGCTTTTTGCGCGCTATCTCTTCGTTAGCTTGGACATTGGCCGCGACGCCTGGTCTTTCATCAACAGCACGATCGGTGTATCGAGCCTGGTAGCGCAGGAGGGCCGGCCAGCCGCGGTTCCGTTCGGCATCGTGGAAGCATTGCTCGGGCATTCGGATGCCGGGCTAACGCGGCTCGACCACTCGCTCGCGCAGGGTCAGCGCGTGCGCATCCTGTCCGGGCCACTGGCTGATTTTACTGCAACGATCATGCGGCTTGACGCGCGCCGCCGCGTAGATGTGTTGCTTGAGATTATGGGCGGCGCGGTTTCCGTGTCGGTCGAACGCCGCGCGCTCGCTCCGGCGGCGTGAACGCACGCACCGGCGAATGCCCATGATGACGTCGAGATCGGGTGAAGCGATTCACCCGTAGTGCGGTAGCGTGGATTGTTGTGTTCCTGATTGTCACAGTGCGGTTCGGGCCGGTCAATGCGATGGGCATGCTGTGATGACGAAACGTAAGCGATTTTCGTCGTCGGCAAGCTGCGGCGAGCCTCCAGGTCAGGGCACCGCCGCTGTCAAATAGATCAGGTGATTTTGGAATGCCGGCGCTAGAGATGCCGCTCAAGCAGACAAAGCCGCAGGCGGAAGCCGGCCGCAACGCCGTCGAACATCATGAACTGATCATCGAGTCCGGCCGCGCCCAACGCCACTACTGGCTCGACTTGTGGCGTTATCGGGAACTGTTCCAAGTGCTGGCGTGGCGCGACATTGCCGTCCGCTACAAGCAGACGGTGATTGGGGCAGCCTGGGCCATCATTCGACCGTTCCTGACGATGGTCGTCTTTACGGTCGTGTTCGGCAAATTGGCTCAGCTGCCGTCAGATGGAACAGCACCCTACGCCTTGATGGTTTTCGCCGGCATGTTGCCGTGGAGTTTCTTTGCGACCGCGGTCGCAGACGCCTCCAACAGCCTCATCAGCAACGCCAATCTCATCGGCAAAGTGTACTTCCCGCGTCTCATCGTGCCGACAGCCGCCGTCATGGTCGCGTTCGTCGATTTCCTGATCGGCTTCGTCATCCTCATCGGCCTGATGATCTGGTACCAGTTCGCGCCAGGCTGGCAGGTTCTGTTCCTGCCGTTTTTTGCTGTCATCGCGTTCACGGCGAGCATCGGCATCGGGGTTTGGATCACCGCGCTTAACGTCAAGTACCGCGACTTCCGATATGTAGTCCCCTTCATGGTCCAGATGGGGCTGTACGTATCGCCTGTCGGATTCAGTTCCAGCGTCGTTCCGGAACATTGGCGCCTGCTTTACTCGCTCAACCCGATGGTCGGGGTAATCGATGGGTTCCGCTGGTGCCTGCTGGGCGGCGAGAGCCGGCTGTATTGGCCGGGGCTCGCACTGAGCATTGCCGTCGCCGCATTCTTCGTGTGGTTCGGCATTCGCCAGTTCAGGAAGATGGAAAAAAGTTTTGCGGATTTGATCTGAGATGACGCAGGGTTCTGGAACGTAATGTCCGACGTAGCCATAGCCGTCGAGAATCTCTCGAAGAGCTATCTGATCGGCCATCAGACCGGTTCGCGCGAGCAATACACCGCGCTGCGTGATGTCATTGCCCGTGAAGCGCGAAACTTTGTCCGCAAGGGACTCGATTTCATCGGCGGTCGCGCCATCGTCCAGGGCGATGAAGTTGAAGAGTTCTGGGCCCTGCGTGATGTGAGCTTCGAGGTGAAGCGCGGCGAGGTACTCGGAATCATCGGGCGGAACGGGGCCGGCAAATCGACGCTTCTCAAGATACTCAGCCGGATCACCGAGCCCGATCGCGGCCGTGCGGTGGTGCGGGGCCGCATCGCAAGCCTGCTGGAGGTCGGCACCGGCTTCCACCCCGAATTGACCGGCCGGGAAAACATCTTTCTGAACGGCGCCATCCTCGGAATGACCAGGACGGAGATCAGGAGAAAATTCGATGAGATCGTTGACTTCGCGGAGGTGGAGCGATTTCTCGATACCCCCGTCAAGCGCTACAGCAGCGGCATGTATGTCAGGCTTGCGTTCGCAGTGGCGGCGCATCTCGAGCCGGAAATCCTCATCATTGATGAGGTGCTTGCGGTGGGGGATGCGAGCTTTCAAAAAAAATCTTTAGGAAAAATGCACTCCGTTGCAAACAAGGAGAAGCGAACGGTGTTGTTCGTTAGTCACAACCTCCAAGCTGTCCAATCGCTATGCGATCGGGCCATCTTGTTAAATTCCGGAACGGTGGAGACGTGCGGCCCTTCGCGTGCGGTGGTCGGTCAATACCTAAGGCGCGCTCAGTCCCCCGGCGGGGAAAAAGTGTGGCCGGAGCATGCGGCGCCGGGAAATGATGCGTTGTCACTTCTCGCGGTTCGAATAATTAACGACGGTGGAGAGGTCTGCCGTTCAGTCGACACCGACAAGGATTTCTTCATTGAGTTCGAATTCATCGCCAGGAAATTGGATAAGAGCTTATGCGTTGGATTTGACTTGGCCAATTCTGATGGAGCTACAATCCTCCGGACGTATCAAACGGACTCTCAGGAGGAAAACTGGCCATCCGTCCGGGTCGGGCGCAATCGTTGGCGCTGCAAAATTCCACGCGGACTGCTCAACGGCGGCAACTATCTCGTACATGCGCGAATTTCGATTCACAACGTGTCGTGGATAGTGCATGAGGACGCCATTCTAGAGTTTTGCGTTAACTTACGGCACGGCATTTCCCCGTTTTGGAGTTTAGAAGACAATCGGCCTGGATTGATGGCCCCTATTCTCAATTGGACTTAGGCGTGGCATTGATCCGTTATTGCAAGCCTCGGCACCAAATTACGGCCGCTTAGATAGTGTTGTCTTCGGAAAAACCCGTAACACATACTCAAGCATCAACTGACGCCATGTTGGAACTCCCCAAGATTTCAATAATTACGCCGTCGCTCAACCAGGCGCAGTTTATCGAGCGTACGATCTCTTCGGTGCTGGGTCAGGGATATCCGAAACTAGAATACATTATAATCGATGGCGGAAGCACGGATGGGACTGTTGATCTCATTCGGAAGTACGAAACGCATCTGGCCTACTGGGTAAGCGAAAAGGATGGTGGTCAGTCAAACGCCATCAACAAAGGCTTGAAGCTCGCGACTGGAGACATCATTGCTTACATAAACAGCGACGATTATTATCTGGATAACGCTTTTGAACGCGTCGCCATCGCATATCGCGAAAATCCCGACGTCGATCTCTGGCATGGGCGCTGCCGGATCGTCGATCAGTTCGGGGAGAAGGTGGATGAACGCATCGGTTCAATCGAACGCTACGACGAAATTCTAGACCTCTGGGATGTCTGGTGGAAGCGGCGGAATTTCGTTCAGCCGGAAGTGTTCTGGACGAAGCGCATCAGCAAGAAAGTCGGCGCGTTTCGCGAGGATCTGCATCTGGTAATGGATTACGAGTACTGGCTGCGGATATTTGCCGCCGGCGGGGCTGCTCGATTCATAGATGCAGAACTCGCGGCCTTTCGCCTGCAGCCGAACCAGAAATCAACGCAGCCAGCCAGAACGGCCCAGGAGCTTCTCGAGGTCGTTCAGCCGTATCTCTTTGGTCCAAGCAACCGACTGGCGCATCAGAAACGAAAAGCCCTGCAAGCCAAGTGGATTTATCAGGCTGGTTTCCTGAATGAGGTACAGCGGTCGCTCGACCGTGATGAAGCGCGATGGCGGCGGTTGATGAGGCTGGCGTGGTTTTCCGCTACCAATCCTCGGGTCGTGATGGCGCCTGGTTTTTGGCAGCGCGTGCCGGGGATTCGATCTTTCAGAAACCGGATGACGGCTCAATCATGAGGCTTACACCCGGTGCTCTCCGGCTGAGACTGCATCAGATGTTTCAGCATGGCTTGCGCGTCGCCTGGTACCGCGACGTCGTGCGTCGGCATATCCTGAAATCGCCGCCGATTGCAGAGACGCCGGATCGCCGGTTTGAGATCCATGTCCTTACGTCGCGGCATGACTGGCTCAACCTGATCTGGTCGTTGAAGTCATTTTATGCCGCGAGCGGCCGACGCTATTCGCTGTGCGTTCATGAAGACGGTTCGCTGGACCCGTTCGCGCTGTCGTCGTTGCAACAGCATTTCCCAACGGCGAGGATCATTCGTCGCCACGAGGCCGACCAGCGGCTTGCGCGGGAACTGGAAGCGTTCCCGCGCAGTTTGCAGTTCCGCAAGACCAACCTCTTGGCGCTGAAGGTATTCGACTTCATCTCCTTCCTGCAGGCGGAACGGATGTTGCTGTTCGACAGCGATTTGCTTTTCTTCGATGAGCCCACCGACTTTCTGTCCCGTCTCGAAGATGGCAACTATCGTCTCAACGCATTCAATGCGGATTGCAAAAGCGCTTATACAGTCGATGCCGAAGCGGTACGCACCCAGCTCGATTTTGAACTGCTGGCCCGGGTCAACAGCGGCTTCGGCGTCATTCATCGGGATTCAATGAGGCTGGGGTGGATCGAGGAGTTTCTGGCGGTGCCCGGTCTTGCCGAGGGGCACTTCTGGCGGATCGAGCAGACGCTGTACGCTCTGTGCGGTTCCCGGTTCGGCGCCGAGCTGCTACCGAAAGACTACGACGTTCGTCTGGAAGCCGGCATTCCCCCGCGCATCTTCCGTCATTACGTCGGCGCCATCCGTCACCTGATGTATGGAGAGGGAATCGCGCATCTGATGCAGGATCGATTCCTGGAACAGTGCCTATGGACGCAGGAGTCATGCGCTCGTCCGTCGACTGTGCAACTGAGTCCGGTGGGTCGCTGATGCGAGGCGGCTGCTGCCGGCGAAATGCCCGACCGTGATGTCCAGGCCGATGAATATCCTCTTCGCTCCGGACTACCGGGCAGGGGTACCTTATCAGACGCTCTTGGCCGATGCCTTGATACGCCGTGGTGCGAACGTCCGGTTTCTGCAAGGATACAAGCGCGTCTTCCCGTTGAGCCGGCTGTTGCAGGATCAGGAATGCGATATCCTCCATTTGCATTGGCCGGAAGCATACTATCCGCACAAAGGCGATGCTTTCGACCTATTCCGGAGAGCGCGATTTCCATTCGATCTTCATCAGGCGTCTCAGAGGGCTGCTCTCGTGACGACAGCGCACAATTTTCATGCGCATGATCGTACCTCCGAGATGCTAATCGGCCGCAATGTCCGCTATGCGAACCGCAAATCCAGGGTCGTCTTTGCCCACTCGGCCGGAGCGAAGCGGAAGCTGGTGCAGGCGTTCGGCCTCGATCCGTCGCTGGTCCGCGTCGTTCCGCATGGCGATCTGTCGGTCGCGATGCGCCCGCCCGTCGATCAGGCCCAAGCGCGATGGCAACTCGGCCTGGGCGATGGCAAACTCGCCCTGATGTTCGGCGCGGTGAAGCCCTACAAGGGGTTGGAGGATGTCATCACGTGGTGGAGGCAGGCGCAACCACCGGCCAGGCTAGCTATCGTGGGAAGACCGGGGTCCGATGCCTACGCGGCTCACATCTCGAATGTCATCGGCGATACGTCGCAAATCGTATCGAGGTTCGAATTCCTCTCGGATGATGCACTTGGTTTGTGGCTCAGCGCCGCCGACGCCGTGATCGCCAACTACCGCGAAATCCTCACGTCCGGCGCCGCCAGCCTGGCCCGCTCGTACGGCGTTCCCCTGATACTGCCCCGTCGGCTCGACACGATCGAACTCGATGAGCCGACGCCCTGTGTGCGACGCTTCACCGATTTTGCGACCGATTTCCGCACCGAACTCGACGCCGCGCTGTCGCTTCCGCCGGACTTTGCGGCGGCGGCAACTTGGCGCGACGCATGTAACTGGGACAGAGTCGCAGAACTCACGATGGACGGATATCGGTGTGCGATGGAGCACAAGTAGTGTTGCATGGTTTCAGATCGTTGTGGCGCAAAGCTGGTAGAGTGACAGCGATAAACACCAGGTCGAGACTGAATTATAGCAGATAGATGACCGGCGCTAGCGTGAGTCCATTAGTTTCAATTCTCATCCCGTGCCACAACGCTCGGCAGTGGATCAGCCAATGCATCCAAAGTGCCATGGATCAAACGTATCTGAATAAAGAAATTGTTATAGTCGATGACGGGTCGACGGATGGCAGTCAGGATGTCATTCGTAGTTTCGGCGATCGTGTTCGATCCGAATTCGGTCCCAATCGTGGTAGCAACTTCGCGCGCAATCGGCTTATTGAACTGAGCCGTGGTAATTGGCTCTCGTTTCTCGATGCTGATGATTACCTCTTGCCGGCGAAAATTGAACGGCAGATAGAGGCCGTCGAGCGCAACAGAGATGTTGCAGTCGTCTCTTCGCCACCGATTGAGTTTATTGAGAAGACCGGCGAAACATATCAGCAGACGTACGAAGATGATGACCTTCTTGCAAACTATATCGGTTGGGGACGTTTCTCCACGACCGCCTGTCTTTGGAAGAAGGAGGCCCTCAACGAGGTCGGCGGCTGGAACCAAAATCAACCGGTCTGCCAGGAGCATGAGCTGATCCTTCGCCTCATAATCGCGGGCAAAGAGTTCAAGCTGCTGAAGGAACCCCTATCGGTTTATCGGAAGGCGAATGACGAGTCGATCTCGCGGCGCTCTCCAATAAAAACGTTGACCCATCAGATGGACCTGCTGAACAAGCTTGAAAATTTCCTCATCGATGCCGGTGCGCTGCAGAATAATCACCGCAGAGCACTCGAACAGACTAGATTTCAAGCTGCTCGCACGTCCTATGCTCACGACAGAGAGTTCGCGAACGGCCTGATTCGACAAATCTATCAGACGAACAATGCGTTTCATCCGCGTGGAGACGCAGCGCCTTTGGTTTATCGGATCTTCTTTAAGATGTTTGGGTTTAGCCGGACGGAAAGCATTGCGGAAACTATTCGCGCAGTCAGGTCATTTCGTCGTCAATAAAAGAGTGATTTGGGATTTTTGCGAGCCGCGTTGGTGAAGTCCGTGAATTCTGAGATAGATGAAAGTGTCGGACGAGCCGGCGTGGACTCAGGCCGTTGGTCTGCAACACGCCTGCGTAGCCTTAAATATCTACTGCTGGCTAGCGATGAGTCTGTGCAGGGCGGGTTCTCAGGATATACCCGGCTCTCGAAACATATTCCGGAGTCGCAGCTTGTCCATGAAACGAGAACCAACACTCGGGGGATCGGCGAACGGACGCTGGAAAAAATGCTCGATACCTTCTCGGGATCCAGCTGGTATCGACTTGCCTCGCTGAAGCTGGAGTATCGAACCTGGCAGGCTATGCAGGCGGGCTTCAGCGGTCTTATCCACCTGATGTGGGCAGAGCGGGATTGGGGCTTTATTGATCAGTTACCGATAGATCGCTGGAATACAGCACTTTGCGGGACATTTCACAGCCCACCCGATACTTTGCCTGAAGTAGTGAACGCGCCGAAGCGCCTGAAGAATTTTGCGGCCGTGATATTGATGAGCGAAGTCCAGCGCCCCTATTTCGAGTCGGTCGGAGTGCCCAGCGATCGGATACACGTCGTTCATCACGGTATTGACTGCGAGTTCTTCACGCCATCCCGTACCGATCGGCAAGGTCCGTTTACGGCCATCTTCGTCGGGAATTACCGTAGAAACTTCGATCTGCTTGCCCGCGTTTGTGGCCTGTTGGAGCCGCACGAAGACATCGAGATTAGGATAATTGCACCGAAGAGCAGGATCGCGGGATTTGCGGGGCGTAAAAACGTCAGGGCGAGTTCTGGCTTAAGCGATGTCGAGCTGCGAGACGCGTATCAGGAGTCATCCTGCCTTCTTCTCACATTGGAAACAGCAACGGCTAACAATGCAATTCTTGAAGCACTGGCCTGTGGCTTGCCGATTGTTGCCGAGGACGTCGGAGGTGTTGGAGAGTACGCCGGCCCGAGTTCCGCGATACTTTGTCAGCCGGGGTCGGCGGAGGAAATCGTTGGCGCGATTCTGAGGCTATATAAGGATGCTGATATGCGTCGTCGAATGGGTGATGCAGCGCGAGCCCGGGCTGAATCGCTTAATTGGTCAATCGTTGGAAAGCGGACGGTTGCAGTCTACGAAGAGGTCTTGGCAAAGCGGATCGATGGTCGTTCCTAAAGAAGTCGCTCAGGCGAGCTGAGCTGCTAGGTACGGGCGCTCTGATGCTCAGCGACGATCTAATCAACCGCCTCATCCGCTATCCGCGCGCGGCTGCCAGCCGCATCCGCATCATGCGGCTTCGCATGTGCGGTGTTCGCGTCGGCCGCAAATGCTGGATCAGGCGGATTCACGTGCCGAGGAATCCCTGGGATATCGCGCTGGACGACATGGTCGCACTGGATGACGAGGTCGTCCTGCTCGCGACGGGAACGCGTGGCGCGTGGCCGAAACTATTCATTGGCAGGAGCACCTATGTCAATCGTTTCACGATGTTCGACGCATCCCTCAACATAAGTATCGGCGCGGAGTGCATGATCGGGCCATACTGCTACATCACCGATCATGACCATGGGGCCGGCGATGGCCCGATTTCGGCTCAGGCGCTGGTCGAGGCCCCCGTTAAGGTTGGTAACAATGTCTGGATCGGGGCGCATGCCGTGATTCTCAAGGGTGTCAGCATCGGCGACAATGCCATCATCGGCGCCGGCGCCGTCGTCACGACAGACGTCGGGCCGGGAGAGCGAGTGGCCGGCGTCCCGGCACGTCAGATCGGTAGTGGAAAGCAGGTCGCGGGCGAGCCGGCTAAGCGTCGACGCGACCGGGATTGATCGTGGCCGATAAAGCGCCTGTCGCCGTTGTTATCCCTACCTACAACCGGGGAAGCGCGGTTGTCTCGGTTCTAGGAAAAGTCCTCGCGTGCGATCCGCAGCCGGCCGAAATCTGGGTCCACATCGATCAGAACGATGGGGCGCTGGAGCGGCATCTCATGGAGCGTTTTCCTGGTGTTCACATCCTGACCTCGGCAGGCCGGCTTGGTCCGGGCGGTGGACGCCACCGTTGCCTGTTGGCGTGCAGCGCGCCGTATGCCGTGAGCCTTGACGATGATTCCTGGCCTGTTGACGCGGACTTCTTTGCAATTGTCGTTCGCCTTTTTTTGGAACACCGCGGAACTGCAATCTTCAGCGCTCATGTTCAGCATCGCGGGGAACCGGATTCGTTGCGAACCGATGCGCTTCGTCGCGTCCCGAACTTCATAGGTTGTGGGCACGCGATCCGACTGGCAGCTTATCGTGAAGTTCGCGGGTATCTTCCAGTACCAGTGTCTTACGAGATCGAGGAAGCTGATCTAAGCCTGCAGCTGTTTCGGACCGAATGGACAATCTATGAGTCCGGCGAGCTGCGCGTTTTTCACGATACTGATCTGGTGCATCACAAATCCGCAGAAATCACATCTGCAGGGATAACGAATCTCGCCTTAAACGCATTCCTACATTATCCGCTGCTCGCGTGGGGATGGGCGTCCGTACAAGTCGCAGGAAAGGTCGCCTATTGCGCTCGAATGGGACGAGTCTCGGGAATCGCACAGGGCGTCTTGAGAATTCCCGGTGCTTGTTGGCGCAATCGCCGGTTTCGTCGCCCTGTCTCCTTGAGAACGCTGATCAGCTATCTGACCTTTCGGAGAACCGATCAGGTCTTCCGCAGGAAGGCGGCAGCGAGGGCGAGGGGATGAGCGTATCGTACAGTGAGGAGTTACGTGTTTGATCTGGGGTAAGCATGCGAGCTGGGTTTGTTGTCAGTTGGGAGCACGAGAACATTACGCGGTTGCGAGGGCGTTGCATAAAATAGGCAAGTTGGAGCTGCTGTTCACCGATTGTTGGGCGTTGCCTGGCTCTTATCTCGGCAGACTTAAGCCCAGTCTTGATTCTCGCTTTCATGAAGACCTAACCAACGCGAATATAAGTGCTTCCAACTGGCGCGCTATCTCATTCGAGATGTACGCCAATATTGCACGCCTGCGTGGATGGCAGCGCATCATGGCTCGCAACATCCAGTTCCAGAATGCGGCTGTTTCGCGATTGCGCCTCGTGAAGGCGCTGCCTTCGAAGCGAGTTCTTGTGGCTTACAGCTATGCGGCCTTGAAAATCCTGGAGTATGCGCGCAGCGAAGGCTGGTTTACCGTCCTCAATCAGATCGATCCGGGGCCGCCGGAGGAGCAGATCGTTGCCGGATTGTACGAAAGAGACTCAAGTAGACTTCAGCAGTGGAGCAGGGCTCCTCCAGAATACTGGCAGGCCTGGCGCCAGGAATGCGAGCTCGCGGATCGCATTGTGGTGAATTCTCCTTGGTCCCGGCAAGCGCTCATTGAGGAAGGCATCGCGAGCGAAAAACTTCGAGTTGTACCGCTCGCTTATGCGGTGCCTTCGATCGCTCGGTCGTTTCGCCGCGTTTATCCCAAAACTTTCACGCGCTCACGTCCTCTTCGAGCGCTATTTCTCGGGCAGATCAATATGCGTAAGGGGGTCGGTCCGCTCTTTGATGCAATAAGGCTTCTGCGCGACGAACCTGTTGAGTTTACTTTTGTTGGTTCAATCCAAATTTCTGTTCCACAAGATCTCAGCAGTGCTGCTAACGTGCATTGGACTGGGCCGGTAAATCGAGACAAAACGAACCAATTCTATCGTGAAGCCGACATCTTCCTCTTCCCGACTTTCTCTGATGGATTCGGTTTGACCCAGTTGGAAGCGCAAGCATGGAGGCTGCCTGTCCTTACGACGAAGTTTAGTGGCGAGGTCGTTGAGCATGAAAGGAATGGCTGGCTCTTGAATGGACCATCGGGAGAGGAAATTGCAGCCGTACTGCGCCGGGCTGTGGCCGATAGTGCGCAACTGCAGCGACTTTCGGATAATGCGGAGCCGGACCAATTCGATCTTGAATCGGTTGGATCGAGATGGCTCAGTGTTCTCGATTGATAGCGGGCGATCTTTACGAGGAGAGATCGACTGATGGAGCCGACAAAGTACTACGGCCTCCTGTACATTGACGAGGGTCGTAATCGAAATGCAAATCTGGCGGGAAGGGCGGACCCTGTCGACGTCTATCTCTCCTGTGCCTCGTTGTGTGCCAAGGCATTTCGATCGGCAGGAGAAACGTTCAGCCTGGTAACAAATGACACGCTGGAGATCCAGCGGCGACTAAAGCGCTTGGAACTCAGCGACCTGCCCACGGCCAACTTCGAATTTTCGCTTCGCGTGCCTCAAGGGATTCCGTTTTACTCGGCCCACTTCAAGCTCGATCTTTTCCGCGGTTTCGGATCCGGAAAATTTGGCAACGATGTCGGATTTGTCGATCTAGACACCGTTCTGCTTGGGCGACTGCCGAAGTGTAACGCGTTGGGCGTCTACGACATCTCTGATCAGATTCGACCGATTTACGAACAGAATAGAATCATTGCCGATATGAAGAAGGTTTCCGGCAGATCGATACCGGAGGCGCGTTGGTATGGCGGCGAGTTCGTCACGGGCTCGGCAAGTATGTTCCACGTGATTTCTTCTTACATTGAAATGTTTTGGGTGAATTATATCGAGAATGTTGGCTCATTGGGGCACGTTGGAGATGAAATGATCATGTCCGCCGCGCTCAACTGTGCGCAGCTGGATGGGGTGTCCTTGGTTGACTATGGGAAGGATGGGTCGGTTGCCCGCTGGTGGACGTCAAGGACACGGCATGAGCAACCGCCCTTCGATAGGGTTAAGGGTGCTGCCCTCCTGCACCTGCCGGCGGACAAGATATTCTTGTCGAAACTCGCACGATACCCATTTGACGGGGACGTATTTCTGAAGAGATTTCGCCCTTACGTTCGTCGAAAATGCCTCTCACGAAAAGTTCTGCATTTGTCAGAATCGCTATTAGGGACGCCGAAGCACTTCCCGCCGGTGCTGGCGTAGGCTGCATGAAAAGAAGGCATAGGTTAGCTTTTGTGACAATCGTACCTTCGCCGTACCAACGGGATCTATTCGGTGCTCTAGCTGAGCGGGACGAAATAGATTTGAGCGTCTACTATCTCGAAGCCGCTGTTCCGGAATCACCATGGCCGGAAAAGAAACTCAGGCCATTCGAAAAGATCCTTCCTGGCTTTTCAGTTACGTTTGGCAATGTTCGCGCCCACATGAACTGGCCTTTGCCCGATTTCTCGGAGGCTGATGTTGTCGTTTTAAGCTCCTATAGTTCGTTTACCGGACAGCTTCTCATGCGCGGTAAACTGCGTGACCGGCGCTGGCTGTACTGGGGCGAACAGATGCGAGCGCAAGCGGCGTTGAAGCGTATCGTTCAAACACGATTGGCGGCTCCTCTTACGAGGGCGACTGGTATCGTTGCGATCGGGACCGCTGCAGAACAGGATTACCGCAAACGCTTCCCGCATGTTCAACATTGCTGCATTCCCTATCATTGCGATTTGACTTCCTTCTTGTCGATCCAACGGAACTCGGATGATCGGTCGTCGATGACATTCCTCTTTTGCGGCCAGATGATCGAACGCAAGGCGGTAGATGTCCTCTTGTTGGCGTTCGATCGGCTAATCTCGAGCGGAATGAAGGCCCGATTGCTTCTGGTCGGACGAGAAGCAGAATTGCCAACCTTTATGAAACTCGTGGGAGCGGAAGCAAGAGCGAGGATTCAGTACGAAGGTTTTCAGGATCCTGAAAATTTGCCGTCATACTTTGCCAAGTCGGATGTATTTGTTTTGCCGAGCCGACATGATGGATGGGGAGTTGTGGTCAATCAAGCACTCGCGGCTGGTCTTCCGATTATTGTCTCTGATGCCGTTGGTGCGGGTCTCGACTATGTGGAGAATGGCATCAATGGAGCACGAGTTGAAGCAGGTAACGTGGACGCGCTCTATGAGGCGATGAAGAGCTTGATCCAGAATCCCTGGATGGCAAAAGAGTGGGGCGCAAAATCGCGAGAAAGAGCCGGTACCTTGACCCCCGAATCTGGAGCTGACAAATGGGTCCACGTAGTGGAAACCTTGATGTCCAACTAGCGCTGAAGTTTATAGCTGCTCGGCGGTTATGATATTTCACCGATAAGCCTTGGGGCAATTCGGGGGGCGACGCAGATCCTCGTGAACCAACGATTTTCCGACCACGCCCTGGCGGCGTATTACGAGAAGCTTTATGCTGGGAAGCTGGTGAGCGCGCGATGACCGAACTGTCCGGAAGCTTCAATGGGCAGACTGCGGAGAATATCCCGCGAAGTCCGGCTATTCCTACCCTTATCATGGTTGTCGGACTTGCGGTGACCTGGCTTGCTCTCCCTTCGACGGAATCAGAATCGATCTTCAGTACCGCCGCGATCGGCGTGGGATTAGCGCTACTGGGCGCCACGATTGTTGAAGCATTTGCGGGCGTTCGCGCGCTAATCCGTACTGACAATCTGATGCTCTGGGTGTTTTACGGTTTGACGCTGCTGGAATTCCTTTTCCCGCAGCCCGATGTCAACAGCAGCGTCAGCATTGATGCCGCGACGCGCGGCACGGAGGTCGTTCTGCTTGCCTTTTTCGGATTGGTCCTGGGCCGCCATCTGGTCTCGACGCGATCGAGTCCCGTCGCGCCGGTTGATTTCAAGCCGGGCCATCTGTTCGGATTGTTCCTGTTTGCGTTCATCGTCGGATATCTACACATATTCATTGCCGTGAATTTCGACCCGATCGAGATGATCACGCAGATGGCTCGACCGAGGTTCACTCAATCCTGGGGAAGGGGAAAGCTGGGAGACATATCCGCACTGCTATACGAATTGAGTCTCTTGATTTACCTGCTGCCTCCCATAGCCGGTTTCATGTTTGCCCGGGCAAAGCAGTTTTCTGTCTTGCAGAAATCGATCGTGATATCGGTCCTGTCGTTGACATTCTTCTACGCGTTCGCCCAAGGAACCCGGAATGTGCTCGGGACGTATGTCATTGCGATGTTCGGTGCTTATGTCCTGAGCAGGCCGGAACTGAAGCTGAAGCGACTGCTCATGGTGGGTGTTCCGATGGCTGCGCTGTTGCTGTTCGTCAGCACGCTGATGCTCGAGCTTAGATCAGCGGGCGGTATCGGTTCACTCGCAGGCGATCAGCGCCACTTCAATACACTCTATATTGATCATAACATCGTCAATATCTCCAATTTGACCAACGTGTTTCCGGACGCCGTGAACTACCTCGGGCTTGAAATACCAATTCAAGCAATCATCAAACCCGTTCCTCGTGCGCTTTGGCCGGGCAAGCCGGAAGGGCTGAGTACGAGTATTGAAGCGGCGCTGGGGTCGTTCGATGGTGTTACTACGCTGGCCTGTACCTTTGCGGGTGAAGCCTACATGGCATTCGGGTTTGCAGGTGTCCTTATTGCCGGGCTTATTTTTGGCGCCGCTGCTGGTCGATGGAATCAGGTTGGTCAGGACAAAAAGTCTTCCTTTTCTCAGATATTGTATGCATCCGGTTTCCTGTGCGCCGCGATGTCAATGCGCAGTCTTCTAACGATGGTTCCGTTTATGCTGCCGACGCTGGCAATGTGGATTATCGGGAAATCTTTATTATCGAAGGCAGGTAATCAGACGAGATAGCTGGCCGTCGTTGGCGGCTGCTACTGGGTTCTCTTGTGTGCATTGCATTTTGCCCAAACGCCATCGTGGTCATGCCCCCGATCCCCGAGAAGTCGCTTGAAAAGCGCTCGGATAGATTTCGACTCCGGGGTATTCAGTGAAGACGGCCGAAGGTAGGGAATTCCTAGGCGTTGCGAATGGCATCGAGCTTGAGATAACGCTTGAAAATTCGCGTAGGACTCGAAAAAAATCCATCACTCACGTCGAGAGGGTCAACCGAGGTCTATTGTTTGCCCTGGGAGTGGCGATAACTGGCAGTTACTGGTATGTTCGGAATTGGATCCTTACGGGCAATCCTCTATTCCCAGGTAGGGTTGGTCCGTTTGATGGTCCTTTGACGCTAGAGAATGCGCAGCCAACCTTGTTCCAGTGGATTATGCGCTCTCCTCCGCCCAGCGTTTGGTATGACTTTCTCATAGCGCACATCGGTTCATGGTCATACGGACTAGCCCTACTTGCTTTGGTCGCCGTTGGATCCGCGATATTGCATTGCATGAGTACGCGATCGCGATCGATTCTAGTGCCGCTGGTCGTTGCGTTCTTGGCTCTCCTATTAACTCATCCGTTTATGCCTTTGAGCGGGCCGTATCCGGTGGAATCCGATCAGCCCACTTCGTGCCACGCTATATAACAAGCGTGTTTCTGTTAGGTATGGCGCTGACTACCATTCTGCTTGGAGCGAAGGCTCCATATGAATGGATTAGGTGGACGTTGGCTACCATTGCGTGATTGGAGGATGGAAGCGAGGGGACATATTGCTGCTCTGGATGGCGTTCGTGGCGTGGCTGTTTTGCTCGTCGCCTTACTGCACTTCATTCCCGATATTTCGCTGCAGTGGCGTGCGGCGGAATGGTTCAAGAAGTTGTTCACCACAGGGGGCTGGATTGGCGTCGATTTCTTCTTTGTTTTGTCTGGCTTCTTGATCACCGATATACTACTGCGCAGTAAGCAGGGACCGGGATATTTCACCAACTTTTACATGCGCCGCGCGCTGCGGATTTTTCCTTTGTATTATGGTATTCTGCTTATCATTTTCGTTGCTCTTCCGGGCACCGGACTGATCCAGATCGAACCCCGATCATTTGTGGAAAGTCAGTCCTACCATTGGTTCTACGCTACCAATTTTGGCGCGTGGATCATCGGTGGTAATCCGTTCTCCACTCACCAGTTTAACCTCCTGCATCTTTGGTCGCTGTCGATTGAGGAGCAATTCTATCTGGTCTGGCCTGCTGTGGTCCTTTTGGCGAACAATAGGGTTCTGGTGGCCATATGCGTGTTTTTGTGCTCCAGCGCTCTGCTACTGAGGTGTCTGCTGTGCCTTGTAGGAGTTGAGGATTACTCCGCCTACTATCTCACGCCGTGCCGATGGGACGGACTCGCCGCCGGCGCCCTCATCGCGATTCTTAGCCCGACCAAATTGCAGCGACTTTGCAAACCAGCCAAAATTATCGCTTCGGCTTGCGGGCTATTTCTGGTCGTCGTGTTTTTCATAATCAGGGGGCTGTGGCCACATCACTGGCTGATGAAGACGGCTGGCCTGAGCATCATCACAACCATGTTCGCTTGCGTCCTAATCGTCATCCTTATAGATCGAGACGGAGCGTTGGCCAGAGTGGCTAGACTGCGTCCTCTCATATTTCTTGGGAAGTACAGCTATGGAATCTATATCATCCACGGCGCCTTGATGCCAGCGTTGCATCAGATGCTGCCTGTAGCGCCGTGGGTCGGATCGTTTGGCGGCTGGATCGGGTTCGGCGCGTTCTTGCTTGCAGCCACGAAATTGGGGATATGTATCTCTCTAGCGGTAGCCTCTTTTTACTTCTATGAGATGCCATTCCTGCGCTTGAAGCGGTTCTTCACATCTTCAGTTCGGTCTAAGGCAGATTCTGATTAGTCCGCAGCGTCATCGTCACTTGCGGGCTATCGCTCGGAGTGTTGGCGCTGAAGTTGGGTCCAGCAAAGGCACTGCCTCCGAACCAGTTGGTTGCAGTTGGTGCGGAAACAGTGTCGCCGGCTTGAGTTCCTGTAGCTGGTCCGCCGCTCGGTATCCTGCGCGTTCCGCCGCCCCCGCTGGATGAGAGTTTGGTGTTTATGATCGCGTTGCCGTCAGGTGTGGTTGGACCACCAAAACTAATTAGAGAAAAATCACTCTTCATCGTCTGCCAGCCGTTTGTAGCAAGCGACCATGTGAGCGACCCTGTATTGGTATACGGGACGTTGTTAGTGAACGTAAACGCGTCTAGATATCCCAGCATGATGGCAGCGTAACCGCTAGTTGTACCGGAAGCCCCGCCCGTATACGTGAGATTTGCACACGAATACATGGGCGCTTGCGCAGGGCATCCATTGAACACGCGAGCACTGGCAGCCGAACCTCCTGTAAAGCTACCCGTGAATTTTGGTGCTGGATGCCCTGAGACATTGAGCGTGCTGCTTGCGTAAGCTCCCGTCGGAAAGCCTCCAGCGTCGCTAGTCTGGATGTATGTATTGTCCGTATCAGAGGTAACGCTAACAACCTGAAAAACAGTGCCCCATTGACCGGCAACACCGCCAGTGCCTCGCCAAACTTGATAGCTCCCAGGCACAAGAGTTTTGGTCTGAATTTCATAAACACCGAGACTATAAGCTAACGGGATGGTGATCATGCCGCCTGACATGCTCCATGGGATACGCGGATCATTAACCCGCATCCCAACCCCAAGACTATTGGGGATGCCCGTTTTGATCATACAATTCATACAAATTGTTTCGTCTGACGCGCCGTAGGTGGCACCACCGAAGTTTCCAACAATTAGCGTGTCCAACGTCGAATTTTGTATGTTCAATTTTTTGCCAGACCCATAAACACCGCCGGTTCCAGCGCCGCCAGCGGCCGTAAGCCCGTCATGATTGGACAAGTTGATTGATGAGCTTTGGTAGTCGATTTTGAATACTGTGCTGTTTTTGGTGTTCCACGTGCCGATGATTTTATCGACCTCAATGACACAAGATATGCCGGTGACATTAATCCAATTGATCGTTTCATTCTGCGACGGGATCGCGCAGAGCCCCCCGGTCATCGTCACATTCTGAAGCGTCGCACTACGTCCGGCAGTGGTAGACGCCGGCCCGCTATCGATCGTCAGATCCTTCATAACGAGCGTCATTTCCCATGACGGGTCGAGCAAATAGAGCGTCGCTGGACCGCCAGGATCGACTTCGAACTGACTCCCCGTATTATACTGCGGCCATGCCGCTTTGTAGCTATTTGTCAGAGGCGTCGTGAAGCAGACCTGATGCGTCGTCGAGTTAGTGCTCTGAACGGTGAGGTAGTCATAAAAATGTGGGTTGCTGGGAAAACTGTAAGCCTTGCCATAATAGGCTTGGTTGGCCCAACCCGACATGAGCACCTTAGATCCAACAGGAAATAGAGCGGTTTGATCGCCGCCACCTGTGCCACCGCTGGTGTAACCGCCATTAAAATCCTTTTGGAAGAGATCGACCTGCGTCCCGTTGATGACTTTGATCCACTGAAGACCGGACGTATTCAACGGAACGAGACCACCGCCCGTAATGCCGAAAAAAGGAAGCGTGTCTCCGGTTGAAAGGCCGTCCGTGGAGTTGAGGGTTAGTCTGATCTGGCCATTACCGATAAAGCCACGACTGGAGACGCTACCCGAGGCTGGGCCAACATTGAGATTATAGGTTCCTGTGCCACCACCACCGGTGGTGCCGCCGGTCCCGTAGGGCTGGATCACCATAGGTGCTCCAATGCCCCCGCCATTTGAGTATACAAACATGCCCGGCGTTATTGTGCCATCAGCTACGGCAGATACTGTCAATGTGTTCGCAGTTGAAACGCCAAAGTCCGCAGTAAAGGAGGCTGGTGCCGTCGTGAAAGTGCCCGAACCGCGCGATTGCGAAATGGTAATGGCGTAAGTACCTGTTCCGCCTACGCCTGTTGTTCCCCGAGTCCCGTAAGGCTGGATCTGAGTAAACGGCGTGACGTTACTGCGTCGATTGGTGACATACGCACCTGGGGCGATCGTACCAGATGCTACCGCCGTCACTGTCATCGTAGTTGCCGAAATTGACGCAGTGAAAGTTGCCGGCACAGTCAGATTGTTTGAAGCATTCGAGACCGTGACAAACGGCGAGGTCTTCAGCGTAACACAACTATCCCCTTCATTGGCGTCGGCAGTGCGAATGCTGTTTGCGTTGTTTTGCTTCTGTCCATCACCTCCAAAGAACATGTAGGCGACAGAGCCTAGGTTCTTGATAGAAGTGTTTGCCTGCCCTTGACCTTGGACAATTAAGTCCTGCACGCCCTTGAAGAGAAATTGATTGCTCCCACTGCCCGGCGTCCATGTGCAGGTTCCGGTTGGCAGGTTTAGTTGGATGGGTGCCGTGCCTTGATTGGCGGCTTTGAACGCACGGAAGGCGAGCGTGTCATCAGCTACGCCATCGCAGACGCCACCGTAGGTGTTGAATGCGACTTGAGTTCGGATGCTTGGAAGATAGGTGTGTCCCTGAAGGTACGCTGCTTGATGCGTTGTATCATCGAGACTTCCGATGCTGGAGAACGGCACTGCACCAAGCCTATGCGCCTGCGCAATCGCCGAAACCAGCAATCCAGTAAGTGCAAGAAGCCACTTCCGTACGTTCATCCGCCGATAATCCTGCCGCCGCGACCGCCTCCAGACGGCGAAGAAATCGAAGTAAAGCTGGTGTTCCCCCCAAGGTCTAGAGAATTGGTGTATCAAGTGCTCCTGCGCCAGCTTTAGTAACACAATAATTGCGCACCAATCGCAAGTGGACGCGGGACGTCCTGCTGTTATTTTAAAATTATCGCGCTCGCTTTAGCCTTAGCCGCGTCGATCGGATCCGCATATCTGATGTGGCGTTTCGTTGAGAGTAGCTTGAACAAGATGACCAAGAGGCAAATCCAGCAGCCGGAACTGGGATCACGATCAGAATCCTCTCACGTCTGACAGCGAACCCGCGCACAGCATTTCGTTAAAGGCCAGCGCCGATTACCAAATATCGTGGCGTGCCGCTTCCGTATACCGCCGACCGCAACGCGGAGCGCCCAACGGAAGCATTGGTTGAAGGAAAATTCATAGGCTCGAAGTCGCTGGACTTTAAAACCCGCCATCTTTATCCGTCCTGATCCTTTGAACGGGTTTAGTCACTTATTCGCCTTCAGCCCGGTCTCGACAAGGCGGCCGTTAAGCTTTCGGCGTTTGTACCGCATGTCGATCTACCCGTCTGCGAAAGCCATGCCGAATGATGGGGGCGGCTTCTCTTATGCTGATGCGGCTGAATCCCAACGAGGTAAGCACGTTTCGTAACTCACTGATGGAAGACAGTTCCTTTGCCCACAAGTGCTATTCCATTACGACGCACTGAAGGCGTCTGACCGTCCTCGCTTTCGCGTCTTTTGAGATGGGCGTGAAACTATTGCAGATCGTGTCTGTCGGGAGATCGGTTTCTTAAATTCGTAGATTGCTTCTGTGCCAAAAGTCTTAATAGAAAGGCTGTAGGAAGTTTCAGGCGAAGCTGGTTTCCTTTGCTTCAATGTCCACCGCGCGGTCTGGGTCGATCTTTCCGGAAAGCAAATAACGCAGGGCGATGCAATTGCCGATCAATCGCTCGCGACGTTCAGCTTTTCGCGGGCCACGGGTTAACGAGCGCACGATGTTTGCTAGCGGCTTTCTGAGCACGAAGCCACATAATGCATGCCATACAGGTATTGTGCCCTTAGCTGCGAGATAAGCCGGATTCATGATCTCGGAAAAGCCGAGCGCCCGATAGCTAACGCGGCCTTCGTTTACTCGAAGATGAACTGCGAGACTTCCATGATAGTAGCCAACGTGGCCATGGCGACGCACGCGCGTTCCAAAATCGACGTCCTCCATATAAGAATAAAGCGGCAGTCGTTCATCGAACGGCTCTTTGCAAGCTACATCAAAACGAACGCACATATTGCAACCATAGACATCGCCGAAACTGCTTGGAGTTATCGCGTAATGTGTTGAACCTGCCGGAGGGTTGACAAGCTCGAGGGCTTTTTTGATTGAAACGTTGCCGTTAGCAATCAAGTGTCCCATTATTAACGCAGCGTCTGGCTTCGCTGAAAAAATGGATTCTATGCCTTGTACGTAGTCGCGATGAAGAATGATGTCGTCATCGAGAAAGGCAACGATGTCGGTGTCTTCTGGAAGAACTTTTAACCCTCTGTTGCGCTGTTTGCTTGCCCCGCGCTCTGAGTAGACTAGTTGGATACTTTCGACCATGGTTTCGGGAAGGTCGGAAGATCCAACAACAGATACGACAATGACATCTGCTGCGCGGCTTTGAGCGCTTAGCGAGGAGAGCGTTGCGGCCAAAGCTTTTGGTCGCATTGTAGATGCAATAACCACTGCAATTTTCATCACAAATCAGCTACATGATAATGAGCCGCAGACTACCCTATTATTTCCCTCCAAACTAGGTCCTGACCGTCCGAAAGATCTTCTCGCTGCTAGCTAACCGCTTTTTGAAACGCGCACTCTAAGATTGCCCAGCCCGCACGAATTTGGGCATTCTTCCACATAGAAGTCGTAGAGGCATCTGATCGTTCACTTCAAGTGCGACGTCGTGGCAACGCATATCAGGAGTTGCGGCAAATGTCGATCGCGTGCACATCCAATTAGGCGACCGGTCCATCTGATGGACGAGGCAAGCTGCTGTGACATAGCTCGGAGAGTTTTTGACATTCTCGCTTTGCAGAGAGCGATAGTGACATCTTGCGGGAGCGCTTGCGGTTATTTGCTCCCTCGACATCATGATCGGTTTGGAAGTGGTTCCCATCGTCAGTTTAAACTGGGGTAGATAGGATCAACACGCTTGTTCGACGAGCAGGCATCTTCGACGTACATACGCTCTGAAGCCCGTTGAAGTTGCTGCTCAGGTGAGGGAACACCGTTGCCAGTTTCTGCGTGTTTTACACGCCATCCAGCGGGCCATATCGGCGACAGTTTTGCATTTCAGAACTTACCAAGCTTCGAATCCCATAGCCGGAGCGGAGTGTCCCACGTGCGTGGCGGATGAGGTCCGTCATATGGAAGGCGCTCGTATACAGTAAGTTGCCGTTTACCGAGCAAACCTGCAATGGCAGATTTGGCGCCCAGCGGGATCTCCTTGACCGCGGCTGCCAAATTGGTTCTAAAGAAGTCGTTGACTTTTGCGACATGTGGATCGCTGGAATCATCCAAGGCCATCCAGCCGCCGTCGTTGAGTAGGTGCGCCGAATAGAAGGCGTCGATGAATACGTTTTCAAACAGGTGGGACCCATCGATGTAGATGAAATCGAAGCGTTGCTGAGTTTCTACGAGCCGCGGTAGCACAAATTCCGAAAATTCCGAACGGCAGTCCAGATAGCCGATCAGTCCAGCCCTTTCGACCGCAAAGGAGCCGGCTTCGTCATAAGGCGGGTAGGGCTGGTAGGGATCGATTGCGGTGTGCTGCTTGGCTTCCTTATGGCCCAGGCGCTGATGTTCTGAGCAGAACACTAGAGCAGATGCGCCGAATGCCAAGCCAATCTCAAGTGTTCGCTCCGGCTTTCGATCGCGCATCGTTTGTTGGATGAAGCGCAAATTATTGAGCGTCGAATTGGATGCGAGATTGGTGAAGTGCTTCCCAGAGCGGCCTACCGTCTTGTCCTCGGCCAACATCTGGGTAAGGACAGAACAGAACTCATCAGTCACTTCCGTCCCCCTTTGGATATCGCCAACAGATTATTCCACCTCCCTCTGGCGCTTAAGTCAATGAGACGTACACAACAAAAACCGATTGAAGGCGGTCTTTTTGAGGGGCGCACCTAGAAGCCCACCACAAAAACCTTCTCTGCACACATTTGCGCAATCTATGATGCTAGCCGAGGATTGCGGGCAAGTCTCCAGTGTATTCGACCGTCCGGCTCAGGCAAAGAATCTTGGAGTGCCAAGTTCCTTAAGTCCTAATCAAGAGGAAATATCTTCACCCCACGAGTTCCGTTGCCTAGGTGCGTGGATTTCCGTTAAGAGGTCGTTGCCAAGAGCGTGCACTCACACCGCAAAGCCGTTTGCCTATATCAAATGCCGTACAATATTCTGCACGTCACCCCTTACATGCATGCTAGCTCCGGCGGACCACCCGTTGTGGTGGAGAATTTCATATCTGAAACAAGTCGATCAGGGCACAGCTCCCATATCATCTCAACCTTCGCGCTTTGTAGAGGCGATGAGAACATCTTGCGAGAACGCATGGGGCGATATGCCCCCACCACGTTTCTAACGGGGGTGGAAACATTTCCCTTTGTCAGTCGCACCGGAGCCGAAAAGCTCAACGCGCTTGTTCGACAGGCAGACATCGTTCACGTGCACACGCTCTGGAGCCCTTTGAACGTAGCGGCTCGTTATGCATGTAAACGGCACGCCAAGCCCTACGTGCTCATGCCCCACGGTATGCTTGACCCATACTCCTTGTCTATCAATGCGCTTAAGAAAACTATCTATCTCAAATTATTCGAAAGCCGTAATATAGCGCGTGCCCAGCGCATGATCTATACGACCTCGGAGGAAGAGAAACTGGCAGCGCTGGCAGGACTGCGACTGCCGCGCGGAGAAATTGTACCACTTGGCGCGCAAGCAAGCTCGACCCTGAGAGACGATTTGAAGATTGAGTTCCTGAAGAATTACCCTCAAGCCGAAGGGAAGCGGCTGTTATTGTTTCTAGGAAGGCTCCATCACAAGAAGGGGCTAGATCGTGTACTAAACGCCATGCAACACGCGCGGCAGACAATTCCGAACCTGCTTCTGATTGTTGCGGGCACTGGCGAGCCGGAATACGAAGAGAACATCAGGCAACGCGTGAGTTCGTTGGCGTTAGACGATCAGGTGTTGTTCACCGGGCACCTTGATGGCGAACTGAAATGGGCGTGCTTTGCTGCGGCGGAGCTGTTTCTGCTACCATCCCGCCAGGAGAACTTCGCACTCACTGTTGCAGAAGCGATGCAGATGGGCGTTCCAGTCATTATAACGGACAAGGTCAATACCTGGCCTTATGTGGAGGAGGCCGGTGCCGGTCTTGTTCTGCTGGAGCGCGACATCGACACGCATCTCCCACAAGCCATCGAGACGTTGCTGACGGATCACGCCACACGGTCAAGAATGTCGGTGCAAGGCAACCGTTTTGCGTGCCACCGATTAACTTGGCAAGCGTCCGCGCAGAAACTGCTTGCTTGCTATGATGAGGTCGTTTCGGGTCGAGGTGCGTAAGGCGGTCGGGCGGTCACGATGGAAGCTAGGCGATATCAGGATCTGGCTCGTTTCGGAGGAACCGCGCGTGGAGGCGCGGCCTGGCGCGCACAGTTGTGGTGGCTATTCCAGGCGATCTTTGTTTTGCCAACGCCGCAATACATGTTCGCCTGGCGCCGTTTTGCGCTTGTCCTGTTTGGTGCGAAGATCGGGAAACGCGTTCTCATCCGCCCAGGCGTGCGCGTAACCTACCCCTGGAACCTGACGATGGGGGATTACGTCTGGATCGGTGATAATGTGCATCTTTATTCCGTCGCGGAAATATCGATCGGATCGCATTCCTGCGTTTCTCAGGAATCGTACCTCTGTGCAGGAACGCACGACTATCGGGACGTTACCTTCGCATTTGTCAGCACCCCGATAAACATTGGGGAAGAGTGCTGGGTGGCCGCACGATCATTCATTGGCCCAGGGGTCAAAATTGGAGATGCGGCTGTTGTCGGCGCAGGATCGGTTGTCATGACGAGCGTCGACCGAGAGACAATTGTGGCCGGAAATCCCGCCAAGTTCGTTGGCAGACGTGGTCGGGATACTCTGGCTGCTCGATCTTTTTAGTCCCTTCGAAGGAGAGCCGATATGTACGAAGTCCATGTCCTCATGAAAACGGCTAAGGAGAGTGGTCGGCTTGACTAGGAGGCCTGAGTTCGTCCCTATAAACTTAGCAAATACTTCACTAAACCTGACCCTGCTTAATTAGTTTAGCGCGCGCCAAATCTCGATGCAAAGCGATGACGAAGCCGACGAAATAAAAGCTCACGTAGACCGAAACAGCCGACGCCAAACCTTCTTCAGGTCGTCAACAATCAAATGGACCAAAGAGCTTGTACGAAATGTCTGCTTACGCAGGAACGAGCGCTGCTCACGATTCAGACCTCTAAAAGTCGACTGTTTGAGTAACTTCCGATACTTCCCAAATCCGACGCCTTCGAAATAAGGCGAGTTGATCGGAAAGAGATTAAGCTCGGGCCAGCGAAGCTTGCAGATATCTGGGCACAGTGCTTGGCGAAGGCGGTATGACGGCGGAAGTGACATCATCAATTCGAATATTCTACGATCACTTAGCGGAAACAGAGTAAACGCAAAGCGGCAGTCACGCTCATAATTTGCCGGCGCGTGAGCCATCGCAAGTCGTTGTTCGACGTACAGCAGATCTAACTTAGCAAAAATGCTGAGTTGCGGAAGTTCATCAAGCCAATCCTGTAGCTGCGGCACGAAGGTTGTGTCAGGAAAGTGCATTCGCTCGGCTATTTCCTTTCCTGACAACGCGAGCTGTTGATAATCCGATCTGCGCCAATAAAATGCTCGGCCTACTTCGCCGGCCGCGCCCTGTAGCAGAGCATGTCGCAAGTTCACGGGCTGGCTAACATGATGGTTCAGTTTGAAGAGAGTTGCCAATTTGGCCGAGATGTCCACATCTGTTGCGGAATGTGTCGGTGATGTCTCGAACTGAATTCTGTCTATGAGCTGCTTGGAGCATGCGAGCAGCATTCGGGTGTCGCGGCCAGCGGTAAGTTCCATGGTTGCGTGATGGTCGGCTACGACGGCCGCTATGTTTGCAGCAAGTCGTTGGCAGATCTCGCGTATGGTCGCATCAGTATCGCGCAATTTTGAAGGAATAGGCGCATTGCATTCCGGCCAGTGTCGCCTGACTACCCACGAATTTAGGTCCAGATAGTGGTTAGGTAGCAAGACATGAAGGTTGCGCCACTCTGTGAGGCCGCACGGATACCATGTCCCGCTGGCTTCTCTCGTCCGGCTTATCTGGGCGGCGAGGGGAGACGGATCAACTGCCCCAAGTGCCGAAGCGGTGGATCCAACAACCTGCTGGTCGGCGGAGTAAAGAGTGGAAAGGCTGGCGGATGGATCCGCATAAATTCTTTGAATATCCTTCCCAAGAAGTATTAGGACATAGCGCCCTGCTAATGAATAGAGTTGGCTTTCAATGGATGAGCAATTTTCTTGAGATGCCTCGCAGTGAAGGAGCCAGTCTCCCGACAGCATTCGCTGCGATCCAGTATCGATTGCGTAGCCGAGCAGCCAGCCTGCGGACACTCCCGTCGTGTCAAACACATTGTGTAGACGAAGCGACGGATGAGTTTGAAGGAACCAGCCGAATTGGCTTGCACACTCCCATTCCGGATGTGGTTCCTGCGTTCCGCGGCTTAGAATAAATTGTCCCCGCAGGCCATTCATTTTTGATGTGCGTTGCACTTAGCCACTTCGATTTGATCGTGCTTGGATGATATACGAGCCTGTCACGAGTACCGAAATACATTTTCTTGGCGATAAAGGTACGGCATTCTCGGACGTTCGAAAAGCCTAATGCCTGGAGAGGCGTTGATTTGATAGTAACGACCTCTCGAGAGGATTGATTGATGAAAATGCAGTTTTCTTCGATACCCGCGTGGCCGCCGCTAGCTTGGTGTGCAGAACTCGATGGGAACGATCGGCGATTGAGCGTTCGTCACGGACACGGTGTCGAGACGGGAGCGACCTGGTTTTGCGAGGGGGTGTGGGACCGGCCTTTCGGAGATACGTCGTTTGCGGATTCCGATTGTTTTTTTGGATCGGGAGCCGTGCTTTTGGGGAAACAGCTCTCGTTCATTTCGTCATGCGCTCCAATGGATAGGCTCTATCACGCTCAGGTTGAAGACACGTGGTGGGTTTCCAACTCTCTCGCCTGCCTGATGGCGCAGATGAGCGCGGAATGCGATAGTTGTTACGCGACCTTTGAGGAAGAGTCCTTCAAAATTACCTACGGAATTGACGACTACGCGCAAACTCTCAAGACCACTAAGGGCATGGTCGTTATGACGATTTGCAGAAATCTCCGCTTTGAAAACGATAATATCTGCCAAGTCGAGAAGAATCACCCACGGCGCTCATTCCGAGAATTCGAGGAGTATATCGCGCTCTTGGAATCTTCGCTGAAGGCCATCGCAGAAAACGGACAAAGCTCGGCGCGCGAGCGGAAGTATTCGATGCTGAGCGGAATATCAACTGGGTACGACTCGCCCATGATATGTGCGCTCGCAAAAAGAGCGGGCTTAAAGGAGGCGTTTACATTCTCTCGGGCGAGGGGCGGCGCTGATGATGACGGATCCGAAATCGGGCAGCACCTTGGCCTAACAGTGCATAAGGTTGACCGGTACGCTTGGAAAAAGTGCTCCTTTCCAGAGGTTCCATTTGTGGCTGCCGTTGGCTTTGCTAGTGGGGTTGAGCTGGCTGGCGTCGGAGAACTTTTGCATCAGAAGCTATATCTGAGCGGTTGTTTTGGAGACGAAATTTGGGGCGTCGGCTCGAGCGCCGAGAAGATTGAAAACTATAAGCGCAAGGAGCACACCGGTCTGGACATCTCGGAATTCCGACTATGGGCCGGCTTTCTGCACATTCCTGTTCCGTATATTGGCTATAGCGGATTGCGTGATATTTTGCGGATTAGCAAGTCTCATGAAATGAAAGAATGGGACGTATCGAATACGCCATATGAACATTATTCGCGACCGATTCCTCGACGGGTCGTCGAGGAAGCAGGAGTGCCGCGAAAGGCCTTTGCTACCGAAAAGAAGGCCGCTACTTACGGAGATTTCGAAACGAACTTGACAAAAACAACCTTGCGAGAAGTTTATGCCTTCAATCAGGAGCATTGTGGCAGGACACTTGTGCAAAAATATCCAGAAAAAGTTCCGTTTGGCGGATGGGGCGCGCGGACCGGCACGAAATGGCGGCGGCCCTTCGCTCCATCGCTATGGGATCATTTGATTTTTAGTGTCGTCACATTCGTGTCGCTAGCCCTGGTCCAAATTGGCAGCAAATCGTTCCGCGGTTCTGGAAGAGTAAGGACAATTGGACAATATGTTCAGGGACTTCGCTCTTATGAATTCTCCTTTAATCAGAGCTTTCCTTGGGCACTCCGGGCCGCCATGCAAAGGTACTCGAGTGACTCAAGCGAACTATCAAGTCTCAAGGATAACGGAAGATAAGTTCCGTGAATCTCACGCTGCTCCAACTAGCCAGCAAGTCTATAATTGACGTTCGGTACAAGTCCCACCCTCGTTGCAGTTTGCTTGCGAGGAGCCGCTGGTCCCGCAAGTAAGGACCCGCCGCTGTGCTCTGTTGCTCTCCTCAGTGGCTTCTTTTCAATCGTAATGTCGAGCCGCTTGTATTGGTACGGAAATAAATCCTGAATCTCTTATTTGGGAGGAAGATTGTGCGTCTTGTTAGTGTCGACGTCGAAGCTAAGGGTAAAATAACTCGTCTTGTTGGGAAGGTCGAAAGGCGCGCGCCATCACCAAGCGCATTTGAAGTTAGCTTTGAATTTACCGTTTCGGATGAGCCGTTCGCGGCTAGTGCAAAAGCGGACGCATTCGCGGCCGCGATGCTTATGCCGTGCATGCAGAGCGGTGAGCCGCTTCATATCGTGCCGCCAATTTCTCCGCGGCTTCTTTTCAATTTGCCTCGAATCCGAGACATATTCCACACTTGGTGGCCGCATCTCGCACGCGTCTCAATTACGGCTGAGTCAGTCACAACCTGTAATCCATCGAGGCCTAAGCGAGCCGGAACATTCTTCTCCGGTGGTGTGGATTCTTTCTATAGCCTCTTGAAGTACAAAAGTGACGCGGGGGCGCTGCCAACCCCGCTCTCTCATTTGATTTTCATGAAGGGGATTGAGAACAAGCTTGAGTGGGGCAGAGGCGTCGGTGAGACCGAGAGCTGGATCCGCGATGTAGCCTCTTCAGCCGGCGTATCGTGCATCATTGGAGAGACCAATATCCGCACTAGTCTACAAGGAGCAGAAGTTTATAACCCTGATTGGGAAAGATACTATTTTGGGAGCGACCTTGCTGGTGTTTCCTTGGCCCTCTCAAGCTTTATGGCATACGTATGCATCCCATCCGCATTTGATTATAATCACTTGGTGGCACACGGAAGCACACCTCTCGTAGACGAAATGTATTCGACGGAGAGCACCCATATTCTCCACGACGGCTCGGAGTGTAGCCGTGCGAACAAGGTGGCAAAAATCGTTAAATACGATTGCAATTTGGTTCTAAATTACCTGCGAGTATGCCACATGAACTATGGCGGAGCATTTAATTGCGGCCAATGCCCTAAATGCGTTCGAACCGCTGTGCCGTTGCAGATTCTCGGGCTTTTCGACCGCGCGAAAACCTTTCAGAACAAGTCATTTGATCACTGGGCTGAGTTAATGGCGGAAGATCATCGACATCTGACGGAAGATAATCTGAAGTTCGCACTTGAGCATGATGCTGATAAGGAGCTTATATCCATGATCAAGTGGGCTCTCCGCTACCACGACCGCAGGGAACGGTCGTCTAATCGACGTCAAATGTTGAGAAAGGCTTTGGAGAAGTCACCAATCGGCCCATTGCTTCCAACGTTTCGCAACATCAAAAACATGGTCGAGCGGACCAGCTGATCGCTAGAGATGCAGCTGTGGTTGGCGCGGGATCGGTTATAATAACTGTTGTCGCAAAGGCGGTTTCGTTAGCAAACGAAAATTATTCCGATTGTCGACGCCTGCATGCGCCAACGTGAGGGACAATACCGTTTCCATAAATTCGATAGCCAACCTCAACAGCACGGGTGTAATGCGCCAAGCTATGGAAAGGCTAAAAATCGCCAGTTTCAGCTTCCGGTCTGCAACAGGAACGTCGCGCCGGCAACTTTTGATAACTCCTGAAACAGGTGTCACGCTCGCTTCTCGGAAGGCTCCATCGCAAGAAGGGGGCGGATCGTATCTTGAAGGCCTTGCAGGGCGTGAGGCAAACAATACTAAATGCGCTATTGTCGTTGCGGGTACTGGCGAGCCAAAATACTGGAGCTGCATATCAGGCAGATGTGGTCTTTACCGGACACTTGGACGACGAACTGAAATGGGCGTCCTTTGCCGCGGCGGAGTTGTTTCTACTGCCATCCCGTGAAAAAGAGTTTGCAATTACGGTCGTTGAGGCGATGCAGATAGGCGTTCCCGTCGTGATAACGGATAGGGTCAACACCTGGCCTTATGTGGAGGAGGCCGGTGCCGCCCTTGTTCTCACGGAACGCGATATTAATGGGCTGCTCCCGCGCGATTGAGACACTGTTGACGGATGACGCCACTCGGTGAAAAATGTCGGCGTAAGCAAGCCGTTACGCGCGAGGTCGACTAACCTGGCACGCGTCCGCGCAGAAACTGCTCGCTTGCTATGATCAGGTAGTCAAAAAGCGTTGGGCAGCGATGCAAGCTAGGCAATTTCAAGATCTGGCACGTTTTGGAGGTACCGCGCGCGGGGGCGCCGCCTGGCGCGCACAGCTGTGGTGGCTATTCCAGGCGGTCTTCGTGCTACCCACGCCGCAGTACATGTTCGCTTGGCGCCGGTTCGCGCTTGTCTTGTTCGGTGCGAAAATTGGAAGACGCGTTCTTATCCGTCCGGGTGTACGCGTAACTTGCCCCTGGAATCTGACGATGGGCGACTACGTCTGGATTGGCGATAATGTGACCCTTTACTCCGTTGCGGAAATATCAATCGGGTCGCATTCCTGTGTCTCACAAGAATCCTACCTTTGTGCGGGAACGCACGATTACCGCGACGTGACGTTCCCGTTCGTCAGTGCTCCAATTAAGGTTGCAGGTGAGTGCTGGATTGCTGCGCGCGTTTTTGTCGGGCCCGGCGTCGAAATCGGACATGCGGCCGTGATCGGTGCAGGATCGATCGTTACGACGAACGTTGATGCGGAGACAATTGTGACGGGAAATCCCGCCAAACTTGTTGGCAGACGAACTCCCGCGCCCCCATAAAAAATCGACCACAATAGTTTTTTTGCAATCGTGACGGGCCGCCTCCAACCCTTATTTGGCCACCTGATTGCCAACGTTAGCCGCCCGCCATGGATCGCATCCCGACTAAACGCGGGTAGCTCGTTCTTTAACGCGCTACCGGTCAGCGCGGCCTCAGTCGTTCCCGCGGCTTGCGCGTTCGAGGCGCTGCGGCGTGAACAGGATCTGGCAAGCCTGGCGCCAAAGCATTGGCTCGTAGCGGATGAGGCGATCGAGAGGGCGGGCCGGTCGCTTCGCCAATCGGATGTACGGTCGCGCGAGGTCATCGAACTCGTCTGTGCCTGCTCGAGGTTACGCATCGACGTGCAGGCCGTGATCAGTCGCATTTTCAGTCGGCTCTGCTGAATCGGAAATGGCAACCGCATTGCCGTGTTTCCCTCTGGCGAGGGCCGCCTTGTTGGATTAGTCCAATTGGTGCGTAACAGTCCTTATGGACAGCCATAAGCGCAGTACTCAGCTTGAGCGGCTTGAGGTGGTCGAGACTGGTCGCCGGCGGCGCTGGTCGGATGACGAGAAGCTGCGGATCGTGACCGAGAGCTTTGAAGCGCCGCGCGCTATATCGTCGACGGCACGGCGCCATGGCATATCACGTTCGTTGCTGATGACATGGCGTCGCGCGCTCAATGCCGAGCCGATTAGCCCTCAAAGCGAACAATCTGGCTTTGCGCGGGTCGTCCTTGCCGCTGAGGTCGAGCCGGCGGTTGCTGCCACACCGACGAGCGGGCAGATGGTGATTGTCGTTGGCAGGGATCGTCGGGTGATTGTCGACGCCGGCGTCGATGCGACGGCGCTGGCGCGGGTGTTGCAGGTTCTGGAGCGTCGATGATCCCGATCTCTTCGAACGCACGGATCTGGATTGCGACCGGCTACACCGACATGCGCAAGGGCATGCAGGGTTTGTCATTATTGGTGCAGGAAAGCCTAGGTCGAGATCCGTTTGCCGGAGATGTCTTCGTGTTCCGCGGCCGCGGCGGTTCGCTGATCAAGGCCTTGTGGCACGATGGAATTGGATTGTCGCTCTACGCCAAGCGGTTAGACCGTGGCCGTTTTGTCTGGCCGGTGACGGTGAGCGGTGTGGTGGGGCTGACTGCGGCGCAGATGAGTTATCTGCTGGAGGCGATCGACTGGCGCAACCCGCAGCATACGTGGCGGCCACAGAGCGCGGGATAGGCTCAAAAATGTTCTGAAGCACGGAAGAAAAGACGCCTCAAATCGCCCCTTTTGTGATTCCATCGGGGCCATGGGTGACGGCCTTGAATCGCTGCCAGACGACATCGAAACGCTGAAAGCGGCATTGATCGTTGCTCGCGCGGAGGCTGCGGCCGCCCGCGCTCAGCAGTCCGACAACCAGGCGCTGATCGCCCATCTGAAGCTGCAGATCGAGAAACTCAATCGCGACCGCTATGGGCCGCGCTCGGAGCGTACCGCGCGACTATTGGATCAGCTTGAGCTGACGCTGGAGGAGTTGGAGAGTTCGGCGACGGAGGACGAGCTCGCAGCCGAAATGGCCGCGACCAAAACCATGAAGGTGGCGTCGTTCACGCGCAAGCGACCGTCGCGCCAGCCGTTCCCGGAGCATCTGCCTCGCGAGCGGGTGATCGTGCCGGGGCCTGTGGTGTGCGCCTGCTGTGGCGGCGCGCGGCTGTCCAGGCTCGGGGAGGACATCACCGAGACGTTGGAGGTGGTCCCGAAATCCTGGAAGGTGATCCAGCACGTCCGCGAGAAGTTTACTTGCCGTGATTGCGAGAAGATCAGCCAGGCCCCGGCGCCGTTCTATGTGATTGCCCGCGGCTGGGCGGGGCCAAGCTTGCTGGCGATGGTGCTGTTCGAGAAGTTTGGCCAGCATCAGCCGCTGAACCGCCAAGCGGAACGCTATGCCAGGGAGGGCGTGCCGATCAGTCTATCGACCCTGGCCGACCAGGTCGGCGGCTGCACGGCGGCGCTGGCGCCCTTGTTCAAGCGCCTCGAGGCCTATGTGCTGAGCGCCGAGCGATTGCACGGGGACGACACCACGGTCCCGGTCCTGGCCAAAGGCAAGACCGACACCGCCCGGATCTGGGTCTATGTGCGCGACGACAAGCCTTTTGGCGGGCCGGCCCCGCCGGGGGCGGTGTTCTATTACTCGCGCGATCGCGCGGGCGAGCATCCCCAGGCGCATCTGGCCGGCTACAGCGGCATCTTCCAGGCCGATGCCTATAGCGGCTATGGCAAGCTTTACGACCCGGGCCGCAACGCAGGTCCGATCCTGGAAGCCGCGTGCTGGGTCCATGCCCGACGACCATTCTTCGTAATGGCTGATCTGGCTGAGAATGCGCGTCGCAAGGCTAAGGGCAAGAAGCCGGCAGTGATCTCGCCGCTGGCAATGGAAGCAGTCCGCCGGATCGACGCCTTGTTTGAGATCGAGCGAGGCATCAACGGACAGAGCCCCGAACGGCGCCGGGCCGTCCGCCAGGAACTGAGCGCGCCGTTGGTCGCCAATTTAGAAACCTGGATGCGCGAGCAACGCGCCAAGCTCTCGCGTCGCAACGACATCGCCAAGGCCATGGACTACATGCTCAAGCGCTGGAGCGCGTTCATACGCTTCCTCGACGACGGCCGCATCTGCCTGTCGAACAATGCGGCGGAGCGTGGCGTGCGCGGCATCGCTTTGGGTCGAAAGTCCTGGCTGTTCTGCGGCTCTGATCGCGGTGGCGAGCGTGCCGCGGTGATGTACAGCCTGATCGTCACCGCCAAGATGAACGATGTCGATCCGCAAGCCTGGCTCGCCGACGTTCTGGCGCGCATCGCCGAGCATCCCGTCCAAAGGCTCGACGAACTCCTTCCGTGGAATTGGCGCCACCGAAACAAGCAAGTCGATCAGGCAGCCTGAGTGGCCGCTGTGCGGTCTTCACCGGACGCTTACATTGCCGTAGAGGTTGTCGATGATCTCTTGACGTTGTTGATGGCCTCGTTGGGACTGCCGGTGCTTCGCTGCGCATCGCTGCGGTGGGCGCCGATTTGTCGGAACGAGCTCATTTTGCCTCCGGCCGCAAGATCGGGCTCGTTTCGTCATTCTGAAGCGGAACAGGGCGACGAACTCCATTGCTGACCCGGCGCCTATCGGGCTTTGGGCGAGTGCTGACTGTTTCGCCCTCGAGGCCTGCTTCGGCACCTTCGGGCGTATGGGTTATGGCCCAAAGCGTTGCCGCGGTAGGCAACGGATCGATCGCGTGGACGTGCCACCACGCGCGTTCATCGCCACGGCGATGGAGCTCCCGGTGGTGCAGCCGGCAAAGCGGGACGGTAAAGCGGTCGCTTACCTTGCGCCCCATTGCCCGCTGCTCGGCAAACTTGATGTGATGGGGATCGGAAGGACTGCGGCCGCAGACGAGGCAGGGCTGATGGGCCACGAAGCGCAGATGGTTGCGATCGCGCTCGCGCGCCGGCTTGCTAATGACGGTGACTTCCGCGGGGGCTGGTTGGGCGCGCTCTCGCTCGGGTTCCTGCGCGTTCGCTTCTTGGGTCTTATTTCCGTTCGCCGCGTCGTCGTCGCCAAGCTCGCGGAGCCGCGCCACAAAGCCAGCTTCGATCGCCTGGCAATCGGGGGCCGAAAGTTGGTTCTTCAGCGGTAGCACCCGGTGTGCCCACGCCGCCAAGGCCTCGGGATCCCCGAGCTGCCCGAGTTCCGAGATCAGCTGCTGTCGGAGCTTTTCGGAAGCGTCTGGCGGCAACTGAGCGGGACCGGACTTGTCAGCGCGCGAGCGTTTTGCAGCGGCCTGCAAGGGTCCGCTGGGCAACTGCGGGAGCGATGGCTGCGCAGCTACCGCAGGCGCCAGATCAGGCGCATCGAGGTCATCCTCGCCAGCAATGCCCACCAGGGTAAACAGCGCATGACGGCGGGCATAGGTAAGCGCGGCGCCCAGCCGATGGGGCGCAGCCGTTTCGATGACAGGGCAGACCGGCCAGTCCGACGAGACCCATTCGCCGGAGGCATGAACGAGCGTTGTCGTAAGCCTAATCAGGCCGTTGTCCTGATCGATGGCGGTGGCCTGGACCGTTGCGATCTCATGCTGGCCCAGGCATTTGCGCACCAGGTCGAGCCCCGAGGCCAGCGACGCATAGCGAAAGCTGCGTACCCCCTCGCGCGGGAAGGGCGAGACGATGGTGGCGGTCAGTGATTTTTCCGGGTTTTGGATCTCGGCTTGCGCCTTGGCCAGCGCTGCCGCCAATGCGCCGACGCTATGACTAGAGCGCTGCATGGCCAGGCTCCACTTCCGAGGCCTCAAAGCTGATGGCGCCGGACTTAGATCGCTTGGCGCGCACCCCGTGGCCTGAGGCCTCTCTGGCGTCCTCAGGCACAAGAGCCTTCAGTTCTCTCTTGGCGCGGTCATGCTCACTCGCAGCAGCGCGGGTCACGCGGTAAAGGTTTGCAAACTCCGCCCACGCGTTCGAGCCGCTCATATCGGCGGTTCTAACCGCCTCAAGGCGGGGCCGCGGGGGTTCGATGCCGAAGGGGCGGGGGGATTCACCGCTTTCGACACAGCGCCAAAACTTCCTTTCGGCCGTGAGCATCAGGTGCTGGTAGAGCGGGTCGGCGGAAATCGTCATTTCCACCCATTTGCCGCCGCCGGTGATGATGGAAAGTACGGCTGATCGTGTCGCGGTCACCCACATATTGTGCTGCAGCTGGGCCATGTGTTTTTCCGCAGCCGCCTCTTCGGAAAAATTCCAGGGCAGCATGAACTTGGCCTCAAATACCGCGCCGGTCGCCTCCACCCGGCCGTCCAGCGTCGCCGCCATCCAGCGGTGCACGGGGTGAAAGACCTGCCGCTGAACATCGACCACGACCTGGCTGGTGTTGATTTCGTACCAGTGCCTGTTCAGGTGCTCGGTTACGGTGCCAAGCTGAACCAGGAGGTCGCTGGATAAGTCTTTGGGCTCGATCTCACCCCGCTTCTCCTGCCAGAGCCGTCGCAGCGCGTCCTCATCACTCCCCATGATGATCCGGGCATCCGAACCGCCGATGAATTCACGTCGGCGGGCAGCATGCTGCGACTTGGCAAAGGTGGCTGACATTGCGACTCTCCTGCTTCGATTCGAACTGTCAACTGGATACTAAAAGTATCAATGCGGAAGTCAATACTAAAAGTATCAATTCGGCAGATCAAAGCAGCCCGAGCGCTGTTGAATTGGTCACAGGAGCAATTGGCTCATGCTGCCGGGATCTCGATTCCTACGATCAAGCGTTTAGAAGCTCAGGACGGTCAGCTAGGTGGTCGAGAAGAGACAGCAATGAGAATACTCGGATCGATGAGAGCCGCCGGCATCGAGTTCATCGACGAAAACGGTGATGGGCTAGGAGTTCGCTTGAAAAAGCCTGCTCGAAAATAGATCAGTTCCGAGCAGCGAGCCAGGCAGGATCGGTCGGCAACTTTGCAGAACGAACCCAACTTCCATTTGAAGCGGCAACGGTTCGGCCCGCCCGCCGAACCCCGGAACTGCAGGCAGCATGGGGAAAACGCCGGAAGGTCTTGATTGGGAGTTAGGAACTTGAGCCTTGTGCTGACCTCTCGCGCTTCACGTCGGCGAAAGCTTGCCCTGTGGCCTGCAGCGTTGCGGCTTTGGCCCGCGGACGCGGATAGGGCGCTGAATAGTGACGTCGCATTAGGCAGGATCGATTTCGATGCCATAGCCACGCCGGCCGGTTCGCTCCGCGGCAATCAGCGTGGTGCCGGAGCCGGCAAATGCGTCTAGGGCAATGGCTTGGCGACGCGAGCAATCTCGGATCGATCCATACCATGGCCACGGCACGCGACTAGTATCGCAACATTACCGATGTTCGCTCCACCATTTGGGCCAGCGAACCTTGCCGGGCGTTCGCGTGACGCTCACGATGGTCCGCTGATCAGCCGGACTGAGGGGGTGGGGAAGCCGTGCCAACGCGGCCTCGACGAGCCATGGCTCGAGGACGACGCGCGCGGTCTCTCGGTAAGGGTCAAGTACCCTCGCCATTCGCAGCGGCTTGATCGCTGGCGTGACGCCCCCTGACGCTAGGCTTCTCACGGTGACGGTCACGGCATCGCTTGCGTGTTGGCGTTTTTGGGCCTCCTCGAGCACCGCCAGGGAAGCGCGGGATGCGGCGCTGTCGCCTTCAATTCCGCGTTTGGCGAGCTGGAGCAGAAATGCCTCGGCCGCCGTCACGCGGCGTTCGACTCCCCCCTCGCGAATCCTCACCATCTGGCTCAGCACCGCCTCATAGGGTGCTTGCCGATGTCGCCCGCGAGGCCGGCCAGCCGGATTGCCGCTCCGGCCCTTGGTGAAGCGCGTCTGCTTCGGTGGCCGGCGATAGCCGCTCTCCTCTCGGTCGTCAGAAGGCGGCTCGCCCTTGGAGGTCATTCACCCGTCCCCCGAGGCCAGCGCAGAGAATCCGCATCCCGCGAACACTGCCGTATTTGCTCGCACTCCTTGTCAGTCAGACGTTGGCCGCCTCGCCTGCGGCGGAGGGCCGCCTGTACCGCCCATGGCTCCAGCAGTAGCTCTGCCCGGGCGCCGCCCATTTTCGCGCGCGCGGGATGGGGCGCGGCGATGCCGAGCAGCACAAGGGCGGCATCCACGTTTTTTGGATCATGCTCTATAAGTACCGTCATCGGCCTTTTGGCCCCTGGCGCATGTTGCTTCGCCAGCCAGGCCTCCCGCTTGATGATCCATTGCACGAGCTGGCGCATGGCCATGCGCTTGCCCGCCAGTGCATCCTGATAAGTCCGCTGCTGCAGGGCTTCCTCCAGCGTAATCTTGCGCGTGCCGCCACGATCCGCCACCGTGAGGGTCTTTTCCAGCAACACCTCGAACGCAGAGGGGGGCTCGGCGCGGGAGGTTTTCGGCCGACCGTTGCGGTTGCCGCTGCGGCCCTTGACAAACCAGCCAGGGTTGCGTGCCGAACCAGAATGGGACGTCTTGGACCTCTTGGTCACGGTGCGGCTCCCTCAAGGCGTGGTTCGAGGCCCGATCTCGCCGCCCAGCGTTCCACGGCCACGTCGACATGGCCCGGATTGATGTCGAGCCCGCGGCAGCGCCGACCGGTCCGCTCGGCCGCCAGCAACGTGGTGCCCAGGCCCAGAAAAACATCCAGCACGAGATCGCCGGGCCGGGTGACATCCTCAATCGCATCGGCCACCAGTGCCGTCGGCTTGACCGTCGGATGCAAGGCCAGATCCTCTCGCCCGCCGCCCCGCATGGCGTTGACCGAGGCGTAGTCCCAGACGTTGGTGCGGTGGCGGCCGTGTTTTCCCGGCTCGACCCTATTGAGATGGGGCGCCGTACCCACCCGGTAGACGAAGACGAGCTCATGCTTGGACCGGTAAAGCGAACCCATGCTCGCATTGGAGTTGCTCCAGATGCAGAGGTCTAATTGTTCGCCGTAGATCTTGGATCCGACAGCGGAAACGCTGTCCATGTGCCGCCAGTCCATGCAGACAAAGTGGACCGCGCCATCGCGCGAGACATGTGCAGCAGCACCAAGCGTGTCAACGAGGAAGGAGCGGAACTCGGCCTCGCTCATCTCGCCCGCGGCGGCGAACTCGCGATGACCTCCGGCATCCACCACGTGGCCGCCGATGCGAACGTTGTGGGGTGGGTCGAGGAAAGCCGCATCGATACGGGCGCCATCACCGATGATCCGCTGCAAAAATCCGACGTCGCGGCCATCTCCGCATCCCACGCGGTGATCGCCGAGAATCCAGATATCGCCAGGTCTTGTTCTCGGCGTTGCCGGAGTGGGCGGAATGACCTCATCGTCGGGACCTTCGGCCGGGGAGAGAATGACGTCGATCTCACCGGTCGAGAAGCCGGTCAAAGTAGGATCAATGTCGACATCGATCGAACCGAGCTCACCCAGCTCCTGCTGCAGGATCTCAAGGTCCCAGCCCGCATTAAGCGCAATCTTGTTGTCGGCAATCCGGAGCGCGCGCTTTTGGGTCTCCGACAGTCCGGAAAGGGTGATTGTCGGCACTTCTGCAATACCCATCGCCCGGGCGGCTTGAAGCCGGCCATGGCCTGCGATGATGCGGCCTTCGGGGTCAGTCAGGATTGGATTGGTGAAGCCGAACGCTTTGATCGACGCTTTGATTTGATCGATCTGACGCTTCGGGTGGGTCCGGGCATTGCGCGGGTCCGGAATGAGTTCACCCACGGCACGGTAGGCGACGTCCAGCCGTGGCAGGGATTCGGCAGAAATTGGTTTGTTCATAATAAGGGCCATGGATGGGCGACCGGGACCCATTGCCCCGAAACTCTATCTACGATCCCATCATAGGGGACTGAGTGGACAGTTGCGATCAATCGATGCGCATCTGTGTCGAACCACCTGTTCCGGCGTTCCAAATGGTCCACTCTGCGCTTTTCATCCCCTGTTCTTACGCTCTAAACGCCTGTTCTGCACAATAACAGGAAAGTGCCGGATATCTCATTTAACTAACTGAATCTATTGAATAATTTATTTATACTATAGCCTAAGTTGTGTATATAGCCTGTTTTTTCCTGAAATAATGAGAAAATTCCCTGTTATTGGTCCACCAGGTCCCATTAAGCTGATGGTGGTCATGGCAGAAGGACCGTGAACTCGTCGCTGACCTTCCGTCCCAAGGCTCGCGGTTGCGCATATTTCAGGTGATGGGCATCAGAGGGGGTTTGTTTACAGATCAGGCAGGGTTCATTAGCGCGCGGCTCGCAAGCCTCAAATTGCCTTGCGGGCCGTCGGCTCCGTCATCGATTCGGTCAAACTATACAGGCATCTTCGAAGCCATGCCTATCGGTCATGACAAGCTCTACGAGCCCGGCCGCGCTTGGATGAATTCTGGAAGCAATGGGGTCCACGCCCGGCGGTCGCCTTTGTGATGGCCGAACTAGCCGAGGACGCGGGTACAACGCCCAAGGTAAAAGCCGGTAGTGATCTTGCTGCTGCTGGAAAAAGTCCGCCGGAGCATCCTGCTCGAGAGAGGTCGAGCGGGAACGGTCAGAGCGCCGAGAGCGCAAGGCAGTTCACCAAGAACTCGGCGCTGCGGATTTCGGATCAGCAGCCAGGCACGCTTTGATGAGAATCGCGGTGCGATAGCTTTTGCTCTGCGAACTCTGGCCGAAGATATTGATCCCGGTTCTCGGCAGATAGCTCACGTCGCGATTGGGCGTGCACAGATAGATCGCCGCTAGCGGTCGCTGAAGCGACACCGGGGACCGTCGGAGGTGACCCAACGCGTGATCAAAGCACATAGAAAGCAAAAGACCGCCCGAAGGCGGTCTCTTCAATCCGACTAGTGCGTCGAGACCTACGCAGCTGCCGTCCGCCGACGGCGCCACGCGACCAGCCCACCTAGCGCCATCACAAGGCCCGGAATTCCTGCACCGACAATGGGGCCGGGTACCGTCGCAACCGAGACCGCGTCGAGAGAGCCACCCAGGGAATCGCTGGTTCCTACTGCTCGAAACAACAGGGTGTCGAGGTTGCCTGTGCCGCTCACATTGATCGTTTTCAGGGACCAATCATCGTTAAGGGAGGTAAATCCGGTATAAGACCCAAACACAATACCGTTCCATAAAACTTCGATCCCGTTTGAAGTATCCGGAACGTCCGTGCGGGGAGAGTAGGCGAAACTTATTGTGTATACTTGTCCGAGCGTCGTGCTGATTTGTTGGAAAATAGTGCTGTTCTGGTACGTATCGAGCTCGACAAAATTACTGCCATCATAGGCCTGACCAACGACGTTATTGCGTAATTCTATCCCACCCGATCCGCCCGACCATCCCGTTAAGGAAGGATAGTTCGCCCAAGACCCGTTGGCTTGGGGATCGAGTTCAAAGCTCCCGTTTATAATACTCACCGCATTCGCGTTAACAGAATGCGAACCAGCAAAGAGCGCAACAAGCGCAACTAGACGGAATATCCCACGCATGGTCCCCACCTCTGCAGTATTTTCCTGCGTTAAATTGAATCGATTCAATTAGCTAGTTCAAGCAATTAATTCTAGTTTGCACAGTAATTTTAAGTGAAAGCCCCGTCTATCGGGTCAGGCCGAATCAGAGACTAAGGAGACCTTACTATATCGTAGGCGTCCATGGCATCTTATTTGCGACCAGCCCCTGTAGGGAGTTGCCTAAAGGGCTACGTCAGCAGGCAAAGAGATTGATCTAACGCGAGCCCTTAGGTCGTAAGCCTCGGCAGCTCTTCTCGAACAGGCCCGGTGCCGAGAATTTTGTCCGCTTGCTCCTGACATCGCACATCACCCTATCGCAAACGAATCGCGGTGTTGAGGTTCCCAGTTCGGCCCGCAACGACTTGCCAGCTGTGCCGCGTCAACGCACTTTCTGCACAGGCTGGAGGAGGGCGCCGCAACGGCTTTCGCCGTTGGCTCAGGATCTTCTTGCCAAGAGGGGCGGCGATCCAAGTCAGCGATAACATAGTCGCGCGCCGAGATCTCGGCGGTTTTGCATCTGGGGACGGATGCTTAAGACCGCCATCGCCGCAACGCCGGTAGCTATCTGGCAACCCGTGAAAGCCCGGTAGAGGTCCGGGAGGGAACCGCCTAAATTTCTGCGAACACATATTTGCGCCCTCAGCTAGCAAACGGAGCTTTAAGCCGCCCCACCAAACAAAATCCTTGAGGTAGCCGCCGAACACAAAAAAACCGCCCGAGGGCGGTCTCTCTGCGCTGCGCGGATGATTGACGAGGGGAACTGGCTTAGTCGTCAGACGCCAGCGTGGTGGCGACGGCGCCGAGCCAAAACAACCAAGCCACCCAAGGCCATCATCAGGCCAGGCAATCCGGCCCCAACGATCGGGCCCGGAACAGGCGAAGTAGTCAGCTGATTGAACGCAAAATCTCCGAGCACCGAATTTGGCCCCCCATTTCCGGGAGCGAACACGATGCCTTGGAGCAGGAATGGGTTTAAGAAGCTCACCGTCCACTGCCCACCATTGGCATTGTCGAGGAACACATTTACTAACCCGGGATCGCTAAATGTGGCAGTGCCGCCGCCATCGTCGACGGACAGTGTGTATGTGATATTGTTGATTATGATACGTGCGGTCTCATTCACGTCATCACTGAACTGCCCTTTCGGATAAAGGAAAGCCACCGTAAAAGATTCTAGAAACTGCGGGATGCTCGTTTGGAACGAAATAGATTCGGGCACGCCGGTTCCACCCTCGGCCACGCTCTTGCCGGCATCGATCTCGCCCGAGACGACTGAATTGTTTACCGAGCCGACACCCACCCCAAATGATCCGCCAAAATTCCCCTTCTGTTGAAAATCGCCGCCTGTGGCCGTGATATCAAAGCCTTTCGATGAAAAACTCGATCCGCCGCCGAAATCCGCGTAAGTGATCTGGACTGCCTGGGCGCCACCGCCACAAACCGAACTCAACAAGCCACCAAGCAAAGCTGCCGCAATCTTCATCTTGGACATGTGAACCGACTCTTCTTTGCAGTTAATTTATCGTAAATCATACACACGGGCTCGCTGATCCGTCAACAAATAAACCAGATTTCGCCTTGTTCCGTACTTTGCTGTGGAGAAAGTTTGTTAGCGCAACTCAAAAGGCAAGGGCGCACAGCGATGTCGGGTCCAAAAATAGTAATCGGCGAACTTTCCAATGAAATTGATCGCTGCGGACGATCAGCGTGGTGGAGCTCAACCGGGCCGATCGCGTTCCCTGCATTTCAGCCCGGTTGTCGTGCGAATCAGGGCGGACTTTTGGAAATTCAATGATTCGTTCGACTCTTGCGATCAGTGGTGGGAGGACCACGACATCACGGAGTTTAGGTCGCTATGATTTCAGCCACGTTTGAGTCCCCGCCAGTCACTTGAGAATCCCCGATCTGCAGAGCGCGCCCCTATTTCAATCGCGAACGCGCGCCCTCCTCGAAACAGCCTCGAGCAATGGGTCTTCTCTGGACTGCCAGGCGGATTGCCGACTGCTACTTCTCGAACCTCGTCTTGAAATTATTGAGATATTTGCGGCGTTTCCTGCTGCTCAGCAAGCGGCCTTCAGCCCTCCGAGCCTCCCCAAAATTTTCAAATGTTTCCCCTAAATTTGGTAAGCGGGCGCGATCTCGATTGAGCGTGCCTGTCGTCAGTTTCTCGTTTGCGATCAAATGCTGCTGACGCGGCCAGTCCGCCCGATGATTTAATTATACTGCCCTTCAATGTGTGATTTCGATGCCCGCAACGCGGCGACGGCCCCAGCTTTACCGGCTTCAGAAAGACGCCGCCCTCCTGAAGTGGATGTTAAGGGTGAAGGTCCACATACTTGGCGGATCGAGCAATTTTCGCCCGGTTCGAACCCCGTCATTCGAATGCTCGGAGACTGCCGGGTTCGATCACGTCGCCAAACTATGTAAGGTTTAAGACGCATCGGGCGCACGAAACGCCTAGTGCTAAATTTTAACAGGGTACTTTCCGCCAAGATCCGAAGTCGCCTCGAGTTGCTGGCTCGCCAAGCGTTCCTTAACTTCCAGTACTAGGTTCAGATCAATCGCGGTGAGACTTCCCCGCGAGAGTGAGAGTAGAGCCGACGCTGTCTCAACCCGGCGGCGGCTTTTGCGTATCCGGCGGTTCATGCCGGTGGCCAACCCTTGCTTAACTGACAACCGATATAATGATCGGTAACCGGGGGGGCGGCACGACATCGGGGGCAAAGTTGGAAACGGTTATATTTTTCTTGGTTTTCCTTCTGGGCATTGCTGCGGGATACATTTGGCGCGATCAAATTTCGCGAGCGCGTCATGATCGCGCACGAGCGGAGCAGCGGAAAGAGCGCATGCAGGCTGGGCTGAGTGATCTCAACGGTGCCTACCGACCTCAAAGTTTCTCGGAAGACTAAGCTACCTTCAAGTATCATTAACTCGCGGCTCTCTGGCTATTTCCACGCCGTACCGCAGCAAACCATGGCGTTTTTACCCGCTTTTGACCAAGAAGACCGGTCGCCGGCCGCATTTACCGATCTCTGTGGTCTTGGTCCGATACTTGGGGGCATTGACTGTCTGGGGAAAATCGATGCCCATCGACCACAAAATCCTGCATCTCGATCACAATCACTGCCGCGCCATCTGCGATGAGATTGGTGAGCGGCTTCGTGAGGCCATGGCACTTAAGTCGGTGGAGATGCCGCCCCAGCTACAGCGTCTCATCGATCGGCTGGACGAATTGGATAATGTGTGGTCGCCTGGCATCGTACCCTCAATCGAGGATGCGCAGGAGTCGACGATTTTGGCGGTTCTCGAACCGGCTTGAAGACCGGGGAGGGGCACCAGCGTCGCCTAGTCACAGCGACGCCCAGTAACGAGGTGATCAAGAGCGGAGCCGCGCGGGCAGGCACTTTCTCGTTGACGCTCGCAGGCTCATCGGCTCACGCCATCCTTCGTCAGCGACGTTCTGCATCGCACGCGTCCTGACGAATCAGAACAACTTGTAATATCTATTCAAAGAAGAAGCGCGGCGCGCTACGTGGCGATAATTGGGTGGCTGGTTGTTTGGCTGATCGTGAACGCGCTGTTTGTCGTGTGGCGCACCAGCGCCGCTTACCGCAACAGGTCCCGAAAGGCTCGCCAGTCGCCATCGATTGTTTCAAAGCCGCTGAGCCTTTCACGCAGTGAGGGCGACAGACTGGCGATGAACGCCGACCGTTGACGCCGGTCGTGGGTAAAGTGCCCAGTAAGCCCAATGGCAAGGCACGCAGCAAAACCGATAGAAATGCCTGTCCAGAACATGCAAAACTCCGTTCAGAACCAGCGCTGATTATGCTGCGCCGCGGTGACGATATTGCGGCACCGCAGCACATCGCGCAATTGTGACTTCGTGTCGCGGCGCCCGCGTTACCCAAGTGGCACCCGCAGAATAGATGCCGGTCGGTCGTAGCCTGGGTTCAATTTGAAAATTTGAAATGCAATGAGAAAACGCGTCAATATCAAGCAGATGGTGAGGACAAAATTGAACAGCCGGCGTCGCTCCATGCACTGATTAGGTGGTTCTGGCGCTGTAGGAGCCAGGAGGCGGCACGAGCCAGCGACTTCTTTAAGAGCCGGCCAGGCCGACGGAGACTGGTCGGCCGGCGAACAGGATTGCCGTTAGCGAGAGCAAATCTTCACGTGAAAGTTGCCGGAACATCGCATAGCATTAGGGCGGTTGACTCCTCGCGCCACCGCTCGTGTAATTTCGTCCCATGGACGGATTCTACCGCGTGAGGCGATAGTCGGACAGATCGATCGGCTTTCGGAATACCCGCAGGCCTGATTGCTCTCGCCGGCAGGCTCGACATTGCGGTCAAGGATCTATCCGACATGAAGCCGTCGGTTCAATTGTTCGAAATCGCCAGCCTCAGCCCATCGGCGCCTCGGGCTCGGCAAATTGATCTCGACAACGCTACCTTGATGTCGGCGGCCTGGTCGCTGGACGCTGGCGCATTGGATGGGCGGCCTAATGCAATGAGATCATCGACAATGAGATCATCGACGTGGATCTTCCGCTTGCCGAGTTGTTTTGCGTTCTGAAGCCACAACGGTCATCATCCTCGATGCGATTGATCAAACGAGTATTCAAATGCGACGCCCGCCGAATCGTTTTCGGTGATCCATGCTTTGGCTAGCTCGAGGCTTGCAAGTACCTTCGATTGACCGGTGTCACCCACGACCTTACTCGTGTCGACATATACCCAAACTATTTTAGATGACGATGTTTGTGCATCTCGGTCATTCAAATCAACAGCAAGTCGGTCGAAGTCGGGTTGCCAATCGCTCATAGGTCCTCCCGCAAACTCCGAAAGAATATGTGGCCACACCTTCCCCCAGTGGTGTGGTCCTCCATCTTTGTCAGCAGGTGTGGCTCAACCCAGATTTCTCCTTGCCTCGTCAGATGTAAAGCAACGGGAGGATGTGTTGACGCTGCTCGTGTATCGAGGCGCGGAAACACCGCCGGGTGCCCGGGGCGAAAGCGTTTCAATGCGGCTAAGGTCCCCGGAGTTCGGAATGTATGGTTCGACATCCGGTGCGTAAACGTAAGGCGTCCCCTTGGCCGTTCCGCTATCGCCGCTACGGGTACGATGATATTTCTAAATGCAGTTGTAATGCAGGTTGGCGCACCATTGCCGATGGTGAAGGAAACGCCAACCGGTCGATGATCATTAAGCTCTATCTGCGGAGCGCCCCTGAGGTTGATCGCCATCGAAGTTGTAGGAGATGCGGGGTATGTCGCTATCGAAGCTCGCTGCAGGCGCTATTCACGCGCTGGCCCAGGCTTCAACTCGCAGTCGCGCCTTTCGCAGGTTCGATGGCGGACGCGGCCGGTACATGATCGCGGACTGCCCTTCTTGGAAACATATAAAACCAGTGCCGTGCCCCGGGCCCCGATTTTGAACAGCTTTCGGAGGATGTCGCTGTGTTAGGCTTAGCCGCGTAGCGTGGCGCGCCGCCATCACGAATGCCCGAGGAGGGGCATGGTGGGTTTACACACACCCCCGGTCTTCAACTTCGGTGACTCATGGAGAGGCGTAGATGGACACGAGAGATCCTCGCACACAGACGGCTCATGCTCGGTGTGTGCCAGAATTTCGGCTTGCGAAGATCGTCCACGTATCGCGACCGCCTCCGACGGTCTCAATTGATTGAATGCTGGTGAAGTTTCGGGAAAAACAATTTCGGGAAAAAGTGGAAACTTTGACCCTCATAGGAGTTGCCGCCGGAAGATGTTTTCGCGATGGAGCTCGAAATGGCAATCGATGCGCTGCGAAGTGCCGTGGAGACGGCATGGACTATCGATCGCGCGACCCATGACGGTGTTGATGCAGCGGACGGCCGTCGTTGCCTGCTCGAGCGCCATCTAAGCGGAAGGCCCGAGGCGCGCGGTGGTGCTGTCGAAGTGCTCGCGCACTTCGGTTGCGCGGCTTCCGGACGACGAATGTTGACCCCGGCAAAGGAACTGCTCGGCTGGCTCGCCCTCGGAAGCGCGAGGCCGGTCTGGACGGTGCTCGCCGTTTCGCACCTCGTGTCCGCAGCGGTCGTCCTAGTCCTGCGTTCGGCCTTCGGAGCGGGCGGCTAGTCCCCATGCGCATCGCCCAGCTTGCTCCTCTCGCCGAAAGCGTCCCTCCGAAGCTCTATGGCGGCACGGAGCGGGTGGTCGCCTGGCTGGTGGACGGACTTGTCGACCGGGGCCACGAAGTCACTCTGTTCGCGAGTGGCGATTCCAAGACCCGCGGCAGGCTTCATTCGGTGTGGCCGAGGGCGCTACGGCTGGGGCGCAAGGGCGTCGATCCCAATTCTGCCTACGCCGTCCTGCTGCAGGCCATCGCCAGGCGCGCGCGCGAGTTCGACGTGATCCATTCCCATATCGATTGGCTCGCGCTCCCCCTGCTTGGCCGGCTCGGCGTGCCATCTCTCACGACCCTCCATGGCAGACTGGATCTGCCGGGCCTTGGTGATGTCATCCGAGCATTTCCCGAAACCCGATTCGTATCCATCTCCGACCATCAACGCCTGCCGCTGCGGGACGCGAACTGGCTCGCTACCGTCCAGCACGGTCTGCCCCCTGATCTGCTCCGCCCCTCGTATGCGCGCGGCTCCTATTTGGCCTTCCTCGGCAGGCTGACGGCGGAGAAGGGGCCGGAAGCTGCGATCCGGATCGCGAGGGCCGCCGAAAAACCGCTGCGCATTGCGGCCAAGTTACCCCGTGCGGAAACGGCGTACTTCAAGAAGAACCTGGAGCCTCATCTCGACGGCAAGCGGGTACAGCTCGTCGGCGAGATAGACGAGACGAGGAAGCAGCCGTTTTTGGCCGATGCGGCCGCCCTGCTGTTTCCAATCACCTGGCCGGAGCCGTTCGGCCTCGTCATGATCGAGGCGATGGCATGCGGCACGCCTGTCATCGCGTTCCGGTTCGGCTCCGTTCCGGAGGTGGTGGAAGACGGCGTCACCGGATTCATCGTCGAAAGCGAGCTGGAGGCGGTTGCTGCTGTGGGCAAATTGGACCGCCTGGACAGACGCACGATACGCGCGCGCTTCGAGGAACGGTTCTCCGCGCAGCGGATGGTCGGGCAGTATGAGGATTTGTACCGGGAGTGCGTCGCAGCCGGATCGAACCGCGGATCGCAAGCCCATCACCTAAACCAAAGGACCGCGTCATGCCATTCGGAATTGCCAGGTTAATCGCCGTCGGCGTCACCATCGCGAGCCTGACGGGTTCTGCATTTGGCGCCGGACTTAATGCCGACGCGATCGACTCCGCCGAGCCGTCGAAGAAGACGCTGTCGGCGGGCAAGCCGACCCCCGCGGGTATCAAGTTGCAGGTTCTGCTCGACCGCGCGCATTTCTCACCCGGCGAGATCGACGGCAAGTTCGGAGAGAACGCGAGGAAGGCATTGCGGGCGTATGCCGAAGCCCGTCGGCTGCCGAGTTCGGATGCGCTGACGGCGGACGTTTGGAATGCGCTACGGGCGGACGACCGGCCGGTGACGATGAGCTACGTCATCGAGAAGAAAGACGTGGCGGGGCCCTTCTTGTCCGAGCTTCCGGCCAGGATGGAGGACATGAAGGATATTCCGAAGCTCGGTTACGTCAGTCCTCGCGAAGGGCTGGCTGAGAGTTTTCACATGAGCGAAGATCTCCTATCGATGCTCAATCCCGATCAACGCTTCGACCGCGCCGGCGACACCATCCTCGTGGTGGACACCAGCACGGACCAGGAAGGACTCAAGGCCGACCGGATCGAGGTCGACAAGAAGAGACAAACGGTAGCGCTGTTCGACAAGTCGAATTCTCTGATCGCCTTCTATCCGGCCACCGTCGGAAGCAAGGAGAAGCCATCTCCGAGCGGAACGCTCAAGGTGACGGATATCAGCAAGAACCCGACCTACCGTTACAATCCGGACTACCGTTTCAAGGGCGTGAAGTCCGACAAGGCGTTCACGATCAAGCCCGGACCGAACAATCCGGTCGGCTCCGTCTGGATCGGGCTTTCCGCCGAGGGGTATGGCATGCATGGGACCTCATGGCCCGGCAAGGTATCAAAGGCCGAGTCGCACGGTTGCGTTCGTCTGACGAACTGGGATGCCGAACGCGTCGCGGCCAGCGTGACCAAGGGGACTTCGGTCGCGTTCGTCGATGGGACGCGCTGAGCGATGGGAACTGTCGAGCGATATATTTGTCTCGCTTACCCCTTAAAGGCTCTGCGTGGTCCTGCCGGCTCGGCTCGAGAAAATGAAAACGGCTCGTCCGCTCCATTCGGACGAGCCGTTTCGTGAGTGTTTCAGCGAGCCGGCGCAGCGTTACTGCTCCGTGCAGACCTTCGTGGTCTTGACCGCGGATTCGGCCTCGGTCTTGGTCTTGTACACGCCGTCGCCTACGACCGTGGTGGTGGTCGTCGTCGGCTTGGTGTCGACCACGGTGCACTTCTTGGTGGTCGCATCGCGCACGATGTAGAACTCGGCCGCGCTGGCGGCCTGGGTGCCGAGTGCGAAGGCGGCAAGCGCGCCGCAGACGATCAACTTCTTCATGTCGGTCTCCTCTAGTGTCGTGAAAACGGTTTTTCCAACCGCGTCGCTTCCCCGGAGTTCCACTTGTTCCCGGCTTTTTCGTTCAATTTTTTCCAATGAGTCGAAAGGCATTAGCAGCAGCCCCGTAGGTTGCAATTGCCTAGTTTTGAGTTTCCACCGGTGGTGGCGGCCGCGGCTCCGAAAGCTGTACGAGGGTTGTTGCAGGCGTCTGGTGAGCCGACGGCGAAATCCCGGATGCTGAGCCGTCAAAAAACAGACTCGGCCGGGGGGCGAGGTTGGAAACGCCGGCTCTAGCGGGCTCTCTTCGAGCGCCGACGAACGAGACATGCAATCCCGCCCCCGACGCCGCGGCAAGCCGAAGGCTGAAGACACACCGGCTCCCGACCCGTGGACAAGGCGCGGAGCGGAAGGCGGCGTCGCCTGCGAATGGGAGAAGAGGCGGCGTGAGCGCGAACGTGCAAAGGAAGAGGCCGCCGGCGGAAGGACCGCGACCCCCGGCAGCAGGCCGTCGACAAGGCGCGAGTCCGCTTTGGACAAGGCCGAGCGCGAGCACAACAGGAGGACGCGGCCATTTAGGCCGAGCGCAAAACCATCGAAACGGGGTCGGAAAGCGAAGACGCCCGGTGAGCAAAAGGGCGGCTCCAAGCCGCGCTACGGGCGCTCGCGGCCAGGACATATGGGCGCGATCAAGCGAAAAGAAATATTGCTGCAAGCCCCGGCGAGATTTAGACTTTCAGCCGAGGATCGCTGATGGGCATCAAACGGGGTTGCCTGTCTCTTGTGCTTCTTTGAGGTATGGACCTTTCACGGGATAAATTGGCACTTGAAGAGCAATTGCTTCGCTGCCGTCGACTGCAAGGTGATTACCCGAGCGGAATCACCAACAACACCTCCGGGAACTAGAAGCAGAGCTGCAAGCACGCCTGCGCGACTTGAAGCGGTACGACCGCCGACGAACGGCGAATGAGAGCGAACTATGGAGCTGTCGAGACGGTGATCAAACCCGTTGGTTAAAAAGGTCGCCTGCACATGCTCTATTACGACGAATTAGAACGACGATCGGTCGAGCGGAGTTAAGTCGCCGGAAGTTTGAGCCGTCTCATGTGTTGCGAGGCCGAGCGAAGGAAGCCCATGCGTAGCGTTCGACTTGTGATAGCAGATCGACGTCCCATTGTTCTGCAGGGTTTTGTATCGCTGCTGGGAGCGCAGCCCGATTTCGAAGTGGTTGCGTGCTGTCTCGATGGAGCTAGTTGCCTCGCAGCCATTCGCCGATTGACGCCCGATGTGGTGCTACTGGAGGACGGGTTCACCGATGTAACCGCCTCCGAGCTGCTCGCCGTCGTGGACGACGAAGGCCTTTCCTCCCGGCTGATGTTCTTCACTGCTACTGTCGCCTGCGGCGATCTTGCCAGGGCAATGGCGACCGGTGCTTGCGGCGCGATTTCGATGAGCGCCAAACCGGAAGCGCTGGTGGAGTCCCTGAGGATGGAAAAACCGGGGGCCGACCTGGCGAGGATCGGTAACGAAGTCAATGGAATCGCCTCGTTCGGCAATAACGTTCTGACGATTCTGACCGTCAACGAGCGGACGATCATGGATCACGTCGCCGAAGGCTTATCAGACAGTAAGATTGCTCAGGTGCTCGGCGTCTCCCCGGACATTGTCAGGATTCAGCTCGACCACGCGCGACAGAAGCTCGGAATCAGCAGCCGGACGGAGCTCGCCGCGCTCGCCCTATCGCGCCGTTACGGCGCGATGAGTATCCTGGCAGCTGCGATCCTGGCTGCGTTGGAGGATACAGTCGACGCCGGTCACACCGCGACCGAAAGTTTCATGGTCATGGCCGCTAACGGCTCTGCGGAGGTCGTTACCATCAAAATCAGCCGCAAAGAAACAGTTACAGGTGGCAACCCAGCCAGAGTCGCGAGCAAGGATCGCGCCGGCGCGGCAACTGGCACATCCACGCCGAACGGCAAACTCGTCGATCCCGGTGTCGCGATGGCCGCGAGTTCATTTGCGCAGGCAGCACTCAACGCGCCGAGGCCGAGTTCGAGCAGCTACAGCACCTTCATGATTGCGGCTTTCGGAGTCTTGATTTACGAGCTCGATGGTGCCGCCCACGCCGCGCAATCGTTTGATTTTAGCGATGGCCTAGCTGATGTCTTCACTGCATCTACCGCAAGCGACGCCAAGGAACTGGCAGCGGTCGCAGCTCCCAGCTTCGCAAATTTCGACGGCACAGCCTCACCAGCTACTGCAGTGTACGATGGGGCGTTCGCATTCGAGTTCGCCCGAGGCGATACGATCGCCAGAGACGGCAGCGAGCTTCATGTTGGTGATGGCGAGGCGGATAGCGGCAGCGACCGAGGGAACACCATTCCCCAAGGTTCCGGGACCGTCAACGTTGTTGCGGCGGCCGCGAACGAAGGCACGCAGCGTGACACAACGCAGGCAGGCCAGGATAACGGGCCCAATCATGGTCAATGGCAGCCCCACTTGCATGCTTCCGACAACGGCTCGGGAGCCGTCAAGGGGCAAACGCATGAGGCCTCGGGAGACGATTTAAATCACGGTCAATCGAAGAAGGCCCTGCATGATTCCGACAACAGCTCTGGAACCGCCAAGGGGCATGCCAAGCATGAGGCCTCGGGAGATGATTTAAATCACGGTCAATCCCAGAAGGCTCTGCATAATTCCGACAACGGCTCTGGAACCGCCAAGGGGCATGCCAAGCATCAGGCCCCGGGAGACGATTCCAATCACGGGCCGGCGCACCGCGATTTGCAGACTTTTGATGACGGCTCCGCGGCCGGCAAGCATCACGCCAAGCATGATCCACAGGCAGACGATTTAGATACGAACAAACCGCAGCACGATCTACAAACAGCGTCCGTAGATTCTGCCAACGACGCACATTCGGAATTGAAGGTTAAGGTTGGAAGAAAGGACGGGGCTTCATCCGACGACGCCGGTCAGGCCAAATCAGCCGTTGGCACCGAACTTGGCGATTCCTTTCATTTTAAGCATGGCGCCAACAATGCTTCTTCAGACATTCTTGACTTACAGCAGCTGGGCCACGGAAACGGGAAAGCGCAAGGAGATGGTCAGCAGGCTGCCGCGCACAAGGGGCCGGTGCCAGTTCAGGATGCAGATGCGATTGATACTTCAGCTGCGCAGCACGATCACTCAGGGCACACTAATCACCATGCGGTTCACGATTTGATTGTGTAGCCATATACTGATCGGGATGCAGTCGTGCCGCCTCGTTAGTTGCAATCCCTTCACGAGACGCAGGGGGCCAGGGATAATCGGGAGACGCGAAATTGCTGGACAGGGCACGCTCGCGGCTCCACAAGTGCACGCATGTTGGCCCTCCCTAGGCTGGTCTTGATGGACCTCGCACACCCAGCCGCAATCCTCACAGACCAGGCAAGTCATACCCGACGCTCCTACTTGCTTCAGTCCTCCGGCCGCACAACCTCAATTTCTTAGGAACCAAGACACGATCGATAGCGCGTTCGGCATCTGCTATCGCCTCAGACTTCGTCCCCCCTGACCTCGAGGCCATATGTCGTTGATCGTGACCGTCCAGTTCCACACTGGGCGTCCTAGACCTTGAACGATGGTAAAATCGATACTCCTGTGCCTCAACTCCCATCCTCCACGCGCGTGCGGCGTACAGCCTCGCTCAGTGGATTTTTGGAGTTAAGGCAGACCCTGGACGCCGCTTCGATAAGGCGCGTCACCGAGTACATCGAGCATGCACTAACGTTCGAGCGGCTGGCCGCTAAAGAGCATGAGCCCAAGCTCAAAGCCGATTGAAAGGGCAGGCGAGGGCTTACCGGAAGCTGGCGGCAGAGCGCGCAGAGAAACAACCTCCGTCGAGCCTCCCCGCCTCGTGATGACTCAGTCGGCGGATTATTTCATTCCAGTTCCCTATACGATGGTAAACTTCATTAGGCGCGAGACACGCGCGCAATTGGTAACGAAGGACTTTTGAAGTGGACGAAACGCCTTGAGGGGGCCGACAGGCCAAAGGGAGCTTGATTTTATGCGGGCGTCAATCCAGCCCCATCTCCACCGCGATCCGGATCAGGTCCGAATGGTTCTTGGCGCCAAGCTTCTGCTTGAGCAATGAGGTGCTGTTGGCCACCGTCTTGTAGGAAATCTCCAGCGCATTGGCGACTTCGACGATCTTGTCGCCGCGGCCCAGCAGCCGAAGAATTTCCAGCTCGCGCGCTGTCATTTGGGACGCCGGATTGGCCTTGATCGACGCGCCGGAAAATGCCAGCTGCGGTGAAATGAAGTTGTCTCCCGCGGCGACCTTCCGAACCGCCTTCACCAGCATCCGGGGATCGTCGCCCTTCGAGACATAGCCCTGCGCGCCCAACTCGATGGCGCGAATCACGAGCGCCGGATCGTCATTCATGCTGAATATGATGATCCGCGCGTCCGGATCGTCTTTTCGGATGCGACGCATCAGTTCGAAGCCGGAAACGTCCGGAAGCTGGATATCGATCACCGTGACGTCAGGCTTCCTGGCCAAGTAGGCGCGGTGACCGGATTTGGCGTCGGTGGCCTCCTCGACCTTCACCGTGTTGTCCGACGCGAACAGCGACCGGCAACCCGACAGGACCACCGGGTGGTCGTCGACAATCAGGACCTTCGTTGCCGATCTGTCGGATTTCTGCATCATCCAACCCCTTGCGGGCAACATTTAGTGATTGCGATATTTGGAATATAGAGATTTGGGATAACGGGGTGAAAGTAGTCGTACGCTCGATTCCGATGATCTTGCTGCCGATCGATCTTTGTGGCAGCGCGTGCCGATAGGCGCCTCAAGATACTGGTGATCGCCGACTATTCCTTAGCCTTGCCGATCGCAAAAGCAAGAGCAAGTCAGGTTTCGAAAGCAGCCCTCGGAGATTTCGACTTCAAGGCCCGCGAACAGCGGTACAACCTTAGGTGCCGAGCCCCGGCAGATCGGCATCGGCGTTGTATCCGGTTTCCGCGGTCCACGACCTTCAGGCGATAGCTGTTTTCGCTAGGTTCCCCTAATCTTGTTTCAAGTCTGAGGGAGTAGTTGCGTGGCAGTAGTGAAGTGGTTCGGCCCGACAAAGGGCTATGAATTTATCCAGCCCGACGCGGGCGGCAAGGATGTGTTCGTCCATATCTCGGCCGTCGAGAGAGCGAGCTTGAGCAGCTTGAACGAGGGCGCGAAGGTCAGCTACGAAATAGAAGCAAACCGAGGCAAAGAGTCCGCCGAAAACCTTCGGGTAGGTTGATAATATAGAGTCCGCCGGCTCACGCTGGCCAGACAAAGTTGTGGCCCCGTCCAAGGCAATAAAGACGGGGCCACAACTTGCCTTCAGAGGCTTTGGGGGCAGGGGCTGAAGGCAGAGCCACAATCCCGATCAGTGGCGAAGGTTCCATGTGAAATCCAATGAAAAGCGAACGCTCCTCCGAGCGATAGACCCTGTGGGACAATCAGGAGAGCTAAAGCGCATAAGCGGATCTCAATCCGACACCTGGAATAACCTGATCGTAGGACAGGCAGTTCAAGCGCTCTGCACGAAAAATTCGGACGCGGATGAACGAAGCCGCCAATATGAAGGGACGATCTCAGCCCTGATCGCAATTTCAACGTCGTGAAGCGTCAACGCCAACTCTAGGAACTTATTACACGACGTGGGCTTAAGATAAATTACCTGACCGCTCCCCCCGCGGTGAGATTTCCAACCAACTGCCCCGCCCACACCGGCGGGGCTTTTTCTTGCCGCGAACTACAAAGACGGCGGATGGTGCATCAGCGGGAAGCGTTCCTTAACTTCCGGCGACTAGGATACCCAGCAATCGCGGAGGTCATCACTACGCGAGAGTAAGAGTAGAGCCGTCGCTGTCTCAACCCAGCGACGGCTTTTTCGTGCCCACCGGTTCACACCGGCGGATTGCCGCATTACCGATCTCCAACCGCACAAAATAATGCAACATGGCCGAATTCCCGCCGCGAATGGAGTGTCGAATCCCCCCGACGGTTGAGCGCGACAGTTGTCCGGATTAGCCGCGGGCGTGGATACGATCCACGCGCTTACGGGACCTATTCCGCTTGGCCCGCTGCTCGAAATCCTCGGCAAGTCGCAGCCAACTCGCCGCTTCGATAGGATCAGGCGCCTTGTCCGCTTCTTCCCGGCAAATCGCAGCTTGCTTTAGGAATCTATTCGCGTCGTCATCATCCATGGGCCGCTCCCATAACGCTAAACAATTGGAGCTAGTCGTATGCCTATTGCCGACATTTCGGCGCAGCTATGTAGCTGCGAGACAGCGGCCCCGACCAACAGGAACTGGGGGAGCCGGGACGGCTCACTCCCGGGAGGGCTAAGGGGCCAATCCCGGGAGCTCACGTAATATTCATTGCCAACGCAAGCGTTCCTATCTCAGGCGGGACTCGCCGACGTCGCCTTAACATCCGTACGCTGCTGACCCACGGAAGCCCCCCGATAAGCAATAATCGGCGTAGTCAAGTCTTGGCCCATGCAAAGGTTCCTACCTCTGGGCTGCTCTCGCAACGGCCTTCGCCTTCTCCACCGCGGTCTCACGGTCCAGCGTGAAGTCGCCGGCTCGGGAGATCATCCCAATACTGGCTGGGCCGACCGTCAGCAAATCAAACTTCGAAGCTGCCGCACTCGGGGACGGACTCGTGCTTGATTTTTATCTACCCTCGATTCCTAATGCGTTTTGGAGGACACCGACAATTACTTGAAAGGGCCGCCTGAAACTCCGCGGCCAGCGCCCGTTAACCCGTGTCGGCCGTGACAGCGCATGACATCGCGGCTGGCGGGGTCGTCGCAGGCCCGTCTCCGCGCCCCCAGCGGCGGCACCACTCTAACGCTTACCCATAGCAACCAAACTTGCCACTTATCGTTGATTACAGTTGGTCGCGGCTGTTGGCGACGCAGCGGCCGGCAGGGGCCGCCAGGTCCCATTCCTACCGGCGGCCCTCCACGGCGTTCCCAGGCGGGACTATTTGGTTTCGGGCGGGAAGATCGCCCGCAGCACCAGCCGAATGACGGCATAGACAGTCTCACGGGATTTGCACAGCAGGCATTGGCTCGGTGGGCTTCAAGGCGATCCCACGCGGCTGACACTGCGTCACTGCCGAGACTGCCGCGATGAGGGCCATGAGGACTGCGAACTCACGCATATCCTATGATATGGCACAGAGGCCGCTAGAAATATGAAGCAGTTCGCAGTCGAGAACCGACAGAGCCACTGCGTCCGATTAATTATTCCGTCCGCCTTCTAGCATCGCCCTTTCGACCTCAGACGCCAACACCGCTCAGGTGAGCAGCCAGCCGGTCAAATAGCTCCCGTTTCTTGGGATCGGTCGCGAGGTCTCGGATCATCTCGCATTCGGCTGTGTCCCTTTGCAGCTTCTCCAACTGCGTTTTCATGTCAGTCTGCCCCTTAGAGGGGGCCGCAGCGGCAGCGGCTGATAAACCCGTCGTCTCCGATGTCAAGCAAAGCCTGAACGATGCCGTTAGTGGTTCGATAAGAAACCGCCACGGCCCCGTCCTTCGTTTGCAAATCTTCCATTTCGGGCGCAGGGCTTTCAGCGAGCCGGCGCCTTCAATAGGCCGGGATACCTTCCTGACCATGGATGATCTTGGGCTCTCCGCAAGCGCACTCAATCACCGCGCCAGTGCTGTACATTCCGACAATCTCGACCGTTACCATTTCGCTGAATGCGAAAGGTGTGGTTCGCTGACTGCTCCTACGGAAAGACCAATCAAGCCAAGTTCGACTGAGTGACCCGTTTAACGCGCTTAGCTATCCCCCGCGTGAGTTGCCCCAGACCCGGGCCAGCCACTAGTGAATGTCCGCTGAGGGACTCAGAACGGAAGCAGGTCCTCTCGGCAATCAGATCAAAAGCTTGTGAGGGCGTCCCAGGTGCGCAGCGAGAGCGTTATGCTCCGCCGCGTAAATGGAAGACAATCCGACGCCGTCGATTGGTCGGACCGTTTGGGGACGACACGCAGCTGGAAGTTCCTCCGATTCACGGAACGCAAATGACCGCAACCTTTTCCCGCCGCCGATTTATAGCCTCTGCAGCTTGCTCACTTACGCTTCCCGCATCAGTTAGAGCAGCGCAGAAGCAGCGGCCCGTAGCCGTGCTCCTCAATAATGTCCGCATCTTCGATGGGATTGACGGCCGGCTGCGCGATGGCCATGTTCTCGCGATCGGAGACAGGATTGCGGATGTATCGGCAGGAGCCATCCAAGCGCCAGCGGGTGCGCAGGTCATCGACGGCGGCGGCCGAGTACTTATGCCGGGCCTGAGCGATGCACATTGGCACATGGTGTTCGCGCCGAACACGATGGCGAACATGGAAGCCGCCGACACCGGTCTGATGTACGCCAACGCCGTAGCCGAGGCCGAGCGGACGCTCATGCGCGGGTTCACCACCATCCGTGATACCGGAGGGCCGACGTTCGGCCTCAAACAAGCGATTGACCGCGAGGTCATTCCTGGGCCGCGCGTCTATCCCAGTGGCGCTCTCATCTCGCAGACGGCAGGACACGGCGACTTCGGGCCGTCCTACGATCGCCCGGTGGCGATTGGCGGAAAGCCTTCACGGTTCGAGGAGATCGGCGCTTTCACGGTCGCCAACGGCGTGCCGGAGGTTGAGGCCGCCGGTCGCATGCAGTTCAAGCGCGGGGCGAGCCAAATCAAGTTGGCGCTGGGTGGCGGCGTCATTTCGGATGCGGACCCCATCGACACGCTCCAATACACCCCAGAGGAGATCGGGGCCGCGGTCCAGGTAGCGAGCGATTGGGGCACCTATGTCTGTACCCACGTTTATACCGTTCCGGGCATCCGACGCGCGATTGAGGCTGGCGTCCGCTCGATTGAGCACGGCCACATGGCCGATCAGGCCACGCTCAAGGTGATGGCGGACAAGGGCATCTGGCTAAGCCTCCAGCCGTTTGAGGCCGGCGACAATCCTTTGACGCCCGCGCAGATGAAAAAGGCGGAGCCGACGAGCCACTGGGATCGCGTTGCCGTCTGGGCGAAAGATGTGGGCTGCAGGGTGGCCTTCGGGACCGACCTTCTGTTTCAGCCGGAGGGCACGAAGAACGAGGCCCTCCTGCTTACCCGCTTCGCGCGCGTGTTTGGCAACGTAGCTACATTGCTGATCGCTACATCTGGTAATTGTGAGCTGTTCGCGCTCAGCGGCGAGCGCAATCCTTACAAGGACGCGAAGCTCGGCGTTTTGCAGCGCGGGGCCTGGGCAGACATGCTTCTAGTGGATGGCGATCCGACCCAGAATATCGACCTGCTCATAGACTATGACCGCAACCTCTCCGTCATCATCAAGAACGGGCAAGTCTGGAAGAACATGCTCTCGAGCAGATCGGATGCCGGGCAATGATCATGACACGGCAGCCATTATGCTCCGGTTTGTCGGCGCTAGAGCGCGTTTCGCATCCACGATTGCCGCGATGAGAACTCAGGCGCCCTTAATGCTGCAGAGAGGTCCGTTGCGTCCAGTGGAGCAAACGTTGCGTACCGATTGTCCTTTCAGCGCGAGCTGCGTCGCATGCTGGTTGCTGCCACCATCATTGGGTCCGTCGCGTTGGCGCCCGCGATGAGTTCGGCCGAAGGGTTGCTCCATTTCTTTTTCGGCGGCAGCCAGAAGCAGCAACCCCAGACCCCATTTTTTGCCAATATTTTCAACACCAACCTGCAGCCGCCGGCGCCCGCACGGCCGGTTGTCGAAACCCCGGCGGTCGCAACCTCGGGACCTAGCTTCTGCGTGCGCAGCTGCGACGGAAAATATTTTCCGCTGAGGCGCGGCGCTCCCTCGCCGACGCAGATGTGCCAGGCCTTCTGTCCGGCGAGCCCGACGGAAGTGTTCTTCGGCTCAAGCATCGATGGTGCCTATGTAGAAAACGGCGAACGCTACGCTGATAACGAAAACGCCTTTGCCTATCGGAAGGCACTGCGTGCCGACTGCACCTGCAACGGCCACGATCCCGCCGGTCTCGCGTTAGTCGCTCTCGCACTGGACGACTCGCTGCGCCCGGGTGACATGCTCGCAACCCAAGACGGTCTCGTCGCCTATTCCGGGAAAGCCGGCATCGACCAGACCCCGAGTTCACGCCGGTGGCGTCTTTTCCGGGCCTAACGCCACAAGTGCGCGCCCGGTTAGACGATATGAAGGTCGCACCGGCGCGAGCCGACATAAAATTGAGCCGGTCAGCGGCCGGCGTCGCGGTGCAGCCCATCTTGAACATGTTGAATTCGACGCTGGCGAGCATCCCGCCGGCTTCGATCTGCTTCACCGCCGGGAGAATGCCGTTGATGCCGATCACCACAGCGGTGCGGTTGGCGGCCTTGAGTGCGTCGAGCACGCCGAGTGCCATGCTGTCATTGGCCGACAGCCATTGCCGCCGAGATGCTCGAACAGATAACGCGCCTCGCGATAGCCGATCTCGAAATCGTCGGCGCCGACATAGTTCACAAAGCTGGCCGGCAGCGGATTGGAGACCAGCACCACCGGAATCCCGGCGTCGTTCAGCAGCTTCACCGAAGGGATCATCGCGACATCGTCGACCGGAATGAAGATCACGGCGTGGTCGATCCTTTCAGGATTCTGCTCCACGATCGCCTTCTGCTCGTCGACATTGTCCGGCTGCTTCGGCACGAAATGCACGACCTTTGCCCCGGTGATCCCTGCGATCTAGTCGGCGGCAATACGGAATGCTTCATAGGCCGAGTTAGTCGAATTCTTGGCGAACACGGCGATCGTCATCTTGTCGTCCGCCGCGGCGGCGCCATGTGGGAACAAGGCCATTGCGCCGCTGATCGCCGCCACGATCAGATGTCGCATCGTCGCCTCCGTCGGTCACAGCCAGAGAATCTTCTTCCGATACTCGAGATCCGTCAGCAGCGGCGCCGCCGGACCCTGATGGAACACCGCGCCGCGCTCCAGCGCAAACACGCGGTCGGCCAGTGCCAGCACCAGATCGAGATTGTGCTCAACGATCACAATGGACGTGTGCCGCCGTAGTTGATCAAACACGCTAAACAGTTCGAGGATCAGGGTCGGCGCCAGCCCCTCGAAGGGTTCATCGAGCAGCAGCAGTTTGACATTGCCCGACATCGCCCGCGCCACCGCGACCATCTGCTGCTCGCCGCCGGACAGATAATCGGCCGCAACATCCATGCGTTCGCGCAGTCGGGGGAAATATTCCAGGATCTGCGCCTCGTCCCACACCACGCCGTTGCTGCCGTCGGTCTTGCGGGCGAGACGACCGAGCGAGAGGTTTTCCCGCACCGTCATGCCGGCGAACAGGCCGCGGCCCTGCGGCACATAGCCGATGCCGGTGCGCGCGATATCAGGCGCGGGCAGGCGGGAGATGTCGGCACCGGCATAGGCGATCTTGCCCGACGACAGCGGCACGAGGCCTGCCAGCGTCTTCAGCAGCGTCGACTTGCCGGCGCCGTTGCGTCCGAGCAGGGCAACGATCTCGCCCTCGCGCACGTCGAGCGTGGCGTCGTGCAGGATATGGCTCTTGCCGTAAAACGTATTGACGCGCTCGAAGCGCAGCACCGGCGCGGTGCTCGTGCCGATCCGTTCGCTGCTGGCGTGCTCGACCGCAGGGATGCCGGTGCCGGTATAGATTTGCTGCACCCGGCGGTCGGCGCGGATGGCCTCGGGGGTACCGGTCATCAGCACTTCGCCCTGGTTCATCACGGTGACGGTGCGGGAGAAACCGAGTACGCGGTCGATGTCGTGCTCGACGATCAGGACCGGAATCTTGGCGGCGATGTTCTTGACGAGGTTCGAGACGCGTTCGCGCTCGGCGGCGGCTAGTCCCGCCAGCGGCTCGTCCAGCAGCAGCACCTTCGGCTTAGAGCCGAGCGCGATGCCGAGATCGACCAGTCGCTGCCCGCCATAGGACAGTTCGCCGCTCTCGATGGTCTCGATGCCTTCGAGGCCGAGGAATTTTATCAGCTCCACGGTTTCGGCATGGATCTCCCTGTAGTGATCGATGTCGCGCCAGAGGTTGAAGCGGCAGGCGTTCTGCGCCTGCAGCGACAGCCGCAGGTTTTCGTAGATCGACAGTCCCTTGAACAGATTGGTGATCTGGAACGAACGCGTCAGGCCCTGATGGCAGATCGCCTCCGAGGGCACGCCCTGGATCTCGCGGCCGTTCAGCGTGATGGTGCCGCCGTCGGTCGGGTAGAGGCCGGAGACCAGATTGAACAGCGTGGTCTTTCCCGCGCCGTTCGGCCCGATCAAGGCGTGGATTTCGCCGGCGCCGACCTGCAGGCTCGCATCGGTGACCGCGCGAATGCCGCCAAAACTCTTCGAGACGCCACGCACGTCGAGCACGATGCCGTCGAGCCCTTTCGGCAGCAGGAAGGCCGGCAGCGGCAAGCCCTCGTAGATTTTCCGGCGGCTCATCGCTGCGGATTCTTCCGGCGGCGGCCACCAGCGTTTTGCCAGCGTCGCCCAGATGCCGACGAGGCCGCCCGGCGAATACAGCACGAAGGCGACGAAGACGAGGCCGAACCACAATAGCCAGTTCGAGGTCCAGATCGAAAACAGCTCGCGGAACAGGACGAAGAACAGCGCGCCGATCGCCGGCCCCAGCATGCTGCGCATGCCGCCGATCACGACGACCGCCAGCAACTCGCCGGAGAAGGGGACGGAGACCGCCTCGGCCGAGACCAGGTAGTTCTGGAATCCGATCAGCCCGCCGGCAAAGCCGGTCACCACGGCCGAGATGACGAACACGCCGAGCTTATAGCGCTCGACCGGATAGCCCTGGAACGTGGCGCGCAACTGGTTCTCGCGGATCGCCATCAGCACATGGCCGAACGGCGAGCGCACCAGCCGCAGCAGAAGATAGAGCACGCCGAGGCAGAGCGCGGACGCGACGATGTAATAGTTCAGCGCATTGTCGAGACTGAACGGTCCGATGCTGCCGCGCTTCAGGCCGCCGAGGCCGTCCTCACCGCCGGTCACCGCGGTCCAGCGGAAGGCGATGGTGTAGGCCAGCGCCGACAGCGCCAGCGTCAGCAGCGAGAAATAGACGCCGCGCCGGCGCAGGATGACGAAGCCGACGAAGGTCGCAATGATGGCGACGACGACGGCTGCCAGCAGCAGCGGCAGGAAGATATCGCCACTGAACCAGTTGCGCTGGATCAGCCCCGCCGCATAGGCGCCGATGCCGAACCAGGCGCCGTGGCCGAACGAGACGAGGCCGGTATAGCCGATGCAGAGGTTGAGCCCCATCGCGGCAATGGCGAGCGCCACCACCATGGTGCCGGTGTTGAGCGACAGCCCGAGCAGATAGAGGCCGAACGGCAGTGCGATGACGGCGAGCGTCGCCGACAGCAGCTGATGATATTTGGTGAGGAACGCGCTTGTCATTCGAACTTCTCGATCCGTTCGCCCAGCAGCCCGCGCGGCCGCACCAGCAGCACCAAAAACATCAGCACATAAATCGATGCTTCACCGGCGGCCGGCGCGAAATGGATGGTGATGCCGCGGACGACACCAACCAGCATTGCTGCCAGCACCACCCCCCAAAAGCTGCCGAGACCGCCGATCACGACCACGACAAAGGCCACCGTGATGATCTCGGCGCCCATCGCCGGATGCACGATCGTGATCGGCGCAAAGAATGCGCCGCCGAGCGCCGCCATGCCGACGCCGAGCATGACGATCGCGGTCATGTAGGGCTGCAGGCGGATGCCGAGCGCCGCCACCATGTCCGGCCGCTGGATGCCCGCACGCACCACGCGACCGAACGACGTCTTGTGCAGCAGCAGCCAGACCCCGAGCAGAACCAAGGCGACGACGCCAAGGATCAAGAGCCGATAGCGCGAGAACAGGAAGTCGCCGAGAAACACCGATCCGCGAAAGCTTTGCGGGATCGCGGCCGATATTGGCGGCGCCCCCCACATGATCCGGATCGCCTGTTCGGTGACCATGGCGAGCCCGAACGTCACCAGCAGGCTCAGGATCGGATCGGCGTTGTAGAAGCGGCGCAGGATAAAGCGCTCGAAGAGAATGCCGAGCATTGCTACGGCGATGGGCGACAGCACCACCGCCGGGCCGAAGCCGAGATACTTCGTGATCTCGACGGAAATGTAGGCGCCGAGCGCATAGAACGCGCCATGCGCGAGATTGACGATGCCGCCGACGCTGAAGATCAGCGACAGGCCGAGCGCGATCAGGAGGTAATAGCCCCCGAGCACCAGGCCATTCACCACCTGCTCCAGCAGAAATCCGAACTGCATATGCGATCCGCAAGATTAAAAAGAGACGGCGCCGGCCGTTGTGTGCCGGCGCCGCAACGCCAGTGTGCCCGACGCTAGACCCGGGCTTCTATGCCTTCATGTTGCAGGGATTTTGCGTCTTCGTCGGGTAGATCGATTCAAGCTCGGCGCCTGCGGCTGGCACGGCTTCGCCGAGCACCAGCATGTCCCACTTGTCCTTCATCTCGCCCTTCGGCTTCACCGTGAACGAATAGGCTTCCTGCACCAGCTGATGGTCCCAGGAGCGGAAATAGGCCTTGCGCCCCTTCATGATGTCGAACTGCGTCTGCTTCTCGAAATAGGCGATCAGCGCGTCGCTCTCGGTCGACTTGGTCTCGGTGATCGCCTGCGCGATCATTTTCAGCGTGATGTATTCGATCCAGGCGTGGTTTTCCGGCGGCTTGCCGTGCTTCTTGGTGAAGCTCTCGACGAAAGCCTTTGAGGCGGGATTTTCCAGTGTGTGATACCAGACCGTCGGCCAGGTGCCGCTGAGATTGCCTTCGCCCATCGCCCAGGCGTCGCCGGTGTTGAGGTTGAAGCCGACCAGCGGGTAGGGCAGGCCGAACTCGGCATATTGCTTGACGAGGTTGGTGACCTGGTTGCCGGCGAGGTTGCAGCATACGACGTCGGGCTTGGCCTGCCGGACTTTCAGCAGATACGGGCTGAAGTCGGTGACGTCGGTCGCAATCAGCTCGTCGCCGATCAGCGTGGCGTCGTTGGCGCTGAAGAACGATTTGGCGGCCTTCAGCAGGTCGTGGCCGAAAATATAGTCCGCGGTTAGCGTGACGAATTTCTTGCCTTTCACCATGCCCTTCTGGTTGAGCGCGGTGCCGACGGCGTTGACCATCACGGTGTTGGGGATGTCGCAGTGGAAGGAATAGCGGTTGCAGTCCTTGCCGCGCAGCGCGTCCGAGCGCGCGCCGGTGGAGAAGAACACCTTCTTGTTGCGCTCGGCGACCTGCATGATGGCCAGCGACGAGGCGGACGAGATTTCGCCGAACAAAAGTACCGCGCCGTCCTGCTCGATCATGCGCTGTGCCTTGGTAGACGCGGTGGCGGGATTGACCGAGTCTTCCGACATCAGGTCGATCTGCTTGCCCATGATGCCGCCGGAGGCGTTGATCTCGTCGGTGGCCATCTTCACGCCGAGCTGGGCGTAGCTGCCGATCGCGCCGAGAAAGCCGGTCAGCGGCACCAGATGGCCGATCTTTATTCGCGCGGCCTGGGCGCTGAGGATGGAAGGAGATCCGATCGCGGAGGCGCCGGCAAAGGCGGCGCCGGCCTTCAACAGGGTACGTCGGCTGTAGCGGGTCATCACTGCTCTCCTCCCGGGATACGTCGCGACGCTCTCTCTTCCGATTCCCGCTTATGCGACAATGTGAGAGACGTTCTTCTATTGTTGTAAGATATTTTCGGACGCGATGGCTCCTGTCAACGCCAAATGCGTCGCAGCCGCGTTCAACCGGTTTGGAGCGGATTTTAGCTCGTTCGGATCAGGAGGATTTCGCCAGATCCCGCGCGCCGAATTCGGCCGACAGCCGGCCGGCGGCCGCTTGCACCAGCTTGGCGCGGCTTTGCAGCACCTGGTCGGTCATGCGCCAGATCGGGCCGGAAATGCCGAGCGCGCCGATCACTTCGCCGGTGAAGTTATAGACCGGCACCGCGACGCAGCGGACTTCCGCGTTGAATTCGCCGTCATCAAAGGCGATCGCGCTGCGGCGGATCTCGGCGATATCGCGCAGCAGAACGGCCGGATCGGTGATCGACTTTTTCGTCGACGGTTTCAGTTCCACCCGTTCGACGAAGCGCTTCAACTGGTCGGGGCGCAGCGAGGCCAGCATGATCTTGCCGAGCGCGGTGCAATGCGCCGGGCGCACCACGCCGACGCGGTCGGTCAACTGGAACGCGCCGGGCCCGCTGGTGCGGGCAATCACGATTACAGCGTCGCCCATACGCACAGCAAAATGGCCGCTTTCGCCGCTCTCGCGTGACAGGTCTTCGAGGATCGGCGTCGCCAGATTGACCATCTCGATTTCGTCGAGCGCGCTGGCGGCCAACGCAAACAGCGGGCGGCCGACACGATAGCGCTTTGAATCGCGCTCCTGCCGGAGATAGCCGAGCGAGACCAGCGTCTTGGCGAGGTGGAAGGTGGTTGAATTGTGCAAGCCCACCAGCTTGCTGAGATCCGCCAGTCCAATGCCTTCGCGGTGGCGGGCGACCTCCTCGATGATCGAAAAGGCGCGTCCCAGCGACTGCACGCCGCCCCGCGCGCGCTCCTCGGCCTCGTCGTCGATATTGGGCTCGCTTGTTGGCACCAGCCTTGCGATCGAAACCTTGCCGTTCGAAACCTTGCGCGGAGCAGTTGGCTTGTCGCTCGTCTTTAGCTTGGGGCGCGGTTTCACGGAATCAATTCTCCAAATGGGCGGGGCGAACTCTATCAGGCCGTCCACGCAGCAACAGCGCCGCGCTTCGCGCGAGGCCTAATCCAGACCATACCACAATAGCAATTGACGTACAGTATTATGAGAAATAGGTTCGGACCCCATCGCCGGCCGTGCAAGCAAGACGCGGAGGCGAATTCGTTGAGCTGCAGGGAGAGAGCCACACGATGTCGCGTAACATGCTCAACGGCGCCCAGGTCATCGTCGACTATTTGATCCAAGAGAAGGTGCCGCAGGTGTTCGGCCTGTGCGGCCACGGCAATATCCAGTTCATCGACGCGCTGTACGAGCGCTCGTCCGACATCAAGACCATCTCGGTGCATCACGAGAGCGTCGCCGGCTTCATGGCCGACGTTTACTACCGCGTCTCGGGGCGGCCGACGGCGACGTTTACGTCCTGTGGGCCCGGCTCGGCGAACCTGCCGATCTCGCTCGCCAACGCGTTCCTCGATTCCGTGCCGTTCATGGCGGTGACCGGCAATGTGCCGACCAGCCAGTTCAATCGCGGCGCCTTCCAGGAAATGTACCGGCATTATCAGGCCGACTTTCCCTCCACCGTGCGCACGATGTGCAAGAAGGTGTTCCAGCCGACGCGTGGCGAGATGGTGCCGCTGGCGGTGCGGCAGGCCTGGAAGACCATGACGAGCGGCCGGCCCGGCCCCGTCGTGCTCGACGTGCCCTTTGACGTGTTCATGGAATCGGCCGCCGAGGAGGCGCCGAACGCGCAGGCCTGGAACGCCAACATTTCGAGCCGATGCGGTGCGGATCCGGAAGGCGTGGTGAAAGCCGTCGACATGCTGCTCGGTGCCGAGCGGCCGACGATCATCGTTGGGCAGGGCGTGCGCTATGGCGGTGCGGCAGAAGAGTTACTGAAACTTGCCGAGCGGCTGCAGATTCCGGTCGCGGCATCTGCCAGCGGCCTTGGCGCAATCGATTGCAACCATCCGCTGGCGCTGGGCCTCGTCGCGCGCGCCGGGCACTATCAGGCCAACCACGCGACGCGTCAGGCCGACGTGCTACTGGCGATGGGGATGCGGTTCGACGACCGCACCTCAAGCTCTTGGATCCCGGGCTACTCCTTCACCATTCCGCCGACGCGGCTGATCCACGTTGATATTGATCCCGAGGAGATCGGCCGCAACTATCCCGTAGCGCTCGGCCTGATGGCCGACGTCCGCACTTTCCTGCGACAGGTGCATGCCGAACTCGACCGCCGCGCCGATCTCACCAAGAAGGTCGATGCGCGGAAAAAATGGCTGTCGCAGATCGATGGCTACCGGAAAGATTGGGACAAGTTCGTCGCCCCCGGATTTTCCGACGATACCACGCCGATCAACCCGCAGCGCGCCGCGCTCGAAATCGACAAGGCACTGCCGGAGGATGCGATCCTGGTCAGCGACATCGGCGTGCACCACAACTGGCTGCTCGGCTTCTGCAAGCCGAAGCGGCCGGATTCCCTGATCGGCTCGATGGGTTTTGGCCCGATGGGTTTTGGCGTTGCCGGCGTGATGGGCGCGAAATTTGCCGCGCCCGACCGACCCTGCGTATCCGTGTGCGGCGACGGCGCGTTCTTCATGCACGCCAACGTGCTGGGCACGGCGCTGGAATATAATCTGCCCGTGGTCTGGGTGGTCTGGAACAATTACGCCTATGCTTCGATCCGCGGATTGCAACGCGGCTATCTCGGTGGACGGGAGCTTGCGACGGACTTCCACGATCCCAACACCGGCGAGCGCTACAGCCCGGATTTCGCCGCGATGGCGCGGTCCTGCGGCGTCGAGGGCGTGCGCGTCGACCGCGCCGGCGATCTAGGCGAGGCCATCCGCAGGGGTATTGCAGCGAACAAGCCCTATCTGATCGATGTCGACATCGCCGCCGATATCAACCCGGTCGGCGCAGGGGTCTGGGAATTGCCCGGGCTCGGCCAGAGCAAGGCCGGCATCGGCACGCGCTACCAGCCCGCCTGATCTCACGCGAGGAAAATCACATGTTGCTTGCAGGCAAGAAAGTCGTCGTCGTCGGTGGCTCCTCCGGTATCGGCCTCTCGACTACGGAAATGGCAAAGCGCGAGGGCGCTGAAATCATTATTGCGTCGCGCAATGTCGAGCGGCTCGACAAGGTGGCCAAGACGCTGAACGCGATTGCGATCCCCGCCGATGTCACCAGCGACGACAGCGTGGCGGAATTGTTCCGCCGTTGCGGTCCAGTCGATCATGTCGTGGTGACGGCGGCGCAGCTTCGCACCGGCCCGTTCAAGACGGTGGCGATGGAAGATGTTCGTGGCACGATGGAAGGCAAGTTCTGGGGCGCGTGGCGTGTCGCGAAAAGCGCGGAAATCCGCGCGGGCGGATCGCTGACGCTGGTGTCGGGCTTCCTGAGCGTTCGTCCGCGCCCGAATTCGGCAATCGTTAGCGCAGCCAACGGTGCGCTCGAGTCCCTGGCTAAAGCGCTTGCGCTGGAACTGGCGCCGGTGCGCGTGAATTGTGTCTCGCCCGGTATCATCGATACGCCGATCCGCGCCGCGATGCCGGAGGAGGCGCGGCGCGAGATGCTAGCGAAAGCTGCGGCGTCGCTGCCGGTCGGCCGCGTCGGCATTGGTGAGGATATCGCGCGGCAGATTCTCGGTTTTATGGCGAACGGCTTTGCGACCGGATCGATCGTCTATATCGATGGCGGGGCGCTGGTGATCTGACGGCAAAGGAGGCCATCATGGCTTCGGAAAACAACGGCGCCTTCATCCGCAACATCGCCGAGGTGCCGTGGCGGGAATTCCCCAATCATTTCGGCGGCGCGCTGTCCAAACCGCTTGTCATGCCGGAGACCGCAGGCTCCCATCACCTCGACTATCGGATCTCGATGTACCAGCCGATGGCGCATGTCGCGCGCCACAAGCATCTCGTGCAGGAGCAGATCTATCACGTGCTCGAAGGCGAGGGGCTGATGGAGATCGCCGGCAAAAACCACGTGGTGCGCAAGCACGACTTCATCTTCCTGCCGCCCGGCGTGGAACACGCGATTTCGAATTCGGGGGTGACTGATCTGGTGTTTTTGGTGGTGACGTCGCCGGTCACGGACGATGAGAAACCGGTTTGAGAACGAGAATTGGCCACATAGCGCCATAGGTCAGAACGGATGCCCGAACGTCCGATTATGACGCAAGTGCTAGACTTGTGAATCCCTGTTACGGCGGGACGATTGCCTGATAGTCTGAAATATTTCCATGTTGATCGAAATAAGGGACGGCGCTCGTAGCGGCTACGGAGGCTTATGGCATCCCACTTCGGTGGCCGGCCCGATTAGACGATGTACGAAGGAGGCCTCTTTTATAGGCGGGGTTCAAGCTCAGCGAAATATTCAACTTGTACTTGCGTGAAAGCCATTCGAAATCGAGCACTTGCGTGTCAAGGTTGATAGGAGCGTAAAGAAATCCTGTGGCTTCGCCGCGCCGCATATCGAGTGCATACGTGCAGCTACTATCGACGAGTGCTGGCGAGGATCGAGAGGCGTGGGGAGCGACCGGTCGATTGAGTTTGGGCATTTGGCCAAACCCTATACGTCAAAAGACCTGGCAGCCGCGCTGGAGAAAGCGGTAATGTAGCCCGGTGAGGGGCTGTAGCGGCGAGTTGTCGGACTCGCCGCTCCGGTTACCAGCACTGAGTTCATGCAGCAAGTTGGATAGGTTCACATGCTGTTAGTTGGATCTTGCCGGCCTGAGTGAACCGAAAATGCGTCCTCATGCGGCTTCCGTCGTAGTCACGATAGTCGAGCGAAACGCCATCCTCCTCCGGCATCAAGGCGTCGATTGCGAACGCGCCGCGTCCGGCTCTGGCGAGCCGCGGCCGCCAGTATCGCTCCATTTCCGATCGGCCGGTGAAGTTGCCGCCCTCACAACATTCGACGGTAGCTCCGTCATCGTAGAGGTCGAGCAACGCTTCCAAGCGGTGCTGCTTGCAGGCGTCGATCCAATCGGCAACGATACCGATAGCATCAAAAGGTTGTCTTGCATTCGCCATATGTGGTCCTCCCGGGAGCCCACTTGCTGCAAGTCGAATTAACGCGCTGCGAACCGCGCGTTCAGCACCCGTTAGATTACCAGTTCCCGAAGTGGAACGACTTGGTGATGCTTCTTGTCGACGCTTTCGAAGCACAGCCACCTCGCGTGAGAACTTCGGCCGAGTTCAGGAACGGAGCAGAACCAGCGCGGTTGAAAGCTGGGAGATTCCTTAATGTCCGATGCTGTCGACTATCTGCACGCTTACGCCCATAGGGCCATCTGCAGGGCGCGACGAATGCCCGTTGGCAAGCTAAAGCGTCTTCAAAGAGCGGTTGGACGAATCTATTTGCTTTTGACCAAGGAAGCAGCCCTCGCTCCGAGCATCGATTATCTTGAAGACTTCCGAGCGGCGCGCCGACTCGAAGAATCGATTGCTCCCAAGAGAGGGCGAGCGTTGCCAGCGCTTGGGAAAACGCCCCCGCTTGACGCATAAAAATCATCGTCGCGCTGCGATAGGAATTGAATCACTAACGTCTCACGACGCGGAAAGGCTTTGGAACGATCCTGAATTCCGCAGGTTCAATCCTGCGCTGCAACATTTTCCAGGATCATCCGGATTTCGTGCACGCGGACGGAGGATTACCTATGACCGCAGTTTCCATCAAGCGGCTTCGCAGCTCTGTACGAGGCCGACCCGCTACAAATACGAATTCCTTCGTGGCTGCGTCAGCAGCGGTGGTTGGAACTCTTGCTGCGGTGGCGGTGGCCAATCGATATCTTGCGAAGAAAGCCGAGCGCGACAATCCGCCTTCCGGTCGCTTTCTGAAGATTAACGGTGTCCGACTGCATTATGTCGAGCGCGGCGCAGGCGACCCGGTGGTTCTTCTCCACGGCAACGGGAGCATGATCCAGGATTTTGAATCCAGCGGCCTGATAGATCTTCTTGCTAAAGATAAGCGTGTAATCGTTTTTGATCGTCCCGGATTCGGTCACAGTGAACGGCCTCGCAATGTCGTGTGGACGCCGAGCGCCCAGGCGGAATTGATTCAGCTCGCCCTCGTGCAGCTCGGCATTTCCGACGCAATCGTGCTTGGGCATTCCTGGGGCGCGTCTGTCGCGGTTGCACTGGCGTTGAAATACCCCGATCGGGTCCGAGGACTCGTTCTTGCTTCCGGATACTATTATCCGACGGTGAGGCCCGACGTCGTCGCGTTGTCCATCCCGTCCGTGCCCGTCGTCGGCGATATTCTGAGCTACACGCTGTCTCCGCTGTTGAGCCGGGTTATATGGCCGCTGATGCTGAAGAAGATCTTTGGCCCAAGATCGGTACCGGAAAAGTTCAATGCATTTCCGAAGGAAATGGCGCTGCGGCCATCTCAAATCAGGGCATCGGCCGCCGAGTCTGCGCTCATGATCCCCGACGCTTTCATGCTCCGCCACCAATATGCCGATTTGAAGATGCCGGTCGTCATCATCGCCGGCGAGCAAGACAAGCTGATTGATATCGACACTCAGTCCGCCCGGCTTCACGCCGACATCATCCAGAGCAGTTTTCACCGGATAGCCGGCAACGGCCACATGATCCAACAGACAGCCACCAATCAAGTGATGTCGGCGATAACAGAAGTCGCAGGCAGATCGAGTGAGCTTGCAGCGGCTGAATAGCGATCTGACCGCACTTGCCGCGGACTGCTTTACCGGGAGAGCATCGGATGGAATCTGAGGACAAGCTCGTCGAGCGTTTGGCAAAGCGACATTCTTTGTCACCAGCAGCGGCGCAAAGCGGACCTCCGGACCATTGACGATGAGCTAAGGTCCAGAAGCTCTTTTAAAAGAATGCGGCAGACTGAGGATGAAGGAGGTTAGTGGATCTCGGGATCTTCGGTCCACGACGTCCTCATTGATCAGCCCTGCACCGCCGCCATCGAGAAAGCGGTAGGACCATCGGCCGTCCTGTTGAGGAAAGCTTTTAGTCTCCGATCTGGTGACCGCGGGTTCGTGCAGCGGTATCCGCAATTTGAATTCAACCACCGGCGACCTGCAGGGCGTCAATCGTGCGATGTGGTCTGCCCCGAGAGAAGCGGCGCGTACGCGGCGAGCCTGCGGGATATGAACTCCGTGAAGAGCCGCACGCGCTTGGTCTTGCGTGTCTCCCCCTTTGTGAGAAACCAAACCGTTCCATACATGTGCAGGTCTGTGCCCGGCACCCTCACCAGCAGGGGGTCGACATCGCCAATGAAGCACGGCAGCGTCGTCAACCCGAGCCCTTGCCGTACAGCAGCGATCTGCGACTCGGCGTCGGTGGTCCTGAATGGGACCCCCGTGGTGCGAACCTCACCCTCGCTGGCCCAATCCGGAATTCCATGAAGGCTTATGACGATCCACCGGATGGGATCCGGCGCGCCCGCACGCCATGCGGCCAGTCGATCGCGGGACATGTAGACGCCGCCGAACACCTCCGGTCCCTTCAGTCCGTGAAGATTGAGCGGCAGGGTCTTGCGGTCGTAGACGACGCGGATCGCGACGTCGGCCTCCCGGTTGGTCAGGTTTGCCAGTTCGCCGAACGACAGGATTTCCATCTCGATGTCCGGATGTAGGCGCGCGAAATCGGCGAGGTCCGGCATAACCAGATGTGTCGAGAGGGGCGGCGCCAGCGTCACCCGTAGCAGCCCGCGCACGCTCTGGTCCCGACCCAAGACGCGCGTCTCCAGTTTGAGCGACGACGCTTCCATCTGCTTCGCGAGTTCGAGGACCTCCTCGCCCGCATCAGTCAGGCGGTAGCCCGCAGGCAGCTTTTCGAACATGAGCGCCCCGAGGCGTTCCTCAAGCTGGGCGATGCGTCGCAGTACGGTCGCGTGGTTCACACCAAGGCTCTTGGCGGCGGCCCGCACCGAGCCGCCGCGCGCGACGGCGAGAAAGTAGCGAATGTCATCCCAGTCGATCATGGTGCAATCCAGCACCACACGGTGCTCATTCCAAAGGCCCTATCTGACGGATCATATTGCATTATTGGCTGAATCATAGCTTGCAGCGACGAGCCCGGATCGTTTTCGCACCACCGATGTGCGCTTTTCCGCACTCAACGCCTGACCCCGGCGGACCTATGTCGAGGCTCTTGGGGGCGTCCCCAAACGATCAGAGGCGGAAGCCTGGAAGGAAGCAGTCATGGGAAAGCTTGAAGGTAAGGTTGCAGTCATCACGGGTGGATCGAGCGGCATGGCGCTGGCGAGCGTTCAGCGGTTCGTTGAAGAAGGCGCCTATGTTTTCATCACTGGCCGGAAACAGGAGGCGCTGGACCAAGCCGTCAAGCTGATCGGCCGGAACGTGACCGGCGTGCGCGGCGACGCGGCCAATCTCGACGACCTCGACCGTCTGTTCGACACGGTCAAGCGGGAAAAGGGCAGGATCGACATCCTGTACGCGAGCGCCGGCACGGGCGAAGCCGTCCCACTGGGCGAGATTACCGAGCAGCATTTCGACGCGACCTTCGGCCTGAATACGCGCGGCACGCTGTTTACGGTCCAGAAGGCGTTGCCGTTGTTCAACGACGGCGGATCGATCTTCATGACCGGGTCAGTTGCTTCGATCAAAGGTTTTCCTGGTTACAGCGTGTATGCGGCGAGCAAGGCGGCGCTGCACGCATTCGCACGCGGGTGGCTCAACGAACTCAAGGGCAGGAATATCCGGGTGAACGTGCTGCACCCAGGGCCGATCGCCACACCGATGCAGGACCAGGTTCTCACCGAGGAAGCGAAGCGGATGTTCGAATCCCTGATCCCGCGGGGAAAGATGGGGCGTCCCGAGGAAATTGCAGCAGCCGCGCTGTTTCTTGCTTCGGACGATTCGAGCTTCGTGAACGGGGTGGAGTTGTCCGTCGACGGCGGCTTCTCGGCCATCTGACTTCGCGCCGAGCGAAAACGGAGAGATACGATGAGCACCGAAGAGAATGTCAAGCTTGTGAAGAATTTCTTTGCAGCCATGGGCAGTAGCAACGCGCGCGATCTGCTGGCGTTGGCTGCCGAAGATATTGAGTGGATCATTCCGGGCGAAGGCTGGCCGCTGGCAGGCACGCACCGCGGGCACGCGGAGTTGGCGGCTGTGCTCAAGAAGGCGTCCGAAGAGGTGGAAACGCAATACCCGAAGCCTCCCGAATTCGTGGCGCAGGGAGACCGGGTCATGGTCGTCGGCGTCGCTACGGGAAAAATCAAAGCCACGAATAGGCCGTTCAAGGACAAATGGGTCTTCGACATTGCCGTTCGAGACGGCAAAGTCGCCCACATCCAGGAGTACATCGACACGCAAGCAATGGCGCGGGCCTCGCACATCGACGCAAGAAACGATCAGTCGCTTGATCAGATCTTTCGCTCCGCTCGCACCCCCAACGGATGGGCAGATCGTCCTGTAGGGGATGATCTGGTACGCGAGATCTATGACCTCCTGAAATGGGGCCCCACATCTGCGAACAGCAGCCCCGCGCGGTTTGTCTGGGTGCGTAGCCCCGATGGAAAGGCACGGCTCGCCGGGCTTGCTGCGGAACCGAATAAGCCGAAGATTCTGAAGGCTCCTGTCACGGTCATTATCGGCCACGATCTGGATTTCGCCGGCGAACTGCCAAAGCTTTTGCCTCACGCCGCCGAGGTCATGCAGAAATACTTCGCAGCACCAGACGTGGCCGAGGTGACGGCAATGCGAAACGGAACGCTGCAGGGCGCTTACCTCATCGTCGCTGCGCGGGCGTTGGGACTGGACTGCGGGCCCATGTCCGGCTTCGACAACGCTGGCGTGGATAAGGCGTTCTTTTCAGGCACGCGGGTTCGGTCGAACTTCATCTGCAGCATCGGGCACGGCGATCCAGCTTCCGTGTTCCCGCGCAATCCTCGCCTTGGTTTCGAGGAGGCCGGCCGCTGGGCCTAAGTCCAGGCATTCGGAGCGAACAGTGAAAGCGCTGGCCGTCGCGGCCACCGTGAATGTGCCCAATCGTAATGGAGATCCCGATGTACGACCAATCCAGGCTATCCGAGTTGATCCGGTTCGCACGCGTAGATGCGGGCTCCACCGTCATCGACGTTTACCCGGGCGACGGCGTTGGACCCGTCTCTTCTCCGACGTCGTGGGACCCGAAGGCCGGGTCTACAGCTTCGTGCCGGCCGAAGTCGCCCACTTCAAGAACGATCCGGTCGGCCGCATGCGGACGCTTGCGAAGGAGCCGGGCCGGGAGAACGTCGAAGCCGTATCGGCGGACCTTGTGGCGATGTCGGAGGCCACGCAACCGGCGGACGTCCTGTGGCTGCACCTGTTCTACCATGATCTCCACACCGCGCTGATCCAGGCCAGGGGCGCGACGGCGGCCGACTTCAATCGAGCTGTCTACGATCGGCTGAAGCCCGGCGGGTCCTACGTCATCGTCGACCATGCCGCCGCCGTCGGGGCGGGCACGAGTGACGCCCTGTCGCTGCATCGGATTGAGCCCGTATCCCTTCGCGCGGAGGTGGAGGCGGCAGGCTTCGTGCTGGACGCGGAAAGCACCATGCTCGCGAACAAGGATGATCCTCATTCGATCAAGGTGTTCGCCCCCTCGGTCAAGGGCAAGACCGATCGCTTCGCCTATCGGTTCGTGAAGCCCTGACAGGTCCCGGTGGCGACTGGTGCGACCTGACTGACGCGAAGGTATGCTTGTCGCATCTCGACCTGTCTGCGGGTGCACGGCGGTCCACCGGCATCTCCCGCTTCGCGCAGGTGTTCTTCACCCAGTCGTTGCTTGGTCCGGTCGGGTATCGAACGGCCGCTTCTGGCGCAAAGCGGCCATCCAAGCTGTTAAAGAGGTGGCAGTTGGACGTCTCAATTAAGCACGTGCGCGGGACATCGACGATCAGCAAGTGCGAGCCGCGTCAACGGGCGAGATTTTCCTCTGTCATCGTCATCGCTCCTGACGGTCTTTCGTCATATCAGTGGTCTAAGCCGCGATGGCCCGCTCGGTGGACCGCAGTCTGCAGGCCTTCCCGCCCGGCGGATGGCGAGGCCCGCCGTCCAGGTCGCACAGGGCTTCCAAGATGGCGTCGATGCTGACCGGCGCCTTTAGACCTGCCGGAGCGCGCAGTGCCGGGCAAGACGCGATCGCCGATGCATCGGAGGCCCAGGAAGCCAGGATCGCTCGCTTCTCGGCCAGCGTCAGGTCCGGATGCGCTACCACGTCCTTGGGATGTTCGAAGACGGTGCCCGGGTGCAGCAGCGCCTGGAAGTCAAATACGTTGTGGTTGATGGCGGTCGTCGGCCGCATGGTATCCTCCATTCAAGACGAGTGGGGCGGCAGCCCGAGACAACAATTCCGGGCCGCCGCGGGGTGTTCGCTCAGGCCGCCTTGGACTCGATCTGATGGTTGGCCGGCTGCGCGCCATTGATGGCGATCCGCCGCGGCTTCATGGCTTCTGGGATTTCCCGGACCAGTTCGATCTTGAGCAGGCCGTTGTCGAAGGCTGCATCCTTGACCTGAACGTAGTCGGCCAGGTTGAACTGCCGCTTGAAGTGGCGGGTCGAGATGCCGCGATACAGGAACTCGCGCTCGGTTTTCTCGGTCTTGCCGCCTTCGATGGTGACGACGTTCTGCTCTGCAGTGATCGAGATTTCATCGGGCGAGAAGCCCGCAACCGCCAGCGTGATCAGGTAACGGTCTTCCTCGAGGCGTTCGATGTTGTAGGGCGGGTAGCCTTCCTCGGCGCCGCGCTGGGCGGTCTCAGCGAGGTCGAAAAGACGATCGAAACCGATGGTCGACCGGAAGAGGGGAGCGAAGTCATAAGTGCGCATAGCCAGATCCTCCTAGGAGCAAAATGGTTAATAGCGGCGCCGGACACGACCGGTGCCCGTCTCAGGTCCCCGGGCCCATCAGGCGCCCGGGAGCCACCTTGCGGTGGCGACTTGGAAAATAAAAAAACCGGATTTTGGTTTCAAAAGGGGTCCAAATTTTTTTCCATCCTCTTCTGACAGCCGGCTGCGGTCGCCTAGGCATTAGAAATCGTGTCCTCCCGGCAGTAGCGCCATGCTACATTTCCCCTGCGGCGCTCGCGGCGGCCTCTCTGAGGGACTAACTAATGCCCACTCCACCCGGGAAGGATTCAGTATCGGCCCCTACCGCAGCCACCGATGCCACTAGGCAGGAGCTACCGTACCGGTTGCGACAACAGTCCCTGCTTGGAGAGTTCGGTCGCTCTGCGATGCAGACCCGGGACATTGGACAAATCCTGCAACGCGCAACCGAACTCTGCGCCCAAGGCCTCGAAACATCCTTGGCCAAGGTGCTTGAGTATATGCCTGACGACAGGCGGCTGCTGGTCCGTGCCGGCGTCGGCTGGGCACCGGGAACGATCGGTCAGGTGTCGCTCGGGATTGATATGGAATCTCCCGCCGGCTACGCGTTCCGGACCGGCCAAATGGTGATTTCAAATCATCTTCACGAAGAAACACGCTTTCGCACGCCCAAGCTGTTGTCGGATCACGGGATCAAGCGGGCGATCAACGTCCTGATCGCGAGAGGCGGCGAGGGCAATCTGCCCTTCGGTGTCCTGGAGGTCGACAGTGCCGACCCCGGCCAGTTCGATGCTGCGGATGCCGACTTCCTTGCCGGCTTCGCTGGTTTGCTCGGTATTGCCATCGAGCGGCAACATGCCGACGCGGACCTCAAGGAAGCACTCGACCACCAGGCCATGCTGACGCGCGAGATGAGCCACCGCGTCAAGAACAGCCTGGCGTCGGTCGTGGGTCTGCTCCGCGTGCAGGGGCGCAACGCGGAGTCGGAAGATGTCCGAAATGCCTTGAAAGACGCGGCTTCGCGCATCACCACGATTGCCCAGGTCCACGACCACTTATGGCGCAGCAACAAGATCGGCTTTGTAAACATCGCGGACTTTGCGGGCGAGCTTTGCCGGAAGCTGCAGGAGACCGTGGCGCACAACGTAAGCTGCGCTTTCGATCCTCTGACGATCTCCGCCGACAAAGCGATTCCACTGGGCCTTCTGATTAATGAGATTGTGACTAATTCCGCCAAGCATGCTTACCCAGAAGGGTCCGGCGAAATCCGCGTTTCGGGCGAACGGCACGGCAGCGACTTGCGGGTGGAAGTATCAGATCAGGGAATCGGTCTTCCAACGGACTTCGATATCGACCAGCCACGGGCGAGTCTCGGCTTCAAAGTGATTAAAAGCCTGATCGCCCAACTTGAGGGACGCATTGCAGTGACGTCCAACACGCCTAAAGGCGTCATGATCCATCTTGACGTGCCCTTGGACGAGAACACGAGCTGAGCCGCGCCGGCGCCGGGGTGATTCAAATATAGCTTGCGGTCAAGGGAACTCCCCATGGATTGCGCCGTTGTGCTCATGATCCCCAAGCGAAGCGGGATCGGCTATCAGCCACAGTCAGCAGCCTCATATGAACAACTCTCTCACCTCCCTGGCCATATTCGGCCTTTTGGGAGCGGCGGTTATTGCCTTGCCGGGGTTTGCGCCTCAGGTGGCCGCGGGCGAGACCTCCGTACTGGCGAAGTCGGACCGGCTTGAACTTCCGACTGTTGCGCGAAATTGTTCGCAGCAGATCTGGCCCCGCTTCGATGCGCAGTGTCTGCATAGCGGCGAGGCGATGGTTCGCGAAGTTCGCCTGGTCACGGCGCGCCGCTAGGCAAGCAGCTTGCAGACGTGGCGAATGGGAGACCTTGATGATCAGTCCAGAAGCTCGCAATGCAATTCAGATCGACCGAGTGTGTAGCGCCGCGATCTGCGAGGAAATAGGTGCTCGGCTGCGGATCAGACTGGCAGGCGAGCATAACCGATTACCGCAACACCTGGTTACGCTGATGGACGCCATTCGGACCAACGATTGAGGTAGCAAGATGAATATGTCGAGCGAAAGCCTCTTGGTCATATTGTTCGTAGGGCTCGTTGCAGGCTGGTTGGCCGGTCAAATCGTACGTGGGACCGGATTTGGGATCGTCGGCGATCTGATCATCGGTATTCTCGGCGCCTTTATAGGCAGTTGGTTGCTGCCCCGGCTCGGCATCCATCTCGGCAGCGGCATCATCAGCGCGATCGTCAACGCCACCATCGGCGCGGTACTGCTGCTCTTCGTGGTGCGGCTTCTCCGCGGTGGCGGTGGATGGGGAAGCAGATGGCGCGGCCGTTGGGGGTGACCCATGCCCGCGTCTCGGCAACGGCTCGTGCGTTTGCCGCGAGAACCACGACCCTGAACTTAGCCCCGGATCGATTCCAGATGAAAGACTTCTCGAATGCGTCGTTTCCGCCTGAAACGATCGCGATCATGAAAGTGGCGTTGGATAGGGCGGTCGCCTCACTGCCGGATCCCGTCAGTTCCGCGCATGTCCAGGCCATTGCGGAAACGATACTCCGCACCGCGAAGGACGGCGAGCGAGACCCCGCTATATTGCAAAGAATGGCATTGATGGAGCTTCAGATCCTGACACGCTGTTGATGGCGGTCCGCAGCGAGGACTTCGAGCTACCGCCCGACCTGCGATCCGTCGAAAGGAACGATTGTTTGTCGCCGGCCTTGATGCATGCAGTCGTGGCCTGGATGTGCCCACCGGAAGGGTGGAAATGCCTACAGTCTTGGTTGTTGAAGATGAGACCCTGATCAGAGAACTCGTCGCGGAAGAACTTGAAGAGGCCGGCTACACCGTCGTCATTGCGAACGATGCCGACCAAGCGATCGCCATTCTCGAAGCCCGTCAGGATATCCGCCTCGTTTTTACCGATATCAACATGCCCGGCTCCATGAACGGGCTGAAATTGGCCGCTGCCGTAAGAGACAGGTGGTCGCCGGTTCATATCATCATTACTAGTGGTAAGGTTCGGCTACTCGAATCCCGGCGAATGCGCTTTTTATTCCCAAGCCCAATGTCGGCAAGAATGTTGTCGCGGCGATGAGAACGTTTGAAAATATGAACTAGAGTCCAGAGGCGGGTGAGTCTTCGCTTTCAAGGAGCCTTTTTCGATACTCATTCAGTCCAACAGGAATCGCGCTGGCTCGATCTCCTAATGAGAGGGTTTACGCCGCATACCGGGTCCGCAGTTGCAAGCCGAGCCAGCATTTCGTCAGGTGGGGCGAACGCCGGACGGGACTAGTGCTTCATGTCTCGGATTGTGTTGTTAAGGCGGGCAATAAAACTATCAACCCAACGATCCTCGCAAACAAGCGCTTCCACTAACAACGCCACTTGCTCTTCGCCGTTCGGTGGAGCGAGCGGCGGCGCAATCTTCTCTTGATAAATGATCATCAGGTAACCCCTTCCTGATGAACCAAGCAGGGTCATGGATGGTTCCCCAAGAAGGGGGCGCATGCTTAACACTGCTATTCCGGGTGAAGCGCGGCCTTTTCCGCCTCCAATTCGGCGATCAACTCGGCAATGCCGTCCAGCGTCTGCTGATCCAGTATTCGACGCGCAATAACCTGGAGGCGCTTAATCTTGATGTCGATCTGATCGCACTGACCACACATTGATTAGCCCCGCATTCGCGCGAGTTAATGTTCGTGAACGGTCTACGCGCATGCGGCTAATTTGTTTCCGCTATCCTAGGCATCCGAACGGGGCCAGACAGAAATTGGTAAGTTGGAACCCGCGCGGTGTTCCAAGTCTCCAAAGTCGTGTCGCAAAGCGAGCATTCGAAGCTGGCGATTTGGCGCTCTGGAGCCATTGCTTCGGTTCGGCTGTCTGTCGTTTGTTTCAGGAGGATTTCGTCACTCAGCCATTCGGCTTCGTGGGGCTTTATCTACCCGTAGACCTCCGTACCGGAGCGGAGCTATCACGATATCTGCGCAGAGGAAGAGGACAGGCGCGGCCGCCTCGTCGTGACTACCTTGGCCGTTGCCTTTTTACGGTAGTTGAAATCGAGGAGGGGGGCGCTGGACGGGTGAAGGACGCGTCAAACGTCGGAGAGTCGAACTCGATGGCTTGTAGTCAGAGGCTATGCTGACAGTATGCGGAGCACGGCCGTCGCGGCAAACGGCCTGCCACTGGCGGACCACGTGACTTGATTGGGCGGTGCCCTCAGTTCCGCCAGAAGCCGCGGAAGCGATTCGGGCTCAATTCAGTATAGCGGACGGTATGTCGGATGTTCTTATGGCCGAGATAGGCCTGCAGGGACCGCGTATCGTGCCCCTTATTGGCCAGCGCGTAGCCACAGGCGTGGCGGCATGTGGGCGTGCACAGGAAAGCCAAGTTCTGCGCCACGCCAAGGCGCCGTGGCGGTCGACTCAAGGAATGGGACTGGCGGATCGCCACCATACAATCGACAGCGCCGGCCGAAGGCGGCCTCTTCAATCTCGCCAGCCACAGTCCGCCTAGCGCGCGCATGGATCTTATCTGACGTTCCCCAGCAAAGCGGCGCCCCGGCGGATCAAGCAAATTTCGAACGTGTCGCGAGCCTGTTCGAGACCTTGTGGGCACCTATCCCGCCTAGAGAGCCGTGAGCCTCGATAACCGCGTGAACCAGTTCACATCAAAATACATCAGATGAGCCTATAAGCGCATCGTTGCCCACAAAACAGCGGTATGTTAGGCTACCGCCATTCAAAGATTGTCTTACCTAATACTGTTGCTTACGGTTTTGGAAATCAATCTGAACCATGGCCCAGATTCGCGACATTAAGTCAGTCCGAAATGGTGAGCCGCCACGCGAGCCGACGCCGCGCCGCCTTGCTGCGATTGTCGCAGCCGATATCTCCGGCTACAGCCGTCTAATGCAAATTGACGAAGAGGGAACTCATAACCGCGTTAAGCGGATCGAGCGCGACCTCATCGAACCTAGCATTACTGAACATCACGGCAAGCTTGTTAAGACCACCGGCGACGGTTTTATCGCAATTTTCGATAGTCCCGTGGAAGCCGTCCGGTGCAGCATCGTTATCCAGCAAAATCTCGTTGGCCGCAACGCTTCACTGCCCGTGCATCATTGGATTGAGTATCGAATAGGTGTCAATCTTGGCGACGTCATCATCGAAGCAGACGACGTTTATGGCGACGGCGTCAATATCGCCGCGCGACTTGAAGGCATCGCCTATCCTGGCCAAGTCTACATCTCCGGCGGCGTCTACGAACAGATAAAGCATAAATTGGTCTGCGGATACGAGGCGCTAGGCGACCGCAAGGTCAAGAACATCACCGATCCCGTGCGAGTCTACCGCGTGCTTTCAGACCCGTCGGCCCTTCGGGGAAGCCGGAAGCACCGCGAAACCATTTTGATCGCCCTGTTGAGCGTTGCGTTAATAATCATTGCGGGCGGTGCCCTGTGGTACATGCTTGTGCAACCTCGCAAGTTGATAAATCAGGCGTCTGCGCCCGTTCCATCTCCTGCGGAAGCACAAGGCGCTCCGGCGCCCGTGGCAAGTTCGCCACCGCCTCCGCCCGCTCGGACGGCGGCGCCAAATCAGCATCAGACGGCCGTGCAGCCTGGTCCCTCTCCAGCATCCAAAAAGGCCGCTTCGCTACCGCCATCCGCTTCACCTATCACACCAGCAAGCCAGCCAACCACCCAGGCTGCGCCGATTCCAGAACCTGAGATGATCTCGCTTCGGGGCGGCAGCTTCGCCATGGGTAGCAATGAAGACTTCACGGAAAAGCCGATCCGGCAAGTCACGGTCAAGCCGTTGGCGATGGGAAAGTTTCCAATCACCGTGCAGGAATGGAACGCCTGCGCCGCCGCAAAATCGTGCGGGTTTTCGGCCGCAGGGAAAGACGATGCGCCGGTTACGAACGTAAGCTGGAGCGATGCAAGGCAATATGTCGCGTGGCTCGCGGAAACCACTGGAAAGGCGTATCGACTGCCGAGCGAAGCTGAATGGGAATACGCCGCCCGCGGCGGCACGCAGACCAGATACTGGTGGGGAGATCAGTTTCAGCCCGGCATGGTCAATTGCAAGGGCTGCAGCGACATCCCAATCAACGATCAACCGGTCAAAGTCGGCAGTCTCAAGCCGAATCCCTTTGGCCTATTCGACATGGGGGGCGGCGTTGATCAATGGGTCGAAGACTGTTGGCACAAAACCTACCAGGGCGCTCCGGCGGATGGATCAGCGTGGGTCGAGAATGAGTGTCCCTCGCACGTGATCCGCTCTGGCTCCTGGAGGAAAGCCTCGGATTATGCCCGGACTTCAAGCCGCAGCAACTATGACACCAACGTGCGCTATCCTACTCATGGGTTCCGCGTCGTGCTTTCTCTCAAGGAGCGTTGAAGAGGCAGTTATGAAGGTCATGCAGCGCATCATTCTCTCAGCAGCGCTCACGTGCCTGCCATTCGCCGCATCCGCTCAAGGCAAACCCGCACACAAGGATGTGCTTCTTTATTTCGTTTGGCCCCAGAACGGCGCCACCATCAAAGGCGGATTCTGGTGCCGCTTCGGACTGCGCAACATGGGCGTTACGCACGCCGGCGATAATTACCAGAACAGCGGCCATCATCATCTGCTGATTGATGTGAATGAGCCGATCGATCCCAAGGAACCGATTCCGCAGGACAAATCCCACCTTCATTTCGGAGCGGGCCAGACGGAAGCGCGGATAGAACTTCCTCCCGGCAAGCACACGCTTCAGCTCGTGCTGGGCGACGCTGGCCACTATCCGTTCGACCCTCCGGTGATCTCGCAGAAAATTGCCGTCACGGTGAGATAAAGCGGAATTCCACTGCAGCTTGTTTGGTCCGGTTTAGCCGCCACAGCGCTCCTTCGTTAACGCGGCGCGTGCTTTTTCCTTGCCGGAGTGTATCTGGCTCGTCAGCAGTGCGGCCGAACGGTGTAGAGGCTCATAGAATGCTCGCGCACGCTTGACATCATTGGTACCGACAGAAAACGTGATGGATCATTCATCACACCAAGCGTATGGGCAGCGGAAGTGTATGTCGTGATCCCGGCCCTCATAACGGTCCTTGAAATTCTGGAGAAAGAACGGCAGCGCCGCCGGAGCTCGTGGGCCACGTCTGCGGACACGTCCTCAGACCATCGCTCGGCGGTATTGAAGGCGACAACGCGCATCGGGTTTTTACATCGACCCGTCAAAAGGTATTGGATGACGGCTTCGAGGCTGGTCGCTTCTTAGTCGGCCCCGCGCGAAGCGCGGTCGACCGTCATCCGCCACCGTAGGCTGATCTCCCTGAGCAATCCAATACGCCGGGTCTGCGCCAAGTGGGTAAGTCGATCGAACATCTCAAATGATACACGCGCCTGAACGAAGACTTCGGCATTGATGTCGATGTTATCAAACTTGTTTCGGCGCAACCGAGCTTCCGTCACGTTGGCGGCATCTCGATCGTCGCGCCATTCTGCGGCTGTCCTTTTGGCGTGTAGGTCTACCCTTGACATGACCTCGGCAGGCACGCCTTCACCGTCCAGTCGTCGCAAGATGGTTTCGATTGCGGTCGCCCGATGGACGTCCAGAATGCTCTTCTTCAATCGCCGGTACCGAAAGAGGTCCCAGGAGAGCTCGACCAGATCCAGCGTCCAAAGCCATTCGATGTTGGTTTGCGGCTGAATATCTTCGACGATCATCTGGCGGAGTCAATTACATCAATGTGGTGAGCAGCCCGATTTAACGCCACGGTCAAACCGCCGGATCGCCAATTATGAACTGCGTAGAGCGGCGACGTTCGAAGGGGTACTGACGTGGGTGGCAAAGATGGTCGATGGCACTCTCGACAGGATTCGAAGCTCAATCGCGGCAGCCCAAAAATCGTCACCAAAGTTCCTTGTAGTCTGGAAATAGCTTCAGTGTCGCGTCGTAGCGTGCTGGCACCATCCAGGGCAGCGACAGCCTGAATATTACATTTGCAAGGGCCGACGTATGGCGCACATAGAGATCAATGGGATCGAGTCGGTGCTTCATATGTAGCTTCGGATCATAGTTTAGCCCGCTGCTGCGAAACCATTTGTACCCTTTGCTGATCCCCCAACTAACCATGTCCCGAACAACATAGTGATAGAGATGCAGGTCGAGTGCAACGGCGTAGTCGAAACCCACATACTCCGCGTACAGCGAATCTCCTTGCACCATGCAAAGGGTGAAGGCCACCAGCTTGTTTCCGCGACGCCACGCGAAGAACCTGATCTTATCGTTCATCCGCTGGCCGAGCTGGCGGAAAAAGTCCTTGGTTAGCTTCTCGAATTGCATCTTTGAGCGCTCGAACACCTGCAGATAGAGTGGATAAATCTCATCGACGAAACATGTCGCATCGTCGGTGACGCTCATGCGAATATCCGATATGCCGGCTGTCGCCTCGAGCTTCTTGCGCAATTTCCTTCGCGACGAGCTTTTCAGGGCCTTTTCCATGTAGACGTCAAAGCTGTCATATGCGATGTCCAGTTTCGTCATCGGCATGCTCGGGGCACGCGAGAAGCCGCATTGCACGAAGCAGTGAAGTATCTTGCGGTAGCGAGCAGGAAATTCCTTCAGCACGACGAGTTGCGCGTTGAGCGATCTTGCTTGCTTAACGATGCCGTCCGACAAGGTTTTCGCGACGATGTTGGAAGGCAGAGTTTCAGTAGCTGAGAGGTGGGCCTCGCCGGCGGAACAACCGGCCATTAAAGCGCGCAGTTTAAGGAAGCGCGGATAGAATCGTCGGACCAGCGAAATCCAACGAATTCGTTTAGGGCCAAGCCCTTCGAGAACATCCTGATCGACGAGGAAGAACGGTTGGATCGCTCGTACTTGGCCGTTGCTATCTACAATCGCAAAATATCGATACTCGAAGTTGTCCCGGACAGTGTCGTCGAGGATCTCGTAATACCGATGATCTTTTCGCTGGTCGGCGAAAGTCGATGTCCAGGGTGCGCATCCTGACAGTTCCGCGCGCGTTAGTACGGAAACCGAGAACGATTCACGGGGCTTGCAGGAAACATCTGGAATAATAGCGCTCACCTCTCCACTCGGCAGGCTCCAGTGTGACTCGTAACCCCGTGCGGTGCTAATTATTTCCGCCTCTTCAGGTTCCGCCGCGTGTCTCGTAGCCGACTGGACGGTGACGGCATGCCTGCTGTGGTCATGCCAATGGTAGACTTACACGCCAAAAGGACGGCAGCAGAATGGCGCGACAATCGAGATGCCGCCAACGAGACGGAAGCTCGCTTGCGTCCCAAGATGGCTTCGATTGCGGTGGCCCGATGGACGTCCAGAATCATCTTCTTCAATCGCGCCGAATCAAGTTTGATAACATCGATATCAATGCCGAAGTATTCGTTCAGGCGCGTGCATCATTTGAGATGTTCGATCGACTTACCCAGGGCGCAGACCCGCCGTATTGGATTGCTCAGGGAGATCAGCCTACGACAAGAATTTGCCCGACGCGCCCGGCACGTCATTGGGACGCTGGACGGTTTGTGATCTTCTCCCATACGCCAAAAGCAGTCTGAAAGAGCGAGTTGGCTGCGAGTTTGTCATATCGGGTCGTGACGCGCCGACATTGCTTGATCTTGTTGAAGAACCGTTCGATCAGGTTGCGCGCGCGATACAGATACGGGCTGAAGCAGTTCGGGTCTTTGCGATTCCGTTTCGGTGGAATGTTGGCCATGCTCCTTGTTGGCGCGCAAGCTCCCTGATCCAGTCCGCGTCGTAGCCACGATCTGCGAGCAACATCGTTTGGGGAAGCAACGCGCTGAGGAGAACTCAGCACAGCCGGTTATCATGCGCCTCGCCGGGCGTGAGAGCGAGATGGACCGGCAGGCCATTGGTGTCCACGACCGCGTGAATGCTCGTCAGGCCTCCTCGCGAGCGACCCATGTCTTGGTGATTGTTGTCCGCGACACAGGCTCCGTGCTGATGCACGCGCACGACAGAGGTATCGATCATCTGCACCGCCGCGTCGTTTGCACTCACCGATTTCGGTACGCGCCGACGCAAAACGAACACGACGCCGCAGCGGGTAACCTGCCTCCACACCACTCGACAGGCAAGCGTGCTGTGAAAGCCGTTGAACGACAGATCAAAGTCCCTGGCAAACATGTAATAAGGCGTGGAGAGACAGGCACCAAAGGCACTGATGTCGCGCACAACACAAGGGTGGACCCCACTAATTCCATCGAAGGAAAGCAATGCCGGCAGATTGATGATTTCGCGCGGCTGAGCGCGACGTTCCCCTGACGTTTCGATCATGGCGAGAACTTCCCGAAAGCTTCTCTGTTTCAGTTCCCGGTCCCGCCGAACCTCGCGAAACGAGATATCCCTTCAGAGGTTGCCTTAACCAGCAGCATCGCTGTCTAATTAAAGTTGGATCGAATTTTCTGGTTAATGCGAAACGAACGGTTCCATATGCACGAAATCGCGCACATCGATACTTCCCGGAGCGTCGGCGCAGTCCCGCCCGTTCTATGACAGCACCACCCGGTGGAGTCGCCGGACGCTCGACAACCGACAGCGGCTGCGCGCCCATGCCGACGCGGTATCGAACAGATCCTGGTTGCTGCGCTGCATGAGTCCTAAAGAAGAGCCGACGGAAGCCGATCAGAAGCGGACAGCCGAGGCGGGCAAAGTACATTGAGATGTAGCCGAACGGGCTGCGGGCGATAATCAAGAAGCTTTGCGAGCGCAAGGATGAAGCCTGGGCAGCTCGAGCCATGACGGCTCCTGGGAAGGCGCGTGGTCAGTTCGCAATATGGCCTATGATCATTGTTGCAGTCGCTCGGCTTGCTCGGCCGAACTGGCCAGGACAGCACCGGACACTGAGGCTTTCGAGGGTCTGTTATCTATGGCTCGGGCCTACCGCAATCAAGCCGAGATACTAAAAGCCAAAAAAAGGGCAGCAAAAAACATCAGTGAACTGCCTCGTGTTAACCCTCGTGCAGCCCGCTTCAAGATGTCCGGCCAGTCTTCCGGTTTGCCTATTAGGATTGACGGCGCGCCGCGATCCATACCCGGCCGCTACCACGCGATGCCCTACCAGGTCGGGCAGGCGGCCAAGGCCGCGGCAAATCCCGTTTGAAATTAGAAGCGCTTCTAAGGGAAAATGCGTGGCGACGGCGCACGGGGTCGAGCCATGCCTGTCGTTCCGGGCGGCGTTTGGATATTGGCGCCGCGAGTATCGACGTTTTCTGACGTCGTCACGAACGCTGCGATGATTGCAATAGCCAAGGCCGTAGCAAAGATAGCTAATACCGTACGGTGGGTCATCATTGCCTTCTGAAAGGGAGACGCGACGGCCTCAGCGGGGAGCCGGGGCCGTCGGTGCTCTGCTCTTGATCCGCCGGAGGACCAACCGGGCTCAACTTGCAACGCGAAGCTGAACTGGATCGTTCCTAAGCATCCCGATATGAAAGCGGCCCTAGCGGAGTCGAGCTAGGACCGCACCTGCGGCCCTGGGGGCCACTGGAGACATGAGCGTACAGGCTTGGATTCGATTCAGACCGACAAATATTGTTCCTCCTTACGGGGCTTTTTAAATTGTTCAAATGTGTACCAACTCGGCAAATGATCTGCATTGAAGGATAATTCGTTTCCGGATCGCTGCTAGACCGATCCTAATCAACATGGGTCGATTTGAATGCTGAACGACGCGCATCCGGGAAACACCATCAGCCATCGCAGCTAATCTGAGTATTGGTTTCGAAACTGAGAAAATGCCGCGAACGCAACATTGCTGAGTGCCTCTGCATCAACATCGTTGAAGTCTCGAATACTAACGACACTCGTACTCGTTTCGCCCCGGTCCCGCTGTCCTGCTGGCTAATTATGCTAATTTACGTGCGGGCACAGACGTCGCTTATTGGGCACTTAGCGGACCTCGGCCAGTGCCTGACTGCGCTCAAAAACGCGCGGCGGATCGTTGCCGGACGGCGGAGGCGCGCTGGACGGCTCCGGTCGACCTGCGGTCTCTAGAGCCGGGCGGCTTTGCCGCGCGCCAAAAATCGAAGCCGGACTTGCTCAGGCAGCCTCTTCATATTCCCGGCTTGGGACTTCATCGGTCACAACGTTGAAACGGGTCAGCCTGGCGTTTCCGAACTGGGTCGATATCGCGACGTCCGCCGCATCGCGGCCGCGGGCGATGACGATACGTCCGATGCGCGGGATGTTGTGCCGAGCATCAAAAGTAAACCAGCGGCCATCTAAAAACACCTCGAACCACGCGCTGAAATCCATCGGCGCGGGGTCTTTGGGCACGCCGATGTCTCCGAGATAGCCCGTGCAGTAGCGTGCCGGAATGTTCATGCAGCGGCACAGCGTGACCGCAAGATGCGCGAAATCGCGGCAAACACCGACCCGCTCTTCGTGGCCCTCAGACGCGGTTCGGTCGCCTCTCGCATGGTGATAGCCGAACCTGATCCGATCATGCACGTAATCGCAGACGGCCTGCACGCGCTCCCACCCGCCGGGGATAGACCCGAAGAGCGACCACGCAAGATCTGTGAGCTTCTGCGTATCGCAGTACCGGCTGCCGTAAAGGAAAGGGAGGACGTCGTCAGGCAGGTCCTGGACTGCCCATTGCTCTGCGCCGGGAGCGACCTCGTCCGGCAGGCCGCTATCGCGGATCAGCAAGTTGGTGCGGATTTCAAGACGTCCTGCGGGTGCGAGAAAGCGCGTCCAGACATTGCCGAACGGATCGAGGCCCTGCCTGGCTCTGATGTCCGGCCTCAGCTCAATGCGCTGCGGGCTAAGAAGGTCTTTCTCGTGTGACGGATGCACGCTGAGCAGGAGCACCATCGGCACATCCTGATAGCACTCGAAAGCGATGTCGTAGCCTGCCCGAATCTTCAAGTTAATCTCCCGTGCGAAATGCATCCGATAAGCCCGGGAGTAATGCTTGGTTCCTGAGGATCAGCGCAGAAAAAAGCGGCACAAAGCTCCTGATGCCCGCGTGCAAAGTTCACTTTTGTACAGAAGTAGCTGCACAGGGATTGTTGTCAGGTGCGCGCGAACCTGCGAGTTTGGCAGCACATACAGCCGCCGGTCGGAATCGCATGCACCGTCCTGCCACACTTCTTCTTGGCTTCCTCTTCATAGGCTCCGCCTGGGCCCAGGAGGACAAGAAGACTGATGACCTGAAGCCGGCCGATCCGGATACGGGTGAGAGCACGGTCGAGGAAACGACGCTCGGCTTGTTGCCGCGGCCGTTCGAGCGTTGGGGAATCAAGTTCGCGGCAACTTATATCGGAGAAGCGCTTGGCAATCCGTCGGGCGGCTTAAAGCGGGGCTCGGTCTATGAGGGCCGGCTCAACCTTGCCGTCGACGTGGACTTTGAAAAACTGGCGGGGCTGCGGGAGCTGACCTTCCATGCCAACATGTTTCAGATCCACGGGGGCGGCCTTTCGCGCGGTGCGCTGCTGAATTTTATGGATGTCAGCGGCATCGAAGCGCTGCCGTCCACCCGGCTGTACGAAGCTTGGTTTGAGCGCAAGTGGGGCTCGCACCTCGCACTGCGCGCCGGGCAGCTCGCGGCAGACACCGAGTTCATGACGGCAAAATATACGGATGTCTTCACCAACGCGTCGCTCGGCTGGCCGGCAGGGCTGTCGCTGAACCTCCCGGGCGGAGGTCCTTCCCCGCCGCTCGCCGCTGTCGGGGCGCGGCTTCGTGCTGACCTTTCGGACAATCTCACGGTGCTGGGCGCGGTTTTCAACGGCGACTCGGCGGGACCGGGTCCGGACGACCCGCAGCTTCGCAACCGCTACGGCGTCAATTTCCGCATCAACGATCCGCCCCTTGTCCTTGGTGAAGCGCAGTTTCTGTGGAATGCCAAAAAAGGCGACCCGGGCCTCGACGGCAAAATCAAGCTTGGCGGGTGGCGCCATTTCGGCCTCTTCAACGATCAGCGCTTCGATGGGGCAGGGGTTTCGCTCGCGGACACTGCTTCAAACGGAATGCCGGGCCTGCTCCGCGGAGATTTCGGACTCTATGCCGTCGCCGAGCAGAAGATATACCGCGTCGGCGGTGACGACGACCGTGGCATCGGCGTCTTCGCACGGGCTTCCTACAGCCCGCCCGACCGCAACCTTATTAACTATTACGCAGACACCGGGATCGAATTCATCGGCCTTACGGACGGGCGGCCCAAGGACAAGTTCGGTGTTGCCGCTGCCTACGCCCACGTCTCGCCGCGGGCGCGCGCGCTCGATCTCGACTTTCAAAGATTGGTGGCGCCCGCCCGGCCCGCGCGAAGCTTCGAAGGTCTTCTCACCGCGGTCTATCAGTATGAGATCCGGGCCGGATGGACGCTTCAGCCTAACTTCCAGTTCATCGTGCATCCGGGCGGCGGCGCGACGAACCCGCTTTCGAGCTTGCCGGGCAAAGCTCTTAAAAACGCGGAAGTCTTCGGTCTGCGCACCGTCCTGAAGTTTTGACCGCGGCGGTCATTGCCGGGGTCAGTGGCGCGCACAAAGACGCGCCACTGAGACCACCGTCATCGCAGAAGAAGGATCAGGATGATCAGGGGGATCGGTATTCCGAGGAGCCAGAGTAAAATCGGCATGGTGTTTTCCTTTCAGGTTACCGGCGGCGTTTCCAGGTGCCGTCGCGAAGGCCGCCGCCTTCGGTGGCTGCAAGACTTGCACAGAAAGCTCCCAGCAGCAGGGAAGCCGTGATCCAAAACGCGAGTGAGGCCGTCGCTTTTCGCACTGCATCGGCGTCAGCCTTGATCTGAGTGACGACGTCGTTAACGCGCTTTTCTGCGTCCTGCTGACTAAGCCCGGTCCGGGCAGCCACGACCTTGCCGGCGTATTCGCGGTCGGGGGCCTTAAGGTCACCGCCGTTGCGGAAGCTTCGCGTGAAAAGGCGCGTTACTTCGCCACGCGCGTCAGCGGGGTTGCTGTTTGCTGACTGCGCGGCGGGGTCGCCCCGCAGCAGCGTGTCGACGTACCCGTCCATAGGACCGCTCGACTGGGCGGCGCTCGTCACGGCTCCCTGGCTCACGCCTGCCGCGGTGCCGCCGATGAGGCTTGTCGCCGGACTGGCGAGCACGGCGGCGCCCAGTACGGAAGCCAGCGCCCAGGCAATAAAACCGTGCGCCGTGTCGCGGAAATAGACTTCGTCGCCGTGTACGCCGTCCCATCCTGACCGCAGCCGTCCGGCAAGATAACCGCCGATCGAAGAGGAGATCATGGCGATAACGATAAGATAGAGACCTGTTGTGATCTTGAAGGTGGTGGCAGAAACTCCTGAACCCGTCCAAGGTGAAACCATGCTGAGACCGAGCCCGGTGCCGAACGCGAGCAGCACAAGGGTCATTGCACAGGCAGCGACCGCGCCGGCCACAATGGAAGGCCACGACACACCCGCAAGCGATGAGCCCGACGCGTCTTTGGGGGCAACCACGACAGTATCGATCATTGATTTCAAGCTCCAAAGGGACGGCGCGCCTCGCGCCATCTGACAAAATAATGTGCGTGAGGAGCAGCGGTTCCTAAGCATGGGAACTTTGTGCGCCCATACCGGTTTTACCCACTGGCTATAGGGGCAAACATGAGCGGTAAGAAGCAGGCTAAAGAGCCCTCGAGCGTGTCCAGGTTCTTTGGCGATCTCGCCAACAGGACATCCCTTGCAGCAGGCCGTGCGTCGACCTTTATTCTGGCGGCGGGTGTCGTCATCGTGTGGGCTGTCAGCGGCCCGCTCTTCGGCTTCTCCGACACATGGCAGCTGGTGATCAACACCGGCACGACCATCGTGACCTTCCTGATGGTGTTCTTGATCCAGAACTCGCAAAACCGCGACAGCGCGGCCATTCAGGTCAAGCTTGACGAGCTTATCCGTGTGGGTGCGGCACGGAATTCGCTGGTCGGCATCGAGCACCTCACCGACGATGAGCTGGAAGATATCCGAAACAGATGCGAGGCAAGGGCGAGCGCCGAAAAGTCGGGCGACGAGACACTCGATAAGACGCAACAGTCGGCGCGGCGCGCGGCCGACAGGATTGCAAGTTGATGCGCACCGCGGCAGGCGGCAAATCTGAAACGTCGCCTGCTGAAAACATTGACGCGATCCTGCGGGTTGAAAAGCAGGACAAAGAGGCGCTGGCAGTCCATCACCGCTTCTTCCACTGGATCGGGTGGTTTGTCGGCACGATTCAGTTTGTCGCTCTCCAGTGCGCGTTCGTGTTATGCTGGATCGTCTTCAATCTCAATTTCACGCACCAACCCTTCGATAAATATCCGTTTCCCTTGCTGGCGACGATTCTCGCCCTGGAGGCCGTTCTCCTTACTTCCTGCGTGCTGATCCGCCAGAGCACCATTGACCAGACGCTGGAGCGGCGCGATCACCTCGAACTCCAGATCAACCTCCTTGCCGAAAAGGAAGCGACCCGGTCTTTGCGGATCTTGCAGCGGATCGCGAAAAGACTGGATGTCGATAATGACGAGGATTGCGCACCGGACGAGCTCGCCCGTGAAACCTCGGTTGACGAAATCGCCCGGGATTTGAGAAAGCGTGAGAAAAGCGAAAAACAGCACGATGAGAGGGCGGATCTACCAAGCCCCGCGGCGAGGTGAATCGACGAGCGGAGCCAAAGAGTTGCCGGAATTGAAAGAGACATTCAAGCCTAGCAATGCGCTTCCGTGATTGTGCGGACACCGACTTTTTGTCCTGACCTTTTTTGATCGCGTTCGTGATAGCCCGCCAGGGGGCAAGCCCCGCGGGCGCTACCCCCAAGCGGTGCGCTGACGAGACGGCAGGCGTCTCTTGACGGTCAGTGCGGTGCGGTGCCGCTCATGTTGGCATCCTGCACCGGGCTCAACCGTGGTCAGCGCCAGATTCAAGTGACAGCGGGTGTGACGAAGCTCGCCCGTCTTCGTGAGCGCGCCCGTCGTGACGAGGTCCTGCAAGTCCCTTGTAGCGGTAGCGCGCGAGGTTTTCGTGATAGTGATGTAGTTTTCCGCGATAAGGCTGCCTCTGAAGCCGTCGATTCCTTCCAAGATGCGGGCGGACGAAGTAGAGGTGCGCGATGCCGGCGCGCGTCAGCGCGGGCAGGGCGCGCGTGCCGCCAGGTCCGCTGTCGTTGAACCAGGTGACGAAGGCATCCATCCCGGGTTTCATCCGCGACGAAGGGCGGGGCCTCGAAGTAAACCTCGCGGTCGTGAAGGCTGCCGGATACGACCTGCATTGGGTCTTCGTGTGTTCGATAACCGCCGACTACTTCGATGCGTCCTTTGCTGCTCACACCATCTTGGTGCCACCCGAACATCGTCTCGTGCGTGAGCGGCGCAGCGAAAGTTTCGTAGAGATTGACCATCATGTTCCGCGATGCCGCGTCCGGCGGGCGCTATCCTGCGCTGGTCACCTCCGAGCCCGAATTGCTGGCGCAACGACGATTGCACTCTCTCGCGGTTTAGCACTTCGCCTTCGCCGGCGCGGCCTCGAATTGAAACGGCTCGGCGTCACTTCCCGCGGATCTTCTTCAACGCGGAAACGCGGGGCTCGGGCCCAACCACGATTGAGCTCGCACGCCGCAGACGGTTTCGGCCTGATGTGCATCCACTATGACCAGCCAGACGGCGCTCCGCCTCGCAAGCGGCATTCAGGCAATCAAAGCCGCTCGGGCGGGTCTTGGCAGAGCGCGTAATCGCATAACAGCAAGAAGTGGAATTAGTCCCCCGGCCCGCGGAACCGCCTAAAGGTGCTTCCGTTAAAGGCTGTCATGACGATTTAGCATTTTCCAACCATGCACAATCGACGAGCGCGCCGTGTTCAACATAAACCATCTGTACGATGAGCTGAGGCGGATTGAACAAGAGGTTGTTCGAGGCGAGCAGCAATTGGCTGAGCAAGAGGAACTGCTGGTATGTCTGAAGACGCAAAATCAGGACACCGCGCCAGTTGAGGCATTTCTAGATGAGCTACGCTCAAGACAAAGGGCTCTTCAAGAAGATCGCTCTCGGATCCTTTCGATGATGCAACCATGAGCGTCGCTGCGCGTAGAGCTTGATCTAGATCAAGCTTGCGAAGTTTCTCGATGATCGCCCGGAGATCGTTTGCGTACTGCTCGATCAGCAGTTGTGCTTTCATCGCCCACGGCGGTCTGGCCTCGTCTACAGGCTCTTTTCCTGGCTTTGGCTTGATGCTTCGGCCTGATTTGCATGCAGCCGGCGCACGTCAAGCGGCAGTGGTTCCTGGAAGAGCGTCTGCAGCCGGCCGAGGACAAGCCCGAGCACGGCTATCCTGCGAGTGGATGTCCAACCAGGTCGGGCGGGCGGGCGGCGAAGCAAGCAAAGCCCGACTAAGCGCAAGCCTCAACGGCCTCAGCGGGACGAGCTGAGGCCGTCTCGGTGCTCTTCTCGTGAAGTGCCGTGACCAGACGACACGAAATGCAAACACGAAACCAAGTCGGTCGTTCCTAAAAAGCGGCCCCGGCGGGAGTCGGACAACACCAGGACCGCACCCGCGGCCCTGGGGGCATTTGGAGCCGGTAGGCTGGAGTCTATGTTCGTTGAAGAAAAACGTTCCTATGGCCTGATCGAGTCGTCACGGCACTTTTCGGATCTGACAGGCCCGGCTGGCGACGTCTGTTCTTGAGGGGATTGTGTTGCAAAACTCGTTTCTGTCTTGTGCCGAGCTTGGCTTTTGAGCTTTGGTGGGTTTTTTTGGAACAGTGGTGTCGGCGGTTTCCGTTTTGCTTGTGGATGCTCAGCAGGCGACTGCCACAGATGGTGGGGGACGGCAGATTAGCTTGACCAGTCGCCTCAGGTTCTGCGCGGTGGCTGTAAGCAGCACTTCGTCCCGGACGCCATTCAGGCCTCGCAGCCGAAGCCGGTCGAGCCTGAGAATGCGTTTCATATGGGCAAACCGCATCTCGACCTTTTTGCGCTCGCGGCGCGACTGCTGGAAGGCTTCCGTGTTGGCCAGCGCACGGACACGATCGCGCACATCCTCGTTGAGGTCGCGGGTAATTTTGCGCACGACCGCCGTCGTGCATTTGGGCTTCAAGGCGCAGCCGGAGCAGTCGCTCTTGCTCGCCCTGTAGTAGACGATGTGACCTTGATCGATGTTGCCGGTGCTGGTCAGCTCCGCGCCACCCGGACAAACGTAGATATTGCGCTTCTGATCGAAGGCGAAGTCGGCTCGGCTAAAGGTGCCATCGGCGCGGGCCGACTTGTCCCACACCGGAATGTGCGGAGTGATCTTGCGATCCCCCAGCCATTGAGCAGCCTTACCGCGCCGTAAGCCGTGTCACCTGCCAACCTCTGGGGTCGCAGATCGAAGCGACGCTCAACACGGTCCACCATGGTCTGGGTGACAGCAATCTCAACCGCACGGTTCGCGCGGGTGCCTACCGCATCGAGGATGATCCCGGCCTTGTTGTCGATCAGATAGTTTGCATCATAGGCAAAGAAGGGGTCTACGCCCGGCCTCGTAACCCATGTTGCTTGCGGATCGGTGAGCGAGACTTCCTTGGGAGGCTTGCGTCGATGGCTGCCTTCACTTGAACCGCCGCCGTCTCCATCACCGTCCTTATCACTGTTGGCGGCATCAAGCGCTGCGATGTACTCGCGAACCGCATGGGATGCTTCTTCCGCCTTTGGCCAGGTAATAGGCTGGTTGCCGGGGAGCCGTCTGGTCTTGTTCACGTCCGCCTTGATCAGGCTCGCATCGACCGAGAACGCGTCGCCTCTTACAAGGGATCGGATCAAGGAACTTATAGTCGATTTGAAGGCCCAAAAGGCGGAATATCACCCGCTGAAAGAGTAGCGGTGGGCGGCCCAGCGCTAGGGCGATCTGAAGGGGCTCATCCCTTGTAGGAACGTTTACGGCCTCCGGAGGTTAACGTGCATCACCGCCCGGTACTCGGCTTTTATCGGTGATGAGAACGCCAATTGCGCTCCCGCCCTACTCGAACAGGGAGCCGCAGAATGCGCCATCGTTTCATTCAAACCAAATCACTCAGAGAGCGGCTTCTTGAGGAAGCGCAGACGCTCCGAGAGCAAGCCAGGCTATTGCCCTTTGGGCCGGTTCGCGACGCGGCCTTGAAAAAGGCGCGGCAGGCCGAAGCAGCGGCCCATATGGATGACTGGCTGGCCTCCCCCGGCCTACAGCCCCCAAAAAATGAAGACAATCACGGCCGCAACTAGGCGCCCCCGAACCACCACGTATGTATACTTTTGAACATTGTTGGGAACCAAATAGCTTCCTTCCTCTTATCTGCCCCGAGATGCCACAACGGGGTGGCAGACGGGAGGCAGGCGTGCAGAGTGAAGCGCTCGTCACAGTCATGGTCGTAGAGGACGACCAGCTAATCCAAGGTATGGTCAATGAAGCTCTGACCGAAGGTGGATTTCAATCAAGCATCGCAGCGACTGGTGAAGAGGCTGTGACGCTGCTCCAAGATGATAGGGAAAAATACCGCGCTCTCATTACGGACATCAATCTGCTCGGCAGATTGGACGGATGGGAAGTCGCCAAGCGGGCTAGAGAAATAAATCCCGGAATGCCTGTGATTTACATGACGGGAGCCGCCGCCGATCAATGGACCTCGCGCGGCGTGCCGAACAGCATTCTTCTGAACAAACCGTTCGCACCGGCGCAGCTTGTAACCGCAGTCTCACAGCTTTTAAACGCCGGTACTCTGCCAACCGCGCCGACCTAAGGGCCGCTTGCTTGGAAGGCGCCGATGCCGAGATACTACATAGACATCCGAGAGGGTGGAGCGTTCGCCGAAGATGAAGAAGGAATAGAGCTGGAGAACATCGCGCAAGCGCAGATAGAGGCCGCCGCATTATTTGCAGACATATCCAAGGAATTTGCTACCCAAGATCCCAACCCATTGGGACATTCCCTGTCCATTGAGGTTAGAGATTCGAGCGGTCCGCTATTTGAGGTTACCTTCCGATTTGTGGCGCGCCATTAGCGCAAAAACAGATAGCGACACTCACTCTCAATTTGAGGCCTCGTCGTCGCCTTTTGGCACCTTTGAGACATGCCCGCCTATCCTGAGAATGTCCGTTCACCGGGGTAGACCGGAAGTCGCCACGGTCCGGTCGAACCGACGCGATAGACCCAAAGCCGACACGGCCGGCATCTCAGCCAGCTGCTGATGCATGCAGCTGAGATGGTCGCCGGCCCATTTGTCTTGCCGATCGACCTTCACGCTATTCCTTGGTGCTCGGATCGTCCACCGAGTTGACATAGGTAATTGCAAATGGGCCTTGACCATGAACCTGTACAATCGTTGGACTAGTGACCCAAGCATAGTGGTTCATTTTCGCCGGTGCCTCGCCATACCCTCCTGAAGTCAACTCAATTCCTTTCTTCTCGTCCAGGTGGTCGCCCATCCCGATGTGGAAATTGCCGGATACGACCGTCACGTTTTCCGCTGTCGGATGATTGTGAGCCGGGATCTTATAACCCGCGGGCATCTTCAGACGAACAACGTAGAGACCATCCTTGCTTGGATCGCCTGAGAGCACTGCAAACTCCGCGCCCTTCGGAAAGAACGGCGGCGCCGGTCCCCACTTAATGTCCTTGCCGTTCATCGGCATCTTCATATCATCTGCCAATGCGCCACTTGCACCGAGGACGACGAAAGCCATTAGCGCGAGTCGAGATGACATGAGCGCCTTCCAGGAGTTCAAGGCACTGGTCTGGCCCTGGGCAGGTAAGGCCAGCTCAGATGCTGCTGCAGTCACGGAATAGTCGGCGTGTCTGAGGATGTTTACTGTTGCATTGGTCATCGGTCTTCCCCTTGGAATTCGAAGTGGTCGGTGGTGCGATCTGATGAACCAACCATGGCCGAAAGACTCTGACTGAGGCTTAAGTTATCCCTGAGATTAGCCTGAGTTTTTCTTCAGACAGATCCTTCGGCGGCGCACACGGGCCAGTTTCAGCTTTCTCGCGACGGGGCATTGCGAGCTAGTTAATTCCGAAGTCCGCAATGTGGCGCGAGGCTGCCCCCAAGCAGTGATTTCCGATATTGGCACTTTTCGGACCTGACAGGCCCGGCTGGCGACGTCTGTTCTTGAGGATAAAGCGGACTTCCCCGCGCGCGTCATCAAGTGCCAAAAGGCGCCCGGAATAACGTAGTTCTACGGAGAAAAATAAACCCGCATACCCGATCACGAATTTGTTCCATACGAAACTGCAAATCAGATACGCCGGATGGGAACCACTGTTCACGTTGTAACTTAGCTCGCTTGGGCAGGAGTGAGTGATGAGCTTTTTCAGCAGCGAGTTTTCCGCCCATAAGACGTTAGACAAACCCCAGTGCAAGTGCGGCGCTCAGCCAAGGGTCGTCCGGAAGATGATGGACCCTAGGACGGGAATGACGGTTCGTATGTTCGAATGCCAATGTGGCGAGCGCAATTGGACCGAGGCCAAAGAGTAAGGCCGCCGGTGTGGCGGCCCAACACCTCAGGCGGCCGCTCTGATAGGCATGCAGGCAGTGAGGCTGATCGTCCCTGTGCTTGTGAAGCGGAAATGCGTCCGCACGTGCACGCCGTCGTATCCTCGATAATCGAGTGTCGCGCCATCTGCTTCTGGGAACAGCGCATCGATCTCAAAGGCACCGGTCACCGCTCTCGCCAGCCGCGGGCGCCAGTATCTTTCCATCTCAGATCGACCTCGAAAGCTTCCGCCTTCGCAGCACTCGACCGAAGCCCAACGGTCATAGAGGTTTAGCAAATCATCTAGCCGACGCTGTTTACAGGCGTCGATCCAATCCACCACAACTCCAATCGCATCGAAGCCGTCCCGGGCGTCCGACATGTGTCCACCTCCCTCTAAGCGTCTCCTGAGCGCCTGTTAAGGATTTGCTGATGAACACGCTGTGAACCTGTCGTTCAACCCACATTTACGGACTCATTGCGAATGCGCCGCCTGAGTGGCGAAAGTGGTCTGTTTTGATCAGACAGCGTCCGGCGCTTCTGATCTGATCCGGCAATGATGTTCACCGCAGACCAATGCCGAGAAACGGCCGCCGATAAGCTGGCGCAAGCCTCGCGCAATATCGGCCACCGCAAGAAAGCCCTTCGAGAGGACGCCGCTGCTTGGCTGCTTCTTGCGAGCAAGATCGAGGACGCCGCCAAAGAGTAGAGGCCGCCTCACGCGCTGCTTCGCCTTCTGCCCGGCCATCCATGGAAACGTTCCCAATATTTCCCGCCCCTCTTGCATTTTGTGCCAAACATCGCGGACAAACCGTGAAGCGGCTTTGGCCTTATATGCATTCATTACGATCAGCCGGAAGGTGCTCCCGTGCCGCGCGAACCGTAAAATCCCGGTTCCAGTGAGCCCACATTTCAGTCGGGAAAAAGCGGCAACTTTTTCATCACAGTCGAATTATCTAGAGGGTTGGTGAGAGCAGGATGGCAGACTTTGCAGAGACTTTGATTCGTCTGGTCTCCCGAAGCGCCCGTCCGGATTGGACGCTGGCCGCGGTCGCAAGTCTCATTGCGGCTGGTATTACGGCATCGATCCGATACGCGTTTGGATAAACTGAAGTATTTCGTGCAGCTACGCTGGAGTGAGAGTCATGGAATACAAGACTATCCAATTTGAAGTCATTCAAACGGCAAACCCTTATGGCTGGAAATGGATCGTCTTTCTCGATGCAACCAGAACCCGGACCGGAATTGGGCTTACACGTGCTGACGCCGTGTTGGATGCCGAACTTGCCATCGACCTGGCGCTGGAAAGCCGGCAATGCAGTGAGAAAAGCCTCAAGCTGCGGTGTTTGGGATGAGTACCTGCGATGGATGTTAAGCGGAGCCATCCCGGTGAATATGTCGATCTCCATCGGTTAATGGAGACAGTTCTTCAGCTTCGCCTGCGGATCGCTTCCCTAGAAAAAGTGCTGGCAGGCCCGCATTGTGGGCTGAACATTTTAGCTTCGTCCAAGACTAACGCAAATGAACGCAGAACGAATGGACGCAGGACGAGAAAAGCAGGCTTTACAAGAACAGCTTGTCAATCGGCTTGCAAATTTGACCCCCCGCATTGCCTCATCAAGAATGTTACCGGAGAACTGACCGTCAGGAGTGGGGCGGCGATACCGAATCGGATCGGTGTCGCCGATGGCAGGACGGATCAGCATGGGTGCGCGGCGCGAGATCACGGCGGCGGTGGTAGACCGCTATCGATCAGCAGGGCGGGCAGATAAGGGACGCATTCTCGACGAGCTTTGCGCGGTGACGGGCTGGCATCGCAAGCACGCGGTTCGGGCGCTTACCATCCATGTCGCAATTTCGCCGGAGGCCCGGCGGCAGCGAAGGCCGACCTATGGCGCCACGATCAGGGATGCGCTGGTGGCGCTGTGGGAGGCCTCGGATCGGATCTGCGGCAAGCGGCTCCGGGTAATGATTCCGACGTTGCTGCCTTCGCTGGAGCGGCATGGCCGGCTCAAGCTCGACCAGGCCGATCGAGCGCTGGTGCTCGGCGTCAGCGCAGCCACGATTGATCGCCTGCTGGTCGAGACCAAAATTGCCGCGGCCGGCGGCAAGCGCCGGCGGGTCGGCTTTTATTCGGCGGTACGGCGTGAAGTGCCGATCCGGACTTTCAACGACTGGCACGATCCGCCGCCGGGGTTCTGCGAGGTCGACATGGTGGCCCATGGCGGCACATCCGTGGCTGGCTCGTTCATTCAGACGTTGACGATGGTCGACGTCGCGACTGGTTGGACCGAGTGCATGCCGCTGGTGACGCGCGAGAGCGGCCTCGTCGTGCAGGCCATGGAGCGCGCACAGAACCTGTTTCCCTGGCTCATTCGCGGCGCCGACTTCGACAATGACAGCGCGTTCATGAACGATGTCGTCGTGCCCTGGTGTCGCGCGCAAAAGATCGAGGTGACACGCTCGCGTGCCTACAAGAAGAATGATCAGGCTTTCGTCGAGCAGAAGAATGGCGCGGTCGTCCGGCGACTTGTGGGATACGGTCGCTTCGATGGCGTCGAGACGACGCGCGTGCTGGAACGTTTGTATGCTGCATCTCGGCTGCACACCAACTTCTTCCAGCCGTCCTTCAAGCTGAAGGACAAGCGACGCGAGGGCGCGAAGGTGATCAAGCGCTATCATGTTCCGGCCACGCCCTATGAACGCGCACTGGCGCATCCGAGGTTGAGCAAGGCCGTCAAACGGCGTCTTCGAGAACTTTATCGCACGCTCGATCCTGTGGCTCTGCTGGCCGAGATGAGGGACGCCCAGGCGGAGCTTGGCACGCGCGTCGGTGCCCGCGCGGGTAAGCTCGCGGCAGCAGCCAGCCTACCGGTACCGACAACGAACGCAGCAGCGTTCGCGAAGAGGCTCGGCAATGATGTGCATTTGGGGGAGCAGCGCATCATCCATCGGCGTATGCACAAGCCATACAAAAAGCGCATGAAAATGCCATCAATGCTCGATCCGCACCTCGCCGACATCGAGCGCTGGCTCGCGGCCGAGCCTCGTCTGACCGCGCTGGCCATCCTCGGTCGTCTCGCTGAACGCTGCTCCGAACAGTTCGGGCCACCGCAGCACACCATCGTGCAGCGCTTGTTGCGATCGCTCAGACGCAAAGCAGCCGAGACGATCATCCTGCATACGGCTGCGGGTGCGGGTGCGGCACCGGCCGGTGATCCCAGGGCTGGGGGCGACGCTGCGTGTGATGGGCACTCCGCGACGCCCCCAGCCCTTCCGATCCCGCGAGTATTAACGAAACCTCGGACAGGCCGTCCGTCGGCCCTATATCTGTCAAGCGAAAGTAACATCCTCAGATGAGGCAATACGGGGGGTCAATATTGCAGGCCGAATAACAGAACAGCTCGTCAGATGCCGTATATTGCTCAGCGAGTTCCCCGAGGGCGTGACGGCTAAGAATCTCAACGATCTGGCGGACGAACTCGAGCAGAAAATTCACGCATTTGAATAAGCGGCCTCGTCGCTCTTGCGATGTCAGTTGATAGGAGCAAGGCGGACCTCGCGCTCGGGTGCGCCGAGGTCTGCATTTGACCCAACTGAGACATTGGCGCGGGGCTTCTGTCCCGCGTTTTGCGTTTAGGACCACGGCGGCTCTTCGCTCGCCCCGGCTGCCTCGTGGTGGATGGTGACACCCGCCGAACGCAACCCGGTCAGCAATACAGTTCTTACAGAGGCAGGATCAAATCCAATATCCTTGGCGTTTGGTGGATGTGCTTCGCTGTCCTTCAATCGGAGCGCCAAGTGCAATTGCTCGCAAAGGTGCTGAACGACGAGATTGACCTGATCGTCAGTCATGATCGGCTTCTCCTGCTACCATTTTGCTACCCAACTAGGTAGCACACATGAAAATAGGGCGGTACGCGATTGGATCGCCCAAGGATCAACCCCACGCGATTGTTCATAGGGGCAGACCGGAAGTGACTAGCGGCGACTAGAACGATGCTTTTGACCCTAACCGGACCACCAGCCTTGCTTTCAGCCCGTCACCTGGTGGCCATGGGGTAAAAGCGCCATTCACTGATCCGAAGCGGGTCGGGAACCATCAACTCGCGCAGTCTTTCATGCTACCATCTATGCTGCGGAAGCTTTCGAGGGCGGGCCGATGAGCGGGCTTGAATTTACGGATGCTGCGGCAAAGCGATTAGAGAAGCTCTACCTTACCAAAGATGTCATTGCACAACGATCCGAGACACTGCGGCAATTGGCTCTGGTAAAAGGTGAGCATGTGCTTGATATCGGTTCAGGGCCCGGCTTTCTGTGCGAAAGTATTGCTGCGCTTGTTGGTCCCGAAGGAGCCGTTGTTGTGCATTGATGTATCGGCCGATCTAGTAGCCATGTGCGAACGGCGAAACCCGCCGAAATGCCTATCGTTTGCGGTCGGCGACGCGACCAAGATAGATCGACCTGATGCATCCTTTGATGCTGTCGTTTGTGCACAGGTCGCAGAGTACGTTCCTGATGCGGGTCGGGTTATTTCAGAGGCGTATCGTCTTCTGAAGCCGGGCGGTAAGACGATATTTGTTGCCACCGATTGGGATGCGGTTGTCTGGCATTCTCAAGTGCCCGACCGGATGGCGCGTATTATGAAATCGTGGCAGGCCCACTGTGCGCATCCCAACTTGCCAAGGTCATTGGCCAATCGTTTGAAGGGTGTGGGATTTCGGCTTGACGGGGCTTCTGTCTTCCCGATCCTCAATCTGAGTTGGGATGATGATGCGTACAGCAAAGGACTCGCTGAGCTGATCCGCAATTTTGTAGCGGCCCGAGGAGAAGTTCCAGCCGAAGAGCTCGGAAACTGGTTGGACGAATTTCCAGAACTCAACCAAAGCGGCCGATATTTTTTCAGCAGTAACCGCTACATTTTCCACGCATTAAAGGCGGCTTAATCTCTTAATCAGCCGGGTGATCGAAGAAAGGCCTTCTCACTCCCGCTTATGGCACTTCTCGGACATGAAGCATTGCACTGATGATGTCCGTTGATAGGGGGCAAAGCGGACCTCGCGCTTGTGCGGATCGGTCACCGCCGTCATCGGGCAAGTTAGTCAAGGCAGGGTGGGCAAATTAAGGAGTAACCGTCGTGGCATCATGCCGAAATCCAAAGGCAGCCCGACGCGTCCCGACCTCTGCCGGTGCAAGTGGCGTACCCGGTGCGACCGAAGCTCGAATGCTCTTTCATTCTGCGTGCGAGAGCGTGGACGGAGCAAAGCAGCTGACATTCCCTGCGCCCTCCTGTTTCATCGTGAGCGCGCGGACGCGCGCCGTACATCATAAAAATGGGAGGATGCCCACTTCCTCGGCGGCCAAAGTTGGTTCAGTCGGCATCGGCTGGCGGCAACCGAATTTTGGTTGCGGACCATTGTGCCGAATCCTAGTCTCGCGCCGTTGGTCAGCCAACCACACCACCTCTAATAGGCAATCAAAGCAACGAGCGGCCACGGAGGAAACAATGCGAAATCGAGACCGTCGAACCATTCTCACAACCATGACGTCATTGGCGCTGGCATCGTCGATGGCAAAAATCACCGTTGCCGAGGCCGCTTCCGATCCGGCCCTGAGCCCCGCGCTTGGGGAGGTCGATCAGGCGCTGCGCCAAGCCGTCAACGCGCGGACCGTGCCGGGCCTCGTCGCGGGCGCATGACGGCTCCAGCGCTCCCGATGCCTACCGGCCGCGGACCTCGCCTGGCGTCTATGTTCCGACCGCGATTACGCTGTCCTAATGCGTCGGCGACGTCATGCTTGTTACGCTTCACATAGGCTTTCACATAGTTGGGCGGCATCAGGCGCGCTTCATGGCCAAGCGCGATCAACTCACGAGCCCAATAGTGCGCCGTCGCGCAGGCTTCGAGGCCGATGACGCACGGCGGAATCTCGGCAAAGAACGCGAGGACCTGGCTGCGTCGCAGCCGCTTGCGCATTACTACGCTGCCCATCTCGTCGACCGCATGAACCTGGAAGACACTCTTTGCCAGATCAAGACCAATTGTTGTAATATCGCCCATGGATGGCTCCCTTTGCTGGTGATCTCTAACGACCACCATCCTGGCACATCGATGCCGTCAGGGGGCCATCCACCCCATCAGTTGGCGGTACCGATCCCCGGTGTCCTAGAACAATTTGCGTAGTGTCATAATTTGTTTTCGGCTGTACTTTTGACGATCTCTAAAGTGGCCGCTGGGGACGACGATGCTAGAATACCGCGCCCACCTGATAGGTCGGGACGGACATATCGTGCATCGCGTCGATATCCTTTGCGTTGACGATGAGGCCGCCAAAGAGCGCGCCCAACTCCTCGTTGACAGCCACACCGTAGAGCTATGGCAGGGCGCCCGATTGGTCGCGAGACTCTCCGCTCGGCACTAGGGCCGCCTCAGTTGTTGGCGGCCGGGCTTCGGTCCCGCGCTCTTTTAATTCGCGTTGTGTGTACTTGTGGACTGTTTTTCCTGCATTGAAGGGCGCACGATCCCAGGATCGTGGCTTTTATCTGTGATGAGAACGCCCGGTTGCTCCCGCCTTCCTCCAGCGGAATGGAGCAGCGCGCCATGGAACGACGCCGTTTTAAACAGGAGCTTCCCCTCGATCAGCGCTTGTTGGAGCAGGCGGAGCGACTTCGCAAGGAAGCGCGAGGCATCCCGCCAGGTCTTGAGCGTAATCGGCTTTTGCGGCTTGCTCGCCAAGCGAAGACCGGCGCGCGCATGAGCGAGTGGCTTCGGTCGCCCGGCTCGCAGCCGCCGAGGTAAAGATCCATGCACGACATGCAGGCCAGTGCAGAGAAACTACGCACCGAGGCCGACTATGCGGAGCAGATCGCCAGAAGCGCGACGGACCCGCAGAAGCGCGAGCTTTACGAGCGCCTCGCCACCCATTTCAGACAACTCGCTAGCGAAATCGAGAAGATGATGGTGGACCAGCAAGAGTAAGGCCGCCGCGGTCGGCGGCCTGAAGTGGCCTGGTTTGGCTTTGCGAACGGCTCTAAACTGGATGGACGTCACTCAAAAAACGGCGGATCATCGTGGACAAGCTCAGAAAATCCTTAGACCAATTAGAGCCGCCGATCTGTCCGAACTGCAGCACCGAAATGAAATGGTCGCGCTCAACGCTGGTAGACGCGACGACCATCGTGCATGTTTTCGTCTGCCCCGGTTGCTCCCGCGTCACAGACACCAAATCCAAAATCAGCGTGACCAGCATCCCGCCCAAGAAGCTGTCGGCACCGCGTCATCGCCACGCGGCATAGGATGGCGCATTTGATGGCCCCGGGTGGTGACGCACAGACAGCGCCCGCCGCGACCGGACTCACCGGGGGGCCTTCCCTAAGCCCGTTCACGTAGTGGACACAAATCGGTACTGGGCTCAGTGGCCTAGTTTGATTTTGGGAGTGGCCTGATTTACTTTTGCTCGATGGACGACAACCTGGAACTTCTGACCAAAATTCAAGAACGGATCATCGAATGCCGTCGCGCGGCATCCGAAGCGCAGGATTCCAAGGTGGCTCTCTTTCTTTACCGCTTGGCCGATGAGGTCGAAGCAGAGGCGCGCGAAGCTGACTTGATCGGGACGTAAGGGCCGCCACCGTGACCCATGCCGAGAGATTCCGCCAAGAAGCGGAGGAGTGCCGCACGCTGGCAGCTAACGCCAAGACGGTGCCTGATAAGGAGGCTTGGCTCCGACTTACCGCCGACTGGATCAAGCTGGCCGAAAACGCTGAGCAGCGACGGCGGTAATGGTTGGGCGTTGGGCGAAGAGTAAGGCCGCCTCAGCTTGGCGGCCTGTTTCGTGCGCGCAGACCCTCGTGCAGTTAGAACAGTACGAGCGCCGCGCGTTTTCACGGCGCAGGCGTGCTCTGCTCGCGATGAGCAAAAAAAAATACGGCAATACCTTCGTTCATTAGATGACTTGCGGCATCCACCTCCAGAGAAGCAGCCGCTTGACGGAGGTATTTTAATACCCTGATGCTCTCAGGTGTTTGGCAGAACGAAGCCAAATTATTTCGATATTTCAATACCCCAGCCAGCAATCGCGGGATGACGTTAAGCTGGCACTAAGCTTAGTCCAATGCGAGAAAGCCTAAACCCGTAAGCCGCGGTAGTTCTTCTCGTATTTCAACGAGGCCTAAATCCACCAGCGTTGTTAGGTCATTGGCGCTAACGGGTGAGAATTTCGTTCGCTTACTTCTGATGTCGCGCATCACCCATCTAAGATGGATCGCGGTGTTCAGGTCCAGTTCGGCCAGTAACGACTTCGCATGTTGAGCCCGTGTCACCGCACTTTCCGTATCGGTTGGAGGGTCAACTGCAACGGCTTTTGCCGTCGGCGGTGCATCGACTGGTTGATCGGAATTGCGCGGGCGCGAGGGCTCCGTTTGGAAGATCGGGGCCGGCGATTTTACAACGGTGGAAACCAGGGCAGGCATTTCGGTCAGCAGCGATTTTGTCTGCGGCGCCATCGCACATTCCGCGTCGGTCGGACGGCCAATAGTTCCGACCGACTTCCCAGCATTGTCTGGCTGATTAGCAAGAGTTGAGCGAGCGGCTCCTTCTTCAAGACGAGGAGCCGACGGCTTTCCGGTCAGCACACGAAGCGCGGTCAGCAACGAGCTTATAGGCTGCGGCCGAGGACTCTCCGCCTCGGTCGCACCTGCAGCCCCAACGGGATGTACCGGCGGCCCCACACTGTCTGGCTGACCAGAGAGCGAAGAGGACAGCAACAATTGCTCGAAGCCAGGAAAAGAAGATTTGGTATCGGTTGAAGCCAGGGCAGGTAGGTCAGTGAGCGGCGATGTCTGCTGTGCCGTAGCGTGAGGCGGAGGGGTGGCTGGGGCGGTTTTCTCCGCGGGGGCTATCTTGTCTCCTTCCCCAGGGAAGATTCCGGGTGACGACTTCCTCTCGAAGACGGTGCGAGAATGGGGTAGATCCGCCAAGATGGACCCGCCCTGTTTCGTCCGCGCATCTTCTGCTTCCGATCGAGCGGCAGCTGCAACGATTTTTTCTGCGGGCTCCGCACGGTCTGGCTGGCTAGAGTTAAATATCGACGAGGATTCATACTCAAAAATAAAAAGCTGCGGTTCGGTATCGGTCGAATGCAGCGGGAGGATATCATCTGGCACCCGCTTTGCTTGCGGCGGCGTCATCACCGCACTCTGTGAGGCAGTCAGCGGAGCGACCGAAGCAGCTTTCTCCACCGGTTCCAAATTCAACTGCGTGAAGGAGGTTGACCGCTCCTTCTCGGACGTCGCGAGCGGCGGTTTTGGATTAGCGGAGACCATGGGAGCTAATTCAGCCAACAACCAACTTAATCTTTGCCGCGGCGCACTCTCCGCGTCGGTCGGAGGAAAAGGTGTAACGGTGCTCGCCGTGGATGCCGTGCTTTCCGAACGGCCTGAAACGGTTGGCGGCGATGACTCCCGCTGAAAGTTAGGAAGAGAGGGCTCGATATCTGTCGAAATCAGGAGAGGTACTTCCAAATATGGTTCTGCCTGTTGGGGCCGCACCGGTTCGGTGTCGGTTGGTGGGGCAGCAGCGAGTTCTACTGCCGATTCTAGATGGTCTGGCTGTCCTGTGAGCGGGGCGTCCGATGTCTCTCGCCGGATAAGACGACCAATTTTGCCGTCGATCAGATTCAAGGGGGGCAGTTCGACCGGGAACGAATTCGCATGCCGCGCCTCCGCACTCTCCGCGTCGGTTGGAGCGGCCGTGAAGTCGGACTGCCTAGGGAGGATTGGTTGCGAGGGCTCCGTCTCCAAAAGAGGCGGTAATTCTGCAACTTTCGAAATCAGGGGAGGTAGTGCTGTCAGCGGCGACCACGTACTTGCGTTAACGGTTGAAAAGGTGGCCACAACGTCTTCCGTGGCTCTCGCATTGCCTGACCGACTTGCGAGGGGTGGTGATACTGGCTCCGGTTCGAATTGAGAGGCGACAGTTCTGCCATCCGTGAGTCTGCCGGTTGCGGAACCGCATCCTCCGCGAAAGTTGAAATGGCTTTTGTGATCGGCTCTTGCGTGTGCTGTTGACCAGAGAGCGATGGGGGCAACGTATCCTTCTCAACATGAGAGGGTAGCGGTTCTTCTTTGGTCGAAAACATGTGATGCAATTTAGCCAATAACGACTTTGCTCTCGGCGGCCGCGCACCTTCCGCGTTGGTAGGAGGGGAAGCTGTAAACGCTTTTGCCACCGGCTCCTCATGCTCCATTTGACCAGAAAAAGTTGCAGACGAAGACTCCATATGGAAGCTGAGGGGCGAGGTTGGCGGATTCATCGGATCAGCACGCGAATCGGTCAGCATCTCCGCAAGGGCTTTATGGTCGAAGCTAGGTTGCGATGGTTTTGTGTTGGTCGAAACCGGAGGAGGTTCGCTCAATATCTCCGCGAACCCTTGGTGATCGAAGCCCGGTCGCGGCTGGTGTATGTCGCGCGCATGCGGAGGACGCTCACTCAATATTTCCGCAAATGATTGATCAAAGCTGGCTGGCGGTGGTTTTTCGGTAGATGGTTCGCCGAACATTCCCGCAAGTGCTGCGTGCTCGAAAGATTGCTCTGTATTGCCCGCATTCAGGTGGGGCTCGCTGAACGCCTCCGAAAGAGTTTTGTGATCGAAGGCAGCGTCCGAAGTTTCGGTGTTGGTCGCATCCAGGTTTGACTCGTCGAATACGTCCGCAAGAGCCTCGCGCACCGCCTCAAGTTTATCCGCACTCATAATTCGTCCTAAAAGTCCGTCTCTTCAGATTATTCTGCATCTCATCCAGATCTGTGACCAGGGAGGATAGCAGGGACACAATGAGTTGTGTTGAGGAATACCCTTCGTGCTTGGGTATAGACAAGTTAGGACGGGTTGCGGGTTCCCTCGCGGCAGCAAAACATCAGTAGTCCGATAATTGATCGGGCCTGATTACATGGACTTTCAAGCCTCTGTTGGGCGCTCCCTCAAACCCTAGACGCTGGGCACGATCGCTTCCCGCCATGCCCTGATCACCTGATTGCTATCGTTGGGAGCCGAATCGGCCTACCTGCTACGACGTCCCGCATAACAAGGTGCTTCTTGACTTGGAACCGATCGCCTATTGCGAATTATGCTGGACAAAGTGTCCAAATGATCAGCCGGTTTCCAACGCTGAAATCGATGCTTGGTCATGGCCCGGCGGCGCAAGTCCAATCCCTTTCGTGGCAGCGCGCTAGCGATCTTTGTTGTTAAAGCTCTTCAGCCAAAGGAACGCTAGACCAGCGAACGTAAATGAAAACTTGTACCCCTGACCGGGCACTGAGTATTTCCTCCAGCAGGAGTTAGAGTCCGGTCCTGAGAAGGACGGACAGATGAAGCGAGCAAGGTTCACGGAAGAGCAGATTATCGGTGTGTTGAAGGAGCATGAGGCCGGAGCCAAGACGGCCGACCTGGCTCGCAAGCACGGGGTCTCCGAGGCGACGATCTACCATTGGAAGGCCAAATTCGGCGGCATGGATGTCTCCGAGGCCAAGCGGTTGAAGGTGCTGGAGGAGGAGAACGCGAAGCTGAAGAAGCTTTTGGCCGAGCAGATGCTCGATGCGGCAGCACTTCGCGAGCTTCTTTCAAAAAAATGGTAGGGCCTGCCGCCAAACGCGCCGCGGTGGCGCATCTGGAGGCCGAGATGGGCCTGTCGGAGCGGCACGACGCCAGGACAAAGATCGCGGTCTGGGTTGCCGACTACAACGGCGACCGCCCGCACTCATCGCTGAAATACCTCACCCCGGCGGCCTATGCTGCCACATTCCCCGCAACGCGGGATCGGCTGCGCAACCCCGACCAGCTCTGCCGATCGCCCGTTGCTCCACCCGCGCCACTCGGCGTACAAAACCCCGAGACTCTAACCGCCGCTGGATGACAATTCAGTGGCAGGTCAAGGCGATGCCGCCAACGACGTCCTCTCAGCCATCGGCCGCACCCAAGGACTCTTGTGCCTGCCCCTCATCCAAATATAACGGAGTATGATCTTTGACTAGATTTCGAGCATAAGTATAGTTAGTGGTTATTCCGGGATCGCAAGTTGAGTTGCGTGTTTAATTGGAGCAGGGGTTTATGCGCAAGGTTCTCTGTTCGATCGGCATAGCATCGCACCAAGAGTTACTTGAGATCGCTAGACCGTGCTTCGAGGCATACGCAGCCAAGCATGGTTACGATCTGGTGCTAATATCCAAATCCACCATTCCCGCACCGTGGCCCGACCGCATTCTCGGGCTTTTCGGCATTGACGAGCGCCACTTGGTTGATCGAATTGTCCGCAAGATAGTCAGAATGGGCAATAATACCGTTAGTCGTTACGCTGATCTTCCTAGACCGCCATCGTGGGAAAAGATTCGGTTAATTCGTGAACTCTTCGCGGACTACGATGCAGTATTTTGGATCGATTCTGACGCGGTCATAATTGATGATTCCGTTGACATCGCAGAGGAGATCGAGGCCGATAAGTGGCTTTATATCACAGAGAGCTACGGCCACATTAATGCTGGTGTTTTCCTAATTCTTCAATGCGCACAAAGCAAACGGTTCCTCGATGACATTTGGAGCCGAACTGCGTTTATATTTCATATATTTTGGGAACAGGCCGCGATGCTTGATCTTTTAGGATTCAAAGTGTCTAAAGAGCTTAACGTGGTAAAGGTGCGACCCAGCCCGTATGAAACGGGAATCAAGATCATAGACCCATCTTGGAATAGCATTCCTCCTAATGGAGTGACCCCAGCGCGAATAAGACACTACGCCGGTCGCAGCCACCTCGAGCGGGTAGAGCAAATGACGCTAAGCACATCTTGTCTAAAATCGCCCAGTGTGCACTCCTAGCGTGTGACGCCTTGATTGACTTACTCATTCCCATTTTGGCAGCGTCGCGGAGCACATCCCCCTTTATGAGTTCGTGCCGAACTTCGAAATGCCGCCTGATCCGAAACACCGAATGCAATTTATGCCAGGGCTGTTGCAAAGCACGCCGTCTTTTTGCTTTCTGATCGGATAGGTTCTTTGCGAGATATACAGGTCATGAAAATCTTACTCGCGACCCCTTTGTACAGCCCCTTAGTCAGTGGTAGCGCTAGGCTACTGCAAGACATTGTCGAGCATCTGCTTGCTAGCGGACATCACGTTGAAGTAGTTACGTTGGACTTGCCGCAATTCGGAGATTCGAAAGAGTTTGACGATGCCCAGACCTATCGTATCCATCGTATTAGGTCGCCGCGATTCGAGGTGAAGGGCTGGTCTTCGATAGTGATGACGATCCGCATGTTAACACTCTGTGCGTTGCGAAAATTCGATATCGTACTTTGCGGATTTGCCTCACCCACGGCCATTCTAGCGCGTGCTATTTGTTCGGTGACGCGTGTGCCGTATGCGGTATACACTCATGGCGAAGACCTCATTGCTGCACGTGCCGCTCAACGGCGCAGCGCGTTGTCGAGCGCGCTCCAGGCGGCACGCGTCGTAATGTGCAACAGCTCCTTTACCGCTAGTGAAGCGGCTTGGTTCGGTGTGCCTCGCGATCGCATTTTAACAATCTCACCTGGCATCGATCCTGCGCCATACCTTGCCGTCTCCACAGAAGAGGTGGACGCACTCCGCACTCGCTTCAACTTGGTTGGAAAGAAGATTCTGCTAACGCTCGCGCGCTTGCAGGTTCGAAAAGGCCACGACATGGTGGTGCGAGCGCTTCCTACCATCGCCGCGTCGGTCCCGGATGTTCACTACCTCATCGTCGGCAAAGGCGATACCGCCAGACTGGAAGCAATTGCGTCCGACCTTGGCGTCTACGACCGCTTGACCGTCATCGACTATGTTCCGACGGAAAGTCTTCCGGCGCTTTTTGCACTATGCGATGTCTACGTAATGGCAAGCCGGTATGATCCGGAGACGCGAGAAGTCGAGGGCTTCGGTATTGTCTACCTCGAAGCGGCGGCGTGTGGCAAACCGAGTGTGGCAGGTAACCAGGGGGGCTGCGCTGATGCGGTGGTTGATCAGCAGACCGGCATTGTTGTTGATCCCACCGACGTTCTCGCGATCGAGCGTGCCGTCATACGATTATTGTCTAACGAGGAAGAGTCACGACGTATGGGGATAGCGGGACGGGAACGCATCTGCAGGGAGTTCCGAAAAAGCGATCAGCTCTCGCGGATCGAGGATGCGTTGCTACGCTGCGTCGGCAAGGGGCATCGCCCCGGACACGTTGAGCGCGTTGCAGGGGAAAGGTCTGCAGACGCAACAAGGCTGCACTCCGACGAAACCAAGATGTGAACCTCCTCCGAATTGATGGACACCTGTAGTAGGCGTAAGGAGCCAGGAGGTGTTGGATGGAAGCACGTCAACGTCGGTCGTTTACGGACACGGCTGCGGTGAACCCGGCCGCGCTGACATGCCGGTGAGATGTTCGGCACGTTCACATCAGACCTCCATGATCTGGCGAACTGGTTTAAGGCATGCGGCGTGACCAGTGTTGCGATGGAATCGACCGGGGTGTATTGGATCCCGATCTACGAGATCCTGGAGCAGCGCGGCTTTAATGTTATTCTGGTCAATGCACGGTACGCCAAGAATGTGCCCGGGCGCAAAACGGATGTAGGTGACGCTGCCTGGTTGCGCCAGCTTCATTCCTATGGCCTGTTACGTGGCAGCTTCCGACCTGATGCCGAGATTACAACCCTGCGCGTGCGCCAGTGGGAACGGCTTGCGGAATTTGCCGAAGCCCACATCCAGCATATGCAGAAGGCCCTGATGGAGATGAACCTGCAGCTCCATCATGTGGTGAAGGCTGGTGTTCCGAGGCGGCCCGGTTCGGTATGTCTCGCATCACGCCCGGACAATTTCACCGGGCATCGATCCTGTTCCATACCTTGGCGTCCCCATTAAAGAGGTTGACGCACTCTGCTCGCGTTTTAACCTGATGGGGAAAAAATTGTTTTGACGCTCGCGCGCTTGCAAAAATGGAAGGGGCCACGGCGTGGTGGTGCGAGCTCTTCCTGCCATTGTCGCTGCGGTCCCGGACGTTCACTACCTCATCGTCGGAAAAGGCGATTCCGGCAGACCAGGAGCAATTGCGTCTGATCTCGGTGTCTCCGACCGGTTGACCGTAATCAATTACGTAAAAGCGGAAGATCTTCTGGCGATTTTTGCGTTATGCGATGTCTACGTACGATCCGGAAACAAGAAGTCGAGAGGGTTTCGATATCGTCTACCTCGAAGTGACGGCTTGTCGCGAACCGAGCGTGGCGGGCAACCAGGCTGGCTGGTTGACGCGGTGACCGATCAGCCGACCGGCATTGTTGTTGATTCCACCGACGTGCTAGCGATAAAACGTGCCATAATACGATTGCTATCGAACGAGGAAGAGTCGTTGCGGATGGGGATGGCTGGACAAGGACGCGTCTGCAGGGAGTTTCGAAAAAGAACGATCAACTCTTGCGGATCGAGATCCCCTACATCGGTGAGTCAACAAGTGACATCGCTTCACGTTCCCTTCATCAAGAAGGTGCTTTTAGGCGTTTCGATGGAAACCGGCTTAAGTGATTGGGGGCCGGAGATGTAAGACGAATGAGGGGCTGAGTGACGTCACATGCTGTCCGTTCCTCGAGACCTTGTTTTTCCGGGTTAGCCCGGCTTTCCCTCATTGATTGAAACTACAGCCCGTGCCGGCGCCAAGCCCGCTGAGTGGACTGGCGACGCCGGGGAGGTGTGAATCCGGCATGGAGCATAACATGGCCGACAACTTCGCTCTTTATCGACGGTTTTTCATAAATCACAGTCACACCCTCCCACGACCCCGCCCGCACCAATGATCTTTGCTTCGATGCCGAAAACAGTACGGTAGTTTTTGGCAAGGAACGATTCGCTGTTTGGAAATTTGGAAGGTATGTACGCTCTCTGCAGACAGCATCACGCTCTGCCTGTTTTAAGGCCGTTGTAAGAGTTCTTGGCGGAAATCCTCAAATGCGCCAATGAGGAAATCGTGCGAGCCGAAAGTAGGGCAAGAATATTCGACGTCCCCCGCGGCTCGACGCTGGTCAGAAACGGATCATACCGACCGTTACGGGCTAGAGCAACCAACTCCTGAGCTAGGTGTGCAATACAAGTTGGGCTCGGTATCATTTGGCAAGGCGCCTAAGAAGCGAAACTGAACCAATCTCACATACTCGCTCGTCTGTGCGTGCTTGAGCAACTGATAGCCTTCGCTTGATCATGTTACCGCTCCCTGCAATAGATTAATCACCTGACCCCCAATCAACGGAAGGAACCATGCAAATCATCGGGCGGCCCTGGACAAGCTGGGCGTTGTACACTTTCGGAGCCGTCGGTATTTTCATAGCCTGCTCTGGGGTGGCGGAGTTTGTACTGGAGGCGCGCGATGCCGCGTTGTTGATGGCAGGGCAAACGTTCGCCACGGTGGGGCGCGCACGTATCCGATACTGGCTGGCCGGAACCGAAAGCCATGCGGCTCAGGTCGTAATTCTACCCGGGATCAGCAGCGGTATTGAACAGGTCGATGATTTGCAGCGAGCACTGTCAGCGAAAGTGCCGACGCTCGCCTATGATCGGGCCGGGTACGGGTTCAGCGAAAACTCCACGGCGCACAACGCGGAGGAACAGGCCGAAGAACTGGCCGCGCTATTACATGTACTAAAGGTGGAAACTCCCGTGGTGCTTGTTGCTTACTCCGCCTCGGGACCGATCGCGCGTGTTTTCGCGAGCCGTTATCCTGAAAGAGTGGCGGCGATGTATCTGCTCGAACCGACAATTCCCGAAAGCCGGCAAGCGATGCCGTGGCTCCACGGCCCCAGACGCGTAATTGTACGGAGCGTTCTTCGCGACCTGCTGGCCAGTTCATTGGGATATATGCGCCTCACGGAGCGTTTAAGAAACTGGCGAGGCCCTGCATCCCCTGTAGAGCGGCGCTTGGAAGCGATTTTGGTTCGCCGGCCGCATTCCTGGGCGGTGGCGCAGGAATGGTACGCATTGGAGGAATCGTGGATGCAAACGCTTGCGGCTGCGCTACCGTCTGCAGTGCCGCTTCATGTTGTCACATCAAACAACGAATTTTCGGCCAAGTTTGCCAAGCTATATGCCGAACTGGCAGCCCGATCTAGTCGGGGACAACTCGTCGAATTGAAGTATATCGTCGAACACAGCAGGATCACTAAGCCTGGTCCGAACTTCGATGCTATCGTATCGGGCGTTGAAGAGCTCGCTCTTGCAGCGGACATTCCGAACCGGCGCGCATTGCCGTAGGGAATATGGAGAGACATTCAACGCTTCCAAGGAATTTGGGGTTTGGCCGTTCCGCGGCCATCAGTGAACTGCGGTATGGCGACCTGGAAACTTGTAGCAGCGCGCCTCAACACAGCCTTGACCAATCTCCAGAGGCAAAGCCCGAGGCCTATTCTGAGCTCACCGAAAACCTCGCGTAGCTTGGGCGATACAAAAGGCGCGGCTTCGCACGGCTCATGTATGCTTTGTTAGTAAAGAGTGAGGCGAAAGCTTTGGTGGCTATTGATGGAGAAATCTCTGCCGCTGAGCGGAAGTCCGCTAAGTATCAATTACCTGCTTGAATGACGTACTTTTTGGCCAGAACGATCTCAAGCGCTTGCCATAACTTTTCCCTAGGACCGATCGACATTCAGGATTCCCAAGTGGCTTGATCGCTGATTCATAGAGTTCCGTGATTCGACACGGAGCAGATGATGGCGGCGAAGCGATATGAGCTAACCGAGGTGCAATGGGCGAGGATCTCGCCACTGCTGCCGGGGAAAGCTCGCGACCCGGGACGTACGGCTGCGGATAATCGTCTGTTCGTCAACGGATGTCTGTGGGTTTTGCGGTCGGGGGCCACTGGAGCGATCTGCCAGAGCGGTGCGGCAAGTGGAAAACGGTGCACCAGCGCTTCAGTCGCTGGTGCCATGCTGGCGTCTGGGAGCGCGTAATCGCTGCTCTGACCGCCGATCGCGACAACCATTACCTGATGATCGACAGCACCATCATTCGCGCCCACCAGCAGGCGGCGAGCGGAAAAGGGGGGCCAAAGATCAGGCGCTGGGGCGTTCCCGAGGCGGACTGACTACCAAGATCCACATGCTGGCCGATGCCCTCGGCCGTCCGCTCCGCTTTATCGTCACGGCTGGGCAGGTCAATGACATCACCCAGGCGCCCGCCCTGCTGAATGACCAGAGCGGCGATGCCGTGCTCGCCGACAAAGCCTATGACAGCAACGCCCTGCGTGCGATCATCGCGGAAATCGGCGCAACGGCGGTGATCCCGTTAAACCGCACCCGCAGGATCATCATTCCGCACGACGCCGACGCTTACAAACAGCGCAACCGTATCGAGCGCTGCTTCTGCCAACTCGAACACTTCCTACGCTTGGCAACCCGTTACGACAGGCAAGCCGCCAACTTTACCGGCTTCATCCATCTCGCTGCCGCAATAATCTGGATGCAATGAATGTCGATCGGTCCTAGGCCGGACAAACCAACCGCTCGACCGCAGCCCTAAGGTTGTGCTTCCACGGTGGGTAGGCCGATGGCGCCAGATGCACGCCATCATCGGTCGATTTGAATGATACAAGCGGCTGAGCGAGAGGACTGTGCTGCATTAAAATGGCGTTGTATTCGGCCGCCTTTGGGACGCCGGGGCCGCCCGGAATAGGAACAATTACGACACGATAGTCTTTCAAAGACACCAATAACGATGCCATATGCTGGCGAAAGTCCGCCTTATTGCGAGTAGCATCGTTAGTGCCCAGCGCGACGACAATGAAGTCGGGTTTGAGCAACGCTGCAAGACGTAGACCATGTGTTTGGAAAGTCTCCGAGGTGGCCCATCCGATGCCCGCGTTCACCGGCTTCCGACCGCAAATGGGCTCCAGCTCTGCGAATTCAGTGATGCTGTCGCCAATGGCCAAATAAGTGGGACCGCCAGACTGCTGGGCGATGACGCTTTCGATGGCAGCCAAGCGAGCCGTGTAGTGGGGGCAGGGTAGATCAGAACACAATGGGCCTTTCAATGGATCGCGAAGCTTTCGCCATGAATCAACTTTCGCGACTAAGGCTCCGGCCAAGGCTGAGAGCAAGACAAGGAATGAAATTCTAAGCCAGCGCATTCAAAATCAATTCCTTTGAGCTATCGGACATTTCCATGGCGACATGAATTAGGGTCCACCGGTCGTCGAAAACTTGACACACGGAGAGTTCGGCAAATCATTCGGTTATTATCGATCTAGAGCCGTTGACGTATTTCCTGGCGTCCTTCCTGAGGACGAAGTGATCTGGCCCGCAGTTCAACTAGCCGGAGGTTTTGCCCGAAGTCTTGACCGCTCGGAAACGTATAATTATGCTGATACTGAAGTATTTAAACAAGATCTGGTAAGCATATTGATTAAGGACGGTGCGCGGAAGTGCTGGCATTTTGAGGCCAATTGTTCCAGGATTGCCTTACAGTGGACTAGATTGATGTTGCTCTTAACTACTGCACGAGTACGGCTTTATTTGTCGTCGGTCGGCTCTCGCTGGCAATTGGGAGAGGCGGTGCACGGTGAATGAAGCGCAGATTTATGAACGGCTGACTGAAATATTTCGAGATATTTTTGATGATGATTCGATCTCGGTGACGCCGGAATTGTCCGCCAACGATGTGGACGGTTGGGATAGTCTGACCCACATCCGCCTGATGCTTACTGTCGAGAAGGCTTTCAAAATCAAATTCTCCACGTCGGAAATTGGCGGTCTCAAGGATGTAAGCGATATGGTGACACTCATCAAAGCGCGCACGTGAGGTGGGCCACGCACGCTGGACCGATTGTGTGTAGGCTTGCGAACTGAAGGGCTGCGTTGGTGCCGATGAACTCACTTTATTCGGAACTGCAATGGCTCCCCAGGCCATTGCCGGACTTTCGTCAGAAGCTCAAAGCTCTGGAAAACTCGAATGGTCATCCCGGACGCGAACTGCAGTCTCTTGCGTTGCAGGGCTTGAACTTAAACCAGTTGACAGCTCTTGCCAGCACCATCGGCAAGTTGCGCGCTGGTGGCAACTCTCTGGATCCTCTTGTGCCGTTTCGGCTCGCCATGCTGAGTAATTCAACGATCGACTTGATCGTGCCTGCGCTGGTGGCAAGTGCTGCACGTCATGGCATAGCTCTTGAGGTCGTCCAGCCGCTATACGACCAGGTCGCACAAGAGGCCCTCACGCCGGAATCCAAGGTTAACAGTTCGAAGCCGGACGCAGTCCTTCTAGCGCTCGACTACCGTGCATTGCCGTTGAAACTCTCTTTGGCGGACACGGAGGCGGCTTCCTCCACCGTCGAGGCCACGATTGCTTACTTCCAGATGCTGCGCGACGGTATCAGGACCAACTCGAATGCCGTTTGCGTTTTTCAAACATTGGCGCGTCCGGCGGAAACACTCTTTGGAAGCCTGGATCGCGCGGTATCGGGAACGCTAAGAAATCTGATCGACAACATCAATCGAGAACTGGCCGACACAGCTGTCGAAAATGGCGATGTGCTGCTAGACATTGCTGGGCTGGCCGAAACCGTGGGCTTGGGCAACTGGCACGATACAAAATTGTGGAATATGGCGAAGCTGCCGTTTTCTGACGAATTCATTCCGCTTTACGCCGATCATGTGGCCCGAATCATCGCTGCACTTCGAGGAAAAAGTCGAAAAGTCCTTGTTCTTGACTTGGACAATACGGTTTGGGGCGGTGTGATCGGCGACGATGGCTTGGAAGGCATCAAGCTTGCCCAAGGCGATGCCACTGGCGAATCCCACCTGGCAGTTCAGCGGCTGGCCTTGGAATTACGCCAACGAGGCATTGTGCTTGCCGTTTCGTCCAAGAACACTGATGAGGTGGCGCGCAGCCCTTTTGACCAGCATCCCGAGATGTTGCTGAAGCTGGACCATATCGCCGTATTCCAGGCCAACTGGAACGACAAGGCGACAAATATCCAAGCCATAGCCGAGGAGTTGTCGCTTGGCCTGGACTCCGTGGTATTCGTCGACGACAATCCGGTGGAGCGGGGTCTAGTTCGCAGGCTGCTTCCGCAAGTGGCTGTACCGGAATTGCCGGATGAGGTCGCATACTATGCGAGGACGCTCAGCGCAGCCGGCTATTTCGATTCTACCACCTTTGCCAACGAGGATCTCCAGCGCGCGGGCTTCTACCAAGACAACGCCAAGCGTGCGAGCCTGCAAAAGCAGGTTGGCGGACTAGACGCATACTTGGCATCGTTGGAGATGACCATCACATTCCAACCTTTTGACGCAACCGGACGGGCCCGCATTGTTCAGCTCATCAACAAGACCAATCAGTACAACCTGACAACGGGCCGCTACACCGAACCGGAAGTGACTGCTGCAGAGAACGACCCACAGGTGTTCACCTTGCAGGTCCGCTTGGCAGATATATTTGGCGATAACGGCATGATAAGTGTCGTCATCTGCAGGACAGTGGAAGCCAACGTATGGGAGATCGATACGTGGCTGATGAGCTGTCGTGTCCTCGGGCGCAAAGTAGAGCACATGGTTTTGCGCGAGATTCTGGATCACGCTCGCGCAGCCCGCGTTCGGAAACTAACCGGTACTTACAAGCCGACTGATCGCAACAAGCTGGTTGCCGATCACTACGCCAAGCTGGGCTTCACGAAGGTTGACGAGGAAGCTTCCGGGCTAACACGCTGGGAATTCATGGTCAATGAAGAGAGCGTTGGGAGTGTCCCGATGAAAGTCGTCTCGCACGGCTTCTCGCTCGAGAGACATTCGCTCGTATGACGAACTCAATTACCGGCGATCCTCCAATTTTGGAAGAGAAATTGTCGCGGCGCGACTGGTTTCTCCTGCCAGCGCTCAGCCTTTTGACGATCGCGGTCATTGTCGGCTTCACTGAAACACTCGCTCGGCGCTCCTTTGGCGTGTCGACGACGAGCCTCGACAGCTGCCTCGTTCTGAATGACGCCGCCACCGGGGTTCGAGGAATACCAAACGCGGTATGTTTGGAAAAAATCCCTGAAACTCAGATGGTGGAATACAAGTTCGACTGCGCAGGATACCGCAATGACAAACCGTGCGGGTCAAGGACGCCGGGAGCGTATAGGATCGCGCTGATTGGCTCTTCGATTGCGATGGGAAACCGGGTGCCAATTGAGCAGACCCTCGCGACCTCCCTACCTGAAGAACTTTCACGCCGGGTCGGGCGGCAAATCGAGCTTTACAACCACGGCATGGCATTCGGGTTTCCGCGCAATACGGCCCTACGTTTCAACGATGTTTTGGCAACTCGTCCCAACCTAGTCCTTTGGATCGTGTCATCGATCGACGTTAAACTGGCAGGCTTTTCGCACGCAGAGGATTTACAGGTCAGTACCTCGTCCCAACCTGGCGTAGTTTCCTCGCTCAAAAATGCGATCAAGGACAAGATTGGCGGCAATCCGCTTGCCGCGAGCCTAAAGATGCTGGGATATTTCCTGCAAAAACAAAAGAGCCAAGGCGAATTGATCCGGTCATACTTGGCCATTCCCAATGGAAGCGAAGGGGCTTGGGATTCAGGCCCAAGTGCGTTGAAGGCAGAACTCAGTCAGGAGTGGGAAGGGCGGTTGGGTTTGTTTGAGGGTTACGTCGCAGAAATCGGTAAGAAAGCCAAAGCCGCTGGCGTGCCGATGGCTGTTGTCATGGTGCCAACGCGCGCTCAGGCTGCCATGATATCAATGGCTGAGTGGCCGGCGGGCTATGATCCGTTTAAGCTGGACAGAGAACTCGCGTCCATCACCGCGAGACACGGAGCGACCTACATTGACATTCTCCCCCAGTTTCGCGCAACGCCTAACCCGGAGAGGTACTTCTATCCTGTCGATGGCCACCCCGATGCCGACGGTCACAGGATCTTAACGCAGTTCATAGCAAAGGAACTGACCGGCGGCGCCGTTTCCGAACTCAGAGCCTTCGCGCAATCAGACGGCGCGTCGGGGCGGGTCAGATAATCTTGGATACAGCATCGGTCCAGTTTGTGCTGTTCGGCCTGGCGGCAGCAGCGATCTCGAATTTCAGCCGATCTTCAGTCTGGCGATCTGCCGTCTTGATGACGGCCAGCCTTATTTTTTTGGCCCTGCTCGACCATCATCCAACCGCATTCATTCCCCTCGCAGGCTTTTTGTTATTGGGTTACGCGGGACTTTATCTTATCCGCGAAGGCTGGTCCAAGTCCCTCGTCTGGACTCTTTGCGCAGTCATCTTTGCGTACGCATGGCTGAAAAAATATACGGTTCTGCCCGAAGGAATTTTTATTAGCTCTCCTTATTTTACCATAGGGCTCTCCTACATCTTTTTTCGGGTGCTGCATTTGCTCATCGAAATGGCGGACGGCGGTGGAAACCAGTCTATCGAGCCCGAAGCCTATCTGCTCTACACCCTCAATTTTACAACGCTGATCTCGGGTCCTATTCAGCGATACAACGAGTTTGCGCAGGACCAGTTTGCCGCTCAGCCGCTCATGCTGGGTCCCCGCATCGTAGGCCTGCAACTGGAGCGTATCGTACGCGGCTTCTTCAAGGTCAACGTTTTGGCAATGCTCCTCTTGTCGGCCCAAGAGGGAGCGCTGCAGGATCTGCAGCATTCGCTGTCGTCCTCTCAAAAATTTCTGTCGGCGCTTCTTCTGGCCGTCGTGTATCCGTTCTTTCTGTATCTGAACTTCTCCGGATACATCGACATTGTGGTGGCCATCGCGCGACTCATGCGAATTCGCCTTCCAGAGAACTTCGACCGTCCTTTCTCAGCTTCTTCATTTCTAGATTTCTGGAATCGATGGCATATCACGCTCTCGACTTGGCTTAAGACGTACGTATTCAACCCGCTGCTGTTGGCGCTTATGCGCCGGGTTTCGTCGTTGACCGTGCAACCGTTTCTCGGCGTTTTATGCTTCTTCGTGACGTTCTTCCTGATTGGAGTCTGGCACGGGCGAACATCGGAGTTCGTTGTATTCGGTGTGCTGCAGGGAGCGGGCGTTGCGATCAACAAGCTCTGGCAAATCGGGCTGACCAGCGCCATGGGCCGTAATGGCTACAAGAAACTGTCGAGCAATTTCATTTACACTGCGTTTGGCCGCGGGTTGACTTTCACCTGGTTTGCTCTCTCACTGTTCTGGTTCTGGGCCCATTGGCAACAGATCGGCATGATTGTTACGGCCTTGAGCGCCGCGCAGTGGCTTGGTGTCTGGTTATCGATCTGGCTGTTGGCTACGGCTACACTGACTGCATGGGAATGGCTTCGTGCCGCAATGCTTGAAATAAAAATTTCCGGCGAACCAGCGGTTACCAGTCGATATGCACGCGTGGTGTACGCAACCGCCTTTGGCTTGGTTTCACTTGTCTTTACTGTACTGCTCAACCAGCCTCCGCCAGTCATTGTCTATAAAACGTTTTGAGAAGTGCTGCTGACGGTCGATCCCGAGTGACCTGCCACTGAATTGTCATCCAGTGGCGGTTAGAGTCTCGGGATTTTGTACGCCGAGTGGCGCAGGTGGAGCAGCGGGCGATCGGTGGAGCTGGTCAGGGTTGCGCAGCCGATCGCCCGTTGCGGTGAATGTGGCAGCGTAGGCTGCCGGGGTGAGGTATTTCAGCGATGAGTGCGGGCGATCGCCGTTATAGTCGGCAACCCACACCGCAATCTTTGTCCTGGTGTCGTCGAGATCGAAGAACAGGGGTCTCGTTGAGTAGTTCATCTCGCATACAACCGTTGAAGCTCTCGACGAAGGCATTCTGGATCGGCTTGCCCGGAAGTGCCAGTTGATGCTGGCGTCCAGCATGGCATTGCAGGTGAACTCGGTGCCGTCGATGCCGCGCCGCTCGACGATAGTCGTCAGGTCCGGAGCCAACTCGCCGTCCGGAGATCTACGTGTCCGGAACGGTACCGAGGCATTCCTTGGTGACATCGTCGACGATGTTGAGGCCGCGGAAGCGTCGTCCATTGGCGAACTGATCGTAGACGAAGTCGAGGGACAGCGTGTGTTCGACTTCGCTTCCACTAGGATCGGCGCCCGGGTGACTGTCGCCTTGCGGCGAGCCCGACGCTTACTTCCCCTAAGGAGCGCCAATCGCATCAAGTACGTCTGGGAGTATTAAGTTTTCCGATGCGTTCGGCTCGGAGCCGCAAAAAACTCAACTGGGTCGACCTTCAACACGTCGGCAAACTTCCCGATGATTTCCAAGCCGACATAAGTTACGGCGCGCTCGATCCTGCTGACGTAGGCACGATCGACACCAGCCTCATATGCCAAATCCTCCTGGGAAATACCCCGGTTGTGCCGGATGCGGCGCAGATTGGTCGCGAATCGATGGCGGAGGTCCATGCTCCAGCCAATCTGTCGGAGGCCTATTGACCCACGGCTTTAAAGCCGAAAAGATGCTGTCCACTGAAGCTGGAACCGGAGGTGCAAGCCATGAGCAATGATCGATCAGCCAACGGCGTAGAAGCCTTAGGTCGCTCGACAACGGCGGCAATAGGCGAAGAGGGAGCTCTCCTCGCCCTCGAAGCAGAGCTCGACGACCTCGTTTCCCAGTTAATTGCTGCCCAGGAGGCAGATCAGCTGTTAGCCGTGTCGGACAGTGCAAGGTGTGGTACTGAAGACGTCTCGATCAAAGAGGCCCAAGCGAAACGCGTAGAGGCAATCTTGGCGCGTCTTTACCCCATTGAACGTGCAATCATGGCCGCTCCCGCGTGCACCGTCGTAGGTCTGGGCGTAAAAGCTCGGCATGCGGCCTATGTGATATCTCAATATTGGCAAGAGCCAGCGGGAAAGATCGACTGGGAGGCACAGGTAGTCCGGCTGCTGATCGAGGCAGTCTGCGACGTCGCCCGAACGCCATTGTGATTTTTGCCAATACCGCCAACCGCAACCTGACGCACATCACGGGCATGCTCTCGGCGGTGTCGCGGCGGCATCGCCTAAAGCTCGATCGTGTGTTTGCCGGTCTGCGGCTCGAGGGCGATAGCTCGCGGCCGCGGCCGCGGTTCTCGCCTGGTGGATCGTCAACCGCCTGGCGCGCTCGATGCCATGAACGCCGAGGAGCGAGCGGCGTTTTTGGTGATGATCAACACCGGCGCGCGGCCGTCCGAAATCATCAACCTGCGGCGCGAGCATATCATCCTGGATTTCAGCATCCCGCATATCCGGGTGCTGCCGGACGATCGCGTGCTCAAGACGAAGTTTTCCTGGCGCGACATCCCGCTGGTCGGCGTCTCGCTCGAGGCGATCAGGCAATTCCCGGATGGCTTCGGGCCTCCAACCTCGGGAAGGTCAGCTCTGGGTCGTTGTAGTCGTTTTTCGGCATACGCCATTTCAGGTGGTTGATTTGAAACGGGGGCCTGGCCTGCGTATATCGAAAAGTTTGACGGCGAGTTCAACCGATCGCTGCAACACATTCTGCGAAGTCTCAGCCGGCACTGATAGGGCAAGGTCTTTCTCGGCCTTTCATTGAGTTGCCTTGCGATAGCACTGAGCTTGGCCTGGCTATGCAGGGACAGATCGGTGCCACGCGGAAGATACTGGCGCAGCAATCTATTGCTGTTTTCGTTTGACCCGCGCTGGCAGGGAGACCGAGGATCATAAAGTAGACCTCGACCTGGGTGGCCAATGTCAGGCGCTGGTGATCGGCAAGCTCTTTGCCTCTGTCCCAGGTCAGCGATCGGTAAAGTTCGTTCGGCAATCGCTGCGATTGCCGACACAACGCTTTCGGTATCCTTGTTGACCAGCATCACGTAGCGCGAACGGCGTTCCCGGAACTGCGTCTATGAGTTCACCCGTAACTCAACGAAACGTGGCTTGATCGCGTTCCAAACGGGAAACGCCGCCCAGGGCAATGATTGCTGGTGCGGCGTTGGCATTCCCGTGGCCGGACGCTGAAGTTCCGCAGGGAAGAAGTGGCAATGCTGCCAGACAGGATTGAACTTTCCAAAGATCAGCTTGATCCGATCCGCCGGCTTGGCGATCTTGCATGCTGAGCCCCCTCATCACGCTAGCTCGTCGAGTAAAGCCTTGGCCTGCTTCAAGTCCAACGTGTCAAAGCCCTCGGTGAACCAGCCGTAGACCGGAGCGAGAAGTTCTCGGGCTTCATCCCGCTTCCCTTGATCGCGCCACAGCCGCGCCATGCTCATGGACGCGCGCAGTTCCCAGGACTTCGCCTGTTGGTCGCGCGCGATTGCGAGCGCCCGCTCGAAATAGCTTGCCGCTTTGGCTTCATCCAAATGTGGCGACGCCAGCACGGTTTCGCCCGCCACTCGGTAAACTTCAGCTTCCCACAACGTTTCCTTCGTTGCCTCTACCATCGCAATCGCTTCATCGCCGCAACGCCGAGCCTCGTCGAATTGACAAAGTTCAGCGTAAGCTCGCGTTAAATGCGTCAAATTCCATGGGTGCCAATTTTTTGATCCAGTGGATTGCCGCCAGTCGATTGCTGAGGTGAGTGTCTGTACTGCATCGGCTGGCTTGCCGGTCAGCGCAAATATGCAACCTTGATGCGCTGTTGCGTGATTTTTCCAGAAGGCGGCGCCTTTCTCGTCGGCTAAAGCGAGAGCTTCGTCGATAAGAGCATTTCCCTCCACATACTTTCCGCAAAACAAATATACCAGAGCTGCGTGATTATGCGCATGCATCAAGCCAGCAGGTTGCCCGATCTCGCGGGCATACCTAAGCGCTTGGTTGGTGTCCGCCATCGCCACGTCGGGATAACCGAGGACCCATAATGTGTACGCTCTGTAAAACAGGGTGGTGTTTCTGGGGTCTTGGCCGAATAGATGTGCCAGCTGACCATGTTCCTCGGGGTTGTACAGGGCAAGGGCCCGATCGAAATGCGCACGCGCTCTTGTTATGCTGCCCGTGAACAATAGGGAAACCCCCATGACGCGATGCCCGATCATAAGGGGAACCGTCGTTCCGCTCTTTTCGGCTGCGGCTAGGAATTGCGCCGCAAGACTGCGCATCACATCACCGTCAAATCCCACATAACTAGCGACCCAATAACCATACAGAACTGAGAATAATGCCAGCGAGTTTTCGAGAGAATCGCCAAGCGCCTCTGCTCGCTCAATCAACGTGCGCGCGTTATCAAGCGATGCTTTGGTTTCGGGCGCCGCAAAGCCCTTGGCGTGCATGAGCGCGTTCGCGAGGGCCATTTGAAACTTCATCTGCTCACGGCGAAGGTCTGGCGTGCTCGGCAGGGTACCAATCTGGTCAAGTGCACGGGTGAGTTGCTCTGCGGCCTCCATCAGAGCCGAACGCGCCTGAGACCGCAATCCCGCTTTGCCCCACAGGGCCGCGGCCTTGTCGATCAGCCCGGCCTCCGTGCAATGCCGCGCCAGCACTTCGGGCTGGCCCTCGGCGATGTCGGCAAACTGGTTTTCGAGCGTGTCTGCGATCCGGGCGTGGAGCGCGCGCCTCGGCTGGCGCAGCAAGGTGCCATAGGCTGCTTCTTGCACCAAGGCATGCTTGAACAAATAGGTCGCATGCGGCGGCACGCCCTTGCAGAACAGCAAACCGGCCCGGATCAGACGGTCCAGGGACGAGGCCAGTTCGGCTTCTGGCTTGCGGGCCACCGCGGCCAACAGCGCCTGAGAGAACTCACGACCGATCGCTGCCCCGATCTGTGCCACCTCCTTGGCCGTGCCGAGCCGGTCGAGCCGCGCCATCAGGGAAGCATGCAAGCTCGCGGGGACTGCCAGAGCCGGAGAGGGAATCGCGGCGACAATCTGCATTGCTTCCAGCTCGCCCCCGGCCTCTAGCACCGCCTTTGTCATCTCTTCCACGAACAAGGGGATGCCGTCGGAGCGTTCGATAATGTCCTTTCTGATGCCCGCCGGCAGCGGCTTGTTGCCGACGACTCGATCGATCAGGCTGCCGACGTCCTTATGTCCCAGCCGGTTGAGGGCGAGAGCTGTGACGCGAGATTGTCCTACCCAGGGCGCTTCGAATTCCGGACGGAACGTCACAGTCAACAGCACGCGAAGGTCGGCGATCTCGTCCACCGTGCGACCGAACGCTTCCAGGCTCGTGGGGTCGGCCCAGTGTGCATCCTCCAGGATCATCAGCACCGGCTTGGCACGCATCAGGGTAGCCAATTGCGCGCCAAGTGCTTGCAGGGTTTTCTGCCGGCGTTGTTCAGGAGCAAGGTCCAGAGCGGGGTAGCGTCCGTCGTTGGGAAGCGACAACATCTCGGCGAGGACCGCCGCATCCTGCCTGGACGTCGAGGTCTGCGCCAGCAGCGCATCGAGCTTGTCGAGCTTGGTTTGGGACGTGTCGCCGTGCGCAAATCCGGCGGCACGTTCGAACTGCCCAATGATCGGATAAAGGGCGCTATCGGTGTGCTGTGGCGAGCAGAAATAACGCAAACGCGTGTGTGGTTCGGCCGCGATGTCCGCTATGAGCGCGGCGGAGAGCCTGGATTTGCCTATGCCGGCCTCGCCGGACAGCAGCACGACCTGACCTTCGCCAGTCTTGGCTCTCGCCCAGCGCCGCATGAGCAGTTCAAGTTCTTCTTCTCGTCCGACGAGCGCAGTCATGCCGTCGGGATGCATCGCCTCAAAGCGGCTCGCGACAGAACTTGACCGCAGCACCGCGAAAACTGGCACCGGACCAGCGATCCCCTTGAGCTCCTTGGATCCAAGGTCCCGCAGCTCGAAGAGATTGCCGAGAAGCTTGCGCGTGGCCTCGGCTATGACGACTGTGTTGGGCTCGGCGATGGCTTGTAGGCGGGCGGCGACGTTTGGTGTCTCGCCGACAATATCGTGCTCTTGCCCTTCGCCGGACCTCACTAGATCCCCGACCACCACCATCCCGGTGGCAACCCCTATCCGCACTTGGAGGGGCTCAGGAGCCGGCAGCGTGGCCACCGCATCGATCAGGTCGAGGCCGGACCGAACGGCACGCTCGGCGTCATCTTCATGCGCTGCCGGATAGCCGAAGTAAATCAGCGCACCATCGCCCATGTATCTCGCGACGAAGCCCCCGAAGCGGCGCACGATCTCTGCAACGCACCTCTGATAGGCCGAAATGACCTCGCGCAGATCCTCCGGGTCCATCCGAGCGGAGAGCGCCGTCGAACCGACAAGGTCCGAGAACATCACGGTGACCTGGCGGCGCTCAGCGGTGTCCTTAGCGGATTGGTCGGTTGCCAGAGGAGCGTCGGATAGAGGCGTTGCGCTCGCTTCAGCGCGCAAGGCTGCTGTGGCGTCTAGCAGCTTACGGCGATGCCCGACAGATCCGACACCCAGGTCCTTCAAGTCCTCCGCCGTCAAACTCGGCAGGACTGTCTCGTCGACATTATTCGCGCGGAATGTCGCCTCATATTGTTCTAGGCCAAGCCTCCGCAGCCAACCTCTGACGTCCATGGGCGGCGCCCCAGTTCGCGTAGCGCTCCATAATCCCCCAGACGAAACAGCCTGTCTATGAAAATGACCGGTTTGGGTCAATCGCTACCGTCACTCGATGTCCGCACGACGTCCGCTATTCAACCGGTTTCTGCCACTGAGGCACCTATGGACCCCTGCGGGCCGAAGCGAACCTTGCTGCGAAAACCTAGAGCGCGGGCACCATGCCTTCGGCCACAGCCGCCGCCACTAGCTGATGTGCGTCCGTGATGCCTTCGTGCGCCGACCTGACGATACGTTGAGCCATCTTCGCTTTGGTCGCAGGCGTACGTGAGATCATCGGGACGCGGTCAGACGCAGCGTCCAGGCCCAACGCATGGTGTCGACGAAGTCGAGTGCGAATGCTGGTGCGGTGTGCGGCATATTGGGGTCCTTTGGGTTCCCCAGCTGTCTAGTCGATGCTTGTGACGCGCCGTTGTCGTGCTGATCAAGTCAAGTTGAGCGGAGCGGCAGAACGCGTGAAGCTTGGGAGTGCCTGGGTACTCCAAGACGCCTAGAGTGATCAAACACCGAACGACCGGATGGAGGATGCCGTTTAATGGACTCTGGAGAGTCACTGAGAGCCCCTAGATCGCCCGCTACCTTGACAGGGGGAAGGAGCGCAAACGAGTCCTTGGAGTCCTTAGGTGCCCTGCTCGGCTATCGGGGTGTGGGTGAGCCCTGCAGAAGCAACCTATGCCACTCGGGGCCTTGGTCGTTGGCACCGGCCTTGCTTCTTGTCACCAGTGCCCGGACCTCTGGTTCGGAACTTGTTTCAAAGCTGGACAATTAGGAGGACCGACGTGAAGCGCCAGTACCATTGTGAGACAAGGTCGATAGTGCCTGAGCAAATCGAGACGCTCGTAGTCAGCCTTGGTGATCGTGTGCGATTGCTTGATTATGACATTGGGGCGGAGGAGAAACGCACGCGCTGCAAGGATCGCCGCGACGCCGCATACTCGATTCTAGCTCGAACCTTAGTCGCGCGACGTGATAACCTTTCTGCGACCATTGCATCACTGCAGGAGCGCGTGGCCACCTCGGCGGCTGGCTGAAATTGACTTTCGGCCCTTGGGCCAGCGCTGCAGATGTCGCCTGAATGCGGCGGAGGCATTGGTGTTCTTTGGTTCTTGCGGGCTGCTGATCAAGCTCGCGCGCCCGGCCCTTCCTACTGCTGCTCGGCTCACACTGCATTGTGGACGGCTGAGAGAACGGATGCCCGTCTGTCGCTTACTGGCGCGCCGTAACTGAGGCGTCCGATTTGGCCATCAAAAATCTTTCGTCGCAATCGCATGCAGCACACCTGTAGGTAAGCCTCTCGAGGTTCTGACCACTGCAAGGTTCTATGAGGCTCAACCTCATATCTTTGCCGCATTTCAAGCACGGCATCTCGATGGTGATTTGAAAGCGTGTGCAGGTTGGCGTGGGGTGCAGCTTTTGCATTGATCCTAATCTCAAAAGAGGGGACGCAATGGCAGCGCGTTTCTGATTCGGAAATCATAGGACAATGGCCGTCAAACGCGAGCAAAATTAGCTTGAGGTAAGGTTATCTGCTGCGGCTGATGTGAGTATAGAACGCCGCTGCCGGCTCACGATGCTGGGCCGTACACTTCTTAGAGCTGGAGACACAAGCCCACGCCGGGCGACGTGCCGCACTTGGCACCATCAGGCGCACCGCCACTTAGGCAGAACATCGACACCAGTGTCTCATTTGCATCACAGGTCACGCGCCGTTGACCTTGCCTACCCGCGATGCCTTGGATGCCTTAGGCACCCTGTGGACCTGCGGGGTCCGGGCTCACCCTTGGGGTCTGGGTCCCACACGCCGCTGGCGTCCACCTGTGTCATCGCGGCGCAGCCTCCGAGTGGACAATGGCATTGCCGGAATCTGGAGATTCACAGAGAGCCCCTAGATCCCCGCTACCCTGACAGCGGGCAGGACCGCAAACGAGTCCTTGGAGTACCAGAGAGCAGTCGCTGCCTGACTTCCCGAAGAACTGATATTGGCACCGCCAATGAAGGGACGACAAGGAAGCACGACGTAGCCGTGCACACGCAGTAAATCAAAACTTTTCACTCGATCACCAGGCTTGTAAAAAATCGTCTACTGATTTCAGCGTCCGAGATCGGCTTCTCGTCAGAGGCGACCTGCGTGATAAATTCGTTTTTGCAATTCAAACAGCGCCAAAGATACTGGATTTGCGTTGCATTTACGCGTTCATCCCACTCGACATTCACCGCTTTTGAGCCGCATTGAGTACATTTTTCCTCATGCCCGTTTGGGATGTTTGTCATGTTGATCTCCTCTGTTGACCTCGAGCACACTTTATCGGTCGTCAAGCGCCGAACGTTCGGGATCGCGCGTGCCGGCGTCGTCGGCGTTTTTCAGCTGCTACTTGAGTGTCGCGATATAGGCGGCGATATCTGACGCCTCATCCCTACCAAGCTGCATGTTAGGCATCTTCGGGTGTGGACCGAGCAAAAAGAACGCTAGCTTGGCGGCGTCGAAATCCGGCCTCGCTGCGACGGACGCGAAAGTTGGAGCGTCGGCTCTCGCGCCCTTCTGATCGGCTGCGACAAGATGGCAGCCTGCGCACCATCGTTTGACGAGGTTTTCGCCTTGATCAGGGTTGGCCGCGAAGGTCGAAGTCGTCGTGATTGTCGCGCGCACGATCAACGCGCAGCGAGTTCGATTAGATTGTTTCCACACTCAACTAACCTTTGCGGCATTGGACATGCGGACAGCGTCTGCCCGATTTCACGACGGGAAATCGCCTTCTTTCACCTGCATCCGATCGGCGTGGTCCGACCAGTCAGAGAGTCCCTGAGTTTCGCAGAATTTCTGTTTGGCTAACGGGATCGCCTCAGTTTTGCTGGGTGCGTCAACCTGACAGTGCACTGGCGAATTTCTTGTTCTCGACCATTCTCGCCGAGCACGTCCTTCATGAAATGGACGACGAAACGTGACATCAAATCCTCCTCATTGTCAGAGCAAGAAGCGGGGCCGAGTACGCAACAAAGCGATGGAACGTGCTTCACTTTGCGACATGACCTACTGCCGGGTCTGAGCGAACGGCTCCTTGAGGCTGAGGATGTAGGCGATCAGATCGTCAGTATCTGAGCTATCGATTATCAGATTAGGCATTTCCTTGTGGCTTGTGCGAAGAAACACTTTCAAGGAGAGAGCGGTGGTTGAGGTCATGTTGGCGATGTCCACGAAACTCGCGGGACTGTCGCGGCCCTTCCCACCGATGACCTGATGACAGGTACCACAGAGAGCGGTCGCTGTTTTACGGCCCGAAGCAGGGTCGCCTGCAAGGGGCTGGGCAAGGGCTACAGCCGGCAGGACCAACGATGCGACGATAAGGAAGCGCGATGTGCCAATCCCATTCCTCATCTTTTGGTTCGACGGTGACCTGCTCGGTAGATTGCACATGACACATTCAAAGGTGCACATGTCACCCGCTGATCCTGATGTGACATCGGAAAGCGTCAACGGTCCGTGGCACCTCGGACAGGGTGGGCGTTCGAGTACAGTGAAGTTGGGATCGAGAGCGAGAGCATTTTGTGACATGGTGCTTCCCTTGTACGGGCGGGAGCACAAAACTCTCGGTCACCGATAGAAGCCAAGCAAGGACGGCGATGGATACCAAGCGCCGGACTGGCAATACGTTCCGTCCGGGAAGGTGACTATTCCCACCCGGGAGCACCCGAACGAGTCAGCGAGTCCTTGAGGAACTCCTGAGCGGCATCACGCTAGCAACGGTCCCCGGACGGAGATGCCGGGTTTACCTCAAGCACAGAGCGAACGGGTGGACGATGGTGTTTGCTGGACTCTGGAGAGTCCCTGAATGGCCTCTGGATTGCCAGCTACCCTGGCAGCAGGAAGGAGCCCAAACGAGTCCTTGAAGTTCCTAGGTGGCCTGCAGTGCCTATGCCGCTTCGTTGCTGGCACCGTCGCACCTACGGTAGATAGCTTAGGACTGGCCATAGGCTTCTTCGTGTGGCGACGAGATAAAAACCCACCGAGATGTGCTGAGAGTAATTGCCCGCTCTCGGCCAATTCCGGACACGCCGCTCCGGGGTCTACGACGCTGGCTCCGTTCGCAGCGCGCGCACCGCAGCCGTGATCATCGCGACGATTTCGACTTGGGCGTCGTTGTCATGCGGCTGACGCCATGCGCTCTGGATTGCGATGACCACCTGCTCGATCGGATTGACGACGATAATCTGGCCGTACAGGCCGTTCGCCGAAAAGGCGCCGTTGCTGACGCCGCCCGGCAAGGGCGGCACCGCCCACCAGTGGTAGCCATATCCCACCGGCGAACCGGGCATGAGCCGACCGAAGGCGGTGGCCGCGCTGTCGGGCTGTCCGGCTAGGTCGCGCCAGCCGGCCGGAAGGACCCGCCGCCCATTGAAGGCCTCACCATCCTCCAGCACCAGCTGGCCGAAGCGGCCGAAGTCGCGCAGGCGCGCGCTGACGCCAAGCCCGCCCAGCTCCATGCCGCCTTCGGAGTCAAGTTGCCAATACCCGTCGGCCTCCATGCCGGCAGGTCCCCAGATCTTCTCGGCGCAGTAGTCGGCCAAAGGCCGGGCTGTTGCGGCCGCGACCAGCGCGGCAATCAGGAAACTCTCGCCGCTCGAATAGTTGAAGACGACGCCCTGCGGCTGAGCGCGCGGCAGTTCGCACAGGAGGTCGAAGACGGAGCCTGGCCGCCGGCTCACCATGGCGTAGACCAGGCGATCTCCGTCTGGGAGTCCGTCTGCATCGTTTTCCTCGCGCCAGGCCACGCCGGAGCACATCCGCAGGAGATTACGAATCGTGACGCCCTCGTAAGCCGAGCCGCGCAGCCGTGGCAGGTATTGCTCGCAAGCGTCGTCAAGGCTGCCGATCGCGCCATCGTGGAGCGCAGCTCCGACGAGCGTCGCGGTGATCGACTTCGCGGTCGACATGCTGACCCACCGGCTCTCCGGGCCGTTGCCCATGCCGTAACATTCCAGCGCAATCTCGCCGTGCTTCAGGATCAGCAGCCCGGCCGTGCGGCGGGCCATGTGGTCGCCGACGCTGAGGCGGGCCCCGCCCACCTCAAAGGTCAGGTCCTCGAGCGAACGGGCGTGCGGCGGGAGCGGCCGCACCGCGTCGCCGCGCCGGATGACGCGCACCGGCCAGACCTGGTTCTGGTTGCGGAAGGTCGGCGCCTGGTTTTCAGGTGTTGTGTCCCAGTAGCTCGGAGCTGCCCGCTCCGGATCGGTGTCACCAGCGGCATTCGTCGGTGCAGGATTGGCCATCAATACCCCCTCGTTTGTTGAGACGACGCCAAATCGCCCGGGAACGGCGCGTTTGCAAAGCAAATCAAGTTGGTTTGACGTGGTCTTGTCCCGCTGGCATGCTAACGGCCGACCGTAGCGGAGACATAGCCCCGTCAGGGGATGTGCGAATGTCCGCTCAGGGTCTGGTTTTGCCGTTGTATCTGCCGCTGAGCTGAAGAGAGGTAGTGCCGGCTCCTCGGCGACGTTCGCAAGTGAGGGGCAATAGCGTCGCAAAAATCGGGAACTTCCGAGTCTGGCACCTTTCTGACATGGGGCGATCTCCGAGTTGAGTCCGCTTTCGGGGGCATAGCGGAAGCCGCAAATTGCAGGGTCCGAAGCGGAAGTCACGCGCGTTCTACCCTCAAGTCTCGCGCAGCTTACGTGCCACTTTGGCCGCAGGCCTGTTGATGCTCGCAATTAGCCATGCATCGAGTTTCGGGTAGGCCGTGAGATCAAGCTTCAGGCCAGTGAGAACGTAGAGCACGCACGCGACCATGAAGTCTCCCATATTCCACCTGTCACCGGCCATGATACAGCGGCGAAGGCGGCGATCGATAGGATTCATCTAGCGCCAACAGCCTGCAGCTCTGTTGGACGCATTTGACGCGTCACTACTTCCCACCATGGCCGTCTTACATCCCCCAGCGCTCCCCCACCGGAAGACCTTCGATCTAATCGTGGCAAAATCCAATCATATTTGGCGACGGGCTTAACCTTGAGAGGGTTGAGCTCTCCAGAGCTTCGCTTCGCATGGTCAGATCCGAGCGTAGGGTGATTGATGGGCGTTGGTCACTTCAAAGACGACTACACTGCAGATGAATGGAGGTTGGCATCTGCCGAACAACGTGATTTCTGGTTACGCGACCCGAAGAGCCTCTCCCATCGACCAGCCATAGGACGATCGGTCTTAGAATCCCTCATTTTGTGATCAGTTCTCGGAAACGAGCGACCTACGATGATAACTATCTATTACCGAGACCCAAAAGAACCGTGAATCCAGCCGCCCATCAGTTTGACGTTGATTGCAAATCAACGCCCGAACGGATTGCCGACCTCGTCCGGGAAAGTCTCGCTCCGAATACCCGCGCCGCGTATCTCGCCGATCTCGCCCATTTCGAAAACTGGGGCGGTCGGATACCGGCCGAGCCGGAGACGGTTGCGACGTACCTTGCCGCGCACGCAGACGTTTTGAGCGTTGCAACGCTCACTCGGCGTTTGGCGGCCCTAGCGAAGGTTCATCGTTCACACGGGATGGCCAGCCCGACATCCTCGGAACTGGTCAAATCGGTGCTGCGGGAGTTGAGGCGGGTCAAAGGGACGGCACAACGGCAGGCCAGGCCTTTGCTCAAGGAAGACCTGATCTTGGCACTGGATGCCACCGGGGAAGGTCTCAGAGACCTCCGCGACCGGGCGCTGCTTCTGATTGGGTTTGCGGGAGGATTTCGAAGGTCTGAGTTGGTCGGACTAACGTGCGGCGACGTTGAGCGGGTACGTCAGGGCATGATCCTCACACTGCGTCGCTCGAAAACCGATCAGACGGCGAGGGGCGTAAGATTGGCATTCCGCTCGCCAGAGGCCGCTGGTGTCCCATGGGCGCTCTCGAACAGTGGCTGGCTACATCTGGCCTTGTAGACGGAGCTTTGTTTCGACCCGTCGACCGCCATCACAAAATCGGTCCGAAGCCATTGTCGGGAGAAGCTGGTCGTAAGGGAGCGCGTATGTGTGGGCGGTATCGATCCGACCGGCTATTCTGGTCACAGCCTAAGGGCGGGATTCGCAACGAGTGCTGCGCAAGCTGGAGTGCCAAGTTGGAAAATCCGGCAACAAACTGGCCACGCTTCAGACGCCATGCTGGCTCGTTACGTTCGAGAGGGGGAGCTTTTCGTCGGAAATGCCCTTGAGAGGCTTCTTTAAACACATCTTCTATTGACTAGGGAGAGGCAAGACAGCGAAAATTGCTTGCCATCGGGAGTGACGCGCCCTCGGCGGTCAAGGGCTTCGCGCCTGTTAGGTTCATCGGAGAGACACCGCCGAATACGTGCAGTGCAACGCATGATCACCAAAATCGTGCAACCGGTTTAGCAATGCTAAGATTGCGGCCGCACTGATGCAATGAGCACATAATAGGACGACAGAAGTCCAATAGGAGTTGCATCGGAGCCTCCGGTGTTCGGTCCAACCTGGTGGTTTACAGGCACTCCAAACCCGTCGCGACACGGTGAGGTATGCAATCATCCAATTGGGCCTGTGAACTCGTTCACTGGTTGCCCCAACAACGAACCACGTCTTGCTTGACATTGATTCCAGACTTTCGAACGGGCGATACCTAGGGACCCGTTTTGTCCGCCAGCATCCCTATGCACTTTTTCATTTGGTAGTCTGTCTGATTGTCAACCTTGGACCGATATTCGTATCAAGCTCCGCTCAACTAGTGGATGCTCAATTCGATTTGAAGTGCTTCCTGCGTCGGCCGTTCGGCCATCCACAGAGGGGCAATGCGTGCGCATACTTCGTGCGCAGTCGCGATTGCGTCCCAATTCCGATCTTTCGAGGCCACTTTGCTTAATGCAAAGTAGAACCCATAAAATTCGTCGACGCTTCGTTGCGGATGGAAAGGTATGACAACTTCACGCTTTTCGGTCCAGCAATCGACAAGCTGGTAGTCAAGTTCGATCATTGAATCGACGAGTTCTTGTCGGTTCTGTATGCGGTAGGGGACCACCGTACCTAATAAGCTCTGAATGGTGAAGAATGTTTCGCCTTCGTGGAGAGGTATTCGGTTGACCAGCACTCTAGGCGGTAGTGGCTGCAACATCCTGAGGCACGTCGCCAGGTCCTGCTCCAGGTACTGCAGCACGCCACAGCTGAGAAAGATGTCGGCGCCTGCGCCGTCTTCAATCCTTGTCGTGAATGCTAGTTCCGGCGCATCGACAGCGTTGGCAAGAGAACGTCCGAACTCGACAACGTGCGGCAACTCGCAAACCATCCAAATCACGCGTTCAGGAAATTGCAGGAACTGTCGGTAGGTAAAATACTCGGTTCCAGCGCTTCCGCCCAGATCAAGTATTTTGCAGCCTTCAGACAGAGCTCTGGACAGCCAGAACAACACCGGATAGTCGCGCTTCCGCATGTCGGAAGGCTCGCCTTTGATTTCCGGACCGATGGCCGTGTTTTCATTGTAACCCACGGGACCCAGTGAGGCGGCAACGAGTTCGGCACCGTGGCGGGTCGGAAAAACTCCTCGGCAAGCGCCTAGGCGGGACAGAAAATGCCAGTGCTTTCGAAAGAGATCCGATACCAGGGGAACAGCCAAAACCGTGTCGCGTATTCCCCGCCTCACGCCGGACTTTGATAGCCAGTGTCCCTTGATCGAATCCCGCTGCGCCATGGCAACGTCCTCCGATAGTCCACTGTCGGGAATATCATACCATAAAACACTTCCGAGCACCGTGGGGTAAAGTTCCTGTGATTGACTCAAGTGAACGAGGCCGGTCTGAAGGATAGTAAGGAGCCGCCAGCGAGAACTCACAAGCTCAACAGTTCAAATCCCAAGATATCGGCGGGTCGAAGTTCGATGCCTTGGAATGGCACCCTCGCTTCGGGTCGAAGTTCGATGCCTTGGAATGGCACCCTCGCTAATCAAGCGCTGGCGTCTGGATGGTTCGGCAAGCCGGGCGAGCGATGGCCAGGCGGAGCGGAAACTGGTGCATGTCGACATCCACTTCGTTGATCTGGATCAAGCGCCGCCGTGGCACTGCAGTAGGTTTCTCCGATGACCCGAGACATGCTGTATATCCGGCTCTGGATGATCTGGATGGCCATCCTGGTGATTGGCACTGTCTACGTGCTGTTTAGTTGGGGAGCGTTTAGCTGGCCGTAAGGACCACAGAGACTCGCTGAGAGTCGTTTACATGAGAGCTAGTGTGGCACCGGCCAACCCTCAAAACGAATCCACCGAGTCAGCACGGGCGTGCTGAGACGGATCTAGGCGAGCATACTGTGGGACGGAAGTACCCAAAATGCGTGCGGACGTGGTAACGATTCCGAAGCGATCAATCCTAGCTCTACGATGCCGATCGGCACGTCGATCTTCATCAGCGTGGGCATTTGCTTCAAGGGTTTCATGGTCCTGCGCCTTTGGCGCCCGGCACATGGTGGAGACCAGCGTAGATTCATGTTGTAGACGTCCCTAGAAAGCGGAAAATGATGCCTTCCGGCCTGAAGTCGCTCCTGCGTAGTACGCTATCTGGCTTCGGAGCGAGACTTCCCTTTACTTTACTTGCTCGCCGAGTCCCGCGTGACGTGATCGTTCTGATGTACCACGCTGTCGGTGAGAGCCCGGCACCACATCTGCGCAACCTCTACCCTTATAAAACTCAAGCCCAATTCGAAGAAGACCTGATTCTTCTGAAGCGGGAATTCGTTTTGCCTACCTGGGCGGAATTCTTCGCGAATAAAAATATGTCACGGCTGCAAGAGCGTCCAAGCGTGCTGATCACTTTTGACGACGGCCTTTCAGATTGCTACCGATCTGTCCGGCCACTTTTGCTGAAGCACCGTATTCCCTGCTTGTTTTTCGTGACTGAGGCTTTCGTGGACAACAGGACCATGTTCTTCCGCCACAAAGCATCGCTTTGCATCGAAGGCTTCCACCATCTCTCTTCTGCCGATCGAAACAGGTTTGTCAATGCCGCGACAGGGAGTGGATTAAACTGTCCGAGTGAGCAATCTGATTTGCAAGGTGGATGCTGGGGGCCGGGGACAGAGCGGTGTATGTGGATGTGTCAAACCGGAACTGCAGGACGACACCTGCATACCGGGGTGGCAAGGTGCGAAAGGTGGTGCGCCGCCCGCCCGGCAGGATAAAAACGGTAACTATCGGCACGGCACGCGCGCAAAAAAGGCGGTTTAAATCAGTCAGATTAGTCACCCGTTGTCGCTTAGTGCGGAGGCTTTGAGAAAGGCGAGTTATCTGGCACCGTGGTTTGTCCACGTCTGGATCGTCCAGGGTCGAGGCGGCGTCGAGTCATCAAGGTTCGGAAGGCATCGCAATCGTTAGGCGTGCTTTCCCTTAGCCCTCAGCCCCAACTCCAAAGCCGGCGGGTGGCTAACGACTCCGCCCGTGAGATTGAGTCAACGCGATGTCCACAACAAAAGACCGCCCGGAGGGCGGTCTGTCGCTAGTCATCGATGACCAGAGTATCAGGCGGCGGTAGTTTGATTGCGGCGGCGTCGCCAGGCGAGCAGTCCGCCGAATGCCATGACCAGTCCGGGAAGGCCAGCTCCAACGATCGGACCCGGGACAGCGGCCGCGTCAAAGGTGATGGTTGCGTCGAACCCATACTGCGTCGGACCACCAGCAGGGAAACCAGCACCAATACCGGCACCGGTATTGTTCACGTAGAAGGCGAGAATATTCGGTCCAGCCGTCAAGAGCGTAACGGGGCTGACAAGTGTCGCGAAGGAGGTAGATCCGTTTCCATTGAGGAAGTTGTAAGGCTCAGTAGTTGAGCCATCAAAGGAAAAGACTCCGGGTCCAGGCCCGCCAATTCCGGTGCTGGTCAATTCTATGCCGTTCAAATAGGCGACCGAGCTGTCATCTGCGAAGTAACTGTTAATCTTGAAAGTGGCGTTCGTAAAACCGGTGGGGAGATCGAAGGGCACCGCATCAGCCCAAAATGCGGGTCCTTGCGAACCGTAATTAAACGCACCATGGACAGTCACGGTGTCGGCGTTGGCGCTCAAATTTGGAAACTGCGCAGATGCAAGGACAGCTACAGTTAAAGCCAACGATTTAAACATCACTGCGGCCTCCTCGCATTTTGTACCGGCGCGACTCGCCGAGAACGAAGTTGAAATAATGATGGAATGGACCACCATCCGTCAGCAACGTCAATTGTCTTGAACGGTTCCAATGATGGGATGACGCAAGCAGATTAGCTTTTGCCATTCGCCTTCAGCCCCAGCTCTACTAGCCGGCGGATGGCTACGGCCGCTGCAGAACGACCCAGATCACGAAAACCAAGCCGCCGATAATCCAAAGTGAGGACTTTGGGATCTTGTGTCCACTTCCAAACCTTCATTTCGCTTTTCGCCCTCATCTCTCGGCCAGCCGTCGGTCGGCTTCGAAGCTCAGTCCCCGCGTGATTTCCTGATAGCTCGCCTGCGCCGTGCCGATAGCCAGCCTCGCACCCCGTAACCGGCGGCGAAACCTAATCCGAGCAATATAGCAGCGTCTGTAAACACACAGACCCAACTGACGGTGGGCGTCGTGGTTCCACGTCGGGCTCAGCGCTTCGCCTTCAGCCCAACTCGACCAGCCGGCGAATGGCTTCGGGGCGGGACTTCCCATTCAGCCGAGCGTTGCACGGATATAGTCTACCGTACCGCGGCTCAATCTTAACCTTAGCATAGTTTCGATGGTCGCCTTGCGCACGTCGCCGACGGTTTTCAGCCCGGCTCCGGAGAGGGCGCGTCGTATATTCCAAGGAAGTCGGATCTGCTCGGCAAGGACCGCTGAAAGTGGGAAGGAAACATAATGTTTTTTAGCAGACTGGCTGTATTAATTGCCTTCGTAGCATTTGTAGTTGGCGTGCTGAGCGTCCTGATCGGCACCGCGGCCACCATGGATCTCTTAGATGAGGTCACCCGTGCTCGCTACGTTATCCGCTCACCGGAACAGATAATTTACGGGGGGGCTTACGTGGTCCTCGCTGCGGTGGCGCTGGGCACGCTAGCTGAAATGAGTCTGTCACTGCGCAGGTGGACAGCCTAACCAGGCGGCTGTCCGAGGACTTAGCTGGGCCGCAGAGACTCGCTGCCGCTTATCATCCCTACTTGCCCGACAACGGGGGAAGCCGATGCTCGACACGGTATTCTGGTACACCGGTCTGGTTGCCTGGATTTTCATCGTCTTCGGCTGGGCAGCGATGTTGTACGGCAACGGACAAAGCGGTGCTAAAGCGTGCGAGGGCGGCGAGTATTGTCAGATGACAGTCTGGATCTACGTCGACACCAGCAAGCGGGTTGGAGACCGTGACCATCTCAAGGTCTTCGACGGCCAGGCAGCCGCGCAAGCTTGGTCTGACCAGCACGACCCGGAAGGCGTGGCTTTCGAATACGAGGTAAGGTCCTTGATGACGACCCGAGAGGCTCACGACCGGTTTCAGCAAGAGGTGGATCATATTCTCGATGATCTGAAGCGAAACCCATGACGGCGCTCTCGGCCTTTAGAGACTGGCTGAATGCACGGCCCGCGCTGAGCAGCTATGGGTAATCGAGCACTATGATGGCCAGGACAACTATCGATATGATTGCCAGCATTGTGAAGGTGAGCACCAGCCAGTCGGGTAGGATTGTTCGCTTCATGATTGCGCCCCTGCAACCCTGGCACGGTATACCGGACACAGTGCAACGTCACCTGCCACACTCGCTAAGATTTTAGCCCACGTTTATAATCGTCGCAGTGATGCGATCCCGTCTAAGGTCACCGAGTGGTGTTGCGTCATTTGGCTGGGTCAGTATCGCCACTAAAACGGAATTAGACGGGCATACTCTTGGACGGACGTACCCAAAATGCGTGCTGACGTGGTAACGATTCCGAGTGCGATCAACCCCACCCCTACGATGATTATCAACACATTGATTTTCAGCCACGTGGGTATTTGCTTCGAGGGTTTCATGTCCTGCGCCTCTTGGCCCCGGCACAATGATGGACCGGAGCGGCGCAGGCCGAGGTGAGGCAGGTCACACGGCACGAAATCGTGACTGTAATGCCAGTGTCCTCCAACTCAAACACTTCCGACGCTTGGCAACCCGTTACGACAGGAGCCGCCAACACCGGCTTCATTCATCTCGCTGCCGCAATAGTCTGGATGCAATGAATGTCGATCGGTCCTAGAGGAAAGACGAGGGGTCATTGCTGAATACATCGCCGACCTCCAGGCCGCGCGGGACTTCCGCGCATGGGCTGCGCAAAGCGGCCTGTCGTCGCCTAGCGGAAGCAGGATGCAGCACAAATGTGATCGCCGCCATCTCAGTGTCAATCGGCGTTCAAATTTTGGACGCCGATCCCCCGGCTTAGGGGTCAATATTGCAGACGATGACGTAATTGCGGTCGGCGCCCGCGGCTCGAAAGGTCCGCTATCTTCAAGCCTTCCCGCAATCTCGCGAATCGGAGGGGGCTATGAAGCAATATGTTGGGCTGGACGTCTCGCAAAAGGAAACGTCAGTATGTGTGGTCAACGAAGTGGGTCAGATCTTGTTCGAGGGAAAGGCCAAGTCCGACCCGGGGGCGCTCACGGCACTGCTTCGCAAGCGGGCGCCACAGGCGGAGCGCATCGGATTTGAAACCGGGGCGATGGCGAGTTGGCTATGGCATGAACTTCGTCGGGTTGATCTTCCGGTGGTCTGCATCGACGCGCGGCATGCCCACGCGGCTTTGTCCGTACGCATGAACAAGAGCGATCAGAATGATGCTCGAGGTCTGGCCGAGCTGGTGCGGGTCGGCTGGTATCGAGAAGTCAAAGTCAAGAGCGAGGAAAGTCAGAAGATCCGCGCGTTACTCGTCGCGAGATCTCGGCTCGTGGCCATTCGTCGAGATATCGAGAACCAGGTCCGCAGTCTAATCAAAGAATACGGCTTGCTCTTCCCACGCGCGATCGGATTGCAGTTTCGCAATCAGGTCTGCGAGCTATTGGGCAAGGATCATCAGCTCCTCGGTGTGATCGCGCCGCTTCTGTCGATCCATGAGCAGATCTGCAAGCAGCAAAGCAAGTTCGACGACGAAGTCCGCCAATTGGCGAAGTCGGATGAGACGACGCGCCGCCTAATGACGGTTCCTGGTGTCGGCGTGGTGACCGCGTTGACCTTCCGCCATACGATCGACGACCCATCGCGCTTCCGATCGGCATCAAGCGTCGGCGCCTATTTGGGTCTTACGCCTCGACGCAACCAGTCTGGCGAAACTGACATCAATGGCAAGATATCACGATGGGGCGACCGTCTTCTCCGAACTTACCTGTACGAGGCGGCGACCGTCCTGCTTTATCGAACGAAGAAATGGTCCTCTCTCAAGGCTTGGGGCATAAAACTCGCTAAGCGGATTGGCATGCGAAAGGCAAAGGTCGCCATCGCGCGCAAAATCGCCATCGTTCTTCACTGTATCTGGGTCGATGGCACATCTTTCGACTGGGGCCAATCGAAGGAAGCCTGATCCGATTTTGTAAAGTTCCTGGTCCGGTCTGCCGGACTGGCGATGTCCCACTGGGACGGTGTTGTGGCGACCTCGTTCATTCGGCTGGTGGCGGCTTGACTGTACTCCGCTGCAGACGTTGAGGCGCCCGACCCGGACATCATCATGAGGCGCTCCGCGACCTCGGAAAGGACCATGACCCCAGCGAAGACATCAACAACCCCGGGCGATCCAATGCCTGGCCGGCAAAGCACGTATCAGCCGCGCCCGCGCCGTCTCCGCAACCCGGACCAGCTCCGACGGCGCGAGCACTACCACCGTGCCGTGGGCGAGTTCAGAAATGTAAGCTTGACAACAAACTGCAATTAAAGGGCCGAATGACAATCGAGCGAGCATCGGGATCGGTTAGCGATATCTGCTTGTCCTCGGTCTGCATCATCTGAGTGTTCAGACCGTTCAGGCGCTGTATCTCCTGGCGCAGCGCTGTAATCTTCTCGTTGAGCCGGGTGATCTTGGCCTCTGGCACGGCTTCCCCCTGGCGATCGGCACTGTCGAGCTGTGAGAGGTAGCGGGCTATACTCTCGTCGATCTGTGCCAGCCGTCGCTGCATCTTGGCCTGGGTGAAGTTACGATCCCTCGTGTTGACGGCTTTGAACTTGCTACCGTCGATCGCAACGCTGGCCTCGCTGAACAGCTCAAGGCGGCGGCACAGCACCACGAACTCACGGCAGACCTTGCGGATGGCCTCGCCGTTGTCCTTACGGAAGTCGGCTATGGTCTTGAAGTCCGGCATCAGCCTGCCCGTCAACCAAACCAACTCGATGTTGCGCCGGCACTCCCGTTCCAGTCGACGGCTCGACTGCACCCGGTTGAGGTAGCCGTAGACGTAAATCTTCAACAGCGTCGCAGGATGATAGGCCGGCCTTCGTGTTGCCTCGGGCTCAACGCCGTCAAAGCCGAGATTGGCCAGGTCAAGCTCATCGACCAACACATCGATCGCCCGGACCGGATTGTCCTCGCCCAAATAGTCATCCAGCCGCTCGGGAAATAACGTGCTCTGACTACGGTCATCGCCAACGACAAAGCGCGTTATCGAATCCTCCCGCCAAATCACAGGAGAATCATATCATTCGAGGGCGTTTTCACACAGGCTGGGTCATTATCAGACCTCAAACAGCGAACGTTCGATGTCCGCTCCTCACTCGATTGTGTTGCAAAACTCGTTTCTGTCTTGTGCCGAGCTTGGCTTTTGAGCTTTGGTGGGTTTTTTGGACAGTGGTGTCGGCGGTTTCCGTTTTGCTTATGGATGCTCAGCAGGCGACTGCCACAGATGGTGGGGGACGGCAGATTAGCTTGACCAGTCGCCTCAGGTTCTGCGCGGTGGCTGTAAGCAGCACTTCGTCCCTGACGCCATTTAGGCCTCACAGCCGAAGCCGGTCGAGCCTGAGAATGCGTTTCATATGGGCAAACCGCATCTCGACCTTTTTGCGCTCTCGGCGCGACTGCTGGAAGGCTCCCGTATTGGCCAGCGCGCGGACGCGATCACGCACATCTTCGTTGAGGTCGCGGGTGATTTTGCGGACGACCGCGGTCGTGCACTTTGGCTTCAATGAACAGCGCGAGCAGTCGCCTTTGCTGGCCCTGTAGTAGACGATGTGACCTTGATCGATGTTACCCGTGCTGGTCAGCTCCGCACCGCCTGGGCAAACATAGACATTGCGCTCCCGGTCGAAAGCGAAGTCGGCTCGGCTAAAGGTACCATCGGGGCGGGCTGACTTGTCCCACACTGGAACGTGCGGCGTGATGTTGCGATCCACCAGCCATTTGAGCAGCCTGACCGCGCCATAAGCCGTGTCACCTGCTAGCCTTTGCGGCCGCAGATCGAAGCGACGCTGAACACGGTCCACCATGGTCTGGGTGACGGCAATCTCCACTGCGCGGTTCGCGCGCGTGCCTACCGCATCGAGGATGATCCCGGCCTTGTTGTCGATCAGATAATTCGCGTCATAAGCAAAGAATGGGTCCACGCCGGGCCCTTACCCATGTTGCTTGCGGGTCCGTGAGCGACACCTCTTTGGGAGGCTTGCGTCGATGGCCGCTTTGACTTGAACCGTCGCCGTCTCCACCGTCACCGACCTGATCTTCACTTGCCGCATCCAGCGCAGCGATGTACTCGCGAACCGCTTGCGAGGCCTCCTCTGCCTTGGGCCATGCGATCGGTCGGTCGCCGGGGGCCCGCTTCGTCTTGTCTACATCCGCCTTGATCAGGCTCGCATCGATCGAGAATGCTTCACCTCCGACAAGCCCCGCTGAAATGCACAGCGCCACCACACCTTCGAATACCCGGCGCAAGGCATCGCTCGTTCGGAAACGTTCGCGCCTCGCTCGACAGAACACTGAATGATCTGGGATATTGTCTTCAATCCCGAGCTTGCAGAACCACCTGTAAGCTAGGTTAACCTGAACCTCCGCACAGAGCCGCCGCTCCGAGCGGAGCGCAAACACGTAGCCGACAATCAGCATTCGGATCATCAGCACCGGATCAATCGAAGGTCGGCCAGTGTGCGAGTAGAATGGTGCGAGTTCCTTGTGCACCCAACTCAGGTCCAGCAAACCATCGATTTGCCGCACCAAATGATCCGGCGGCACGACCTTGTCGAGATCAAACGCATAAAAGAACTGGCCCTGACCGCTCTCCTGCCGTCCCAACATGCATCGCTCCCGCAAATGCCCGTCTAAACCCAACGGAATCACGGTCCGCGATTCGCCTCAATCGAGTTTTGCAACACAATCCTATGAAGAACGGACATCGTCAGTCCGGCTTGTCAGGTCCGAAAACTGCCGATACTGTTCTCTAATTCCGGATCTGTTTCAAGCTCTCCACGATCATCCTTGCCGGGCCCACTGTTCTCTCCGCGGTAGGGGTGAACCCTCCGCATGATGGCGTAAGGTGACGTTGGCGGTTCAATGTTGCAATCGCGGTCGTCCTTTCGGACGCTCGCACAAAATCGGTCGAACTCACCATCGCCATCGTCCCGGCAGGGACGTCTTTTCCCGCCGTTTGGCAGGAACTCGGTATTCTCGTTCGCTAGGCAGCAATTTCCTTTTTCGATCAGTTGAACTCGGTTCCGTCGATCCACATGCGGTGCAGAATGACCGCGAGCTTACGCGCGACTGCAACCTTGGCCTTGCGGAGCCCGTTGCGCTTGGCGAGCCTCATCCCCCAAGCTTTCACGGTGGACCATTTCGGGACGCGCGTTAGCAGAACCCCGGCGGCTTCGAATAGATAACTGCGCAGCATGGCATCACCACACTTCGAGATGCGACCACTCCAATCAATCTCGCCTGAGGCGTGGCGTCTGCTCGTTAACCCGACATAGGCACCCACACTTCTCGATCGCGCGAACCGTGCCGGATCGTCAATTGTTGCCTTGAATGCAAGCGCGGTGATCGGGCCGACCCCAGGTACGGTCATGAACCGCTGGACCTGCGCATCACGGCGAGCCAACTTCATAACCTTGCGGTCGAGCTCGCTGACCTGCTGCTCGACGGCGTTGCGCGCTTCGAGCAGCGGCCTGACTGCAGCCACCAAATCGGGACGACCCTCGATCAACTCCTCGGCTCGTGCGGCGAAGACATTGAACGTGGCGCGGCCGATGACCAGACCGAGGTTCTTGAGAAGGCCACGGACATGGTTCTCAAGATCGCGCTTGATCTTGACCAGCAGCGCCCGGCTCGCCAGCAGCGCTCTGACCGAATGGCTGTCGATATCCTTGACGTGCACCTCTTTGAACCAACCGGTCTGCATGATGCGGGCGATCCCGATGGCATCGTTGCGGTCGTTCTTGTTGATCTGCATTTTGAGCACGGCCTTGGCATGGCGCGCGTCGATGCAGATCACCGGCAGACTAAATCGCTTAAGCTCGGTCCATAGCCAGGTGGACGTCGGTCCGGTCTCGAGGCCAATGCGTACCGCGCCCGGCGCCTTTGACCTCACGTAAACTGAGATCGCCTCAGGATCTGAATCGACGACGCCCTCACGCATGACCGATCCCGTCTGGTCCACCACGCAGATCGATGTTTGCTTCAACGACACGTCCAGTCCGACATAGTATTCCATTGCCGCTCTCCATCGTTGGGAGGCCACATGAGGCTGGCCTCATACGTTCCTGGAGAGCTGATTCCTTTGCCTTTGTCTGGCTCGATCCCGGAATTAGTCGTCCGTGAACAACGGCTAAGCGGCTGATCTGGAATCATGATCTGGTTTGAAGGTTGATTTGAGATTGCAAGGTTTTGGTGCTTTGGGCACCGGAACCTTGCAAATTCGATTTTGGATTCCCTCGAAGAGCGAAGCATGATTCCCTGTCGTATCGGAGGGACCGATGCGGCCGAAGAAGCACAAGTCGACGGGATCCAACGATCTGTTCCGGGCGCGGTTGGACCAGATCATTAATCTGAAGCACGAGCTGGTTCTGCTTGCCGGCAACATCGATTGGGACTGGATCGACGGCGAGATCGCGCCGCTCTACAGCGAGAACGGCCGGCCGGGGATTGAGACCCGCTTCATGATCGGGCTGTTGTTGCTCAAGCACATCTACGGGCTGTCCGATGAGGGGGTGTGTGAGCGCTGGGTCCACGACCCGTATTTCCAGTTCTTCACCGGCGAAGAGTTCTTCCAGCACGCATTCCCGCACGAGCGCTCGGACCTGAGCCATTGGCGCAAGCGGCTTGGCGACAGACTGGAGCTGTTGTTGGCCGAGAGCCTTCGGGTGGCGCACGAGACCGGCGCGTTACGCGGCAAAGACCTCAAGCGGGTCACGGTCGATACCACGGTGCAGCCGAAGGCCATCACCTTTCCGACCGATGCCAAGCTGCTGCATGCGGCCATCAAGGGGCTCAACCGCCTCGCGACCAGGCACGGGGTGCGGCTGCGGCAAACCTATTGTCGCGTCGCCAAGGCCGCAGCGATGATGGCGGGCCGCTACGCCCATGCCAAACAGTTCAGGCGGCATCAGCGGCAGTTGCGTATCCTGCGCTCCAGGCTGGGCCGGATCATCCGCGACATCCGCCGCAAGATCGAGGGCCAGCCAGCACTGGAGGAGACGTTCGCCCTCCCGCTTGGCCGGGCCACGCAGATCCGCTCGCAGCAGCAGCGCCAGCGCGGCTGGAAGCTTTATTCCTTCCATGCCCCTGAGGTGGAGTGCATCGGCAAAGGCAAGGCCGCGGCGCCTTACGAGTTCGGAGTGAAGGCCTCCATCGTCACCAACAACCGCCGGGCTCCCGGTGGCCTGTTCGTGCTGCACGCCAGGGCACTGCCCGATAACCCCTACGACGGTCACACCTTGCGGGACATCATTGATCGCACCGAAACACTCACCGGCTGTCCGATCGAGCGCGCCTATGTTGACAAGGGATACCGCGGCCACAACGCGCAAAATCCCCGTCGCGTCTTCATCTCCGGCCAGAAGCGCGGCGTCTTTGGTGTCATCAAGCGCGAGTTGCGCCGCCGCTCCGCCATCGAGCCCATCATCGGACACCTGAAGGCCGAAGGTCACCTCGGCCGCTGCTACCTCAAAGGCCGCGCCGGCGATGCCGCAAACGTCATCCTCTCAGCCGTGGGCCACAATTTCCGACGTATCCTCGCCTGGCTGAAGACCCTTTGGTGCCTCATCTTCACAGCCCTAATCGCGGTCGTCAGCCTCCAGCCCGCGCTTAAATCAGCTTCTTAACGGACGACGAATTACCCCATGTTGCAAAAGTCGAAAATCGAACAACCCTAAAAATCTCGCGAAAGCTGATCTTTGGACTTCTCTGCTGCTGCTTCGCCATTCAACGCCGCGACGGAGGCCCGTGATCGATTTTGGATGAAACGATATGGTCCCTCACGTCGCCGCGCGTAAAACGCATCGGTGGCTCTGAGAAATTTCATTCGTCACCCCAAAAAGACTTTTGCAACAATATCTGCCACGAGCCGACATATGCGCCGTCATGCTGCCAGCTCGTCGAGGAGGGCCTTAGCCTGCTCCAGGTCCGGCGTGTCAAAGCCCTCGGTGAACCAGCCGTAGACCGGAGCGAGAAGTCCTCGGGCTTCATCCCGCTTCCCCTGATCGCGCCACAGCCGCGACATGCTCAGGGACGCGCGCAGCTCCCAGGACTTCGCCTGTTGGTCGCGCGCGATTGCGAGCGCCCGCTCGAAATAGCTTGCCGCTTTGGCTTCATCCAAATGTGGCGACGCCAGCACGGTTTCGCCGGCCACCCGGTAAACTTCAGCTTCGCACCACGTCTCCTTCGTTGCCTCTACCATCGCAATCGCTTCATCGCCACAACGCCGAGCCTCGTCGAATTGACAAAGTTCAGCGTAGGCTCGCGTCAAATGCGTCAAATTCCATGGGTGCCAATTTTTTGATCCGGTGGATAGCCGCGAGTCGATTGCTGAGGTGAGTGTCTCTACTGCATCGGCTGGCTTGCCGGTCAGCGCAAATATGCAACCTTGATGCAATGTTGCGTAATTTTTCCAGAAGGCGGAGCCTTTCTCGTCGGCTAAAGCGAGAGCTTCATCGATAAGAGCAATTCCCTCCACATACTTTCCGCAAAACAAATATACCAGAGCTGCGTGATTATACGCATGCATCAAGCCAGCAGGTTGCCCGATCTCGCGGGCATACCTGAGCGCTTGGTTGGTGTCCGCCATCGCCACGTCGGGATAACCGAGGACCCATAATGTGTACGCTCTGTAAAACATGGCGGTGATTCTGGCGTCTTGGCCGAATAGATGTGCCAGCGGACCATGTTCCGCGGGGTTGTACAGCGCAAGGGCCCGATCGAAATGCGCACGCGCCCTTGTTATGCTGCCCGTGAGCAATAGGGAAACCCCCATCATGCGATGCCCGATCATATGGGGAACCGTCGCTCCGCTCTTTTCGGCTTCGGCTAGGAATTGCGCCGCAAGAATGCGCATCACATCACCGTCAAATCCCACATAACTAGCGACCCAATAACCATACAGAACTGAGAATAATGCCAGCGAGTTTTCGAGAGAATCGCCAAGCGCCTCTGCTCGCTCAATCAACGTGCGCAGGTCATCAAGCGATGCTTTGGTTTCGAGCGTCGCAAAGCCCTTGGTGTGCATAAGCGCGTTCGCGAGGGCCATTTGAAACTTTATCTGCTCACGGCGAAGGGCTGGTGTGCTCGGCAGGGTACCAATCTGGGCAAGTGCACGGGTGAGTTGCTCTACAGCCTCCATCAGAGCCGAACGTGCCTGAGACCGCAATCCCGCTTTGCCCCACAGGGCCGCGGCCTTGTCGATCAGCCCGGCCTCGGTGCAATGCCGCGCCAGCACTTCGGGTTGGCCCTCGGCGATGTCGGCAAACTGGTTTTCGAGGGTGTCTGCGATCCGAGCGTGGAGCGCGCGCCTCGGCTGGCGCAGCAAGGTGCCATAGGCTGCTTCTTGCACCAAGGCATGCTTGAACAAATGGGTCGCATGAGGCGGCACGCCCTTGCGGAACAGCAAACCGGCCCGGATCAGACGGTCGAGGGACGAGGCCAGTTCGGTTTCTGGCTTGCGGGCCACCGCAGCCAACAGCGCCTGAGAGAACTCACGACCGATCGCTGCCCCGATCTGTGCCACCTCCTTGGCCGGGCCGAGCCGGTCGAGCCGCGCCATCAGGGAAGCATGCAAGCTCGCCGGGACCGCCATGGCCGGAGACGGAACCGCCGCAACCATGCGCTGGGCCGCGCTCTCGCTTCCCACTTCCAGCACCGCCTTTGTCATCTCCTCGACGAACAAGGGGATGCCATCGGTACGCTCGATAATGGCTTCCCTGATGTTTGCTGGCAGCGGGTTGTTGCCGATGACGCAGTCGATTATGGACCCGACGTCGCGCTCAGCCAGACGGTTGATAGTTCGCGAGGTCACGTGCGGTTGCCCGACCCAAGGCGCCTCGAACTCTGGCCGAAACGTCACGATCAATAGCACGCGAAGGGTTCGAACCTGGTCCACTGTGCGACCGAACGCTTCCAGACTGGTGGGGTCACTCCAGTGCGCGTCCTCCAGGATTATCAGCACCGGGTTGGCACGCTCCAGGGTATCCAATTGCGCGCCAAGTGCTTGCAGGGTTTTCTGCCGGCGTTGTTCAGGAGCAAGGTCCAGAGCGGGGTAGCGTCCGTCGTTGGGAAGCGACAACATCTCGGCGAGGACCGCCGCATCCTGCCTGGACGTCGAGGTCTGCGCCAGCAGCGCATCGAGCTTGTCGAGCTTGGTTTGGGACGTGTCGCCGTGCGCAAATCCGGCGGCACGTTCGAACTGCCCAATGATCGGATAAAGGGCGCTATCGGTGTGCTGTGGCGAGCAGAAATAACGCAAACGCGTGTGTGGTTCGGCCGCGATGTCCGCTATGAGCGCGGCGGAGAGCCTGGATTTGCCTATGCCGGCCTCACCGGACAGCAGCACGACCTGACCTTCGCCAGTCTTGGCTCTCGCCCAGCGCCGCATGAGCAGTTCAAGTTCTTCTTCTCGTCCGACGAGCGCAGTCATGCCGTCGGGATGCATCGCCTCAAAGCGGCTCGCGACAGAACTTGACCGCAGCACCGCGAAAACTGGCACCGGACCAGCGATCCCCTTGAGCTCCTTGGATCCAAGGTCCCGCAGCTCGAAGAGATTGCCGAGAAGCTTGCGCGTGGCCTCGGCTATGACGACTGTGTTGGGCTCGGCGATGGCTTGTAGGCGGGCGGCGACGTTTGGTGTCTCGCCGACAATATCGTGCTCTTGCCCTTCGCCGGACCTCACTAGATCCCCGACCACCACCATCCCGGTGGCAACCCCTATCCGCACTTGGAGGGGCTCAGGAGCCGGCAGCGTGGCCACCGCATCGATCAGGTCGAGGCCGGACCGAACGGCACGCTCGGCGTCATCTTCATGCGCTGCCGGATAGCCGAAGTAAATCAGCGCACCATCGCCCATGTATCTCGCGACGAAGCCCCCGAAGCGGCGCACGATCTCTGCAACGCACCTCTGATAGGCCGAAATGACCTCGCGCAGATCCTCCGGGTCCATCCGAGCGGAGAGCGCCGTCGAACCGACAAGGTCCGAGAACATCACGGTGACCTGGCGGCGCTCAGCGGTGTCCTTAGCGGATTGGTCGGTTGCCAGAGGAGCGTCGGATAGAGGCGTTGCGCTCGCTTCAGCGCGCAAGGCTGCTGTGGCGTCTAGCAGCTTACGGCGATGCCCGACAGATCCGACACCCAGGTCCTTCAAGTCCTCCGCCGTCAAACTCGGCAGGACTGTCTCGTCGACATTATTCGCGCGGAATGTCGCCTCATATTGTTCTAGGCCAAGCCTCCGCAGCCAACCTCCGATGTCCATGACAGCGCCTCTGGCCCTCGCCTACCGACCCATGATCCGCCAATGGGGACAGCCTGTCTAGGGCGTGTTGAATGACCGGGTTCGGGCCAAGCTCGACCAGGTTGAGTCAGCGGCAGGTCGGGGCACGGTCGGCTATGTTGCGGAAGTGCATTGGGCTGCGGTAGAGACCGCCTTCACGCTCATACTGCAATCGGAGTATCGTGCGCTCGCGGCCGTTCGAAGGTCGAAGTTTTCCTTTCCGCCTTGAATTTCCAAGGTAAGGCAACTTCAAGCGGCACACACGTTCATATCGGTAAGTCCGAACATTTGGACTGGTGAGAGTCCGCAGGCGGATGTTGCAACACAGAAACATCATTCCCGGAATCATACCGTATGGCTGTCATCGGCCGAGTGGCTTTGGGCGTTGCTCACGCTATTCAAATCATTGGAGTCTTATACCGCGAGCAAAACCAGAAAAAGCAGGACAAAAAAAGCCAAGGTCAGGGCAGCGTATACTGCGAGGGCAACAGGATCGCTCATCCGCTGGAATTTCCTCGGGCCCGTAGTTGGGAAGATGAGCCGCCACGTCGCCGCGATCGTCGAGAGCATCACGCGAAGCGTGAGTATGACCATTGTGATCTGAAGCCAGATCACGCCACCCATCTCTCGAAACACAATCCATCCGTTCCTCCAAGGCGATGGCACGACATCGCCGGCGGCTTCGATGCATCGCTGCATCAGTTGCTGGGCGCTCGTGAGTAATTCGGGTTTCTGGTAAAATGCGGCTACGACGAGGGCCCACGCCAAAACCGCCGTCAATATTCGGAACGTGTGAACCTTCAAATGGTACCCTAATACGGGTCTATTACGCTCTTCGAGACGCTTCATTCGGATAGCACCTACAATGCTGTACCTACTTTTGCTGCCCCGCATGGCGTGCCGGCCCTTCGGCCGCGATCATTCTCGCGGTAGGCAGTTAACGGACGGTTAGGCAACCTGCGGGCGTCAGATGCGAGCATTGACGTAGCAAGCGCCGCTATCCACCGCTTTGAGGAGTCAACTGCCTTTCGGCCCTATAAAAAGTTCCACTTCGTGCAAGCAATTGCGTTTCGCCGACGGCTGGACGAGGCCCGGAACGACAGAACCGGCAATCTGATAAGCAAGGCCGCCGCGCTTTGGTTGCGGGCATTCTTCATTTGGCTGGCGGAACAGCCCGGTCACCGCAGTCGGAAAAAGGTTTCCCAATGCCGATTATTTTCGTCTTTCTGAAAAGGATACCGCGAAGGCGACCAAACCCGGCCCGTGCCGACGCCGGAACCGATTGAAAGCGTGCTGGAACGTAGCCCGGGGGCTGCCGTCGTCGAGCGTCGAAATCGGGCAATCGTTGCCTTTACGTGGCTAACCGGGGTTCGGGACGGAGCGCTCGTTACGCTGAAGTTGCGACATGTAGACCTTGCCAAGCAACTGGTTGACCAAGACCCGCGCGAAGTTAGACGAAGAACAGCAAACAACTGCGAACCAGTTTTTCGGCGTCGGCGGCTCCGCCGAACGCATCGTGGTGGATTGGATTGCAGAATTGCGGCGGGACCATCTCTGGGGAAATGACGATCCTCTTTTTCCGGCGACCGCGATCGGGCGGAACTCAAACCGGCAACTCGCGGCGGTTGGACTGGCGCGCGCGCATTGGGCGACCGCCGATGCCGTGCAGAAAATCTTCAAGCAGCTATTCGGGAGCGTCGGCTTGCACGGGTTTAATCCTCACAGTTTTCGTCACGCGCTGGCGGCATTGGGGGAGCGAACGTGCCAGAACCCGGGGCAATTCAAGGCTTGGAGTCAGAACCTAGGTCATGAGGGTGCTTACGACGTTTTCCAGTTACGGGCCCGTGTCAGAACAGCGGCAAGCAGAGTTGATTGAGGCCCTCAGCGGTTGCTCCGCGCCAGACGAGGTGACTGCTGCTGTCGTTAAGAGGGTTGCAGACATTTGGCGGCGAGATCTTAGCTGTGGCATCGCATAGGCTGTCACAGCCCCAAACCAAGCGCCCGGCTACGATTGCCGAACGCAGTCCTGCTGGCTGGAGAAAAATGCGGTTCATTCCGACGCGTGCGTCCCAAAATCTCGGCTGAAGTCTTTCAAATCGTCGCTGCGGTCACAAAGCCGAGGGAGGAACAGTCGAAACGAAAAAGGTCCGACAGCCCCTTACCTAATTCCCTCGATCGCCTTCTGCCCAATCGCATAGTGCCAGTACGGACCGGGATGCGGGTCGAAGCCTTCGACATCGTCGCGTGTAAAGGAGTCAAAATCTTCCGACAAGGCTGAGATGACCGGAACGCCGCTGTTAGTGAGCACGGGGTTGTCTCTGCGCCCCTCAAAATAAAGGATGTACGTTTTCGCTGGTACTTTGGCGATGTCACGGATCAGCGCGGTGGAGATCGCAGCCATTTCCGTAGGCGACGGGTCGGGCTGCTTGCAATAGTCTCCCCACTTCGCGCAATCCTGCTCAACGAGGCTAACGGAAATCTGCCCACCAGATAACGACGCTTTCGGGATTTTGCTGCCGTCGTGCTTCTCGTCGTGTTGCTTGAACCACTGTTCGAGATAGCGTAGGCGGGAGGGTGCGGCGACATTGCGAACATCGTAATAGTCGGCGTACCCAACTATGATAATGTCGCGTGCAGTGATGCGGCTTTTCAGTTCCTGAATTCGCAGATAAGACTGCACAAGGCTGTAGCCGCCAAGCGCAAACAGCCTCACGTTGTAGTTCGGCTTTGCCATCTGCACGTGATAGGCGAACGTCTGTTCGTCATTTACGCCATAGCCAAACACGAAACTGTCGCCAAGGATATAGATCGTCGGCTTCTGCGGATCAAAGTCCGTTCCGGCCCATCGGCTCTGATCCTGGTTGATCGTCGTTTTGACCCGGAAGCGCTCCCACGTTCCGTTCTTCAGGCGCTTGAAGGTGTAGGTCTGCGCGCCCGGAAGTGGCGACCACCCGTAGACCGGATTAATCTTCAGGCAAGGCGAGGGCGCGCATTCAGGCGCGGGGATGGGCTCGTTGACCAATCCGAGTTTCGCCCCGGCCTTCAACGCCAGCACAGCTACGCTCAACAGGCGTCCATCGGAAACCTTGCCCTCGCGGCGGTATCGATAGAGCAGCAGTTCGGAGGACAGCAGTTCGGCAGCGATAGCGACGCTCAAGATCACGACGATAAGCGCGGCAATGACGATCGCGGGCCTTACTTTCTCAGTCATCGGACAATGAACCGCCGAGCCACGAACAGGACCAGGGCGACGACGGGTAAAAGGCCATCCGCTAGACATTGCCGTCGCGGCGCAGGGCTTAAAGTTCATCGCTCATCCCCAGAACCTACTCGCCGCCACAACCTTAGTCTAGAGCTTGCATAGCGGGATGCTGAATCCGGGAGCGTGGCGTGAATGAGTAAAACGATGGGCTAGGTGCTCAGCGCCTAAGCACTCTCTCTAGCTTGTCGCGAGCGGCAATGTATTCTTCCTAGTCGCGTCGAGCTAGCCGCGCCACCGGGCCGGGTTCTCGCCAGAACGCATGCCGACGCGCGCCTTGGCGAAGTCTAGGGTGCGTTCAATGCGGCCGCGGAGCCGGGAGCCGGTTTCCGGCTTGGTGAGCCAGAGGGCTTTCAGGATTCGCAGGACATCGTGGTTATGTCGGCCACGGGTTTCGTCGCGATTGGCGCGCAATAGACGGTGAGGGTTGTAATCCATTGCGCACGGTGCTTGGCGTTACGCCACGCGGGCGACATGCTTTCCACGAGCGTGCTGGCGGCTTCCGCAAACGTCATGGTCGCGGGCTTCGGCCGGGCTGCGAGGGAATCGAGGCCGCTGGTAAGCTGCTGGCGCGCGTTCGCCGCCAATTTGCGGGCTTGGACCAATGGCACATCGCGCACGGAGCCAAGTCCCATTTCGCGGCGCCGACCACCGGCCCTGTACATGAACAGCCAGGAGCGGCCGCTTGTTGCCGTGAACCGCTATCAAGGCGGCCACTAAAAGAAGCGATCGCAAACTCTCTCGCGATCCCGGGACCATCGCAAGAACAGCCCCCGCCAGAGTAACGATGGTACCATACAAAAATACTCGATCAATCCACATAAACAGTATATGAGAAAATCGTAGCCTCAACCAATAGAACAGCTACTCAGCTTCGCTCGGAGGACTTAGCAGCACCATGAAATGGAAACGTCGGTACCTAGCGCCGCAATGAATGACCCTAACTACTCTACCCACGAAAGTTTTTCCCGCGATGAGCAAATTGTCGTCGGGTCTGATCGCTTGTTCGGCTTTGTGATGGCGGGCGCGTTCGCGGTGGTCAGCTTGCTCAATGGTTGGCATGCGGGCCGCATGTGGCCGTGGACGACGGGCCTCGCCGCCATCTTCCTGATCATCACGTTGTTGCGCCCGGCGCTGCTCAATCCGCTCAATCGCATCTGGCTAAGATTCGGCCTGTTGCTGCACCGAATCGTCAATCCCATAATAATGGCGCTGCTCTTCTACGCCACGGTGCTGCCGACTGGTCTCGTGATGCGCGCAATGGGCAAGGATCTATTGCGGCTGAAACGGGAGCCCGATGCGGTGAGTTACTGGATCGCGCGAACGCCAGCTGGACCGGCGCCTGAGACGATGAAAGATCAGTTTTAGCGAGCGCAAGAGAAATGGATTTTCTGAAAGAACTTTTTCGTTTCATGCGGGTGCGCAAGAAATTCTGGCTGCTTCCGATCCTGATCATGATGGTAGTGTTCGGTGGCCTTGTCGTGCTGACCAAAGGCTCGGCGATCGCGCCGTTCATCTACACGCTGTTCTAAGCAGATCGATGCGCATCCTCGGCATTTCCGCCTTCTATCATGACAGCGCCGCAGCGCTGGTCGAGGACGGCCGCATTGTTGCCGCCGCGCAGGAGGAGCGTTTTACGCGCAAGAAGCACGATCCTTCCTTTCCGCATAGCGCCATCGCCTATTGCCTTGCTGAGCTGGGCATCGGAGCTGGAGCGCTCGACTATGTCGTTTTCTATGATAAGCCGTTTCTGAAATTTGAGCGGTTGCTCGAGACCTATGTCGCGCTGGCGCCGCGGGGCTTCCGCTCTTTCCAGATGTCGATCCCGCTGTGGCTGAAAGAAAAGCTGTTTCAAAAAAGTCTCCTCACGGATGAGCTGAAGAAGTTCGCGCCGGAGTTTGATCGCGAAAAGCTTCTTTTCTGCGAACACCACCTCAGCCATGCGGCTTCAGCCTTCTATCCCTCGCCTTACGAGAATGCGGCCGTGCTCACCATGGACGGCGTTGGCGAATGGGCGACGACGTCGGCTGCAACCGGCGTAAGCAACAAGCTCGAAATCTTCCAGGAGATCCATTTCCCGCATTCGCTCGGCCTGCTTTATTCGGCCGCGACCTACTATATCGGCTTCAAGGTCAACTCCGGCGAATACAAGGTTATGGGGCTCGCGCCATATGGCGAGCCGAAATACTCCAAGCTAATACTCGATCACATCATCGACCTGAAGCCGGACGGCTCGTTTCGCCTCGATCTTTCTTATTTCGATTATTGCACAGGTTTCACTATGACCAACGAGCGCTTCGCAAAGCTGTTCGGTCAGCCGGTGCGCACGCCCGATCAATTGCTCACGCCGTTCCACATGGACGTCGCTGCCTCGATACAGGCAGTACTGGACGAAGCCGTGCTGCGGATGACGCGTAGTCTCGCTAGGCAAACCGGATCGCGCAATCTATGTCTTGCCGGCGGCGTCGCGCTCAATTGCGTCGCTAATGGCAAGGTGCTGCGCGATGGCCATTTTGATAACATTTGGATTCAGCCGGCCGCGGGCGATGCCGGCGGCGCGGTGGGCGCGGCGCTTTCTGCCTATCATGGCTTTGCCGGAAGGCCGCGTAAGAGCAACGGCACTGACGGCATGGCCGGCGCGTATCTCGGCCCGCACTACACGCAAAACCAGATCGAGCAGCGGCTGACGGCAGTCCGCGCGAAATTTTCGGTGCTCGATGAAGCTGCGATGATCGATGCGACGGCAGAGGCGCTTGCCGATCAAAAAGCCGTCGGCTGGTTCCAGGGTCGGATGGAATTCGGCCCGCGATCGCTCGGCGCGCGTTCGATTCTTGGCGATGCCCGTTCGCCCGCCATGCAGAAGAACCTCAATTTAAAAGTGAAGTACCGGGAGAGCTTTCGTCCCTTCGCTCCCGCCGTGCTGCGCGAGGATGCCGCCGACTGGTTCGACCTGAAATCCGACAGTCCCTACATGCTGATCGTTGCCGACGTCCGTGACGATCGCCGCCGCCATATGAGCGCCGCGGAACATGCGCTTTTTGGCATCGAAAAGTTGAACGTGTCACGATCGGAAATCCCGGCGGTAACCCATGTCGATTATTCCGCGCGCGTCCAGACCGTGCACCGCGACACCAACCCGATCTTCCACCGCCTGCTTGGCCGATTCAAGGAACTGACCGGATGCCCCGTGTTGGTCAACACCAGCTTCAACGTTCGCGGCGAGCCGATCGTCTGTACGCCCGAAGACGCATTCCGCTGCTTCATGGGCAACGAACTCGACGTGCTCGTGGTCGGCAATTGCGTGCTGAACAAGGGCGAACAGGACCCCGCGCTGAAGCAAGATTACAGCCAGGCGTTTGAGGCGGATTGATCAAGAGCACAGTAGGGGATCGTGGCAACTCGCCATCCCAACCGGGGTGCCTTTGAGAAGCGGTGTCGTATTGGGCCTTGCCACAATTGAAAGGCTGCGAATGTGAGAAACAGGCCCCAGCCCTTTCTCAAAAACTGGGGCCGTCATTCCAATGCGTTAAGCCAGGGGGGCGACCGTGACTGGCGCCTCTGTCGACGTGCCAAGCGACCGCCCGAAAGGATGCCTGTTTGGAAAGGAACCCGCGGTCGTCGCAGGGGACGACATCGAGAGGTAAATTTCGTTGCGATTGATCAGTACACCGAGAAGGCGCTAGGTAACCGCGATTACTTTCTCAACAAGTCCTACGGGGTGGGATAGAGCTTCTACCAAATGCGGCGACACAAGCCGTCGCGACGCGGCCGCTAATTGCTGTGCTCGCAGCCGGGCTCGCCGTCCGCCATTCGCAAAGCGGGATAAGGCGCGACATCGCCTACGGGCTGATTGCGTGTGAAAACCCAGCCGGAATTAACCGTCACCAAGGCGCAGCAGGCGCCAGTTGGCGAGAGATAGTGATAGTGCAAGGAGGCTGGGCCGTAATATGACGTCGGCCCGTAATACTGCGCTGACGCCGGGCTGATTTCGCAGGTGGCAACACTGCAAATAACGGCCGCGAATATCTTTGCCTTCATCTCAGGACTCTCCCGCTACATTCACCTCTATACTTGCCTTGCGCGATCCGCGCTAGTTTTGCGCTTTGCGCGACTGCAACCTTAAAAAAAATGCGGGTGCCAGCGCGGTGATGACGGCTCAGGGTGATGACAGCTCAGATTGTACAGCCGATTGTGCGTAGATACGGAAAACGCCGAATTATTTCAATGATATCAATGAATTTAGCGAAGGGGATGACATGCTCTGGTTTCGGCCAGGAGACTGCGCCTCGGCGCATTCGTGATCGCGACGAAGACAAGGGAGCAACGCGCCATCACACGACTGCTACCGTCTTTGCTACCGAACGCCGTGATACCCAGTGGCAGCAGTGACGTGCTCCCGGCAAATTAGGCCGGTTGAACTGGAATTTTCCAGTTATGATCCCCGGACGGGGACGAGGAGAGTTCCATGAAGGCATCGAAGTTTTCAGAGGCGCAGATCGCATCCGTTTCAAAACAGGCTGAAGATGGCTCGGCAGTTGGTGAGGTTTGCCGCAAGGCCGGGAACAGCGAGGCGACGTTCTATAACTGGCGGAAGAAGTATGCGGGACTGCTGCCGTCAGAGATGAAGCGCCTTCGTCAGCTTGAGGAGGAGAATAGCAAGTTGAAGAGGATCGTCGCCGATTTACATACTGACGTTTCCTTTTGCGAGACGTCCAGCCCAACATATTGCTTCATAGCCCCCTCCGATTCGCGAGATTGCGGGAAGGCTTGAAGATAGCGGACCTTTCGAGCCGCGGGCGCCGACCGCAATTACGTCATCGTCTGCAATATTTGCAAGCCAATTGACAATTTGTCCTTGAACAAGGCCATGCTTCAGGATGTGCTGTCAAAAAAGCTCTGAGGCCTGGCCGCAAGCGTGAGCTTGTCGACAGGGTGCGAAGTGACTGGAAGGTCTCGACCAGGCGGACCTACTCGACCCTTCGGATTGATCGCGCACTGTACGTCTACAAGTCAAAGTGCGGCGACCAGGCCGCCCTCAAGGGCCGGATCAAGGACATCTGCGAGACGCGAGTGAGATACGGGTATCGCCGGGTCCATGTGCCGCTGCAACGAGATGGCTGGACCATCAACGTCAAGCGCGTCTAATCCAGCGCGATAACGCCTGCGGCTGTGAGCCTCGGTAGCCCATCTCGCATCTCAACGAGGCCCAAATTCAGGAGTGCCGTCAGATCCTCGGCGCTGACAGGCGAGAATTTCGTTCGCTTGCTTCTGATGTCGCGCATCGTCCATCGCAACTGGATCGCGGTGTTCAGGTCCAGCTGATCCAGCAACGACTTCGCCTGTCGGGCGCGTGTTACCGCACTTCCCGTATTGGCTGAAGAAGCGACGAGAGTGGGCTGTACCGCTGGCATTTCATTGGCTGCCTGATCTGAGGCGGGCCGCGCTCCTTTGAAGATCGACGCCGACGATTTCGTGTCGGTGGAAACCAGAGCCGACATTTCGGGCTTCAATGATCTTGGCGGTTGCGCCAACATGCTTTCCGCGTCGGACAGATGGGCAATAGTTTCCCCCGCAATCCCCGCGTTGTCTGGCTGACTGGCAAATACCAAGCGAGAAGGCGTTTTTTCAAGGAGAGGCGGCGACGGCTTTGTATTTGGCACGCGTAGTGCGGCCAACAACGGACTTACGTGCTGCGGGAGGCCGCCTTCCACTTCGCTCGGAGCAGCTTCAGGGGGCTTTCCCGACGGCCCCAAACTGTGGAGTTGACCTGAGGGTGTGGAGTGCGGTGAATTATGCCCGTGGATAGACCAGGAATAGTTGGTATCGGTTGAAACGAGAGCAGGTCGGTCAGCCAGCGGCAATGAGTTGGTCTGCTGCGTTGTTACGTGAACTGGAAGAGTGGCGGCAGTGGGTTCGATCGCCGGCCCTGCACCGTCCAGTTCGTCAGAGAGTGGTACCGGCGAGATTTCATTCCCGAAGCTGAAAAAACGCGATTTAGTGCGGGACGAAGCCGACGAGAGGATTTCATCCAACATCCGCTCTGTCTCCGACGCATTTTCTGAATTAGTCCGCGGAACGACAGAGGTCGTTTTTATCGCCGGTTCTAGATTTTTCGACTGCGTCGGGGATGCTGGGGGGAAGGGCTCGTTCTCAGAGCTTGCTAGCGTCGGTTCACTCCTTAAACGCTGCGGGCGCGCACTTTCCGCGTTGGTCAGTCGGGCGGGTGCAACAGTGCTCGCCGCAGACGCCATGTTTTTAACGCGATCGGAGAGAGTTGGAGGCGACAGCTCTGGGTGGACGTTTAAAGGAGGAGATTCGGAATTTGTTGAAATCAGGGAAGCTCGTTCCGCAGATAATGATACTTGCGGTTGCGACTGTCCACTTTTGACGTCTGGAACGGTTTCTTCTGCCGGCGTCAGATCGTGCGGGTGACCAGAGAGAACTAGTTGCGAGGGTTCAGTCTTCATAACGTGCGGCGCCGTAGTCCTCAGCGAAAGCAGTCCGCTCAGCGGCAGCACCTTTTCTACATCGCACTGCGCATGTTCTACATTTGCGGGGGCCAGTTGATCAGAGGCAATTTGGGTCGACTGTCCTCTTTGCGTTAAGGGGACTGGCGGTTCTACATTGTCCAGCCGCGTGGAAACGGTTTCGATCAGCAACGATCTTGCCTGCTGCAGCAGTTCACCGTCCGCTTCAGTTGAGGTGGCAACCGCAACGGGTCTAGCCGTCTGCTCCACATTGTTTTGCCAACTAGCGACGGTCGAGGTTGAAGGTTGCCTCTCGACGGTTGGAGATGACGATTCCGTGTTTGCCGAAATTGGGGAAGATCTTTCGTCCGGCCAAGACGTGGCCTGCTGCGGTAGCGTGCTTGGGGCGTCAGTTGAAGCGGTAACCACAACACCGTCAACTATCGGCCTCTCGTGGCCTGAATGACCAGAGAGATGCGGTGACCTGGGTTCTTGCTCGACGCTAAAATGCGATGGTTCTACCAGCGGCGAGGTTGCCGGAGTCGGTTTCGCTGCGGGAGTTGAAACGGCTATTGCAATCGGCTCTGGCGGGTCTGCTTGACCAGCGAGCGGTGGGTGTAATGACTTCCTCTCGTTATCAGAGAGTAGCGATTCTTCTTTGGTCGTAAATATGTGATGTACTCTAGCCAGCAAAGACCGAGCTCTCCGCGACCACTCGCTTTCCGCGTTAGTCGATGAGGCGACGGTAGATGGGTTTGCCTGCGGCTCCCCATGGTCGGTTCGACCAAGGAACGGCTCAGATAGAGAATTGGCATCATAGCTAGGACGCGACATTTGCGGATCTATCGGATCCGCACGCGATTCGGTCAGAATCTCTGCAAGTGCTTGATGATCGAAGCTGGGTTGCGGAGGTCTTGTGTGGGTCGAAACAGGAGGCTTGCTCAACATCTCCGAATGCGCTTGTTGACCAAAGTGTGCTCGCGATGATTGCGCGTTGCTTGATAGAGAAGGACGTTCGCTTAATATCTCAGCAAACGCTTGATCAAAGCTGGTCGGCGACAGTCTCTCGGTGGGTGAGGTCGGAAGTGCGTCGTTGAATATTCCGGTAAGGGCTGCATGATCGAATTGCGCGAAAGAATTCTTTGTATTGGCCGCATTCGGGCGAGACTTGCTGAAAGCCTCCGAAATCGTTTCTTGATAAAAGGTGGCGGTCAAGTTTTCTGTACCGACCGCATTAAGGTTTGGCTCATTGAATATGTCCGCGATAGCCTCGTGCACCGCCTGAAGTTTATCCGCGCTCATTCCGTCGTCCTCGAAGTCACGGCTATCCTCCCGGCTGCGTATTCTGCATCGGCTCCAAGCCGGTTACCAGCGAAGACGGGAGGGACACACAAAGAGTTGCGGTGAGAAATCCCCTGCGCTGGAGTGTAAATTGGTTCAGGCGGTTGCATTCCCTCGAGGCAAGAAAACATCGATAGACCGCGGGAATCAGGGGGGCGCACCGGCGGGAACAAAATTCGCTTTCCACTGCGGACGGTCAGCCCTGAGGGTTGCGCCGATTCTCAGATCAGCAAACGACGCTTCTGAATGGCACCGCGGAGAACGCCGCGATTCAATCGGCCCGGGCACAGCCACCGAAAGTGGCATTTCACCTAAGATGAATATCAGGAAATTTGAATGATCCTTCCGAAAAAGTAGAGCGGTCCCGGTTATCTGAACAATAATCCCGCGTCGATAAGTGGAGCGTCTGCCGGGGTTAGGCCGCCGCGCGGAGCGGAGGAAGATCGAAGTAGCTTTGTCCGGGGTGCGGTCGTCAAGGCTCGAACGCGGTCGTCGCCCGTTGTAAAAGTCGAGATCCCGACCAATCGAACGCGCCTCGCCGACGGTTTCGTAGGCTCGCAGGTAGACCCCCTCGTATTTGACGCTGCGCCAAAGCCGTTCGACGAACACGTTGTCCCGCCAGGCCCCTTTGCGATCTATGCTGATGGCGATGCCGTAATCAGCAAGCAGGCCGGTGAATGCCGAACCGGTGAACTGCGAGCCTTGGTTGGCGTTGACGAGTTCCGGCCTGCCATGATGCGCGAGAGCATCCTCCAACGTCTCGACGCAGAAGGCCGCCTCCATCGTGATCGACAGAGCCGCCACGACAGGACACGACGTCGCCCAGTCCGGCACCACGGCGAGATAGACGAAGCCATGCGCCATTGGAAGGTACGTGATGTCCATGGCCCGGTCCTGGTTCGGCCGCGTAACCTCCATGCCGCTCAGCAGATACGAACAGATTTTGTGGCCGGGTTCGGGCTTCGTGGTACACGGACGGCGATAGAGCGCCTCTATGCCCATCCGCCGCATCAGCGTCGTCACATGCCGGCGGCCGACTTTGCACCCCGCAAAGCCAGCAGGCCTCCAGCATACGCGAACCGGGGGGTGAACTCCAGGTGCAGCCGATCGAGCTGCCGCATGATCTCGAGGTCGGCTGAAGAAACCGGCCGCGGCAGATAGTAGACGCAGCCGCGGCTGACCTTCAAAATCTCCGCCTGCTTAGTGATCGACAGATCGTGCTCACGGTCGATCATCGCTTGGCGCTCAGCAATCCCGCCTTGGTGAGCGCTCCTTCTAAAAAATCGTTCTCCAACGTCAGCTCTCCGCTCTTGGCGTGGAGCGACTTCACATCGACCGCGGGTGGGCCGGCGTCCCACCGCCCGATTCGGAAGCGCCGCCTTCAGGCTGCGATTTCCAGGCTGTGATCTGATGGGGGTGAACGTCGAAATGCTCGGCCAGTTGGGCTATCGTCCGATCGCCCTTGACGGCGGTCAGAGCCACCTTCGCCTTGAAGGCCGGTGAGTGGTTCCCACGAGGTCGTCTGCTCATGGTTTCTCCTGTTCACGGCGATTATCGCCGTTGTCAGGCAGAAATTCCACCTATCGTCCTGTTCAGATTTCCGGAACCGGCTCTATGGGCCAGAAGCAGACATCATGTTACCATTAGTTTGCTAAAAAGAACTCAGCAACCACGGTACGCTAGCGGCGCGACACCTGATATCGATCGAGTGCCCTTAGGCAACGACTGTTCGTCCGCATCACGGCCCACTAAACGTAGGCGCTGAAACCAAGTTGCGCTGCGCAGGCACTTCGTATTGATAGTGCCGCTTGAGTCGGTTGAACGGCATCTCTATTAATTTATACACGACCATAGCCAAGAGCATGGACAAAGCTATTGCCAAGCTTATGAATCCCAAGAGACCAATAAGCTGCGCAACCGAGTGCCCCAGAGGGGCGGCCAAGGCTTCGATGCGATCGGGCCCAAACAGCAGCATGAAAGTCTTTTGCAGGGGTACATGCAGCACGTACGCTCCGTAGCTATATTTGCCTAGGAACCGCAGCCAACCGAGTTCGAGGCCGCCTCTGATCGCGGTGTGTTGCGGCGAGATGGCAAAGACGATCAGCGCCGCGCTCCCGAGCGCGAGAAAGCTAAAACCGAAACCGAGGGCTTCGGGGTTGCTCCAGTAGAAAGACCGTTTCAGCCCGATCACACATACTAGGAGATACAAAACCGTGGCCCCTGCAGCCCAGCGCGCCCAACGCATCATCTGAGCTGGTTCTTGCTCCCGAACGAACAATGCCAACAACCCGCCGATGGCAAACTGGTCCATGCGCGAGAGTGTGAAAGTGTAAACCGCAGCCGGATCCATGTCGTAGTGCATCATGGTGAAGCGCACAATCGGTGCCACCACTATCAGCAGAACACTCGTCAACAGCAGCCCGCGGCGCGTGCATAAGTACACGATCAGGGGCCACACTAAATAGAAATGCTCCTCGACTCCGAGGGACCAGAAATGCCCAACCCAAAGTGGGTCGGGATCGAAAAAGTCATTGTTGTAATACGTTATCGCAAAGTCTTGCGAATATGCCCACATCCAAGCCTGTGCGTCTTGCACACGGTGAATGCCCGGGTTGTCGAGCGCCGGTAGTTGAAGCGCCGGAAGTAAGACGAAGATCACGATCATCGCAACGTAATAGAGCGGAAAAATACGCAATGTTCGGCGCATGTAAAACCGACTGAAGTAGCCCGGCCCTTGTTTTTGACGAAGTAGGATACCGGTGATCAAAAAGCCCGAAAGGGCAAAAAAGATGTCTACGCCAGACCAAAGGTTGCAGAACAAACTGATGAACATTTTCGCTGCGTAAGTATCGGCCTGAAGACCGCCGTAGGTCCCGAAGTGAAAACACATGACGCACAGCACTGCCAAGCCGCGCAAGCCATCCAAAGCTGGCACGCGATCATGGTTCTGGAGTGCCAAATTATCTGCCATAGCTGGCCCGCGGACGGTTGAACCACGTAAACCTTGCTGCGTTTGACTCATGACTTAATTTGGTCCGGTCTCTTCCGCCATCACCTGTGTTCAGATGGCGGACGCATTGCTGTGTACTTAGCGTAAGTTCAACACATGCGTATAGTTTGCTCATGCGCCACCACGAATGCGCGCGTACTCTAATAATCTGCTGATAGGTTTAAGCGGTTGCAGTGGCATATTGCCTCAAGTTAAAAGTTAATACGGCTCAATTGGGAAAGTTAAGTTAGCCGCTTTTCGCGTGAATTCATTCGAAAATGTGAAGCTACATGCAAGCCTAGGTCCGGTATAGGCGATTTTCGACGGTTTCTGTGGAGACTGTCGACTGGTTGATGTTGCTCTACCCCGTAAGCGACGAGCCGGTGCCTGCCCGGAAGCGTTGTGTCTGGCCAGACCGCCGTAATTCAACCCGCCCGAACTGACAGATCGAATCACGCGCTACGAACTAGTTGCCTCGGGTGAACTACCGTCGTGTCCTCAATGGCATCTTCTGGGTCTTGCGCTCCGGAGCACTTGGCGTGATCTGCCCGAGGCGTTTGGTCCGTACACCACCTGCTTCAATCGTTTCGTCCGTTGGCGGCGGGCTAATGTCTGGGCCGCATGATAAAGGCACCTGCCGTTGCCCGAGCCGCCGTCATGATCGACACCTCGATAGTCCGCGCATCAGCATGGGGCTTGCATAACGAGGAGTCAGCGTCAGTCGATGGGAAGGTCGCGCGACGCCTAACGAGCAAAATTCATGCTGTGGTCGATAACAATGGTCTTCCGGTACGACTGGCGTTGAGCCCTGGTGAGGCCCATGACGTCCGACTTGCCGGACAATTGCTGTCTCGTCTCAAATCCCGATCAATGCTGCTAGCCGACCGGGGTTATGTTCTGTGGGCCAATATCTTGCCGAAAAGCAACCGCCGCGATCCGATCTGCTTTAGCCTGTATCTCTGTCGCGCTACAACGCTACGACAGGCTTGCGGGAAACTACCTTGCCCTCGTCCAACTCGCATCTATCCTGCTATGGCTGGCCGCCCGTAGTCCGCGCCCCTAGCTCGGTAGCCGAAACGCTCCTCGAAGCGTTCCTATTTGGCGGGATCTCAGCTATCTCTCCTGGAAGCGCCGCGGTGCTTGTTGTTTTTGGTCGTAACAATGTACTCTTCCGAGTGGCAAGCAGAAGGAGGCGGCGGTGTCCAAACAGTTCCTTATGTTGTTTTTGTCTGTTGCGATGGCTTTGACGGCCGTAGCGCCGTTATGGGCTCAGGCTAATAAGCGTGCGATCTACCCTAAAGGTTTTGAGGCCACGACTGATTGGCAATATTCTTGTCCGGATGGCAAGGGTTGCTCCTTCAATTGCCCTGGATCGGGTGGGGCAAACAACGTCACCAAGCTCAGCATCTTTTTGGGATCAGTCCCGATCGGAAAGAATGCAAATACTGCCGGTATTTTTTATGAGTTCACCAGCACGCAAACTCTGCGCGGTAGCGGGTTTGCCGTCACAACTGGCATAGGCACTCTTGCCTGCCAAGTGCAGGGCATGACCCTCGACTAGACATGACCTTTAGCATTCAACGGGCATAGGCTCAGGCAGCCAAACAAAAGACCACCTGAAGGCGGTTTCCGCTCCCACCTTCTTTCGGCGTTTATGATGGGCGAGGTTCGCGAGGCTTATGGATGGTATCGGGTTGCGTCTAGGCCTGACCATACGCTTAAGGCTGACAACCTTCAGCGGCCGAAGCTTGTAGCGACCTCAGTTCACGATTTAATTTTGGCTCTCTGAAGAGCAAAAGCCCTTAGCTGCCAGAGCCGGGCAATGGCTACCACGGATACCCCTGCAGCGGCGACGAGGTCGACGGCGGTGCGCGCCGCTGGCGCTTGCGCATTCCATGCGTCGACTTCGTGCAGAGAAATGAATCGAATGATCGCGAAGCCTAAAGTCAGGCCCATAAAGCCGATGGCGAGGCGATAGCGCTTAATGTAGTGCCATGCCCACAGTAGGCCCCAAACGATTAAAGCGATGACTACGGCGGCGACGGCGATGCTTGCCGCAATCTGCAAACTTCGGCGGTCTTCGTACCAACCTCGTTGCTTGAAGATGTCGCGCAAGAGGCCTCCGAACCCTCGCAGCAAGCCGAGGCCACGCGCCGTCTTCAGCAGGCATAGCAGGAAAAACACGCTTGATAATCCGGCCCAGATCAGTGCGTCCGAGCCTGGCAAGCCGTGGTATTGGGCCCGTCGGCAGGCAACAGCGGTCCACAGACCGAACAGGCAGGCAATCGTCAGTGCCACCACACGCATTACATCGTGGCTCATGCAGCAGTAGTATTTCGGTGGAACGGCGATGGCACCGACCGGAGACTAGAGGCGGGCAAATGTTGCTTCAGCAACAAACAAAGAGACCGCCCGAAGGCGGTCTCTCCGATCTGGATAGAGGATTAAAACCTACGCAGCTGCCATTTTTCGGCGCCGCCAGGCAATCAGTCCGCCCAGCGCCATTACAAGACCGGGTAGGCCCGCGCCAACGATCGGACCGGGGACCGCGGGGATGGTAGCAGCGAATGGATTCCGTGTTATCGCCGTTGTTTTCGTCCCAGTAATAAAGCGACAACTGCTGGCGGAGGACGCGCGACCCTGAAGCGGGTGCCTCCTCGTTCTCGGCGAACCAGCTCTCCCCGGTATTCGTCTCTGCGAACACCTTGAGGTCTTCCGGCTCTACGACCTGCTTGCGCGCATCGACGTAAATCAACACGGTCATTGGTCGCTCTTTAACTTTCGCTTGCCCCCAATGATGCTTTTTGACGTCGGGATTGAACGCAAGCACCACGTTACGATCAAGCGCCTTCATGAATGCGATCCGCGCTAACATCGTCGGTCCGCTTCGCGCCACCAGTATCAACGCCTCGACAGCGACTTGCCACTGGGCCAGGTCGGATTGCTCTTTCGGCAAGCCGGTGATGTAGTCGGCGGCATCACGCAACGTATGGAGTGACCTCCCGTCCAGGAGGAGTATTGGATCCTCAAAACGTCGCTGCCAACTGCTCTCGGGCATAGTATCACGATGCAAAGCGAAAGCCCCGCCTGGGGGAAGCGGAGCTTTCTGATGGGGCTTGTGAGGTAGGGTGACCTCAAACAATTCGTCCGCCCGTGCTCGCAAAAGGTTCAAGGCAATCGTAAAAAACCCGTCTGATTCCTAACCAGCAGCGTTCTTTTCGCGGTCACCGGTTGGCGACCCCTTTTTTAATTAGTACGGGATCAATGTCTATTAGAGCCTTGCTCCCATCGGGCCTTCCGCCGCCACCAGTGGAGAAGACCGGCGCTCGTCAGAATCATGCCCGGCAGCATTGCGCCGACGATAGAACCAGGAACCGTTGTTAGCCGCGCGGCGAATTGTTTTTTCTGCGCCAGAAAAGGTAACTCAATCCAATGGTAGGATGCCAATCCACATCCCGCTCAATTTGATTGTCGGATCAGGGTTTCGCCGGACAAGAAGTGCCAGCAAACAACCGATCAAAAGGGCATCACCGTGGGTATCGCCGTTGTAGGTTCGTTCAGGATCCGCACCGTTCAGCGCGAGGAAGCATCGCCGCGTGACCATCGCTACGATTAGGCCAAGGATACAACAGATGGCGCGCCGAGCGAAGATGAGAGTCAGCAGCGCGGGCCAGAGCAGATGGAACTGCTCGTCCATGGCAAGCGACCAAAGTGTGACCGAGTTTATATTGTTCCCACCAAGCGTGATCAAGGAAGAAAAAGATGATCGCTACGGCTCTAAGGCCATCGAAAGCGGGCCATATTTCAACTTATTCGCTCTGGAAATGGAAAAAAGGCAAGCGGCGCTTGGAGCTGGGAGAGAGGCTACTTCAAAATTGTGCGTTTCGTCCAAGGTGGGCATGCATCCGGGTTCGATCAAACGGTGAGAAACGGGATGAATGCGGCTTAAAAAATGCGGGCCGATGTTAAATCAATAGGAGTGCCAATTGACGCCGATCTGGCATTTCGTGGCGGTTCACGAAATCAGAAATGGTGTGCGGCAATTCGCGCATCTGCTGCTCGCATCTGCGACGAAGTTCTGCAGCTACATCGGCAGAGACATCTTGGGACCAGCTCTCGGCCGTATTGAAAGCCACGACGCGGAACGGATTATTGTATTGGCCTGAAAGGAGATCCTGTATGACGGTTTCCAGGTCCGTGGCTTCGTACTCTGCCTCGCGCCAGGCGCGGCCTAATTTTCCGAAGTCTTCCGCTACGAGATAAGCGGTTTGATCGTTGTCGTTCGGGATTATCGACGGCGTCCAATGGGATTTACGCATTACAAACTCCACTCAAAAGAACCGAAATTCACGTGTGACGCGGCGTGTTCGTTCCTGACGTGTACCGCCAACGGGCGGTCATTGTTCGGGAGCTCCTGTTCTACTTACCAGCCCATGAGGGTCATTGCGTCTGGTGAGGTCGGGGCATATCGCTATAAAAAAGCAGGCTAGACGGCAACGGCAACCAGCTACAGATTGCCACCCAAAGCCGGGTATCGCGTTGAGGGTGGGAACGGCGCGAAGCTACGGCAAATGCGCCCAACTTTATATCGGCCGCGGAATGCTCAATCGCCACGAGCCTTCCTAATGGCGCGTCGCCGCCTGCTCGAGATCCAGGCGCGCAAACCGTAACCGGCTGCAAAACCAAGCCCAAGCAAAATAGCCACGTCCGTCAACATCGAATGCTTCCACTGGCCACACCAAAACCACTAGCAATTGTAGTGCCACGTCAGCCGCGCCATCCGCCTCTCTTCGACAGCGGGGCCAAACCATGGCGTTGGGCCCGCCGCAGGCTCCCTGGAGCAAACACCGTCGCCGCTGCTTCGACGCAGTAGCAGCCGCGCATTTTAGGACACCGGTGCTGACAGGTGTCCCATGTTGTTGCCAATGTTTCCCAGTAAGAAGCCAGTTGGGCAAGAGCTTATCGCGCTGCGTCGGCGCACGGAAGGGAACTTCGGCGCCGACAATGAGCGACTACCTGACCAACTGACGAAGAGGGACAAAATGTCTGAAAGGACGAGAAGGGGAGTCGCATTCTGGCTTCTCGGCGGAACCGGTGTGTTGTTGGCGACATGGCAATTTGCCTTGATTGTTACCCACTGAACTGAATCCGCTCGGCAATCGGCTCTCAGCATGCATGCGGTTGATCCTGGCGCGTGTCGCGGCAGTCTGTAACTCATGCGCCTTTGTTCAGCAGGGCCTCCGGACTGCGCGAAGCGGAGCTACCGACCGCGCAGCTTGCGCTCAAAATATGGACCAACAATCGCCATCGCGAAGAATACCTATTTACCGGTCCCAACCCACGTAGTAGCGCGGAAACAGCGTTGGCCGTGCGTAGAGTCCGGTGACGTGGCTGCTACTGACGCAGTAGCCGCCCGAGTAGCTGCGATAGTAGCTTCCGGGAGGGACGCCCCTACCCGCAGAAGGGTGACCGTAGCAGTAGTAGTCATCGTAGTGCCAAGGCGAGGTGGTGGCGGCGACTGCGGTTGCGAACACTTCATTGCTGTACACTGACCGCCGCGCATGTCGGCGCAGCGTCCTGGCGGCGCTCATTTGGGGCGGGGCGCGATCAGCCGCCTCTGCGATTTTGACCTCCAGCGAGACGCCATCCTGTTCAGACCAGCTGAACGACAGCGACACCGCACATGCAACGGTCAAGGTCGCGATTGCAGTTCTCTTCGAAGCCAATTTCATGAAATTCTCCATCGCCTCACGTCCATTTCCCAACGGCATACCCGCGATCAGAATGACGGGCGTTGTTTGCAGGTCCATAACGGACTGAACCCGTCAGGAGCGCCCTGACTTGACGGCGTCAAAGATTTTGTCTGGGTCTGAGGTCCATGCGAAGGGCCATGATCGAGAATGAATACGGCTGCGGCATGACTTTGCATGAGATTCCGAGGCCGTCGCGGAGAAACGTCTGTGCCGCGCCGACCGATCAGAGGCCCGCATTTTGCCCATTGGCTAACCCCGGCTGCCCACGTTCGTCTGCGATCGCTCCGGGCGGGAGCGGGCCGAGCCAACCAGGTTGTGAAGAACAGCGTTGTTGATCCCACTAGCGGGGATGGCGGGTGACCACCATGTTGAGTCATGAAAGTGGGGCGGATGAACCGGATGCCATGCCATGCGTGCGTTCGCATTTGCGCTTTTTCTATGCCTTCCAAATTTTGCTGCGGCGACGGAGCAACTGCAATATAATCCGTATACCAAGCGATACGAATACGCTCCGAAAGGAGCCACACCGCAGTACAATCCCTACAGGAGACAGCGGGAGCTTGTCGGCCCTGGCGAAACGCTTCAGTACAATCCCTTTACCAGAAGACGTGAATATGCTCCTGAGGGAGCTGTGCCGCGCTACAATCCCTACACGAGGCGGCGAGAGCTTGTCGGCCCTGACTAAGGACGTGGCGGTTGGTGTGCGGCGAATCCAGGGGATGAGCGAGTAGAGTCTCTACCAGCACGTCACCGCGCTTCAGATGCCTGCCGGCTCACCCAATACCAGCCGCCCACACGGCCCCACCGGCTATGAGCGTGATGCCTGCCATGAACAGGATTGTTTCGGCCCGCGTCAGTAACCAATTGCTACGCATGTTGCGCCTCAATCGTTGGACTGCCCCGGGTACGGTGATATCGAACCGTTAACGAGGGATGAATGGACTCCCTCAACTCCGGTCATTTTGAGGCGGCGCCATGGCGCCTGTTGGGCGCGGATTGAACTGCGGAGCTCTACAGGTGGTTTTCGGTCAGCCGGGGGCATGGGTGGTTTGGACCACAAAGTCGGCGCCTTTTGGATGTTCCGTTCCGTCTAAGAGCCATTCGTTCAATTCAAATGCCGCACCTCAGCCACGTGCGCTGCAGCACAGTGCGAGAGCTTCTCCGAGGACTTCCTTATGATCCCGAAAACAATTGCAACGTTACTCATCCTATTCGCCTCCGCTACAGTCAGTGCAAATTTGGCATCGGCCCAGGGCACCGGTTTCAATGGGGGAGGCGGTGGCAGCTTCAATAGCCGTAACTCCCATGGAGGCGGCTTTCACGGACGGGGATCCAACGGCAGGGGCGTCGGCGTATACGGGTTCGTGGATGGCTACGGATACGATAACGACAGTGGAGCTCCCGACTGGTACGGAATCTCTTCTGGTTACGATGAGTGCCCTCTCTTCCGCCAGCGTGTGATGACGCGTGATGGATGGCGCGTCAGAATGATCCCAGTATGTTAAAACAATCAGGATGCGGAATCGGAATTTCCGACTCCAGCCAGCGGTACGCTCGGTGAGATGTTGTCGATGGGACTCGCAACATCAGTAGCTTTAGCCCGTCCGTAAGGCCGGTTCCGCCGTTGCGGTTAGGTAAACCTCACCGCAACTGAGCCCGGGGCTTGCTCTCTTGAGTTGGGATGCCCGCCGTCGGCGCAGAGCTGTCGACGGACTTCCGCGGTCCGGAATAGTCGAGATCCATGCCATTCACTTGGCATGAAAGAGTGCTTATTCCCGTCGTGAGGCTAAAACCGTTAGCGCGTGGGATCTGCACGGTTGAAAATTTGTAAAATACGCCGAAGGCTCTCTGGTTGCCGCCAAGAGGGATGGTCCCCAATTGAAGCGTCAGCGCCGTTACGTTGGATGCTCCGCCCGATCCGGGACAACTAAACGAGCAAGCCTTCCCGTCAGTGCAGGAATATTGCCACTCGAACGCGACTTCTGATGCCCCGAGATATGGGGCGCCATCTTCGGAGCGCTTTCCATCCTGGGCGTTTACCGATTGCATCAGGGGCCCGCCAAAGAGCAAGACCCAGCTCAAAACCAGCCCGTGAAAACTCTTGTTTGCTTTACGCATACGGGTACTCGAAAGCCATTCGGTCGCAGCCTTAAGCTTAGTCAAGGAGCCCCATGCTTGGCAAGGCGCACTGCAATTGTACGCGAATGCCGGCCCGCCGATGTATTCAAATGCGCATACCATAATACCCCCGCGCTTCCGCACTGCAACAAGCCCGTTCAGCCCAGCTTCTAAGCCTCCGTCATCGGGAGGACGGTTGCGGAAGATGCCCGGTTCGACTGAAGGTGGGTCCCAGTCGTTCGACTAGGCTCGGCCCGTCCGGTTCGGATCGGACTCTCATGTTCTCGAGGGGGTTAAACGGCGCCGGTGACCGATAGAGTCTACCCCCGGTCCATGTTCTGGCGCGGGTATTGCCCTGTGACGTCCTAAGGCCACCAGAGTTTTCAAGGTGTGCCAGGTTTGATCATTTGGACGTTATAAAATGAAACAGCAGCGTCATCTTGGAATTGTCACCGCCACGCGCGAGGTGACCCAGGCAAGAGCTTTAATTACCGACCTCCATCGTTTGGTTGATGTGCTTAACGTAGACATCGACTTCCGCGAACAGGAAGCCGGCGTGACAGATCTCGCGCGACCGGAATATCCGGCCGTTGCCAGAACGATGAGAGCACGCCGCGACAATCTGCTTGAAACGATTTCCGCGCTCCGGCAGCGGGCCGGCCATTCGGACGTGCCCATCTAGCGCGGGATGCGCACATATCGTGAAGAAAGATATTTGCGGCCCCAGCGGTAGATGAGCAACCGGCCCATCGCCATATTTTAGACATCAAAGGGACACAAGTTTGACGCGCGGCATGTCCTATTTTCGCCGCTCGCGTGGCCTACCGCGGGTCCACTCGCGTTATCGCAATCGATCAGCACATATCGACGACGGGACGTGAATTTTGAATCACACTGCATCTTGACGACATCGGGCGCTGACGGTTTTTGGATGTCGTCGACATAACCTCGGCACGCACCGGTCAATGCCACAGTTCCGATATCGAGCTGTTACCCACGCGGGTGAAATCATCGTCGGCGAGGTCGAGGCTTCGTCGCGTGAGGAGGTGGTTCGGCGCATCGAGTATCTGGGACACCTGCCGATTGATGCCGAGGTCGCGGGAACGGGAATTCTGACCCGCGGTCGCCGGCGTGCCGAAAAGCCACCACGATCTCGCGATGTTTCCATTTTTCTGCGCCAGCTGGCACTTCTGATCGGAGCCGGATTGACGCTCGAAGCGGCACTCCAAACGCTCGGCGAAGACACCAGCAAGGCACTGGGGGGCTTTGCGAGTGGGCTGCGTGCATCGATCTCCGCAGGAGAAAGCTTCGCGGAGGCGCTGGAACATCATCCTTCAACTATCGATCCCGCCTATGTGGCGATGGTGCGCGTGGGGGAGGCGTCGGGCAAGCTCGAAGCGGTGCTGCGCGCGATCGTCGAGGATCGAACGCGCCGGGAACTGATGACCGATCGGATCAATTCGGCGATCCGCTATCCTTTATTTCTTATCGGCACGGCCACGGTCATTCTTTTGTTTTTTCTGATGTATGTGGTCCCGCAGTTCGAACCGGTTTTCAAGGACCTCGGTGGGCGTCTTAATTCAGGCGCAGCATTGATCGTCGCGGCCTCTATCTGGCTGCGTGCCAACGTCGACCTGTTTCTTGGGATGTGTTTGGTTTTGGTCGTCGGCGCGTGGCTGGTATTGCGCAACCGCGAATGGCGGGCGCGGATCGTCGCCGCGATTGCAAGGCTTCCGGGAATTTCGGGGCCGATGGGCGACCGACGTACCGCGCGGATTGTCGGAACGCTCGGCCTGCTGCTCGAAAATGGCGTGCCGCTTCCGACCGCGCTGAAAATTCTGCGCGATGTCCTGACCGAGCCGGATTACGTTGCCGCGGTGGACCGTGTGCACGACCACGTGCGAAATGGCCGAAATTTCGCTGATGCGCTGGCGGAAACCAACCTGCTTCCGCCGCTGGCAGTAAGGATGCTCAGGGTCGGGGATCAAGTCGGAGACCTCGCCTCCATTGTCCGTCAGGCGTCGCATTTCTATGAGCACAAGCTCGGCCTCGGTCTCGACAGGTTGATGGGCGCGATCGGGCCGGCCACGATTGTTGTTGTCAGTGTGGTCATCGGCACGCTGATCGTATCGATTATGAGCGCGCTCCTCAGCATCACGGAACTTGCGCAATGATCAGGACCGCCAGGATGGATCGGCCGCTGCAGTCGAGACTTCGAACGTTGTCCTCCGATCGACGCGCCGGCTTCACCCTGATTGAGGTCGTGGCCGTGATGCTGATCATCGCGTTGGTCGCGTCGCTGGCGGTCACGATGATGCCCGGCACCGGAAGAGGCGGGCTGAAGGCCTTGACGCTCGAAACGGCCGCACTGCTTCGGCGCGAGCGTCTCGGTGCAGTTCTGACCGGGCGGGACCGGCAAGTGTCTCTCGATGGCGAGCGCCGTGTTCTGGTCGGCGATGGAGGCAATGTTCTCGCCATCCCACGTGATGTCGTTCTCGACGTCCTCGGCATCGACGCATTGTGGTCCGGGCGCCAGGCCGTCGTGCGCTTCACTCCGGACGGAGCCTCGACGGGAGCCGTGCTGAAATTTTCACGCGAGAATGCCGAATATGAAATTCGAGTCAATTGGTACACGGGAGGCGTCGCAATTGCGCCGTGACGGCAGCGGGCAGGCGGGTTTCACCCTTCTCGAGGCCTTGGTAGCGCTTGCGGTGATCCTCGCTTTTGCAGTGGTGCTCGGTCCGCACCTGTCTCAGGCGCGCCGCATCATGGCCGATGCCGACGGCCGCGTCGCCGCGCAAGTTCTGCTGCGCTCGCTGCTCGATGCTCCCTTCGACCGTTCCGGCGCGGCCGACTTGTCGCGGGACGGCGAAACAACGGGATTACGATGGCGTGTCGCCTTCGAGCCGGTCGCCGCTGCCGCGCCCCGCGCTGCCGACCGACCGACCTGGCAGGCCTATCGTGTGATGGCAAGTGTGGCCTGGGGCTCCGATCAGGTCATTGCCGCGGAAACAATAAGGCTCCGCAGGGCGTCGCGGCGATGAAAATGCAACGGAACCGAACGCGCGCCGGATGCGATGGCTTCACCCTGATAGAAGTTCTCGCCGCGCTTGCGATCGCGTCCGTGATCATCATGGCGAGCGCTGCACTGATCCACAATGTCGCACTTTTCTTCGACCGCGGAACGCGGAGTGTAGCCGAAGCGGAGCGCCTGATGCTCGCGGTAGAGCGTCTGGCGGGCGATTTCAGTTCCGCCCGCTTCGTTGCGAGAAGAACGGAGGAAGGGAAGGCGGCCGTCGCCTTCGCCGGCGAGCAGGCCAGCATCGTCTTTGTGAGTGCCGGGCGGGCTGCATCGGGACCGCTCGACGACGACCTAATCAGTTTGGCGGTTGAGCAGGACGGTGAAATCAGCCGTTTGCTTAGACGCCAGGCGACCTGGCCCGGACCCCGCGCGCGCTTCGAAGATGTCATGACGAAAGATCCGGTCGTTCTGATCGAGGGCAAGTTGGACATTTCATTCTTATTCGGGCACTTCGCGCCGGATGGCGCCCTCGCATGGTCCGCGAGTTGGGCCAGCGAAAGGGCGTTGCCCCGATACGTCCGGCTGAATCTGCGGGACCGCGTCACCGGTGCCAATCTGCTCGGCGAAGCCGATTTCGTGATTCGCGCCAATGCTCCGGCGGCCTGCGGGCAAGCGGACGCGGCGGTCGCTTGTCTGTCGGTCGCGACTTCGATACCGGGCAACGCGCCCGATCCGAAAGGGCAAGTGCGATGAAACGCAGCGATCCGCGCAGTGGCGTGATTTTGGTGACCGTGCTGTGGTCGATCGCACTGCTGTCGGCACTTGCGATGGCCGCGGCCGTCACCTTCCGCGGGTTTGCGGGCGTGATGGCGGTGGAGCGCGATCGCGTGCAGGGCGCTGCGCTGCTCTCGGCGGGGCTTGAGACCGCCGCCGGCATCATCGACGCTCTCGGTGATGCGCCGCTGCTGGACAACGAAGCGAGGGTCAACCTTGCCACCGGTTCGGTCCGGTCGCGCCTCACCGATGAGGGTGGCCGCATCGACGTTGGAAAAGCGCCAGCCGAAGTTATCGCGGCGCTCTTGCGTTCTGTTGGCGCTTCGCAGGCCGCGGCGAACGACGTCGCCCAGCGTATCGTTGAACGACGCAATCCCGGCAATATGCCTCGTCCGAATGTCGCGCTCGGTTCGACCAATAGTGCGAGCGGGACGCCGCAACAAACAGGGCAGCCATCGACGCCGGAGATCGGGCTGCCATTTTCCGACGTGCGACAGCTGCAGCTCGTTCCCGGAATGCGCCCGGAATGGGTGGCAGGCATTATGCCGCTAGCGACTGTGTTCGGCAGCGAAACGATAAATCCGCTCACCGCGCCACCGGGCGTCATCGCGGCACTTCCCGGGATTGCCAAAAGTCAGGCCGACGCGTTCGTCAGGGCGCGCCACAGCGCTTCGGCAGATGTCGAGCGGCTGACGCGGCTGATAGAACCGGCGCGACGATATCTGGCGGTCAAGCCGGTGCGCGTCGCTTCGGTAGAACTCACGGCCGAACTTGCGAACGGCTATGCCGCTGCCGCTCGGTCGGTGATCGTCGTGCTGCCTCAGGATAGTCTACCCTATCGCGTACTTGTCTGGACCCCGGTACCATCCCCAAGGCTCCTCTAACGGATCGTCTGAAGCACAAAGGTAAAGTCATGCGCATCGGCGCTATCTGGAAACGATGGATCGAAGTCCTCGCGACGCTGTTTTTGTCCTGGCGTGACAGCGGGCGCGAACGTCGTTCGTTGATTGTTACGCGCGAGGACGAATGTGTCGTGGTTCGACGGGCCGAGCCGACCCGAGATGCGATGCTGCGCGACGCCCAGGCAGGAAACATTCTCGCGACCTTGACCCCTGGGATGGAAATCTCTGAAGATATCCAGCGCGCGGCCCACAACAATTTTGTCGTTCTCGAATTCCCTACCGACAAGGTTTTCGTGCGGCGAATAACAGTGCCGGCGCAGGCGCGCAAATTCCTGGCCGGAGTCATCCGCAACCAGATCGAGCGCCTGTCGCCCTGGCCGGCCAATGATGTCGTGTACGGGTTCGCTGCCGAAGCGGGCGCAGAAGACGCCGCGGCGGTGGAGGTGCGAATTGTCATGGCGGCGCGCAGCGATGTCGATGCGGCGCGGCACGATCTGGCCGCGCTCGGCTTGCCGGTTGATCGCGTCGTGGCCCGTGACACGGATAGCGAAGCCGTCGACGAAGTAACCGGCTCGGTAACGCTGTGGTCGCGGCTCGCGGACCCATCGCGCGACAGTGTAGGGGGATTGGCTCGAAAAATTGGTGTCGGAATTGCGGCCTCGGTGGCGGCGACTGTCGCCCTGAGTGTGTGGGCGTGGGCATCGGCATCCTCCATTCGAGATGAGAGTGAGGGCATGGCCGCCCGTTCCAAGGTCTTGCAGAAACAGGTTCAAACAGGGCGTACGGCGTCCTCCCTGGCATCGATGCCGCCGGCAGAACGCGCGTGGGCCACAAAGGAGATGTCTACATCCAGTGTGATCGTGATGGAGGCGTTGTCTCGGGCTCTGCCCGATTCCGCCTATCTCACTGAAATCCGCCTGGAAAAAGAAAACCTTCGGATTGTCGGGCTAGCCGACGATGCTCCCGGATTGCTGGCACCACTTGAGAAATCCAAGCATATGACCGACGTACGTTTCTTTGCCCCGATGGCGCGAGGGCCGGACGGCAAACTTTTCAGGTTCTCCATCGAGGCGCGCGTCCAGCCGCACATCAAGATCGGGGAGGACTGAAACATGCTCAGGCTCGATCGTGAGCAGGCAATTTCTGTCGGGGCTTTCGTCTTGCTGCTTTTGGTGTCGGTGACCGTGACGGGGATGTCGCTTCAGACGCGCGCCGACGCCGTGCGGGAGAGTTCCGAACGTCGTGAGATGCTCTCGCGCCTCGAAGCCAGGCTTCAGGTAAAAGCCGGCCGGCCGACCGCTGCGCCGCCTACCGCATTCCTCGATGCACCGACCCCGGGTCTCGCCAGCGCGCAGCTGCAATCATATCTCGGGCAATTGGCCGGCGATAAAAATGCGAACCTTGTTTCCTCCGGCGGCGAAGCTGCCAAGCGCGACGACGCACCTGATACGGTCCGCGTCCAGGCTACGCTTGACATGAATCTGCAATCGTTGCGGGCGGTGCTGTACCAGCTTGAAAGCGGAACGCCGTACGTTTTCGTGGATGGGTTGTCGGTCCAGCCTGTCAACGCAACAGCGGGGCGTTCTGTCGAAGATCCGCTTCTGCGGACCACTCTGAGCCTGCGCGCGCTTTGGCGGCGAGGTGCGCCGTGAGACATTCACGACCGCGGGAGACATTTAGCCTCGTCTTGCTCCTTTCGGCCTTGATTTTCAACGCCGCCGCAAGGAGCGAAGAGCCGGGACGGGCAGCCGCGCCCCTCGCCAATCCGGTCGCGGCACAACCGCTGGAGCAGCTGCCTGCGATCGTCGATCGCTCGCTGTTTTCGCCGAGCCGTCGTCCTCCTGCGGCGCCACCGCCGCCGGTCGCGCAGGCGCCCGCGGCGTCTGCACCGCCATCCGCACCGCCCAGCGTTATTCTCTTGGGCGTGGTGATGGATGGTCAAAACGCCCGCGCCGTTGTTCAAGTTGGCGCGGACAAGAGATTGTTGCGCGCGCAGATGGGCGACGATATCGACGGTTGGAAAGTAGCCCAAATCGATGGGCGCAAGGTGGTGTTGGCGTCGCAGGACGGCCGCTTCGCCACCTACAGGCTCTTCAACGATGAGCGCGGGGGGGCAGGCGCGGGCGGAGGGGCCGGGTCGGACGGGCCGAAGAATTCGCAGATGCAGCAATCTCCGTCGCCGACCGGCGGGCTGGAGCTTGTTCAGCAGACAAGGCCCCGATAGAGCCGAGACTCAATTCAGCTATATTCGGCTCGCATGAATTGTAGCGTGATTCGCTTCTTTCAGGTTGCATAAATTGCATCTCGCACTGAAAAAGTGATGGTTTGCCCAAAATAGTCGTTGGTTTGCCGCATAGATTGCTGTGTTGGCCTCATAATGTTCGCAGAATGCCCACAGTTGTAAATGAAATCACTATTGGCTCGCTGGCCTAGAGGCATTTCTTGTCTCGCACCTAGGTCTCAGGCGGTCGCCGTATATGTGGCAATGGGGTGCCACGGCGGGGGAGAATATTTTGGATAAATTGCATGGGTGGGATCTGGTCGGATCTATACGGGCTTGCCTTATAGTCTCGACCTTCCTTGCACTGGGCGGCTGTGGAGCGGCGAATTTGGCTTCCGTGGCGAGCGTCGCTCCGGCTGATTCGATGGATTCCGTTCGCAACACTGATTTCAGCCCGCGTTTTCCTGTCGGGAATGAGGGAAATTCGGGCAAGTCCGGCAAGACGCGCGAATCTCGCGAATCTACAGATCAGCCCTTCCTTTTTCCGGGCTCGGACGTGCAACCAGAGCGGCCGCGCGATCGCGATCCAGAGATGCGGACCGCCTCACTGCAGCAGGCCGCCTTTATGAAGGGCGACGGCGTCGAGATGAATTTCGAGGGGGCCGATGTACAAACGGTCGCCAAGACCCTGCTCGGAGATATTCTTCAGCTTAATTTCGTCGTCGACCCTCGCGTCCAGGGTAACGTAACGCTGGCGTCGGCCGGTCCGATATCTCGCAAGGACGTGCTACCGGCATTCGAAAGCGTTTTGAAAATGCAAAACGCTGCGATCGTGCGCTCCGGCGATCTGGTGAAGGTGGTTCCGATGGCCGAGGCGAGTGGCAGTGGCGCCCTCAACGTCGGAGCTGGGGAGCCGGGCTTCGGCGTTTCGCTGGTGCCTCTGCGCTACACCTCGGCTTCAACAGTGGCCAAGACTGCCGAAAGTTTTATGACGCGTCCGGGCGCTATCCGTGTCGTCCAGTCCCGAAATCTGCTGCTGGTCCAGGGCACCACCGCAGAACGTCAGGCGGCGTTGGACGTGGTCTCGACCTTCGATGTGGAATGGCTGCAGAATCAGTCGGTTGGGGTCTATCCGCTGAAATCGACTTCGCCGGAGACGATGATCGGCGAACTTGAGCGGGTGTTTGAAACGAGTGAGGGTGGATTGGGGCAGGGCGTAATCCGCTTTCAGCCGATCTCACGCATGAACGCGGTGATGGTTGTAACAAAAAATCCGAAGCTGCTTGCCCAGACCACGCAGTGGGTCCGTCGCCTCGACAGGTCCGATACAACCGGAACAACGCTGCGAACGTTCAAGCTGAAGAATGGCAAAGCAACGGAAGTGGCGAAGATTCTGAACGACATCTTCGGTCAAAAATCCGGCAGCGGCGATTCTGCCACGAAGCAGCTCGCGCCGGGGGTCGAAAGCGCCCAGGCTCGCATGGATGCTCTCGGAGGCTCGTCCCTCGGGAGTGGGTCGAACGCAAACGGGGTGACGAACGCAAGCACCACCTCCGACAATCGCGGCGCCGGCACGATTGCGGCAGCTTTCGAAACGTTCGCAGGTCGCAAGAATGGTGAGGCGGACGCTTCCGGCAATTCATCGGGGACCATCCCGCGCGGAACGTTCCAGAACCTACGAATTTCAGCGGATGCGGGCAACAATTCGATTGTGGTCTATTCCAACCAGGAAGACTATCGGGTCGTCGAACGCGCGCTTCGCGACATCGACCGGCCGCTGATGCAGGTTGCAATCGATGCGACGGTCGCGGAAGTCACGCTGACGGACGACCTCCAGTTCGGCGTCCAGGCCTTCCTCACCAGTAAGGATGTTGGACTCGGCAAAAACAATGGCGCGGTCAGTTTGCTGAGCGCGGGCCAGGACGTGGCGCAAGGGGCGCTGCTGCAGAAAGTGGCTCCCGGTTTGAATCTTCTGCTCGGATCGGCATCGCAGCCGCGCGTGATCCTCAACGCCCTATCCACCATAACGGACGTCAAGGTGCTGTCGTCGCCATCCATCGTTGCGCTCGACAATCAGCCGGCCCTGCTGCAGGTGGGCGACGAAGTTCCGATTACGACCAGTTCAGCTGCGGTTCTGACCAATGCAGCCACGCCGATCGTCAACACGATCACCATGCGAAATACCGGCGTGATCCTGAAAGTGCTGCCCCACGTGCACGCCAATGGATCTGTTCAACTCGAAGTCGATCAGGAAATCTCCAACATCGTGAATGCCGACAAGCAGACTCTGACACCCACGATTGCCCAGCGCCGCGTCCACTCCACCGTCTCGGTGACCAGCGGTCAAACCGTGTTGCTTGCCGGCCTTATCAGCGAGCGCAGTCAGGAGACTAAATCGGGCATACCGGGACTCCGTGAAATCAAGTTTCTTGGTGACGTGTTTGGAAACACCTCCAACACCAAGACGCGGTCCGAGATCATCATCTTCATCAAGACACAGCTCATTCGGAACAGTGTCGACGCCAGCGCGGTCACCGAGGAATTCCGGGACCGCCTGCAAACCATGCGTGGCGGCCGCAGCGTCATTGACGGCAACAGGGTCGTGAAATGACGATCGAAGTCGAAGCAGGGGAGGCGATTGGATCGGAGGTCGACCTCCGCCCGAACGCGGCGATACTGATCGGCGGCGCCTGCGCCATTGGCCTGATCTCCGCGCTGTCCTTGCCGTGGCCAGTCGCCATTGCTTCGACTGTGCTCGGGACGTTGATGCTTGCCGGGGCTGACGTCGACGCGAGAACTTTTCTGCTGCCGGATCTGATTACGTTTGGTGCCCTCTTCTGCGGCATCCTTGCTGCGCCGTTGCTGGATACAACGGACCCGTGGACAGCAGTTTTGCATGCGATCGTGCGCGCCGGCTGCATCGCAGGCGTGCTGGCGCTGTTTCGCAGTGGCTACGGCTGGATCAGGAAAACCGAGGGCCTTGGTCTGGGTGACGTGAAACTGGCGGCGGCAATCGGGGCGTGGCTGCCGTTCGAGGCAATACCATGGTGTTTCGGCCTTGCGACAAGCGGCGCGCTGCTAACGGTAATGTTGGCGCGCTTGAGGGGCCAGGCTGTGATACGGACGACGCGGATACCTTTGGGAGCGTTTCTGTGTCCGGCGCTGTGGATTGTATATTTTGCGGATAGCGTGACGCGATAGCGGCGGAGCGAAGTAGCAACGTGTCAAACTTAATCCCAAATCGTATCACGTCACCGGCAGGGGAGGGGGGGACGGTTGCGACCTCAAGGCATAGCATTGAGCAGTTTCGCCTGCATTTGCTCGAACGGCTACCGGAGGCCGCGAGGGTAAAATTGCGGAGCGTCAGCTCCGTGGAAGCGGCTTCTGGAAACGGGCTTCGGGAGCTTTGGGAAAAATCGGACCTGCCGGCTGGAATATTCGCCGATGAGGTCGCGGGCTTCTGGAAGTTGCCGCGCGCGGGTTTGCAGCAGCTGACGAATGTGCAAGGTGCGGTTGAGCATTTCTCGCCGCGATTTTTGCGCGAATCTTCGGTTTTCCCTTTTAGGCTGGGGGACGACGGCTTTGGCCTGGCGGTGTCGGACCCGGCTGACGGCGCCGCGATCAGGGCAGCTGAGATCGTCTGCGGTCGTCCCGTTGCGATCGCCGTTGCATCCTTCGACGACATCGCCACGGTGCTGGAACTGCGGCTGGACGAACGCACGGCGGAAGCGGTGGACGTCGATGAGCCGGAACAACGTACCGGCGACGACGACATCGACAGCCTGCGCGATCTGGCGAGCGGCGCTCCCGTAGTTCGGGCCGTCAACGACGTGCTCGAGCGTGCCATGGAGCTGCGAGCGAGCGACATCCACATCGAGCCATTCCGGACCGGGCTCGTGGTGAGAATGCGTGTTGATGGAATCCTGCGCGCCGTGCCGTTTCCAGGAGATGCACCACCGCAGGCCGTGGTTTCGCGTATCAAGATCCTGGCCGGACTTAACATCGCGGAACGCCGGTTGCCTCAGGACGGCGCGGCAAGGGCTCGGGTCGGACGGACCGAGATCGATATCCGCATCGCCACCATGCCGACACAGCACGGCGAGAGCGTCGTAATACGCCTGCTGCCTCGCGACCGCGGCTTGCTCGATTTGGGCAAGATTGGATTGTTCGGCCGCGACGAAGCGACGTTGCGCCGCCTGCTGGCGCTGCCGCATGGGTTGATCCTGATCACCGGCCCGACCGGAAGCGGAAAGACCACGACGCTCGCGACAATGCTGTCGATTCTCAACGAGCCGACGCGAAAGATCCTTACCATCGAGGATCCTGTCGAATACGAGATTCCGGGTATCAACCAGTCGCAGGCCAAGCCGGCGATCGGGCTGACCTTCGCCACGGCGATGCGCGCGTTCGTACGCCAGGATCCCGATGTCATCATGGTCGGTGAAATCCGCGACAGCGAAACGGCAAACATTGCCATCCACGCGGCATTGACCGGCCATCTGGTTCTGTCAACGCTTCACACCGAGACGGCGGCTGCGGCGGTACCGCGGCTCCTTGACCTCGGCGTGGAGGGATTTCTGCTGCGCTCGACGTTGCGCGCCGTCGTTGCCCAGCGATTGGTCCGCGTGCTGTGCGACGGCTGCAAGAGCAAGCACGAGCTGACCGAACCGGATATGGTCGCCGACCCGCGCTATCGGGTTCTGGGCTTTGCAGCCGGCGAGACGATCTATCGCCCTGGCGGCTGCGAACGCTGCGGCGGCACCGGCTATCGCGGACGTGCCGGGATTTTTGAATTGCTGGAACTGACCGACGAAGTCAGGCCTTTGGTCGGCGCGGAAGCGGATGCCTCCCTGATCGACGGCGCCGCCATACGCGCAGGCATGACGACCATGCTGGACGATGCCGTGCAGAAATGCCGGCTTGGAATAACCGCGGCCCCCGAAGTGCTGCGCGTGACATCCGCGCGGTAACCGACGGTCGTGCCGGTTTGGACAATGGTTTGGTACGGAGAGGACAGATGAAGCTTCATATGGTCACCAGAGGCCGCCATGCTCTGCGACATGCTGAGGCAGGCTTTACCCTTGTAGAAATGCTGGTTGTTATCGCGATCATCGGGCTGATCATGGGTTTGGTCGGACCCCGCGTACTCAACTACCTTGGGGACTCCAAAGTTAAGACGGCCAAACTCCAGATCGAGAGCTTCTCAAGTTCGCTTGACCTGTTTTATCTCGACGTCGGCCGGTATCCGACCGTTAGTGAAGGTCTTTCCGCATTGGCGCAAAGACCAGGCAATACAACGATTTGGAACGGACCCTATCTCAAGACCGGCGCGGTGCCGGCCGATCCGTGGGGACACGTCTATCTTTATCGCTCGCCTGGCGAGCGTGGTCCTTACGAGATCGTGTCGTTGGGATCGGATGGCCAGGAGGGCGGGACCGGGACTGCTGCCGACATCAGCAATGACGCTGCGGTAAATCGGCAATGAGCAGGACTGGCGATTTTCACTTTCGCCATTGTAGTATCGTCGCTGATCTTGCCTTCGGTGGTGGACTCGCCAATTAGCCGTACCAACCGCGACAGCGGCACCGTCGACATAATCTGGGTCAGAGTCCATTAACTTCAGCCTCGTGACCGGTATTCGGGCAAGCGGTGCTGGACCGTCGATTTCTGCGCCGCGTGTAACTTAAGGTCTTGTGCGTAAACTTGGGCTCAATACCGGCGGGTTGCGCCCGGCCTAGTCTGTCGGCGGCCATTTAACGTAATCCAGCCCAGACGCGGCCCTAGGACCGATCGACATTCATTGCATCCAGATTATTGCGGCAGCGAGAGGGATGAAGCCGGTAAAGTTGGTGGCTCGCCTGTCGTAACGGGTTGCCAAGCGTCGGAAGTGTTTGAGTTGGCAGAAGCAGCGCTCGATACGGTTGCGCTGTTTGTAGGCGTCGGCGTCATGCGGAATGATGATCCTGCGGGTGCGGTTTGACGGGATCACCGCTGTTGCGCCGATTTCCGCGATGATCGCACGCAGGGCATTGCTGTCATAGGCTTTGTCGGCGAGCACGGCATCGCCGCTCTGGCCATTCAGCAGGGCGGGCGCCTGGGTGATGTCATTGACCTGCCCAGCCGTGACGATAAAGCGGAGCGGACGGCCCAGGGCATCGGCCAGCATGTGGATCTTGGTAGTCAGTCCGCCTCGGGAACGCCCCAGCGCCTGATCTTTGGCCCCCCTTTTCCGCTCGCCGCCTGCTGGTGGGCGCGAATGATGGTGCTGTCGATCATCAGGTAATGGTTGTCGCGATCGGCGGTCAGAGCAGCGAATACGCGCTCCCAGACGCCAGCATGGCACCAGCGACTGAAGCGCTGGTGCACCGTTTTCCACTTGCCGTACCGCTCTGGCAGATCGCTCCAGTGTGCCCCCGATCGCAAAACCCACAGACATCCGTTGACAAACAGACGATTATCCGCAGCCGTACGTCCCGGGTCGCCAGCTTTCCCCGGCAGCAGTGGCGAGATCCTCGCCCATTGCACCTCGGTCAGCTCATATCGCTTCGCCGCCATCATCTGCTCCGTGTCGAATCACGGAACTCTATGAATCAGCGATCAAACCACTTGGGAATCCTGAATGTCGATCGGTCCTAGGGCGTTGGCGTCGTGACGACAGTCGTCGTACCTCCGGTTACGAAAGTGCTCGGCACAGCGCCGGTACCGGTGATGATATTCCGCAAGCCATAGGCGCTCGTGACGGTCGAAATGGGGGCCTGTATAGTCGAGTTGAGCGTGTTGAGATACGTCATGAACTTGGTGGACTCGACCGACACAGAGTTCGAAACGTAGAGAATGTCCTTGTTGCGCATCTCGAACGAGCTCGCCAGAAACAGGCCGGCGGGATCGCGCAGGTTGATCGTGTAGATCACCGGAATGATAGGGCCTTCGTAGGGCGAAACGTCGATGCCCATGGCTACGGCAACGTCCCGCGCTTCACCGCGATAGAGGAACACCGAGCCCGGATCAGCCTGGGTATCTATCAGACCACCGGCCTTGCTGATCGCTTCCGCAAGCGACAGCCGCCAGGTTCCGAATGGAATCTGTTGTTGTGCGCCGACCGCACCGAACGACAGGAAGGTCTGCGGCTCCCGGTACAGATAGATCGTATCGTTGGGATGCACGTAGACATTGTTGACCGGCTCATAAATCAGCGCGCCAAACGGGGCGATGGCGCGCTTGCCACCTCGCTCCAGGAGCACCCAGGTTTCAGCGCCGGCAGCCCCGGTCGAGCCGCCAACCGCCACCAGGCCGGCCCGGCTGATGACGTCGAGCATGCGCTCGGGCGAGGCGGTCGCGGGAATCCGCGCCGCGCGGCCTTCGCCCAGGACGCTGATCATGGACGTCTTCTGTTCGACCATGGACACAATGACCTGCGGCTCGATCGCGCGGTTCTTGAGGGCGGCGACAATGGCATCCTGCACCTCGACCTGGGTGCGCCCGCGCGCGCGGATGGAACCCGCATAGGGGACCGAGATATTGCCGTGGATGTCGACGGCCTGGTTCGGAATAGCGACAAAATTGCCCGGCCGCACCGCGCCTTCGGCCGGAATGAAAAGGCCGCCGGAAGCGGCTTCGAAAACCGTGACGCTGAGGACATCGCCGACGCCGAAGGTGATGTCGCGCGGCCGCTGATTGCCTACGAAGGTAGAAAGGCGCGGCAGGTTCTTGGACATGACCTCGACGATCTTCGGGGTGAGCTTCACCACCGCGTAGTTGAGGCTCATCGGGTCGCGCTGGCCTGCCAATATGTCCGTGGCGGCGGGGCCGCTCACCGACATCCAGCCGCAGCCGCCCAGTGCAACCGCCATGGTCAGCACAGGCAGGGCCAAGATGACGCGCTTAATTCTCACTGAAAGTCCCAATCCCTTTGCCCTAGCCCGCGAGCGACCATAAGCGATGCGATCGCAGCTGCGTAGGGTTGCGGGGCCATGCTTGCCGATTTCGGGGAATGCTGTTGCGTATCGGCCACAAGCGTGGCGGCGGAATGCCCCTATGGAGGCAAATTTCTGGAGATTTCGGCGCCTTCTACGAATGATCGATGCTTGTAGGTGAATTCGGGATCGATCTAGCACCGGATTATGGACCAACACCACGAATCGATACCCACATTTTCAGCACAAGTCCGGCGCAGATACAGCGTCACCCCGGTAGCACGCGCAAAAGCAAAATCAGTACGGACAAAATGACGGTATTTCGGTCCTTGCAGCGTAAGCATCGGATCGGGCCAATATCGTTGGCAACGCACCAAGCGGATTGTCGCCCTATTTCCACTTTAAATGGCAAATGGCGGGGCGCCGCTGCCTCTCCTCCGGGTGTGTGTCTTTCATCACTCCTATCGCTAAAAGCGCAGGCGCGCGCTCTTTAAGACGTCGGGCTGGCACCGAGAGGGTTGATTGTAAGACTCCTCACGTGGTCTACTGGTACTAGCCAATCTTAATTGATGGAGTCGGGCTCGTGGGCAAAATTATCTGCGTCGTAGCAGCGGCGCTTGCAGTGTTTTTTTCCGTGTCTGGCGACGCCTCCGCTGATGGTGTGACGGTAAAGCACCACGCCAGGAAGGTAGTGCCGCCTACCTCGGTCATCCGTCCTGCTTGTCCAGATCCGTACTCGTGCTCGTCACTGTACGGCGCTTATGGGCCCTATGGCGGCGCCGCCTATTTGACCCGGTATACGTACTCAGGTTGGTATCGATAATCCACTAGAGGCCCAGACCTCAGCGTTGAGGGCAGCGTGGCCGGAGCGGCTCGAGTAACTATCTTTCGTGCGGCCCTAACTTGGTTCTGTGCCACCAAGGTAAACCCCGTCACTTTGCAATTGGTTGTGCTGAAGGCCTTTCGCAGGGCGCAACGGCTGCGCCGGTAAGCTTAGCACCAATCGCCCCCTTGACGGGTGGACTGCGAGATGTTGCACTGCCTGTATTGCGTTGCAAAATTAGTATTTTCGGTGGTGCATGAAGGATGACATTGTCGACCGGATTGTGAGTTCCTCAGGGCATGTTGTCACCATGCCAACCCACGATAGGCTATTGAAGTATTTAAGATTAATGGCTTCGACCGGAAAGTCCGAGGACCAGCTCGTAAAGCTGGGATCGGCTTATTTGAAGGAATCCATGGACCCAGATCCCCGCTATTCAGGGTGCTGACGCCAGATTCTAGGACACTGCTCTTCTCCGGGTCACCACGACCTTGGGCATACTCGCGCAATGACCGTTTATTGCTTCAAACGAGACACATTGCTTCAAGTGAGGCAGTGTTCAGTGGTCGCGATTGATGAGAAACCAAGCGGTCCTCCTTCCGGCGGTCCGTATCTCGTTCCCGATTCGCCGGCGGTGTGGCCGAAATGAAAAGAGTACATTGAGCCGAATTCCACCTCTCGAGTCGGGAAATCGAAGTAGGTTTGATTTGGCGTCGAAGTTATCGTCGCGCAACCGATCCGATTCTTTGGTGGCCGATAATGTCGCAGTCTGAACTGCACAAAATCTCTTTTAGAAACAGTCCCCGTGTCCAAAATCACCATTTATTGACCGTATCTTTGCTCCTTTTTGCCGCACTTTCTGCCGAGGTCGCCGCCTAGTCACATGGTTAGGGACTGTGTTGCCGTCCGCATTCTCAACGGAGAATCACTAGTCGCGGTTCGCTGGTGAGGTTTAATTGAGACGCAATCGAGGATTGCAAAAGGTAATCGTTGGTTTGGAGGGGTTATTTTGAGCTTGGCCTTTGTCTCTCTGCTTCGTAGCGCTCGACTTCGGCTTGCCGGGGCCCTGCCCTTGACAATCGCGCTCTCGGTGGCGCTTGCCCAGTCAGACGGTGCTCGCGCTCAGTCGCCAGTGCCTGGCGCATTTCAAAACCCTACGGTTGCATTGTCGGCGAGCCCGACCAGCATCATCTCCGGCAAAATCTCGACGGTGACCTGGTCCTCGACTAATGCAATCTCATGCACCGCTAGCGGCGGCTGGACAGGGACGAAAGCCAACAGTGGCACTCTTGCGGTATCGCCGACAAGCACCACGACCTACACGCTGACGTGTATTGGGTACAGAGGTTTGTCCTCAGCCGCCAGTACGACGGTGGCTGTGAGTGCCGCCCCGGCGCCGGTCGCCGGCGCGTGCGGATCTGCAAACGGCACGCAAGCATCATCTGCACCTTCGACCAACCTTTGCTCAAAGGGCGCGTCGTCGAGCGTGGCGGGTACGGGCCCGTGGACATGGAGCTGTGGCGGTTCAAACGGGGGTACCAATGCTAGCTGCTTGGCGTCCAAATCGGGGTCGACAGCTGGGTCGGGATCTACGCCTGGATCGGGGGGGACGCCTGGCTCGGGATCTACACCCGGGTCGGGATCTACGGCTGGATCTGGTTCGACGCCTGGCTCGGGATCTACGACAACTCCAACGCCTTCAAACGAAGCCGGTCTTGCATTTTTCGAAGATTTTAAAACTCCAACTTCTTATAAGGAGCGATTCAATTACGGCTGGTCCGGTGAATGGAACGCCGGCGCGATGTTCGGCTCAAACAGGAACGACTGGCATGCCGACCACGGGATGTCGTGCGAAAATCCGAATACCTCAAGCCGCACGATTCACCTGACGTCACAACAGCAGGCAGCCGAGGCCGCGTATTATTACTGTGCGCCCGATGGAAATCAGGACAAGGGTCACGTGATGACCACTGTCAACACGGAGGGCTACGTCTCCGTTTGGTTCTCTCCAAAACCGACTTTCCGTAATGTATCCAAAGTCTGCTGGGATCAGAACATCACCGATCTCGGCGGTGGCAAGTGGACTGTAGTCAACTTCCTTACGCCCGCTGAGTACGGGGGGAAGACCGACCTTGGTTACACGTCACCTGACTTCCCTAAAAACGGTGGTCCGAGTTCCCCACAAGGCCCTGCAGCGAATGGCGTCAAGGTATTTCGCGGCAGTATGAACAGTTACACCAATAACCAATTTCATGAGGGCGCACGTGGCCTCACAGTGTCGGACAAGGCGGCGCGCTATAAGCACTGCGTTATCGACAACGGCAATGGAACCTTGACCACGACGATTGCGCAGCCGAACGGTACGACGGTTTCACGTACGGTCGCCGGCAATATTCCCGACGGAGACATTCGCGTCCAGTTTGGCGACGACAGTTACAATCCGGACAAACATTTCGATGCAAGGGGAGTGGCGTCAAACTCGACCGGGCTGTACACGTGGCATTGGGACAACATTCAGATCTACGCTACGAGCAGCCAAGGTGGCGGCAACACCCTTCCAATACCCACCGTGGCATTTTCGGCGAGTCCGCCTAGCATTAGCGCCAGTAAGATCTCGACTGTTACTTGGTCCTCGACCAACGCAACCTCATGTGCAGCCGGGGGCGGTTGGACTGGGACGAAAGCTACCAGCGGCACTCTTGCAGTATCGCCGCCGAGTACCACGAACTACACGCTGGCGTGCACAGGAGCCGGAGGCACGTCTCCTGTAGCTAGTGCAACCGTGGCTGTGAGTACTAGCCCGGCGCTGATCAACGGCGCGTGTGGATCGGCAAATGGCACGACGGTATCGTCCGTGCCTACGACCAACCTTTGCTCAACTGGCACGTCGTCGGCCGTGGCGGGTTCGGGCCCGTGGACATGGGGTTGTGGAGGTTCTAACGGTGGCGCCACCGCGAGTTGCTCCGCCTCGGTGTCGGTGGCGTCCGGCGGGACTGGGTCGGGATCAACGCCCGGATCGGGATCTTCCTCATCTCCAACACCGGTCGTCGGCAACTGCGGCCTGCAGTTGGGCGGTGCAGTATCGTTCTGCGAAACGTTCGACAAGAAGAATCCAGGAATCCAAAGCCGGACCGGCGATCTCGACCCTAATGTTTGGGGCGTTTCGAGAACACAAGCACTCGTCAACTTCGGCCAAGGTTTAGCTAATGCTTACCCCGCATCAACAATCGTTGGATGCAACGGTAGCACGAAAGTCCTCCCTCCGAACGATATCCAGATCTGCAACGGTCAATTGCGCCAATCTTCAAACGACAACCCAACGGGGGGGTACGAAGGCGGTGGCGTCACGGTTCTTGCTATGTATCCGAAGCAACCGTTCGATTTTGCCGGCAGAACCGGCACTGTGTCGTTTGAAGTATCGAACGATTCGCAGGGATCGCACGGTGCATGGCCTGAGTTTTGGATGACCAATCTTCCAGTTCCCGCGCCATTCGCACACTTCGAGACCTGGCGGGCATTGCCGCAATATGGATTTGGGCTTCGGTTTGACGGTTTCGTGGACTCGAATGGAAACCCCAATCCATGTCCAGAAGGGAATAATAATGGTTATCTCGGGGTCGGATCAGCAATTCTTATAAACAACTACGTCGCCAACGATTTTGATACCGGCGGATCGTTACAACTTCGCGGCTACGCTTGCGTGAAGAAGGCCACTCAAGTAGGGCAGATGAACCACTATGAACTTCGGATTTCACAAAATCAGATCGATATTTACGGAACGGATGCGGGAGTCGCTCCATCGCCCACAACTCTGAAGCACTTGGCAACGATCTTGAATGCAAACCTCGGTTTTACCAGAGGGCTTATTTGGCTTCAGGACGTCCACTACAACGCGGACAAGTCTCTCCAACTTCCGCTTCAGCACGACCACACTTTTGCTTGGGACAACGTCGCGTTCGACGGGCCCTTCACGTACCGCGACTTTAGCTATGATGCCCTGGATGCAAATGTTCCGGTCAACAATTATGCTCCAAATCTGGCTAACAACCTTGGTAAAGCCTCGGATCCCAACAACACTTCAACCTGGAATGTCTTAAATATACCGACGAATCCCAAGGCCGCGACGGTCCGCGTTCTGTTCAACTTCTTCCACAGCGATCGTCCTAGTGTGCTCAACGTTACGGTCAATGGACATACGCATCCAACGCCGTGGCCGTATCCAGACACCACGGGCTTCACTTGGCGCACCTTTGCAGTAACGATCCCAGCAAGTGACCTGATCGCCGGCACCAACGTGGTGCAGATCGGAGGGGACCAACCTCTGGTGACCTCCAACGTCAATATCGTACTCGTGGACGTTCCGGGCGGGGTCCCCGTATTACCTGGGTCAAATAATTCCTACCCCGCCGGGGGCGTGTCGGCGAGCCAGTAATCGAAGCTACTTTCTTTGTTCTCGATACCGGCGATGATCCTTCGGGCTTCCGTGCCTGGTTGGTTTGATCGCCGAGCGCCAGATCAAACGGCTGTTGTGGCATCGATCCGTGGGGGCGTGCCCACATGGCACTGGTCTCTTACCAATGGACGAAGGTAATGGGCAGGCGCATGGAGTGTCTGCCCACTCGACCGACAGTTCGAGTTCGTAAAGTCGAACCGAATTGTATGTCGAATTTTTGCATCAGCGCCGGCGAGGCCGTAATCGAGCTATTCTTGCGCTGGGTGGTCCGCTATTCGAGAGCGTCATCACGACAGGCTGGCTGGCAGCTATCGCTTTGGTGATGGTCGCCTGCTGCCCGGAACTTAACCTTTTCTAGATGCTCTGGCGAAAACTAGGCCATTCCGCGTGACGGATTGTGGACTGATCTGCTAGAGGGGTATCGATTGAGCGGGAGGAGATCATCCATTTGATGCGCTTTTGGAATATAATTGTTGATTTCCATTGGCTTAATTGCGATCTGCGCATTGACCGGACATTTCTGCGATGAGCGAGCAATTGGTGACGTTCCTTGGCGTGGTTTTGGGTACCGCTGCCTGCAACTGGCGGTATGGGCTGTTCTTCTTTTGTGTCGGAGCTGTCCCCATAATCACCGGCCCGTGGTGGCGATGAGACTCTCGTCCTCCGCGATACCATCCTCGCGATCACGGCAGTGTTGCTGCTCGCCTACCAAGCGCGCTTCGGACCCCTTCAGAAAAAGTTTGGAAGGGTGGTACCGTGTGTAATCAAAGCGCGCTGGCTTGATGCCATAGTAGGCACCGCGACCAAGCCCGCCATCCTGCTTTGCGGTCTACGCGATTGTTATGGACGATAGAACCAGTGCCAATTGCTTGCACGTCCAAGCTACCGGCATTGCGCGTCAGCTTGGTCGGCGCTTCAAATTTCGAACAGGCTATCCTTGCCTGAACAAGAGACAAGACGTAAATCGGCCAGCGTTCCGCGCGGCGCACCACAAGGCCGATATCTGATTACAGTGGAGGCGGAGCGTCTTCTTTGCAGTCTAACACGATCCTCAAGCCGTCTCAAATGCGGCAGACAATCTGAAATCGGGATACGTCCGCTGGTTTTTGCTGTTGGAACGAGTTCGGTTTTGCGCGTGCAAGGAGCTCTTGATCGGGGCATTGTCATGGCAGTCCTTGCTCATCGAGCCCTCTAAAGCAGGCGGACTTTATCGCGTTACGAGTTCAGAAACATACTGAGCACCGATCGGAGTGGTGGATCAGGTCACGGGCTGGCGACGAGCCAGATTCGGTTTGGCGCGGGGGCGAAAGAAGTCGCGTTCAATCAGGTTGGAGCGATCGGGTCGTCGTGCGGCTGTCGGACGTCCGCATCCGGGCGTGGCCGCACCATGATAGCTCTTTGACCGGGATGGCGCATTGATCGTTCGATACGTCCGCGGCTCACGCCACGGCTATGGGCTTTCCGCTCGCATTGATGCACGAGCTGCCACAGCGTCCGTAGTTGTCGCGATGGTCCCGCTTGACGGGCCGCAGGCGAGCCGCGACGCTAGGCGGGACCTCTTTCACAGAACTCGCTAAGACGTGCTCGGCATTCTCTGGCCGGAATACGTTTCCTGCAAGGTCGCCATCTCGCCAAACGAACTGGCTGCCGCTGTTGTTGCATTCATCCCGCCTTAGCTTCCGAATAGTGCGGATTCTTGCAGTGCGGCTTAAACGCGCGCGGGTTCATTGGTGATCGCGCGCTAAAAGCGAGCCAAGTATCTGCTGGCCGCAACCGCAACCAACACTCCGAGCAAGCCGCCGGATGCCTTCTCAAGGAGGTCCACGAGTCGCCCGTGCCTGTCCGGGGTGAGGTACTGAAGGCCCTCAAGAGCAATCGCAGCACCGACCACGATACCCAGCGCCATGAAAGCTCGCCCACGGTAAGCCAAGCCGAACAAAATGCCGACGATCGCATATGCCCCGAGCCGCTCGTAGGCGGGATTGTTGCTGGCGACAGGACGAAGACCGATGGGTGACAAGGTGACATACACAATATAGCCCAGAGAAACCCAGGCAAGGAGCACAAGAAGTTTTCGAACCATTGTACTCCTTTATCCTGGCCAGTTTATGAAAGCCATCCGCCAACAAACAGCGGCTACGCGCTGACGAACTGCGGGTCAATCGAGCGCCGCAGCCAAATTGCGCCGCAGATGTCGAAAATAGACAACACGTCGACGCTTCAAATTTCAAACAAACTCTCTTTGCCTGAACAAGAGAGCAGGCGTAGATCGCCCAGCGTGCCACGTGGCGCACCACAATGCCGGCATTTGATGAGAGTGGAGGCGGGCGCATCTTCCCTGCAATCGAAGACAATCCCCAAACCGTCGCAAATGCCACAGACGATCTGAAATCGGGAGACGTTCGCTGGTTTTTGCAGGGCCATAGCTGAACTACGTTAGGAACAATGCCGTCAAGCGGCCTTGCCGGTGTCAGGCCGGACGCCTGGGGAAATAGTCCGGCGGCTCATCACTAAACGATCCCGATGGCATCGCAACGAAAGTCATTTGTTAAGCTTGATGTCCACTCGGCGAGTTAATTCGGGAACCGACGGCAAGCAGCGCGACTCGTCAGTTGCGCTAGTCCGCGTTCGGTCTCCAGTTGAAGATGCGGAGCGGGTCAGCGTAACATCTCAATGCGAGACTATGGAGCGGGCGGTGTCAAAACGATTGGCGTGGCGGGCTCAAATTGCATTGTCCCGGCGGGTCTCAGACTGGACCAATTTCGGACGTCATCGTATCGACGCCTTCGCACGGCTGTGCAACAGTGCTGGCGTGTGTGTTCACGTGTTCTGTGACAGTGTCGGTGAGTTCGCCGAGCCATTCGTGCTCGATTTCGGACGTGTCGAATACACCAGCACCCGCGCGACGTTGGCCTCGCGTGCGACAATGATTTTCGCCTGTGAACTCCGTCCCGGCAGTTCCGGCTGGCTTTGAAAGAGGGCCCTTCATGAGCGCTGAAGTCAAACCCTATCGCATTTCGATCGGCGACGACGTTCTCCACGACCTCAAATCACGGCTGCGCAATACGCGCTGGCCGGAAGCTGAACTGGTCGAGGACTGGAGTCAGGGGGCGCCGCTGAAATGGATCGAGGACATCTGTCGCTATTGGGCGGAAGAGTATGATTGGCGCGGGCGCGAGGCGCGCCTCAATCGGTTTGCGCAGTTCATCACCGAGATCGACGGGCTCGACATTCATTTCCTGCACGTCCGCTCAAAGCATCCGGACGCGATGCCGCTGGTCATCACACATGGTTGGCCGGGCTCGGTGGTCGAGTTTCACAAGGTGATCGAGCCTTTGACCGATCCGACCGCGCACGGCGGCAACGCTGCCGATGCATTTCACATTGTTTGCCCGTCGCTGCCGGGCTTTGGCTTCTCTGCGAAGCCGAAGACCACCGGCTGGGGCGTCGGTCGCATCGCGTCAAGCTGGGCGGTGCTGATGGATCGCCTCGGATATTCGCGCTACGTCGCGCAGGGTGGTGATTGGGGATCGGCGGTCACGACTGCGATCGGTGCGCAGGATACAGAGCATTGCGCCGGCATTCACATCACGCTGGCGATGTCAGCGCGGCCCAATGTCGAGGGACAGCCGACGCCAGAGGAAGCGCGGGCGCTGAAGAGAATTGAACATTACGCCGAATGGGATTCCGGATACTCCAAGCAGCAATCGACCCGGCCGCAGACGCTTGGTTACGGCTTGACGGATTCGCCGAGCGGACAGGCTGCATGGATTCTGGAAAAATTCTGGGCCTGGACCGATTGCGACGGCCATCCCGAGAACATCCTTGGCCGCGACGAACTTATCGACAACGTCATGTTCTACTGGGTGACGGCTACCGCCGCGTCATCCGCGCGTCTTTACTGGGAGAGTTTCGGACCCAAGCGCCGCACGCCGTACAAGGTGACTATACCGACCGGCGTCGCCGTCTTCCCCAAGGAAATCGTCACGCCGGTGCGAAAGTGGATGGAAGCGAGCTTCACGAATATTCAGCACTGGCGTGAAATGCCGAAGGGCGGACATTTCGCCGCGTTCGAACAGCCTGAGTCGTTCGTCCAGGAGGTACGGGAGTTCTTCCGGGCCCTGCGATAGTCGCCTGTTTCCTGGTCAGTTGGGCTGGAGCAAGCCCATTTTCCACGCATATGCGCCAACCACTGGGGCATTTCCGGCGCTTTCGGCCGGAATGACAGCCTCTGCGCACCTCGAGGGTGGGGCTCCGGGCGCGCCCGAGGCGCCGGTAAGCGCCTGTTTGAGCGGCATGGTTGTTGCATTTCTCAGGGTCAAAAGAGGAGTGTTCAATGACATCTGGGATCTGTCGACGCGAATTCATTGCCGGCCTTGGTGCCGGTCTCGGGGCTGGACTGTTCGCGAGCCCGGCCATCGTTCGCGCCGAGCGGCCAGTCGTCATTCGAGCCGGCGCGCTGAAGCTGATCCACTCCATCGCTCCCTATTTCTACGATCAGTTCGTGCCCGCGGGCTACAAGATCGAGGTGCTGCCGTTCGAAACGCCGACCGAGTGCAAGAATGCCGTCGTGACCAAGTCGGTCGATTTCGGCGCATTCGGCATCGCCGCGGCGCTGCTCGGTGCGGCGGCCGGAGAACCGGTCGTGGTCATTGCCTCGACCTGCAACCGCGGCATGGCGATCATCGCGAAGAAGGACGCAGGGATTGCCTCGATCAAGGACCTCAAGGGCAAGCGGGTCGCGGTGTTTCCGGGCACGACGCAGGAAGTGTTCTTCCTGGAGCGGCTGCGCATGGAAGGCATGACGATCAAGGATGTCGAGCCGGTCCGCGTTTCCTTCAGCGAAATGCATATCGCCTTATCGCGCGGCGACATCGATGCCTATGTCGGCGCCGAACCCGGCCCTGGCGTGTCGCTGTCGAGCGGTATCGGTTCGCTGGTCGAATATCCTTACTCGACGGCGATGGGATCGTTGAACATGGTGTTCGGTACGCATCGCGACGTGATTGCGCAAAAGCCTGACCTCGTCCGCGTGATGCTCGGGATCCATCAGAGGGCAACGGATTACGCCGCGACGAACAAGGACGCCATGGTCGCGATGGCGTCCAGCAAGCTCGGCCAGAAAAAGGAGGCGATCGAGGCTTCGGTGCCCAATGTCGAGCTGACATGGAAGCTCGAGGCCAAGCAGATCGAGCAATCGAAGATCTATGCCGACCACATGCTGGCGCTGAAGCAGATCAAGCGCCTGCCTGATTTCGTAACCTTCATCGACACCAGCTTTGTCGATGCGGTGAAGCCGACCTGACCGTGACCACGCTCGCGGCCGATACCAAGGATACGCCGGTCGCCGCGCGCAAGACGTCATGGGCGCTCACCTGGTGGCCACGCCTGCGGCCATTGCTGCTGGCCGTCGCGTTTCCTGTCGCCATGCTGGCGATCTGGCATCTTGCTACGGTCGGCCGGCCCGGAAGCCTGATCCCGCCTCCTTACGAAGTCTGGCTCGAACTCTGGGATCTTGCTGTTGGCGGGATCAATGACGACGCCTACAGCAAAACGCTGCACATCCATTTGCTGGCCTCCGTCAGCCGGGTCTATGGCGGCTTCGCGCTGGCGCTAATCGTCGCGTTGCCGCTCGGCATGCTGATCGGGCGCGTGCCGCTGGTCCGTCAGTTGCTCGATCCGACCATCCAGATATTGCGGCCGGTCCCGGTGACGGCGTGGCTGCCGCTGGCAATGATCATCTTCGGCCTTGGTCCGCGCTCCGCGTTCTTTCTGGTGTTTCTCGGCGCGTTCTATCCGATCCTCGTGAACACGATTTTTGGCGTACGCTCGGTCGAGCCGCGGCTGTTCGAGGCGGCTTCGATGCTCGGCTGCAGCGAGTCGGCGCAGTTCTTTCGCGTCGTGCTGCCGGCCGCGCTGCCGTCCATCTTCACCGGAATGCGGCTTGGGCTGGGCTTTGCCTGGGTGGTGATCGTCGTCGGCGAGATGACCGGCGTGCAGACCGGATTGGGCGCGATCATCATGGAGGCGCGTCAGCTCTCGCGCACCGAAATCGTGATTTCGGGAATGATCGTCATCGGCGCATTCGGCTTTTTGTCCGACCAGTTGGTGATGCTGATCGGGCGACGCCTTCTGGCCTGGAGTCCGTCGCATGGCTGAAGCCCCGATCCCGATTCTGGAAATGAAGAACGTCGGCAAGACCTATTCGCAGAACGGCCGCTCGATCGAGGCGTTGCGCGGCGCCAATCTGCAGGTGAGGAAAGGCGAGTTCATCTGCCTGATCGGCGCTTCCGGCTGCGGAAAATCCACGCTGTTGCGGATGGCCGCGGGGTTCGAGGCCGCTACGCACGGCGATAATCTGATGTGGGGCATGCCGATATCTGGGCCGGGTCCCAGCCGCGGCATGGTGTTTCAGGATTACGGGCTGTTTCCGTGGCTGAATGTCCGCGACAATATCGGCTTCGGTCCGAAGTCGCGGGGGCGCACCAAGGCCGAAATCCGCGAAACGACCGACCGTTTCATCGAGCTCGTCGGTCTGCAGAACTTCGCCGATGTCTACCCGCACCAGCTCTCCGGCGGCATGAAGCAGCGCGTCGCGATCGCCCGGGTGCTCGCCAACGACGCGGAGGTCGTGCTGATGGACGAACCTTTCGGCGCTCTGGATGCAATGACGCGCGAGCGCCTGCAGGACGAGCTGGTTGATATCTGGTCGCGAACCGGCCTGACTGTCATCTTTGTCACCCATTCGATCGAGGAGGCGATCTTCCTCGCCGATCGGGTCGTCGTGATGTCACCCGGACCCGGCCGTATCGACAATGAATATCGGATCGACCTTCCGCGGCCACGCGATATCGCAAGTCCGGAATTCAATGAGTGGCGACGGCTTCTCTCCTCGCAAGTGCATAGTCACCACGGGCGCAAGGCGGGCTGATGCGCCGGCGAACGATCGGTTAGAGATACCAGGCGAGAACGGCCTTGAGCAGGGCGTTTTCGATCACCGGCAGAACGACGATCTGATTCATACCGGCGGCGCGCGCCAACTGCGCCGCGATCGATTCATCGACCTTCAGATGTTCGTTGATGGCCGGCATCCCCGTCGCCCACGCGCCGCCGATGCTCCCTTCGCCCTTGCGGATCGTCTTTGACGCATAGAGCGAGGCCAGATCGGCATTTTTGCTGCAATCGCCGGACTGAAACACCAGTTCCGTTCGCGCCGGGTTCGGCACCCAGATCTCAAAACGCCTGGCGATCGGCGTTGCCTGCGCCGACAGGAAGGTCATGACCCAGGTCTGATCCGGCGGCGTGGTGTAGGGAATGCCGACGCCGCAATTGATTCCGATTTCGCTCGCTTCCTCCCAGCGCAGGAAGCTCTTGGCGTTGTGCAGATCCTTGATGATGAGTGGCATGCCGGCTTTCCAGGCGCGGCCGGGCAAGCCGAACCCGCGCGGGAATTTGGTGTGCCGCGAATTGAATTCGAACATGTCGGCGGTGCCGTAATAGCCGTCGACCAGGCCCATCTCGTGGGATTTTTCCGGGTCGTTGTGCCAGAGCTCGATGGCGCCGACGTGCTTTTCGTCGTCGCCGCAGAACAGCACCATCACGGCCATCAGGAATTCGCCGGCAAAGACCGGCAGCGCCACGCCGCAGGTTAAGCCCGCTTCGATCGCCTCGTCGGTGCGTTTGAAGTAGGAGTTTGCGAATTCGGTGAGGATGACGGGATGGCCGGAGGCCCAGGCCTTGCCGGGCAGGCCTTCATCATAGGCGAACAGCGCGTTTTCGCTGACGGCCTTGAATTCCGAATATTCCTCGCTGCAAAGACAGCCGCCGAACTCGAGGCGCGTGCGGGTTCGGTCGGGCACCCATAATTCAACCACGCGAATGAATGTCTTCATCGGACGCACCCGTCGCCACGCCTGACATCAGCATCGGCGATTTAGCGGCGATATGTGCGATCAAATTACAGGCAGGCTCCGCCCAAAGATCGTGCGGAGATTGGCGCGCCTGACGAATGGACGAACTCTCAGTTCCGATAAGACGGATCAGCCCGATCGAGCTTGCGCAGCAGTGCCGGCCAGGCGAGGTTGCCGTTGCGGGTGCTGCGGCCGGGCTTCGGCTGCATCCGCTCATAGGTGTCTTCGAGGATGTTCTGCGGCGGGTAGATCAGCTTGGTGTTGCAGGACAACGCCATGATCTGCACCTGGCAGGCGCGCTCGAGACGGAACAGCACATTGAAGGCTGCCGGCACGGTACGGCCGACAACGAGCAGGCCGTGGTTGCGAAGGATCATGGCTTCATGGTCGCCGAGGTCTCTCACCAGTCGCTCGCGCTCGTCGACATTGTCGGCAATGCCTTCGAAGTCATGATAGGCGATGTGGAGAAACCGCATCGAGGTCTGCGCCAGCGGCAGCAAGCCGCATTCCATTGCCGAGACGGCCATGCCGGCCGGCGTGTGCGTATGCGCGACACAGTCCATGTCGTGCTTGGCCATGTGGATGGCGCTATGAATGACGAAACCGGCGACGTTGACGTCGTAGTCCGACGCATTGAACAGCGTGTTGCCCTCGACATCGATCTTGATCAGGCTGGAAGCATCGATCTCTTCGTAGAGCATGCCGTAAGGGTTGATCAGGAACTGGTCGGTTGTGCCCGGCACCCGGCAGGAGATGTGGTTGGCCACCATCTCGGTCATCCCGTACATCGCGGTGAGCCGGTAGCAGGCCGCGAGATCGACCCGCGCCTGCCACTCCTCAGCGCTCACCTGTTCGCGAACCGATTTCACGACCTTGACGGCGGGCGAGCTGACGGGCGGGTTCATGGCGTTTCTCCACGGTTGAATTATTGGGCCCGGGCGGAGCCGGATCATTGGCGGTCAGAATAGCGGCAAATTTCGCTGCGCCGCAAGGCGGGCACCGCAGGCGTTATTGCAGGTCTGGCGGCTGAAATTCGAATGCGCTATGGCACGTGATGCCATGACCGAAGGACGTTACCGGCTGATCGGCTCGACCGCGTCGCCTTATGCCATCAAGCTCAGATCTGGAAGGCAATCACAAGGATTGTCATTCTCGATGACAAGATAGTCAAAAGCTTTTGGAAAGTGGACCGCCGGCCTTCGTGGGGACAAAGACCAGCGGCCCGTGTCCTAGCCATCAGAGCGGTCCCGCGCTGTCTAATGGAACCGCCAGATTGCAGGACACTGACATGGGTATAGGGCGCAATGCAGGCGGACAATTCAGAAGCAGTTTTAACCTAAGTAATCATCGTTAATAGAGGCGACTATGGATGAGAACCGCGAATCGCGCGCGCCTATTGGGGCTTTGTATTGGATCGCGGTTCGAGACGAGCGACAAAACGAGCGCCGCTCCAAAGCTCAACTGGCTCCGCATCTACCAATTGTTTGGCCCACACAATTGCATCGCCGTCAGTGTCGCAAACGAAGCCGCGGTGCCGGCTCAACTTGCCATCGTGATCAATTGTCACAACGCGATAATGGTTCATTTGTACGTGCTCTAAAATAAATTCTGCAAGCGGAGTATAGTCGCCTGAATCGCCGCAGGCCCGGACGTTGGAAAATAGCCCCGGCGGATGATGCGTATCTCACTTGTATGAAGTCGCAACGGGCAATCGCCTGTTAAGCTTGATGTCGGCGCCGCGAGTTAAGCCTGGAACTGTCAAAAAAAGACCGCCCGAAGGCGGTCTCTGACCCGACTAGCGCGTTTTAGCGCGTTGAAATCTACGCAGTTGCCATCCGTCGGCGCCGCAAAGCAATCAGTCCGCCCAACGCCATCACAAGACCGGGTAGTCCTGCGCCAAGGATGGGGCCGGGGACAGGGCTTGCGATCGTCGCCGAAAATGTGGCGTCTCTAAAGGTCACTGACGTCCAGGAAGGTCCGTCGGCAAGGATATTGGCCCACGCCATATTACCGAGATTGGGGATAGAGTTGGAGTTGCAGCCGGCAAAAGGCAAACAATCTGCAACGGTTGCCAAGCCGCTGTTATTCGGAATCCCGTAAGTGCTCAGAACGGCCACATAGGTCATGCCTTGCGTAACGTTTACCCCAGTGAACGAGAAGTCGAAAAGACCGCCTCCATTTTGCCCGGATCCAATTCCGGACATCACCGGGCTTTGCCAGAGGAGTGTGGACGGCCTGGAGCCATCCCACGCGTACACTGCGCCATATAACGAAGTGATAGTCGAGCTATTCAGGGTAAACTGAAAGTCCGTAAGCACGCCGGTGGTTGAGGCGGAAAACGTCTGTCCCACGAACTGTGTTTGCTGACCACCTTGCAAAGCGCCGGAAAGATACACAAAGCTGTCGGTGTTTGTTGGATTGCTGATGACATCAGCCGATGCAGAAGATGCACCTAGCGCCGCGGCGCAGGCTATCGCGGCCACCGCCGCGGCTCGCTTGATACTGTTCATTACAACTCCTGGATAAACTGAGCCTCGTTTCAATCGAGGCTTTCCCAGCCGCATTGCTCAGCGACATTTCATTTTCGTTTACTGTTATGAAATCGCCGTGACGGCTGCATGACGGCTGACGCCATCGGTTGTGAAGGCCGCGAGGCAAAGGGGTATCCTTGATTTCGACAGCTTGCCACCGGTCGGCCGCGATCGAGGATCGCGGCAATTTCAGCGCCTTAGTCGCCACAGCGGAAATCGTCAATCCCTTGGACCGAGAGTGGTCGCCACATACTGCGAGTTGTGGTACGAGAGGCGGACCAAAGGGTGCGCGCACACATTGCGAGTCAATCGAAGGTATGAGTCGAAGCTTTCTCCTTATTGCGACGGTTAGCCTGGCCGCGAGCCTTTCAATCGGCTGCTACGCGCAGAAGAGCGCGACAGCCGATACAACCCAGATGAGCAGGGAGGAATGGCAGGCTCAAGTCAAAGCCTCCCGTGAACGGCTAGACCTGATGCGACGAGAGCACAAAAGCCTCGTAGCGCCGCCACCTAATCAAGATGAGATAGCTGAAGCGGCTTCCAAACGGGTTCTCGAAGATGACCTTCGGCCCGGCGATATCGTATCGACCAAAGCAGGGTTGTTCCGATTTCGAGGGTCATCAGATCGAGAGCGAAAACCCGAGGACTTCGAACGGATCCGCTAAGGTCGTTCTTTCAACTGCGCAGCACGATTGGTTGCGCCGCCAGCGCTCGTCGGCCATTAGCTGCCGGTGACTCGAACGCTTACCGATAGCCTTTTCCAGCCGCTTTCCAGTGAGAGAAATCTGGCAGGCGATGGCGGCTTGGTTTGTGTGACCGAATAGGTTGCAAGTTTATCTGAATGCCCAAATTCCTCGAGTGATTACGCTGGACTGGGTTCCATAATTAACCTCATGCCCGTGCATCAACACTAACGGACGACCTTAGTTGCGGGATCGCTCAATTGCAGTAGCCTTTCAGCACAGGAAATTGCCAATGCCGGGACTCGCATGGTGAATTCGTCGGTCGATCACTCCGGCCGGCGGCCTTGTCTCAAAGGAGGGTCGCCATGGTTGCAGATGGCGGAGAGCGACTAGAGCATTTCGAGATGAGCCCACGACCCGCATGGGCGGAAACGTGGCACCTGTGGACAGTGCTGATGCCGAGACGATCAATTTCAGGAAAGCTCGTTTTTGGACAGGTATGGCGCCGTCGAACCGGCACGCGATGGGAATACAAGAAGTTCGTCGAGTGTCAGTCCAAGCCGTGATTGGATTGGCTGGTCAAGCTCAGTGGAAATCACTCAAGTCAGTCACACCATGGGTCTATGAATGCACGGCTTGGTCTAAGAGGAAAGCAAATCAAGAGGCGTGCTCTACGCGCCTCACGTCCGGTGGCGGCTGCCCAACGCCGTCGCGATCGATTCGGGTTTCTTGATGCGCTCGATCAGCATGTCGACGCGATCGCCGCCCCAGAACAATTCACCGTTGAAGACCATGGTCGGCACGCCGAACACACCGAGCGCCTCGGCTTCATCGATGATGCGGTCGTGCTCGGCCCGCGCCGGGCCGCGAACGTAGGTCTCGAACGCGTCAGCCGACCCGCCGATCGATGCGATCACGCCCGAAATGTCCGGCAGCTCGTCGATTTCGAGATCATGACTCCAGAAGCGACGGAATACCGTGTCGTGATAGGGCCGGAACAGGCCGTGACGCTGCGCGAACAGCATGCCCGCGCTGGAATAGAAGGCGTCATAGATCCGCCGCGGCCCCTTCATGGTGAGGCCTTGCGCGTTGGCATGGCGGCGCGCATCCATATAGGAGTAGCGCACCTTGCGCCAGAAGTGCGGCGTGCGCTCTTCCACCGTGCCCATGAATTCGGGGATGCGCAGCGTGTAGGGCAGCCATTCGAGTTCGACATCATGAGCGTCCTCGAGTTCGAACAGCCGCTTGTTGGCGACGAACGCATAGGGGCTTTTGTAGTCGGTGTAGATTCTTACGCGCGGTTTATCCATGGCGTGTCCTTGTTCGGTCGGATCGGTATCCCGATCGGAACAGAGCATGGAACCATGGGACGCGGGTTTCCATTGCAAAAACGAATGGGCCCCGGTGCATTAGAGCATCGCGGGGCCCGACATCTTCGTTATAGGCGAAGGATTTCTGGTAGACACCAGTATGGTTTCAGGATCCGGTAGCGCGTGGCCTTTGCGCTCCAGTCCCGCGGATATGTTTGATGTGTTGGAAGGTGCGATGAGGCCAGCAGCTGCTTATGGCCTCGACCGCACCTGGACCTTGCGATGAGCAAGGTCACCAGTCTGATCCGGTGGCGTCATGCTCCTCCTCAAGAGTTGGCCGACGGACTTCCGTCCGTAACCGCTGCGTGCCGCCTTGATCATATGACCGGGGGCGTCAATGCCTGCGAAGCAGGGAGTCGAAGCTCCGTAACTCCATCAAGTGCAGCGTACAAATGCTGCGGCAGATACAGGCCGGTGTCAAGCTATCGAAAAGCAGTAATAACACGGTTCCCCGGTAACAAATGTCAGATCATGGTTTGGCGATAATCGCGGAAATCAGGATCGTGGGTCATCGCCCAGTAATCGACGAAGCGCCATGGCATCGCGGAAAACACGCGGCCCTGATCGTTGCGGTAGTAGGTTGTCATGCCGGGATGAGTCCAGATCAGTTGCTCGTGCTCTGCATCCACTTTCCGAATGTATCGATCGTGCGCCTCCGGGCGAACCTCGATGGCGGCGATATCACGCTCGATCATTTCGACGAGGCAGGCCGAGATGTAACGGCTCTGGCATTCGGATTGAAAGATCACGCTGCCGCCATGCGCTGGGCCGGAATTGGGACCGAGCATCACGAAGAAGTTCGGAAAGTCCGGTACGGTGAGGCCGAGATAGGCGGTCGGGTTGTCATTGGCCCACGCGGCTTTGAGATTCTTTCCGCCACGCCCGCTGATGTTGAGACGTGCCGCCATCTCCGTGACCTTGAATCCCGTCGAAATCACGATGACGTCGGCCGGCCGCAATTTGCCATCCGAAGCAACGACACCGTCCTTTGAGAAATGATCGATCCTGCCGGTGACCAGTTCGACATTCGGCTTTGTCAGCGTCTTGAACCAGTTGTTGTCGAGCAGGATACGCTTGCCGTACGGCGGATAGGTCGGCACGCATTTTTCGATCAGGTCGGGGCGGTCCTTCAGTTCGGACAGGATGAAGTCTGTCAGTTCCTCGCGGTGCCGGTCATTGCCCTTGTTCACGGCACGCTCGGGATGTGGCCATTCCGGGTCCTTGCGCAGGAACGGCAGCAGACCGTCGCCGTAGCGCCAGAACATGTTGAAGCGATACCACTGCACGTAGAACGGCAAATGCGCGAGCAGCCACCGGGCGCCTTCGGTGATCGGATCGGAATAGCCTGCCACGGGGCGCGCCCATTGCGCGGTGCGCTGGTAGACGGTGACCGAGGCCACACGGTCGGCGATCGAGGGCACCAGTTGCATCGCGGTCGCACCGGTGCCGATGACGGCGACATGTTTGCCGTCGAGATTGACGTCATCGGTCCACAAGGCTGAGTGCAGCATTTCACCCTTGAAATCCTCCTCGCCCTTGAAGTGCACGGGCGCGGGGTCGTTGAGCTGGCCGATGGCGCTGACCAGTGTGGTCGATTCAAAGATCTCCTCGCCATTGGCGGTCTTCAACGTGGAGATCCAGCGCCGCTTGTTCTCGTCCCAGCGAGACGATTTCAGTTCGGTATTGAGGCGGAGATGCTTTCGGATGTCATATTCGACCGCGACTTTCTTGAGATAGTCGAGCAACTCCTGGCGCTGGGCGAAGTAACGCGTCCACGGATTGCGCGCCCCGAACGAGAAGGAATAGGAATGGTTCGGCGTATCGACGCCGCAACCGGGATAACGGTTGACATACCAGGTGCCGCCGAGTTCGTCGTTCTTCTCGACGATGGTGTAGGGGATGCCGAGCCGGCCAAGCGCGACGCCCAGCGCGATGGCGCAGACGCCGGCGCCGACGATCAAGACATGTTTCTGCGACAGCTTCTCACCGGAAGGAAGTTTGGTCCAGCGTGCATCCCGCGGAATGAACCCCATTTCCTCGCGCATCAGCGGCGCATATTCCGGCGTGACGTTTTCGCCGAGTGTGGCGCGCATCATCTTCAGCATCAATTCGTCGCCGGGGTCGGTGATGACGGGCTTCGGTTCGCCGTTTGTGAACAGTTTCAGCACGGCGGCGCGGATTTCGGCCTGGATTTCCGGCGGCACGCCGGCTTGCGGGTCCGGGATTAGGCGCACGTCGCGCTTGGGCTTGTAGGGCGGCTCCAACCAGCGCTCGTCGCCGGTCATGTGAACCAGCACCATCAGCAGCACCCGGATATCGCCCTCGGCGATGGCCGATGACAGATCGAGTTTCTTGCGCGACAGCTCGATGTTCATGCTCATGTCCTTAACTACGCGCTCGGTGCTTCGCGCAGGCCGCCATAGGCGGCCCAGGTGGTGCCTGCGATATATCCGGCGTCTACGGGTAGATTGATTCCGGTGACGCCGCTGCTCATGGGCGAAAGCAGCCACGCGATGGCGTGGGCGACCTCGATCGGCTCGACCAGCCGGTTCATCGCGGTCGGACTTTCCAGCCATTTCCTGTTCAGCGCGCCGGAGGCGATACCGGCTTCCAGCATGGCGGTGCGCGTAAAGCCCGGCGAGACCGCATTGACACGCACGCCGCTGCGGCCCCATTCGGCGGCCAGCGTCTGCGTGATCTGAATGACACCGGCTTTCGCGGCGGTATAGGCATGGATCGGACCAGACGTCATGCCGGCAACCGAGGCGACATTGACGATCGCGCCGTGCCTTCGCGCGGCCATCTTCACACCGACGCTACGGGCAACCAGGAACGTGCCGCGCAGATCGATATTGACCTCGCGGTCCCATTGATCCATTCGCACGCGCTCGATGGGGTGCATCTTGCCAAAGACGCCGGCAGCGTTGACCAGCCCCGCAATTGGTCCGTGCGCAGCCTCGATGTCGGCGATGCCGCTGACGACGGCGCTTTCGTTCGCGACATCGAAGGGGGCCGGCCACAGGATCGTTTGCGTCCCCGGCAGCGGCTCGGGCGCGATATCGACGATAACGACCTTCCGGTCTTGTCCGGCCAGAAGCGTTGCGGTCGCGGCGCCGATGCCACGGCTGCCGCCGGTGACGAGCACGATACCCTCAGCGGTCATGGTTGTTGCCTTTTTTCGGTGCGAACAGGCCGCGTGTCACCAGCTTTCGGTAGGCGGAGATGACATGCTCGGGCGCTGCCGTGACGTTGCCCCTAACATAGGAGTAGCGGCGGCTCAGGTAGCCACGCGCGCCCATCAACATGTGAACGATGGCTTCGAACTCCTCGTCGCTATAATCGACGATCGTGCCGGCCTGACGCGCGCGCCGGAGGATGCGGACATAGGCGGTCGCGATATTGTCGAGATGCTTCTGGTAGCCGATCGGCGCGAAATATTCGGCCTCGTTGAGGATGCGCAAAAATTCCGGCACCTCGCGGATAAAATCGAAGAACGCGCCGAAGCGTTCTATCTCCTGCCTGGCTGCCTCTGCGTTCCCGGTGCGCTCGCGGATGAAGTAGACCATGTCGGTGCCGATCTTCGGCAACAACTGGTCGAGCAGCTCCTGGCGATTTTCAAAGTGATTGTAGAACGTTCCCTGCGCGACGCCGGCTTCCTCGGTGATGCGGGCGACGGATGCCTCGGCGTAACCGTGTTTGCCGACGACCTTGGTGGCGGCGTCGAATATCTTGCGCTTGGTCCAGGCGTTGCGCTCGACACGGTTGAGTTTCGTCGCTTTGCCGGATGCAGCTTGCGATGATTGCGTCATGCGTGAGTTTCCAGTTCGGCCCGCAGCACGCGTTTGAGCACCTTGCCCGAAGGATTGCGCGGCAGGCTGTCGCGGATGATCAGTTGCTTCGGCACTTTGAAGCCTGCGAGGCGCGCGCGGCAGTGGTCGGCGAGATCGGGCAATTCCAGCGTGGTGCCGTCGCCCAGAACCACGACCGCCACCGGCTTTTCGCCCCAGCGCGCGTCGGGCAGGCCGACGACGGCAACCTCGCGCACCTGCGGCAGTTCGTAGATGACGCGTTCGACTTCGGAGGAGGCGATATTCTCGCCGCCGGAAACGATCATGTCCTTCTTGCGATCGGTCAGATAGAGGAAGCCGTCCTCATCGAGATAACCGACGTCTCCGGTACGAAACCAGTCGCCGAAAAATGCGGCCGCGGTTTTCTCGGGATCCTTCCAGTAGCCCTGCGTCACCTTGGGTCCACGCAGGCAGATTTCACCGTTCTCACCTGATGGCAGGTGGTTGCCGGCATCGTCGCGGATTTCGATTTGGACATGGGCGATGGCACGGCCGGTCGAGCCGATCTTTTCGATCTCGCGGCCGGCTTCCATAAAAGTGTCGCCGCCGCAGGTTTCGGTCAGGCCGTAAGCGTCGATGTAGCGGGCGCCCTTGAAACAGTCGGAGAAGGCGCGGATGCGCATCTCCGGGGTTTTCTCGCCGCCGCCGATCGCCCATTGCAGACTGGAGACATCGTAGCGGTCGCGGGCGGGGCAGGTGAGGATCGCGGTCGTCATCACCGGTGCGAACCAGGCGGCGTTGAGTTTTTCCGTTTCGATCGCGGCGAGCGCCTGCTCAGGCTCGAAGTTGCGGTGAATCGAAAGCATGCCGCCGTGCCAGAGCACCGCGATGCCAGGCAGATCGAGCGCGCCGACATGATAGAGCGGACCGACCACCAGCAATCGCGTGTCCGCGTTCAATCCGAGCGCGAGCGTCTGATCGGCCGACTTCCAGTATATGTTCTCGTAAGTGAGCATCACGCCCTTTGGGCGGTCCGTCGTGCCGGACGTGTACATCAGACGCATCAGGTCGCGGGGCTGGCGGACGTGCATCGGGGCGGGGGCGATATCAGGCGCGAGCCGCGTAGCGGTGGCTTGCGCAGCTTCGTCCAGCAGCACGATCGGCGCTTCGCCTGCGGCGATGCTTGCAAGCTCATCATCGGCGATCAGGATGCGCGCGCCTGAATTGGCGACGATGTAGCCGACTTCATCTGCGGAGAGGCGAAAATTGATCGGCAGAAACACCGCGCCGATATGGCTGGCAGCAAATACGAATTCGAGAAAGGCCGTGCTGTTCTTCATCAGCACCGCGACGACATCGCCCACGCCTATTCCGCGTGAGGCGAGCCAGCCGCCGACCCGGCGGATACGGCCGTCGAACTCGGCGTAGGAGACGTCCTCGCCGCGGTATTTCAGCGCACAGCGGTCCGGGGTTCGCCGGGCGTGAAATGCAATGAAGCTGGATAGATTGATCATTAGTCGCCCAAAAACCCGGTTTCCGGATCCGTCTTCTCCCTAGATGAACTATGACTCGTAATTCATCTTTGGCTTGACGTCACCCCCCTTGCTCTGAAATCCTTGTGAGTACGGAGGCGACACGACCTCCGGCAGGGATTTGGGAACGCAAACCCCAAAGGGAGGAAGCAATGACGAGAACCCGCAAACCGGGCGTAAGCCGACGTGCGACGTTGGCAATGATGGGCGCCGGGGCCGTAACCTTTGCGACGCCCTGGGTGTCACGCGCCCAGGCCAAGACCATCAAGGTCGGCATGCCGACCATTCTGTCGGGGCGCGTGGCGCAACTCGGCACGTCTTCGCGCAACGCGGTGATGCTGGAAGTCGAAAAGGTCAATGCGACCGGCGGGCTGGCCGGACGTCAGATCGAAATGGTGATCCGCGATTCCAAGGGACAGCCGCAGGAGGCCGCCCGCGTCGCGCGCGAACTCGTCAATACCGATGGATGCGAAATCCTGATTGATGCGGAAGCGTCGTCGGGTGCGTTCGCTGTGCATGAAGTGGCGCGCGACCTCGGCGTGCTCTGCATTCACACCAACTCGGAAACCTCGGCGCTGACCGCCGATCCCAAGCAGCACATTCCCAATGCGTTCCGCACCGCGCGGCAGGGCGTGCATGACTCGATCGTCGGCGGCAGCTACGCAGCGGCGATTGCGAAAGCCAAGGGCCTGAAGAAATGGGCGACCTGTGCACCCGACTATGCCTATGGGCGCGACACCACGGGCGAGTTCACGCTGTACCTGAAGCGCTTCGCACCCGACGTCGAGATCATCAGCGAGTCCTGGCCAAAGCTGTTCCAGCCCGACTACACCGAGGTGGTGACGAAGATTCTGCAGGCCAAGCCGCAGGCGCTGTATTCCTGCCTGTGGGGCGGCGACCTCACGTCCTATATCGATCAGGCCAACATTTATGCGCTGTTCAGCCAGATGGAGGTATTCGCGGTCAACATGGCCGACTACACCGCGCTGACCGTGGTGAAGAACCTGCCGAAGGGCATTCACTCCGGCAATCGCTACATCAAGACCTATCCGGCAACACCGGAAAATGCCGCCTGGGGTGACGCTTACAAGGCGAAGTACAACGAATATCCCACCAACTGGTCATGGGAAAATGCGACTGCAATCATGCTGTTAGCGGAAGCTTCGAAGAAGGCGAATTCGGCCGACGGCAAGAAAATTGCGGAAGCGATGCGCGGCCTGAAGATCAAGTCGCCGTTTGGCGCCGACGGCACCGTTACGATGCGCGCCGAGGACCAGACGCTGGTCGGCTATGCGATCGGCTGGGGAACGACAATCCCGCAGGAGCCCTATGTGCCGCAGGTTCAGGCCGGCGACTGGAAGACCATCTTCGAGCTCGAAGCCGAGTGGAAGAAGAGCAAGGGCTACACCTGATCGACGACGAGCGGAGGCGGCGCAACCGCCTCTGCTTACTGCCGTAAGTTTCTCGCGGGCCGCCCGTTCCCGCACGCTGCAATGGATGTCATCCCTTGGACCTCGATGCGCTTACCGGCTGTCTCGCCAGCTCTGCCTGCCTGGTGACGCAAACCACCAGCGGCTTCATCATCGGTATGTTGCTGTTTCTGGTCGCCGTCGGGCTGACGCTGATTTTTGGCGTGCTCAAGGTCGTCAATTTCAGCCACGGCGCCTTCTACATGTTCGGCGCCTATTTCGCGATGACGGCCTATCAGCTCACCGGCCGTTTTGCGCTGGCGATGCTGTGCGGGGCGGCCGGCACGGCGTTGCTCGGCCTGATCTTCGAGCGGGTGTTCATGAGCCGGGTCTATGGCGCCGACGTGCTGATGCAATTGCTCGTCTGCTACGCTTTCGTGCTGATCTTCGACGACGTCGTGCGGATGATCTGGGGGCCGGAATTCAAGTCGATGGGGATGCCGGCGGCGTTCCAGGTGGCGCCGCTATTCATCGCTGGCGGCGTGGTGCCGCCGTATTATCTGCTCCTTATCGGCGTGGCGCTAGTGGTCGCTGTGATCCTCGGGCTCGGCCTGGCCCGCACCAGGATCGGCAAGGTGATCCGGGCGGCGGCGCATAATCCGGGCATGGTGTCCGCGCTCGGCATCAACACCGGCCTGATCTATGGCGGGGTGTTTGCGCTCGGCGGCATGCTGGCAGGCCTTGCCGGCGCGCTCGCCGCCCCCGTGCGCTCGCTGACGCCGGGCATGGGATTCTCGGTCCTGATCGAATCCTTCATCGTCACCGTGATCGGCGGCATGGGCTCGATCCTGGGCGCGCTGATCGGCGCGATCCTGATCGGCATGATCCGCTCGTTCGGATCGCTCGGCTTTCCCCTGTTTACGGAAGGCCTGATGTATCTGTTCATGGTGATCGTGCTGGTGTCGCGGCCGACCGGCCTGTTCGGCAAGGAGGTCGCATGACCGAGCTGCAGGCCGGGCAGGGCGCGCCGGCACTCAATGTCTCCCGTACCGAGGCAAAGCCGCGTCGTAATCGGGACGCCCTGATTGCGCTTGCAGTCTTTGCCGTGCTTGCGCTGTTGCCGATGATTTTCAGCAGCAAATTGCTGCTCGACTTCGTGATCCGCTGTGCAGCCTATGGACTGTTCGCGACGTCGCTCAACCTCCTTGTCGGCTACACCGGCCTGACTTCGTTCGGCCATGGCATGTTCTTCGGCCTTGGCGCCTACGGCTTCGGGTTGATGATGCAGAAGACCGGCGTTCCCATCCCCGTGGCTTTCGTCGCAACGCTGGCGATCACGTTTGTCGTCGCCCTCGTCATTGGCGCCATCTGCGTGCGGCTGAAGGAAATCTACTTCGCCTTCGTGACGCTGGCGTTCCAGATGCTGATCCACTCGACCATCCTGTCGTGGGTATCGCTGACCGGCGGCGATCAGGGGCTGCGCGGCGGCATTCCGCGGCCGCCATTTTGGGGCATTGATCTGTCGAACCATTTGCATCTCTACGTCGCGAGCTGCGCACTGCTGGTGATCGGGCTGTTCTTGATGCATCAGATCGCGCAGTCGCCATTCGGCTACACGCTGCGCATGATCCGCGACAACGCGACGCGTGCGAGCTTCATCGGCATCGACGTCTGGCGCGCCAAGCTGACGATCTTTGTGCTCGCGGCGCTGTTCGCCTCGACCGGCGGGGTCATCATGGCGCTGTTCGTCTCCGGAGCCTATCCGGAATTCGCCTATTGGACGATTTCGGGCGAGGGCATATTCATCAACATGCTCGGCGGCGTGGCGACCTTCCTGGGACCAATGGTCGGCACCGTGCTGCTGCTGATCCTCAATGATACCGTTACCCGTTTGACCGAATATCACGGCATCGTGCTTGGCATCGTGATCCTGTTCTTCGCGATCGGCCTGCGGAAAGGCCTGATGGATTTTGTGGTCGAGTGGTATGCGCGGCGCCGCGCCGGGGAGCGCAGCTAGCCATGCTGGAGATACGCTCCCTTTCCAAATCGTTCGGCGGCGTCAAGGCGACCGACAATGTCACGCTCGATTTTGCCGACGGTTCGCTCACCGCCGTGATCGGCCCGAACGGCGCCGGCAAGAGCACGTTCTTCAACCTGATTACCGGTGCACTGAAACCGGATTCCGGTCAGATCCTGCTCAATGGCGTCGACATGGCCGGGCGGTCGCCGCCCGAGATTGTGCGCCACGGCATTGGCCGGGCGTTCCAGGTTGCCAGCATTTTTCCATCACTGACGGTGGAGGAAACGATGCTGGCGGCAGTTTGCGCCGACCAGCGCCGGGCCAGCGTCCTGCACCGGCGTTTCCCGTTGGCCGAAACCCGCGACCGCGCCGAGCATGCGATGGAGCTACTGGGCTTGGCCGGCAAGCGTAATCGTATCGCGGCGACGCTGTCGCATGGCGATCAGAAGCTGCTCGATATCGCACTCGCGCTGGTGCTCGATCCCAAGGTGCTGCTGCTCGATGAGCCGACCGCCGGCATGGGCACCGAGGAGCGCTGGCGGATGATCGACAAGGTGAGGGAGCTCTGGGAGACGCAGAAGATCACGGTGGTGTTCATCGAGCACGATATGGATATCGTGTTCAAGATCGCGCCCAAGATCGTCGTGCTGTGCTACGGCCGTATTCTTGCAACCGGTGCGCCGGATGCGATCCGCCGCAACGAGGCCGTGATCGAGGCCTATCTCGGCACCGAACATCACGCCGGAGCCGCGATATGAGTGCGCAGCCGGTCGTGCAGGTCGAGGATCTCGACGTCTATTACGGCACCAGCCAGATCCTGTTCGGCGTGGGCCTGTCGGTCCGGCAGGGCGAGACCATGGCGCTGCTGGGCCGCAACGGCGCCGGCAAATCCACCACCATGAAGGCGATCATGGGTCTGGCGCCCGCACGTCGCGGCAAAGTCACCTTGCGCGGCAAAGTAGTGTCCGGGTTTAAGCCACACCACATCGCGCGCGCCGGTCTTGGCTTCGTGCCCGAGGATCGCCAGATCTTTCCGGAGCACACGGTCGAGGACAATCTGGAGATCGGCGCCAAGAAGGGCCCTAATGGCGAGGACGAGTGGTCGATCCGGCGCATCTATGACGTATTTCCGCTGCTGGAGCCGCTGCGGCACCGGATCGCAGGAAGGCTGTCGGGCGGCGAGCAGCAGATGCTGGCGATTGCGCGCACGCTGATGGGAAATCCCGCGCTGCTACTGCTGGACGAGCCGAGCGAGGGGCTGGCCCCGATCATCGTACAGCGGATCGGCGAATTGCTGCGGCAACTCCGCGGCACCGGCGCCACGGTGCTGATCGCCGAGCAGAACATGCATTTTTGCCTGGGCCTTGCGAGCCACGCGACGGTTATCGACAAGGGCCAGATCGTCTACACATCCGGGATCGAAGAGCTGAAAGCCAACGAAAACATTCGTCAGCGTTACCTCGCGCTGTAGCTTTCGGCCCGATCCGGGGGATGGAATGGCCATTGAACGCAAGATATCGCCGACGCATGAGGCGCCGTATGCCTGCCTGCGCGTGCTGGATTTCGGGCAGGGCATCGCCTCGCCCTATTGCGCGATGCTGCTGGGCGTCTATGGCGCCGACGTCATCAAGGTCGAGCCGCCGGAGGGCGATTGGTCGCGGTTTCTGGGCACGACCTATGGAAGCCACACCACGCTGTCGGCGGTCTATAACCGTGGCAAGCGCAGCCTATGCCTGGATATGAAGCACAAGGACGGGATCGCCATCGCGCGGGGCCTTGCCAGGGATTGCGACGTTCTGATCGAGGGTTTTCGGCCCGGCGTCGCCGCACGGCTGGGGATCGGCTACGAGGAATTATCACGCGACAATCCCGGTCTGATCTATCTCTCGGTCAGCGCGTTCGGGCAGAGCGGTCCCTACTCAAAGCGTCCCGGCTCTGATTCCGTGGCGCAGGCATTTTCCGGCTTTGTATCGATCAATGTCGGCAATGACGGTACCCCACACCGGGCCGGTACCACGATCTCCGACGTCGTCACCGGCGTCTACGCCTTCCAGGCCATCGCGACGACGTTGTTCGCGCGCGCGACCGTCGGAACCGGGCGCTGGATCGACGTGAACCTTTGCCAATCGACGTCCGCCTTGCTTGGTCACAAGGTCGCCGAATATGTTCTGGAGGGCGGTGCGCCGCGCGCGCTCAACGTTCCGGCGGGCTCGTATCAGACGGCCGACGGCTGGATGATGGTCACGCTGGTGAACGAGCCGCAATACAAGCGGCTGTGCGCGGCGATCGGCCGCGACGACCTCGCCGGCGATCCGCGCTTCGCCGATTTTGCCCGGCGTGCGGATTCCGTTGATGCGCTGATCCCGCAGTTGCGCGACGTGTTTTTGACGCAGCCGACGGATGTCTGGCTCGCCCGCCTGCATGCCGCCGATCTCATTGCGGAACGGATCCTCAATCCTGGAGAATGGCTGCGCAACGTCCATGTCGAGGCGATACGGGCAGCGGTCTGCCAGCAGACGCCGGGCGTGGGGCCTGTGTACTCACCGCGGACGCCGGGCATCGCGAGCTTCTCGGAGGATGACTTGCGCCCTGCGCCTGATATAGGCCAGGACAGTTACGAGGTGCTGCTGGAAGCGGGTTTTGAGCGTGGCGCCATTGACGATCTGGTCAAGGCCGGCGCGGTCCGTCAGGCCAAGGGAGAGATTAAGGGAGGCACGGCATGAGCACCGATCTCGTTCGTTATTCCGTCTCAGGCAATATCGCCGAAATCATGCTGGACCGTCCGCCGGTCAATGCGCTGAGCATGGACCTGATCGATGCGCTGCTGGCGGCGCTTTCGAAGGCGAGGGACGACGAAGCGGTGCGCACCGTCATTATCGGCAGCGCACACAAGGTGTTTTGTGCCGGGCTTGATCTCGACATCGTCCGGGGCAAGCCCGGGATCGAGACCAAGACATTCCTCGAACGGCTGTATTTTGCGCTCAATGATACCCAGTATCGCATGGGCAAGCCGACCATCGCCGCTATTGACGGTGCGGTGCGGGCCGGCGGGATGACGATTGCGATCTCGTGCGACATGATCATCGCCGGTGATGCCTGTACCTTCGGCTATCCCGAGATCGATGTGGGCTTGATCCCGGCGATCCACTTTGTGCAACTGCCACGGTTGGTCGGCAAGCATCAGGCTTTTGGTCCGCTGTTCCTCGGCGAGCCCTTCGATGCAGCGACAGCTTTTCGCATGGGCCTCCTGAGCGAGGTCGTGCCAAAAGGGACCGCGCTTGACCGGGCGCGAAAAATCGCGGGAAAACTCGCCGCCAAATCTCCGATCGTCATGAAGATCGGGCGCGACGCCTTCATGCGGGCGGTCGACGCCGATTTCCGCCGCTCGGTCGAAAATGCGGCCGAGAGTTTTGCGCTTGCCGCGACGACGGAAGATTGTCAGGAAGGCTTGAATGCGTTCGTCGAAAAGCGGACGCCAAACTACAGGGGACGCTGATGGCGGGATTGTATTTCGAGGAGTTCGAGGTCGGCCGGGAGTTTCACCATGAATTCTCCAGGACCGTGACCGAGATGGACAACACGATGTTCAGCCTGCTGACAATGAATCCGCAGCCGCTGCATATCGATGCGCATTTCTCCGAAAATACCGAATTCGGCCAGCGGCTGTTCAACAGCCTTTATACGCTCGGCATCATGATCGGGATGAGCGTCTACGATACGACGCTCGGTACCACGATCGGCAACCTCGGCATGACCGACGTCAAATTTCCAAAGCCGGTGTTTCACGGCGATACGCTCAAGTCGCACACCAGGATCATTTCGAAGCGAGAGAGCAAGTCGCGGCCGAACCAGGGCATCGTCGAGTTCGAGCACACCATGACCAATCAGCGCGGCGAGGTGGTGGCAAGCTGCCGCCGGACCGGTCTGATGCATTGCAAACCGAAGGCATAAGCCGATGCGCTCATTCCTGTTTGTTCCCGGCGATAGTCAACGCAAGTTCGAAAACGCCGGGAAGACGGCGGCCGACGCGCTGATCCTCGATTTGGAGGATTCGATTGCGCCGGACGAAAAGGTCGGCGCGCGGCGTACGGTGCGCGAGATGCTCGACGCCCGGAATCCGAACCAGAAGGTTTATGTTCGCGTCAATGCGCTCGACACGGACATGACGCTTGGCGATCTCGCGGCTGTCATGCCGGGCCGCCCCGACGGCATCGTGCTGCCGAAATGCGCCGGCGCCGCCGACGTCAACCGGCTTTCGCTCTATCTCGACGCCTTCGAGGCCGCCGCCGGGACTGAACAGGGCTCGACGAGAATAGTGACAGTGGCGACGGAGACGGCAAGGGCGGTCCTCAAGCTGCTCGATTTCGAAAACATGAGCCCGCGGCTATGGGGCATGATGTGGGGTGCCGAGGATCTCGCAGCCTCGCTCGGCGCGTCGCGGAACCGGACGGGGAACCGTTTCCATGGGCCGTTCCTGCTGGCGCGAGACCTCTGCCTGATCAGCGCTGCGGCGGCGGGCGTCGTCGCCATCGACACCATCGCGACCGATATCAACGATCTCGACGCACTTCGAGAAGAGTCTATCGCCGCACGTCAGGATGGTTTCCTCGCCAAGGCGGTGATCCATCCCAAGCATGTCGACGTCGTCAATGCCGCCTTCATGCCGACGGATGAGGAAATCGCCTGGTCGGAGAGGGTGGTCAAGGCCTTCAACGACAATCCGACTTCAGGTGTGGTGAAGATCGACGGCAAGATGATCGACAAGCCGCATCTGCGCGCGGCGGAGAAGATCCTGGCGCTGCGGAGATCATAGGCTCCGCAGACGCTTGCCTCAGGCAGACGGATTGAGATCGGTACCATCAGGCTCGATCAGCACGCCTTCGACCTCAAGCGCTGCAATTTCATCATCCGTGAACCCGGCCTCGCGCAAGATCTCCTCGCCATGCTCGCCAAGACGCGGCGGATATTTTCGGATCGACGGAGGCGTCTTGCTCCAGGTCGCGGCGGGACCTGCGACACGTAGCGTGCCTTCGGACGGATGCTCGACGGATTGGAGCAATCCGACGGCTGTGAGATGCGGATCGTCGATCAGGCTGTCCAGATCAAGCAGCGGCGCATGGGGAATGTCGGCCTCGTTGAAGAACTGCAGCCATTCAGCGGTCGATCGGGTTTTCATGACCTGCGAAAACCACTCATAGACAAAGTCGTAGTTCCTGGTGCGCGCACTGATGCTGTTCAGGCGCGGGTCGCGGTCGGCTTCTTTTTCCAGGCCGATCAGACGAAAGAACGCGTTCCACTGCTTGTCCGAATAGACCAGCGCGCAGACATAGCCATCGCTGGTCTGATAGGGGCGGCGATCGGGCGACAGCAATCGCGAATAGCCGGGTGGTCCGATCGGCGGCTCGAAGCTGCGGCCCGCCATATGATCGCCGAGCACGAATTGCGCCATCGTTTCGAACATCGGGATTTCGATGGCTTGCCCTTCGCCGGTACGCTCGCGATGAAAGAGGGCCGCCAGGATGGCGTGCGTGGCGTTCAGCCCGACGATCCGGTCGGCCATCGTTGCCGGGGAATATCGGGGCTCGCCAGTAATCTTGCCGGTCAGTGCGGGCAAGGCCGTCAAGCCTTGAATCAGATCGTCATATGCCGGTCGGCCGGCGTATGGGCCTTGCTCGCCAAAGCCGTGCAGGCTGGCATAGACAAGTCGCGGATTGATGGCGAGCAGATCGCCGGCGCCGAGCTTGAGCCGGGCCATCGCTGCCGGCCTCACATTGTGCACGAAGACGTCAGCCGTCGTCGCCAGCCGGAGCAGCGCGGTTCGGCCGCCAGGTTTCTTCAGGTCGAGCGCAATGGAGCGTTTGTTGCGATTTCCCTGGAGGTACATCGCGCCCATCTTGGGATGCCGCATCGGTGCGGCATAGCGCATCACGTCGCCGTCGGGGCTTTCGACCTTGATGACGTCGGCGCCATAGTCGCCGAGGAGCATGGTCGCGTACGGGCCCATCATCACGCTGGTCAGATCGATGACCTTGACGCCGGTGAGCGGTCCAGCCGGCGCGGCAGCGTTTGCCCCTTTTTGAGCGTGCCCGGTCAATGGCTTGCGGCCAAGGCCTCGGTGAAGGCCTTGAACACCTCGGTCCCGGGTTTGCCGCGCTTGTTGATGTCCTTGACCCAGTCCTCGGCCACAGACTTGAACGCGGTGTCGAAGACTTTCTTGTCGTCGGGGCCGAAGTTGATCACCTTCATGCCCTGCGACTTGATCTTCTCGGTCGCGCCCTTCTCGCCATCCTCGAAGCGCTTGCAGCCCTCGCGCGTGGTCTGTTCGCCGGCCTCGATCAGCACCTTGCGCACGTTCTCCGGCAGCGACTTGAATTTCGCTTCGCCGATCGAATAGGTAAAAATGGCGGTTCCGAAGTTCAGCCCTTCAGTGCCCGATTTCAGGATCTTTCCGAAATCGTAGGACACCGAACTCTGATACGAGAAGATCACTCCGTCGAGCGTACCGCGGGTTAGCGATTCATAGATTTCAGGCGCAGCCATGCGAACGGGAACGCCGCCGATCGAGCGCATCATCAGGTCCATGGCACCGCCGATGGTGCGGATCTTCAGCCCTTCCAGATCCTTCGCGGTCTTGACCTCGCGGCCAGTGGCAAGCTGGATTTGATAGGCAGGCAGCGCGATGGTCACGAGCGGCCGCAACTGGTTGGGTCCGAACTCCTTGGTCTCCAGAATCCCGCCATTGTGCGAGATCTTGTAGAAGGCAAGCGATCCCTGACATTCGGTATCGAAAATGCCCGGCAATTCCGCAACCGCCGTCAGCGGATATTTTTCCGATGAATAGGATGGAACGATATAGGAGACGTCAGCGACGCCGGCGACAGTGAGCTGCGCCATGTCCTTGGCCTTGCCAAGCTGCTCGGCGGGGTAATGCTGGAACGTGACCTGTCCGTTGGTAGCCTTCGTGACCAATTCCATGAACGGCTTCGCCACCAGTTCGTGGATGACGTGACCGGCGGGAAGGCTTTCGGCGAGGCGCAGCGTGATCTTTTCTTGCGCCACCGCGGGGCCTGCCATGGCAACGAGCATGGTCGATGCAAGAACGGTTCGCCTGTCGAGAGCTGCGATCATGAGGTTCTCCTCCCTTTATTATTTATTGTCTCAGTATCCCATCTTGATTGGCAGCCACAGAATGATTTGCGGCCAGACGACCAGTATCGCAATAGCAATCAGATGCGCCACGAAATGCGGAAAGACGCCGTGGAACACCTCAGCCACCGGTCGTCCCGAATAACGTGCGACCACAAAACAGTTCAATCCGACGGGCGGCGTGATCATGCCGACCTCGGCGGTGACGATCTTGATGACACCGAACCACAGCGGATCGTAGCCGAGAGACTTGATCAAGGGCAGCACGATCGGAACCGTAAGCACGAGGATCGCGATCTGGTCCATGAAGGAACCGAGCACGATGTAGCCGAACAGGATGATCGTCAGGATCACCCAGGGCGGCACCGGCAGGCTGCCTACCCAGGCCACCAGGTTTTGCGTCACCTGGGTCAGCGTGAAGAAATAGCCGAAGATCGAGGCGCCAAACAGAATCATCGCGATCATGCAGGTGCCGTGCGCGGAGCGCAGCAGCGCGCTGCGCAATGTCTTCCAGTTGATCTTGCCTTTCCAGCCCGCCAGCGCGAAGGCGCCGAAGGCCCCCAGCGCGGACGCTTCGGTCGGCGTGGCGACGCCGGTATAGATCACACCGGTCACCATGCCGAACAGCAGGAGCATGGGCCCAACCACCCGAAGCATCCGGAATTTTTCGATAAGCGAAACCGCCGGCGCCGATGGTGCGCGCGCGGGGTCCTGCCAGGCGAGAAACCAGACAGTTGCCATGATGGTGATGGTCACGAGGATGCCGGGGATGACGCCGCCGATCAGTAGCGCGCCGATATTCACCTCCGCCAGCAGGCCGTAGATGACGAGCGCGACCGATGGCGGGATCAGCATCGCAAGTGTGCCGGAGATCGCAACCACGCCGGCCGCCATTTTCGGCTCATAGCCCTGCTTCAGCATCGCGGGCAGGCTGGTGGCTGAAAGTGTCGCCGCCGAAGCCGTGCTGGTGCCGCAGATCGCACCGAAACCTGCGCCAGCAAGCGCGGTCGCCATGCCCAGCCCGCCGGGGATTCGGCCCACCCAGGCGGCGGTTGCCTTGAACAAATCGTCGGCGATGCCGCTGACCAGGACGAACTCGGCCATCAGCAGGAACATCGGAATGGTGATCAGCTCGTAGGACGTCACCGCTGACAGCGGCGCGGTTTGCAGGATGCCGCTCAGCATCGGCATGCCGCCGACCAGATAAAGTCCGAGAACGCCCGAGCCGGCCATCGCAAAGCCCACCGGGGTGCCGATCGCGAGCAGCACGAACAGCACGATCATCGCCAGCGTGAGAATCATTCGAAGGTTTCTCCGGCGGCGTGCGATGCAGGCAGGGCGATCACGGCCCGCCCGGTGACGAGGGAAAGCACGTGCGCAATCAGATGCAGCGCAAGGCGTATCGTGATCAATCCGGCCCCTAGTGGCACAAGCCCGATCGAGGGCCACATCGGCCAGGGAATAGCGCCCGCCATGACATCCGCCGATTGGAAGCTGTCGACGGCGCGCAGGAAACCGAGATAGGCAATCAAGGAGAACACAACGATACCGACGACGCAGGTGACGATTTCCGACAGGCGGATCATGGCCGGCGAGAATTTCTGCTGCAGGATATCGACGCTGACATGCGCCCGGCTGGTATAGGCTTCCGAAAGGACCAGGAAGAATACACCCGCCATCAGGTACATCGAAATCAGATCGTAGGCCCAGGAGAACGGCCGGTTGAAGGCGTAACGCATGATGACGTCGCTGAACACGATCATCATGATGGCGAACATGAACACGGCGGCGATGGTCGAGGCGATTTTCTCGATCCTGCCGACCGCCCGTAATATTCCGTCAAGCAAAATTCACCTCCCCAGGGTGTCGATCTTGCAGCCTGCGGCTGTGCCGCATCTTGCGTTTATTGGGCGGGGATAGCCGCCACCGCCGCGTCGAACTCCTTCAGCGCATCGCTGCCCCGCTTGCCGCGTCCGTCCAGCCCCTCCGACCACGCCTTGGCGACGCCCTTCATCAAATCCTTGAATTTCCTGTTGACCTCGGGTTGCAGGGTTTCGAAACGGATGCCGGCTGCTTCCAGCGATTTCTTGGTTTCGTTGTCCGCCTTCTGTACCTGCTGGCACACGGCAGGCAGCATTTCTTCGGCGACGTCGATCATCGCCTTCTGGACTTCCGGCGAGAGCTTTTTCCATACGTTGTCACTGATGGAATAGGACACGATAAAGCTGCCGAAGCCGAGCCCGTCGGTGGAATATTTGACGAGCTTGTCGGCGCCGTAGGCGACCACGCTCTCGAGCGGAAACAGCAGGCCATCCATGGTGCCGCGTGAAAGGGACTCATAGGCGTCCGGGGCCGCCATCCGCACCGGCACGGAGCCGATCGCACGAAGCGTGAGGTCCTGCGCGCCTCCTGTAGAGCGCAATTTCAGCCCGGTGACATCGTCGACATCCTTGACCGGCGCTTTGACGGTAAAAATGCGATACTGCGGCAGGCTCACCGCCAGCAGCAGGCGGATGTTGTTGGGGGTATAATCCTGCTGCGCAATCACGCCGTTCCGTGCCAGCTTCCAATAGGCGAGGGTACCCTGGCAGGAATGTTCGAAGGCCCCCGGCAGCATGGCTACCTCGGAGACCGGCATTTTGTCTGAAGTATACCCCGGAGCGACGTAACCGATATCGGCGACGCCGGTCTGCGTCAGCTTCAGCATGTCGGCCGGCTTGCCGAGCTGCTGCGCCGGATAGTGGTCGAACGTGACGGCGTTGTTGGTGCGCTTCTTGACCTCTTCCATCCAGGGTTCGAGGACGAGCTTGACGAGGTAGTGACCCTTCGGAAACGAGTCCGCCACGCGCAAATGGAGGGGCTCGGCGGCCTGAGCCAGAATTGTCGATGCAATCAGGAAGCCGGAACCGGCTAGCGCTCGCAGTACCGCGGCCATTTCTCCTCCCTTGAGGACGTTGTTGTTTTGAATAGCTGCGCATAAACGAAATTGATCGTCAAGGATGGCGCCCCGGCTGCGGATGGTCGTGGCCACAACCGGGGAGCGCGAGGCTGCTCGCCGACCTGCCATGACAGAGCCGATTTGACTTTGGGACTTGATCGGAAGCAAATGCAGCCAATCAACAGATCCAGGGAAAACACCATGGTTGACGCGCTGATCATCGACGCATGCAGGACGCCTCGGGGCATTGGCAAGGCAGGCAAAGGCGCTTTGTCGGGCATTCATCCGCAGCAGCTCGGCGCAACAGTATTGCGGGCGCTGGCCGATCGCACCAGCATCAATACCGCCGATGTCGATGACATCATCTGGGGTACCAGTTCGCAGCGCGGCCAGCAGAGCGGCGATCTCGGCCGGATGTCGGCGCTCGACGCCGGCTATGACGTGCGCGCCAGCGCGGTGACGCTGGATCGATTTTGCGGTTCGGGCATTACCAGCGTCAACATGGCGGCCAACTCGATCATGTCGGGCTCCGAGGATCTCGTGATCGCCGGCGGCACCGAGATGATGTCGATGGAAGGCCGGCGCGGTGAGGGGCCGTTCATGATGGACAATGGCAATCTTCGCCTGCGCGCAAAGCACCCGCAATCGCATCAGGGCGTTTGCGCGGATGCGGTGGCGACGCTGGAAGGCATCACGCGGCAGGACGTCGATGAGCTCGGCCTCGAAAGCCAGAAGCGGGCGGCGGCTGCCATCAAGGGTGGACATTTCGACAAGAGCCTCGTGCCGGTTTTTCGCGAGGACGGTAGCCTCGCGCTCGACCGTGAGGAATATCCACGGCCGCAGACCACGCTTGAAGGTCTGGCCGGCCTGAAGGCGGCGTTTGCTGCGATTGCCGATTATGCGCTCGACGACAAGGGGACGACCTACCGCAAACTTATTCTGGATAAATATCCCGACCTCGACATCAACTTCGTACATCACGCCGGCAATTCTTCCGGCGTCGTCGACGGATCGGCGGCGGTCTTGTTGGCGTCGCCGAGTTACGCGAAGGCGCATGGCCTAAAGCCGCGCGCCCGCGTCGTCGCGATGGCGAACATGGGGGACTCGCCGACCCTGATGCTGAACGCGCCGGTGCCGGCCGCCCGCAAGGTGCTGGCCAAGGCAGGCCTCACGCTCGACGATATCGATCTGTTCGAAATCAACGAGGCATTTGCGGTCGTCGCCGAAAAGTTCATCCGCGACCTCAAGCTTGACCGCGACAAGGTCAACGTCAATGGCGGCTCGATCGCGCTTGGCCATCCGATCGGCGCAACCGGCTCGATCCTGATAGGCACCGTGCTCGACGAGCTGGAGCGGCGCGATCTCAAGCGGGGCCTGGTGACGATGTGCGCCGCCGGCGGCATGGCGCCGGCAATCATCATCGAGCGGGTTTGACGGCAGGGCCTTCAGGCCGCCGGAAACTGCAACTCGAACGTAACGCCGTTGTCGGTCGGCAATAGCCGGATCGATCCACCGTGGCTGGTCATCACAGCCAGGACGATGGAGAGCCCCATGCCCGTGCCGCCGGTGTCGCGGCGGGTGGTGAAGAAGGCATCGAATATCTTTTCGCGGTTCGGTTCGGATATCGGGTCGCCGTCATTGCTGATGGTCATCTTGACGAAGGTCTCTTCCGCGACGGCTCCGAGCCGTACCCTCTTCGCGTTGTGGCGAATGGCGTTGTCGGTCAGATGCGACAACACGATCAGGGCCTTTTCGCTGGACATGCCGATCGAGCGCTCCAGGCATCCGGTTGCGTCGATGGCGCGTGTCGGAAACCGGCTCTTCAATCCGCCGATCACCTGCGACAATTCGGTTTGTTCGTTTTGCGGAGCGGTTTCGGCGCGCGCCAGTTCGCGTAAGCGCTGCGTCATGGCTTCCAGGCGCCCGGTGTCGCCCAGAATGTTTGATATGAAATTCTTCTGCTCCATCCGGGTAAGATTGTCGGATTTGCTTTGCAGCGAATCCAGCAGCAATTCGGCGGCGCCCTTGATCGACGTCAGCGGCGATTTCAGTTCATGGGTGAGGTGCGCCGAAAACGTGGCGATGTAGTCCGACCGCCGCGCCAATTGCTCGGCCATGTCGAGGAAGCTGTGCGACAATTGGGCGAACTCGCGCGTCCCGTAGTGGGCGAGCGGCCGAAATGCGTCGCGATCGCCGCGGCTGATGCGCGCCGCGCGGTCGACCAGCTCACGCATCGGGCGGGTGATGGTTCGGGAGAAAACCAGGCCGATGATGATGGTCGCGAAGACGACGGCCAGTGCCGCCAGAATGAACTTGCCACGCTCCTGATAGAGATGGTCGAAGATGTTGCTCGGCGTTCTCGAGGTGTAGATGACACCCGCCACGCGATTGTTGACGATGACAGGCATCGCCGAGAACACGTGGACGCCGACGCCGCGACTGATCGAGTAGATCGGCGGTGGGGGCTTGTCCGGCTTGCGAATTCGCAAGACCGCCCGATACTGTCCCCGCAGAGCCGTGGCCACTTCCTCGATATGGGCGAGCGATTGTCCGACCTCGTCGCGTCCGGCGATCACGACGCCGCGGGAATCGAGGATGCGGAATCCTGCGAGCGTGACTTTCTGCGTTTCCAGGACGATCGGCATCAGCCTGGCGCCGATCTCGACATAGGCGGGCGAGACGGGCGCGTTCGCGGGAAGGGCGTTCGGACGCCGCCTGAGCAGGTCGCCGCCGGCAGCAAGATCGAGCGCGGGCCGGATCGGCGTCAACTGGTCGTCGCGATCGGGGCGCGCCTCGGGAGGAATTTCGGCGCCGAGGGCAATTCCGCTTCCGAGGCGGGCTTCCGCTTCCCGCGCATAAACCGCGGCCAGCACCCGGCTTTGTGCGATCAGCTCTGCTTGGGTCTGGTGAATGAGCTGGTTGTCGTAGAGGCGAAAGAAGAACAGTCCGACCAGTGGCAGCGTCGCCGCAGCGGCAAGCGCGGTGAAAATCACCAGCCCGACGGTTGGCCGCCATTTCTCGCCCGGGCGACGTATCATGCCAGCGGCTCGCATCGGCCGAGTTTGAAGCCGACGCCGTGAATGGTTTCAATGACATTGTCGCAATTCACGGCGGACAGTTTGGCGCGGATATTGCGGATGTGGCTGTCGATGGTGCGATCCGACACCTGAATGTTGAGCTGATAGGCGGCGCTCATGATCTGTTCGCGGCTGAAGACGAGCGTCGGCCGCGTCAAAAATGCCCTCAAGATTCCAAATTCAATGGCAGTGAGGCGAAGTGGAGTGCCCGCAAACGCGGCGATGTGCTGGTCTGGATCGACGGACAGCCGGCCCTGCGACAGCGCGGCGATGGATCCTTTTGCATCCTGCCCGCGCGAGGTTATGCGGCGCAGAATGACGTTCACCCGTGCGACGAGTTCGCGCGGGCTGAAGGGCTTTGTGACATAGTCGTCACCGCCGATCTCCAGGCCCAACACGCGATCGATTTCGTCGTCGCGGGCGGAGAGAAAGAGGATCGGAACGTCCGAGGACTTTCGAATTTCGCGGCAGACGTCCAGGCCGTCGAATTCCGGCATGCCGATATCCAGAATGATCAGATCCGGCCTGTCGGCGGCAAAGCGGGTCAACGCTTCCTTGCCGTCGCGCGCTTCGGAGACGGTCATCCCGGCCTTCTTCAGTGCAACACGCATGACCTCGCGGATGTGCAGGTCGTCGTCAACGATAAGAATGCGGTGCGTCAAGGGTCTCTCCGGGAAGTCGTACTAGTCTGCAGTCAAACTCTTCTGTTGGGCGTCCAGGGTGCGCTGCAGCCGCCAACTCCGAAAGCCCCAGCTACGCCAGGATACCACCTCTCTTCGTTGCTGTTCTACAAGGCTACCACGGCGGGAAACAAGGGCGGGATCGAACCCGCGAAGGGCGATGGCCCGGTCGATGGCCGGCAATGCCGGCGGTCCGAGGGAAAACAGATAGTTCATGTCGATCCACCCGCCCTTGCCGGCGGCTTCGCGGCTGTGGTTGACATTGTAGTCAGCGATGACGGCGGCGAAATTGACCAGCGAGCAGACGTAGAGCGTTGCCGTCAGGGCAGTGAGGTTGGCGCGGATCAGCCAGTCGTTCGAGCGGTTGAGAGCGATGCGGGCAACGATGAGCACGAGTCCCAGCGCGACCAGTGCCATCCAGATGAAAGCCGCGACGCGCCACCAGGTCAGCAGGTAGATTTGAACATAGAGATCGAGGCGCAGGATCGATGAGAGCACCAGCAGGACATTTTGCGCCACCCATAGGTAGACCAGTGGCCGGATCACCCTCGATTGCTCGGCCGGGCCGCCGGGCCTCATGGCGGCGAGAACGAAACCCGCCGCCAATAGCGCCGTGACAATGAGGGGATAGGCGCCGCGGTGCGCATATGAGGCGTAGCTGATATCGGCGGGCAACGTCGCGTTGCCCCAGAGGTAGGCCGCATCAAGAACGGTTTGAACGGAAAACAGCAAATTGAACAGGATCAGCGAGCGCAGGATCGTTGCAACACCGAAGAAGTCGTTTTGACCCGACGGTATTGCCTGCGCCAGTGCGGCCGCTTCGGCCAAACCTGCCGGCATCTCCCGCTTGCCGCCCCACCGGACATGGATGAAGGGCCATACGATCGACAGCGCCACAGCCCAAAACAATATGCGTTCGAGGTTCAGGTAAGAAGCTGTGTTGCGGAGGTTCAGCAGGCCGATCCACTTCTCGAGCAGTGGATTGGCCGATACCAGCAGAAACACGAAGATGCCGCCGAGAACGATGGGAATGAACCAGACGGCAAATCCCGTTTTCAGTGCCGGCAGGTTGAACGCAGCGATAGCATCGCGGAAAAATCTGAACGGGCCGACCAGATAAAGATCGCATAACGCCGCGGCTCGCTCGCTGAGACGGTGCCGATCATGATTGGTGGACAACAGCAGGCCTGCGCCGAGCGCCAGCACCATGAAGGTCAGAGACGCGACGTTGAATTCCTCAATGGCGGGGACAAGGGCGGCCAGCAGGAGAGCGCGTGCCGACGGCACCTGCCTTCGGTTCAAAATTGCGAGGTTGGCGAGCAGCGAGCCGCAGGCCACGGCGACCGCAAAGATGGCCGCCGATATTCCGATGCCGTGCCCGTAGAACAGCCAGTCGGCCATTGCAGCCAGCGCGACAACGATCGCAGCTTTGACGGGAAAAGTGCCGTCGTGAACGAAGCCTGCATTGGATGCCGGCGCGGTGACATCGGCCATTCGTATGCTGCCTTTCGGGAGAGGAAAATTGCAAACCAGCGCCGTTGCGGGCCGCTCGCACAGCCACCACCCGTCGTTGGCTAGTCTTGTGGGAGCAGGCATTCGATGATCGCCCCGGTTTGCAGGGCGAACTATCCGACGCTGTTGTGCAGTTGCTTGGAGCGCCGTCTGCAAGAGTTCAGGATTTTTATGCAGTTTCCGTGCACGCGCGGTTATGCGCTCGCGTCGGCGAGACAAGTTTGATACGGGCCATTGTCTCGTTCGATCTCCTCGCGCAAGCCCCCATCCGTTTTCATGCAAATTTTCAAAACTATTCGCCTCGTCATGATCTGGGTCGCCGGAGCTATCTTCGTTTTCGCAGCAGTCAACAAGAACGACCCCTATCTGGTTTCGCTGCGGGGACCGGGAAACATTGTTCTGGCAGCAGCGAGCATTATCGCCGTCGTGGTTCTCGTCCGCCGCGGCTATTGGAGGAGAGGTGTCGCGGCAAGAGCGCTCATTCTGCTGTGGTGCCTGCCATCGCTGTCGATGCTCGGCGCGCATGCTTCGTTTGAATGGCGCAAGCGGAACGTCTTGCAGGCCGAGGCTGGCGTGGCGCGAAGCCTTGGGCGCCACTTTGTCGTGGGATACTCGTCATTCCCAGAGGTGGCTGTTCTGGCCGAAAAGGGCCTGATCTCCGGCGTCTATATCACCAGGCACAATGTCGCAGGATCGTCGTCGGCGCGTCTGAAAGAAGAGATCGCAGCGCTGCAGGAAAAGCGGCGTGCGGCTGGCCTGCCACCCCTGATCGTCGCCGCCGACCAGGAAGGCGGCATCGTATCGCATCTGGCGCCGCCCTTGACCAAGTTGCCGGCGCTATCGACCCTTGCAGGCCTTGCGCCGGACGTCCGTGCCGAGAAGGCGGAGGCGTTCGGACGCACGCACGGGCAGGAGTTGGCGGCGCTCGGCGTCAACCAGAACCTTGCGCCGGTGCTGGATCTGCGCCCCGAGATGAAGCGCAACCGGCTCGATTTCAACACGCTGATTCGCTACCGCGCGATTTCCGATGATCCGGCTGTCGTCGCCGATATCGCGCGGGCCTACGTCAACGGGCTCGAAGCGTTGGGGGTCGGCGCGACCGTCAAACATTTTCCGGGTCTCGGACGCGTACGAACCGATACCCATCATTTCAGCGCCGATCTCGATACGCCTCTGGACGAGCTCGAGGCGTCGGACTGGATTCCTTTCAGGAAGGTGCTGGCGGGTTCGAAAGCGCAACTGATGATCGGGCATGTGACGCTGACATCAGTCGATCCGGACCGTCCGGCATCGCATTCCAAACGGGTCGTCGATGGCATCGTTCGCAAGAAATGGAATTATCAAGGCGTCGTCATGACCGATGACCTCGTGATGGGGGCGATCTATCAACGCAACGTCTGTACGGCAGTGGTCGAGGCGCTCAATGCCGGCGTCGATCTGCTGCTGGTCGCCTACGACGGGGCGCAGTTCTATCGTATCTTTAGCTGCGCCGTGGCGGCATCGGCCGAGGGAAGGCTTGATGCCGCCATGATGGGCGACAGTGAGGTGCGGTTGAAAGGGGCATTCTCTGGGGAGTGCCGAATGCACGATGTTCCAGGAGATTGCACAATGCCGCTCCGGCTTGGGAGCGCCACGCTGAGTTCAGCGAAGCGGTTGACCACGGGCGGGTCCTTGACTGCCGTTTGCAGGGCGTTGACCAACGGGCGCAACGTCGTTCACGGGGTCGAACGGCAGCTTGGCGACGCCGCCTGCGAGCCCCCGGGCTGAAAGTCAGCCGCGTGGGCAGATAATCTCTCAACGGTTCGAAACCTTCCGGAGATCTGCCCCGTACCCTAGGGATGGCAGTCAATCCGAAGTATTCGATCTTGAACAAGGCCTCTCACGTTGATCGCCTGAGCGATCACATCAAAGGACTTCGCGAGAAGGCCGAGGGGCTTCCGGCCGGCGACGAACGGAATGCGCTGCTGCGCAAGGCAGAGCAAGACGAAATTGCGCTGCGCTTGATCGACTGGATTACCTCCTCGGGTCGACTTCCTCCTCCTGAGGATCTGATTCCGATCCGCAGGCACCGATTACGACAGAAATGATACGACACGGCGTATTTCCAAGGATCCTGGACGGCAGCTCACTCGCTCATGACAGATCGAATGCAGTTTCTTAGCTCGTCGAGGGTCTTGGCAACGCGATGTGCCCCAGCCGCCGCCAATCGGTCCGCCTGATGATATCCCCAGCCGACACCGATCGACCGCAACCGGGCTGCCTGCGCCATCTCCATGTCAAAGATAGTGTCACCAATGAAGACCGCATTCTCGGGCGTCGCACCGGTTGCCGCGAGTGCTTGAAGGAGCATGCAGGGATGGGGTTTGGAGGGCGCCATGTCGGCGGCCTGAATGGTCCGAAAAAAGCCGTTCCATCGCAGCGCTTCCAGTGCGGGAGCGACGGTATCAGATCTATGCCCCGTCGCTATGCCCAGAACGGTATCCGAAGTAGAACTTAGCTCATACAGAAGGTCGCCGACTCCGTCGAACGGCCGTTCGGCAAAGGCGGAATCCGCTCTCAGTTGCGGGAGCAGGAGATCGTAGGCCCTGACCATCTCACGTATAGGGGCTGTCGGGCCGGCCAGTTCGGTCAGAATGACATCGAGTGACTTCCCAACCAGCGCAAGACTGTCGGCGGGCGACGGGACAGGCAACTGAAATTCGGCAAATACGATTCGGTGGCTCTCCAGAATCAGCGCGCGGCTGTCGACCAATGTGCCGTCGAAATCAAAGATGATTAGTTTCAAGGCTATTTCTCAATTAGGTCGTTGGGGATCTTGGCGCTGTCATGGGATATCGTCCGTGACTTATCGATGCAGGCACGAATAAACCCGGACCAACTCACGGGTCTGCACCGGAACGACAAGCTGCGCATCCTTGTTCCTTGTTGCCGTTCCGCAGGATAACCAGAAGTAATTTCCAGCGGGATCAATGATTAGCCTATTCGGCGAGAAATTCGAGAGAATGATTGACAAATAAGGGATAGTCGAAAACCACGATAGGGGAGCGAGAGCTGGCGAAATTCGCTCGGCCGAGACGAAACGCGGATCACCGAGTGCAGGGTCGGAATTGTTGCTCATCGCCAGCATCGCAATTGCGTCACGGTAGTCGACCCACGACGCGACGAATTTCCCGGTTTCCATTGCGTGAATCAAGGTTACGACGAGAAAGATCGAGGCGAGGGCGCACAGCGTCCTGCCACGGGGCAAGATCAGGGTTTGCCGCAGCCGCGCTAGTCGATTGGGGACGATACCTTCCCTGGTCAGCGCGGCCAAGGCCGCCAACGCGCCAAGCAGGGGCGTGACGACGACCAGCGCGGTCCGCAAATAGTAGCGGCTGCTCGCATGGACGGAATGATCGAGATAAAGCCAGTGGGTGAAGAGCAATCCGAGCGAAATCACCAGAGCCCAGATGCATGCCCACCTCGGGAGCCATATCGACAACAGCATCAGGATTGCGCCGTAGGCGATGATCGCCCCCAGCAATACCAGGACGACCTCCACTCTGAAGATTTCGAGATCGAAGAAGCCCAGTGCAGCCCGCAAAAATGCGCCTGCGTAATAGTCGTCAGGTGGCAGGATGATCTTCGCTGCCGCGGCTAGTATCGCAACAATCAAAAGGCTGATTGTTGCGCGTACGAAAGTAGCGCTCCACACGCCGCGCGGCGCCAGCGTTACCGCGATGGCCAAGAGCAGCACCAGCGCTGCTTCGTGCGTGAAGGCCAGCAGGAGCCATGCGGTCAACACCAGCAAGGCTCCGGTATGCGTTGTTTTCGCATAGTGGCTCAGCGCCAACGTGGGCCAGAACATCGCGTGGGCGAGCCACATCTCCGTGGGAAAGCCGAAGATCAACGGGCAGAGCAGGGCTGTCGATCCGCACGCATAGACAAAGATAATGCGGCCGGGTGAGCGGTCGGCCACGTAGGTCACGGCCAACCCCATCAAAGGAGAAATATAGAAGAGCACCCCATAGGCGATGATTCCAGCCGAGGGACTGTTCGTGATTCGAACGAGCGCTTCGGCGGGCAACAGGGTCAGCAGGAAGACGGAGGTTCGGCCGGAGATGTTATGCCAATGGAAGGCCCAAACGTCCCGGACTGCGACAGCGTAGGAAAACATCGCGCCGTCGCCATAGAGCTCGAGCTGATAGAAAAGTGCGATGACGGGGAATGCGATGGACCAACATAGGCCAGTGCCAACGATCAGAAGCCGGAACGAACGATCATCGAGGCGAGGTGCCCGGCCGAACATCTCAATGACTGTCCACGCCAGGCGGGATAGGGCGCAATATGAAAATCGTCATTGGGTTCAGGACTTTTCGCTGGCGGAAGCCTTCAGTGTAACGAATTTGTGCCCGGAGCGTACTGCTTTGGTCGTCAGGTAACGCCTGTTGTGGGAATTGATCGGCGCCTCGAGCGGAACGCGGGCGGCGATTTCGATACCCGCCTTCATGAGACCGTCCAGCTTGGCTGGATTATTGGTGAGCAGCACGATTCGCTTGCAGTTCAGGGATCGCAGCATCATCGCCGCGGTTCCATAGTCGCGCTCATCGTCCTCGAAACCCAGCATCGTGTTGGCGTCGCGCGTGTCGAGCCCGGCGTCCTGCAATCGATAGGCTCGCATCTTGTTCGCAAGACCAATGCCGCGACCTTCTTGGGCCAGGTACAGAACAATGCCACCACCGAGGCTTTCAAGGCGCGTGAGCGCGAGCTGCAGCTGGTCACCGCAGTCGCATCGTCGCGAGCTAAACACGTCGCCTGTCAGGCATGCCGAATGAAGCCGAACCGGGATCGGCTTGCCAAAATTTGGGTTGCCGATGATGATGGCGACCTGATCGACGCCGAGAGCGTCACGAAACACAACAAAGCGGGCCGCTGTGCCCGAGGCGAGCGGAATTGAGGCTTCGCTTGCGATGGCCAACGCGTTCGGCGCACTTGCGGCAAAGCGCTCGACCGCGTCCGCCTCAACGGCAACGATCGAACGCATCAGCTCGCGGTGGATGTTCGCCAGGTTTACCGCAATAACCGCCGGCAGGCCGCGGCTGAGCTTGATGAGCCGGATCGCCGCCCTGGCGGCACGACCGGCAGCCTCGGCCTTTGGCGAAAAACGATCATTGTGTTCGGCATCGGCAGCGAGGGCGAGGATATCGCTCGTGCGGGCGTCTCGGGAAAGCGACAATGCCACTGGCGTTGACGCATCTATTCCGATGGCGCGCGCTCGCTGTTGTGTCACTATCAGCTTCGGCGCATTCGGGCCGCACAGCTCCACAAATTCGTGCAGCCGCTGGTCGTCAAGGCTCTCCACCGGCAAAGCGAACAATACTTCGCCAGCGGCGTTAACACGAATCGGCCTTCGCGCTTGCAGTTCGCCCAAAGCGCGGCTAACGCTGAGGTGTTCTTCGTCGCCAAACAGGGCGGAGATTGCAGGAGAGTGGGCGGCGTTCATGTGCAGGACTTTCTTTTACTGGGCGCGTTCGTGGAACACCGAAAGTCCTGAATCATTCCGCCAGAAATCAGATGGATTTTTAGGAACGAGTGGCCGATAGTATCATTGATAACTCGCGAGAACCGAATTCTGCCGTGCAGCTTAGCAATTTCCCCAATCGCAAATTTGCGTCTCCCGATGACTGGGAGAGCTTTGTTGCGTGTTTTCGTAGAGGACAACACCCCCTGCCGCAAGCCTGGGCGGATCTATTTGGCCCGTTGTGCTCCGGGGCGGTGGACGATCTCGTGATTGTTGGGCAGGTCGGCCAATCGCTCGATGGTCGCGTCGCGACGGCGACTGGCCACTCCAAATACATCAATTGTCCGGCAGGTATCGAACATCTGCACCGGCTACGCGCGCTGGTGGATGTTGTCGTGGTCGGAGTAGGAACGGCGCTGGCTGACAACCCGCAACTGACGGTGAGACAGGTCGCTGGTCCCCAGCCCGCGCGTGCCGTGATTGATCCGGGCGGACGCCTGGGAGCGAATGCGAAGCTGTTTGCCGACGACGGCGTTCGCCGGCTGTTGATTACGACAGACGGTTCGAGGGCCGCACCACCCCCCGGCGTTGAAGTCATCACCCTGCCTGCGGAGGACGGAAACATTGCTCCGTCCGCCATCGTCGCATCGCTGGCCGGTGCAGGGATGCGCCGAATGTTAATTGAGGGCGGTGCTGACACCGTGTCGCGTTTTATCGCGGCGCGATGTCTCGATCGGTTGCATGTCAACGTGGCGCCCGTCATGTTGGGTGCAGGCGGGCCAGGGATCGAATTGCCGCCGCTCGAACGAGCCGACCAGGCCCACCGGATGAAGGTCCGCGTGCACAAGATCGAGGACGATGTGCTGTTCGACTGCGACCTGTCTGATCAGCGGGTCGCCATCGGCGTTGCAAAAAAATCGACATGACCCACGCGCATCGTTGAAGCGCGTGCGCCGACCTCGTTCTTCCGTCTTGACAGCCAATGGTCGATATCGCGGCGCGGTACCGTTTCGATTTCACTCGCGACAGTAGCCCATCCGGCTAGCAATTCGAGCTGGATCTCCTGGTCAGCAGCTCCGATCACCCAATCGGAGTTACCCTGAACTACCGAATATCCGAGCGCCTCAAACCTGGAAATGGCCGCAACGGCGGCCGATGGGCCTAGCGCCGGCCCAAAGCCCTTGTCGGTGAGCTGATGGGCATTGACCGCCGACGTGATGGCCTCATCGAGCGGATCGGATGGGGAAATGTCGATGCGGCCATCATAGGTCAGTGCTGCATAGACCGGCAGCGCCTGCGAGGCGGCATGGCGGGTAAGGCGATCCAGCCAGTTTTCGGAGACGAGGTCGAGCAGGGCCGACATTGTGATCACGTCTTTTGTGTCGTCGAGCACCCTCTCGAAATTGCCGCTGAGATCGAGTGGAACGGCATTCAGCCTGACATCGCCGGTAGATTTTCCGCCACACGCCAAAGTCAGCAGGCGTTGATCGTTGTCCACGAGATCCCAGCGCTGTCGTGCCGGCAGGTGTGAACTGAGCGCGCGGACGGTGGAGCCAGCGCCGCAAGCGAGATCGACGACATTTATTGCGTTGTGCGACTTGAATAGACCGGCCACCGCGTCGAGCACGATCGGATTGCGCGCGCCCAAGTCATGGCCTTCCCGCAAGGCCAGCCATTCGGCGGAGAAACCGCTCATGCGAGCTTCTCCAGCGCGGCGGCGAAGATCGCGCCGGATTGCTGCCACGTCGGCAATGTTCGCGCCGATGCCAACGCCCCCTCCGAGAGGCGACGACGGAGTTCAGCGTCGGCGATCACCCGACGCAGGGCCTCGGCCAGCTCAGCCACGTCGCCGGGGGCGACCAGCAAACCCGCTTCTTGCGGAACAGTATCCGGGATGGCTCCCGCTGTCGTCCCGATCACAGGCAGACCGTGCGACAATGCCTCGGCGTAGGCCATTCCATATCCCTCGTAGCGGGAGGCGAGAACGAACAGATCGGCGCTGTCGTAAAGTACGGCAAGACGTTCGGAAGAAACGGCGCCAGGCGTCGCGACGCGGCCGGCAAGCTTGTGTTGAGAAATGCTGGCATCAAGCTTTGCCGCCTCATTCGGATCGCGCGTGAGATCCCCGGCAATCGTCAGCTGCCACGGGAGCGCCGCCAATGTGGCCAGCGCGGCAACGAGTACGTCAAATCCTTTCCGGGGCACAACAGTGCCAACGGAGAGCAAATGCGGCACTTCGCTTCGGCTTCCCCGAGACCTTGGCGCAGGATCGCTGCCGGGCCTTGCCACAGTAATGTGGTCGGCCGATACGCCATAATCGGAAGCTACGAGTTTTGCGGTTGTAGGGCTCGTCACCACGACTTCGCGCACTAACGCGAGAGCAGCCTGCTCACTGCGATGCAAGGCATCGGTTCGTTCGGCAGACAGCCCCCATTCCAGTGCAAGGGGATGATGAACCAGCCCAAGCAACGGATGACGGCTTGCAACTTCCGCTGCAACGTCTGGCAGCACCCCCAATGCCAGGCCGTCCACCACGATCGGTAAACCGTCCGGTACCTCCAACAGAAGGGATCGCGCGGCAGAACGGGTCGCCTCATCCGGCAAAGGAAATCCATCGCCAATGTCGAGACACTCGACGTCCCAGCCCAACTGCCGGAGTTCGGCCATGATCCGCCGGTCATAAGCGTAGCCACCAGTCGGCGTATCGAGACTGCCTGGCACCGCGAAGACGACGCGCTTCACCACAACGGCGCTTCGTATTGCGCGCGCGCCAGATGCGACTCGGAGATCGTAATGCGCAGGGCCTTGAGCTCCCGGCCGGGACGGCCGAGTTCACCGGCGCGGGCCGGCTTTGCCAGGCCGTCGAAGATATATTTGGACAGAAATTCCGTCGTCGTGTTGCTGCCCTTGAACTCGGGTACTTCGTCGAGATTTTGGTAGTTCAGCGGCGCGAGAACTGTCTTAAGCGCATCATGGGCGCGGCCGATATCAATCACGATTGCATTGTCGTCGAGGGTCTCGGCGATAAAGGCGGCGTCTACCACGAATGTAGCGCCGTGCAACCTCTGCGCTGGTCCAAAAACCGCGCCACTGAAGGAATGAGCGATCATGATGTGGTCACGAACTTCGACGGTGAACAAGGCAGCTCCTTACGAGTAGATGATGGGTTGGCAGAGTATCCCGCTTCCGGCATCGAGAATTCCCGGCAATCGCTCCGGCAAATCGCCGAACGCAACGGCCGGCGCCAGCAATGCATCGAGCCTTGGATCGTTGAGCAGCGCGATTGCGGCCGCGAGGCGGCGGCCGTGCGTCCAGCGCGGACGATGCGACGGCGCAATGTGTCCGACCTGGCTCGATACAAGGCGAAGCCGGCGGCTGTGGAACGGACCTCCAAGCATGGCGGTCACTGCTGCGTCACCATACCAGCTCATTTCGAGCACAGTCGCTTCGTCTCCGGCCAGTTCGAGCGCCGTCCGCAGTCCGTCGGGCGATCCGCTGGCGTGAACGACGAGATCGCAATCGGCTTTTGCGTTTCCGGCCTCTGCGAAACCAACCCCGAGCTGCCCTGCTAATTCCGCTCGGCTGGAGTTGATGTCGACAAGCGTGACGTCCGTACCGGCGATCCGCCCGCAAAGATAGGCGACAAGGGAACCGACCACGCCGGCCCCGACAACGGCGATGCGGTCGGCCGGTCCCGGTGCGGCATCCCACACGCCGTTAAGCGCGGTTTCCATGTTGGCCGCCAGCACCGCGCGGAGTGGTGGCACATCCTCCGGAAGCGTTACCGCAGCGCCCGCAGGGATGTTGAACGCGGTCTGGTGGGGGTAGAGCGCAAAGACGGTCTTGCCTCGTAAGGAATTGCTGCCGTTCTCGATCTGTCCTACCGCGGCATAGCCGTATTTGACCGGAAATGGAAAATCGCCCGCCATGAACGGCGCGCGCATCCTGTGGAATTCGCCCACAGGTACGCGCCCGTCAAAAACGAGCGATTCAGTGCCGCGGCTGATGGCGCTGTAAAGGGTCTTCACGCGTACCTCGCCGGCGCCGGGCGGTGGTATGACTTCCTGGCGGAGCTCGACCTGTTTGGGTCCGCGATACCAAAGAGCCGAGGTATTGGCGCTCGCGCTGACAGCCATTTTCTTCGATCTCGGACTGGAATTCATGACGGTTTGACGTGTTATAAGCGGTAGTCTGCACCGCCTGCGGGCGAATGAGAAGTCGTAACCTTTCCTGCCGCCAGTAGCCCGCTCCGCCATGACGCAAGCCGAAGCCGCCGACAAGAGCATGTTCGCCAGGCGAGCGATTTTTGCCGTCCTGTTTTCGGTCACCATGGCGGGATCGCTATGGCTCGCCGCAGTGGCGTTGGCGCCCGGCGGATTGGGATTTCTGGATTTTGCAGTGCTTCTCCTGTTCGCCGTCACCTTGCCCTGGATGGTCGCGGGGTTCTCGAATGCCGTGATCGGCTTCATCATCATGCGCATTTCCGCCGACCCGGTGGCTGCGGTACTGCCCGCGGCCGGGCTGATCGGGGATGACCAACCCGTGACGGCATCGACCGCAATGCTGCTTTGCGTTCGCAATGAGCTGCCGCTCCGTATTATCCGTAACCTGGAGCCGATGCTCGAAGGGATCCACGCTTCCGGCTACGGTGAGCGCTTTCACCTCTACCTCCTCAGCGATACCAGCGATGCCGATCTTGCGGTCAGGGAGGAAGCACTTTTTTCCGAATTGACCGCAAGTTGGCGTGATCGGATCGCTATCAGTTACCGGCGTCGTACTGTGAATGTCGGCTTCAAGGCAGGCAATATCCGCGAGTTTTGCGAACGCTGGGGAAGCCGCCACGAGTTCGCGGTCACGCTCGATGCTGACAGCTTCATGTCGGCGGGCGCGATTATCCGGCTCGTGCGGATCATGCAGGTCGATCCCAGGCTTGGTATCCTGCAGGGCCTGGTCGTTGGGCTGCCGTCAACGAGCTTGTTCGCCCGCATCTTCCAGTTCGGCATGCGGCTCGGCATGCGCTCCTACACAATCGGAAGTGCGTGGTGGCAGTCCGATTGCGGTCCTTATTGGGGACACAACGCCGTCTTGCGGCTTGAACCGTTCATAAAGCACTGCCAGCTTCCATTGTTGTCAGAGGGCGGAGAGGAGGATCGGCATATCCTCAGTCACGACCAGATCGAGGCGGCGCTGATGCGCTCTGCCGGCTATCATGTGCGCGTGGTGCCGCGGGAAGATCTCGGCTGGGAGGAGAATCCCCCGACGCTGCTGGAGTTCATGCGTCGCGATCTGCGCTGGTGTCAGGGCAACATGCAGTACTGGCGATTTCTATTGCTGCCGAACCTCAGGCCGGTCAGCCGCTATCAGCTCGTACTCGCGATCCTGATGTTCATTGGCTCGCCGGCCTGGATTGGCTTGCTCGTCCTTGCCACGATCGCGCTCGTAACGTGCGACGATCCCGCCACGATCATGCGCGCCGATGCCGGCGGCGCGTTGCTGACGTGGGTGCTCGTGATGTGGTTCTCGCCGAAGATCGCCGGCGCCCTCGACGTCCTGCTTTCGCCCGCGGAGCGCCTGGCATTCGGTGGCGCGGGACAGTTTACCGTCAATTTCGTCATCGAGACCATGTACTCGATCATCCTGTGTCCGATCCTCTGGATCAGTCATACGATCTTTCTCTTGGGCCTGCTGTTCAATCGCGAGATCGGTTGGATGGGGCAGGTCCGCGACGATCACGCGGTGCCTCTGACCTTGGCGCTGCGGGATCTCTGGCCGCAGACCTTCGTGGGATGCGCCTCGCTCGGCCTCGTGCTGGCAAGCCAGCCGTGGGCATTGCCGTACATTTTCCTGCTTGCCGGCGGGCCGGCCCTGTCGGCTCTCTTTGCAACGGTAACGGCCTGGCCAGCGCTCGGCGCCCTTGCAGCCCATATGGGCATCGGCCGGGTTCCCGAGGAGACGGTAACCCCGGAGGATCTTCTGGAATTGGCATTGCCCGCGATCAAGTCAGAGAGCCAGCCGCCTCTGACAAGCTCGGTTTAGCCAATGCTCAGCGCTGTCCGGACTGCGCGCGCGACCATCAGATCGTTTCGTATCTATTACGGAGGCAAGCGGCGCGCTGCGGCGATGGACCGGCTGTATGGCAACTTCGTTCGGCCCGGCGATCTGGTGTTCGACGTCGGCGCACATGTCGGCGATCGCGTCGCCTCGTTCCACCGGCTGGGCGCGCGCGTCGTCGCGGTCGAGCCACAGCCGTCGATGGTCAGGGCTCTCAGGTTGCTTTATGGCCGCAGCAAATCTGTTGCGATCGAGGCACTGGCGGTGGGGCGTGAGCCGGGCGGGGCGCGCATGCTGATCAATGTCGATAACCCGACGGTGTCGTCGGTCTCTCCGGCGTTTGTTCAAGCCGCACATGGCGCGCCGGGTTGGGAAACCCAGCGCTGGAGCGAGACCATCGACGTCGTGGTCACGACGCTGGATGCATTGGTCGCCAAGCACGGTGTTCCCGCATTCATCAAGCTTGATGTGGAGGGTTTTGAGGCAGAGGCGCTGTCAGGCCTGTCACAGGCCGTGCACGCGCTTTCGTTTGAGTTCACGACCATCCAGCGCGACGTTGGGCTTGCCTGCATTGAGCGGTGTTCGGCGATGGGCTACAGGCGCTTCAACGCGGCCCTTGGAGAAAGCCAGACGCTGATCGCGGAGTGGATGGATGCACAGGACATCGCTCGTTGGCTGATTGATCTGCCGCAGGCGGCCAATTCCGGAGACATCTATGCTGTCTCGGCGTGATCGACCGCTGATGCAGCCGCGACTCCTGATGATCCCCGTCGCCATACTGCTCGCCGCGGGTTTCGGCTTGACGCTATTGATCTTCTATCCCGGCGTCATGACCTACGACGCCAAATTCGTCTATGAGGACATCGCCAAGGGCACGATGGGCGATTGGCAGTCGCCGGTCATGGTCTGGCTGTGGGCCCTGATCGATCCGATTGCTCCCGGCGCTGGCAGCATGTTCCTGCTGATTGCCACAACCTACTGGTTAGGCTTTGGCGTCCTGTCGCTTGCGCTCGCATCCCGCGGCAAGGCTAGCGCGTTGCTGTTGCCTCTGCTGGCAATGACGCCGCCTGCACTGGCCTTCGCCGGGATCATCTGGCGGGATGTCTTGTTTGCAACTTTCTGGTTGCTTGCCGCGACTGTGGCGTTTGCGGTGTCTGATCGTCCGTCTCAGACCAGGTTGACCGGGCAGGTGCTGGCGCTCGTGTTGGTTATAGTCGGGGTCCTGCTGAGGCCGAACGCCTTGCTGGCTGCGCCGATACTTGCTGCTTACATTGTCTGGCTGTCGCAATTCTCCCTGCGCAAAGCGGCCATTCTCTACATTCCGGCCGCGTTTGGTCTCTTTGGCATCGTGCAGCTCGTTTACTACGGTATCTTGGATGCGAAACGACAGCATCCGCTGCAAACGATCATGATCTTCGATCTCGGCGGCATCAGCCACTTCTCGAAAGAAAACCAGTTTCCCATCGACTGGAGCGAACCGGAAAAAGCGATGCTGCTCAATAACTGTTACCAGCCGACGCAGTGGGACATTTATTGGCGGCTCGAGCCGTGTGATTTCGTGATGCGCAACGTCGAACGTGAAAAAGGCTTGTTCGGTACTCCGGCGATATCCCGGGCCTGGCTGGAAGCAATTCTCCGCCATCCGATTGCCTATTTGCAGCACCGCTCGGCCTTCATGTGGAATTTTCTCGCTGCCGATAATCTGACGATGTGGACGGCCGATGTTGAACATCCGACAAAGAATGTCTTTGCCGATCGAACTGCGTTCAACGCGCTGGTCGCGGCCCACGACGTGCTCAAGCCTACGCCTTTTCTTCGCGTGGGCTTTTGGCTTTTGGCTTGTATCATCGTCTGCTGCTTTAGCTGGAGGCGAAGCGGCCCCCGCGAAGCAGCGTTTGCGCTGGCAGTCTGCGGTTCGGCGACGATTTATGTGTTGAGCTTCTATGCCTTGGGCGTGGCGTCCGACTTCCGTTACGGCTATTGGGCGGTGTTGGCTGCCATCGCCGGTGGCGTCATTGTTATCTCCGGTGGAAGCAAGGGAGGTGAGCGGCTGCGCTAGAGCGGCCTATTGCTTTGGTTCAGCCGACGCGGTCCAGGTCTTGTAGTCGGCGTCGGAAACGCTCGGCAGTTTCTTGACAAATGCCGCAATTGACCAGATCTCGTCGTCCTGGGCCCCAGCCTGCGCAAAGCTCGGCATGCCGGTCATGTTGATGCCGTTCTTGATTACCCAGAACAGTTGGGCAGGGGTCAGCTCGCCGGCGACCTCCTTCAGGTCCGGCGGATCGGGATGTAACCCTTCCGAGTACTTCAGCCATTTGACGCCTGGCGCGCCGTGGCAGTTCGCGCAGCCGAAACTGGCATAAGCTTTGGCGCCGGCCTGCACCATCGCGGCGTCGCCAAACGAAGCCGGCGGGTTATCATTGGCGTGGCGATTGATCGACGCGGTCCTTACCCGCGTCAGAGCCCACGTGACGGCGGCTGGGTCTTCGGTCGTCCCGGCCACGCTGTAGTAGCCGCCGAAGAAGAAGGCCGCAGCGCCAATGCCGACCACGATTGCCAACGCACCAATTGCCGCGAGAAAGCGCATGCAAGCCTCCGATCGCCTATTTGCCGCCCGGGAACTGAAATTAGTGGCTCGGGTCAGGAATAACGAACTGTTCGAAAGGTTGCATATGATACGACGTGTCTCGCAAATTTCGAACGACGCTTTTCCGACGAAAGTTCAATGGTTGGTGATACTGCAGGCAAGCGCAGCATTGTGCGCGGAACCAAATTGAGGCGCACAGGTGCATTAGATGATCTAGCCGGCGACGTCGGCAAGAAGAGAGCCGGGCGTGGAAGGATTGCCGCGCTTTGCCTGGTGCTGTTGCTGCACGCCGGCGTGATGGTGCTCATGCTCATGACCGAAGTCCGCCTCGCGGGTGCGGCGGTATTCCTCCTCGTATGGATCATGCTCAACTGCCTGTGGTTGGCGTTGCTGCGCAGGCCGACCGTGGCGGCGCTTGTTTCTCTCGGAATTCTCATCGTGCTGACGCTGCTGTCGCGCTTCAAGTTCGACAAGCTCTGGATGACGATCGACTTCGTCGATTTGATGATCATTGATCGCGACACGACTGCGTTTCTGCTGGAGATATTTCCTGGCTTGCGCTGGTGGATCTTGTTGGCGGTGGCGGCAACGGCTGTTGCGATCGTCATCGCCTGGCGATTGGATCGATATCGCGTGAGTCTCCAGACCAGCCTCGCTGGCTTCGTGATATCGGCTGCGACAGTCGTTGCCGTGTCGCTGTTTTGGCCGACCGGGCTCAACGAGGATTTTGAAGGCCGAAGCTACGTCTCAAAATTTGCGCGGACGGGGGTCGAGGCAGTTTACGAACTGTCCTCTCGCGGCTATCTCGAGGCGGCTGAGAGCGCCCATGGGACCGTGGCCGAAGCTGCCGACGCCGTCTGCCATCCAACACGCAAGCTCCCACATATCATTGTGCTGCACGATGAATCGAGCTTTGACATCAGCATAGCGCCCGGGGTCCATGTCCCGGCGGGGTATCATCGACATTTTCAGTCGTTCGATGGCCGGGAGCGCAAGCTTCTCGTGGAGGGCGTCGGCGGACCAAGCTGGTTCACCGAATATAATGTGCTCACAGGCCTTTCGGTTCGATCGTTCGGGCGGTTTGCGACATCTGTGACGCGAATCGCTGCCGGACACGTCTATCGCGGCTTGCCGCGCATCTTGCAGCAATGCGGTTATGAAACCTTCAGTCTCTACCCGTTCTACGGCTCCTTCCTTGGGTCGCGCGCATTTCAAACGACCACCGGTATCGCGCGCTACCTGGATATGCACGATCTGGGGACCAGCGCCTTCGAGGCTGACAGTTTCTACTACGACCGGGCGATCGATCTGATCAAGCGAGAACGCGGCAACGGAACGCTCTTTCTCTATGTGTATACGGTAGCCAATCATTTTCCATGGGACGAGCGGCTGCGGTCCGAGCTAGCGCCCGATTGGCGCGACCTTGGCAACGCACCTGAGGTGGAAGAGTACATTCGGCGTCAGGCGATATCCGCCCAGGAATATCAAGCACTCCTGAAAAGGCTTGCTCAGGAATTTCCCACGGAATCCTTCCTCATCATCCGCTACGGCGATCATCAGCCTCAATTTGGAGCTCGCCTGCTCGATCCATCGCTCGGCGAGGAAGAAATTGCGAAACGAGCAAAAGCGTTGGACCAGCGTTACCTGACGACATACTACGCGATCGACGCGGTAAACTTTTCGCCGGTCGATATCACATCGGCGCTCGACCGGCTTGATGCGCCGTACCTTCCCCTGGTCGTACTGCAGGCGGCAGGAATTCCACTCGGTGCGAGCTTCGCGCAGCAGAAAGCGATCCTGCAACGGTGCGACGGCCTATTCTACAGCTGCGAAGATGGGACGCAGGCCAGCCGCCTGAACCGGCTTTTGATAGATGCCGGACTTATCAAGGGGCTCGCGGATTGAGGGGCGCGGGGTAAGAGGAAAATCGGCGCGATTACTTGGCGAACCGGCCTTCCTCCGGAAGTCCCGTCATCGCGGGGGTCCGGAATGCCGGCTTGTGATCCTGCTGTTTGGACCACGACACGTAATAGGCCACGCCCGTCATGATCAATATCCCGGTAAAGCTGACCAGAACCTGCATGGCGAGCGAATCCGGGCCCGTGATCAGGACAAGGTGTCCGGCAAACGAAAGAAATACGCCGGCGCAGAACACCGCCAGCCATTCTTGGCCGCATTTAATCACCGGCTGCAACGCCTGCCATCGGAAACCGGACCAGTCTCGTGGCATCATCCAGGTAAACAGAAAAGCCAGCGCGAGAAAGTGAAGCACCCGGTGAGGGGCGAGGTTTTCCCTGTCATTGGGCCCAAAGATATCGCGCAGGAGGTCCGGCACGATGGCGGCTTGCGGAAATTTCCCTGCAACCGTCACCGCCAAGGCAAGGAGCAGGTACAGCCACGCGGCAGCGCGCAGGATTGCGAATTCCTCAAGCTTGTGTACGGCGCGGATCTGAGCCTTGCCGCTCAATGCAAGCCAGGCGCCGAGCACGAACAGCAGTTGCCAGCAGAACGGGTTGAGGTACCAGTGCCCCTCCGGAAACGCAGACAAGTTCCAGTCGAGCTGACGGGCCGCGAAGTAGAGACCAATCGACGCCACCACGGTGACATTCGGCCGGCGGACCATGCCGAGCAGGACGAGCGGGAAGACTGCCATTAGTACGATGAACAGTTGCAACACATCGAGATTCAGCGGCTTGGCCCGAAGCAGCAGACCGTGAATCAGCGTCCGGACCGTGTGATCGACAATTCCCGTGACGTTGAATTCGCCGATAAGCGCGGGCGCGGCGGACTGGCGCGCGACATATCCGATCAGATTTATATAGATCACGAACAGGACGATATAGGCGGCGTAAAGCTGCCACAGCCGCTTGAAGATACGGGTCGCCGTCACGACGAACCCGCGCTCGAGCATCATCCTTCCATAAAGTATCGCGGCAGTGTAGCCGCCGACGAACACGAACAGGTCGACGGCGCCGCTGAATCCGAAATTGCGCATGGTCAGCAGGCTGACCGCATTATGCGGCACGTGGTCCAGAAAGAGAAACCAGGCCGCGATACCAAGCAGGAGATAGAGTCGGGGATCGCCGTCGCGCGCGGCGAGCTCGGACTTCAGTGGCGGATACATTGTGGTTTAAGAGCTTTGCAGGTCGGAGGAATCGAATCGCGAATCTAGCGCGACTCTCCGCTCAGCCGGAATAGACTTTACGTGAAGAATAATTAAGCAAGTTCTCGGCGATTAAAGCCCGCCCAACAATCACAATGTTTTGAGGGACTAGTGCGACCGGGTGGGATCACGCCCGCTCGTGCTTGCGAAGATCGCGAATGTGATCGAACTGGCTGGCTTGCAAGTCGGCCTCCGTCGCGCCGAGGTCGGGCAGGGCAGCCTCGCTGAGGATCTCGGCGGTGATGTCCTCGACCGAGCAATCTGCGATTTCATGGATAAGCTGATATTGCTGTACTCACCCGACGCGATTCGGGAGATGACTTCGCGCCTTGTGATTTCCGGGTCGACGATAGCCTCGCGACCGCGGCGGCCGTAGTCGATCATCACGACGAAATACTGCATGCTGGCGATCTGACCTCATCCCCCGCATCGGAAATAACGAGGGCCGTATTTCTGAAAAACGGAAATAAGTCAAGTGAAAATTCGGAAAAACAGAGATTAGGTCGTGAGGGCGGCGGGGCTGGCCCGGACATCGACCGAATCGGTCGATTCGGAAATCACAACCACGATTGCTATTTGTCCGGCGTGCGGCCGCCGGTCGTCCTTGTCGCCTTGCGTGCCCGGGCTGCCGCCTTGTTACGCAGTCGCTCGATCTGGCCCCTGGGCAGAGTGACGCAGATCTCCCCGATCCATTCCAGCTTGACGCCGGTGATCGGCTTGGCATTGAAACTCGTGAGGTTGACCGCGGTCGGAGATTTTCCCCGCTCGATCGTTTTCAGATAACGCTCGCCGGTCTTCAGACGGACCGCGGCTTCCTCGCCGTAGAAGCTCGACAGCGGATGGCGCTGTTCGCGATAGACCACGATAATATCACCGTTCTCGTATTTAGGCAGCATGGAATCGCCGGATACCTCGAAAGCGATGGTCTCCTCGGCGATCGGGAACGGCAGTTCGACCTCGCCGAGACCTTCCGGCGGCACCTGCTCGTGTTCCGGCTCGATCGAGGCGCCGGCGCCGACACGGCCCATGATCGGCACCGAGTTCAGTTCGAGATAGTCGATGATCGGCGCGATTTCAGACGCCTTGATCAGGCGTATACCGGACAGGATCTCGGAAACCGCGCCGGGGCGGACGCCCATCGCCGTCGCCAATCCGCCTTTGGTCTTGCCCGGCTTCTCCAGCCCCCGTTCGATCAACCTGATGTCCAGCATCGTTAGACCTTTCCGAATTTCAGAAATGATAGCAGTTCCGATTATCCGAAATCAAGCTTGACTTTTATTTCGGAATATCAGAAATTGGCGGCCGGCGTCGGGCGGCGTTGACAAGAGCAAGGACAACAAAAATGGAACTGTCGAACTGGGCGCCCGAACACTCGGACGCGCTGCGGGAACTTATTGCCAAAGGTCTGTCCTTTTCAGAGGCCGCGCACGCGATCAATTCTCGATTCAATACGTCCTACACGCGCAGTGCCGCGCTCGGGCGCGCGCGGCGCCTGAGGCTGGAGGCGGACGATCGCCAGAAACCGTCGCTGCCCACCAAGCCCGTTGATCTGCACGATATCGCGGAGCCTTGTCCCAGTGCTTCTAGGGCGGCGGCACTTCTCTGGCCGATGCCGGTATTCAAAGAGGCCAAGCCGGTCAAGCTGCGCTGTGTGGCAATCGAACCGCGGCATCTCGCCCTGACCGAGCTGGAGCGCAGCGATTGCCGCTACCCCTACGGCGGCGATGAAGAGGGCGAGGCCATCACCTTCTGCGGTCATCCGCGCCACTCGGGTTCGAGCTATTGCGCGCCTCATTTTCACTTGAGCCGCGAACCGGTCGTGCCCGACGGGCGCACGGTGAGCACCGTTTCGCTGCGGGTGGTGGAGGTGACATGAAGAACGCTGCTGTCGCCTGCATGGCCGGCAGGCTGAAACGGCTGCCGCGCCGCCATCGGATCGCTCATCTGCGTGCGCTGATCGGCCTTCGGCCGGAGGGCTGCGTCCGCCGGAACGAATTGTCCGAACTGCTGCACGAGGAGATAGCCGACGCATCAAACGAATAGGCCAGCAACCGATTAGAGCTGCCGGTCGCAACCGAATTCCACTGTTTTCGAGGAGTCCATCAGATGCCGAAAGCCAAGCGCCGAAAGCCTTACGATCCCGCCAAGGTACACGACCGGAGGTCCCGCGATTTGTTGCGCAATGCGGAAGTCGCAACCGTCGAGGTCGATAATCCGCTGGCGTTGGAGCCGGGCGAGAAGATCGTTGCCCTGCGTTCGATTCGCAACGATCCGCTTGCGCGCCTGCATTCTCACCGCCAGATCGACGAGGCGCAGTATCAGGCGGGACGTGCGTTCCAGAGCGACTGGGAGAAGGCCGAGCGCGGACCGCGTGCGGTCGATCCCACCCGGGAATATGTCGATGGCGGGCAGAGCCGCGAACCGATCACCGAGGGCCAGCGCAAGGCCGTGCTGCGGTTGAACCGGGCCGAACGCGAACTGGGTGCGGACGGCTCGGCGCTGGTGCATGACGTGCTGGTCCAGGGTCTGACCATGGAACAGGTCGGCCAGCGCAGAGGCCTGTGCACCAAACGCTGGGGTGACTATTTTTCAAGGCGATTTCGCGAATGCCTCGACCGGCTGGCGTTGCTTTATGGGTTCGCGACGGGGCATCCTGTCCCGGTCAAAACCCTCCCGCGCTGAACCGAAGAGGCTGCACCACGTCGTAGGCAGCCTTGCTTAGGGGGACGGCGTAGTCGACGGTCAAGGCGCCGAACGGCGAGGCCCAGGTCAGGCCAGCGCCGATCGACGAGCGAACGACATTCTTGTTGGCGACCTGAAGCGATGCTGTCGATCCGCTGTAGCGGAACACGCTGCCGGCGTCGACGAAGGCGGTGGCCCTGAGGCCATATTCATTGGGCACGCCGGGGATTGCGCTCTGCAGTTCTGCGGTCGTTGCCCAATATGCGCTGCCGCCGACATTATCCATCGTGGTGCCCGGCGTCAGGTCGCGTGGACCGAACCCGTTGGGGGCAAATCCACGCACCATGGTCGGGCCGCCGAAGAAATTGTTCATCAGCGGCACCTGCTGGCCGCCCCAACCGGTGACGTAGCCGCCCTGGGCGCGAACCATGCCGACCAGATCGCTGTTGATCGATTTGTAGTATCGCACGTCTTCGGTCGTCTTCAGAAATTTTACGTCGCCGCCAAGCCCCGCCAGATCCTGGCTGAGCTGCGACCTGATCCCGCTGGTCGGGCTCTTTGTGTTGTCCAGCGTGCTGTAGGTCGTCGTGCTGCCGGGGGCGGAGACCCAGGTCGGGCCGGCGGCGGCCGCTTGCTGGACGGCCAGCGAAGGCGTCAGGCCCGAAGCGTTTGGCGAAAGCGTGATGTTCTGATTATAGATCGAGTAGCGCCATTGCACGCCGATTTCCTCGGTAATCGGCGTACCGAACTGCAGTCTCGCACCATAGGTCGTGCTGCCGTAGGATTGGTAGCTATTGGCGTCGTTCTGGCGGCCAAACAGTTCGATTCCGGCAGCAACCCTGGTGCCGAGAAAATAGGGTTCGGACGCGGCCAGATTGATCCCGCGCGCATATTGGCCGTAGGTGAAGGTGGCCTGGACGTTCTTGCCCGTGCCATAGAAATTGCGCTCGCCTACTTTGACCTCGACGAGGGCGCCATCGGTGGTCGAGTAACCGCCGGCAACATTGAAATCGCCGGTCGCCTGGTCAACCGCCTCGACATCGAGGATGATGTGGTCCGGCGCCGAGCCCGGCCTGTTCGATATCTTCACCGTCTTGAAGTAGTTCAAATTCTTCAGGCGCCGTTCAGCCCGGTCTATCAGCGTCTTGTTGTAGGCATCGCCTTCCGCGATATCGAACTCGCGCCGGATCACGTAATCGCGGGTGCGCGTGTTGCCATGAATCTCGATCCGTTCGACATAGGCGCGGGGCCCCTGTTCGATCACGAAGGCGACGTCGATACGTTGCGCGGCGGCATCGCGAGTGAGGCGAGGGGTCGCCTGGGCAAAGGGAAAGCCGAGCTTTGCCATCTCGATGGCCAGAAGCTCGGTAGTCTTGTCCAGGGCGTTGCCGTCGAACACCGCGTTTGGGTGGGCCGTGGGGAGCGCGCGAAGCTTGTCGCAATCCAGGCCCGGCACGTTGCAGGCGACGCTAACTTCCCGGAAGCGATAGAGCTGGCCCTCGTCAATTGCGAAGTTAAGCGTAAATCCCTGCGTCGCCGGATCATACTCGGCCTTTGCCGAGGAGACGCTGACATCGGCGTAACCCTTGCTGCGGTAGTAAAGCCGCAACTGTTCCTGGTCTTGTGCGATGCGGTCGGGATCGTAGACGTCACCGCCGGTCAGAAAACTCAGCATATGATGGGCGGAGGTCTTGATCACGGCGCTGAGCTGCCGCTTGCCGAAGGCCTTGTTGCCGGTGAAGTCGATCTGCCGCACCGGCGTTTTTGCACCCTCCGTTATGGCGTAGACGAGGTCGACCCGGCCATTGCCGCGGTCGATGATTTGCGGATCGACGCGGACCCCGGAGCGGCCGGCGCGCCGGTATGCTTCGATGATGCGGCCGGCGTCTGCCTGCACGGTGGCGCGTTGCAGCGAGCCGCGCGGCTTCGCTTCGACGGCCGCGGCCAGGTCGGTGTCCTTGACCTTCTTGTTGCCTTCGAATGCGACGCGGTCGAGCACGGGCGCTTCGGACAGGCGCACCACAAGCCGCTCGCCGGCGCGTTCGATGGAAACCGTTTCGAACAGGCCCGTCGCGATCAGCGCTTTCAACGCCGCGTCACGCGCGGCGTTGTCGAAATGGCCATCAGGCGTCGCGTGAAAGTAGGAGCGTACGGTCTCGGCGTCGACGCGGCGGTTACCTTCGACGACGATCGATCCCTGCGACGGCGATGCAATTTCGGCGATGACAGGAGTCGCGAAAATCAATCCGAGAGCGCCGGCAAGCCGATAGGCAGTTCGCCTGCTTTGCGTGATGTATCTAATCGCTCTGATCCCCATGTTCCGCGGGTCTCCTATTGATCGGCTGAGATCGAAGTGCAAAAAAATGTCTGGGATAAGGTGAGTTGCGGGGCGGTGCGCCACAATTTAGGCGCCTTCTGTTAATGCTGATTTTCTCAGAATTGTCGCAATGCGCGCCTCATGCTTCGCTATCGAGAGAGCCTAAGACGCCCGTGCGGAACCGCGCATGCGTCTAGCTCGCAGGAGCATCACATGCGTTATGCAGCTTTCGTTGCCACTGCGCTCATGCTGATTCAGCCAGCGTATGCGGAGAAGACGCCGGACGTCGATCCGAGCGCCTCGCTCGGCGTGGTCCAGCAATGGATCTATAATTACCGTGCCAAGCCGGACTACGCCCACGTCCCGGCCGCGGTGCGTGTGCTGTTTCATTCGCAGACGTTCAAGGAGCCCGAGAATGCCGGAATCTATCTCGGCTTTGTCGCGGGGGCGATCGGCTCTAACCCGGCCAAGGCCGAGCAGCTCATTGCCAGCTTCTTTCCCATCCGTCCGGAAGACGAGTGGGTGATCATCCGTGCCATCGCCTATTCGGGCCTGCCCGACTGGAGAAACGTTCTGCGCCGGGTCGCACCACGCATGCCGGGCCGGCAGGTCATGATCGACAGCTACCTCGCGGGCAAGCTGCCGACCTTGACCGACATTCCGCTTGAGGAGATGAAGCCCGGCGTGATGGACAAGCTGCGCGGGGCGTTCACCAAGAATCCCTTCGCCAAGGACGAGCGCAAGCTGAACACGACGCTCACATTTGCGGGCAACCAGGATTTGCTGGATACCCTGTGGGGCTACTATTTTGCGACCGGCTCGCATGCGCCTATCGAGCGCATCATCCAGATGCTGCCGTGGAGCAAGAGCCGCGACACGGTCGACAAGCTGACGGTCGGAAGCATGGCGCGCTATACGCTGGCAAGCTACGCGATCCGCGACGCCAGTTTGCGCGAATATCTCCGCGGCGAACTAGCCAGACAGCCGGCGACGGTCAAGGTGCCGCTCGCCGAAGTGATCGAGGCGGCGGACACGGTGCAAATCGCAGCGCTCCGCAAGGATGCGCTCACCGCTGTGGATGAACTCAAGATCAAGGGCTCGGATAGTCGCCGCGACCTCAGCTTCTGGGGTCAGGTCGGCGTCGGCGCGGTCGCGCTCGGTTGCGTCTCAGCGGCTGCGCTGGGGCAGGTCGCGATCGGCATTCCCTGTGTCATCGGCGGTTCGGCCTCGCAGGGATTGCTGTCGTTCTGGGAAAAGCAGCAGTAGTCCAGCAGGAGCAGTGGTCGCAGCTTATTCCAGCCCGGCGCGGCGAAAGCCTTCGAGATAGTGTTCGCGATCGGCGTCATGCTTCCAGGGTAACTGCGTCGCGATCCAGGCCAGCGAAATATTGGGCTGGGTCCGACGCAACTCGTGAAGCGCGCTCCGGGCAAGTTCGATCTGGCCGGTCATGCCGGCAGCGACCGTCAGCACCCGATAGGCGCCGGTGAGGTCGCCGCGCTGGCGGGTCGCCTCGCGCGCCAGTGCTATCGCTTCCTGATAATTCCGTCCGACGAACTGGGCGTAGGCCGCAACGCCGTAATAGATCGCGGAAGAGGGATCGCGTGGGCTCTGTCGGATGGCGCGTTGGGTTGCCGCATAGGCATCCGTCCACCTACCGCTATAGCACAGCGCCAGGGCATAGTACCCCTGCGCCAGGGAGAAGTTCGGGTTGAGCTGGAGTGCCAGCTCAAACTCTGCCAGCGAATGTTCAAGCCGGCGCGTAGAGAAATACACGCTGGCGAGCGCGGTATGCGCCCAGGCATCCTCGCTGTCGGCGGCAATCGCTGCCAATGCTGCTCGTTCGGCTATGGGCGCCGCGGTTGCAAGATCGGTCCAGCCCAGATGCACGCCGAACATATGGTTGGTTGCGAACAGGGCCAGCGCCTGGCCGTAGTTCGGATCGATCGTGATCGCGCGTTCCAGCAGCGCCTGCGCGGTGAGGCTGTCAGGCCGGGTCACCCGCCAGTGATGCGACAGCGCCCGCATCACCAGGTCCCATGCGTCCACGCTGTTGGGCGGCTTGCGCCGGCTGCGACAGTTCTCTGCCGCGTAAATTTGCGGCTCGATCGCGGTGACGATGGCGTCGGTGATCTCGTCCTGCACCGCAAATACGTCGATCAGTTTGCGGTCGTAGTGCTCCGCCCAGATGTGGCTGCCGGTCGCGGTGTCATTGAGCTGAGCGGTGATGCGGACGCGATCGCCGCTTCTTCTCACACTGCCTTCGACCACGTAGCGCACCCCGAGCTCGGCCGCGACCTGCCTCATGTGCACTGCCTTGCCTTTGTAGGTGAACGATGAGTTGCGCGCGATCACGAAGAACCAACGCAGCTTCGACAGCGCGGTGATGATGTCCTCGCTGATGCCGTCGGAGAAATATTCCTGTTCACGGTCGCCGCTCATATTGTCGAACGGCAGTACGGCAATGGCTGGCCGGTCGGGCAGTGCTAGCGCCGAACGCGGCTGTTCTGCTTCTACTGGCGAAGCGGCCTGCGCATCGCCTGGCCCGTTCACGGCGCCGACGAAGCGAATCCCTTTGCGGGGAATCGTGCGGATGAGCCGCTGTTCCTTGCCGTTGTCGCCGATCGCGTTTCGAGCGGCGTTGATCCGGCTGTCCAGTGTCGAGTCCGAGACCATTCGTCCTCCCCACACCAGCGCAATGAGATCGTCCCGGCTGACCACGTGATCGCGGTGCTTCAACAGGTGAACCAGCAGGTCAAACACTTGCGGCTGCATCGCCACCAGGTCGGCGCCACGGTGCAGCTCGCGACGATCGATGTCGAGGGTGTGGTTATCGAAGTTGAATTTCACTTGTCCCATCGCATATTTTCTAAAGAAACAATCAAGTCCGTCTCATGAAGAGATCAAGCTTCAGGCAAAGACCTGTCGCCACTCTCCGTGCACCTCTGCCAAAATCGGGTGTTGAAATCGCATTTCCGTAGCGGAGTCAATTTCATGACGGAAGCCCAAGCCATTAGCCCGGCGATTCCGGGCAATCGGCTGCTAAGATTCACTGCATTTCTATTTGGTGGTGTGGCCTATCTCACATTTCTGTTTACGATTCTGTACGCCATAGGGTTCGTATCGGGGCGTTTCGTGCCGAAGGCGATTGATATCGGCCCGGAATCAGGGATATTCGAGGCCATTGTCATCAATCTCGCTCTGATGTCGTTATTCGCCATCCAACATAGCGTGATGGCGCGGAAATCGTTCAAACACTGGTGGACGCAGTTTATTCCAAAGTCCGTCGAGCGCAGCACCTACGTGCTGTGCGCAAGTCTGATGCTTCTGCTGTTGTTCTGGCAATGGCGTCCAATGCCGGCGGTCATGTGGCACGTCCAGGAACCCGAAATGGCCATGGTGATCGCCACGGCGTCGTTCATCGGTTGGGTGATCGTGTTCACGAGTAGCTTCCTGATCAATCATTTCGAGCTGTTCGGATTGCATCAAGTCGCCAACAATCTGGTCGGCCGCCAGATGCCGGCGCCCGTTTTCCGGACGCCGTTCTACTACCGTTTTGTCCGGCACCCGATCTATCTCGGTTTCGTCATCGCGTTCTGGGCGGCCCCGACGATGAGCGCCGGGCATCTGCTCTTCGCAACGGTGACCACGGCCTACATCTTCATCGGCATCATGCTCGAGGAGCGAGATCTCATCGGCATGTTCGGTGACGAGTATCGCTTTTATCGGGAGCACGTTCCGATGCTGTTCCCATGGCGCAAACTAAACTGATCACTTCTCAACTATCTGCACGGAGACGAAGGAACTATGAAACATACTGGAAGCTGTTTTTGCGGTGCGGTCGAGGTTCAGGTCACGGACGCACCGGAAGGAATGGGTTATTGCCATTGCCGTTCGTGCCGCTCGTGGTCCGGCGGGCCAGTGAACGCGTTCACCCTGTGGAAGCCGGAGGCGGTACGGATCACCGCGGGGGCGCAACATGTCGCGACGTTCGAGAAGACGCCGATGAGCCAGCGCAAGTACTGCGCGGAGTGCGGCGGTCACCTGATGACCAATCATCCGACGCTCGGGCTGGTCGATGTGTTCGCCGCAACCCTGCCGACGCTTCCCTTCACGCCCGGCGTGCACGTCAATTACGCCGAGACGGTGCTGCCGATGCGGGATGGGCTGCCCAAACTGAAGGATTTTCCTGCCGAGCTTGGCGGGTCCGGTGTGGTGATCGCCGAGTAGGAGACGGACTTCCACGGAATTAACGACGCAGCGTCGCTCGCCTCCCGGATCTGACCGGGGGCGGGCGACGTTTTTTTAGGGTACCCTCTGTTTGGGGGACCCTCGCGGTCGAATCCTGGCCTGGAGCCTGGAGGCGTGGGACAATGCCCGAGCCCCGCGCCCCGTCTTGAGAGCTATGTCAGCGACAGGTCCCGCCCTGCAAAATCGGGGTTTGGCGTTACCCATCCGGTTCCGGTAAGAAAGCCTTGAAGTCGCGGCGGAAACCTTGGTTTCGCCAGGCAGAATAACAAAGAGGAAATGCTGGAGATGACCGCCAAGCCGCAATTGCCGGAGCGAACGCCGCGCGCAAAGGGTGAACCGACTGCGCTGGACGGTCTGCTGGTCGTCGACTTCACCCGGGTCGTTGCCGGCCCGGCCTGCACGCAAACGCTGGCCGATTTCGGCGCCGAAGTGATCAAGATCGAAAACCCTGACGGTGGTGACGATACCCGCCATTATGAACACGCGGAAATCGGCGGCGAGAGCGCGGCCTTCCTCAGCCTCAATCGCAACAAGCGCGGCATTGCGCTCGATTTCACCAATCCTGCCGCGCTCGAAGTCGCGCGTGAACTGATCGCGAAAGCGGATGTCGTGGTGGAGAATTTCTCCGGCGGCGTGATGAAGAAATATGGCCTCGACTACGCTTCCGTCGTGGCGACCAACCCGCGGCTGATCTATTGCTCAATCTCTGCCTATGGCCGCAAGGGTGAGTTCGCTCTACGTCCCGGGTTTGATCCGATTACGCAGGCCGAAAGCGGCTTCATGTCGCTGAACGGATATCCGGATGGCGAGCCGGTGCGAACCGGTCCGCCGATCGTCGACTTGGCGACGGGCATGTCGGCGTGCAACGCGATCCTGCTGGCGCTGATCGCCCGCGACCGGCTCGGCCGCGGCCAGCAGGTCGAGGTCGCGCTGATCGACACTGCCGTAGCGATGACCGCATTCTACGGCATGGCCTATCTGGTCAGTGGCGCGAATCCTGGCCGCTTTGGCAATTCGCCGAATGGCTCGCCCACCGTAGGTCTTTACCAGGCCTCCGACGGACCGCTTTACATGGCCTGCGCCAACGACCGTCTGTACCGCCGGCTCGTGGTGGACGTACTGGATCGGCCGGATCTCGTTACTGACCCCCAGTTCGCGCATAGGAAAAACCGATCCGCCAACAAGGAAAAGCTGCGCGCCATTATTGCCGGTATCTTTGCCAGCGACAGCCTTGAGTACTGGATGGCGAAGATGAAGAAGGCCAACATACCGGTCGGCCATCTGCGCACGGTCGAAGAAGGTTTTAACGCGCCGGAAGTGCGCGGTCGCCATCGCCTCAGCCAGATTCCGCATCCGACCGCGGGCGCAGTCCCCAATATTGAAACGCCGCTACATATGAGCTTGACGCCAACCATCGATCCCGTGGCGGCCCCGCTGCTTGGCGAGCATACCAGCGAAGTGCTCCGAAAGACGCTCGGCTACGATGAGCGACGGATCGCGGCGTTGGCTGACGCGGGGGCTTTCGGGAAGCCGGGCAACACGGCCTGAGCCGGCGCCGACGAGGCTCGACGCATCTCGCAAACGAATAACATCCCTGCGTTTGCACGACGCCTAACTCGTTCAAAACGGTAGCTTTTCCCGTTTGTCTGCGGGTAATGTGCCGGCAAAACGGGAGAGAAGCACCATGAATGACGGGACGCCCAGCCGGCCGGCGAGGAATGTCGAACTCGGCGCCAGCGGCGAAGAATTCCAGAATCTCCACGAATTCGTCCGCAAAGCCCGCGCCCGGCTCAACCAGAACGCATGGGACTATATCGTGGGGGCCGCGGAGACCGAGACCACCATGCGCCGCAACCGGATGGCGCTCGACGAGATTGCATTCCGGCCGCGGGTGCTGCGGAACGTCGCCCAGGTCGACGGGTCGACCGAAGTATTCGGCCGCCGCTTGCGCCTGCCGGTCATGATTGCGCCGGTTGGTGCACTCGAAATTTTCGATCCCAATTCAGGCGCCGCCGTTGCACGCGGAGCAGGGCAGTTCGGCGCGGCCCACATGTTGAGTTCGGTGTCAGAACCGGGGCTCGAAGCCACCGCCAAGGCCGCCCCCGATGCGCTGCGCATTTATCAGCTCTACGTTCGTGGTGACGACGCCTTTGTCGAAGACGTTGTCAGCCGCGCCATCGACAATGGCTATGCCGCCTTCTGCCTGACCGTCGACACCGCGCATTACAGCCGGCGCGAGCGCGATATCGCCAAGCGGTATGTCCGCGAAAGCCGCATCCGGGCCACCGGCGGCGACTTTCAGAAGGGGCTGGATTGGCGCACGGTCAAGCTGATCAAGGACAAGTATAAAATTCCGCTGGTGATCAAGGGTATTGCGACTGCGGAAGACGCGGCCATCGCGCTCGATCATGGCGTGGACTGGATCTATATATCGAACCATGGCGGCCGCCAGCTCGACCATGGACGAGGGTCGATGCACGTCTTGCCGGAAATCGTCGACGCGGTTGCCGGCCGCGCCAAGATCATGGTCGATGGCTCGTTCTGCCGCGGCACCGACATCGTGAAGGCGATCGCGTCAGGAGCCGATCTGGTCGGCATCGGCCGCCTGCAATGCTGGGCACTCGCGGCCGCGGGCGAAGCCGGCATCGTGCGAATGCTGGAGCTGCTGGAAGACGAGATGATCCGCTGCCTCGGGCTGCTCGGCGTCAAAAGCCTTGCCGAACTCGACAAGTCTTATTTGCATGCGGCGACCGCGACGAATCCGCCGAGTGTGTTCAGCGCATTTCCATTGCTGGATATCGAACCCTATCGCTATTGAGAAGGGCGGCCCCGCCGGGCCTTTTCGCCCGGAAACACGCAGTCATTTCCCAAGTTGGTGGCTCGTCAGGAACCTGGCGGGCCCCTTCGCATTATCAGCTGCGCCCGGGAGGGCGCCCCAAACACGAGTCCGATCTCCCATGGCCAAGTAGTCGCAAGCGAATGACAGAAAATCCGTTGGCCCAATTCAGCCTCGAGAAGGCTATCGGTCTTCGCTGGACGTTGCGGGATGTTCAGGCGCGTCGGCTGAAAATGTCGCCGGTCAGCGACGAAGATCTGACGACATTGACCGGCCTTGGGCTGGTGGAAGTGCGTGACGAAGGGCTCGTGCTGACGCAGGCTGGAATAGCCGTGCTGAACGGGGCGTAGTCAGCGCGCCTTCAGGAAGCTCTCGCCGGAGTCGCAGGGCGTGCAGCGGTAGGTCAGGACGTCGTAATTCTGGTCGCGCGGCTCGATCATGGCCAGCCGCATCTGTGCGCCGCATTTCATGCAAGGCATTTCTATACTGGTTTGAAACCGCGTGCAGGTCGGCGTCGGTCGAAACGTTTGCAGCATTTTATCCCCATGTCCCACGAGAGACTTAAAAACAGAGACGCAACGCCACCGACAGTCGATCTTTAACCCGAATCACTATGCCACACTGTTGCCACCATTGGAATCGGCCGTCCACCCGTACGGCTACGGGCCGCGAGAAAAGGAAATCATTCCTTTAGCCGTTCGTCGGGATTGGTCGGCCGGATGCCGACAGGCGCGGTCTGTGCCTCGATGGAGCTCGGTCCAATACGGCGCAGACGCAGCCGGGAATTGTGCTAACCTGTCAAAGGCGACATTGGAGAAGCGACCATGACCGAACCGAAACTCGAAGTCCCGGCCGAGCTGCGCGAACTGGCCGAGAAAACCATCGATCAGGCAGAAAAGGCGTTCGGCATGTTCTTCGATGCCGCCGGAAAGTCCATGACGTCGATGCCCGGCGCGGGTACGGAAATTTCCAGACAGGCGTTGACGTTTACCGAACAGAACATGAAGGCTGCATTCGAGCATGCCCGAAAGCTGGTCCATGCGACCGATCTTCAGGAAGCCATGCGTATCCAGTCTGAATTCCTGCGCAGCCAGTTCACCAATGCCGGCGAACATATGCGTCAGATCACCGGCGGGGTTATATCGGCCGCGAAAGACTCGACCAAAGGCAAGTTCTGAGAGGGCGTGCTAGCGCCGACGCGCGATCGCGACACCGAATAGAAAGGCGATGCACAAGCTGGCGAGCGGCGCTTCGCGGGTAATCGCACTGATGGTCGAGAGCGGCATTCCCGGTTGCCGTGCCGCCGTGATCGCATCGCTGAGGCGACCAACGGCAGCCTGCAGCGCGGCAGACACCTCCGTAAGCGTGCGTGAGACATCGGTCGCGCTATCGATGGCGCGTTCCGCCATGCCGGGCTGCGACGGGTCTGAGGGTTCGATTTTCACGTTCTGCAACCCACTTGGTCGGCCGGTATTTGCGGCGCAAACACCTGACATCGTTACAATACGCAGCCAGGACTTTTGTTCCCGGAAGCGATCGCCTTGCGAACCGATGAGGAACCTTCCTCTTCGCCGCGATTTGATCTCGTGGGGAAGTTAAAGGCGGATTTTCAAATGGCGAAGGTTTTGACGGAAGATCGCTTGAATAGACCTGGTGGCGGGCCGCTGAAGGTGGCGATTGCGGTCGCGGTTCTCGGAGTGCTCGGCATGCTGATCGTCGACCATGGGCCGTGGAACAAGCCGAAGGTTCAGCCGGCCGTTGTGGCGAATTACAGTTCTACCGGCGAAGCTGCCCAGGCAGCCGGCGCCAAGGTCATGCCGACCGAACCGAAGCTGCGGGTGGAGCCTGAGCCACCCATGCCGAAGCCCGTTCATCCGGTGAACCCGGCGCCGCAGTAAAGCGCGACGTTTGACACGTCGGGCAAATCACGGGCTTAAGGTCATCTTCACCGAAGTCTGCTGGTTTGCGAACAAGTGCGTTAGCGCACGCTGACGAACGTGCCCCAGCACGCGGCCAGCCCGGCAGCGACCAGGACGAGAAACGGATTGTCGCAAAACGGGCTGCCATATTGGCACATCGCGACACCTAGCGAGCCGATCTCGTGACGGCCCGCCGCATAGAACAAGCCCGACAGAATCGTGAGCACGGCAGCAACGAAAAACATTCGACAGCCTCCTTGCGCTCTGTTGGGCCGCAGGTTGCGTCATCACGGCCCAACGATTTTGTTTTCGATGTCGCTGTACTGAACTGGTTTGCTTTGGCCTCTTTTTGCTTTGGCCACTTGACGCGTCGAGCAAATCAGGCCCACATTGGCATCATCGCAGATATCGTAGAGCCCGCGCCGGAAACGGCGGGGGCTTTTCCGTTTCGAGATTGTCAGCCAGGGCGGTTTCAATTTGTCGAAACCGTTTCGTCAAATTTTCCGCAGTTTGTTGACCGCTCGGAAACGGTTTGACTTGTCGGGCAAATCACCGGCATAACGCCATCATCGCGAAAATTGCAAAGCCCGCACGGAGAAATCCGTCGCGGGCTTTTTGTTTGAAATCCCCCAATCGGACGGCGGCCGCACATCGACGCCGCAACTCCCAACGGCCCCGCCCCGGGCGTCGCGAGCGGCCGCCTTCGGACCCTTCACACAATTGGCCGGCATGCGCGAACATGCCAGCCTGCGGGGCGGATCGTCACCGCCGCACGCGGCCCCTGAAGGGATGCCAGGAGCAACAGGACTGGAGCATTGGCCGGACGCTGGCCAAGCTCGAGCAATATAACCGGCTTGGTTACGCCGCGCGCGGGAGGCCGTCGCCTTACATTTGGTCCGGCACCGATCAGGATAGGTCCGGCAAGTATGTCCGCGACGCAGTCTACGATCCCAATGTCGTCGACCGCCAGCTTGGTTGCGCAGGCCTGCTGATGGCGATGATGGCTTGATCCCACCATTACGTTCACGGGGGCGACGATCGCGCCATCGATTTTCGATCAAGCCGATCCCGGCTGAAAGCCTGCCGCGCCATCCATTGCCAATCCGGCGAAGGCTCGATCGGCGCGTTCATTGCCAGCATCTTCAACGCTGTTTTCAGGAGGAAATCATGATCACCACATGGAACAAGGTCAACGCATGGTTCAAGGATTCCGTGACGAGTCTCTGGGGCGCGCATTCAGTACGTCGTCGGCATCGTCGGCGCCGGGCTCATCGGGGCATTCTCGGGGTACGACTTCACGCAGCTGTCGAGCCTGGACGCCAAGTCGGCGTTCGGGATGCTGACCTTTGCAGCGCTGGCCGGCGTGATTACCGAAGCCTGTCGACGGCGGACGCTTTGACATGAAGATCGTTCTCGCTCTGCTGATGTGGGCGGTCGTGCTGGCCGGTGCATGGGTGATCTGGATGGCGAGCCAGCTCTACCAGATCCGTCCCGGCGTATTCGGCGCCGAAGGACTGGCGGTCGTATTCGCGGTGTGGATGACGCTGGAGACGCGCAGATGTGGATGACCATCATCAGTTTTATCGGCGGTCCCGTCATCAAGGGCTTGATCGACGGTTACAAGGCCAGGCTGGCGGCCGGCAACATCTCGGAAAAGATTGCGAGCGAAGCGGCATCTGCCGAAATAGCAGCCCAGGTCTCCGAAACTAACACCCTCATGCGGTATCGCATCGCCGAGATCGGGCACTGGTATGAGCCGGATAAGCTGATCGGATATTTCGTGGCGATCTATTTTGGAAAATTGTTGATCTGGGACAGCGTTCTTGGGCTCGGTATTACCGATCCGCTCGCGGGTTTTGCTGCGATCACATCCAATCTTGTGGTTTCGTTCTATTTCGCCAAGCGGGGTTTTGAGAACGTGGCGCGGATCATCAAGCGATGACTGGGGAGCAGGCTGCAGATGTCAGAGCTATCGTCGTCGAAACCTTGGCGGAGCAGCAGAGAATTCGTCCTGACGATATCGATGCAGTGGTTCTCAAATCCGTCGCGACAGCGCTCACCTCGTTCGGAATCGACGAGGAAGATCGCAAAGGGTTGCGCGCGGATTTTCAACACTTGCGGCGCTGGCGCCGAAGCGTCGAGCAAGCACAGAGCTACACTTTCAAGGCAGTCATCACGGTGATTGTGACAGGATTCGTCGGGGCGGTGTGGCTTGGCATCAAGGTGGCGCTCGGAAAATGATCGGCGGACGCGCCGAAATGTCAACGACGAGCACGAATTCAGCTGCTGCGATGTATCGGATTCGCCAGGTTGACGGGAATGAAGATGATATTGCAGACGCGCTCGCGGAACTTCATCAGATGACGTTGCTCGACGCTGCCCCGTTCCAAATTTGATCAGCGGCACGGGTGGCTTGCTTTTCAAAGAACCGAGCCGGTCGCCGTCGCCGGTATCATTCCGTCTACCCACGTCTTCAATGCCGGCCATTTTTGCCGCGTTGGCGTGCTGGGTAAGTATTTTGGACACCAGCGCCAATTGCGCCTGATGCGGGCTGTGGAGGCGCGTGCGCGCCTGAATGAGTGGTGCTCGATTATCTCCGACACCACGGATAACATGCACTCAGCCAACAACTTCATTCGTGCGGGCTCTAGCCCCAGGACCCTTGGGCATGGCCGAATACGCTCTATTGGCGCAAGGGCGTAAAATACCGGCTGGTCCGCTGCGCACTCAAATTGCTCTATTCGCCCGGTGGCCCGGTGGCCACCGGGCTTTTTTGCGGTTCGCGGACCAGTCTTGTGGCGGAGTAGCCATGCTTCCCGTGTGCCTTGATCATTGGCGGTCAGCCGGTAGACTGGCCAGGCTCGAGCGGCGCAAAAGCAACGGGGCGGGCGAGGAAACATGATGGCTGGAGACGGCGGAAAGCCGGATGCAAGGTCGCCCACGGGACCGGGTACGGACGCCTATGTCGCCATGGTTGCGCGTGCCAAGGCGCTGATTCCGGAATTGCGCAATCGTGCTTCAAAGACCGAGGAGCTTCGGCGTCTGCCGCCGGAGACCGAGCGCGATTTGCATGACACCGGGTTGTTTCGGATCGTACAACCCAAACGCGTTGGAGGTACCGAGCTTGACTATGTCGCTCTGGTCGATTGCGCCGATGCGCTGGGGCAAGCGGACGCTTCCGTGGCATGGAATTTCGCCAACCTTGCTAGCCATCACTGGATGCTGGGCATGTTCGACCGGCAGGCGCAGGACGCCGTCTGGAGCAAGAATGCCGATGCGCTGATCGCATCGTCTTTCATCTTTCCGGCCGGTCGGGCGCGAAAGGCGGAGGGGGGATATGTCCTTCGCGGTCACTGGCCGTTCTCGTCGGGCGTCGAGTCTTGCGACTGGAACATGCTTGCCGGCGTGGTGTCATCGGACGACGAGGCTGACGGCATCGAATATCGTATATTCCTGCTTCACAGGAGCGACTACAGGATCAACGATACCTGGAATGCGACGGGACTGTGCGGCACCGGATCGAACGACGTATGGGTCGAGGATGCCTTTGTTGCGGAGAAAATGACCGTCGCGGTCAGCGAGTTGACTGGCGGACCAACGCCGGGAAGCATGGTCAATCCGAACGCGCTATATGCGCTGCCGGTATTCTCTCTCTTTCCCTACGTATTGTCGGGTGTCGGCTTGGGTAATGCGCAAGCCTGTCTGAACGACTACGTCGAATTCGCGCGGCATCGGGCCTCGACTTACAATCGTGCCAAACTCAGTGACCTGCAGACGACCCAAATCAAGATTGCGGAAGCCTCCGCCAAGATCGACGCGGCCCGCCTCGTCATGCGCGCGAACTGCATCGACGCGATGGATGATGCAAGGCGCGGCTACGTTCCCGATCTTGCGGGCAAGACGCGACTTCGGCGGGATGGCGCGTTCGCGGTGAAGCTCTGCACTGAAGCGGTCTCGTTGTTGTTCGCGGCAAGCGGTGCGCGCAGCCTGTTCACGTCAGGCGCGCTGCAGCGGCAGTTCCGCGACGCCCACGCGGTGAATTCGCACCTCGCATTCAATTTCGATGCGGCGGGAACCAACTATGGACGCGTGGCGCTTGGCCTGCCGTCCGAAAATCTGACGCTCTGAGGCCTGGCGGATGTCCGACGCACCCAAACATCCGGCCGATCCGGCCAATGAATTTGCCAGCGACAACTCGGCGATCGATCCGCGCGACTTTCGCACCGCACTTGGCACGTTCGCCACAGGCGTCACCATCGTCACGGCGATGTCCGCAGATGGAAGGCCGTACGGTGTGACCTGCAATTCGTTTGCCTCGGTGTCGCTCAATCCACCGCTGGTCTTGTGGAGTCTGGGGATGTTTTCACAGGGGCTCACGATCTTCCAGAATGCCAGCCATTTCACGATAAATGTTCTTGGAGCTTCTCAGCAAGCGCTGGCATCGCAGTTTGCAAAATCGTCCGACGACAAGTTCGTCGGCGTAAGCTGGACGCCGGGGCTTGGCAACGCGCCGGTGTTGATTGACAGCGTCGCCAGTTTCCAGTGCCGTGCAGCCAATCGGTATTACGGGGGCGACCACATCATCTTCCTGGGCGCCGTCGAAGCCTACGCCTACAATCGGCAGGAACCCTTGCTGTTCGCACGCGGCAGCTTCGGCCGGTTTATCACCGGAGACGGCAACGGCTCTTCGTAAGCGAATCGCCAGAGCTTGCTGGCGTTGCTGCGTTAGATCCGCAATTTTAATTCTTTGCCAGTTCTGCGCGATACCAGTCGCCAATTTCACTGGCTGTCATGAGCGCAACGCCATCATGACCGAGCACGTAGTCCAGCAGCGCTTCCAGATACTTGATGCGATGCGGAACACCCGTGATGTAGGGGTGAATTGAGATTGCCATGATCCGCGCGTTCGATGCGCCTTCGAGATATAGCCGGTCGAACTGATCCGTGCAGCGTTTCAGGAACTGCTCGGACGGCAGATGCTGCAGCGCATGGATGACGATATCGTTGGTTTCGACCGAATAGGGGATTGTGGTTATGGTGCCGTGCGGCGTGACGATGTCCTGCGGCAGATCGTCGATCACCCAGTCCGCGATATACTCGATACCGTTGAGGCGAAGCAGATCAAGGGTCTCCTCGGTCTCGGTGAGACCGGGGCTTTCCCATGATCGTGGCGGCTTCCCCGCAAATTTCGAAATTGTATCGACCGTGCGCTTGATGGCGTCCGCCTGGTTCTCGACCTTATGCATCGGTCCCTGCACGAAACCGTGACCCATGAATTCGAATCCCGCTTCGAGCGCCGCTGACGCGCGCGGATAGGAATTGCAGACATTGGCATTAATTGCCAACGTCACCGGCATTTTGCGGTCAGTCAGCGCCTTGAACTGTCGCCAGAAGCCGGCGCGCATCCCGTATTCATGCCATGACCAATTAGGCACGTCGGGCAATAGTGGCTGACCCATCGGCGGGCTCAGCACCGTGCGAGGCATGGCGTTCTCGATCCGCCATTCTTCGACATTGAGGATAACCCATACCGCAAGCTTCTTGCCGCCGGGAAGCGTCAGCCTTGGTCGGTCGATTTGTGCCTGGTAGGGAATGCGATCGCTCAGCGCCACGGCAAGCTTTCCTCGTTTGAATGGGATTATTCGGCGGCCTTGGAGAGGCCCGCGTTGACGCTCGGCATGACCTTTTCGGCCATCAGGATCATTGACCGGCGTCCAAGTTCGCGATCCTTCCAATCCTTACCAGCATAGAGCAGTGTGCCGAAAGGGCCGGTCTCCTCCTGAAAAGCCAGCAGTTGATCTGCGACGCTTTCCGGCGTGCCATGAATGATCAGCTTGTCGCAGATCGACTCCAGCGTGACCTCGTCGTCAGGCTGAGCGCGTCGCGTTTTGAACAATTCAATACGGCCAGCGCGCTTCAGCTTGGTGAACAGCGAGCGATAGTAATAGACATAGGGTCCATTTGGATCAGTGGCGTAGGCCTTTGCCGTGGCTGCGTCCCTGGCGACGAACACGCTCTTGGCAACGCGCCAGTTTGCCGTGTCCGCGGGACGGCCGGCCCGTTCGCATCCCTCCACGTATTTCGGCCAATGGCTTTTCACCCAGGCCGGCATCAGGAAATTTGCCGAAATCGGTTCCCAGCCGCGTGCGGCGGCTTCCGTCACACCCTTGGAGAACGGCGCCACCGCCGTGACTACGATCGGCGGGTGCGGCCGTTGCAGTGGGCGCGGAATGAAGCCCTGGCCGATGTCTTCGATCAGAGTCTTCTGAACCGATATGTTCCAGAATTGGCCTTGCAGATTGTAGGGTGGCTCGCCGGCCCAGATCTGAAGTACCTGATTGATCGCCTCCAGGAACATGGCATTCCTGTCGGCTTCGAGATTGCCGAACGCTTCCGCGTCCGACAGCAGGCCGCCGGGGCTGATGCCGAAGATCAGGCGTCCGTCGAGCATATGGTCGAGCATCGCGATTGAGGCAGCAACCGCCGCCGGATGCGCGTTCGGCATGTTGACGGTGCCGGTGCCAAGCTTGATTTGCCTGGTCGCCGCCGCGAGCCACGCGATGAACGCGATGCAGGAGGTGATATTCTCCGCTCTGTCGGTGACATGCTCGCCGACATAGGCCTCGGTAAAGTCGAGTTCGTCGGCCAGCAGGAAAGCTTCGCGATCCTCCTTGAGCGAAAGCCGCCAATCCTTGTCGACGGGATGGATCGGCATCGTAAAAAACCCAAGCTTCATGGTCTGCTCTTCCCCAAAGGCAGGCTTTTTATTTGGCACAGAACGTGCGTTGTCCACCGCATGAAAACAAGCTCAAAGTCGAAATAATCATCCGATAACAAACTTGACCTTTCACGGTCTCAGCCCTCTAATCCTGCAAAAATGTCGATAGTTGGCCGGGGAGGTCACACCAAAAATGAAAGCCTCGGCTTTCGCTTACGCCCGCGCAACCAGCGTCGCAAATGCGCTGGAATTGCTGACTACGCATGGCGAGAAGGCCAAGGTGCTGTCGGGTGGCCAGAGCCTGCTGCCGGCCATGAATATGCGCCTGATCGCGCCCGAACTCGTTATCGATATCGGCGAGTTGGCCGAGTTGCGCGGCATTGTGGTGAAGGAAGGCGTCATCACCATCGGTGCCCTGACACGCCACGCCGATCTCTTGAAATCCACGGAAATAGCGGCCCATGCGCCCTTGCTGACTGATGCGGTCGCCCATGTCGCCCACCCCGCGATCCGCAACCGCGGCACCATCGGGGGAAGCCTTGCGCACGCGGACCCGGCTTCCGAACTGCCGGCCTGCATGCTGGCGCTTGCGGCTACCGTCATTGCTCGCGGGCCGAGTGGCGAGCGGCGGATTGCAGCGAGCGAGTTTTTCGCCGGGATCTACGAGACTGCACTCATGCCGCAGGAACTGCTGGTCGCCATTGAACTGCCGGTGGCCCCGAAAAATTCGACCCATTTCTTTCATGAGTTTGCCCGTCGACATGGCGACTACGCGATCCTTGGCCTCGCCGCGCAGGCCGTGGTCAAGGGCGGGCGCTTCGCCGATCTGCGCCTCGGCTTCTTTGCCGTCGGCGATCGCCCGGTGCTGGCCGGTTCTGCCGGCAAACTGGTCGATGTCGCCATCACGCCCGCGGTGTTGTCCGAGGCGTTTTTCGCATTGAATGATGAGCTGGATCCCCTGGAGGATCATCAGGCGACACCCGCCATGCGTCGGCACTTGGCGAAAGTCCTGTTGGCGCGTTGCGTATCTTCGCTGCTCGGTCGCCCCGATCTCCGCGCAGGAGCATCGGTGTGACGGCTGCGGTTGCGATTTCACTGAGTGTTAATGGCGAGCACGTTGAAGCAAATGTACTGCCGCGCCTGAATTTGGCTGATTTTCTTCGCGAGCATCTCAAGCTGACCGGCACGCATGTCGGTTGCGAACACGGCGTCTGCGGCGCCTGCACGGTTCGCGTCAATGGCGATATCGTCCGTTCCTGTTTGCTGCTCGCCGTACAGGCGCACAATGCCACCGTTGAAACGATCGAGGGGATCTCCGACAGCGGTGAGATTGCTGATTTGCAGTCCGCATTCCGGGAACGCAATGCGCTGCAATGCGGCTTCTGTACGCCCGGGATGCTGATGGCGGCGCAGGATCTGCTGAGGCAATCGCCGTGTCCGGATCGCGGACAGATTCGCGAACATCTCTCCGGCAATTATTGCCGCTGTACGGGCTACCAGGCCATCGTCGACGCCATCGAGACGACAGCACGGGCCCGCGCCGGACGCTTGACATGACATCAGCACGGGAAAAATCCGAGACGCTTTCTGCGCTGGACCGTCCGAACTCCTATATCGGCAAGACGGTGCCGCGGCCGAACCTCGACCGGCTGATGCAGGGGCGCGGACTCTATGTCAGCGACATCGAGCTGCCGCGCATGGTGCATGTCGTGTTCCTGCGCTCGCCGCACGCGCACGCGAAGATCAAGAGCATTGATGCCTCCGCGGCCAAGCGGATGCCGGGAGTGATCGCCGTCGTCTCGGGCAGTGAACTCTCAACCGTCATCACACCGTGGGTCGGCGTACTCTCGCATTTGAAGGGCCTCAAATCGGCGCCGCAAAACGCTATCGCGGTTGACCGCGTGTGCTGGCAGGGCGAGGCGATCGCGGCCGTGGTGGCGAGCAGTCGCGCCCATGCCGAGGATGCCGCCGAGCTCGTCGCGGTCGAATATGAAGAGCTCGATGCCGTAACCGACATGCGCACTGCGCTTGATCCGGCTACGCCCGTGATCCATGCCTCGCTCGGCGACAATCTGGCCTTTGAACGCAACTACGATGCCGGTTTCGTCGATCAGGCCTTTGCCGAATCCGACGAGGTGGTCGAGGCGGAGTTCGTTTTCGGACGTCACACCGGCGTGACCCTCGAACCGCGTTCGGTGGTGGCAGACTGGAACGCCGCGGAAGCGAGACTGACGATCTATCAAGGCACGCAGGCGCCGCATATGGTGCAAAATATTGCGGCGCTTCATCTCGGCTTGAAGGAATCGCAGGTCCGCGTGGTCTGCAAGGATGTCGGCGGCTCCTTCGGCATCAAGGTTCACATTTATGCCGACGAGATGGCGACTTACGCGCTATCCAAGCTCCTGAGGCGTCCGGTCAAATTCGTCGCCGACCGGGTTGAGAGCTTCAACACCGACATCCATGCCCGTGACCATCGCTGCAAGGGGAAAATCGGTATCAAGCGCGACGGCACGATCACGGCATTCGAGATCGACGATCTCACGGGTATCGGGCCCTATTCGATGTACCCGCGCACCAGCGCGATCGAGGCCAATCAGGTCGTCAATCTCGTCGGCGGCCCCTATCTGACCAAAAATTATCGGGCCCGGGCCCGCGTCGTGTTCCAGAACAAGAACGTGATGTGCCAGTACCGTGCCGTAGGCCATCCGATCGCCTGCTCGGTGACGGAAGGCCTGGTCGATCTGGCGGCCATGAAGATCGGCATGGACCCGGTCGAGATCCGGCGGCGCAATCTGATTACCGATGACGCTTATCCCTGCGCATCGCCATCAGGTTTGCGCTTCGAACAACTGTCGCATCATGCAGCGCTCGCCAAGCTCGTCAAAATGATGGACTACGACGCGTTGCGCGCCGAGCAGGCCGTTCTGCGAGAAAGGAATATCCATCGTGGTATCGGCATTGCTAGCTTCATCGAAGTCACCAATCCCAGCGCGGCGTTTTATGGGGTCGGTGGGGCAAAAATATCCTCGCAGGATGGCGTCGCGGTGCGGCTTGACGCGCAGGGGTCGGTGATCTGCCAAACAAGTATCACTGAGCAGGGGCAGGGATCGGAATCGCTCACCGCGCAGATTGTCGGAAGCGTGCTTGGCGTCTCGATGGATCGGGTCCGTGTCATTCTCGGCGACACCGACAATACGCCGTATGGCGGCGGCACCTGGGCTTCGCGCGGCGCCGGCATCGGCGGCGAGGCCGCGCTTCAAGCCGCAAAAGTTCTGCGCAAAAACATCCTCGACGTAGCGGCCGCCGTCCTGCAATCGACGCCCGCAGAACTCGACATTGTCGACAATGGCGTGGTGAATGCCGCCGATGGTGCGCCGCGGATCGATTTGAACGAGCTCGCGCGCATTGTTTATTTTCGTCCCGATACGTTGCCGCCCGGCATTCAGCCCGAGTTTATGGCCACCAGGCACTTTGTCCCGCGCGAATATCCGTTTGCCTTCACCAACGGCGTTCAAGCGTCCTGGCTGGAGGTTGACATCGATACCGGCTTTGTGAAGCTGCTGAAGCATTGGGTGGTTGAGGATTGCGGCACCATCATCAACCCGCAACTGGTCGATGAGCAGGTCAGGGGAGGCGTTGTGCAGGGCCTCGGGGCGGCATTGTTCGAGAAATGTATCTATGACGAACGCGGCCAGCTCACCAACGCCAATATGGCCGATTATCTGGTTCCGATGTCCGGTGAAATGCCTGACATCGATGTTGGGCATATAGTTTCACCGACGTTGGAAACGGAATTGGGGGCAAAAGGCGCAGGGGAGGCCGGCACGGCGGGTGCAGCCGCAGCGGTAACCAACGCGGTCAACGACGCGCTCCGGCCGTTTGGGACAATCATCACAGAAATTCCACTGACGCCGCAGGTTATCCTGACCGCCTTGGGGCGGATATAATACGACGGCGACAGGATCGATCGGACAGAGCGAGAAGTCATATGGACCAACCCCAACGCGGCATGCAGACCGAGTCCAACGAAGTCCTCTATGACGTAGCCGATCATATCGCCGTCATCACGCTCAATGCTCCCGAGCGCATGAACACGATTTCCGGGCCGATGCTGAATGATCTCACGCGGCTGCTCCTCAGAGCAAACGAGGACCGGGACGTTCGCTGCGTCATCCTCACCGGCAATGGGCGCGCATTTTGTGCCGGTCTGGATTTGCGGAAGGAGCGTAGCGGCGATGGTCTCAGCGCGGCTTCGTCAGCGACTTCGCTGGACCTGCGCAACACGCCGCCGACCGTTCTGCAGGCCATGGACAAGCCGACGATTTGCGCCGTGAATGGCGGAGCCGCCGGCTACGGCATGGATACGGCGCTCGGCTGCGACATTCGCATCATGGCGGAATCCTCAAAGCTGGCGGCTGCCTTCGTCAAGCGTGGTGTGGTGCCGGAATCCGGCGGCACCTGGTTTCTGCCGCGCATGATCGGCTGGGCCAAGGCATCCGAGCTGATCTTCACCGGCCGTACGCTCTCGGCGCGCGAAGCTCTCGACTGGGGCCTTGCCAACGAGGTCGTGCCAGACGCCGCTTTGATGGGACGGGCGCGCGAGGTGGCACGCGAGATCGCGGCTAACGCGCCGCTGGCGGTCCAGGCCGCCAAGCGCATGATGCGGATGGGGCTCAACGAAACGTTTCCCGATCATGTGCATCACGTCTATCTGCAGCTCCTGCCGCTGTTCAAGACGCAGGACATGCAGGAAGGCATCAAGGCATTCATGGAGAAGCGGGAGCCGAAGTTCGAAGGGCGTTGATTGCCGTTCGCGCTATTCGGCCGCCGCACTCGCGATCGCGCCCGCCTGCTGGTTGGTGACGACCACCTTGATCGCATCTTCGACGCGCTCACGGGCATAACGCAGTGCGGTCGGCAAATCGGCCAGCGGAAAAGTGTGGGTATGGATTTTCGCGGCGTCGAAGCGCTTCTCCGCCATCAACGCCATGGCGCGGCGGGTGGCGCTGCGCCCTTCGCCACGAATTCCGTAGGCATAAATGTTGTTCTTCACGAGATGCGCGAGATCGATCGTGACTGGATCGTGCGGGAACGCGGCGAGGCAGATTTTCCCGCCACGATTGCTCATATGAATAGCCTGATTGATCGTCGCTTCGCTGCCGGCGCACTCGACCACATAGTCCGCGCCGATTCCGCCAGTAAGTTTCTTGACCACCTCAACGGCATCCTCGTCGTTGATATTGATGACGCGATCGGCGCCGAGTTGCCGGCCGATCGCCAGTCTGCTGTTGCGTGTACCGGTCAGAATGACCGGGCTGGCGCCGAGCGCCTTGGCAACGGCCACCGCGAGTAGCCCGATCGGCCCCGGTCCGATCACCACAACGCTCTCGCCGGCAACCAATCCCCCCAACTCCGTTAACCCGTACATCGAGGTCCCCGCGGTGACGACCAGCGTCGCCTCGGCGTCACCCATAGTGTCGGGTACCCGCGCCAGTGTGTTGATATGATTCACGGCGTATTCGGCAAAGCCGCCGTCCGTCGTGAAGCCGTTGGCGCGATGGCCCTTCTCCGGCTTCCCGTAGTTCAGGCATGACGTGTACATGCCCTGGCGGCAGCGCTTGCACTGGCCGCAGCCGGCGTGAATTTCTACGCTGATCCGTTCGCCGATCTCGAACTCGTCGACGTCAGGTCCGAGCGCGGCGACTGTACCCATATACTCATGACCCGGTGTAAAATTCCTGTTGAAGGGCAGGCCGCCTTCAATGCTGGCCGGTGATCCCGAATGAATGACTTCAAGGTCGGTGGCGCAGATCGCAACCGCGTCGATCCGGATCAGGACTTCGGCGCGTGAAGGGATGGGCACGGGCTTTTCAAGCAGCAACAGCTGGTCCGGGTCGCCTAGCACCCAGGCCTTCATTCGCTCGGGAATCGGAAGTGCGGGCGATGTCTTCACGCCTGGAGGTTGGTACATGAGTCTCTCCTCTAGCGCCGGATGCTACCGGAAATCGTCGGCCAGCGAAATTGCGGGATGCCGCTAGCGACGTGTAGGTTTGCTGCATAGCAAAAACGCCTTGTCGCAAAACCTTCATACGCGGCCTATACTTGCACACCGGTCGGTGATGAGATCGTCAATTGCCGCCCCCTAAGCCGGAGTGCCCCATGAAGACCGCCCGTTTTGTCCTTGCCTTGCTCGCGCTGTCGCTGATCGCGCCCTGGCAGTCCGCCAAAGCGGCCGATGTCATTTGCTACAATTGCCCGCCGGAATGGGCGGACTGGGCTTCGATGCTCAAGGCGATCAAGGCCGACCTCAACTACGATATCCCGCACGACAACAAGAATTCCGGCCAGGCGCTGGCGCAGATCCTCGCCGAGAAGAGCAATCCTGTCGGCGATATCGGGTATTTCGGCGTCACCTTCGGCATGAAGGCCAAAGCGCAGGATGCGCTGGAGCCATACAAGCCGGCGAATTGGAACGAGGTCCCCGCCGGCCTGAAGGATGCGGACGGTTATTGGACCACGATTCATTCCGGCACGCTTGGCCTGTTCGTGAACAAGGACGCGCTCGGCGGCAAGCCGGTGCCGGCCTGCTGGAAGGATCTCTTGAAGTCCGACTACAAGGGCATGGTCGGTTATCTCGATCCGTCGTCGGCCGCGGTCGGCTATGTCGGTGCGGTCGCGATCAATTTGGCGCTCGGCGGCTCCGAAGCAAACTTCGACCCCGCGATCAACTTCTTCAAGGATCTGCGCAAGAACGACCCGATCGTTCCCAAGCAGACCTCTTACGCCCGCGTTGTCTCCGGCGAGATGCCGATTCTGTTCGATTATGATTTCAATGCCTATCGCGCGAAATATTCGGAAAAAGGCAATTTTGAATTCGTGATCCCCTGCGAGGGATCGGTGGTGTTTCCTTACGTCGTCGGCCTGGTCAAGAACGCGCCCGACAAGGAAAAGGCCAAGAAAGTCCTGGATTATCTGTTGTCCGACAAGGGACAGGCGATCTGGACCAACGCCTATCTCCGTCCGGCGCGGCCGATCGACCTGCCAGAAGCGGTGAAGAAGAAGTTCCTGCCTGACAGCGATTATGCGCGTGCGAAGAACGTCGACTGGGGCCAGATGGAAAACATGCAAAAAGGCTTTGTCGACCGCTATCTCGCCGAGGTCCGCTGAGGCAATATGGCGCCTCTCGCCGGGGCGGCTATCCTCCGATGTCACACAGGTCTTTTGTCTGGCTATGCCTGCTGCCGCTTGCGGTCGTGACGGCGGCGTTTTTCCTGTTGCCAATGGCGCGGCTCGTTGTGACCGGGGCAGAGGGACCGCGGGGGCTTGCGGGCTATCTTGCGATCCTGACTGAGCCGCGGTACCGCGCGACGCTGATCAACACGGTCCTGCTTGCCGCCGCGACCACCGTCGTGACCCTTATCGTGGCGACGATCGCCGGCATGTTCCTGCAGCGGCATCGCTTCCCCGGCCGCGCGGTTCTGATTGCGATGCTGACCTTTCCGCTGGCGTTTCCTGGCGTGGTGGTCGGCTTCATGATCATTCTCCTCGCCGGGCGACAGGGCCTAATCGGCGATTTCTCCAACCGCCTGTTTGGTGAGAAGCTGGTTTTTGCCTATTCGATCTACGGTCTGTTTCTCGGCTATCTGTATTTCTCCATCCCGCGCGTCATTCTCACCATCATGGCTGCGGTGCAGAAGCTCGATGTCGGTCTGGAAGAAGCCGCACGTTCGCTTGGCGCGAGCCCGTGGGCGGTACAGCGCGATGTTGTGCTGCCGGCGCTGGCGCCGGCCTTCGTTGCCTCCGGTGCCATTGCCTTTGCAACTGCGATGGGCGCGTTCGGTACGGCGTTTACGCTAGCGACGAACATCGATGTGCTGCCGATGCTGATCTATACCGAGTTCACGCTGGCGGCGAATTTCTCCATCTCGGCCGCGCTGTCGGTCGGGCTTGGCATCATCACCTGGCTCATTCTTGCGGTTGCCCGCTCCTTCAGCGGAAGCGCCGTCGCGGCGGCTGGATGAGACCATGCGCGATCGCCTGATCTTCACCGGCCAGTTCATCTTCACCCTGCTCGTGGCCGGATTCCTGGTGGTGCCCGCGATCCTGTCGATCTCCGCCGGAGTCACCGTGAACTACTTTCGCGGCATCCAGTCCGGCCTGACCCTGCAATGGGTCGTACAGGTATGGCAGCTCTATGCCGGCACCATCCTGCTGTCATTCGTAGTCGCATTTGCGACGCTTGCGGTAACGCTCGCCGTGGGCGTCCCGGCTGCCTATGCCTTGCATGTGCGGGGAGGTCGCCTGTCACGCATCGTCGAGGAGATCATCACCCTGCCGTTGGCGATCCCTGGCCTCGCCATCGCGCTGGCGCTGCTCTTGACTTACGGAAGTTTTGGCGATTTTCGCCGCTCCTGGTTATTTATTCTTACAGGCCATGTCATCTTCACGATGCCCTTCATGGTGCGATCGGTCATGGCTGTGTTCGCGACCGTCGACATCAAGACGCTGGACGAGGGCGCGGCGTCGCTCGGCGCTTCTCCATGGCGACGCTTCCGCGACGTGATCGTGCCCAACGCCCTGCCTGGCATTCTGGCGGGTAGCCTGATGGTGGTGACGTTGTCGCTCGGTGAATTCAACCTGACCTGGATGCTCCACACGCCGTTGACCAAGACGCTGCCGATTGGTCTCGCCGACAGCTATGCCTCGATGCGGCTGGAAGTGGCTTCGGCCTATACGCTGATCTTCTTTGTGATGATCATTCCGTTGCTGGTTGCCATGCAATTGTTTGCCGAGAAGGAGCAGAAGAGATGAGCGCGCAGGCCGGACATGGCGCCTCGGTGCATATCGAGGCCTGCGGCAAGACCTTCGCCGACGGAACCCACGCGCTAGAACCCGCAACGCTCGACATCGCCCGTGGTGAAACGCTAGTGCTGCTCGGCCCCTCCGGCTGCGGCAAAACCACCATGCTGCGCATCATCGCGGGGCTCGAAGTGCCCGATGCAGGCGGCGGGGTGATGTTCGACGGCAAGGACATGACGGCGGTGCCGATCGAGCGGCGCAACGTCGGCATGGTGTTCCAGTCCTACGCGCTTTTCCCCAACATGACCGTATCGGACAATATCGGCTATGGTCTGAAGATCCGCGGGATACCGGCCAAGGAGCGGGCGGTGCGCGTCGCCGAACTGGTGGCGCTGACCAATATTTCCGGGCTTGAAAGCCGCCGCATCGACCAGCTTTCCGGCGGGCAGCGCCAGCGCGTCGCGCTGGCCCGTGCGGTTGCGATCCGGCCGGGCATCCTGCTGCTCGACGAGCCGTTGACGGCGCTGGATGCCGCGCTGCGGGACCGGCTGCGCGGCGAACTGAATCGCCTGCTGCGCGCGCTGGGGATCACCACGATTTATGTGACCCACGATCAGTCCGAGGCCATGGAGCTCGGCGATCGCGTCGTCGTCATGCAGAAGGGGGCGATTGCCCAGATCGGAACGCCGCGTGAGATCTACTTCACGCCGCGAAGCCGCTTTGTTGCCGAATTCATCGGCGCTGCGAATATCGTCGAATCCCCGATTGAGGGCGGTCATCTCGTTTTGCCGGGTGGACGGCAGCCGATTCACTGCGATGGGGACATGCCGGCGGCGATTGCGATGATCCGTCCTGAAACCATTCGCGTGACGGCAGTCGAAAGTGCGTCGCTTTCGGGTACTATCGACAGCGTCAGCTTCATTGGCGATAGGCAACGGCTGGTCGTCAGCGGCGCGTCCAACAGGTTGCTCACGGTCGACGCACCGAATACGGTTCAAGTCACGCCCGGCGAACGGATCGGATTGTCAATTTCGCCGGATGCCGTCCGCCTGTTGCCGCCTGAGAACTGAGAAGATCGATGTTGTCAAAGCCGGTTCATATAGCCCAGATTTCGGATCTTCATATCAAGCCGCCGGGTTCGCTTGCCTACGGCAAGGTCGATACAGCGAAGGCGCTGGAACGCTGTGTTGCGGCGCTGAACGAATTCGACCCGGCACCTGATTTCGTGGTGATCTCCGGCGATCTGGCGGATACGCCGACATCAGAGGAATATCAATATCTCAAGCGGCTGCTGGCGCCGCTCAAGCTTCCGTTCGCCGGTATTCCCGGCAATCACGACTCGCGCGAGTTGATGCGCGCCGCGTTTCCTTCCGCTTCCTACGCCTTCGTATCCGGGCCGCTCAATCAGACGATCGAGGTTGCCGGTCTCGATCTGCTGCTGCTGGATTCAAGCGTGCAGCGAAAGCCGCATGGCGAACTCGACGGGCCCACGCTGCAATGGCTTGACGAGACACTGGCTTCGTCGCCCGACCGGCCCGCGCTATTGTTTTTGCACCATCCGCCGTTCAAGGCGGGCATTTGGCACATGGACCGCCAGAATCTTCTCAATGCGGGCGATCTCGCACCCATCGTGCGCCGTCATTCCCGCGTGCAGCTGATTGCAACGGGGCACATCCATCGCGCGACACTGACCATGTTTGCAGACGTGCCGACGACGATCTGCCCAGCCCCGAACCATGCCGTCGATCTCGATCTGGCCGAGCTGCGCCAACCCTCCTTCAGGGTCGAGCCGCCCGCCTTCCACCTCCACACCTGGTTTCCGGGCGAGGGGTACGGCACGGTCGTAACCCATCAGGTCCCAATTGGGACTTTCGACGGCCCGCATCCGTTTTTTTCGCCGGATGGAAAGCTGTTGTGAGGCCCGACGGGAGGCATTCTACTTTGCATGGGGTTGTTTTCGAGATTTTGTGTGGGGCTCTCGGTTCGACTTCAACCCATCCCGGTCTAAGCCAACTTCATTCCAAATAACCTCGCCGCATTCCCGCCCAGAATCGCGATCTTCTGCTTGTCCGAAAGCATCGAGGTCGCAAAAACGTGGTCGACCGGGTGCTGCTCCCAGGGGATCGGGTGGTCGGTGCCCAGCAACACCTGGCTGGCGCCGACTTGCGCCACCAGATGGCGCAGACCTTCCGGTGTGAACACCATGGCGTCGAAATAGAGCTGGTTGAGATATTCGGACGGCTTTTTCTTCAGCGTGATGTTCGGATTGCAGTTTTGCGGTGACACGAAGCAAGCATGATCGCCGCGTGCGGCGTAGGAGCCGAGATAGCCGCCGCCATGCGCGGCAACGATCTTGAGCCCGGGGAAGCGATCGAGCGTTCCCTCGAAGATCAGGTGCTGCAAGGCGATCGTGGTGTCGAGCGGATTGCCGATGGTGTTCGACAGCCAGCCGTTGCCCTTGAAACGCTTGGCGAGCTCGGGCGTACTCTGCGGATGGATGAACAGCACCGCGCCGAGTTCTTCCGCCTTGGCCCAGACGGGATGGAATTTCGGATCGGAAAAATCCTCGCCCAGCACGCTGCCGCCGATCGCGGCCCCGCGAAGGCCTTGTTTCTTGACCGCCGTTTCGAGTTGCTGCGCCGCGAGATCGGGATACTGCAGTGTCAAGGAAGCGAAGGCGGCAAACCGCTCGGGCCGCGCCGCACAAAGCTCCGCCAGTTTCTCGTTCTGAACCCTGACGATCTGAGCTGCGGTGTCGCGATCCTTGCCGTACCAGAACGGATTGATCGACAGCACCTCCATATCGATGGCCATCGCATCCATTTCCTTCAGGCGCTGCTCGATGGCGATGAAATGCTCGGGCACGCCCTTGACTGGCGGCAGCACCTTGTCGGCCCCGTCCCCCATCAGGTTAATGGCTTCACGGAAATAACAATGCGCGTGGACATCCACCGTCAGGACGCGCTTGCCATTGACTTTGACCGGCAGGCGAGGGGCCTTCGGCTGGGCATGGGCCGCATCCAGCATACCGCAGCTGCAAAAAGCGATCCCACTCGCGGCCGCGCCTTTCAAGAAATTCCGTCGGGTGGTCATTGGTCGCCTCCCTCAATTGTTTGGATACTTTCCTCAGGCCGGTCGACTGACGCGCCGGTCCATTCTTCATTTTATCGGCAACCACATTGCCAATCCGGATAGGGAAGGGCAATCATTCTCGGAATAATTGCGGCCCAAAGGGAGAGATTTCAAATGCGACTGCTTTATTCGCTGATTCCGGCACTCGCGCTGTTCTCAAGCCATCCTGCGATCGCGCAGGGGAGCTATCCGGATCGGCCGATCAAGATGATCGTGCCCCTTGCCGCGGCGAGTGCGGTCGATGTTGCAGCACGGATCGTGACCCAGAAAATGGCCGACAACATGGGCCAGCAATTCGTGATCCTGAACCAGCCGGGCGCATCGGGGCTGATCGGAGCCGAGGCCGTCGCCCGCGCCGAACCGGACGGCTACACGATTGGCGGGTTCAACGACAGCATCATGACGATGGTGCCGAACCTGCAGTCCAAGATGCGCTGGGACATCCTGAAGGATTTCGAACCGGTGTCGCTGGTAGCGACAGTGGAGTGGGGGCTGATTGCCAACAATCAGGCCAGCTTCAAGACCGCAGCAGACCTGATCGCGGCCGCGAAGGCGGCGCCGGGGAAGATCGATTATGGATCAGGCGGGCCGGGAAGCCCACAGCATTTGTCGATGGCGATGTTTGCGTCCGCTGCCGGTATATCGCTGACGCATGTGCCGTATAAGGGGGCCACCCAGGCCGCGACCGACGTCGCCTCCGGCCAGATTCCCGTCGCCTTTCAGGGCCTGGGCACCGTCGCAGCGTTGGTGCGCGGCGGTCAGGTCCGGCTGATCGGGGTGACCACCGAGAAGCGATTGCCGCAATTTCCTGACGTGCCGACCGTCTCGGAATCCGGCCTGCCTGGCTTCTTCTTCAACTCATGGTTTGCCATTCTGGCGCCTGCCGGCACCCCGAAGAACATTATTGCCCGGCTGAATGCCGAGGCGCTGAAGGCCGTCGGCGATCCCGAAGTGCGCCGCAAACTTGAAGAGCTGGGTTTCGCGGTGCGCGGCAGTTCGGCGGAGGAATTGCGAGCCATGACGCGCGATCAGCTCGCCAAGTACGAGCGCGTGATCCGAGAAACAGGAATCACCAAGGAATAGCCAAAGTAATACCCGTCGGCTGGCGGGCGCCGCGTCCTTTGGCGGGCATGTTACACCATCGGCGTCGTCGGGCTGTTCGTTCATTTGCAGTCCGCCAAGAGTCCCATTCATCTCGCTTTTTCGGACTTTTCGCCGCGGAGGCGGCTCTTTTCGCGTATTCTGAAAGTGGCATTGCTCTCGTCGCTGCAGATACTGGTTTCCAACGTCGCGTTGATCGCAATAACGGCTTATGTCGCTCACTTCGGTATTGAGGCGCTGGCCGGATATGGCTTGGCTGCTCGCGTCGAGCTTCTTATTTCTTCCATGGTGCTCGCCCTGGGCGTAGGCACGACAATAATGGTCGGGACCTGTGTGGGCGCTGGCCTGGAGGCACGCGCGCGTCGTGTGACGCTTGTTTCCTGTTTGCTGGCGGCGGCCATTTTTGCGGCGATCGGTTTTCGGGAACCTCGATCGCAGGTCTTTTTACCCATGCTGAAGGAGTTGTCTCTGCGGCATCCGGCTATTTCTACGCGATGGGCCTGGTTTATGGGTTTATGGCCGCATTTGTGATACTGTTTTCCGCCTATCAGGGATGGGGACAGGCGACGGCTCCACTGCTTGTCAGCCTGTCGAGGGTTGCTATCGTACTGGCCGGCGGATGGATGCTGCTGCAGCAGCAAGGGCCTAGGCTCGATTGGCTATATTATCTTATCGCAGGTTCGACGGTTTTTGGAGCGTTAACACTGGGCATCGTCTTTGCACTCCGGCCGCCAAATCGACGCGGCAGGGCGCTTTCCGGTTGAAAAGTGAGCCCACGTTGATTACGGAAGAGCGGTAATCCCGTGTTCCCTGGAGTTTAACTGGCGTGCCTCAACAAAGGACGGGTGAAGCTCACGGTTTCCCGGGCAGCAAACTATCGGTTTTGCGCAAGCACCCGATTTTTGCCGACCTAGAGCCGGAGGCTTTCGAGCAGCTCTGCCGTTACGCCAAACACACCACGCTCAAGCGGGGAGCTACGCTATTCTCCAAGGGGGATCCCGGTAACAGCCTGTACGCCGTCATTTCGGGGACGGTGAAGATGAGCATTTCCTCGCCGGACGGCCGCAACGCGATCCTCAATATCGTTGGGCCTGGGGAGATTTTCGGCGAGATCGCGCTGCTCGACCAACAGCCGCGCTCGACCGACGCCATAGCAAACAGCACGTGCGAACTCTTTGTCATCGACCGGCGCGAGTTCATCCCCTTTGTGAAGGCCCAACCGGCGCTGGCGATGAAATTCATCGAATTGCTCTGCGAGCGGTTGCGATCGACCAGCGATCAGGTCGAGCAGATTATCCTGCAGAATCTGCCAGGACGGTTGGCCAGTGCGCTGCTTCGCCTGTCCGAAAAGCACACCTCTGCCCCGCAGGGCCGAACCATCGCGATCACGCAGCAGGAGATCAGCGAGATGGTCGGCATGACCCGGGAGAGCATCAACAAGCAGTTGCGCGCCTGGGCAGGCCGCGACCTGGTGCGCCTCGAGCACGGTGCCATCGTTGTGCTGAATGCCGAGTCGCTTCGTGAGATGGCGGAAGCCGGGTCCGGCCACGACAGCGAATGAGCGGCGATGCGCGTCGCGTAGCCGGGACGCTCAGGGCTCATTGACTGGCGGTTACGGGATTGGCGCCACGCTCGATCGTGAATTCCACGTCAATCAGCCCACGCGAGTGATTGAGGTCCGATTGCGACATCAGCAAGGTCAGATCCTTGCCCTTGAGGGATGCGAGCACCTCCGACAGCCGTTCCGACAGCGCCGGCGCGATGCCTTCGAACGGCTCGTCGAGCAGCAGGCATTTGGTGCCGATGGCCAGCGCCCGGCCGAGCGCGACCAGCTTTTGCTGTCCGCCGCTCAGCAATAACGCCTTGCGCTGGCGCATCTCGGTGAGTTCGCCGATCACCTCATAGACGAAGTCGAGCCGGGCCTTGCGGTCGAGATGCTTCGCCACCCACAGCGGCAACATGATATTTTCCTCGACCGTCAACTGAGGCACCAGGCAGCGGTCTTCTGGCATATAGCCGATCCCGAGTGCCGCGCGCGCATGGCGTGGGCGGGACGCCAGATCGCTGCCTTCGAACCGCACTGCGCCCCTGGCCGGCGTCAGATGCCCCATGATCGACCGCATCAGCGTCGTCTTGCCCGCGCCGTTGCGGCCCACCAGACTGACCATGGCGCCTTTCGCGACGTGCATCGTAAAGCCACGCAATGCCGGCATCGACTGGATCTCGACGACAAGATCGTCGATTGCGAGCAATGGCGCCGCGACGTTCATCGCACGCCTCCGGTGACGTAGCGGCGGACTTCCTGATTATTCAGGACCTCGGCGGGCACCCCGTCGGCCAGAATCCGGCCCTGATAGAACGCCACCACGCGATCGGCATAGCGGCTGACGATCTCCATGTCGTGCTCGACGAATACGATGGTCGCAGCGTCAGGCGCGACGGCGTGGATGACGCGATCCATGGTCGTGAATTTTTCTTCCGCCGATACACCGGAGGTCGGCTCATCCAGCAGCAGTAGTTTTGGACGGCGTACCAATGCCATGGCGATATCGATCAGTTTGCGCACGCCACCCGCAAGCTCCGAGATCGGGCGATCGGCCAGATCGGCAAGGCCAAAGCGTTCCAGCAGCTCGACGGCCTTGTCGCGGCGGCCTTGGGCCTCCGCCGGCGCCCGGAGGGACATTCGTGTGCCGACGCCGGAAATCGCCACAGCGAGATTTTCGGCGGCGGTGAGCTCGACAAACAGTTGTGGAATCTGGAAAGAACGGGAGATGCCAAGCCCGGCTGCGCTTCGTGGCGAACGTCTGCCGATGTTAATTCCGTCGAGCAGGATCGTCCCGCTGTCGGGTTTGAGATAGCCGGTGACCATGTTGACGAAGGTGGTCTTGCCGGCGCCGTTGGCGCCGATCAGGCTGATCTTTTGCCCGGCCGGAATATCGAGGGTAAGCGCATCGGCCGCCACCACGGCGCCAAAGCGCTTCTCGAGCTGACGCACCGAAAGAACCGGGTTCACGGTGCGGCTCCTCGTTCGGCGGTGAGAGGCGCCGCCGCCGGGATGCGCCGCTTGCGCCGGTCCCTGATCCAGAGCGAGCCGATGCCGCGCGGCAGAAACAGGATCACGCCCAGGAGGAACACGCCGAGCACGAGTTGCCAGGTGTTGGGCAAATAGAGATTCGAGAACGAGCGGACTAGTTCCAGTGCCATCGAGGCAACGAAGACGGCGGCCACGCTCTGGTTGCCGGCAAGCACCGCCACGAAGACGAATTCGCCCGATGTGGTCCAGTATGCGAATTGCGGATCGATATGCCGCTGCGCCATCAGCGCAAAGGCGCCGCTGGCGCCGGCGAAGATCGCGGCGATCACGAAATTGACCGATATGATCCTATTGGCCGAGAGGCCGAGATATTCGACCCGCAGGTTGTTTTCACGCACCGCAAGGCTGGCAAGACCGAATTCGGACCGGAACAGGATGGTCGCGGCGATGCCAGCAAATCCGGTCACGATGACCGAGACGGCATACAGCATGAAGTCGGCCTCGCGCGGATCGGTGAAGCTCATGCCAAACAGGCTTGGCCGTCCGACGTTGAACCCGTCGGAGCCGCCAAGCGCAGTCGATTTCACCAGCACGCCGTAAAACACCATCGATAGCGCCAATGTGAGCATGCCGAAGAAGATCCCGCTGTAGCGCGCGATCAACGGCCCGATGACCAAGCCGAGCAGGCCGCCGCAAGCGGCGCCGACGATCACCTGCGCCACCGCGTCGGTGAGACCCCAGGCATTGGCGATCAGCGCCACGCCATAGCCGCCGGCGGCAAAGAACAGGCCCTGGCCAAACGACACGTTGCCGGTACGCGCCAGCACGACGATCCCAAGGGCGATCAGCGCATTGGAGGCTGCAATCGTCGCCAGCGACAAGGTCCAGGTCGGCAGCGCGCGGCCAGCCAGCGTTACCGCGGCGACAAGACCGATCATGACCAGGGGATGCAGGCCTTTTCTCATCAGATCCGCCTTGCCGTCTCGCGCTTGAACAAACCCTCGGGGCGAAACATCAGCACTGCCGCCATGATCAGATAGATCATGAACAGTTCGGCTTGCGGCATCAGATGCACCGAAGCCGCGCGCGCCAGCCCGACCAGAATCGCGCCGACGGCCGCCCCCTCGACGCTGCCGAGCCCTCCGATCACGACGATCGCGAAGCTCAGGATGATGACATCCGAACTGAGGCCCGGCTGCATCGATATTTTCGGCGCAGTCAGGGCGCCGGCTAGGGCGGCGAGCAGGACGCCGAACGCAAAGGCGATCGCATAGACGCGGTTGACGCGCACGCCCATGCTCACGCTCATTTCCTCGTTGTGGATGACGGCGAGCACGATCTTTCCGATCACGGTGCGATTGAGGCCGAACCAGATCGCAAAGCCGATCAACGCCGAAATCGGGATCAGCACCAGATCGTAGCCAACGTAATAAAGCCCGGCGAATTCGAGGTTGCCGAACAACTCATATGGCTGCGTCGCATAGATCGGATTGACGCCCCAGATCAGCTTGGTGACGTCTTCAAGGATCAGAAACACGGCATAGGTCACCAGCAGCAGCACCACCTCGTCGCGGCCGTAGAACATTTTCAAGAGGCAGCGTTCCAGCAGAAGTCCGACGGCGGCCGCGATCAGCGCCACCGAGAGCAGCATGGCGACGAAGCCGACGCTCGGGGGCAGGCCGCGCGCGGCCGCCATGGTTACGGCGGTTGCCGCGATATAGGCGCCAAGCGCGTAGAAGCTGCCATGGGCGATGTTGAGGATCTTCAATACGCCGAATACCAGCGTCAGCCCAAGGGCGACGATGAATAGCCACGAGGCCTGAATCAGGCCATCGAGAATGATCGTCAAAAAGAAATTCATGGCGCTGGCGTCACGCGGGCCGTCGGTGGGCAGAATAGGGCGGCGCAGAGCTAATCACGCACCGCCTCGTGCTTGTTGGATACCAATGCGCCTAATTGCACTTGGCACCCTGCATGCCCCCCTTGATCCAGTCGATCGCCTTCACGCCCGGGGGCGGGTTGACGCATTCGGCGGCGAAGTACTGGATATCCACCAGATCGACCCGCTTGAGATCCGGATTGTATTTGGTGCGGCTGAAGGCGATCGGTTGGATCGCCTGATGGCCGTCGGCAAGCTTCATCTGAATCAGTCCGCCGGGTGATGGCCACTCCAGACCGGTCATCGCCGCGACCATTTCATCGGTCGAAGGCTTCTTGCCGCCGTTCTTGCTCATGGCTTTCTCGACCGCGGCTTTCAATCCAAGAATCGCCTGCGTCATGCGATAGGAGGCCTGGACTGGATAGACGCCATTGGCGGCTTCATATCCCTTGAACAGCCAATCGTTCAGCGGCGATTTCTGCGACATCAGGCCGTAGGCGCCGCGCGCACCGATAATGGTGCCGTCGGGCATCTTGTCGCCGAGCGGCGGCAGCACGTGGTCGGCGGCGCTGAACACGAGCTGGCTGCGCTTCGGCAACCCGCGAGGGGCCGACTGCAGGACGAAAGCCTGCAAATCGCCGCCCCACAGGCTGGAATAAACCACGTCGGAGCCGGCACCCACCAGCGCAGAAATTTCGGTGCCGTATTGGCCCGCGCCGAACTTGGGCAGCAAATCCGTCTGAAGCTTGACGCCAGGATAGAGCTGTTCGGCTGCAGCGACGAAGTCGGCCCGGCTGTCCTGGCCCCAGGCGTAATCCTGGTTGATTGCCGAAAGCGTCGTCATCTTGATGTTCTTGGCCTTCATGTACCTGATGAGGCCGACGTTATCCATCGTGGCATGGGCGGCAGTACGGAACACGTAGTTGTATTTGCCGTCTTCGAAAATGCGCGGCGTTCCGCAATCCATCAGCACCAGCATCTTCTTCAACTCTTCCGCGATCGGCGCGACGGCAAGGCAGTCGCCGGAGCCGATATAGCCGAGCACGACGTCGACATTGTCGCGCTGATAGAGGTTGCGCAGCTCCTGCACCTGCTTGGTCGCGCCGCCGTTCTCGTCGATGATGACGGGCTCGACCTTGATGCCACCGAAGCCGACCTTCTCATAAGGCGAGGGGGCCGTCCCTTTGTTCAACTGATCGATGACGAACTGCGCGCCGTTGCGGGCGGGAACGCCAAAACTGTCCGCCGCCGGTCCGGAGAGGAACGTCACAATGCCGAGTTTGAAGGATTCCTGCGCAGACGCGGGCACCGCCACTCCAAGCGATGTCGCAGCGATTGATGCAAACAGGACAGCGCGATTAGTCCGCCGAAGACGGTCCATGTTTTCCTCCCCTGATTCGACGGGGGTTCCCGCCCGATTATCCGCGCCGTTGTGCCCCGGCATCGGCCATTATTGGGATGAGTTTAGGGAAGCTTTCACAGCGCGTCCATACGCGCTTCGTCGAAAGGAAGATCGGGGTAAGCGGCTAGATACCGCCTTTGTCGAAGGCGCCACGCCGGTTCGGCGCGCTTTGCTCGCTTCACATCTCAAACACTGCAACCGCGCGGATCGGCGAAGCCGTCCCGCCGCGCCACTTCATCGGCAGGCCGATGAAGGTGAACTGGCCGCGGCCAAGCAGCGCTTCGAGATTGCACAGGCTCTCAATATGGGTGATGTCGAGGTCGAGACAGGCCTTGTGGACGAGGGCATTCACCTTGCCCTCCGGTCCCGGCCGCATCGAATCGATGCCGAAATGGACGACGCCCTGCTGCGCCAGCCATTCGGTGGCGGGAACGTTCACGCCGGAATTGTCGCTCGAATATTCCTTGCGGGGGAATGTTCGCTCATGGTGACCGGTGCAGAGCAGCACGGTGCCGCCCTTCGGCACCGGCAAGCCAGCTTTCGCTACCGCCGTCTCGAGGTCGGCAGGGGCAATCTCGGCGCGCGGCGCGATGTGGCGCAGGTCGATGCAGATGCCCGGCACGATGCATTTCTCCAGCGGATACTGATCGATCGATATGCCGCTCGCGCCGAAATGTCTGGGCGCGTCGATATGGGTGCCGGCGTGGTCCACCATGGAGATGAACATCGACGCCAGCCCGTGCACATTGCCGGACTCCGCAAAGGATTCTTCGTGGGTCTTCCAGACGCCGTGCATGACGGGAGGGTGGCCGGGATAGCTCGGCGTACGGTGATAGAGCTCCCGGCTGAGGTCGACGATCTTCACGCAAAGTCTCCTCTGCCCGCGGACTGCGGCGCCTGTTCTAGAACCCGAACGCCCTCGGCAGCGCCAGCGACAGCCAGGGTATGTAGGTCACGATCATCAGCACCGTAAACATGACGTAATAGAATGGCCAGATGCCGCGCATCACCTCGTCGACAGAAACCTTGCCGATGGCGCAGCCGACGAACAGCGTCGTCCCCACCGGTGGTGTCAGCAGGCCAATGCCGAGATTGAGCAACATGACGATGCCGAAATGCACGGGGTCGATGCCGAAACTCTTCACCACAGGCAGCAGGATCGGCGTGCAGATCAACAACAAGGGCGCAAGGTCGAGCGCGGTTCCCAGTATCAGCAGCATGATGTTCAACCACATCAGCAGCACGTATTTGTTGCTGGAGATGGCAACAAAGAATTCCGTCATCTTTGCCGGCATCTGCATCAGGGCGGCGACATAGCCGAAGCACGACGCGGTGGCCACCAGCGTCAGCACCATCGCCACGGTTTGCAGCGTCCGGTAAACCAGTAGCGGCAGTTCGGACCATTTGTAGTCGCGATAGACGAACATGGTGACGAAGAACGCCCAGACACAGGCGACCGCGCCGGCCTCGATCGGCGTGAAGACGCCGGTGAGGATGCCGCCCAGCACGATCACCAGCGTCACGATCCCCCACACGGCGTCACCGAGCATCCTGACCGCCTGGCGGATCGGCACAGGCACCCCCTTGGGATGCTTGTCACGATAGGCGTAGAACAGGCAGAGCAGCATCAACGAGAAGCCCAGCAGCAATCCGGGGATCACGCCGGCGAGGAAAAGGCTCGTGATCGACACCACGCCGCCGGTCGCCAGCGAATAGATCACCGAATTGTGGCTCGGTGGAATGATGATCGCCTGCAGCGAGGCGCTAATGGTCACGTTGGTTGCGAACACCCGCGGATACCCTTTGGCGGCCATCTGGGGAATCATCACCGAACCGATCGCGGACGTGTCAGCGACCGACGATCCCGAGATGCCGCTCATGATCGTGGTCGCGAGAATGTTGACCTGCGAGAGGCCGCCCCGCATCCGCGTGAACCCGACGACGACGGCGGCAAAGTCGACCAGCCGCCTGGCCATGCCGCCCTCGGCCATGATGGCGCCCGCCAGCACGAAGAACGGGATGGTCAGCATCGAGACCTTGCCGACGCCGCTGGCAAATTGCTGCATGACCGCGCCGACCGGCAAGTCGATCCACAGCGCGCCGACCAGCGACGCTAACGCCAGCGCGTAAGCGATCGGCATGCCGATCGCGAAGAAGAAACACATGCTGAGGAGGAGAACGGCGATATCCATGGGAATTACTCGACCGGTACGTGGGCGTCAGCACCGTCACGCGGCGGTGGCCCGATGGTAAGGCGTTCGACGACGAACAGGAGCATCATGGCGCCGCTGACCACGATCGGCAGATAGGTGATCCCGACCGACAGCCACGGAAATTCGTCTACCGAATTTCCCCAGGTGGTCTGAACCAGCTTCAGCCCCCACACGACCATGAAAATCGCAATCGCACCCATCAATAGCTCGCTCAGGAAGAGCGAAGCGCGGCGCAACAGCGGCGGCAGCAGATCGGTGCCGACTGTCATGTTCATATGGATGCGCTGACGATAGCAGTTGGCTGAGCCGATGAAGGTGATGCCGACGGTCAGCAACACTGCCATCGGTTCCGGCCATGACGAAGCGCTGTTCAGGATATACCGGGTATAAACGGCCCACGGAATGACCGCGGAAACCAGGACGAGCGCCACGCACCCGACAATGGCGCCCGTCCAATAGACCACATCGACCACACGCCGGAAAACGCCGGCTCCAGAATCGGACATTTTGACCTCGGAAAGTAAGGGCGCTTCGTATCGATCCTGCGGGTCCGAGAGCACCCGGAACCCACAGCATCCGGCCACTCAAAGACCGCGAGTCCCGCCTAGTTGACCGCCTCGATGCGCCTGACCATGGCGGCATACTTGGCGCCGTACTTGTCCCAGACCGGCTTGACCGCATCCTGAAACGGCTTCTTGTCGATGTCGGTGATGATCTCGGTTCCGGCCGCCTTCATCTTCTCGATGGCGGCGTTCTCCGCTTCATACCAGAGCACGCGCTGCTCGGCCTGCGTTTCCTTTGAAAGTTTCTTGATCAGCGCCTGATCTTCCGGCGACAGTTTTTGCCAGGAGATGCGCGAGAACACCAAAAGCTCCGGAATGATCAGGTGCTCGGTCATCGTGAAATACTTGGCCACCTGATAATGGTTCTGCGCCATGAACGATGGCGGATTGTTCTCCGCGCCGTCGACCACGCCGGTTTGCATCGAGCTGAAAACCTGATCGAAGCCGAGGGCCACGCCATTGCCGCCCAGCGCGTTCATGGTGTCGACGAACAGCGGATTGCCCATCATGCGGACCTTGAGGCCCTTGAGGTCGGCGATGGTGCGGACCGGCCGCTTGTTGTTGTAGACGTTGCGCGAGCCGGCGTTCATCCAGCACAGCGCGATCAGGCCGGTCTTTTCGTTCGCGGAAATCTTCGCCAGCAATTCGTCGCCGATCTCGCCGTCGATAACCTTCTCCATGTGCTTGGAGTTGCGAAAGACGAACGGCATGTTGAAGACGTTGACGTCGTCCACGACGGGACCGACGGCGCCGACCGAAATACGGGCGATCTGCAGCGCGCCGAGCTGGGCCTGCTCGATCATTTCCTTTTCGCCGCCGAGCTGCATCGATGGGAACATCTGGATCGTCAGCCGGCCATTGGTGGCGGCTTCCAGCTTCTTGCCCATCCGCACGACGGCTTCGACCGTCGGATAGCCGAGCGGGTGAACGTCCGATGCCTTCAGCACCATTTTCGTCTGCGCAAAAGCGGACGACAGTGGCGCTGTGGTCGCCATCGTGGCTCCAAGCCCTGCGCTCAACTTGATGAAGTCGCGGCGTTTCATGGTGTTCCTCCTGATGTTGTTTATCGTTTTATGGACTTTTCGAACTTTAAGGTCGCTCGTCGAAGTACTCCGGATTGATGTGTTGAGTAGCCGAAATGTTCTCGAGCAGGCTTTCAAGGTGGACTTCCATCGCCTGCCTTGCAGCCTCTGCGTCATGCGCCTCGATCGCGGTGAGCACGGCCTCGTGTTCGACAATTACCTTTGCGATCCGCCCGCGCTGGGGCAGCGTCAGCCGGCGATAGCGATCCACGTGGACCTTCACCTGCTGGATATATTTCCAGATTCCGGGATAGCCGGCGACATCGGCGACTGTGGCATGAAACAGCTCGTCGGCCTGATGGAACGTGTCGCTGTCACCGGCGGCGCTGGCCTCGCGCTGGCGTTCCAGGATCGATTGCAGCGCCAGTATCTGGCTCGATGTCGCGCGTTCCGCAGCCAGCCGCGCGGTGGTTTCCTCCAGCGCCTTGCGGATGATGATGGCCTCCGGCAGTGCAGCCACCGGAATCCGCGAGACGAAGATGCCGGACTGCGGATAGATCTCCAGCAGGCCCTCATCCGATAATTTGAGGATGGCCTCGCGAACGGGCGTGCGGCTCACCCCGTAGGAGAGCGCGATTTGCGTTTCCGAGATGACTTCGCCGGGCCTGCGCTGCAGCGACACCAGTTCGACCCGAAGATCGGAATAGATCCTGGACGCCGCCGTTGCCGCGCGCGGCCTGCCGCTGCGACGGGTGCCGGCGACCATTTGGCGAACTCTGGGTTCGGCTTTTTTCGATGCGCGTGCGGGCATGGCTGCTTTCTCGATTGATATATTAGTATATGAATTGGCTCTGGCAACCAAAAATCGTGCTGCGCACAGGCTTGGTGCAGCTTTGCGATTGCCCGGGCTCGTCCACGAGCTGGACCGAGACGTTAGCGCCTAGCCGCGGCCGCTGATGAAGCCGGTGCGTTTCCGCTGTTCAAGCTGTCCGGCGCCGGTCAGCAAGTCGATCAGGCCTTGCGCTTGTTGCAGATGGGCGGCGGCGGTCGAGATACCCGCCGTGTACATCGTCGCCAGTTCGCAGCCCGGCGGCAGTGAGCCGGACAGGGTCACACCGTTGGTGCTGATGATCTCGGTCGATTGCGTACACCCGATCGGACGTCGCGCCTCGGACGCCGCCAGTTCGCGCATCGCGGTTGCGCCATTCGGGAAGATCCGGAGGCGGGCCGCAACCTCATCGGCGATACTGAGCTGCTGTAGGACATTTGCAACGTGAATGCCGGCCGTCGAGGCCTTGGTGTCCGGCACGAAGATCGCGTCGGAGGCGAGCAAGGCCTCGCGCAAATCAGCGGCATCCCTGACGGTGGCCTGGGGATCGCCGGTGCGGACGGCGAGGGCGGTTTCGACCAGGCCGACGTCGGAAATCGTCGCGGCAACGATCAGCTTCTCCTCCGCCAGTTTGGCGAGGAGCGTCGCGGTCAGGATGACGATGTCCGCCGGCGTGCCCTTGCGCAATTTATCGGCCATGATGCCGACCGCGCCGAATTCGCCCATGATATCGAAACCGGATTGGGCCTTGAAGGTTTGCGACAAGCTTCCAACCAAACCCTGTGCCGCACCGCCGCTGAGGATATTAAGCGTCGTCATGAGCTCAATTCCATCGCGGCAATGATTCTGTCGCGCGTGATCGGCAGATCGCGCACGCGCACGCCAAGCGCGTCGAATACGGCGTTGGCGATGGCTGATGTAACCGGGCCATGGGCGGCTTCGCCGGCACCGACCGGGTCCACATCAGGCCGCTGGATTACCTCGACCTCGACCTCAGGCACCTCACTGAAACGCAGGATCGGATATTCCGTCCAGCTGGTGCTGGTGATGCGTTGCCGGTCGAAGCGGACGCGTTCCTTCAGCACCCAGCTCACGGCTTGAATGGCACCGCCCTCGATCTGGTTGATGATACCGTCGGGATTGATGGCTTCGCCGACATCGACCGCCAGCGTCAATTTCCTGACGCTGATCTCCTCCGCGCCCTCGATCTCGGCGATGACGGCGCAATAGGCGCCGGTGTTCTTGTAGCGGGCAAAGGCCACGCCATGACCGACACCCGGCTGCTTCTCGGGCTTCCATTTGGCGCGGGCGGCAACGGCGCGGATGACATCCTTGGCCCGCTCATCCCGCAAGTGACGCAGGCGGAACGCAATCGGATCCTCGCCGCCCTCGGCGGCAATTTCATCGAGGATGGATTCAATCGCAAACACATTGCCCTGTCCACCAAGCGTCCGCAGCGCCGAGGTGCGGATCGGCATGGTGGTCAGGCGATGGCTCTCGATACGCCAGGATGGAAAATCATAGAGCGGGATCGAGTTGCGATCGCCGCCGCCGCCATTGGCCTGCGGCGGATTGGTCGAGACCATGCGCGGAAACGGGTCTGCCAGTTCGTACCCCGCCAGCAACGCGGGCTGTGCCGCGCGCCCCGGCCGCGCCACGTGACCGTTGCCCCAGATCGAGTGCCGCCAGTCGATGATTTCACCCTGCGCATCGAGATCGGCCTCGATCTCGATCGCCATCGCCGCCCCAAAGGGGGCATCCGACATCTCGCCTTGGCGCGACCATTGGACCCGAACTGGCCGGCCGCCGGCGCTTCTCGCGAGCAGCACGGCATCGAGCGCGACATCGTCGGCGGCGTTATGGCCGTAGCAGCCGGCGCCTTCCATATGCTCGACCGTGATGCTTTCGACGGGCAGCTTGAGAACCAGCGCCAGATCGGCGCGCAGGAGATAGACGCCCTGGCTATGGGTCCAGACATGAACGCGGTCGCCGTGCCACTGCGCCATCGCGCAGGACGGCGCGATCGACGCGTGGGCAATGTAGGGGCGGGTAAATTGCCGCCGGATGGTCCGCGCTGCCGCGCCGGGCGTTGCGGCCGTCTTCTTGTCGATAACGGTGACTTCCGCCGGTTGAGCTTTGAGGAAACTTGCGAGATCGTTTTCGTCGGGCAGGGGCTCGCCGTCGGACCAGGACGCGCCTTTGCGCAAGGCGTCGAGAGCCGCCTCCGCGCCATGTTCGGTCTCGCTGACGACACCGGCAAAATTGCCGTCGCGCGCGATGGCGATGAGCCCGGGCACTGCGCGGGCGCCGTCCTCCTTCAATTCGATAAGTTTCGCGCGCGCGTTCTCCGGCCGCAGCACGCGGCCATGCAGCATTCCCGCCAAGGCCTGATCGTGGATGAATCGCGGCCGGCCCAAAACCTTGTCCGGAATGTCGATCCGCTGAACTGAATTCCCGGCCAATGCCCGCCGCGATGCGATCTTCGGCGTTACGCCCGGCGTGGCGTCGCGATCGAGCGAGACCTCCGCGGCAAGTTCCCAATAGCTGGTCCTGACATTGCCCGGTCCTGAAATGGTGCCGTCTTCGATGTCGAGTGCATCGGCACCGACTCCCAGTCGTTCAGCCGCCTGTTGAAGAAATATCTGGCGGACCTCGGCGCAGGCATGGCGCAGCGCGCGCCCCGACTGCTGGATGGAGAGGCTGCCCGAGGTGACCCCTTCATTGGGGCTATTGGCCGTTGACGCGCGGATCATCTGTACGCGCGACAGGTCGATATCGAGCTCATCGGCGGCGATCTGCGCCAGCGCGGTCACGATGCCTTGCCCGATCTCCACCTTGCCGGGCGAGACCGTCACCTGTCCGTCGCTTGAGAATTTCAGCCACGACGACAGCTTCGGGTTCGCTGCTAGGCTTACCGGCAGTGCGGGCGGGGAGGGAGTGGGGGCCGGTTGATTCATCCTGCCGCCATTTCTTCCGCCGCGCGCAGCACCGCCCGCACCATGCGATTATGCGAACCGCAACGGCAGAGGTTGCGGTCGAGCGCTTCCTTCACCTCCCGGCTCGTCGGCGACGGATTTCGTTTCAACAGCGCCGCTGCGCTCATTAGAATGCCGGAGACGCAATAGCCGCATTGCAGCGCCTGCTCGGCGATGAAGGCGCGCTGCAGCGGATGCGGGCGCTCGCGCGTTCCCAGCCCTTCGATGGTCGTGACATCCTTGCCGGCCACCGACCACAGCGGTGTATCGCAGGCGGACAACGCGCGATCGTCAATGATGACGTTGCAGGCGCCACACTCGCCGGCGCCGCAGCCGAAATGCGGCCCGGTGACGCCGAGTTGTCCGCGCAGAACATCCAGCAATGACCGGTCGGGATCGGCGTCAATCTCCGTCTCGGCGCCGTTAAGGCGAAATCGAACGCTCGGCATCGAGGGCGAACCTTCTCTTGTGGCTTCTTCTTATTGCGGCGGCTTGTCGAATTTCTTCACGACTTCCGCCCATTTCACAATATCGCCGCGCAGGAATTTGTCGAATTCCTCCGGGGTCATCGCCATCGGAACGGCGCCCTGCTGAGTCCAGAGCTTGACGACATCGGGCCGTTTCACCGCCGCGTTCACTGCTGCATTGAGCTTGTCGATGATTGGTTTCGGCGTGCCCGCGGGCGCCATCAGGCCGAGCCAGATGGTGGCCTCATAGTCGGGGACGCCGGCTTCGATCACCGTTGGGGTGTTGGGCAGCACGGTGGAGCGCGTCTTGCCGGTCGTTGCCAGTGCGCGCACCTGATTTTCGGCGACGTTGGGGGCCATTGCCGGGACGGCGTCGATCATCATCTGCACCTGGCCGCCGATCACGCCGCTGCGCGCCTCGCCGCTGTTGCGGTAAGGCACGTGCAATATGTCGATGCCGGCCATGGCTTTGAACAGCTCGCCCGCCATGTGATACGGCGTGCCCTGACCTGACGACGCATAGTTCAGTTTCCCGGGCTGCGATTTGGCCAGCGCGATGAACTCCTGCAGCGTCTTGGCCTGGACGGAGGGATGAACCACGATGACGAGATCGGAATAGTTGACCGGCGCAATCGGCGCGAGATCGCGCATCAGTTCGTATTTGCGCTGTGGAACCAGCGATTCATTCGCGGTTTGGGTGTTCGACATCATCAGCAGCGTATAGCCGTCGGGCGCCGACTTGGCGGCTTCCTGCGTGCCGATCACGCCACCGGCGCCGGTGCGGTTTTCGATCACGAAGGGCTGGCCAAAACTTTCCTGCAGAATGTTCCCGATCTGGCGAGCGGTGACATCGGCAGGGCCGCCGGCGCCGAAGGGAACAATCACCTTGACTGGTCGCGACGGATAGTCCTGCGCTTGCGCACCCGGCAGCGATGTGGCGAACAGCGCTGCAGCCAGAGCCAGTGCAATTCTTGGGCCCGTCATTTCTCCATCCCCTGACGCTTGTTTTATTCCTTGCCGCAAGTTTAGCTGCAATGGGAACGGGCTGTCGACGAAAGACTGGCTGCGCGCCCTCGGAATAAAAGATAAGTTCGGGGGTATCGGACCGAGCAGAAGCGAGCCCGCAGAGAAGGCTCGACGAACGACAATAGGGAGCGCCAATGAAGAATTCGATTTCGCGACGCCATATGCTTCAGGGTACTGGCGCCGTTCTCGCAAGCGCAGCATTTTCCACGCGCGTGATGGCCGCGGCGCCGTCACCGGAAGCCGTGACGCCGGCGCTAATCGACGCAGCGAAGAAAGAAGGCAAGGTCATCTATTACACCTCGACCGATCTGCCGGTCGCGGAGAAACTGGCCAAGGCGTTCGAAGCGAAATATCCAGGCATCGCAGTGCGGGTCGAGCGCACCGGCGCCGAGCGCGTGTTCCAGCGCATCGGCCAGGAATATTCCAGCAACATCCACGCCGTCGACGTCGTGAACTCGTCCGATGCTGCGCATTTCATCGTCTGGAAGCGCGACGGCATCTTGGCGCCTTACGTGCCGGAGGAGGTCGCAAAATTCTATCCGGCTGAGCACAAGGATCCTGATGGCCAGTTTGCGAGCTTCCGCGTCTGGCTCAGCATCATTGCCTACAACACCAATCTGGTGAAGGCCGACGACGCGCCGAAGAGTTTTGCCGAACTGCTCGATCCCAAATGGAAGAGCAAGATCGTCAAGGCGCATCCGGGCTACAGCGGCACCATCATGACCGCGACCTACCAGATGCAGCGCGATCTCGGCTGGACGTTCTTCGAACAGCTTGCCAAGCAGAACATCATGCAGGTGCAGTCATCGGCCGATCCGCCGAAGAAGCTCGACCTCGGCGAGCGCGCGGTGATGGCCGACGGCAATGAATACAACATTTTCCAGATGAAGGAGGCGGGCCGTCCGGTCGAGCCGGTTTACGCCACCGAAGGCTCGCCGCTGATCATCGGACCGAACGGCGTCTTCAAGGATGCTCCCAATCCGAACGCGGCAAGGCTGTTTCAGTCGTTCAGCCTCAGCCGGGAGGCGCAGCAGCTCATCATCGATGTCGGAGGCCTCCGCTCGGTGCATTCTCAAACGGCCGAGAAGGCGGGGCGCAAGCCGCTCAAGGACATCAAGACCATGAAGGACGACGCGGCGGCGGTCGAGAAAGAAGGCGAAGCCATCAAGGCGCGCTACACCAAAATCTTCCGCGTTTGATCGCCATGGCCTCCGGACTGCCTGAGACCTCGGTCGCCGAAACGCTCGCCGAAAAGATCGCTGCGCTGCAAGCCGACGCCTTGCCGGCTGTAACCGCGCGCAAATGCGAGGACCTGCTGATCGATGTGGTCGGCCTATGCGTCACCGCGCGCAACGAGGACTACATCGGAAGCGCGCTGGCAGGCTGCGACGATGATGGTCCCTGCACGGCGATCGGGCATCGGCGCACATTGAATGCGGCGGGCGCGGCCTTCGTCAACGGCACCGCCGCGCATGGCGAGGATTTCGATGACACCTTCGAGGGTGGCCCGGTGCATGCCGGCGCCGTGATCGTGCCGGCGGTGCTCGCTGCCTGCGAGCGGCACAATCCGGATGGCCGCATGGCGCTGATCGGGATTGCGGTCGGCACCGAAGTGTTGTGCCGGTTGAGCCTCGTCGTTCCGAAGGCGGTCCACAAGGCGGGCTTCCATCCGACAGCTATCTTCGGCGCGATGGGCGCGGCCGCCGGTGTCAGCGCCGCGCTTGGCCTCAACGCCAGGCAGATCGTCGATGCGCTCGGCGTTGCCGGCAGCATGGCCGGCGGCATCATCGAATACCTCGCGGAAGGCGCCTGGACCAAACGACTGCATGCCGGATGGGCGGCACAATCGGGTATCCGCGCGGCGCTGCTGGCGCGGGCAGGATTCGTCGGGCCGCGCACCGTGTTCGAGGGCGTGCACGGGCTGTTCCATGGCTTTGCGCACACCACGGACGGCGATTACGCCGCGCTGACCGGCGATTTCGGCACGCGCTGGGTGACGGACACGCTGGCGTTCAAGCCTTATCCATGCGGGACCATGGCGCAGCCCTATATCGATTGCGCGCGCCGGCTGGCCGCGCGCGGCATCCAGCCCGAAGATGTCGCCGAGATCGTCTGCGAGGTGGCCGAGGGGACGGTGCACCGGCTCTGGGAGCCGCTCGCCGACAAGCAGCGTCCGCGCAACGGCTATGCCGCCAAGTTCGCCGTGCCCTATCTGCTGGCGACCGGCTTCGTGCACGGTGGCGTCGGGCTCGGCGCCTTCACAGAAAGCGCGATCCGCGATGAGCGTGTGCTGGCGCTCGCCGCCAAGGTGAAGTTCGTGATCGATCCGGATAATCCCTATCCGAACAATTACACCGGCCACATCCGCGCCACGCTCAGGGATGGCAGCGTGGCGGAAGAGCGGCAGCCCTATCTGCGCGGCGGCGCGCAGGAGCCGCTGACGCGGCAGGATGTAATCGACAAATTCGGGCTCAACGCCGGGCACGGCGGCTGGAGCCCGGCACAAAGCGTTGCGGCGTTGAAACTGCTGGCGGGGCTGTATAATGGCCACATCGATCTTTCGTCATTGCGGGGGTAGCGGCTCATGACCCAGGAACTTGCAGGCAAAGTCGCCATCGTCACCGGCGCGGGTCGCAATATCGGCCGCGCGATCGCGCTGACCCTGGCGGAGGGCGGTGCGTCCATCGTGGTGAACGCACGCAGTAACCGCGCCGAGGCGGACGCCGTCGTGCGCGAGATCGAGACAGCCGGCGGCAGGGCGTTGGTCCATATCGGCGACGTCGCCGACGCCGTGGCGGTGCAGGCCATGGCGAACGCGGCCGTCAAGCAATTCGGTCGTATCGATATCCTCGTCAATAACGCGGCGCTGCGGCGCGAGAAGCCGTTCGCCGAGATGAGCTATGCGGCGTGGCGCGAAATCCTCGACGTTACGCTCGACGGCTCGTTCCTCTGCGTAAAAGCCTGCCTGTTGGCGCTGCGCAAGTCAGGTGCCGGAACCGTCGTCAATATCGGCGGCCTCAGCGCGCATACCGGCGCAAAAAACCGCGCGCATGTGGTGACGGCGAAGGCCGGCATCATCGGCCTGACGCGGGCGCTGGCCCATGATCTTGCCGATGACGGCATCACGGTGAACTGCGTGGTTCCCGGGCTGATCGGCACGCCACGCCCCAAGGACAAGCCGGAGCCGGCGCATCACTTGACCCATCAGACCATCACCGGCAATCGGGGCCTGCCGGAAGACGTCGCCGCAACCGTGCGTTTTCTATGTGGGCCCGGTGCGCGCTACATCAACGGGCAGGCCATCCACACCAATGGCGGCGCCTATTTGGGCGGCTGATGCATGGCTAAAAGCCGTTTTTGCAGGTGCACGGCCGGACAAATCCTCTCGGCGGCCACGGCGTTTAATGTTACCTAGAAACGCATGAACCAGCACGCCAAGGTCGACATCCGCCACTCCACCTGTCCGCACGATTGTCCGTCGGCCTGCGCGCTCGACATCGAGGTGATCGACGGCCGCTCGATCGGCCGCGTCCGCGGCTCCAAGATTCAGACCTACACGGCGGGCGTTGTTTGCGCCAAGGTCGCGCGCTACGCCGAGCGCATTCATCATCCCGACCGGCTGCTCCATCCGATGCGCCGTACCGGCCCGAAGGGTTCGGGGCAGTTCGCACGGATTTCCTGGGACGAAGCGCTGGACGAAATCGCCGCGCGTTTCGATCAGGCCGAGCGCGAATTCGGCGCCCAGTCCGTCTGGCCGTATTACTACGCCGGCACCATGGGGCTCGTCATGCGTGACGGCATCAATCGCCTCGCGCATGTGAAGAAGTATTCCCGTTTCTACGGCACCATCTGTGCGACCATCGCGCGCGTCGGGTTTGCCATCGGCACTGGCAAGATCGCTGGCGTCGACCCGCGCGAGATGGGGGTCTCCGATCTCGTCGTGATCTGGGGCACCAACCCGGTGAATACGCAGGTCAACGTGATGACCCATGCCTCCCGCGCCCGCAAGGAGCGCGGCGCGAAGATCGCGGCCGTCGATGTCTACAACAACGACACCATGAAGCAGGCCGATATCAAGATCCTGCTTCGACCGGGTACCGATGGCGCCTTCGCGTGCGGCGTCATGAACGTCTTGTTCCGCGAGGGTTATGCGGATCGCGCCTATATGGATCGCTACACCGATTGTCCAGGCGAACTCGAGGCGCACCTTTCGACCCGCACACCGGAATGGGCTTCCGCGATCTCGGGCGTGCCGGTCGAAGAGATCGAGGCGTTCGCGCGCCTGGTCGGCCAAACCAAACGTTCGTTCTTTCGCCTCGGCTACGGCTTTACCCGCAGCCGCAACGGCGCGGCGCAGATGCATGCAGCGCTGTGCATCCCGGCGGTGACTGGCGCCTGGCAGTATGAAGGTGGCGGCGCCTTCTTCAACAATGCCGGGATATGGAAGTTCGATGAATCCATCATCGAGGGACATGACGCGATCGACCGCACGACCCGCTGGCTCGATCAGTCTCGCATCGGGCGCATTCTGACCGGCGATGCCGAAGCCTTGAAGGGTGGACCGCCGGTCAAGGCGATGCTGATCCAGAATACCAACCCGGTGACGGTGGCACCCGAACAGGCGCTCGTGCGAACGGGCTTTGCCCGCGAAGACTTGTTCATGGCGGTGCATGAGCAGTTCATGACGGAAACGGCCGCCATGGCCGATATCGTGCTCCCCGCCACCATGTTCATGGAACATGACGATCTCTATTACGGCGGCGGCCACCAGCATATTTCGGTCGGGCCCAAGCTGATCGATCCGCCCGGCGAGTGCCGTTCCAACCACGAGGTGCTGCAAGGCCTCGGTCGCCGCCTCGATGCCGTGCATCCCGCCTTTGAGATGACGCCGCGCGAACTGATCGATGCGACTCTGAAGAAGAGCGGCCACGGCGACATCGAAACGCTGGAAGCCGATCTATGGCGCGATATCCAGCCGGATTTTCGCACCTCCCATTATCTTGACGGCTTTGCGCACGCCGACAAGAAGTTCCACTTCAAAGCCGATTGGGCGAACCCGCCGTACGGCACCCCGGGCTTGGGTCCGTGGGCCGAGATGCCCTCGCTGCCGGATCACTGGACGATCATCGAGGAGGCGGATGAGCAACATCCGTTCCGCCTCGCCACCTCGCCGTCGCGCGGCTATCTCAATACCAGTTTCAACGAAACGCCGGGATCGCAGGCCCGCGAGGGCGCGCCTTCGGTAATGATCCATCCGGAAGACGCCGCAAGCCTCTCGATCGCCGATGGTGACGCCGTGACGCTCGGGAACACGCGAGGCGAAACCACGCTGACCGCCAGATTGTTCGACGGCCTGCGCCGCGGTGTGCTGATCGCCGAATCTATTCATCCGAACAAGGCCCATATCGGCGGCCGCGGCATCAACATGCTGACGGGGGCCGAAACGGTCGCGCCGATCGGCGGCGCGGCCTTCCATGACAACAAGGTCTGGGTCAAAAAAGTGACGTCAGCTACTGCGCGCAAGAGCTAGACCGCACTTGCAGTCCACGGTCATCCTGCCGCTAATGCTGGCTAGCATTTGGCAAACGGGTGAGTGAGACAATGACCGACACGGGCAGCGTGATACGCGAAAAGCGCGGACAGGCGTTCTGGATTACCATCAACCGGCCGGAGAAGCGCAACGCCATCAATGCCGACGTGGTCGCCGGCATCGCCAACGGTTATCGCGAAGCGCATGACGACAAGGAGGTTCGCGTCATCGTGCTGACGGGCGCGGGCGACAAGGCATTCTGCGCTGGCGCCGATCTGCAGAACAGCGGCGCTGCCTTTGCGATGGATTTTTCCAGGCCGAATGTCGACTACGCCGATCTGCTGCGGCTGTCGCAGAACGCCACCAAGCCGGCAATCGCTCGGGTAGGGGGCGTCTGCATGGCCGGCGGCATGGGGCTGTTGTGCATGACCGACATGGCGGTCGCCGCCGATCACGTGATTTTCGGTCTACCCGAAGTGAAGGTCGGTGTATTTCCGATGCAGGTGCTGAGCCTGCTGCAGTCGATCGCGCCAAAGCGTCTCGTCAGCGAATGGTCGCTGACCGGCGAGCCGTTCGATGCCCACGCGGCACAGGCTGCCGGGCTTCTCAATTACGTGGTGCCTGCGGCCGAACTGGACGCCAAGGTCGACTGGCTCATCAGCCGCATCGTCGACAAGTCGCCGACCGCGATCCGTCGCGGCAAATACGCGATGCGGGCGATCGCCTCGATGTCGTTCGACGAGAGCATCGCCTACACCGAAAGCCAGATCGCATTGCTGGCGATGACGGAGGACGCCAAGGAAGGCCTCAAGGCCTTCGGCGAGAAGCGCAAACCGTCCTGGCCGGGACGGTGACTATCCGGCGTTTGCCTTCAATCCGGCGGCTTCGATGCCCGCGACGGCGCAGATCTCGTCATTGTCGGATGTGTCGCCGCTGACCCCGACGGCGCCGAGCAGGCCGCCATCGCCCTGAATCAGCACGCCGCCGGGCACCGGCACCAGACGGCCCTGCGCCATCGTATTTACTGCGCTGACGAAATAGGCCTGCTCCTGGGCGCGCTGGAACAGCGCCCGCGATCCCATGCCCATCGCTAGGCCTTGCCGTGCGCGATTTCGGCCCGCATCAGGCTGGTGCCGTCCTGCGCCGCCGTGACCTTCACGCAACCGCGGGCATCCAGAATGGTGATGACCAAAGGCTTCAATTTCTTCTCGACGCCCTTGGCGAGGGCGGCATCGAGAATCGTGCGGGCGACGTCGAGGGTGAGTTCGGCCATAAACAGGTTCCTTTGCGATTGAGTGGGGTTAATCGTTGGACCGCGCGCTGTCGAGGCTCATCGCGAGCACCCGGGCGACGTGTAAGGCTGCACGGTTCGTGCCATCCTTGATCTGGTGCCGGCACGAGGTGCCGTCGGCCACGATCAGCGTGGCCGCTTTGGCTTGGCGTACCGCCGGCAGCAGTGACAGCTCGGCCATTTCGATCGAGGCTTGATAGGTGTCGGCGCCGTAGCCGAACGCGCCCGCCATGCCGCAGCAGCTGGATTCGACGGTTTCGACGCTCAGATCGGGGACGAGGCGCAGCACCTTTTCGACCGATTTGAACGCGCCGAACGATTTTTGATGACAGTGGCCGTGAACCAGCGCTTTGCCCGGCATGGCGCCGAGCGGCAGTTTCAGGCGGCCGGCTTCCGCCTCGCGAACCAGAAACTCCTCGAACAGCAAAGCATGCGCGCTGACGCTCTTGGCCTCGTTGTCCGAGCGGAGCGAAAGCAGTTCGTCGCGGAGTGTCAGGAGACAGCTCGGCTCCAGCCCGACAATCGGCACGCCGCGCGCGGCGAATGGGGCGTAGGTCGCGACCAGCCTGTCCAGTTCCCTGCGGGCCTGTTCGACCAGGCCGGCTGAGAGGAAGGTTCGCCCGCAACATAGCGGGCGGGCGCGGTCGACAGGTCTTGGAATATGCACGCGATATCCGCCTTCAACCAAAACACGCAAGGCGGCGTCGAGATTTTCGCGCTCATAGATGCGGTTAAAGGTATCGGCGAACAGCACGACCTCATGGCCATCTGTAGGCCCGAAGACATCGGCGTCGGCCTTGAACACGTCGCGGCGGAACGCGGGCAGCGCGCGTTTCGCGCTGATGCCGGCAAATTTCTCAAACAGCGCGCGCAGCAACGGACTGTTATTGCGCCAGTTGGCGAGCGGGGCGAAGCGGGAGGCCAGATCCGCATAGCGCGGCAGATAGCCGACCAGGCGGTCGCGCAGTGAAAGGCCGTGTTTCTGTGCGCGGGCGGCCAGCACCTCGATCTTCATCTTGGCCATGTCGACGCCAACAGGGCATTCATGGCGGCAGGCCTTGCAGGATACGCAGAGCTTCAGCGTGTCCATCATTTCATCCGAGGCCAGCGCGTCCGGTCCGAGCTGGCCCGATATGGCCAGCCGCAGCGTATTGGCGCGGCCTCGCGTCACGTCTTTCTCGTTGCGGGTCGCGCGATAGGATGGGCACATCACGCCACCCTCGAGCTTCCGGCAGGCGCCGTTGTTGTTGCACATCTCGACCGCGCCCTGAAAGCCGCCGCCGGCGCCGGGATAGGCCGACCAGTCGAGAACGGTCTTCAGTTCGCCTATGCGATAGTCCGGCGAAAAGCGAAACAGCGAACGGTCGTCCATTTTGGGCGGATCGACGATCTTGCCGGGATTGAGCAGATTGTCCGGATCAAAGCGCGCCTTGACCTCCCGGAAATCGGCCACGATACGCGAGCCAAACATCGTTTCGTGAAATTCCGAACGAACCAGCCCGTCGCCATGCTCGCCGGAGTGCGAGCCCTTGTATTCGCGCACCATCTCGAACGTCTCTTCGGCGATGGCGCGCATCGCCTTGACGTCCTTTTCGAGCTTCAGATTGAGGACAGGGCGCACATGCAGGCAGCCTTCGGAAGCATGCGCATACATGGTGCCGCGGGTGCCGTGTTTGGCAAAGACGGCGTTGAGCCGCTCGGTGTAGTCGGCGAGGTGTGGCAGCGGTACGGCGCAATCCTCGACAAAGGAGACCGGCTTGCCCTCCTGCTTCATCGACATCATCACGTTGAGGCCGGAGGTACGAAAATCCGCGATCGCCGTCTGCGTCGCGGGCTCGACCACATCAACCACACCGCCCCATTTACGCTGCGGATGATTCCAGCCGAATCCAAGATCCGACATCAATTCCGAAAGCTGTTTCAGCTTTCGCAGATTATCGGGCTGACCCTCCTCGGCGAACTCGACGATCAGCAGCGCGTCGGGATCGCCTCGCACGGTCGCATCGATCACAGGCCTGAACATGGCAATATCGCGCCCGAGCGCAATCATGGTGCGGTCGACCAGTTCCACCGCGATCGGCCGCAGCTTCACCAGATGCTGGGCCGCATCCATCGCCTCGTAAAAACTGCCGAAATGGCAGACGCCGAGCACCTTGTTGCGGATGACAGGCCACAGCTTGAGTTCGACCTGCGTGGTGAAGGCCAGCGTGCCCTCGGAGCCGACCAAAAGATGGGCCATGTTGTTCGGTGAATTGCGTGGCACCAGCGCATCGAGATTGTAGCCGCCGACGCGGCGCTGCACCTTGGGAAACCGCTCCGATATCTCGGTGGCTTCGCGCTCGCCGAGATCGAGCATGTCGCGGAACAGCGCAAGCCCGCTCTGGGGCGAGTTCACCCGCGCCAGATCCCGCGGCACCTCGCCGAAATGCAGGCACGTGCCGTCGACCAGCGCCGCGTCCATCGACAGCGTGTTGTCGCGCATGGTGCCGTAGCGCAGCGAACGGCCGCCACAGGAATTGTTGCCGGCCATGCCGCCGATGGTGGCGCGCGAGGCGGTGGAGACGTCGACCGGAAACCACAGCCCGTGCTTTTTGAGCTGGCGGTTGAGATCGTCGAGCACGATGCCGGGCTCTACCACGCAAGTGCGGTTTTCGACATCGAGCGAGAGGATACGGTTCAGGTGCTTGGAGAAGTCGACGACGATCCCCTCGTTGACCGTCTGGCCGCATTGCGACGTCCCGCCGCCGCGCGGGGTGACGACCAGGCCATCGTCGCGGGCGATCGCAAGCGCGCGCAGCGCCTCATCGATGGTACGAGGGATCACAACCCCGAGCGGCATGATCTGGTAGAACGACGCGTCGGTGGCGTAGCGACCGCGGTCGAAGGCGCCGAAAAGGACGTCGCCGGTCATGTTTGACCGAAGGCGTCGCTCGAGCGTTGAGGCGTTTTTCATCCCAAATCCAAAGTGATCCAAGAGGGCTGCTGCAACCCCTCAACGGGATTATGCACTTTCTATAGGACGAACTACATTATGAATTCATAATCGGCAAGCTAGCTGCCCGCGGCCGAGGTGGCCGTGGCGCCCTGGGCTGCCGCCAGATGTTCAGTGGCCGCGGTTCGTTTGTTGCGCAAGTGCTGGAACAGGATGTCGCTCAACTCGCTTCCGGCACGGCGGCGCAGTGCATCCAGGATCGCTTCGTGCTCGCGCATGGCCTCGCCCCAGCGCTGCCGCTGGCGCGCGAAATTGGCGGAATAGCGGACGCGCCGGATCCGGCCGGCAAAGCTGGCGTAGGCTGCGTGCAGGGTGTCGTTGCGTGCGGCCGCAACGATGCTTTCGTGGATGCGCTGGTTGACCTGAAAATAGCCGTGCATGTCGCTATTGAGGTAATGGCCGTACATCTCATAGTGCAGCCGCTCGATCGCCGTGATTTCCTCGTCCGTGATGGCCTCGCAGGCAAGGCGTCCGGCGAGGCTTTCCAGGCCCGCCACGACGTCGAAAAGCTCCTCCAGATCCCGCGCGCCAAGCTGGCGCACGCGTGCGCCGCGGTTCGGCAGGAGCTCGATCAGGCCTTCCGCGGCCAGAACCTTGAGTGCCTCGCGGAGCGGCGTCCTGGAGATTCCAAGCATCTCGCAGAGTTGCCGTTCGGGAACGCGTGCGCCCTCTGGAATGTTGCCTTCGACCACGTAATCGCGAAGCCGCAGGAGGATTTCGCCGTGCAGCGAGGCCTCTTGGCGGTCGGACTGGGGGATTGGCACCCCGGTTTCGGGAATCGTGGATTTCATTTGCATAACAGTAGTTTGAGGAATCTACGGCGTCGACGATCTAAATCGAATACCAAAATTAGGTTGAAAAGACAAAAAATGAATGCAAAATAACCCTCAAGGCGCTTTTTGGGAGATTGTGATGCGGCAAGGACGGCATTTTCTTCAGATTCCGGGACCGAGCCCGGTCCCGGACCGGGTTCTCCGCGCCATGGACATGCCCGTGATCGATCACCGCAGCGCTCAGTTCGCCGAGCTTGGGCGGGCGGTGCTGGAGGGTAGCCAGCGGATTTTCCAGACCGCAGGACCGGTGGTGATCTTCCCGTCGTCAGGGACGGGCGCCTGGGAGGCCGCGATCGTCAATACGCTTTCGCCTGGCGACAAGGTCCTGATGGTGGAGACCGGCCACTTTGCGACCCTGTGGCGCCAGATGGCAGCCCGCTTTGGGATCGAAGTCGATTTCGTTGCCGGCGATTGGCGTCGCGGAGCCGACCCCGCGCAGATCGAGGCCAGGCTTGCAGAGGATCTCGTACACGCGATCAAGGCGGTGATGGTCGTCCATAACGAAACCTCGACCGGCGCCACCAGCCGTATCGCCGATATCCGCGCCGCGATCGACCGGACCGGACATCCGGCTTTGTTGATGGTCGACACCATCTCCTCGCTTGGGTCGGTCGACTACCGGCATGACGAATGGAAGGTCGATGTCAGCGTCAGTTGCTCGCAAAAGGGTTTCATGCTGCCGCCCGGCCTCGGCTTCAATGCGATCTCGGAGAAGGCCCGCGCCGCCGCCACAACCAACCGGATGCCGCGCTCCTATTTCGACTGGGAAGAAATGCTGAAGCCGAACGCGAAGGGCTTCTTCCCGTATACGCCGGCGACAAACCTGCTCTACGGGTTGCGTGAGGCGATCGCGATGCTGCTGGAGGAGGGGCTCGACAATGTGTTCGCGCGTCACCAGCGGCTCGCCGCAGCGACGCGAGCGGCAGTCAATCATTGGGGGCTGGAGGTGCTGTGTCAAAATCCCCAGGAGCATTCGCCGGTACTGACCGCCGTGCTGATGCCGCCGGGGCACGACGCCGATCAATTCCGCCAAATCGTGCTCGACAACTACAACATGTCGCTCGGCGCTGGCCTGTCGAAAGTCGCGGGCAAGGTTTTCCGCATCGGTCATCTCGGCGAATGCAACGAGCTCACGCTGCTTGGTGCGTTGACCGGCGTAGAGATGGGGTTGTCGGTCGCAGGCGTACCGCATCGGGCAGGCGGCGTGGCGGCAGCGATGAGCTACCTCGAAGGCCGAACGGAAACCAACAATCCCACGCCTCTCAAAGTGGTGGGCGGGTGACGCAGTCGGCGGACCGGATTTAGTTGGTCCGTTGAGGGGGGCTATCGTGTTGCGAATTCCGTTGGCCGCTGTGTTTTGTCGGCGAAGCCTGCGGAGCAATCAAAAACATCAGGCGCAAGCGTCGACAGATAGTGGGAGTGAGGAAATATGCGCAAGGTAACGGGCGTCGTCGTTGGATTGCTACTGGCCGCGGGCGCAGCGCCGGCGCTGGCATGGGAGCCGACGAAGCCAGTCGAGATCGTGGTTGCGGCGGGCGCGGGCGGTGCCTCGGATCAGATGGCCCGCATGATGCAGGCGGCGATCCAGAAGAACGGCTTGATGAAGGCGCCGGTCGTGGTGTCCTTGAAGGGTGGGGCATCCGGCGCCGAAGCGCTCATGTACATGAAATCCAGCGATGGCGATGCCAACAAGGTGCTGATCGCCTATTCGCTGATCTACATGCTGCCGCTGTCGGCGAAAATTCCCTTCAATTGGCGCGACCTCACGCCGGTGGCCGTCGTGGCGATGGATCAGTTCGTCCTGTGGGACAATGCGGCAGGTCCAAAGTCGCTCAAGGACTTCATCGCTGCCGCGAAGGCCTCCGCTTCTCCGTTCAAGATGGGCGGGACGGGCTCCAAACGTGAGGACCATGTGCTCACGATATTCATGGAAAAGAAGACCGGCGCCAAATTTTCCTACCTACCATACAAATCCGGCGGTGAGGCCGCAACCCAGCTGGTCGGCAACCACACCGAAGCGAACGTCAATAATCCAAGCGAAAATCTCGAAGTCTGGCGCGCCGGCCAGGTCCGCGCGCTCTGCGTATTCGACAAGGAGCGAATTTCCTACACCACCAAGGTGACCGAAACGCAGTCGTGGAACGATATTCCGACCTGCAAGGAGGAAGGTCTCGATGTGCAGTATCTGATGCTGCGCGCGATGTTCCTGCCGGGAAAGGTCAGCCAGGAGCAGCAGGCATTCTATGTCGACCTGTTTCAAAAGATTTCCCAGACGCCCGAGTACCGGGACTACATGGAAAAGCAGGCGCTGAAGCCGATCTTCCTCAAGGGGCAGGAGATGCTCAAATTCCTCGAAGAAGATGACGCGCTGAACAAGTCGCTGATGACGGAAGCAGGATTCGCGGCGCCGTAAGCGTTCACGCTGCCGTCTTGTCCTGCCGTCGAAGACAGACCACGAAATCAGCCTCGAGAGATCATGTCCAACACTGATATTGAAATTGTCGTCGATGATCCGACTGCGCCTGATGCGGATTCGCCGGCCGTCACCAGCAATCGCGCCGCCGACGTCGTCGTTAACCTTCTCCTGCTGTCGCTGGCGCTGACACTCGGCTACGACAACTGGCGAACCGGCGCAGGCTGGGAGGCAACCGGCCCGCAACCCGGCTATTTCCCGTTCTACCTCTCCGTCATCCTTGCCGGCGCGAGTCTCTACGGCCTCGCGGCCGCATTCCTCTCGCGCAAGGAGGCGCGAGAGACCTTCGTCACGCAGGCGCAGCTCCGCCGCGTATCGGCCGTGTTCGTGCCGACCGTCCTGTTCTGTCTCGCGACGCAATTCCTCGGGCTCTATGTCGCAAGTTTCCTGCTGATCTCCGGATTCATGCGGATGATCGGCAAGATCGCGTGGTGGAAGTCGTTACTCACCGCATTCGTGTTCACCGCCGTGATGTTCGTGACATTCGACATCGCTTTCGACGTCATCATGCCAAAGGGTCCGCTCGAAGCGGCGCTCGGCCGCTAGGAGCCCTGTCATGGAAGCATTCGGATTGCTGTTGCACGGCTTCGCCGTTCTCATGACCTGGAAGATCATCACCTTGATGATCCTTGGTCTGGTGCTCGGCATTTTCGTCGGCGTGCTGCCAGGCCTCGGCGGCCCCAACGGCGTTGCGATCCTGCTGCCGCTGACCTTCACGATGGATCCGACCTCGGCGATCGTGATGCTGTCCTGCATCTACTGGGGTGCGCTGTTCGGCGGCGCCATCACCTCGATCCTGTTCAACATCCCCGGCGAGGCCTGGTCGGTGGCGACCACCTTTGACGGTTATCCGATGGCGCAGCAGGGCAGGGCCGCCGAAGCGCTGACTGCCGCTTTCACTTCGTCGTTCATCGGCTCGCTGGTCGCGGTGCTGCTGATCACCTTCCTGGCGCCGATGATCTCGTCGTTCGCGCTGAAATTCGGGCCGCCGGAATTCTTTTCGGTCTATCTGCTCACCTTCTGCTCCTTTGTCGGCCTCGGCCGCGAAGCCAAGCACAAGACGGTCATTTCGATGTCGCTCGGCCTGCTTCTCGCCGGCATCGGCATGGACACCGTGTCCGGCCAGTTGCGCATGACGTTCGGCTCGTCGGAACTGCTGCGCGGCATCAACTTCCTGGTCGCCGTGATCGGCCTGTTCGGCATCAGCGAAATCCTCCTCACCATGGAGGAGCGCCTCGCACTGCGCGGCCACGCCGCCGGCATTTCCTTGCGCGTGGTGCTGTCGGTCTGGAAAGATTTACCGAAATACTGGGCGACGCTGTTTCGCTCCTCCTTCATCGGCTGCTGGCTTGGCATCACCCCGGGCGGCGCGATTGCCGCTTCCTTCATGGGCTACAACCTCGCCAAACGCTTCTCCAAGGATCCGGACAGCTTTGGCAAGGGCCGTATCGAGGGCGTGTTCGCGCCCGAGACCGCGGCGCACGCCTCCGGCACCGCGGCGCTGCTGCCGATGCTGGCGCTCGGCATCCCCGGCTCCGGCACCGCCGCGATCCTGCTCGGTGGCTTGATGGTGTGGGGCCTCAACCCGGGTCCGTTGCTGTTCGTCGAGCACAAGGATTTTGTCTGGGGGCTGATCGCCTCGATGTATCTCGGCAATGTCGTCGGCCTCGTGCTTGTTCTGACGACGGTGCCGATCTTTGCCTCGATCCTGCGGGTGCCGTTTGCAGCCGTGGCGCCGATGATCGTGGTGTCCTGCGCGATCGGCGCCTATGCGATCCAGAACGCGATGTTCGACATCTGGCTCATGCTGGGCTTTGGCGTGGTCGGCTATGTCTTCAAGAAGATCGGCATTCCCCTGGCGCCGTTCACGCTGGCGCTGGTGCTCGGCAATCGCGCCGAGGATGCGTTCCGCCTCTCGATGATCGGCTCCGGCGGCGACCTCAAGGTGTTCTGGTCGAATGGCTTGGTCGGTTCGATCACCACGCTGGCGATCGTGCTGCTGTTCTGGCCTGTCATCGACAAGGTGATCAGCGGCGCTGGAAAGCTCATGCGGCCGGCGCCGGCATAGTTCGCGGCGCCGGTTCAAGACGGTCGAGACGGACGGGCTTTCGTCGGCGATACCTGTTCATGGCCAACCTCACGTCAGCGGCGCTTCCCATGGCGAAGCCCTGCTTCTAATGCATTGACAGCCCCCGCCCGGAGGGGGACAAGGCCGCCGAATAGTGGTATTCGAGCGGCTCGAAACGCCAAGACAAGACCGGGAAGGACGCCCATGACCGTGCATACTGGAAGGCATTTTCTGCAGATTCCGGGACCGACCAACGTGCCGGACCGGGTGCTGCGCGCAATGGACATGCCGACCATGGACCACCGGGGTCCGGAATTCGCCGAGATCGGCCACGCCGTGTTGGCCGCGATGCAGCGGGTGTTTCGCACCAAGCAGCCGGTGATCATCTACCCGTCGTCCGGCACGGGCGCCTGGGAGGCGGCCCTCGTCAATACGCTGCAGCCCGGCGACAAGGTTCTGATGGCGGAGACCGGGCAGTTTGCCGTGCTGTGGCGCGGTATCGCCGAGAAGTTCAAGCTCGAAATTGATTTCCTGCCCGGCGACTGGCGCCATGGCGCCGACCTCGAGCAGATCGAGGCGCGGCTGTCGGCCGACAAGGCGCACAAGATCAAGGCCGTGTGCGTAGTCCATAACGAGACGTCGACCGGCTGCGTCACCCATCCGCAGGACGTCCGTAAAATTCTCGACCGCGTCAATCATCCCGCGCTGCTGATGGTCGACACCATCTCCGGCCTCGGATCGCTGGAATATGAGCACGATGCCTGGGGCATCGACGTGTCGGTGGCCGGATCGCAGAAGGGCCTGATGCTGCCGCCGGGACTCGGCTTCAACGCCATCTCGGAAAAGGCGCTGGCGGTTGCGAAAGCGAATCCTGCCATGCGCTCCTACTGGGACTGGGAGGAAGTCATCGCGATCAACAAGGCGGGCACCTGGCCCTACACGCCGGCAACGAACCTGCTGTTCGGCTTGCGCGAGGCGGTCAAGATGCTCGAGGAAGAAGGGCTGGAGAACGTCTTCGCCCGCCACAAGCGCCATAGCGCCGCGACGCGCGCGGCCGCCAAGGTGTGGGGCCTGGAAACGCAGTGCCAGGAGCAGGGCGCCCATTCGCCCGCGCTGACCGGCGTGGTGATGCCCGAAGGCCATGACGCCGACAATTTCCGAAAAGTCGTGCTGGAAAATTTCGACATGTCGCTCGGCACCGGTCTGAACAAGATCAAGGGCAAGGTCTTCCGGATCGGCCACATCGGCCACTTCAATGATCTGATGCTGATGGGCACGCTGTCGGGCGTCGAGATGGGTCTCGATCTCGCCAAGGTGCCGCATCGCGGCGGCGGTGTGCTGGCGGCGATGGAAGTGCTCAAGGGACGCGACGTCGTATCGATGCCGAAGGCCGCCGTGGCCTGAGATCGTTTGACCGAAACAAAAACAGAGAGAGCTGCGATGAACGCACCGGTAGCTGCGACCGAAGACCTGATCTATTCCGTCGAGGACGGCATCGCCCGGCTGACGTTCAACCGTCCGCAGGCGCGTAACGCGCTGACCTTTGCCATGTACGAGCGGATGGCTGTTATCTGCGAGGACGTCAACAAGGACCGCTCGATCAAGGTGATGATCCTGACCGGCACGGGCGACAAGGCATTCGCATCGGGCACCGATATCTCGCAGTTCCGGGCCTTCAAGACCGCGGAAGACGCGCTCGAATATGAAGAGCGGATCGATCGCGTATTGGGGACCTTGGAGAAGGTCAGGGTGCCGACGATTGCGGCGATCGCCGGTGCCTGCACCGGCGGCGGCGCGGGAATCGCTGCCTGCTGCGATATCAGGATCGGTACGGCGGCGACGCGGATAGGCTTTCCGATCGCGCGCACGCTCGGCAATTGCCTGTCGATGTCGAATATCAGCCGGGTCGTTGCGCTGGTCGGACCGGCACGGACCAAGGATCTGATCTTTACGGCGCGGCTGATCGAGGCGCCCGAGGCGCTGTCGCTCGGTCTGCTCAACGAGGTGGTGCCCGACGTTCCGGCGCTGCAACGCCGCGCCGACGAAACCGCCAAGCTTGTTGCCGGCCATGCGCCGATCACGATGGAAACCGCCAAGGAAGCGGTGCTCCGCCTCCGTCGTACGCTGTCGCGCGAGGAGGGCCGGGACCTGATCCTGCGCGCCTATATGAGCGAGGATTTCCGCGAGGGAATGGACGCGTTCCTCAACAAGCGCACGCCGAACTGGAAGGGCAAGTAGAGCCGGGCCAGCCAACGCTTGCCGCCCGCTATGGCCTAGCAGCTTTCCTTGCCAACTCCATACCCAGATCGAGGGCTGCGATGCCTATACGCTCCGAAGGAGCAGCCAGGCAGCGTTGATCCATCCAACTGATGATCGCATCAAAATCGCCGCCGCCTACGATGTCCCGCTCGCCGCTGATGTTCAGACCGCTGATGAATCCGACCAGCCAGGATTCAAAGCTTCCTTTGACAATCGCGTTCTTTTTTCGATTGGTCCACGCCGTACAGGTTTGAGAGCCGGCGCCGATAATTGACGAACCGGCGTCCGCGATGGTGGACAGACAAATCAGCACCAAACCAATCGCGAACGCTTTCATGCCGCCTCCAGGCGCCGTCATCTCTGGCCGCGAAGCGGTATGGCGGCTACGGCTTCTTGAGACAAAGGCCGATGGTCGGGCTTGTACCGCACTTTGCGCCGTCGGCTGCGCCGCCAGAGGGACAAAATACCGACACCAGGATTTCGCTTGCTTCGCAACTGACCGGTCCATCGCTCTGGACCGACCTGACGATGGTTCCAGCCGCCCCCGGATCGCCCTTTGCACCGGGCGCACCCTGCGGTCCTTGCGGCCCCTGAGGACCCTGCTGCCCCTGTGCCCCTTGCTGCCCCTGTGGCCCGGCAATGCCCTGCAGGCCTTGCGCGCCCTGCGGACCGGCGGGGCCTTGAGCGCCGGTTTCCCCTTTCGGCCCTGGATCTCTCCCACAGCCGGCGAGCATCACCGCCGTGCCCATTGCGACGGCCATCAAAAGCGCTCTCATTCCGTTTTCTCCTCCTCGTTGCCACACGCGTGTATTAAAGGGGGGCACCCGCAGGCAAGCAACCGAAAAGCCGGCGACTCGAAGTCGCGCTTCTTTTGCTCAATTTCGCAACGGTGCTATCTAGTGCGAAAGTCATAGACCTTGGGTTGCGGCGCAGCTTGAACTGGAGCTGTATCGCCCGCAAAATGAAGCAACCTGATCTGGTTTTATCCAAGCCTTACAAGACACATAGGGAAGAAACACGTGGGACATATGCTGAAAGCCGCGGCCGCCTTGACGGCCATGATTGCAACCACCCCGGCGCTCGCCGCGTGGGAGCCGACCAAGCCGGTCGAAATCGTGGTTGCGGCCGGTGCGGGCGGTGCGTCCGACCAGATGGCGCGGATGATGCAGGCGGCCATTCAGAAGAACAACCTGATGAAGCAGCCAATGGTTGTGTCGCTGAAGGGCGGGGCGTCGGGTGCCGAGGCGCTGATGTACATGAAGTCCAGCGACGGCGACGCCAACAAGGTGCTGATCGCCTATTCGCTGATCTACATGCTGCCGCTGTCGGCGAAGATCCCCTTCAACTGGCGTGAGCTGACGCCGGTATCGGTCGTTGCGATGGATCAATTCGTGCTGTGGGACAATACCGAGGGACCGAAGACGGTGAAGGAATTCGTCGCCGCCGCCAAGGCCGCAAGCTCGCCGTTCAAGATGGGCGGCACCGGCTCCAAGCGCGAGGACCACGTGTTGACCGTGTTCATGGAGCAGAAGACTGGCGCGAAATTCTCCTATCTGCCGTACAAGTCGGGCGGCGAGGCCGCGACGCAACTCGTCGGCAAGCACACCGAAGCCAACGTCAATAATCCATCCGAGAATCTCGAGGTCTGGCGGGCCGGTCAGGTTCGTGCGCTCTGCGTGTTCGACAAGGAGCGCATCTCCTACAAGACCAAGGTCACTGAAACACAATCCTGGAACGACATCCCGACCTGCAAGGAGGAAGGGCTCGACGTCCAGTATCTGATGCTGCGCGCGATGTTCCTGCCCGGCAAGGTGACGCCGGAGCAGCAGGCGTTCTACGTCGAGCTGTTCCAGAAGGTGACGCAGACGGCGGAGTACAAGGATTACATGGAGAAGCAGGCGCTGAAGCCGATCTTCCTCACCGGCAAGGACATGCTGAAATTCCTTGAAGAGGATGACAAGCTGAACTCGTTGCTGATGAACGAAGCGGGCTTCGTGGCGAAATAGACTGATCGTTACTTGTCGGCGGGACCGTATCCAGCGATCCTGCCGAGCACGTTTTCGATCTCGGCCTTCGGCAGCAGCCGCGGTGTCCCGATCTGCAGGCAGCCGTGATATTGCCGGGCCAGCGCTTCGACCTCGACGGCGAGCCACATCGCCTTCGAAAGCGATGCGCTGACCGCAATCATGCCATGGTGTTCCAGCAGGCACGCCAGCCGGCCTTCCAGCGCGCGCACGGCGTGCTCCGAAAGTTCCTGCGTGCCGAAGGTCGCATAGGGCGCGACGCGGATGGTGTCGCCGCCGGCGCACGCGATCATGTAGTGGATCGGTGGAATTTCCAGGCCCATGATGGCGAGGATCGTCGAATAGGTCGGGTGGGCATGGACCACCGCATTGATTTCGGGCCGGGCTCTCAGGATGTCGAGGTGAAATCGCCACTCGCTCGACGGCCGCTGGGCGGCATCGTGCGAGCCGTCCATGCCCATGAACACGATCTGCTCGGGGCGCATCGCCTCATAAGGCGTGCTGGTCGGCGTGATCAGCAGGCCCTCGCCGTGGCGCAGGCTGATATTCCCCGACGTCCCCTGGTTGATGCCGAGCGCATTCATGCTGCGGCAGGCATCGATGATCGACTGGCGTTTTTCCCGGTCCTTCATGGTCGGCATTTTGAGACCTCTTGCAACCGCGCGACAATGCTTGATTATTGCGCCGCAGTATAGTCGAACATCTCGAGTGAAATCCTGATTGGGAGAAGTCATGACGCGTGCCGTGCTTGGCATCATCGGCGGATCCGGCATCTACGATCTGCCGGGGCTCGAGGACGTCCGCGAGGAGGCGATCAAGAGCCCGTGGGGCGAGCCGTCCGCGGCCCTGACGCGCGGTGTCATCGCAGGCTTGCCGATCGTGTTTCTGCCGCGGCACGGCAAGGGACACGTGCTGTCGCCCTCCGACATCAATTACCGCGCTAACATCGACGTGCTGAAACGGGCTGGGGTCACCGACCTGGTTTCGCTCTCGGCCTGCGGTTCGTTCCGGGAGGACCTAGCGCCCGGAACCTTCGTGCTGGTCGACCAGTTCATCGACCGCACCTACAAGCGCGAGAGTTCGTTTTTCGGCCGGGGCTGCGTGGCCCATGTCTCGATGGCGCATCCGGTATCGCCGCGGCTGCTTGTGCATCTGGCGGCCGCCGCCAAGGCCGAGGGTATCGCGGCGGTGCAGGGCGGCACCTATGTCTGCATGGAGGGCCCGCAATTCTCGACGCTTGCCGAGAGCCTGACCTACAAGGCGCAGGGTTTTTCGGTGATCGGCATGACCAACATGCCCGAAGCGAAACTCGCCCGCGAAGCCGAGATCTGCTACGCCAGCGTGGCGATGGTCACCGATTTCGATTGCTGGCATCCCGATCACGATGCCGTCACCGTGCAGGATATCATCCGCGTGCTGAACTCGAATGCCGGCAAGGCCAAGGCGCTCGTTGCGCGCCTCGCGAGGGATTTTCCGCGCGAGCATGAGCCGTGTCCCGTTGGATCGGACAAGGCGCTCGACACCGCCTTGATTACGGCGCCAGAGGCGCGCGATCCGCAATTACTGAAGAAGCTCGACGCCGTCGCCGGGCGGGTGTTGCGGTCATGAAGGTCGACGGCCGGCACTTCCGCAGTATCTGGTTGGCGCAAGACGGCTGGTCGGTGGGGGCGATCGACCAGCGGCGGTTGCCGCATGAGTTCGTGATCGCGCGCCTGGAGACCGCCGACGCGGCAGCGGACGCGATCCGCAGCATGCTGGTGCGCGGAGCGCCCCTGATCGGCGCCACCGCCGCTTACGGCATGGCGCTGGCGGTGCGGGACGATCGTTCCGACGCCGGCATCGAGCGCGCCTACGAATCTCTGATCGCGACGCGGCCGACCGCCATCAATCTGAAATGGGCGCTCGACGAAATGAAGCGCGTGCTCAAGCCGGCGGCGCCCTCGGAGCGGGTGCCGATCGCCTATGCCCGTGCCGCCGAGATCGCCGAGGAGGACGTCGCGATCAACGAAGAGATCGGCCGGCATGGCCTGGCGCTGATCGAACAGATCGCGGCGACGAAGCGGCCCGGCGAGCCGGTCAATGTCCTGACCCATTGCAACGCCGGCTGGCTTGCGACAGTCGACTGGGGCACCGCGACGGCGCCGATTTATCTGGCGCATGATCGCGGCCTGAAAGTTCATGTCTGGGTCGACGAGACCCGGCCGCGAAATCAGGGCGCTTCGCTCACCGCCTGGGAGCTTGGCCAACACGGCGTGCCGCACACCGTGATCCCCGACAACACCGGCGGCCATCTGATGCAGCACCGGATGGTCGATCTCGCGATCGTCGGCGCCGACCGGGTGACCGCCAACGGCGATGTCTGCAACAAGATCGGGACCTATCTGAAGGCGCTCGCCGCCCACGACAATGGCGTGCCGTTCTATGTTGCGCTGCCATCGCCCACCATCGACTTTAGTATTGATGATGGCATCAGGCAGATTCCGATCGAGCAGCGCAGCGCCGCAGAGGTGGCGACCATGACCGGCCGCACCGCTGACGGCCGCGTCGAAACCGTGCGGGTGGTTCCCGAGGGCTCGCCCGTAGCCAACTACGCCTTCGACGTCACGCCGGCGCGGCTGGTGACGGGACTGATCACCGAGCGCGGCCTGCTCCGCCCCGAGCGTGCTGCACTTGCGAGCGCATTCCCGGAGCGTAGCGCCGGACATTGACGTCTGGCATACCAGCGTCGTATCCCCTCTCGGATCGCTGCTATCGGAAGCTTTCATGTCCAATACCGATATCGAAATCGTCGTCGAAGACCCGACCGCTCCGGAGGCGGATTCGCCTGCGGTGACCAGCGTTCGCGTAGCTGACGTGGTCGTTTCGCTTCTGCTGCTAGCACTCGCGCTGACCCTCGGATGGGACAACTGGCGAACGGGAGCCGGCTGGGAATCGACCGGCCCGCAGGCCGGATACTTTCCGTTCTATCTCTCGGTCATCCTCGGTGGCGCCAGCCTCTATGGCCTGATCGCCGCATTCCTGTCGCGCAGGGAGGCTTCCGAAGTTTTCGTGACGCGGGCGCAGCTTCGCCGCGTGATGGCGGTGTTCGTGCCGACGCTGCTGTTCTGCCTCGCGATGCAGTTCCTCGGGCTCTATGTCGCAAGCTTTCTCCTGATCGCCGGTTTCATGCGCATGGTCGGCAAGATCGCGTGGTGGAAGTCGCTGCTCACCGCCTTCGTATTTACCGCCGTGATGTTCGTGACCTTCGACATCGCCTTTGACGTCATCATGCCAAAGGGCCCGCTCGAAGCGGCGTTCGGCCGCTGACGGATCCGGCATGACTCTATCCGTCATTTGCGAGGAGCGAAGCGACGAAGCAATCCATTCTAGCTTTGCCGCGCCATGGATTGCTTCGCTTCGCTCGCAATGACGAACTGCTTGGGATCATCTGATGGAAGCCCTCGGCCTCTTGATGCACGGCTTCGCCGTGCTGCTGACGTGGAAAACACTGCTGCTGATGATGTTGGGGCTGGTGCTCGGCATTTTCGTCGGCGTGCTGCCAGGCCTCGGCGGCCCCAACGGCGTTGCGATCCTGCTGCCGCTGACCTTCACGATGGATCCGACCTCGGCGATCGTGATGCTGTCCTGCATCTACTGGGGTGCGCTGTTCGGCGGCGCCATCACCTCGATCCTGTTCAACATCCCCGGCGAGGCCTGGTCGGTGGCGACCACCTTTGACGGTTATCCGATGGCGCAGCAGGGCAGGGCCGCCGAAGCGCTGACTGCCGCTTTCACTTCGTCGTTCATCGGCTCGCTGGTCGCGGTGCTGCTGATCACCTTCCTGGCGCCGATGATCTCGTCGTTCGCGCTGAAATTCGGGCCGCCGGAATTCTTTTCGGTCTATCTGCTCACCTTCTGCTCCTTTGTCGGCCTCGGCCGCGAAGCCAAGCACAAGACGGTCATTTCGATGTCGCTCGGCCTGCTTCTCGCCGGCATCGGCATGGACACCGTGTCCGGCCAGTTGCGCATGACGTTCGGCTCGTCGGAACTGCTGCGCGGCATCAACTTCCTGGTCGCCGTGATCGGCCTGTTCGGCATCAGCGAAATCCTCCTCACCATGGAGGAGCGCCTCGCACTGCGCGGCCACGCCGCCGGCATTTCCTTGCGCGTGGTGCTGTCGGTCTGGAAAGATTTACCGAAATACTGGGCGACGCTGTTTCGCTCCTCCTTCATCGGCTGCTGGCTTGGCATCACCCCGGGCGGCGCGATTGCCGCTTCCTTCATGGGCTACAACCTCGCCAAACGCTTCTCCAAGGATCCGGACAGCTTTGGCAAGGGCCGTATCGAGGGCGTGTTCGCGCCCGAGACCGCGGCGCACGCCTCCGGCACCGCGGCGCTGCTGCCGATGCTGGCGCTCGGCATCCCCGGCTCCGGCACCGCCGCGATCCTGCTCGGTGGCTTGATGGTGTGGGGCCTCAACCCGGATCCGTTGCTGTTCGTCGAGCACAAGGATTTTGTCTGGGGGCTGATCGCCTCGATGTATCTCGGCAATGTCGTCGGCCTCGTGCTTGTTCTGACGACGGTGCCGATCTTTGCCTCGATCCTGCGGGTGCCGTTTGCAGCCGTGGCGCCGATGATCGTGGTGTCCTGCGCGATCGGCGCCTATGCGATCCAGAACGCGATGTTCGACATCTGGCTCATGCTGGGCTTTGGCGTGGTCGGCTATGTCTTCAAGAAGATCGGCATTCCCCTGGCGCCGTTCACGCTGGCGCTGGTGCTCGGCAACCGCGCCGAGGATGCGTTCCGCCTCTCGATGATCGGCTCCGGCGGCGACATGAAGGTGTTCTGGTCGAACGGCCTGGTCGGCTCGATCACCACGCTGGCGATCGTGCTGCTGTTCTGGCCTGTCATCGACAAGGCTTTTGGCAGCGTCACCCGAATGCTGCGGCCGGCGAAAGCGTAGTTTGCGTAGGATGGGTAGAGCGAAGCGAAACCCATCGCGGACATGAGCGCTCGTCAGGATGGGTTTCGCTTCGCTCTACCCATCCTACGGTCCTCGAGGTGCTTTCGTCAGTTTCGTAGGGTGGGCAAAGGCGCGTTTGCGCCGTGCCCACCATTTCTCGAAGAGCGCGATCCTGAATGGTGGGCACGTCGCTGCGCTCCTTTGCTCACCCTACGGTCTTCACGCGCACTCGTCAGCCCGGTAGAAGCTGCTTCGGCAGGCTGAACGCGAGCCGATAAAGCGGTAGGTCATCGATCGCGCCGTGGTCCTCGGTGGAAAGCAGCTTGCGCAGATGATGGAGGGCCTCGCGGACCGCGGCTTCGTCCAGGCCCTCGATCAGCAGCAGGGCGGAGAAGGAGCCGTCATTGGCGCGCATGCCCTTCTCGCGGGTCTTGATCGAGGTCTGCGCGATGTCGGTGAGCAGGACCCGCGCGGCGATGATGCGGTCGAGGCGGGCGAGTTCGGCGACGAGTGTGGCGGCGTCCCGGGATGGCCCGGTGTCGAGGCGCAGGGGAGCGACAATGCCGCCCTGACCAGTGCCCGCTGAGGCCGCAACGCGGCCGCCGCCGCGCGCGAAATTTTCAAGCTTGGGCATGGTGCGCTGCGACCATGGCGTCGGCGCGTTCAGCCGTGCCAGATAGTCCGGACCGCCGACGACGCGCTCGTCCTCGAGCTCGTAGAGGATGAAGTAGCGGTTCACCGCGACACCCAGCGCGCGGAAGATGCGGCACGCCAAAAATCCGTCGATGCCGACGCGCTCGGCGGCATGTTCGCGCGTGATCCAGTGCGCCCAGTCGGTTTCGTTCTGCGGCGCGAGATCGCTCCAGATCGCGAGATAGCCGGTTCCCTGCATGTCGCGCTTCCTTATTTCGGTCCGGTGCGCATGGCGACCGGCAGTGTTGCGGGCAACTTGCCGGCACCCTGCAATGCGGCCTGCATGGCGACGATGTAGCCGTAGGGGCCGAGGCCTGCGATGACGCCCTTGACCGCGGCAGAGAGCTTTGAGTGCCGGTGCAACTCATCGCGGGCGTGGATGTTTGAAATATGCACCTCGAAGATCGGGCCTTCAAAGATCTTCAGGGCGTCGTAGATGGCAATCGATGTGAAGGAGAAGCCGGCAGGATTGATGATCAGGGCGTCCGCCGAATTGCGCGCGGACTGGATCAGATCGACCAACACGCCCTCGTAGTTGGACTGGTGGAACGCCAGCTCGGCACCGGCGAAAGTGGCCAATTCCTCGCATGACGCCTTGATGGCGTCGAGCGTGGTTGACCCATAGATGTGCGGCTCGCGGATGCCGAGCATGTTCAGGTTTGGGCCGTTGAGGATCATGATGCGCATAAAATGCCTTTCACGAGATGATGACGGGGCAGTGTAGCCGATCGCGGCCGCATGTCAGCCGGTGAACCATTTCGCCGGCACGGTGACGAGCGCTGGAAACATGATCATCAGGAACAGCACGATCAATTGGGCGATCAGGAAGGGCCAGACCCCTTTGATGATGTCTTCCATGCTGATGCGCGATACGCCGCAAACGACGTTGAGGACGATGCCAACCGGCGGCGTGATCAGGCCGATCGAGTTGTTGATGATGAAGAGCACGCCGAAATAGACGGGGTCGATACCCGCCTGCTTGATGATCGGCATCAGGATCGGCGTCAGGATCAGAATGGTGGGCGTCATATCGAGCGCGGTGCCGACGATTACGACCAGCGTCATGATCGCCAGCATCAGAAGCGTCTGATTGCCCATGAAGGGACGAACGAGGTCGACGACTTGCGTGGCGATCTCGGAGATCGTGATCAGCCAGGAGGATACCAGCGCGGCCGCGACCAGAAACATGACGATGCTGGTGCTAAGCGCGGCCGAAACGAAGACTTCGTAGAGTTCGCCGAACTTCAGCTCGCGATAGACGCAAGTGGAGACAAACAGGGCGTAGACGGCGACGACCACGGCGGCCTCGGTCGGCGTGAACACGCCGAATCGCAGACCGACGACGATGATCGCGGGCAGCATCAGCGCCCAGAAGCCGTCGATGAAGGCCCAAACGATCTCGCGCAACGACTTTCGCGGTGGGCTCGCGGTCAGTTCGCCACGCGCGACCCACCACCAGGCAAAGCACAGGCCTACGCCCAGCATCAGCCCCGGGAAGATGCCGGCCAAAAACAATTTTGAGATCGACACGCCGCCGGTAACGCCGAACAGCACGAAACCGATGCTCGGCGGAATCACGGGCCCGATGACGCCGCTGGCGGCGACAAGCCCGGCCGCATTCATCTTGCGGTGGCCGGCGGCGACCATCATGGGCACCAGCAAAGCGGCCAGCGCAGCAGCGTCGGCGGCGGCAGATCCCGACAGGGAGGAAAGCACGCAGGCGGCCAGGATCGTAACGTAGCCCAATCCGCCCTTGACGTGACCGACGAGCGCCAGCGCGACGTTGACGATGCGTCGGGCGAGGCCGCCGCGATTCATCAGCTCGCCTGCCAGCATGAAGAACGGGACCGCCATCAGCGGAAAGCTGTCGGCGCCGTTGATGATGTTCTGGGCGACGATCTGCGAATCGAACACGTCAAGCGAATGCATCAGCGCGACGCCGCAGACGATCAGAGCAAATGCGATCGGCATGCCCAGCGCCATGGCACCGAGCAGCGAGAAGGTGAAGACGGCGAGCGTCACGCGCGGTTCCCCCGCTGATCAGACATGCTCTTCGCTTTCCTTCACCGAGATCAGGTCTCCCTCACTCGCCCGGCCGCTCAGCACGCGAAAGAGATCGAGCAGCAGGATCACAGCTGCGGAAACGCCGAAGACGAGGCCGGAGGAGTAGAAGAACAGGCCGACCGAGATGCCGGAGGCGGGCGCGCTGTCGCCGAAGGTCAGAACCGCCTGTTTCCAGCTGCCGAGCGTCAGCAGACCATCCGCGTACAGCATCAGCAGGTAGCTCGCGACGAAGCAGATCTTCTTGCCGAGCGGAGGGAGCGCGCGGACGAGCGTATCGACGCCGAGATGGGCGTGCTGACGTAGCGCAACGATGGCGCCGAGAAATGTCAGCCACACCAGCAGCCAGCGCGACAGCTCTTCCGAGGTCGGAATGCCCGAGTTGAAGAGATAGCGCATCACAACGTTGGTGAAGACCAGCACGACCATCGCGGCGAGGCACACCGCGATCGCGACCCGGAGCACCCGGCAGTAGAGATCGATCAGCCGTTCGATGGCGGCCATGACGGCTTACTTGGCGCCGCGGATGCGCGCCAGCTCGCCGGTGAAGAGTTTTACGCGCGCCGGATCGTATTCCGCCGAGAATTTTTCGACGACCGGCTTGGTCGCCTCCTGCATGCGGGCGTATTCGGCCGGTGCGATCTCGTTGAACTGCATGCCCTTGGCTTTCAGTTCATCCAGCGCCTTCTCCGCGGCGAGCTTGGTCTGGTCGCGCTGGTATTCACGTGTCTCGGCAAAACTGTCACGCAGCATCTTCTGCTCTTCCGCCGACAGGCCGTCCCAGAATTTCTTGCTGACGATGATTACGTTCTGCGTGAAGGTGTGGTTGGTGGCCGATACGTATTTCTGCACCTCGTAGAACTTGTTCGACAGGATGACGCTGTAGGGATTCTCCTGGCCGTCGACGGTCCTATTTTCCAGTGCGGTGTACAATTCGCCGAACGCCATCGGTACTGGATTTGCCTTCAGCGCCTTGAAGGTTTCGAGATAGACCGGATTCGGGATCACCCGCAGCTTCAGCCCGGCAAAGTCCTCGACCTTTGCGATCGGACGGCTCGAGTTGGTGGCGTTGCGGAAGCCGAGTCCCCAATAGCCGAGGCCGATCAGTTCCTTCTCCGGCAGCGTCTCAAGCATCGCCTTGCCGAAGGCGCCTTGCGCGAGCGCCTCGGCCTGATCGAACGTCGAGACGATGAAGGGGAAGTCGAACAGGCCGAGATCCTTGACGACGCTGGCGAGCGAGGTGGTCGACGCCGAAAGGATTTCCTGGGTGCCGCCGCGCACCGCCGACTGCTGCTGCATCTCGTTGCCGAGTTGCGAGGCCGCAAACTCGCGGATCTTCAGCTTGCCGCCGCTCTTGGCTGCCAGCACCTCGGCGAATTTCTTCACGCCGAAGCTGACCGGGTGGTCGGTGTTGTTGAGGTGGCCCCAGCGGATGGTGCGCTCCTGCACCTGGGCGGCAGAAGGTGTTCCTACAAGCGCGCAAAGGCTGACGGCAGCGCACAGCAATCCGATCCGCATGGCGGTTCTCCCCGTTGGTTCGCGATCTTCTCAACGTCGCGATGGCGGGCAGTATCCATATGAGGAAATTAAAGTCAAAATATAATTTAGAAACTATCATATGAAATATGTTATGTAGGACGAATGATGATGCTTGAGTGAAATCGGCTGACATGGCAGGTGGCACTCGGCAGCTGCCGGTTGGCTGCCTGGCGCATGGGTTGGCAATGACACTGGTCGAGCGAACGGAAGAGCAGGAAGCGGTCGGCGATGACGGCTATCGCCGCATCCGCACCGACATCGTGTTCGGCCGGCTCCGGCCTGGGCAAAAACTCCGGCTCGAAGGCCTCAAGGAGGACTACGGCGTCAGCGTCTCGACGCTGCGCGAAATCCTCAACCGGCTGGCCGCAGAAGGTTTTGTGCTGGCCGAGGGCAGGCGGGGGTTCGAGGTGGCGCCGGTCTCGGTGGAGAACCTGAAGGAGCTTGCGGAGCTTCGCCTGGTGCTGGAGACGCATGCACTGGGTGTGTCGTTCGCCAATGCCGATGTCGAATGGGAAGGGCGTGTGGTCTCCGCGCACCACAAGCTCGCCTCAACCGATCGGCTGATGGAGAACGGCCTCGGCGAGCTCGAACAGTGGAAGCGCTATGACGGCGAATTCCATCAGGCGCTGATCTCCAATTGCGGTTCACGCACGCTGATGGAGATGCATGCCTTAGTGTTCGACAAATACTTCCGATACCAGATGGTGGCGTTCAGCTATCGCGGCAGCGAGCCCGCCGAGCAGCACAAGGCCTTGCTCGAAGCGGCGCTGAAGCGCGACGCCGTTACTGCCACCGCAACGCTGCGCACGCATGTCAACAATTGCGTGGAGCACGCGCTCGCGACGGCGTCGCTGAAGTAGGGGCGGTCCGTAAGGCGGATTAGCGAAGCGTAATCCGCCGACTCCTGCCGTGAAATGGCGGATTACGCTGACGCTAATCCGCCCTACGAAATCACACCACCTTGCGCTGGCGCAGCTCCGCAATCTCGTCCTTGCCGAAGCCGAACTCGGCCAGCACTTCCTCCGTCTGCTCGCCGAACTCGGGCGGCCGTGCGGCCATGCTGCTCGGCGTGCGTGACAGCGTCACCGGCTGGCCGATGAGCTGGATGTGGCGGTGCTCGTCGTTCGGCACGTGCTGGGCGATGCCGAGATGCTTGACCTGGGCGTCGTCGAACATCTGGTCGATTGAATAGATCGGGCCGCAGGGCACGCCGGCCTCGTTCAATTCCTTGACCCAAACGTCCGTCGATTTTTTCTCGGTGAGCTTGCCGATCGTGGCATTGAGCGCGTCGCGGTTCTTCGAGCGCGCGGGCGCGGTGGCATAATCGGGATTGGTGACGAGTTCGGGCGCGCCGATCGCTTGCGCGCAGCGTTCCCAGATCCGGCCGCCGGTCGTGGCGATGTTGATGTAGCCGTCGGAAGTCTTGAACACGCCGGTCGGGATCGAGGTCGGATGGTTGTTGCCGGCCTGCTTGGCCACATCCTTTTCCATCAGCCAGCGCGAGGCCTGGAAATCCAGCATGAAGATCTGCGCCTGCAACAGCGAGGTCTGCACCCACTGGCCCTGGCCGGAAACATCGCGTTCCAGCAGCGCGGTCAGGATGCCGATGGCGCAGAACAGCCCGGCGGTGAGGTCGGCCACGGGGATGCCGACCCGCATCGGACCCTCGCCGGGCGCACCGGTAATCGACATCAGCCCGCCCATGCCCTGCGCGATCTGATCGAAGCCCGGCCGCTTGTGATAGGGGCCATCCTGGCCGAAGCCGGAGATGCTGCCATAGACGATGCGCGGGTTGATCTGACGCAGGCTCTCATAGTCGATGCCGAGTTTTGCCTTCACGTCGGGGCGAAAATTTTCGACCACAACGTCGGCCTGTTCGGCGAGGCGCTTGAACACTTCGAGGCCCTTCGGGTCCTTCAAATTCAGCGTCATGGCCCGTTTGTTGCGGTGCAAATTCTGAAAATCCGAGCCCTGGCGCGGGCCGCCGGGCTGCTCGCCGCCGCTGTCTTCCAGCAGCGCGTCGATCTTGACGACGTTGGCGCCCCAATCCGCCAGCTGCCGCACACAGGTGGGCCCGGAGCGAACGCGGGTGAGATCAAGCACGGTGAAACGGGAAAGGGCCTGCGAAGCACGGGGGAAAGGCATTGAGAAACCTTGTTTTTGGATTTCGCCGGGGAATGGGCAGACTTGTGGCTTAACCAATCCAGCACCGATTTCCAACTGCTTGTTCACCATTTGTGGCCGGTAGTCAGGGCTATTTAAAAGTCCTTTCCAAAGCTATCGACCCTGATCACGGTCGACCTTGTCGGGTCCAATACTATCGCAACTGGTTGGATTGATTCCCGTAATGTCATGCCACCACGTCTCGTTGTCGAGATACCATTGCACGGTCTGCTGCAGTCCGCGCTCGAAACCGACGCTGCCGCGGTTGCCGAGCTCGGTCGCGAGCTTGCCGGCATCGATCGCGTAGCGGTGATCGTGGCCGGGGCGGTCCGTGACATAGGTGATAAGCGTGCGGCAGGAGTCGCCGCCAGCCGCGGGACAGGATGGAAAGCGTGACGCGAGGCGCGGGTCAGCGGCGAAGGCGGCATCGATGGTGTCGCAGATCAAGCCGACCACGTCGCGGTTGTTGCGCTCGTTGCCGCCGCCAACATTATAGGTTTCGCCGGTGCGGCCGCTCTCGATCACGTTCATCAGGGCGGAGCAATGATCGGACACGTGCAGCCAGTCGCGGACGTTGGAACCGTCGCCATAGATCGGCAGCGGCTTGCCTTCCAGCGCATGGACGATCATCAGCGGAATGAGCTTTTCCGGGTGCTGATAGGCGCCGTAATTGTTGGAGCAGTTCGTGATGAGCGCCGGCATGCCGTAGGTCGCGACAAAGGCGCGGACCAGATGATCGCTCGATGCCTTGCTCGCCGCATAGGGCGAGTTCGGCCGATAGGGCGAGGATTCCGTGAAGGCGGGATCGGCCGGGCCGAGCGAGCCGTAGACCTCGTCGGTCGACACGTGAAGAAATCGTGCCTCATCGAGCATCGCGGCGGCACGCCAGCAATCGAGCGCCGCTTTGAGGAGCGTGAACGTGCCGAGCACGTTGGTCTGCAGAAACGCCTCGGGATCGCTGATCGAGCGGTCGACATGCGACTCGGCGGCAAGATGGGCCACGCGGGAGAATTTTCGTTCGTCGAACAGGCGCAGCATCAGCGCCGCGTCGCCGATGTCGCCCTTCACGAACGCGATGCTGCGATCGGCGATCAGCGGCTCCAGGCTGCGGATGTTGGCCGCATAGGTCATGGCATCAACCACGGTCAGCCGGTCGTCCGGCCGCGCGGCCCGCCACGCATGCACCAGGTTTTGGCCGATGAAGCCCGCACCGCCGGTGATCAGAACGGTTTGCATCCAATCTCCAGTGATTCAAAACCCAAAGCTGCGCGTGTACCCTGCACAATCTGATCCAGGCTTGGAAGCTTCTGATAGCAGCCCAAGCCGGAGACGTGGATGCGCGGGTCGATCTGGCGGAGGCTCTCATAGTCGATGCCGAGCTTTGCCTTCGCGTCGGGACGAAAATTCTCGACCACGCCGTCGGCCTGTTCGGCGAGGCGCTTGAACACTTCGAGGCCCTTGGGGTCTTTCAGGTTCAGCGTCATGGCGCGCTTGTTGCGGGGCAAATTCTGGAAGTCCTATCCCTGCCGCGGGCCGCCCGGCTACTCGCCGCCGCTGTCCTCCAGCAGCGCGTCGATCTTGACGACATTGGCGCCCAATCCGCCAACTGCCGCACGCACGTGGGCCCGGAGCTGACGCGGGTGAGATCGAGCACGGTGAAACGGGACAGGGCCTGCGAGGCTCGCGGGAAAGGCATTGAGAAAACCTTCTTTTTTGGATTCTTACGTGGGGCAGCCGCCATCTGACTTAGACAATTTGGCCCGAATTTCCAACAGTGGTTCGCAGCGGCATTAGCGGTTAGCGTCTTGATCATGATGTGGGTCATGAGGCGCAGCTGTCAGCGATCTACTTATCCTTTCAAACACCTTCTGCCCAAAGGAAGATGGTGATTGTGGGCGTCTTTCCTACACTTCGCGGGAAGGGCTTGAGGTGATCAGAGAGCGTAGCGATATTCGCCCATTCGGACTGTCGCGGCAGGTTTGCCAATATATCGGGACGAAAAAACAAATCGGTGGCCGCCTCGCCCGACGCGAATCTGATCGATAGCGCGATTTACCTTTAAGTTCAATAACTTGTATGGGCCTAATTGCGGTCTCCTGGCAGCTCCTGTAGATAGACAAGTGTGGGACAAATCAAACACTCAGCGACCTCCGGGCTCGGTTCTTCGGCCAGGCCGGCAAGTGCGCCTCTTAATAATTCGCGGCACGACATGTTCCGTGGTCGTTGGGTCGGCGGCCCAACTCTTGATCGAACGATCTATTTCGCGCCGGCCTGAAGCTGATATGGCATTGAAAAGAAGTCCGACCGATTTGCTAGGTAATTCTGCCTGGAACGCGATCGCCTTTGCAGCGGCCGTGGCGCTCAACCTCCTCGTCCTGCCGTTCGTGGTCTTTCGCCTCGGCGTCGCCGCGTTCGGCGTCGCTGGCCTCGTTACCGCATGCGTTGCGCCCGCACTGGCATTCAGCAACGCCCTGGCATTGTCGACGACGCGGGAACTCGCCCTGCGATTGGAGCCGTCCGAGCGCGGGGATGCGCGACTCCTTTTCGCCACGGCAGTGATGCTGGCATTGGCGGCAGGTGGCTCGATCGCGATCCTTTTCGGCTTGGCCGGGGCGCCGCTTGCGCGCCTCGGATTTCACTTGAGCAGGCCGTCTGCGGATGATCTCGGGCTTGCATTTGTGTTGGCCAGTACCGGATGGTTTTGCCAGTGCCTGTCAGCCGTCTTCCTGGCCTTGTTCACGGCACGTCAGGACTACCGGCGAGTTGCCTCGATCAGCATCGTCAGTACCGTTGTCGCGACGACGTCCATGCTGTTGTTCATTCCGCGCTGGCCCCAGGCCTCGACGTTTCTTGGCTGTCAGGCGCTGGGTTTTGCAACGAGCCTGCTTCTGGCCTTCGGATGGTCCCGACGTGTCATCGGCGATTGGCTGGCGCGGCCGGCGATCGATCGTGGGGCGCTCGGTGATTTGGTCAAGGTGGGTAGCTGGCAATTGGCCGCACAGGGCGGCGCGCTCATTGCCGCGCAGGCGGATCGTTATTTGCTCGGAGCTTTACTGCAGCCGCAGTTCGTCGGCTTTTATACGATTGCGCAGAGGCTAGAAGAGGCGGTGTATATCGGCGTTCTAAAGGTCGGCGAAATTCTATTCCCGTTCTTCAGCGCCCTGCAAACGGAGGCTGACGATCGCAAGGCCGATCTCCTATTCCGCTCTTCCTGGATCCTCAACGTGCTCGCCGCGAGTGCGCTTGGCGGCTTGATCCCCGTCGCCGGCCCGTTACTTCATCTATGGACCGGCGCCGAAGTGGCCGCCCAAGCCCAGCGCGTATTGGTGATACTGTCGATCGCCGGAATACTTGGATCGAGCTCGAATGTCTTTGCATTCTATCTTCTGGCGCAAGGGCGCTCGAGCTCGAATGCCTTGATTTCCCTGCTCACGGGCGTGTTCACGCTGGCGACCAGCGCGATCGCCTTGCCGTATTTCGGATGGCAGGCGGCGGGATGGAGCGCCTGCACTGGCATGATCGCCCAAATGGCCACTGTCGTGATTCTGCTGCGCCGGCATTTCAGCCTCACCGGCATGTGGTTGCGTCTGATCCACTTCGTGTTGATGCCGATCGGGGTCGGCATCGCAACCGCGCTGGCGTTGCGATATGGCTTCCGCAGCGCGCAACTCGACCAGGCACTCGGCTGGTGGTACGTGGGGGGCCTCTATGTGCTGGCGGCCGGCGTCATCTTCGCCGTCGCGGTCGCGGTTTCGCAGGCCGGCCCCTACGGAGCGGCCTGCTGGCGGGATCTTCGCGTCATCGTCAGCCGCTTCCTGCCCCTCAAGGCGATTTGACGAATGTGCGGAATTGCAGGCATCGTGAACCTCCGCGGCAACGCGGTCGAACCGGCGGAAATCTCGCGATTGACGAACCTGGTCGCGCATCGCGGACCTTTTGGCGAGGGAAGCTGGTTTAGCGCGAACCGCAATCTGGCATTCGGCCATCGTCGGCTGGCGATCATCGATCCTGGCGAAGGGGGCTATCAGCCGATGGTTTCCGTCAACGGCCGCCACGTGATCGTGTTCAATGGCGAGATATACAATTTCCTCGAACTGCGGCGCGAACTCGAAGTGCAGGGGGTGATTTTCCGCAGCCAGTCAGATACGGAGGTCATCCTGGCCGCATGGCAAGCGTGGCAGGAAGGCATGCTCACGCGCTTCAACGGAATGTGGGCGCTGGCAATCTTCGACACCAAAACCGAAGAACTGTTTCTGGCGCGCGACCGTTTCGGCATCAAGCCGCTATTGTATGCGTTGACATCGGAGCGCTTTGTCTTTGCATCGGAGCAGCGCGCATTGGTGCGAAGCGGCCTGATCGACGTATCGCTGGATATCGACGTGGCGCGACGGCTCATGCTCGATGCCTTCGGGGTCGAGGGCAGCGAGCGGACCCTTTGCCGGGAGGTGCGCCGCCTCCAGGGCGGACACTGCATGTGGCTGCGCCGGGGGAAATTGGAGATCCGACGATGGTGGCGGACGGTCGATCATCTGCCCGCGATCCCGTCCAACGAAGCCGAACGCGTGGAACGCTTTCGCCAGCACTTTCAGGACGCAGTTGCGCTGCGAATGCGCAGCGACGTCCCGATCGGGACCTGTCTGTCGGGAGGGTTCGATTCGTCGGCCGTGATCTGCACCATGGCTGCGCACGAAAAGGCCGGTATGGGCCCGCGGGACAGCACCTCGTGGCGCCACGCTTTCGTCGCGACCTTTCCCGGCGCCTCCAATGACGAGCGGCCGATGGCGGAGGAGGCCGCGGCCTGGGCGGATGTCGCGCCGTCATTCCTGGAGATCGGGCGGGCTGACGCGCTCACCGAACTCGATCGAATCCTCGACGACAATGATGACGTCTATATCGGACTTCCAAGTGCTGCCTGGTTGATCTATCGAGAACTCAGGCGGCATAGCGTGACGGTGTCGCTGGATGGCCATGGCGCAGACGAACTGATGGGAGCTTATCTTCAGGACGGGCAATCGGGAGCTTTCCGGATGCGAAACATGCTCGCAGGACTCGGTTCCGGTTCGGCACTGGCGAGGAGAGGCACCGACCTGTTGCGGGCGCTGATGATCAAACGCCAGGGGCACTATTTCCTGCGTGGCGGTCTGGGCGATGTTCCGGCTCAGCTTCCGCTGGTCGGCGATGACGACGTGCTGCCGCGCGACTGGGGCTCATTGAACCGTCGACTCTATCGCATGTTTCACAGCACTGTGCTGCCTACCATCCTGCGAAACTTCGATCGCCTGTCGATGGCTCACGGCATCGAGGTCCGGATGCCGTTCATGGACTGGCGTCTGGTGACCTATACGATGGCGTTGCCCGAAACCAGCAAGTCATCGAACGGCTATACCAAGGTCATTGCGCGGCAGGCGATGGCCAACCTGATGCCGGAATCCATTCGCATGGGGCGCAGGAAAGTCGGATTCAATTCGCCGATGCCGGAGTGGTTGAACGGACCTCTCGCCGGCTGGACCGCCAGTCTGCTCGATCGGAAGGTGCCCGCGTTCGCCGAACTGGTGGACGAGGAAGGCTTGCGCCGGACCGTCAGCCGTCTGACCGTGTCGAAGCAATGGGACTGGGAGACGGTCGGCCGGATCTGGCCGTATCTGAATATGAAGTGGATGCTGGCAAGGTTTGCGTGAGCGATGCGCCTGTTTCAAAATAGCGGGCTCTACCCGTCCTATCTCGTACGGCTGAACCAGCTCACGGCGGAAGCGTCGAGCTTCGAAGCACGGCGTCGCATCTTCCTGCACGACCGCTTTGGCGCGCTGCATTTTCTGAAACCGGTGTTTGATGGAGCCCCCGAGGCGTTCTTCACCAATGGTGATGACGAAATCCTGCAGCGTCATTGGGCGCGCGAGCAGGGGATTGCGGGAAAGCCGACGCTCGAGGTCATCTTGCTTGCCCAGATCGAGCAGCACCGGACCGAAGTTTTCTACAATCTCGATCCCGTGCGCTATCCCAGTACGTTCGTACGCAAACTGCCCGGCTGCGTTAGGAAGACATTTTGCTGGCGTGCTGCGCCGTCAGGAAACGCCGATCTGACAGCCTATGGCGCGGTGCTCGGAAACTTTCCGTTAATCCTCGAATCCTGGCGCCGCATGGGCTGTCGTGCCGAGCTGTTCTTTCCCGCGCTGGACCCGATCATGGACGAGTATGGTCACGGCGATAGGCCGATCGACGTGCTTTTTGTTGGCGGCTATTCACGACACCATACAGCGCGCGCGAGGGTGCTCGAACAGGTCGCAAGCCTGGCCGGCAGCCGCCGGATCGTGTATTGCCTCGACGCTTCGCGGCTGACGAAGCTTGCGGAAAGCGCAATCGGCGCCTGGCTGCCGTTACAGAAGCATCGGCGTCCCGATGCGATCGCCAAGATCGCAAAGCCTCCGGTGTTTGGGAGACAGCTTTACGAGCTTATCGGTTCGTCAAAGATCGTGCTGAACGGGGCTATCGATATGGCCGGCACCGATCGGGGGAACATGCGCTGTTTCGAAGCCATGGGATGCGGCGCACTGCTGGTCTCCGACGCCGGCGGCTACCCCGATGGAATGCAGCCGGGCGTCACCATGGAAAGTTACGACTCGCCGGGGCAGGCCACCGAAGTCCTCTCAAATTGCCTGCAATACTGGCCGGAATCGGCCGAAATAGCCGGGCGGGGAAGGAGTCGGGTCTCTCAGGCCTATAGCAAGGCTTCTCAATGGAAGCATTTTGCCGGTCTCGTCGCGCGGATTTAGCCGTGCTAGAGCGTGGCTGGCGGGTGGATGATCGGGCGTCGATGATGCGTACGGATAATTTGGTTCCTGGGGTGAAGCGCCAGATCATCTGCACCGCTATCACAGCATGCCTTGAGTTGATCGCATGAACATCGATTACTTGATCAAGCGGTTGATTGGACGCGCGACCTGTCGGCTCGAGCATGATGCCGTGCTCGGGTCCTGTGCAAGGATCAAGAACGCCCGTGGCGCTACCGACAAGATCGTTGTTGGCCGACACAGCCGCATCCTGGGCGAGCTTTTCACGTTCGCCCATGGTGGCGAGATCAGGATTGGCGAATGGTGCTACGTCGGCGAAGGGACCAGGATCTGGTCGGCTGCCTCCATCGTCATTGGAAATCGCGTCTTGATCTCACACAATGCGAATATTCTTGACAGCCTTACCCATCCGCTGGGAGCGGCGGCGCGGCACCAGCAAATCAGGCAAATCTTCACCCGCGGCCATCCGCGCGAAATCTCGCTCGACGAGAGCCCGGTCACGATTGGGGACGACGCCTGGATTGGTGCCGGCGCAATGGTCTTGCGTGGGGTGACAGTGGGCAAGGGCGGCGTTGTGGCCGCCGGCGCGGTCGTCACCAAGGATGTCCCGGCCTTCTCCATCGTTGCGGGAAATCCGGCCGTGCTCATCAGGGAGATCCCACCCGATGAAAGGTGAGCAAGACTTCACGACGTGGGAGGATGCCGTGATCTGGCTGCGCAACCAGCCGGACCGGCGCCAGCTGGTGCTTGACGCTTTCTATGACGACCCTCTGATCGCTGCTGCTGAGCGCTATTTTGCCAGCACTGAATGGCAGGCGGTTTCGAACATTCTGCAGAACCGCACCGGCAAGGCGCTCGATGTCGGTGCCGGGCGCGGAATTGCCAGCTACGCGCTGGCGCGCATCGGATTTGAAGTCACCGCGCTCGAGCCTGACCCCAGTGCCGTGGTCGGTACGGCGGCAATTCGGGATCTCGCCGCCGAGGCCTGTTTGCCGATCGAGGTGGTTGAGGAATTTTCCGAGCGGCTGCCGTTCGCTGACGGCACATTCGATGTCGTGTTCGCGCGGGCGGTGCTGCACCATATGCGCGATCTCGATGGCGCCTGCCGGGAAATGTTCCGCGTGCTTCGCCCCGGCGGAATGCTCATCGCCGCGCGCGAACACGTGATCAGCAACGAGACGCACCTCGAGGCATTCCTCGATCAACATCCCCTGCATCACCTCTACGGCGGCGAGCATGCTTTTCTTCTCGATCGATATATCGGCGCGCTGAAGGCTGCGGGATTTGCCGCGATCGAGGTGCTTGCGCCGCTGAAGAGTCCGATCAATCTGTTTCCCTATACGATCGAGACATTACGAACGGCCGTCGTGGAAAGATTGACCAGCAAGATTCCGGTGAAGCCCCTCTGGTGCGCCGCGCTTGCTTCCAAGAGCGTTTTCATGTCGCTGCTTTCGATGGCAGAGCGCTTTGACCACCGGCCTGGCCGGCTCTATTCGTTTGTCTGTAACAAGGCAGAGTCATGAACATATGGGTCACCGGCGCTAATGGTTTTATCGGCCGGCATCTCGTTCGAGTGTTGGCTGATCGGGGCAATCGCGTTCATGGCATCGGCCACGGCGCGATCGGCGACGCCGAAAGGGGTCGCATCGGGCTGCAGCATTGGCTGAACGGCGAGATCGACGCGGCCAATCTCATTGCGCTTGCGGAGCACTCCGGATTGCCGTCGACGATTTTCCATCTGGCCGGCGGCTCGTCGGTTGGGCTCTCGATCGCGCAGCCGTTTGAGGACTTTTCGCGCACTGTTGCAAGCACCGCCAGATTGCTGGAGTGGCTGCGCGGCACCGCCAGGGATTGTCGCGTTATCGTCGCGTCGAGCGCGGCGGTCTATGGCGCAGGCCATGAGGGAGCAATTGCAGTGAACGCCGCAACGCTTCCGATGTCGCCTTACGGGCAGCACAAGCTAATGATGGAACAACTGTGCCGAAGCTACGCCGTGACCTTTGGCTTGCGGAGCACGGTCGCGCGGCTGTTCTCGGTATATGGGCCGAACTTGCGTAAGCAACTGCTATGGGACATCTGCTCCCGCCTGCAGGCGGGCGAAAGGAGTCTGGTGCTGGGGGGCACAGGCGCGGAGGTGCGGGACTGGACGGATGTTCGTGACGTCGCCCGGCTATTGACCGCGATTGACGGAAAGCCGCAGTCGGAGGCGTTTCAAGTTGTCAACGCGGGCTCCGGGCGTGGAACCACCGTGGCGCAGATTGCTAAAAGGATAGCACAGTGCTGGGGCGGACTCGTCTCCATCCAGTTTTCCGGCATCGTCCGTGCCGGCGACCCGACAAGCCTGCTTTCGGACGACGCCATGCTGCGTGCGCTGCCGTTTGACTGGACTATCCCTGCCGAACACGGCCTCGCCGACTACGTTTCTTGGTTCAAAGGTCAGGTCCGGTGAGTCCCGGCGCGTCGCTACGTGTTGCGTTTACCCATATTCCCCGCCAGCTCTGGGCCGGCGGCTACAATTATCAAAGCAACCTGTTTGCAGCTCTTGACAGGTTTCGTCCGGGTGAAATTGCGCCCGTCCTGTTCGCAGGAACAGATGGGGATGATGCCGATCTCGCGCCGATTGCTGCGATACCCGGCGTAGAGATTGTGCAATCGGCGGCGTTCACAGGCAGTCGCGGCCTGCTTGCCGCGCTGGCGCTGGGTCTAGACCGGGGAGCGGCGGCAGAGTTCCGCGCGCATCAAATCGATGCAGTCTTCCAGAGTAGGCGCTTCTTCGGATGGCGGCTGCCGTATCCGGCGGTGATCTGGTTTCCCGACTTCCAGCATCGACGTTTGCCAGAGCTGTTCCCGGTACTCGCGCGGTGGCGCCGCGAAGCCGGCTTCCGAATTCAGATCGCATCCGGGCGGACGGTCATGCTGAGCAGCGAAAGCGCGCATCGCGACTTCAGGAAATATTATCCCGGAGCGAAGAACGAAGTCCGTGTGGTTCGTTTCGCGACCCAGCCATCGCCGGCGTTCCTGACTGCAAATCCGGCCACGATAGTTGCACAGTACCGATTGCCTGAAAAATACTTCTACCTGCCGAATCAATTTTACACGCACAAAAACCACCAAGTGGTCGTCGATGCACTGACTATCCTAGCGCAGCGCGGGTTCGATACCGTGGTATGCGCATCGGGCAGCACCGAAGATCGACGCGAGCGAGGCTATTTCGACCAGGTCATGGGGCAGGTGAAAACTCGTGGACTCGAAAAGCGCTTTATTCATCTGGGAATGATTCCGCTTTCGCATGTGTACGCGTTGCTGCGGGCGTGCACCGGCTTGATCAATCCATCTCGATCCGAGGGATGGAGCACGACAGTGGAAGAAGCGAAGTCGTTCGGGGTGCCGATGATATTGTCTGACCTGGACGTCCATCGCGAACAAGCCGTCGGGACGGCGAGCTATTTTGGAACGGATGACCCTGCGACCCTGGCGGATCACCTTATGCGGGTCTCACGGGATTCAGGCGCCCCATTAATTCGAAGTCTCGTCCCTGGCCACGACGACCGCGTGGCAGCCTTTGCCGCGGACTTCGCAAAGACACTCCGGCATGCAATTCAGGCCTCTCCGCGCTAGCGCACGCGCCCATTGGCACCGGCGGGAACACGCATGTGCAGGAATGGCTAGACCCTCATCCGAAAGCCGTAGTTCTTGTCGATCCAGGCCTTGTAAGCGCCGCTCGCGCCACCACTGTTCATGGTCGAGATACCAGTGCACCGTCTGCCCAATTCCACTCTCGAAACCGACGCTGCGGCGGCTGCCGAGTTCGTTGGCCAGCCTGGTCGCGTCGATTGCGTAACGTTGATCGTGGCCGGGGCGATCGGTGACAAAGCCGATCAGCGTTCGGCAAGAGCTGCCGGAGGCGGCGGGGCAGGATGGAAAGCGCGCGGCAAGGTGAGGAGCGGAGGCGAAGGCGCGGTCGAACGTGTCGCAGATCAACCCGACTACATTGCGGTTGCTGCGCTCGTTGCCGCGGCCGACATTGTAGGTTTCGCCGGTGAGGCCTCCCTCGATCACCTTCATCAGCGCCTCGCAGTGATCGGAGACGTGCAACCAGTCGCGGGCATGGCAGCCGTCGCCGTAGACCGGCAACGGCTTGCCATCCGGCGCATGAATAATCATCAGGGGAATTAGTTTTTCCGGATCAGAACGCTTTGCATCGAAGCTCTCCGGTCAGGTTATGTCCGACGACTGTCTCGCGGAGCGGGATACGACGTTTCGACGTTTGCGCTTAGCTTGCGCCTGATGAAGAAAGCTACCGGTTCGGCCCGTCTCGAACGCGCGCGGCATGACCTACCACAGCAGGAACAGAATCCCGGCGCCATGTGTCAATAGCGCCATCGCAAAGGGGACACTGTTCGACTTGCAATGCAAGCTCGACCGGGATAACGCGGCCGCCGATTGTGCGACGCCGCAGGCAACAACACCACCCGCGGCTTTCAGGCTCACGTCATGTCGATTGTGAGAGTTTTGAGGCCGGCAGCGTGTGAGCCGCCAGCACTCCGCCACCAGCGCCGGATTTCCACCCCTCCTCGGCGCAGCCACACGCGGTGACCGCCCACGTATTTGATTTGACCAGAAGCAATAGCGGCGCAAGAGAAGCAACAACCTCGTGGGTCCTCCCTCATCTCGGCGCCGCCGGGTCGCTCGGACGATATCGCACAGCGACCTGCCGGCGCTCCTAGCCAAAAACTGGATTGAACATTCTTGGATCCCAATCGAAGTCTTCTCGCGCGGGGGTAGAATCGAACGCCATATCTTTCATCATTCGGGTGCCCATCGCCGCATTTGCGCCGGGAAAAAGTGGTCTTGCAATGATGAAGGCCGCCTTCCACCAGAAAGGCGATACCGAAATAGTACGCCGCGGCAGCCGCAGCCCGTCAAAAATTCGATCGATCATTTCGCGGTAAGTAAGCGTTTCACCACCAGGCAAGGAATAGACCTTTCTGGCTGCGGCCGGACTGGATGCGGCGGAAATGGCTCCGATCGCCAGATCCTCTGCGTGCACCGGTTGCCGCAAGCCTGGCCCTCCGCCGACAATAGGCATAAAGCCAAATCTACGGATAAGCTTCGACAACGGCGTAATATTGCGATCTCGACCTTCGGCATAAATGAGCGTCGGACGCAATATCGTCCAACCAATGTTGCTTTGATCACAAAGTGCGGCGATTTCTCGTTCCGCCTCAGCGAGTTTCTTCAGCGTCTCTCGCTCCGAGACGATTTCACTGTCAATTTTTGTTATGAGGCTGGTCGAACTGAAGACAACAACGCGCTTCAATAAGGGATTGAAAAGATACGGAAGCGCCGTCGGCAACAAGATCGCGCTTGCTGTGCAGTATAGTGTCGCAAATGGGGGAAGCCGGAATGCCTCAGGATTCTCAAGGTCCCCTTGATACCAGTCGATGCCAGGTCCCGTTTGCCGGGACCTGGAGATAGCAAGCGGTCGCTGTCCGCCGCCGACGAGGTGCTCAACGATATAGCCACCAGTAAGCCCGGTGGCGCCTATCACCAGGCTCTTCGCCTGTTCCGAATCTATTTTCGCGTCCACCTAGCCTACTCGCTCTCGAAACCAAAAAAATTGGGCGCGGGGTGAATTCTTGGATTCATAGGATTAGCACCAGTATTTAAGACGATGCAAATTAGTCAGAGTCTTTCTCCAAAGCTAAAAAAAGGACCGATTGATAGCTTGGATCTGAAGGGTCGCGGCGCGTCGCGAAAGTTTCGGTAAGGGCAAGCCTTGACAGGGTGGTTCCTGATCCATCATGGGCATACAAGATATTGAAAATGATAGCAGGTTCGGCTATCCGGTGTGGTGGCCGGTCAGACCATGCTGGTTCTACAACTGTTGGGACGCACGGATTGGATAGGTCGTCGGGCGCTCTTCAGCGCAAACCGCAAAGGGTGATGTGTGATCAAGTTTGGCTTGCTAGGCTGCGGACGCATTGCGAAGCGCCACTCCGATCTTCTTGGGGGCGGCCACATCCCCGGCGCCGAGCTCGTTGCAGTCTGCGACGAGGTGCGTGAGCGCGCCGACGCAATTGCCGCGAAGTTTAGCGTGCCGGCATTCTACGATATCGATGATTTTCTTGGGCGAAAGGATATGCAGGCGGTTTCGGTGCTGACACCCAGCGGCATGCATGCGGCTCACGCCATCGCCGCGGCCAAAGCGGGCAAACACGTTATCGTCGAAAAGCCGATGGCTCTTCGCCTTGAAGACGCTGATACCATGATCCGTGCCTGCGACGCAGCGGGAGTTAAGCTATTCGTCGTGAAACAGAATCGATTCAATGTTCCTGTGGTCAAGGCGCGCGAAGCGCTTGAGGCAGGTCGCTTCGGTCGCCTTGTGCTGGGCACGGTGCGCGTGCGCTGGTGCCGCGATCAAGCCTACTATGATCAGGATCAATGGCGCGGAACCTGGGCATATGACGGTGGCGTTCTGGCCAATCAGGCCAGCCATCATGTCGATATGCTAGAGTGGTTCTTTGGTAACGTGGTCAGCGTACATGCCCGAGCAGCAACGGCGTTGGTGAATATTGAAGCCGAAGACACTGCAGTGGCGACGCTTAGATTCAAGAATGGTGCACTCGGAATCATCGAAGCAACAACAGCGATCAGGCCTAGGGATCTCGAAGGTTCGTTATCCATACTGGGAGAGAAAGGCGCTGTCGAAATTGCAGGATTTGCCGTCAACAAAATCCGGCACTGGCAGTTCGCCGAGGAGCTTCCGTCAGACAAAGACGTAATGGAGAAGTTCTCCGTCAATCCACCGAACGTTTATGGCTTCGGTCATCAGGCGTATTACGAGCACGTCATCAAATGCCTCAACGATCAGAGTTCCGCGCTCGTCGACGGTCTTCAGGGTCGCAAAAGTCTCGAGCTGATATCCGCGTTGTACGAGTCCATTGAGACGGGCAAGGAAGTCTCATTGCATTTTGTTCCGCAGTTGTGTCGCCTCGGCGAGCTGCCATGAATGAGCCCGAGATCCGACATATAGGTGTGCGCGACGTGTTATTCGGCGCGCGCGTTGAGATCGTCAAGCCGTGCAATCTCTACGGCTGCGAAATCGGAGACGACTGCTTTATAGGCCCCTTCACCGAGATTCAGAAGGACGTTCGGATCGGAGCGCGGACGCGCGTTCAGTCCCATGCGTTCGTTTGCGAACTCGTCACGATAGGCGAAGATTGCTTCATCGGCCACGGGGTGATGTTCATCAATGACACGTTTTCGCACGGCGGTCCGGCTCGCGGCCGCAAACAATTGTGGCGCTCCACAACGATCGGAAATCGTGTATCGATTGGATCAGGTGCGACGATTCTTCCGGTACAGATTTGCGACAATGTCGTGGTCGGTGCGGGAGCCGTCGTGACGAAGGATATCGCGGTAGCTGGATCTTATGTCGGTAATCCGGCGCGCCTGCTAACGCGCGTGTAGCGTGATCTTTTTAAGTTTTAGAGGAAGCCCAGTCGATGGCCGTGCCCTACGCCGATCTTCATCTGCAATACCAGACCGTCAAGTCGGAAATCGACGCTGCCGTCGCTTCCGTCATTCGTGACAGTGCGTTCATCCGTGGACCATACGTCGATGCATTTGAGCGTGCATTTGCGGCCGCGGTCAATGCGCGCCATTGCGTGTCCTGCGCCAACGGAACCGACGCCCTCTACGTTGCGATGGCGGCCCTGGGGGTTAGGTCCGGCGATGAGGTGATTACAACGGCACAGTCATGGATCAGCACTTCGGCTATGATCACTCACGCCGGAGCGACGGTAGTTTTTTGCGATACCGACACCAGCACTTTCACGATCGATCCCGCTGCAGTCGAGAGCGCCATTACGCCACGAACGGTCGGAATCATTCCAGTCCATCTTTATGGTCAACCCGCCGACATGGGCGCAATCATGGCGATTGCACGCAAGCGCGGCCTTTGGGTCATCGAGGACTGTGCGCAAGCGCATTTGGCGCGGTATAAGGGTGAACAGGTCGGCACCTTTGGGGAAGCTGCGACTTATTCCTTTTATCCGGGCAAGAATCTCGGGGCGATGGGTGACGCCGGCGCCATTGTCACAAACCGTGCCGATCTCGCCGAACGCATGGCGATGGTGGCGCGACACGGAGGATTGATCAAGCATCAGCATCAGATCGAGGGCATCAACAGCCGTTTGGATGGTCTGCAGGCGGCCATCCTTTCGGCGAAGCTACCGCATCTTCCACGTTGGACTCAGGCTCGGCAGGCCGCGGCCGCAATCTATGATGCCGGTCTTAACCAGATTGAGGAAGTCGCGGTGCCGCACGTCGCTTCCGAACGCACCCATGTCTATCATGTCTACACCATCCAGCACCCCCAGCGTGACAAGCTCGCCGCGCACCTGAACGCAAACGGCGTCCAAACGGCCATCAACTATCCGATTGCGCTGCCGTTTCTTGCAGCCTACAGCCGTTTTGGTCATCGTCCCGAGCAGTTCCCGAATGCTCACCGGCATCAGGGGCGCGTTCTGTCGTTGCCCATCTTTGCGGAAATTACGGCGCAGCAGCAGAAGACCGTGATCGATCTCATTCTCGCATTCTAGTTGTGCCCGCTGCTGGCGATATCAGTTCAGAGCCGATTGGGGGATACCCTAAGGTCGTGCAATTCCGAGTGGTACAACGCCCAGCCTCAGCACCACAAAAGACAGGATCACCACATTCAACCCGACCCCGGCAAGAAACGCCGCTGCTTCGAGTTTTGCCAGCAAACGGGAGCTGCTTTTGTTTCGAGACGCCGTAGCCTGCGCATCGCAGTGACGTGCCGATCGAGTCCTGCCTGTCCGGCGGGTTCGATTCGTCGGTGATCGTCTGCATGACGTCCGACGTCGAGTAGGCGAAATGCGGCCGCATCGATGGCGCACGACATCAAAATGCGAATTCCGTTTTGGATTGGCGCCTGGTGACCGAGGTAGTCGCCCTTTTGGAGGAGACCAATATATGCCGGGGCATTTTCAATGCCGGAATCGATCGGGACCGGGAAGCGGAACCCAATGCCGGATGGGCTGAACGGCCCGCTTTCGGAATGGACTGCAATGCGATTGGAACATAACATTCCGGCCTTTGCCGAACTGGTCGACGGGCCGGCGCTTCGGAAAGCGGTTTTCGCTCTCAACTGTGACAGATCGTAAGATTGGGAGTGAGCTGCGAATTTGGACATATCTTCAAATGTGGATGTTGGTTCGCTTGCAGCCCTGATGAAAGTTGGATCGCCGCATCCCGGATAGGGGGCCGATTGTTCCGCTCTTAGCTTTTTGTGCTTGCCAATAATTTTGCGGATGCCGATGCAGAAGGGGGTCGCAGGTTTTCCCTCGCGGTGATATTAGGATTGATTTTACAACTATAGCATTCAGGCGAAAGAGATGATGCTTACAGCAAGTTACATTGTTGCAGCCGTAGCCATGAGTGGCGCAGCAATCTATCTTTATCTCAGATTGCGCTTGTTTCTGACGGCGACCACCATGCTGGTGGGGGCGCTGTTGTTGATCTATGGCCCGGCCTATTTGAGTTTCATGCTGTCTTCGGGCGAAAAGGCTATGGTGATCCAGCGGCTTTCAGGATCGATGGGGGGTAAGTCCCCAATATTCAGCATCATTGAGGCTGCATCACCAGATTTCGCGGCCATCGTTATATCTATGAATTTTGCGATAGCTCTGATGTTTATCGGGGTGATCGCGGGAATCGAGATTGTCGACCACCTAATACCAAAACGGATCACAGCCATGGAGGCTGCCTTGACTGGCTGGAATTTGCAGCCATTGAAGGATGACGTCGGTGGTACCCGAATGTTATTGCTGGTGATCGCGTGTCTGATGCTATTCCTCGCATGGGTGTCGATCAGAGAGGACCATCTCGGCACCATCAAGGCGTTCCTGTCGATTACCGATGATGAATCGGGCAGGGCGGCTTATCGCCTGAATCATGGTGGCAGCCCGAACTACCTTTACCGCGTGCTCCTGGGTGCGGTAGCGCCGATGCTGATTGTGTGGGGATTGCTTTCGGGTTGGATCAACCGTTACTGGATTTTATTTGTGGCGACGAGTTTGCTTTTTCTAGCTGTTATGGTCGGAAGGTCCGAAACCCTGAGCAAAGCGCCTCCGGCATTCCTTCTTGTTCAATTGATCGTCGCCGGATTGCTTATTTTTCGCAACCGAATGAACTGGTGGAGTGGGTTGGGCGCGTTGTTCGCGATCATTCTCGTGCTTTGCTTCAGCATCAAGCTCACGATATTAGCCTATGACAGTTTCGGTGCGCTAGGGTTTCTCTATTACAGGGTCTTTGAGGTACCGAGTGAATCCCTTCTGGAAACGTTCGGCGCATTCCCTTCTCGATATCCTCACACCTGGGGCGCCAATATCCGGCCGCTGGCGACGATCATGGGTCTCAACTACACGCCCGCATTCACGATCATCTCGCAACTCTGGCACGGCACCGGGGATGCTACCAGCAACGCACTGTTCATTGCAGACGCCTGGATCGATTTTTCCTACGCCGGCGTTGTCGGTTTCAGCATGCTCGCGGCCGCTACCTGCAGATCCATCGATGCGATTTATCTGGTAAATGGCAAAACAGTGCTTGGCATTGCAATGATGGCGGCGGCATTTGGCGGCGTATTCACCCTCTTGGTGAGTGCCCTCAACACCGCATTCTTGTCCGGCGGACTGCTGCTCGCGCCGCTGTTGGCAGGCATCCTTGTCAAAGCGATCAGGCTTCTGACTAGAACCGAGCCCAAGTCGATACCAGCCAGCGGCGGTTGATTTTGTTACTTGCCGGCACGATCGGCGACCCACCCACAGCCACATGCAGCAAGATTTTCCACAGCAGCGAGCTTAAGCGGTCGTCCGTAAAGAATGCAGATCGGCCTGAGCGATAGGCAGAAGTTGTCTCGATAAAGTATTCGATTTTGCAGGAAAGCCGGGTGTTGGGCCGCGCTTTCTTGCGTTTTGGGATTTTGCTTTCGAGCGATTCGTGATTCCCTGACGGCGGGTCATCGGCATTGGGGAAGGCGATGAGCAAACCGCGGGATGATCGCCAGAAAGACCTGTTGCTTCCGGCCCTCGATCAAATCATCGACATGGGACACCCGCTGGTGCGGTTGGCGGCGCTGATCGACTGGAAGTTTCTGGATGACCGCTTTGGATCGGTGTGCCAAACCGGTCCGGGGCAGCCTGGCCTGCCGACGCGGCTTGTCGCCGGCCTGTTCATCCTGAAGCACATGCACGATCTCTCGGATGAGGTGCTGTGCGCCCGCTGGATCGAGAACCCCTATTACCAATACTTCTGCGGCGAGTTGAGCTTCTGCCATCGGCTGCCGTTCGATCGATCGTCGATGACGCGCTGGCGCCAGCGGCTCGGCGAGGAGCAGCTCGTCGCCCAGATCCAGGAAAGTCTGTCGGTGGCGCACAAGACTGGCGCCATCGGTCCCAAGGACCTGGAGCGAGTGGCGGTCGATACCACGGTGCAGCCAAAGGCCGTTGCGCATCCGACCGACGCGCGGCTGATGCATCGGGCCATCACCAAGCTCGTCGGGTTCGCCAAGCGCAACCGTGTGCCGCTGCGCCAGAGCTATCTGCGCCTGGCGAAGCGCGCCGCCCTCATGGTCGGCCGCTATACCCACGCTCATCAGTTCAAGCTCGCCCGGCGCCACCTCAAGTTCCTGCGGACGCGACTTGGCCGGATCATCCGCGACATCCGCCGCAAGATTGATGGCGATGCGGCGCTGGAAGCTCGCTTCGGCCCACTACTCGATCTGGCGCAGCGGGTGCGCACCCAGGATCAGCATCAGCGCGGCCCCAAGGTCTATGCGTTACATGCGCCGGAGGTCGAGTGCATCGGCAAGGGGAAAGCCCGCGCACCTTACGAGTTCGGCTGCAAGGTCAGTATCGCCACCCCCGTGACGTCCCCGAAGGGCGGACAGTTCGTGCTCCATGCCAAGGCGCTGCACGGCAATCCCTTCGACGGGCACACGCTCGGCCCTGTGGTCGCCGACATGGAGAAGCTCACCGGCGTGGAGGCTCGCCGCATCCATGTCGACAAAGGGTACCGCGGCCACAACCACCCGCACCGGCTCAGGGTCTGGATCTCGGGGCAGGTCCGCCGCGTCACGGCTTCCATCCGGCGCGAGATGAAGCGTCGTGCGGCTGTCGAGCCCGTCATCGGCCACGTCAAGGCCGAGCACCGCATGGACCGCAACTATCTCAAAGGCCGCGTCGGCGACCGCATCAACGCCGTCCTCGCCGCTGCCGGCTACAACTTCGGCCTGCTCCTGCGGTGGCTCGCAGAACTCTTGCGTGCCATCATCCGGGCCTTCGCCGAATCTGTCCCGGCTCAAAAGATCGCTTAAATCAGCGGTCGTCCGCGTTCTTCACGGAGGACTAAGCGCAGCTGGCGGATGGGAATTTCGAAAATAGATGGTATCGAACTGGCTTTGACGCAGCCATTTGATATCCGGACGACAGGCAATGCTTATCGCCTGACGCGGCAATGTTTTGCAGCGGTAGAGGGGTTTTCGGGCCTTTCTGACGGATTATGCGGAGGCCGTCCTCAATGGTCTCGCCGTCGTGCTGTGCCATTGAAAAAATGCGCTGTCTGCCCGCTTCGCAACCCTGCGCGATTGGCGCCGATACCCGACAGCGGCGATGCGCGGCTTACACGTCATCCTCAATGCTGCTTGCCCAATGCATGCTTTGTGTGCGCGAGATTGCCGGCGTCCAGTTTGTAACCTGCTTCAGCTTTGGCGTGGATGTCCTTGAGCATGGGATGATTTACCACGCGCCCCAGTGTCCTCGATGGAAAAATACTTCCAAGAGAGTCAACGGCTAGAACGCTTCTCGACAAATATCGTGTCGTGTGGCTCGCTCCATGAGGATCAGCGAATCCGTGCGGCACTACCCTCTCCTTTAGCTTGTTCGGGGACCGCGGCTCGCCTGTCTAGAAGGCGCCTCATCAGCTCATTGTAGGATTTCAGCGCAATCTGTCTTGTATAGCGCGAGGCTATCTCGGCCGCGCGCTGGCCCTTCTCCTCGGTGTTACCCACGGCCGAGGCGGCAAGCGTAACCGCCCGCGCAATCGAATTGGGCTTTTCGGGTTCCACTACCCAACCCAAATCATGTTCGCGGACGAGCAGGGCCGCTTCCGCGTTCGGTTCTGAGCAAATGATGACCGGTCGGCCCACCGCGAACAAATTGTAAATCCGGCTCGGCACAGAGACACCAGTATTGTTTTTGCGGTACGGAATGAGCCAGATGTCGGCGGCGGACAGGAACGTTTCTAGTTCTGCTTCGGGGACACGCTCGATCAGCGTGACATTGTCCAGTGGCGAAGCGGCGTACCTTTCCTTCAATTTGGTCCAACCGACGCCTTCACCAGAAAACAAAAAATGTATGGCAGAATTGTCTTTCAACAATTGCGCGGCCTCAAATACAGAGTCGGGATCGTGGGTAAATCCCGCAGTTCCTGACATAGCCACCAGGAATTTGCCTCCGCAACGGCGGCGGTAGGGATTGTCAGCATCGATCTCCCGATAGCGCACGGGAAGCGTCGCCCAGTTCGGGATCAGGGTGATCTTGTCCGCGGTCATTCGGGGGTAGGCCATCAGCAACGAACTCATGTCTCGCCCGATAGTGACGATGGCACTGAGCCCTTCGAACATCACCTTGTTTGCCCATCGCAGGAGTTTTGTCACGATCGACGTGGGCTGTAGAAAGCCCGCCATGACCAGCGAATCCGGATAGAAATCGTAGATAATAAGCGCCGCGGGAATCCTGCGTAGCCGCGCCGCTAACGTCACGGCATACGGTAATGTGAACGGAGTCGTAACGCAAAGAACGGCGTCCTCGCGACGGCTGTGCTTGATGACGGAAAGAAAAACCTGCACGGCGAACAGGATAGCCGCTAGTGATCGTGATACCAGCGCAGATTTCCCCGGCCACCAGCTCCGTATTTCGATTACGGTGGGTTCGCCAGGTTTCGACGGTAATTTCGAGCCGGAATTTGGGGTACCCGACAAGACGATTACCTGGCTTTCCAGCGCAAGCGCTTTGGCAATGTCGGTCATGTAGCCCGACGTGGTGCTGGGAAAAGGTGCATAGTGTTGGGTGACGAGCAGAATTCTCCCAGTTGGCTGCAACGCTTTGACCGGCAACATCGAAGTATCATGCGGCCGGTATGTGCGATTTGAACGGTCTAGCAGCAATTGATCGTAGAGTTCTACAACGGCCTTGCCGATAATTTTGGCGGATAGCTTGTCGACGACGATCTGCCTTGCAGCCTGTCCGTAACGCGCTCGCAGTGGAAGTGAGGTCGCAAGGCGCAAAATGGCGCTTGCCAATGCCGGCGGATTTTCAATCGGCACCAAAAGCCCTGTCTTGTCATTGATGACGATTTCGCGACAGCCCGGTGCATCTGTTGCGACCATTGCCCTGCCACACGCGGCCGCCTCCAGAAGACTCATAGGCAAGCCCTCTCGGTGCGAGGGCAGGACTGCGAAATGACAGCGTCGCCAAAGCGAGACGATATCATCGATGTGCCCGAGCCAGGTGATCCCTGGCCGGCGGCTCCATTCCTGAGCTTCCTCTAACGGAACGGAAGCTGGATTGGCTGGGTCGGGATTTCCGGCAATGATCAAGTTTATGTCATGGCCCTGGTTACGCAAAATACCATGGGCGGCGACCAACGCCCGAATGCCCTTATCGGTCAATAAGCGCCCCGCGAAACCCATTGTAATCGGGCCATCCGGCTCTGGCAGCGGTTGTAAAAAATCGGTATCGACGCCTGACCCGGGAATCAAGACGGTCCGCTTCCGGTCTATGCCAAGGGTTTCGAGAGCGGACTGATCGTCGGGGTTTTGAACGAGCACTAGGCTCTGCTCGCTGTTTAGAAGCCATGGCAGTAGCATGGCCATGCTCCGCCTTAGTAACCGCGTTCGCCAGGTCACCGATGTGAAGATATAACCAAGCCCGGTTATTGCATTTACGAGTGGGATCCCTGTCCCGAGCGCCGCGATCGAGCCGTAGACGCAGCATTGCAGACCGGAGTGGTGAATGATCTGCGGCTTAATTTTGTTTTCGATGCGTCGAAGCGCTGCGATGGTGGGGATTGCGGCAAATGGTGATAACCCACCGCGTCGGAGAGGAATCCGATGCAGCGTGAAGCCTTCCGCCTCGATAGCGTCGGCGCCCTTGTCGACGCGCGTCGCGACATGCACCTCAAAGCCAGCTTCGCGCGCCGCCCGGGCCATCGGCAGCCGATTGAGCAAGAACGCGAAGTCCTCGTTAACGACGTATAGTATTCGTCGCGGCGGCGCAGCGGTTTCCAAAGTCATTTCAATTCACATCGATTGATTTGCCCTCGGAACAGTCCGGGACTGTCTCGGTCAGGTCGCCGTTTTTAGGCTGCCGTCGATCTCATGAACAGGGGTATAAGATCAGAATCTTCTAAGAGTAATTCCTATTGCGCACAAGCCGCTTAGCTGAAAGTGCTCGTATCTGGCGTTCTTAAGTGCTACCTTCGTGAGATACCTAAATCTCTTGCAGCTTCATTGGTCACGCTCCGCTCATGACGATGTTCGTTGAGGTAGGCAGCACCGGAATTCCGAGCGAAAGCATGCCGTTTAGGAATCGTTGGGCCATATTGCCGGCTTCAAAAGTGGTGACTAGGGCAACAGGGTGTTGTCTAGCGTTAGTCTTCGCGGCAGCTCTCCAAACCAGTTTATCCCGCGCGGAAGGCCGTTCGAAGGCCTATTTGAACGATATGAGAGTTATGGCTTGCGTTACAGCGCAGAGTGCGGTGCGCGCACGCCTGAAGGATCAAGGCCAGGTCGGTTTCGAAAGTTGCGCTTCTAATAAATTCGGTATCGATCTTGCCGCCGACGATCGTGACTATAGGGTTTCTGGTTATGCGACCGTATTGTCTCCCAATGCTCGTCCGGTCGATAAGCGCTTTTTCGTTACTATAAATCACAATCCCGGTTCTTATGCAGATTGGGGGTTCGAGGTGCTAAGGGTTGAAATTGACCCTTGATCCGATGTGGTCAGTGCGACGCTTAATTTTGATCGCCGTATGCACAGACATCGGCCGAACGGCGGGATCTCACGCAGCTATTGGCTTGTGTTGCGTGCCGGCTTCTGCAGTTGGTTTCAGGGCAATAACCCCAGTTGTCAATGCGAGGAAAAACTGCAGCAGGTATGCATAGGCGAACGCGCCGGAAATGTCCGAACTCACAAGGTTAAAAACATATATGGCGACAGCGAATCTCTCCGCGAGGGAAAACATGGACCAGCGCCGCAGCGAGGCTAATATTGGCAAGACCGTCAGTGTGCTAAACAGCACCAGCCCCGCAATTCCGGTATCGTAGAGTATTTCAAGATGCACGTTGTGGGGATAATGCTTGGATCCTTCGGTAGGGCGAAGCAGCCAATCGGGAGCTCCAAATCCTGCATCGACTGGATACATGCCGACACCCCGCCCAAGTGGCAGTCGATCTGGCGCGGTCACGATATGGCGCCAGGTCCGTTTCCATATCGGCAAACGGAATCCGGGATCGGGATCCTGGAGCTCTCGCAGGGTCCGAGAGACCGCGTCTGGCGCCGTTGCGTCCACGGCAATTTGGTTTGGCGCGCGCTGGGAAAGCACCCCCAATGCGATCGCCGCAGCCACGACGAGAGCTGCGGCAGTTAGCAACGTCACTTTCCTCGAATAGGCCCAAAGCGTTGTGAAACTCAGGAAGACGAGACTGCTCGCGAGAGCGACCAATGCCGTTCGGGCGGCGATATGAAACAGGAACAGAAGCACGATCGGCAGTGCGCTCACTGCGAGGATCTGCGTGATGCGATTCGATGCCAATCCTAGTGCTGCAAGTATGCCGACGCCGAGCACGAAGCCGATATTCTGATGGAAGGTAATGTAAATTGCTGGAACACCGATTCCGAAGATATCGTCGATATTGATGCCAGTTGTGACGCCGCCGAACCGCAGTGCATGCAGGGCCAGCATCGCTACATAGATCGTCGCCATGCCAAAAAGGACCAGCAGGACCATATTCAGCGCACGCGCTGCAGAAAAGCCAAAAATCAGAATGATCCCATGGATGATGAGTATGCCCCAAAGGTGCGTCGCCGGCACTGCAGCGCGGGAATAAACTAGGAAGCTGACGACGACGACCGCGTAGAATAGGGCGACCACGATCAGGGCGCCACGGACATGGCGGGCGCTGACGAAGATTGGGCGCCAACTCAGGGCAACCAAAACAAGCCCGGCTGCGACCGAAGCCGCAAAAATCGCTGTCGAGCCTATCAGATAGAACGGCACGAAGGTCTTCGCGAGGACCGCCACTGTAACTGCGACCGATGTCCATCTCGCGATAGTTTGCGCGTTGAATCTAACCTGCATGTTGCTCTATCGGTTCGCCGAACAAGTCGAAGGCTCCTGCGTCCAATGATCCCTAATTGTCGGGGTTATGCCGGATTGAGAGGTCGATGAATAGATCGATTTTTTCCTTCGAGAATGGGGCTAGGAGGTTCTGCGCCTAAGCCGTAAAGCGACACACTGGGGCCGGAGACGAGCCTCAAATCTGCTATCAAGCCAGCGGCAGTGTTTCGGAGTATCTATGATCGTGCTGGTGACAAAGAATTCACAGTGTGGCTTTGCGAGTCTACGGTTTAACGTTTTTTACCGACGGCACACCAATAGGGCACTTTGTCTGAAAAGCGAATCTCGTCAAATCCTGCGTCAGCCAGCATCTGCTCGATCTGGTCTCGCGTGAACCGCTGCTCAAGTCTGGTACAGAACCGGTCGTAGGCGTCGGTGCGCATCACGTAGAAGTTTCGATCGCGATAGGACTCGAGCGGAATGGCAGCAGGAGAAAACCCAGCGCGCTCAACCAACGCTGCGAAACGCGCCAAGGGCAAATAGATAACAACCGCGATGATCTGGCTAATCACGAGCCGCAATCTTGGCGGTAACGGCGAAATGATCATCCGGCAGCGATTGCTGAAACGCCAAACCGCGCGATACCACCATGAACGGTTGTCGAGCGCGTAGTAGAGGTAAACTAAAAACGGCGCACCAACCTTCAGCTTGGTTGCGATAGCGCGGATGGCCGCCATTGTATCCGGCACGTGATGCAAGACGCCAAGCGAGAACGCGAAATCGAGGGAGTTATCGTCAACAGGCATATTACCGACGCTTGCGAGATGAAAGCTGACGTTGGTGACATGGGCGAGGTTCTGCCGCGCGACGGCGAGGGCGTCTGCGCTTGCGTCTAGGAGATGAAGATGACCGACCTTTTGAGCGACCATCACCGACCAGCGCCCGCTGCCGCAACCTACGTCGATGCCAACCGGATCGGGCGGCAACTCGCTCCACGGAAAGATATGGAAGTAGGACCGGAAGATCGCCTCACGGTCCGCTGGCAAAAATTCGCTTTCACCCTGTCGGAAGGTCGACCACTCATGACCGAATCCGGCCGCGACGTCCAAATCAATGTTTTTTGTCCCGTCGTTCATCGAATGCCATTTCGGGCCGCTTCAAAGCGGCTATGACCATGCGAGTGGGTTTGCACGAATGAATTCCTGTCGAAACTCGCGTGGTGCGCTAAGCAGCTTGCATTTTGGTCTTTGTTTTGCACGTACAGCCTTGACGCAAAGTGCGCAAGATTGCAGGTGTGACGAGATTTAGAAATGTAGCGAATTCACCGACGGGAACGGGGCGTGGGATTTCGATTGTTCGTTAGAATTTTATCAACGATTATTTATGAATAACATCAATGGCTTAGATTGTTCACGCGGTGAACAATCGACTTGACGTTCACGCGATGAACGCGCTATTAGCCCCGCCAGTGGGGAATTTCCATGGATCGTGCGTTGTCAAACGAGAGCGGTGAGGACGAAAGGATCGTCCTCAATTTGCTCAATTCTGTCGATGATGGCGCTCAATCGCAACGCCGCATCGCGGAGGAACTTGGAATTGCACTAGGCCTCGTTAACGCCTACCTCAAACGATGTATCAAAAAAGGTCTCGTCAAAGTCAGCCAGGCGCCGGCGCGCCGCTACGGCTATTACCTGACGCCGCAAGGCTTCGCTGAAAAGTCGCGCCTGACCGTGGAATATCTGTCGTATTCGTTTTCATTTTTTAGACAGGCCAAAGCAGATTGTGCGCAAGTCTTTGAATTAGCGAAAGAGCAGAAGTTCCAAAATCTTGTGCTTTGCGGAAAGTCGGACTTAGCCGAGATTGCCATTTTATCGGCCGTCGATTGCGGAGTCTCGATCATCGCCATTGTCGATCAAAATTTCAATGAGATGCGTTTTGTTGGAAAGGAAGTTGTTTCTGACTACGACCGTCTTAGAGTTCCATTTGACGCCGTGATCGTCACCGATGTAGTTAACCCGCGCCGGGCGTTCGATGATGCCGTGCGGGTTTACGGCTCCGATCGTGTGCTCGCTCCCAAATTGCTAGGTTTACATTTCTCTGAGCGTCGGGGTGCAGAGCAATGAACATGGTCAGCACTGATGCGTGGTACGTCGTCCAGACGCAGATTAACGCTGAGTCAAAAGCGGCGCGCAATCTGGTGCGTCAGGGATTTGAGATATACTTGCCTCGCTATTTGAAGCGCAGGAGCCATGCCCGTAAGGTCGAGAAAATCGCCGCGCCTTTGTTCCCGCGTTATCTATTTGTGCGAATCGACGTGGCGACGCAGCGGTGGCGTTCAATTCAATCAACATTTGGTGTGTCGCGCCTTGTATTGAACGGCTGCGATCCTGCTCCAGTCGCACAACAGGTCCTTAGCTTGCTGAGAGCGCGCGAAGACGAAAGCGGTTACGTCAGGCTGGACCAACGACCGAAATTTGCGTTGGGAGAAAAGGTGCGCGTGATGGCGGGCGTCTTTGCCGATAATTTGGGATTGTTCGACGGGTTGGCTGATCGAGATCGGATCGCGATCTTGCTTGACCTGTTGGGGCGAAAGGTTCGTGTCTCGATCGAGGCCGATATGGTGGCGGCTGCTTGAGGCGGCCTGACGTGTGCGGGTAAACCGCATACAAATTTGGATATGCCGGTCTGGTGGCCCCGAGTCACCCGGACTGCGGTAGCTTGGAATAACAGCATCTCAATTTTATGGGTGATGTCCAGATGACTTCATTTGCGTTGATTGGAGCGGCCGGTTATGTCGCGCCTCGTCATATGAAGGCGATGCAGGTAATCGACGGCGACCTAAAGGTCGCCTACGATCCGAATGATTCTGTCGGAATCCTCGACAGCCATTTTCCAGACGCACATTTTTTTACCGAGTTCGAGCGGTTCGACCGACATGTCGACAAACTTCGTCGCCGCGGCGGGAAGATCGACTATGTTTCGATATGTTCGCCGAACCATCTCCATGATGCGCATTGCCGCTTCGCCTTGCGGTCTGGCGCGGATGCCATTTGCGAGAAGCCGCTGGTTCTGAATCCCTGGAACATCGACGGCCTTGCGGAGATCGAGCGCGACACTGGCCGCCGCATTTCGACAATTCTTCAGTTACGGCTTCATCCCGCCATTATCGCGCTGCGCGAAAAGTTTGCCAATAGCAACGAGCGTCACAGGGTCGATCTGACATACATCGCTTCCAGAGGCCGCTGGTATTACGCATCGTGGAAGGGTGAGGATGCCAAATCGGGTGGCGTTGCAACCAATATCGGTGTGCACTTCTTCGATATGCTCAGCTTTGTGTTCGGCCGCGTGCAGCGGAATGAGGCCCACCTCCGCGAGCCGGAGCGTGCCGCCGGTTTTTTAGAGTGCGAACGTGCCGACGTGAGCTGGTTCCTGTCAGTGGATCGCAACGATTTGCCGGAGAACGTCAAAGGGAAGAAGACAACGTTCCGTTCAATCACCGTCGACAATGACGAGGTCGAATTTTCGGAAGGCTTCACTGATTTACATACCCGCAGTTATGAGGAGATTGTCGCAGGACGAGGCTTCGGCTTGGACGAAGTACGTTCGTCGATCGATATCGTGTCGACTTTTCGAAATGTCCCCTTGGGCAGCGGGAGCAGCCCCGTTCACCCGTTTGCCATGAAGGCCCTTCGCGCATGACGGAGATGCGCGAAGATCCGCGCTTTCCCGGCGTGTTGATCCATGGCTCGAGTTACGTGGACGAGGGGGCTGCCATAGGAAGGGGCACGAGGATTTGGCATTTTTGCCATATCCTTCCGGGCACCATTATCGGCGAGAATTGTTCGATCGGCCAAAACGTGATGATCGGACCGCGGGTGAGGGTTGGTAACGGCTGCAAAATTCAGAATAATGTTGCACTCTATGATGGCGTTGAACTCGCCGACGATGTGTTTTGTGGCCCCAGTTGCGTCTTCACCAACGTCAACAATCCGCGTGCCGCCGTATCCCGCAAGGATGAATTCCGCACGACGCCTGTCGGTCGCGGAGCCAGCATCGGCGCTAACGCGACGATTGTGTGCGGACATAGACTTGGAGAGTATTGCTTCATCGGCGCGGGTGCTGTGGTAACAAAAGATGTCCCGGCGTTCGCGCTTATGGCTGGAAACCCGGCGCGCCGCATGGGTTGGATGAGCAGGCAAGGCGAAAGATTGGCGGCTGACCTTGTCTGTGGGCGGAGCGGCGAACGGTATCGCGAGATTTCGCCCTCGCATCTTGCGCCAATCGAGTAGGAGGGAATTTGGACGTTCGAGGAAAGCGGTTTGTGGTCATCGGCGGCGCCGGACTTATCGGGTCGCACGCAGTCGATCAACTCGTGCAGCAAGACGTCGGCGAGATCGTTATCTATGACAATTTCGTTCGTGGGACTCACGAAAATCTCGCGGAAGCCATGCGCGACCCGCGTGTCAAAAGTTTTGAAGCCGGCGGCGACATCACGCAGTCTGATATTCTCGACGCGGCTCTCAAGGGCGTCGACGGCGTGTTTCAGTTCGCTGCGTTATGGCTTCTCCAATGCCATGAGTACCCGCGGACCGCTTTCGATGTGAACGTGCGTGGCATGTTCAACGTGCTGGATAGTTGCGTCCGCAACGGTGTGAAGCGCCTTGTGTGGTCTTCGTCGGCATCGGTCTACGGTGACGCGATCGAAGAGCCGATGACGGAAGATCACCCGTTCAACAACAAGAATTTTTACGGGGCCACCAAGATCTGCGGCGAGGCGATGGCGCGGGCTTATCACTTTCGGTACGGCCTGGATTATGTCGGTCTGCGCTATATGAATGTCTACGGTCCGCGTCAGGACTATCGGGGTGCCTATATCGCCGTCATCATGAAAATGCTCGACGCCATCGATCGCGGCGAGGGACCGACGATCCTGGGTGATGGATCCGAGGCATTCGACTTCGTGGCGGTGGAAGATTGTGCGCGGGCAAACCTGTGCGCCATGAAGGCGACTGCCACGGATAGATTCTACAATGTTGGCACCGGTAAGCGAACTTCGCTCAAGGAAGTTGCCGAAAAGCTCCTGAATCTGACCGGCTCGAACCAGCCGATTAATTATGCGCCGCGGAGCCACGCGACGCTGGTGCGCAATCGCATCGGCTCGCCGAAGCGTGCGAAAGAAGAAATCGGGTTTGCGTCCGCTATCGATCTCGACGAGGGATTGAAGTCACTTATCGAATGGCGTCGGACACACATCGCCGAAGTCAAGGCGAGACGCGCTCTGGCGGCCACCTAACAGGCAACGGAAATCATGACGCTACGACGTATTCAGATATCTCAACCCTCTATGGGGGAGGAAGAATGGCACGCGGTTCGCGAGCCATTGACCTCCGGTTGGCTCACGCAGGGTCCGAAGGTGGCGGCCTTCGAGAAGGTTTTTGCGGATCGGCACGATGTTGCTCATGCCATGGCGGTAACAAGCTGCACGACGGCGCTTCACTTGGCGCTGGACGCGATGGGGATCGGGCCTGGCGACGAGGTGATTGTGCCGTCGTTTACCTGGGTCGCAACCGCAAATGCCGTGCTCTATTGCGGTGGCACGCCGGTATTGTGTGACGTGGACCCGACTACCTACAACATCGACATTGCATCGATGAAATCGAAGGTCACCGAAAACACCAAGGCGGTGATTGCGGTGCACCTGTTCGGGCTTTGTGCCGACATGGACGGTATCCGCGCGGCATTGCCAGCGTCCGTCAAGGTCATTGAGGATGCGGCCTGCGCCGCGGGTGCTTCCTACAAAGGCCGGCCCGCCGGCGGGCTTGGCGATGCCGCGTGCTTCTCGTTCCACCCGCGCAAATCCATCACGACGGGCGAGGGGGGCATGTTGACGACCGACGACGCTGCCCTTGCCGAGCGGGCCAACATGCTGCGCAATCACGGCGCCTCGATCTCCGAGGAGCAGCGCCATCAAGGGCCGCAGCCCTATCTGCTCGCCGCCTTTGACGAACTCGGGTTCAACTATCGGATGACCGATGTGCAGGCCGCGATTGGCCTCGTCCAGCTGGCCAAGCTCGACCGATTCATCGAGGAGCGCGACCGGCGAGCCCGCTATTATAGGGAGGCGCTGGCCGACATCGATTGGCTGAGGCATCCACAGCCGCCAAATTCGGGTAGCCATGCCTGGCAGGCCTATGTGATGTATGTCGACCCCAAGCGCGCGCCCCTTGCGCGTAACGAAATCATGGGCAAGCTTCATGCGCTGGGCGTCGCTACCCGGCCGGGCACTCATTCGGTGCACATGCTCGGCTACTACCGAAAGCGCTTTGGCCATCAGATCGACGATCTGCCGGGCGCACGCGATTGCGAGCAAAATACGATGGCGATCCCGCTGCACAACCGCATGGACGATGATGATTACAAATACGTCGTTGACTGTCTGAAGCGGCTGGATTCGGGTAACGCCTGATGGTCCTCGCGGAAAAGGGATTTCCCATCCTGAGCGACGTGACCGGCGTGGCGATTCCGGCGTCGGGTGAGGTTTCGGTCAGTGGCCGGCAATTCCTGGTGCGCGAGGGTGTGCTGCGCGCCGTCGAATATGTGTCTGCATCGCAGGCCCAGACTTCCGACGTCTTCGGGTACAAATGGAATCGACGCGATACTTTCGAGAGCCCCGCCGCCCGCGGCGTGATGCGCGACTGGCTGCGTGCGCGTTATGGCGAGCCGTCGGACATGCCATGGCTCAGTGCCGGCGCCGTGCTGGTTGATATCGGTTGCGGTGCCGCGCGCAGTTCCATCGAACTCTTCGGGGATCGGTTGAAGCAGGTGCGCTTCATCGGCACAGATATTTCGGCCGCCATTGACGTGGCAGCCGACAGCTTTGGCGCTGCAGGATTGAACGGTGAATTCATCCAGTGCGACTTGAATGCGCTTCCGTTTCGCGACGAAAGTTGCGACGTCCTCTTCTCCGAGGGTGTGCTGCATCACACCGATTCGACAAAGGCTGCCTTTGAGCGAACCGCGCGCTTGGTCAAGCCGGGCGGGCGCTTCATGTTTTATGTCTACCGCAAGAAGGGCCCGATCCGTGAGTTCACGGATGACTATATCCGGGAGAAGTTACAGGGCCTGTCGCCCGAGCAGGCCTGGAAGGCAATGGAGCCGCTGACCAAGCTCGGGATCGCTTTCGGCAAGCTCAATGCGACGATCACCGTGTCCCACGACGTCGATTTGCTCGGCATCAAGGCCGGTGAGTACGATGTGCAGCGTTTCCTTTACTGGAATGCCGTCAAGATGTTCTATCGGCCCGATCTGACCTTTGACGAGATGGCGCACATCAATTTCGACTGGTTTGCACCGGTCAATGCGCACCGCCAGACCGAACAGGAAGTACGGAAATGGTGCAACGATTCCGGCTTCGACATCGAGCGCGAGGTCATTGAGGAAGCCGGCATCACCATGATTGCGCGGAAGCGCGGGCGCTGGAAGTCATGTGCGGAATAGCCGGATATCTGAATTTCGACGGCAAGCCCGCCTCGTCCGTCATCCTGAAGGCGATGACGGACATGCTGATCCATCGCGGCCCGGACGATGAGGGCCAGCTTGTGGAGGGTGGGCTCGGTCTTGGCCATCGGCGGCTTTCGATCATCGATCTGTCGCCATCGGGTCACCAGCCGATGGCGAGCAGGGGCGGGCACCTGGTCATCAGTTACAATGGGGAAATTTACAACTATCGCGAGTTGCGGCTCGAGCTCGAGACCCGTAATCATGTGTTTCGTTCGGAGTCCGACACCGAAGTGTTGCTTGCGGCGCTCGAGGAATGGGGACTGGACGCGCTGCCTCGATTGAACGGCATGTTCGCCTTTGTGCTCTACGACCGGCGTGAGCGGCGCCTGCTGCTGGCCCGCGACCGCTACGGGATCAAGCCGCTGTACTACACGACGATCGGACAGACCTTGCTGTTCGCCTCGGAGATCAAGGCATTCCTCGCGCATCCCGCCTTTCGGACCGAGATGGATCCCGACGGGCTGATGGAATACATGACCTTCCAGAATTTCCTGACCGATCGTACGCTCTACAAGAATGTGCGGGTGCTGCCGGCGGGTAACTCGCTTTCGGTGTCGATGCAGGGGCCGATCACGGAGCCGCGCCAATACTGGGATTTCGAGTTCAGCGAACGCGAGACGGGGCGCACGCGCGCTGACTATCTGGATGAACTCGACAGCCTCTTTGTTCAGGCGGTGAGCCGCCAGCTCGTGAGCGATGTGCCGGTGGCCTCCTATCTCAGCGGCGGTCTCGATACCGGCGCCATTGCGATGATAGCGAGCCGACAATTGCCCGAAATGCGCACCTTCACGATCGGGTTCGACATGAGCTCTGTATCCGGGCTTGAGCTTGCCTTTGACGAACGTGCCAGGGCGGAGCGAATGTCGGCGTTGTGTCGCACCGAGCATTACGAAATGGTGCTGAAGGCTGGCGACATGGAGCGCTCGATCGATCGCCTGGTCTGGCATTTGGAAGAGCCGCGTGTCGGCCAGTCATATCCGAACTTCTATGCCGCGAAGCTTGCTGGCAAGTTCAACAAGGTTGTGCTTTCCGGGGCAGGCGGCGATGAGCTGTTCGCCGGCTATCCATGGCGGTACTTCCGTGGCGATGCCAATTTCAGTTTCGACGAATATTCGGCGCGCTACTTCAAGTCCTGGCAGCGTCTGGTGCCACGTGATTCGTTTCCTGCTCTGATGGCGCCGCTTTCGGGAAAGCATACGACCGATCCGCTGGCGATATTCCGCGGCGTGTTTGCGCACCACGCGACCGAACTCAAGCGTCCCGAGGACTTCATCTGTCATTCCCTGTATTTCGAGGCGAAGAGCTTTCTGCACGGATTGCTCGTCGTGGAAGACAAGCTGTCGATGGCGCATTCGCTCGAGGCGCGGGTTCCGTTTCTGGACAATGACTTGGTCGATTTCGGAATGGCGCTGCCGGTCGCTCACAAGCTCGCCAATCTCGGCGAGGTGACCGGGCTCGATGAAAACCTTCCCGGACCGAAGACCTCGATCTATTCGCAACGTTCCCAGGATGGCAAGATCATCCTGCGGGAGGCGATGGCGCGCTATGTGCCCGCCGACGTCGCCGGCGGGGTCAAGCAAGGCTTTTCGGCGCCCGACGCCACCTGGTTCAGGGGCGAGAGCATCGACTACGTCCGCCGCGCCCTCTTTGATCCCAAGGCCAGGATCTACGACTATCTGGATTTCGACGTCGCCCGCCGGCTCGTTGCCGATCACGTCGAGGGCCGGGAGAATCGCAGACTGCTGATTTGGTCTTTGATTTATTTGGCGTCCTGGTGCGATCAGTTCCTGACGCGTGGTGCGGCGCGAATGCCCGCACCTCGGCTGGAACGGGCGTCGCGGCTGCAGTGATGCGAAAGCGCAAAGCAAGAAACCTATGCCGTTGATTCCGGAAGGTCACGAGCGGCGCCGCATTAATCGGATCATGGAAGCTGCGATATCCGATTTTAAACTTGATTTGCGTGGTATCGGGGTGCTGACGGAGGCGGCCTCCGGCTATTTTGCGACTACCCCTCTGCTAGCCGCTCTCGCTGGGGCTGACCCGATTTTCGCCGTGGGGCGCGACTCGCGCTACGGCAGTTACGAGGAAATCGCTCGCGAAATCGAGGTTTGGGCGGAAGAACTGAAAGTAGGCGGAAGGATCATTTTTCAACAGGGCCGTCCGTCGCTGAATCAGGCAAAGATCGACCTGGTCACCAATCTAGGTTTCGTGCGACCGATCGATCGTTCGTTGCTCGAATTACTGACAAGCTCGGCGGTCGTCAGTCTGATGTGGGAGCCCTGGGAGTTTCGCGCGGAGGATATCGATATTGCGTCCTGCGAACATCTGGGCATACCGGTTCTGGGCACCTGTGAGACGCACCCGCGGCTAAGGACATACGACTATCTCGCATTCGTTGCCGCGCGACTGATGCTGGAGAGAGGTGTCGAAGTTTTTCGCTCGCGGATAGTGATCATCGGCAGTGATCCCTTCGGGAGTTCCATCCAGAAGGGCCTCCTGGAGATGTCGGCGAGCGAGGTCGCGCTCATCAGGCCCGATGACGGTCACGTCGCCGAGCTATATGCCAGGCGTGCTTCGCCGGCCGACGCCGTCGTGATCGCGGAGCATAGAGCTTCGGAGATGGTTGTTGGCGGCGCGCGCGGGATCGATCCGCGGGAACTTGTTCGCGATGGCACCGTGCTGGTCCATATCTGCGGTAACGTCGATATCGAAAGCATACGCGCGTTTGGGCTTCCCATTCATCCGGATCCGCCTGCGCCTTACGGCAAGATGACGGTCACGACGGACTATGCCGGGCCAACCCCGGTGATTGATTTGCACGCAGCGGGACTGAAAGTTGGCGAGATCGGCGTCCGAAACCGTCGCCATGGCCGGGAGGCTGCCGAGTCGAACGTAGGGGCAGCAGCGAGTGACTTGGCGATCCCGGTTCATTTCAGGACGCCGGCATCATGAATCGATCGGCGTACTTGCACCTCGGAACGGCATCCTGAATGATACTTGCTGTCTTTGGTCGCACCCGGATACTGCTGCGAACGGTCGAAGCGCTGGCGGAAGCAGGCCATTCGATTGCGTTTCTTGGCACCGCAAAGCCGTCGGACACGGACGGGACGGTCGAGGAGGATTTTGAGCGATGCGCAAGGGAAGTCGGAGCGACCTACTTTCGCGGCAAGCTAACGGCCGCGTTAAGCGGTGTCGGCGAACCGCGGCCCAAGTTGGGTGTTTCGATGAACTGGCCGTCCATTCTTGGTGCAGACGAAATCGGCCTGTTTGAGGATGGCATCCTGAATGCCCATGCCGGCGATCTGCCGCGCTACCGCGGCAACGCCTGTCCGAATTGGGCGATCCTCAATGGCGAACAAAGAATTGGCTTGTGCGTGCACAAAATGACACCTGGCCTCGTCGATGCCGGGCCGATTCTCCTGAGGCGATATTTTGAGCTCGATACCACGCTTGATATCGGCGACGTCTATCGATGGCTGGAAAGGTCGATCCCCGAGATGTTCGTCGAGGCGGTTGGCGCCATTGAAAGAGGAGGCGCCGTTCTGACCGAACAGCCGGCCGACCCGTCACTGTCGCTTCGGTGTTTTCCTCGCCGACCAGAAGATGGCGCAATCGACTGGACGGCGGACAGTGAGACCGTTCTCAGGCTCGTTCGCGCCTCTGCAAAACCCTTCCATGGAGCCTTCACGACCCTGGAAGGAAATCAAACCGTCAGGATATGGCGCGCGGATTCCTTCGTCGCCGGATTTCCCTTCTGCGCCGTTCCGGGTCAGGTATTGCATTCGAAATCGGCGGGTGTGGTCATTGCATGCGGCTCCGGCAGCGTCCGGCTAATGGAGGCGACGTTTTCGGATGGAACCGACGCTATTCCGGTTGTCGGAGCGTCACTCCGCAACAGGCTGAAATGACCAGCGACGCACTAGAGTATCTTGGGCACGCGCTTTCCCACATCGCGCAGGAGAATTTCGGTCGACGGGCCGCGCCGATGGTGACACTATCGAGCGATACGCACCAGGAGAGCGATGGCTCCGTGACTGGTGCGCTGGAAATTCATATTCAAATGCGTAGCGGGGAGGCGAGGCTGATTCAGCGCGCGCCCTTCACGGCACTGAACTCGAAGACCGAGATAGATGACCTGCTGGCGCAGACATTGAGCGTGCTCTTGATGAATCATGCGAGTTGGCCGCGGTAGAGCAGTCGAGGACCTGAAATGGGAATTCTGAGCAAGACCAGAGTCGCCTACAGGATTGCGCGCACCGGCGCGAAGGGATGGCCTTCGTTCGTCTGGAACACGGCGATGGCCCAGCGTGGAATTGTGGGCCCGCTACTGCCGCCGGTTCATGTCTCCATAGAGCCGACCAACGGTTGCAATGCCAAATGCCCGGTCTGCGAGACAGGCAAGAACGAGATGTTGCGCCGCAAAGGCATGCTCGATGGGCAGGTATACGAAGAGTTCGTCGGGCGGGTGGCCAGGCACACCAATTCGCTCATGTTCTATTTCATGGGCGAACCGTTCCTGAACAAGCACGCTTACGACATGATCCGCTTCACCCGAGACAAGGACATCTATGTCGAGACCTGTACCAATGGTGATTTCGTCGACGCCAAGGGCGTGATCTATTCGGACATCAACAAGATCAGCTTCCAGCTTGGCGGCATGACGGAAGAAACGCATCGGCGCTATCGCGTGGCGTCCAGCCTGACCAAGGCACATAAGAATCTCTACGAATTGATCGAGGAGCGCAAACGCAATCCCGGCTCGAACGTGCAGATCGAGGTGGGATTCATCGTTATGCGGCACAATGAGCACGAGGTGCCGCAATTCCTCAAATGGGCAAAGGAGATCGGCGTCGACGTCGCCAATGTCGTCGACCCCTGCGTACGCAACATGCTGGAGGGTTACGCCTACCTCCCCAAGGACCGGAAGTATTGGTACTACGACGAGAAGGCGTTCGAGCAGGGCTATCTGCGCCCGAAGGTTCTGCCGGACAATGAGTGCGCGTGGATCTGGAATTCGATCCAGATCAACTGGAATGGCGATGCCGTGCCGTGCTGCCGCGATCCGAACGGCAAACACGTCCTGGGCAACGTCTTCGAACAGGGATTGATGGGCGTGTTCAATGGGGCGAAGGCTCGGGATTTTCGCCGCCGAATCCTGACCGATCAGGGCAACATCGACATCTGCAAATTGTGCTCGGGTTATGGACTGCCGACGATCGAGCGCAAGGCGATCGAGAAATTCTCCGTCGTTCGCCACACTGCCGATCCGGAAGAACAGCTGAGCATCGAGAGCGCTGCCCAGGCAGCGCTCACGAACGATCAGGCACCGGCCGCCTAGGCTCACTCCGTTGCTGGCTTCCTGATGCTTGTATCGATCGCCTGGTTTGCGGCCGCAGCCGGTATATTTTGCGTAATTCGGTTCTATCCGATCTGGACGGTCCGATTTCAGGGATGCGATGCGTACTACATTCTGATGTGTGCGGAAGCCCTTCGACGCGAGAGACGGTTGCCCATCCGCTTGCCCCCTGTCTACATTCTGGAAAAGCCGGAGCAGTGGTATCCGCCGGGCTTCTTCATTCTGTGCGCCTTCATTCCGCAGCGATGGCTGGATCGCTACTTCTGGGCGCTGAACCACGTCATTGACCTTCTGACGGTCGGGATCGGCTTTGCGCTCTGTGCAAGCGCGGGCCTGCCGGCTTTGGGTGCGTTTGCCGTTGTGGTCTATGCACTCGCGCCCGGCTTGATCCTCGAATATGCCAACCTCACGACTCGTCCTTTCGGTGCACTTCTGCTCACCGCCTTCCTGGTGCTGGCGTTTTACGGCATGGAGGATTGGCGGTTTGCCGTGGCCGCGGCCCCCGCGGGCCTTATCCTTCTCTACAGTCATAAACTGTCATCCCAACAGCTCTGGTTTGCGGCACCCGTGTTGGCGTTGATGACCGCGGATTGGCGCTGGGTGGTCTGGCCGTTCCTGCTTTACCTCCTCGCGTTGGCCCTGTGGCCCAGAGGATTCTGGCGCATCGTCCGGGCGCATGCGATTACCGTCAGGTTCTGGGATCGGTACTGGCCACTATTAGGAGCCCACGCAGTCAGGCAGTCGTCCATCTACAGCGACGGCAAGACGCGCATCCAATTCTATCATGACGACGGCTGGCGCGATGTAGTGCAGTTCGGCAAGGACTTGCTGCACCAGAACTATTTCGTTGTTCCACTTGTTGGCTTTCTGATCTTGCGCCGGCCTACGGCTCCAATGGATATGTTCCTGCTTGGCTGGATTCTCTCAGTCTATCTTGCCGCGACTCTCATCCATTTTGTGCATGCCCTGCGCGGCATCGGCCTCGGCCGGCAATATCTGAAATTCGCACTGGTGCCGACCCTGGTTTTTCTGGTTTTGCATGTCAGCGAGTTTGACCTGCCGCTGATGGCAATTTTGTCTGCCGCGGCGGTGCTGGAAGCCCGCCAGTACGTTTTGATCGCCCGCAACCTGCGGCGCGAGCAACCGGGGCAGGTTGGTCGAAGCTCTGTAGAATTGCAGTCTCTTGTGGACATTTTCAGTCCCGGCGTCCACCGGGTGATGTGCCTGCCCGCCCATCTCAGCGATCTCGTCGCTTATTCCGGACGTGTTGCGACCTATTGGGGCGGACACAGTGAGGATTTCGACGAGAGGCTCGCTGCGTTTCTCCCCGTGCTGTGTCGACGCATCGAGGACTATGCGGCGGAGGATGGTCTGACACACCTCTTGATCGATCAGCGCTACGTTACCGCGGAGGAATTGCAGCTTCCGAATAAGCATCCGCTGAAACAGGCCGGCAATTATGCTTTGTTCAGCCTGGCTCCACGTAAGCCATCGTAACATCGGGATTTGATCTTGCGCGTCACCGTTTTGAATCCAGAAATGGATAGGGCCTACGAGGATTTCTTGTTGGGTCATGAGACCTCCTTGGTCTACCATTCTCCTTCCTATCGCGATTTTCTTCAGGATGTTGCGGGCGGTGAGCCAAAATATTTGCTTGCGTTGGATCACCAGGATACGATCCGCGGCGCCCTTCCACTGTTTTTCAAAAGAGGGCGTCATGGAACAGTATGCAATTCGCTGCCGTTTTTCGGCAGCATCGGAGGTCTGGTCGGGGCGGTCCCGGAGGCTCGCTCAGCACTTCTGGCACAGTATAATCGGTTCATCGCCGACCCCGAAATAGCGGCGGCGTCCATCATCGAAAATCCGCTCGACCGGCGCGATAACGACGATATCAAGCGCGATATGACAGACTATCGGATCGGACAAATCACGCCCCTTCCAGATTCGGGAGACATAGCTACCGCTTTGATGAGTATGTTTCATCAGAAGACGCGCAACATGGTTCGCAAGGCGGAGAAGAGCGGTATCGTGATCGATGTCGACGAAACGGCTTATGATTTCCTGGAAGACGTTCACGTGAAGACGATCAGCGCGCTGGGAGGGATTGTGAAGCCCCCAGCTTTCTTTAAATTCGTACAGCAACACTTCGCATCCCCCCGATCGCGGCGGCTCTACGTTGCTCGACATGAGGGCGAATTGGTTGCCGCGCTCCTGATACTGTATTTCAACAAGACGGCCGAATATTTCGTCCCCGTTTCCCGAAACGATTTTCGTCATTTGCAGCCCCTAAGTCTCATCATCTATCGCGCAATGATTGACGCTGCCCGGGACGGTTTCCGGACCTGGAGCTGGGGCGGTACTTGGCAGAGTCAGGAAGGGGTCTACCATTTTAAGAAGCGGTGGGGCACCCAGGACCGCAGGTACACTTATTATACGCGGATAAAGAACAGAAAACTGCTCAAGCTGTCGCGGGAAGAAATCCTGCGCGAATATCCGTGGTATTTCGTTTTGCCGTTCGCCTCTTTGCATTCGCAAACGTCGCCATGACGGAGGACCTTGCGATACTTCAACGCCGCCGTCGTTGGTTTCGCCCGCTCGACGGCGCGATATTGCTCGTTATGCTGGCGATGCTTGTGCCGATTGGAATCGCGCTTTGTCCGCTCGTGCTGCTGACACGCGCCTACTGGCGATATCGCGCGCATCGTCGTGCGAGTGACAAGCCTCACTCCCTCCTCATTCTTGGCTACAATACCTACGACGAAGCTGTGACCAAGGGGATCATGGATGATCCAAATCTCTGGTATAATTGCGGCGAGAGATTTGAAAAGGTATTCGTCTACGTAGCTCTCGCAGAAAAAACTTCGCAAAGAAGAATTACGGATCGGATCCGGTATCGACAAGATGGTGACATTTTGCCGGGTCTGCAAATTCCGTTCGCATGGACATTGCTGGCACTGCGCTATGTGCGCGGCTGGTGGCGCGCCTGTTTTCTCGCGCTTTCGGCCGACGTCATCCTCGTCAACGGCCCCAACAGGTCAGCGCAGATCGGCCTTGTAGCAAAGCTGGTCATGGGGACCCCGGCGGTGGTCTTCATCGAAGCATTTTGGGAGAAGATGCTACCCCAACAATCATACATCCCGGAGCGTCTGCGCTGGGCTGTGTTGCTTTGGTATCGTCTCGTGTACAGAGTTTTCGATGCATATTGCGGAACAGCTAGTTTTGCAGCTGATTATTATGCAAAGCTGGGCATGAACGTCGATGGTATTTTTCCATATGTAAATAACGTAGACGTCACGGCGTTGCTGATGGCCGCGAGGCAGTCCGAGATTCCGATTGAACTCCAGAGGCGAGATCATCCCTGGATTGTAACCGTCGGTCGTCTTCATAACGAGAAGAAATCAAAAAGTGTGATAGATCTGCAATATCGCCTTGCCGAAATGGGGCTACATGCAACAGGCGTATTTGTCGGCGAGGGTCCGTATCGGGACGAACTCCTGTGCCATTCGATGGACTTGGGGGTTCAAGATTGCGTCTTGTTCTTGGGGCAGCTTCCACAACCCCAAGGTATGGCAGTTGCGGCGGCCTCCGATTTTTACTTCGCGCCGATGCAAGGCAATGCGCTGATCGAAGCCATGGCAGCAGGATGCTGCATTGTCGCCTATGACAATGTCGAGCATCGGATTTATGTCGACGATCGAACGGCGAAGCTTGTACCGGAAGGAGATGTGGAGGCTGCGGCCCGTGCTATCATCGAATTAAGTAAAGATCCGGACCAGGTTCGGAAATTGCGAAGCGCCGCTCGTACGGTGGCTTTACAGCGTTACACGCCGGAGAATATTGCGGACGTTTGGTTCCTTCCGTTCCTCGTGATTTATCAACGGGCTCTCAAATGATCGACAACGCGCGTGCTCCAACCGATTCCGATACGGTCGTTGTCATTGGTGCTACCGGCTTTATCGGATTTTACCTGGTAAGATACCTGCAACAGGCCGGCTACCGTGTGGTTGCTGTTGACAAATCGCAAAATGATGAAGCGAAGTATCTGGTCGATCAGGGGGCGTCGTTTACGGCCCTGGACATTGTCAATGAGGAGGAGTTTGATCGTCTCCCAGAGCAAGGGGTGCGGGCGGTTGTAAACCTCGCCTGCGTTCAGCCCGCCTCAAACGCAGACAGCGATCCCGCCACCTATATAAAGGTGAACGTGCTCGGTGTGGCGAACATCCTGAAATACTGTCAGCGCTGCAACGCCGGAAAGCTGCTGCACACGATTTCCCACAGGAATATCCAGGGTCTTTGGGAGAAGGGCGACCTTATCACCGAGGAAGCACCGCGCGCTATCAAGTATACCGGCCGGTTCTCAATCTTCAGCATTTCGGAAAGCGCTGCGGCGGATTTGATCGAATACCATATTCAGCAACACAAGATGAAGTGTGTCATTTTTAGGCTGCCGTCGGTCTACGGGTTCGGCCACCACGAGAGTGTTATCGTTTCTGGAACGGTCGCGAAGACCGGGCTAGGTGTGTTCATCGAAAACGCGAGAAGCGGGCGGACGATCGAGGTGTGGGGCGACAGCGGAAAAGGTCGAGACGTTATTTACGTCAAGGACGTGGTATCCGCGGTCGCTTTGGCTATCGAGAGTAAGGAGGCCTGCGGACTGTTCAATATTGCGTCCGGCAAGAGGCTCTCGTTGAAGGAACAGGTGGAGAGCATCGTCAGGGTCTTTGCAGTACAGGGCAAAACTCCAAATGTGGTCTACCGCCCGGAAATATCCAATTCGGTAGAGGCCTGCAGCTATGACATCAGCAAGGCCGCACGTGAACTTGGTTGGTCGCCGCGCTATTCATTCAGCGACATGTTGTCGGATTACAAGCTGGAGATGGAGCACGGCGAGTTAAACTTTCTGCTCGATCGAAAGCGCAGGATGCTTGTAGAGCAGAATCTGTGACCGATGGCTGATCGGTTCACGTTCAACTGAAAAAGGGGAGGCGCGACATGATAGGACACATACCCGAGGACTTTCCCGGAAACGAATTTATGGGCGAAAATGTTCGGGGTTTCCTTAAAAGCTGCGCGGCTTCGGCAAAGCTCTTTCCTCTTGCCAAGTTGTGTCGGCCAGAGCAAATCGAAATAGGCGAGATGGCTAGGATTCATGACTTCGTTTTCATGTGGGGCGGTCGAGGAATAAGAATCGGTGCCTACAACGACATCCAGCCATTCGTGAATATTTGGGGTGGAGGAGAGGCAATCTTGGGGGATTACATCTCGGTTGGAGGTGGATCGCAGTTGCTGACGGCTACCTACGATTACCGTGGCTACAGGATGGTGGACGGTCTGCCGGAGGATCACACCAACACGCTCTTTGGGAGGTTGGTTATCGAGGATGATGTCTATGTTGGTGTCAATTGCACGCTTATGCCAAACATCACCATTGGCGAGGGCGCGGTCATTGGTGGCGGGAGTTTTGTGAACAGGGACATTGAACCCTGGAGCGTGAACGTAGGAAGTCCTGCGAGAAAGGTCGGAGAAAGGCCGCGTCTGAAGGACCACATCCGGGATTGGAACGGGCAGGTCGACGGGTGACGAAGCCCTTCGCAGCTCTTCATATGCGGAATTCGTGCCGTCGGACGCTCATTGCGGCTGCTGACGCCATGGGCGTGGGATCGGCGCTACGTAGAAGGCGAGAGCTTGGCAGAATACCGCCATCACCATTCGGTCGTCCAACGCCCCACTACGATGCCGCTCTTGAGGCCCCTGTATGACATGGGTATCGTAGACATGTTCGCGAAATCTGCGCTGTCCCTTGCCAGACTGCTTATGCGCAGTCCTGCAATCAGCAGTGGCGTAGACAGGCTGGGCGTCCGCCGCTGGTACGAGCGTTATTCGGTTATGCGTAATCAGGCGGAACCCGCCGTCTCCGCGGATGCCTTGTATGATGCCAGGCGCGGCCTTTGGATGTTGCACGGTACATGGCGCGCAATAGGCGCTGAGTTGGCGCGGGTAACTCCGGTGGCGCGGGAAGTCGGTCTCGCTAGCGATTATCGCAGTTCACTGCCGCAGGCTGAGAGGAAGTGCGTCGACGCGGGCATCGACGAGACGTTCGAACATTTGCGAGCCAGGCACGCGGACGTGGCGGCATATCTAGAAGGCGCGAGCGATGGTTTGTCGGGCGCGGCGCTGCGGGACGTGGTTCTTGCCGCCAGCTGGCCGTCTCTGGTGCAATGGCGTGATTACTCACGCTCCTGCGCCGCGCTTGCTGTTCAAACGCGCAACGGCACGATCCTCGGCCAAAATCTCGACGTTGGTCCGAGCAACAATGTGGTCGTGGCGCATGTGAGGCCGGACGACGGCCCTGCGCGGCTATGCCATCTGATGCCGGGATATTTTTGGCTTGGTATGGGCGTCAACGAGTTTGGTGTTACTTTTGGCGGCGGATCGGTGAACGTGGCAAGAAATTTCCAGCCCTCGCCGGCAAGTCTTTCGACGAGCTTCTCTGACATGGCGGTGCTGGGCGTGGCGCACTCGGTTGCGGAGGCGGAGCGGGCGTTTCGATCCTTTGCTCCCCTTGGTCCGACCCATGACGGGATTTCACTGGTGATAGCCGACCGGCTGGGCGCAGTGTCACGGCTGGAAGCGACTGGTCCAGACGTTTGCGTGCGTGCAGGCCAAGCGGCCGAATTCGCCGCAAACCACTTCGAACTCGAAGGTATGACCGGGCTCAACCGCAACGACGACACCAGCCATCAGCTGCTGCTGGACAATTCGGCGGCGCGGCTTGCGCGGGCGCGTCAGCAGTTTGTCGGGCCAGCGCAGGCCGATGCGCGGAAGATTTGCCGTTTCCTTCGCGCCGGGCGTGGGCCGGGAGCTTGGCGGCGCACTGCTATTCACCCGGACACCGGTTGGACCACTGCGAGTTATGTGGTCGACCTGGGGCAGGCACAGTACCATTATTGGCTCGGCACGCGGCCCGTTGGTGTTCAGTGGCGGCAACTCGACCTGGAGCCCTTGTTCTCGGGCCGTTCCTACGTTTAGGGTTGAGATGCGCTCCCAAGACCCGTTAAGCAGAAAACCTTCCGTATCCATCGGTGAGTCCTCCGGATTCCGAACAGGCGATGGATCATGACCTGCCGCACTTTAATCGTCACGCAAAAGCTGAACTACATCAATCCCACCTGGAGTTTGCTCGTTGAGGAGCTCGCGAAGCGAGCGGACGTAACGGTGATCGGGTGGGGCTATGGAAAGAATTACAGCGATTATCGTACGGTCACGCGCGAGCTAGGTCATTTCGACGTCGCAATTGTGGACCCCTGGGTCGTAGGGCCGTCGAGACCATATTTGGAGGAATCGCGGCCAGCCGGCATTCTCGATGTAGGCATTCCAACCTTCATCAATCTAATGGTTCAGGATTTGCACACCCTTGGTGAGGATTTTTTCCGCGGCTACATTGATCGATGCTCTTTTGCGATATCAATCGTTGGCAGTCCGCAATTCTGGAAGCGGTCCTTCGCCGAATCCTATCCGCGCGAACATTGGCTCAAACCGGGATACGTGACCGAAAGACCCGAGGTGATCGACGAGCGCTTCCTGCTGTTTCCGCATGCAGTCGGTGACGGCGAATTTCATGCAGTAGCGCGCCAAAGACCGATCGACATCAGCATTGCGGGGACGTCGTACTGGTTTCGATCGCGAGCGGCAGAGATAATCAAGGATGCTGCCGGATTGAAAGTGAAGTCTCAGGCCACGCTAATCGAGCGGGCTGCGGCGCGGTTGGCGGTAAACAGTCGCCCTGCGCGTCGCCTTGGGGCTATTCCCATAGCACAGTTCCTGTTCCGGAGAACACTGCGTCGATCGCTTTCATCAATCACCTGCGATGGGTCCGTCGGCTATCCCATCCGCAAGTTTTTTGAGATTCCGGCTGCTGGTTCCATTCTCATTGCGCGCCCCTTCGAGCAACCGGAGGCCCTTGGCTTCAGGCATCGCGACACCGCCGTTCTCGTGGGCGATGCGGACCTCCATACCCTTGGCGATATCGTGCGTTGGTTAAAGAGCGATTCAGTCGAAAGCCGCGCACTCGCGACCCGGGGGCAGGACATGGTAAGGAGTTTCCACAACGTATCCCGCCGTGTCGATCAGATCCTTCAGGCCGCCGCCGCCGCCGCTGCGGGCAAATTGACAGGCATGAGATGGCGTGACGCCAATCCGATATTGAGCTTGAGTGACGGCTCCGACGGGTTTCATGCGACGGACAAGGATCTGGCTGATCGCCTGTTGACGCACCGCAAATGAGAACCCTCGTCCTCGATACCAACGTCGCTTATGCAAATCCGACAGTGCGCGCCCTGTTGTCCGCGCTGGCGCGCGAGTCGGACGTTGTCTTTGGCGGAATTGGCTATGCCGCCGACACTTCGAATTTGCGAGCGCTCGAACGGCGTGTCGGCCGTTTTGATATCATCATTGGGCAAACCTGGATGTTCGGTGAGCCGGGCGCCGGACAATATGGCGCCTTCGTGCCACGGGATCTGTCCGATTATCCAGCGCCGAAAGTGCTCAACCTGCTTCAGGTCGACCCCTATGCGATCCCCGAATATATCCATGAAAGCTGCATCAGGCGCGCCGATGCCGTCGTCAGCGCAGTGGCAAGTCCGCAGTACCGTATTCCCGATCCGCGCGCTGCGGCCGCACGCGAGAGCTGGTTCAACCCCGAACTTTACATGGTGCGACATCCCGAGCTCATCGACGAGCGCTGGCTGATGTTGCCCCATTGCATTGCTGACGGGGAGTTCGTGCCGTATGGTTCGGTACCGAAGAGATGGGATGCAATTGTTCCGGGGATCGGCTATCGTTTTCGGAAGGAAGCAAGGGATCATCTCGTCAGTCAGCGAGAATTCTCGCTCACCTCGCTCGAGAGCCCGCTGCAGCGTCTTCTCTATTGGGCCACGACCGATTATCGGGCGCAGCGGCATATTGACCTGTCGGCATGGTTTCATCGTCGTTTCCGCAACATGATCGCCGCGTCCCGCGTCGGCATTACCTGCGACGGATCGGTAGGGTACGCGATCCGCAAGTTCTTCGAGATTCCGGCGTTTGGTGCCCTGCTGGTCGCCCGCTTCTTTCCTGACATGGGCAACCTCGGATTCAAGGACGGGGAAAATTGCTTCGCGGTTGAGGATGGCTTTCTGAGCCGGATAGATGAGGTCCTAAAATTTGCGAAAAGCGATAGCCGGGAAGCGGGGCGTATCGTGAATGCAGGGCAGGAGATGATTCGCGAGCGACACAGTGCGACCGTCCGCGCACGGCAGTTTGTCGTCCTGCTCGAGGCGCTTTGCCTGGGTCAGCTAGGCGGCACGCGATGGCGTGACGGCCGGCAGATCATTCTCGCTCCCGGCGTAGCGGCGGCATTATGATTGCGAAACTTGCCAGGAGGCTGCTCGGCGATCTGTGGCACCAGTTTGGCTGGCGCGCACCGGCGCTCGTCTTTCTCATCATCCTCGCCAGTTCGTTCGAGGGCCTTGCAATCTCGCTCCTGTTGCCGCTTCTCTCGGTCCTGGGTATTACCCGCGGCCAAGAGGCCCATATGTCGCTGTTCAACGCTGCCTTTGCGCGGTTCGATCTCAACATGACACTCGGAACCGTCGTGGCGCTGATCTCCGCTATCATTGCGTTGCAATATTCGTTGGTGATCGCGCAAAGCTGGTTGTCTGCCACAGTGCAAAGCGGTTACTTGCGCGTCCTGCGGCAAGAAACGTTTCGGCGCGTCATGCATGCCGACTGGCCGTTTCTGATGAAGCGTTCTGTTGGTGGACTGATCAATTTCGTGACATCGGAAACCGCGCGCGCCGCATCCGCCGTCTATGTCATTGTTCAACTTGTCAGCGCGGTTGTGACCGCGGCGATCTTCGTGGCCATAGCCGTCGTGCTTTCGTGGCAGCTTACGTTCCTGCTGCTCATTGCGGCCGGACTTGTCGCGGCTCTCCTGCATCCTGTCCTTCGCTGGTCGCGTGCTCTAGGTGCAGAGACATCTGTTCAGCACGCCCTGTCGTTGGGTTGGCTTAACGAGGTGTTCAATGGCGCCAAACTGATCAAGGCCACCGCGGCGGAAGAGTATGTTGCCCGGCGCCACAACGTCATCGAAGATGAGCTTGCCCGCATTCAGCGGGGATTGCTGCTTCAGCCGCATCTGCTGCGGGTAGTGTTTGAGGCAACAGGCATCCTGCTGTTGCTCGGCACCTTGGCGCTTGCCACGACGCTCTTCGGCCTCGAGGGTGGCGTGGTGCTCACAGTAGTGGCATTGTTCATGAGGCTCTATCCGCGTCTCGGCAATCTTCAGCATTTGGTACAACAGCTATTTATCACGCTGCCTGCGGTGGAGAATCTTGAACGACTTAACCGCGAGCTCGACAGCGCGCAGGAAATTATCGGGCAGCCCGACAATCTGCTTTCGCAAGGCGATATAGACATCAGAGATGTTCATCTGCGCTATGATCAACGACCCGTGTTGCAGGGAATCGATTTGCATCTCGCCGCCGGTGGACATTATGCCTTTGTTGGCCGGTCTGGGGCGGGAAAGACGAGCCTCGTCGATTGCCTGCTTGGTCTCATCCCCAGTTCGAAGGGGGACATTCGCGTTGGTGGTGTGCCAATGGCTGAAGTGGGTCTCGCCAACTGGCGCAGGTCCGTGGGCTACGTCACGCAAGAGACGGTGCTCTTCAACATGTCTGTCCGCGACAATATCGCCTGGAGCAATCTGGAAGCGTCGGACGAGATGATCGAGGACGCTGCGCGACGCGCCAACGCCCATGAGTTCATCATGGCAAACCCAAAGGGTTACGATGCGGTAATCGGCGACCGGGGCGTTATGCTGTCCGGCGGGCAGAGGCAGCGCATCGGGCTCGCGCGGGCATTACTCGGCAACCGCGCCTTGCTTATCCTGGACGAAGCCACGAGCGCGCTCGATAGCGATGCAGAACAGTCGATATTGGACGCGATACGCGCGTTGCGCGGGGAGTTAACGGTGATCATGATTGCCCACCGCCTTCCCACGGTTCGTTTCTGCGACCGGATTTTCCTGATCGAGGAGGGGCGCGTGGTCGAAGCAGGCGGTTGGTCTGAGCTGATTAGCAAGAACGGCCGCTTCTCAAGTCTGCTCGAAGCCCAGGGAATGCCCTGATCCGTGTGCCGATGACGGACGTGCTCGTTTTCGTTGGCAGTCTTGCCGTGGGTGGAACCGAGCGGCATCTGTCGCAAGTGTTACCCGCGTTGGCGAAGCGCGGCTGGGCACTCAAGGTCGTCGTCTTCAGCGGCGGCGGCGCGTTTGCGGAGCCTATCGAAGCGGCAGGCATTCCGATCGAGGTTTTGCCGCGCGGTTTTTCTGTCCCAGTTCCGAAATTGAGAGGCGTGCTGGCGCTGATGCAGCAGACACGAGCGCTTGCCGTCGGGCTCCGCCGCCGGCCGCCGCGCATCCTGCACTGCTTCCTCCCAACGTGCTGCATTGTCGGCGGGTTGGCGGGGCGAATGGCAGGATTTTCACCGGTGGTTATGAGTCGTCGGTCTCAGGCTGTGCGGCCTTCCTCGTTTCCCGGAGACAAATGGATGGAGGGTTGGGCGCTCCGGCATGCAAATCTCGTCTTTGGCCATTCCAGCCGGGTGATTGATGAGCTGAAGGCGGAAGGCATCGCAAATACCAAGCTTCGTCTGAACCATAACGGCATCGATCTTGAGGCGTTTGATGACGCGGCCGGCGAGCGAGAAGGGACACGGCGCGCGGAACAATGGCATCCGGACGAGATAGTTTTTGCGACAGTCGCAAATCTCATTCCGTACAAGGGCCATGTGGATTTGCTCCAGGCATTCGCGCGGCTTGCAGGGAATCTGCCGTGGCGTCTGGCCCTGGTCGGACAGGGGAGACCTGCCTTTACGCAGCAGTTGCGCGAGCTCTCGCAACGGTTAGGGCTCGCTGAGCGAGTGGATTTTCTTGGTGGCCGCGCGGACGTTCCGCGACTGCTGAAGGCCGCCGATGCAGGAATCCTGGCCTCGCATCAGGAGGGGTTCCCCAACGCGATCCTCGAATACATGGCCGCCAGCCTGCCGGTGATCGCGACTGCGACAGGCGGAAATTTTGACGCGGTGTGTGAGGATCAGACAGGATTGCTCATTCCCCCCGCCGCACCGGAATTGTTGGCGCAAGCCGCGACCTTGCTGCTGAATGATCCGCTGCTGCGAAAGCGTTTAGGGCAGGCCGGACGCCGGCGCGTCGAATCAACATTCTCTCTCGACGCTTGCGTGGACCGCTATGAGGACGCCTACAGAGGGTTGCTTGGCAATGGACATCATCATGGATGACACCGACGTGAGAGATAAGGAACGTCGATTTGAGTTTGGCGCCAATTGGCGACGGTTTCTCGAGATGGTGGATAGCGCACGCATCCGTACTGCAGAGGAATCGCTGCGCAACATGCTTCCAGAATCGGCACTCCAAGGCAGGAGCTTCGTCGATGTTGGTTGCGGCAGCGGCTTGTTCAGTCTCGCCGCCCGCAATCTCGGCGCCAAAGTTCATTCCCTCGACTACGACCCGCAATCCGTCGAATGCGCCCGTGTGCTGCGCGAGCGGTTTTGCTCGGGCGATGCAGATTGGTCGATTGAACGCGGGTCCGCGCTCGACGAAAGCTATATGCGTAGGCTCGGACAGCATGACGTCGTATATTCCTGGGGCGTCTTGCATCACACAGGTGATATGTGGCGCGCGCTCGAGCTGACAGGCGAGCTGGTCAGCCCAGGCGGCGCGCTGGTCGTCTCAATCTACAACGATCAGGGCCTTCGGTCCGAACGCTGGAAACGAATCAAACGCTATTATGCCAATAGTCCGCAATGGCGCCAAAGGCTCATCGTTTGGCTCGCATTTTTGCGAATCTGGGGCCCACAACTGACGCGTGACTTCCTTCGCGGTCGTGGTCTGTCGACTTGGCGCAACTATGGCGGCGACCGGGGTATGTCGGCTTGGCACGATCTCGTTGACTGGGTCGGCGGTTATCCGTTCGAGGTCGCCAAGCCCGAAGAAATATTCGAGTTCTTCAAGATGCGTGGCTTCAAGTTGCAGAAGTTGAAGACATGCGGAGGTGGCATAGGCTGCAACGAGTTCTTGTTCGTTCGAACATGAGTACCCAAACAGTTTTTTGCGTGATCGGCTCGCTCGATGTCGGTGGGGCGGAACGTCACCTCGTTCAGGTCTTGCCGCGACTTGATCGCAAGCGTTGGTCGCCTGTGGTCTATTGTCTGACCGAGCGTGGTTCGCTGGCTGATGAGTTGGAGGCTAACGGCGTTCCGGTTTTGACTTCAGCGCTGGATCCGCCGCCGAAAGGTGGGTCGCGGGTGCGCCGGGCGTGGTGGGTTGCTGCAACGACGCTAAAACTTGCTGCGACGATGCGTTCTCTAGATCCAGCAATCGCGCATTTCTTTCTCCCTGCTGCCTACATTCTCGGTGCGCCAGCGGCATTCCTCGCACGCATTCCTGTGCGGATCATGAGCCGCCGCAGCCTAAATGAGTACCATACAGGGCATCGTTTTCTACGCCTAGTCGAGCGCAACTTGCATCCCGCAATGAGCGCGATACTTGGGAACTCTCGTAGCGTGGTTCAAGAACTGCATCAGAAAGAAGGGATTCCGAAAGATCGCTTGGGATTGATATATAACGGCATTGATCAGAAATCGTTCGTTTCGACTGAGGCTCGCATCGCCATACGAGAGCGATTGAGCATTTCGGACGACGCAATCGTGTTCGTCGTCGTCGCCAATCTTATTCCCTATAAGGGCCATTCCGATCTTTTCGCAGCGTTTGGGATCGCGAAGCAGCGGCTTCCTCGCAACTGGCGGCTTCTCGTCGTCGGACGAGATGACGGCATCGGCGCGGACTTGAGTGCTTTGACGAAGATCCTGCAGATTGAAGAAAACGTTGTTTTCCTGGGGGGGCGTGACGACGTCCCTGAGTTGCTGCGAAGTGCCGACGTAGGAATTCTCAGCTCGCATCAAGAGGGTTTCTCTAACGCAATTTTGGAAGGCATGGCCGAGGGCCTTCCGATGATAGTTACCAACGTCGGTGGTAATTCAGAGGCCGTTGTCGATCAAGAAACCGGCCTTGTTGTAGCGCCGAGGAATCCGGAGCAATTCGCCGTGGCTATTGAGCGATTGGCAGGCGACGATCAGCTACGGCTGGCCATGGGAGTGAAAGCGAAAACCCGAGTTCAGAAGGAATTTGCGCTGGAAGGCTGCGTGAGGCGGTATGAACAGCTTTATGAGGCATTGCTAAAAGGCCGAAAGCCGGCAGACCTTGCCGAAGTGGGATTTCGTTGAGTCAGGTCCACCGTTCCCGCCAAGCCTCGAACATAAGCACGTTCCAGAGCAAATATTGCCAGTTTCGACGTCCGGATAAGTGCTCGCTCCAATAACGTCTAACGACGCCGCTATCGAGGAATTCGGTTTCTTTCAAGCGGTTTTCCGATAGAAGGGATTCCGCCCAGTCGCGCAGGGGACCGCGCAACCATTCGCCCAGAGGGACGCCAAATCCCATCTTCGGCCGGTCGATCAACTCTTTAGGTACGTGGCGATAAAGAACTTGCCGCAGCAGCCACTTGGTCTCACCACCTCTGATTTTAGCCGAATGTGGCAGCCTCCAGGCCAGCTCGACCACGCGATGGTCCAAAAGGGGGACCCGAGCTTCTAGAGCAATCGCCATGCTAGCCCGGTCGACTTTTGTCAGGATATCGTCCGGCAAATAGGTGACCAGATCCAAAAACTGCATACGGTCTAACAGGTTCGGGAAATCCTTTCGTGCGGTCTCATCCCAGAGAACGCCGCGGTCTTCCGACACGGACGGAGTGATCTGCTCAGGTGTCCAGTGACTGATCAAGCGTCGGTATAGCTCGTCGGCGTAACTTAGCTGGAGTACAGAAGCTATTTTGTGGATCTTGTCGCCAGCTTGCGGACGCGCAAACTTGCTCGGCAGCATGTTAAACAGCCCGTCCCACCGGCCAGGGCTTAACGATGTGAGGCCCGAGGCGAGCGCGAGCCGCATCGGTCTCGGGACGAGCGAAAGCGCACTCCAGAAACGCTTTGTCAGTTCGTATCGATTGTAGCCAGCAAATAGTTCGTCGCCGCCGTCGCCCGAAAGCGCGACAGTGACGTGCTTTCGGGTCATTGCGGACACCAGATAGGTCGGGATCTGAGATGAATCGGCGAATGGTTCGTCGAACATTTCAGCCAAGTTCGGTACGACGTCGAGAGCTTGCCGAGGCGTTACAACAAGTTCGGTGTGGTCGGTGCCGAGATGGCGGGCGACCGCGGCAGCATGGGGCGCCTCATTGAAACTTGCCTGCTCAAATCCGATCGAGAACGTTTTGACCTGCACCGCACTGGCGGCCTTCATCAAGGCGACCACTGTAGAGGAATCAACACCACCCGACAGAAAGGCGCCGAGAGGAACATCGGCGATCATTCGCCGCCCGACGGCGTCCATGAGAAGAGATTCAAGGCGGTCTGTCAGCGTTCGATCATCTTCCCGCAGCGGGTCGCGAATACCGGAGAGAGCCACCTGCCGGGCATCCCAGAACTTCTCGAGCCGTGGCTCGCCGCCAAACGGCAGCGTCAGGATCATTCCCGGTTCGAGCTTGTAGACATTCTCATAGATCGTATGAGGAGCCGGGATATAGTTGTGGCGCATAAATGATGCGACGGCGTTCGGGCGGATTTTGGGCGTCCACGCAGGGTGGCTTCGCAGTGCCTTGAGCTCTGAGCCGAACATGAAGAGGCCCGTGAATTTCGCCCAGTAGATCGGCTTTATTCCGAGCCTGTCACGAAGCAGAGTTAGCGTTTGCGTTTTTCTGTCCCACACTGCAAGTGCAAACATTCCGATCAGTCGATCGGCGGTGGCACGCACACCGACTCTATCAATTGATTCCAGGATCACTTCGGTATCCGAATGACCTCGGAATCGATGCCCCGTCGCTTCGATCTCCGCGCGGATTTCTGCGTGGCTGTAAACCTCGCCATTGTACACAATGACGTAGCGTCCGTTGGCCGAAAGCATTGGCTGATGCCCGGCGATCGAAAGATCCACAATAGACAAGCGCCTGTGCACCAGCGCAACGCCGGCCTCTCCATCGATCCAGACGCCATGGTCGTCGGGGCCACGATGCTGCAAGCTGATGTGCATGGCATCAGCAACGGATCTCAGCTGATCGAGCGATGTCCGCGAACTGGTGACAACAAATCCTGCAATACCGCACATCTTGACTTGCCACCCGTGAAAAACAGTAGAACTCGACCAGGATTGAGCTGCCGATTTTAAGGACGTGCGATAGCGCGCCGGGCACCAGTATTCGAGCAGCAAGAACCAGAAATCTGCGCATTCCGAGCCGTAACTGTTAGAGCTTAGGACGCCCGGCGCCGGCGGTCACGTACCACAGCTGCGGCCGTGGAGTACTGTTAGAACTTCGCGACCAAGCAGGCAATACCGACAGTTTCGCTATTGCTGAATGGCCGGAATAGCGGCTAAACAGACCCCTCAAAAATAGTTTCAGCTGGATAGTTCATAAGTGGCACACGGGCGAAGTATAGCAGTTGTCGGCTTGGGATATGTGGGATTGCCCGTGGCGGTGTCATTTGCCCGAACACAAGTACCGGTCGTCGGGTTCGACGTGGATGTGGCGCGTATTTCCGAGTTGAACGCAGGCCACGATCGCACCCTCGAGGTAGAGATCGCGGACCTTCGTCACGCTTCGCTGTCCTTTTCTGCCGACGTAGCGGCGATCCGGAAGTCCAATTTCTATATCGTCACCGTGCCAACCCCGATCGATGACGCGCATCGGCCGGATCTCGGTGCCATGATGGCGGCCTCGCGTTCGGTCGGAGGCGTGCTCAAGAAGGGTGACATCGTCGTCTACGAATCGACGGTCTATCCCGGTGCCGTCGAGGAAGAATGCGTTCCAGTTTTGGAAGTGACATCGCATCTGAAGGCCGGTACCGACTTCACCGTCGGATATTCGCCCGAGCGGATCAACCCCGGCGACAAGCAGCACCGGTTCGAGACCATCATGAAGGTCGTCTCGGCGCAGGATGCGGGGACGCTCGACATCGTTGCTGACGTTTACGGATCGGTAGTGACGGCCGGCATTCATCGCGCTCCTTCGATCAAGGTCGCCGAGGCCGCCAAGGTCATCGAAAATACCCAACGCGATCTCAATATCGCGTTCATGAACGAACTGTCGTTCATTTTCCAGGCGCTCGGGATCGATACCGGCGACGTGCTGGCGGCGGCGCGAACAAAATGGAACTTCATGCCGTTTCAGCCTGGCCTTGTTGGTGGCCACTGCATCGGCGTCGATCCCTATTACCTGACGTATCGCGCCGAAAAAGCAGGCTACCACCCGGAAGTCATTCTGGCCGGCCGCCGCATCAATGATGGTATGGGCCAGCGGATCGCGCGGGAATGCGTGCGGGGGCTGCTGCGGGGCAAAGGGCAGGGGAGCGTCGTTACAATCCTTGGTTTGACGTTCAAGGAGGACGTTCCGGATACCCGCAACTCTCGAGTGGTCGATATCATCTGCGAGCTGGAATCGTTCGGCCTGACGGTCCAGGTACATGACCCCTTGGCGAATGCGGCCGACGCCCGGCACGAATATGGCGTAACGCTTATCGAACTCGACAAATTGCAACCAGCCCACGCGGTCATTCTTGCAGTCGCACACCATCAATATATAAGCGGCGGCTGGCCGCTTGTTCAGCGATTGTTGTCTGGCGGTGCGGGCCTTGTTCTCGATGTAAAAATGAAGCTCGATCGCAGCTCTCGACCCGTCGGCATCGAGCTATGGCGGCTCTAGGCGAAAATCGGAGAAACGATGTCTGAAAACGCGGTGCTGGTCACCGGAGCCGCCGGCTTTATTGGATTTCATGTAGCGCAGCGCTTGCTGTTGAAGGGGCGCGAGGTTGTCGGGCTAGACATCGTCAATAATTACTACGATCCCAAGCTCAAGGAAGCCCGCCTCGAGATCCTGAAGCTTCATTCCAATTTCCGCTTTGTGAAGCTCGATCTGGCAAATCGTGCGTCGACAAAAATGCTTTTCGAGCAGCAACGGTTTCCCGTTGTCATCCATCTCGCAGCTCAGGCCGGCGTTCGCTACTCGCTTGATAATCCTCACGCCTACATCGATGCCAACATCGAGGGTTTCATCAACGTGCTGGAGGGCTGCCGGAACAATGGCTGCAAACATCTTCTGTTTGCGTCCTCATCCTCGGTCTATGGCGCCAACACCAAATTGCCGTTTTTGGTGCAGGATAATGTCGATCATCCCATCAGTCTTTATGCCGCGTCGAAGAAGGCGAACGAGCTGATGGCGCACGCCTATAGCCACCTCTATCGACTTCCGGCCACGGGATTACGGTTCTTCACCGTCTACGGTCCGTGGGGTCGTCCGGACATGGCGATGTTCATCTTTGCCAAAGCCATCGTCGAGGGCACGCCGATCAAGCTGTTCAATCAGGGCAACATGCTCCGCGATTTCACCTTCGTTGACGATGTCAGCGAGGCGATCGTCCGCCTCATCGATCGCCCGCCGCAGGGCAATCCGAACTGGTCCGGCGACAAGCCTGACCCGTCCAGCAGCGCCGCGCCGTGGAAGATCTACAATATCGGCAACAACAATCCTGAAGATCTCATGCACGTAGTTTCGCTTCTGGAGAAGGAGTTCGGGCGCTCGGCCACCAAAGAGATGGTGCCGATGCAGCCGGGAGACGTGCCGGCGACCTACGCCGACGTTGAAGATCTGGTGCGCGATATTGGATTTCGGCCCGCGACCACGATTGAAGATGGTATCGGACGATTTGCAAAATGGTATCGCAAGTACCACAAGGTCTAACAGGAAGCGACAGACCCTTTTAGCAAGCCACTAGTTTGCTGTTGTCGCAAGCGCTCCTCTCTTCATGCTTGATCGCTTTGTCGAATTTCCGAACTGTCACCTTCGCCGGTGGGGCTGAATGCTATGGCCTGCGCTCGAGAGTAAGGCCCTAGCAAGCTCAATTTGGGCGAATGGGTCATGATAGGAATTTGGTCCCCCCAGTCGGAGTGCTAACCGGCAGTCACTACGCGGTCAACGCAATATTTGCGATTTAACGTCGTTGAGCTGCTGCCAGGCAACCGTTGTTGGGTCAACAAGGCAGTTCAAGATGTGAACGGCGCGTGGCGCTCCCCATCGGCGTCACTGGGCAGGTCGGCGGCTATCTGTCGAATATCTGCTTGGCCTGGGCTGCACGGTGCATGGCGTCAAGCGGCGGTCGTCCTCGTTCAATATTGGACGCATTGATCAATCTCTATGAGGATCCCCACGTTCGCAATGTGCCGTTCCCGCTGCCACCGTGACGACATAACGGATTGGACCAACCTGATCTTGCTGATGCAGCAGATCAGGCCGACCGAGATCTGCAATCTTGCCGCCCAGAGCCATGTCGGCGTCAGTTTTCGAAAGTTCCGAATATACCTCCAGTGCCGACGCGATCGGCGTGCTGCGACCCCTGGAAGCGATCCGGATTTCTCGGCATAGACGCGGTTCTATCAGGCGTCGACTCCGGAACTGTATGGAAGTCCCGCAGGAGACGACGCCATTCTATCCGCGCTCGCCCTATGCCGTCGCCAAGCTGTACGGCTACTGGATCACGGTGAACTACCGCGAGGCCTACGGGATGTATGCCTCGAACGGCATCCTGTTCAATCACGAGAGCCCGATCCGCGGCGCGGACCTTCGTCGCGCGCAAGATCGCGCGGGATTACCCGCATCGAGACCGGTCTGGATGAGACGCTTTACCTCGGAAAATCTCGAGGTGAAGCGCGACTGCCGGCCATGTCAGGGATTCGCTGATATCCACGGGATCGAACTCACGCCAACACGGGGACGAGCTCGATCTGAGTGGCCGCGGATCAAGTTTCGCACGCTACATGATCTTCACAAACCGCTCGGACGTCGGCTCCTGGTTCTCGGACTTCTGTCTCACAGGTGCTGATGCCGGACCTTACCTTTGCCAACGATCCAGGGTTCGCCGAGAACGACCGCCCGGCACGCGCCACTGCAGGTTCTGCAACGTTAAAATCGTTTGCCTGACCTGGCGCCAGAGCGCCGCCTCATAGCGGCCAAGCCGTTCGAAAATTCCGTTGTCGAGGTTGGCCAGACGAAGAAAGCAGCGCGCAAGCTCGCATCCACTCGAATCGTGCCTGGACTGGAAGATTTCGATAACGTCGCACACTTCTCCGGGTAGCTTTGTCAGCGCAGGATCAGGATCAGATGCGGTGCTTGTTTCGCACTGTATCTGGAGCAGGCCGGTCTCGACCGAGGTCGCACGCCTTAATCGCCATAACAGGCTTGCCAGCCGAAGCACCAATTCGCGCTCGACGGCGGTCTCCGCGTCATAGGCGGTCGTGACCGCCTGCTCGAATGCCTGGTAGTCAGCTGGATCCTCAAGCGGCCCGATCACGGTCTCCGCGGTCAATCCATGGCGAACGGCGTTCTGGGAAGAACGCGCTTTGCCGTCTTGCGTTTTGGGGCCGGTGCTCTTCTGGGCGTTGCGGCGGTTGGATGCAATCTGTCGAAGCGAAGTCATGTAGCAGTGCCCGGCAACTGGGTTCGTTTCGCAATCCGCGGCTCGCGCCGGCGCCGTGACATTGCGGTTACTTCATCGTTCGCCGCACCGGGCTGCTCGTTGTCGTCGCTCAGGACGTCTGCAGAAGCGGCGAGGGGGTGGGTTTCCAGCCAAAGCTTGCGCGCAAGGCTGATTGGCTCGAGACCGGCTTTCAGCCACCAGTCCACTTCCCTACCGGTGCGGTGCAGTTCGCGATGGTGAGCGCGGCACAGTGGGACCGTGAATTCGTCGCTGACCTTGAGGCTGAGACCGCGGGATTGCGCAAACCTCAGATGATGGGCATCGCAGGGCTGGCGCCCGCAAACCAGGCAAGGCTGTTTGGCCACGAACCGCAGGTGGGGCTTGTCACGCAGGCGGCGCGCCACGGGGATTGCCAGCACGCTCTTGTCGATGCGGGAGCGGATCTCTTGGTTCGCCGTGGGCTCGGCTGGCGAGGGGTTCTCCTCCGGAATCGCCTGTAGGCGGCCGAGCCGGGCTTGAAACGCAAGTCTGACCTCGTTCCCATCCACGGGCGTCAAGGTGTTTGTCCTTGGCCATGCCTGAAATGCCCATGCGTCCAGACCGTCGTTGAGCTCCAATCCTTTCAATTCGGCCAACAACCGTTCCCGAAGCGCTGCCGAGGCTTCGCGTGACAGAATAAAGAGCGGCTTGCCATTTGGGCCCTTGCGAGCCTCTTGGAATGGTTTTGTCGGCGGGGGCGGCCGAATTTCATCGGGGCCGTTTCCCTTTATCGGTGGGCCGCTTTTGGGGACTGGAGCCACGGTTTGAAGGGCGAGGTCGGGGGCATCGAGATCGTCCTCCCCGGCGATGCCGACCAGGGTGAATAGGGCATAGCGCCGGGCATAGGTCAGCGCCGCGCCCATCCGATGGGGAGCTGCCGTCTCCGAAGCGGGGCAAACCGGCCAGTCCGAAGACACCCATTCGCCGGAGGCGTGCACGAGCGTGGTTGTCAGTCTGATCAGGCCGCTGTCCCGGTCGATCGCAGTGCTTTGGACCGTTGCGATCTCATGCTGGCCCAGACATTTGCGAACGATGTCGAGGCCTGTGGATAAGGAAGCGTAGCGAAAGGTCCGCTGGCCCTCGCGCGGGAATGGGGATTCGATGGTAGCGGTGAGCGACTTTTCCGGATTGGCGATCTCGGCTTGCGCCTTGGCGAGTGCCGTCGCCAGAGCGCCAATCTTATTGCTGGATCGCTGCATGGCGAGGTTCCTCTCTGACGATGTCAAAACTGATGGCGCCAGACTTCGAGCGCTTGGCGCGGATACCATGACCCGAGGCTTCCCTGGCATCCTCTGGCACCAGGGCCTTTAACTCGGCCTTTGATCGTTCGTGGTCCTGGGCCGCCTGCCGAGTTGCCTGAAACAGGCCTGCAAACTCGGCCCAGGCGTTTGACCCGCTCATATCGACGGTCCGGACTGCCTCGATCTTTACCCGTGGCGGCTCGACGCCAAACAGGTGAGGGGTCTCGCCGGTCTCGACGCAGCGCCAGAATTTCTTTTCCGCGGTGAGCAGAAGGTGCTGGTAGAGCGGATCGGCCGAAATGGTCATCTCCACCCATTTGCCGCCCCCGGTAATAATCGACAGCACCGCCGTTCGGGAGGCCGTAACCCACATGTTGTGCTGTAGCTGGGCCATGTGCTTCTCGGCCGCGCCTTCCTCCGAGAACGACCATGGCAGCATGAACTTGGCCTCGAACACCGCGCCGGTCCCCTCAACCATGCCGTCCAATGTTGCCGCCATCCACCGCTTGACCGGATGAAACACCCGCCGCTGCACCTCGGTCACGACCTGACGGGTATTCCGCTCGTACCAGTGCCGGTTGAGGTGCTCGGTCACGCTGCCGAGCTGGACGATCAAGTTGTTCGTGAGGTCTTCGGGCTCGATCTCGCCGCGCTTCTCTCGCCACAGCCGCACCAGGGCTGCCTCATCGTCGCCCATGATGATCCGGGCGTCCGAGCCCCCAATAAAGGCACGGCGGTCCGCGTACAACTTTGTCCAAACGTCCGGTTTCATTTTATATCCTTTGTAACGCGTGTAACGCGATTCGGGTCGAGTTGCCCATATGGGCTAATTTAAACCATCTGGGTGAAATTGCAATATGAAAAAGCATATGCTTTCGAGCGCTCAAATCAGGGCCGCGCGGGCGCTGTTGAGATGGAGTGCAGCGGATCTCGCCAAAGAATCTGCGCTGGGCGCTAATACGATCCGCCGGGCTGAAGTTGCAGAAGACGGCACGTCACTCACCGCAGCTAATGAACTAGCCGTTCGCCGAGCCTTGGAAGCTGCCGGCGTCGAGTTCATTGACGAGAACGGTGGTGGACCCGGTGTCAGGCTTCGAAAATCGGGAAAAGAAAAGCCCCGCAAATAAACCGATCCGGAGAATGTCGCGTCGGACTAACGCCGCTCTGTGTTACGTCGTCAACTTGTGATTGGCCGGGCCAACGTAGAAAATATCAAGCATCTTTGGGTGGATCACGTCGAGATGTCTCCCAATCCAATTGTGAGGGCCAAGCTGAACCGCAAAGGATTGACTCAGGTCGGGGACATTTCGTGGCCCGAGCATGTCGGGATTTTCACGATTCCAGTTCGGGCGGCCGTTCAGTACAAGGTACCTCTCATCATCTGGGGTGAGAACTCGCAGAATGAGTATGGCGGGCCGGCCGCGGCCACAGAGAGTCACATATTAAACCGGAGATGGCTCGAGGAGTTCGGAGGACTACTGGGGATGCGAGTGGCCGATGTAGTTGGAAGGGAGGGAATTGAAGCGAGGCACATGATCCCATTTTCCTATCCCCCGGACGAGGAGCTTGCGACGGTAGGTGTGACAGGGCTTTTCTTTGGACATTACTTGCCGGGGGACGGCCTCTCGAATGCGCTGATTGCCGTAGCGCTTGGCTTTCACGGAAAACCCACCTCTGTCGAAGGATCGATGGTCAACTACGAGAATCTGGACAATTATCAGCGTGACGGCGACCTTCATTTGTTATCGTAATTTACTTTGACGAGGCTAACGCAGGACGTTTGAGTTATGCTGATGCAGTCGACAGAGCCAGGAAGCACCGAGCTACGAAAAACGAGCAACTTCTCGCATCAATGTAAGCGATGTCTTGGGGCCATCATTTGGATATGCTGGTGATCAGCGAGTCTGTGCCTTGCTTTAGTCGCTACGCTCAGAATAGACACTGTGCGCAGTGCTATCACCGAACGGTCCGACGGTTGGAAGTCACCGAGGCCGCTGTCGGCGGAAGTGGAGCAACGACGACAAGGCGCAGATTGTTGCGGAGATCGCGACGAGTAGTAGTTCGGTCTGTGCTGTGGCGCAGCCCATGGATTGTAGCCCCAGCAGTAGTGGAGGTGACCTTCCAATGAGCGAACGAAGGATGCAAAGACCGGCAGCCTTTCTCGACCGCGACGGTGTCGTCAATCAGGACGATGGTTATATCGGCACGAGGGAGCGGATCCGTTGGATGCCGAACGCGGCAAAGGCAATTCGCCGACTAAATGAGGCGGGCTACTTCGTGTTCTTCTTCACAAATCAATCCGGCGTGGCGCGAGGTTACTACTCTGAAGACGACGTCGCTGCGCTGCACGACTGGATGCGCGCTGAACTCGCATCCCAAGGCGCCGTCATCGACGACGTCAGGTATTGCCCGCATCATCCCGAAGGTTCCGTTTCAGCCTATCTCGAAGATCACAACTGGCGCAAACCAAGCCCCGGCATGATCCACGATCTCATGCAGCACTGGCCGGTGCGGCACTCGGGCAGCTTCGTGATCGGCGACCGGCCCACCGATATGAAGGCGGCGCAGGACGCAGGGCTACCAGGCTTCCTGTTCGCAGGCGGCGACCTCGACGCCTTCGTCGCCAAGGTAATCGCTCAGACTAGGGTTTTATAGCAGCGCTTTTCGCCTGGACCGCCGACCACCCAGACGTCAAGGCCGCGCTCAATCAACAGTCGCGCGGCTTCCGGATAGTAAGTCCGGCGTTTCGAGACGCGACAGAACCCTGCCCGAGCGTCACCGCGGGCGCGGTACCAAGGCCGTTGGACTTGGGCCGAGCGCGTCCGTATTCTCAGGGGGACGAATAATTGCGCCACCGCCCCGGCAAAGGTGCCCTCGTAGGCAGGGCCAGCGCGGCGCTCTTGTCGATGAAGCGCGGCAGAGGGCCTTACTTCACCCCAGCGCATCCGGCCGATTAGCCGAATCGGGTTTCGTCGAAGAAGCGAGCCGTTCGGGGATGCCGGCCCGAGGACGAGGGCGGTTCCTTGTCCCGGCGCGCAGTTCCGCCGCCGGGCGCCACTGCTTGGCATGAATTTTGATTCACATTTTCGATATGCGTAACCGACGGAATCCTACCCTGTCGGTGCTGGCAGGTAAAGCCAGAGTCACTACCCTGAAGAAGCCAAGTTGCAAGCTAGGCGGTACTCGGGCAAAGGTCTTGCCCTCACAATCTAGGTAGGAGGACGCCATGTTGCTCGTGACCGGGTGCGCCGGTTTTATCGGATCGAACGTTGTGGCCGGGAAGCGTATTCAGCTGCTTCGTTCTGTCATCCCCTTTATACTCGCCTTGTGGCAACCTGCTCGAACGTCTCGTTGGTCTCTTTGAGCCGGACGACGTTGCCCGTCAGGGTTTGCCAACGCCTTATGATGACATCGCAGTAACCGGGATCGATCTCGATCAGACGCGCGCGGCGGCCGGTTTTCTCCGCGGCGATCATGGTGGTGCCGGATCCAGCGCAGACGTCCAATACGATGTCACCGCGGTTTGAACAGTCCTTCAACGCGTCCACCACATCGCGACCGGCTTGACCGTCGGATGCATAGCCAAGGTCTTGTCCCGGCCGCGCCAGAAGCTGGACAGACCGGCATAATTCCAGACGTTGCTTCGGTGGCAACCTTTGGCGCCGGGGCCGATGTTGTTGATGGGCTTGCCCGGCACGGCGAAGACGAAGATTAGTTCGTGCTGTGATCTATAAAAGCTTCCCATTCCCGCGTTGGGTTTGGTCCAAACGATCAAGTTCTTGAACGCGTGAAACAACGGGTCGGCAGCGGCCATCAATTCCGACATGTGACGCCAGTCCGTGCAGAAATAGGCGATCGCGCCGCTTGCGATGTTGGCCACAATGTTCTTGCACAACTTGGCAAGGAAATTCGTGTACTCTTCCTTCGACATCTCAGCGTTTCCCATGGCGAACTCGCGCGCGCCCTTGCGCTTGGTCACACGACCTTCGTTGGGGGCGTTGAAGGGGAAATCGTTGAAACTGATCTGCGCGCGCTCGCCCTGCATCAACCGCTCATAGGCTTCGGAGACGGTTGCATCAGCACAAATCAATTTGTGCTGCCCAGCGTCCCACAGGTCGCCCGGTAGCGTGACCGGCGGCGTGGAAACCGGGGGCGCAATGTCGTCTTCCGGATCGTTGCGGTCCGTGTCCGACTTGTCATCGAGAATATCGTCGATCTCAGGCGTGTCGAAACCGGTGATGCGGTAATCGAAGCATATGTCGGAGTCAGGATCTGTCAAGAATTCGAATTCCTCGCCCAGGATTTCGAAATCCCAAGCTCCAAGTTCCGCAAGCTTGTTGTCCGCTATGGCCGCTGCGCGTTTTTGCGCCGGACTAAGATGCGTAAGCCGGACAACCGGCAAGTACTCGAGCTCAAGCCGTTTGGCGGCCTCCCAGCGAGCGTGACCGGCAAGGATTGTATTGTTTTCATCAACAATTAGCGGATTTGTGAAACCGAACTCGTTAATGTTCTCCTCTAGCAAGGAGATCTGTCGTTCCGGGTGTTGCTTGGCATTTTTCGAATTCGGCTTGAGGTCCTTGATCGAGACGACCTCAACGCATTCAGCCTTAATGCGAGGATCAGACCGGAAGCGGCCGTGCGAAGGACTTGGACGCTGGTTGTCGACGTCCAGGTCGTCCAAATCATCAACGTGGATTATCGGTTTAGAATGGATTGCAGGCTTAGCACCAAACTTGACTGGCATATGATTGCCCTCCGTGTGTGGGGCTGCCGGTCCGAGGCTTAGCGCATGATGGACCGACAGCCGGGTTGCTCCGACTTCGTCACTTCACACACCCTCCTTGGTGATAAGATGTAGATGCAGCCAACGTTCGCTCGTCGCGATCAGGTCTGGGATCTACCGGCCCAGAAACCTTTGACGCTGATGGAAGCGTAAAATTGAAAGCCTCCGTACGCGCACCGATACTCAAGACCCACTACTCTCGTCAACAGCACCTATATGAAAAAAATTTTCAACTAGCGATTAAACTCACTGCGCATGAATTTCATTTCGGGCTCGCGCGCTTTTCATCCCACAACTGCAGAACATCCAACCCCCCGCTATGCCGCAAAACTAGCGCCGCCGCCTTGTAGTCTCCGCTCATCGCCATTCCCACATATTTAAGAGCCAGCGCCTTAGCCTTCGTCATCTTTCGTTTTTTGCCTCTGATCGTTATTTCGATTTCCTCAAGTAAGATTTCCCGCACAGGATTAGGATCAAAAAACTTCTTTTCTTTCCGTTTACGTCCGCTCGGATTTCCTGACTGGCCAGGTTTGAACTGCGAATGCTTTGGTGGCTTGCCGTAACCCACCGCCGCCTCTTCATAGATGTCAGTGTTCATGTCTATGCCCCCTCTATGCCCCCTCAAGCATGTGCCGCTATGGTCGAAATTAAAGCTTTACCTCCGGATACGGTCGCACGACCGCGATCAACCAGTTTCCTGGCTGCACCCGGTCGGTAACCTTCCTTGGTTGATGTAAAGTCTAGCTCGGTGAATCGACGGACAGTGAGACGCTGCTCGGCCGCGATACCTACAGAACGGAGGTCTTGCTCTACCCCACACGCTTCTGCTGCTCGGCGATGTATAGCGTATCGAGCCGTTCCGATCAACTAGATTTTGATTTTGGGCGACACGAGTGAGAGCATGGCCGTCCAAGGGGCCGCTCGTTTCAGCGAACCTCGTCGTCTTCCTCCGGGAACGCTCCCCGGTAGTGTCGGTTCAGACATAGTGGGACCTTCCAGACATGTCTTCAGACAAAAGCCTCCGAGGGAGGCACAGTTTCAGACAGATTCATGTCTGAAAGACGCCATTGCAGATATCCAGACAAGCTTCAGACAAAAAATAATTCCCTCAACGCATTCTTCGTATCCTTGCAAGAGGAAGAGAAATTCACTGCTTCAAGCTCGGATTTCCCTGTGAAATTCCCTGCTTCGTATGCCGGGCAACTGCGCATCGAAGGCCCGGGCTGCTGCGGAAATGCTAGATTCTACAGGCTAACGGGTGAACGAGCGCGACTGTTTGCTCCGACAATCCTTGTTACCAGGGAATTGTCATCACTTGCAGAACCAAACCTATTTGGGAGATAGTCAGCGCTCGTCGGATATCGCCTTGCCATCATTCGGCAGAGAACCTGTGCTGACCAGATCGACGTTGCCGCCAAGTTTGGTCACTGCGCGCAGGCTCGCGGCGAGTTCGTCGCGAAGGGCGTCGCCGGGTGAGGCCGTTTCCGCCTTCAGCGTCATCAGATCGCTCTCGCCGGACCGCGTCACCACGAGGCGCAATCGTCCGAGTCCAGGATGGCGCTTGCCGATCTCGGCGATCTGCTCGGGGCGGACGAACATGCCTTTGACCTTGGTGGTCTGGTCGGCGCGGCCCATCCAGCCCTTGATGCGCATATTGGTGCGCCCGCACGGGCTCGCGCCCGGCAACACCGCCGTGAGGTCTCCGAGCGCGAGGCGGATCCAGGGATGCTGCGGGTCGAGTGAGGTGACGACGATTTCGCCGACGTCGCCGGGCGCCACGGGATCGCCGGTGCCGGGACGCACGATTTCCATGATCAGATCCTCGTTGACGACCATGCCGTCGCGCGCCGGTGTCTCGAAGGCGACGAGGCCGAGGTCGGCGGTGCCGAACGCCTGATAGGCATCGATGCCGCGCGACTTCACCTCGTCCTGCAGCGATTTCGGGAACGCCGCGCCGGATACCAGCGCGCGCTTGATCGAGGAGACGTCGCGGCTGGCGCTTGCGGCGGCGTCGAGCAGGATCTTGAGGAAATCCGGCGTGCCGCTATAGCCGACCGGGCGATAGGCCTCGATCAGTTCGAACTGCTGCTCGGTATTGCCGGGGCCGGCTGGAATCACGGCGCAGCCCAGCGCCCGCGCCGAGGCGTCGAAAATGAAGCCGCCGGGCGTCAGATGGTAGCTGAAGGTATTGAGCACCACGTCGCCGGGCCGAAAGCCGGCCGCGAACAGCGCGCGCGCGCCGCGCCAGGGGTCGGCGTGAACGGGCTCGGGCTCGAAAATCGGGCCCGGGGAGGTGAACAGCCGACCGAACGACCCCAAGGGCCCGGCCACGAAGCCGCCGAATGGCGGCGCGGCCTTGTGCAGGGCAGGGAGTTCCGACTTGCGCAGCACCGGCAGGCGCGCCAGCGCGGCGCGGCTGGTCACAGAAGCGGGGTCGATGCCATTGAGGCGCTCGGCATAGGCGGGCGCAGCCAACGCCTTTCGCAGGACGTCCGGAAGCCGGGAAAACAGCTCCGCCTCGCGTTGGGCAGGCTCGCGCGTTTCGAGGGCGTCGTAGTGTTCGGTCATGGCTGATGCCTTAGATTTACGCCGATTGCGTGCCGCCTCTGACGTGCTATCAGACGGCTTCTACCGGTGTTGATGTTCCAGGGAACGCAATGGCTGAAAGAGATACCGCTGCGGCGGCAGATGCGCCGGATTCGGCCGATATCGTCGCGAGGCTGAGGCTTCGCATGATCGACGATTGCCTGCCGCTGTGGTCGACCGAAGGCTGGGACGACGTAGCGGGAGGCTTTATCGATCGGCTCGATGTAGACGCCCGCGCGGACCGTTTGGCGCCGCGCCGGGTGTTCGTGCAGGCGCGGCAGATCTATTGTTACGCCAAGGCGGCGCAAATGGGCTGGTATCCCGAGGGCCGCGCGATCGCGCTGAAGGGACTGGAGCACTTGCTGGCGAAGGCGAAAGCCCCGGACGGCAAACCTGGCTTCGTCCACACGCTGAAGCCTGACGGCACGGTGCTGGATCCGCTGCGCGATTCTTACGATCACGCCTTTGTCCTGCTCGCCCTTGCAACCGTCTACGGGCTCGATCGTGACGCGCAAATCCGCACCGAGATCGACGCGCTGTGCCATTTCGTCGATACGCAATTGCGTTCGCCGCACGGCGGGGTCCATGAAGGATTGCCGGTGTCGCTGCCGCGGCGGCAGAATCCGCAGATGCATCTGTTCGAAGCGATGATCGCGGCGTTCGATGCGACGCACGATTTGGTGTTCCAGAACAGGGCCGGGAATTTCTTCAGCCTGTTTCTGGCCAACCTCTACGACAAGCAGCGGCAGGTGCTGGGAGAGTACTTTGAGGAGGATTTTTCGAAGATCGAGCCCGTCAGTGTCGAGCCCGGGCATCAGGCGGAATGGGCCTGGCTGCTGAAGGGCTTTGAGCGCATCACCGGCTGCCCGACAGGACGCTACCGCGGCGAATTGCTGGCGTCGGCGCTGCGCTATCGCGACGAGGCGACGGGCTGCCTTGTGGATGAGGGCAACGCCAACGGCGACATCAGACGGCACACGCGGCGCCTGTGGCCGCAGACGGAGATCGCCAAGGCGTGGATCGCGCAGGCCGAAGCGGGCGAGGCGGGGGCTGCCGATGAAGCGCGCGCGGCGCTGTCGCGACTTGAGCGGCATTATCTCAGCCATCCCGTCGCGGGCGGCTGGTATGACCAGTTCGATCGCGACGGCAATTCGCTGGTCGCCACCATCCCTGCGTCTTCGTTCTACCATGTGCTTTGCGCGGTCGCGGAAGCGGAGCAGGTGATCGGCTAAGTGGCGGCTTTTGTTTTGACGCGTTCTCTTCACGCGAGCCTCACAGCCACCGCTTTCGCCGCTTGAAGCTCTTCAGGTTCTTGAAGCTCTTGCGTTGGTCGCCGGCGCCGCCGAGGTAGAACTCCTTGACGTCCTCGTTGTCGCGCAATTCGGAGGCCGAGCCGTCGAGCACCACCTTGCCCTGTTCCATGATGTAACCGTGGCTCGCGACCGAGAGCGCCGCGCGCGCATTCTGCTCCACCAGCAAAATGGTGACGCCGAGGTCGCGGTTGATCTCCTTGATGATGGCGAACACTTCCTTCACCAGCAGCGGCGACAGGCCCATCGACGGCTCGTCCATCAGGATCATCTTGGGTCGCGCCATCAGCGCGCGGCCGATCGCCAGCATCTGCTGCTCGCCGCCGGAGAGATAGCCGGCGAGCCCGGTGCGCTCCTTCAGCCGAGGGAAATATTTGAACACCATGTCGATGTCGTCGCCGATCTCATTGTCGGTGCGGGTGAAGGCGCCGAGCTTGAGGTTTTCGATCGACGTCATGTCGGAAATGATGCGGCGGCCTTCCATCACCTGAAAAATGCCGCGGCGAACGATCTTGTCGGGGTCGATGCCGTCGATGCGCGTGCCGTCGAAGACGATTTCGCCGCGGATCACTTCGCCGTCCTCGGTCTTGAGCAGGCCCGAAACCGCCTTCAGCGTCGTCGACTTGCCGGCGCCGTTGGCGCCGAGCAACGCCACGATCGCACCCTTGGGCACCTCAAGGCTCAACCCGCGCAGCACCAGGATGACCTTGTCGTAGACCACCTCGATGTTGCGGACGCTGAGCAGCGGGACCGCGGCTTTCGTCGCCGCGGGACGATCGATTTGAGTTGCTTCAGTCATGGTTCATGATCCTGGCTTGTTGGAGGAGCGGGACTTCCGCTCCATCCACCGCCGTCATCACCCGCAAAGGCGGGTGATCCAGTATTCCAGAGGCGCCTGCCATCGACCGAGATGCTGCGGCGTACTGGATCCCCCGCTTTCGCGGGGGATGACAGTTGAGCGTGGGGGCGCCTACAGACGCTTCTTCCGGTGTTACCAGCCGAGCCACTCGGGCTTGCGCGGCAGGTCCATGGTCTTCACCTTCTCCAGCTTGATCGCGCCGTTCTTGACGAGATCGTTGAGCGGGGCGTCGGTCGCGCCGGCTACCTTCATGCGATAAAGATCGACCTTGAGCGTGCCGCGGTGATCCTTGTCGGTCCAGGTGGAGGGATTGCAGACGCCGTCCATGCCGGCCGGCACCCAATCCTTCTTCTGGTAGAAGCCCTTCTTGACGTTCTCGCCGGTGGCGCCGCCGTTCTTGGCAGCCCATTCAACGGCTTCCTTCATGTAGAGCGCGGTGCAGACGCCGGCGACGTAGTGCACCGGGCGGTAGGCGGTACCGGCCGCGTCCGACATCTTGGAGATTTCCATCACTGTCTTCATGCCGGGTGCGTTGCCGCCCCAGGCTACCGCGGTGCGCAGCGGGAACACCACGCCGTCAGCGGCCGCACCTGCCGCCTTGGCGGCGTTCTCGTCCATGCCCCAGACGTTGCCGAGGAACTGGACGTCGACGCCGGCCGCCTTGCAGGCGTTGAGCACGGAGATGTTTGAGCCGGCGGTGTTGCCCAGATAAGCGTAATTGGCGCCGGAGCTCTTCAGGGTCAGGCACTGCGCGCTGTAGTCGCCGGGCGTCAAGGCGAACACGATCGGCGGCAGGGTTTCGAAGCCGAGTTCGGTGGCGATGGCTTCACCGGCCGCCTTCGGCGCGTTCGGATAGGGGTGGTTGGCGCCCATATGGACGAACTTCGGCTTGCCGGGCTTGCCCTTGGCCTTCCAGTCCTCGGCAGCCCAGGTCAGCATGCCGCGAACCGCATCGGAGTAGCTTGGGCCGTAGAAGAAGTTGTACGGCGCGGGCTTGGCCTTGCCGCCGGCGCCGGTCGGGTCGGACAGCGCCGCCGCGTAGGAGCCCGAGATATCGGGGATCTTGTCCTCGGCGAGGAAGCCCGTGAGCGCTTCGGTGTCAGCCGTACCCCAGCCAAGAATGGCAGCAACCTTGTCGGCACCCGACCACTTTTTGTACTGGGCGATTGCGCGCGGCACCTGGTAGCCGTAGTCGACCGTATCGACGTCGACCTTCTTGCCGTCGATGCCGCCGTTTTTGTTGATCCAGGCGTAGGCGTCCGCGACGCCTTGTCCAAACGGCGTTCCGACGTCCGACGTGGCACCCGAATAGTCGGCCAGATGTCCCAGTTTCACCTGGGCCTGCGACGTCGTCGCAGCACTTGCCAGCAACAGGGCAAGCGAAGCGGTGCTTAGCAATGTCTTCATCGTCATGGACATAATCCTCCGGTTACTTCTCGAGGTCTTCGTTGTGCGTCCCGTTCCGACCTCAATGCGAGAACGGGTAGAGTTTCCAGTATGCTTTGATTTGCCGCCAGCGATGCGCGAGTCCGTCCGGCTCGAACACCAGGAAGACGATGATGATCAGGCCGATCGCCATCTCGCGCAGGAAGGCGATGTTGTTCTTCAATCCCAGGAACTGGTCGATCGGGCTGCCGCGCAACGCGACGCTGAGCCATTCCATGGACTCCGGCAGGATCACCATGAAGGCGGTCCCCATCAGCGTGCCCATGATGGAGCCAAGCCCGCCGATAATGATCATCGCCAGGAAGATGATCGAGCGGTCGATGCCGAAACCTTCGTTGGAGACCACCTGATTGTAGTGCGCGTAGAGCGCGCCACCGACGCCGGCAAAGAAGGCCGCAAGCCCAAATGACAGCGTCCGGTACTTCGTCAGGTTGATGCCCATGATCTCGGCTGAGAGATAATGGTCACGCACCGCGATCAGCGCGCGGCCGTCGCGCGACCGGATCAGGTTCGTCACCAGCAGATAGCAGACGACGACGTAGGCCAGCACGACGTAAAAGTATTTTCTGTCGCCGCGTAATGAATAGCCGAAAATCGAAAATGCCTCGGCGCTGGCCGGAACGCTGCCGCCGGTGAACCATTCCGCGCGGGCGAAGAAGTCGAGCAGGATGTACTGCGCCGCCAGTGTCGCGATCGCGAGATAGAGCCCCTTCAGCCGCGCGGCGGGCAGGCCGAAGATCAGGCCGACGGCGGCCGTCACGATGCCGGCGAGCGGGATGCAGAAGAAAACGGGAATGCCGAACCGGTTCGACAGATAGGCCGACGTAAAGGCGCCGAAGCCGAAGAAGGCGGCGTGGCCGATCGAGATCTGGCCGGTGTAGCCGACGACGATGTTCAGCCCCAGGGCGGCAATCCCGAAGATGCCGATCTGGATCAGCAGGCTGAGGCTGTATTCGTTCAGGATATGCGGCGCAAAGCAGATCAGCACGATGCCCGCGATCAAGGCGTTGCGGCTGGTGGTGGTCGGAAACACGGTGGTATCCGCCGCATAGCTGGTGCGGAAATCGCCTGATGGAATGAGGGTCTGGCCTGCCATGATGGTTTACACCCGCTCGATGTCTTTGGTGCCGAACAGGCCGTATGGCTTGATCATCAGAATAATGATGAGCGCATAGAACGGTGCGACCTCGTACAGATTGCCCCAGTGCAGGTATTCGCTGTCGAGAAAATGCGCGAGGTTTTCCAGCAGCCCGATGATGATGCCGCCCAGCACCGCGCCGCCGACGCTGTCGAGGCCCCCCAAGATCGCCGCCGGAAACACCTTGACGCCGTACGCTGACAGCCCGGCCGAGACGCCATTGACGACGGCGACCACCACGCCCGCGACGGCGGAGACGGTTGCCGAAATCGCCCAGGCCATCGCGAATACGCTTTTCACTGAAATGCCGAGCGACTGCGCCACCTGCTGGTTGAACGCGGTCGCGCGCATGGCGAGACCGTATTTGGACATGCGGAAGAACCACGCCATTCCGATCATCATCGCCACCGAGACCGCGAGACTCATCAGATAGACGGTCTGCACCTGTAGTCCGAGGATATTGATGTTCTGGGTCTGGAAGATGCGCGGGAACGGCTGGAGGTTGACGCCGAACATCCACTTCATCAGCGCCGAAAACACCGTCGACAGCGCGATCGTCACCATGATCACGGATATGATCGGCTCGCCGATCATCGGGCGCAGGATCACGATCTGGATCGCGATACCGAACAGGAACATGAAGACCAGCGTGATCGGCATGCCCAGATAGAACGGCACCTGATATTTGGTGAGCAGCCACCAGCACACCCAGGCGCCGACCAGCAGCAGTTCGCCCTGCGCGAAGTTCACCACCTGCGTCGCCTTGTAGATCAGCACGAACGACATCGCGACCACGCCATAGAGCGTGCCGACCACGAGACCGTTGACCAGAAGCTGGATCAGGAGCTGGGTGTTCATTCGGCGGCCTCCGCCATTGGCACAGGCCCGCCGAGATCGACCACGCGGAGGGTGGTGCGGATGCGCTGGGTGGTGCCGTCCTGGAAGCGGATCACGGTGTCGACCGGAATATCGCGCTTGCCGCCATAGATCGCGTCGATGATGTCGGCGTATTTTTCGTTGATGACGCTGCGGCGGACCTTTCTTGTGCGGGTCAGTTCGCCGTCGTCGGCGTCGAGTTCCTTGTAGAGCAGCAGGAAGCGCGAAATGCGTTGCGCCGGCGGCAGCGTGGCATTGACGCTCTCGACCTCCTTGCGCAGCAGTTCATAGACTTCGGGGCGCGAGGAGAGGTCAGTGTAGGTCGTAAACGAGATGCGCTTCTTTTCCGCCCATTTGGAGATGATCGAGAAGCGGATGCAGATCATCGCCGCCAGCGTGTCGCGGCCGGCGCCGAGTACGACTGCTTCGGCGATATAGGGTGAGAACTTCAGTTTGTTTTCCAGATATTGCGGTGAGAAGCGTTCGCCGCGCGAGGTCTCGGCGAGATCCTTGATACGGTCGATGATCACGAGCTGCGTGTCGTCGTTGAAATAGCCGGCGTCGCCGGAATGCATCCAGCCGTCCTTGACATCGGCAACCGAGGCTTCCGGGTTCTTGTAGTAGCCAAGGAACATGTTGGGGTGGCGCACCACGATTTCGCCGACGCCGTTGACATCGGGATTGTCGACGCGAACCTCGATATCGGCCGCCATCGGCACGCCCGTCGTATCCGGATCGACCTTGCCGAAAGGGTGCAGCGTGTAGGCGCCGAGCATTTCGGTCTGGCCGTAGAGCGTGCGGAGCGGCACGCCCATCGCCCGGAAGAACTTGAAGGTATCCGGCCCGAGCGCGGCGCCGCCGGTCGCGGCCGAGCGCAGTCGCGTGAAGCCCAGGCGGTCGCGCAGCGCCCGGAACAGCAGCTGGTCGGCAAACACCGACCGCTTGCCTTGGGCGAGCGCTGAAAGCCCGGCCTTCATGCCGACGTCGAAGAGCTTTTGCTTGAGCGGGGAGGAGTCCATCACGTTGGCGCGTACATCGGCGGCGATCGATTCCCAAAGCCGCGGCGCGAACAGCACGAAGGTTGGCGCGATCTCGCGGAAATCGTGCATCATGGTTTCGGGCTCTTCGACGAAGTTGACCTTCATCCGGCAGACCAGCCCTTTGCCGAGCGCGTAGACTTGTTCCATGATCCAGGGCAACGGCAGCACCGAGACATATTCGTCGTCCGGCCCCTTCGGGTCGAACGCCAGATAGGCCGCGCAATGTTTCAGCACGCGCCCGGCCGCCAGCATTGCCAGCTTCGGATTGGCCGTGGTGCCTGAGGTGGTGCAGAGGATCGCGACGTCCTCACCGCCGGTCGCATCGACCAGCCGGTCGTAAAGGCCGGGCTCGCGTGCGGCGCGGTCGCGCCCCATCGTGGCGAGCTTTTCGGCTTCCAGCAGCCGGGGATCGTCATATTTCCGCATGCCGCGCGGATCGGAATAGATGATGTGCTTGAGGTTCGGCGCGCGATCGGCCAGCGCCAGCAGCTTGTCGACCTGCTCCTCGTCTTCGGCGAACACCAGTTTGGCGTCGCCGTAGCTGAGCAAATACGCCGCTTCCTCGTCCAGCACGTCGCGGTAAAGGCCAAGGCTCATGGCGCCCACGGCATGCGTTGCGATTTCGGCGGCCACCCAGTCCGGGCGGTTGTCGCCGATGATGCCGATGACGTCGCCGCGTCCAAGACCCAGTTCGATCAAACCGAGCGCGAAATCATGCACGCGGGTCTGGTAGTCGTTCCAGGTGAAGACGCGCCACAGCCCGAGGTCCTTTTCGCGCAACGCGATCTCGCCGCCGTGCTCTTTCGCATTGAGGCGCAACAGCTTTGGAAACGTATCTGCCTGGGCGACGCGTCCGGCGTAATCCATCATGCCGCGCACTCCGGAGCCGCGGGCTTGTCGTCGGGGTCGACGAGGGCCTCATCCTCTTCACCGAGATAGGCACGCTTCACATGGGGATCGGCGAGCACGGACGCCGGATCGCCCTCGGCGATCTTGCGGCCGAAATCCAGCACCATGACGCGGTGGGAGATGTCCATCACCACGCCCATGTCATGCTCGATCATCATCACGGTCATGCCGAACTCTTCGTTGAGATCGACGATGTAGCGCGCCATGTCCTCCTTTTCCTCGAAGTTCATGCCGGCCATCGGCTCGTCGAGCAGGATCAGCTGCGGCTCCAGCGCCATCGCGCGGGCGAGCTCGACACGCTTGCGCAAGCCGTAAGGCAGCGTGCCGGCGGTCGCCTTGCGCACCGACTGCAGGTCGAGGAAGTCGATGATCTCCTCCACCTTGCGGCGGTGTTCGAGTTCCTCGCGCCGCGCGCCGGTCAGCCAGTACAGGGAGCCCGTGATGAAATTGTTCTTCAGCAAATGGTGCCGCCCGACCATGATGTTGTCGAGCACGCTCATATGATGGAACAGCGCCAGGTTCTGGAAGGTGCGGCCGATGCCGAGCGAAGGCCGCGCGTTCGGCTTGAGGCCGGTGATGTCCTTGCCTCGGTAGAGCAACTGGCCTTCGGTCGGCTTGTAACGGCCGGAAATGCAATTGACGATTGAGGTCTTGCCGGCGCCGTTCGGGCCGATGATCGAGAACAATTCGCCCTCGTTCACGCCGAAGGAGACCTCGGTCAGCGCGCGGACGCCACCGAAGCGCAGCGAAACCCCGCGCACTTCCAACGTGTAAGCCACTCATTCCCTCCGGGTATGGCGCTTGGGCCGCGCTCTTTATGTATCGTTTGCGATATCTATCGTCTGCAATCGCCTGCGCGATCCTACCTCGGCGGTGACGGGCAGGCCATCCGACTAACGGTGCCGGCCAATGCCCCGCCTCACGCGTGGTAGTGTCGCACCCCGCCACCGCGCCATAAATGGCGCGTGCCGAGGTGGCCCTCCTTAGGGCAATGCGATAGTTTGAAATGTCTTTTGCCTGACAATTCGTCGGAAAAATTTGCCGGCCTGCCTTTCTGCTGCAGTGCAGCACGCTGGAGAAGCGACGGTTGATGCGATCATGATTGCTGCGGATTACCTCAAGCGCATCGCGGCCTGGTCGCGCGAACTGAACGAGCGGGAAATCGAGGTCGCGCGTACCGGCATCGTGGAAAAATCCTACGGTGCCAACGAATACGTTTTCATGCGCGGGGATCCCTTCGACTACTGGACCGGCATTGTCACGGGTCTTGCACGAATGGGTACCGTGTCGAGCGCCGGCAAGGCTGTGACTTTGGCCGGCATGACCGCGGGCGCCTGGTTCGGAGAGGGCTCCATGCTCAAGAGCGAGCCGCGCCGTTACGACGTGGTCGCGTTGCGCGATACCAAGCTGGCGCTGATGGACCGCAGCACCTTCTTCTGGCTGTTCGAGAACAGCGTCGCGTTCAACCGCTTTCTGGTCCGCCAGCTCAACGAGCGGGTCGGCCAGTTCATCGGGGCGCTGGAACACGACCGCGCGCTGGATGCGACCGGTCGCGTCGCGCGCTCGATCGCGTCGCTGTTCAATCCGATTCTGTATCCGGACCTGACGCGTCATCTGGAGATCACCCAGGAGGAAATTGGCGCCTTGTCAGGCCTGTCCCGGCAGAATGCCAACCAGTGCCTGAAGCGGCTGGAGAAGGAGGGCCTGCTTCGACTGGAATATGGCGGGGTAACTATCGTCGATCTCGAAAAGCTGCGTCGTTACGGAGAGTAACGCCCGTCTCGACGTCCTCTGAAAAAAAGACCAAACGCAACATGTAACCGATCGCTCGCGTTGTTGTGTTCGTGTCCGATACGGTACCGTATTGAAAACCGCAATTGCAAGTGGTATTGATACGGCACCGTATCAAAGGACCGTGATCGGTTTGTGTGACCACGGCCAGCCGGAGGTGTCCGATGAGCAGGCAGGATCAGATCAATCTTTTGAAGCGGCTGTTGCATTACGTGGAGACCCGGACCACGGCGATGGCAAACAGCCCCTGGCGCAACGAGGTGTCGGTCTACACGGACGCCGAGCGCCTCGCCGAGGAACAGCGGGTTCTGTTTCGCAAGCATCCGCTGGTCATGGGTTTTGCTTCGGACTGGCCCGCGTCGGGGAGTTTTAGCACCGACGACCATGCCGGTTTACCCGTTCTGATCGTGCGGGGACGCGACAGCAAATTGCGCGCATTCCTGAACGTGTGTCGCCATCGCGGCGCCAAGGTAGCGCAGGGCTGCGGCCAGGCGCGGCTGTTCTCGTGCCCCTATCATGCCTGGACCTACGATCTCGCAGGCCAAGTGATGGGCATTCCGGACGAGCGCAGCTTTCCTGAGGTGCGCAGCGAACGTGCTTCTCTCGTCGAACTGCCGCTGTGTGAAAAGCACGGTCTGGTGTGGGTGATCCCGACCGCCGACGGTTCGACGAATTTCGACATCGATCCCTGGCTTGGCGGGCTCGCGGAGGAACTTGCTTCGTTTGGGTTTGCGTCCTGGTCGTTCTACGACCGGCGCCTGATCCCGGAGACCATGAACTGGAAGATTGTCGTGGATACGTTCAACGAGGGCTACCACGTCGGCTTCCTGCACCGCGATTCTCTGCGCGACATCCTGCATGGCAACGTGACCGATTTCGAAGCATTCGGCCTCAACCACCGCCTGACGTTTCCGCGCCGGAAACTCGAGCGGCTCAAGGCCGAGCCCGAGGACAAATGGGATCTGATGTGGAATACGACGCTCGTCTATTCGCTGTTTCCCAACACCGTTCTCCTCGTGCAGGGCGACCACGTGGAACTCGCGCGGGTGTTTCCCCGCGAGGGACGTGCGGATCGCTCTGTCATGGACCTTGGGCTTTACGTGCCGAAGGCGCCGAGCACCGAGGAAGAGCGTAACCATTGGGACAAGAACATGCAGCTCGTCCTCGATGTTGTGACTGGCGAGGATTTCCCGACGGGGCGCAGCATTCAGATCGGCCTGACGTCGGGTGCGCAGACGCACATCGTCTACGGTCGCAACGAGCCGGCCATGATCCACTACCATCAGTCGATGCGGACGGCGCTTGGCCTAAGGGTCTGATATCGGTCGGCTTTCGGATTAGACTCCGCCTCCGGCGGATGCTATGGCCTGCGCCGCGCAGAGGTCCGGCGCAGCCGAGACGTAAAGCTTCCAGATTTGGGGCTTGACGGTTCCTTAAAGCCCGTCTCGCAGGCTCTTGGAGAGACGATGACGGCTCAAAATCCAAAGCGCGTTGCGCTGATCACCGGTGTTACCGGCCAAGACGGCGCCTATTTGGCCGAATATCTGCTCGGCCTCGGCTACGAGGTCCACGGCATCAAGCGGCGGTCATCCTCGTTCAACACCGCGCGCATCGATCACCTCTACCAGGATCCGCATTCCCGCAACGTGCCGTTCCTGCTGCACTACGGCGACATGACCGACTCGACCAACCTGATCCGGCTGATGCAGCAGGTCAGGCCAACCGAGATCTACAATCTCGCCGCCCAGAGCCATGTCGGCGTCAGTTTTGAAAGCCCGGAATACACCGCCAATGCCGATGCCATCGGCGTGCTGCGGCTTCTGGAAGCGATCCGGATCCTCGGCATGGAGAAGGAGACGCGGTTCTATCAGGCCTCGACCTCGGAATTGTACGGTCTGGTTCAGGAAGTGCCGCAGAAGGAAACCACGCCGTTCTATCCGCGCTCGCCTTACGGCGTCGCCAAGTTGTACGGCTACTGGATTACGGTGAATTACCGCGAAGCCTACGGCATCTATGCCTCCAACGGCATCCTGTTCAACCACGAGAGCCCGATCCGCGGCGAGACCTTTGTGACGCGCAAGATCACGCGCAGTGTGGCCCGCATCGAAACCGGCCTGGAAGAAGCGCTGTTTCTCGGCAATCTCGAAGCCAAGCGCGACTGGGGCCATGCCCGGGATTATGTCGAGGGCATGCACCGGATATTGCAGGCGGATGCTCCCGACGATTTCGTGCTGGCGACCGGCGAGGCCCGTTCGGTGCGCGAATTCGTCGAACTGGCGTTTGCCGAAGTCGGCCGCAGCATCGAATGGCGCGGCAAGGGCGTCGACGAAACCGGCATCGACAAAAAATCTGGTAAGACCGTGGTTCGCATCGATCCGGTGTACTTCCGGCCGACCGAAGTCGACCTTCTGGTCGGCGATGCCAGCAAGGCGCGGGAGAAGCTCGGCTGGAAGCCCAAGACCTCGTTTACCCAACTAGTCAAGGAAATGGTCGCAGGCGATCTCGATGACGCAAGGCGGGAGGTGGCCAATGGCAAGGCTTCCGTTTGAGCTGAAGGGCAAGACCGTCTACGTCGCCGGGCATCGCGGCATGGTGGGGTCTGCGCTGGTGCGCAGGCTGGCGGCGGAAAACGTCGATGTGCTGACCGCGACCCGCAGCGAGGCCGATCTGCGCGATCAGGCCGCCGTCAACCGCTGGTTCGCCGTCAGCCGTCCGCAGGTGGTGTTTCTGGCAGCCGCCAAGGTCGGCGGCATCGTCGCCAACAACACGCTGCGCGCCGAATTCCTCTATGACAATCTGGCGATTGCGACCAACGTGATCCATGCTGCACATGTCCATGGCGTCGAGAAGCTGATGTTCCTCGGCTCATCCTGCATCTATCCAAAACTGGCGCCGCAGCCGTTGCGCGAGGATTGCATACTGACGGGGCCGCTGGAGCCGACCAACGAGCCCTATGCGATCGCCAAGATCGCCGGGATCAAGATGGTGGAGGCCTACCGCAGCCAGTACGGCGCCGACTTCATCAATGTGATGCCGACCAATCTGTATGGGCGCGGCGACAATTATCATCCCGAATACAGCCACGTCGTCGCCGCGCTGATCCGCCGTTTCCACGAGGCGAAGGTGTCCGGCGCCAAAGAGGTCGTGGTCTGGGGCACGGGCACGCCGCGGCGCGAATTCCTCTATGTCGACGATCTCGCGGATGCCTGCATCCATCTGATGAAGATCTATTCCAGCGATGAACTGGTCAATATCGGCACCGGCGAGGACATCACCATCGCCGAATTTGCCCGCGTGGTCGCGGCAACCGTCGGCTATACCGGCGAGATCAGTTTTGACACCGCGCGCCCGGACGGCACGCCGCGAAAACTGCTCGATGTCAGCCGGCTGGCCAAACTTGGCTGGCGAGCCTCTACCTCTCTCGGCGACGGCATCAGGTTCGCCTATCAGGCGTTCCTCAGCGAGACGAAGTGACGCGGTGAATCTCCCGTCTTCGCCTTAAGAATATCTGTCGGCTTCGCGACGCTCCGCGGATAGGATGCACGCATCCAGGTGGCCACAAGAGCCGCCAGTGCGTCGGAGGAAGCATGATGAAATTTCCGCGTCGTCGATTCCTGCAACTTGCAGCCGGTGCGGCTGCGCTTCCGCTAACGTCCGGAAACGCGAGCGCGCAGGCCTATCCATCGCGGCCAGTTCGCCTCGTGATCGGCTATACGCCGGGCGGCTCGGCCGACCTCACGGCGCGCCTGATGGGGCAGTGGCTGTCGGAAAAGCTCGGGCAATCCTTTGTCATCGAGAACCGGCCAGGCGGCGGCACCAATATCGCGACCGAGCAGGCGTTACGCGCCACGCCGGACGGCTACACGCTGCTGCTGGTGGCGCCGGCGAATGCGATCAACGCCACGCTCTACGACAAGCTGCCGTTCGATTTCATCAAGGAGATGGAGCCGATCGCCGGCATCATCCGCTTTCCCAACGTCGTGGTGGTGCACCCGTCACTGCCGATCAAGACGATTCCCGAATTGATCGCCTACGCCAAGGCCAATCCGGGCAAGCTCAACATGGCGTCGTCCGGCAACGGCTCCACGATCCACATGTCGGGCGAACTGTTCAAGATGCTGACCGGGATCAACATGCAGCATGTGCCGTATCGCGGCGGCGCGCCGGCGCTTACCGACATGCTGTCCGGCGTGATGCAGGTGATGTTCGACAACATCCCGACCTGCGCCGAGCACGTCAAGTCCGGCGCGCTTCGCGGCCTTGCCGTCACTAGCACGGTCCGTTCGGAAGTGCTGCCGGACCTGCCACTGGTCGCCGATTTCCTGCCGGGCTACGAGGCGAGCGCCTGGTATGGCCTCGCGGCGCCGAAGGGCACACCGCCCGAGATCGTCGAGCGGCTCAACAAGGCGGTCAATGAGATCCTCGCCGATCCCAAGGCAAAGGCGCGGTTTACGGAGCTCGGCGCCATTCTGCTGCCCGGCTCCGCTGCCGACTTCGGCAAGCTGGTGGCGGACGAAACCGAGAAATGGGGCAAGGTGGTCAAGTTCGCCGGCGCCAAGGTGGACTAGGACGGCATTAGCGTGATCGCTACCGCCTCCTGCGCCATCGCGTTCTACGCTTTCAGCTCATAGCGATACACGCCGTGAGACCGAAGGTAGGCGTCCAGCCCGGGATCAGACAGGAACTGGATGAGCCGCATAGCCGCTCCAACATGGCTGCTCCTGTGGACGAACATGGTCATGTCGATATCAAGACCAAGTTCCGGCGGGAAGATCGCGACCGGCGCGACGCCGGGAGCGGCGATGATCCTTGAAAGCGGGGAGACGGCGTACTGCACCTGACCTTTCGCGGCAGCGATCGGCGGCTCGCCGGCCCCCATCGGGCGCAGGCGATCATGAATCTGATCCTGCAGGCCTACCATTTCAATGGCCCTCAGGAATGTCTTCCCGCTCGTTCCTGTCGACGTGTAGGCGATCGAATCCGCGTTGAGCAGAAGCTTGCGCACGGCCTCCTGCGAACTGGCGATCTGCTCCGGCTCGGGGCCGGCCGCACCTATCGTCAAGGGAACGCGCCCGAATGGAACGTGGATGTCCGGAATGACAAGGCCGAGCTTGATCATCTCTTCGACGTACCAGGGATTGTTCAATCCGACGTCAAAGTCTTCGCCCGCCATGACGCGCTTCGCTACGGCCGGGTTCACGTCGTAGTTCACGTCGACCTCGATCCGGTGCCGGTGCGTGAACTGCGGTATCAGCTCCTCGATTTCCGCATGTACCGCGACGGCACAGAGAAACGTCAGTCTGGTGTCGATGGCCGTGTCCATGATCCGCTCGCTACCGTGGGTTTTCGATGAAGCTGACGATCGCCTTTCCAAGCCGGTCTTCCGACGTGCCGATATGCGCGATGGCGGACGAGTGGTTATGGCCAGGCAGCCACATCATGGGAGGGGCCTTCCGCTTGGCCTCCGCCAGGCGAAACACCAGCTCGGCGCAGTAGACGTCGATCAGCGGGTTTTCGAACTCCGCCCAGGCGACGAATGTCGCGACGCTGTCGCGATTGATGTGGTGGACGGGAGAGTAGCCTTCGAACCGCGAAGCATCGGTGCCGTAATATTGCTCGACCTTCTTCGCGTTCGGATTCGCTTTGAGATTATCGATCCTGACCCTGCCGCTCACCACGATCATTCCGGCGAGCGGCGGCTTTCCGGCCGATGCGAATGCGGGATCATACGCGTAGCTTCCAGCATGAGCGGCCCCGGCCGAGTGGGACATCAGGAACACCTTGTCGGGATTCCAACCGTATTCATGGGCATGGGCGCGTGCCCAATCGACGGCGGCCGCGATGTCCAGTGTTGCGCCGGGATAAGTCGCATGCGTGGCCAGCCGGTATCCGACGTTGATCCCCGCGATGCCGCACTGGGCGAGATAGCACAGGACATTCGAGTAGACCTGCTCGGTGCGGTTACGGTGACCGCTGACAAACGCGCCGCCATGAACGAACAGCACGACCGGTGGCGCCGTTACATTCCCTGCCGGCAGAAACACATCGAGGTGCTGCCTCTCATGTGGACCGTATGCGATGTCACGATGCACGGTCACGTCGTCCCGTGAAACCAGTTTCAAGACTTCCGAGAACGCAGTGATCATCATGTCGACGTGACCGGCGGTGTCGTCACGCCATTTCGGGCCGACTTCAGCCATCAGCGTCCGCAGCGAATCCGGAATATCCGGCATATTGAAATTGGAAGGCGTCGTTACCGCGCTTTGTTCGAGGGCTATGGCGTCTGACATGTGATTACTCGTTCGAGGTGCGGGCAGGTGAGATAAATTGAGACCATTCATATTGAAAGGTATCAAATCTCGTCCAGATAGCTGAAGATGACGCGGTATTTTTACGAAATCAATATCGATCGGCGAACCATTCGATTTCAATATTGACATGCGCTCCTTCCGAGAACTACCAATAACAAAATCGCCACGGATCCCGAAGCGGAGCGTGGACGCCAGAAGCGATGCAGTCGCGAAAGCAGGGAGGCTCCCATGTTGGAGACCGATGTCGTGGTCGTCGGTGCCGGACCAGTCGGATTGACGACCTCGATTGCTCTTTCCCAGCACGGCGTCGGACACGTCGTGATCGAGCGCCATCCGAGTACGTCCGTCGCACCCAAAGCGCGCGGCATCAACGCGCGAACCATGGAAATGTACCGGCAGATGGGCGTCGAGGACGACATCCGTGCGGCGGGGATGCCTCCGCGATTTGGCGGAATGATCCTCTGGGCCGAAAGCCTTGCGGGCAAGGAAATCAACCGCCTCACGCCAGGACGAGCGACGCCGGCGGGGCGGGCGATGTCACCGGTCGCCAATTGTGGTTGCTCGCAGGATGTCCTGGAGCCGGTGCTTCGCCGTCACGCGGAAGCATTGGCTCCCGATAGCGTCAGGTTCAACACCGAGCTCTACGACATCAGGCACGAAGGCGGCGGCGTGACCGGCGCCCTGAAGGATCATCTGAGTGGCGAGACGGCACCGTTCCGAGCGCGCTACGTCCTCGCGGCCGACGGCACGCGAAGTTTCGTTCGGGAAAGGCTCGGGATCGGCAGGACCGGCGAAAAGGACATCTACGATTCGGTGAACGTGCATTTTCGTGCGGATCTGCGGCCGTGGGTCGAAGACCGGCCGGCCGCACTCTATCTCATCGAGCAGCCGGAACTCCGGGCGACGTTTCTCACGGTGAACGGCGCCGATCGTTGGGGTTTTCTGGTTCACAGCCTGAGCGCCTACGGTTTCACCAAGGAGAACCTGACGCCGGAGCGATGCATCGATCTGGTTCGTCAGGCGGTCGGGGTGCCCGACCTTCCCGTAGAGGTCCTTGGCATCAACTTTTGGAACTGCTCCGCCATGGTGGCGGACAGTTTTCGCAGTGGCAACATATTCCTCGTCGGAGACGCCGCGCATGAGACCACGCCAAGCGGCGGCTTTGGCATGAATCTGGGCGTTCAGGATGCGCAGAACCTGGCCTGGAAGATCGCGGCCGTGCTTCACGGCGAAGCGGACCCTTCGTTGCTCGAAAGCTATGAAGCGGAACGCCGGCCGCATGCCCTGGAAGTCGTGCATGCGACTCTGCTGAACATGCAAAGCTTCGATCGCTCCAAGCGCCAGGCGGAGGCGCGGCTCCCGCGAAAGGAATTTCTCAACGAGCGCGGCCTCATCTTCGGTGCGCGATATCAATCGCCAGCCGTCGTGCCCGATGGATCGAAGCCGCCGGAAGTGAGCGACCCCGTCACCGAATATCTGCCTTCGGCTCACCCCGGCTGTCGCGCGCCGCACGTCTGGCTGGAAAACAAGGGCCAGCGGATATCGACGATCGATCTGCTGGGGCGAAGCTTCGTGCTGTTTGCGGCCCCCGGCGGCGCGGTCTGGCGATCCGCGGCCAGCCAGTACGGCGTACCGAAGATCGACGTCCGGATTCTCGGCGAAGACATCGCCGATCCGGAGGGGGCCTGGATGGAAGCCTACGGCGTAGGTGAAGGAGGCGCAGTCCTCGTGCGCCCGGACGGATATGTCGCCTGGCGCGTTGCGTCGGCGCCGGCCGATCCGGAGCGCGCGCTCGCCAGCGCTTTCGGCCAGATCCTGGCGCACTCGGTCTTGAAGCAGGCCGTCTAGTATGGTCGCAGCAACAGAGTCCTCGCTCATTCAACCCGCGAGCCCGGAAGCGCTCGGTCTCGATCCCGCAAAGCTCGATCGCGCATGCGAGATCGTGACGTCGCACATCGCCGGCGGTTACCATCCAGGAGCGCAGCTTGCCGTCGCGCGGCATGGCAAGCTCGCGCTCTATCGTTCCTTCGGCAGCGCCACGGTCGACCCGTCGCGCCTTGTCGATAAAAGGACGCTCTTTCCGCTTTTTTCGAACACTAAGGTCATTACGGCGGCTGCGGTGTGGACACTGGTCGAGGAAGGCAAGCTTCGCTTTTCGGATCGGGTTGCGGAGCACGTTCCCGGATTCGAGGCGCACGGAAAGAAGGACGTTACGGTCGCGCATCTTCTGACGCACCAGGCAGGGTTTCCCGCCGCGGAAGTTCCGCCCGAATGTTTCACGGACCGCGAGCGGCTTCGACGTGCGGTCTGCGAGTTCAAGCTCGAATGGCCGCCGGCGAGCCGCACGGTCTACCATCGCCTGGCTGCGCATTGGGTCATTGCCGTGCTCATCGAAGCGATCATCGGCGCCGACTATCGCGACGAAATACGCCAACGCGTGATTGAACCGCTGGGGCTCGCCGGAGAAATGTTTCTCGGCCTGCCCGAGGCGGAGGATCATCGTGCAGCGGCGATGTACACGCCGAAGCAATCCGAGCAATGGCCCCTCGACCCGATGGTGGCGGCACCGGTGTTCAGGCGCGCGGGAATTCCAGGCGCCGGCGGCTACGCGACCGCACGTGCGATGGCCGTCTTCTATCAGATGATGGCGCAGGGCGGCGCATGGAACGGCGTGCGCATCGTCTCGCCAAGAATGATCGACTACGTAACCCGCGATTTCACCGGCGATCTCGTCGATGACTACACCGGCTACCCCATGCATCGCGGTCTGGGTCCTTTCTCTCGCGGCCTAACCGGGCATCCGGGCCTTGGCGCCATCGGACACCCGCGCACGTTCGGACACAGCGGCGTCGGCACATCCTACTGCTGGGCCGATCCGACGAGCGGCGTGTCATTCGCTTTCCTGAGCAACTGCCGCCGCGACAACGCATGGCACAACAAGCGCATGGATATTTTGAGCACGCTCGTTCACGCGTCGATACTGGAGTGACCGTTACGTTCAAGGCCCTTTGCGATAGATCCGGCCACGCAGGCCAGCACGTTTAACAAGAAAGAATCGCTATGCGTCATGTGGCTTTGATTTCAGCACTCGCCGCCACTCTCGTTGGATTCGCCATGGGCGCTCGGAACGCCGAAGCCGCGTTTCCGGATCGCACGATCAAGATCATCGTGCCGTTCGCTCCCGGTGGCCCGATCGACGCCATCGCGCGTCCCTTGGGGGCGGTGATGCAGGAAGTTTTGGGCGCAACAGTGGTCATCGAAAACCGCTCCGGCGCCGGTGGCATCATCGGCAGCGAGTCCGTCGCGGCGGCTGCGCCTGACGGATACACGCTGCTGATGACGACGGGATCGCATATCGGAAACAAGTTGTTCAACTCCGCGCAGGTCCGATACGATCCCTTGCAGGGTTTTGCGCCCGTCATGGGACTGATCGAGACCAATGGAATCATCCTCGTCGCACGCAAGGACATTCCGGCTGATACCATTTCCGCGCTCAATGACTTTGCGAAGAGCAGGCCGAATGGCCTGACTTACGGCCATGCCGGCATCGGCAACATCTCCTACATCGCCGGAGAGCTGCTCAAGGCGCAGGCCGGCATGCCGCTATCCGGCATTCCCTATCGTGGCACGGCCGCCGTCTTGACCGATCTGATCGCGGGGCAGGTCGATCTGTGTTTTGTCGGCATTTCCGGCGCGCGCGGTTACATCGATAGTGGACAGATAAAGGTGCTTGCCTCGACCGGCACCGAACGTGCTCCTGTTCTGACCGGGGTGCCGACGATGAAGGAGTCCGGCTTTCCGGATTTCGTGGTGTTCGGCTATCTCGGCCTGTGGGCTCCGCGCGATACGCCGAAGGAGGTCGTGGCGCGCCTGTACGACAGCGTCAAGGAAGCGCTCGCGCGTCCAAACATGCGGGAATTATTTACGACGCTCGGAGCGGCGACAGACCCGACGCCGCCAGAGGAGTTTGCGCGCTTCCTGGAACGTGATTTTGCTACCCAGCAGCGCTGGGCTCGCGAACTCGGTGCCATCCCCAAATAGCGGCGTCCGCTCGCGTCCCGCATCGGATTCAGCCGGCTGACCGGCTCGGAGCATTACTCGAAAAGATTGCGTTGCGTCGTCAGAAGGTGATCTCGCATCGCCCGGCTGGCATCATCGGCGGATCGCTTGCGCAGCATGTCGCAGATCGTGCGGTGATGGGCGATCGTCCTGCGTCGTTTCTCGGGCGTAATGGTTGCAAGCCGCAGAGCCTGCCAGTCGCCAGACGATCGCGCCTCGTTGAACGCGGTAATCAAGCCGACGAGAACATCGTTTCGGGTCGCCTTGGCGATGGCAAGATGAAATGCGCCGTCCCACTTGATCCAATCGTCGTCATTCCTGACCTCGGTGGTACGCCGCATGCAGGTCTCGATGTTCACCAGATCGGCTTCGCTGGCCTTCACCGCCGCGATCGCGGTCATCGAAGGCTCGATGACAAGGCGGGTCTCGAGAACGGATGCCGGACTTCCGCGTATGATGCGCTGGTCTATGCTGATCGGTCCGACCGTCCGGCGACCGAGAAAGGTCCCGTTGCGTCGCCCCCGCCAGATATGTCCATCGAGTTCCATTCGAGTCAGAAGATGCCGCAACGCGCGGCGGCTGATACCGAGCTCGGTTGCAAGCTCACGCTCGGGCGGAAGCTTGTCACCGTCAGCGAGCGCGTTCTGGGCTATGAAAGCCAACAGCTCGTTGGTCTCGACGGCTTCGGATTGTCGTTCAGATTTGGTCACGTGGGCCAGGTCCGGATCGATAAACGGAGTCTTCTCCAGTGGGTATTCGTCTACTATAGCGGCGCCGGACTTTACAGCTCGATCAATGGTTAAGACCGAAACTATAGCACCCTCCTGGAGGGTGTCGTTTCGGCAAGGTGGACGTTTTGCCCGGCCGCAAGTCATCCAGAATAGAGCTGAGCTTGTCAGTTTCTCGCCGCGGCGCGCGGCGGATTTTTCGAAAGCGCCGCCGCCATCGCCGAGATCAGCGGCCGCATGAAGAAGGCGTCCTCGGCCGGATAGATATCGGTGCGCAGGCCGTGGGATTTGAGTTCGTCGGATACCGCCGGTCCGACGGACGCGATCGGCGTGCATTCAAGTCCTTCGCGTAGCCGGTCCTCGCAGCCTCGTGCGCGGGCGACCTCGATCAGGCGACGGATCTGGCCGAGATTGGTCAGAGCGATCGCGTCGATGCGGCCGGCCGCCATCTCGTCGATTGCGGTGATGATATTGGCGTCGGCGGCCTGCGCGTCATAGGCATAGGGCAGCACGGTATCGACCTCGGCGCCTTGCGCCTTGATCGCGCCGATCAGGACGCTGTGATCCTTGTCCGGATAAAGCTGCAAGCCGAGGCGATGGCCGCTGAGATCGAGGCGCGACAACATCTCGGCGATGCCTTCGGAGGTCGGCTTTTCCGTCGTCATCTGCGGTTCCAGCCCGATTTCGCGCAGCGCCTTGCCCGGTTTGGGCCCGCGCGCGAATTTGCGCGCCTTGCCCAGCGAGGCAACGAATGCTTCCTCGACGCCGATGAGCCGCACCACCTTCATCAGCCGGCGCAGGCCTTCGCCGGTCAGCAGCACTAGGTCATCCAGTGGCCTTTCAATGGCCCGTACGATCCAGGCCTCGACCGGCGCCGGGTCCGGCGCTTCGCGGATGGTGAACATCGGACATTGCAGCACGTCGGCGCCCTGTTCGGTGAGCAGGCGGGAAAACTGCGCTTCCTCGCGCGTTTCCAGGATCAGGATGCGGTAACCGTTCAATCTGTCAGCCATGATCTCACTCCAACGCTTTGGCTTCGCGCTTTGTTCATCCTGAACCCGGTTTCGGGATTGGCGCAAGCGCAGGCGCGGTGATAGAGCAGGGCCGCAAATCGCCGCATCACCCTTTTGCCTGAATTGTAGTCAGCTTCGCCATGCCCGATCACCAGTTCGTCCTGACCCTGTCGTGCCCGGATCGCCCCGGCATCGTTTCGGCGGTGTCGACCTTTCTCGCCCACAACGGGCAGAACATCCTGGACGCCCAGCAGTTCGACGACATCGAGACCAATAAATTCTTCATGCGGGTGGTATTCACCGCCGCCGATCTCGCGGTCGAATTACAGGCCCTGCAGACCGGCTTCACGGCGATCGCCGACCGCTTTGCCATGGACTGGCAGATGCGCGACCGCGCCAATCGTCGCCGGGTGATGCTGCTGGTCTCGAAATCGGATCATTGCCTGGTCGATATCCTCTATCGCTGGCGCACCGGCGAGCTCGAGATGATCCCGACCGCTGTTGTCTCCAACCATCCGCGCGAGAGCTACGGCAATCTCGATTTCGGCGAGATCCCGTTTCACTACATGCCGGTGACAAAGGAAACCAAGCGCGAGCAGGAACAGGCGGTCTGGAAACTGGTTCAGGACACCAAGACCGATCTCGTGGTGCTGGCGCGTTACATGCAGATCCTGTCGGACGAGATGTCGGCAAGACTGTCGGGACGCTGCATCAACATTCACCACTCGTTCCTTCCGGGCTTCAAGGGCGCGCGTCCCTACCACCAGGCCCATGATCGCGGCGTCAAGCTGATCGGCGCCACCGCGCATTACGTCACCCACGACCTCGACGAAGGCCCGATCATCGACCAGGACGTCGAGCGCATCAGCCACCGCGACACGCCGGAAGATCTGTCACGCAAGGGCCGCGACATCGAGCGCCGCGTGCTGGCGCGTGCCATGCGCCATCACCTGGAGGACCGCGTCATCCTCAACGGGCGCAAGACCGTCGTGTTTATGGACTGACGTAGCGTTTCGAGCGAAGCATGCCCACGGACTTGATCCGGGGGCGGGGTACCGGTTTGCGTGCAGAAAACGCCTTAACAAAATCCCAGCGCTTCTAGCGAGCCGCATCCTGCGTCGCGGGCGCGGGCTTGGCCTCCTCGCCCCGCTCGGACGCCGGCAGCAGGCGCTTTCGCTCGCGCTCCCGCATGTACTCATCGTATTTCGCGGTCCCGGGGCGCGGCGGCGCGTCCGCGGGCATTCCGCCGATCGCCGCCGGGATGGCATCAGTGACACCGGCCGCGATTTTCTCGCTGATCGTGCCGCAACCGCTCACGCCGCAGCCGGCGAGGGCAACGGTGAGGATTGTGACAATATGGCGCGCGCTGGTAGGCATCGGCTGAGGCTACAGCCTCACTCTTTAAGGATGATGGATTTAGGGCGCGGCCTCCGGGAATCGTGAAGGGCGCTTCTTTGTTGACAGGACCATTTCATTTGTACAACCGTACAAATAGGCGGCCCGTTATGGGAGGTCGGGCAGCGAGATTGGATCATATTAGAATACCGTCGCGTATTTCACGACAGTTCAGGCGGGCCCGGTCACTCGGTCGCCAGGCCAATGGTCCGATTGACAAAAGGGCGGCCAAGGACGCCATGTTGCCGCGCTACCCGGCCGAAAAATCTGGGTTATGGTGAGAGATCAAGGGCCGGGGACTCGGTTCGAGGACACAAGGCCGATCAGGGGGAGAGTTGCTCATGTCTATTCGCAGTCACATGTTGCTGGCCGCCGGCGCCGTCGCCGGGATGCTGGCGTCCGCGCCGGCCTACGCCCAGGAAACCGTCAAGATCGGCCTGATCCTGCCGATGACCGGCGGTCAGGCCTCGACCGGCAAGCAGATCGACAACGCGGTCAAGCTCTACATGCAGCAAAACGGCGATACCGTCGCCGGCAAGAAGATCGAAGTCATCCTGAAGGATGACGCGGCGGTTCCCGACAACACCAAGCGCCTGGCGCAGGAGTTGATCGTCAACGACAAGGTCAATTTCATCGCGGGCTTTGGCGTGACCCCGGCAGCCCTTGCCGCAGCACCCCTGGCGACGCAGGCCAAGGTGCCGGAAATCGTGATGGCGGCGGGCACCTCGATCATCACCGAGCGTTCGCCCTATATCGTCCGCACCTCCTTCACGCTGGCGCAGTCGTCGACCATCATCGGTGACTGGGCCGCCAAGAACGGCATCAAGAAGGTCGCGACGCTGACCTCCGACTATGCACCCGGCAACGACGCGCTGAACTTCTTCAAGCAGAACTTCACCGCCGGTGGCGGCGAGATCGTCGAAGAAGTGAAGGTGCCGCTGCAAAACCCTGATTTTGCACCGTTTCTGCAGCGCATGAAGGACTCCAAGCCCGACGCCGTGTTCGTGTTCGTGCCGGCAGGACAGGGCGGCAACTTCATGAAGCAATACGCCGAACGCGGGCTCGACAAGTCGGGCATCAAGGTGATCGGCCCCGGCGACGTGATGGACGACGACCTGCTCAACGGCATGGGCGACGCGGCGCTCGGCACGGTCACCGCGCATCTCTATTCCGCGGCGCATCCCTCGGCGGCCAATAAGGAATTCGTCGCCGCCTACAAGAAGGCTTTCGGCTCGCGCCCGGGCTTCATGGCGGTCGGCGGCTATGACGGCATCCGCCTGATCTACGAGGCTTTGAAGAAGACCGGCGGCAAAACCGACGGCGATGCGCTGATCGAGGCGATGAAGGGCATGAAGTGGGAGAGCCCGCGCGGCCCGATCTCGATCGATCCGGAAACCCGCGACATCGTGCAGAACATCTACATCCGCAAGGTCGAGAAGGTCGACGGTGAACTATACAACGTCGAATTCGCGACTTTTGAGGCGGTCAAGGATTCCGGCAAGACGAAGAAATAAGGTTCGTGCCCGCGGCTGCCCCGCAAGAGCGGGGCGAGGGAGCAGGGTGGCAATCGCGGCATGCACTTCGTTTCATGAGGAGAAGGCACAAGCAGCGCTGTCGCGCTAACCTCGCCCCGCTCTTGCGGGGAGAGGTCGGATCGCGCAGCGATACGGGTGAGGGGCTCGTGCCGCAATCGTTCTGTCTGAGATAACTGGACCAACATGACCACGCTGTTCACCATCCTGTTCGACGGTGTCGCCTACGGCATGCTGCTGTTCGTGCTCGCTTGCGGGCTGGCGGTGACGCTCGGGCTGATGAATTTCGTAAATCTCGCCCACGGCGCCTTTGCGATGACCGGTGGCTATATCTGTGCTGTGCTGGTCAACAACCAGGGCTGGCCGTTCTTCGCCGCACTTCCGCTCGCCTTTGTCTCGGCCGCGGCGATCGGCGTGGCGCTGGAACGCACGCTCTACCGCCACCTCTACACCCGCAGCCATCTCGACCAAGTGCTGTTCACGATCGGCCTCACCTTCATGTCGGTAGCCGCCGTCGATTACATCATGGGATCGTCGCGGATCTTCATCAAGCTGCCGGCGGCGCTCGAGGGCCAGTTCGATTTCTTCGGCGTCGGCATCGGCCGCTACCGGCTGATGATCATCGTGATCTGCGGCCTGCTCACGGTGGCGCTGCAATTGATCCTGGCGAAAACCCGGTTCGGCAGCCGCCTGCGCGCCGCCGTCGACGATCCTCGCGCCGCCAGCGGCCTCGGCATCAACGTGCCGCAGGTCTTCGCCTTCACCTTTGCCTTCGGCTGCGGCCTTGCGGGGCTTGGCGGGGCGTTGAGCGCCGAAATCCTCGGGCTCGATCCGTATTTTCCACTCAAATTCATGATCTACTTTTTGATCGTGGTTACCGTCGGCGGCTCCTCCAGCATCACCGGGCCGTTCCTCGCCTCGCTCTTGCTCGGCATCGGCGACGTTGCCGGCAAATATTACGTGCCGAAGATGGGCCCGTTCGTGATCTACACCATCATGATCGTGATCCTGATCTGGCGTCCGAACGGCCTGTTCGGCCGGGCCGCCGCGCGATGAGCCCGCGATGACCACAGCAACCGACGTCTCATCCCATGCCATCGCCCGCGCCCGCTGGCGCCCCGCCGAAATCGCGTTCTGGGTTCTCGCGGCGTCCTGCGCTTTCCTGTTTCCGTCCCGCTATTTGATCATGACCGACATCATTCGGCTGGCGTTGTTCGCGCTGTCGCTCGATCTGATCCTCGGCTACGCCGGCATCGTCTCATTGGGACATGCCGCCTTCTTCGGCGTCGGCGCCTATTCGGCAGGGCTATTGGCCCTGCACGGGATCATCAACGAGCCGGTGATCGCGCTTGTCGCGTCCGGCCTGATCGCGACCGTGCTCGGCTTCCTGACCAGTTTCCTCGTCATCCGCGGCGTCGACCTGACGCGGCTGATGGTGACGCTCGGCATTGCGCTATTGCTCGAAGCGCTAGGGGAACGTTTCTCCAACATCACCGGCGGCACCGACGGGCTGCAGGGCATCGAGATGCAGCCGATCCTCGGCATGTTTGCGTTCGACATGTTCGGCAAGACCGGCTTCTTCTACTCGCTAATCGTGCTGTTCCTGCTGTTTCTGCTGGCACGGCGGATCGTGAACTCGCCGTTCGGCCTGTCACTGCGCGCCATCAAGAACAATCCATTGCGGGCGTCGGCGATCGGCGTTCCCGTCAACCGACGCCTGACCGCGATCTACACGGTGGCGGCGTTCTATGCCGGCATCGCCGGCGCGCTGTTTACCCAGACCACGGCATTGGCCTCGCTCGACGTGTTCGCGTTCGAAAAATCCGCCGATCTGATGCTGGTGCTGGTGATCGGCGGCACCGGCTATCTCTATGGCGGGCTGATCGGGGCCGTCGTGTTCAAGATGCTGCAGGAGGTGTTCCAGACCATCACGCCGCAATACTGGCTGTTCTGGATCGGGCTCGTGCTGGTCGTGATCGTGCTGGTCGGCCGCGATCGCATGCATCGCTGGGCGCTGTGGCTCCCCAACCTCGTGATCCGGCACATCGCCGGCCGCAAAGCCGTCGTGGCCGTTCCCGAAAGCGATGCGCCATGACGATCGCGCTGGAAACTAAAGGACTGGAGAAATCCTTCGGCGGCTTGAAGGTTACGCGCGATCTGTCGCTGCAGGTGAAGCAGGGCGCCCGCCACGCCCTGATCGGGCCGAATGGCGCCGGCAAGACCACCGTCATCAACCTCCTGACCGGCGTGCTCAAGCCCCATGGCGGGCGGATCCTGCTCGAAGGCAACGACATCACCGATTTGCCGGTTCATACAAGGGTGCTGCGCGGGCTCTCCCGCACCTTCCAGATCAACCAGCTCTATGCGGATTTGACCCCGCTCGAAACGGTAGGGCTCGCGGTCTCCGAGCGGCTCGGCCGCGGCGGCGACTGGTGGCGGCGGATGGGCACGCGCGACGACGTCAACGAGGAGATAGCGGAAACGCTCGGGCGCTTTCATTTGCTCGACGTGATGAACGAACTGACGGCGACGCTTCCCTATGGCAAGCAGCGCCTGCTCGAGATCGCGGTCGCGATTGCCACCAAGCCCCGCGTGCTGCTGCTGGACGAGCCCGCCGCCGGCGTGCCCGAAAGCGAGCGCCACGATATTCTGGCGGCGGTCGCAGCCCTGCCGCGCGACGTCACCGTGCTGCTGATCGAGCACGACATGGACCTGGTGTTCTCGTTTGCCGACCGCATCTCGGTGCTGGTCAACGGCGCCATGTTGGTGGAAGGCCCGACCGACGAAGTGGCCAGGGATCCGCAGGTCAAGGCGGTCTATCTCGGCGAGGCCACCGATGCCTGACCTTCTTGCCATCGATGCCTTGCGCGCCGGCTACGGCGAAGCCGTGGTGCTGCCCTCGATGTCGCTCTCCCTGGGCGAGGGCCAGGTGCTGGCGCTATTGGGCCGCAACGGCACCGGCAAGACCACGCTGATCAATTCGATCGTCGGCATCACCCGCCGCTTCGGCGGCAGCCTTGCCCTTGACGGGCTGGACATCACGGCGATGCGCCCGGACCAGCGGGCGCGGGCAGGGATTGGCTGGGTGCCGCAGGAGCGCAATATTTTCCGCTCGCTGACCGTGGAAGAAAACATGACGGCCGTGGCCCAGCCCGGTCCCTGGACCGTCGAAAAGGTCTACGAGATGTTTCCGCGGCTGAAGGAGCGGCGCAACAATTTCGGCAACCAGCTTTCCGGCGGCGAGCAGCAGATGCTGGCGATCGGCCGGGCACTCACCCTCAATCCCAAGGTGCTGCTGCTGGACGAGCCGACCGAGGGGCTGGCGCCCATCATCGTTGAGGAATTGTTAAAGGCGCTCGGCACGATCACCCGGGCGGGCGGCATCTGCTCGATCATTGTCGAGCAGAATGCCCAAAAGATTCTGGGGCTGGCGGATCGGGTTGTGATATTGGAACGCGGCGCGATCGTGCATGATGCGGCCAGTGCCGTCCTGAAGGCCGATCCCGCGGTGCTCGAACGCTATCTCGGCGTCGCCGGCGCCGCCGCGCATTAGGATTCCGCGCACCAGGATTCATTGGGAGTTGAGACCATGCAGAGAACCAAAGCCCCGTTCCGCGCCGACGAGGTCGGCAGCCTGTTGCGGCCGCAGCGCATCAAGGAGGCGCGCGCCAGACTGGAGAAAGGCGAGATCACGGCGGAGGATTTGCGCAAGGCCGAAGACCTTGAGATCGAAAAGGTCGTACACAAGCAGGCTTCCATCGGCCTGAAGCTGGCGACCGACGGCGAATTCCGCCGCTCCTGGTGGCATTTCGATTTTCTCGCCAAGCTCACGGGCTGCGAGCTCTTCCACCCCGAGACCGGTATTCAGTTCGCGGGCGTCGAGACCCGTCATGACGCCGTCCGCGTCATCGGCAAGCTCGACTTCCCCGACAACCATCCGATGCTGGATCATTTCCGCTTCCTGAAGAAGCACGCCGACACGGCGCACGTCACGGCGAAGATGACGATCCCGTCGCCGGCGGTGCTGCATTTCCGTGGCGGCCGCAGGGCGATCTCGAAGGAGGTTTATCCCGATCTCGAAGAATTCTTCCTCGATCTCGGCAAGACCTATCGCAAGGCGGTGAAGGCGTTCTACGACGCCGGCTGCCGCTACCTGCAGTTCGACGATACCGTGTGGGCCTATCTCTGCTCGCAGGAAGAGCTGCAAAAAGCGCGCGAGCGCGGCGACAATCCCGATGGGCTGCAGGAAATCTACGCGCGCGTCATCAACTACGCGCTGGCCGAGCGTCCGGCCGACATGGTGGTCACCACCCATGTCTGCCGCGGCAATTTCCGCTCGACCTGGATCTCGTCCGGCGGCTACGAGCCGGTGGCCGAGACCATGCTGGCCGGCACCAATTACGACGGCTACTTCCTCGAATATGATTCCGACCGTGCCGGCGGCTTCGAGCCGCTGCGTTATCTGCCAAAGGGCAACAAGGTGGTCGTGGTCGGCGTCATCACCTCGAAGTTCGGCGAGCTCGAGAAGAAGGACGACATCAAGCGTCGTCTCGAAGAGGCCGCCAAGTTCGCGCCCCTCGACCAGCTCGCGGTGTCGCCGCAATGCGGCTTTGCCTCGACCGAGGAAGGCAACATCCTGTCCGAGGAAGAGCAGTGGGCCAAGCTCAGCCTCGCGGTCGAAGTCGCCAACGAGGTGTGGGGGAAGTAACCGCTTCTCCACCGTTGCGCGACGGCGGGGGAGGAACTTCGTGACGCCAACCCGTGACGCCATCATTATCGGCGCGGGCCCCGCGGGGCTCGCTTGCGCCATGACGATGCGGGCCGCTGGGCTCGACGTCATGGTGCTGGAGAAGGCCGGTCAGGTCGGCGCGGTGTGGCGGCGGCATTACGACCGGCTTCATCTGCACACCGACCGCAGCCATTCCGGCCTGCCCGGGATGCCGATGCCGCCGGACTATCCGGTCTATCCATCGCGCGCGCAGATGGTCACCTACCTCGAAAGCTACGCGGCGCGTTTTCAGATCAAGCCGGGCTTTAACACCAAGGTCTTGCGCCTCCGGCACCATGGTGCACGATGGCTTGCGGATACGTCGCTGGATACGATGTCTGCGCCGGTCGTGGTGGTGGCGACGGGCATTGCGGACGCACCGTACCGTCCGTCCTGGCCGGGATCGGACATCTATTCGGGCGCGGTCGCTCACAGCAGCAACTATCGAAATCCCGAGGCGTATTCCGGCAGGCGCGTGCTCGTCATCGGCTTCGGCAATTCCGGCGGCGAGATCGCACTTGATCTCGCCAACGCCGGCGTCGACGTCACCTTGGCCGTTCGCAGTCCGGTCCAGATCATTCCGCGCGATCTGCTTGGCTTTCCGATTCTGTCATGGGCGATCCTGTATCGGCGATTGCCGGCGCGTCTCGTCGATTTCATCAACGCGCCGATACTGCGGCTGGCGGTGGGCGATTTCGAGAAGCTCGGCCTCAAGCGCGCCGCGAAGGGTCCGCGCCAGATGGTGGAAGAAGATGGCCGCGTGCCGTTGATCGACATCGGCACGCTTGCCAAAATCGGGGATGGTGCGATCAAGGTGCGCGGCGGTGTCGATCGCTTCACGGCCGACGGTGTCGTCTTCACCGATGGGGCAACCGAAAAATTCGACGCCGTCATTCTCGCAACCGGCTTCCGCCCTGATCTCCGCCGGTTGGTTCCGAACGTCGAGGGCGTGTTCGATGATCACGGCATGCCGCTGGTCACGGGAGCGACGGCCAACGTGCCGGGACTCTACTTCTGCGGCCAGATCACGGTGCCGACCGGGCAGTTGCGCGAAATCGGCATCGAGGCGCAGCGGATCGCGAAGGCCGCGAAAGCGTACGTGGTGCGCGCGGCCTGATTACTTCTGCGCCAGATGAGCTCCATCATTTGCAATCTGGACGGCAACCTCGTCATGTGCTATAAAATGTAGCGCTACATATTGTAGCGTTTAGGACAAGCAACATGTTGACGTGTCTCTACGAGCTTCCGCGCTAGCAAGCCGCGAGGCCTGCCGGGAAACCGGCCCCCGTAACGCCCCGCGCCCCCATCCCGGATGGGCGCATCTGCCGTTCAAGCCGAGAAGCTTCAATGTCCCATTCACCTGCCGAGGCGTCCACCACGCCGGTTTCCTCGTTTGTCTCCGATCTCGATCGTCTCGCCGCCGAAGTCATGGCCGACTGGAAGGTGCCGGGCGCAGCGCTTGCTGTGGTGCAGGATGGCAAGGTGGCGCTGACGCGGGCTTATGGTCAGCGGGACGTCGAAACGAACCTGCCGGTTACGCCGGCGACGCAGTTCGTGATCTGCTCGATCACCAAATCTTTCACCGCGACCGCCATCGCGCTGCTGCACCATGAGGGGCGGCTCGACTGGACCAAACCGGTGCGCGACTACATGCCCGAGTTTCGCCTGAGCGACGCGGTCGCGACCGAGCGGGTCACGGTGCGCGACTTGCTGTGCCATCAGTCGGGGTTGCCGCGCCATGACTGGGTGCATTTTGTGGGCGACCGGGCGCCCTCCGAAATGCTCGGTGTCATGCGGCACCTCGAATTGAGCCGCGATATCCGCGCCGCCTGGCAATACAACAACCTCTGCTACAACGTCGCGGGGCTGCTCATCGAACGTCTCAGCGGCCAAAGCTTTGAGGCGTTCATCCGTGCACGGCTGACGGATCGGCTCGGCATGACCGTCGGCTTCAGTCTGGACGATCTTGAAGCCTTGGACGAAGCCGCGCGGCCGTACATGATGCACGAGGACACGAGGCTGCCGGCCATGCGTCTGCCGATCCGTACCACCGCGGCCGGCGCGATCAACACCTCGGTCGTCGACCTCGCGAACTGGATGCGGCTGCATCTGGGTAAGGGCGAGTTCGACGGCGAACGCCTGTTGCCGGCAGCGCTGATCGGCGAATTGCATGCGCCGCGCGTCTACAACACCGCGCCGGGCCACGCCGAGTTCGGCGACGCCCATTACGGCCTCGGTTTCCAGGTGAACAGTTATCGCGGTGACCGGCTGGTGTTTCACGGCGGCGGCTGGCCCGGCTGGGGTACGCTGATGACGCTGGTGCCGGAGTTCGGCATTGGAATTGCCGTCTTCACCAACCGCAGTCCGAGCGAAGTCACGTCGACGCTGACCTGGTACATCATCGACCGGCTGCGCGGCCGCGTGCCGGTCGAGTGGCGGGCGCGCTCCCGCAAGCAGCGCGACGAATTCATCGCCCATATGCAGGCCGACAAGGACGCGCGGGAAAAGGCGCGTCACAAGAACACGCAGCCGGCGCACGAACTCGCAGCCTATGCCGGTGAGTACGAGCATCCTGCCTATGGCGTGATGTCGGTCAAGGAGCAGGACGGCACACTGCATTGGACGTGGCGGATGTTCGCGCCCTTGACGCACCGTCACTACGAGACGTTCGAGCTGCCCGAGGTGCCGGACCGCCTGCTGCCCGACCGGCTTGCCATCACCTTCCTGACCGATCGCGACGGCAATATTGTCAGCCTGTCGACGCCACTGGAGCCTGTCGTGAAGGATATCGTCTTTACACGCCTTGCGGCCGGCGACTGCACCGATCCCGCATTCCGTGCGCGCTGCATCGGCCACTTCAAGAGCGGCGCGATAACGCATCGTGTCACGCTGGATAGCGAAGGCCGCCTTGTACTGAAGCCCGACTACCAGCCGGCCTATCACCTCGCGCCCGAGCAGGGCAGAAGATTTCGCATCGTCGAGCTGGTAGGCTTCGTTGTTGAATTTCGCGGCGAGGGAGCGATCGTCGATGAAATGATCTTCCATCAGCCGAACGGAACGTTCGTCGCACAGCGCGTGGAGGAAGCATAGGACGGCCTCGCCGTTATTTCTCCGCCAGATAGACCTCTCCGAGCAGCGAGGAATTCGACCACGGCACCTGTTTGCCCTTGGTCGCAGCAACTACCTCGGCGCGGACCCGCGTCAGCATCTGCTGCACCTCCAGCCCCGGCGTGCCGATGTGGCGGGTCAGCGCGGCCGAGAACGGGCTGTTGGCGCCTTCGCCGTCGAGTGCGACCTGTCCGGGCGCCGTTGCAAATGCGATCAGCGTGCCCGCACCCAGGGTCGAGCCGGCACCGAGCGTGGCGGGCGCGGCCAGCCCCGCGCCGGCTTCGATGTCACGGGCCGGACCTGCGGAAGCCAGCTTCGGCGCCACCGGGTTGTTGCGGCAGGCATCGAGGATCAGGATGTTGGTGCGGACCTGATCGTCGAGGCCGGCCATGATCGTATCCATGTCCATCATGGTATCGGTCATCCCGCTGCCGGCCCGAAATTCAATGTCGATCGGCACCAGATAGTTGCGGCCGTCGATCTGCACGCCGTGACCGGCATAGTAGACCACCGCTACCTGCGACCGCGCGGCGTCGCGCAGGAAGTCGCGGATCGTCGCCTGCATCGCCGTGCGGTCGAGGTCGGTGCCTTCGGTCACCACGAAGCCGATATCGCGCAGGCTTTTTGCCATCGCGCGCGCATCGTTGGTCGGATTGGGCAGCGCCCTGACATGCGCATAGGCGCCGTTGCCGATCACGAGTGCAACGCGCCTGACGGTCTCTCTGGCGGTCTCTGCGCGCTTGCGCTGCTCCGCTGGGGCAGGAGGGGGCGGGCTCGCGGCGCCCGCTGGCGAAGCCGGCGCGGCTTTGCTGGCTGCCGACAGTGGTGCAGCGGTTGCAGTTCGCGGCGCGGGCGGTAGCGTCTCTGACAACAGCGACAGGCGAACCTTCGCGGTTGCCTGGTTGGCCTTGCTGCCGGCGTCGGAGGCCTTGCCTTCGAGTGCCGCAGCATAATTCTGCCTGGCGCGGTCGAAATCGCCCTTGGCCTCATAGGCGAGCGCGCGATGGCTATAGGCCGAGATCAGCACGCTGCCGGGCGGTGTCATGATGTTGACCGGCGCTTTTGCTTTTGCAAGCCGGATCGCCTCGGTGGTGTCGGCGATGGCGCGATCGAGGTCGCCTTTGGCGCGCCAGATCACCGCACGGCTGGTCAACGGTTGCGGCAATGTCGGGTCGAGCCGGATCGCTTCGTTGATGTCGGCCAGCGCGCCATCGAGATCGCCGAGCGCGCGTTTCGAAATGCCGCGGTTCTGCCAGGAAAACGCCGATGATGGCCCCAACTTGATCGATTGATCGTAGTCGGCGATCGCCTTGGCGTATTCGCCCTTGGAGCGCCAGGCGTTGCCGCGATTGTGAAAGATGATGCCGCTCGGCGGTCCCACCCGCAGCGCGTCGTTGAAATCTGAAATCGCGATGTCGTCCTCGCCCTTGTCGTAATAGGCCGAGCCACGCAGATTGTAGAGGGCGACGCTGGGATGCAGGCGGATCGCTTCGGAGGCGTCCGCGATGACTTGATTGTAGTTGCCTTTCTTGTTCCAGCCGACCGCGCGCCAGAAGTAGATGGTCGCGAGCTTCTCGCCGGAAAACACTTTCAGCGCGATGATCTTGCTGCAGGCGTCGATCTGCTGATCCGCCGGCGTGGTGTCGGTGGTGCAGAGCGGTCCTAGCGCGCGCGATTGGGCGAGCGAAGGCGCCGACCATAGCGCGGCGGCGAGCAGGCTAAGTATTTGGATTGCGCGGCGCATCAGGTCCCCGTGAGTGGCGGTCGCGAGTAGCGGATACCGCTTTGTTGCCTCCGGCGAAGCGGGGGTTCAAGCAAGGAGACTGATCCATGCCGGCGGCGGGCTGGCAGGGGTTTCCTTTGTTGGGCAGATGGTGGTAGGACAGATAGGTCATCCTGACCTGCCCACCGGTACTTCCCAAAACCCGCCCGATGAAGAACGACCAGATTCTCAGCCAGATCTCCGAGTTCTGCCGTCAGTCTGACATGGCGGAAACGACGTTCGGCCGCCGGGTGGTCAACGACGGCAAGCTGGTTCATCGCCTCCGCGAGGGCAAGCGCATCACCATCGACACGCTGGACCGCATCCAGGCCTATATCGCGGTGTCCACCGGCGCGCTGCCGCCGCCGCGCGGGCTCGACGTGCCGCCGGAAAAGCGCGATCCCCGCGGCAATTTCCGCTTCTTCGAGAACCGGCAGAAATACCTGCTGTTCGTCCATACCTGCAGCGAGAAACGGGTGATTGCCGAGCGGGTGGCGCTGGAGTTGTCCAGCCTGCACCCGCGGCCGCCGGCGCTGCGCGTGTTCGATGCCGGCGTCGGCGACGGCACGGTGCTGGCACGGGTGATGCGCTCGATGCACGGCCGTTTTCCCCATATGCCGTTCTATATCGCCGGCAAGGAGTTGAGCCTGGAGGACGTCCGGCTGACGCTCGACAAGGTGCCGGACCGGCTGTTCGAGCACCCCGCAACCGTGGTCGTGCTGACCAACATGCACTACGCCGAGGCGCCCTGGCTGACCCCGGCCTCGCCGGCTGCGGCGGCGGGCATGATCTGGCACGAGGTCGCCCTGCGCGGGGCCTCTTCGGGCGAATTCGAGGTCCAGATCGCCGAATTGGGTCCGTTTCTAGAGCAAAACTGGCGGGCCAACATCAGCCCTAAATCGGGCATGCCGATCTATGAACGTCCGGTGGCGCTGGTGCTGTACCGGGAGGACCATCGGTTCCTGCTTGATTCGATCATCCCCCGGGCGGGCCGGACCGAGGCCAATTTCGACCTCGTGATCGCTTCCCAGCCCTATCGGGCCAAATCCTCTGTGAATTTCCGCGCCAAGCGGATCATCGCGCCGCTGGCGAGGGCTTTGCGGGCAGGGGGCCGGCTGATTGGAATCCACTCCCATGGGCAGGATCCGGGCCTGGAAATCATCCAGTCGGTCTGGCCGGGAGAAAATCCTTTCGCCGTGAGCCGTCATGAGCTATTGCGCGCGGTGAAATACGAGCTGGGATCGGCCGGCCGCGACCTTAACTTTAATGCGTACGCCGATAACCGTTCCATCTTCCGTTATGATATGGAAGCGCTGCCCAACGAGGTCACCGGCCAGATCGGAACCTCGACGGCTTTTGCAGCGTGGAATGCGGCGGTGTATGTCGCCCAAATCGAAGACGACCGGTTGACGGAAATGACTGAAAACAGCCGAACCCTCGATGCCACCAGAGAGGTTCTGCGCAAGCATAATGGGCTTTGGTTTTACGACGAATCCTACGTCATTTCGCGCCGTCGCGACTGACATTCCGGGATAGATCACAGACAGCCGCCGGCATCCGGCGGGAACAAGGGGTTGTTGATGCGCGCGTCTTATTTGTTCACCAGCGAGTCGGTTTCCGAGGGTCACCCGGACAAGGTTTGCGACCGGATTTCCGACGAGATCGTCGATTTGTTTTTCCGTGAAGGCCCTAAGGCCGGCATCGACCCCTGGGCGATCCGTGCAGCCTGCGAAACGCTTGCCACGACCAACAAGGTTGTCATCGCCGGCGAAACCCGCGGACCCAAATCCGTCACCAACGACCAGATCGAAAGCGTGGTCCGCGCTGCGATCAAGGACATCGGTTACGAGCAGGACGGCTTCCACTGGGAGAAGGCCGACATCGAAATCCTGCTGCATCCGCAATCCGCCGATATCGCACAGGGCGTCGATGCGCTGCAGCCCGGCACCAACAAGGAAGAGGGCGCAGGCGACCAGGGCATCATGTTCGGCTACGCCACCAACGAAACGCCGGACCTGATGCCGGCGCCGATCTTCTACGCCCACAAGATCCTGCGGTTGATCTCGGAAGCACGTCACTCCGGCAAGGAGAAGGTGCTGGGTCCGGACTCCAAGAGCCAAGTCACCGTGCAATATGAGAACGGCAAACCGGTCGGTGTGCGCGAGATCGTGGTCTCGCATCAGCATCTCGTCGAGGACATGACCTCGAACCAGGTTCGCGAGCGCGTTGAGCCTTATGTGCGCCAGGCGCTGCCGGAAGGCTGGATCAACGGCAAGACGGTCTGGCACATCAATCCGACCGGCAAGTTCTATATCGGCGGTCCCGATGGCGATGCCGGCCTGACCGGCCGCAAGATCATCGTCGACACCTACGGCGGCGCGGCCCCGCATGGCGGCGGCGCGTTCTCCGGCAAGGACCCGACCAAGGTGGACCGTTCGGCGGCGTACGCCGCGCGCTATGTCGCCAAGAACATCGTTGCCGCCGGTTTCGCCGACCGCTGCACGCTGCAGCTTGCTTATGCGATCGGCGTGGCGCGGCCGCTGTCGATCTATATCGACACCCACGGCACCGGGAAGGTGCCGGAGGACAAGCTGGAGGCTGCCGTGGCCGAGGCGATGGATCTGACGCCGCGCGGCATCCGCAAGCACCTCGACCTCAACAAGCCGATCTATGCGCGTACCGCGTCCTACGGCCATTTCGGCCGCACGCCGGACAAGGACGGCGGCTTCTCCTGGGAAAAAACCGATCTGGTCGACGCGCTCAAGCGCGCGATCTGATCTGTTGCGACCTCGCCCTGTTTGCGGAGCCGTTGCATCGCCTGGGCGATCTGAAGCAAAGAGCGGCGGCCGGAAGGCCGCCGTTGCCTCTCCCCGCAAGAGCGGGGCGAGGGAGCTGACTGTCACAATGCGTCCAGCTTCGCCCTGTACCGATATGCCCGAATTCATCGTGTTAGGAAAAACGACATGACCGCCGCCGCCAAGAAGCCCGCCTTCACCGACTACATCGTCAAGGACATCTCGCTCGCCGAATTCGGCCGCAAGGAAATCTCGCTGGCCGAGACCGAAATGCCCGGCCTGATGGCGACGCGCGAGGAATATGGACCGAAGCAACCGCTGAAGGGCGCCCGCATCGCGGGCTCCCTGCACATGACGATCCAGACCGCGGTCTTGATCGAAACGCTGGCAGCCCTCGGTGCGGACATCCGCTGGGTGTCGTGCAACATCTATTCGACGCAGGACCACGCAGCAGCCGCAATCGCGGCCGCCGGCATTCCGGTGTTCGCGGTGAAGGGCGAGACGCTCACGGAGTACTGGGACTACACCGCAAAGCTGTTCGACTGGCACGGCGGCGGCACGCCCAACATGATCCTCGATGACGGCGGCGACGCCACTATGCTGGTGCATCACGGCCTGCGCGCCGAGCAGGGCGACGTGGCCTTCCTCGAGAAGCCGGCTTCCGAAGAAGAGGAAGTGTTCTTCGCGCTGATCAAGAAGCTTCTGAAGGAAAAGCCGAAGGGTTACTTCGCGGAGATCGCGAAGAACATCAAAGGCGTCTCCGAGGAGACCACCACCGGCGTGCACCGTCTCTACCAGATGGAGAAGGACGGCAAGCTGCTGTTCCCCGCCATCAACGTCAACGACAGCGTCACCAAGTCGAAGTTCGACAATCTCTATGGCTGCCGCGAATCGCTGGTTGACGGCATCCGCCGCGGCACCGACGTGATGATGTCGGGCAAGCTCGCGATGGTCGCGGGCTTCGGCGATGTCGGCAAGGGCTCGGCCGCCTCGCTGCGCCAGGCCGGCTGCCGCGTCATGGTCTCCGAGGTGGACCCGATCTGCGCGCTGCAGGCGATGATGGAAGGCTATGAGGTCGTGACCATGGAAGAGGCGGCGCCCCGCGCCGACATCTTCGTCACCGCCACCGGCAACAAGGACATCATCACCATCGAGCACATGCGCGCGATGAAGGATCGCGCCATCGTCTGCAACATCGGCCATTTCGACAACGAGATCCAGATCTCGGCGCTCCGCAATCTGAAGTGGAACAACATCAAGCCGCAGGTCGACGAAATCGAATTCCCCGACAAGCATCGCATCATCATGCTGTCGGAAGGCCGCCTCGTGAACCTCGGCAACGCAATGGGCCATCCGTCCTTCGTGATGTCGGCGTCGTTCACCAACCAGACGCTGGCGCAGATCGAGCTCTGGGCCAACAACAAGGACGGCAAGTACGAGAAGAAGGTCTACGTGCTGCCGAAGTCGCTGGACGAAAAGGTCGCCCGCCTGCATCTCGCCAAGCTCGGCGCCAAGCTGACCGAGCTGCGCAAGGACCAGGCCGACTATATCGGCGTCAAGCAGGAAGGCCCGTACAAGGCGGATCACTACCGGTATTGATTTCAGGCATTCCGCGCTGCGGGCGGCGCTCTGAAGCAAACGCCAGAGCCTTAGAAGCCCCGGAGCGATCCGGGGCTTTTTGCTGGTCGGTCGCAAAACCCGCGATGATTTCGATACAGCCTGTATCGTCGCGGCACCCCGACATTGCGAGTTGCAATTTCTCCCTGCTGTCCATTAGATCGGAAAGCAGGGAGATCGTCATGACCGATACGGCAGAACATTTCGACGTCCTCATCGTCGGCGCCGGCCTGTCCGGCATTGGCGCGGGTTATCACCTGCAGGAGAAGTGCCCGGGCAAGAGCTACGTCATCCTCGAGGGGCGCGATTGCATTGGCGGCACCTGGGATCTGTTTCGCTATCCCGGCATCCGCTCTGACTCGGACATGTATACGCTCGGCTATTCGTTCAAACCCTGGACCGAGCCGAAGGCGATCGCTGACGGGCCGCGGATTTTGAACTACGTCTGCGAGACCGCGGTCGACAACGGCATCGACAAGAAGATCCGCTTCCACCATCGCGTCAAACGCGCGTCGTGGTCGTCGCCGGAGGCGCGCTGGGCCGTTGAGGCCGAACGCAATGTAGGCGAGGGCGCAACCGAAATCGTGCGTTTCACCTGCGGCTTCCTGTTCATGTGCTCGGGCTATTACAAATACGAGGAAGGCTACACGCCGGAATTTTCCGGCACGGCCGACTTCGCCGGCCAGATCGTGCATCCGCAGAAATGGCCCGAGGATCTCGACTATGCGGGCAAGCGCGTGGTGGTGATCGGTTCGGGCGCGACTGCGGTGACGCTGGTGCCGGAGATGGCCAAGACCGCCTCGCACGTCACCATGCTGCAACGCTCTCCGACTTACGTGGTGGCGCGGCCGGCGGAGGATGCGCTCGCCAACAAGCTGCGCCGCAATCTGTCCGCCAAGCTCGCCTATCACATGATCCGCTGGCGCAACGTGCTGTTCGGCATGTACTTCTTCCAGCTCTGCCGCCGCAAGCCGGATCGCGCCAAGCAGCTGATCCTCGGCGGCGTCAAGATGGCGCTCGGTCCGGAATACGACGTCGGCAAGCACTTTACGCCGCGCTACAATCCGTGGGAGCAGCGGCTGTGCCTGGTGCCCGATGGCGACCTGTTCAAGTCCATCCGGGACAAGCGTGCCTCCGTCGTCACCAACGAGATCGACGCCTTCACCAAGAGCGGAATCAAGCTGACGGATGGCAGCGAGCTCGATGCCGACATCATCGTGACCGCGACCGGGCTGAACCTGCAGGTGATGGGCGGGCTCGAGGTCAGCGTCGACGGCCGCACGATCGATTTCGCGCGAACGTTGAACTACAAGGGCATGATGTATTCGGACATTCCGAACATGGCCTCGGCGTTCGGCTACACCAACGCATCGTGGACGCTGAAATGCGATCTGACCTGCGAATATGTCTGCCGGCTGATCAATTACATGGACCGAAACGGCTACAAGCAGTGCATGCCGCACAACGTCGATCCTGAAGTCACGGAACTGCCGTCGCTGGATTTCTCCTCCGGTTACGTGCAGCGCTCGATCGCCAAGCTGCCCAAGCAGGGCTCGAAGCGGCCGTGGCGGCTGTATCAGAATTACGCGCTCGACATCGTCACGCTTCGCTACGGCAAGGTCGACGACGGGGTGATGCAGTATTCGTGAGCAGTTCCGCCCCGCGAGGCGCGTCCTGCCCCATGCGTTATTTCGCGTATACGTGGTTGCGCGCGAATCGTTCAAGGTATCCTCACGGTTAACGCCGGATTAACCGGCGTGCCTGTACGCTGCGTGGCTTGTGGCCCCTGACAGCACGAGGAAGCCCATGGACGCCCAGCGAATTGCCGTCGATGCCATCGTGGCGCTGACCGATTGCGACCGCGACGCAGCCGCCGCCTTCATCCGCAAGTTCTATCTGGCCGGCGTCCGTGATCCGAAGCGCTTGACCTTCAAAGGTCTGCAGGCGCTGCGGGGCTGATGCCCTGCGCATGCGGGGTATCCAGTACGTCGCGGCTTTTCGATTCAATCACAGCCCTCTCTGACATACTGGATGATCCGTCTTCGCTGCGATGACAGTTGAGTGTGAAGCGGCGATCTCGCGGCGCATTGCGTCCGAGGTTTGCTGGATTACTTCACGCCCTCTTGTTTAGAGGGCGCAGGGAAGACCAGGTTGTAGCTATCTTTGCGTTCAGGACGGAACGCCGGCAAAACACGGCGGTTCAGCGCCGTAAAATTAATCCGTGCCAGTGCGATGTGTTGCGGTCGATGGTGACCGGCCGCTGCCAATGCGCGGTGGCCACGGCATGTCCCACCGCGTGGTCGCTGTCTCCGTCCCGTTGGACTGTTTAAAGCACCGGAGCCGGATAGACTGGGAAGACGCCCGGCATCTGCGCGAGGCTGCTGATGTAGCGATTGACGACGCGGAACAGCGCGGCGATGGCGGCTTGATTAGTTGTGATCGAATAAAGGTTGCGCATCAGTAGACTTTGTTGGAATTTGTGACTTTGGAGAAAGTTCAAGAGCTGGCTGCCCGGCGCAGAGCTTCACCGAGCTAGTATATCCAGAGCTTCCTCGTTGCAGTGCCGAAGTTTCCAAGTTGGAAGACTGCCAATGCAGCCGCCTTGAATGCGAAGGGCATAAATGGCGCCGCTTTTAGTTGCGCTACGAACGCCTCGGCCGCAATCCCCGCCGTGACGTGAGGTTGGTAGTTCTTTCCGCTCGACTTCGGAACGAACGTCTCAACCCAATCGACGGTCCCCGCAGCCACCTTTGAGTCAGCGAATGCCGCCGCAGATCCTCCGGCTACTGAGAACGGTACAACCGCGAGTGATCTCCTGATGCAGCCGCACCAACTTAGGCGTACGTTCGACGACGAGGACCGCGACGGCTAATCGTTCAAATTTGACAGAATCGATACTTGTAGCTGTTAGTGTCATCGCTGTGGGCGGCTCGTTGTCGAGTACATTCGTGATAATGGCGCATACCGCCTCAAAATCTTTCGCTGGCACAAAGCGCTGCAGCAGCGTCACGTGGGGAATACGCGTAGTATCCAGCGCATATCCGGCCGGATAGTTTGTCCGCAGTTGAGCGTTCAGCGATATCGATTTATCGATCATTGCCCGGTCAGGTACGAGGAGCACATCAATCGCGATCAAATCCTGGTGGGCTGCTCCCATTGTGGTTCCTCCCGTTGATTGGCGGATTGCCCCTCAGCTTGTCTTACAGACCCGCCATATCCCGCAGCAGTTAAGTTAGAGCGATATACACAACAAGAGAAACCGCTTAAGGTGGATGTGACAGCCTTAAGCGGCCGAAGCTTGCAGCAACCTCAGTTCACGCTTTAATTCAGGCTCGACGCGAAGCAAAAACCCTCAACTGCCAAAGCCGGGCGATGGCTACCGCGGATACTCCGGCAGCGGCGACGAGGTCGGCGGCAGTGCGCGCCCATGGCGCTTGCGCATTCCATGCGTCGACTTCGTGCAGAGAAATGAAGCGAATGATCGCGAAGCCTAAAGTCAGGCCCATGAAGCCGATGGCGAGGCGATAGCGCTTTATGTAATGCCAAGCCCACAGCAAGCCCCAAACGATCAAGGCGATGACTGCCACGGCGATGGCGATGCTTGCCGCAATCTGCATACTTCGGCGGTCTTCGTACCAACCCCGGTGCTTGAAGATGTCGCGCAAGAGGCCTCCGAACCCTTGGAGCAAGCCGAGGCCGCGCGCCGTCTTCAGCAGGGAAAGCAGGAAAAACGCGCCCGATAATCCGGCCCAGATCAGCGCGTCAGAGCCTGGCAAGCCGTGGTGTTGGGCCCGTCGGCAGGCAACAGCGGTCCACAGACCGAACAGGCAGGCAATCGTCAGTGCCACCACACGCAATACATCGTCGCTCATACAGCAGTAGTATTTCGGCGGAACGGCGATGGCAACGAGGTCAACGACCGGGAACCAGCGGTGTGGCAAAAGCTGCTTCAACAAACAAAGGACCGCCCGGAGGCGGTCTCGCTATCGTTCTGAAGTTGGTGGTTGGTCAGGCAGCGGCAGCTCGATTGCGGCGTCGGAGCCAGGCAACGAAGCCACCCAGCGCCATCACAAGACCGGGTAGACCTGCACCGACGATTGGGCCCGGGACAGCGGCTGCGTTGACGTCAAAGGTGATGGATCCAAAGTTGTCACCCTGATTGGAGTCCCAATAAAAAAGCGACAATGCACCACTGGCGATTGCTTGTCCCGTAAAGTTGGTGCCAATTAAGAAGAAGCTACCAGCAATCTCGCCTACTAAGCTCCCGTAAGGCGCGCTGATGGAGTGTTGGGACCAAAGGCCGAAATTCGTACCAATCTGGCTTCCAACAGGCCGTCCGCTGTCGTCCAAAGCACTCGCGTTGCGATCACCGGTCAAGCCGTTACCATCTGAATAGCGCGGTAGTCCTCCAGCGCTCCAAAGGTCGTTGGTGGAGCTTGTAATGGTGAAAGTCTGGCCAAACGTAAGACTCAATCCGGTTGCCAAACCAGCGCCGCCGGAGCTGCTATTATTAAATGCGTCAACTACAACAGTTACAGCATGGGCCGGCGTGGCCACTAAGCCAGCCAAACCAGCGACACACGCGCAGATGCAAAGTGCCCGCTTCAACATTTATTGCCCCTAATGAAAAAGATGGTCCGAATCATTATCCACAGCCCCTCATACCATCGCGAGAACGTGATCTTTCGTCAATGCGCTTTCATACTGTCGTCCCGTCGAGCCCGCCAGCCTCAGCTCTACAAGCCGACGTATGGCCCTGAGCGCTCAGGCATATTCTCGCTGACTGTGGAAATGCGATGGCGCGGTCCGACACCGGCTCGCCGCGACTCAGGTTCTGCATCTGCCAGCGTAATCAAGCGCTTGGTGGAGGAGGGCCATGCTGCCGGACGAAAAGGCCGAGCGGATGATGAAGGCTCTTCACCACACCCCACGGAACTGCGGTTGTCTGGAAACATTCGAGCGTCCGCTTGAGTCAACGCGGTGAGAACGCCCGGAGGCGGTCTGGACCGGATCGCGTCTTGCTCAATTCGTCAAATTCGACGGAGAACGCGGGCAGGGTTACCAACCGCCAGACAATTCGCTGGAACGTCTCGCGTTACCACGCTGCCCGCGCCTATGGAGCTGTTGCTTCCAATGGAGACGCCGGGAAGAATTATCGTGTGAGAGCCCATCCATACATTATCTTCAATGACAATTGGTGCGGCCGGCGGCGCCACATTTCATTCTTTGATGCCATGCTCGTTTTTATCCAAGATGCGAACGTGATTTCCAAACAGACAGTGGCGGCCAATTCTAACCTGTTGGTATGCTGTAATCGACGCGCCGTAGTTGATGAACGTATGATCGCCTATCGAAATATTGGAGCTCTTGAGCGAGACAATTTCGATAGGGACAGCGTTTCCCACCAAGCACACACCAACTCCAAATTTTACGTCGCCGCCAGATCTGAAGTAGATGCGACCCTAAAGTCGTACCGACAATGGCAATCGGGCCTTGCCGGGCATTCAGAGTTGAGCTTTGAGAAGTGCTGCAGCCAAACCTGGGTCGCGGAGCACTTTAAGAACCTTGCGAACGGTAGACGTTGAGGCCGCGTCGTCGCTTACGATAGACTTTTCGCGAACCTGCCCGCTCTCCACACTGCCGATGTCGTCCGATGCTATGGACATGGCATAACTCCTTTACGCCTACTCACAATCCCTCACACATACGCTTAACTGTGAAAACGCCAATTATCTGCGAGCTGCAAAATCATGCTGTTGTCAATCATACCGACCATCCCATCATGGGTATGGGTCGATGTCGGTGCCACGACAAAAAACTGGCAGTCTGCCCGATCGCGGGGCTTTCTATGCCTAACAATCGGGACTGAATGAGCGCGCCAAAGAAGTCCGGTCTATCGGAATTTCGAAGTGAACGACCCAACTTTACGAATGTTGACCCGTGCTCCTCTGGTACGATCGCTCTGCATTCCGTTCTCGTCGGAGCGCGCTGCGCTCCCGAAGGAGGGCGACAAGATAGCCCGCGACAAAAGCGAAGACAAAGAGCAGCAAACCTTTGATAGTCACGTCGTTATTAACCTCATTTCGAACCGGGCGAGCGCCGATCAGAAATGCACATCTCTCTAGCGTCCGCTAATTCTATCGGGTGTAAAGCTTAAGACACGCCGGTTTGAACCCGTATTTGGCAGGGTTTACCATTAGGTTTCTCAAAGCAGGGGCGTGCCGACCGCTGCGGCCTTCACGAATCGCCGCGAATACGTCGAGCTGCAGCGCGGCGCCGCCTCGAGATGTTGGCCCGCGTCAGAAATCCGGCAGCAAAACTGACCAGCGTTAATACGGCCGCACCAAGAAGATCCATAAAGACTAGCCCCGGCGATTGTAAGAACCAAGGGTCAAGGAAAGCGTCGTATATTGGTTCCTCTAGCTATCCTGCTCCTTCAACGTGACAGATTGACCGATGACTTGTGGCGCACACCTGTCTGGTTTCCCTATGGCCGAATTGCGGGTCGTGAGAAAGGGTAGAAAAAATGCCGAAGATAATTCTGATGTTGTTACTGACCGCGTGTGGAGCCCACGCTGTTTCGGAGCGGCGGCCCTTTTTCGCCCGCTTTTATTCACGCTGGCGGGGCGTATCTTTCGCCATCGGGTATCGCAAGCTGTGTGACAAATCAGCACTGCGTAACTTTGGAGCGGGGTCAGAGGCTTGTTAAACGCATAGGATAAGCGTCACGGAAACGCCGGTCCCCATTCAGTAATGGTGCGTGATCATGCGTATAACCGATCCAAAACTACCACTCGTCCACCCGCGCTGCCCCAAATGCCGGCACGAGATGTTGGCGTCTGTGACCTCTGCAGGGGCGGAAGGCTTCGAACATTACACTTTCGAATGCTCAGGGTGTAGCCATAGCGAAGCGAGTTCGTTTGGATGGCCACTCGACCGCCCGTTCATGAACGCCCTGGAAGGGGCGCCGGTTCACGCCGGTGGCCTATCACCTCGTAGTGGATCGGCGGACCCCGCTGGTCGATCGCGGTCACTCAAGGGCGCTGTCATCCAATCGCTCGACCTCGGCCATCACCACTGTCGCGGCTAACAGCACTATCAGAATGATCGCCGCGAGGCCGACTAAGCAGAGCGCGATCATTGCTCCGCTGGTGTTCATCGACAGCGTGGCGAGTCCAATTACTAGGACGACCGGGGAGAGACTGAAGATACGCATTTCTGGCACTCGAAAACTACTACCAAGCAATCTTCGAGGAGAACCTGAGCCAAATTCTGTTACGAATGCGACGCTTACCGGTCTGGAATTGACAAAGAAAAGGGCCTGAACCTCGTCTCGCCTAGGGGCCGACCGCGATCATTCAATGGCGCCGTCATCTAATCGCTCGACTTCGGCGGTCACTTGCCCTTCGCCTTCAGCCCAGCTGAAGGCAAGCCGGCGGATGGTTTCCGCGGCAGGCTGCTTTCATTTCTTGATCGCTTGTTCGGCTTTCTCAACTTCATCCATGCAGCCGAGTACGAAAGACGCCAGATCGCGCTTCGTAACCTTTTCTTTGCCCGCCTTTTCCGTGCAGAACCTTTGCCGCACAAGCTCAGCCTGTCGCTTTTGCGCGGCCTCTCGATACTCAGGGGCGACAATTGGCTTATCGAGTGAAAAGGCAAAGGTAGGGAAAAGCACCGCAATCAACACAAGAAAATTAACTCGGCTCAAGCTGTCACTCCTATTCTTCGCCCTTAGCCAACTCTACGATGCGGCGGATGGCTTCCGGACAGCCGCAACCCGCTGAATTAGTGGCGAACGCTCGCCGGTTCACGCCGGGCGGGCGTCCGATTTAAAACGAACCGAGCGCCTGCCGGACGAGAACCTCGTATTCGAAGGCCACGCCATCGGGGTCATTCTCCGCAAACCAAGTCTCCGCGGCGTCCGCGTCTGCAAACACCTTGAGGTGTTCTGGATCGTCGACCTCCTTGCGCGTATCGACGTAAATCAGCACGGTCATTGGTCCCTCTTGAGCTTTCGTTTGCCCCAATGATGCTTCCTGGCGTCGGGATTGAACGCAAGCACGACGTTACGATTGAGCGCCTTCATGAATGCCATCCGCGCTAACATTGTCGGTTCGCTCCATGCCACTAGTATCAATGCCTCGATAGCGACTTACCACGGCGCCAGGTCGGATTGCTCTTTCGAAAGGCCGGTAATGTAGTCGGCGGCATCACGCAAAGTATGAAGTGACCTCCCGTCCGGGAGGAGTATCGGATCCTCGAAAGGTCGCTGCCAGCCGCTCTCGGGCATAGTATCGCGCGTGCGAGGCGAAAGCCCGGACTGGGGAAGCGGGGCTTTCTGACGGGGTTTGGAAGGAGGGCCTCAAACATACGTCCTGCGGTGCTCGCAAAAGGTTCAATCCAATCGTTCACCGCGAGTCAGGCAGCAATCGCTCGCTTTTCCCGGCTATTCACAGGGGCGTGCGCCGCAAACAAAAGACCGCCAGAAGGCGGTCTCTTTCGCAATCATCTGAATTTGGAGATCCTACCGTAAAACGGACGGCGTCGATGTCGAGCGATAGCCAGCGAGCCGTATCGTGGTGACCGCCAGTGTCGCCGGGGACGGAGGGGTTTAAAGTGCATCACCGCAACAACCGCTAGGTTGAGCACCACCCAGCCACCCAGCATCCATAGAAAAAAGCTCATTACAAACTGCCTCTATGGGGACGCTGAATCTCGCTGGTTTCTTGCCTTGGCAAGGGGTGATTTGGTGACGGCAAACCGGCTTTTGAAGGTTCTGCCGCCACAAAATGGTCGCATCACACTTCTCTTTTTCGTGAGGCGAAACCTATTGCGCTGCAATGAGGTTGCGGGGAAGTTAGCAATGGCCGCCCAGGGCGCCTACGGTTGAGCGCCCAAACGCTTTGGCGCGGGAAGCACGGAGAGTGTATCGTTGGAGAAGGATGACCCAGGGCGCTATGTTGTCGAACTCAATGAGTCGGCCGCTATCCTAGTTGAGCAGATTCAGGAAGAGATCACCGTCGTGATCGCGAATTTTGTCAACGTACACTTTGAGATAACGGCAGATCAGGCGCTTCAGCTCTCACGCGCCTTTGCTGCTGCCGCGGCGGGGGCCACGGCGAAAGCCGATGTAGGACCTACGGTGGTTGATCGATAGCTGAATGGCAGCGGCCCAGAGAGGCCCAGCGGACAGGTTCAGTGCCGCCAGCCCTTCTTGTCGAACACCGTTTCGAAGTCTGGCAGGAGGAGTGGCATTTCGCCCCTCGCTGGTGTTTTTTCAAAAAACGGGGGCGGGGCCGCCGCAGGGGCAGCGCAGCGACCCCTAGCCGCGCAGTAATCAGGCGGGGACTAATCGTCATCTACGCGACCGAAGCCACGCTAGACGTCTTGTCGCCCGTCGCAACGAGGCTCGCCGATTAAGCTTGATGTCGACGCCCCTGGTTAATTCCGGAACTGAAAGCAAAGATGCGTCAGACCAACTCCACAGCTAACCTTTAGAGGTTAGGTTAAATCGATCGAGTCATTGCACTAACCTTCGCGCCGCGCTTTGACGAGGCATGATTTTTGGCGAGAGCAACTACGCTTTAGACGACGACGGAAACCGTATCCTGATTGGATTGACGGTCGAAGAGACACGAGAGTTTCTAGAGCTCACCTGACCTGATGTCCCTTGCGGTCACCTCGGAGTAACCAACCTCGGTCAGTTCAGCGAGCTTCCCCCAAGGCGTCGTTGGCTGTCTCGACCATGACTGAAAAAGCGCCTTCTTTGCTTGGATCCAGTGCGGCATTGGCCCTCTCGCCAGACGGGATTAGTAATTCGGCCTCTGCAAAACGACCCAGATTAAGATAATCAGCACCCCAATAATCAAAAGTAGAACGTCAGGATCTCGGGTCCACTTCCCGCCTTTCATTCCCCTTTGACCTTAAGCCCCAGCTTTCCAGATGACGGCCTAAAACGAGGGCCTAGACGAGCCGCAATGTCAATTGACGCCATGCGGCACATTCTTGTCGCTCGACGAAATTTTGAAGGGAGAGTTGGATATCCCTCATCTACTGATCGCAGCGTTTCCGAAGTTCCTGGGTATTGAAGGCGACGACGCGGATCGGATTATTGTACTGGCCTGAAAGGAGATCCTGAATAACGCTTTCCAAGTCTGTTGCTTCGTACGCGGCCTCGCGCCAGCCGCAGCCTAATTTGCCGAAATCTTCCGCTACAAGATAAACGGTTTGATCGTCACTTGGGACTATTGACCTGCCACTGAATGTTCATCCAGTGGCGGTTAGAGTCTCGGGGTTTTGTACGCCGAGTGGCGCAGGTGGAGCAACGGGCGATCGGCGGAGCTGGTCGGGGTTGCGCCGCCGATCGCCCGTTGCGGTGAATGTGGCAGCGTAGGCTGCCGGGGTGAGGTATTTCAGCGATGAGTGCGGGCGGTCGCCGTTGTAGTCGGCAACCCACACCGCAATCTTTGTCCTGGCGTCGTCGAGATCGAAGAACAGTGTCTCGTTGAGTAGTTCATCTCGCATACGTCCGTTGAAGCTCTCGACGAAGGCATTCTGAATCGGCTTGCCCGGTGCGATGAAGTGCCAGTTGATGCTGGTGTCCTTGCACCAGGCCAGCATGGCATTGCAGGTGAACTCGGTGCCGTTGTCGGAGACAATCGAGCCCGGCTTGCCGCGCCGCTCGACGATGGCCGTCAGTTCCCGAGCCACTCGCCGTCCGGAGATCGACGTGTCCGGAACCGCACCCAGGCATTCTTTGGTGACATCGTCGACGATGTTGAGGACGCGGAAGCGTCGTCCATTGGCGAACTGACCGTAGACGAAGTCGAGGGACCAGCGTGCGTTCGGGTTCGCTTCCACCAGGATCGGCGCCCGGGTGCCTGTCGCCTTGCGGCGGGCCCGACGCTTACGGACAGTGAGCCCTTCCTCCCGATAGAGCCGGTGGATCCGGTTGATCCCGGACGGCTCGCCCTCCCGCCGCAGCAGGACGAACAGCCGGCGATAGCCGAACCGGCGGCGTTCATTGGCCAGCTCGCGCAGCCGGGCGCGTAGCTCGATGTCCGGTGGCCGGCGAGAGCAGTAGCGGATCATCTTCCGATCCGCGCCCACGATCGAACAGGCCCGCCGCTCCGACAGGCCCATCTCGGCCTCCAGATGCGCCACCGCGGCGCGTTTGGCAGCGGGCCCTACCATTTTTTTGAGAGAAGCTCGCGTAGCGCAGCCGCATCGAGCATCTGCTCGGCCAGCAGCGTCTTCAGCTTCGCGTTCTCCTCCTCCAGCGCTTTCAACCGCTTGGCCTCGGAGACATCCATGCCACCGAATCTGGCCTTCCAGTTGTAGATGGTCGCCTCGGATATCCCGTGCTTGCGAGCCAGGACGGCCGTCTTCGTCCCGGCCTCATGCTCCTTCAACACAGCAATAATCTGCTCTTCCGTGAACCTTGCTCGCTTCATCTGTCCGTCCTTCTTCAGGCCGGACTCTAACTCCACCTGGAGGAAATACTCAGTGGCAGGTCAGGGTTGACGGCGTCCAGTGAGATTCACCCATGACAAACTCCGCCAGCCGGCATTCAAGCGTGCAGGGAGTTTGGTTCAGATTGGTGGCGACGTCGAGTCACCAAGGGTTGCCGGTCAGGGCCTGCAATCGTCAGGGGAGGCTCCCGGCCGCCAGTCCGTGCTCTACACGCCGGCGGATGGCCCGCAGGCGGCGGGCTTCTTGGTTAGAAGGCGGTTCCGGTGCAAAGCGAAAGCCCCTGCCTGGGGGAAGCGGGGCTTTCTGATGGGGGCTTATGAGGCTTGGGGGACCTCAAACATATGTCTTGCCGATTCAGAGAACGTTCAAAACAATTCTCGGCGTCATGCAAATAAATCTGCGGCGGCGGCGGTGAGTTTCACGTAAGTGCCGCTGTCATGCATTTCTATCCAACCCCGTTCAATGGCGAGCTTCAATCCGGCGCTGTATTCCGCGGGCGTGCCCTTATCGCCAAATAGGAAAGGGGCGTTGAGTTTTTCGATGTAGATCCGGCCATCCTGAATTGGTTCGAAAGCGTGTGCGTGCTCGAGTAGACGACGGGCGGCCTTGTCAGGATCGGCGAAGGGGCGGTCGGCGGTCAGGTTCAAAGCTGAGTCTCACGTTTTCCTATGCTTGGTGAATGGCACAGCAGAGGATGTCCTGTCATGCCAGTTTGGCACGATGTTCACAGAACCCGCGGTGCCAAACCCCTGCAGAGGAGGCGACGGCCGATCTCCGGCCAAGGGCAAGTCTTGCGTCAGGGTATCCAGACGGACGTCGACCATCCGCCGATCGCACTTGGCCGAGCATTGAGTGTTGCCGGTCACGTGACCGTCGGCGATCCATTTCGCCGGGTTGCCAAGCGGGTAATTGTTGGTCGATTGCAGGTGTCGTCGCTGCGGAGCCATCGCGGAGGATTCCGCAGCTGACGTCGAGGTGCAAATTTTCAATCCGTTGTGGATGAGATGAGATCCGCAGCCAGCAACAGCATCTAGTGCAAACGGCCAAAGGGATCGAAGACAGGCGAGGCGCTGACCTCTTCGTATCCCTGCCAAGCTACGTTCCGAAGGGTCGCGCACCTTCTCACGGGAAGCTCAAGATTAGCTGGAGAGCAAATTAGGCGCTTTCGAGGGTCTTCGCGCCGCTTATGATTTCGTACGGAGGCTTTCTAGGAACCATCCGGTGAGCCGATCGTGTGTGCAATACGCCTTCGGGCATGCAATCTGGTCAGAGCCCCTCAACCTCCCGGTAGGGGCCGTTCTTTTGTGCGGGAAGTTGGGGCCCGGAATGAATCGAATCCGTGCTCGTGACGCATTCCCGGACCCTCTAAAGCCCCCCACGTTGCAGGCAGGCAGCCCGGGCAAGTAGCGTATCGTCCGGGCTGTGGCGCGTCGTCGAGCGCGTGCCGGGCAATTAGTCTTTAACCGTCTGCGGGCTAGGGTCGGATCAATCGCGGATAAGGTTACGCGAGCGTGAGTAGGGCCGTCGCTGTCTCAACCCAGCGGCGGCTTTTTCATGCCTGCCGGTTCACTCTGGGGGGCCCATCCTTTTGCCCAATTTCCGGTAATGCATGGGCGCTTACTGCCGTTTTGCCCGCCAGATCTCAAACTCGGTCCAGATCCAAATCGCGAGACCGAGTGCAGCGGGGACTATGATCAGCAGCCACCATAAGGACATAGAGCTTCCTCCGATGCCTACCGGTCGGCCCCGTTCTGGTTACTCGGGAAGGCGCATTCCGTTCCTCGTGGGTGGCGGCACGATCTCAAATCTTACGGCTTGGAATCCGTCGATTTCGGTCGCGAAGGGATGATGGTTGAGTACAGCCGTGAAGGCGTGTGCGGCGCCGTTGATTTCAACCTGGCCAACGACGGTGGCCACGGCCAGATCTTCCCTGAACTCGACCTCGTAGTCGCCGCGATTTGAGCAAGGCGTGAAGCTCACCTTCTGTGGCCGCAACGAGTAGCGCAGCGCGCCTTGGGTAAAGATGCACGCTCCCAATTCGATTTGGGGAACGACGCGCTCTCTCTCCTCGGGCGTATAGTCCGGCGCCTTTTGGCGCTCGTCTGGAGGCGCAACCAATTCGTATTTTGCGTCTTTGCCTGCGGATAGCGCTCCAGGAGCGCGATCGAGAGAACGACCGCAAGCGTAGCGAGGACTCCTATCAGGAGCGCCGACATTGCCGCAGGACCTCCCGCAACATTTACCATGCAGAACCCTTCTTAACCGGGAGCTTCAGATTGTAAAGATCTAAGATACAACTTAGGAGAATTTGCTGTGAGTTACAGCAAGTATCCTGGGGGGACGGCTACTTAGCGCCACCACTATTTGGGCACAATGGAAGGCGCCCATCGGGACGTACGCATCCGATACTCCAAAACCACTGCTCCAACTGTGATTTCAAAGCACGCGATCGACAATTCGTTCCTACGGTAGGAACGAGATCTCCGCCATTCGATTGTGTCCCGGTGGGTCAGCGGTATCAGAGGCTGGCTGGCATTCGTGGAGGATATGATGAAGGTCATTTCGCTAACTTTGAGCGTCTACCTCGCGGCCTGTTCCTACGCGCTTGCGCAGAGTTCCGCTGGGTCATCCGTCGGGACAGGTGGGTCCGCCGGATCGACGCTTTCAACCGGCAGCACTATCAGCGGTACGGGAGGATCACCGGGCCCTAACACTGCGAATGCTCTCGGCAAAGGCACAACCGGCAATAACGTCGGTGCACCACAGACGAGCGGCGCTGGCTCCGCTCTGGCCTCCCATAGCAACGCCGTTGACACTCCCGCGGCAAACGCAGCCACGCAGAGCCTCGGCAATACAGATGCCGGCGTTCTTAAAAAGTAGGTCGGGTGAGAAGGATCAATTGTGCCAGCGCCGCCCTCACATTCCGCGAGCCAACGAGCGCAGCGCACTGCAGAAGTTGCCCCTCACTCGCGGCCTTTCACTGCAGCAACGCTACCCAGCCGGCAGATTGCTAATTAGCAACATGGTGGCCAAAGACTGGATAGAAAAACAGCCTGATGGACGAACGTATCGCAGGACACCGGAGGGCAAACAGGCGATGAAAATCATCCTAAATTTGATAGCTCCTCTCTCTCCGTCGTCCCTGACTAGCCAACGACCGGGCGCGACTAACGCTCCTTCAACGTTTGTCATTGCGCAGAATGGTCTCCGCTTTCGCTCGGCAGCGGCTGGGCAAACACGCCCTGCTCGGAGCCTTGGCGTCGGCTAGCGTCTGCCCGGGCAACTGCGAGGCGCGGGGGATAAGTGACAGGAAGCCCACGACACTGGCGGTGGTAACGGCAATGAGCGCCACGCGCAGCGCGCCTTGCAACAGCAATCGTCTTAGAGCGTGAAGCACCGATATTCCTCGAAGCATTGCGAACTGCACCTTCGTAATAGCCGCAAATGCTTAATCGATTTTGCATCGTGCCGATCCTGGTCGTTCCCCTGAAATCACGCGAATAGGTCCACTCCTTCTTGGCTTAGACGTTTCCCTCTGGCGAGGGCCGCCTTGTTGGATTAGTCCAATTGGTGCGTAACAGTCCTTATGGACAGCCATAAGCGCAGTACTCAGCTTGAGCGGCTTGAGGTGGTCGAGACTGGTCGCCGGCGGCGCTGGTCGGATGACGAGAAGCTGCGGATCGTGACCGAGAGCTTTGAAGCGCCGCGCGCTATATCGTCGACGGCACGGCGCCATGGCATATCACGTTCGTTGCTGATGACATGGCGTCGCGCGCTCAATGCCGAGCCGATTAGCCCTCAAAGCGAACAATCTGGCTTTGCGCGGGTCGTCCTTGCCGCTGAGGTCGAGCCGGCGGTTGCTGCCACACCGACGAGCGGGCAGATGGTGATTGTCGTTGGCAGGGATCGTCGGGTGATTGTCGACGCCGGCGTCGATGCGACGGCGCTGGCGCGGGTGTTGCAGGTTCTGGAGCGTCGATGATCCCGATCTCTTCGAACGCACGGATCTGGATTGCGACCGGCTACACCGACATGCGCAAGGGCATGCAGGGTTTGTCATTATTGGTGCAGGAAAGCCTAGGTCGAGATCCGTTTGCCGGAGATGTCTTCGTGTTCCGCGGCCGCGGCGGTTCGCTGATCAAGGCCTTGTGGCACGATGGAATTGGATTGTCGCTCTACGCCAAGCGGTTAGACCGTGGCCGTTTTGTCTGGCCGGTGACGGTGAGCGGTGTGGTGGGGCTGACTGCGGCGCAGATGAGTTATCTGCTGGAGGCGATCGACTGGCGCAACCCGCAGCATACGTGGCGGCCACAGAGCGCGGGATAGGCTCAAAAATGTTCTGAAGCACGGAAGAAAAGACGCCTCAAATCGCCCCTTTTGTGATTCCATCGGGCCATGGGTGACGGCCTTGAATCGCTGCCAGACGACATCGAAACGCTGAAAGCGGCATTGATCGTTGCTCGCGCGGAGGCTGCGGCCGCCCGCGCTCAGCAGTCCGACAACCAGGCGCTGATCGCCCATCTGAAGCTGCAGATCGAGAAACTCAATCGCGACCGCTATGGGCCGCGCTCGGAGCGTACCGCGCGACTATTGGATCAGCTTGAGCTGACGCTGGAGGAGTTGGAGAGTTCGGCGACGGAGGACGAGCTCGCAGCCGAAATGGCCGCGACCAAAACCATGAAGGTGGCGTCGTTCACGCGCAAGCGACCGTCGCGCCAGCCGTTCCCGGAGCATCTGCCTCGCGAGCGGGTGATCGTGCCGGGGCCTGTGGTGTGCGCCTGCTGTGGCGGCGCGCGGCTGTCCAGGCTCGGGGAGGACATCACCGAGACGTTGGAGGTGGTCCCGAAATCCTGGAAGGTGATCCAGCACGTCCGCGAGAAGTTTACTTGCCGTGATTGCGAGAAGATCAGCCAAGCCCCGGCGCCGTTCTATGTGATTGCCCGCGGCTGGGCGGGGCCAAGCTTGCTGGCGATGGTGCTGTTCGAGAAGTTTGGCCAGCATCAGCCGCTGAACCGCCAAGCGGAACGCTATGCCAGGGAGGGCGTGCCGATCAGTCTATCGACCCTGGCCGACCAGGTCGGCGGCTGCACGGCGGCGCTGGCGCCCTTGTTCAAGCGCCTCGAGGCCTATGTGCTGAGCGCCGAGCGATTGCACGGGGACGACACCACGGTCCCGGTCCTGGCCAAAGGCAAGACCGACACCGCCCGGATCTGGGTCTATGTGCGCGACGACAAGCCTTTTGGCGGGCCGGCCCCGCCGGGGGCGGTGTTCTATTACTCGCGCGATCGCGCGGGCGAGCATCCCCAGGCGCATCTGGCCGGCTACAGCGGCATCTTCCAGGCCGATGCCTATAGCGGCTATGGCAAGCTTTACGACCCGGGCCGCAACGCAGGTCCGATCCTGGAAGCCGCGTGCTGGGTCCATGCCCGACGACCATTCTTCGTAATGGCTGATCTGGCTGAGAATGCGCGTCGCAAGGCTAAGGGCAAGAAGCCGGCAGTGATCTCGCCGCTGGCAATGGAAGCAGTCCGCCGGATCGACGCCTTGTTTGAGATCGAGCGAGGCATCAACGGACAGAGCCCCGAACGGCGCCGGGCCGTCCGCCAGGAACTGAGCGCGCCGTTGGTCGCCAATTTAGAAACCTGGATGCGCGAGCAACGCGCCAAGCTCTCGCGTCGCAACGACATCGCCAAGGCCATGGACTACATGCTCAAGCGCTGGAGCGCGTTCATACGCTTCCTCGACGACGGCCGCATCTGCCTGTCGAACAATGCGGCGGAGCGTGGCGTGCGCGGCATCGCTTTGGGTCGAAAGTCCTGGCTGTTCTGCGGCTCTGATCGCGGTGGCGAGCGTGCCGCGGTGATGTACAGCCTGATCGTCACCGCCAAGATGAACGATGTCGATCCGCAAGCCTGGCTCGCCGACGTTCTGGCGCGCATCGCCGAGCATCCCGTCCAAAGGCTCGACGAACTCCTTCCGTGGAATTGGCGCCACCGAAACAAGCAAGTCGATCAGGCAGCCTGAGTGGCCGGTGTGCGGTCTTCACCGGACGCTTACGCTTAGACGCACTAATGTCCCGCTCTCGTGCATCGTCAGCCAGCCTTGTGGATCCCGTGGTCCAGCCCAGCGGTGTATTCCGCCGGCGTGCCTTTGTCGCCGAACAGGGAGGCGCCATTGAAAACTTCAATGTAAATCCTGCCGTCCTGTATGGGCTCGAAGCCGTGCGCGTGCTGCATCAGCCGGCGCGCTGCCTTATCGGGGGTCAGCAAACGGACGGTCGGCGGTTAACTTCATAGCGTCACAAGTCAAGCCGATCGTCGGGGCATCCCAAATGTTTGTCTTTGCGCTACGGTTGAGCCGCTGGGGTCTTTTCCGGTCATCAAGGACGGGATGTTTCAGAGTGCAATCATCAGACCGGCACATACAAACTAAAGTAAGCCCGCAGCGGGATTTCGCCACCGCTGACTAACGTTGAGCGGCGGCTTTTTCAGACTCGATATCCGTGCATTGTCAGTCCAGCCGTCGGCGATCGCTCTCAACGTGATGCCGCATCCTGCTCCAGCTTGGGCAGTGCAGTGATGTATTCGGCCCAATCGCGTGGCGTCAGCAGCCTGCGCCCGTCCGGCAGAATGAATTGGCTAGTAAAACCGCATGACCATGCCATTCAGTGCGGCGCCCCGGCAAATTCGACGCCGCACGTGTTGCCATTCCGCCAGATCACGCGGCAGTGCTTGGTCGTCTTGAAGCCATCCAGCGACAGATCGAATTTGAAGGCGGCGGTGTGATGGGTGCCTGAGTGAAGCATGGCTCCGTCATCGTGGATATTCACCACCCAGCAGGGATGGCAGCCGCGAATGCCGTCAACATGGAGCAGCGCGTGATGGTTGATTTCGATACGTTCCAGGGCACGACGTTCAAACATGGGACATCCCCAAAAAATCTAAAATCATCGGCGTACCAATCAACGCAGGCTAGATCGTCCGGCTACTTTTAAAAGTCAGGCCCACTAACTTTTTAAAATTGTAAAGAACGGCCTTACGGCAATCCCTTGGTCCAATGGTGCGGGCGCAGATGCGCGTGACAAGGAATTCTAATGTCGCGAGACGCTGACCGTCTCGTCTAGTTGGAGCCGATGGCAACCTCGTAGGGCGCTATAGAACCCGCCGGAAGCGGCCGTTTCCGAAAATTAAGCAGCCCCGCAAAACATCGGATATTCTCGCCACGTTGAGAATGCGATGTTTTGGCTATAGGGATTTTAAGCTGTCGGAATCCCCTTTGGGGTAGGAGGCGCACTGAATTAAGCTCATGGAGGCTCATAATGAAGGCCATGTTTGGCGTGCTGTTCTATTTGCTATTTTCGCCTTTCGTTTTTGCTCATGAACATACGAATGCCGTACCGGAGATCGATCGGAAGTTTCTCGACAATCTTCAGCGACCGGACAACCGTCCTGATGATCGTCGCGACAAAAAATCCAAATCATGCTGCACAGATAAGGATGCCGTAAAAGTCGAGTATAAGATGGTCGTGCCCGAAGGCGCTAAGTATCCGGAGCCTGAGTGGTACGTGTGGATTGAGTCGTATAAGCCGGATGGCACACCGGGCGAATACAAATGGGTGAAAGTGCCATCGGAGAAAATTGTTGTAGAGTATTCGCCATCAGGTCAGGCATACGTGTATTTGATCGGCCGCAGCATCCAATGCTTTGTGCGCCCACAGACGCGGTACTGAAGACCTAGCGCCTGCGCTTCTCGCCGATTGCTTGCGCTCTCGGGTGCAGCGGGCGAAGCGTGGAACGGCGGCGCGAGACTGCGAATCGCCGAAATCAATTTTCGACATGCGGAGGTCCGCACCACCATCATAGGCGGACTCAACCGCATCGACCTCGCAGCGCGACTCGGCACAGTGATCGGAGGCGTCGAACAACGTGCGCTGTTGGCCGACGCTACGCTGTCATCGAGGAACGTCACTGTGCCAGCTGATCTTGGTTACGGGTTGCACGTCGGGTGCATCGCAGAATTTTGCACAGCCTTTCGGAGCGCCGGTCGGATCGCGACACAAATGTGAACACATCAGCCGCTCGCCGTTGATTTGACTCGGCATTTTAGGCCAGTTGACTCCTTGCGCAATGGCTTTGCGGGTTACTTCGTGCTCTTCCCGGAGAACGGCTCTTTTGCCTCCGTCGCCGCGAGAGAAGGCTTGCCTCTCCCGGGCTTAACGCCAGCACCGCGGCGCCCGAACCACACGACTTCGCCGTACGCTCAAGCCACACCCGTCCGTCGCAGCTCTCGCGTCCATCGCATCTCACCGCGCGTTCTTGACGATGGTCAGCGCCCCTCATCCGCCGTGAGACAGGCGGAGTTATGCCGATGATTTGCGTGAGAACGAAAGCGAATATTTTTGCGCGAAGGGCTGGACAGGCTTTTGGTGATTTGCCCGTCGGGCAGTCACACAGCGCGTCACATAGTGACATGCAGTTGCGCGGCGGCGTTCTCCCCTTCTCCCCATGTGGGGGCTCTCCGCGGAGACAGACCCATAATTTGGTTCGCCGCCGCTGCGCGGTACCGATGGTTGCGAGGAGCCGCCGGGTGGCCCGAACGTGTACCCCTCGTGGAGTGCAACTGCGCTCGCGCAGTGGTGAAAGCTCCAAGATATGCGGAGACGAGCTACGGCAGACGGGGTGCTGTTATTTTTCCCGGCGTAGCTGCCGCGTTGACATCTTCTTGAACTCGCTTCCGGACCCTTGATGACGGGGCGGGAGCATTGGTAAATAAGGCCGAAATGTAACCAAACGGAACCAACACCAACCCCGAATTTCCTGGCCGCGGATCAAATCCGCGCATCACGGGTACAGGAACCGGAAATGCTACAGCAGCTTTTCGCGCCACAGCTCGTTGTTCTCTACATCCTCGTCGCATCGACGCTCTATGTCCACTTTCGCGGCCGCGAGCGGCTTCGGATCGCGCGCCAGCTCGGCGATCACTCGACCTACCTCGCGCCCTACAACGTGCTGATGTATGCGGGCTCGGCGGTTCCGAACCAGCCGGTGATCCCGGTCGAGCGCTTTCCCGAACTGGCCAAGCTCGGCGAGAACTGGCAGACGATCCGCGAAGAGGCGGTGCGGCTGTTCGACGAGGGCTTTATCCGCGCCGCCGCCAAGAACAACGACTGGGGCTTTTATTCGTTCTTCAAGAGCGGCTGGAAGCGGTTTTACCTGAAATGGTATGACGACTTCCTTCCTTCCGCGCGCACGCTGTGCCCGAAGACGGTCGAGCTCCTGAACTCGATTCCGACGGTGCATGGCGCGATGTTCGCCATGCTGCCGCCCGGCGGCAAGCTCGGCGCGCATCGCGATCCCTTTGCTGGCTCGCTGCGCTATCATCTGGGCCTCGTCACCCCCAATTCGGACCAGTGCCGGATGCTGGTCGACGGCGTGCAGTGCGTCTGGCGCGACGGCGAGGCGTTCATGTTCGACGAGACGTTTATTCACAGCGCCGTGAATACCACCGGCGTCAATCGCATCATCCTGTTTTGCGACGTCGAACGTCCGATGAAGTACGGCATCATGACCGCGATCAACCGCTGGGTCAGCCATCACATCGTCAAGGCTTCCGCGACCCAGAACATGGAAGGCGAGCATGTCGGCGCGCTTAACAAGGTGTTCGGCAAGCTCTATGAAATCCATCTCGCCAGCCGCAAGGTCAAGGAGTGGAACCGCAAGGTATACTACGCGCTGAAATACAGTCTGATGATTGGGGTCGTCGGGTTGATTGTTTTATCTGCGTTGCGGTAATCGCGCAGCAGGTGGCCCGCATGAGCGAAGCGATATGCGGGGGGATAAGTACCTAGAAGAGTCCCGGATATCCCTTTGCTCATCCGGGCTACGGCAGCCAGGTTTGCTTCGACAAGTTTTGCAGATGATGCAGGGCTTCCCCGGCTCTGTGCTCCGGCACAAATAAATGATCGTGATAAAAGGCCGACACTGCATTCACGCTGATGCCGGCTTCCGTCAATCGACCGGTGACTGCGGCCAGAAAGCCTACCGCTTCAAGCGAGGAATGAACGGTCAGCGTGATCATTCGCGATGCAAATTGATAGGGGAGACCTGCAGCTTCTGGAGTGCGGCTGGAATTTCCTTGTCTTCCGACATGCTGCAAAAAACGAAGACGCCGTCGTGCAACTCGGGCTTCATGTTTTGCAGTAGCGTCTTCAGATTGCCTTCGCCCGGTATGGTCGTGTGCTCTTTCAGCAAGTAGCCCGCATCAGCCACCGGGCCGCACGGTTGCGCGTCCGATGGCTCATCCGGGCTACGGTTGCTGGGTTATCAGCCTACGACGACTTCGCTGATCTGGATGACCGGGGACTGGTCGGTGTAGTTCGCGATGTCGGCCATGATCTCCTTGGCATGAGGGCCGAAGCCGGACTGGAAGGCCTCGACCGAGTCGCAGAAGATGTGACACATCCCGACATAGGTGGCGGGAGCGCCGGGCACGCCGCCGGCCATGCCCTTGTCGACGGTGTAGGACTTGCAAGCATCACCCATGCGGGCTTTTACGAGCGGCATATGCTTGTCGCGATAGTAGTCGTGGTCGAAGCGTGCCCCGGGCGTGTTGGGATACATGACGCTTACCTTGATCATCGGTGATTCCTCCGCTCTGACGTTCGCCGTTATTCCCGGCAATAATTGAAATCTGTGTCAGTTTTGCGGATCTTGCAACTGGAAGGCGCCGGGCGACCGGCGATCGAACACGATGCCCTTTGCTGCGGTGCACGAGTCTTCACAAAGCACATTGACGAGCGGACCGACAAATATCCGCTATAGGCAGCGCTCCAGACCTCGCGCTCCCCCATCTCGCCGGACGTTCGATCAAGCTAAATAGGCTGTAGCGGCATCCTGAATACGAAGCGCGTTTCATCCGGTGTGGATGTGACGTCGATCCTGCCGCCGTGCGCCTGCGCGATCTGCGAGGCGATGTGAAGGCCAAGCCCGAGGCCCTGTCGGCTGGAGCGGACGTCACCGCGGAAGAACGGTTCGAACAGCTTTCCCATTGCGATCGCGGGGATCGGCTCGCCGGCGTTCGCAACCCAGAACTCGAATACGCCGTCTTCGGTTTTCGCTCCAACCCGCACCGGTTGGTAGGCCGCGCCGTGCGTCAATGCATTTCCGATCAGGTTCGAAACCAATTGGCCAACCCGCGAGCGGTCGCAGTTGACGGGCTCGTTGATGGCGAAGCTGCTCTCAATGCTGCGATCGGATGATGCGGTGCGAAGTTCGTCGACGACTTGCTCTAATACCGGCTGCAGCGGTCGGTTGGCGTCGCGGCTGAGGGTGATGCCGCCGCCCAGCCGGCCGCGTGCGAAATCGAGAACGTTGTCGATCAAGCCCGACATCCGGGTCACGGTCGTGTTCATCATGTCGAGGACGCGAAGCTCCTTGTCAGCCTGCAGGACGCCCGAGCGCTGCAGGATTCTGGCGCCCGCGCTGATCGCCGCGAGTGGATTGCGAAGGTCGTGCCCCAGAACGGCAATGAATTGCTCACGCAGTTCCGCGGTCTCCCGCTCGACGGCAAGCCCCTTTCGAAGCTCCGATCTCGAATCGACCAGTTCGCGTTCGTAGCGCCGCCGATCGGTCGCCTTGATCACGACCAGGGCCGTGAACAGGACGGTGCCGTCGGGATTGCGGCGCTCGGCGGCGTTGGCGATGACCGGCAACCGCTCGCCGGCTGCGGTCTCGAAGTCGAGCGCAAACTCGCTGAAAAAGCCTTGCATCCGCAGTAGAGGCGCGATGTGGGTTTCAAAGTAGATGCGGCCGGCCATGTTCAGGAATTGATGGAGGCGCTGGCCGACGAACTTGTCGGCCGGGAAGCCGGTCCAGGCTTCAAGTGTGGCGTTGACCTTCGAGATCCGACCGTCGGGCCCGATCGTGAGATAGCCGCATGGAGCGTTCTCGAAGAGGTCCTTGTATTCGTCGGTGGGGCCGAGCTCAGACATACGCTTTAATGGCAGAGACCACTTCAGCGGGCGCGCTCAGGTTTGGACAGTGCCCGGTGGCCTTGAGAAAGACGATCTCGCTGCCGGGAATGCTGTCATGCACGAACTTGCCGACCGCTTCGGATGCGATGATGTCCTCGCTGCATTGAAGGATCAGGGTCGGAATCGCGACCTTGGAGAGGTCCGCCCTGTTGTCGGAGGTGAAGGTGACGCGGGCGAAAGCCTTGGCGATTTCGGGATCGGTCCGGCAGAAGCTGTTGGTCAGTTCTTCGCCCAGTTCCGGGCGCTCTGGATTGCCCATGATGGAGGGAGCCATCGCGGCCGACCAACCCATGTGGTTGTCCTCCAGAAACTCGAGCAGCTCCGCGATCTGCTTTGCGCTGAATCCGCCGACATACTCGCCATCATCGATGTACCTGGCGGAGGGCCCCACCAATACCAGGTGGCCGAATAATTCAGGGGCCTTCAATGCGGCCAGGATTCCGATCATCGAACTGACCGAATGACCGACGAAGACGGCGTCTTTCAAACCGAGCTCGGAGCCGATTTCCACCACGTCGTCAGCATAGCCATCCAGCGTCGAATATTTGGTTCTGTCGTAGGCCGACAGGTCCGACCCGCCGGCTCCGACGTGGTCGAAAAGGATGACCTTGAAGTTGCTTTCAAACGCAGGCGCCACGAAGCGCCACATATTCTGATCGCAGCCGAAGCCATGGGCGAACACCATGGCCCGCCGGCCCCGACCGCTCTCGTGGACGTTGTTTCTCGCCAATACGTCCATGCCCCAATCCTTATTGTCCCAGGCGACACTACGCCGATCCACAACCAACTCCAGCGAGATCGCTGGAGTTCCAATGATTGGGCGCGGCCGGTTCCGCCATGGGCCTCGCGTCGGGGCGAGGGTGGGGGTCCCTCACTCAAGGGAGTGATCGCTCAGTGGCCGGCGCTCTGGCCGCCGTCGACATGCAGGATCTCGCCGGTCACGAAGCCGGCACCTTCGAGATAAAGGATCGCATCGACGATGTCCTTGATCTCGCCCATGTGGCCGACGGGATGCAGGGCGCCGAGCGCCGCATGGGCTTCCGCCGCATGCATCGGCGTCTTGATAATGCCGGGCGAGACCGCGTTCACGCGGATGCCGCGCTTGGCGTATTCGATCGCGAGCGACTTGGTGGCGGCGTTGAGGCCGCCCTTGGTCAGCGACGCCAGCACGGAAGGCACGCCATCGATGGCGTGATCGATCAGGCTGGTGGTGACCTGCACGACGTGGCCGCTGCCCTGCTTCTCCATTTCCGCGATCGCCAGTTGGGTGATGCGAAAGAAGCCGGCGAGATTGATGCCGAGCGCGCCGGCGAAATCGGCCTCGCTGTACTGGGTGAAAGGCTTGGCGATGAAGATGCCGGCGTTGTTGACCAGCGTATCGATGCGGCCGAACTGGGCCATCGCTTCGGCGATCACGCGCTCGGCGGTTCGGGGGTCGGCGATATCACCGGGAACGCTGAGCACGCCGTCATCGTTCGACGGCTTGATCGAACGCGCGGTGGCGACCACCCGGTAATTTCGGTCGCGATAGGCGTTGACCAAAGCGGCACCAATGCCCTGCGATGCGCCTGTAATCACTGCGACTTTCTGTTCGGTACCCATGGCAAGCTCCTGTCTGTTCGAGGGGGATGAGGCGGGGGGATTTGGGGCCCCGTTCAACCGATCATAACCAAATACGCTCGTTCGAGACGCGAACGAATGCCCATCGTTCGAGAGGCACTCTTTTCGCCAAGCGGAAGAATGCGGGATAATGCTTCCGGTATGATGGCCGTCGCGGCCGGACAGGAATGATGGACCGTATCGATGCGATGAAGGTCTTTGTCGCCGCGCTCGACGAGGGCAGTCTTGCCGGCGCAGGCCGCAAGCTCGGCCGCTCGCCCGCAGCCGTCAGCCGCGCCATCGCCTTCCTTGAAGCCCATGTCGGGGCTGAGCTGCTGCACCGGACGACGCGATCGATCAAGCTGAGCGAGGTCGGCGAGCGCTATGCGGCGGCCTGCCGGCGGATGCTCACCGAACTCGAGGAGGCCGACATCCTGGCCGGCGGCGAACGGGCAGCGCCGCGCGGCCCGCTCGCGCTGACGGCGCCTAGTATATCGGGCGAACTGGTGCTAGGACCGGTCCTCGATACCTTCCTGGACGCTTACCCGACGGTGTCCGCGCGCCTCGCATTGCTGGATCGGGCGGTGAACCTGATCGACGAAGGCTTCGATGCCGCGCTTCGCATCGGCGAACTGGCCGACTCGTCGATGGTCGCGATGAGGGGGGAGGTGCGCCGGGTGGTGGTGGCTGCGCCGAGTTATCTCAAGCAGAATCCGCGCATCGAGGAGCCGGGCGATCTTGCCCAGCACCAGATCATTTCGATGGCGCACATCCCCAATTCCTGGAGTTTTCCCTCGACACCGGGCGCCGCCGGCCCGCGAACCGTTCAGTTTCCGCCTCGGTTCGTGATCAATAGCACCCGTGGAGCGGTGGCGTCGGCGGTCGGCGGGCGGGGCGTGGCGCTGTTTTATTCCTATCAGGTCGCCGACAAGGTGCGGAACGGCGAACTTGAAATCGTGCTCGCGGGCCACGAGCCCGCCGCGCTGCCGGTGCATGTGATCGTGCCGCAAGGCCGGCTCACGGTGCCGAAGGTACGCGCCTTCATGGATTTCGCTGTGCCGCGGCTGCGTAGCCATTTTGCGCGGCTGGAGAAGGATTCAGGCGCGTAGGACGGGTGGAGGGAAACGATACCCGTCAGTGCCGGACAGGCGACGTGATGGGTTTCGCTTCGCTCTACCCCTCCTACGGTTGCTACGAAAAAGCCCCGGACCGGATCCGGGGCTTTGCATTTCGTGACGGCTTATGCGCCGGTCGCCTATTCCGGCTTGCCGATGTTCACCTTCAGCGTGCCGACGCCGTCGACGCCGCACTCGATCTTGTCGCCGGGCTGGAGCTGGGAAACGCCGGCTGGCGTGCCCGTCATGATGATGTCGCCGGCGGCGAGCTTTACCTGTTGCGAAAGCTGCCAGATGATTTCCGGCACGTTCCAGATCAGTTCGGTGAGATCGCCCTTCTGGGTTTCCTTGCCGTTGACCGTGAGCCAGATCTTGCCCTTGGCGGGGTGACCGATCTTGGAAGCCGGCTGGATCGCGGAGCAGGGCGCGGAATAGTCGAACGACTTGCCGATTTCCCACGGCCGTTCCTTCTTGCGCGAGGCGATCTGCAGGTCGCGGCGGGTGAGGTCGATGCCGACGGCATAGCCGTAGACGTGGTCGAGCGCCTTGTCGGCGGGAATGTTGAGGCCGCCGCTCTTCATCGCGACGATCAGCTCGACCTCGTGATGAAAATCCTTGGTCAGCGGCGGGTAGGGGATGGTGGCGCCGTCGGGCACCAGCATGTCGGCGTGCTTGCCGAAGAAGAACGGCGGCGCGCGCTCGTCATTGCCCATCTCGCGGATGTGCTCGAGATAGTTGCGCCCGACGCACCAGATGCGGCGGACCGGATAGGAGCCCGTCTCGCCGACGACGGGAAGGGTGGGCTGCGGGGCTGCTGATATGACGTAGGAGGCTGCGTTCATGAAAAAGGTCTCGGCAGGTTACAGGTGGAAATCCGGCGGTTCGCTTTTACGCGGTTGCGCTGACCGGCGCCAGACTGGGATGGCCGGCGTCGCGCTGCTGCAGGCGGAAGAACGAGGCGTAGCGGCCACTGCGGCGCAGCAAATCGTCGTGCAGGCCGCGCTCGACGATCTGGCCGCCCTCGACCACCAGAATGGCGTCGGCGTGCATGATGGTGTGCAGGCGGTGGGCAATCACGATGGTGGTGCGGTTCTGGCAGAGATGGTCGATCGCCTCCTGCACGGCTTTTTCGGATTCCGAATCCAGCGCCGCGGTGGCTTCATCAAGCAGGATGATCGGCGCGTTCTTGATCAGCGCTCGCGCCACTGCGATGCGCTGGCGCTGGCCGCCGGATAGCTGTGTGCCGTGCTCGCCGACCGGCGTGTCGTAACCGAGCGGAAAGCCCATGATGAAATCGTGCGCGCAGGCCGCTTTCGCCGCCGCCACGATCTCGTCCTGGGTGGCGCCTTCCTTGCCGAAGGCGATGTTGGCGCCGATCGAGTCGCGGAACAGATAGACGTCCTGTCCGACATAGCCGGTCTGGGCGCGCAGCGAATGCCGCGATACGCCGGATATGTTCTGTCCGTCGATCAGGACTTCGCCGTCGTTCACTTCGTAGAGCCGCAGCATCAGCGCCAGCACGGTCGATTTGCCGCCGCCGGAGGGGCCGACCAAAGCGGTGGTCTTGCCGGGCTCGGCGATGAAGCTCATGGCCTTCAGCACCGGCTCGTCCGGCCGGTAGGAGAAATTGACATCGCGAAACTCGACCCGCGCGGTCGAGAGTTTCAGCGCCGGCTTGTCGTCGTCGGAAGGCTCGCTCGCCGGGCTGTCGACGATCTCCAGCAGCATGCGGGCGCCGACCAACTGGCTGTTGAGGTCGATGTTGAGCCGCGCCAGCCGCTTGGCGGGCTCGGTTGCCAGCAGGAACGCGGTCATGAAGGAGAAAAATTGCCCGGGCGTGGCGCCGAGCGCCACCACGCTGTAGCCGCCGTAAAGCAGGCAGCCGGCGACCGCGAAGCCGCCGAGCATTTCCATCAGCGGGTTGGAGCGGTTGGAGACCCGCGCCATCTTGTTGGCGTTGCGCTCGACCACCGCGATGTTCTCGTCGATCCGGCGCTGCATGGCCGCTTCCAGCGTGAAGGCCTTCACCGTGCGGATGCCCTGCAGCGATTCCTGCATGGTCTCCATGATGTCGGCGCTGCCGGTGAACTGGTTGTGGGCGAGCCCCTTGATGCGCTTGATCAGCTTGCGCAGGATCAGCATCGCCGGCGGCACCACGACGAGGCCGATGAACGACAGCACCGGATCCTGCGTCACCATCACGAAGATCAGGCTGACCAGCAGCGCCACGTCGCGCCCGACGGCATTGATCAACAGGGTCAGGACGTCGGTGATGGATTTTGCGCCCGATGTCAGCCGCGCCAGGAATTCGGAGGAATGCCGTTCGGAATAGAATCCGATGCTCTCGCTCATCAGCTTGGCAAACAGCCGCCGCTGGTTGTTGGCGAGAATGGCGTTGCTGATTTTCGACAGGATCACGGTGTGGCCGTAGGTCGCCAGGCCCTTGATGAACAGCAGCACCACCGTGACGCCGGAGAGGATGGCAATGCCGGTGACGTTCTTGTCGATATAGGCCTGATTGATCACCTGGCCCAGGATATAGGCGGAGCCCGCGGTGGTGCCGGCGGACACGGCCATCAGCGCGAATGCGGTCAGATAGCGCCGCCAATAGACAAAGCCCTGTTCCATGACGAGACGGCGAATCAGGATCGCCGCGCCATAGGGATCGTCGGTGATTTTTCGGGTCGGTTTGCTTGGAAGATCGGTCATCCGCGTTCCATTGACGGCGCCTGGATAGCCGGCGCGTCAGGGCTGCTGCGGGGACTCCTTGCCTGCTTGGCGGGGCTTTTTCAAGCCAAATAAGCGCTTGATTTCAGGCCGATTCCGCTTGCCGCGGAAGGCCGCCGCGGTCGCGGAACAGCTTCTGTTCCCAGGCCAGCGCATGGATGGCGATGGTCTGCAGATCGTCGAATTGCGGCGTCCAGTTGAGTGTTGAGCGGATGCGGCTGGTATCGGCGACCATGGTCATGATGTCGCCGGGGCGGCGCGGCGCATAGGAAACCGCGAAATTGCGCATCGAGACGCGGCGGACGGCCTCGATGGTCTCGAGCACCGAATAGCCGCGGCCGTAACCGCAGTTCAACGTGATCGAGCTGCTGCCGCCGCGCAAATAGGACAACGCGGCGCGATGGGCCTGCGCGAGATCGCTGACATGGATGAAGTCGCGGATGCAGCTTCCGTCCGGCGTCGGGTAATCAGTGCCGTACACGTCGATCTTGGCGCGCTGCCCGGTGGCGGCTTCGACCGCGATCTTGAGCAGATGCGTGGCGCCGACCGTGGCGAGGCCGCAGCGGCCATCCGGATCGGCGCCGGCGACGTTGAAGTAGCGGAGCACGACATAGTTCATGCCATGGGCGGAAGCCACGTCGTGCAGCATGATTTCCGTCATCAGCTTGGAAGAGCCGTAGGGCGACGCGGGCCGCGTCGGCGCATGTTCGGGCACCGGCACCTGGTCAGGATTGCCGTACACCGCAGCGGTCGATGAAAAGATGAAACGGTTGACGCCGCCCTTGACCGCAGCATTCAGCAGGCTGCGGGTCGTCATGGTGTTGTTGCGGTAATAGCCAAGCGGATCGCGCACCGAATCCGGCACCACGATGGAGCCGGCGAAATGGATGATGCTCTCGATCTTGTGCTGGGCGATCACGCCCGCGACGAGGTTTTCATCGCCGGCGTCGCCGATGAACAGCGGCACGCCCTCGGGCAGGAAGTGTGAGAACCCGGTGGAGAGATTGTCGATCACGACGACGCTTTCGCCGGCATCCGCCAGCGCGTGAACCGTATGACTGCCGATATAGCCGGCGCCACCAGTGACGAGCACTGTCATGAGCCACCTTTTCCTGTTTATTGGGACCGACGCTAGCGGGGCCTCGGTGAAGACAGGGTTTCGGCGGGCGCCGAACTGGCCACTATGCTTAATGTTGCGTATAGGAACTGGCCGAAACGGAGCCTGACGTGCCGATCGAGAACAAGTTGGCCAGTGATCTGCAACTGATCGTGCCTAATCTGCACAGGCGCTATTCGGGCGTCACGGCGACCAACCGGATGGTGGCGCCGAAGCTTGCCGCAATGTACCGCGCGGCCTGGCTCGGGCCGCACGCGCCCGACGGCATTGCGCGGCTGGGTTTTGCGGATCTTTTGAAATTGTGGCGCCGCCGCGTGCCGCTGATCTGGCACGCGCGGCGCAATGACGAGATGATCGCGGGGCTGTTGTTGCGCGGGCTCGGCTGGCCGCTAAAACTCGTCTTCACCTCGGCGGCGCAGCGGCATCACAAGCGGCTGACGCGCTGGCTGATCCGGCAGATGGATGCGGTGATCGCCACGTCCGAACTCTCGGCGTCGTTCCTCAAGCGCGAGGCAACGGTGGTGATGCACGGTGTCGATACCGATGCTTATGCACCGCAGGCCGACCGCGCGACGGCGTTTGCGGAAGCCAAATTGCCGGGGCGTTACGCGATCGGCTGCTTCGGCCGGGTGCGCGCGCAAAAGGGGACGGATGTTTTCGTGGCGGCGATGTGCCGGCTGCTGCCGCGCTATCCCGATTTCACTGCCGTGATCGTCGGCGCGGTCGTGCCGGAGCAGCAGGGTTTTGCCAACGGCTTGAAACAGCAGATCGAGGCCGCCGGACTGCAATCGCGCATCGTCATCACCGGCGAGCTTGAGATCGAGGAGGTGCAGCGCTGGTATCAGCGGCTGACGATCTACGCCTTCACCTCGCGCAACGAAGGTTTCGGGCTGACGCTGATCGAGGCGATGTCTTCAGGTGCGGCGCTGGTAGCGGCGCGCGCGGGCGCAGCCGAATTCGTGGTCGAGGACGGCGTGACCGGCGTGCTGACGCCGCCCGGCGATGTCGACGCGCTGGCCGCGGCACTGGAGCCGCTGATGCGCGATCCGGCATCGGCGCATGCGATGGGCGAGCGGGCACGTGCGCGTGTGCTGAAAAAATTCAGCCTCGAGGCGGAAGCGAATGCGATCGCCGCGGTCTATCGTACGCTATAGCGTTTTCGAGCGAAGCGGATGCCGGTTCGCGCAAGGAAAACGCGTCAAAACAAAAGAACAGAGCCCCGGTTCTGATGTAATCAGAACCGATCAGGCTCTGGGCTGAGTAACCAGCAGGCGGTGCGCGACGTCGGCCACATAGGCGGGGTCGATATCGCGCATGCAGCGGTGGTCGTTCATGGTGCAGACGGTGCGCTGGCAGGGTTGGCAGGGCAGCACCGCCTTGGTCTGAAGCACCGTGGCCGCGAGACCGTTCAGCGGCGCCCAGAGATAGGGGCTGGTGGGGCCGAAAATACCCATGGTCGGCGTGCCGATGGCGGCTGCGATATGCATCAGCCCGGAATCGTTGGAGATGGCGACGCCGGCTGCCGCCATCGCCAAAATGCCGTTGCGCAGATCGGTGCCGGAGAGGTCGCGGGCCTTGCCGCCGGTGGCGGCAACGATCTCCTGCGCCAGCGCCTTCTCGCCGGGACCGCCGACCACCCAGACGTCGAGGCCGCGCTCGACCAGGAGCCGGGCGGCGCCGGGATAATAGGTCCAGCGCTTGGAGGCACCGACGGACCCAGGGGCGAGCGCCACCGCGGGGCCTGAGCCCAGCTCGTTGCCCTGCCGCCAGCGCAAGATTTCCTCACCAGGCACGACAAGCTGCGGCACCGGCCATTCGCCCGGCTGCGGCGCGCCGGTCGGCAGCGCTAGCGCAGCATTCTTGTCGATGAAGCGGGGCAGGGCCTTTTCGCCCCAGCGCATCCGGTTGATCAGCCCGAATCGAGCCTCGCCGAAAAAGCCGACGCGTTCCGGGACGCCGGCCAGCGCAGGGGCGATCGCGGCCTTCCAGGTACGGGGCAGGACGAGGGCTGTTCCATAACCTTTGGCACGCAGTTGGGATGCGAGACCCCACTGCTTCGCCAGCGCAAGACGGCCACGGGGCAGGTCCCAGACGATCCCGGCGCGGACACCCGGCATGTAGTCAACCAGAGGGGCGCACAGGGAGGTCACCAGCAGGTCGACGGGGCGGTTCGGCCAGCGCTGTTTGAGGACACGCACGACCGTGTGGCCACGGACGAAATCGCCGATCCACATGTAGGGCACGATCAGGATCGGCCGCGTGTCGGCGGCATCCTCCACCGCGATCCCATTGAGTGAATTAATATTCATATCTTATGTTCGACGCCCAGCGGCGTTTCCGGCACTGGCGTAACCGCTATGCAACGGGAGGTAAAGTCGAGCGATCCGCCTTCGTCGCGCGAAACAATCTCGACCGCGGTTCTGATGAAATCAGAACCGAGGGTCCTATCCTTTTGGTTTGACGTGTTTTCCTGACGCGAATCGAATGCCGCTTCGCTAAAAAGCGCTTTGAGTTGCCTGCCGCGCGGGAGTGGGGCAAAGCTTTGCCGAACAAATCATGGCAGGGGATGGCATGTTGCTGGTGACCGGGGGCGCCGGTTTTATCGGATCGAACGTCGTGGCTGCGTTGAATGACGCCGGCCGGGACGTGGCCGTGTGCGACGTGCTCGGTCATGACGGCAAATGGCGTAATCTGGCCAAGCGCCAGCTCGCCGATGTCGTGCCGCCCTCGGAACTGATGGACTGGCTGAAGGGCTGCCGGCTAGAGGCCGTCATTCATCTCGGCGCCATCTCCGAGACCACGGCGACCGACGGCGATCTGGTGATCGAGACCAATTTCCGGCAGTCGATGCGGCTGTTGGACTGGTGCACGGCGAACGCCACGCCGCTGATCTACGCGTCCTCGGCGGCGACCTATGGCGACGGCAGCGAAGGCTTTGGCGATGACCAGTCCGTGGACGCGTTGAAGAAGCTGCGGCCGATGAACCTCTACGGCTGGAGCAAGCATCTGTTCGACATGGCGGTGGCCGAACGCGCCGCGCGCGGCGAACGGCTGCCGCCGCAATGGGCCGGATTGAAGTTCTTCAACGTGTTCGGCCCCAACGAATATCACAAGGGCACGATGATGAGCGTGCTGGCGCGGCGCTTCGACGACGTCAAGGCCGGGCGCCCCGTGCAATTGTTCAAGTCGCACCGCGAAGGCATCGCCGACGGCGACCAGCGGCGCGACTTCATTTATGTCGACGATGTCGTGCGCGTGACGATGTGGTTGCTGGCGGCGCCCGGCGTCAGCGGTATCTTCAACGTCGGCACCGGCACTGCGCGCAGTTTTCGCGACCTGATGCTGTCGGCCTATGCCGCGCTCGGCGCCACACCGAACATCCAGTATATCGACATGCCCGAAACGATCCGCGGCAGCTATCAATACTTCACCCAGAGCGAAGTCGATCGGCTGCTGCACGCCGGATATAATGGCGGCTTCACCGTGCTGGAAGACGCGGTCGAGCGTTACGTCAAGGGCTTTCTCGATCGCGACGATCGCTTTCGCTGATGCGCACCAGGTAGACAGATGTTTGATTTTGAAGCCTTGAGCCAGGCGATTCTCGGCCAGACCGTGCTCTGCGTCGGCGACCTCATGCTCGACGAATTCGTCTATGGCGAGGTGTCGCGCATTTCGCCGGAAGCGCCGGCGCCAGTCATCGCGGTCCAGCGCAGCGAGACTAATGTCGGCGGCGCCGGCAATGTCGCGCGCAACATCGTCGCGCTCGGCGCGCGCTGCATCTTTGCAGGCTTGGTCGGCGAGGACGAGGCGGGCGCGAAGCTGAAGGCCGATCTGGCGCGGGAGAAGCTGATCGAGGCCGTGCTGGTTACCGATTCCTCCCGCCCGACGACGCGTAAGGTGCGCTTCGTCTCCGAGCATTTTTCCACCCACATGCTACGCGCGGATTGGGAGCAGGCCGTTCCTGCCTCGGCCGATGTCGAGCAAAGGCTGATCGACGCGATCCTGCCGCAGATCGCGCGCGCCGATATCGTGCTGCTGTCGGACTATGCCAAGGGCGTGCTGACGGCGCGCGTCATCCGCAACATCATCGATGCCGCCAGGAAGCTCGGCAAGCGGGTGATCGTCGACCCCAAGAGCGCCAATTTCGCGATCTATCGCGGCGCCACGTTGCTGACCCCAAACCGCAAGGAATTTGCGGAAGCTACCCGAAGCCGCGCCGATACCGACCAGAGCATTGCCGGCGCGGCGCAGGACGCAATGATTCTCGCCGATTGCGATGCGATGCTGGTGACGCAAAGCGAACACGGCATGACGCTGGTGGTTCGCGGCGGCGAGGCGATCCACGTGCCGGCGCTGCCGGTCAAGGTGCGCGACGTCTCGGGCGCAGGCGACACGGTCGCCGCCGTACTGGCGCTGACGCTCGCGGCCAAGGCGGATTGGGAGATGGCGTTGCGGATGGCGAATGCGGCGGCGGCCGTCGCGGTCGGCAAGAAAGGCACAGCGACCGTGACGCCCGCCGAGCTGCGGCGGAAAATCCTGCCCCATGCGTCGCTGGCGGCCGAGGAGAAGATCGTGCCTGCTAGCGGCGATCTCGATGCGCATCTGTCGGACTGGCGCCGGCAGGGACTGCGCATCGGCTTCACCAATGGCTGCTTCGACATCCTGCATCCCGGCCACGTCAAGGTGCTGACGGCCGCGCGCGGCGCCTGCGATCGCCTGATCGTCGGTCTTAACAGCGATGCCTCGGTGAAGCGATTAAAGGGCGAGGGGCGTCCGGTGCAGGACGAGCGGGCGCGCGCCGAGGTGCTGGCGGCGCTGGAGGCGGTCGATCTCGTCGCGATCTTCGAGGAAGACACGCCGATCGATCTGATCGCGAAGGTGAGGCCGAGCGCACTCGTCAAGGGTGGCGATTACACCCGCGAACAGGTCGTCGGCCACGAGATCGTCGAGGCTGCCGGCGGCGAGGTTGTACTCATCGACATTCTGCCGGGCCACAGCACGACGTCGCTGGTCGACCGCGCGCGGGGAGGCAAGGCGTGAGCCTGAGCGCTACGGCTCCACCGGTGTCGCTGCTGCGGCGGTACTGGCGCGACCGGGCGCTGTGGATGACGATTGCGGATGTTTTTGCGATTCTGGCCGCGTTCACGTTGCCGTGGTCGACGACGCTACCGGCGATCTTCGTGCCCCTCTGGCTCGGCGCCGTAGCATGGGTGATGGACTGGCGGGCTTACGGGCGCTTGCTGAAACTGCCGATCTGCTACTTGCCGTTGGCGCTGGTCGGTCTAGCCCTTGTCGGCACGCTCTGGTCGGACGCGGCATGGAGCGCGCGGCTTTACGCCGTCAGTCCCACCCTCAAACTCCTGGTGTTGCCCGGACTGTTCTATCATTTCGAACGGTCGTCGCGCGGGATCTGGGTCTTCGTCGCATTCCTGGTATCCTGCGCGCTGCTGATGGCGGTGTCGTGGCTGGTGGTGATGGAGCCCAGCCTCACGCTGAAGGCCCCAGACGAGGCAGGGGGACGCGGCATCTTCGTCAAGAACTATATCGACCAGAGCCAGGAGTTCGCGCTCTGCGCAGTGGCGCTGGCCTATCCGATCATCCGCCTGCTACGCACGAACCAGATCTGGCAGGCGCTCGTGCTGGGGGCGATCTCGCTCGGCTTCGTCGTCAACATGGCATTCGTGATCGTCTCGCGAACGGCGATGGTCACGATCCCGATCATGCTCGCCGTGTTCGCGCTGCTTCACCTGAAATGGCGAACCAGCCTGGTGATCTTCGGTGGATTGGCCGTCATGGCGGGGTTGGCGTTTGCCACGTCGCCGCCGCTGCAGCTGACGACCGATGCCTTTGTCAGCGACTATCTGCGCTACAAGAACGAAAACCTGCCGACATCGGTGGGATTACGGCTGGAATATTGGCGCAAGTCGCTGGGCTTCTTTACCGAGGCGCCGGTCATAGGCAACGGGACGGGTTCCACGCTCGACTTGTTCAAGCGGACTGCGACCGGCGCAGGCAATCGCGCTACCGCCCAGGTCATCGGCAATCCGCACAACCAGACGCTCGCCGTCGCGGTTCAGTGGGGAGCTGCCGGGATCATCCTGCTCTATGCGATGTGGCTTTCGCATCTGCGGCTGTTCCGCGGCGACGATCTGGCTTCCTGGATCGGATTGCTGGTCGTCGTGCAGAATATCTTCACCTCGCTTTTCAACTCCCACATCTTCGATTTCCATGAAGGATGGATGTATGTGTTCGGTGTTGGAGTTGCCGGCGGCATGACGCTGGCGGCCGGGCAACACAACGCGCGCGCGGAATCGGCAGGATCGTCGTGATGGCGGCGGATCACCAGCGCAGGGAGATAAATTCGGTCGGCTCGATGCTGTCGGTCGTGGCCTCGGCCCGGACCGACCCGTTCGCGCGCATGCTCAACGTTGACCTCATCGCGGTGCTGGTGGCGTTGTTGCTGCCGTGGTCGACCAGCGGTGTGGGCATCGGCATGGCGATCTGGCTAGCCGGGCTTGCCACCACGCTGGAATTGCGCCCGTTCCTGCGTTCTTTGCAGCGGCCGATCTGTGTGTTTCCGATTGCACTCGTGGCGTTGGCCGTGATCGGAACCCTGTGGTCGGACGCGGCCTGGGGCGTGCGCCTCCATGCGCTGAGCCCGGCGACGAAGCTGCTCTTTCTGCCATTCCTGTTCTATCATTTCGAGCGCTCGGCGCGCGGCATGTGGGTATTCATCGCGTTCCTGGTGTCCTGCACGCTGATGACCGCCGCTTCCTGGATGGTCGCGATCGATCCCGGCCTGACGTTGAAGGTCCCCGGCGAACCGATGGACCGCGGCATCTTCGTCAAGAACTATATCGACCAGAGCCAGGAATTCCTGTTGTGCACGGTCGTGCTTGCTTTCCCCATCATCACGCTGCTGCGGGAAGGGAAAATCCGGCATGCGCTGCTGCTGACGCTCGTCGCGGCGAACTTTGTCGTCAACATGGTGTTCGTCGTCGTGTCGCGCACGGCGCTGGTGACGCTACCGGTGATGCTCGCCGTATTCGCGATGGCGCATTTGAAATGGCGAACCAACGTGCTGCTGTTCGCTGCCGCCATCATATTGGGGGCGCTGGCCTGGACGGTGTCGCCTCAACTGCAGGCGACGACAGAAAAGTTCACGCGGGATTACCGAATCTACAAGGAACTCAACCAGCCGACGTCGATCGGGCTGCGGCTCGAATTCTGGGAGAAGTCGTTGCGATTCTTTGCCGAGGCGCCGGTCATCGGCCACGGCACGGGATCGACGCGGGGCCTGTTCGAAGCCGCGGCGACCGGGCCCGCGGTGCTGGCGCAGGGGCAGGTGATCGGGAACCCGCATAACCAGACCCTCAACGTCGCGGTCCAGTGGGGCACGGTCGGGGTCGTGATCCTGTATGCGATGTGGTTGTCACATTTCTCCCTGTTCCGCGGCGAGGGGCTGGCGGCCTGGATCGGGCTGATGGTGGTGCTGCAGAACATGGTCAGTTCGCTGTTCAACTCGCATCTATTCGATTTTCATGAAGGGTGGATGTATGTGCTGGGCGTTGGCGTAGCGGGAGGCATGGTGCTGTGCGCCGGATCCGAAGCGGAATCTCCCGGAACAGTCCGGGCATGATCGCTGGCATGCGCGCCGCAGATAAGATATCAGCGGACCACGGATGCGCCTCGGGAATCCCCCTCGCTTTCTGGTCAATGGAATGACGCCTCTTTCGCAACTGACCCAGCGCAATTACCTGATCGCAGCGCATGATGCGCTGGCGACCGCGTTTGCGCTGCTCGCGGCGTTCTATTTGCGCTTCGAGGGAGGTGAGGCCTTCTATGCCCGCCTGCCGCTGTTGCTGCGCATTCTGCCGCTCTTCGTCGTCTTCAGCGTCGTGATCTGCTACGTCTTCAACCTGACGACGACGAAATGGCGCTTCATATCGCTGCCCGATGCGCTGAACATCATGCGCGTGGCGAGTGTTCTGACGGTAGCGCTGATCGTGCTGGACTATGCCTTCATTTTCGGGGCATCGAGCGCCAGGGCGCCGGTGCTGTTCGGCCGTATCACCATCGTCCTCTACTGGTTCCTCCAGGTGTTCGCGCTGAGCGCGCTCCGTTTCGGCTATCGCTATTTCCGCTATTCGCGCGTTCGCCGCCATGCCCGGACCGAAGGGGCGTCGTCGACCCTGTTGATCGGCCGCGCCGCCGATGCCGAGGTACTGTTGCGCGCGATCGAGAGCGGGGCGGTCAAGCAGCTTTGGCCGGTCGGCGTGCTGTCGCCGTCGGCCGCGGACCGCGGCCAGTCGATTCGTAACGTCCCGGTGCTCGGCGGCCTCGACGACGTCGAGGACGTGGTCCGAGATTACGCGGGACGGGGAAAATCGATTTCGCGGATCGTGATGACCCCGTCGGCGTTCGAACCCGAGGCGCATCCCGAAGCGATCCTGATGCGGGCCAAGCGGCTCGGCCTGTTCGTCAGCCGCCTGCCGTCGCTGGAAAGCGGGGACGTGCCGCGGCTGACCAATGTCGCCGTCGAAGACCTGCTGTTGCGGCCGAGCGAGAAGATCGATTACGCGCGGCTCGAAGCGCTGGTGAAGGGCAAGGCGGTGATCGTGACCGGCGGCGGCGGCTCGATCGGTTCGGAGATTTGCGACCGCGTCGCGACCTTCGGCGCCGCGCGGTTGCTGGTGATCGAGCATTCCGAACCGGCGCTTTACGCAGTGACCGAAGCATTGGCGGCGCGCGCGACCAATGCGGCGATCGAGGGGCGAATCGCCGACATCCGCGATCGTGACCGGATCATGAACCTGATGCGTGAATTCAAGCCCGATATCGTGTTCCACGCCGCCGCCCTGAAGCACGTGCCGATCCTCGAGCGCGACTGGAGCGAGGGCGTCAAGACCAACATCTTCGGTTCCGTCAACGTCGCCGACGCGGCGCGTGCGGCGGGCGCAACCGCAATGGTGATGATCTCGACCGACAAGGCGATCGAGCCGGTCTCGATGCTGGGCCTGACCAAACGCTTTGCCGAAATGTATTGCCAGGCGCTCGACCATGACCTGATGACGCAGTCGGACGGCAAGCCGCACATGCGGTTGATCTCGGTGCGGTTCGGCAACGTGCTGGCATCCAACGGATCGGTGGTGCCGAAATTCAAGGCACAGATCGAGGCCGGCGGCCCGCTCACGGTGACGCATCCGGACATGGTCCGTTACTTCATGACCATCCGCGAAGCCTGCGATCTCGTGCTGACCGCAGCGACCCACGCGCTGACGCCGGCGCGGCCCGACGTTTCGGTCTACGTCCTCAACATGGGACAGCCGGTCAAGATCGTGGAGCTTGCCGAGCGGATGATCCGCCTGTCCGGCCTCGAGCCCGGCATCGATATCGAGGTGGTGTTCACTGGCATGCGGCCGGGCGAGCGGCTGAACGAGATCCTGTTCGCCAGCGAGGAGCCGGCGGTGGAGATCGGCGTCGCCGGCATCATGGCGGCCAAGCCGAATGAGCCGCCGATGCAGACGTTGTGCAAATGGCTCGCGGCGCTGGAAGAGGCGATTGCGCGGGATGACCGCTCTACCATCCGCGCCGTGCTCAAGGATGCCGTACCCGAGTTCGGATCGAACGCCGCCTGATCTGTCGGTACCCGCCGGCCATGCGGGCCACCTTGAAAGCCATGATGCAGCAGTCCGGAAAAGTCGTCGTCGTCAGCCAGCATTATCCGCCGGATCCGAGCACGACGGCGGCGATCATGGCGGCGATTTCGGAACGTGTGGCGCAGGGAGCCGAGGTCCTGGTGCTGTCGGGAACGGCTGGCTCCGCGGCTGCCGGCAAGCCCCAGATCGTCGAAGTCAGGAATTGGAAGCCCGGCAAGGCCGCATTGTTCAAGCGCGCTTTGGCCGAACTGCTGTTCACGATCCGGATGTTCGCAGCGCTAGTGGTGAAATTGCGCCGCGGCGACGTCGCGCTCACCGTGCCCGCACCCTTCATGCTGCCCTACGCCTTTGCCGCCGCCGCGAAATTGAAAAGCGCGAGGTCGATGCTGATCATGCACGATCTCTATCCCGACGTGCTGATCATGGCGGGAATGCTGAAGCCGGATTCCTTGCTGGCGAAGGCGATGCACGCCCTCAACGCGCCGATGTTTCGCGCACTCGACGCCGTGGTCATCATCGGCCGCGATACCGAAAAACTGCTGCTGCGTTATCGCGGAATGACACGCAACAAGATCCGCTTCATTCCGAACTGGGCGACGCTTGCGCGCGGCGTTCGCGCGGTCGATCCTGACAATCCGTATCGCCGTTCGCTTTCCGCCAGCTTGTCGTTGGCCTGTCAGGCAATCTCGGCTTTACCCACGATCCCGTCATCGTCTTCGAGGCCGCGCGATTGCTACGCGAGAACAGGGATATTCACTTCCTGTTGTCGGGCTGGGGGATCGGATTCGACCAGTTGCGCGAGATGCAGTCCGAGGCAAGGCTTCCGAACGTCACGCTGGTCGATCGTGTCGAGGACGACCAGCTGGAGACGTTTCTTTCGGCGGCGGACGTCTGGATCATTCCCTACCGCAAGAACGTCGCCGGCGTATCGGTTCCGAGCCGGTGCTACAATCTGCTGGCGATCGGCCGCCCGGTGATCCTGGTTTCCGAAGCGGATGCCGAGGCGGCGTTGACGGTGACCGAACACGATGTCGGCTGGGTCGTCGAGCCCGGCAGCGCCGAGGAGCTAGCGAAGACCATCAGTCGCGCCGCCGGCGCCAAGGACCGGCAGCGGGCCGAGCGCGCGTCCGAAATCGCGGGGCGATTCGATTTTGAGACCGCCATGACCGGCTATTGCGGGCTGATCCGCGAGCTTGCGCAGAACAAGCCGGATTAGCCTGACGGCTGTCGGCGCGAGAAGCGGCGCATCAGGAGCGCCGTGGCGATGCCGCCGATGACAAAAAGCAGGACGGCGATGGCCGTCGACGAGGTCATGGCCGAGCCGATTGCCAGCGCCGCCAGCAGGACATTGAGCGCGAATACCTCGCTTACCACGCGCCAAACCGAAAAGCCGTTGTCGGTGGCGCGCTGGTAGAAATGGGTGCGATGCGCCGCCCAGAACGGCTCGCGCCTTGCCATCCGCCGAAACAGCGTGACCGTCGCGTCAGTGAGATAATAGAGCGGCAACAGCAGCGCGGCCGCGATCTGCTGATGCCAGGCGAGCTGCAGCAGGCACCAGCCGGCCAGCAGGCCGATCGGCAGGCTGCCGACATCGCCGAGAAAGATCTTCGCCACCGGCCGGTTGAAAGGCGCAAATCCGAGCATCGCGCCGAACAGCGCCGCGGCGGCGACCATCGCGGGCGTGGGAAGTTCGGCAAGCCAGCCAAGCAGAACGAGCGCGCCGGTGACGGGTACGATCTCGGCGATCGTCATCAGGTCCAGCCCGTCCATGAAGTTGACGAGGTTCACGAACCACAGGCCTGCCAGGACCAGCAAGCCGCGCTCGAGCCAGAGCGGGCATGCGTCGACAATCCTCAGATTTTCCGGCGCAGCAGCGATCACTGCTACGACCGCAGCCCCCTGCAGCAGCAGCCGCGGCACGACCGGGATTGTTCTGACGTCATCCACAAAGCCTACGGCGGCGATGAACAGCGTCGCGCCGAATACCGCGACCGGAATTTTCATCTCGGCTGCGTCGGCAATGGCGATGACGGTGACGGCCGCGATCAGCGTCGCCGCGACCACCGCGATGCCGGCGCCCTGCGGCGTCGGAATCCGATGCGAAGAGCGCGCATTCGGCTTTGCCAGCGCGATTCGCATCATCAGCGGCCGGATCGCCCATGTCAGGACGCCCGACACCAGCGCCGCCGGCACGGCGGCAGCCAACGACAGCAGGAGTTGCGAACTGGCCATTCTATCCGCGTGGAAAGTTGCTCGGTGTTATTTGGGAACTTCGATCGGCACCGCGCCCTGTGCGGCCTTCTCGGCGCTCAGGATCCAGACCAGCCCGCCGACCAGGCCGACGATGAACGACACTGCGCCGAAGAGCAGGGAGATGTTGACACCCTCGCTGGTCATCAGGCCGGCATAGCCGAAGGCCAGGCCCATGGTGGCCTCGCGGACGCCCCAGCCGGCAATCGAGATCGGCAGCATGGTGATCAGCATGACCGGCGGAATGAGCTGGAAGATCTGGCCGAACAACACCGGCGCGGAGATCGATTGCACCACGCACCAGGCGATGACGACAGCGAGCACATGCACCAATAGCGACAGCACCGCGACTTTCGGACCGTGAGCGCGGCTGAACAGCACGCGATTGGCGATGACCGAACAGGCGTGGATGTGGTGGGTGCCCCACCAGTGCTTCAGCCACGGCCATGGCAGCCGTCCGAGCACAAGAAACCCAAGGCCGCCGGCCAGCGCCGCGAAATCCACGAACAGCAAGGCCGACCTGCCGTGCGGATCGGTGATCAGGCGGTAGCTCCAGGGCAGGCTCGCGACGACGACGACCGCGAGCGCGATCAAGCCGATGGCGCGGTCGACGAAGATGGAATAGGTCGCGGCCCGCCAGCCGTGGCCGCTGCGCGCCACCAGCCACAGCCGCACGGCGTCCCCGCCGATCGAGGAGGGCAGCGTCTGGTTGAAGAAGGTTCCGATCACGTTGAAGCGCATCGCCTGCCTGGTCGGCAGCGGCGCGCCGCACTCCGCGCTGATCTCGCGCCATCGCAGCACACCGATGAATATCTGCAGGAACGTCACGGCAATCGCCACGCCGATCCAGCCCAGGCTGGAAACGTCGATGCGGGCGAAGAGCGCGGCAAGGTTGACCTTGTGGAGCGCGAAATACAGCAGCGCGGCCGAGACCAGTATCTTCAGCGTCGAAAACAGGATGCGGCGCATTTCGCCCGTGCCGGGTTTGAGAAGAGGTGCAAAAAGCGATGCAATTCGGCGCCTTGGTATGGTTTTCGGGCCGATCTGGCAATAGCAGGGCTGCTGGGTGTTGCAGCGGCCTCAGCAACGCAGGTAAAGAGGCCCAGACAAAGATTTCAGGCCTTGAGCGGCGCCTTCCAGGGATGCGATGACGGATCAACCCATATTGGTAACCGGAGCTGCGGGTTTCATCGGCTTCCACGTCGCTCGCCGGCTGCTCGCCGAAGGCCGTGCCGTGGTGGGCCTCGATAACCTCAATGATTACTACGATCCGGCGCTGAAGGCGGCGCGGCTGAATATCCTGCGCGCGGAGCGGGACTTTGCGTTCGAACAGATCGATCTCGCCGATCGCGCATCCATGGAACGCCTGTTTGCTGGGCACCGATTTGCCAAAGTCGTGCATCTGGCAGCGCAGGCTGGCGTGCGTTATTCGATCGACCATCCGCATGCCTATGTCGACGCGAATCTCGCGGGCTTCGTCAATGTGCTGGAGGGGTGCCGGCATCATGGATGCGGCCATCTGGTCTATGCCTCTTCATCGTCGGTCTACGGCGCCAACACCAAGATGCCGTTTTCGGTGGACGACAAGACCGACCATCCGGTGAGCCTCTACGCTGCCACGAAGAAAGCCAATGAGCTGATCGCGCATTCCTACAGTCATCTCTACCGTCTTCCTGTGACGGGTTTGCGATTCTTTACCATTTACGGCCCGTGGGGCCGCCCCGACATGGCAATGTTCATCTTCACCAAGGCCATTGTGGAGGGCACTCCGATACGGCTCTTTAACCATGGCAGGATGCGGCGCGATTTTACCTTTATCGAGGATGCGACCCGGGCCGTGTTGCGTCTGGTCGATCAGCCCCCGCGCGATGACGGCGCCGGGCCGCCTGCGAAAGTTTACAATGTCGGCAATAATCATCCGGAAGAGCTGACCCATGTGGTAACCGTTCTGGAGCGGGAACTGGGCCGTACGGCGATCAAGGAGATGTTGCCCATGCAGCCCGGAGACGTGACCGAAACTTTTGCCGACGTAACCGATCTGATGCGCGACACCGGCTTCAGGCCGCAGACCTCGATCGAGGATGGCCTCCGCGACTTTGTCGCCTGGTATCGGGACTTTTACAGGGTTTGAGATTGATGAACCGACGAATTATTCCCCTGATCATGTGCGGCGGCGCCGGAACGCGGCTGTGGCCGGCCTCGCGCGAGGTTCACCCGAAGCAGTTCCTGTCCCTGTTCGGGGCGCGCTCGACGTTCCAGGATACGCTGTTGCGGGTTTCCGATGCTGATCTGTTCGAACGGCCCGTCATCATCACCAACAACGCCTATCGCTTCATGGTGCTGGAGCAACTGGCGGAGATCGGACGCGAGGCCGACGTGCTGCTCGAGCCGATGCGGCGCGATTCCGGGCCTGCGATCGCAGCCGGCGCCGCCTTCGCAGAGGCGCGCGACAAGGATGCGATCGTGCTGGCGCTGGCCGCCGATCACGTGGTGAGCGACACGCCGGCTTTCCTCGCCGCCTGCCGCGAGGGACTGGCTGCCGCGGAAGCAGGGCACATCGTGACGTTCGGCGTGCAGCCCGAACGCGCCGCCACCGAATATGGCTACATCAATCCCGGCGAGGTTATTTCCGGCAAGGTCCGCGCGGTTGCGAAGTTCGTCGAAAAGCCGGATCCGGCAACGGCTGCTGACTATGTCGAGGCCGGCTATCTCTGGAACAGCGGCAACTTCATGTTCCGCGCCGCCGTGCTGACGGATGAATATCGCAAGGTCGATGCGGAAAGCGTCCAGGCCGTGAGCGATGCCGTGACGAAGGCGGGCACCGATCTCGGATTCGTCAAGCTCGACGAGGCCGCGTTCGGATCGGCGAAGTCGATCTCGATCGATTACGCCGTGATGGAAAAGACCTCGCGCGCCGCAGTCGTGCCGGTCGCATGCGGCTGGTCCGATGTCGGCTCCTGGCATGCGGTGTGGGAATTGTCCAGCAAGGACGGCGACGGCAACGCGGCGCGGGGGGCTGCGGTGTTCGAGGATTCCCGCAACTGCAACGTATCGACCGACCGCGCGCTGGTCGCGCTGGAAGGTGTCGACGATCTCGTGGTGGTCGCAACCCAGGACGCCGTCCTGGTGAGCCGGCAGAAAGATGCGAACGGGCTGAAGCGGCTGGTGGCGAAACTGAAGACGGTAGCGCCGCAGGTGACGGAAGATCACATCAGGGTGCACCGTCCCTGGGGATCCTATCAGTCGGTCGACAATGGCGATCGTCACCAGGTCAAGCGCATCATCGTCAAGCCGGGCGGGCGGCTCTCGCTGCAGAAGCACCACCATCGTTCCGAGCATTGGATCGTGGTGCGCGGAACGGCGCAGGTTACCGTCAACGAACTGGTCAAGACCGTGCATGAGAATGAATCGGTTTACATCCCGATCGGCGCGGTGCACCGGCTGGAGAATCCTGGCAAGATCCAGCTCGAACTGATCGAGGTCCAGACCGGCAGCTATTTCGGCGAGGACGACATCATTCGCATCGAGGACGACTACAAGCGCAGTTAGAGCGAACAGTAGTTTTACCGTCCCCGGCGGCTGTAATCGTTTGAATCAAAACGTGTCTAAAAACGGTCGATCGCGTTCGCCACGCCTGTGACGGCGTGCTAGAGGAACCGCCGGGGACGTTACCGGCGTACAATCCGCTCGAAGTCTGCTTTTGGGGTCGACAAATCATGAGTTCCAAAGGGTCCGCATCTGACGCGAAGGCCGATGCCGTGAGCAGCTTGCGCGTCGGCGTGGTCGGCGCGGGCGTGATGGGCAGCAACCATGCCCGCGTGCTGGCCGGTCTGCCCGGGGTGACGTTGGTCGGCATCGTCGATCCGTTGCCGGAGCACCGCGCGCGCGCCACCGCGCTGGTCGGCTGCCGCGCGTTTGCCGAGCTTGAGGAGCTGTTCGAGGAGGGCGTCGACGCCATCACCATCGCGGCGCCGACCCATCTGCATCACGAGATCTCGCTCGCCTGCATCACCCGCAACATCCACATCCTGGTCGAGAAGCCGGTCGCCTCGACGGTGGAGGAGGGGCAGGACATCGTCAACGCGGCGCGCAGTGCCGGCGTGACGCTGATGGTCGGCCACGTCGAGCGTTTCAATCCGGCGGTCGCCGCCATCAAGCAGGCGATCTCGGGCGAGGATATTCTTTCGATCGGCATCACCCGCGTCGGACCGTTTCCGCCGCGGATGTCCAATGTCGGCGTGGTGATCGATCTGGCCGTGCACGATATCGACCTGATCCGCTGGTTCACCGAATCCGACATCGTCGAGGTGCAGCCGCAGCTTTCCAGCGCGGTCGCCGAGCGCGAAGACATCGCGCTGCTGCAGTTCCGCACCGCCTCGGGCGTGCTCGCCCACATCAACACCAACTGGCTGACGCCGTTCAAGGCGCGTAGCGTCACGGTCGCGACCCGCGGCAAATATGTGATGGGCGATCTGTTGACGCGCCAGGTGACCGAGTGTTTCGGCTTCAAGCCCGACGGCAGCTATTCGATGCGGCATCTGCCGGTCGGCCATGACGAACCGCTGCGCGCCGAGCTGATCGCATTCCTCGATGCCGTCCGCACCGGCAATGTGCCTGCGGTTTCCGGCGATGAGGGTGTCGCCAGCCTCGAAATCGCGATCCGCTGCCTCGAGCAGCCCGCCAAGCCCGCGGCCTCCGCCGCGCGCAAGGGACCGCGCCGCATCGCCGGCTGAACTCTCAAATTCCGATCCAAGCAAGGCTCCATGAACCAGCACATGCGTCCAGAACCCGTTCCCTTCTATGATCTCGGCTCGCAGCGCCGGCGGCTCGGCACATCGATCGATGAGGCGATCTCGCGCGTGACCGGCCATTGCCTCTTCATCAACGGTCCGGAAGTGGCCGTGCTGGAAAAGGCCCTGGCGGATTTCTGCGGCGCCAGGCATGTCGTGAGCTGCGCGAGCGGCACCGACGCGCTTCTGATGGTGTTGATGGCCAGGGAAGTCTGCCCAGGCGACGCCGTCCTGTGTCCATCCTTCACGTTCTGTGCGACCGGCGAAGCGGTGGCGTTGACCGGTGCGACGCCGGTGTTTGTCGATGTCGACGCCGCAACCTACAACATGGATGCCGCCTCGCTCCGGCGCGGTATCGCGACGGCGAAGCAGCGCGGTCTGAAGCCTCGCGCCGTGATCCCCGTCGACCTGTTCGGCCAAAGCGCCGACCACGATGCGATCGCCGAGGTCGCGCAGGCCGAAGGCCTGTTCGTGCTCGATGACGCCGCCCAGGGTTTTGGCGCGAGCTACAAGGGCCGCCGGATCGGCTCATTGGGACTTGCGACCGCGACCAGCTTCTTCCCCACCAAACCGCTCGGCTGCTTCGGCGATGGCGGCGCCATCTTTACCGATGATGACGAACTCGCCGAGACCCTGCGCAGCATCCGCGTGCACGGCCAGGGTTCCGATAAATACGACAATGTGCGCCTCGGCCTGACCGGCCGCCTCGATACCATGCAGGCGGCGGTCCTGATCGAGAAGCTGAAGATTTTCGAGGACGAGATCGCCGCCCGCAACCGCGTGGCGGAGCGCTATGCGCGCGGCCTCGGCAATTTCGTGACGGTGCCGCAATTGGCTTCCGGATGCACCTCGATCTGGGCGCAGTACACCATCCGCCTGCCCGAGGGGACCGATCGCGACGGTTTTGCGGCGGCGCTGAAGGCGCAGGGGATTCCGACGATGGTCTATTATACCAAATCGATGCATCAGCAGACCGCGTACAAGGCGTTCCCGGTGGCGGACGGCGGACTGCCGGTGAGCGAAAAGCTCTCGGACGATGTCATCAGCCTGCCGATTCACGCCTATCTCGACGAGGCGGCGCAGGATCGCGTCATCGCGGCGGTGCGCGGCGCGCTCTCTTCCTGATTTCCCCGTCTGGCTAATATGCGCTAGAAGCGGCGCATGCTCGGACGCATCTTCACTGTTGGCGGTTACACGCTGCTCTCGCGGCTGACCGGATTCGCGCGCGACATCATGCTCGCCGCGATTCTCGGCGCCGGACCCGTCGCGGACGCGTTTTTCGTGGCGCTGCGGCTGCCCAACCATTTTCGCGCGATCTTTGCCGAGGGCGCCTTCAACGCCGCCTTCGTGCCGGCCTATGCGCATCTGCACGGCAAGAGCGAAGCGTCGGCAAAACTGTTCGCCGACCGCATCTTCACGCTGCTGTTTGCCGCTCAGGTAATTCTGCTTCTCGTGGCCTGGTGGTTCATGCCGGAAGTGATCGCCATTCTCGCGCCGGGGTTCAAGGACGACCCGGCGCGGGGTGAACTGGCGATTTCGCTGACACGGATCACGTTTCCGTATCTGCTGCTGATCACCCTGGTGACGCTGTACGGCGGCATGCTCAACGTGATGCATCGGTTCGCAAGTGCCGCCGCCGCGCCGATTTTTCTCAATCTGTCGATGATGGCGACGCTGGCGCTGGCCGCGTTCTTTCCAGGCGCGGGCTACGCCGCCGCATGGGGCGTCCTGCTTGCCGGGGTCCTTGAATTCCTGCTGCTGGCCGGCGATGCGGCAAGAAGCGGCATCCTGCCGAAATTCGCGCCGCTCAAGTTCGATGAAGACGTGCGCAAGTTCTTTCGGGCGCTGGGGCCTGCAACAATCGGCTCGATGGGAACGCAGATCGCGTTGTTCGCCGACACCATCATCGCGACCTTTCTGCCGGCGGGCGCGCTTTCGGCGCTGTATTACGCCGACCGTCTCAACCAGTTGCCGATCGGCGTGATCGGGATCGCGATCGGCACCGTGCTGCTGCCGGAAATGTCGCGGCGGCTCACCGCGAACGATGTCACTGGTGCGTCAGCCGCGCAGCGCCGCGCGTTCGAATTCTCGCTATTGTTTTCGGTGCCGTTCGTCGCCGCCTTCCTGACCGTGCCTGACGTCATCATGCGCGCGATGTTTGCGCGCGGCGCGTTCTCGAAGGCAGACGCCGCAGCCGCGGGCGCCACGCTGGCCGCTTACGCGATAGGCCTGATTCCGTTCGTGACCATCCGCAGCGCGGTCGCGACCTTCTACGCCCGCCACGACACCGCGACGCCGGTCAAGGCGGCGCTGACCGGCGTTGCCGTCAATGTGGCGCTGAAGGTCGCGTTGATGGGCGCGCTGGCGCAAATCGGCCTGGCGCTCGCCACCGCCATCGGGGCCTGGGTCAATCTGCTACTGGTGCTGTTCTTCGCGGTGCGGGCAGGTTACCTCGAACTCGACCGCGCCTGGATCACCTCGCTCGCCAAGTTCGCGGCGGCGGGTGTCCTGCTGGCCGCCGCACTTTGGGCCACCGCGCGATTCGCCAGCTTCTACTTCGCGCAAATGCACACCTTCCGGGACGAGACCGCGCTGCTGCTGCTGATCGCGGCCGGTGCCTTTGTGTACGGGGCCTTGATCCTGCTGCTGTTTGGCAGGGGGTGGATATTCACGTTGGTGCGCGATCGAACCCCTAAGCCATTGTAAGTAAATATCTCTATGGATTTCGACTCTTTCCGCGCCGGCTCGCGCCGCTCGCCACGAATGCTGCGAATGTGGACACGCGTTTCCACGACCACCTGATGCGCGTCGGTCTGAACTACGCCTTCGGCGGTCCGGTGATCGCGAAGTATTGATTTCGGCGTTATCTGCCTCCCGTAAAATCAAAAGCCCCGGCATCGTCCGGGGCTCTTTTGTTGTGCAGGCGCGAAAAGAGTTGCTGTCCGCAGGTGATTCGGCTGCGCGGGCACCCGGGCTGGCCGGCCGAAAGCGGTTTGCGCTGGGGCGCGAACCACTGCAATATGGAACGCTTCTAGAGTATGACCCGGAAAAGTGGGTACCGGTTTTCCGAAAGGGCCATGCTCAAACAAAAAAAAGATGGGGCGGATGACGGTTCCAAGAGGCGTCATCGTGCTCCCTGACAATTGGAGATACGATGGCAGCTCCCATCAAATTCGGCGTCGGTCAAAGCGTTCTTCGCAAGGAAGATGACGCGCTCATTCGCGGCAAGGGCCGCTATACCGACGACCATTCGCCACAGCCTGCGCTGCACGCGCTGATGCTGCGCTCACCGCATGCGCATGCCAAATTCACCATCAACGTCGCCAAGGCCCGCGGGATGCCGGGCGTATCGCTGATTCTGACTGCGGCCGAGGTCGGCGATCTCGGCGATCTGCCGTGCCTGTTCAACCTGGAAACCGATCCTTTCACCGGCCCGCCATACCCGATCCTCGCCAAGGACGAGGTGCGCCATGTCGGCGACGCCGTCGCCTTCGTGGTCGCCGATACTATCGACCAGGCCCGCGACGCGATGGAGGCGATCGACGTCAAATGGACGCCGCTGCCGGCGGTGGCAGGCCTTGCCAACGCCGTCAAGCCGGGTGCGCCGCTGGTCTGGGCCGACAAGCCCGGCAACGTGCTGTTCGATGTGCCGATCGGCGACAAGAAAGCGACCGACGCCGCCTTTGCGAAAGCGCATGCGGTCGCCGAAGTAACGATCGTCAACCCACGCGTCATCACCAACTTCATGGAAACGCGCGCAGCGGTGGCCGAATACGACGCCAAGCGCGATCATCTGACGCTGACCATCGGAAGCCAGGGCAGCCATCGCTTACGCGAAATCCTGTGCGGCATGGTGCTGAAGATGCCGATGGAGAAGATGCGGGTGATCTGCCCCGACGTCGGCGGCGGCTTCGGCACAAAACTGTTTCCGTATCGCGAATACGCGCTGATTTCGGTGGCCGCGAAAAAGCTGCGCAAGACCATCAAGTGGACCGCCGACCGCTCCGATCACTTCATGGGCGACGCGCAGGGCCGCGACAACGTCACCACCGCGAAGATGGCGCTGGCCGAGGACGGCAAGTTCTTAGGGATGGACGTCGACCTGATGGGCGACATGGGCGCCTATCTCTCGACCTTCGGGCCCTACATTCCGCATGGCGGCGCCGGCATGCTGCCTGGGCTCTACGATATCCAGGCCTTCCACTGCCGCGTCCGCACCGTGTTCACCAACACCGTGCCGGTGGATGCCTATCGCGGCGCCGGCCGTCCTGAAGCGGCGTACGTGATCGAACGGCTGGTCGACGCGGCGGCCCGCAAGCTCGGCATGACGCCGGATGCGATCCGGCGCAAGAATTTCATTCCGCCGAAGGCGATGCCCTACAAGACCGCGACCGGCAAGATCTACGATTCCGGCGACTTCACCGCGCACATGAAGCGCGCGATGGAAGTCGCCAACTGGAAGGAATTTCCGAAGCGCGCCAAGCTAGCGAAGAAGGCAGGCCTCGTGCGTGGCATTGGCCTCGCCAGCTACGTCGAGGTGTGCGGCACCATGGGCGAGGAGACCGCCAATGTCGCGCTCGATCCCAATGGCGACATCTCTATCCTGATCGGCACCCAGTCGAGCGGGCAGGGCCACCAGACGGCTTACGCGCAACTGGTCGCCGAGCAGTTCGGTGTGCCGCCGGAACGCGTCCACGTCCTGCAGGGCGATACCGACAAGATCGCCACCGGTCTCGGCACCGGCGGCTCGGCGTCGATCCCGACCGGCGGCGTCAGCGTCGAGCGCGCGACCCGCGACCTCGGGGCCAAGCTGAAGGAGATCGCGGCCGAGGCGCTCGAGACCAGCGCCGGCGACCTCGAGATCAGCAATGGCCTCGTGCGCATCGCCGGCACCGACCGCTCGATCAGCTTCGCGGATCTCGCGAAACGCCCGGGCGTCGATCCCTCGAAATTGAATGCGAGCGCGACCTTCGCGCAGGCCGACGGCACCTATCCGAACGGCACGCATCTGGCCGAAGTCGAGATCGATCCCGCTACCGGCATCATCAAGATCGTCAACTACGTCATCGTCGACGATTTCGGCGTGACGCTCAATCCGCTGCTGCTCGCCGGCCAGGTGCATGGCGGCGCGATGCAGGGGATCGGCCAGGCCTTGATGGAGCAGGCGGTGTACAGTTCTACTGACGGCCAGCTCGTCACCGGCACCTTCATGGATTACGCGATGCCGCGCGCGGCCGACGGCCCGTCATTCCACTTCGAGACGCACAACGTGCCGTGCACGACCAATCCGCTCGGCGTCAAGGGCGCGGGCGAGGCGGGCGCGATCGGTTCCTGCCCCGCGGTGGTCAATGCGATCGTCGAGGGCCTGTGGCGCGAATACAAGATCGATCACATCGACATTCCGGCCACGGCCGAGCGGGTCTGGATCGCGATCCGCGAGGCACAGAAACAGCATAATCTCTGATATTTTGTCGCATGCGGAATGATGTGCCGGATGCGGTGTTGGCAAAACAGGCAGGCTCGCGACGGTCGCGGGCCTGTGTTTTGAGCTTAAGAAGGGGCGAGCGAATGAAGCGAATGTTGGTGATCGCAGGAGCGTTGCTGCTGAGCGTTGGCGCAGGCATCGCTCAACAGGATGTGGTCAAGCAGACCCAGGCCGATATGAAGGGAAACGGCAAGGCCCTCGGCGGCGTGCTGACACCGATGGTCAAGGGTGACAAGCCGTACGACCAGGCGGCGGTCAATGAGGCGCTCAAGGTTCTCGGCGACACCGCCAAGAAGCTTCCGACCATGTTCCCGGAAAGCACCAAGGGCCTGAAGCCCGAGGGCGATTACAGTTCTTCGCCGAAGATCTGGGAAGACAAGGCCGGCTTCGCTGCCAAGATCGAGAGCTTCGCCAAGGTCGTGACCGAAGCCAAGGCGAAGATCAAGGATCTCGATTCGTTGAAGGCGACGGTGCCTGCCATCGGCAAGGAATGCGGGGGCTGCCACGAGACGTTCCGCCTCAAGAACGGCTAACTCAACAACGGCTGATCATTGGAGTCGCAGAAACAGGGCGGGTGCGCGAAGCCTCCGCCCTGTTTTTGTTGGCCGTCAGTCGGCGATCTACTTGGTCACCTGACCGCGGATTTCGCCACCCGGATTGGCTGCGGTGTGAATGTTGACGTAGTACTTGCCGGCCACGAGGTCCGCGGCCTGCGCATCGGTCAACGTCGCGCTGCCCTCGACCGGGCTCGATGTCGCATTCGGAATCGCGACCGCGACGCCGGCATTCTTGCCGGCTTCGGCGGGGCCGTGGAAATGCGCGGCGGTGGCCGGGCCGGACAGGCCGGAATAGTTCAGCTTCCAGCTCAGCTTCTTGCTGGCGGGATCGTAGTCGATGTCGGCAGTACCGGTAGCCGCGCTGGTGTTGGGCGGCACCTCGGCCTTGCCGTCGAGCGCAGCCTTCATTTTTTCGGCAAAGGCGGGCCCTGCAAAAGCAATCGCTGCCCCCAGCGCAAACGTGACGAGCATGGTCTTGTTCGACATGGTGGTTCTCCCTGTTGGCGTCAGCCTCAAAACAATGACTTTCCGGATTTATTCCCGAAACGCCGAGGGGCGCCTCGAAATTTCGTGGAAGCCTGTGGCGCAAAGTACGTTCATACTGATCATTGAGTTGCGACGCTTGATGACGGATCGGTGAATGCTGCGACGAATTCTCCTTGTCTTGATCCTGGCTGGCGCCGCCGGCCTCGGCATCTTCTGGTGGCTGACGGTCCCGGCGGTGGTTGCGCCGGCTTCGCTCGCTCCCCGTACGCCGAACCTCGCCAACGGCATCACAACGTTCAATGCCGGTGGCTGTTCCTCCTGCCACGCCGTTCCCAACCAGCCCGATCGGCTGAAGCTGGGCGGCGGGCTTGCCATGCCGTCGCCGTTCGGGACGTTCTACGTTCCCAACATCTCGTCCGATCCGACATACGGCATTGGCCGGTGGAGCGAAGCGGATTTCGTCACCGCGCTGCTCACGGGGACTTCGCCGGACGGCCAGCATTATTTCCCGGCCTTTCCCTATGCGTCCTACCAGCATGCGAGCGTCGAAGATGTCCGCGATCTCTTTGCCTATCTGAAGACGCTCGCGCCGGTGGCCGGCAAGCCGCGCGATCACGACGTGCCGTTTCCATTCAATATCCGCCGCAATGTCGGCGTCTGGAAATGGCTGTTCATGGACGGCAAGCCTTACACGGCGGACGCCTCGCATTCGGCGTTCTGGAATCGCGGCGCGTATCTCGTCAACGGTCTCGGCCATTGCGCCGAGTGCCACAGCCCGCGCAACTTCCTCGGTGGTATCGTCGCGGCGCAACGCTTCGCGGGCGGGCCCAATCCGGAGGGCGAGGGCTGGGTGCCCAACATCACCCAGAAGAGACTGGCCGAGTGGAGCGCGAAGGATATCGCCTACTTCCTCGAAACCGGGCAAACGCCTGATGGTGACACCGCCGGCGGATCGATGGCGCGCGTCATCAGGAACACCTCGCAATTGTCGCCGGAGGATCGCGCCGCGATCGCGGAATATCTGAAGTCGCTGCCGCCGGTCGAGGGACCGCCGCGGCCGAAGAAGGCAAAGGACGCCGAGAAGTCATGACCGGTGCGTTGCCGCCCGCGATCAGGGCGTCAAGGCGGCGGTGATCGGCGTTCGCCTCTCTGGCGGCGCAGGGGGCGCAGGCGGCAGGATCGCCAGCGGCTTGCGCAGAGCGGGCACAGGCGCGGCGATCTTGGCCCGCCGCGAGTCCGTGGCAGGCCTCGGTAGAGCGACTGCGACGAACGGGCGGTCGAGATCGCCGACCCGATACAGAACGATGCCGCGGTCGAAATTGGCGGTTGCGAAGCGCGGATAATATTGGATCCCGAGATTGTACGAGACGAATCCAGGGACAGGTTCGAAACGGCCGATAGAAGCGGCGCTTGCCTCTTTCGCTGTGGGCGCAACCGCCGATGTGCCGACGGCGCCAACGGTTGATACGTCTTCCTCGCGCTGGACGCGCGCTTCGTTCGAAGCGGCGATGTCAGGATGCAGCGCTGCGACGACCTGCGCTTCGCCGCCGATCCTGTCGCCGGCGATTTCCGCAGCACCTGGTGGTTTTGAAAACATTCCGAACAGGGCGTAGCCGCCGACTAGCACCGCCGAAATGACCGTTGCCGCCATGGTGTTGGAAGCAACCTTGCCGATAACCTCGTAGGTACGCACGGCCTTCGTGGCCGGCTCCGGCTGAAGCGCAATGGCGAGCAGTTCATCGTAGGTCTCGCGCTGCTCGGCATCGGTCAGGATGTCATAGGCGCGCATCAGCTCCCTGAACCGCAGCGCAGCATCGGGATTGTCGGGATTGACATCGGGATGAGTCGCCTTCGCGGCCTTGCGGAATGCGGTCCGCAAGCCCTCGGCATCATCGCTCGGAAGCGCCCCGAGCAAATCGTACAGCGTCCCCATGGTGGTACTCGCGACTATTTCCCCCTCGGAACGTCCCCCGCCGCGGAGCCCTCCGATTGACGACGCCCTAGATAATCAAAGATATCTAGGCGGTAAAATGATGCTCTTATGGCAAAAGCATGCAAATCCGCAGGGATGGTTAATGTATACCGGCCGTGTGACAGCTTCATAGGCGGCGGCAGGCGGCCAGCCCTGCGGCCTCTATCACAGCCGGTCGGCAGCCCTGAAGGAGCCGTCGTTCTGAATGACGGGGAGGAGGACTTTGGGGGCCTGTCTCGACAGGTCACAGTCGGGCGTGGGGGCGGCGACTCCATAAATCTGCCGGATGTGCGGCTGCCAGATTCCGCGATGCCTCCGACAGCGACCAAATTCTACCTCGCGGCGAGATGGATGCGATGCGCCTGCCGTGACGCCGAATGCTGCTGTGGTTTGCCGCGCCTAGCGCTTTTGGATACGTTGCGTTCAACCGTGCGATCCTTGCTTCCCTCGTCTAAAGAACAGATGGATCGCGCTCAGGAGGCCCTCAGGCATGGTTGCCCTCGGTCGTCACCGCGCGCTTGCACACGACGTCTGGAATGAATCGGCGGTCCGGGCGGTGATCGAAGAAATTGCGGCCGATGCCATCGCCCATTTCGATCCCGACACGTTCTGGCTGGGTCATCCAAGCGACGACGGCGTGGGAGACGGTAATCCCAGTTTCTACACGGGCGCGGCCGGTGTCATTTGGGCGCTGGATTATTTGCATCGAATTGGTGCTGTCCGCGTTGCTGAAGACTTTCGGCCTGTTCTGCCCCGGCTGCTGGAGCGGACGATCGACACCTTCGAAAACAATTCGCCTACCGATTACGGGAAGCATGGCTCGCTGCTCAAGGGCGACATGGGTGCGGCGCTGCTCGCCATGCGTCTCGCACCCACATCGAGCCTGGCTGATCTTGTGCATATGCGCGCAGAAGCAAATATGGGACTGCCGATCCGGGAGCTGATGTGGGGCATGCCGGGATCCATGCTGGCCGCAATCCACATGGCCGAGATGACAGGGGAAACGCGATGGTGCGGTCTGTTCGAAGCGCAGGCGGCCCGGCTGTTGGGTGCTCTCGAGGACACGCAGCAAGGTCGGCTCTGGACACAAGATCTCTATGGCGAGAACGACCGTTGGCTGGGGCCCGTTCACGGGTTTGCTGGCAACGTCATCCCGTTGTTGCGCGGGTGGGATTGGTTGACGCTGGCGCAGCAGGCGCAGGTGGCCGAATTTGTGCCGGAGACCCTCGCAGCGAATGCGTGGCGGTCTGAAATTGGGACAAACTGGGCCGCGAGAAGCAAGCGCGCGAAGCCACCCGCCTATTGTCAGCACTGTCACGGCGCGCCCGGAATGGTGACGACCTTTGCGGATGCGCCGTTCGCGACGCCTGAATTTGACGCCCTTCTTGTGGATGCCGGCCGCTTCACTTGGGCCGCCGGACCGCTGACCAAGGGCTCGAACCTTTGCCACGGTACCGGTGGGAATGGCTACGCATTCCTGAAACTCTACCGCCGCACGAACGACCCGGTCTGGCTCAACCGCGCGCGCCAATTCGCCATGACGGCCATCGTCCAGTATCGCGGCGCTCAGATGGCCGTTGGCCGTGGACGGTATTCGCTTTGGACCGGCGATGTCGGCCTTGCGATTTACCTTTGGGACTGCATCACCGAGGAGCCTCGTTTCCCGACGATCGACGTGTTCTGATCCGGACACGGCGACATGTCGGGGCGTAGTCCGAGCCACCGCAAAAGAGCGGATGACGCCTTCGGCTAATCCGCCCTCCAGCCCTTGAACAGCCTCCTGCCGGCCAATAAGATTGTTGGCAGGCCACGTTTTGGAGCGCGCCCATATGGCGTTGGATCTACTTCAATCCGGATACGCAACGCTCGCCTACGAGATTGCCGAAGAGAGGGCGTCGGCGCTCGGGCGGCTTGGACGGCGGCTGGAGGCCGCGCTGACGGCACTGGCCACATGTCCGCGGACGACCCATTCCGATCGAAAAATCCGCGATGGTCTGGTCGAGCAGGCGGGATATGCACTCTGGCTCTTCGTCGTGCAGCGCGAGGCCTGCGGTCTCAGAAAAATCGACCACGTGATACAGGTCTACGGGGTGCCGAACGAGGTGCTTGCCCGCATGGGGCCATTGGCCAGGCCGAGCATCCAACCGACGAAGACCGTGGGAGCTGAGGTAGCGCTGCCGCCGATGTTCTGAAAGCAGCCCTTCGCTGCGGATCGCCGCGACGCTCTAATTCGTCAGCCTCGGTATTCCCAGTTCGTCGGCGACCTGGTCCAGTCCGCGCAGCAGCGCGGACGCGACGGGAATGCCAAGGCTCGTTCGCCTGAGGCGCGTTTCATGGCTGCGTTCGCCCGGCACCCAGATGCGTTCCACGCCCGGCATGCGCTGGCTATTGCGGAAATCGCGCACCAGCCCATCGACGCTTCGCTTGAAGATGGCGACGTCGCCGAACGCTGCGATGTTGATCGCGGCGATCGCCTGCCCGGTGTTGGTGACGCTGTCGTCGTCGTGATTGAAGTCGATGACGTCGCGGCCCATCGCGGCGCCGCCGAGTGTGCCTGCGAGCAGGCCGATGATCATCGCAAGGCCGTAGCCCTTGTAGCCGGCCTCCATGCCGCCGAGCGGCAGCAGCATGCCTTCGTCGGCGCGTTTCGGATCGGTCAGCGGCTTGCCTTTGCGATCGATCATCCAGCCTTCCGGCATGGTCTCGCCCCGTAACGCCTTGGTTTTCACCTTGCCGTAGGCGGCGACCGTCGTCGCCATGTCGAGCACGATCGGGTTTTCGTCGCCGGCCGGAATGGCGGCTGCGATCGGATTGGTCGACAGCAGCATGTCGAGGCCGCCCCAGGGCGGAAGATGGTTGGCGTTGCCGACCGCGAAGTAGAGCCCGATCATGTCATGGGCGAGCGGCATCGTGGCGTAGAGCGAAGCCGGGCCGGCATGGTTTGAGAACTGCGAGTTGACCCAGCCGATGCCGGTGGTGCGCGCCTTTTCGATGGCCATTTCGGCGGCGCGTTTCATAACGAGGTGGCCCATGCCGTTGTCGCCGTTCAGGACGGCCGTGCCGGCATGCTCGTGCATGACATGGATGTTCGGCCGAACGTTGAAGCCGCCCGCTTTGATGCGCCTGACATATTGCGGCAACCGGCTGACGCCGTGCCCGTCCGATCCCTGCAGATCGGCCGCCGCCATGAGCTCCGCGACCGTTGCAGCGCCGGCGTCCGGCAAACCCACCGCGATAAGCGCTTGCTCAATGAAGGCCTTCAACCGGCCAAAAGGTACTGATGTCTCGGACAGAACGGGTGCTCCCAGAGGCCCGCGGGCGTGGCCGCGCGCCGGGCGAAGTCGACGGCGTTGGCGGGACGGCCGGTGCTAGCCCGTGCCGAACGCCTTGAAGGTGATGATGGTGTGGGTGTCCTGGATACCCGGAATCACCTGCACCTTCTCGTTCACGAAATGGCCGATGTCGGTGTCGTTGTCGACGTAGAATTTGACCAGCAGATCGTAATCGCCGGCGGTCGAATAGATCTCCGAGGCGATCTCGGCCTCAGCGAGCGCATTGGCGACGGCGTAGGACTGGCCGAGCTTGCATTTGAACTGGACGAAGAAGGGAACCATCGCTGTCGTCTCCAAAAATGTTGGCCCAATAGGCCAAAAACCGCTGACAATGGCAAGCCAGCTTGCCGCCAATAGCGGGGCGCGCTAGGACAAGCCGTGGCTCTCAACCCGGCATTTTGACGAGACTTTTGATGACGACGCCGATTGCGCTGACCATCGCCGGCTCGGATTCCTCAGGGGGAGCGGGCATCCAGGCCGACTTGAAGACGTTTGCCGCACTTGGCGTCTACGGCGCCTCCGTGATCACCGCACTGACTGCACAGAACACCCAGGGCGTCAGCGGCATTCATCAGGTGCCGGCCGAGTTCGTGACCGCGCAGATCGACGCCGTGTTTTCCGATCTGGCGGTGGGCGCGGTCAAGATCGGCATGGTGGCGCATCCGCCGGTCATCGACGCCATCGTCGCGGGGTTGATGCGCTGGTCGCCGAAGCATATCGTGCTCGATCCCGTGATGGTCGCAACCTCGGGCGACCGGCTGCTCGCGACTGAGGCCGTCGACGCGCTGCGCACAAAACTCATCCCGCTGGCGTCGGTGATCACCCCCAATTTGCCGGAAGCCGCGGCGCTGCTCGACGAAGCTGTGGCGGCGGACGAAGCCGCGGTCGAGAGGCAGGGCAGGCGATTGCTGGCCCTGGGTTGCAAGACGGTGCTGATCAAGGGCGGTCACGGCGAGAGCGCCGAGAGCATCGACTATCTGGTCGATTCTTCTGGCGTCACCGCACTCGCCGCGCCACGCGTCGCCACAAGAAATACCCACGGCACCGGCTGCTCGCTCTCGTCGGCGATTGCCGCGGGACTGGCGAAGGGCGAGGGCATGGAAACCGCCGTGCGCAACGCCAAGGCCTGGGTCAGCGCGGCGATTGCGGACGCGGACCGTTTCAGCGTTGGCCACGGCCACGGCCCGATCCATCATTTCCACAGGTTTTATTGAGGCTCTTCGCCCTAGCTGCCTGGCGCTCGGACGCAAGAACACATGCACCGCGGCTGATCAGTTGAAGCGAGCGGCGGTGTTAACCATTTCAGGACAGTTGGCGCCGGTGGTTCCGTGTGCGTTCACGGGATGACGCTGCGATGTTGCCGTTCTCATGTCGCCTGCCTGTCGCATCGCGCTGCTATCCGCAAACCACGGGGCGCGACACTGATTCTCGTGGGGCTATGGGTCGCGTGAACTAGTCATCGCCCTGTCACAGAAATCTGTCAGGGGACAGGTATGGGTAGTGACTCCTTGAGTGAAGACAGCCCGGAACGGCGTTTTCGCACCTTGTTTATCTCCGACGTCCATCTCGGAGCCCGCGGCTCGCAAGCCGACCGATTGCTCGACTTTCTCAAAACCCATGACGCCGACACGATCTACCTTGTCGGCGACATCGTCGATGGCTGGGCGCTGAAGTCGAGCTGGTATTGGCCGCAATCGCACAACGATTTCGTGCAGAAGATGCTGCGCAAGGCGCGAAAAGGCGCCAAGGTCATCTATGTGCCGGGCAATCACGACGAGTTCCTGCGCAATTATTACGGCACGCATTTCGGCGGCATCGACGTAGTGGAAAACACCATTCACGAAGGCGCCGACGGCAAGCGCTATCTCGTCATCCACGGCGACATCTTCGATCTCGTGGTGCAGAACGCCCGCTGGCTCGCCCATCTCGGCGACAAAGCCTATGACTTCGCCATCCAGATGAACCGGCTGGTCAACTTCTTCCGGCGCATGTTCGGCGTGCCTTATTGGTCGCTGTCGCAATGGGCGAAGCTGAAGGTCAAGAACGCCGTGAACTATATCGGCGCGTTCGAAAAGACGCTGGCCGGCGAGGCGCGGCGGCACGGCGCCGACGGCGTGATCTGCGGCCACATCCACTACGCCACGATCCGCGACGAGCACGGCATCCGCTACATGAATTGCGGCGACTGGGTGGAAAGCTGCACGGCGCTAGCCGAGCACGAGGACGGAAGCTTCGAGATCATCACCTGGACCGATCCACTGCGAACGGCAGCCCCGGTTCCCCGCGTCGCGGCGCGCGCCGCATGACGCATATCCTGGTCGCGACCGATGCGTGGCATCCCCAGGTCAACGGGGTGGTGCGAACGCTGACCGCGATGGCGGAGGCGGCCAGGGGTTTTGGTGTCGAGGTGAGTTTCCTGACACCGCAATCGTTTCGTACTTTTGCGATGCCGAGCTATCCCGATCTGCGGCTCGCGCTGCCGTACCCGGCAAAAATCGCAAAACTGATCGATGCGGCAAAGCCCGACAGCATTCATATCGCGACCGAGGGCCCGATTGGGCTGTTGGTGCGGCGCTACTGCCGCAAGCGCGGCCTGCCGTTCACCACGAGCTTTCACACCCGTTTCCCCGAATATGTCTCGGCGCGTTCGCCGATTCCGGAATCCTGGGTGTGGCGGGCGCTGCGCGCCTTCCATCGGCCGAGCCAGGCGGTGATGGCGGCCACGCCGGCGCTGGCGACTGAGCTGCGCATGCGCGGTTTTCGCAACGTGGTGCTGTGGTCGCGTGGCGTCGATACCTCGCTGTTTCATCCGCGCAGCACCGACCTCTGCCTGCCGATGCCGGTGTTCCTCTGCGTCGGGCGCGTCGCGGTCGAAAAGAATCTCGAGGCCTTCCTCGACCTCGATCTGCCCGGCACCAAGCTCGTCGTCGGCGACGGGCCGGCCCGCGCGGCGCTGGAGCGGAAATATCCTGATGCGGTGTTCCTGGGCGCAAGGCACGGCGAGGAACTGGCCGAAATCTATGCGGCTTCCGATATTTTCGTATTTCCCAGCAAGACCGACACGTTTGGCCTTGTGCTGCTGGAAGCACTGGCCAGCGGCCTGCCGGTTGCCGCCTTTCCGGTTACCGGTCCGCGCGACGTGATCGGCTCGGCGCCGGTCGGCGTCCTGGACGAGGATTTGGGCAAGGCATGCCTGGAGGCGCTGCAGGTTTCTCGGCAAGATTGCGTCGAATTCGCCGCCGGCTACAGCTGGCCGGCCTCCGCACGGGTTTTTGTCGAGCACGCCCTGAATCTTCGCCCAGTCGAACCGGAAGGCGAGGTGGCGGAATTTGTGGCCGATAAGCCGCATTTCGTTGCCTGATATCACCGGAATGCGTCTTGCTCGCCCGTCCGCAACCGCGATACAAATTGCGGATGCTAGAACCCATCCAAAATCCACCCATTGGCGCGGCCGATATCGAGGCCGCCGCTAAGGTGGTCGCGCCCTTTGCAGTGCGAACGCCGCTGTTGTCATTCCCCGTTCTCAATGAACGGGTCGGGACCAAGGTCTTTCTGAAGCCCGAAATGCTGCAGCGGACCGGATCGTTCAAGTTCCGCGGCGCCTTCAACAAGCTGGCCTCGATTCCGCAGGACAAGCGTAGCGGCGGGGTGGTCGCGTTCTCGTCCGGCAACCATGCCCAGGGCGTGGCGGCGGCGGCGCAGATCCTGCACATGCAGGCCACCATTGTGATGCCTGCGGACTCGCCCATCACCAAGCGCGAGCGCACCAAGGGCTACGGCGCCGAGGTGGTGCTCTACGACCGCGACAAGGAAGACCGCGAAGCCATCGCCAACGGCATTGCTGCGAAGCGCGGCGCGACGCTGGTGCGCCCCTATGACGATCCCTTCGTGATCGCCGGCCAGGGCACCGCAGGCCGCGAGATCGCCGAGGATATGGCGGCGCTCGGGCTCGTCCCTGATATCGTGGTGGCGCCGGCATCGGGCGGCGGGCTGATCGCCGGCGTTGCGACGGCGGTGAAGGCAAAGTTTCCGCAGGCGCAGATCATCGTCGCCGAGCCCAAGGACTATGACGATCACGGCCTGTCGCTGCGCGCAGGCCACCGCGAGGCCCATCATGCCGCCGGCCGCACCATCTGCGACGCGCTGATGGCGGCGATGCCGGGAGAGCTTACCTTCTCGATCAACAGCAAGCTGCTGGCGAATGGCGTGATCGCTTCCGACGAGGAAGTCGGCGCGGCGGTCGCCTATGCCTATCGGGAATTGAAGCTGGTAGTCGAGCCCGGCGGCGCCGTCGGTCTCGCCGCACTGCTGGCCGGCCGCATCGACGTCAAGGGCAAGAACGTCGTCATCGTGCTCTCTGGCGGCAATGTCGACGCGGACCTGTTCGCCAAGCTGGTCGCCTGATCATCCCGTCTCAAACGGAGCCGGGCAGAGCGTTCGCTCTGCCCGGTTTTGCATTGACACCTGGCTCTCAGGTCAGTGACGCCGTCCAAAGCCGCCGCCGAATGAACGGCCGCCGCCGAACGAGCCGCGGGCAAATGACATGCGCGACGGGCCAGAGGAAAAGCGCTGGCTGAAGCGTCCGCCCATCCCGCCGCCGAAATGACGCGGGCCGTTGTTGAACATGTGCCTGTTGCCGGTCCGCACCGGGCTGTTGTTGAACCTGCCCGGCATTTTCGAGAACTTGCCGGCATTGAAGGGGCCGTGGCTGTTCTTGCCGGTCTGCATGCCCATGTTGCCATGGCCTTGCTTCGATAGGGACGGCATCTGCTGGATCAGACCGGTTGCGCCTCCGTTGTGGTTGTGGGCGAACGAGTGTCCCGGCAGGCCGCCATGCTTGTACGATGGCGACTGTTTCGCCAGATGCGTGAACTGCATCAGCGGAACGGCCTTCGGCGCACCGTACAGCTTCAGCGCGGCGGGCGCGTAGAGGCTGTTGGAATAATTCTCGTGGAACGTCTTGTAGGCGAACGGCGAGTTCGCGAGCACGGCCTTGTGCCACGCCTTTGCGACCTTCAGATTATAGTGCAGCACGCGGATCTCGTCGCACAGCGGGTCGTTCGGATAGAGCCGGATGAACTCCTCATAATATTCGGGCGAGCCTTCGGACACCACATAGTCGTAAGCCTGCCGCACCGACCGCGAGGGCAGGTTCGCCGCCATCTGCAGGATCGGGCGGCGATCCGGCTCACGGCCTGCGGCAACCGCCGTATCGCCGAAGAAATAGAAATCGGAGGTCAGCGACGAACTTTCCCACGGCGTCTGGCGGCCCCTTGTCGCGTGGTTCACTTCGAGCCGGACGCGCTTGAACAATTGCTCGATCGGCAGGTTCGGCTCGCGTGCGATATCGAGGAACGCAGACGTATACGGACTGTGGTTGCCGTCGCCATCCGCCGCTTCCATGCCCGGTGCGGTGGAGTAGCCGACGATCGAGCCGTTCGGCGCGTCCACGATGGCCAGGCCCCGCCCGGCGTCGCTGACCTCCGGGAACGGATTGTTGCGGCAAGCGTCGAGCACGACGATGCGCATCCGGCTTGAAATGGAGTCCAGCGTGCCCATCAGGTCGACCAGCCGCAGCGAATTGCCGTCGAGATCGTATGGCGACGAGATTTTGGCATCGACCGGAAGCAGATAGTTCTCGCCCTCGATCTGCACGCCGTGACCGGCATAGTAGATCATGGCGACGGTGCCTGGGCCGCGCTCGGCGACCTTGGCGGTAAAGTCCTGCACGACCCTGACCATGTCTTTGCGTGTCAGGTCGGTGGCCTGGGTTACTTCGAAGCCCGCCGAGTTCAGCAGTTGCGACATCGATTGCGCGTCATTGCCGGGATTGGCGAGCTTCGGCGCGGTCTGATAATTTGCATTGCCGATCACCAGCGCCATGCGCTGGTCTACCGGCGGCGGCGTTTGCACGCCGTTGCGGATATCTGCGTTGGGGGCTTCGGCAAAAGCTGCGCCGGCACCGAAGCTCAACAGGCTTGCCAGGAGACCGGCGCGCAATAGCGTTGACTTGAAACGGGACATGGCAGCATTCCTCAAATGAAATCTTGTGGCGAGATTTACTCTGGGGACGCTAGACAGCATCGGCAGGGGCGGTACGTGACGGTGATCACGGTTGTAGTAGGAGGCGCTTCCACGCTTGCCGCCGCACGAAACGGCTGACAATCTCAGGCTGCCGAAAGGTCGAAGGGACCCAAAATGGGCTTCGGGCTAAAGACCACCACGGGAATCATCGCGGGCGTCCTGGTCACGGCGGCGCTGGCTCAGGCGAGCCGGGTGTTTGCGCCGCTTGCGGCCGCGCTGTTCATCATCGCGATTGTGTGGCCGATCCAGAAGCAGTTGCAGTCCTGGATGCCGAAGCTTGCCGCGCTGGCGATCACAATCGTTGCGACGGTAGCGATCTGTCTCGCCTTTGCTTCGCTCGCGGCCTGGGGATTTGGTCGTGTCGGCCGCTCGGTGGTCAGCGATTTGCCGCGGTATCAGGCGCTTTATTCGTCGATGGTGATTTGGCTGGACGGCCACGGCATCTCGGTCGCGGGGCTCTGGGCCGAACATTTCAACGTTGGCTGGCTCTTGCGCACCACGCAGTATGTCACCGGGCGCGTCAACACCACGCTGAGCTTCTGGGTGATTGCGCTGATTTACGTCATGCTCGGGCTTCTCGAAGTAGAGAACGTCAGGCAAAGAATTGAGCGGTTGGATAATCCTACCGCAGCCCGCGTGCTGCTCGACGGCAGTGCGGCGACCGCAGCGAAATTCCGGAAGTACCTGGTGGTGCGGACGCAGATGAGCGCGGTGACCGGCCTGTTGGTCGGCGCCTTTGCATGGCTGGCCGGATTGCCGTTCGCATTGGAGTGGGGCGTGATTGCCTTCGTGCTCAATTATATTCCGTTCATCGGTCCGTTCGTTGCAACGCTGTTTCCGACCTTGCTGGCGATGACGCAGTTCGAAAGCTGGCCCGCGGTGCTCGGCGTCTTCGTCTGCCTGAACGTCATCCAGTTCGTGGTCGGCAGCTACATCGAGCCGAGGGTGGCCGGCTCCATGTTATCGATCTCGCCCGTTGTCGTGCTATTCGCGATCTTCTTCTGGACGTTCCTGTGGGGGCTGTTCGGCACCTTCATCGGCGTGCCGATCACGCTCGCCATTCTGACCTTTTGCGCCGCCCATCCGTCAAGCCGCTGGGTCGCCGATCTGTTCGGCGGACCGGATCAGATGAAGCCGGGCAAGGTCCAGGACGCTTTCCCTTAAAAGCCGGCTGAAGGGTCGCCCAGCAGCGTTGTATCCATTAATCCGATGGTTAGAAGTCGCGCAAAATCAGCTGTACGGCTGCGAGCACATGGTGTTCAATCCCCGGAACTGTCCGCCCGAGCACAGGCCGCTCGGCCGCGTCAACCGGACGCAGCTCGCCTCTCTGTTGCCTCGCGGGCAGGTACGGCCGAAACTGAACATGGTGGGTCATGAGCAGCCAGCCGAAGCCCGATCGTTCGGGTGGACTTCAGCGGACCCAGGCGCCGCCGAATGTCGAGAATGAAGCTCCGCATGCCGAGCGCCGGCAGCTCACCGTGGCCTTTATCGACATCGTCGGCTCGACACCGCTGAGTGAGCGGATCGATCCCGAGGAATTTTTCGCGGTTATCAGAACCTATCGCGATATCTGCGACGCGGAGATTCGCCGCTACGGCGGTCACATCGCCAGACTGATCGGCGACGGGTTGCTTGCCTATTTTGGCGTGCCACAAGCCCATGAAAATGATCCCGAACGCGCGGTGCGCGCTTCGCTGGCGATCGCTGCGGCGATCAAGGACCATCAATTTCAGCTATCGGATGGCAGCTTCGTCCGCCTTGGTGTGCGCATCGGGGTGAACACCGGGGTGGTCGTCGTCGGCAGTGTGCCCGGCGAGCCTCCTGATCGGCGGGAAGTGTTCGGCAGCTCCGCACATGTCGCTGCCCGCTTGCAAGGGCTCGCCGGTGAGAACGATGTCGTGGTCGGATCGAGCACTTACGAACTGACCCGCGGAACGTTCAGCTATGCGCCGCTCGGCAGACGACCGCTCAAGGGCGTGGAGGAGCCGGTCGAGGTCTGGCGCGTCGAAGCTCTTGCGTCCAGCGAGAGCAGGTTCGACAGGGCGCAGAGGTCGCCTCTTGCCCCGATGATCGACCGAACCGGCGAAAGCGCATTGCTTGCCGAGATGTGGCAACAGACCGTAGCGGGTTCAGGACAGATCGGCATCATTTCCGGCGAACCCGGCATAGGAAAGTCGCGCCTGATCCGCCACTTCCGCGGTGCCGTTGATGTGTCTCCGCGCGATGTTTTGTCGCTGCAATGCTCGCCGTTCCACGTCAACACGCCGCTTGCCCCGGAAATCGAGAGGCTCAGGCGCGTGACCGGTATCCAGGAAGCCGACGACGCGGAACTCGCATTGGCAAAATTGCGCTCGTACTTGGCCAGAGAAGCCCCCGACGTTGCGCACGCACTCAGTTACTACGGGGCGGTGCTGTCGATACCCGCTTGCCCGGAATACGAACCCGCGGATCTCGGGTCTCCCTTTGTACGCGACCGTGCCCTTGAGGCTTTCGTCGATGTTCTCGTCGCTGCCTCGCACAAGCGGCCCATTCTGGTTGTCGCGGAGGACGTCCAGTGGATGGACCCGACCAGCATCGACCTAGTGGTACGCTTACCCGCTCGCTGTTGTGGCGAGCGGGTTATGATCCTGATCACGCATCGCGATGACTACCAGGCGGACTGGTTGTCGGGCTCGGCAGTTCGACCTATTGCCCTGCATAAGCTGGCACCGCACGAATGCGAGCAAATGGTGGCAGCCGTTGCAGGCAGCGATATCGTTCCGCGCCGGATCACCAGTCAGATCCTGGAAAGAACCGATGGCGTGCCACTTTTCGTCGAGGAGTTTACGCGGGCAGTGATCGATTCCCGCAAGGTCGAGCGCGCCGCTGACGGCTCGACACTGAGCAAAAGCTTGCCCGATCCTTTGGTGCCGTCGAGTATTCACGACTCATTGATGGAGCGCCTTGATCGCCTCGGTCCCGCCAAGCGTGTCGCCCAGATTGCCTCCGTCTTCGGGAGGCAATTCAATTATGAAGGTATTTTCAACGTACTTCCGGGCAACGGCCAAACGCTGAAAGACGCGTTGCGGGCACTGGAGAACGCCGGGATTGTGTATTGCGTCGAGGAACCTCAAGGCACCGTCTTCGCATTCAAGCACGCGATGATACAGGAAGTCGCCTATTCCTCCCTGCTCAAGGAAGAGCGGCGCGAACTCCATGCGCGCGTCGCATCGTGGCTGCTTCATGAGGCAGCGATCCGGGAGAGCAGTCAACCCGCGGTGCTCGGTTATCACTATGCGCGCGCAGGCAACATCCCGGAAGCGATCGAGGCCTGGCTTCAGGCGGGCAGATCGGCGCTCCGCCGGTCAGCCAACAAGGAGGCGGTGGCGCATCTTCGCGAGGGCCTCTCGCTAATTCCGAAGCTGCCCGCTTCACCACAGCGCTTCGAAGCTGAAATGGCACTGCAATCCAGCCTGGCGATGGCGTACATCGCCACCACGGGATGGTCCGATCCGCACGTCTATGGGCCCTACAGTCGCGCACTCAAGCTTTGCGCGAGCTATGGCACCATTCGCGAGAAGGCGACGGTGCTGTGGGGAAGTACCATAGCCAAACTGGTCAACTGCGAGCTCACCAAGGGCCTCGCGCATGCGCAGGATTTCGTCCGACGGGCAGAGGAGTGGCGCGACGACGAGGCTGCCCTCATGGCGTACGCTGCTGCCGTGATCGCCAATTTCTTTCTCGGTCGTCTGGAGCAGGCGAGTGAGCTCGCGGCTCTGATCAGCGCCCGCTACAATCCTCGCGAGCACGGGAAGCTCGTTCAGATCTATCAGCATGATCCATTGATTGTGTCGCTCGTCTATTCCGGGCACATCGAATGGCTGTTGGGTCGGCCCACCCGGGCCAGAGAGTGCTGTGAGACGGCGCGGCAACTCGCGAACGAGATCGGGCATCCTTTCATGCTCGCATTTGCCTCCATTCTTGGCGTGTCCGATCACTGGTATGAAGGCGATCTTGCGGCCAACCTTGCCAGCGTTGAACGCGGCCTGAAGGTCGCTGATGAATACGATTATCCAATGTACCGGACCATCGGTCCGTTGTGGGCGACTGCGGCATTGACCGCACGAGGCCCGGCGCCAAAGGTGCTCGAACAACTATGCGGCCTGCTCCGCTTACTACCCGCCGAGAATAGGTGCATTCAAATTCCGCTCTATCGAATTCTGCTCGCCACGGAATTCGGACGGATCGGGGAGCTAGAAAGGGCCCGAAGCTTTGCTGCTTCGGCTGAGTCCCTGGTGAAGCAAACCGGCGAGCGCTGGGCTGCTCCCGAAATTTATCGGATCCACGGCTCGCTGCTGTGTCGCGAACCAATGCGGGACGACCGGGCTGCCATGCGCTTGTTCAAACGCTCGCTTGCCTCCGCCAGAAAGCTCGGGGCGGTCGGTTGGGAGCTACGTACGGCGATCAGCATCGCGCGCCTGGTCAGCGCCAGCAACAGCGCATCCGGACGCGCCGAAGCACGCGACCTTTTGATATCGACCCGGGCGAAATTTGCATCCGCGGAAACTTCCCGCGATCTGCGCGAGGCTGATGATCTGGTGGCCGGCCTGATGACGTAGACCGGAAGTTATATTATGTGGTCGCGAGCACCGTTTTCGACCCAAATGCGAGGCCCGCCTCACAACAGCCGCCAGAATGACTAAGGGCTTGTTCGGGCTACTTACGTCGTCAGCGATCCCAGATAACTGATCGCCGAGAGGCTGGGGAGGAAAGTATAGGCTCCGCCTCGCGTGCTCACGAACTCCGGCAACCCCCTCAGCCTGATCGTGCTGCCGGATTTGAGCGGCAGGTCGAACCAGCTCGTGCCGGGACCATTGGTGCCCGTGATCGAATCGTTGGAGCCGGTGATGCGTGGATCCTGCAGGCCGAGGTTCAGCCAGTCGCAGGACATAGCCTCGAACTGGGCACCGAGGCTGGCGCCGATAAAGTTGCCGAGCAGGCCGCGTTCCGGTTCGGGTTTGCCTTCGCCACCGGGCTGCATACCCTTGTAGGGTGGTCCGTAGGGCACGCCGCGCCGGACGAGACGCCGGCTGTTGTTCGCCACCCGTTGCACGATCTGTCCGTTGCGCGGATTGCACCGGCGGATATGGGCTCCATAGGGACAGCGCGACTCGCCAACGTAGTCGAATTTCGCGTCATACAATTGCGGGGCAGGCCCGTCCGCCGAGAGGGCCAGCGGCGTGCCATCGCGCCATCGGCCGCACAGGTTGGCGGCGACGACCTCGCGCAAGGCAGCATGACGCGACGGCGGTGCGATTGAGAGGACCTGGCAGATGTTCAGTTCGGCCCCGGGCGGCAGCACCTCGTCGACCTGCGGGTGCGTCAGCAAATAGGACGCGGCCTGGTCGAGATAGTTCTCGAAGCCCACCACATCCTGCTTCAGCACGCGAAAGGCGTTGAAGGTGCCGTTGAGCCCCAGGGCTTTAGGCTCCGGAACCCGCCACAGCAAACCTTCGAGGTTGGTCGGGTGCCCCAGCAACACGGTGCCGAGCGGAGCCATGGGTTGCCCGTCGTCATGCCGTTGCGGGTCGTGGATACCTTCAAACCTCGGTTGCATGATGTTGTCGCGGTACCCGAAATGAACGATGTCATCGGGAAAGCTGTAACCTTCCCGCGTGTCGAGCAAGGTCCAGGCCCTTCCGTTGATGAGCGCGCGCTGCTGGACGTCGTCGAGCTGCGCGGCCTCCTCGGCGTAGATCGTCGCGATGAGATGGACCCGCTTGGGCTCGTTGAACGGAGCCGGCCAGTTTTCCGGCGCGCTCGGCCCGACATCCCCGAGTTTCCAGGCGCGGGCGGTCATGCCTTCGATGAATTCATTCGGGAACATGTCGAGTGAAGAAGCCGGTGTGCCGAGCGCGCGCAGTCCCTCAAAGGTCAGGCCAATGTTGAAACAGGTGTCCGGCCTGTTTGCCCCCCAATCCCCGCTCGTGACCTGCGGGACACCGTCGCGGCCCGATACGGCGCCGGCGAGCCAACGCCGGGCTGCGCCGGGATCGGCGACCTCCAGAACGAGGTAGCGCACGTACGGCTTCTTGGTGTAGCCGCGCAAGATATTGCCCTGCAGATCAGCGAGTTTGAACATGACAGTCACCAGCCTAGCTCCAATCGTTTGCGAATTTGAGCCACCGAAAATCCGGGATAGGCCCGGTAGCCGCTGCCGAGCGAGACGTTCTTGTTGGCGCGAAGCTGCAGGACCATTTTGCGCGGAAGCTGGGTCAGATCGTCATTGACGGGTGATACGGCCCTGTCGCCATTCAAGGCTTCCTGGTCCCTCAGAAAATCGGTGGCGGTGTCCGGCACCTGGTACAGGTCGCGCTCGTGTATCCATTGAATGAACGCCTCGACATTGCGCTCGCAGGGAGTCACTTTTTCTCCGTCTTCAACGAGCTTGACCACTTCGTTGAACACCTCGCCAATCGTGGCGATGAAATCGCGGATGTAATTGGTGAAATCCCCGTCATAGACGGAGAACATACAAATATTGTCGCCGACGATGACGAAGCGCGCGAAGTGCACCGTGCCGACATTGTTCAATCCGGCATAGATCGCATACTGGCTTTGCGCGATTGCCAGCGCGGCTTCCGCTCGTCCGATGGGTGACTTGACCTTGAGCGGCATGATCAGATTCATCATGCACTGGACATTGTCGCCGTGCCGGGACGACTGGGGGGGACCACCGGGCAGAGACTTCACCGGCGTCCGCCGCGCCCAGTAAGGCACCAGCGTCCATGACGCCACGCGCTTGAACACGAGAGTCGTGGGCACCCAGTCCACAAAACGATCGAGCAAACCTTCGTCACTTGGCATCGACTCACCTCCACTTGAAAGGACACCCGCCGCGCATCTCACGCGAGACTTCATAGGCGCCCAGGCGAGCCTCGAGGATGGGATCGTTGGAGACTTCGATGCCGGGCGCGAGACGGCAGGGATTGAAACTGATGCGTTCGCCATCCGCTTCCTGGTCCTCGGATACCTTGATGAGCGTAAGGGTACCCATGGCGACCCGGACCCGCCTCGCCGGCCAGGGCTTTGTGGGATCGTCGAGCGCATCGCCCTCTTCGCCGATTGTCATCATCAACATGAATCGGGCCGGCCACCGCTGCAGGCGGTCTCTAAGCTCGTCGAACAGATATTTTTCGTGCGGCACGGCCTTGGGATCGGTGTTGCGAACGCCCGCGACCGGCTGCCAGGAAAAGCGCACCGGGCGCCGAACGCCGTCGGGATCCATCACCCAAAAGGTGTGGACGGCATGATAGCTCGCGCGGGCATAGCTCTCTGGTGCGCCGATCAGAGCAACCTGGAATATTCCCAACTGGGCGAAGCGGTTCCGGTCGGCATAACGGAGTGCTCCCTGATCGACATTCTCGGTTTCGTTCGGGTACGGGTTACGAGGAGGTATCTTGAGCTGCAGAAGGTCCCCAAACTTCCGCCACCAGGGGCGCCTTTCATACTTCTCGCGCTTCGCGATCTTGTTGAACTCGAAGAAGTCGTCGACATTGCGGACGAAGAATTCGCCGAGCGTCGTGGCGATCAGGTCGCTTCCTCTCTCTCCCGAAATGTGGAAGCGCGTCGCCATTCCTCGAACGTCGGACCACCCGTCGTGCTGCTTCACGCCCCCCAATCCGTTGGAGAACCTCACCGACACCCTGACGGGCTTTCCGTTGAAGTGCTCTGCAATGCAATAGGCGCGCGCCACGTCCGACGCCACGAACTCACCCTTCACACCTATGCCGATGGTGTGAACCGGCCTCCTGCCGGGGACTGGCTGCTGCAGATTATCGATGATGGCCTGAACTAGCCGCTTTGCTGTTGATGTATCGACCATGCCCCCTCCATAATGGACGGACCGCCAAGGGTGCCGTTGGTGCGCCCGGTGCGTTAGCGTTGCCGATCGAATTCAGCGTGTGCCATGCGCCAATACGCTATATTCGATCACGGGTCGGATATGTGATGTGGTTCACAAAGTTAGCCGAAAAGAAGCGCCGCGCAATTCCAACAGCGGGGTCGACACTCCCGATAGTACTCGCGCATATCGATAAGGTGATCGGCTGAGTGCGTGTCCACGAATGTGTGAGCGCACGTCCTAGGACGCTTGAACCGCTGAAGGTAACCTTGGCGGCGCAGCTATCAGGATCCGAAGCCGACATTTGTCTCTTGCACTACTGTTGCCTGGGAAGAGCCTTGGCGACTTCATGCGCGCAGTCGATAAACAGACGCGCAACAGGGCTGAGCGTCCGCGCCTTCAATGAGATGGCGCCGATTGGTCGGCGCGTCGTCGGCAAACTAATGGGCAAGACCTTGAAAGCCGGATTATTAAAGTTGAATCGCATCACCGAACCCTGAACGATGCTGACAAAACGGCCGGTGGCGAGCAGAGCGTTGCGCGCGGGCGTGACGGACGCGAAGACGGTTGCGGAGGGAATATCCAGTCCGTTGGCCCGAAATGCCTCGGCGACGACCGAGCCATACAGAGGGGAGGCAGTGTCCAGGTTGCGCCGGCCAATTCAGCAAGTTCAATCTTGCGCCGATTCGCCCAGACGCTTCGTGCGCCGGCTACAACCACCAACGGCTCTTCATAAAGAATCTCGGCGTGTAAATGTTCTACCGCCATGGACGCAAACACCGGCGCAATCACCACGTCAACTGTGCGCTCTTCCAGGGTACGGTATGTCATCGCCGCCTCACCGGCGGATAGATGAAAGATCACGCGCGGATATTTCCGTAACATTCGATCGACGACGGCGGGCAAGAAGCCGGTAGCAATTGCGATGGTGCTTCCGATCCGCAATTCTCCCGTCGTGGGATTGGCGAGGAAATCGACATGCTCGATGCCTTGCTTCAATTCGTCGAAGGCGACGAGACCACGATCCAGCAGCGCGCGCATAGATCGTCGGCACGACGCCGCGCGGGTTTCGATCCAGCAGCCTGACCCCGAGCGCTGTTTCCATGTCCGCGATGGCCTTCGATATCGCGGGCTGAGACACCGATAGTTGATCGGCCGCCTTGCCCATGCTGCCGCATCTGGCCACCGTCATCAGGACATGAAGATCGCGAAGCTTCAGTTGACGACTAATTCGTTGCTCGCTCCAAGCCATGCGCTGCCGCCCATGAATTTAATTGATGGCCAGATCAAGCAACAATATTACTCGGTTATATCGGCTTCCGCTATGCTGCTATCCGGAATGCGCCTCGTATTTTCACAAGGAGCGGACCATGATCAACAGGCGACATTTTACGCTCGCGCTGGCAGCAATGCCGTTCGCTGCAGCCCGCGTCGCGCAAGCCCAGTCGTACCCCGCCAAGCCAATACGCTTCATCGTGCCATTTCCTGCAGGGGGCTCGACCGATGTCGGTGCACGCCTCATCGCCGAGCACCTGTCACGGGCATTCGGCCAGCAGGTTTACGTCGAGAACAAGTCAGGCGCCAATGGCACCATCGGAGTCGAGGATGCTGCCAAGAGCGCGCCGGACGGCTATACCGTTCTCGTTACCATCGATACGGTCGCAAGCAATCCGCACGTGTTCCATACCAACATCGATCCTTCCAGGGATCTGTTGCCGATTATCCAGGTTTCCCGTCAACCCATCGTGCTGGCGGTTCACCCCTCGCTCGGCGTAAGTTCGCTCTCCGAATTGATCGCGCTGGCGAAGAAACAGCCGGGCCTTCCATACGCGACTGGCAGCGGACTCGGATCGCCTCAGCACATGGCTGTGCAATGGTTCGCGCAGATCGCGGGCATCAGACTTGAGCAGGTGCCCTATCGTGGCGGCGGGCAGGCGATCAACGATCTGCTCGGCGGCCACGTCAAGCTTGGGTCACTCGGATCGACACCGTTGATGCCGCATTATAAGGCCGGCACCTTACGCCTTCTGGCGCAGACTTCCAGGTCCCGATCGCCAAGCCTTCCTGACGTGCCAACCTACGAAGAGGCCGGAATGAAAGGGCTGGTTCTCGATCAATGGCTCGGCGTATTTGCGCCGGCCGGGACTTCGACGGAGGTGACGAACCGCCTCAACAGCGAGATCAACAAGGCGATTGCCGATCCGACGATGCGTGCGAGTTTTCTTGCCTCCGCGCAGGAGCCGATCGGTGGCACAGCGGAACAGTTCGCAGTCCTCGTTCGCGAGGATTACGACAAGTTCGCAAGGCTGGTGAAAGATTTGAATATCAAGGCCGAGTAGCGGGAAAGCGAATGCCATTTTCGACCTATCTTCCCGCCCAAATGGGAAGGATCAAGCTTAGTCCGGCAGGTCCGTTCATCGCAGGCGCGTATGCCGAACTGACCCTGGTGTATACTGCAGGCACCTTCGGCATCGATGACACCGGTATGGTCAAGATCTCGTGGCGGACCACCTCCGACATGAGTAAGCCGCAGTTCGACAAGCCGAAAGCGGCAAACTTCACGACGGTGGAAGCCAGCAATGGCGCCAAGCTTGAAGTGTGGTTCGACCGGCTCAATGTTCGTCCCTTTGCGAACACCCTTCTCATTCGCGTTGGGCGCGGCTATTTGCGCGCCGGAGATACGCTGACCGTGCGTTTGGGGGATCGCAGGCAGGGCTCACCCGGCTTCCGGTTGCAGACCAACGTCGAAGCAAATGTGGAGCTAAAGACCTCGATCGATGCGTTCGCAACGTATGAGTTTTGCGAACTACCGGTACAGCCGGCTTTTGATCTCGTGCCGGGTCCGGCGGCGAGCTGGAAGGCAATCCTCCCGTCACTCGCGCTTGTTGGTGAGCTGTTTCGCCTCGCCGTTGTTGCCGAAGACAAGTGGGGAAATCCCACGGCGAACGCTAACCAGAGCTTCGAGCTTGAGTCGTCGCATCCGGTACGCGGACTGCCGGCCCGATTGGAGATCAAGAACGGCGATGGTCCACGTGTCATCGAACAACTCGTCGCCGAGGCGGAAGGCGATCTCGAGATTCGGCTCACGGCAAACGGCAAAGAGCTTGCACGCGCCAATCCACTACGTGTGGTGAAGCAGGCCGCGCTGCGCCGCTATTGGGGCGATCTGCACGGGCAGAGCGGTGAAACCATCGGGATGGGAACCGCCGATGCCTATTTCCGCTACGCGCGCGACGCGGCCTTTATCGACATGGTTGGCCACCAGGGCAATGACTTCCAGATCACTGACGCGTTCTGGAAGGAACTCAACCTGCTAACGGCCGAATTCGACGTGCCCGGCCGCTTTGTTTGCCTCCCGGGGTACGAATGGTCGGGCAATACCGGTATGGGCGGCGATCGGAATATTTTCTACCGCCGCGAAGGCCGCCCGATTCGACGCTCGTCGCACATTCTGGTCGAGGGGCAGACCTCAACCGATGCCATCTACACGGCCGACGAATTGTTCCGCGGACTACAAGGCGAAGACGCCGTCGTTATCGCACACGTCGGCGGGCGCTACGCGGATCTGAACTATGCCCATGACGGCCGACTGGAGCGAGCTGTTGAGGTTCACTCAACATGGGGCACCTTCGAATGGATTCTGCATGATGCCTTTGAAAAGGGCTATCGTGTGGGTGTCGTGTGTCACAGCGACGATCACAAAGGACGACCCGGCGCGACCCGCCCGGGTGCGTCCAGCTTCGGCGCCATTGGCGGCCTTACCTGTTATTTTATGCCTGAGCTGACGCGCGATGCGTTGTTCGAGGCGCTGCGGCAACGCAGACACTACGGGACATCAGGTGCCCGGATATTTGTTGATTTGCACGCCTCCTTCGACCAGCCCGTAGTCGGGTTTGCGGAAGACCCGCAGCTCGGTCCGACAACTGAATTCCCGGTTCAGCAGGCGGTGATGGGAAACATCATTCGCCCCGGGCGTGCACCGATGCGTGTTGCAGCAGAGGTGATTGGAACCGCGCCGATCGAGCGGGTCGATGTTCTGCACGGAACCGTCGTCGCCCAGACGTTTCGTCCGTATGACGCGTCTGATCTGGGGCGGCGGGTGCGCGTGTTGTGGCAAGGCGCCGAATATCGGGGCCGCGGACGCGAGACGCTGTGGGAAGGCAAGCTGACAGTCGCGGGCAATCGCATTGCTCGATTCGCGCCGGTCAATTTTCTCAATCCGGAGCGGATGGTGCGAGAGACGGCGGCCGCGACCGCGCTGGCGTGGACTTCGGTTACGACAGGCAATCTGGCGGGCATTGACCTTTGGCTCGACGAAGCACACCGCGGCACGCTCAGCATCGAGACCAACATCGTCTCGGGGGTAGTGGAACTTACTACGCTCGCTGACAGCACCATCGTGCTCGACGGTGGCGGCCTTGGCCGGCAATTGAGCGTTTACCGTCTGCCCGAAGCCAACTTCAGCTGCCATGTCACACTTAATCACACGGTGGGTTTTACTGGCGATGCAGACCTGCCGGTCTACCTGCGCGTCACGCAGGCTGACGGCCACCAAGCGTGGTCAAGTCCGATCTATCTCATAGAGTAGCACCCTGAAGTAGCACCTTGGAGATTGGAAACATGGCGCTCAAGCAGATGGACGACGTGAGAATCGTCTTCGAAGACCTCGGCAGGACGATTGATTTCTTCCATGGGCCTGAAGGGCTTCTCATCGGACTAGCCCAAGAACTCAGCTGAGCGCAATACGCAGACAAATGATGTCGGCGAGCGCGTCCGAGGCCGCCCGACCTGTTCGAGGGTCCATCCCTCCACTGCGGCTCAACTACGGAAGTCCTTTTGTCACCGTAAAGGGATTGAACCCACGTTCCGCGAGGGCAGCCCACGAAGCTGCGCCAAGATGTGGCAATCGGAAATAGAGTCGCGGCTTGGTCGGATCGGTGTCCAACACGAACCCAGTCGGTAACTCGCGGGCAGTTGTGGCATACAGCCCACCATCCGGCGACCTCTGGGATTCGATGACAGCGATCAACGACCTTGCCCTCCCAGTCCTGCCAAGCAATTTCAACAAGAGAGCCATTTGGCCCGTCCCTTCGGTCCACACACCGTCTCGGTCTTCACCGTAGGAAAAGCCCTCGTCGACACTCATTCGCTGTTCGGCGGTAGTAATTGCCGATGCAAATTTCTCGGTCGCTCCGGGGAGCGCCATTAAAGGCCAGACCTGGGCATCCAGAGCCAAAATCGGATTGTGCGTGACACCGTCTTCAGCGGTACCTGCGGCGAAACAGGCGCATGCCGGATCCCACATCGTATTTACGAAGTACTCAGCAACCGTTGCCTTATCGCGCCAGCGCGAATCGCCTGTACGGATCGCAAGAAGGCCAAACGCGGCGGCGAGGTCAGTATTATGTTCAGTCGATTTCCACGTCCGCACTTCCGGCGTCGGTTCGTGCCCAAACGTACCACCCGTGAAACCGCCAGTACCGCGCGTATCGGCCCATTGCGCGACCCAGGCGCCAAGCCGTGCTGCACCATCGCGGAACCGAGAGCCGGTGTTCACATCATCAATCGACAGCAATGCCAACATGGCCCATGCCATGTTACCAACATCGCTGCCCACCTGATATCGATCTTCCAACCACTTGTTCTGAGTATTGTCCCACCAACCCGGAAGTTTGGCGGAGCCACTCGCCACCACACCCGCGGCGTAAGCGTTCCGGAGCCGTCCATCATGCCAGGTCCGGTCGTTATCGATGGCCCAGAGAATCGCCGCGCCGATCCGACGTGCTTTGTCTCGCTCACCGCAACCGACTAATGCGATGGCGGCCACCGCATTGTCATAAAGGTATGCGCCGCCATGGAGAGGCCCCGATTCCACGGTCGGATAGCTGGGCAAGAACAACGGCCCTGGCGGTGCCTTATCGATTAGACCGGCGAGGTACCCGCATGCAGACGCTTCTGGTGTTGCTAAAGCCCGTGGTGGAGTGGCGGCCATAACGATTATGAAAGTCGTCACGATCCATACGAAGGTTTCTATTCGGGCCACTTGCTGTTCTCCGGGGTGGACGATGATCCTATATACCCATCGGCGATGTCTGGAAGTGGCCACAAAGCAGACGTGCCAACGCCTCTGACGGATGTCGGCCTTCGGAGGCAAAGCCGACCCCAAGGGATCGGGCTCATCATCCACGAATTTATGAGTGTACGCCCTGGGCGTTCTTCTCGCCGGCAATCTCGACGCGCTGGGGCGGCAGCAGACCAAGCTTTCCATTCGGCCCGGCTACCAGCGTGTGAACATAGAAATGCCTGGCGGCGTCATCGGTCGCATTCATCACCGGCGAGGGCGCGGAGATGATCTTCAACGCGCCGCATGCGCCGATCCAGTCGATATGGCGGTGGCCGTGCATCACCACGGCGCGGCCAGCCAACGCTTCCAGCCTGCGCACGAACCAGCTGCCGTTGACCAGCGCCGTACCGATCCGTTCCGAGAACGCCTTCACCGGCATGGGATACTCCACCACATGGTGGTGCAAGGCGACGATCCAGCGTGCAGCCGGATAATGGCGGATCGCCGCCTCGAGGCGATGCGTCTGTTCGACGGATACCAGCCCGAGCGCGTTGGTGAAGGAAAAGTGGGTCTCGGCATTGGAGTTCAGGACGGCTATGCCGAGGCCGTCTTCCGCCTCCGGCGGCAGGATCATCGGAAACTGGTCGTCGAACACGCCACGCAGCACCGCTGCACGGCGCAGACCGCCATGCTCCGCAAGCGCTGTGATCGCCTCGCGGTGCGGCTCCAGCGCCTCGTTCAGGGTTGCCGTCGGTTTTCCAAGGGCGTCGACCACGCGCACGCGATCGCCTTGCACGGCCGCCATCGCCGATAGGGTGCGGATTTGCCGCAACCGCTTGCCAGGGCTGAACGGCAGGTCGAGCCGGGCCGGATTGGCGCGGTCGACGATGTTGACGTCGTGGTTCCCCGGCATCATGACCATGAGCGCAGCAAGTTCCGGATGATGGGCGATGGCATCGAGGAATGCCGCCCATTCGCCGGCGCGGCCGGCGTCGGTCATGTCGCCGGTGATGAGGATGTGATCGAGGGGATCGGTCGCATGAATGGCGGCGAGACGCGCCAGCACCCGATCGAGCCGGCTATTGCCGCGCGGGCCGGCCCGTCCGCTTTCGATGCGGAAGCCGTAGTGGTCGCCGATCACGTGCAGGTCCGACAGATGCGCCACGCGCCAGCTCCGCCCCCGGGGCGAAGCGGTATCGAACGCGGCGAGATCGACGGGTTGCTGCATGCTGGCATCCGCAAACCCCCACATCAGCGATGCGACCGCCAGATAGGCCGACACCAACAGAACGGCGTTTGCCAGCGCAGGCCAGGCGAGGCGGTGCAGCAAGACCAGGTCGTTCCAGCCGCCGGTCCAGCGCGAGGCGGGCCAGGCCAGCATCGCGATCAGCACGGCGCATCCGGACAGCACGATGCCGGCTGCCATCGAATTGGCGCTGCGCAACCGCGCCCGGCCGGCGACGGTCAGCTTTTTGCCCGATACCCGTTCCGTCAGATGGCGCAGTGCCTCGCGGGTGAACGCATAGCCGGGCTGCACGGCGAGTGCATTGAGCGACCAGAAATTATTCTCGGCGATCCGGAACAGCGGTCGCCATCCGATCCACCCCACCGCGACGATCGCAAGCAAAGCCAGCGCCGTGCCGATCCCGGTCAATGCGGCTAGCTTTTGCGACAGTTTTGAAAACCAGGCGGAGGCCAGCAACGGCGCCAGACCCAGCAGCACCGCCGGCAACAACAGCAATACCGTCCAGGCAAACAGCAGCTTGGGCAAACTGATTTCGACCAGCAGGCTGCCGGCGATGGCGAGCAGCGACCGCTGCCCGGGACTGGCGGCATCGTCCTCGATATCGCCGTGGCGCGGATCGATCAGCATGCTGTCCCGGGAAGCTGCGGACTTCGGTTGCTCCGCTCAGGCGGCGTTTGTTTTGGGCTCGGCCGGCTCAGTGTTGGCTTTCGCCAGCGCGTCGCGAAGTTGCTGCTCCTTGGTATCGTCAAGTGATGTCTTGAGCACGGTGCCGCCCGCGTCCTGAATCTCCCGCAGCACCTTGTCCGCCGTCATATTCTTGATGAGCACGAACAGCGCGGCGTTGCCGGGCTGCAGTTTCCCCGACAGTTCCTTCATGAAGGCGTCATCGAGGCCGTAATCCGACAGGGCGCCGCCGAGCGCTCCGGAGGCCGCGCCGAGGGCGACACCAAGGATGGGATTGAGGAAGATCACGCCGATCAGCAGTCCCCAGAAGCTGCCCGACATGGCGCCCATCGCTGTCGTATTGACGAGCTGGTTCAGCTTGACCGGGCCGGCTTCCGTCTTCACTGTAATCACAGCATCGCTGATCGTGATCAGATATTCCTTCTGCAGCTTGAACAGGCGTTGCCGCACTTCTTCAGCCTTTGCCTCGGATGGATAGATGATCGCGACTAGATCTGACATCTCCGTATCCTCCAACTCAATATGATGGACGTGATGTAACCGCGCATGGCGGGTTGCTGACGGTCAAACTCCCTCGGCTGCACAGCGCGCTATGTCGCTGCCGGCAAGTCCGTCGGCGGTGAGCGACCCGGCCAGGAGCCGTTGATCTGTCAGTGGCAAGCGGCCGGGTCCCTCAGTGGCCGTGCGGCTCGAAGTCACCGTATCACAACCTGCCAGTGAACGGATCACGCTTCGCTGATCGGCGGCCTCATTAAAAGGTGGGGGGCCCGGTCAAATTGGTTTCTAATTCGCCGAGCTTTGTCGATGCATCTTCAGCGTCGTGCGATTTGTCACAAAGTGTTGCGGTGGAACACACCTGCCGCAAACCTACTTTAAGGTTGTGTAGTTGACTTAATACACGCTCGAACACTAGGTTGGCTGAGGGTCATAAACAGCTGAAGCGGTCATCGCAGATCGTTTCTCGGCGTGCAGCTCATGTGTCGTTGAACGGCCTTGGATGGGTCCAATGGACTTTCCGTCGATCGCGGAACAGATAGACCGGCCATACATTTCGACGGGACATCTGCCCGAACCTGCGATGGTGCAAAGGCTGGTGTCCGATGCGCACCGGCGGTTCAAGTCGAACGGCGAGGGACACAATTCACAGGTCTATCCGGCGCTGGCCCGGGTTCCGCGCGAGCTGTTCGGTATTTGCGTCGTCGGCACCAGCGGGCGCCTCTACGAGGCCGGCGACACCGAATATAAGTTCTCGATCATGAGTGTGGCGAAGCCGTTCGTGTTCGCGCTGGTGTGCGAGACGGTCGGCCCCGAGGAAGCGCGCGCCAGACTGGGGGCGAGCGCCACCGGATTGCCGTTCCACTCGCTCGCCGCCATCGAGCAGGGCGGGGGCCGCACCAACCCGATGGTGAACGCGGCCGCGATCGCGACCACGAGTCTCGTGCCGGGGCTGACCGCGGAAGGCCAGTGGCAATACATTCAAGATGGGCTGTCGCGTTTTGCGGGTCGCAAGCTTTCGCTCAATGAAGAGGTTTATGCCTCGGCGTCGCAGACGAATTACCGCAACCGCAGTATCGCCCGGCTGCTGCAAAGCTACGACCGGCTCTACTGCGATCCCAAGCAAGCGACCGATCTCTATACCAGGCAGTGCTCGCTGAATGTGAGCGCGCGGGATCTGGCCGTGATGGGCGCGACGCTGGCGGACGGCGGGGTAAATCCCGTTACCCGGCAGCGCGTCGTGGATGCTGCCGCCTGCCACAATGCGCTCACCGTCATGATTACCGCGGGCCTGTACGAGACTTCGGGCGACTGGCTCTATGACATCGGCCTGCCGGGCAAGAGCGGGATCGGCGGCGGCATCGTCGCGGTTTCTCCGGGTAAAGGCGGCTTCGGCACCTTCGCGCCGCCGCTCGACACGGCCGGCAACAGTGTGAAGGGACAACTGGCGGCAAAATTCCTGTCGCAGCGACTGGGAATGGATTTGTTCGTATCGCAACCGGAAAACTGACGCGGATGCAAAGCGCGGCCTGATCGAGCGAGGGCTCGGTCGGTCCCGAACCGAGCACCTCGGGAGAACACCATGGCGACGCACTCGATGCCAATCGGAGCAATCCGGGAAAGCGCACGGGCGTCTTGGGTGCCGATGATCGCGATCGCGCTCGGCCAGATGATCATGTCCTACAATGTCGCCTCGCTGCCGGTCGCGCTCGGCGGGATGGTCAAGAGCTTTGGGGTGCCGCCGACGACGGTTGCGACCGGCATCGTGGCCTATTCGATGCTGGTGGCCGGCTTCGTCATGCTGGGCGCCAAGCTCGCGCAGCGGTTTGGTGCATTGCAAGTTTTCCGCTTCGCCGTGGTTCTGTTCTGTGCGTCGCAGATATTGATGACGTTCAGCCCTACGGCGACGTTGATGTTGACGGCGCAGGCGCTTTGCGGCGCAGCCGGCGCCGTGATCGTGCCGTCGCTGGTGGCGCTGATCGCCGAGAATTACACGGGACGGCGGCAGGCAACCGCGCTGGGCGCGCTCGGCTCCGCGCATGCGGCCGCCGGCGTGCTGGCGTTCATCATCGGCGGCGTGCTCGGCACCTATATCGGCTGGCGTCCGGCGTTCGGAATCCTGATCGCGGTTTCCGCTATCGTTTTCCTGTTGAGCTTCCGTCTCAAGCGTGACTACGGCCGCCCGGATGTTGATATCGATTTCTTCGGAGTCGTTCTGGCGGCGTCGGCGATCGTTCTCATCAGCTTCGGCTGCAATAATCTGAACGGATGGGGTCTGTTGCTGGCCACCGCCAACGCGCCGTTCGATCTGCTCGGTCTTTCGCCCGCGCCGGTCATGATCGTTCTCGGCGTCGTGCTCGGTCAGGCTTTCCTGATGTGGACGCTGCGGCGGCAGGCGGCGGGGAAGATGCCGCTAGTGGCGCTTGCGGTAATCGACTCGCCCGAGGAGCGCTGCGCGGTCTACGCCTTGTTTGCCGTGGTCGCATTGGAGGCGGCGCTGAATTTCTCGGTGCCGCTTTACATCCAGATCGTCCAGGGCCGCTCGCCGCTCGCGACCGCCGTTGCGATGATGCCATTCAACCTGACGGTATTTTTCATGGCGATGCTGATCGTCAATCTCTATGACCGCCTGACCCCGCGGCAGATCGGCCGCTATGGCTTCATTCTGTGCACGATCGGCCTGGTGTGGCTCGCCTTTGTCTTGCGTAACGACTGGAGCGAGGTTCCGGTGCTGTTCGGCCTGGTTCTGTTCGGTATCGGCCTCGGTTCGCTGGTGACGCTCTTGTTCAACGTGCTGGTCACGGACTCGCCCAAGCAACTGGCAGGCGACGTCGGCTCCCTGCGCGGCACCACGCAAAATCTTGCCGTTGCGGTCGGAACGGCGCTGGCGGGTGCTCTTCTCGTCGGCCTGTTGAGCACGATTGTGCTGAGCAGCATCGCGGCGAACCCGGTGCTGCCGAAGGAGATCCAGAGCCAGGTCGATCTCGGCAACATCACCTTCGTCAGCAACGACCGGCTGCACAGTTTGATGGAAGGCACCACCGCCACGCCGCGGCAGGTCGAGGAAGCCGTGCGCGTGAATACGGAAGCGCGGTTGCGTGCCCTGAAGATCGGGTTCTTGATCATGGCCGGCCTTGCGCTGCTGGCTATCATCCCGGCAGGCCGGCTTCCGAACTATCTGCCAAGCGAGATTCCGAGCGATGCCCCGACAGGTAATCGAGTGAGATTGAGCTGACTGAATACGAAGAGGCGAGGAGAGGGACATTCCGGCAAGGAGAACAACAATGGATGCAATCGATCGCCGCAGTGCGCTGCGGAGCCTTCTTTGCGGCGTTGTAGCCACAGGACTGGGCGTGGGCTTGCTGCCAGGCTCGGCCGAAGCGATGCCGCTCGCCATGGAAAAAAATCTCGGAAGCAAGGCCGACGATTTCAAGCAGGAAGCTCAAGCCGGGGCCAGGCGATCGCCGCGACGGCCCATTCGACATCCGAATCGCCATCATCACTGGCACCGTCGCCATCGGCACGGTCGTCATTGGCGCCGTCGGCACCGCCGTCGGGTTTGCTGGTGGCATCGAGGCCGTCGCGTATGCGGCTGGCGGTGAGCATGCGAGTGCAGTGAGGCAGGGACTATCCGTAATCTGGAGGATTCCATGACCACAATTGACAATAGTTCGCCGATGGGCGTCACCAAACTGCCTGCGCCACCCTTCTGGGTTTGCATCCTGCTCGGGCTCGCCATGATCCTGGCGGGATTTTTGGTGCTCGGGGACGTCATGCTCGTCACCGTGATCAGCACCATCTTCATCGGCTGGGTATCCATCTTCACGGGCGCTTTCGAGATCGTCCACGCCTTCTGGACCAAGGGATGGGGAGGGTTTGCCTGGCAAGTGCTGCTCGGCATCCTGTACATCGCCTTCGGCGTCGTGCTGGTGGGCCAGCCGGTCGCCAGCGCGCTGATCCTCACCTACGTCCTCGGTCTGGCATTGCTGATTTCCGGCATCGTTCGCATCATGCTCGGCATCAGCCACTGGCGGGAGGCGGGCTGGATCATGCTGTTGTCAGGCGTATTCGGCGTATTGGCCGGTCTTGTGATCCTGACGGGATTTCCAATGACGGGATTGTGGGTCCTTGGATTCCTTCTCGGCGTCGACCTGATATCGCACGGGATCGGGTGGCTGGCCTACGCGTGGCTGCCAACCGCCAGGACAGCCGGCAGCACGTAGCGGATTTCGGATCCCGGAAGAAGGTCGTTGCGGGCGGCAGACAAATCCAGAGGGCGTTCCACACGAACGTCCCTGCGCGGGCCGCTATCGATGAACCGCCACCTTGAGGTGGAACGGCAGCATCGTCACCGACATCGGCAATTGTCCGATGCTCTCGCCATCGACGTCGGCGCGGACCATGCGATCGCTGTCAATGGTGACCCGCGTCGCGTGGCGCCGCGACACCTTTGGGTGCGCCAGATAGCTGCCGTCGCCGAGGTTGGGGACGATCTTGGTCAGGGTTTCCCAATGTCCGATGTCGCCGACCATGATCAGGTCGAGCTTGCGGTCGCCGGGATCGGCGCCGGGCGCGAGCATCAACCCTTCACCTGCGCCGTCGAAGCTGCACAGCATCAAAGACCACATTGGCAGGCTCTGCTCGGCTTCGTCGTCGATCCTGATGCGGTAGTCGCGTGGGTTGTAGGTCAGTGACGTGAACGCCGTCATCAGGACGTAGCTGATCGGGCCGAGCCGCTTCAGCAGCGGCACGCGTTGCGCGCGCCAAGAAATCGTGGCGGCGGCGCCGACGATGGCGAGCACGAAGCCGTAGCGCGTCACCTGGCCGCCCGCATAGCCCCTGGCGTCGGCGCGGAACACATCGATGTCGCGGGTGTGGCCCATGGCGATGGCCTTGCTCGCCTCACTGAGCGAGAGCTGGCCGAAGGAGCGGGACAGTTCGTTCGACGTGCCGCCCGGCAGTTGCGCCAGCACGAGGTCGGGCGCGATCGGCCGATCGTCCGAGATCACGCCGTTCATCATCTCGCTGAAGGTGCCGTCGCCGCCGACAGAGATCAGACGCCGGCAACCGGCATCGACGGCTTCCTGCGCCAGCTTGGTCGCGTGATTGGGCGCGTGGGTCATCGCAATGTCGTCGTCGTCGACCGGGCCGAGATGCTTTTCGAGTTCGGCGCGAATTTGCGGCCAGCGCTTGCCGCAGTTGCCCTTGTTCGCCATCGGATTGAAGATGATTCTGGATTTCACGGCGATCCCCGCTTGCGAAGACGATCGTGTGAGCTTGACGTCGGCGGAGGGTTGAAGCAACCGGAAAGCGAACTACTCGCAGATGCAACAAATGCTGCGGATGCGTTGTGGAAGCTGGAGAGCTTCGGGCTGTCGACGCAAAGGGCCTTTTACGAAAAGAACGCGATCTTCTCGGCCTGGCTCATGCGCCGGATCGGCGCCAGCGGGTCGTTGGCGGCCGTGACCGGCTTTCGCAGCATGCCGCTCGCGATGAGGCTCGAGCCGAGCGACATTTCCACCACGGGCGCGGGCGCCGGTACTGCGGCGGGCGGCGGAGGTGGAGCTTGAACCACCTTTTGAACGGGCGGGGGCGGTGGCGGCGGCGCGGCACCCGGTTTTGCGACGACCACGGGGACGACCGGCGCAGGCTCCGCAAGGCGGGCTTGCTCGGCCATCGCTTCGGCGATCTCGTCGTCGCTGATCGGATCCGGTGCACCCATCTCCATCGCGATCATGTCGAGGACCGCCTCGTCCTGGGCGTCGGCGTCTTCGAGGATAGCGTCTTCGAGGGCAGCGTCTTCGAGGGCAGCGTCTTCGAGGGCAGCGTCTTCGAGAGCAGCGTCTTGGGGGTCGGCGTTCTTGACGGCCGTTTCGTGGACAACAGCTTCCTGGACAACGGCTTCTTGGACAGCGGCTGGCCGGGCAGCGGCGACCTCTGCGGGCGGCAGTGTTGTCGTCTGCGTCAGCACAGGTTCCACTGCCGCACGCGCGGCTTCGGCGGGCATGGCGGGCGAAGCGGACGGTGCCTCGGCAACTTTCTGTGCCAAAGCTATTTCGGCTGTCTCCGCCGCCGGGGACATTTCCGGCGCGGCGGGGGAGGGTGCCACCGCTTCGCTCTCGGCAGCCGGCGCCAGTGCGCGGTCGGCGTCGCCGAATTCCACAAGCCGGCCCTGAAGGGCGGAAAAGGCCGCATGCAGCGCCGCTCTCGCCTCTTGGGAGGAGAACTGGTCGGTGCCTTTCTCGATGACGGTGACCTGCGAATCGATCAGGTCGCAGATCCGCCCGTCATTGCCGATTTCCCGCAACCGCCAGGCGATTTCCCGCAGCACCCGCGCGCCCTTGCGGACCGGCGCCAGCCGCTGTTCCAGCGCAAGACTGTCGAGCGCTTCCACCGCCGATTCCTCGGCCGCCTCGACCGAGCTGCGGATGGCGGCGAGCGCTTCGGTCAGCCGCTCCTGCGCCGCGGCCGCCGCGGCGACGGCCTCCGCGGCCTGCTGCGCCGAAAGGCCTTCCTCGCGCTGGAGGCTTGCTTCCCGTTCAAGGGTTTCTTCGCGCTGGGCGACGAGGCTTTGCTCGATCCGTGCCACCGCGTCGAGCACCATCCGGGTGTCGGCATTGCGGTTGCGCTTGGCGTATTCGGTCAGGAACCAGCGGCCCCGCGAAGTTTCCATGAAGGCTTCGGCGATCGCGGCATAATCCTCCTCGCTCGGCAGCGTGGCGCGTGCTGAGATCGGAGAAAGGGCGAATGCTTCGTCGGCCATGTCAAACTCTTCGCGCAAATCAGCGCGCCCTGCGATAACGAGACAACACGATATTGCCCGAATCGCAATTGAATTGATGCAGAGCGAATCACAAATCCCCACAGCTTCTCAAGATGCATCCCGGCGTTTCGCGACGCGGGTGGCGCTGTTTTACGCCACCCTGTTCGGAATGACCGGCACTCACCTGCCGTTTTTCACGGTCTGGTTGAAAGCGGTCGGGATTGATGCATTTTGGATAGGGCTGATCACGGCCGTCCCCCCGGTGACCCGGTTTACGGTGCTACCGCTGGTGACAGGCTTTGCGGAACGGCGCCAGGCCTTGCGCGGCGCCATCATGGTGACCGCCTTTGCGACCGCCCTGGGCTTTTTCATCCTCGGCACCCAGCATTTGCCGTTGCTGGTGTTCCTGATCTACGCACTGACCTGCTGCCTGTGGACGCCCATGGTGCCCCTGACAGATGCCTATGCGTTACGGGGCGTGAAGCGCTACGGCCTCAATTACGGACCGTTGCGGCTGTGGGGCTCGGCCGCCTTCGTCCTCGGCGCGCTGGTCTGCGGGGTGCTGTTCGACCGCATCGCCGCCCAAAACCTGATCTGGATCATCGCCGGTTCCGCTGCGATCGGGGCGCTCGCGAGCCTCGCGCTGCGTCCGCTGGACGACACAAGGACGGTCCGGCCGGGCACCGGCAGCGCCAGCGCGTTGCTGCGCGACGGCGGCTTTATCGCAGTCATCGTCGCGTCGGCGCTGATCCAGGGCAGCCATGCCGCCTATTACATTTTCGCATCGATCGCCTGGCAACAGGCGGGTTTTGACGGACTGACGATTGCAACGCTGTGGGTCCTGGGTGTGATTGCCGAGATCGTGCTGTTCGCGCTGTCGCCGCGCTTCACCCTGCAGCCGTCGATGCTGGTGTTGATCGCGGCGCTGAGCGCCGCCGCGCGCTGGATGATAACGGCGCAGGATCCGCCGCTCGCCGTTCTTGCGGTTGTCCAGCTCGCGCATGCGCTGAGTTTTGGACTGACCCAGGTCGGCATCATGGGATTGATGCTGCATCAGGTGCCCGGCCATGTGATGGCGAGGGCCCAGGGCTATCTGACTGCCTGTGGCGGCATCGTCGCCGGCCTCGCGTCGATCGCGTCAGGCACGATCTACGAGAGCTGGGGGCAGGGCATCTATTACGTGATGGCTGTCATGGCCGCGCTCGGCGGGTTGGTGGTCTGGCTGGCGCGGGAGCGGCTCTCGCATCAGCCCCAGAAGGCTGCTTCCGGCGGATAAACCAGACTGCCGTCGTAGCGCAGCCCGCCATCGCGGTCGTGCGCCAGCAGCAGGGGACCGTCGAGATCGACGAATCTGGCCTGTTGCGCCAGCAGCATGGCCGGCGCCATCGCCAGCGAGGTCGCGACCATGCAGCCGATCATGATTTCAAAGCCGAGCACATGCGCGGCGTCGGCCATGGCGAGCGCCTCGGTCAGCCCGCCGGTCTTGTCGAGCTTGATATTGACGGCGTCGTAGCGCGCGCGAAGGCCGTCGAGCGAGGCGCGGTCATGCACGCTTTCGTCGGCGCAGACCGCGATTGGGCGCTTGATGCGCGCCAGCGCCTCGTCTCGCCCGGCCGGCAGCGGCTGCTCGACCAGCGTCACGCCGGCGTTGGCGCAGGCGGCCAGATTGGTTTCGAGATTGTCCGGCGTCCAGGCTTCGTTGGCATCCACGATCAGTTCGGATTCCGGGGCCGCCTTGCGCACCGCCGATATCCGCGCCTCATCGCCGTCGCCGCCGAGCTTGATCTTCAGCAGCGGCCGGTGCGCGGCCTTTGCGGTGGCCGACGCCATGGCTTCCGCCGTGCCGAGCGAGATCGTGAAGGCGGTGGTGCAGGGGCGCGGCGCCGGCCGGCCGAGCAGCGTCCAGACCCGTTGGCCGGAGCGCTTGGCCTCGAGGTCCAACAGCGCGCAATCGAGCGCGTTGCGCGCGGCGCCCGCGGGCATCGCCGTCTGCAGGGCCATTCGGTCCAGTCCCCTCGCAAGTGGTTCCTGCATTGCTTTAAGCGCTTCCAGTGTCGCTTCAGGCGTCTCGCCATAACGCGGGTAGGGTACGCATTCGCCGCGGCCGCTCTCGCCGTCACGGCTGACGGTGGCGACAACCGTGACGGCCTCGGTCTTGGCGCCCCGGCTGATGGTGAAGGCGCCTGCGATCGGCCAGCGTTCGATGCTGACGGCAAGCTTTCGAGATAGGCTGGAAGTCATTTTAAAATCTGCAATTTTCTGAACCGCAAGCTTGCCCGCTGCAACCAACTATGGCTGGTTAGGGACAGATTCTACAAGGCAGGCGGCGTGCGGAACCTGACGTTTTTCAGGGGGCATATCGGCCAAGGGATGGGCATCGTGAGCGGCAACCCGACATTGGAGCGGATAGCCAGGGGCAACGCGCTGGCGCTGTGCGCGACCGGCTCGTGGACGGCCCGCTTTGCGCCGGTGCTGGAACGAATGGTCGCCGACGCCGAGAAGCTCAGCGGCACCCGGCCCAACATCTTCATCGATGTCTCTCAGGTGGCAAAGCTCGACACGTTCGGCGCCTGGCTGATCGAGCGGCTGCGGCGAAGCCTGACCCAGGGCGGGGTCGAAGGCGAGATCGCCGGGCTCTCGGCCAATTACTCAAGCCTGGTCGACGAGGTGCGCCGCGTGAAGGCAGAGCCGATCGTCGAAACTGACCGGGTGACGATCACGGGCATGCTGGAGCAGATCGGCCGCGCCGTGGCTGGCGTGGGCGGCACGCTGGTCGGATTGATCGAAATGCTGGGTGCGGTGCTTGCCGCGGCCGGCCATGTTCTCATCCGGCCCCGCGGCTTCCGCATGACCTCGACCATCCATCATCTGGAGCAGGTGTGCTGGCGCGCGGTGCCGATCGTGGTGCTGATCACGTTCCTGATCGGCTGCATCATTTCTCAGCAGGGCATTTTCCATTTCCGCAAGTTCGGCGCCGATATTTTCGTGGTCGACATGCTGGGCGTGCTGGTGCTGCGCGAGATCGGCGTGCTGCTGGTGGCGATCATGGTGGCGGGCCGATCGGGCTCGGCCTACACCGCCGAACTCGGCTCGATGAAGATGCGCGAGGAGATCGACGCGCTGCGCACCATGGGTTTTGACCCGATCGAGGTCTTGATCCTGCCGCGGATGCTGGCGCTGGTGCTGGCGCTGCCGATCCTGGCGTTTCTGGGCGCGATGGCGGCGCTTTACGGCGGCGGGCTGGTGGCGTGGCTCTATGGCGGCGTCGATCCCGAGGCCTTCCTGCTGCGGCTGCGTGACGCCATCTCGATCGACCATTTCATCGTCGGCATCATCAAGGCGCCGGTGATGGCCGCGGTGATCGGCATCGTCGCCTGCGTCGAGGGGCTGGCGGTGCAGGGCAGCGCCGAGTCGCTCGGCCAGCACACGACATCTTCGGTCGTGAAGGGGATCTTCTTCGTGATCGTGATGGACGGCGTATTCGCCATCTTCTTCGCATCGATCGGAATGTGACCATGGCGGGCGAGATTTCCGACGCCATCATCCGCGTCCGCGACATTACGGTTCAATTTGGCAAGACGCGCGTGCTCGACGGGCTCAATCTCGACGTCAAGCGCGGCGAGATTTTGGGATTTGTCGGTCCGTCCGGCGCGGGCAAATCGGTACTGACGCGGACCATCATCGGCCTGGTGCCGAAGGTTGCCGGCCGCATCGAGGTGTTTGGTGTCGATCTCGATGCGGCGAACGCCGCCGAGCGCCGCGGCGTCGAGCGCCGCTGGGGGATCCTGTTTCAGCAGGGCGCACTGTTCTCCTCGCTCACCGTGCGCCAGAACATCCAGTTTCCGGTGCGCGAATATCTCAAGGTCTCGCAGCGGCTGCTCGACGAGATCATGGTGGCCAAGCTCGGCATGGTGGGACTTAAGCCCGACGTCGCCGACCGCTATCCGTCCGAACTCTCCGGCGGCATGATCAAGCGCGTGGCGCTGGCGCGCGCGCTCGCACTCGATCCGGAACTGGTGTTCCTGGACGAGCCGACCTCGGGGCTCGATCCGATCGGCGCCGGGGACTTCGACGAACTGGTGCGCACCCTGCAGCGTACTTTGGGCCTGACGGTTTTCATGGTAACGCACGATCTCGACAGCCTTTACACGGCCTGCGACCGCATCGCGGTTTTAGGGAACGGTAAGATCATTGCCGCAGGATCGATCGCCGACATGCAGGCCTCGCAACATCCCTGGCTGAGGCAATATTTCCACGGCAAGCGCGCCCGCGCGGTCATGGGGCAGTAGCACGATCACGAAGCGGGCACCGGTTTTTGATGAGATCATGCTCAAACAAGCGATAAACGACGGGTCTGATCGGCGAGGCTGAACAGATCCAGGTTCCGGAGTACCTTGAGTTATGGAAACGCGGGCGAATTACGTCCTGATCGGCGCCTTCACGCTGGCGGTAATCGCCGCTGCGTTCGGCTTCGTGCTGTGGTTTCAGAGCCTGCACACCACCAAGCAGCGCAGCCCGATCCGCATCGTCTTCGAAGGCCCGGCGTCCGGTCTGCGCAATGGCGGCAGCGTCAATTTCAACGGTATCCGAATAGGGGAGGTTGTGTCGGTCAAGCTCGACAATCCGCGGCGCGTGGTCGCACTCGCGATGGTTGAGAACAACGCACCGATCCGCAAGGACACGCTTGTCGGCCTCGAATTCCAGGGGCTGACCGGCGTCGCGGCGATCTCGCTGAAGGGCGGCGAGGAGTACGCGGCTGCCGTGCCGCTCGACGAGGATGGCGTGCCGATGCTGACCGCCGACCCGAGCGCGCTGCAGGACGTGACCGAGTCGATCCGCGCCACGCTGCAGAACGTCAACCGGATCGTCGCCGACAACCAGGAATCGGTGAAGAACTCGCTGCGGAATCTCGAGACTTTTACGGCCGCGCTCGCGCGCAACTCCGAGAAGATCGACAACGTCATGTTCAGGGTCGACGGCGTGATGGGCAAGGCCGACAGCCTCATGCTCGGGCTGAACACGATCGCGGGCGGCGCCGCCGGCGGCGAGTTGAATTTGATGGTGAAGTCGATCCGCGAACTCGCCGAAGATTTCGACAAGCGGTCGGGCGCACTGATAACCGATGGCCGCCGCACCCTCTCCGACATCAGCCGCGCCGTGAATAACTTTGACCGCAACCCGAGCCGCGTGATCTTTGGCGGAAGCAATAACCCCGCGCCGGCAGAGGCAACCGCAGCGACTCCGCCCAGGGGGGCGAACGCGGCGGCTCCGCCGAAGCCGCCGAGCGGACAGAAGCGGCAGTAGGGGGCGAATGGTGAGCAGCGAATAGAATCGCTGCAAGAGCCGTCATTGCGAGCGAAGCGAAGCAATCGATATCGCCGCGTGGAAAAGAATGGATTGCTTCGTCGCTTCGCTCCTCGCAATGACAGCGAACTGCAAATCGGCGACGCTGGTTTACCTCCGGTCAGGCTTGCCCGATAGCCCTCAACCACATTGCCTCAAACTCGTCTTTCGTGATCGTCACGGGCTCGAATTCGGGAATTGCAGCAATCTCCGTAAGCGTCGGTATGGGCACAAGGCCTAGGAAAGTCGTTCCGCGAGACGTAGCGCGATCGGCATATCCGAACGACCCGTCGGGAAATACTTCCACTTTCCTGACCTCCCACCGCTCATCATCCAACTCGCTGTAAAGCACGATCGGATTGTGGGGACTGTCGTGTTTCCAGCTCACCTTGATGTAGCCCATCGCCTTTCCCATTCAAACGAACCGCAGTGGTCGGAAAACCGAAACGGAGGCATCGCTGCCTCCGTTTCTCATTCTGCCATTAATTTGAACCTTACCCCAGCCGCCCGGCCGCGTGCGCGAGCAGCGTGTAGACCAGCCCCGTCTCCGAGGTGAGGTGGCCGCGTAGCGCTTGTGGACCGCGATCCTCGCGCGCGACTTCGTCGAGCAGCCGTTCGAACTCGGCGATATAGCGGTCGACCGTCTGCTTGAAGCTGCGGTCGGCGCGGTATTTGCGCGAGACTTCGTCGAACGCCTTCTGGCCGGCCGGCGTGTAGAGCCGCTTGGTGAACGCCTTGCTCTCGCCGCGCTGATAGCGGTCCCACATTTCGGCGGCGAGGTTGCGGTCCATCAGCCGGCCGATGTCGAGCGACAGCGACTCCAGCGGATTGACGGCGGTCTGCGGTGCGCGGCCACGGGGAGCCTGTCCGGCGCCGGCGCCGGCGTCGGTGCGGTGGAGCAGGTCGGACAGCCATCCATCCTGACCGCCTCCGCCTGCCGGCGAGACCGGCGGGGCTTCGGCGCGGCGTGCGGCTGGCCCGCCGAGGTCCGGCGGCGGCAGCGTCGACGCGCTGCCGGCATCGCGCATGCGTACCTCGTTATCGCGCATGCGCACCTCGGTGCGGCCGCCGGAGGCGGCTGCCATCACGGGCTCTTCCTGGCGCTGCACGCTGGCACGACCCGAGGTCACGACATCGAGGCCGCGGCCATGATGGGCGACGATCCGGTTGAGTTCGGCGAGCGCCTCGATCTGGTCGACGATCACCTTGCGCATCTGCGCGGTGTTATCGGCGGCCTCCTGCGGCATCTCGAGCACGCCGCGGCGCAGCTCGTTGCGGGTCGCCTCGAGCTCGTTGTGCATTTCGGTGGCCATCTGCTTCATGGACTGCACCATCCCGGCGAACTTCTCGGTCGACTGCTTGAACATCGCATCCGTCTCATGGGTGCTCTGCTGATACATGTCGTTCATCGCGTCGAGGGTCTGCTGTCGTTCGTTCTCGGCCGCAGCACGCACTGCCTCGAACTGGCGGCTGATCGCGCTCGATCCGGCGCCTGCGGTTTCCGCGACCACGCGCGCGATATCGCGGGCGCGTTCTTCGGCCGCGGCGAGCGATTCGTCGAGCAGGGTGGTGAAGCGCGACAGGCGCTGATCGAGGTCGGTGGTGCGCAGGTCGATGGTGGTCACCAGCGATTCGAGCTGCGCCTTGCGGTCGGCGACCGAGGTGGTGGTGGAGCGGTTGGCCTGTTCGACGGCGCCAGCGGCGTCGACTAGTTCCTTGCCGTGCTTCTCGAACTCGCTCGACAGTGCGCCGAGATCCTCCAGCGCCTTTGAGGTCTTGCTGTTGAAGACGGTGAGCTGGTCCTCCAGGGTCTGCGTAGCCACCCCGTTGCGGGTGGTGACGTCGTTCATGGCGGACACGAAGTCGGCCACACGGGTCACCAGCGCGCGCTCCAGCGAGTTGAGATTGTCGTGGGCGCCGGTCAGCACTTCCTGCAGCAGGATGTTGCCTTCACGCAGCCGTTCGAACAGCGCCACCGTGTCGGTGCGCAGGATCTTGCTGGTCTCCTGCATTTCGGTGACGGCGGCGATCGAGACCTGACGCGACTGGTCGAGGGCCGAACGCGACGCCAGTTCGAGGTCCTTCAGCGACTTGGCCACCGCGCCGGTGGCGAGGTCGCCCGCGGTCGTGATCGTGCGCGCGACTTCGGAGCCGTGGGTCGACATCGACTGCGAGAAGCTCTGGCCGCGGGTCTCGATCGACTTCAGCGCGTCGGCGGTGACGCGGTCGATGTCGGTCGCCAGTTGCGTCGTTCTGGTGCTGAGCGCCTCGACCAGCGAACCGCGCCGACTGTCGACGATCTGCGCCAGACGGTCGGTCTGCTGCTGAACGTAGGTGACGATTTCGTCGGTCTTGCCGGTCATCGTCGAGCCGAAATTGCTGCTGGCGGCGAGCACCGAGCGTTCGATATCGGCCGAGGTCGATTTGACCTTGGTCGTGACCTCGTTAGTGGCGGCGATCAGGGCGCTCTGCGCGTTCTGAGCCGTGGTCTGGATGGTGTCGGTCGTGCCAGCGGTGACGACGCCGAGCGAACGCTCCATTTCGGCGGCGATTGCCTTGATCTGGTTGGCGGCGTCGGCGGAGGTCGCCGCAAGCGAGCCCTGGGCTTCGCGCGCGGTGCCGAGAATGGAGGCGGCGGTGTCGGCGCCAACCGCGGTCAGCGCCCGTTCGACATCGATCGCCAGCGACTTGACGTGGTTGGCGGCCTCGGTCGATGCCGTGATCAGCGTGTTCTGCGCCTCGCGCGCGCCCGTCGTGATCGACTCGGCGGTGGCATTGCCGGCCATCGAGAGCGAGCGCTGCACGTCGGCGGTGAGCGACTTGACCTGGCTCGATGCGTCGGCGGACGTGTTCATGAGGGTGCTCTGGGCCTCGCGGGCGCCTGCCGTGATCGCCTCGGCGGTCGCAGTTCCGGCGAGCGAGAGCGCACGCTGAACGTCCGCGGCGAGCGACTTGACCTGGGTGGCGGCCTCGGTCGAGGCGGCGACCAGCGTGCTCTGTGCTTCGCGGGCGCCGGCGGTGACGGCGTCGGCGGTTGTCGTTCCTGCGATCGACAGTGAGCGCTCGACATCGGCGGCAAGCGACTTGACGTGGTTTGCCGCGTCCGCGGATGCGGTCACCAGTGTGTTCTGTACCTCGCGCGCGCCGGCGAGAACCGACGCGGCGGTGGCGTCGCCGGCGGCCGAGAGGGTGCGTTCGACGTCGGCGGCGAGAGATTTGATCTGCGAGGCTGCCTCGGAGGAGGCCGACACCAGCGTGGTCTGGGCATCCTGGGCGCTGGTGAGGATCGAAGCGGCGGCGCCGGTGCCGACGGCGGTGAGGGCGGCTTCGACCTCGGCCGAAGTCAGCTTGAGTTGTGCGTTGACGTCCGAGGAAACCGTCAGCAGTGCCTGCTGCGCGGTGCGCGCGCCGGTCTGGATCGTCTCTGCGGTGTTGACGACGAGATTGGTCAGCGAACGCTCCGCATCCTCGACATGCGACTTGATGCCGGAGGACAACATCTCGGCGCGCGACATCAGGTCTTCGCTGGCCTGGCGGCCGCTGCTTTCGATCCGGCCTGCGACCGCCTCGATGCGCGAGCCGAGCAGATCCTCGAACTGCGCCACGCGGGTGTCGATATCGCCGGCGATGGCGCCGACCCGGGTCTCGACGCCGCTGGCGATGTCGCCGATGCGGGTTTCGATACCCTGATGGATTTCCTGGAAGCGCGCCTGGATGGTGTCGGTTAGATGGGCGCTGCGGCCGTCGATGGTTTCGGTGACGTTGGCGATACGATGGTCGACCGCCGCAATCGCCTGCGCGGTGCCCTCGGTCAGCGAGGAGGTGAGGAAAGTCAGCCGCTGGTCGATCGACTGGATAGCCTGCGCCGCGCCGTCGGTCAGCGAGCCCGTCAGCGTGCCGAGGCGGTCGTCGATGGTTTCGGTGACGGATCTGGCGCGGGTGTCGAAGGTCGTCTCCAACGATTTCAACCGGCCGTCGATGGTCTCGTCGAACGACCTGATCTTGCTGTCGAGCGAAGTGTCGAGGTGGCTGACGCGGGTGCCCAGCGTGGTTTCGAACTGCAGCAGGCGCTGATCGAGCGAGGCGGTGATCTCGCCGCTGTTCGCCACCAGGCGGGTGTCGAAAGTGTCGACGTAGTTCTTCAGGCTGTCTGAGATCTCCTGGGTGCGCGTGCCCATGCGCTCGACGATCACGCCGCCAAAGGTTTTGACGGTGCGATCGAACTCGGAGATATGGCGCGTGATCAGCGCGCCGAGCGTGCCGCTGTCGCGGGCGAATTTTTCCGCAAGTTCGCCGCCCTGATTCTTCACCAGTTCGTCGTAGGCGTTCATCTGCAGCGCGAGGCTGTCGTGTGCGTTTTCGGTCTGGCCGATCACCTTGGCGACCAGCGTGTTCACGGTCACGTCCAGCGCGTCGCTGGCCTTGTCGCCGGAGGTGAGGATGCGGCTCGCGAGGCGGTTGCCGGCTTCGTCGATCTTGTTGACGAGATCGCCCGAGCGCAGCTCGAGTTCGAGCAGCAGCGAGTCGGAGGAATTCTTCAGGGAGTCGTGGACCTGCTCGGTGCGGTCGGAGATGCCGTCGACGATGGTGGAGGAGCGCTGCTCGAATTCGCCGGTGATGCGATCGATACGTTCGTTCAGCATCTCGTGGACGCGATCGGCGAGATCGACGAACTCGTCGTGGACGTGGCCGGTCTTGAAGTTGAGACTGGTGGTCAGCCGCTCGGAAGCGTCGAGCACGGCGCGTGTGGTCTCGGCGCTGGCTTCCTCCAGGCGGTCGAGCAGGTCGCCGCCGCGCTCGCCGAGCGCAAGAATCATGTTGTCGCCGGCGTGACTGAGCGCGCTCGTGATGTGCTGGCCGCGCTCTTCGAGCGCGCCGGTGATGCTTTTCGCGACTTCGTCGACGCGCGAGGCGATCGCATCCGAGATCAGCGCGATGTCGTGGCGCAGGTCGATCTGGACGCCGGAAATGGCGCTGCGAACCTGCTCGGCCTGGCCGACCAGATTGTCGCGCTGATGGGCGATGTCCTGCAGCAGTGCGCGAATCCGCACCTCGTTGTCGCTATAAGCGCGCTCGAGCGCTGCGACTTCATTGGCGACGAGCGTTTCCAGTTCACCGGCGCGCGCGATCGCGCGCTCGACGCCGTCGCCCATCGCGGCGACTTCACGGCGAATCGCTTGCCCTACGGTCACCATCGAATCGGCGGCGGCGCCCTCGGGCTCGGAGAAGCGGATCGCGACCTGCGCCATCGACTGCGCGATCATCCGCATTTCCTGGCCGCGCCAGGCGAGGCTCGCTAGGAAATAGAACAACAGCACCGGCGCAAAGAACAACGCGGCAAGGCCGGCGAGCACCAGCACGCCGCCGCTCTGTCCGATCGCCGCCTGCAGCGCGGGCAGGAAGCTGACGGTTAGCAGGCCGCAACCGATCACCCAGACGCCGCCAAACACCGAGGCAAGCGTGTAGACGCTGCGGGCCGGGCTGCCCTTCTGGATCGCCTGCAGAATCTGTCCGATGGTTTCGCGATCGTCATTGGCGGCGCGACGCGGGCCGCGCGGCTCGTCGATCGAATCGAACACCGGCCGCTCGGCGCTTCCGCGCGTGTCAAAAGACATGTCGGAATAGGGCGGCGGAGCAGACGGACTGGTCGGAGGGGCGAGCTCGTTGCCAAGCGACGAATTTCGGCTGCTGTCGACGCTCGTGTCGCTGATGTTGAGCGCTTCCTGGATGGCGGACAGCGCGACTTCAGTCGGATCTTTGACCTTCTTCGGATTGTTCGCCATGTCAGCCGAGCCCTCTTAACTTTGTACGCACCCAGCCGTTCTCGCAAAAACCCGCAAGCTCAAAGCTGGATTCATAACCCCCCGCGGACGCAAGCAACCCGCCGGCCGCTTGTCCCGCACACACATCCGCAAACATCCTATTGGTTGAGCGATACGAATGAAATGGCCGCGATTAAGACATTCTTAATCATCGTTAACAGCTCTGTTTCATAAGTTCCTAGAAATACACAGATTTCTGAAACCGAATCGGAAATGCAGGCCGATTGCCGGCTAAAATCAGGCAAAATTGCGGCCCATTCTGAGAACGTTCCGTTAACTGTCGACGTGGTTGGCTGACGGAAAATGCCCTTCCGTAGAATCACTGTGTGGGGGCGATCCGGACCTTAAGTCATGTCGCTTCATCTCGAACGGGTAGAATGGATGCCATCGCCACCGTTGGCTCCCGATGACGGGCCGATCGATTTCGGACATCTCAGCCGAATGACGCTCGGCGATGCCGGCCTCGAGCACGAGGTGTTGGCGATGTTTGTGGCACAGTCAGTAACACTGGTAAGCCAGCTCGCCACCATGCCTGCGGACGCCAGCGCGCTGGCACATACATTGAAGGGCTCGGCCCGCGCGATCGGCGCTTTTGCCGTCGGCGATGCCGCCGCCCAGCTGGAGGCGGCCATCGCCAGAGGCTTCGATACATCCGCCGAGCTTGCCGAACTCGGCGAGACGGTTGCAGAGGCGCGGGCGGCGATCGAGGCGATTCTGCGCCGTTCCTGAGCGGAAAGCAGGCCGTATCGGCCAAAATCCCGGCAATATCCCGCCTCAGGTTTTCGTCCCGACCGCTGGCGCTGTGCGGATCGACCCGTTATAGGACTGCCGGGACCGTCCTTACATATTCCGGCAGCACGAGCGATCATGGCCAAAATCCACTTTGTCGACCATACCGGCGAAAAACGAACCATTGAAGTCGAGAACGGCGCCACCGTGATGGAAGCCGCGATCCGCAACGCCATTCCCGGCATCGAGGCCGAATGCGGCGGCGCCTGCGCCTGCGCGACCTGCCACGTCTATGTCGACGAAGCCTGGCGCGAGAAGGTCGGCGCGCCGACCCCGATGGAAGAAGACATGCTGGATTTCGGTTTCGACGTGCGGCCGAATTCGCGTCTGTCGTGCCAGATCAAGGTGAGCGACGAGCTCGACGGCCTCGTGGTGTCGACGCCGGAGCGGCAGGCCTGAAGTCCCAAAAAAACGTTCAGCGCGATCCGGCGCTGGCGGTTTCGGCGAGATGATCGTCGACCGCATATAGCGCACAATTGGCTGCGTACTCCGCGCAGGCGGCGAGGGCAGCTTCCGCCGCTTCACGCGCCGACCGGCTTCCGCCGCGGAAGCTCCCTGTGGCGACACCGCAAAGGCCCTGTGCGGGCTCGCGGAGAGATAATCGGAAAATCCCGCGCGCCCTTTGTCGCGCAAATGCGATGGTGACGGTAATGCCGGTGGTGCCGGCGCAATCGCGATATCGCGCGTTCCGAGATTCTGGTCGCGCAGGAAGCTGTCGACCATCGGCGTCCAGAGCGATATCCCGCGCGAAAACAGCGAATGGCCGTCATCACCGAATGGCAGACATCGATGAACTTGACCGCCCGCCCGCGCCGGTGAACACCTGATGCATTCGGCTCGCCAGTTCGGGCTCCAAGAACTTGTCGTTCTGCGCACAGATCCACAGCGTCGGAATCCGCGACGTCCTGCCCAGCGTGGCGACGGCGCGAACCAGCGCATCCTCGTCGCAGACGTCATTGTCAGCGCGCGAACCGCGGCCACCGGCGAAGTTGATCGCGGCGGCGGATCGGCGGTCAGCGCCAACGACGCGAAGCCGCCAGCATCGCCGCGCGCGTCATCCCGGTGTTGCCCCGCGGCGAATCCAGCGCTGAAAATTCGCCAGGATATCCGGCGTCAACGCCGTCGGCTTGCGTGTGGCTTCGTCGAGCAGCACCGACACCGATTGCGCCGAAGCCACGCATGTGCCTTCGGAGAACACCACCTGATCGAAGGTGACGGAAGTCCGGCCGAACTTGACGACGCCTAGTCCCATTTCGATCGTACCGGGCCAGCGCAATTCGGCGCGGAAATGCATGTCGAGCCGGACCATGATCCAGGTGACGCCGTCCGGCATCAGCCCGTAGCTGCGGTCCTTCATCAGCGTGACGCGGCCGGTTTCGAAATAGGTCGCGTAGACCGCGTTGTTGACATGCTGGTTCGGATCGAGGTCGGCAAATCTCACATTGTCCGACAGGCGATAGGGAAAATCCTCCAGACGCGGGGTGGCGTCGGGACGCAAGGGGGCGTTCACGGGCTTAATCTCCGAAAATCTCGTTCCCTTACAGCCCACTTGTCGAATGACGGCAAGGGGTTGCCGCGGTCTCGAACACCATATTATGGCTTTCCTGACGCCGCCTTGTTGGCTAGACAGATGCGGCCTTCCCGCCAGGTTCAACCGAAAAGAAGCTGACATGAGCGAAGTGATCAAAACCGATGTGCTGATTATTGGCGCGGGTCCGTGCGGCCTGTTTGCCGTCTTCGAACTGGGCCTCTTGGACATGAAGGCGCATGTGGTCGACATCCTCGACAAGATCGGCGGCCAGTGTGCCGAGCTCTACCCGGAAAAACCGATCTACGACATTCCCGGCATTCCCCTGGTCACCGGCCAGGGCCTGACGGAAGCGCTGCTCGAACAGATCAAGCCGTTTCATCCGACCTTCCATCTCAACGAGATGGTGGAGACAATCGAGAAGATCGGCGATCCCGGCTTTCGCGTGACGACCGATGCGGGCCAGGTGTTCGAGTGCAAGGTGGTGGCGATCTCCGCGGGCGGCGGGTCGTTCCAGCCGAAGCGTCCGCCAGTGCCGGGCATCGAGGCCTATGAAGGCTCATCGGTGCACTATGCCGTGCGCAAGATGGAGCAGTTCCGCGACAAGAACATCCTGATTGTCGGCGGCGGCGATTCCGCGCTCGACTGGACGCTCAATCTGCATCCGATCGCCAAACGCGTGACGCTGCTGCATAGGCGCGACGATTTCCGCGCCGCGCCCCACAGCGTCGAGCAGATGCGCGCGCTGGTGGCCGGTGGAAAAATGGATCTGAAGATCGGTCAAGTCACTTCGCTCGAAGGCGAGGGCGGCAAGCTTTCCGCGGCTGTCATGAAAGGGAACGACAACGCGGTCTCGAAGGTTGACTGCGATACGATGCTGCCGTTCTTCGGGCTGACCATGAAGCTCGGCCCGGTGGCGAACTGGGGCGTCGCGCTCGAGAACAATCTGGTGCCGGTCGACACCGCGGCGTTCGAGACCAATATCCCCGGCATCTTTGCGATCGGCGACATCAACACCTATCCCGGCAAGCTCAAGTTGATCCTGTCCGGATTCCACGAAGGCGCGCTGATGGCGCAGAAGGCGCACCGCTACGTCTATCCGGACAAGCGGCTGGTGTTCCAGTACACCACCTCGTCGTCGAGCCTGCAGAAGAAGCTCGGGGTCAACTGAATCCCAAAAAGCGACAGTTGGACTCGCCGAGTCTTGCCGGGGCGCGCGGCGATCATCACTGGAACCGTTCGCGAAATGGCCTTAGTCTGCGGCCATTCATTTAGGGAATTGATCAGGTGATGACGATGCGCAAGCTAACCGGACTTCAACTGATACTCTCCATCGTGATCGGGCTCGCGTTTGCCAGTGAACTCGCCGCCCAGCCGGCGGAACTTTCTGCAGCCGGGCTATGGGAGAAGGTCGAGAAGGGCAAGCCGGTCGGCTGGTTCCTGGTGGTCGATCACAGCGGTGTCTTCGAAGGCGTGTTCGCCAAGCTGTTTCTCGATGCCGACGATCCGCCCAATCCAGTCTGTTCGAAATGCATCGACGATCGAAAGGACGCGCCCTGGCTCGGGATGTCCTTTATCCGGGACATGAAGCGCGACGGATTGAAATACGAGAACGGCAACGTGCTCGATCCGCGCGACGGCAAGATCTACAAGGCCAAGATGACGCTCAGCCCCGATGGCCAGACGTTGACGATGCGCGGCTATCTCGGTATTTCGCTATTCGGCAAGGATGAGGTCTGGACCCGCCTGCCGGATACGGCACTGGCGCAGGTCGATCCGCCCATCATCGTCAAATATCTGCCGGCGCAGGCCGCGGCGATGAAGCTGCCGGTCGGTCCGGCAAAGGCCCCCGTGGCGCCCAAGAAGACGACTGCGCCGGCACCGGTTCCTGCGCGGTAGGACAGGACGGCTCCAGGCCCAGACCCAAATCGCGAAAACAACCCCATGCAAAGTAGGATAAGCTTGGGGCTCGCGGCTCTCACGCCGCTTTGCATCGAGGCACGAGATGCTCGGTCGTCACGTCACGGCCTGATGCTGCGCTAGTTCAATCCTGTCCCGCCGGGTGGCCGCGGTGCGTCCGGTAACGGTGGCGCCGGCTGTGATGTGACTTCAGGCACCCCCGCATCGAGCTGCAGCACGGCGGCAGCCGCCGGCACGGCGGCATCCGCCATCGCGGCGTGGCCTTCGGCGCTTGGATGCACCGCGCCGCCATAGACCGCCGACAACACGCCCCAGGTCGCGTCATGAATGTCGGCCGGCTGCTGCGATGTCGGCAAGCCCTGCGGATAGGTCATCGCCGAGAAGTAGCTGTCATTGGCATCGCGGATCCAGCGCGCGCGCGGCAGATAGGCGCGGTACTCGCCGGCGCTGCGGCCGCACAGCATCGGCTGGCTGGCGGCCGTGACGATATCGGGATCGAAGCTGTCGCCGGTCGCCGAGAAGCACTGCCGGTCGAATTCCGGATCGCTTTCGGCGCGCGCGCAGAAGCCGTGATTGGCAAAGCTGGTCTGATGGCTGTCGACGAAGGTCATGCGGTCGTTGCGCGGATTGCGGCACAGGATGCCGCCCTCGCAAAGCGCCAGCGCTCTCAACTGCGGCAGGAATTCGCTTTCGACGAAATTCGACACGGCGGCCAGCCGCTGCGGCTGGGCGTTGAAGGAGGGATGAATGTCGAAGCCGGCGCGTCCGCCGGGGCAGGGCGCGCCGCCATTCGCCACCGTCGGATTGGCGTAGGAGGTGTAGACCACCCGCGACAGGTCGCCGACCAGCGGCTTCAGCGCCTCGCGCAGTTTTGCAAATCCCTGCGGCAGGTCGCGCGTCAGCGCGCTGCGCGCATCGTCCACCGTGGCCATCACGGCGCTGCGCCGGAACAGCGCGCGTTCGGTCGCACTGTCCACGATCACGTCGGCGACGAGGCCGGAGAAATAGATGTCGTTGGCCCCGACCGACAGCAGCACCAGATCGAGCTTGCGATCCGCCTGGCGGCGTTTTGCAGCGGCGAGGGCGTCGCGCAGCTCGGCCAGTTGTCCGTTGACGGTGCCCTGGCAGGCACCGCTGCCCGATTTCGACGGCAGGCAGTCGCGGGCGCGTTGCGAGCCGAACAGCCCGTCGGCAATGGTGGCGCCGGTGCAGGCCAGCGGCAGATAGGTCACCGCGATGTGCGGATATCGTACCGCAAGCGCCAGCGCGGTCCGGGTCTGATAGCTGTAGAGCGAACGGTGGCAGGCGGGATTGAACCAGAGCGCGCTCTGGCGCTGCCAGACTGACAGCAAGTCCGGCGCCTCGCAGGCGCGCCCGCCTTTATAGCCGGCGCGGCTCGGTCGGTAATATTGCGCGGCAGCCGTTCCGAGGTAGGAGCGGAAGCAAAAGCCCTCATCGGACAGCGCAATCGGCCGGTCCGGATTTCCCTCGCCGGAAGCGACACTGTCGCCGAGGCCGGCGATGAAGATGTCACGCACCGCGATCTCGGTGAATACGCGTTGACTGCCGTCCGAGCTGGACACATCGACGGTGGCAACCGTGGTGCGGCCATAGCGGACCCTGATATTGACCGGCTCGGCACAGTCGAAGGTGGAGGTTTGTGGGCCGTCGCCATCGTCGAACGTCCAGGCGCAGGTGGCACCGACCGGGATCGGGCCGGCCAGCCGGGCCACGATCGGATGATCGATCGGCGTCAGATAGCTTTCCTTGACGTTGTCGCGCGTGCAGGGCTCGCTGACGCGGCCGGCGAGATCGATGCAGAGCCGGTTCACCGTGTTACGCGCCCAGCCGCGGCCGTCGCTCTGGATCGCCAGCATTTGCTCCGAAGCCAGCACGCTGCGGCCACGCCCGCTTTCGGCGTGCAGCAGGAAATCCCGCTCCTCGCGGAACAGGCGGAAGCGGTTGCGCACCTCCCAGGATATCTGCAGCGGTCCATAGCCGGCGCCGGTCTGGGCTTGCACGGCGGAGGTGGACAGGCCGGCCAGCGCGCCGGCAACCAGCGCGAGCAACAGCATTGAACGTGCGAGGATTCCCATGGCGCCGTTTGACGTTAGCGGTGAGGCGGAAATAAGAGAATGCGGCAGCTCCGCGTCAAAAGACCAGACGGAGAAGATAACGACGCCGTTACCGGCTTCCCGATTGCCGGCGCTTGACCGGCGGCTGCACCCGCGCCTTGGCGGTGCAGGCTTCGCCGAGCCGGCGCCGTTCCAGCCAGGGTTGCACCACGCTGAGCCAGAGTTCGCGCGTCCCCATGATCCCGATCGAGATACCGAACGGGATCAGGAAGTACAGGATCCGAAACACCACCAGCGTCGCCAGCAACTCCTCCCGGCCGAACTGCGGCAGCGCCAGCAGCATCGCGGCATCGAAAACGCCGATGCTTCCGGGCGCGTGGCTGGCAAAGCCGAGCAGGGTCGCCAGGATGAACACCACCGCCAGCGATACGAAATCGATATACGGCTCCATCGGCATCAGCAGGTACATCGCCAGCGCGCAGAAGCCGAGATCGACCACGCCGATCAGGATCTGCAGCAGCGTCAGCCGCGCCGAGGGCAGCACCACCTTCCAGCCGTTCTGGCCGAGTTCGCGCCGTTTATCGCCCGTCAGCAGCCAGACGAAATAGGCGGCGATGCCGGCAAGGCAGCCGATCCCGATCAGCCGGTTCATCGCGTCCGGCAGCAGGTCCATCGCGGAAGCTGCTTCCGGATGCCAGGCCATGCCGCAGCCGAGCACGAACAGGTTGCCGAGCCAGAAGGTGAGACCCGAGAGGAAGCAGATTTTTGCGACATCGATCGCGGTCAGGCCGTAGTCGGAATAGATCCGGAACCGGATCGCGCCGCCGGTGAAGACGGTGGCGCCGATATTATGGCCGATGGTGTAGCTGGTGAAGCTCGACATCGCGGCGATGCGATAGGGGATGTGGGTCTTGCCGATGGTCCTAAGGGCGAAGAAATCATAGAAGGTCAGCGTGCAAAACGCGCCCACCACGCACAGCGCGGCCAGCGCGATGCGATGCGGCGCGATCTCGGTCAGAGCAGTCAGGATGATCGCGGTGTCGACCCCCTTCAGGGTGCGAACCAGATGGGTGACCGCAAGAGCGATGATGATGAGACTCGCAGCGATCCCTAGCCGTTTCCAGCCGATCTTCTCCTTGAAGCCACGCCCGAGCGTGGTCAGCAGCCGATGCATTCATCCTCCCGGCGGGGGGCATTACGTAAAGATGGGACCTGCCACCACCGGTGACAGTCGACGGTCAGAGGCACCGCGCTCGAAATCCATAAGCCAAAACCGGGCCGTTGTGCAGCCCTTGACAAGCATGCCTTTTGGCTTCGTCCGCCGTCCCTGTCATACGCCCTACATATGTCGCCGCGTTAACGATTTTGAGTCGCAACGAGGTCCGTTCCGCGGGCGCTTTTTGCGTTCTGTCGGTTCGATCACGGCGTTTTCGAGGCCTTAGGAACATCCGTTTCGCGAGCCGGTTAGCTCCTACCAGCATCGAACATGAAGCGTGCGCATCCAGCCGAAAAAAGGCCTGTGCCTGCATGTTCCCCCAACAAAGGACGACGCAATGGGACTCTTCAGCAAAGACATCAAGACGATGAACGACCTGTTCATACATCAATTGCAGGACATCTATTACGCCGAGAAACAACTCGTGAAGGCGCTGCCGAAGATGGCGGAAAAAGCCACCGACAAGCAGCTTAAACAGGGCTTTTTGACCCATCTTGATGAAACCAGGACGCATGTGCAGCGCCTTGAAGAGGTATTTCGCATGCACGGCGCCGAGGTGAAGGCGGTCGATTGCCCGGCGATCGACGGTATCATCGAGGAAGCCGACGAGGTTGCGGGCGAGGTCGCCGACAAGGCCGTGCTGGACGCGGCCCTGATCAACGCCGCGCAGGCCGCCGAGCACTATGAGATCACCCGCTACGGCAGTCTGATCGCGTGGGCGCGGCAGCTGGGACGCAACGATTGCGCCAGCATCCTGCAGCAGACGCTCGATGAGGAAAAGAAGACTGACGCCAAGCTGACCTCGCTGGCCGAAGGCCAGGTCAACCTGCGGGCCGCAAGCTGATCTCTTCTGTCGAATGAGGCAAAAAGCCGCGCGGGGGGACCTCGCGCGGTTCCTTGTCGTAAGCAGACGGCTCGGATACGTCTATACTTCGATCTTTGTCGAAGTGTTCGATTGAAACGGACGCCGTTAAATGGTGTTGGATCGCCAAATTGAGGTGATCCATGCGAAGCGCTCCTCTCAAATTCAAGCCGGTCTCGGGCATCGATGCTTCGCGCGATTCGGAAGCCGGACCGGCTCCGTCAAAATTGGCGACGTCGCTGACGCTCGCGGCGATGAGTCTCGGTTACGGCGTGGTTCAGCTCGACGTGACCATCGTCAACACCGCGCTCAATGCTATCGGAACCTCGCTTGGCGGCGGCGTCGCCGAATTACAATGGATGGTTGGCGCTTACACCATCACTTTCGCGGCCTTCATCCTGACGGCTGGCGCGCTGGGCGACCGGATCGGTTCCAAGCGAATATTCATTGCGGGCTTTGCCCTCTTTACGGCGGCCTCCGTTGCCTGCGCGCTGGCACCCAGTGCAGCGATCCTGATTTCCGCGCGCTGTGTGCAAGGCCTGGCGGCCGCCATTCTGGTGCCGAACTCGCTGGCGCTGCTCAGTCACGCCTATACCGAAGAAAAAGTGCGCGGACGTGCGGTCGGTATCTGGGCCGCCGGCGCAAGCCTTGCGCTCACGGCGGGTCCGTTTGTGGGCGGCGTCCTGATCACGCTGGTCGGGTGGCGCTCGATCTTTCTGGTCAATCTGCCGATCGGCCTTGCGGGGCTGTGGCTGGCGTGGCGCTTTGCCGGCGAGACGACGCGATCTCCGCAGCGCGGGATAGACTTGCCGGGCCAGGTCACCGCGGTCGCGGCGCTCGGTTTTCTCGCCGGCGCCATTATCGAGGGTGGCGCGCTCGGATGGAGCAGTCCGTTCGTCATCGCGGGCTTTGCGGCGTTTTCGATCTGTGCGGCGCTGTTTGTCTGGCGGCAAACGCGCGCGCCGCAACCCATGCTGCCGCTACGGCTGTTCAAGAACCGGATGTTCGCGCTGACGTCGCTGATCGGCCTGCTCGTCAATGTCGCGATCTACGGTTTGATCTTCGTGCTCAGCCTGTATTTCCAGCGGGTCAACGGATTGTCGGCATTTGAAACCGGGCTCGCTTTCGTGCCGATGATGGGCGCGGTGTTGCCGGTGAATCTGCTCGCGCCCCGCGTTACCGAATATATCGGCGCGCGCGCGACCATCGCAGCCGGTGCGGTGCTGTCCGCGGCCGGATGCCTCGCGATGCTCGGCATCGAGGCCGGGACGAGCTACTGGGCGATCTGCCTGCAACTGATGGCGATGAGCACCGGGCTCGGATTGCTGGTGCCGCCATTGACATCGACGCTGCTCGGCAGCGTGGAGAAATCCCGCTCGGGCATCGCCGCGGGCGTGCTCAACGCAACCCGGCAGACCGGCAGCGTGCTGGGCGTCGCCTTGTTCGGATCGCTGGTTGGCCGTTCCAGCGCGTTCATGAGCGGTCTGCATGCCTCGCTGCTGATCTCGGCCGGCGTATTGCTGGCAGCCGCTGCCGCAATCTGGTGGGGCGGACGGCCGGCCGGTAACGAATCGGAAACGATACTTCGCTTGGAGCGGACGCCGCCGGCAGCTTGATTTACCGAAATCCCGTCGGTGGTTGCCACCTTTTGGACCCGCAACCGCGGCGGGACCGGCGTTCGGATATTCGTTCACCATCCGCGCAACTCGGCCGCGGCGGTTACCTCAAATATACGAATGGGATCGTTGTTACAGGCTGTTGGGGAGAGTCTGTAATGTATCGCGTTCTAACTTGCCTCGCCACCGAGCATGACTGGCGCCTGGTCGTATTGGCAGGCACCATCTGCTGGCTCGCCAGCGCGGTCGCCATCAGCCTGTTTCATCGGGCCAGGGTGTCGCGCGGCCGCACGCGCGCAACCTGGATCGGCCTCGATGCGGCCGTCGGCGGCTGCGGAATCTGGGCAACCCATTTTGTCGCGATGCTGGCGTACGATCCCGGCGCGGGCGCCGGATACAGCATCCCCATCACCTTGTTATCGCTGGTCTTCGCGATCAGCATTGTCGCGATCGGCCTCTGCATTGCATTGTCCAGTGCGCGCCAGTCGGTAGTCGCCCTCGGCGGCGCCGTCATTGGCGGTGGTGTCGCAGCGATGCACTATACCGGCATGGCGGCCCTCGAGCTTCCGGCGTTCATCGTGTGGTCGCCCGGCATCGTCGTTGCCTCGATTGTGTTAGGCAGCCTGTTTGCCGCGATTGCGCTTCTGGTCGCCGCACGCCGTGACAATCCGCTTTATACTGTGGCAGCCACCGGGCTGCTGACGGTCGCCATCGTTTCGCATCATTTCACGGCGATGGGCGCCGTCACGCTGATTCCCGACCCGACCCTCGGTAGCGACGGGATGTCGATTTCTCCAACGGCGCTTTCGTTCCTGACGGCGGTCGCGGCCTTCGCCATCCTCGGTCTGTCACTGCTGGCGGCCATGATCGACCGCCGCGCGAAAGGCGAACTGCATAATCAGAAGATCCTGCTCGACACCGCGCTCGACAACATGTCGCAGGGACTTTGCATGTTTGACGCGGACGGCCGCATCCTGCTGTTCAACCAGCGCTACGTCGAACTGATGGACAGGACCGGCATGCCGCTTCAAGGCCGTTTGCTCGTTGACGTTCTGCGGGAACTGAAAGCGGTCGGCGAATGGGACGGCGATCCCGATGAGTTCTTCAGCGCGGTGCTGGCGGACGCCAAAGCCGGCAGAATCGTGACCAAGACGATGGGCCGTAGCGGACGTTCGCTTCGCGTGGTCGATCAGCCCATGAAGGGCGGCGGATGGGTCGCTACCTTCGAAGACATCACGGAATGGCAGGCGGCCCAGGAACAGATTTCTCACATGGCGCGCCATGACGCGTTGACCAATCTGCCGAACCGGACGCTATTCCGCGAGCAGCTCGAAAAGGCGTTGCGGCTTGCCAAACGCAACGATCAGCTTGCGGTGCTCTGTCTCGACCTCGACCACTTCAAGGACATCAACGACTCGCTTGGCCATCCGGTCGGCGACGTGCTGCTTAAAGAGGTCGCACGGCGTCTCGGCGAATGCATCACCGAGCACGACACGGTGGCGCGGCTCGGCGGGGACGAATTCGCGATCGTGCAGTTCTGCAGCGATTGCGACCCATCCGCCGTCGCCTTGCTCGCCAGTCATGTCGTCGAGCAGGTTTCCGCGCCCTACGAAATCGCCGGGCACCAGCTTGTCATCGGCGTCAGCATCGGCATTTCGCTGGCGCCCGAGGACGGCAAGAACCCCGACGAACTGCTGAAGAAGGCCGATCTCGCGCTCTATCGCGCCAAGGAGGACGGCCGCGGCACTTACCGATTCTTCGAGACCGGAATGGACGCCCGCGCGCAGGCGCGGCGGCTTTTGGAACTTGATTTGCGCGCGGCGCTGAAGCGCGGAGAGTTTGAGGTCTATTACCAGCCGATCCGCGACGTCGCCAAGGATGTGGTGGTCGCCTTCGAGGCCCTGGTGCGCTGGAATCACGCGCTGCGCGGCATGATCTCTCCGGTCAACTTCATTCCGCTGGCGGAAGAAACCGGCCTGATCGTTCCGCTCGGCGAGTGGGTGTTGCGCCAGGCCTGCATGGACGCAGCCCAATGGTCGCAGGATGTCTGCGTTGCCGTCAACCTGTCGCCAGTGCAGTTCAAGAATCCTAATCTGGTATTGTCGGTGAAGGAGGCGCTGAAAGCCTCCGGTCTTCCGGCGCACCGGCTCGAGCTGGAAATCACGGAATCGGTGCTGCTGCAGAACAGCGAGGCGACGCTTTCGGTTCTGCACGAGCTCCGCGGCTTCGGCGTCAGGATCTCGCTGGACGATTTCGGAACGGGATATTCGTCCCTGAGCTATTTGCGCAGCTTTCCGTTCGACAAGATCAAGATCGACCGCTCGTTCGTCAGCGAACTGGCGACGCGCGAGGACTCCATGGCGATCGTCCGCGCGGTCACCGGCCTCGGCAAGAGCCTGGGCATCGTCACCACGGCCGAAGGCGTCGAGACCGACGCGCAGTTCGACCTCCTGCGCCAGGAAGGCTGCACACAGGCGCAAGGCTATCTGTTCAGCCCGCCGCGTCCGGTAGCGGAGGTGGAAACGATGATGTCGACGGCGCGGGCGCGCATCGTCGCCTAGCTCAAGCCCTGCGCAAGGCGAAATGCGCACCGCAGAACGCCATTGCCGCACCCAGGCACAGCGCTGCAAGGCCCGCCAGCACGCCTGATATGGTCGGGACAGGGCTCGGCGCCGAGGCAGCCTGTCCGGCGCCGGCGAGCACCAGCACGCCGACCGCGATCAGGAACTGCCGCATCCGCTGCGGGATCTGGCCCGACGCCGCGCTGTGCATCAGGCCGGCGGTGAAATAGCCGCCGGAAAAGCCGACGGTCGCGATCAGCCACCACGCGATCGCTGCGCCCGCGGGCATGAACTCGGTGGTATCGGAACGCCACAGGCCGCCGAGATCGAGCCCGTAACGCGCGCCCAGCATGTGCACGGCCAGCGCCAGCAGCACTCCGGAAACAATCGCGCCGGCCAGGATCAGGCGGCGCGGAAAATAAGTCGTCTCGGCCATGGCCCGCTTGTAAGGTAAAGCCAGCCGGCTCCGCAAGCAGGCGGTTTCAAACGAAACGGATATTTTGGATTGCCGACATCACTGCCGAACCAGGCGGCCGAGGGCGAGGGGGCGCGCACGATCAGCTACGTCTATAAGGCGTCGCTGATCTCGTCGGCGTATCAATTCGAACTGACGGATTCCGGATTGTCGTGGCGGACCGGGCGACGGTCCGGCGTGTGGCCGTATGCCGATATCGCCTCGGTCCGTCTGTCGTATCGGCCGATGTCGATGCAGGCCCGCCGCTTTCGCGCCGATATCGCTAGGGCCGGGGAGGGGCGGATCGCCATCCTTTCGACGACCTGGCAGACCGTCTCCTTGATGACGCCGCAGGACCAGGGCTACCGCGCCTTCATCACCGAACTGCATCGAAGGATGAAGGCGGCAGGCAGCAGGGCTTCCCTGACCGGCGGCATCGGGACGGTCACCTATGCCACAGCGGTTACGATGGTGGCGTTGTTGGCGATCGCGATGATCGGTCTTCTGGTGCGGGCGCTTATGACGTTCGAATTCACCGGCGCGTTGTTTCTCGTCGGCATGGCCGCCTGGTTCGTCTGGACGATCGGCGGCTTCATCAAACGCAATCGGCCGCGCAGCTACTCTTTCGACCAGCTTCCCGACGCGCTGCTGCCATAGTCGCTTCGCAATCAAGCGAAATGAAATGTGACTTCGCGAAGCCGGCGACTGCCGGCATCGTTGCGGCCGAATTTCCCTGACGAATCGTCGCGACGGATCGAAGCAATGCGATTGCCGACCGAGGCCGAGATTGCCGCGATCAACGCACGGCATTTGATCGAGACGCCGCTACGGCCGGCGGACCTGCTGTTCATGTTCGGCACGCGCGAGGACGTCGAGGAGCGCGTCGATGAAGCCTGCCGGCTGTGGCGAAGGGGATATTTTCGCTGGGCGATCGTGAGCGGCGGCGTGACGGCAGGCTCCGATCTGTCGGAATGCGCGATCATTGCCGATGCCATGGTCGCGCGCGGGGTTCCTGCCGACATCATCCTGAGAGAGGATCGTGCGATGAACACGGGCGAGAACGTGATCTTCTCGCTGCCGATCATCGATGCCGCGCTAGGGCTCGCCAACATCCGTAGCGTGATCTGCCTCGGCAATACCTGGACCGCGCGCCGCTATCCGATGACGCTGCATCGGCACTGGCCGGAAGTGGAGAAGATGCTGGTCATGGTCGACAGTTTTCGGACGCCGCGTGCGCTCTGGCACACCGATGCCGAATTCTCGCGCCGCATGCTCCATGAATGGCACAAGATCGAGCCGTACAAGGCGAGGGGCTTTATCGCGGAGTGGCCGGGGAGCGAAACGCACGACCGGTAGATCTATTCTGTCGTATCGACGTCTTCTTTCGCCGTCAGCATTCCCGAGAGCGTGCGCAGCGCCAGATCGAGCTGTTCGGTAGAGGGGGCGCCGAGCGCCAGGCGTACGGCGTTGGGGGCATGGCCGGGGATCACGGCGAAAGTGGTCGAAGGGGTCAGTGCGATGTCGCGTCGGGCCGCCGCCGCGACGAATGTCTGCGAGCGCCAATGCTGCGGCAAGGTCAGCCAGAGATGGTAGGACTTGACGTTGGCCTGAACCTCGAAGCCGGCGAGATATCTCGCCGCCATCTGCTGGCGCCGCGCCGCGTCGATCCGTTTCAGCCGTGACAGTTCGGCCACCGTGCCATCCGCCATCAGCCGTTGTCCGGCGGCAAAGGCAAATCCGGAAGCCGTCCAGCCGCCCGAGCGAACCGCGGCCATGATGCGCTCGCGCAGGCGCGGCGGCGACACGATGAAGCCGAGCGCAAGGCCGGGCGCCACCTTCTTCGACAGGCTGTCGAGCGTGATGCAGCTATCCGGCGCCAGCGCGGCCATTGGCGTTTCCTCGTCGAGAAAGCCGTAGACCGTGTCCTCGATGACGGGGAGGCCGAGTTTTTCGACGACGCGCAGCAAATCGGCCCGGCGCGCCTGCGGCATGGTCATGCCGAGCGGATTTTGTATCGTCGGCTGAACGTACAGCGCCGACAGATGCGCCTCGCGATGCGCCTTTTGTACCGAGTCGGGGCGAACGCCATACTCGTCCATCGCCAGCGGCACCAGCGTGACGCCGAGCCTCGCCGCGATGTCCTTGATGAAGGGATAGGTCAACGCCTCGACGCCGCAGCGGCCGCCGCTTGGCACCATCGCCGCCAGTGCTGCCGCGATGCATTGCCGGCCGTTCGCGGTGAAGACCAGTTGATCGGGGGCGGGGGACCAGTCCTCCCGTGAGAGAAACTCGGCCGAAATGGTCCGTGCCGCCTGCGTGCCTGCCGTGGTTGAGTGCCGTAACGCGAGGTCGAGCACTTCGGGACGTTCCAGGCCGGCAAGGCTTCTCGCGATCATCGCCGATTGCGTCGGCAGGATCGGGTAATTCACTTCCAGATCGATGCGCGCGCCGCGCGGCTCGGCCGGCATGGCGATGCCGCGGCGCGTCTCGCCCGAAACGAATGTGCCGCGCCCGACTTCGCCGACCACGAGGCCGCGGCGCAACAGCTCGGTGTAGACGCGGCTCGCGGTGGAGACCGCAATCTTGCGCTCATAGGCAAAGCTGCGCTGCGGCGGCAGGCGGTCGCCGGGCTTGAGCGCGCCATTGGCGATCTCGGTGGCGACGGTATCGGCAAGCTTCAGGTACTCGAATTTTGACATAATTGCACCGAGAGCAATGTTTTCCTTGCACCGAGAACTGTATCGGATCATTTTGAACCCATCAAGCCCGAGATTGCACTGAGAGGGGTGCAAGACAATCAGTCCATTAGGGTGCAGGCGCTCTCGCAAGCGTTTGTGCCGGCGGCAGCCGCTTGCCGCGTGAAAGCAAGGAGAAGCGCGATGACGACGATATCCAGAACCATAGGCCAACCTGTGTCCCCCAGCGCGATGGGCGGCTTTTTCCGCCTGCTCGGCAAATGGGTAAACGGTATCGTCACCTATCTCGCGCGCCGCCAGGCCATCCAGACACTGAGCGAATTGGACGATCGCGCGCTCCGCGACATCGGCATCGAACGCAGCCGAATTGAATCGGCCGTGCGCAGCGGCGTCGATCCGGATTTCGGACGCATCATGTGAGGCGTCTGGATTGAATGCTGTAACGCCATCCGGCCCGGTCGAAGGATCGGGCCGAATTTTTTCGTCGAACGCATCGCGATGTCCGACCAGGGCCGCATCGGCACCGCCAGGGGCGGCCTTCGCGTGGCCTTCGGAGGCGATTTTCCTTGACGCGCCCGAGCAGAGGCTCGCCGGCTGGCCGTCGTGTGGTTGGTCTCGGGTCGAGCCAGGCATCGTAGGATCGTAGGATGGGCTGTATTCCCCACCAAACTACAGTGCCGCCTCAATATAATTTGAGCAGACGAGTTGTCCGGATCATCGCAATAGACTGATGAAGCATCACTGCCGTCTTACCGGGGGCGCGTTTTCGGGATGACCAATGAGCAATGTTTCACATCCGCGGTCGGTTTCTGCATTGTCCACACCAGGCGATTTCCAAGATCAGCGACGGCTGAGTGACCTGATCAGCGCCGTTTACGACGCTGCCATTGAAGCTTCTCTTTGGGAGAGCGCCATCGAACGGATCGCCGGCTTTGTCGGCGGTTCCGGCGGCGGACTTTTCTGCAAGGATGTCGGCGTACCGCACGCCTCGATCCCGCACCGCACTGGATTCCAGACGCCGTTGCCGGTTGCTCTCTTTCAACAGATCTATCCGGCCGCCGAGGGGCACTTTCTCGGCGACCTTGAACAGCCGATTGCGACCACCGACCTGATGTCGGTCGGCGAACTCGCCGAGAGCGAATTGTATCGTCAATGGGCCGAGCCCCAGGGCCTGGTCGATTTCCTGAGCGCGGTCGTCGACAGGACGACCGTCAGCGCCGCCATTTTCGGAGTCTTCCGCCACGAACGGAACGGCGTCGTCGACGACCATGCGCGCCGGCAAATGAGGCTGATCGCGCCGCATATCAGGCGAGCCGTGCTGATTGGCAGAATGTTCGAGTTCAAGGCGGCGGAAGTCGCAACCTTCGTCGATACGCTCGATGGGCTCAGTGCGGGCATGTATCTGGTCGATGCGACCGGGCGTCTGATTCATGCCAATGCCGCCGGCCAAGCGCTTCTTGGCGCGAGCGATATACTGAGTTCCGCGAGCGGGCGGCTGGTAGCTCGTGATGCGCAGATCGATCGAACCTTGCGGGACGTCTTTGCAGCCGCAGGGCAGGGCGACGCGGCCCTCGGCACCAAGGGCATCGCCGTGCCGCTGACCGGAAAGGACGGCGAGCGCTTTATCGCCCATGCGCTGCCGCTGACCTCAGGAGCGCGGCGCCGCGCCGGAGTTGTCGGTACAGCCGCTGCGGCTCTATTTGTCCGCAAGGCGACCTTAGCGGTACCTTCCGCGTCTCAAGCCATCGGCAGCGCCTTCAAGCTGACGCCGACCGAGCTTCGCGTATTGCTGGCGATCGTCGAGGTTGGCGGCGTTCCGGAAGTCGCGACCGCGTTCGGCATCGCCGACACGACGGTCAGGACGCATGTCACCCGCCTGTTCGAAAAGACGGGTACCTCGCGGCAGGCCGATCTCGTCAAACTCGTGGCAGGATATACGACGCCGCTAGCTGAATGAGCGTCACCGGGATCGTCACGCGGTCCAGCCTCTTGATCCGTATCGCCGCACGGCCGGCGTCGCGCATTGGCATAGCGCAGGGGCTGCATCCCATCTGACGGCCCGAAGCGTCCTCCGACATTCCTAGGACGACACCCAACAGACTATTGATCAGGATGGCAGGTGTCCGGCCGGAGAGCCGTGGCAGCGCAGACCATCAGGCATCCGATGTTCCCTGCGTTTTGACCAGCAAGCACGGGACACGCAAGCCATGAGCATTGAAGTCGTTCTGAGCAAGGCGTCTGCCGCAAAACCCAGGCAGCGAAGGGCAACGGCTTCCAGCGCGGTAATTTGTGCGTTCGCCGCCACGGGAATCTTGTCGACGAATATTTTTCTGCCCTCGCTGCCGGTGATTGCCGCCGATCTGCGCGTATCCAGCGCGGCCGTCACCTCGACCATCACGGTCTTTCTGGCGATTTTTGCCGTCGGACAATTGATTGTTGGTCCGTTGTCGGACCGGTTGGGTCGGCAAATACCAATCCTGATCGGGCTCTGCGTTTTTGTACTGGGAACGATGTGGTGCGCATTTGCGGGCGATCTCTTGGGCTTGTTGATCGGCCGGTCGATCCAAGCTGCCGGCGCATGTACGATGGCCGTTCTCTCCCGTGCCATCGCCCGGGATCTGTTCGACGGACAGGCGCTGGCAAAGGTAATGGCGTCGATCACGATCGCAACCGCGGCCGCCCCGGGGTTCTCGCCGCTCGTCGGCAGCGCGCTTGATCATCTCTTCGGCTGGCGCTCTGAATTTGCCTTTGTTGCGATTTTCGCAATCTGCGCCGCGGTGGCGTACGCGGCATTCGTCGGCGAAACCAAGGCCGCGTCCTACGGTTCGCTGCATCCGCTCAGCGTTGCCGGTTGCTATCTCGACCTGATTCGAGACGCGCGGTTTGCGGCGCCTGCCAGGACCGCCAGTTTGTTGATGGCCGGCTTGTTCGCCGTTTTCTCAGGTGCGCCGCGCGTGCTTCTCGAAGGCTTCCGCTTGTCACCGGTCACGCTTGGTCTGCTGTTTGCAGGCGTTGTTTTCCTGGTGTTTGGAGCAGGGATGCTGGCGCCAAGACTGTCGGCGCGGTTCGGCCTCTATCACGCGACGCTGATCGGCCTGGGATCGGCCGTTGTCGGAGGTGTCGCGCTGCTTCTCGCGATTCTGGCCGCGAAGAATTCGCTATTGCCATTTCTTGCCGCCGCTTCAGTCTTCCTGTTCGGTCTGGGAATCGCGAGCCCGCTGTCGAGCGCGGCCGCGCTATCGCCATTCAGCGACAAGGCCGGCGCCGCCGCAGCCTTGTTTGGTTTTTCGCAAATGGCCGGGGCGGCATGCGGCGCATCGCTCGCAGCTCTCCTTGCCGGCGACCCGGCCATCGGGCTTGGAATCGTGCTGGCGCTGACGTCGGTTCTCGCACTGGTCCTGCATGGGTGGAAAGGGCGGCCGGCGTAATCGGCCGTCGATTTTTCACGGCCACCGCACCGATGCGTGGCTCTGCCTCATCCGCTTTCTCTGGATGAAGTGCGCGAAATCCCACGATCCTACGACGCGGCGCCGGCATCCCCGTGACATGGTTGCGCAACTGCTTCGCAACCGGTCAGGGAATATCAGATGCATTCCGTCAATAGATCGCGGGTCACTGGCGCACACTGGCAAAATCCTTGGTCAACCGAAAACCGTCCGCGACCGGCGCTGGGCGTCCGCATCTGGACAAGGCTGGTAGCCGCCTTGCACGAATCCAGAGAGCAGGAAGCGGCGCGAGTGATCCGCCGGCATCGGGATCTCATTCAGAATTTTCAAGCGATCGAACTTCCCGGCCACAGGGATGGAGCCATCACCCGTGGATGATCGTCAAAGAGGACTGCGCGTTACGATTGAGCACATTTCCATCGCAGCCCTGATTGCCGGGCTCGCGCTAGCCATTGGGCTTGCGTTGTACGAGATCGACGCCGTGGTGAAGGACGCCAGTTCGCTTCTGGCCACGATTGCAACCACCGGCGGCGACTAGGCTCCGGATTCCAGGCCTAGTGCCGCACCACCAGCACCGAGCACTTGGCATAGCGCACGACGTGGCCGGCGTTGGAGCCGAGGAAGTAGGTCCGCATCGCCGGTCGGTGCGAGGTCATCACGATCAGGTCGGCCTTGATCGCCGCCGCCTCTTCGAGGATCTCGTGATAGATCCCGCCCTTCCGCACTGCGGTAGAAATGCGCGACGCCTCGATGCCGGATTCCTTTGCCACGATGGCGAGCGCTTCTTCCGAGGTGAAGCGCTGCTGGGCGTCGAAATCGGCCGGCACATATTCGGCCAGCATTACCGGCGTTATCGGCAATACGTTGAGCAGGCGCACCGAGCCGCTCCAGGTCTGCGACAGCGTCGCGGCGGTCGCGATCGCGGGCTTGGCGAGGTCGGTGTCGGCGAGATCGAGCGGCACAAGAATCGACTTGAACATCCGCGCCTCCTGGCTTGAGCCCGTTTGATCCTGAGTTATCAGGACCGGGCTGTAGCCTTTTGTTTTGACGTGTTTTCTTTTAGGCGAACTTGTTCTCAATTCGCTTGAAAACGGCGTCATGAGGAAGCTTAGCATGGCGGGGCGGGGATGTCCGCTTGCCTCAATCGTCCAGCGCCTGCTTCAGCAATTTCGGGCTGGTGAAGCGCACGAGTTTGCCGCGGCGGAACGCCACTTCGTCCCAGTCGTCGATCGCAAAATCCAGGATCGCCAAGCCGGCGGTTGGCAGATTGTCCTCAAGTGACTTCTTCGCCGCCGCGTCGCCGCTGCCGGCCAGCATCAGCGCCAGCTCATGCATGCCGGGATTATGACCGATCAGCATCAAGCGCGCGGGATCGGTAACTTCGGCCAGCCGGATCAGCCGCAGCAGCTGCGCCGGCTCGGCGCCATAGAGCTCGTCGAGCAATTCGACCTGTGGCTGCGGGAACTGTTCCCGCACGGCATCCTTCATGGCGTCGCGGGCGATCTCCCAGGTCTGCTTCGCCCGCACCGCGGTCGAAACCAGGACGGCGTCGGGGAGCGGTGGGTGCCGGCCGATCCAGGTTCCGATGGCGGCGGCATCCAGCCGGCCGCGCTCGTCGAGACGGCGGTCCTGGTCGTGGCCCGAAGGCGCGTCGTGTTCGGTCTTGGCGTGACGCAGCAGCATCAAACGGCGCATGGGCGCGATCTCGATTCGGTCTTAGTCTGGACTATTCTACAAGCTCATGTCCCGGATAGGGTGACAAGCGCTGCAGCGGTCCGTAAGAAACGCCATGCCCGAGACTTTCACAAGTGCGACCAACGGCCCCGACGACGACGCGCCTTTTCGCTCGCGTCTGTCATTCGACCTGGATGTTGACATTTGCGTGGTCGGAGCTGGCCTTGCCGGCCTGACCGTGGCGCTGGAGGCCGCGCGCCTCGGCGCCAGCGTGGCGGTGCTCGAAGGCCGGCATGTCGGCTGGAACGCGTCCGGCCATCAGCTCGGCACGGTGATGCCGGGCTACAGCCTTCCGATCGGCGACCTTATCGAGCGCGTCGGCCTCGAGGACGCGCGCGAGCTGTGGGCGCTGTCGAAGGAGGGCGCCGATTATGTTCGCGCCGCCGCCACCGAAGAGGCCATGCCCGGAATTACGCTGACCGAGGGCGCGCTGGAGGTCTCCAATGTCGACGCCGGCGAAACGCTGATCAGCCGGCTGCAGACGCTGAGCGAGGATTTTGAGACCGAGGTCGAAGGATGGCAGATCGATCGCGTTCGCGATCAGCTTGGGACCGCACGCTATTTCCACGGCATCTATTATCCGCGCGCATTCCAGATCGACGGCCGCAAATACATCCACGGTCTTGCCGCGCAGGCGAGACGGGCGGGCGCGCGCATCTTCGAGGATACACCGGTCGTCAGTATCGATCCGTCCGGGATTCGCAAGCGCATCGTGACGCCGTCGGCGCGCCTGCGCGCCTCGCACATCGTGCTGGCCGGAAACGTTCATCTCGGCGCCCCGTTGCGCCGCCTGTCGGAGACGCTGCTGCCGGTCTGGCGCTATGCTGCGGTCACGGAGCCGCTCGGCGAGCGGCTGGGCGAGGTGATCGCCTTCAAGGGGTCGGTAGCCGACAGCGACGGCATCGATCATTTCCGGATCGTCGACGGCGACCGGCTGATGTGGGCCAGCCCGGAAACCACCTGGGAAGCGCGGCCACGCCGCTTTGGTCCCGCCATTCAGCGTCGCATCGCCACCATCTTCCCCCAGCTCGGCAAGGTCGCGATATCGGACGTGTTCGGAGGTGCGGTCGGGGTGACCGTGCACGGCATGCCGCAGATCGGCCAGTTGAGAAAAGGACTGTGGGTCGCCAGCGGCTTTGGCCGCCATGGGCTGAACACCTCGGCGATGGCCGGGCAGGTGATCGCGCGCAGCATCCTGTGGGGCGAGGAACGCTGGAAACTGTTCTCGCCGTTCGAACTGGTGTGGGCGGGCGGCCCCACCGGCCGCGCTGCCGGCCATCTGATCGGCCTGTGGGGGCGGGGTCATTCCGCCGCGGCAGGCGCGCTGGCCCGTTACCGGGAAGGCGCCCGCGCCCGGGAACGCGTCCGCGATGCGCGATTGGCGGAGGCCAACCGGCAGGCCGGAACCGGGCCGCAGCGCCGTCCGCCGGCCGGCCCGCGCCCGGTACGTTCGCAGCCTCCGCAGCCGGCAGCGGCACAGGACGGCGGCGTATCAGCCGTTCCCTCGCAGGAAAGTGAGCGAATCCGGGACGGTTCCGTGTAACGTCGGGGTGCTTGGGCCGTACTTGATGGTGAACCGTTACGCCTGCCTCGCACGGAGATTTCCATGATCGACCGCCGTATCCTGCTCACATCCCTGGCCAGCCTGTTTGGCCTCGCCGCTTTCCGCTGGCTGCGCGCCACGCCGGCGCAGGCCGCCGAGAAATTCGAAGTGGAAAAGACCGACGCCGAATGGCGCGCGCAGCTCACGCCGCAGCAGTATGAAATCCTGCGCAAGCAAGGCACCGAGCGGCCGGGTTCCAGCCCGCTTCTGAAAGAAAAACGCAAGGGCACCTTTGCCTGTGCCGGTTGCGACCTGCCGCTGTTCTCCTCTGACACCAAATACGAGAGCGGCACCGGCTGGCCGAGCTTCTGGAAACCGCTCGACAATGCCATTGGCGAAACCAAGGACACGACGTTCGGGATGGCGCGCACGGAAGTCCACTGCCGCCGCTGCGGCGGACATATGGGTCACGTGTTCGACGACGGGCCGAAGCCGACCGGTTTGCGCTATTGCATCGACGGGTTTGGGCTGGTGTTTCACCCGGCGGGACCGCAGGCGTCATAGGGGCGCTGCCCGGCAATTGTTGCCCGCCCGGCAAATGTGCCCCGGTCCTCGGACCGGGGCTTTTTGTTTAAGTCATTGATTTGGAGAGATTCTAGGGTTTGGCACAACGCTTGCGACAGTTTCTCCCGACGCGGCCTGGGTTTCCTGAGACCGGCGAGCCGCCCGGATCGAATTTGGAGAAAATGTCATGGGTATCTTCGGCGCTCTTACGACCTCCGTCGCGGGCCTGCGCGCGCAATCCTATGCGCTGGAGAACATCTCCGGCAACATCGCCAACTCGCAGACCACCGCCTTCAAGCGGATCGACACCAGCTTCCTCGATCTGATCCCGGACACCGGCGTCAACAATCAACTCGCCGGCAGCGTCACCACCGCATCGCGCGAAACCAACACCGTGCAGGGCGACGTGCAGACCGCGTCGGTCTCCACCTACATGGCGATCAACGGCAACGGCTTCTTCGTGGTGCAGAAGCCCGGCAGCTTCAGCGACAACCAGCCGGTGTTTTCGGGCGTCGACAACTATACCCGCCGCGGCGACTTTGCGCTCGACAAGAACGGCTACCTGGTCAACGGCGCGGGCTATTATGTCGAAGGCGTTCCGATCGATCCGGCGACCGGCAACATGACCGGCAGCGTGCCGCAGGTGCTGAAATTCGCCAACGACTTCCTGCCGGCGGTGCCGACATCGGTGGTGAGCTACCGCGCCAATTTGGCGAGCTACCCGCTGACCACCAAGCACGACAATTCGATTCCGGGGTCGGAACTGTTGCAGCCGGCGGATTTCGCGTCCGGCAATCCGCGCTCGCTCGGCACGCCTGCCACGCCTTTTGGCGACGCAACGACCACGGGCGCCAGCAAAAATAACAAGGCGACACCGACGCCGGCGCAGATCTCGACATCGACGCTGTTGAACGGTGCCGCCGGCACCAATTCGCTCACGACCAATTTCGTCCTCAACGATACGATTACGGTGAACAACATCCCGATCACCATCGTCAATACGCCTACCAATCTGGCCGCCAACGAGATCAATCTCACTACCGGCACCGTCGGCGATTTGATGGCAAATATCCAAGCGATCACCGGCGTGGCGCCGACGATCAGCGGCGGTGCGATCACGCTGCATACCGGCACTGGCAGCACCCTCACGCTCGCCACCACCAATTCGACTGCACTTGGCGCAATGGGCCTTGCACCCTTGACCCTTCCGCGCACCGGCGGCGGCACTGCCGGCACGGGACAGGTGCTCGGCGGCGATCTCCAGGCCTTCGTCAACGAATCCATCAGCGGCGGAGCGGTGACGGCCTACGACATCTCCGGCTCGCCGGTCAGCCTGCAACTGCGCTGGGCCAAGGTCGACAGTTCGTCGCTCGGCGCCGGCCACACCGACACCTGGAACATGTTCTACCAAGTCGACTCCAGCGCCACCGGCACCGATGTCGCCTGGCAGAACGTCAACACCGACTTCACCTTCTCGCCGAACGGCCAGATGACGCCGGCGATCGGCGGCATCACCCTGACGGCGCCGACCATCGGCGGCGTGCCGCTCGGCAATATCCAGCTCAACTTCGGCGCCGGCGGCGTCACCCAGTTCGCCGATGCCAACGGCAATGTGAAGGTCAACCAGATCCAGCAGGACGGCTTTCCGGCCGGTTCGCTGCAGACCGTGTCGATCGGCCAGAACGGCCGCGTGGTCGGCAACTATTCCAACGGTCGCAACATCGACCTCGCGCAGATTTCGGTCGCAACCTTCAACGGCACCAACTTCCTCAAACGCATCGACGGCGGCGCGTTCGAGGCGACGGACCAGTCCGGCCAGGCGCTGTTCGGCAGCGGCGGCACGATCGTCGGCTCGTCGCTTGAAAACTCCAACACCGACATCGCCGACGAGTTCACCAAGCTGATCGTCACCCAGCAGGCCTATTCGGCCAACACGAAGGTGATCACCACATCCAACTCGATGGTTCAGGATCTGCTGAACGTGCTGCGATAGGTCGCGCACATGGACCGTCTGATCCGACAGGGAATTGAAACGAGCAGTTTGTCATGAGTCTCAGTCAAGCCCTCTCAATTGCCATGTCGGGATTGCGCGCCAACCAGCTTGCGCTGTCGCTGACCTCGTCGAACGTCGCCAATTCCGACACGCCGGGCTACATCCGCAAGACCGTCAATCAGATCCAGACGTCCTCCGGTTCGATCGGCGCCGGCGTCAGCATCACCGGCGTCAATCGCGAACTCGACCTGTATCTGCAGCAGCAGATCCGCACCGAGCAGTCCGGTGCGTCGTACGCCGACCTGCGCTCCTCGATCCTGAGCAGCCTGCAGTCGATCTACGGCACCCCCGGCGGCACCGGAACGCTGGAGACCGCGTTCAACAATCTGGTCACCGCGGTGCAGGGGCTATCGACCAGCTCGGACAGCCAGTCGGCACGGATCGGCGTGCTCAATGCCGCGCAGTCGCTGACGCAGCAGCTCAACAGCATGTCGGGCGGCATACAGTCGCTGCGCAGCCAGGCGGAAGCCGGGCTCAATTCCGCGGTCAACACCGCCAATACGGCGATGCAGCAGATCGTCAATCTCAACACCCAGCTTCAGAGCGGCAACACCAGCGATGCTGCGGCCGCGGCCCTGAAGGACCAGCGCGACCAGTATGTCGACCAGTTGTCGCAACTGATGGACATTCGCGTCATCGAAAACAGCAACAATCAAATCCAGGTCTTCACCAATTCGGGCGTGCAACTGGTCGGTGCCGAGGCCTCGACGCTGTCGTTCAATCCGCAAGGCACGGTGACACCGAACACCCAGTGGGACGCCGATCCGACCAAGAGCAACCTCGGCACCCTCTCGGTCCATTTCCCGAATGGCGGTTCGCTCAACCTGATTCAGACCAATTCGATCCGTTCCGGTACCATCGCCGGCTATCTTGAGCTGCGTGACAAAACGCTGGTGCAGGCGCAAACCCAGCTTGATCAGTTTGCCGCCAACATGTCGAGCCTGTTGTCGGACAAGACCACGGCGGGAACTGCGGTGAGCTCGGGGACGTCGAACGGCTTCGATCTCGATCTGTCCGGCCTGCAGAGCGGCAATGCAGTCCATCTCACTTATACGGATACCAACAACGTCCAGCATCAGCTGTCGCTGGTGCGGGTCGACGATCCGTCGGTGCTGCCCTTGTCCAACAACGCCACCACCGATCCCAACGATCAGGTGATCGGTATCGATTTCTCCGCCGGCATGGCTTCGGTGACGAGCCAGCTCAATGCGGCGCTCGGCTCTGCCGGCCTGCAGTTCTCCAACACCGGCTCGACGTTGCGGGTGCTCGACAACGGCATCGGAACCGCGACCGTGAACGCCGCCTCCGTGACGTCGACCACATCATCGCTGGTGGGCGGCAGCGGCGAGGTGCCGTTGTTCACCGACGGCAACGGCCTTTATACCGGCGCGATCACCGCGGCAGGCCAGCAGTCGGTGGGACTCGCGGCGCGAATCCGGGTGAACAGCCAGCTCGTCGGCGATCCGTCGAAGCTGGTACAGTACAACGCGACGACGCCGTCCGGCGACACCAAGCGACCGGATTTCCTTTACCAGCAGCTCACTGCCGGCAAGTCGCTGTATTCGCCGTCGACCGGCTTCGGTACCTCGACGTTACCGTTCCAGGCGACGCTGTCGAATTTTTCACAGCAGATCGCCAGCGCCCAGGGCCAGGCGGCGGATACTGCCAAACAGATCGCCGACGGTCAGGATGTGGTGCTGAGCACGCTGCAGCAGAAGTTCAACAGCCAGTCCGGTGTCAACATCGACGAAGAGATGGCGCATTTGCTGTCGCTGCAGAATGCATATGCAGCGAACGCGCGGGTGATGTCGACCGTCAAGCAGATGTTCGACTCGTTGATGCAGGTCTAGCGTGATCGGTTTGGCGCGACGGTTTTGGAGTAGGTCATCATGACGGTTAGCGGCGTAGGCATCAAGACATCGATTCTGGCATCGCGGATCCTGGATATGCAAAGCCAGTTCGACAGTCTGCAGACCCAGCTTGCCACCGGCAAGAAATCGAACACCTATGCCGGCATGGGCACCAACCGCGGCTTTGCCGTCGCGCTGCGCGCGCAGATCAGCAGCATCGACTCGTTCGCGGATACGCAGACCAATGTCACCACCCGCATCAACGTCGCCAACGCGGCGCTGACGCGGATTGTAGCGATCGGAACCACGGTGCAGGGCGCGGCGGTGACGTCCTCGACCCAGATCACCAGCAACGGCCAGACCATCGCCCAGGGCACGGCGCGCAGTTCGCTCGACGAGATGCTGAGTCTGCTGAACAGCCAGTCGGGCGATCGCTATCTGTTTTCCGGACGCGCGACCGACACCGCGGCGACGGCGGCGACCGGCGACATTCTCGACGGTGTCGGCGCGCAGGCGGGCCTGAAGCAGCTGATCGCGGAACGCAAGCAGGCCGATGTCGGCTCCGGCACCGGCCGGCTGACGCAGGCGACGCCGACGCCGACGTCGATTTCATTGACCGAGGACACAGGTCCGTTTGGCCTGAAGCTCGCATCGATCACCTCGTCGGCTGCAAGCGTCACGACCACCGGGCCGACCGGCTCGCCGGCCACCGGGTCGTTCGATCTCGGCGCGACCAACCTGAACACCGGCGACACCATCACGGTGGCGTTCAATCTGCCGGACGGCACCAGCGAAAACGTGCAGTTGACCGCGACCACCACGACGCCGCCGCAGGCCGGCCAGTTCCTGATCGGCGCCAACTCGACCGCGACCGCCGCCAACGTCAACGCCGCGTTGACCACCGCCGTCGGCGCTCTCGCCAACGGCGCCCTGGTCGCGGCGTCCGCTATGAAGGCGTCGAGCGAATTCTTCGGCGGCAGTCCGGTGGCGCGTGTCGGCGGCCCGCCGTTCGCCACCGCGACGACGCAGGTGCCCGGCACGGCTGCGAATACGCTCTCCTGGTACACTGGCGAAACCGGCACCGACCCCGCGCGCGGCACCGCGGTGGCCCGCGTCGACGACGGCATCAGCGTGCAATATGGCGCCCGTGCCAACGAGCCGGCGCTGACGTCGCAATTGCAGACCATCGCGGCCATGGCCGCCATGAGCACGACGGCCGGCGACCCGAACGCCAGCGCCCAGATCGGCGCGCTCTACCAGCGGGTGGCGACAAAACTTCTGGCGCAGCCCGGCCAGCAGAGCGTGCAGGACATGCAGGCGGATTTCGCCGGCGCCCAGACCGCGATGCAGTCGGCATCCGATCGCCAGACCCAAACCAAGAACACCGCCGAGACCATGCTGCAATCTATCGAAGGCGTCACCGACGCGGAGGTCACGGCAAAACTCCTCGCCGTGCAGAACAGCCTCAACGCGTCGTATCAGACGACGGCGATGCTGTATCAAACCTCGCTGTTGAAATTCCTGTAACGGGTCGGCCGTCACTGGCCTCCGTTATCGCCGGACTTTGGGCTTGAGACTTTGTAATCCTTCCCGGTTGCCGCGGAATCACCTAACGATTCGGCGCTGGGGTCATTTTGAATTGGGGGGCTGATGAACCGTCACCAACGCCGGACTGCCGCTAAATCCGCGAAGATCACGCCCGGACCGCACGCGACCACGCCGGCTGCGCTCTGCGAACTCGGTTTCAGCCTTCTGCAGGTGGGACAGGTCGCCGAAGCCGAAGGCTGTTCCCGGCAAGCCCTGACTCAGGAGCCGGACTACGCCGACGCGATGCATCTGATGGGCATTGTCGCCTTCCACAACCGGCAATACGATCACGCGGTCGAGTGGATCGCGCTTGCCCTCCGGCAGGTGCCGAAACCCGAATACCTCTTGAGTCTCGGCAATGCATTGCAACAGTTGGGTCGGTTGGACGAGGCCCTGAAGGCCTACGATCGCGGCGTGATGTTCAAGCCCGAGGACGCCGAGCTGTGGAAGAGCATGGGCAACGTGCTCATCAAGATGGAGCGTTCCGACGAGGCCGTGCTGAGTTTTCAGCATGCCTTGAAGTTCAATCCGCGCCATCTGGAAGCTGCGAGCACCTGCGCGCAACTGCTGTTTAATCTGAAACGCTATGACGAAGCGTTGGCCTTGTTCAATCAGTCCGACGAGATCGAGCCGGGGCGCGTAGGCCTCTTTCAGGTACGCGGCATTTGCTTCGAGCAGACAATGCGGTTCGAGGAAGCGCTGGCCGATTACAACCGGGCGCTGCAGCTCGATCCGCGCCACGCTGAAACCCACTGCAATGTGGGCGTCGTCCATCTGAGATTCTTTCGCTTCGACGAGGCGCACGCGTGCTTCGATCGCTCGCTCAAGCTGAATCCGAAGCAGCCGACGACATTGACCAACAAGGCGCTCGCGCTGGTCGAACAGCATCGGTTCGATGAAGCCTTTGTGCTCTACGCGAAAGCGCTGGCCATCGATCCGGATAATCCGTCGACGCGCTGGAACTTTGCCATGCACAAGTTGCTGACCGGCGATTTCGAAACCGGCTGGGCCGGCCGCGAAGCGCGTTGGAAGGCCAATGTCGGCCTGATCGAGCGCAACTTCACCCAGCCGCTTTGGCTGGGGCAAGAGTCGATCGCAGGCAAGACCATCCTGCTGCATGCGGACGAGGGATTGGGCGATGTGCTCCATTTCGCCCGCTATGTGCCGATGGTGGCTGCGCTCGGCGCGCGGGTCATTCTCGAGGTCCCGGGTGCGATCCATTCCCTGATGCTGGGGATGTCCGGGGTGACGCACGGCGTGCCGCGGGGTTTCCCCATGATGCCGGCGTTCGATGTCCATTGCCCGTTGTCCAGCCTGCCGCTGGCGTTCCGCACGCGGCTGGAGACGATTCCGGCGCCGGTGGCGTATCTGCCTGCCGTTCCGCAGGCGCTCTGCGAGGAATGGCAAAGCCGGCTAGGACCGCACGATCGCTTCCGCGTCGGCCTCGTATGGTCCGGCAACCGGGTTCACAAGAACGATCACAACCGGTCGATCGCGCTACAGGCGCTGTCACCGATCCTGGATCTCGATGCCACCTTCGTCAGCCTGCAGAAGGATCCGCGCGACCAGGACATGGTCTTCCTGCGCGAACGCGCCGAAATCCTCGACGTCAGCGAGCACCTCACGGATTTCGTCGCTACGGCCGCTTTGATCTCCTGCCTCGATCTCGTGATCACGGTGGACACCAGCGTTGCCCACCTCGTGGGGGCGCTCGGCTGCCCGGTGTGGATCATGCTGCCGTTCACGCCCGACTACCGCTGGCTGCTCGATCGCGACGACAGCCCCTGGTATCCGACCGCGCGTCTGTTCCGGCAGACCGAAACGCGCGACTACGCACCCGTGATCGATCGCATTCGGACCGAGCTGCAGAATCTGATCGGTGCGTGGCGGCCCACCCCGGAGATGGCCGAAGCCCCTCTCGCTGCATCTGCATCGCCCGACGAGCCGGCATTGACGAGCTGAGCTTCGCACCGGCCCGGCCGTCGCTCGGAGCCTGTTGGCTCCGGGCATGATCATGCCGCGGGCCTTGCCACCGCTCTGAAGACGCGCGGCGCTTTTTGCGACCTTCAATGATGTGCGAGCGAGCAGGACCTCGGAAGCTGGTCCGCGCGCTGTTTACGCCTGGTGACACCTGACCGCCGGTGACCACCCGGCCGCCGGTGACCACCCGACCTCGCCGAACTCTCCGCTCCCCTTCACCCTTTTTTAACCATGATTTTGAAACCGGCGCGGTAGCACTGCATCTGCCGGTCCAATTTAGTTTTCATTGACCATTTGGTTTCAGGGTCTCCCCGGGTTCGGCCAAGAAGGCTGAGCTGTTGCGTACACCAGAAAGGTAGCGTCATGTCTCTCTCCAACATCACCCTCTCGTCTTCGGTTCGCCAGAACCTGCTCTCGCTGCAGGACACCGCGAGCCTGCTCTCGACCACGCAGACCCGCCTCGCCACCGGCAAGAAGGTCAACAGCGCGCTCGACAACCCCACCAACTTCTTCACCGCCTCCGGCCTCGACGCCCGCGCCAGCGACATCGGCAACCTGCTCGATAGCATCGGCAACGGCGTGCAGGTGCTGCAGGCCGCCAACACCGGCATCACCTCGCTGTCAAAGCTGGTCGATACCGCGAAGTCGATCGCCAACCAGGCGCTGCAGCAGCCCTCGGGCTACAGCACGAAGGCCAACTTGGAGTTCACCGGCGCTGCGACCGGCTTTACAACCGTGGCAAGTGCTACGAACCTGAACCAGGGCGCTCTCACCGGTAGCGTGTTCACCTTCACGAACTCGGCTGGTACCGCCGCCACGATCACGGTCGGTGCGACGGCTGTCGCCTACAATGCCACCGCCAAGACGGCGACGGTTAAGTCGCTGGACGACCTCAACCAGGCCTTGTCGCTGGCTGGCGTCAATCTGACGGCCTCGATTTCCGGCACGGACAAGCTGACCTTCACGTCGACGAACGACGGTGCGAGCCAGATCATCACCGGCACGACGGCAGCTGCGACCGGTGTTGCTGCCAACACCATCAACATCTCCGCGAACGCGGCTGGTGGTGGCGCTGGCGGAACCGTTGTCGCCGCAATTGCGGACTCGGTGTCGCAGACGGCCCGTTCCAGTCTCGTTGCCCAGTACAACCAGATCATCCAGCAGATCACCACCACTGCGCAGGACGCGTCCTTCAACGGCGTCAACCTGCTCAACGGCGATACGCTGAAGCTGGTGTTCAACGAAACCGGCAAGTCGACCTCGACGATCACGGGCGTGACCTTCGATCCGAACGGTCTCGGCCTGAAGTCGCTCGTCAATGGCACCGACTTCATCGATAACTCCGCGACCAACTCGGTTCTGACGGCGCTCAACACCGCCAGCACCACGCTGCGCTCGCAGGCTTCGGCCTTCGGCGCCAACCTCTCGATCGTGCAGATCCGTCAGGACTTCTCGAAGAACCTGATTAACGTGCTGCAGACCGGGTCGTCCAACCTGACCCTGGCCGATTCCAACGAGGAAGCGGCCAACAGCCAGGCGCTGTCGACCCGCCAGTCGATCGCGGTCTCCGCGCTCGCGCTCGCCAACCAGTCGAACCAGAGCGTTCTGCAGCTCCTGCGCTGATTTCGGCGAACTACTCGATCCATCACGGCGGCGGGGCTTCGGCCCCGCCGTTTTTTTGATGTGGTGGATCATCTGCGGCCCAATGTTCTGGGTTGGAAGGTATACTTTCGGCTGGCGCAAACGCCGAAGGTCTGGCGAGACGCTGGGACGAGGCGACCAATCGCTCTCTAATGGCCTGACACTTGGGCGTCCCCGGATGGCTTTGCCGCCCCGAAGTTTCGACTTCTACTCATCATTTACCCATCATTTTCACTCTTTATTCCACATGACTTCAGAACCCGCCTGGTATCGGCGGATCTCTCAGGCCGATTTCATTTCCCATTGATCATTTGCTTTCAGGGTTGCCCCCGGGTTCGGCCAAGAAGGCCGGGCTGTTGCGTAACACCAGAAAGGTTTTGTTCATGTCTCTCTCCAACATCACGCTCTCGTCTTCGGTCCGCCAGAACCTGCTCTCGCTGCAGGACACCGCGAACCTGCTCTCGACCACGCAGACCCGCCTCGCCACCGGCAAGAAGGTCAACAGCGCGCTCGACAATCCGACCAACTTCTTCACCGCCTCCGGCCTCGACGCCCGCGCCAGCGACATCGGCAACTTGCTCGATAGCATTGGTAACGGCGTGCAGGTGCTGCAGGCCGCCAACACCGGCATCACCTCGCTGTCAAAGCTGGTCGATACCGCGAAGTCGATCGCCAACCAGGCGCTGCAGCAGTCCTCGGGCTACAGCACGAAGGCCAGCTTGGAGTTCACCGGTGCTGCGACCGGCCAAACAACCACGGCAAGTGCTTCGAACCTGAACCAGGGCGCTCTCACCGGTAGCGTGTTCACCTTCACGAACTCGGCTGGTACCGCCGCCACGATCACGGTCGGTGCGACGGCTGTCGCCTACAATGCCACCGCCAAGACGGCGACGGTTAAGTCGCTGGACGACCTCAACCAGGCCTTGTCGGCGGCTGGCGTCAATCTGACGGCCTCGATTTCCGGCACGGACAAGCTGACCTTCACGTCGACGAACGACGGCGCGAGCCAGATCATCACCGGCTCGACGGCAGCTGCGACCGGTGTTGCTGCCAACACCATCAACATCTCCGCGAACGCGGCTGGTGGTGGCGCTGGCGGAACCGTTGTCGCCGCTGTTGCGGACACGGTGTCGCAGACGGCCCGTTCCAGCCTCGTTGCCCAGTACAACCAGATCATCCAGCAGATCACCACCACTGCGCAGGACGCGTCCTTCAACGGCGTCAACCTGCTCAACGGCGATACGCTGAAGCTGGTGTTCAACGAAACCGGCAAGTCGACCTCGACGATCACGGGCGTGACCTTCGATCCGAACGGTCTCGGCCTGAAGTCGCTCACCAACGGTACCGACTTCATCGATAACGCAGCGACCAACTCGGTTCTGACGGCGCTCAACACCGCCAGCACCACGCTGCGCTCGCAGGCTTCGGCCTTCGGTGCCAACCTCTCGATCGTGCAGATCCGTCAGGACTTCTCGAAGAACCTGATCAACGTGCTGCAGACCGGGTCGTCCAACCTGACCCTGGCCGATTCCAACGAGGAAGCGGCCAACAGCCAAGCGCTGTCGACCCGCCAGTCGATCGCGGTCTCCGCGCTTGCGCTCGCCAACCAGTCGAACCAGAGCGTTCTGCAGCTCCTGCGCTGATTTCGGCGAACTACTCGATCCATCACGGCGGCGGGGCTTCGGCCCCGCCGTTTTTTTGTGTCTGGAACGGGAGGATCATGTCGTTCGAAAACAGCGCCTTAAAGGGTTGTGAGCAGGGGAACCGGCTATTAACCATGCCTCATAAGGTACCGTTAACCACATTTTAAAAGCTTTTGTTCATAACGTACTCGGGTGAGGTCATGTAGCCCGCCGGCGCGGGAGAAGGTGCCGGCGACGCACACTTGAGGAAGGCGTTGAATATGTCCGATATCGTCCTGACGGCGGCAGTCCGCCAGAACCTGCTCTCGCTGCAGGGCACCGCCGACCTGCTCTCGAAGACACAGACCCGCCTCGCCACCGGAAAGAAGGTCAACAGCGCGCTCGACAACCCGACCAACTACTTCACCGCGGCCGGCCTCGATGCCCGCGCCGGCGACATCAGCAATCTTCTCGACAGCATCGGCAACGGCGTACAGGTGCTGCAGGCCGCCAACACCGGCATCACCTCGCTGCAGAAGCTGGTCGATACCGCCAAGTCGATCGCCAACCAGGCGCTGCAGCAGCCGACGGGCTACAGCACCAAGTCCAGCATTGCATTCACCGGCACGGGCACCGGGGTCCCCCCCGCAGGTCCGGCGACTGCCGCCGACCTCACGACCAGCAAGCTCAACGGTAGTGTTTTCACGTTCACCAATTCGGCGGGCACCGCTGTGACGATCACGGTCGGCACGACTGCCTCGCCCTTCAATTCCACGACCAAGGCGGCGACCGTCAAGACGCTCGACCAGCTCAACACGGCGCTGGCAGTGGCGGGCGTCAACCTGTCAGGTTCGATCACCAACACGGACGAGCTGACCTTCACGTCGACCAACGACGGTGCAGCCCAGACGATCACCGGCACGACGGCCGCTACTGCGCCTACCACGCTGGATGCAATCAACATCAGCGCCAATGCGGTCGGTGGCGGCGCCGGCGGCACAGTCGTTGGAACGGTTCCCGATGCGGTGTCGCAAACCGCGCGCGCCACGCTGGTCACCCAGTACAACCAGGTCATCGAGCAGATCAAGACCACGGCGCAGGATGCATCGTTCAACGGCATCAACCTTTTGGACGGCAACTCGCTGAAGCTGATCTTCAACGAAACCGGCAAGTCGACGCTGACGATTGCGGGCGTCAGCTTCGACCCGAATGGCCTCGGCCTCGCACCGCTCGCCCCTGGCACTGATTTCATCGACAACGTGCTGACCGGCAAGGTGCTGAACGCGCTCAACAACGCCAGCAGCACGCTGCGCTCGCAGGCTTCGGCGTTCGGCGCCAACCTCTCGATCGTGCAGATCCGCCAGGATTTCGCGAAGAACATCATCAACGTGCTGCAAACCGGATCGGCCAATCTGACGCTGGCCGACTCCAACGAGGAGGCGGCCAACAGCCAGGCGCTGTCGACCCGCCAATCGATCGCGGTCTCCGCGCTCGCGCTCGCCAACCAGTCGCAGCAGAGCGTGCTCAAGCTCCTCCAGTAAGCCGGAGAAACGTTTCAGGCCATAAAAACGGCGGGGCAGGGTCCCGCCGCTTTTCCTTGAAACCGCGATGGAGCCGACGGACGACGCCCAAACTCGCTCCGTTAATGAAGCAAAAGCCTTTTTTTTGATGCAGTTTTGCATTGGAATGTTCGGGTATTGTTCATGGTGATTCGTGTAATTGGTTCCGGACACGCGCGCCGCGATGCGGCTGTTTGCAAGGGGTTAGGCGATGGCGCTGAAGGTTGAATTGAAGCCGTTCGAGCGGATCATCATCGGTGAAAGCGTGATCACCAATTCGGAGACGCGAGCGCACTTTTTGATCGATGGCGAAGCGCCGATCCTGCGCGAGAAGGACATCCTGACGGCGGAGACAGCCAATTCCCCGGTGAAGCGAGTCTATCTCTGCGTGCAGCAGATGTACCTGGAGAAGGACATCCCGAAGTACCAGGAACTTTATATGGGCTTCGTCAAGGATTTGCTGGAGGCGGTGCCGAGCTTCAGGCCGCAGATCGAAGCCTCAAGTAAGCTAATTTTAAGCGGCCAGCTCTACGTTTCGTTAAAGGAAATGCGCAAGCTTATCAAACTGGAAGAGGAGTTGCTGAGGTGACGAATGTCTAGTGCTGCCGCCAACGCCTACGCACGTATTGCGAACACCACCTCTTCCCCCCGTGATATCGAAGCCCAGGCCCTGCTGAAGGCGGCGAACAAGTTGCAGGCTATCGTCACCAATGAAAACGCGACGAGCGAGCAGATCTCCGAAGCGCTGATGTTCAATCGTAAACTGTGGTCCATTTTTCTCAGCGATGTCTTGCGCGATGAAAACCAGCAGCCGTTGCACGTGCGGCAGAACATCGCCAACATCGGTATCTTCGTTGTGAGCCAGACCATGGCGCTGCAGGTCAGCCCGCAGGTCGAACACATCAAGCCGTTGATCGAAATCAACCGCAATCTCGCGGCCGGCCTCAGCGGCCGCGCCTGAACAGAAGCGGGCATCAAGCAAGAAGGTTGAGCTATGGGTGACATCTTCAGCACTCTCGCGGCAGGCTACACGTCCAAGCCTGCGCCGATTCCGTCCCATACCAAGTATGTCCCTGTCGATGCCACGCAGTGGGAAGGGACCTGGAAGGGGACCTATTCGTCGGGCGAGAAGTTTTCCTTCTCGGTGTCCGACGTGCAGGGATTTCGCGCGAAGGTGCGATATCAGAGCGGCAACGGTCCGATCAGATTCCAGGACATCCTGATCAAGGACAACGCCTTCAAGTTCGGCGACTCCAAATTCCTGCTGTCGAAGGAGGGCCACGGCACGATCAAGACCGTGGTCACCAATGCAGCCACCGGGCAATCGGCCCTGAACTCGGCACCGGTCGATCGGGTCTGATTGTTGTGAACTTTGCGCCGGCGCGATAGCCGGCATCGCGGCCGGCGCGGCACAGGCGAAATCGGGCGGCGGGGGAAACTCCGCCGTTCTTTTTTTGTGCCGTGCAGCAGGCGGACGAAGCCCGGTAATGCCCTGACTCCGTCACATTGCGTAACCGTTGCTAACCATATTTAAAGGCACGAACTGTATGAAAGTTGGGCAGTTTTGAAGTCCCCAGCGGTCCTGCGCACCGCTCCCATCGAGGTCGTGAATGTCCAATGCAGCCCAGGCCTACTCGCGTACGTCACATACGACGGCATCCCCCCGTGAAATCGAGGCGCAGGCGCTGCTGAAGGCTGCGAGACAGCTTCTGGATGTCCAGGCCAACTGGGCGGGCCCCGACAAGAACATGCACAATGCGCTGCTCTTCAATCGCCGGCTGTGGTCGATCTTCATGAGCGCGGTGGAGACCAACGACAATGAGCAGCCGCTGGAAGTCCGTCAGAACATCGCCAATATCGGCGTGTTCGTGATGAAGCAGACCATCGACATGCAATTGAATCCGGATCCGTCGAAACTGAATTCGCTGATCGACATCAATTGCAACCTCGCAGCGGGCCTGGCGGGCAAGCCCTGACGGTTAGCGCGTCAAGCCTTGCGGTCGGTGGCAAGGGCAGGCGCGGGCGCGCTCTTGGTCAGGTCGAGGGTGTGGAAATAGGCGCGACGGCGCAGCACGGCTTCATCGGGGAACTGCTGCACCACCGCGCTGGTCCTGACATCGACGACCTGGTAGACGATCGAGGCGGCTGCGCGATCGAAAACCACCTGACGCGATCTGGAAACATTGACCGCATCGGACTCCGCGCGCGCGCGCGTGCTCACATCCGCCGCCGTGACGCTTTGCGGCGCCGGCAGTTCTGTCGCAACCGCCTTGTGGGCCGCTTCGCTCGCGTGCTGCACAATCGGCGTAGCAACCGGTGCCCCCACCGGCCTGATGCTGAAATCTGTACTCACGGCAGCCTCCTGGCTTGCTTCGAGTCAAATCCCAACCCCTCTCGAATCGCAACTATGCCCCAACACCTCTCAATACAATGTTAGAGAGTGCCCTGAATTTCTCACTCAAATCCGCGCAAGTTTTTACTTAAAATTGTTCCTATTTTTTAGAAGCACCGAAACGATCACAGCGAGCGACTGACCGAGAGCGGCTTGATGTGCCGCGGACCGGGGACGGCGCGCTGGCCGGCGGCGGTGTAGGTGCTCGGAATATTGCGGCGCTGGATCTCGGTGTTGACGCCGCGCACGATGCCTTCGGACACCGCGTGCGCGGTTGCAAGGACCGTGAGATTGATCTGCAGCATGGCACGGAAGGTGTCGTGATGGCGCCGCAGCGTGGTCAGCAGTTCCGGCGAGACCTGGGTGAGATATTTTTGCGCGTTCTTCAGGCTTTCGACTGCGACCATGTAGCGGCCCGACAACTCGCTTTTCTGCTCCTCCAGCTGCATTGCTTCGCGGACCTGGCCGGCGCGGACCAGTTCGGTTTCGCGTTCGATGATGCCGAGCAGGCCGCTCATCACCTCCATCAGAGTTTCCGCCAGCTTGCGCGCTTCCGCCGGCGTGGAGATCGCTCTTGCCGGTGCGGATGCCGGTGAGGGCGCGGGGCTGGCCTGAGAACGCTGGTTCATGTCGGGTTTCCTTTTGGATCAGGCGGCGCGGTTGGCTTGCTGCAGGATCAAGGTGCGGAAGACGTCGTTGGAAATGCCGATCCCGCCGGACTTGGCAAAGGATTTCGAATATTCGTCCGTCAGCATCGAGCGCCAGACGCCGGTGCCGGTGGTATCGCCGAACGGCCCTTCGCCTTTGACGCCGGTGGTCATCTGCGAAAACATCGAGTTGAGGAACATCGCCTCGAATTCCTGGGCCTTGGCGCGGGTCTTTTTCTGCGCCTCAGGTGAAACCTTGGTCAGCGCGTCGGCGAGCAGCGGATCCTTGCGGCCGTTGATCAGCGAGGCCTTGTCTATGCCGATCATCACATCACCTCGATGTCGGCCTGGATCGCGCCGGCGGCCTTGATCGCCTGCAGGATGCCGATCAGGTCGCGCGGGCCGATGCCGAGCCCGTTGAGGCCGTCGACGAGCTGCTGCAGCGAGACGCCGTCTTTCACGACCGCGAATTTCTTGCCGTCTTCGCTGACGCTGATCCCCGTGCGCGGCGTCACCACGGTGCGGCCGCGCGACAGCGGATTGGGCTGGCTGACTTGCGGGCTTTCGGAAATCGTCACGGTGAGGTTGCCTTGTGCCACCGCCACGGTGGCGACGCGGACGTCGCGGCCCATCACGATGATGCCGGAGCGTTCGTCGATGACGATCTTGGCGGCGAGATCCGGCTCGACCTGCAATTGTTCGATCTCGGTCAGGAAGGCAACGACGTTGCCCTTGAACTCGGCCGGGATCGCGAGTTGCACGGTGGAGGGATCGATCGGCTCGGCGGTCTTGACGCCGAGGAAATCATTGACCGCCGCCGCGATGCGTTTGGCCGTGGTGAAGTCGGCGTTGCGCAGCGCCAGTCGGACATTGGGCAGGCGATTGAGCGCGAATTCGATCTCGCGCTCAATGATGGCGCCGTTGGCGATGCGGCCCACCGTCGGCACGCCGCGGGTGATCTTGGCGGCTTCGCCTTCGGCTTGGAAGCCGGAGATCGCCAGCGAGCCCTGGGCGACCGCATAGACGTTGCCGTCGGCGCCGAGCAGGGGGGTGACGAGCAGGGTGCCGCCCTGCAGGTTCTTGGCGTCGCCGAGCGCGGACACCGTGACGTCCATCCGCGTGCCCTGGGTGCCGAAGGCCGGCAGGTTGCCGGTGACCATGACGGCGGCGACGTTGCCGGTGCGGATGGTGGCGCCGCGGATGTTGACGCCCATGCGCTCGAGCATCGCCTGCAGCGACTGCTTGGTGAAGGGGATGTTGTTCAGCGTGTCGCCGGTGCCGTTGAGGCCGACCACGAGGCCGTAGCCGATCAACTGGTTCTGCCGCACGCCTTCGATGTTGGCGAGATCCTTGATCCGCGATGTCGCGCCCGCGGATATGGGCGATAACGCCAGCGCCAGCAGCGCGGCGCAGGCCACCCAAATCAATCTTGCCGAACGGATGCCGGGCATCCTGTGCTCCCCTCAAGGTCTTCCATCGGACCGTTGGCGCCACTCCCATGACGGCGATCCGGCATTAACTATGCGAGGGTCATGCCATGTCGCGTTTCTGAGGCAATGGCTTGATATTGCTGAACGTTCGCCGGAGACATGTTCTGCTGCGGCTTCACCACGATGGGCGAAACTGCCGTACGTCGGCAGATTTTGCCGGGCCATTTACGCATCGTTAACCATAAGGAGGCGAAGGTCCGTCTATTCTCACGCCGAGACCACCACGATGCGCATCTACGGACCAAACGGCACCACGCTTGGATCCCCCGCAAGCCACGCGCGGCGAACCAGTTCGACCGGCTTCTCGCTGCCGGAAGCGCCGCCTTCTCCCGAAGAGCCGCGCTCGGCCGCAGCCCCCAAGGCCGCCGGCAACATCGATGCGCTGCTCGCGCTGCAGGGTGTCGAGGATCCGACCGAGCGCCGCAAGCGTTCGGTGGCGCGGGGCAGGGGCGCGCTCGACGTGCTCGACGAGCTCAAGATCGGGCTGCTCTCCGGCAATCTCGATGCTTCCACCGTGAACCGGCTGCGCGATGCCGCGGCCAATCTGAAGTCTTCCTCCGGCGATCCCGGCCTCGATTCGGTATTGTCCGAGATCGAGCTGCGGGTTGAAGTCGAGCTGGCAAAGGCCGGGCAATTTTAGATTCTGGATGTCGTTGCCCGGCTTGACCGGGCAACCCAGTATTCCAGAGGCGCTCGTGCTCGACTGAGAGGCCGCGGCGTACTGGATGCCCCGCTTGAAGCGGGGCATGACAGTGGTGGTTGATTCACGCCGCGATATCCTTGCGCGCCGCGTCGTAGCGGCGCTGTGCGTTCAACACTTCCTTCAGGTTCTGCTCCGCCCAATCCCTCAACGGGTCGACGGCGTTGGCGAGCGTCGCGCCGAGCGGCGTGATCGAATACTCCACCGTGACCGGCACGGTCGCGATCGCGCGTCTCCGGACCAGTCCGTCGCGTTCGAGCGACTTGAGAACCTGGCTCAGCATCTTCTGCGAGATGCCTTCAATCGTCCGCCGTAACGCATTGAAACGCATCGGCTCGTCGCGCACGAGAAGCAGGATTAACACCGCCCATTTGTCGCCGACGCGATCGAGTATCTGGCGCGTCGGGCAATCGGCCGAATAGGCGTTCGGGATCTTCGAATTGGTGGCTTTCACGGCGGTTACTCCCGCGTAATCAGGTGACCCAAAAGTGCTCTCTTAACACCTACATCCTTTTCGTTATCTAGTCACCAGTGGATACCACGTCCACGCATCGAAAGGGAATCCTCCATGAAAATCGCCGTCATCGGCGCGTCCGGCAATGCCGGCTCGCGTATATCAGCGGAACTCGCCCGCCGCGGCCACAATGTCACCGCCATCGCCCGCCATCCCGAAAAAATCGCCCGGCAAGCCAACGTCACGCCGACCGGGGGCGACATCATGGACCAGGCCGGCCTCGTCCGGCTGGTCACCGGCCATGATGCCGCGATCAGCTCGGTTCATTTTCTGGCCAGCGACCCGGTCAAGCTGATCGGGGCGGCGAAGGAATCGAAGGTCGGCCGCTACCTCGTCGTCGGCGGCGCCGGCAGCCTCGAAGTTGCCCCGGGCGTCCGGCTGGTCACCACCCCGGGCTTTCCCGTGGCATACAAGGCGGAAGCCGAGAAGGGCGCCGCCTTCCTCGACCTGCTCCGGGCCGAGAAGGAACTGAACTGGACCTTCCTGTCGCCCTCGGCCCTGTTTGTGGCCGGCGAGCGAACCGGCAAGTTCCGCCTCGGGACCGACCAGCTTTTGACCGCTGCCGACGGCAAAAGCTCGATTTCCTTCGAGGATTTCGCAGTTGCACTCGCTGACGAGATCGAGCGCCCGGCCCATATCCGCCAGCGCTTCACGGTTGGCTACTAAAAGGTAGGCCGGACCGATAACTTTTGCCTGTGCAAGGCCTTGGGGGAGGTACCCCCAAGGGGAGGGCCTATATTGTCTGTCACAACCCGCCGCTATATAAGGCGCGCGCGGACGGACAATTTTCCGCCCCGCCTTGCACGTGAAGATGGGCTGACCTTGGAAAAGTTGAAGAATTATCGACCCTCCGAAAAAGAGCCTTTCATGAACGACCGCCAGCGCGATTATTTTCGCGCCAAGCTGCTGGCGTGGAAGGATGAGATCCTGAGGGAATCGAAGATTACCCTGCAGACCCTCCAGGAAGAGAACGTCAATCATCCCGATCTGGCTGATCGCGCCTCTTCCGAAACCGATCGCGCCATCGAACTGCGCGCCCGCGACCGCCAGCGCAAGCTGATCTCCAAGATCGACGCCGCGCTGCAACGCATCGAGGACAACACCTACGGCTATTGCGAGGAGACCGGCGAGCCGATCTCGCTGAAGCGGCTGGAGGCCCGTCCGATTGCAACGCTGTCGGTGGAAGCGCAGGAACGCCACGAGAAGCGCGAGAAGGTTTACCGGGACGAGTAGGGTCGCACGGCTGCCCGTCGCGCCGCGCGGACGATGCTGACGTCGCTATCGCGGCGCAAGCCTATATAGTTTCGACCAGTTCAGCAGTTCCCTGAACGCCGGCAGCAGGCCATAGGCGGCGTCGGTCAGTTCATACTCGACCCGCAGCGGCTTTTCGGCAAAAGCCGTCCGCAGCACCAGCCCGTCATTTTCGAGTTCGCGCAGTTGCACCGTCAGCATGTGCTGCGTGATGCCGGCAAGCGACCGGCGCAGCGCGCCGAACCGCGTCGCGCCATTCATCAGCGTGAAAAGAATTTCAAGTTTCCATTTGCCGCTGATGGCGTGAATCGCGCGCTGGAAGTCGGCGAGAATGACGCGATCAGGCGCGCAGCCGTCGCATTCGGATTCATCGACATCCGCGGTGGTATTGTTTTCCATACCGGTCTCGAATTTCATTCTGCTTGCCAATTTCGATCTAGTGACCCAGATGCCGATTTACAGGTCCGGCCGCATGATTTCCGTGCGCCGGCCAACCAGCGAAAGGCAATGGCATGAGCGTCGTTCTGGTCACCGGCGGGTCTGGGTTTGTCGGCGTCCACACCATCCTGCAGCTTCTCGCCGCAGGCCACGAGGTGCGGACGACGGTGCGTCAGCCGGAGCGGAGCCAGGACGTGCTGGCGATGCTGCGCGAGGGTGGCGCGCCGTCGGCCGATCGGCTTTCATTTTTCACCGCCGACCTCACGCAGGACGCCGGCTGGGGCGAGGCCGCGACGGGCTGCGATTACGTGCTGCACGTCGCGTCGCCGCTTTTGTCCGGCGTGCCCAGGGACGAGAACGAACTGATCATTCCCGCGCGTGACGGAACGCTCCGCGTGCTCCGTGCCTCGCGCGAGGCCGGCGTGAAACGTGTCGTCATCACATCTTCGACGGCGGCGGTCGCCTATGGCCACAAGCCGCAGTCGCAACCGTTCGACGAGTCGAACTGGACCAATCTGGATGGCGGCGCCGAGGTGCAGCCCTATGTCAAATCCAAGACGCTCGCCGAACGCGCCGCTTGGGATTTTATCGCCAAAGAAGGCGGCGGCCTCGAGCTTTCGGTCGTCAATCCCGTCGGAATCTTCGGCCCGGTTCTCGGACCTGATTTTTCCGGCTCGGTCGGAATCTTCAAGGCGCTGCTCGACGGCGCCATGCCGGCGGTGCCGAAAATCTATTTCGGCCTGGTCGATGTGCGCGACGTCGCGGACCTGCATCTGCGTGCCATGACCAGTCCCGCGGCAAAAGGCGAGCGGTTCATCGCGGTGGCCGGCGAAACGCTGTCGATTCTCGACATCGCAAAAGTGCTCCGGCGCACGATGGGCGCTTCGGCCGCGCGGGTGCCGCGATGGGAGGCGCCTGATTGGCTGGTCCGGCTTGCGGCCACGCGCGTCCCGTTGCTTCGGGACGCCCTGGCGCAATTGGGCAAGGTCAGGCGTTGCAGCGGCGCCAAGGCAAGGAACGCGCTCGGCTGGACGCCGCGCGGCAACGAGGAGATCATCACCTCCACCGCCGAAAGCCTGATCAAACTCGGCCTTGTCAAATCTTGACCGGAGGGACCCCGCCGCGCTTGTAAAGCGCCCACCATAGTGGTGAATTGCCGCCAGGTTGGGACCAGCTTCGGGAGGTGGCGCCGATGGACAACATTCTCGCGGCTGCACAGACCATCGCTGCCGCCCGCCGCAATCGCACGCCTTTGGCCTCGCTCCCGTCCGACCTCGTGCCCGACACCGAGGCTGAAGGCTATCAGATCCAACGCGCGGTCCACGACCTGCTGCTGCCGCAGACAGGCAGCCTGGTCGGTTACAAGATCGGCTGCACCAGCGCGGTGATGCAGCAATATCTCGACATCCCGCATCCCTGCGGCGGCGGCGTGTTCGCCAAGGGCGTTCACGACAGCGGCGCCAAGCTGCGATTCGGCGACTACATTCGCGTCGGCGTCGAATGCGAGATCGCGGTGCGGCTGGCGCGCAGCCTGTCGCCGGGCGAAGGGCCTTTCACCGCGGAGTGGATGATGGAGGCGATCGAGGCCTACCATCCCGCGATCGAGATCGTCGACGACCGCTACGTCAAATGGGAGTCGATGGGCGCGCCGACGCTTGTTGCCGACGATTTCTTCGCCGCCGGCTGCGTGCTCGGCAAGGCGGTGGCGCGCACCAAGGCGCCGGACCTGCTCACGGTCAAGGGCCGCGCTTTAATCAACGGCAAGGAGGTTGGCCATGGCACCGGCGCCGACGTGCTCGGCCATCCCCACAACGCGCTGGCCTGGCTCGCCAATCATCTCGTCGACGAAGGCAAGGGACTGCATGCGGGGCAGCTCGTGCTGACGGGAAGTCTCGTGAAGACGGTATGGCTCGAGGCCGGCGACAGCGTGAAGATGGAACTGGATGGATTGGGCACGGTGGAAGCGACATTCGGGTAAACCTTGTAGATTTCGTAGGGTGGGCAAAGCGAAGCGTGCCCACCATTCCCGCAACGATTTTGAGAGATGGTGGGCACGGCGCGTAACCGCGCCTTTGCCCACCCTACGGGATGAGTGGGTGCAATGGCAGAAAGCGTTCCGTCGGTTCTCGAATCCAAAGCGCGAGGTGAGATCGCCGATATCTATGCCGACATTCGAAAGGTTCTCGGCACCAGCGTGGTCAACCTGATCTGGCGCAACCTTGCGACCATGCCGGGCGCGCTGGAATGGACGTGGTCCACCGTCCGTCCGCTCTATCTCGGCGACGCCCCGTTGCATGCCGAAGCCGTCAGGCAGACGATCGCGCTGCCGGACTGGCCCGGCTTCTCCACTGACACCTTGGCTGCTGCCGGTGTGGACGATGCCGAACGTGCGCTCATTCGCGATGTGCTCGACAGCTATCAATATACCAACGCATTGGCGCTCGTCGTGCTGTCCGCGCTGCTGGCGCATTACGAACAGCGGCCTGCGGATGCGGTGAAGCCAGCCGGCACCGCGCCAAAGCCGTCGGGTACCAAAATTCCGGAGTTGCCGCCGATGGACGCGTTGGATCCGGAGGTGGCTGCGCTGGTCGAGGAATTGAACGCCTTCGGCGAAGACACCGAGCCGCAATTGATCGCGAGCATGTACCGGCATCTGGCCTATTGGCCTGCATATCTGGCGCTGGTGCGAACCATGCTCGCGCCGTTGCAGCGGGAAGGGCGGTTGACCGCGCTGACGCTTTCGACTCGCGCGCTTGGCTATGCCCATGGCGCGGTTCTCGCGTCGCAACTGAAACCTGCCACGCCGCCGGATACGCTGCAGGGCGCGCTGGCTTCCTGCCGACTGTTCGTCGAACATCCGATTGCGCGTATGACAGGGCTCTGCGCCCTGATTCGGCGCGCGATGCCGCAGTGACGAATCAGCCGTCAGAGCACTTCAGCTCGGATTTATCCCAGAAGGCCTTGATCGCAGCGAACGGCACGGAGAGGCGTTCCCGAGCCCCCATGAGTCGCAGCAAGACTTCGAAGCGGTCCTCCTTGATGTTCAACTGCTCGAAGTCATGCTGCAGAATGATGGTCATATCGTCGGGATATTTCGACTTGAGGCCAAGCGACAGCTTCACGCCGTCGGCATGGGTGCGGAATGTGATATTGACCGGCCGCTGTTCCGAAGCGAGCGGGAGCGCCTCAACGATCTTGGAGCGTGCCGCCGGCCTGCTGCATGGTTCGGCGAACGCCGGCGAGGCCGGGATGAGGATCACAAGGAGGAGAAGCATCGCCGCACAGGAGATCGTCATACCCCGCCCTTGCGGGGTATCCAATACGCCGCGACCTGTCGTGTCCATCACTACTGTCTCTGGAATACCCGATCGCCTGCCTGCGAGCACGAATGGCAACTGGCTGTGTTTCGCGTTACCGCGGCTCGCCTCACCCCGCGTCATGCTAACTGGTTCCCTCAAAAAAGAAAGAGGGCGCAGGGATGACGAGTCTGCTGGGGCACGCGCAGCCCGTGTGCATTGGCAGCAGGCACACGCCGGTTACGCCGGGGAACTGATGGTTAATCGAAAACCAGGCTGGGTAGAAGACGGTTCACCGGCGTAGGGCTGATAGCGGATGCCAGGTCCAACCCTATATTGCTGCCCGCAACTTCGTTAACCAATCGTGTCGGGCGGGCATGTGCTGCCGCCGGAAGCTGGCGCAGCGTTTGCGGACCTTTGCGCGATTGGGGCAGACCTTCCTGCGACAAACTTGCGCACCCGGCGCTGCCGCTTCGCATCGTCCATCACGATCTCAACATACCATGCCGTAACCGGCGCTCTTGGTCAGGCTGCTGGCAATCGCATCGCCGTCACAGGCTGATGACATACGCGCTCATCGCCAGCAAAATGGCGACGCTTATGGCGATAATGATCAGGAAGAATTTTCCCATTGCTCTGCTCCCGCAGACCCCAACGCAAAGCAGCAGGAATAGTTCTCCGCCGAGTGAAGAACGCGCCGGCGTTCGCGAAGGGCCCGCTGTCGAGGCGGGCCCTTCGGAAGTCAAGGTGTGACCGCGATCAGATCGCGACGCCGTAATAGTCGTTGACGGCACGGGTCCTGGTCGGGTCGCCCCAGTTCCAGGCATTGTCGTTGCCATAATGCGGCGCGCCCTTGAGCTGCGCTTCCGTCACGCCGGTGACGTAGCCGCCGAGCGAGGTGTCGTATTTCAGCGATTGCCAGGGCAGCGGATAATGGTCGTCGCCGATGCCGAGAAAGCCGCCGAAGGAGAGCACGGCGTAGGACACCCTGCCGCTCTTCTTGTCGATCATGACGCGCTCGATCGAACCGATCTTGTTATTATCGGCGCCATAGACCGCCGTTCCTTCGACCTTGTCGCTGCCAATCAGGTTGCCGGTTTCGTCTGCTTCCAAAGACATTGTTTTCCTCCTGATGAGTTTGAGGAAGGGAAACGAGAGGTGCGTGGAAACGTTCCAAATGGGGAGGGCTACGGATCGACGCAGCACAGGGTGCTCCGGTCGATTGAAGGCTTTCGCCGATCATCGAAAGCCGACAGCACACATGTCTCGAACAGGAGCCATCATCAACAAACAGTGACGCGCACATTGTGAAATAGGTTACGCGTCGATGCCGGGACGGAGCCTGACAATGCCGTGGCAACATAGGAGGAAAACATGCGTGCAGTATTTTTTGCCTTCGTGACATCGGCAGTTGTGTTCTCGGCCGGACCAAGCCCGGCTTCAGCGAACGATTATCCTTATTGCATTCAGGGTGACGAATACGCTGGCGGAGCCGGCGAGTGCATCTTCACAACCAGAGCCCAGTGCCAGGCGACGGCTTCGGGCCGGATGGCGTATTGCACAGAAAATCGTTATTTCAGCGTCAACGCCTCGTTCATCGACAGGAACCGCCTGCGCCATCATCGTTCACACTAAAATCGCGCGGTCCCGGCCGAAGGTCACTCTGTCTTGATCGTATCCTGCGATGTCGGACGCGCGGCGATGGCGGCGCCGTTGCCGAATATGCCGGCGAGGCTTCGGGTGCGACCGGTGTCGATACTCACATAGGCGGTCATGCCGGCGCGCAAGGGCGGCTCGCCGGGACGTTCGATCAACCGCAGCCGCACCGGCAGGCGCTGCACGACCTTGACCCAGTTTCCGGAAGCATTCTGCGCCGGCAGAATCGCGAACTCGGCGCCGGTTGCCGGACTGATGCTTTCCACCTCGGCATCCCAGGTGACGTCGGGATGCATGTCGAGCACTACCTTTGCCCTTTGCCCGACGATGACGTGGGTGAGATCCGTTTCCTTGAAGTTGGCCTCCAACCAGGGCCTGCGATCGGCGACCATCGCAAACAGCGGCGTCTGCGCCTTGACCTGCTCACCAAGCTGGAGCCTGAAATTGACCACGACGCCGGCCCGCGGCGCCTTGATCTCGGTATAGGCGAGATCGAGCGCTGCACGATCGCGCAACGCCAGCTTCTCGCGGACAGCGGCAAATTCGTCAGTCGGCCGGTCCGGCTTGCCACCGAGCGCCGCTTCGACGCGGGCGATGCGCTGATGCAGCACGGCTACGCGATCCAGACCTTCCTGCTCCTCGCTGTTGGTTTGCTCGAGTTTCACGGCCGATGTCACGCCGCGCCCTGACAGATCGCGCGCCCGCTGGGCTTGCGCCTGCAGGAACGTCAGCTTGTTCTCGGCCTCTTTGGTTTCGGCCCTGATCTCGCGCAGGCTCGCCTTGAGCTGTTCGACGGCCGAGCGTGCTGAATCGGCGTCGGCCTCGGCCTTGGCCAGCGCAAGCTGATAGGGGGCGGGATCGAGACGCACCAGCAATTCATCCGCCTTGACGATCGAGTGGTCCCTGATCCGAACCTCTATGATGCGGCCGGGAATTTCACTGGCGATCTGGGTGATATCAGCCTTGACGTAAGCGTTTTCGGTGGTGACGTGGCGGCCGCCCTGCAGCCAGGCGGCGAGCGCACCGACAATGACGAGCACGGGAACGCCAATCAGCGCCAGTTTTCGTTGGCGCGGCGTCACGACGCGATCCTGCCGTTGCCATTGAGGCGACGCGTCCCGCGCGAAGCGGAATTCCGGCCGGCGCCGAAAGCCGCGCCCTTGGCCGGAGCATCCGCGCCAGAAACCAGCGTCCCCTTGACGCGCTGCAGCAATGCGAAAAGCTGTTTGCTCTCTCGCGCGGAAAGATCGGCGAGCGCGGTTTCGACGGTATCTTCGGCGACCCGCCAGATGCGCTTGTGCACCCGTTCGGCTTCCGGCGTCAGGTACACCCGCTTCACGCGCTTGTCGCCGGGTTCGCTGCGGCGTTCGACCCAGCCGTTGGCGACCAGCCTGTCGATCATGCGGCCGGCGGTCGCCTTTTCGACCTCCATCATCTCGGCGAGTTCGGAATGCGAAGCGCCGGGGCGGCGGTGCAGGCGCGTCAGCACCAGCCACTGCGCGCGGGTGATCCCGAGCCGGCGCACGCGGCGATCGAACTCGGTCCGCAGCAGGCGGGCGACATCGGAGAGCACGACGCCAATGTATTCTTCGGTATTCGGCATGACAGCAATTGTAGCCGCCGGGCAATTGGTAAGCTAGGCAATTATCTAGTAAGCTAGGTTACAATCGGACCGCGTGAGAGCGCAAGGGATGCCGTTGGGAACGCCAAAGGGGCAGGGGACATTGGCGTGAGCACCACCGAAATCGACGCCGACAAAGCGGCCGGGTTCATGCCTCCGGCGCAACGCTATCTGACCATGGCGACCGTCGTGCTGGGGTCCTCGCTCTACGGCACGGCGTTGCTGACGACGTCGACCATCCTGCCGCAGATGCAGGGCGCGCTGTCGGCGACGCAGGACGAGATCGCCTGGGTGATGACCTTCAACATTCTCGCGACCGCCGTGGTGACGCCGATGACCGGATGGCTGGTGTCGCGCTTCGGCACCCGGCGCGTGGTGGTCTACTCGATCGGCCTGTTCACACTGGCGACGCTGCTTTGCGGCATGGCGCAGTCGCTCGAGATGCTGGTGCTATGGCGCATCCTCCAGGGCGGGGCGGGGGCGCCGATCGTGCCGCTGTCGCAATCGATCCTGTTCAACACGTTTCCGCGGCGCCAGCACACGATGGTGATGTCGGTCTTCGGGATGGCGGTCGCAGTCGCACCGGCGTTCGGTCCGGTCATCGGCGGCTATCTCGCCGAGATCTATAGCTGGCGCTGGTCGTTCTACATGCTGGTGCCGATCGGGGTCTGCGCCACCATCGGCATGCGCTGGACGCTGCCGCCGGACAATAACCTTACAAAAGTGCGCTTCGACTGGACCGGCTTCATCGCGCTCGCGACCGCGCTCGCCGCCGTGCAACTGGTGCTGGCGCGCGGCGTGCGGCTGGACTGGTTCGATTCGATGGAGATCATCGTCGAATGCCTGATCGCGGGCCTCGCATTCTACATTTTCATGGTGCACAGCCTGAGCGCGCGCGAGCCGTTCCTGAATCTGAAGCTGCTCGCCGACCGCAACTATGCGATCGGGCTGGCGCTGGTGACGATCTACGGCATGTTGAATTTCACGCCGATGGTGCTGCTGCCGCCGTTGCTGCAGCAGCAGGCCGGCTTTCCCGATGCGCTGGTCGGGCAGGTGATCGGATGCCGGGGTGTCGGAATGCTGGTCGGGTTCATGACCGCCGGCTTCATGAGCCGGATCGATCCGCGCATCAGCATGGCCTTCGGCTTCGGCCTGCAAACCGTGGCCGGGCTGTGGATGCTGACCTTCGATCTCAACGTCACCATGGAAGTGCTTGTTATCAATAGCGTCGTCCAGGGCTTTGCGGTCGGTATCGTCTGGGTGCCGATCACGGCGGTGGCGTTCGGCACGCTGGACGCTAAACATTACGCCGAGGCCTCGGCCGTCTTTCACCTCTTGCGCAATATCGGCTCGAGCTTCTTCATCTCGTTGTCGATTGCCGAGATCGTGCGCACGTCAGGCGCCAATTACAGCCGCATGACCGAGTTGATCACGCCCTACAACCGCGCGCTGACGGTGCCGGGCATGACCGGGGCCTGGAATTTCGACACGGTGCCGGGACTGGCGCGGGTGGCGAAGGAAATCCTGCGCCAGGCGATGATGATCGGCTATCTGAACGCGTTTACGATGTACACGGCAACGTCGGCGCTTGCCGTGGTTTTCGCCCTGATGGCCAGAAGCCGCCGGACCTGATGGGCGATCGCGAAACGACCACGGCCTCCGCCAGGGGAGCTGACGGAGGCCGGGTAGAACATCTCCGTCGCGCCTAGGTTCGCAACGAGATGTGGGAGCTCTGAATTGGCTAGAACGGCAGCAGCACGTCCATTACCTGCTGGCCGTAGCGGGGTTGCTGCACGTCGGTGATCTGGCCGCGGCCGCCATAGGCGATGCGGGCCTGTGCGATCTTCGAGGAATCGATGGTGTTGTCGCTCTGGATGTCCTCGGGACGGACGATGCCGGCGACGATCAGTTCGCGAATTTCGAAGTTGACGCGGATTTCCTGCTTGCCTTCGACAACGAGATTGCCGTTCGGCAAAACCTGCGTGACCACGGCCGCGACGTTGGTCTGCAAGGCTTCCTGGCGGGTGACCGAACCCTTGCCGTCGCTCGACGACGTCGAGTCCGTGGTCAGGATGCGGCCAGGCAGGATCTTGTTTGCCTGGGTGATCGTCTTGGATCCGATGAAATCGGTGATCCCCGAATCTTCCTTGCTCGCGCGGCTGCGCTGGGTCTCGTTGGCGATGTTGGCCTTGTCGGTGATGTTGACGGTCACCGTCAGCAGGTCGCCGATCCGCGCCGCGCGTTGATCCTTAAAGAAGGCGCGAGAGCCGTTCCGCCACAGCGAGTTGGCATTGTAGGAAGCCTGCTCCGGCTTCGGCATCGGCATCTGCACCGGCTTGTAGCCGGGCTGGGTGGTCGGGTTTTCGATCTCGGTCAGCTTCGGCTTTTCGCCGATCTGCGACAGGCGGTCGATCGAGGAACAACCGCTGGCCAGGGCGGCCAGCGACAGCATGGCGCCCGTGAGAATGATGCGGTTGAGACGGATGACTGACATTTACATTACTCGGCTTTTGGAGCGACTGGCGAACTGACGGTAGCGACGGCAACGGGCGCGGGTTGTGTTGCGCCGAGCGAGGAGGTGGCATCGCTGGTCTGCGACGGGCGAGACGCCACCGGCGTGATCGAAACCTGGCCGCGGCCCGTCACGGTGCCGGACAGCGTGCGCTTCGACTGCAGGTTCATGACGTTGACGACGTCACCCTCGGTGCCGCCCTCCAACGCCTTGCCGCGCATGGTGAGGTAGATTCCCGGCGCCTCGTAGATCAGGATGACGTTCTGGTCGCGCTGCACCAGGTCGGGCTTGACGAGATCGGCGGTCTTGATCGCCTGGCCGGCGCGGAGCTGGCGGCGGGCCTGCATGCCCACCGCGCGGTCGCGCGCGGCGGGGTCCGCGCCGACTTCCGCTTTCGGGCGGCGCTCGACCATTACGTCGGATGATTTCAAGACCTCGTTGCGCTCGACATTGCGCCCCAGCACCGCAGCTTCGACGGTCTCGATCGCCGTGCCGGCGAAACGCAGCTTGGCCGCGGCGGCGCCGTTATCATTGCCGATTTCAAAGGTGACGTCGAAACGGCCGTTGCGGTTGTCGTAGCGCACGATCGTTGCCTGCATGGCGCCGGTGAAGCCGGCGTCCAGCCTGACGTCGCCGGGGTCGCGGTCGAAGGTCAGCGACAGATTGGCGGCGTCGCCGAGGCCGTTGCGGCGCTCCAGCGCGCGGGCGATCTGCAGTTCGATGTCCTTGCCTTCCAGCGAGCGGGCCAGACGCGTCACCGAAATTTCCTTGAGGCCGCTTGTATCGACGCCGATCACTTGATGGGCGCGCAGGGTGTTGAGCACCTGCGCCACCGGCAGCGAGCCCGTGGTGCCCAGATCCGGCGCACGGTAGATAGCGATTTGTCCGGCGCTGCCGGCATTGTCGATGACATCGCCGATCCGTACCAGATCGCCGGACACCTGCACATTGGCGCGCAGCACGGGCGCGGCAATCACGTTTCGGCTCGCGAAGGTTTCCTGGGTCTGCGCAATCGCGGCCGCGTGCGATACGGTGATCAGGGCGGTGGCGAGGAGGAGGGTGCGGGCGATCATGACCAGTCCTCAGCGGAACATGTTGGAGGTGGATTGCAGCATCTGGTCGGCCGCGCTGACGATCTTGGCGTTCATCTCATAGGCACGCTGGGCGGCGATCAGGTCGGAGATTTCGGTCACCACCTCGACGTTGGCCTGTTCGAGATTGCTCTGCTGCATGTCGCCAAAACCGTCGGTGTTGGCGACGCCGTCCTGCGGCGTGCCCGAAGCCGGCGTGTCCGTGAACAGATTGTCGCCGATCGGATTGAGGCCGGCCTTGTTGATGAAGCGCGTCAGGCCGATCTGGCCGACCTGGGTCGGCGTGGTCGAGCCGGGCACCATCACGGTGACCTGGCCCTGCGCGTTGATGGCGATCTGCGAGGAGTTTTGCGGGATCGTGATCGTCGGCTGCACCGGATTGCCCTGCGCGGTGACGACGCGGCCCTGTGCGTCCATCATGAACGAGCCGTCGCGGGTGTAGGCATAGGTGCCGTCGGGGACCTGGATCTTGAAGAAGCCTTCGCCGCGGATCGCGACGTCGAGGTCGTTGCCGGTCGGCGACAGCGTGCCCTGGCTCATCAGGCGCGGCGTGCCGACGGTCTTGACGCCGCCGCCGATGTCGACACCGACCGGCAGGATGGTGCCCTGGTCGGAAGCCTGCGCGCCGACGCGGCGCACATGGTCGTAGATCAAATCCTGAAACGCCGCCCGCTGCTTCTTGTAGCCGGTGGTGCGCATGTTGGCGATGTTGTTGGAGATCACCTGAACGTTGAGTTCCTGTGCCGCCATGCCGGTCGCTGCTGTATAAAGGGCGCGCATCGATCTATTCCTTAAGCGTTATGCCGGAACGTCGGCGAGTTTATCGACTGCGGTTCGATGCAGGTCGTGCTGCTGCTGCAGCATCGCCGAGATCTGTGTGTAGGTGCGCGTGATCTCGATCATGCGGCTCATTTCGTGGACGGAATTGACGTTCGACTTCTCGATAAAGCCTGCGCGGACGCGTGAGGTGGTGTCGGGCTGGGCGGCGATGCCCTGGCCGGCGGAGTAGAGGTTGCCGCCTTCCTTCACCAACTTCTGCGCGTCGGCAAAGGAGGCCAGCCGCAGCTTGCCGCGGACCGAGTCGGTGCGGCCGGTGCCTTCGAGCACCGTGATGTTGCCGTCGGCTGCGATGTTGATCGCCTTGTCGGTCGGCTGGAACACGATCGGGCCGGAGTTGCCCAGCACCGTATCGCCGCTCGCGGTCACGAGCTGGCCCTGGTTGTTGACCTGCAGGCCGCCGTCCCGGGTGTAGCGCTCGCCCGCGGCCGTCTGGACCACCAGGAAGCCACCGCCGTCGATCGCCACGTCGAGCGGGTTCTTGGTCTGCTCGGAGGGGCCGGGTGCGAAGTCGTGGAAGGTGGCGCGGTCGTGCACAAAGGAGACGCGGCGGTCGGACGGCACGAAATTGTCTTCATGCGCCGGCGAGCGCAGATATTCCTCGAACAGCGACCGGTCGGCCTTGAAGCCGGTCGTGTTGATGTTGGCAACGTTGTTGGCAACGACGTCCAACTGCCGTTCCAGCGTCATCTGCCGCGAAAGTCCGACGAGAAGCATATTCTCCATCGGTGGTTCTCCCCTTGATCGATCCGAAAACTGGCTCTCCCAAGCCCGTGGTCCGGATCCCGTCGTAAACCTTTGGGCTCTCCCAAGCCGGCAGGTCACGCCAGCTACTCAGCGAAAGCCGTGCCAGTTGCGGAAATGCTGAATTTCAAAGGGGTTAGGTGTTTTGCGGGGCGTCGAGCGGGCGGCAGAAAGGTCTTGTTGACCATGTTTGCCCGGCAGATTTTTCCTACTTGAACGCCAACGGAAAGGTTCCGTTAACCATTATTACCCTAGCGTTGCACTTGTAGAGAGCGCGTGTGCGCTGGCGGCTTTTGTTTCGCGTTGTGGGGGCATCCTTACCCAGGCTGGTGGCAACCGCGTTCGTTCCAGATGGAAGCGGGCGGGGCAATGGCTGAGAACGAGCAGGCGGAAGGCGCGGACGGCGCAGAAGCCGAATCGTCGAAAAAGGGCAAGCTCAAGCTGATCATTGCGGTCGCTGGCTTCGTCGCAATCCTCGGCGCCGGCGCCGGCGCGTTCTTCCTGTTGCGCGGCCATGGCGAAGAGAAGCACGCCGAAGCGCCGCCGCCAAAGCCGCCGTCCTTTGTCGAAGTCCCCGATATGATGGTCAACCTGGTCGGGGCGCCCGGCGAGCGGGTGCAATATCTCCGCGTCAAGGTCGTGCTCGAGATCAAGGATGCCAAGGAGAGCGAGGCGATCAAACCGAACCTGCCGCGCGTCACCGACCTGTTCCAGACCTATCTGCGTGAACTGCGTCCCTCCGACATCAATGGTTCGGCCGGGCTGTTTCGCCTCAAGGAAGAACTGACCAAGCGGGTCAACAACGCGGTGGCGCCACAGCAGGTGAGCGCCGTGCTGTTCAAAGAGATTGTCGTGCAGTGACGGGACGGATCTAGCATCATGGCCGGCAACCAGGACCAGATGGACCAGGACGCGATTGCCGCCCAATGGGAGGCTTCGCTCGATTCCGAGGATCCGTCGGCGGCAGCGGAAGAAGCTGCCGCCAACGAACTCTCCGAGAGCATGGCGCTGCAATGGGCGGCCATGGTCGAGGACGGCGGCCGCGAGTTCGGCAACAAGAACTCCGGCGAACGCGTTCTGTCGCAGGAAGAAATCGACAATCTGCTCGGCTTCGCCGTCGGCGACGTCAATCTCGACGATAATTCCGGCATTCGCGCCATCATCGATTCCGCGATGGTGTCCTACGAACGCCTGCCGATGCTCGAAATCGTGTTCGACCGCCTGGTGCGGCTGATGACCACCAGCCTGCGCAACTTCACCTCTGATAACGTCGAAGTCTCGCTCGATCGCATCACCTCGGTCCGCTTCGGCGACTACATGAATTCAATTCCGCTGCCGGCCGTGCTCAGCGTGTTCAAGGCCGAGGAGTGGGAAAATTTCGGCCTTGCGACGGTCGATTCCAGCCTGATCTATTCGATCATCGACGTGCTGCTCGGCGGCCGCCGGGGCCAGACCTCGCTGCGCATCGAGGGCCGGCCCTACACCACGATCGAAACCAACCTGGTCAAGCGGCTGGTCGAGGTGGTGCTGGCCGACGCCGAACAGGCGTTCCGGCCGCTGTCGCCGGTGACGTTCTCGATCGACCGGCTGGAAACCAATCCGCGCTTCGCCGCGATCTCCAGGCCCGCCAACGCCGCGATCCTGGTGCGCCTGCGCATCGACATGGAAGACCGCGGCGGCAACATCGAACTGCTGCTGCCTTACGCCACCATCGAGCCGATCCGCCCGGTTCTGCTCCAGATGTTCATGGGCGAAAAATTCGGCCGTGATCCGATCTGGGAAGGCCATTTCGCGACCGAGGTGGCGCAGGCCCAGATTTCGGTCGATGCGGTGCTGTACGAAGCCGACATTCCGCTCAAGCAGCTGATGATGCTGAAGGTGGGCGACACCCTGCCGCTGGAAATGCGTCCCGAAGCGCTGGTGCAGGTCCGCTGCGGCAACGTTCTTTTGACCGAAGGTCGCATGGGCCGGGTCGGCGACCGCGTCGCCATTCGCGTCACCAAGCAGCTTCGTAAACCCAATACCACCTTCGCGATGTTCGAGAAGGCCGACGAACAAACCAAGTTGATGGAGGCACAATGAGTCATTCCCTTGGCGTCGTAATCGAGAGTCTGGTGGCGGTGCTGCTGATGCTCACGATCGGCTATTGCATGGTGCTCAACAAGCGGCTGAAGCGGCTGAAGGCGGACGAGCATTCGCTGAAGGCCACGATCGCCGAACTGATCACCGCGACCGAAATCGCGGAGCGGGCGATCGGCGGCCTCAAGCACACCGTGCGCGACGTCAACGAGAATCTCGGCAGCCAGTTGACGGCGGCGACGCAGATGGCGGGGCATCTGAAGAGCATGCTCGCCGAAGGCGACGGCGTCATTCGCCGGCTGTCCAAGATCGCGATCGCGGCGCGGCCCTCGCAGGAGGCCGAACCCGCAGCACCGGCAGCACCCAAGGTCTCCACCGCCAAGGCGGTTGCCGCGGCGGCTGAAGCATTCTCCGAACGCAGAAGGGCCAGTGGCCTCGCCGCATGAAGTCGTTTCGTGACATCCGCGTCATTCCGGTCGTGCTGGTCGCGATCTTCGGCCTCGCCGTGCTTAAGATCGCCGGCCTCGTGATCGATGGCGGATACGTGTTCGACTATCAGGTTAGCCAGCCGGCCAAGCGTTCATGGGCGCAGGATAATTTCGGCTATCCGACCACCGCCAACGCCGATCCGGCCGACATCACCGGTTCGGTCAAGAAGGAAGAGAAAAAGGAAGAGCCGAAGCCGGCCGTCCCCGCCGCTGACGCGCCGAAGCCAGACGGCGTCGTGGTGTTTCCCGACCAGAACCCGCAATCGGTGTCGCCCTCGGAGCGCGCCATCCTGGAACGGCTGCAGGCGCGGCGCCTGGAACTGGAGCAGCGCGCGCGTGAAATCGAAATTCGAGAAAGCCTTTTGAAGTCCGCCGAAAAGCGCATCGAGGGCCGCGTCGAGGAGGCAAAAGCCACCGAGGCCAAGATCTCGACCGCGACAGGCCAAAAGGCGGAGCAGGATGCCGCGCGCTTCAAGAGCATCGTCACGATGTATGAGGGCATGAAGCCGAAAGACGCCGCCAAGGTGTTCGACCGGCTGGAAATGTCCGTGCTCTACGACATCGCCTCGCAGATCGCGCCGCGCAAGATGTCGGATATTCTGGGCCTGATGCAGCCGGAAGCGGCCGAGCGGCTGACGGTCGAATTGGCCCGCCGCGCCGGCACCGATAAATCGACGTCTACCGCAGAGCTGCCGAAGATCGAAGGCAAGATCCTGCAGCAAAAGCCCTGATTGACGTGACGAAGGAACGCCCCCGGTAAAGGGGGCGCACCGCTCAGAATCTCCGCGGCCCGTTCGAAACGAACGAGCGATGAGCTACGGTGAGCGCACCGCGTTCGTTGGTTTCCAGGGCGATCTTCTGCGCCAACATGACATCGCCTGCGACGAGGTCGCCATCCGGAACGAAGCACCATTTGCAGACATGGTGGCCCGTGGTGCTGAGTTCCTCGATGTTCGTCTGGGTGCCATGGTGTATCCGATAGCGCGTCCCGGTATCGCTGCCGACGACGTCGAAATATCGGAATCGCTCGTAACACGCGCGCTGCTTCGGCGAGAGCCACTCCTTCAACAGGGTCAGCGCTCGCGCCTCGGTCTCAAAGCGGAACGTTCTGGCGCAGGAACCAGATCGCGCCACGACCAGTGAAAGCGCCGAAAGCAGCAGCGTGCCAAACAGAGCCATGGCGAACGAGCATATCGCCAGGACGATCTGCTGGGTCACCGCCGTCAGCCGCCAACGAGACGCGGATAAAACAGCGTTTCCTCCGCCGTCGGATCGAAGGAGCGGATAACCCGTTGCTCGCCGGGCCCCGATCGGACCGCCGCCGTAAAGCCTGCGCCGGTCAATTCCTTGAACCGCCGCTCGGCCTTTTCGACCTCCACGCGATCCTGGATGTCGAATGTATGGCGGGTGTCACCGGTACGATCCATCACGATCTGGGTTGCCATTTCACGCACTCCGAATTGGCTGCCTGAGGCAGGTTGGCAGGCCCGGGAGGTTGATCGATTGCCGGCCCGCATCCCGGGTCCATGCTTCTCCTAAAACAGGACGGCTGGGGTTGGTTCCACTGGTTTTGCGATATTGATTCCCGATCATGCGGGTCGGCCCTGGTGCGGCCGCCAGCCGCTGGGTTTTTGTGGGCCGAGGGTCACATTCCGGTCCCCGGGCGCGGCAACGGGCGTCCGTCGGCCCCTCCAGCGAAATCAATGAGTTGGCGTTAACAAAACCTTAAGCCGGCCAATCCAAGATTCAAATCCGCAGGCGAGCACGCTTCGCCGCAGAATTCATTGAGGCCGCGAGATTTCCTGGATGGGGCAAAGGGCTGCCGCTGGAACTGGGTCGCAGGGCTGCGCTTTGGCGCGGGCGGCCCGGCTATGCCTCGGCCGGCTGTCTGCCGGTGTCCTGCTGCTCGCCGGCCTCGCCGTTTCGCAGCCCTGTCGCGCCGACGATCCGGTCCGGGGCGAAGCATCCTTCACGTCCAGCGGCGGCTTCGCCCGGCTGGTGCTGAAACTGGCCGAGGACGTCGAATCCGACGTTTCGACGGCGGGTTCGATCATCATCATCCACTTCAAGCGCCCGGTGGATATTCCCGTCGACAAATTGTCGGACGCCGTTCCCGATTATGTCGGCTCGGCGCGGCGCGATCCCGACGGCACGGCGATCCGGCTGTCGCTGTCGCGACGGGCGACCGTCAACACCATGACGGCGGGGGAGCGGATCTTCGTCGACTTCCTGCCCGATAGCTGGACCGGTCCGCCGCCTGCGCTTCCCGCGGCGGTCGTGCGCGAGTTGGCGGAGCGGGCGCGGGCCGCCGAACGGGCGCTGCGCGCGCAGATGGCGGTCAATGCCGCGAAGAAGCGGCCGCCGGTGCGGGTCCGCGCTTCGGTGCAGCCGACCTTTGTCCGCTTCGTGTTCGAGATGCCCGACGGCGTCAACGTGTCCTCGGTGCTGAACGACCAGAAGCTGACGCTGCAGTTCAACAGCGTACTCAATTTCGACCTGGCGGATGCCAAGGTGGCGGCGCCGCCGAACATCGCCTCGATCAGCCAGCGCGCCGACATTGACTCCTCCGCCGTCGACATCGCGCTGATCGGTGAGGTCGACGTTCATTCTTTCCGTGAGGAAAAGAACTATGTGATCGACGTCGCCTTCCAGCAGGCGGAAAAGCCCGCTGTGCCGGAGCCGCAGGCCGCGGCCAAGCCGGCTGCACCGGCCAAGCCCGGGTCTGCCTCGCGGATTTCGCGCGACAACACCCCAAAGGAATCGCCGCCCCAGCAACCGGCGGAGATTCCCCCTGTTACCTCGGAGATGATTGCCGAGCAGGCCAGGATCGAGATCAAGCCAGCCCAACTTGCCGAAGCGCCGGCCGTGGCCGAGGCCGCAACGCCTGCCGTCGAAAAAATGCCTGCCGTCGAAAAAGTGACGCCGGCCAAGGACGCGGCTCCCGTGGCCGAGAGGGTGGCAACCGCACCGGAAACAACATCGCCGCCGGCGGAAGCCGCGAAGGCGAAGCAGCCTGCCGAACAGGTCCAGGCTGTGGAGCCGCCGAAGGCCGCGGCCCCCATGCAGGCTCCACCTCCCGCGGAGCCGGCGAAGCAGCCAGCGCCGGTGGCATCCGCTCCGCCGCCGGAAAGCGCCGCCAAGGACAAGGGCGCCACCGTCGAGGCAAGGCGTGACAGCGACGGCCTTCGCGTGACGTTCTCTTTTGCCGCGCCGACCCCGGCTGCGTTGTTCCGCCGCGCCGATACGGTGTGGCTGGTGTTCGACCATGCCAAACCGATCGATATCGAGCCGATCCGCGCCAAGGGCGGCGTCGTCATCGGCGACGTCAGCTTGCTGCCGCTCGAAAAGGGCCAGGCCATTCGCCTCCGTCTCAACCGCCCGCAGATCCCTTCGTTCGAAAGCGAAGGCCGCGCCAACGGTGCCGAGTGGACGCTGACCTTCGCCGACCGTGGCCAGGCAGTGCCGCTGCCGTTGATGGTGCTGCGGAACATCACCGATCCCGCGCTCGCCAATGTTACCGTGCCGTTGGCCAATCCGGGCGCGATGCACCGGCTGGTCGATCCCGACGCCGGCGATACGCTGCTGGTCGTCACCGCGCCGCCGCCGACCCGCGGCCTCATCAAGCGGCAGGATTTCGTCGAACTGTCGCTGCTGGAATCCGTGCACGGCGTGGTGGTGCATCCGAACTCCGACGACATCAAAGCCGAAGTCGGCGCCGACAAGGTGATGCTTGGACGGCCCGGCGGATTGACGCTGTCGTCCGCCGACGTCGCGGCCGAACGCGCCACCGCGGCTGCGAGACCGCTGTTCGACGTCAACGAATGGCGCAAGAACCGGGAAGAGAAGTTTTTCCCCAGGATGGATGCGTTGATCAAGGCCGCGGCTGTCGCGGGACCTGAACAAAAAGCGCAGGCCCGGCTCGAGCTTGCCAATTTCTACATGTCGCGCGGGATGTATCAGGAGGCGAGGGGGGTGACCAACCTCATCATCTCCGACACCAATCAGGGCAACGAGGATGCCGCCGTGCTGATGGTGAATGCGGTCGCCAGCATTCTGATCGGTCATCCCGAGCGGGCGCTCAAGGTTCTCACAAGTCCTGCGATCGGCAACGGCCACGATTCCCAATTGTGGAAAGGGCTGGCGTTCGCCCGTCAGGAGAAATGGGCGGATGCGCGCGAAAAGTTCAAGAACGCCGAATTCTCGATCGCCGCGCTGCCGCTGGAGCTGCAGCGCATCGTCACCACGGATGCGATGCGGGCCTCGCTGGAAGTGAAGGATTATGCCGGGGCCTCGCGGCGGCGCAGCGAACTCGAGGTGATCGGCATTCCCAACGAGATGAAGCCCGAGATCGCGGTGCTGCGCGGGCGGCTCGCCGAGGCGCTGGGGCACGACAAGGACGCGCTCGACGCCTACCGCTACGCCGGGCAATCCGGCGACCGGCAGGCATCGGCCGAGGCGAGGCTGCTGGAGGCCCTGCTGCGCAGCAGGCGCGGCGAAATGGGGCAGGCCGATCTCACGCGCGAACTGGAGACATTGGCGGTCACCTGGCGCGGCGACGCCATCGAACTGAAGACACTGAACAAGCTGACCCAGGTCTACGCCGAAACCGACCGCTACGCCGACGCGCTCGCCGCGGCCAAGACCGCGACGAGAATGCAGCCAAATTCCGAACTGTCGCGACAGAGCCAGGACGCCGCGGCCGCGTTGTTTTCGGAGATCTATCTCGGCTCGAAGGGCGACGACATGAAGCCGGTCGACGCCCTCGCGATGTTCTACGAGTTTCGCGAATTGACCCCGATCGGCCGGCGCGGCGACGAGATGATCCGGCGCCTCGCGGATCGGCTCGCCGCAATCGACCTGCTCGACCAGGCCGCCGAACTGCTGCAGTATCAGGTCGACAAGCGGCTGGAGGGAGCCGCCCGCGCGCAGGTGGCGGCACGCCTTGCCATGGTCTACCTGACCAACCGCAAGCCGGACCGGGCAATCGCGGCGCTGCGCCTGACCCGAATCTCCGATCTCTCCGGCGAACTGCGGCAGCAGCGTTTGCTCCTCGAGGGACGCGCCCAGAGCGACATCGGTCGCCACGATCTCGCGCTCGATATCATCTCCAACCTCACCGGCCGCGAGGCGGTCCGGCTGCGCTCCGACATCTATTGGGCGTCGCGGCAGTGGCGGGAGGCTTCCGAACAGATCGAACTGTACTACGCCGACCGCTGGCGGGATTTCAAACCCTTGAACGCGGCCGAGAAGAGCGACGTGATCCGCGCGGTAGTTGGCTATGCGCTGGCCGGGGACGCGATCGGCCTGGGACGATTCCGCGAGAAATACGCACCGCTGATGACCGGCGAGGCCGACCGGTTGGCGTTCGACACCGCGAGCAAGCCGGCCGCCTCCAACAGCGCCGAATTCGCCCTGATCGCCAAGATGGCCGCCAGCGTCGACACGCTCGACGGCTTCATCCGCGAAATGAAGCTCCGCTTCCCGGATGCCACCGCCCGCGCGCCGCTGTCGCCCGAAACGTCCGGCGCCGAGCCGGTCCATACCGGCGCCTTGCCCGCGATAACAGCCATCAGGCACATCGATCTGAAGAAGCCGGTGAAGTAGCGGATTTGGCCGCAGGTTCGGCCAATTTTTGACCAGTTGACGCATTAGGCACGACGCCAGCGTCACCTTGGCGCTGTCTGTTATCGTCTCTCGCTAGCTATCCAAAACTGGCCCACCGATGCCGCTGACCCGGGACCGAATTATTGGCCACGACAACGAACGCCTGGCGTTCAGGTTCACCATGCTGAACGCCGCCGATACGGTCGAGTGCCAGATCAGCGATGCCGCGATGGACGAACTGGCCGGCACCAAGGGAACGGAAAGCATGGCCAGGCAGGCGCAATTCCTGGCGTTGCGGGATGCCATCGAAGGTATTGCATCCGATATGTTCGACAAAGTGCCCGTCGTCAAAGGCCGCATCATCCGGATATTCACCAAGCACGTTCAGAAGTCGCCGCCATCGCCAGCCGAGCGGCTCGCGACCGGCTCGGAGCCGGGTGCGGACAACACCGTTTCGCTGCGGGTCATTGCCGAAACGAGGTCTACAAGCGCGACGCAATAACGCGCTGCACCGCGATTGCCCTCGACAGATGCGTGTCAAAGCGGCAACCTGCAGGCAAACGACCAGCCGGAGGACGCCGTCACGATGAGCAAGCCCGCCAAAACCGAAGCCGAACTCATTGCGATGGCGCGCGCCGAATTGAAGGTCCACGCCGATTGTCCCGACGGCATTGTAATCTCGGTGATCCCCGACGGCGATAGCTGGGAATTCCGCGCCAAGGCCGACGACGCCACGATCGCCAAGCCGGGCTATCCCGAATGCGTCGCCATGCTGGTGCAGATCGGCGATCACCTCTGCAAGCAGTATGATTTTACGGAGTGAGGGGCAGTTGCCAGCGTCCGGCTCGACCTGACCGCCGAGGACGTCCTCACATCGTGAAGATTCGTCCCGGGTTCAAAATGTTCTTCGGGTCGAGCGCGCGCTTGAGCGTGCGCATCGTTTCGATCTCCTCTTCGGTGCGACTCATTTTCAGATAGGGCCGCTTCAGGATGCCGATACCGTGTTCGGCCGAAATCGAGCCGCCGAATTCGCCCGTGAGGTCGTAGACCAGCTTCTCGAACTCATCGTGCTTGTCGGGCGTATGCTCGTGATACAGGCTGGGATGCAAATTGCCGTCGCCGACGTGTCCCATCACGACCGTGAAGGCTTGCGGATCGATCGCCTTGACTCGCGCATCAAGCGTATCCGCATATTCCTCCATCCGGTCGACGGCGAGACTGACATCGAAGCCCATCCGCGCGGCGTAAGGGAAGCTGCGGCCCAGTTCGACGCTGGAATCGCGGATACGCCAGATCGCGGCGACGGATGCATGCGAGGTCGAGAGCGTGGCGTCGAGGATCAGGTTGTCGCCCATCGCGGTCTCTAGCAGTTTCTCGAGGTCGGCATGGATACGCTCGGGGTCGCTGCCCGAAGCTTCCAGCAGAACGTAGAACGGATGGTGAGTCGGCAACGGCCCGGCCACGCCCTTCACGCGCTCGACGGTGAGGCGGTAGTAGGCATTCCACATCGCCTCGAATGCGGTCAATTCGCCGCCGAGACTTTGCCGCGCCATCCTCAGGAAAGCCGTGACCTGCCCGAACGAGGGCAGGGCGCACAGCGCCACCTGCCGCTCCGCCGGTGCAGGAAAGACGCGCAGCGCGGCGCGCGTCACGACGCCGAGGATGCCTTCGCTGCCGATGAAAAGCTGCTTGAGGTCAATGCCGGTGTTGTTCTTGATGTATTTGCGCAAGCCCTTCAGCACGGTGCCGTCGGCGGTGACGACTTCGAGGCCGAGGATCAGGTCACGTGTCATGCCGTACCGGATGACGCGGTTGCCGCCGGCATTGGTCGAGATGTTGCCGCCGATGGTGCAGCTGCCGCGCGCGCCGAGGTCGAGCGGAAACATCAGGTCATCCTGCTCGACCCGCTCCTGGAGCTTTTGCAGCGGCGTGCCGGCCTGCGCGATGGCGACGCCTGCGGAGGCATCGACCTCTTCAACGTTGTTCATGCGCTCCATCGACAGCACGATTTCGTTGGCGTTCGGTAACGCAGCGCGCACCAGCCCGGTCATGCCGCCCTGCGTCGTAACAGGCACGCCTTCGCGATGACAGAGCCGCAGCAGCGCGGAGACATCCTCCGTTGTTCTCGGGCGGATGACCGCGCGGGGTTTTGGCGCTGGATTGCCGGCGAGATCGTGATGATAGCGCGCATCGATGTCAGAGCCTGACAGCACCGCACCCTTGTCGAGCGCGTTGCGCAGTTCGTCGATGAAGTCCTCGGACATGCCCCTGCCTCTTCTTTAAGAGAAGTTTGGCCGAAGCTTTACATGCGCGAGGGCCGGGAAGAAACCCAGGCTGTCGCGGGCACCTTTAAATGCGATCTATCCTGACTAACGCCGCGGCCGGCGCGCCAACCCTGGGCGGCGGCGGGCTGCTTCTTCCTGGCGCTCCGGCTCGACCGACGTGATCCGGTTGCAGGCGTCGCACTTGTAAACGTAGACGAGCGGGCGCAGTCCAATTCGGGGCAGCTTTCCGATCCTGACCGTGCCCACGCCGCAACTTTCGCAGCGCGGCGGCATACAGGTCTCTGAATGCGGTACGGACATATCGAACAATCACTAAACAACAAAGGAAAGCACCACGGGAGGTTGGCGATAGATTGCATCTTAATCGTGGAAATGGAGGTCCGTAAGACTACTAGGAAGCCGGCGCATTCGCGGCGGGCGTCCATCTTTTGCCACCAAATCGACCCCGGCCGGGCATCCAAACAACACACAGCACCAGGCAAACTCACAACGCCAGCGCGTGGCCACACGGCAATTCCACCGGATCTATTCCGGCCGGATTCCAATTTGTAAGGCGTGCAGAAATGTCTTCCACCAACGGTCACGACCCATCGATGCAAGCGTTGCTGGCGGCCTTGGAGGCTGCGCCGTCCCGTCCATCGCCGGCCGACAGATTTAATATTGATCGGGACGGGCCGGCGAAACGCGCCGTGAAGCTCAGGGCGTTGCAGCAACGATTCCAGAAATTGAACGAGTACTGCGACGAGGCGGCCGCTGAAATTCGCGCTTCGCTCGAGCGGGCGCCGCGGCGCTAGTCCGTAAGAACCCCAATGCCGTGTCTTCGACAATAAAATTTGCGGCAGATCGAAGCAAGCCGGCCCGGTTAGCCTGCAGTGCATTCCGTACCGAGCGGCTCCATCCGGAAAGGGCAGTTCCGGTTACGAGACCCGGACTCCCCAAGTAAAATGACGTTTCGCAGAAACATCATCTTGCTTGGGACACTCCGGGCCTCGCTCGTCTCTCCTGGCCGAAGCAGTACATCACGGAATTGGATGTCGCTCCGGCAATGTCTCACTTCTTGTCGATCTTCGTGACCGCGTCCGTCCTGTCGATCTTCGTGATGGTCTTGGTCCCCGCTGCGTCGCTCAGGGCGAAAGTAACCCTGTCGCCGGCATGTAGAGCGTTCAGCCGCGCGCCGTCCTGAACCTTGAAGTCTTCGGTCGCGGCGCCGTCGTTCGCGCCGGTGGTGCCATCCGGCATATCCTTGATCGAGATGGTGCCGCTGATCCGATCTATTTTTGTCACCATTCCCGTCCGCATTTGCTGGGCAAACGCCGACGAGCCGACGATGCTGAGGGCCGCGGTGGCGACCATAATCATCCCTGCGATTTTCATGGAATACTCCCGGCTGTAGGGCGTCTGCGATAAGCCGGGATTGCGGCAATAGTTCCGCGCCGGCGCGGGAGGCGGCAATTTCTTCTTCCCAAACAGGGCAGGCCTGGAGGTGAATCGGACCGGATTCAATGGGGACGTAGTTGGAACGATCCCGCTAGGCCACGCTGGCCTCGGGCTGGAGTTCAGTTTCCGTCACCGTGCGGTTGCGGCCGAGCCGCTTGGCTTGATAGAGCCCGCGGTCGCAGCGCTCGATCATGGCGTCCGCGGATTCGGCAAGGCGGAATTGCGCGACTCCGATCGAAACCGTGATGCTGCCGATTTCCTTGCCGGTTGCGCGGCGGGTCAACTTCGCTTCGGCTATGCGGCTGCGAATGCGCTCCGCGGCGGCCGTGCAGGCTTCGAGATCCGCTCCAGGAAGCACCGCGATCAATTCCTCGCCGCCGTAGCGGGCTGCGAGATCGACTTCGCGAACACCTTCCTGCAGCACCTTGGCCACCAGCCGAAGCACCTGATCGCCGACCTGATGGCCATAATCGTCGTTGAATTTCTTGAAATGATCGATGTCGATCAGGAAGACGCTGAGCGCCTCGTCCTTTTCCATTGCCGCGATCTGGGCGAGGCGGAGGAATTCATCCATCGAGTGACGGTTGGCGAGCCCGGTCAGCGCGTCGGTGTTGGAACGTTGCTCGGCCGCCTTCAGCGAGTCGCGGATGTTGTCCAGTTCCTCAGAGGTGGCGGCGAAATTTGCCTCCAGGGTCGCTGCGCGCGACGTCGCCTTTGACAATTCATCAACCAGTTTCGCAATGATCGACCGGGGATCGCTGGATCCGGCAGCTTCGGACGATACTTCGCCGAGCGCCTTGATGTGGGTCTGGTGGTCGGTGACGGCGGTATTCAGGAACTGCTGGGCAGTGGCGATCAGGCCGCTCAATTGATCGGGAAGGTCGCTGAGCGGGTCGACGCCGGACTGCGGCGTCACATAGGTAATGTAAAGTTCGTGGTTGATCGCCGGGTCGAATTTGCGCTTGCCCGCGATCAGGATATCGATGGTCTTTCGCAGGGCCAGCGAATTGCCCAGGGAATATTCGAACCAGACCGCGAAATTGGTCGGGGTCGGAGGTACCGACTGCTGCGACATCAATCGCATAGCACGGTCGGCAATCGTCGTGGCGTATTCGACGTCCATATCGCCGATCGACTGGCCTGCCATCGTTCAACCCGGTGATGCGTTTGCTACGAAATTCGGTGTTTCCCTGGCATCCATTGTGCACGAAGGAACTAATCTGACCTTAAACTCGCCAGGAAAGTCCGCAGCAAATACGTAACTAATGTTGACCTATTTGGCCCTGGAACCTTTAGGAACCGGCCGCTAACTGCCGCCGTAGCTCTGGACCAGGCTCCCCGCCACCAGCGACCAGCCGTCGACCAGCACGAAAAAGATCAACTTGAACGGCAGCGACACCACAACCGGTGGCAGCATCATCATACCCATCGACATCAGGACCGATGCGACGACGAGATCGATGATCAGGAAGGGGAGGAACAGCAGGAAACCGATTTCGAAGGCCCGTTTCAGTTCGGAGATCATGAAGGCCGGCACCAGAATCCGCAGCGACAGGTCATCCGGCGTCGCCGGCGGTGGCTCGCCGGAGAGGTCGACGAACAGCTTCAGATCCTTTTCGCGAACGTTCTTCTGCATGAAGCCGCGCAGCGGCACGGAGGCCTTTTGCAGCGCTTCCTCGACCCCGATCTGGTTGGCGACTAGGGGCTTGATGCCGTCGTCATAGGACCGCTGCAGGACGGGGCCCATCACGAACGCGGTCAGGAACATCGCCAGCGCAATGATCACCGAGTTGGGCGGGGCGGTCGCGGTGCCCAGTGCGGTGCGCAGCAGCGACAGTACGACGACGATCCGCGTGAACGACGTCATCATGATCAGGATCGACGGCGCGATCGATAGCACCGTCAACAGCGCGATCAGCTGGATCGCGCGCTCGGTGACCCCGCCGCCGCCCTGGCCGAGATTGATGCTGATATCCTGCGCCAGCGCCGGATCGGCGAGGGATCCGGCGGCGGTCAGGATTAGGAAAAATAATACTCTACGCGGAGAAGCCGGCGGCTTCACGAAGGGTTCTTCGGACGGCCCAGCAAGGACGCCATCTCGTCTTCGAGATTTTCGAAGCCGCTCTTCTGCGGAGCGGGCGCGGGAGGGGGCGTCTCGCTGCGGGCGGGACGCGCGGCCGGCGTTTCCGGCGCAACCGGCGGCGCCACCGGCTCAGCCGGCCGGCGCAGGGCGGCTTCGAGCCGCTGCGCCATTTCGGCCAGATTCTGGTCGGCACTCGACGGCGTGGGCGCCGGCGGAGGAGGGGGAGGTGGCGGTGCCGCTGCGCGTTCAGGCGCGCGGGCCGCCGGCGTCTCGCGAACTGGCGGAGTGTCACGGCCAGGCGGCGTCTCACGGATTGGCGGCGCCTCGCGGCCAGGCAGTACGTCGCGGATCGGTGGTGCTTCACGGACCGGCGGAACCTTGGGCAACTCGCGCTGCGGCCGTGGCATCAGCGGCTCGTTGCGGCCGAGACGTGGCGGGGCCTGTTCAGGGCGGCCGTTGATTGCTTCCGGTGCAAAGCCCGTCAATGGATCGCTGCGTCGTTCCGGCATCGGCGGCACCGGGCGGCGGTTGTCGTCGGCGAAGGTTGGCCGTGCGGGGCGCGGCGGAGGCTCCGGCATTTGCGGTTCGACATGATGATCGTCGGTCGATCGCGAATCGGATTTTGCCGCCTCGTCGTTCCAGGCAATATCGGGCAGCGGCGCGATCCGCGGCGGCTGTTCGCCGACCGCCGGACGCGGCGCCATCTGTTCGCGGTTGGGCATCGCGCGCACGATGTTGGGTTCGACCACGATATCGCTCGGTCCGCCGATCATCAGCAGATGCTCGACATTGTCGCGCCGTACCAGCACCAGGCGCCGGCGGCCGTCCACGGCGGCGGCATCGATCACGGCGAGCCGCGGCATCCGTCCGCGCTGGGTGTTGGCGCCGAGGCGGTTGTTGGCGAAACGGCGAACCAGCCATGCGGCCACGCCGATCAGCGCCAGAACGGCGATGAATGCGAAGAGGAATGTCAGTGTCTGCATTCTTTAGTCCCCGGCCACGGGCCGTTCTCTTGGATTGCTGGCTTCGACGAGTGCGGTCTTAGGTCTTGCTGTCCGAGCATGTTCCCGGGAACACGATTCCCGCCATCCTGACCATGCTCCGAAGCGATCCGCAGCCGGCGAATCACGCCCGAGATCAGCCTTATTCCTTAATTCCCCGCGGCGAACGCCGCCGTCCGGTTAATTAATAGACCAAGAATCGTTTGAGCCAAAACGACTTCTGAGCGCCCCATGCCGCGTTGGCTGCTGCTGGTTAACGCAGTTTTCGTGGCGAAAATGCGCTCGTTTTGCCGCTGTCGGCGGCCATCGGCTGATGTCGACGGCGGCGGAACGCAATTTTAACCAGCCGTTAACCATACACCGGGCAAATTCTGCCTACCTCGCGGCGTCTGCCAGAGGTTAACGGGGAGCCGCCTGCGATGGCCATCAACGATCTTCCGATCCTGTCGGCACTGCGCACCAAGATGCAGTGGCACCAGGAACGCCAGCGCGTGCTCGCCGAAAACGTCTCCAACGCCAATACCCCGAATTTCAGGCCGACCGACCTGGTCGAGCCGAAGTTCGACAACAACGGCGCGAACGTCGGCGGCGCGATGGGCTCGCTTGGCATGATGCGCACCAGCGCCACCCATATCAGCGTCTCCGGCGGCGGGGAGAGCTTCAGGGGAGATGGCGGCAAGAACGGCTTTTTGACCAAGCCGGCCGGCAATTCGGTCAATCTGGAAGACCAGATGCTGAAGGTTTCGGCCAACCAGATGGATTACGCCGCGGCGACTTCGCTCTACAGCCGCAGCCTCGGACTTCTCAAGACCGCCATTGGAAAGCGCTGACGCGCCGCGATTAGGAGAACCGGATCATGGCAGATGATGGAAGCGATTTCGCCCGCTCGATGAGCATTGCGACGTCAGGCCTGCGCGCGCAGGCAGGGCGCATGCGGATAATATCGGAAAACATCGCCAATGCGGACTCCACCTCGCCGACCGCCGGCGGCAACCCGTATCGCCGCAAGGTGCCGACATTTTCGTCCGCGCTCGACCGCACGCTGGACGCCAAGGTGGTGACGCTCGGCAAGATCCGACCCGACCAGTCGGCGTTTCGCGTCAAGCATGAACCGAGCAATCCGGCGGCGGACGCGGCCGGCAACGTCAAATATCCGAACGTCAATCCACTGGTCGAAATGACCGACATGCGCGAGGCGCAGCGGTCCTATGAAGCCAATCTCAACATCATCAGCGCCACGCGCCGCATGATCCAACGCACACTCGACATTCTCAAGGCCTGAACAGGAACCATAAATCATGGCTTCACCGACCGTCGCAGCAAACGCCTACGCCGCGCTTTCGCGCATCATGGAATCCGGTGGCGCCGAGAAGGGCGGCTCGGCCGCCGGCGGCCCGTCCTTCAGCGCGCTGCTCAAGGACGCGGTGGGCAGCGTGCTGGATGCCGGCAAGAAATCCGATGCCCAGACCATGGCGATGAGTTCGGGCAAGGCCAACGTCATGGACGTGGTGACGGCGGTAGCCGAGACCGACGTCGCGGTCTCGACGCTGGTGTCGGTGCGCGACCGGGTGATCCAGTCCTACGAAGACATCATGAAGATGCCGATCTGATCGGTCCTCATCCTGAGGAGCCGGCGCAGCCGGCGTCTCGAAGGATGGGCCACGGGCCTCATGGTTCGATACGGCGCTTCGCGCCTCCTCACCATGAGGGGATAAAAAGGGAAATTGAAATGACCGGTGCTGAAACCCTCGACGTCGCGCGTGATGCGATCTGGACCATCGTGGTGGTGTCGTCGCCCTTGATGGTGATCGGGCTCGTGGTCGGCGTCGTGGTGTCGCTGTTCCAGGCGCTGACCCAGATCCAGGAACAGACGCTGATCTTCGTGCCGAAGATTCTCGCGATCTTCGTGACATTATTGCTGGCGCTGCCGTTCATGGCGGATTCGCTGCACAGTCACATGATGCGGATATCGTCGCGAATCATAGGCGGTTGATGCATTGTAGATGAATGCGCGTCGACATATCGCTGCTGCCGGCCCTTGCCGCCACCTTCATGCTGGTGTTTGCCCGCGTGGGCGCCATGGTGATGCTTTTGCCGGGACTTGGCGAGACCAACATCCCGGTGCGCATCAAGCTTGCGATCGCGCTTCTGCTGACGCTGATCATCCTGCCGCTGCACCGCGCCGCCTATCAAATCGACCTGACCTCGATGAGCTCGCTGGGCGTGTTGATGGTGCACGAGGTCGTCATCGGCATCGTGCTCGGCGCCACCGCGCGCGTCACGCTGTCGGCGCTGGCGGTGGCGGGTTCGGTGATCGCCCAGCAGCTCGGCCTCGGCTTCGTCACCGCCGTCGATCCGACCCAGGGGCAACAGGGCCTCTTGATCGGCAACTTCCTTACCCTCCTGGGCATGACGCTGTTGTTTGCAACCGACAGTCATCACCTCGTCATCGCGGCGCTGAACGAGAGCTACCGGATTTTCTCGCCCGGCGAGTTGCTGCCGAGCGGCGACGTCGCGGCGCTTGCCACGCGGGCGTTTGCCGCCGCCTTCAAGATCGGCATGCAGCTTTCGGCGCCATTTCTGGTGTTCGGCCTCGTCTTCAATATCGGCCTTGGCGTGCTGGCGCGGCTGATGCCGGCGATGCAGGTCTATTTCGTCGGCGTGCCGCTGTCGATCATGGTGGGCTTCCTGATCTTCGCCTTCGTCCTCACCGGAATGATGGCGACCTATCTCAACTACTTCATCGGCGTGATGCATGAGTTGACGCCGCTGAAATAGAACATGATCCGGAAAAGCGTTCCGGGAAGATCATTCTCAAGGCAAAGTGCTAGAGCGCCGCGATGGCCGACGATACCGACGACAAAACAGAAGACCCTACGCAAAAGCGCCTCGACGAGGCGCTTGAAAAAGGGGACGTCGCCAAGAGCCAGGAGGTCAATACCTGGTTCATCATCGCGGGCGGCACGCTGATATTATCGACCTTTTCGGGATCGGTCGGCGGCGGCATCCTGACGCCGCTGCGCGCCTTGATCGCCAATGCGGGCCAGCTTCGCGCCGATGGCGCGGCGCTGCTCGCGCTCGGCAACACGCTGGCCTATGCCGTGCTCGGCGCCATCGGCGTGCCGCTGCTGATGCTGGCGCTCGCCGCGATTGCCGGCAACATGATCCAGCACCGCCTGGTTTGGTCGTCGGAATCGCTGAAGCCGAAATTCAGCAAGGTATCGCCCGGCGCCGGACTGAAACGCATCTTCGGCAAGCAGGCGGTGGCGAATTTCGCCAAGGGCCTGTTCAAGCTGATCGCGCTCGGCGCCGTCATGATGGCGGTGCTGTGGCCCGAGCGCCATCGCCTGGAATCGTTCCTGATGTTCGATCCTTCGGCGATCCTCGGCGTCACCACCAATCTGACATTGCAACTGATGGGCGCGGTGGTGGCGATGTTGGCCGCGGTCGCGATCGCCGACTACTTCTTCCAGTACCGGCAATGGTACCAGCGGCAGAAGATGTCGCTGCAGGAGATCAAGGACGAGTTCAAGCAGTCCGAAGGCGACCCCCACATCAAGGGCAAGATCCGGCAGTTGCGCCAGCAGCGCATGAAGAAGCGCATGATGTCCGCCGTTCCCAAGGCCAGCGTGATCATCACCAACCCGACCCACTATTCGGTGGCGCTGTCCTACGATCGCGGCATGCCGGCGCCGATCTGCGTCGCCAAGGGCGCCGACAACATCGCGCTCAAGATCAGGGAAATCGCCAAGAAGCACGACATTCCGATCGTGGAGAACGTGCCGCTGGCGCGCGCGCTCTATGCCACCGTCGATATCGACGAGGAGATTCCGGTCGAGCACTATCAGGCGGTCGCCGAGATCATCGGCTACGTCATGGGCCTGAAGAAGGGGCTTGCCGGGCGGAGAATGTGAAAGGAACCGCTGGAAATCCCCTTGAAATGCCTTCAATCTGTCAAATAGCCGCCTGATGGGCTTGCGCTTGCGGGTCCGATTCAGGCACTCAGGAGATGCGCCAGCTGAGCGCGGGGTTACCCGCGACCGGCCGACAACGACCGGCGCGAGACCTCCTCGCCGAAGGGCAGCGCCGCTTCATATGACCGCCGAAACTCACAGCCATCCGCCGACCGAGCCCTTTGCGGCCACCGAACCGGCGCGGCGGAGCGGTAGCATCGTGTTGGTGCTGCTGGTGGCTGCCGGCATCGTTGCCGTGGCGGTGGCGCTGATGACCATCGGACGGGCCCAGGCCCAGCCCTATATCCTCGGCGTGCTGGCGCTGCTCGCCATGATCGGCCTGTTCAACCTGTTCGCCTTTGCCGCCGGGATCATCCGCTTCACCGATCGCGCCGCCGATGATCCCGTGATGGGCCGCATCGCCGATCAGGCCTATGACGGCTTGGCCGTGACCGACCCGAAGGGCCATGTCGTCTATTCGAACGCCGCCTATCTGGCGCTGACGGGCGCGGCGAGCCCGCAGGACGTGCGCCCGATCGAGCGCGTTTTCATCGGTAACCCGGACGTCTCCGAAGCCGTGTTCCGCCTGCTCAAGGCCGCTCGCGAAGGCAAGCGGCAGCAGGAGGAGGTCCGCATCGCCGGCTCTGACGGTGCGCAGGGACGCTGGTTGCGGATGCGGGTTCGTCCGCTCGGCCAGAGCAAGCGCGAAGCAAAATACGCGGTGTGGTCGATCGCCGATATCACGCGGGATCGCGAGCGCCAGGAAGACGTGTTTCGGGAGCTGCAGCACGCGATCGAATATCTCGACCACGCGCCATGCGGCTTCTTCTCGGTCAGTCCGGCCGGCGACGTCATCTATGTCAACGCCACGCTGGCGAACTGGCTCGATTACGATCTCGCCGAGATCGGTTCGGGCGGGCTGAAGCTCGCTGATGTCGTCTCCGGCGATGGCGCAGCACTGTTGACCTCGATCGTGGCGGTGCCCGGCGAGGTCAAGACCGAAGTGTTCGACATCGACCTGCGCATGCGTGGCGGCAGGACCATGCCGGTGCGGCTCTACCACAAGCTCGCCTTCGGCGCCGACGGCTCGCCGGGTTCGTCGCGCACGCTCGTGATCAGCCGGACGCGTGACGAGCATTCCGATCCCGAACGCGCCGCCGAAGTCCGCTTCATGCGGTTCTTCGACCATACGCCGATGGCGATTGCGACGGTGGACCGCGGCGGCGCCGTCGTCCGCGCCAATGCCCGCTTCGCCAAGCTGGCGCAGGGCCTCAGCCCGGACGGCGCGGCGAACAAGTCCATCTTCCGTACCGTGAACGCACGCGACCGCGGACTGTTGATTGCGGCGATCAACCAGGCGGCCGAAGGGCAGGGCGACATCGCACCGGTGGAAGCCATGCTCGACGGCGCCAAGGAGCGCTGGGGGCAGTTCTTCGTCACCGCGGTCGAGGAGGACGAGCGCGACACCGAAGCCGCCATCGTTTATCTCCTGGAGACCACCGAGCGGCGTACGCTGGAAAACCAGATCAACCAGTCGCAGAAGATGGACATGGTCGGCCAGCTCGCCGGCGGCATCGCGCACGACTTCAACAACGTGCTCTCGGCCATCATGATGGCGAACGACTTCCTGCTGAACGCGCACAAGCCGACCGATCCGTCGTTCCAGGACATCATGCAGATCAAGCAGAACGCCACCCGCGCCGCGACGCTGGTGCGGCAACTGCTCGCGTTCTCGCGCCGCCAGACGCTGCGGCCGCAGGTGCTCGCCCTCGGCGACGCATTGTCCGACCTCACCATGCTGCTGCGGCGGCTGATCGGGGAGAAGGTCAAGCTCGACCTCGTGCACGGCCGCGACCTCTGGCCGGTCAAGGTCGACGTCTCGCAATTCGAGCAGGTGGTCGTCAATCTTGCGGTCAACGCGCGCGACGCCATGCCCGATGGCGGCAAGCTGACGGTGCGGACCGCCAATGTGACGGTGGATGAAGCCGCCCAGCTCACCCACAAGGGCATGCCGGCGGCCGACTACGTGCGGATCGACATTTCCGATACCGGCACCGGAATCCCGGCCGATATCGTCGACAAGATTTTCGAACCGTTCTTCTCGACCAAGGAGGTCGGCAAGGGCACCGGGCTTGGTCTGTCGACGGTCTATGGCATCGTCAAGCAGACCGGCGGCTTCGTCTATGTGGATTCCGTGCCCGGCGAGGGCACCTCGTTCCGCATCTTCCTGCCGCGGCATCGTGTCGAACTGGACACCCAGCCCGAAGCACAGGGGGCGAATGGCGCGGCCAAGGACGCTGCGACCGAGCCGCCGAAGCCGCGGCCCGACCTGACCGGGCAGGGCACCATCCTCTTGGTGGAGGACGAGGACGGCTTGCGGTCACTGAATGCGCGCGGCCTCCGCTCGCGCGGCTACAGCGTGATCGAGGCTGCCAACGGCATCGAGGCAATGGAGGCGCTGGACGAAAAGGACGGCGCGGTGGATCTCGTCGTCTCCGACGTCGTGATGCCGGAAATGGACGGCCCGACGCTGCTGCGCGAAATGCGCAAGCGCAATCCCAACCTGAAGATCATCTTCGTCTCAGGTTATGCCGAAGAAGCCTTCGACAAGAGCCTGCCGGAAAACGAACAATTCGCCTTCCTGCCGAAGCCGTTTGCGCTCAGCGCCCTGGTCGAGAAGGTCAAGGAGACCATGACGGCGTCGTGAGCGGTGGAACCGCATTTCCGGCGCCCATGGACCGGCAGATGTGCTGCCGGGGGCGCCGGGTTAAGGCGCTCGCCATACCCCTTAATTGCTGCTAACCCCCTGCCAAATCGTCACGTCCCCGCGACTGAGGGCCGCAGCCGCGGTTCCCGATATTGGCTTCACTTTTAGGCAGCTGTGCCCATGTTAGGGGCGCTTCCCAATCCTGGGGACTGAGGAAAAAGACATGAATTTCTCGCAAGGCACGCGCGGAATTATTCGGGCACTGGCCATTGTCCTGTCCGTGGCGCTCCCGTTGGCGATCGCGATTTCGGCGGCTGACGCCCGCGTCGGCGGTGGCGGCAGTTCCGGCTCGCGGGGATCGCGAACCTTTTCGGCGCCCCCGAGCACTACTACGGCGCCCGGCGCGGCGCAGCCGATGAACCGTACCTTCACCCAGCCGGGCAGCCCCGGAATGGGCGCCCCGGCGGCTGCCGGCGCGGCCAGCAAGGGCGGCTTCTTCAACCGGCCCGGCATGGGCATGCTCGGTGGCCTCGCTGCGGGCTTCCTCGGCGCAGGCCTGCTCGGCATGCTGTTCGGCGGCGGCCTGTTCTCCGGCCTCGGCGGCCTGTCGTCGATCATCGGCCTGCTGCTGCAGGTCGGCCTGATCATCATCGTGGTGCGGCTGGCCATGTCGTGGTGGCAGCGCCGCCACACGCCGGCCTCCGCCTACGCGACGGGACCTGCTCCTGCCGCTGAGGGCCCCGGTGGCCAGACCAGCTTCCGCTCCGGACTGAGCGGCTTTGGACTGGGATCGAACCAGCCGCCGCTGGAAATCCAGCCGGCTGACTATGAAGCCTTCGAGCGTCTGCTCGGTGAGGTCCAGGCCGCATGGTCGAACGAGGACGTCGCCAAACTGCACACGCTGGCGACGCCCGAGATGGTGTCCTATTTCTCCAAGGATCTCGAGGAGAACAAGGCCAACAACGACGTCAACAAGGTGACCGACGTCAAGCTGCTGCAGGGCGATCTCGCCGAAGCCTGGCGCGAAGGCGAAACCGATTTCGCCAGCGTGGCGATGCGGTTCTCGCTGGTCGACAAGACCATCGAGCGCACCACCGGCCGTCTGGTCTCGGGCAGCGAAACGCCGACCGAAGCCACCGAAGTGTGGACCTTCGCCCGCCGGCGCGGCGCCAATTGGGAACTCTCGGCGATCCAGCAGACCAGCTGATCGCCTAGGCACGACGAGGAAGGCGCTGCGGTTCGTTCCGCGGCGCCTTTTTCTTTGCGGGATGGACTGCTTTGCTTCGCGTTTTGCGGGCGCGCCGGAATAATGGCGGCCACGATGTGTTGATGACAACGAACCAAAAACAACAGGGAGGACTTCGATGAACAGCTTCGTTCGAATCATTTTGCCGGCATGCTTCGCCGTCGCGGCCATATCGGCGACCGCAAGCGCGCCCGCGAAGGCGCAATCCGCAGACACCAGTTTCTTCCTGACCAGCAACGGCATCGGCAATGGCGGCAATCTCGGCGGGCTCGCCGGGGCCGACAATCACTGCCAGACATTGGCGCAGGCGGCCGGAGCGGGCGGCAAGACCTGGCGCGCCTACCTCTCGACGCAGGCCGCTGATGGCGCGCCCGCCGTCAATGCGCGCGATCGCATCGGCAAGGGGCCGTGGAAGAATGCCAAGGGCGCGGTGGTCGCCAAGGACGTCGCCGATCTGCACGGCGCCAACGGCCTCACCAAGCAGAGCGCGCTGAGCGAGGAGGGCGAGGTCATCAACGGCCGCGGCGATACACCCAACCGTCACGACGTGCTGACGGGATCGCAGCCCGACGGGTCAGCGTTCGCGGCCGGCGAGGATCGCACCTGCAAGAACTGGACGAGCTCGACGCAAGGCGCGGCGATGGTCGGTCATTCCGACCGCATCGGCCTGCGCGATGACGACGCCTCGAAATCCTGGAACTCGTCGCATTCCTCGCGCGGCCCGGATGGCGGCTGCTCGCAAGCCGACCTGAAGAGCACCGGCGGCGACGGATTGTTGTATTGCTTCGCGGCGAACTGACGAGCAAAAGACGGATTGCCGTAGCCCGGGTTTTATTTCGCTTTACCCGGGCTACGCATTGATCCATCCGTCGTTCGGTGATGCGAAGTCATACGCAAAAGGCCGACGTCAGGCGGCCTTTTTCTTTGCGCGCTTCTTGGTGGTCTTCTTGACAGTTTTCTTCGAAGCTTTCTTCGGTTTTTTCTTGGCGCCCTTCTTCTTGCTGCCGGTGAGGTAGGCGCCGACGTTCTTCGACGAATGCCCAACGGCGGCGACGGCGGCCTTCAATCTGGCGGGGGTGACCTTGAACTTCTTCGACCAGTAGCTGACTTCGTAGGGCTGGCTCATCGCGATCCGTGCGCGGTCGGCGGCCTTGTGCTTCTGCAGCTTGAGATAGGCCTCCACCTTTTTGGCGGAGTGCCCCGCTTTCTGGACGGCAGCTTTCAATTTCGCCGGCGTGATCTTGAATTTCTTCGACCAGTAGGCGACCTCGTAAGGCTCGCTCAACGCGATCAGCCCGCGATCGGCCCCGCCGCGTTTCTTTTTGTTGTCCGCCATCCCTGTTCTCCTGTCGTGTTGAGAAAATCGACGCTTCAAACCGGAACAGCCTAACACGCCCGCTCGCATTCGGACAGATTCGGCCCCTGCAAAGATCGGCGCGATGCATTCATGGCGCCACGGTCGCGCGGACGGCCGCGTTTGGCGTGACGAACCAGCCGCGGGATGATTTGTTATATCGGTCAACCCGGCAGCCGGAGGTGCCATCGATGCGTTACGAGCTTTATTACTGGCCGATGATTCAAGGCCGCGGCGAATACGTCCGCCTCGCGCTGGAAGAGGCGGGCGCCCGCTATGCCGACGTCGCGCGCCGCGGCAACGGCATGGCCGCGATGACGCGCATGATGAAAGCGGGGAAGGGAACGCCGCCCTTTGCGCCGCCGTTCCTCAAAGACGGAAAGCTCGTGATCGGGCAGACCGCCAACATCCTGCTCTATCTCGGATCGCGCCACGGGCTGGCGCCGAAGTCGGAGGCCGGCAAACTCTGGGTGCACCAGTTGCAGCTCACGATATCAGATCTGGTGCTGGAAGTTCACGACACCCATCACCCGCTCGGCCCCTCGCTGTACTACGAGGATCAGAAGGCGCCGGCGAAGAAACGCACTGAAGATTTCTGGAAGGAGCGCGTGCCGAAATATCTCGGCTATTTTGAGGACCTGCTGGCGGCCAATGGCGGGACCTACGTGACCGGCCGCCGCCTCACTTACGTCGACCTGTCGCTGTTCCAGATCGTCGAGGGACTTCGTTATGCCTTTCCGAAGCGCATGAAGGCTTTCGAGCGGAAAATTCCCGGTCTCGTCGAACTGCGCGACCGCGTGGCGGCGCGCCCGAACATCAAGACCTATTTGGCCAGCGACCGGCGGATCGCGTTCAACGAGGAGGGGATTTTTCGGAGGTACAAGGTGCTGGATAATTAGGCCATGTCATTCCGGGGCGAAGCGTCAGCATCGAACTATGGTGCGCAATTGCGCACCTGAGAATCTCGAGATTCTCCGATGTGCACTTGCACATCGTGGTTCGCGCTATGCGCGCCCCGGAATGACGATGGATCACATGCTCTTGCCATCCACCGGCGTCATCTTCAGCTTCGACAGCTCAATGCCGTCGATGCAGCTCACATTCAGCGCCACCACGTCGCTGCCGTCGGGCTTCTTGCCGCGCGCGAAGACGTCGACGCCGCAATCGACGCAGAGCTGGTGGTGGATCGCGTGCTTGTTGAAGAGATATTCCTTGAGGTTTTCCTCGCCGGCGCGGAGCTGAAAGCTCTTCGGGTCGAGGAAGGTGAAATGCAGCCCCTTCTTGGTGCAGATCGAGCAGTTGCAGGCGGTGACCATCGAAAGGTCGCTGGTGCATTCGAAGCGCACCTGGCCGCAATGGCAGCCGCCGGTATAAGTTTTGCTGTCGGGCATTCGATCCGCCTTGTCTGTCACCAAAGTCCGGGAACCAGACGATAGCGCACGCGCGCGGCGTAGTCAGCATAATCAGGCAGTCCTTCGACCAAGGCGCGCTCCTCGATGCGGGCGCGAATGGCGAAGAGAATGGCGAACACCGGCGCGATCGCCAGGCCCCACCACGATCCCAGCAGCAGCGGGACGCCGAAAAAGAACAGCATGACGCCGCTGTACATCGGATGGCGGACGAAGGCGTAGGGGCCGCTCGAGACGACACGATGATGGCGTTCGGCCTGCACCTTCACGACCGGCGCGGCAAAGGAATTTTCGCGAAACACCCACATGATGAAGGCGGTCGAGAGCAGATACATTGCAAGCCCGAGCGCCTGCAGCGAAAGCGGAACGTCAGATGCGTGCGCGCGCCGGTCCAGCCCGATCGCGACCAGCCAGACCAGCGCCACGACGACGAACGTCAGCATGAATTTCTTGTCGGCGGCGGGCTGGTCGGCCTGAAACGTCGGCCGCAGGCGCTCGGCGAGCAGTGCGGGATCGGTCTTTGCGAGCCACAATCCGCAGGCAGGGCCGATGATGGCGCTGACGACCAGGAACACCCACGCCGCCGGCCAGTCCAGCGTACCGGCGGATGCAAATAGCAAGGCGCCAAGCGCCACGACGAAGATGGTATTTTGCAGTAAAAGCTTTGCGATCATGCGCGGGTTCCATTCCCCCGTGACGGCATGATCGCGCGATTCTTCGGCAAACTTGCGGCGTTGGTTTCGTCCCGGTTGGGACGACAACCATTACGCCAGCTGGTCGATCCGCGTTCCCTGACCCGGCGGCAGCGGGGCTACTTGCGGCGGCTTCGACGTGCGCGTGCCGTCGGCGGCAGCGCCGTTCTGGACGTCGGGGGCCTTGTCGGGAGCCTTGAACACGGGGGCTTCGGGCGCTTTGACCACCGCCGCGGCGGGAACAGCAGAGACATTCATCGGAAGCATCCTTTTGGTTGCCCCCGACACTGGCCGGCTTGAAACGAACGATTGGTGAATTCGGCGCGGCAATCCCGGCGCCGCGCCGTCAATCCCGCCCGATGGTGAACGCGCGGCTCGCGGAATCGTTACAATGCGACGGATCAGGATTCTTGTTTCGACGCGTTTTCCTGACGCGAACCGGCGCCCAATTCGCTCGAAAACGCTATGGCACCTATTCGTCCTTGCCGCGGGTCACCACGATCGAGGCCTCGGTCTTGGTGCGCGTGCATTCCATGTTGAGGCGGCGGAAGCGCATCGAAACCTTGTCGCCGCGGAGCAAGCCCATGCGCTTGATGCAGCGCGAGGTGCCGGTCAATGCGTCGGGCTTCGGAATCGTGAAAATGATGGCGCCGGCCGAGGCGATCAGATCGAAGAATTGCGGCTTCGGTTTGCGGTCGGCCTTGGCGTAGAGCTCGACGGAATAATTGCGGCCGCGGCAGCCGAGCGACAGCTCTTTCGCCGCTGGATGCGTCAGGTAGATCATGTTGCCGGTATTGACGCTGATCTTGATGCCGTCGATCTGGTTCTTCAATTCCTTGGCGGTATCCTCGCAGCGGTCGGCGCGCGCCGGCGAAATGCTGAATGTGGCGAGCAATGCCAGCGTGGCGGCAAGCAAGGTCGGTCGGCGAAATTGTGGTCCCAAAGCCATGATGAATGCCCCTTTGCGCCATTGAACCCCGCGCGCGGATTTCCTGCAAGGGGCGCGCGCGGAAGTCAACTTGATCTTGGTGGTGGGTTCAGGGGGCATAGATCATGGCGCCGATCCCGGAGGCGCGAGGGGAGTATAGTGATTTCCTGAGTACGGTGTGCTAGACTACCTTCATGACAAAGCTTCTCGAACAAGCCTTGCGCCAGGTCGAGCAACTGCCGGAAGGCGAACAAGACGCCGTGGCAGGTGCGTTGCTCGACTACGTCAAGCATATGCGGGACATGCGTTTGACCGATGCGCAAGTGGCTGAGGTTCGCCGCCGTCGGACCGATCCTAACCGCAAACTGCTGTCGCATGCCGAAGCGCAGGAACGCATCAGACGGCTGGGCTCGTAGCAACCCATGAAACTCGTCTTCGACGATCAGGCGATTGCCGATCTCGAAAACATCTTTGGCTGGATTGCCCAGGATAGTCCCGCGACGGCGAGGACAGTGACAGACCGGCTGTTCAGCAGCATAGAACTGCTAATCTCGTTTCCAATGATTGGCCATGTTGGCCGCGACCCCGACACGTTCGAATGGGTGGTACCGCGGCTGCCATATATTGTGGTGTACGAAGTCGATCGGGAGCAGGAGCGAGTTATCGTAACAGCTGTTTTTCACGGGGCGCAGGACCGCGAGAGCGGTAACCGGTAGCATACGAAGGGTCGCCTCATATGGAATGGGCAGAACAGCCCAGCTCCCAAAGCTTCCTTTTGTCCAAAAAATGCTTAGAACGGGTCTATTGCTGCAGTACCGTTTTGGTCCGCCGCCGGCTTCCAACCCGAGATCATGCCATGAACGCCCCGACCGCTTTTCCCGACCAAAAACCCGTTCCACCCTACAAGCATACGCCGCTGTTTCCGCTAGGGTCCGACACCACGCCCTACAAGAAAATCACGGCCGAGGGCGTGCGGGTCGAGAAGGTGCTCGGCAAGGACATGCTGGTGGTTTCGCGCGAGGCGCTGCGGGCGCTGTCGGAAGCCGCCTTTGGCGACATCAATCACTATCTGCGGCCGGGTCACCTGAAGCAGTTGCGCTCGATCCTGGATGACAAGGAAGCCAGCGACAACGACAAGTTCGTTGCTTTCGATTTCCTGAAGAACGCCAACATCGCGGCGGGCGGCGTGTTGCCGATGTGCCAGGACACCGGCACCGCGATCATCATGGGCAAGAAGGGCTGCAACGTCATCACCGACGGTGACGATGAGGCCGCGCTCTCGGAGGGCGCGCGCGACGCCTATCTGCGCCGTAACCTGCGCTATTCGCAGGTTGCTCCCTTGACGATGTATGAGGAGAAGAACACTGCCAACAACATGCCGGCGCAGTGCGAGATCTACGCCGAGGGCGATGATGCCTACAAGTTCATGTTCATGGCCAAGGGCGGCGGCTCCGCCAACAAGAGCTTTCTGTTTCAGGCAACGCCTTCGGTGCTGACGAAAGATCGCCTGCTGGCGTTCCTGAAGGAGAAGGTGCTCACCCTCGGCACCGCGGCGTGCCCGCCGTATCACCTTGCCATCGTGATCGGCGGCACCTCTGCCGAGCTCTGCATGAAGACGGTGAAGCTGGCGTCCGCGCGCTATCTCGATGCGCTGCCGACCCAGGGGTCGGCGGACGGCAATGCGTTCCGCGATCTGGAGATGGAGCAGGAAATTCTCAAGATGACGCAGTCGCTCGGCGTCGGCGCGCAGTTCGGCGGCAAGTATTTCTGCCACGACGTGCGCGTGATCCGGATGCCGCGCCACGGCGCCTCGCTGCCGATCGGGCTCGGCGTCTCCTGCTCGGCGGACCGCCAGGTGCTCGGCAAGATTACAAAAGACGGCGTCTATCTCGAGGAGCTCGAGCATAATCCGGCGCAGTATCTGCCCGCGGTCGAACAGTCGCTCGGCGGCGAGGTCGTCAAGATCGACCTCAATCAGCCGATGAAGGAAATTCTGGCAACGCTGTCGCAATATCCCATCAAGACGCGGGTCTCGATGACCGGCACCATGATCGTGGCCCGCGACTCCGCCCACGCCAAACTGCGCGAGCGGCTGGAGAAGGGTGAGCCGCTGCCGGATTACTTCAAGAACCATCCGGTGTATTACGCCGGTCCCGCCAAGACGCCCGACGGCTATGCCTCCGGCGCGTTCGGCCCGACCACCGCGGGTCGCATGGATTCCTTCGTCGACCAGTTCCAGGCGGCGGGCGGATCGATGGTGATGGTGGCCAAGGGCAACCGCGCGGTCGCGGTGCGCGAAGCCTGCAAGAAGCACGGCGGCTTCTATCTCGGCTCGATCGGAGGTGCTGCGGCAAACCTCGCCGAGCACTGCATCAAGAAGGTCGAGGTGGTGGAATATCCCGAACTCGGCATGGAAGCGATCTGGCGCATCGAGGTGGTGGATTTCCCGGCCTTCATCATCATCGACGACAAGGGCAACGATTTCTTCAAGGAATTGAATCTGGGGTAACATGGTCGAGTGGTTCGACGACCTGAAGATTGGCATGCGCTTCAAGAGCGCGGCGGTGACGGTGTCGAAAGACGACATCATCCGCTTCGCCAGGGAGTACGATCCGCAGCCGTTTCATCTCGACGAGGAGGCGGCCCGAAAGACGGTCTTCAAGGGGCTCGCCGCATCCGGCTGGCATACGGCGGCGATTGCCATGCGACTTGCCACCGAATGCCGGCCGTTCGGACCGCATCCGTTGTTGGGCGCCGGCGTCGACGATCTGCGCTGGCTTAAGCCGGTGCGGCCCGGCGACACGCTGCACCTCGAAGGCGAGGTCATCGAACTGGTGCCTTCACGGTCCAAGCCGCAGGGTGTCGCCCGCGTTCGATGGACCCTCTATGACCAGCACGGTGAGGCGGTCTACACCTTCATCCCAATCGCGATCGTCCCGACGCGTCCGAAGTGAGCGCAGGGTCTGGCTGCAGAGCGCTCGGCCTCGACGGGTTCAGCAAGGGCTGGGTCGCCGTGCTCCTCGACGGCGACGTTCACGAGATACGCTTCTGCAGCGACGTTGCCGGCGCGCTGTCCATCGGCTTCGATCGCGCTGCGATCGACATTCCCATCGGCATGACCGATGACGGCGAGCGGGCCTGCGACCTGTTGGCTCGCGAGAGGCTGCGGCCGCATTCGTCACGCGTGTTCACCGGTGCGCGGCGCTGGCTGTGGGCGGAATTCTCAGATCCCGACGCCGCAAATCGAGATGCCCTGCGCCGTGGTCAGAAGCGCGTGTCGCGCCAGCTCTGGCATCTCGGGCTGAAGATCATTGAGGTCGATACGTTCGTCCGCGCCAATCGCGCGCGCGATATTCGCGAGGCGCATCCCGAACTGGTTTTCCTGCGCCTGAACGCAGGCAGGCCATTGCCTTCGAAAAAGTCCGAGCCGGGGATCGAGCTTCGCCGCAAGCTGCTCAGGCGGCAAGGCATCGGCGATATCGACAAGTGGCTGGCCGGCGGGCGCATCGGTACCGGAGCCAAATCCGACGACGTGCTTGACGCCTGCGCCGTGGCGATTGCCGCGCGCGATGTCGCCGGCTGCGTTCCGGACGGGGTGCCGCCTCGCGATGCTTACGGCCTGACGATGCAGATATGGTTCTAGCGCCGCGGTGAGGGAGCGAGGAGGCGCTGCGGCCTCCTCGCCATCGGGCTCAGGCCCGCGATCCCGTGAAGGGGAAGCTGCCCATCGGGCCTATGCCCATTTCGCCGGTCATGTTGTCGCCGGAGACCTTGCCGATGAACTCGAGGGTCAACGGCATCGGGTTGGTGATCGAGACCTTCCAGTTGACTGCGTCGCCGCTGATGGCGCCGTCGAATATTTCGGTGGAATTGCCGTCGGCGCCCTGCGTGCCCGTCAGCGTACCGCCGGAGGCCAACAGGGTCAGCGTGGCCTTGCGCTCGCCCATCGGCGTGCTCATGGTGAGATTCCAGTTTCCGTCCACGGCCATTTCTGTCTCCCCAATATTGTCAGGCAAACCAGAATGGCTTGCGAGATCCCGCTAAGTGCGTGCGGCGGTATAGCCTATCTCGCCACACAAGCCCAACCGTCTCAAGCGTCGTTTTGACGCGTTTTGGTACGCGTTTCGTTCAAGCGCGCTGGGCGGCGGCGCGAATCCGGCTGCCGACCAAAACACGAAACGCGACGTATTGAATCGCGAAGGCGACAATCTTGGCGCCGACCAGCACGACGGTCACGTAGAACGTCCACAGCTTCATGTCGCCGGTCATGGCGACGCCGATGGTGCCGGCGCCGAGCACGAAGCACAGCGCGGCCCAGGCATAGCCCGCGAAGGTGACGTATTCGGGAATGGTCTGTGTGACGATCGCCGGCATATAGCGCAGCATCCAGCCGCGCTTGAGCATGATGATGCCGATCGCAAAATGCCCGATCGCGGGCTTCGCCAGCACGAAGCGCGGGTCGTGGGTCAACAGCGTCGCGCTGCCGAGCACGATGACGAGCGCCAGACTCGCCCACGTCATGTAGCCGAGCTCCTTGCCCTTGACGCGCGAGTTGATCACCTGTGCGATCGCGCCGGCGATCGCAACGCCAGTCGCCAGCAGCACGTTGTCGGTGGCGAGATAGATCGCGATGAACAGGATGGTGGAGAAAAAATCGGCGCCCAGTCTGGCGAATACGTCCTTCATCGGCTTGCTCTCTGCTGGAGGTGGTTGCGGGTCGAAACGTTGACTTAGTTGGTGCCGGGGAGGGCGTTCGCCGGCGGGGCACCATACTTCGCCTTGCGATATTGTGGATACCATGCCGTGAAATAGGCGGCACTGTTGCGGGCGGCGAAGGCGATTACAAGGCTGGACCATAGCGGCAAGCCCGGCACATAGATCGTAAGTGCGTTGCCGATGATCATCAGGACGAAGGCGCCGGTCCATGCCCAGGTGATGATATAGGTCGCCTTCAAAAAGCCGGGCAGCTTCGCCGTCTCGGCGTCGACCGCCTCAAGCGCATATTGCAGAATGAACGGCTTGCGAATGATGAGCGACGCCAGCGATATCCCGAGCACGCCGGTATCGACCGTCAGCTTGACGGCCGAATGGCTCAGGTTGGGATCAAGCAGCGCAACGTAAGCGCCCAGCCCGGCGAACAGGACGACGCAGCCCGCGCCGAGCAGCTTGATCGAGCGGCCGAGATAGAGGTCAAAGCCGATGACGGCGAGGCAGATCGCGGCCGATGCGAACAGGCTGATTTCGGCCGAGGTCACCAGCATCAGCAGTGCGAACGAACCGAACGGGGCGAGGATCAGGAAGATGGTCATGGCGCTCGGGGCTAATCTTTACATCGTAAAGATACCCTAGGGGCAGGCGCCGGAGTCGTCAAGCGAAATCTTTACAGTGTCAAAATAAGTTGTACATCGATTATTTTGAAGCAATTTCAGCTGGTTATATCGAGTGAAGTGAACCCTCACGGCGCCCGCGAATTTGCGTTGCCCAAGCCATGCCCCGCAACCTTGCCGCAATGTTCCACCAATAGGGTGGCGCTCGAATGACGTAACGCTGAGGTTGGCCTATTGCGCGTGCTGCTGGTGGAGGACGAGCCGGAGATGGCAGCGGCGCTCACCGTCGCCCTGAAGAACTACGATATGGTCGTTGACCATATCTCGACGCTGGCGGATGCCGAGGAAGCCGTTTTCATCAATGACTATGGGGCGATCCTGCTCGATCGCCAGTTGCCTGACGGTGATGGGCTCACGCTCATTCCCAAACTGCGGGCCAGGGGAGCAGGCGTTCCCGTCATCGTGCTCACGGCACGGGGCGAACTGGCCGATCGCATTGCAGGGTTGGACACCGGCGCCGACGATTATCTCGGCAAGCCGTTTGCTGTCGAGGAACTGCTGGCGCGGCTGCGCGCGGTATTGCGCCGGCCGGCGGACCTGCCGCCGGAAACCATGCGGCTTGGCCGCCTGTCGTTCGATCTCGGCAACCGCGAAGCCAGCGTCGCCGGCCAGCCGCTCGACCTGCCGCGCCGCGAACTTCTGGTGCTGGAAGCCCTGCTGCGCCGGATGGGCCGCACGGTCACGCGTTCGTCCCTGGAGGAGGCGGTCTACAGCATCGATGACGAGATCCAGTCGAACGCGCTGGATACCCATGTTTCGCGGCTGCGCCGGAAATTATCCGAGGCCGAAGCGGAAGTTGAAATCCATGGCATTCGCGGCGTCGGCTATCTGCTGAAGCATTCGCCATGACAAGGGTTCAACCGCATTCCCTGCGATGGCGGCTGGTGTGCCGGCTGGTCGGCTTGCAGGCGGCGATGCTGGCGCTCCTGGTGCTGGTCGTCATCGCAGCGCTTTGGGGCTCCGGCCATCTGGTTTCACTGGAGTCGGAAGACGACACGATCGATGCGCTGCGTGATGCCGTTGTCCGCGACAGCAACGGCGACATCGCCGTGCGCGACACGCCCGTGCTCGCGAAGCGGCGGGCGCAGGCTCCCTATTTCTGGTTTCAGATCAGGGACCGCGAAGGACATTCGGTTTCACAAGGCAGGGTGCCGCTGGAATATGCTGGTATCGGCGATGCGCTCGATGGGATCGGCCAGGCGCGGCTCGGCTGGAATATCCTTGACGGGATGCGACCCACGGCCCGCATGAAGTGGATCGACACGCCTGCCGGCAACATCCAGATTCTGACGGGGCAGGGCGGAGCGGTATCCTGGCAGCGGATCGGCCATGCCGCCCTGACGCTGTTCCTGGGTATTCTCCTGCCCATCGTCGCGCTGATGACGCTGACCACGTTTGTTGCGACACCCGTGGTGGTTCGCCGAACCCTTGCCGGCCTTGATCGCGCCGCGGCGCAAGCCGAAAAAATCGATATCGACGGACGCGGCGCGCGGCTGCCGCTGCAAGACGTGCCTTCCGAAATCGGTCCGCTGGTATCGGCGGTCAATGACGCGCTGAGCCGCCTTGATGAAGGCTACGAGCGACACAAGCGGTTTCTAGTCGACGCGGCGCACGAACTCCGTACGCCGATCGCGATCCTTCAGACGCGGCTGGAATCGCTGTCGCTCGGCCCCGGCGCGGGACGTGTGCTCGAAGACGTTGCGCGTTTATCGACGCTGGCCGATCAGCTTCTGGACCTGCAACGTATCAACCAGCAGGCCGACTGGTTTTCTGCCGTCGATATCGTCGCCGTCGGACGAAAAATAGCCGCTGAACTTGCGCCGCTGGCGATCGCCGCCGGCTATGAAATATCCTTCGAGAGCGACGTAGAGCATAGCGTGGTGCGAGGCGATGCCGGAGCTCTGGAGCGGGCGCTGACCAATTTGATTCAGAATGCGATCCAGCATGGCGGCCGCAAAGGTGCCATTGCGGTACGGGTCGAGCCGCCCGCCACGATATCGGTGACCGATGACGGTCCGGGCATAGAGGCTTGCGATCGCGAGCGCGTATTCGAACCGTTTTACCGCTCGCAAGGCCACGGCCGCGGCGCAGGATTGGGTCTCCATCTCGTTCAAGAGATTGTCCGGCGCCATGATGGCGCGGTGGCGATATCGGAAGGACCCACCGGCGGCGCCTGCGTCAGGATGGCGTTCAAGCCGGCGCACGGCACGTCGTAGAATCGTATCCCGCATTTACAGCTGGCTCGACATTTTCCGCAGGCTTCGACGGCGCGCAATGTTCGCGCAACATCGATCCTCCATATCGCATCAACACCGACATCAACGGGTGATGCGGCTTGATGGAATGGATGACTTGCTCTCATGGCTGCACAAAATCTCTTGTTGTTCTTTCGCGCGCTCGCCTGCAACCCTCGCAGCGTCGGCGCCATCGCGCCGTCAGGGGCGAACCTTGCCAGTCTGATTACCAGCGAGATCACGGCTGCCTCCGGCGCGGTGCTCGAATTGGGTCCCGGTACCGGCGTCTTCACCGAAGCGCTGCTGGAGCGCGGTGTGCGCGAGAGTGACCTCACGCTGATCGAATACGGCTCGGACTTCATGCGGCTGCTGCAGGCGCGATTTCCCAGGGCGCGCGTGCTCTGGATGGATGCGGCCTGGATGGCTTCCCACGATCTGTTCGAGCACAAGCTGGGTGCCGTGGTCAGCGGGCTGCCGCTGCTCAATTTTTCGCCGAAGAAAGTCACCGCGATTCTCACCGCGGCCTTCAGCAAGCTGCGCGACGGGGGCTCATTCTATCAGTTCACCTATGGAATGCAGTGCCCGGTCTCGAAGGCGCAGCTCGATGAACTCGGGCTGAAGGCGAATTGCATGGGCCGCGTGCTACTCAACGTCCCGCCCGCATCGGTGTACCGCATCACGCGCATCAAGCCCGTCAGGCTCGCAGATCAGGTCGAACCCGATGCCGTCTAGCATGGACATTCCTGACTTCATCACCGTGCTCGCCGGATCCGGGCCGCTCGGAATTGGAGCCGTCGCGCTGGCCGAGAAATTCTTTCCGATGGTGCCATCCTATGTCGTGTTCGTGCTGCTTGGCATAATGGCCGCATCAGGCGAGAGCCAACTGGTCGTCACCGTCGCGGCCACCGCGACCGGCTCCACGATAGGTGCACTTGCGTGGTACGGGCTCGGCCTCGCCCTGGGGGCGAGGCGAATTGAAGCGCTGATTGAACGGTTCGGGCGGTTCATATTCCTGAAGCCCGCCCTCTATCATCGGATGGCAGGGGCCTACAGGCGCAATCATTTCTGGGTCACCGTTGTGGGCCAGACCATTCCGGCGGTGCGGGTTTATCTCTCCATCCCGGCAGGGGTGCTCAATCTTGCGATCGTGAACTTCCTGGGCGCCACGTTGATCGGGAGCATCATATGGAGCGGGCCTCTTCTTACGCTTGGATATGTCCTGCGTGAGAGAAGCGCCGACGCCGCCTTTTCAGGCCTGCTGGTCGTCACAGCCCTGGTCGGGTTTGAATTTCTCGTGCTGCTCGCCTGGCAGCTAACCCGTCATTCCAAGCGACCGCGACAGGATCATGAGGGCGCAGGCGATCAGTAAGATGAACGTGATCGTGATGCCGCCGACCCGGCCGATGCGGAATTGCAGCGTATTGGGTGCGGCGTACATGCCGAGCGGGTGCAGGAGCCGCGAGATCAGGAGCGCGCCCATCAACAGATGCACCCGCGTCGCCGTCAGGCCGGACATTTCCAGCATCGCCACCATCAGCGTGATGATCGGCACGTATTCGATGAAGTTGGCATGCGCGCGGATCGCGCTGCGCAGTTGCAGGCTTCCGTTGTCGCCGAACGAGGCACGGTCGCGCTGGCGCAGCCGGCCGACCTGGACGGCGAGTACGGTGTAAAGCAGGGCGAGAATGGCGAGATAGGCTGATGTGATCGAGGGCAGGTGCATGGGTGTCTCCCCGGAGTTCGTATCAACGACGTCATTCCGGGGCGATGCGTCAGCATCGAACCCGGAATCTCGAGATTCCGGGTCTGGTCCTTCGGACCATCCTGGAATGACGACCGCAATAGTTGAACGCCTTACGCCCCGCTTACCCAATTGCCGTGGAAGCCGTCGGGTACGCGATGGCCAAGATGCACCAGCGCGACGGGCCCTGATTCGACGTCCTGCGCGTTGAAAACAGCAAGATCGCTGCGGTTCTCCTGCGCGCGCCAGACCGCTGATAGCAGCCAGCCGTCGCCCTCGGCGGCGTCTGCGCCGCGTTCGACGAACACCGGCTCGGAAATCGTGTCGCCGGCGGGTAGCAAATAATGGCCGAGCCGCTTGCCCTTGCCGTCGACATGCACAATGCCGGCCAGCGCGCCGAACATCGGCAGATCGGGATTGGCGCAGGCGTACCAGCCGTGGCTGTTTGCGTAGCCCGCGCGGCGATCGTCGATCCGGGGGAATTCGCCGGTGAGATCGTCGAGATAGGTTTGGGTGAAGCGGTCGGTATTGCCAGCGAGGTCGAAGGTCCAGCGGCAATAGCGCGCGCGCGATTTCGCCGGATCGGTCTTCGAGCCGTCGGGATGGTTGAACAGCGGCGCTTCCTCGAACTGCATCACGTCGGCAATGATGCGGTTGCCTTCCTCCCATGCATTCATGACGTGGAAGACGTAGCAGCTTTCGGCACGGAACCAGACGATGTCCTTTGCCGCGCCGTTGCGCTTCATCACGCCGACATAGCCGCCCTTCTCGGGCTCCCAGGCATAGGGCGCCTTGCCGCGCATCGCCCGCTCCATGCTGCCGGTGATGGGCAGGATCGGAAACAGCAGGTGATTTTCGGTGACGATGAAGTCGTGCACCATGCTGGCATAGGGGGATTCGAAACGATCGAACCGCGTCACCACGCCTGATGCGTTGACCGCTCCAAAGGAAAGTGCGGGGGTGAGGGGGCCCGCGGCGTTGTAGCCGAAGAACACCATCTCGCCGGTCACGGGATCGATCTTCGGATGCGCCGTGAACGGACCCTTGATGGCGCCGTTGTAGTCGCAATAGCCGAGGCGATTGAGCGTGCCGGGCTCGATCTCGGTCGGCAGATGGCCTTCCTCCAGCGCCAGCAGCTTGCCGCCATGGAAGATGATGTTGGTGTTGGCGACGCCGCCATCATCGGTGACCGAGGCCGGCGTCCCCGGCAGCTTGCGGCCGAAGCCGCCGAACAGCGCGCGGCCGGCATCGTGCTCGGCCAGCCATTTCGGGGTGCGGACCCAGCGGTTGCGATAGCTGGCGCGGCCGTTCTCTAGATGGAAGGCGTGCAGCATGCCGTCGCCGACGAACCAGTGCGCGCCGGGGGCATCGAATTGCGGGTTGGGGCCGTTGCGATAGAGCGTACCGTTGAGTTCGCGCGGCAATTCGCCGGTCACCTTGAGATGCGGCGCGTCGCATTCCATCGGGATCGGCGCCAGATTGGTCCGGGCCACCTCGGTCTTCACCTGGTCAAGCATCTTAAATTCCCTCCGGTTCTATCTTTACATCGTAAAGATATCAGTAGGGATGTTGCAGCCGGCCGTCAAGCAAAATCTTTACAGTGTAAAAATTGCGGCTATAAGGAGTCGCATGGCAAGAACGTCGCGAGAAACCAGAACGATTCGTCCCGCCGCCAGGCGTAGGCCAGCAAAACCGGCAGCGGAAAGGCCGGCCCCCCGTCGGCGCCGTCCGGCAGGCGAGACGCCCTATCATCACGGCGACCTGCACGACGCCTTGCTCGCCGCAGGCGAGCGGGTGCTGGAACGCGACGGGTTGGCCGGGCTGACGCTGCGGGCGGTGGCCCGCGAGGCCGGCGTATCGCATGCCGCGCCGACCCATCATTTCGGCGATCTCACCGGGCTGCTCAGCGAGCTCGCGGCGATCGGCTTCCGCCGCTTCAACGAGGCCATGATCGTGGCTCGCAATAGCGAAACGCATCCGCTGATGAAGGGGATGGCCAACGCCAAGGCCTATGTCGCCTACGCGCAGGCGAGTCCCGGAATGTACGGGTTGATGTTTCGTACCGAGCGGATCGACATGTCGCGGCCGTCGCTGCACGAGGCGGCGACCGCCTCTTTCGCAGGATTGGCAAGCGCGGTTGGCGCCGGCCGCAACGAGAAACTCACCGGCGAGGCGCTGGAGGCGCTGTCGCTCGACCAGGCTGCGGCGATTGCCCGGGCGTGGTCGCTGGTGCACGGCTTCACCACGCTGCTGCTCGATGGGCGGCTGAGGGACATCCTGCACCGGTTGCCCGAAGGCACCGGCGTCGACCAGCTTCTGGATGCGATGCTGCGTTCAACGGTGCAGCGACCGCCGACGTGAGCTGAACGAGCCAAGGGAAACTCTCGTCGGGCTCAGGCGTTGACCTTGCATGGCGAGAGCATCGCGCGCTCCCTGGAAACGTCCAAATCCGCGCAAACGGGCGGGGAAGAAATCCAGACATTTGACGTCCGCGCAGAAATCGACTGCGAAGGCGCGTGCGCGTCGGGCCGGGCGTCCGTATCCCAATCTCGTGGACAACATGCGCATGGCATCGAAAGCATCAAAAAAGAAAACCGCAAAGAAGAGCCCGGCAACCAAGACCGGACGCAAGCGCGCTGCCAAACGCACCACAAAAAAAGTTTCCAAAATGAAAGCTTCCAAAAAGGCCGCTCGCGAGCGGCCGGCCAAGGCCCGCGAGAAAGATCCGAAGGGCGGCCTGACGGCTGCCGGTCGCTCAGCATTTGCACGCAGGGATGGCTCGCATCTCAAGCCGGGCGTGACAAAAGCGCTGTCAGACATGACGCTGCAGGACATGCGCCGCAAAGGCAGCTGGGCGGTAAGATTCTATGGCCGCAAGAAGCTTCCTCCGCTGGTGGATGGTCGAGGAAGACCGACGCGGCACGCGCTGTCACTGTCAGCCCACGCCTGGGGTGAGCCAGTTCCCCGAACGGTCGCAGCGGCGCGGCGCATCGCCGCCAAAGGTGAACGGCTGTTGCAGCGCTATCGGCGGATCAAGCAAAAGAACTGACGGCCCCAAACGCAAATCAAAACGCTGACTTCAGCAACCCTTGCAAATCTTGGTTTGCCGCGCGAGCCTTGCATCGGCTTCCGCGTCTTCGTTGGGCCGCCGCGTCCAATCGTCATACTGTGCCTTGGCGTCCGATTGGGCCGGGGCGCCATTCAGCGGGCCGAGAATGATCTCGCGATTGCGGGCCGTTTTTCGCTTTGCCGGCCGTTTTTCTTCGCCCGGCACGTCATTTGCCGTCGGCGGTTCTCCCAACCCATCCCAGGCGATCGGCGCGCCTGCCATTGGCGTCGTCGAGCAGCCGGTGCCGGAGGCGCAGCAGCCGGCGAGGGCCGTGCCGGCGACGAGCAGAACCATCAATCTCGTTAGCATCGTTGCTCCGGGGAGGCTGCCGTTAAAACCATGACGTGAGAATATCAAACATTGAAGGCTGTAGCTTTGACGTTAATACGGCGAAAACACGCCGGATAGCGGCTAGATCAGCGCTTCGCAAGGCCCACGGCCGCGCCCTTTTCGCCGACCACTTTCACTTCGTCCTTCCCGCACTTGAAATCACGCGCAAATTCGTCCGCCGCCTGGCGGGCAAGTTCGTTGGGATTGCGGTTGGCCTGGCCGTCGATATAGGCGACATGGCAGACCGGCCCTGGCGGCAGCCTCGTCACCGCAAGCACCGGTTTCGAGGTCGGGCTTCCGGCCTTGTCCAGGTCGTCATTGTCGGCGATCAGCCAGCGCTGAATGATCGCGAACGGTTTGCCGTCCACCGCCCGCCATTCGATGGTCTGGCCGGTTGAATTGAACGGCGCAAACCCGGTTTCCGCGGCTGGCTCCTTGGCGGCGGCGGCAGGGTTGGGCCCGACCGAGACGGTTTGGCGCAGATCGTCCTCGCTGATCAGCACCACCAGCCCCGATTTGCCGGGGCAAACCTGCTTCGTGCTGACGTCCTTGGGCTTGCCGATGGTGCGGCAGTCCTTCTCAGCCGATGATGTGTAGCTGCTGCTGAATGTTTGGGCGCTGGCCGGTGAAATCAGGCCAAATGCAGCCGCGAACAGGGCCGCGACGGCGGCCAGCACGATGGGCTGCCGGTGGGGAACGCGTTTCATTTGCACCTCTTGCATGGAACCCAACGTCAGACGTGTGCAATCTGGGGAAGGTTCATGGCAAAGGTGCGAAACACCTGACATTGTCTCGGAATCGTCCTAGAAGAGCGGCTTCGCAATTCCTTCCGTTTCCCGAGCGTGTAGCCATCCAATCGTCATGCCCTCGATTCCCTCGAATAAGCCCTATCGCGTCGGTCGTTCCCGCACCGGACTTGGCCTCTTCGCCACCAAGCCGATCAAGAAGGGCACCAAAATCATCCGCTATTTTGGGCCGCTGCTGGATTCAAAGAAGAAAAAAGACGACGCGATCGAGAACAAATACCTGTTCGAACTGAACGACCGCTGGACCATCGACGGTTCGGTGCGCAAGAACGTAGCCCGTTACATCAACCACGCCTGCAAGCCGAACGCGGAATCCGACGTCAAACCGCGCAAGCGCAAGGTCTTCATTCGCGCCATCAAGAACATCGAGCCGGGCGAGGAGATTAACTACGACTACGGCACCGATTATTTCAAAGCCTATCTGAAGCCGATCGGCTGCAAATGCGTGGCTTGCGAGAAAAAGCGCAAGAAGCAGCGCGCCGAGGCGCGGGCGGAAAAGGCCCGCCTGAAGGCCAAGGCCGAGCGGAAGGCGCTGAAGAAGGCGGAAAAGCTCGCGAAGGCCAAGGCAGAGGCTAAAGCGAAGCTGAAAGAAAAGGCTGAGCGGAAGTCGAAGAAGAAGCTCAAGCTGAACGGCCATTCCACCGACCGGTCCCTTAACGGCAAGCATCTGAACGGCAACAGTCGTGTCAGGGTCGCCGGCAAAAAATCGAACGTCAGGAAGCCGCCAGTTTCTGCGCCTGCGCCGATCCTAGATGCTCAGCCCGCTATCTCGCTTGAGGCTCAGCCCACCGCTGCCTGAAGTCTCATCCGCCGGCCTTGTGCGCCGATTTCGGCAGCGCTGAATCGCCAAAGTCGACCGCCGAGCGTTGAAGGATCGCGCCGGTTTCGTCGATCACGATACGAAACCGCCGGTGTTCGGAGAAGAAGGTGAGGCGGTGCCTGCCGCTATCCGCATCGACCCCGCGCTCGGCAAGGCTTGTAATCCGGCCCGCGCGCATCTCTTCCTGCAGCAAAGACGGCGCCAGGCCGAGGCCTTCGGCGACGATGGCCGCGTCGATCTGCACAACGCCATTCTCGAATTCGATCGGTGTCATGAACTGCACCTGATGCCTGGTTGCGGCGGTCATGCGGGCGCCGGGATTCGTCTGGCCGGCGCGGGATAGGCACACTCGGCCAGCGTCGTGGTGTCGAGCTCACGCATGAAGGCTTCGCGGGCGGCGGCGAGTTTTGCCTTCAGCCGGCAGCGCGGCTGTAGCACGCAATTGCCGCCATCCTCGCGAAAACATTCGACCAGCGGCGGTCCTTCCAGCGCGCGCACCACTTCGCCGATCGTGATCGACTGGGCAGGGCGGGCCAGCGTGAAGCCACCGCCGACGCCGCGCTGGGTCGAGATGAAACCGCTATCGGCGAGGTCGCGCACCACCTTGGCCAGATGATTGCGGGAAATGCCGAACTCGGCCGCGATCTCGTTGGTCGCGAACGAACGGCCGGGCTCGCCGGCCAGCCGCATCAGGGCGCGCAAGGCAAAATCCGTAAACGATGTCAGGCGCATGGGAGCTCTTTCAAATATCTGCTTGCAAAACATCTATAGCCGTCTAAATAGGTATTTGAAATACCTATTTAGGGTCAAACGGTAAGGCAACCGAAGAAAATGGAAGCGATTGTGGCAGGACCGGAGCGGCGGGAGCGGTTGACCGCCGAAATCATGCAGCGGACGGGTATCGACGAGGCGATGATCGAGCGGCTGGTGCACGGCTTCTACGCCAAGGTGCGCGCCGACGCGGTGCTGGGTCCGATCTTCGATGTCAGGATCAAGGATTGGGAGCCGCATCTGGCGCAGATGTGCGCGTTCTGGTCATCGGTCGCGCTGATGACCGGTCGCTATCACGGCACGCCGATGGCCAAGCATCTGCCGCTGCCGGTCGATGCCGGGCATTTCGACCGCTGGCTCGACCTGTTCGAGCAGACCGCCCGCGAGATCTGTCCACCCGAGGCGGAGGCGCATTTCGTGGAACGGGCGCGCCGCATCGCGGCAAGTCTCGAACTCAGCATTGCCGGCGCTCACGGCGTCATGCTCGGCAGCGGGGAACGATTTCGACACAACCAGGCAGGAGCAAAGTAATGGCCTATCGTGCACATGTCGTGACGAACAAGGAGCAGGCCGATCCGTATTCCGGCAGCAGCCTGGTGCCGATGCTCGTCATCGGCCTGATGCTGACTTTTGCCGGGATGATCGCGGCCGTGCTGTTGAGCTAGCCGAATTCGCCGTTATTGCGAGCCACCGGGTCGCGCGAATGCGCGCCCGATGACAGGCTCCGCGAAGCAATCCACGTCTCCGCTTGTTGAGGCATGGATTGCTTCGTCGCCTTGCTCCCTTGCGCAAACGCTTCGCGTTTGTCGCAGGCAATGACGGCTGAGGCCTATGCCGCCACCGTCTCACCGCTCTTGCGCAGGCCGATATATTGCAGCTCGGCAAACACGCCTGTCGCAATCGCCTGGGCCACGACGACGATTTGACCCAGCAGGTTCGGCGACACCGCGCCGGAGAACAGCAGTGCAATGCTGCCGAGCGTCCAGGCGGCATTCCCCACGATTACGAGCAGCACCAGTGCCTTTGCCACCGTTGACCGCGTGGCCAGCCAGCCGACCAACGCGGTATAGGCGATCAGGAACAACCCGGTCTCACGCAGCAATGCTTCCGACAGATTGAGGAATGGCGCGAGCATGCTGGCGCCCAGAGTAAGCCCGACGGCAGATACGCCGCTGAAGATGGCGTCGGCAAGCAGGGCGCGGCTCAGAAACGAGGACGGATAGATCATGACGATTCTCCTTTGCTTGGGGTAGATTCGGCGGGGATGGATCAGCGCTGCAGCAGCGACCGGAGCCGACGCATCAGCCACGTCGGGCAGAGCGCCGCAAAAACCCTGTGTTCGATCGTCTGCACCTGTACGAACACGAAGACGCCGGTGTCGTGCACCAACGGCTGCGGCATGTTCAGCGAGCGTGCCAGCAACCAGGTGGTCAGATTGACCGTCCACGGGATCACGGCGGCGACGAGGCGGAAGAGGGTAAGCATCAGCATCGGTCATCTCCTGTGGTGCCTAAGATGATCCAGCCCGTGACCCGTTTCGATTACCTCGGACGTAATGGAATGGGTGAAATTCGCATGGTAGGTTTTCCACCATGAACGCACATGCTGCCACGGCGCGAGCCGAACGAACCCAGCCCGTCCATATCGGCGATCACCTGCGCGAATGGCGGCAGCGCCGCCATCTAAGCCAGCTCGACCTGGCGGGAGATGCCGAAATATCAGCGCGCCATCTCAGTTTTGTGGAGACGGGCCGCGCCGCGCCGTCGCGCGAAATGGTGCTCAAGCTCGCCGAACGGTTGGAGGTTCCCTTGCGTGAACGCAACATGCTCCTGGTCGCCGCGGGCTTTGCCCCGGCGTTTCCGCAACGCTCGCTCGACGATCCCGCGCTGAAATCGGCGCGGGCTGCGATCGACCTCGTTTTGAAGGCCCACGAACCGAACCCGGCGCTGGCCTATGACCGTCACTGGAATCTGGTGACAGCCAACCGCATGGTGGCGCCACTGCTCGAAGGCTTGCCGCCGCATCTGCTCGGGCAGCCCTTCAACATCCTGCGCGTGGCCTTTCATCCCGAGGGACTGGCGCCGCGCACGGTCAATCTTGCCGAATGGAGCGCGCATCTGTTGGAGCGGCTGCACCGGCAGTGCGAGGCGACGGCCGATCCCGAACTGCTCAAGCTGTATCAGGAGCTGAAAGCCTATCGGATGCCGGCGCGTTCGGGCCCGGTCTCAGCCGACAATGTCGCGATCCCCTTCAAGCTGCGCCGCAATGACGAAGTGCTGAGCTTCATCTCGACCACCATGGTATTCGGCACGCCGGTCGACATCACGCTGCAGGAACTGGCGCTGGAGACCTTTTTCCCGGCCGATGATCTGACCGCCGAGCGGATGCGACAGATAGCGGCAGCTCTCACGTAGTCCGTAGGATGGGTAGAGCGCAGCGAAACCCATCAATACCGAATGATGACGCTGATGGGTTTCGCTGCGCTCCACTCATCCTACTGTCCTTGCAGTTTACACCGGCCCGCGCCCTCCGCATAATCGGCGCATGGACTCTCGCCAACATGCGTCGCTCCCCGCCAATCCCGTCGGCGATCTCCTGCGCGGCTGGCGCATCCGCCGCGCCATGAGCCAGGCCGACCTGGCGTTCGAGGCCGGCATCTCGATCAAGCATCTGAGTTATGTCGAAACCGGCAAAGCCGTGGGCAGCCGCGACATTCTGCTGCAACTGGCGTCGGCGCTCGGTCTTTCCTTGCGCGACCGCAACGCGCTGCTGGAGGCGGGCGGGTTCGCCCGGCAATATGGCGAGCGCGATCTCTCCGCGCCCGAAGTCGCCGATGCCAGGCGCGCCATCGACCTGCTGCTGAGGCGGCACGAGCCGTTTCCGGCCATCGTCACCGACCGCCGCTGGAATGTGATGCAGGCAAACAGCGCGGCAACCCGGCTGATGACAATGCTGCTGGGCGAGGAGCGGATGACCCGGCCGCTCAATCACATGCGGATGTTCCTCGCGCCCGACGAACTACGGCCCTATGTGGTGGATTGGCCGGATGTCGCCGCCGCGCTGCTGGCGCGCGCCCGTCACGAGGCAATGGCCGCGCCGCTCGACCTGGCGCTGCAATCGACATGGCGCGAACTATTGAAACTGCCCGATATCCCGACGCCCCAGCTCAACGAAACCGACCCGCCGGGCCCGTTATGCGAGGTGCGCCTGAGAAAGGGCGACATCAGCATCGGACTGATCGGCGCGGTGCTGACGCTCGGCACGCCGCAGGACGTTACGTTGCAGGAATTGCGCGTGGAGATGTTCATGCCGGCCGACGAAGGATCGGAAGCACTGCTTGCAGAACTAGCACGCTGACCGAGTGGCGCACGGCGTGTTGCGCGCGGTACCCGCTTCCGAGGTTACCCGCCAACCGGACGGGCCTGGATATGCGCGAGTTCACTTCTCTTTGGCTTTGGTTTCAAGTCTGGCCGTAACTGCGATCTTTTCTCGCATCTCGGCGCACGTTCTGCGTACTTGCGCAGTCACCAACGAGCAGTTCTCAATATGAAGGAAGACGCGCTTGGCCTCCTCGCGGTATCGCGCTGCGGTTTCCTTCAGCTCCTCGATCACATTGAGCGCCTCGCGGCTCATGGCTTCGCATTGCTTGACGTGCCCGACCAGCTCAACACCCAGGTCCTCGATATCCTTCGCCGCGGCTTCATATTCGCGGACAACCGCTTCCGCCGACAGCTTGCCGATCTCGGTGGCTCCGGCGCGATGCTCGACATAGTCAGGCATCGACAATTCCGGCGCGCTTACGGAAGGCGGCGCGAAATCGGCCGGCGGGGGTTCGCGACCCGACGGCTGTTTTCGAAATTCTTCCTCGATCTCGCGCTCGATATCGATCACATCGAAAATCGGCGGTTTTGTTGACTGCGACTGCACCATGGCAATGCTCCTTGTGAGCAGATGATAAAAACTTTTACAATGCAGCCGAAACGGTTAGTTGCTCTGGGAAATCGAGCAACAGGATCTCCTCGGTAAGCTTGTTAGTTAAGCTTTATGTCCGCGATGCAGGTTAATTCTGGAACCGCCAAGGAGCTTCCGCGATCGCAACATACGCCGGCGCACACGAGTCAGCGGTAGTCAGGTGTTCGGAGCGCGTTTACCAAAACCTGCCGGTAGCGAGGCCGACTTGATTCCGGAATGCACCCAAGCGGACGCCGGTCGACGGCTCCGTATTTGCGGGTTCGGTGGCTCAGGACGCCTGAGCCTGCGCCGTGCGCCGTTCGAAGGTCATCGCCTGCAGCACCTCGGCAAACGCGCCCTTGCGATCGCTCAGGCTTGCCATGGTCAGTCCCGCGCCATTGGCGCCGGCGCGGGTGCGCGAGCGGATCAGGATCCATTCGTCCTCAGGTGGGCGGAAGAAATAGAGGCTGATCTCGGGATTGATGAAGGTCCATTCGCGCATGTCGACGATCTGTCCGACGCCGCTCGCAAAATCCGCCGCCTGCACGGCCTGCAACAGCGGCGTGTTGGTCTCGCCCTCGACCATGGGCACGTCGAGCCGCATCCACGCAGCCGCGGGACCCGGCTTCTCCAGTGCGCCTTCGATCAGCCGCACCGACACGTTCTGGAAATAGCGGCTCCACTTTTGTGCGAAGGCCGGCGGTGGCGAGCCCGTCTCCGGAGGTGCGTCATCGCCTGCTTGCCTTGAAAAGGGATCGGCGGGGGACTCCCCGCCTTGCGCGGTCAAGAGCGCCGTGCAGCGGCCGATCTCGACGTCGCCGTCCACCAGCCGCACCTGCAGGGTCTTGGCCTTGCGGCCGTCGCGCAGCATGTCGGTTACGAGGCCGAAAGCGCGCAAGCCGGCCGGCCGCCACAGATCGAAGGTGAGCCGGCGCACCGCAAAACCGGACGCATCAGCCAGCCGCTCGACCTCGCGGGTCATCAGCGCCGTGGTCGCGCTGCCCTGCAGCATCTCCGGCGACCAGGGCCCGCCGGCATGCTCGGTGGCGCGAAACAGGGGGCCTTCCGGCCTGAAAATGGCGGTCATTGCGGGGCTCCGCGGTTGGATCGATGCGGGATTTCTAGGCAGCCCTGGCCGCCGCCACAATAACCGCGGAGGTTATGTGATGCGAGACATGCGGTGAGCGGTCTTGTGTGGCGGCCCATTCGGCTTACTTTGCGGCATTATTTTTGAGCCTCTGATGAGCCCCGAGGAGACGCCGATGAGCACCTTGAAACCGCTGAAAATCGACATCGTCTCGGACGTGGTTTGCCCATGGTGCTACATCGGAAAACGTCGGATCGAGAATGCCCTGGCGCTGGTGCCTGACGTTCCCGTCGAAGTGCGCTGGCGGCCGTTCTTCCTCAATTCCTGGGTGCCCCGCGAAGGCATCAGCCGCGACGAATATCTCACCGCCAAATTCGGCTCGGTCGAAGCCTACAAGGGCATCGCCGGTCGCGTCGTGGCGGCTGCGGGCGAGGAGGGGCTGACCTACCGCCCCGAGCTGGTAAAGCGCCAGCCCAACACGATCGACTGCCACCGCCTGATCCACTGGGCGGATGCGCAGGGCAAATCCGCCGAGATGAAACAGCGCCTGATGGAACTGTATTTCCGCGATGGCGGCGACCTGACCGACGTCAACGTGCTGGTGCAGGCCGCGGCCGATATCGGCCTCGATGCCGACGACGTCCGCAAGCGCCTCGCAACCGACGAGGACGTGGCGCTGATCTCCGGCCAGGCGCAGGAGGCCTCCGACAAGGGCATCTCCGGTGTCCCAACCTTTGTGTTCGCGCAGAAATACGCCGTCTCCGGTGCCCAGCCGGCCGACCAACTCGCCCGGGCCATCCGTCAGGTGTCCGGCGAAATCAACGCGCAGGCGGCGGAGTAAATCGCCGGCCTTCTCCCTCGCCCCGCTCTGCGGGGTCGAGACGAGCGAAAGCTCGCTCTTAGAGGGGTGGGATGAGGGGCTTCTCTCCGCAAGCGCAGTAGCGTTTGATGTGCGCCGCCTCTAGAGAATCAACAATCAAAACCTTGGGGAGACGTCATGATCTACGAACTACGCACCTACACCGTAAAGCCCGGCACGCTCGGCGACATGATCAAGGCCGCGAGCACCATTTCGCGCGAGATTCGCAAGGACGATTACGGCAAGCTCGAAGGCTATTGGTCGACCGAGATCGGGCCGCTCAATCAGGTCCTGCACATGTGGAGCTACAACAGCTTCGACGAGCGCGCGCGAATGCGGGCCGAACTGGCCAAGAACCCGCGCTGGACCGGGGAATACGTGCCACTGATACGGCCGCTGCTGGTGCGTCAGGACGTCCGCTTGATGAACGCGGTGCGGCCGCCGGTGGCGCCGGCATCGACCGGCAATGTCTACGAACTCCGCAACTATCGCGGCAAGGCGGCGGGCGGCCTGAAGCAGTGGCTCGATGCCTTCACCGCGGTGCTCCCGGAGCGTGAGAAATATTCAAAGATCGTAGGCCTGTGGACCACTGAGGCGGGGCAGCCGAACGAGGCCTGCCACATCTGGGCCTATCCCAGCCTGAATGCCCGCGCCGAAGCCCGGGGCAACGCGATGAAGGATTCCGCCTGGCAGGAATTTTTGGGGAAGGGCCCGGGCTTCCTCGAGGAGATGCACTCGACCATCATGCTGCCGGCGCCGCATTCGCCGCTGCAGTAGTCGTTGATGTAGCCCGGATGAGCCAACGGGTCGCGCGAATGCGCGCCCGATGACAGGCTCCGCGATATCCGGGGCAGTGTGAGAGCGGCCCCGGATGTCGCTGCGCTCATCCGGGCTACGAAGAGAGACTCACACGTCCTTCAGATAATAATTCGCCCGCTTGCCGAGTGCGATCCGGCGCAGCACGCGGCGCATCGCCATCGAGGCGCGCAGCGGCTTTATCGCCGTCGTCACGGTGCGATAGAACGCGAGCTTCAGCGCATCGCGGACCGGTTGTTTGCCGGGCGGCTGCTGCGGCAGGCCGATGCCGCGCAGCATCGAATTGAAGAAGTGCAGATCGTTCAGCCGCCGCACTTCGCGCGTCTTCCAGGTGATCGCCATCGAGATCGAGAACGAGCCTGCGGTGCGCACCCAGTGCGGCCATTGATACGGCACGTAGCAACCATCGCCCGCGAACAGATGGAATTCCTTGGCCCGCGGCGCAAAGCTCTCGTCATATTTCAGGTTGCGATGCTTGGTCATCGAGCGTTCGATCTCGTCGTCACTGACGATCGAGCGGTCGGTATTGTCGAAGATCGTGAAGAATTTTTCGCCGTGAACGTGGACGAAGAAATTATCCTCGCTGTCGAGATGGAACGGCGTGGTCGAGTTCGGCGAGGACACGAACAGAAAACCCTCGACCTGCTCGAAGCCGGCGTCGAGCAGGCTGTTGAAGCCGCGGGCGCGGGCCACCGACAGCAGGGTGTCCTCCAGCAGGCGGCGATACTCGGGCGAATTCTCCACGCGCTTGAGCACCATCCAGGCGCCGGCGGTCTCGATACTCTTCACCACTTCGACCGGGTCGAGGTCGACGGAGGGAATCGCGTCCGGATCCTGGCTGATCGCGACCTTGCCGGAATTATACTCGATGAGGTCGCGCGGCAGTTCGGCGGCGAGCTGCGCGATACGCGGCAGCTCCAGCAGCGGATGGCCGGCGAGCTTGTGGCGGATCGCAAACGGCTTGAGCGGAAAATCGCGGCGAAGCGCGTCACGGTCGGCCGTAATCACGGGTGCGATGGCGGTGAGCGTATTCATTCAGGATTTCTCCTGCCGTGCCCTGACGGAATGAACGATGCGGCGCAGCGGCTCGCGGATCGCACCGCGCAGGCCGAGCGCGGCGCGGATCAGCAACACGACCGGATCGCCGCGCCGCAGCGGGATCAGGACGTCGCCGATCGCAAGGCGTCCGCGCCAGATCGGGTTGATCATGGGATGGTCGGGGGCGGCGGTGGAATCGACCAGGCGAATGGCCGGATCCGCGCAGAGATAGCGGGTCAATTCCAGTGTCAGCTGCACGCCCGGCGAAGATTTTGCAAAACGCTCGTCGACGCCGAGCTTGAAGTAGAAGGCGCGGTCCTGATGACGCAGCACGATGGCCGCCGCCACCGGCGTTTCACCGGCCCGCAGGGTCACAATTTCGCACTGGCCGGTTTCGGCCAGCGCCGGGGTAGCGCGACGAATGAAGCTCGCATCGCCGTCGTCCTGGCTGAGCGCGGTGCCGCGCTGGCCCTTCCAGCCGCTGGCTTCCAGCATCAGGAATGTTTCAATCGCGGCAGCGACGTCGGCAGGCGTGCGCGCCACGTCGAAATTGACGGCGCCGTGTTCGGCGAGGCGATTGCGCTGCCGGCGCAACTCCTTCAGCTTCTTCGCGCCCAGGGCATCGCGAAGCATTTCATCGGCGTCACACGTCGCGTCGAGGCAGGCGCGGACATGCGATTGCAGCACCAGCGGCGCCATGCCGTCGCGGCCAAGCACGTCGGCAAAGGCCTTCATCGCCGCGCCCTCAAGCGAGGTGGCGCGGAAGATCAGCGCATGCGCGCCGGCCTGTTGAGCGTGCTGCAGAATGCCGGTAACGGCTTCCTCCGCCATGTCGCGGTCAAGCAGCGGCGTGCAAAGCGTGCCGTAGGGGTCGGCGCCGACCAAAGCAGGCAAAGGGATCCGGTAGGCGCGCCACATCGAGATCACAGGCATCAGGCCGATCAAGGTGGATGGTTCACGCCACGCGCCGAGCGCGTCGGTGTCGCCGCGGCCCCGCGCCGAAGCGTTCACCGCCAATTCCCATTCAGGCAAATAATAGCCGTTCGGCTCGGCGGCGCGCGTCGATAGCGCACGCCATTGGGCCGCAGAAACGCCGGTAAGCGGCGTCAGCGGCCCGCCGGAGCCTGGCGCGTATGCGTTCGCGTCCTCGCTCGATGCGCGACCAACCGTCGATGTGCCGGTAATATCAGTCACTTCCCCGAATCCCCGTTCGCGATTTATGTGGCCGACGGCGCCAAGACGGGGCGCCACGCCATCGCGTTCACGGCGCAACGCTATCGGACAGAGATGGAAAATACCGTTGTCGCGAAGCTCGGGTTTGAGCGGTCGCGTTAACCGATCGTTCAGCCTGATCAGGCGGCTTTGGGCCTTACGCCACTTCGGCGGCTGCGGGGGCGGCGAGGAACCTGGCTTCGAACTCGCTCGCCGGCATCGGCCGTCCGAAGAAATAGCCCTGTCCCTCTCCGCAGCCCATGCTGACCAGGAAATCCGCGGTGGCCCGGTCCTCAATACCTTCGGCGATCACAGACAAGCCCAATTGCTTGGAGAGCCCGATGGTAGAGCTGACGATTGCCGCGTCGTCGGGATTGGCCAGCAATCCGAGTACGAAAGAGCGGTCGATCTTCAGTCCGTCGAGCGGGAATTTCTTCAGGTAGCTCAAGCTGGCAAAGCCGGTGCCGAAATCGTCGAACACGAGGCGAACGCCAAGCGCCTGAATCTTCAGGAACGTATTCAGCGCGCTCTGCTCGTCATGGAGCAGGATGTCTTCAGTGACTTCGAGCTCGAGGCTGGTTGGGCTCAAACCGGTGCGGGCAAGAGCCTGCGCGACCGAGCTTGCAAGGTCACCCGACTGGAGTTGGGAGGGCGAAAGGTTGACGCCGATCCGGAGTTTTTGTCCGGCGCGCTCCCAGGCGGCTGCTTTGGTGCACGCTGTTTCGAGAACCCACTCCGCTATTCGCTCGGAAATCGGCGAGGTGTTGACAACCGGCATGAATTCCCCCGGCGAAACCAGGCCACGCTCGGGATGACGCCAGCGGATCAGGGCTTCGGCGCCGACCAGACGGCCGTCGGCCAGATGCAGCTGTGGCTGGTAGAACAGTTCGAACTCATTACGCTCCGCGGCCAGCGCCAGCTCAGCTTCCAGCGTCAAGCGCGTTTCCAGTTCGCGGCGGATCGAGTCCTCGAACAGCACGTGACCGCCGCGCCGGGTTGCCTTGGCACGGCTTAGCGCCATGTGGGAGTTGCTCAGCAGTTCGGCCGCGGTCCGCCCGTCGGACGGGAATACAGCAGCGCCGATGCTGACCCGGACGCGGAGGTGGCGGGTGCCGGCGAGCAGCGGTTCGTCGAAGCCTGCACCGATCTGCTCGGCAAAACGGCTGACATTTTGGCCGATGGCAATGGTTGGAACTGCGATGGCGAACTCGTCTCCGCTCAAGCGCGCGACCAGGCCCGTCGCCGGCATCACCGCCATCAGCCGCTCCGAAATCGCGCGAAGCACGAGATCGCCACTGGCATGACCGAGCATGTCGTTGACCTGCTGGAAGCCGTCGATGCCGACGACCAACAGCGCGACCCGGCGCCCATCCGCTTCGGCCCTGGCAATCTTCGCTTCAAGTTTTGCGTGAAGGGTGTTGCGGTTGATCAGGCCGGTCAGCGTGTCATGTTCGGCGAGGTACCGAATTCTCTCGGCCTCGCGCTTGCGCACGGAGATGTCGCGCAGGATTGCGCCGAACTGAAAGCCGTCGGTACCCTGCCAGCCGGAGAAGCTGGCCTCGACCGGGAACACTTCGCCATTGCTGCGGCGGCCTTCGAACTCGATCACCGTTCCGGCGGCGAGTTCTGCGGCGTTCTTGACGGAAAATGCGGGCGTATCCGCATCGCGGGCGCAAATCTCGTCGAACGGCTGTCCGATCATCTCCTCGGGTAGATAGCCGAAGATCGCGGTGGCGCCGGGATTCCAGACCGTAATCAGGTAATTGGAATCGGTGCAGATCAGGCCGTCGCCGAGCGACATCGCCACGCGCTGAAAGCGGCTCTCGGCGACCCTGCCGAGCAGATCGCGGATGTCGATTTCGTCGAGCGCGATGGCGGCGATGTAGACGATGATCGCGATGTGAAACAGCGAGGTGTCGGGAATCAGCGGGAAGGCCGCCTGCAGGGCAAACGCGCTGGCCTCGACGACGACAGCCGTTGCAGCGAGCAGCGCCACGCGCTTGCCGGCGGAGAGGCGGCGCCATGAGAACAGCATGAGCAACGCGAGCAAAGCGAGGCCGGTCAGCGTGACGACGGGTGACGTCCATTGCAGCGCGCGGTTCTGCAGCAGGGATTCCGCGGCCAGTGTCTGCAGCACCGGTCCGGAGACGATGACGCCGTTCGGGACGCTGAAGCGGTCACCGAGTTCGAGCGCCGTGCCGCCGATGATGACCTTCTTTCCCTGCAGTTTTTGCAGTGTCGCCGGGTCGCCGCGCAGCACCTCGGCAAAGGACACTTTGGGGATTCCCGCCGTCCGGATGCTGAAGTCGATCAGAAAGGGTGTGCGCTTTTCGTCGTATTGGCCGGCGAGCACGGCGGCCATGGCGGGCACGAACTTGCCATCCAGCTTCTCACCGAACGGATAACGGCGGACGAGGCCGTCGGATCCGACCTCGACATTGACGAGCGCGGGCCAGGAATGCTCGGCGAATTGCTGCAACGGACGATTGACGTGGAGCGTCGTCCGGTCGGTGCGGGGCTGTTGGAAGGAGGGCAGCACGACCGATCCGCCTGCGCTCTGGAGGGCTTCGGCGAAATTTCGGTCGGACGATGCGTCGGAGGGCGTGGAGAAGTCGACATCGAGCGCGATGTCCTGGACGTCCGCCTTCTGAAGCTGCCGGATCAGTTCGGAGTAGAGCAGGCGCGGCCACGGCCAGACGCCGATCCTGTCGATCGACGATGCGTCGATCGCGATCACCACAATATCGCCAGAGGCCTGTCGCGGCTGCCAGCCGAACCGAAAGTCGGCTAATGCGTGGCGAAGCGAATTGTGCCAGCCGCCCGCCAGGACGATTGCGAGCGCAATCATCACGAAAATATGCGGCCGATATCGTTTCACATGGTCACCATTCTGGTGCTTCGAGGTTCGTCGTCGTCAGGCTTGTGAGCTCATGGCGCAGGTCGTTGAAGCGTGCCGCTAACGGTTCTTGTAATGGCCGTAGGCATGGCCGTTTCCATTGCCATTGCCATTGCCATTGCCATTGCCGTTTCCGTTGCCGTTGCCGTTACCATTTCCATTTCCATTTCCATTATTGCCATTGCCGCCGCCGCTGACCGCCGCGATCGTGCTGCTGGCGCCGGAAGCGGCCGCGGCTCCTGTTGCGGGGGTGGCACCACTCACAGCAACGTTGCTGCTGTTTCCCTGGCCACTGTTTGCTGAGGCGACATCGTTTCCGGAGCCGGACGAACCCCAGATCGTGTCCTTGTTGGCCGCGTTGCGCGTACCGCCATGCACCGCCGACTTATCGCGGGCGAGGCCGTGCGTCACGCGGTGGACATTCAACCGAACTTCACCGATCGACGACGAGATGCGGGTGACGCCATGCCTTGCGGGCTGCATGCTTGCATGACGTGACGGCTGGACGCCCTGTCCATTCGTGGCGTGGCGGATCGCGGTAAAGCCGCCGCGCGGCACCGGAATGCGTTCGACCGACGGCGCGCGCGGCTTGCCTTGCTCGATCGGGGCGAGGGCACCCGTTCCACCCAGCGACAGACCAGTCTTGCCGTTGGCAAAAGCCGTCGCATGTTGGCCCGCCATCACCTGGGCGATCTGGCCCGATTTGAAATCTGCCACTTCAACCTGACCGCGGACCACGTCGACGGTGGTCTTCCCTGCATTGACGGTGACGCGGAATTGCGTGCCCTTCACCACGGCTGCGAGGTAGGGAGTCTCGACCTCGAAATGTTTGACGTTGCGCTTTTCGACGTCGAGCAGGATCGAGCCCGCCTGCTGCTTGATCGTGGTCGACAGATCTTCCTTCTTCTCGGCGGGGACGCCGATCACGGAATTCGGCGAAACCAGGATCATTTCGTCGCCGCGCTTCAGGAGGACGCGTCCGGTGCGGCCGGTGCGAACGGTATCGCCCGGCTTCAACACGTCTTCCTGTTTCAGCGATGCCTGCTGCACGCCGCTGCCGGTGAGCCATACCTCGCCCGAGAACTTGTGAACCGTCCAGTCGCCGCCATCGGCGGCGAAAGCAGCGGACGCCATCGCCAGCATGAACATGGCCGCGAGTGCGCTCGTGACGTGAGGGGTCGCACGCATGAAAACTCTCTCCAATTGCCGCTTTGTCCCAAACGATATCGGAAATGTTTCAACATTGAGTGAGCGGAAACGGGGCTCTGCGAGCGCCCCGTTAAGGATTCATTGACCATAAAAATCTATTAAAAATCATATGGCTATGGGTTCAACCAAGGATCGGCGGCGCGCATCCGTAGATCTACTGAAGCGCGCCTGCGCAGCTGTAGCCTGGCACCGTTTCCCGACGATTGGCGTGGGCCTATGGATCATCATCACCTGCCTTCCCGCGCAGGCGCAGCATGCAAACCAGCCCGGTTATGACCCGCGCCAGACCGAAAGGCGTTTCGACAGCCAACAGTCGAGCCAGGGCGCGAACGGACGGCCACGGTTGCCGTCGCCGCAATTCGCCCGTCCGGAGGGGCAGGGGGATTCCAGGCCGCTGTTCGTGCTCCGCCACGTCTCGATCTCCGGCGCCATTGCGATACCGCAGGAGCGGTTGGCGGCGACATATCAGTCCTACATCGGGAAAAAGGTATCGCAGGCCGATCTGGCGGCGATCGCCGCTGCGGTCAGCGACGTCTATCGTGTCGCCGGCTTTCACCTCAGCCGCGCGATTGTGCCGCCACAGGACATCCAGGGCGGCCAGCTTCGCATTCAAGTCATTGAAGGCAGCATCACGGAGCTGGTGCTGAAGGGAGACGACGCCGAACGATTCGGCGTCCGGCCGATGCTCGAGGCCGCGCTGACGGAGCGGCCCTCGCGGCTTGCGACGCTGGAACGGCAGTTGCTGCTGATCAACGGGCGGCCCGGCGTGCAGATCGAGGACACCGCGATCGAGGAGATCGGCACCGCGAGTGGCGATTTTCGCCTGATCCTTTCGCTGAAGACGTGGCATCTCTTCACGTCGGTCGGCGTCGACAATCTGGGATCGTCGTCGGTCGGACCGTGGCAAAGCTACGGCACGGCGGCGTTCAACTCCTATCTCGCGCCCGGCGATTCACTGGTGTTCAACCTCTCGACCACCCCCGGCGATCCGCGGCAGCTCGCGTTCGGCCGCCTGTCCTATGACGTGCCGGTCGGCACCGACGGCGCCCGCATCGGCGCGTCCGGCTACTACAGCGAGGTTTGGCCCGGTGATTACCGCCATCTCTACAGCGACAACGTCAAGACCGAGTCGTTCGAAATTCGCGGCAGTATCGTTCCGCTGCAATCGCAGAAATCGAGCCTGACGCTGACCGCGGCGGCGGGATTCACCAATGCCACCGAAAACGACGTGTTCGGCCCGATCTACGCCGACCGCATCCGCACCGCCAGCCTCACCTCGGACTACCGACTGCAGGACAATTTCGGCGGCACCAATTATCTGACGGTGAATTATCGCCAGGGCCTCGATATTCTCGGCGCCTCGCACCGCGACGACGACTATCTGTCGCGCGACGGCGCGTCCCGCAAATTCTCCGCGCTGAATTTCTGGTTCACGCGCTACCAGACGCTGACGGATGCATGGTCGCTGAAACTCGCCGCCGCGGGCCAGACGGCGTCCGGCCCGCTGTTCGCCTCGCAGCAATTCTATCTCGGCGGTGTCGCGTTCGGCCGCGGCTATGGCAGCGCCGAGATCAGCGGCGACAACGGTCTGGCGGGCTCGGCCGAGCTGCGCTTCGATCAGAATACGGACCTTCGATATCTGAGCGGCTACCAGCTCTACGCCTTCGTCGACAGCGGGGTGGCCTGGAATGACGGCTACCGCTTGAGCGATGGCCTTTCGCTGACCTCGGCCGGCGGCGGCGTTCGCTTCTTCCTCGCCGACGGCCTGCAGGCCGACATCGGCGCCGCCGCGCCGCTCACCTACCGCAGCCCTGACAATCCCACACGCGGCGCCCGGGTGCTGTTCTCGCTGACCAGCGCGCTGAAGCTTTGTCCGGTGCGGGCGACGACCCGCTGCCTGTAGCGGCTAGATCGGCTCATAGGTCTCGGTCGAGCAGGTGTCCTCCGGCTCGACCTTTTGGCGATCGGCGATCACGCCGCCGGAAATCTCGACACGATAGGTCTGTGTGCCCAGCGGCTTGCCGGTCACCGAAACCACTTCGGCCTTGACGCAGGCGGTCCAGCCCGGTCCACGGAGGTTGGGGTGCGGCTCGGAAACGCGAACATGGGTCGGTTGCGAGGCCACCGTGAACACCGCGTCCAGCTTCTCCTTCAGCATGCGCTTGACGTCGGGCGCCGGCTCGAGCGCGGGCAGCTCCGGCGCCTTGGCGCGCATGAACTCGGGCAACGGCGAGCGGACGTCGCCAAAGCCGCAACCCGCAAGCATCAGCGCCGCGCCCGCCATGAGCGCTATGTGAAATTCGATCCGCCGCATCGGAGGTTGTTTTACCGCGGAGACGCCACTCCGGACAGAGTGTTAGGCACGGATAACAATCCCGATACTGTGATTTGCATCACGTCGCAGAGCTTGGGTCTGCGACAACATCGCCGTCGAATCGAGCCGTTGTCGCGCCTGACATGGCGGCGCCGCCGGCTTGAACCCTTTGGCTCCGGGCTGTGACCAATCCGTAGCCTGCATTGCCGGGAGGTGGCATCATGTTCCGTCACACGCTTTTCACATTGATGATTCCCGCTGCGATTCTTCTGGGAACGCATTCGGCGTCTGCCGAGAATCGCCTCGCGCTGGTGATCGGGCAATCCGCCTATCGCTCGGTGCCGGCGCTGCCCAATCCGGCCAATGACGCCAGGGCAGTCACGCAATTGCTGACCGATTCCGGCTTCGAAGTCTCGACCGCGGCCGATCTTTCGCAAGGCCAGATGCGGGAGGCGGTCAGCGACTTCGCCGGCAAGGTCGCGGCCAAGGGCGCCGACACCGTGGCGCTGGTGTTTTACGCCGGCCACGGGCTGCAGATCGACGGCGAGAATTTTCTGGTTCCGATCGATATCGATCCGAAGCGGGAAGCCGACATTCCGATCCAGGCGGTGCGCCTCAACGACATCCTGAACACGCTGACGTCGGTGCCGAGCAAGATGCGCATCCTGATGCTCGACGCCTGCCGCAACAATCCGTTCCCGGACCTCAAGACCGCCGGCAGCGGGCTTGCGATCGTCGACGCCAAGGTCGGCGCTCCCGGCACATACCTTTCGTTCTCGACGTCGCCCGGCGCGGTCGCCGAAGACGGCTCCGGCAACAACAGTCCGTATACGAATGCGCTGCTGGCGGCCGGCAAGGAACAGAACATTCCGATTGAGGAGACCTTCAAGCGGGTGCGGCTTGCGGTGAACAAGGTCACCGACGGGCGGCAGACTCCGTGGGACAGCTCCTCGCTGACCGAAGATTTCCGCCTTTCCGGCACATCGGTCGCCGGGCCGAAGCCTGCGGAAGCGCCGAAGAAGTCGGTCGCCGAGTGGACGCGCGATCTAAAGGGCAAGCCGGTCGAGGCGGCGAACGAGCTGATCGTGGCCGACGGCACCGACGAGGCGTATGAGGCCTTTGCCGGCCTCTTCCCGCAGACGGCGCTCGGGCGACTGGCGCGCGATTGGCTGGTTCGGCACCGGCGCATGGTGGCGTGGAACGATGCCGTGCTCATCAATACCGCGTCCGGATATCGCTCTTTCCTGGAGAAATTCCCCGACAGCGATCTTTCCGCAACCGCGCGCAAGCTGGAACTGCGGCTGCGCAACCGTCCCGAGTTGACGCCGGCAGTTGCCGCCGCCAACGCAGCCTTGCCGCAGAACGTCGCGCTGGTCGGGCCGACCTGTCCCTGCAACCTGCAGCCGCCGGCACAACCGCAGCCGCTGAAGGTCAATGCCCCGGTCCGTCGCGTCGAGCCGGATCTGCCGAAGAAGAAGGCCGACCGCAAGCCGCGCCGGCCGCAGCCGGATGACGATGACGTCGTGGTTGTCCGCCGTCCGCCCCCGCGCGTGGTGTACGATGATCCGCCGCCGCGCGTGTATGATCCGCCGCCGCGGGTCGGCATCGGTATCGGTATTGGCCTCGGTGGGTTTGGTGGCGGAGGCGGCGGTCACTATGGTGGCGGCCGGGGTAGATACTGAGGTCTCGATAGGGTAATCGATCCCGCAAGCGTTGCGCTGCGCTTGCGGGGGGTAGGATGCGAAATCCGGTTCGTCTGTTCATTTCCTTCGTTGCCATCTTCTGCGCCTTTATATCGATCTTGCTTCCGGCTTCAGCCTGGGAGCATTGGGGCGGCGACCGCGGCGGATCGCGGTTTTCGCCGCTCAACCAGATCACGCCGGACAATGTCGGCAATCTGGTTCGCGCCTGGGAGTTTCGCACCGGCGATCTCGACGCCCGCGCGCCCGAGGTGATGAAGCGGACCAAGTTTCAGGCCACGCCACTGCTAGTCGAAGACAGCCTGATCTTCTGCTCGCCGTTCAACGAAGTCATTGCACTCGATCCCGGCAGCGGCGTGCAGAAATGGCGGTACGATCCGAAGATCTCGACGGCGCAGCGCCCGGCCAACCGCTACAATTGCCGCGGGGTGGCCTATTGGGTCGACGGCAAGGCGCCTGAGACGGCCGCCTGCCGCGCGCGAATCCTGGTAGGTACCAACGACGCACGCGTGATCGCGCTCGATGCGAGGTCCGGCATTCCCTGCGCCGATTTCGGCGCCAATGGCGAGATCAGGATCGAGACCGGCATGCCGTTGGAATGGCCCGGCGAATTCCAGATCACGTCGGCCCCTGTCATCGCCCGCGACACTGTCATCGTCGGTTCGGCAATTGCGGACAACCGCCGCGTCGAGGCGCCATCCGGCAAGGTGCGCGCCTTCGACGCGCGAACCGGGCAGCCGCGCTGGTCGTTCGATCCTCTGGTGCACAGCGGCATCAGCGCCGGCCATGCCAATGTCTGGGCGCCGATGTCGGTGGACGAGGAGCGTGGCCTGGTGTTCCTGCCGACGTCCTCGCCGAGCCCGGATTTTTGGGGCGGCGAGCGGCCCGGCAACAACGACTACGCCAATTCGGTCGTGGCGCTGCGCGCCGAGACCGGCGAGCGGGTCTGGTCGTATCAGACCGTGCATCACGATGTCTGGGATTACGATTTGCCGGCCCAGCCGACGCTGGCACGTATCGACACCGGGGAGGGCCCGCGCGACGTCGTGATCCAGCCGACCAAGCAGGGATTTGTGTTCGTGCTCGACCGCGATACCGGCAAGCCGGTATGGCCGGTGGAGGAACGCGCCGTGCCGCAAGGCGGCGCCGAAGGCGAGCAGCTCTCGCCCACGCAGCCGTTTCCGACCCACGTGCCGCCGCTGCTGTCGCAGCAGATTTCGCCCGACGAAACGTTCGGCCTGATTCCGTTCTGGGAGAGCGGTGCCTGCCGCGCGCAGGTTGCGGCCGCGCGCAACGAAGGTCTCTACACGCCGCCATCGACGCAAGGCACGATCGTGTTTCCGATGACCGGCGGCGGCGTGAACTGGGGCGGCGCCGCCTTCGATCCCGTCAACCAGATCCTTTACGCCAACGTCTCGCGCGCGATCCACATCATCAAGCTGCTGCCGCGCGCCGCGGTCCCTGACGGATTCAGTCCGCCACCGGGGCACGATTTCGGACGGCAGCAGGGCGCGCCGTTCGCGATGACGCGTGCGGTCGCGCTGTCTCCCGTGGGCCTGCTGTGCAACAAGCCGCCGTGGGGCGAGATGGTTGCGGTCGATCTCAAGGCCGGCAAGATTCTCTGGCGTTCGCGCGTGGGCACCACCGAGGATCGCGCGCCGCTCGGCATCGCGCTTCCTTTCGGCACGCCGCTCGTCAATGGCGTCGCGATCACCGCGGGCGGTCTGGTCTTCACCGGCGCGATGGACGCCTACTTGCGCGCCTTCGACGCGCGATCGGGGCAGGAGCTGTGGCAGGGCCGGCTGCCGGTTCCGGGCGTCGCCAATCCCATGACCTATCTGTGGAAGGGCGAGCAATATGTCGCGATCGGTGCCGGCGGTCATTCGGAGTCGGGCACTACCATCGGCGACAGCGTGGTGGCGTTCCGCCTGGCGCGGTCCGGTGAAGCGCCCTCGCTGCGCTCGCGCACCATCGACCGGCCCGGTGGGAGATTTATCAGCGGCGCGATCGCTGCCGGGTTTGTCATCGTGCTGATGGTGATGCTCGCGTGGCGCTGGCGGCGGCGCAGGATAGGGAGGGCGTGAGGATGATTTCCATTCTGACAGCTCTCCGCTGTCATCGTCCGGCTTGACCGGACGATCCAGTACGCCGCGGCTTATCGGTTCAATCACTGACGTCTCTGGAATACTGGATCACCCGCCTTCGCGGGTGATGACAACTGAGTATGACTTCACGTTCTCGCGACGCTGATCGCCCGAGGTTTGCATCTTCGTCTGCCCTCTCTTCGGTTAGAGGGCGCAGGGAAGACCGGGTGCTTGCTGCACCCGCGGTCTCGCGTGCGATTTGCGCAAACAAAACGGCACACGAGCATACAGGGCAGCTGGAGCATTCCGGCCTTCCCTGCGCAATGGCTTTACGGCTTACTTCGTGCTCTTCCCGGAGAACGGCTCTTTTGCCTCCGTCGCCTGCGCGCACGCTTAACGCCAGCACCGCGGCGCCCGAACCACACGACTTCGCCGTACGCTCAAGCCACACACGTCAGTCGCAGCTCTTGCGTCCATCGCATCTCACCGCGCGTTCGTGACGATGGCCAACGCCCCTCATCCGCCGTGAGACACGCGGAGTTATGCAAATGATTTGCGTGAGAACGAAAGCGGAATATTTTTGCGCGAAGGGATGGACAGGTTTTTGGTGATTTGCCCGACAAGTGGTTTTGTCGCAGTCGGGCGTTGAGATTGTACTTGCGCGCAAGGCAAATCAGTTCGCAGTCCGTAGGGTGGGCAAAGCGACAGCGTGCCCACCATCAAGAAGCGCGCGCGATGGTAGATGGTGGGCACGTCGCTGACGCTCCTTTGCCCACCCTGCGGATTCCAACTCATCAGGCTGTCGGGTTCTCAATCCGCGCACGGTTTGACAGCGTCATATGTGATGCCGTTCATAGCAGGATGAAACTGCGGTCAACCAGATTCGATATGGCCTGTGCTTGCACGGGGATTTTGTTTGCGCCAGATCGGCGGTAAACTTGCCGGCGCGGTTTTTCGGAAATCACATGCATCATACGCAAGCCGTCCGCGCCGGCGCATGCCGTCGTTCTCGATCTCTCGACCATGACCTGCAAGCAGTTTGTCGAAGGCGGCGACGACACGATCAAGATGGTGCTGACCTGGATGGACGGCTGGTACAAGGGTGATTCCGACGAGGCGATCATCGACACCGACGTGTTCGTCGAGAACGCCAAGAAGTTCGGCACCTATTGCGGGAAGAATCCGACCATGAGCATCGTCAACGCCGCGGAAGCCGTTCTCGGCAAGTAGTTGCCGGCGGGTAGAATGCCGCACGACCCGCCGTGCGGCCCCCGCGTCGGCTGGAACGTTTTCGCCGGTTTGCGGTTATGCTAGCGGCGACGGAATCTTCGCGAGGAGCGGGACAGTCCCGGCAAAGGCCATGCGGTGTAACGCCCGCATGGCCTTTGTTTTGTTGGGCAGCTTTCTCGTAGCGCACTGTCTTGTAGGGCAGCCTCGGCGAGGAACCAACGGCTTCAGGTGGACTTGAATCGGAACGGCCAGTCTCGCAGCTGGTCTCGCACGTCCCGCCGGGTAAGTCCCAGCACGCCTGAAGGGCTGGACCGTGCGCCAACTCGGAGAAATCGTCGTGGCTGAACCCAGCAAACAGGAAATCGACGCGCGAGCATATCGGCTTTGGGAGCAAGCCGGCCGGCCCGAAGGTCGGGAATCTGAATTTTGGCATTTGGCCGAACAAGAGCTGCGCAACGAGGATAAAGGTTCGCCGACACGCACCCCTGACACGCTTTAACGCGCAGTCGAACGATCACGGCGGTCCCCGACATTGCCGACGATCGCCAGCTTCAAGATCAGCGTCGAACCGGAGTTCTCAAAAATGGCAAGAGCAAACGATTTGGAAGGCGAACGGGACATGGGCGGCAAGCATGGTGGCCAGGCCGGCATGCCGAAGCCTGAGGACCGAAATTCAGCGCAGCAGGGCCTCGTTCGCGACGAGAAAGGCCAGGAACAGCCGGCCGACGAAGCGCGTGCTCAACACGTCAGCCGGAAAGATCATGGCGATGATCCGCCTGGTGATCCGAAGCAGCGATAGCGGATGACGCCAATTAGTTCTCGTCGTGCGATCCGTTGATAGCATCGGCCGCGGTGACGCATCGTCGACTCCAGTTCCTCCCCTGAGGCTGGCGCCGCTTTGGATTCACCGCCGCGGTCATTTGTTTCTCTCAGGGTTTTCTCCGAAGTCGGCCGAGAAGACGATCTCATAAATCTCAGATGCATTTTTGCGCATCAGGTCAATTTCGTCTGCCTTGTGCCGGCTGGGACGGCGTTGCTGAATTGGCTCGCCTTCGCCGGTAGCCATATTTCGCGATGGCATATTTGACTGAGTCACGAATTCCTCCTCTCGATGGTCATGGCAGTGAAATTGTTCAAACGGCCTTATGCCGCGCGACATCAGCAATTCATTGATGTCGGAGCCGGTGGAGGCCTGCCTTGCCCTTCGCTCCATACGATCACGTTCTTTGCTTCCGAGAGGGAAGGTCCCTGCTTTGGTTGCGATCGCTTTGGCTCTTTCGGCGATACGCTCTTTAAGTGAAGTGGTGTGCGTTACTCGACGGCGTGGCATTAGAACCTCCCTTTATGGGCGGTCCTATAATTCAGTGTGAACCCATGTGTTCCATTTTTTCCCGAATTCGGTGGGCCTGATCCGGGAAGACTTTGGTAGAGGATCCGGGTGGCAAAAGACCCTGCCTTCCCGCGTCGCCCGTCGGTTCTCACCTTCAATGGTTGGGCATCGATCAGCCATTCCCGCTCCCAGCCAGCATTATACGATGGGAAACATAAGTCGGGAACAAGTGGCAATATGTCCGCGTTTGTTGAGGCGGGCGGCAAAAGGGGGCGTTCGTGCCAGTCCTGTTACGCTGGGCCTCCCCGGCCGTGATCGTTGTCGGCAGCGTCCGCCTTATTCGGACCGCGCTGTCCATAAGGCGGAATTACTGGAGCAGGGAAAGGCCCGATGGCAGACCGGCACGCTTTGAAGTTGATTGGTATCATGTTCGCCGCCTTGACCTTGATGGTTATCTCGACGGCGGCTGTCGTGGTAGCGGGTCACTCGACCAGCCTCAGCGGCGAATATTCCGAACTGGCCGGCTCCCGTGAGTAGCTCGCATGGATGGACGATGCAGTGGGCGAGCGCGATGGTCATCGTCGCATTCGCGGCGAGTATGTGGGTAGCAGGGCAGCGCTTCATTCAGCACCGGGCGAGCAAGCATCCGGCGCATGTTTCGATCTCGAATTCAGAATTGCCCTGCGGCAATCGCGCTTTCGTTGGTGACGAACGAATGGAGATTGCACATCCGAAGGCTCGGTCATGCGGGCGGCTGTGACATCCTGCAAGAGTGAAAGACAGGAACGATACGACTGTCTTTGACGAAGCCCGTTTCTTAAAACGCCCGGCGTCGTGGCGGGGGACCGGCCTGCGGGTGGCGCGCACGGACGAGGAGTTCGTGGATTGCGATCACCGCGGCGCAAGCGATGATCGTGATGGTCGCCATCACGAGAACGGTTTTGACCATGGTTTCCCCCTGACAGATTTAAACGCCAAGACGCCAGAGGAATCATGTTCCCGCAAGACGAGAGAACTACGGGGGCGAGCTATTAGCAGCAAGCGGGTCGGACGAGTTAGCGGAGCGTAACCCGCCGCTGCAGCCGCGATGCAGATCGCGCGCTATTCCGCCATCGCTGATGGGGAGAAGGTCGACAACCAATGCGTCAGCTATTCATACACTGTAGCTGCCATTAAAATGTCTCCGAGAACCTTCCAATCCGGCTGTTGAGGTATCGGCTTGCCCTGATTGACGTAGTATCCGTCCATATCTTCAACCCAGGCACAGAGAGCCTCAAGAAATCGCTCCAACGTGTCATTCTCCCAAGTTTCCCGATTGGTATGAAGATCTCTGCTCAATGCCTGGACGAATGCGACGAAGTCTTCGCGAGACCGTATGGCATCGTGGTATTCATCTAAGGTCATCATTCGTTCTCTTCTAACACGGACTGATGCTATTTTTCGGCGCATAGTTCGCAGGGTGGGCAAAGCGACTTGTCCGCCGTAGCTCAACGAGCGAAGGCGGAAGCGTGCCCACCATTTTGAAGCGCGACTGGTGATAGGTGGTGGGCACGTCGCTCACGCTCCTTTGCCCACCCTACAATTCCACTACAGCATCGCGAATGCGCTGGAGACCATCGCCACCGGCTTGTTGTCGCTGGCGGACGAAAGCGTGACGCGGCCAAAACTCATGGTGCGCCCGAGGCGGACCACGCGCGCATCGGCCAGCACGTCGGATGCCGAGACCGCGCGCATGAAATGCATGGTCTGGTCGACCGTCGTCAGGGCCCGATAGCCGCGGTTGGCGGCAAAGTTGGCGATCACCATCGCGGTGTCGGCAAAGGCCAGCAACGCCTGGCCCGAGACCGTTCCGCCTTTGCGGCACAGCCGCTCCGAAAACGGCAGGCGCAGGATCGCGCCCGGCTGCCAGTCGGCGGCGTCGCCCGATGGGGCAACGTCAAAGCGCTCGATCGAGAGATTGAGATCTAGCACCCAGGGCGCAAAGACCTCGCCAAGCGTGCGCCTGGCTTCCGTGATGCCGAATTCTGTTTCCGGTGGCTGTTGTTGCATGAACGCCCATTTCCCCGCCTGATATTGTTGCAGGACGTATTGTAATGGTCATTGCGGCGAAGGGAACAGCGGCGGCGGGCCACAAATACGGCACGAAATCCTGCAAGTCCGGCCGCGTTTTGCGGGCGTCGAGCCGCGTCGAACCAAAGGAGGGGGCGCGCCTGCTTGGCGAAGCGGTTGAGCCGGTGGTATCCTGCCGAAAACGCAAAGTCAGCGTCCCAAAGGAGAGCGTCATGAGAATGCTGAGCGCGGCCGCGGTGGTGGTGTTGTTGACGGTGCCGGCCTACGCGCAGACCCCCAACATCAACCTGATGCCGGAATTCCAGTCCAAATCGCCGGAGGAGAAGGAGGCGGATGCGATCAAGGAGAAGGCCTATAAGGAATCGCTGAGGAAGATTCCCGATGCCAAGGCGTCTTCCGATCCCTGGGGCGCCGTGCGCAGCACCGACACGCCCAAGGCCGCAGCGGCGCCCGCCAAGAAGAGCAAGACCGGCAGCAGCAGCCAGTAACGCCTGGAGCGCTTTCCGTTCCGATGAAATCGGAACGGGGCTGCAGATTTTGATTTGACGCGTTTTCCTGACGCGAACCGGTCTCCACCCGGATCAAGTCCAGGGCAGGCTTTCGCTGGAAAACGCTCTGGCAAGAGCGTCGAGTAGGATTCGCTCGCCATTGCCCCTATATTTGGCCTGTCGTCCTGTGTCTGGAGTTACGACATGGTCTTTCGTCCGCGCGACCTCGCGAGCCGGATGGCCGGCCGGCGCAAGCCGGACGACGGCTATCTGCGCGAGACCTTCACGCTGCCGCGCGACAAGGCGAGAGCGAGGGCGCGCGACTTTCTCGACCGCTATCCCAAGGCGGCCTATATGAGCTCGGTCGAAAGCTGGCGCGAGCTGCCCGATGGCGCCATCGAATTCACGATGCGCCGGCTTGCCAGCGCCGACTAGAGCGGGATGACGATTCTTTTGACCGCTGTATCTCTTTGATTTGCGCATGATCTCCGCGCAAACGCGTTCCGCGTTTGTCGCGAGGGAAAACCGGACCCACTTTTCCGGATCATGCGCTGGGCAACTCCACCCGCACGTCAGAATTGGAGCCAATACCCCGGTTTTTGCCGAATTCCGATAACGAGGTATTCAGGTATTCGACCTAGGATTTCCCCGCGCAGGAGAAATCATGGCGAGAGACCGCAAAGATCTAGGTGCCCGCAAGTTCGTTCGGGTCGATTTGCGCAAGAGGGGATTTGTGATTCCGGCACCGGATGCGCCATGGATCGAGTGCTACATCCACGACATTTCCGAAAATGGCGCTTGCCTGGATGTCGGCGACCTCGCTGTTCCCAAGATGTTCGGCCTTTCCCTCACCGCGGGCGGCGAGGTGCTGCGGGTATGCACGTTGATCTGGCGCAGGGGCGAGATGGTCGGCGTCCGCTTCATCTCCGCCCGGGAGCTGCGGAAGGGCACTGCGCCGGCCGGTGAAGGCGATGCCGCTTCTAAAAAGGCGCACGCCTGAATCAGCGCGTCTCCTGATCGGTGTCCTGCAGCGTTTCCGCAACCAGGCGAATCCGGAATACCGGCTTCCTGGATTCATCCAGCAATTCCATCTGCCACTCGGCGTTTTCGGAGAGCTGGCGGGAAATGTCCGCGATCATGTCCCCGCAGACGCCGGTCATTTCCTTCCACGCAGCGTTATGATCGACAAACTCGGCGCCGTCATTGTGGACGCATGCATCCTCGCCATGTCGCACGCTGAAGAAGAAGACCGGCATGGCAGGCTGAACCAGGTGCAAAATGGGCCGCCGTCGGCCCTTGGGCTCAAAAGCGGGTGGAGTGGATTCCTGGCGGGCGTAAAGATCAACTCCGGGTTTTTACGGGCCCATGCCCATTACCGGGCATATAAGCCACTTCATCCTGCTGTCGTAACTTGCTGTAACTGCTTAAGACTTACCTGATGGGTGGCCGACAGAAGGATCCGGCGGGCGGGTTATTTCCCGCTCGGCTTTTTTCAGCTCCCGATCGATCCGAAGCTGGACCCGCCGGATAGCCAGCAGGTTGAGCTTGGCTTCGGTCTTGCCCGTGATGGCCTTGTCGCCGACGTGGAATTGCCATTTCCAAATGCCCGGAGCGACCGCCGTCACGGTGAATTCAACGCCCTTGTAGATCATCTAAAAATCCTGTCGCGGCCCCAATCGCTTCAAATCAAACCTTAACACCTAAAATTGCAAACAATAATTGGTACAACTATAGAAGAATTGATCGGACGCCGGTCGGACACCTGGAAGGAGCGGAGAGGGGCAGGAAAATCCGCACCCCGACCACGACGTCAATCGGCGCGTCGCGTGCTTTATTCGCGATCCTCAACTGGACGCGGCGCTGGGCCAGCAGGAGAAACATTGGCTCGGTCTTTCCCGACCTGACCAGGTCGCCGATCCGAAATTGCCTCTGCCAGAACCCCGGGGTTTCCGACCTGGTCAGCGTGTATTCTGCGCCTGTGTGATTCATGGGAATCTCCCGCTTCCCTCCGCAATAACGGGAGCGGAACTGCCAAGTTCCATGATTCCGTGGGCTGACAAATGCGTTCGCCGCGCCCCGGGCACGGTAGAAATGCTCTCGCTACCGGCGTTTCAACCCCGCGGGCGCGTCCGAATTCCCGGCGCCGGCGTCGCTCACACTGCCGCTGAAAAGCACTGCGCCGCACAAGCGGAGTATGGTCGCTTGGCGGCGCAGGCCTAATCCCCGAGTGATGCAATGTCCCAGGCAAGGTTATGTCTGGAGGGAGCGAAAAAGGTTCAACGCGCCCGAGGCGAATTCGCCGGGGCAATTCGCGCGCGCTGAAACGGGGCTTTGCGGCGGACGTATCTGGTCGCGAGGGCGGGGTGGTCCTCCAGATTTTTCCCCGCCATCGGCGACCTCGCTGCATAGCCCCATGCGGCGGGGTCGTTTGGCTGGGTGAAGCCGATCGCGATGCCCGCCTTGGCCGCGCAAGGCACGCCGCGCCTGGCGGATCGCCGGCGGCTATTGGCGCCTATTCCTGGCGCGTCGGATAAGGCTGCCGCGGTGGCATATGGGGTCTCGACGGCGCGTCCGGCCGGACCGGCGGCGGTACCCGCGAGGGCTCCGGGGTGCGGCTGAGGCTCAAGAGCCATCGGAGGAGATCGGCGCCGTGCTGCTGAAGCATCGGCAGGATGGGTTTTGGGGGGAGGGCAACCTGTGTGTGCATGGCGAAACGCATAGCGTGCCAATCTTGACGGACAGTTCAGGCGAAACTGCAAGCACGCCTAAAATTGTAAGCGACGTCGCCCGCACCTCAACCTGCAGATGTGAGCGCGACGATGAGCCAGCCCACGCGGCTTCGGCATCAGTTCAACTGCGCATGCGGGGGCTTGGCCTGCCCGATACGGTCGTGGCTGCGCGCCGAAGATGTTGCGACATCACTGGTGGCCCATCTTGCGGATCGACCGATAAAACGATGAGGCCGCCCATGGCGGCCTCATCGCGAGAGCTAGCTTTTCGGCTGCTCTACATCAGGCGGCCGGGGGCTGGCATCCGGCGCCTTTTCACTCCTGGCCGAAAGGTCGGCGGCCTTGTCGAGAAAGCCCGCGGCGACATCCGGATCCGTGGTGGCCATTGCAAATTTCAACAAGGTTGCGGCTTGTTCCGTTAGATATTTTTTACCCGGCACAATTTGGTTCCCCGTTACTACCCGTTACTATCAGCCGCTCCCGATGCGATTACGCACTGCGGCGGAATCCGTTCCGGGGGAACTGTACAAAAGTGAACTTAAGGCGGGGCCTGTGTCCGGGGGGGCACGCAACCACTCGCGGCGTCAGTTTTCACGGGGCGTCAGTCCTCACGAGGCGTCAGTCCTCGCCCAGGAGCTTCCCGGTTTCCTTGTGGATGAAATGAAGCCGGGTGCAGGCGAGGCAGACGACGGACGCATAGGAATTGGGATTGGGTTCGTCCGGCGGGGTGTCCGGAAGCCAATGCTGCACGTTCGTGCCCAGCCGCGGGCATTTGAAAAGGATGTGGCGGCCCATAGCCGTGAATATGCAAAACTTGTGCGGCCGGTCACCTCCGTATGTTTGCGTAGTTGGGGCCTTGGTGGACCGAAAAGCACCCCATTACCTCGCCAGGGAGCACCTGACACCGAAGAGGCCGCCCAACCGGGCGGCCTCACTCTTCCGGCTCGAACCGTTCGAGCATGCGGGCTTCCTGCCATAGTTCAACGGCGTGACCGTCGACCAACTGTTTTGCGAGCCGCTTGGCTTCCGTGTCGTCATCGCAGATGACTTGGACACGGCCCGTGATATGGCCATCATCCCCGATGATGTAAGCGTAATATCCCCCCATGGCGCGCCCGGTTTATACTGGGGACTGTAATCCGGGCGAGGAAAGCCACTCGCTCATATGGGATGCGGTATCGAGTTGCCTGATCTTTTTGCGAAGCGCGTCCATCTCTGGACCTGGTTTTAGTTCTGCTATTTGCGCTTCCAGCTTGGCCTTCTCGGTTGCGATGTTCTCTTCAAAGGTATGGGGAACAGACCGACGACGCTGCATGACATCCCTCGTTTGCTTACGGGTCCTAACCGTAGGGTTGGCAAGTTCCGGTCTTAATATGCAGACGGCGGGGAGTCAGTTCCGAAGTGAACAATTCAAATCAGGTCACTATGAAATTAAGCTAGGCCACTAGGGGTTAAACAGGCCGGCACCCGACTGAGGCGGCCTACAGGGGATGAAATGACAGACGTATCGTTCAAAGTAGGCGACCGGGTAAAGAAGCGCTCAGGTTACGAATATCCGGGCTTCATCGTGTCGGTTTTTACAAACCGAGCCGGGGCTGTTCGGTATGTAGTGGAGGCAGACCACCCTGCCTTCTCCGGCATGTTGCACATCTTCAATGGCGATCAGCTTGAACATCGCTAAGGCAAACCAGGCCGCTGCCAAAATCAAACTGGGCCACCAGGGGTTAAAACGGGCCAGTACCGCAAGCCGAAAAAGAACATATTGCGAACATAGAACAAACGTGGTACAGAATTGCCATAGGCCATCGAATCCAAAACCTGCCACCGCCCGTTTGTCCCGCTCGCGAATCCCCGCCATAAGGAGCACGTACTATGTCCGCCACTGCCCTGCGTATCGTCGAAGGATCCTCCATGGATAAGACCAAGGCCCTGTCCGCCGCGCTCTCCCAGATCGAGCGCCAGTTCGGCAAGGGCTCGGTGATGAAGCTGGGCAAGAACGACCGCTCGATGGATATCGAGACGATTTCTTCGGGGTCGCTCGGGCTTGATATCGCGCTGGGTGTCGGCGGCCTGCCGAGGGGACGTGTGGTGGAAATCTACGGGCCGGAATCGTCGGGCAAGACCACGCTGGCGCTGCACACGGTGGCGGAAGGGCAGAAGAAGGGCGGCATCTGCGCCTTCATCGACGCCGAACACGCCCTCGATCCGGTCTATGCGCGCAAGCTCGGCGTCAACATCGACGAACTGCTGATCTCGCAGCCCGACACCGGCGAGCAGGCCTTGGAAATCTGCGACACGCTGGTGCGCTCCGGCGCGGTCGACGTGCTGGTGGTCGATTCGGTGGCGGCGCTGGTGCCGAAGGCCGAACTCGAGGGCGAGATGGGCGATGCGCTGCCGGGGTTGCAGGCGCGGCTGATGAGCCAGGCGCTGCGCAAGCTCACCGCCTCGATCAACAAGTCCAACACCATGGTGATCTTCATCAACCAGATCCGCATGAAGATCGGGGTGATGTACGGCTCGCCGGAAACCACCACCGGCGGCAACGCACTGAAATTTTACGCCTCCGTCCGCCTCGACATCCGCCGCATCGGCGCGATCAAGGAGCGCGACGAAGTGGTCGGCAACCAGACCCGCGTCAAGGTGGTGAAGAACAAGCTGGCGCCGCCCTTCAAGCAGGTCGAATTCGACATCATGTATGGCGAGGGCGTTTCAAAAATGGGCGAGATCCTCGACCTCGGCGTCAAGGCCGGCATCGTCGAGAAATCCGGTGCCTGGTTCTCCTATGACAGCCAGCGGCTGGGCCAAGGCCGCGAGAACTCAAAGGCCTTCCTCAAGGCCAATCCGGACATGGTCGCCAAGATCGAAACGGCGATCCGCCAGAACTCCGGCCTGATTGCCGAGCAGATCCTGGCAGGCTCTCCCGAGCGCGACGCCGACGGCGAGGAGCCCGCGGACGCCGAATAGGCTTCAGAGACGCTTCAGGAGTTAAGGCCTGAAACGTGACGGACGGGTGTTGTAGACGTTGAGTTGCCGACGTCTTCAGCGCCCGTTTTGTTGTGTATCAAGCTGCAGCGGCGCGACCGCAGGATGGGTTTCGCTACGCTCTACCCATCCTACGCGTGTTTCACTCCGCCGCTTGCGCGTAATCCTCAACCGGCGGGCACGAGCACACCAGATTGCGGTCGCCATAGACATTGTCGACGCGGCCGACCGGGCTCCAGTATTTGTCTGATCGCGAGACGCCGTCGGGGAAGCAGCCCTCGGCGCGGCTGTAGGCGCGGGCCCATGCATCGTCGGCGATGTCGTGCACGGTGTGCGGGGCATGACGCAAGGGCGAGGCCTCGACCTTCCAGCGGCCCTTTTCGATCTCGGCGATCTCGTTGCGGATCGCGATCATGGCGTCGCAGAAGCGATCGAGCTCCGCCTTGGATTCCGACTCGGTCGGCTCGATCATCAGCGTGCCCGGCACCGGAAAACTCATGGTCGGCGCATGGAAGCCGTAGTCGATCAGCCGTTTTGCGATGTCGTCGACGGTGACGCCGCTGGTCGCCTTCAAGGGGCGGGGGTCGACGATGCATTCATGCGCGACGCGGCCTTTTGCATTTTTGTAGAGCACCGGGAAATGCGGATCGAGGCGGTTGGCGATGTAGTTGGCGTTGAGAATCGCGAGCTCGGTGGCGCGCGTGAGGCCTTCGCCCGACATCATCAGGATGTAGATGTAGGAAATCGTCAGGATCGACGCCGACCCGAACGGGGCCGCCGACACCGGCCCGACGGAAGCGGACGCCGCGCCATCGGTTGCGGGATGGCCCGGCAGATAGGGCGCAAGATGCGCTTTGACGCCGATCGGTCCCATGCCGGGTCCGCCGCCGCCATGCGGGATGCAGAAGGTCTTGTGCAGGTTGAGATGCGAGACATCGGCGCCGTAATCGCCGGGCCGTGACAGCCCGACCTGCGCGTTCATGTTGGCGCCGTCGAGATAGACCTGGCCGCCATGGCCGTGCACGATGTCGCAGATATCCCGGATGTGCTCCTCGAACACGCCATGCGTCGAGGGATAGGTGATCATCACAGCGGCGAGGTTTTTCGAATGCTTCTCCGCCTTGGCGCGGAGATCGTCGACGTCGACATCGCCGCGCGCGTCGCAGGCGGTCTCCACCACTTCCATGCCCACCATGCTGGCGGAGGCCGGATTGGTGCCGTGCGCGGAGGAGGGGATCAGGCACACCTTGCGATGCGGCTCGCCGCGGGCGGCATGATAGGCGCGGATCGCGAGCAATCCCGCATATTCGCCCTGCGCGCCCGAGTTCGGCTGCAGCGAAATCGCGTCATAGCCTGTTATGTCGCACAGCGCTTTCTCAAGCCGTCTGAACAACACATGATAGCCCGCGGCCTGCTCGGATGGCGCGAACGGATGCAGGCTGCCGAACTCAGGCCACGTCAACGGAATCATCTCCGTGGTCGCATTCAGCTTCATGGTGCAGGAGCCCAGCGGGATCATCGCGCGGTCGAGCGCGAGGTCGCGATCACTGAGCTTGCGCATGTAGCGCAGCAGCTCGGTCTCGGAGCGGTGGGCGTGGAACACCGGATGGGTGAGGAACGCACTGTCGCGTTTCAGGGCGGCGGGAAGCGCCTCGCGCGCGCTGACCTCGATGTCGGCATAGGACAGCTTGCCACCGAACGCGCGCCACACCGCTTCGATGGTCGCTTGTGTCGTGGTCTCGTCCAGCGCGATGCCCAGTCGGCCTTCACCGATGCGCAGATTGATTTCTTCAGCGTGCGCCTGGACGACGATCTCACCTTGTCTGGCGCCCACATCCACCGTCACGGTGTCGAAGAACATCTCGCTCTTCAAGGCAAAGCCAAGCTTGCGCAAGCCCGCCGCCAGCACCACCGCACGCCGGTGCACCGTGCGGGCAATATGCGTCAGCCCTTCGGGGCCATGATAGACCGCGTACATCGAGGCGATCACCGCCAGCAGCACCTGCGCGGTGCAGATGTTGGAGGTGGCCTTTTCGCGGCGGATGTGCTGCTCGCGGGTTTGCAGCGCGAGCCGGTAGGCAGGCGCGCCGCGTGAATCCACCGACAGGCCGACGATGCGGCCGGGCAGCGAGCGCTTCAGCGCATCGCGCACCGACATGTAGGCCGCGTGCGGACCGCCATAGCCCATCGGCACGCCAAAGCGCTGCGCCGAGCCGATAGCGATATCCGCGCCGAGTTCGCCGGGCGAGGCGATCAGCGTCAGCGCCAGGAGATCGGCAGCGACGACGGCCAGCGCCCCCTTGGCGTGCAGCGCGGCGATTGCCGGCCGCAGATCGCGCACCGCGCCGGATGTGCCGGGATATTGCAGGAGGGCGCCGAAAACTTCCGCGTGCTCGAGATCCGCGAGGGGATCGCCGGCAATCAGATTCCAGCCCAGCGGCTCCGCGCGGGTGCGCAGCACCGCGAGTGTCTGCGGGTGCACCTCGGCGTCGACGAAGAATGATTTTGCCTTGGCCTGCGCGGCGCGCTCGGCGAGCGCCATCGCCTCGGCGGCAGCCGTCGCCTCGTCGAGCAGCGAGGCGTTGGCGACGTCGAGCCCGGTGAGGTCGCAGATCATGGTCTGGAAATTGAACAGCGCTTCCAGCCGGCCCTGGCTTATCTCCGGCTGATACGGCGTATAGGCCGTGTACCAGGCCGGGCTTTCCAGAATGTTGCGCTGGATCACCGCAGGCAGGATGGTGCCGGAATAGCCTTGGCCGATCAGCGAGGTGAACACTTCGTTTTGCGCGGCAAGCTCGCGCATATGCGCCATCGCCTCGGTTTCGCTGAACGCGCGCCCGAGATCGAGCGGCGCCTTCTGCCGGATCGAGGACGGCAGCGTCTGGCTCATCAGCTCAGCGAGGCTGTTCGCGCCAACGCTGTTCAGCATCGCGCTGATGTCGCGGGGCGAGGGGCCGATATGACGGCGCACGAAATCGGTGGCGGCTTCGGCGGTGGTTTTCAGCGGCGCGTTCATGGGGATGTCCTCGTTATTTCGTCATCATGCCGCGCACTTGCCGTCATGCCCCGCGAAGGCGGGGCATCCAGTACGCCGGGAAGCCGGAGACTGAGCCGAAGGGCCGCAGCGTAGTGGATCGTCCGCCTTCGCGGACGATGACAGTGAGTGTGTGGTCGTGGATCGGTTCATTCGATCAAGCAGTATGCTTGGCGTACGCAGCCTCATCCATCAGGCCGCCGAGTTCGCTTCTGTCTGCAATCTTCAGCTTGAAGAACCAGGCCTTGCCGCCGGCGTCGGAATTCACCAGCGCGGGTTCGGCGGCGAGCGCCTCGTTGACTTCGAGCACCTCGCCGGAGATCGGCGCGTAGACGTCGGAGGCGGCTTTCACCGATTCGACCACGGCGGCGGCTTCGGCCTTCTTCAAGGCGCGGCCGACCTTGGGCAGTTCAACGAACACGACGTCGCCGAGCTGCGATTGCGCATAGTCAGTGACCCCGATGGTGGCGACATCGCCCTCGATGCGAAGCCATTCGTGGTCTGAGGTGAACAATGTCGTCATGAAAAATCCTCTCGTGATTTAGCGCTTATAGGTGTTGGGAACGAAGGGCATGGCAGCGACCTGCAGCGGTAGGCGCTGGCCGCGAACTTCGGCGAAAACTTGCGTGCCGTTGGCGGCGAGCGATGTCGGCAGATAGCCCATCGCGACAGGCGCATTGAGGCTTGGGCCAAAACCGCCCGACGTGACCTTGCCGATCGCCTCGCTCGAGCCGGCATCCGCGAACAGCAGCGCGCCTTCGCGCACCGGCGCGCGGCCCTCGGGCCGCAAGCCGACGCGGCGGCGCGACGCGCCTTTTTCAAAGTGGGCGAGAATCTTCTCCGCGCCGGGGAAACCGCCCGCGCGGGCGCCGCCGGTGCGGCGGCTCTTCTGCACCGACCATTCCAGCGCGCCCTCGACCGGCGTCGTCGTGGTGTCGATGTCGTGGCCATAGAGGCAGAGGCCGGCTTCCAGCCGCAGGCTGTCGCGTGCGCCCAATCCGATCGGCAGCACGTCGGGATTATCCAGCAGCGTTGTTACCAGCGCCTCGGCGTGAGCGGCCGGAACCGAAATCTCAAAGCCGTCCTCGCCGGTATAGCCGGAGCGCGAGACGAAGCAGTCGAAGCCGGCGACCTTGCGCGGCCCGGTATCCATGAACCGCATCGCGGTCACGTCTGCACAAAGTTTCGCCAGCACGGATTCGGCCTTCTGCCCCTGCAGCGCGATCAGGCCGCGATCAGCCAGCGAATCGATGACGCAGGCATCGGAAAGATGCGCACGCAGATGGGCTTCGTCTTCGGCCTTGCAGGCAGCGTTGACGACCAGAAACAGATGGTCGCCGAAATTCGCCACCATCAGATCATCGAGAAGGCCGCCGTCCTCGTTGGTGAACTGGGCGTAGCGCTGCCGTCCCGGCGCCACCGCCACAATGTCTTGCGGCACCAGCCGCTCCAGCGCCAGCGCCGCATCAGCGACCTGACCTGATTTGGGACGCAGCGCGAGCTGGCCCATATGCGAAACGTCGAACAGCCCGGCGTTCGCGCGCGTATGCAGATGCTCCTTGAGCACGCCCGCCGGGTATTGCACCGGCATCTCGTAGCCCGCGAAGGGAACCATCTTGCCGCCGCGCGCCACATGGAGCGCGTGCAATGGGGTGTGTTTAAGGGGAGATTCGTCGCGTGCCAGCATCCAGGGACCCTCAAGGGTTCCGGGGACCAGCCCCCGAAAACCCGAAAGAAAGCCCCATCTGTCGCTGTGCCTGAGAGTATTATCCCGTCGGCGGACGCCCTGGGCCAAAGCCGCCCGGCGTCACTTTCCAGATGCTAGTTCGTCACGCGGTTCGTTTGCCTGAGAGTTTCCGGGGCGGTTGCTCCTTCGGCGCCGGCGCTTAAGCCGATCTCTCCCGACGTGACGTCTTACAGATAAGAGGGAAACACAGCCCTGCCAAGCCTGTCAACGCAGCCGCAGTATTATCAACGGGACTTGCGCAGCCCATCTTGTGTGCCGCGGCAAGCCTATGATCCAGCTGCACAGTTTCTGGACAGTGCAGGCGGCCTTGTCTAAAAGCGTTCCGCCGGAAGGTTAAAGGCTGGATGCGGCCTGATCCGGCCCCTTTTTCCGATTGGATGAACATGAGCGGCGTCAACGAGATCAGGTCGAAATTCTTGGATTTCTTCGCGGAGAATGGCCACGAGATCGTGCCGTCGTCGCCGCTGGTGCCGCGCAACGATCCGACCCTGATGTTCACCAATGCCGGCATGGTGCAGTTCAAGAACGTCTTCACCGGCGTCGAAAAGCGGCCCTATCAGCGCGCCACCACCTCGCAGAAATGCGTGCGCGCCGGCGGCAAGCATAACGACCTCGACAATGTCGGCTACACCGCGCGCCATCTCACCTTTTTCGAGATGCTCGGCAACTTCTCGTTCGGCGACTACTTCAAGGAGCGCGCGATTGAGCTTGCCTGGAATCTGATTACAAAGGAGTTCGGGCTCAAGAAGGACAAGCTGCTCGTCACCGTCTATCACGACGACGACGAGGCGGCGGGCCACTGGAAGAAGATCGCCGGCTTCTCGGACGACCGCATCATCCGCATCGCGACCTCGGACAATTTCTGGGCGATGGGAGACACCGGCCCCTGCGGTCCGTGCTCGGAGATCTTCATCGACCGCGGCGAGCACATCTGGGGTGGACCTCCGGGCAGCCTGGAAGAGGACGGCGATCGCTTCCTCGAATTCTGGAACCTCGTCTTCATGCAGTTCGAGCAGGTGACGAAGGAGCAGCGCCAGCCGCTGCCGCGCCCCTCGATCGACACCGGCTTGGGGCTGGAGCGCATGGCCTGCATCCTGCAGGGCGTCGAGAGCGTGTTCGAAACCGATCTTTTCCGTAACCTGATCGACGCCACCGCTTCCGCGCTCGGACAGGGGCCTCGGGAGCAGACCGTGGCATCGTTCCGCGTCATCGCGGACCATCTGCGGTCCTCGGCCTTCCTTGTCGCCGACGGCGTGCTGCCGTCGAACGAGGGCCGTGGCTACGTGCTGCGCCGGATCATGCGCCGCGCGATGCGCCACGCCCAATTGCTCGGCGCCGGCGAGCCGTTGATGCATCGCCTGGTCTGGGCGCTGGTGCGCGAGATGGGGCAGGCCTATCCGGACCTGGTGCGCGCCGAAAAGCTGATCGAGGAAACGCTGCGGCTGGAAGAAACCCGCTTCCGCAAAACGCTGTCGCGCGGCCTTGCCATCCTCGACGAAAAAAGCGCCGGCCTGAAGAAAGGCGACATGTTCGACGGCGACACCGCGTTCACGCTGTACGACACGTACGGCTTCCCGCTCGATCTGACGCAGGACGCGCTGAAGTCGCGCGGCATCAGCGTCGATCAGGCGTCGTTTACCGATGCGATGGAACGGCAGCGTGTGAAGGCGCGGGCGTCGTGGTCGGGCTCGGGCGATACGGCCGGCGAGAGCATCTGGTTTCCGCTGCGTGAAAAACTCGGCGCTACCGAATTTTTGGGTTACGACACCGAGAGCGCCGAGGGCGTGGTCACCGCGCTGGTGAAGGATGGCAAGGATACCGACAGCCTGAAGGCGGGCGAGAGCGGTGCGATCGTGCTGAACCAGACGCCGTTCTATGCGGAGTCCGGCGGCCAGGTCGGCGACACCGGCCTGTTGACCGGCGAGGGCGTCAAGTTCCGCGTCACCGATACGCAGAAGAAGGTGGGCGATCTCTTCGTGCATATCGGCACGGTGGAGCAGGGCACGCTGAAGGTGGGCACCGCGCTGCAGCTCGAAGTCGATCATGGGCGCCGGTCGTCGATCCGCGCCCATCACTCGGCGACGCATTTGCTGCACGAGGCGCTGCGGCAGGTGCTCGGCGATCACATCGCCCAGCGCGGCTCGCTGGTGGCGCCGGATCGGCTAAGGTTTGACTTCGTGCACCCGAAGCCGATTACGGCCGAAGAATTGGCGCGCGTCGAGGACATCGCCAACGAGGTGGTGCTTGAAAACGACGAGGTCACAACGCGCCTGATGGCGGTCGACGACGCCCGCGAAGCCGGCGCCCGCGCGCTGTTCGGCGAAAAATACGGCGACGAGGTTCGCGTGGTCTCGATGGGGCAGCAGGACCGTGCACACGGGCAGAACGCGCTCGGCTGGTCGGTCGAATTGTGCGGCGGCACCCATGTGCGCCGCACCGGCGATATCGGGCTGATCACGGTGACGGGTGAAAGCGCAGTGGCCTCCGGCGTGCGGCGCATCGAGGCGCTGACCGGGCGTCATGCCCGCAAACACGCCAACGACACGATGGCGATCGCGAAGACCGCGGCCTCTGAACTGCGCACCTCGGTCGACGACATGCCGGCGCGGATCGCAGCGCTGATGGAAGAGCGCAAGAAGCTCGAGCGGGATCTCTCGGATGCGCGCAAGAAGCTTGCGATGGGCGGCGGCGCAACCAATGGCGGGGCGGCGGCCGGCGGCGTGCGCGAAGCCGGCGGCGTCAAGCTGCTGGCGCGTGCGGTCGAGGGCGTCGAGACCAAGGATCTCAAGAGCCTTGTCGACGACGGCAAGAAGCAGATCGGCTCCGGCGTGGTCGCGATCGTCGGCGTCACCGAGGACGGCAAGGCCGGCATCGTCGTGGGCGTCACCAGCGATCTCACCTCGCGCTTCAACGCGGTCGAACTGGTGCGCAAGGGCTCGGAAGCGCTCGGCGGCAAGGGCGGCGGTGGTCGGCCCGATATGGCGCAAGCCGGCGGACCTGATGGCGCCAAGGCGAATGCCGCGCTCTCGGCGATCGAACAGGCGATGGCCGGCGCCTGAGGTCTCCCTTACCTCGCCCCGCTTGCGGGGAGAGGTCGGATTGCGTAGCAATCCGGGTGAGGGGGGACTCTCGGCGTACTCTGCTCTTTCGAATTTGCGGAAGCAGCCCCTCACCATAGCCGATGCTTCGCATCGGCGTTCTTTTGTTATTAAGTAAGGACGGCGGCCATAGGCCGCCTACGCCCTCTCCCCGCGAAGAGCGGGGCGATGGAGCTAACGATTGCGTCGTGCGCTAGCTGGCTGACGGAGACAATTGATCGTGGCTACCGTTCCGGGCAAACGCGCGACCGGCGATCCGGACCTCCGGGACCGGCTCTACGAACTGCTCGAACACGATCATCTGCCGCATTCGGTCGGCTCGCGCTTTGCCCAGTTGATCGTCGCCATCATCGTCCTCGACGTGCTGGCGATGATTTTGGCCTCGGTGCCGGAATTCGACGCCAGGTTCGGCTGGCTGTTCACATCAGTTGAAGTCTTAGCCGTCGTGACGTTCGCGCTGGAATATCTGGCGCGGCTGTGGAGCGTGGTGGGACATTCGCTTCGTGCCGTGACGCCGGTGCGGGCGCGGCTGGAATATGCCTTCTCCAGCCTCGGCATCATCGACCTGATGGCCTTTCTGCCGTCGGCGGTCGCCTTGACCGTGGGCGACCGCCACGCGCTGGTGCTGTTCGGCATGCTGCCGTTTCTCAAACTGGTGCGCTATTCGCCGGCCTTGCGTTCGCTGCTGGCGGCGCTGCATGCCGAACGGCGCACGCTGTTCGGCTGCGTCGTGATCCTGACCGGCGCGGTGCTGTTGTTCGCGACGCTGCTCTACGCGATCGAACACAACGTCCAGCCCGACAAGTTCGGCACCATTCCGCAGGCGATGTGGTGGGCGATCGTGACCCTCGGCACGGTCGGCTATGGCGACGTGGTGCCGGTGACGCCGCTCGGCAAGATCGTATCGGTGTTTGCCATCGTCGTCGGCTTTGCGATGATTGCGTTGCCGGTCGCGATCGTCTCGCGCGCGTTTACCGATGAAGTGCGGCGGCGCGATTTCATCGTCACCTGGGCCATGCTGGCGCGGGTGCCGCTGTTTGCCCATCTCGGCGCCTCCGAGATCGTCGACATCATGCGGCTGTTGCGGGCGCAGACCATCGAGGCGCGCGAAGTGCTGGTGCGGCGCGGCGATCCGGCCTCATCGATGTATTTCATCACCGCGGGCGAGGTTGAGATCGAACTGCCGAACCAGCGGGTGCGGCTGTCGAACGGCACGTTCTTCGGCGAAATTGCGCTGTTGCACCGTACCAAGCGCAGCGGCACGGTGACCGCGACGTGCAAGACCAAGCTGCTGGCGCTCGACGCGCAGGACTTTCACGCCCTGATCGAGCGGCTGCCCGATCTCGCCGCCCATGTAAAGGATACCGCCGAGGCGCGGCTGGCCGATACGGCGGAGCTCTTGAAGGGCGATCTCGCGCCTGCCGAAATTGCGCAAGCCGAGCGGGACTAGCGGCCTGTTCTATTTCTCGTCGAGAAACGGCGCGACGACTTCGCGGGTCTCCTTGCTCGGCACGACCGGGACGATCTCGAAGGTCATACCGAGGTCGCGGTTGTTGGCCAGCACCCATTGCTGCAGCAGGCGCAGGTCATCGCATTCCATGAGCTGGAAGCAGCGGTCGAAATTGGGCTCGATCCAGCTCCCGACATATTTGAGCCCATCCGGGAATTTGATGCCTGGATCGCGCACGCGCTTATAGACCGGGATCGGATCCTGGTTCTTGAAGCGCTCGATCACCATGAACAGCATCGGCACCTCCAGATGGCGCGCGGTGTCAGGGTTTGCGCAGGAACACGTAGTCCGCGGAGTAGGGCGCGTTGCGGTAGGTGCCAGCCTTGTCGCAATCGCCTTCGAGCTTTCCGCCCGCCGTGTTGATCCGCTGTACCGTCGTGACGCCGGAAAGGATGCCGGTGCCGCGCCCGGACGTCACGGTCAGCTTCAGCCAGGGGATATCGTTCGCTGTGGCGCCGGGCGCGTTGCCGGCTGCTTTGCCGACGACGGCGCTGGAGTCGATGTGCTCCCAGGTGGGCCCCGCATAGTGCCGACCGACGGTCTTGCCATCGAGCAACAAGGTCGCGATTGGTTCGCGGAATGCCCAGGCCAGCTTGCCGTCAGCGCCTGCCTTGCATTCGTAGACCTGCGCGCCCTCGGCGTGGAGCGTGAGCACGATCGTTTCGCCGGGCGCGGCGATGGCGTCGGGAAGCGGTGTCTGGGCGGAGGCGCTCAAAACTGACGCCGATGACAAAAGCAGAGCGAGTGCGGCATTCCGGACAATCGGCATCATGAAATCCATGGTGTTGGCCCCGAAAGACCAACACCATTATCAGCCAATTATGCCGCCGTCTTGACGAGGTTGCCGGAAAGCCAGGGATGGCGGCGTGGTATCAGCCCTTGCGCAGGAACACGTAATCGGCCGAGTAGGGGACGCTTTCATAGGTGCCGGACTTGTAGCAGGCGCCGTTGAGCCTTCCGCCCGCCGTGTTGATCCGTTGCACGGTCGTCGCCGCACTGAGAACACCGTTGCCGCGCCGGGAAGTCACGCCGAGCTTCAGCCAGGGAATGTCGTTCGCGACGGAGCCTGGGGCCGTGCCGACGACCTGGCCGACCACCGCGCTGCCGTCGCTGTGCTCCCAGGTCGGTCCGGCATAATGCCGGCCGACCGTCTTGCCGTCCGAAAGAAGCGTCGCGATCGGCTCGCGAAGCACCCAGACGAGTGCACCGTCGGAGCTGGTTTTGCATTCGTAGACCTGCGCGCCTTCGGCATGCAGCGTGAGCATTGGGGTTTCACCCGGAGCTGCAATGGCCTCGGGAAGTGCGGTCTGGGCGGTCGCGTTGACGAGCGACCCGGTGAGAAAGATGGCGGTGAGTACGGCGTTCTTGGGGAACGACACGGTAGTGCTCCGTCGTTGGTTTTCTATTTCTGCGGCCCACGGGCTGCGCGAATGCGCGCCTGACGACAATCCATCGTGCCCCAAGCGGAGACGTGGATTGTTCGTCACTCTGCCCGCTAGCGCAAACGCTTAGCGTTTGTCGCAGTGATGTGGAGGGAGTTGCGATAAGGCGGCTTTAAGCCGCCATCGCCTTGGCGAGGTTGTCCGAAACCTTGTCGAGGAAGCCGGTGGTGGACAGCCAGCGCTGGTCGGCGCCGACCAGGAGCGCGAGGTCCTTGGTCATGTAGCCTTCCTCAACGGTGTCGACGCAAACCTTCTCCAGGGTCTTGGCAAACTTCGCCAGTTTCTCGTTGTTATCGAGCTTGGCGCGGTGCGCGAGACCCTGCGTCCAGGCGAAGATCGAGGCGATCGAGTTGGTCGAAGTTTCCTTGCCCTTCTGATGCTCGCGATAATGCCGTGTCACGGTGCCATGGGCGGCTTCGGCTTCCACGACCTGGCCGTCGGGCGTCAACAGCACCGAGGTCATCAGGCCGAGCGAACCGTAGCCCTGAGCCACGGTGTCGGACTGCACGTCGCCGTCGTAGTTCTTGCAGGCCCAGACATAGCCGCCGGACCATTTCAGAGCCGAGGCCACCATGTCGTCGATCAGGCGGTGTTCGTAGGTCAGGCGCTTGGCCTCGAAATCCTTCTTGAAGTCCTTCTCGTAGACTTCCTCGAAGATGTCCTTGAAGCGACCATCATAGACTTTCATGATGGTGTTCTTGGTGGAGAGGTAGACCGGGTAGCCGCGGCTCAGTCCGTAGGTCAGCGATGCCCGGGCGAAATCCCGGATCGAATCGTCGAGATTGTACATGCTCATGGCGACGCCGGCGCCGGGCGACTTGAACACTTCGCGCTCGATCACGGTGCCGTCCTCGCCGACGAATTTCATCGTCAGCGTTCCCTTGCCGGGGAATTTGATGTCGGTGGCGCGATACTGGTCGCCAAAGGCGTGGCGGCCGATGATGATCGGCTTGGTCCAACCGGGGACGAGGCGCGGCACGTTCTTGCAGATGATCGGCTCGCGGAAGATCACGCCGCCGAGGATGTTGCGGATGGTGCCGTTCGGCGACTTCCACATTTCCTTCAGGCCGAATTCCTTCACCCGCGCCTCGTCGGGGGTGATGGTGGCGCATTTGACGCCGACGCCGACCTTTTTGATGGCGTTGGCGGCGTCGATCGTGACCTGGTCGTTGGTCGCGTCGCGATATTCCATTCCGAGGTCAAAATACAACAGCTCGACATCCAGGAACGGGGTGATCAGCTTGTCCTTGATGTACTGCCAGATGATCCGGGTCATCTCGTCGCCATCGAGTTCGACGACGGGGTTGGTCACCTTGATTTTTGCCATGATGGAAGGGGCCTTTTCTCGGAAAACCGCGCGTGTGGGCGGGGTTGAGTGATTATAGCCGGCCTATAGCACTGCAAACCGGCCGGCGAAAGCCAAGCCGTTATGCAGTTTCAGCCCATCTTTTAGGTAAGAACGCCTTAACGTCAGAACGCCGCCTGGGTCGCCGTCCCCGCCACCACATACCAGGTCACGAGCAGGCCGCAGATCAGGGCGCCGGGCAGGCTGGAGCCGGTCCGCCGCCAGGTAAAGGTCGCGATCACACCGCAGATCGCCAGCAGCGGCACGAACTGGATGGCGACGATGGTCGAGAGCGGCACGAAGCCGGGGTCGGGCAGCGGGTTGAACAGCTTTCCGGTGAGCCAGAGGATGGCGTATTGCCCGCCCACCAGCACGATGAAGCCCAGCGTCAGCGCCAGGATATTGGTCAAATAGAGCGCCCCGCGGGGCGCGGCCATGGTCGAGAAATTGCGGTGCAGGACATGCAGCGCGATCACGAAAAACGCCGTGAACGGCACGAGATAGATCAGGAAGATCAAAAACTGCTTCGCGCTCATCAGCTTCACGGCGACGATCCAGAACCGGAAGTCGATCTTGAAGGCGAAATCGGCGAGCCATAGCGCGGCGTAGCCGATTGCGACGGATGCGATGGCGATCACGGCCGACTGCAGGACGATGCCGTTCCGGCTGGCGCGTTTCGGTGCGAACCGCATCAAGGCGAGCGTGATCAGGCCGTTGATCACGGCCCAGACCAGGATCTGGTTGGTGATGCCCTGCGGCAGGAAGGCGGACGGCTTTACGAAGGTACCGCCGAGTGCGAACGCCGGATAATAGGTCAGCGCGGGGATGAAGGCGGACAAGATGAAGGCCGTGGTCCAGCGCCGGCCGCTCGCTGCGGTATGCTCCGGCATGGTGCCGTCGGCAATTTCCGGCAGCCGCAGGCGAGAATACATCGGCGCTTCCAGGAGCGCATCGAAGGCCCCGATCAAAAGCGCCACAAAGCCGAGCAGCGCGATCAGCGTGCCGATTTCCTTGCGGAACCAGATCTGGTCGTCGACCGGGCGGGGCGTGCCGCCCTGCAGGGTTTTGGCGAACCAGTCGAGGCTGTAGCCGATGGCCTCGTGGGAAATGTGCTCGGCCGGGTGGGTGATGGCGGGGGTATGGAGCACGCGCGCCGTACCTTGCGCGATGTCGCCGTAGACCTTGCCCGGTTCCACCGGGCCTTGCGTGCCGAACAAGGCCCACAGTTTCGGGCTCTGGGTGACGTCGCGGGCTTTTTCAACGCCCCACATCAGGGTCGAGAATTCCTCGTATTGGGCGAACACCAGCGCTACGTTGCGCGGCCAACTGGTCGTGCCGTCGGCAGCGAACGGCTTGCCGGTCGAGGAGCCCTCCAGCACCATCGACTTGTAGTCGTTGGGCGCGGCGGTGGCTGCGGCCAGAACCGTCCAGCCGCCCATCGAGTGGCCCTCGAGCCCGATATTGTTCTTGTCGACGATTTCGAGGCTGCGCAGATAGGCGAGGCCATCGGGGCCGCCGAACCCGTTGGCGAAGGCGGGCCCGTCGCTATAGCCATGACCGGTCTGGGTCGAGGGCCAGCACCACATAGCCGCGGCGGGCGAACTCGATGGCAAAACCGTCCTGGGTTTCGCGCGAATTGATGTAGCCATGCACCGCGAGGATGCCGGGGGCGGGGATCTGCGGGGTGGCATTCGGCGGGATGTAGAGCAACCCGCTCATGGTGTTGCCCTTGGCGCCCTTGAATCTGACATCCCCGATCCGGATGCCGCCTGCGGTCTGGGTGAAATGAGCGAGCAGGCCGCCCGCAAGGATAAGGACCACGCCCACAATAGCCAACGACCACCTGCCGCGCATGGACGCCTCCCCTAAAATTCCCTCGCCGTTGAACCGGCTTTCGGGACCGTTTGCAGCTTCACTTTGTTTGTGATTGTTAGCCTATCCGAAAGTCTAACGCGCGCAAGCGGCGGGCGGGATCAAGCCTCTTTGAGGCTTTGAGTGAGCGTTCGGAGAGGTTACTAAGCCGCGCAGCAGGCTTGCGAATTCGGGCCGTTACCCAAGCAGGCGATTCCTGTGATCTTGAATTATCCGCGCGCGCTTCGCGCGCCGATTCAAAATCTTCAGAGGTCGAATCAACTCCAGAGTTGAATCAGAAAGTGAAGTTGCGAATGTCCGGTTCGGGCACCGATAAAACCAAATCTGGTTGGGACTTAGCCGGACCCGTTGTGATCCTCGTCGAGCCGCAGCTCGGCGAGAATATCGGCATGGCCGCGCGGGCGATGGGCAATTTCGCGCTGTCCCGTTTACGAATCGTCAACCCGCGCGACGGCTGGCCCAACGTCGCCGCGCAACGGGCGGCGGCCGGCGCCGATCAGATTCTGGAACAAGCCCAGTTGTTCGACACGGTCGAGCAGGCGGTCGCCGACCTGACGCTGCTGTTCGCCACCACCGCCCGCGCCCATGACCAGGCCAAGCCGGTGGTCGCGCCAACCCAAGCCGCCGCCGAGATCGTGGCCCATGTCGGCGCCGGTGGCGGGGCGGGCATCCTGTTCGGCCGCGAGCGCTACGGCCTGCAGAACGAGGAGGTGGCGCTCGCCAACCGGATCATCACCTTCCCGGTCAATCCGGGTTTTGCCTCGCTCAATCTGGCGCAGGCGGTGCTCCTGATCGGCTATGAGTGGTTCAAGCGCTCGACCGGTGGTGACCTCCCGTTCGCGATGCCCGAACGTTCCGAGCCGGCCTCGCAGCACCAGATGCAGGCCTTCTTCGACAACCTGGTCCGGGAACTCGACAAGGTCGAATTCCTGCGCCCGCGCGAGAAGCGCGAGACCATGCTGGTCAACCTGCGCAACATCTTCACCCGGATGGACCCGACCAAGCAGGACATGCACACCCTGCACGGGGTGGTGATGGCGATCGCGGAAGGCCGCAAGGGTCCGGCCAAGGGCGGCGTGCTCGACGGCGAACAGGCCACAAGGCTGCGCGCGCTGCTGGCCGAGCATGGGCAGGGCCCGGCTGTGCCCGGCGACAGCTCGACCGTGCGCGGGCTGGCCCGGCTGCTACGGCGGAACCCGACCGACGCCGAACGGATTCTGTGGCAGGCGCTGACCCGCGACCGCCGCTTTGCCGGCCAGTTCAAGCGCCAGACTCCAGTTGGCCGTCATATTCCGGATTTCGTCTCGTTCGTGCATCGGCTCGCAATCGAACTCGTCAATGCAAACGAGTCGGAGGCCATCGTCGCGGACCGCGCCGGCCGGAGGGCGTGGCTGGAAGCGCGCGACTATCGCGTGATCGAGATGCGGGTCGGCGATGTCGAGGCAGACCTCGCGGCCGAACTGGCGCGGCTTGAATCGAGCCTGCTCGAAGGTCGTTAGAACTCTTCCAAACCTGCAGTGGCTGCGGCGATGCCAACGAATTTCGTGGGCTCGCCCGGGACTAATCAGGCCAGCGGAGGGTTCAACAAGGCGCGACACCATAACTTTCAGGGAGGCTAATAACATGCGTCTTGTTCGTATTGCCGCGCTTGCGTCCATATCCGTCCTCGCCGCTTCACCTGCGCTGGCGCAGGCTCCACAGGTCGAGAAGAATGTTTCGATGGCGATGGCGATCGCCATCATGCAGGGCGCCATCGAGCAGTGCACCAAGGATGGCTACAAGGTCTCAGTCGTGATCGTCGACAAGGGCGGCAACCTCGCGGCCGCGATCCGCGGCGACGGGACCAATCCCCACACGGTGGAGTTCGCGCGGCTAAAGGCTTACACCGCGCGCACCCGCAATCAGACCTCGCAGCAAACCATGAAGCAGATGGAAGATCCCGCGAACGCATTCCTGAAGCAGATCCCGAATGTCGTGGGTATCGGCGGCGGCGTCCCGATCAGGGCGGGCAACGAGCCGATCGGCGGCGTCGGTGTTTCGGGCGCGCCGGGCGGCGAAAAGGACGAAGTCTGCGCCAACGCCGGCATCGCCAAGGTCGCGGATGCGCTGAAGTAGGGCGATGAACCCGTAGGGTGGGCAGAGGAGCGCTAGCGACGTGCCCACCATCTATCGTCGTGCACGCTGCGAGATGGTGGGCACGCTGCGCTTTGCCCACCCTACGAAAACTCACACCGCCACGAGTTGCTCGGTCGCCGCGCTCACGCGCTTCGGCTTCTTCACCTTCGACGGCTCGTATAGGTTGCCCGCGGCGAGGCCCGCCGTGTCCGCCACCCCGGGATCGCGCGACACCATGGCGGCGACGATGGCGCCGTCGATCAACAGCGCGAGCTGATGTGCCAGCATCTGCGGCTCGGCCGCGCCCATTTCAGCGGCGAGCTTTTCGATATGCGCCAGCACCACTTTCTTGTGCCGCAGCGCGATGTTGCGGAACTGCTTGGCGTCCTTGTCGTGTTCGGCGACCGCGTTGATGAAGGGGCAGCCGTAGAAGCGCTCCTCGGCGAACCAGCGCTTCAGCGCCGGAAAAATCCGCTTCAGCTTCGCCTGCGCGTCGCCGCCGCCATCCTCCATCGCGCCGATGAACCATTCGCGCCACGCCTTGCCTTCGCTTTCCAGCACGGCGTTGACGAGGTTGGTTTTCGATCCGAACAATTTGTAGAGCGTGGTCTTGGCGGTGCCGGCCTCATCGATGATGGCATCGATCCCGGTAGCGTTGATGCCGTTCTTGCAGAACAGATGCGTCGCCGCGCTGAGCAGGCGCTCTCGTGCGGATTCCTCGTCGCCTGCGGCACGTGCCGCGACAGCTTTCCTCTTTGAAACCGATTTGCCCATGCGCCGCAGTTAATCCGAGCGCGCCGCAATCATCAAGTCGCATCTTTTGCGCTGAAAGTAATCGCACGCAGGCGGCAATTGCTTCGCGCCTGTGCAGCGCGGCGCTGGTCAATTTCCGGGCAGCTATCGCTAAGCCGCGAGAGCGCTTCGCCTTTTGGTTTTGGCCTGGTCTGGCACGCTTCATGCAGGAAACAGAACGTTCGGTATCCTACCCCTAGGGAGAGAAAAGATGACCGCGGTCGCTCAAAAAACGGTGCTCACAGGCTGCCTGGCGCCAATCGACAAAGGTGGGCTCGAACAGCTCATCGCCAATGGCAAGGCCAATCCGAAGGTCATCAAGACCTTGAAGTGCAAGACGGTGGCGGAGGGCAAGTTCCGGCACGCCAACTACATCCGCAACCTCGCGCCCTATATCGTCGACGAACCGCCGGGGCTTTTGGGTGACGACACCGCGCCCAATCCGTCGGAAGCATCGCTCGCCGCGCTCGGCTCGTGCCTTGCCGTCGGCCTGCACGCCAACGCCGTTCACCGCGGCTGGATCGTCAACAAGCTCGAGCTCGAACTCGAAGGCGACCTCAACATCACCGCCGTCTGGGGCACCGGCGACGTCAGCGAGAAGCCGGTCGGCTTCACCGATGTGCGCGTCAAGGTCGACATGGAATGTGAGGGTGTTCCGAAGAGCGAGATCGACGCGCTGGTGACCCACGTCAAGAAATGGTCGCCGGTCGCCAACACGTTTACGCGCCCCGTCAATCTCGAAGTCGGCATCTGACGGGAAAGCTGTGCGTGCAAACGGGGTGCGGGAGACGATCATGGGTTCAGTAGCCTTATCGCGGGTCGAAGCTGTAGATCGGCCCGCACCTACGATTGCTGACGAAGTTGCCAGGATCGCGCGTCACGAGCTTGCGCCGCTCGCAGGTGAAATAGATGCAGGCTCGGTTTATCCGGGTGAGCTGCTGCGCAATCTCGGCAAGGTCGGCGCATGGAGCAGCCATGTCCCGCAGGAGGGACCTGCGGATCTGTGCTGCGCCATCCAGTCGATGGCTGTGATCGGGGAGGTCTGCGGCGCCACGGCTTTCATGGCCTGGTGCCAGAATGCGCTGGTCTGGTACGCCGCGAATTCGACCAACCTGAAGCTTGCAAGGCGTTTCGGCGACAGTTTTTCGAGTGGACGGGTGCTCGGCGGCACCGGCCTTTCCAATCCGATGAAGAGTTTCTTCGGCATTGAGCGGCTGAAACTGAAGGGGCGCAAGGTCGAGGGCGGCTACATCGTCAAGGGAGCGCTGCCCTGGGTCTCCAATCTCGGGCCCGACCATTATTTCGGCACCATCTTCGAGCGCGAGGACGAGGACGGCGGCACCGCGAAGAGCGGGCCGGACGGCACCGCAAAGGGCGGGCCGGGCATTGTGATGTTCCTGGCCGATTGCTCCGATCCGGCGATCACCCTGCAGCCGTGCAAGCCGTTCCTCGCCATGGACGGCACGGGTACCTACGGCGTCCAGTTCCGTGACGTGTTCGTGCCGGATGAGTTGATCCTGGCCGAACAGGCCGGGCAGTTCGTGAAGAAAATCCGCGCCGGATTCATCCTGCTGCAGGCCGGCATGGGCCTCGGCCTGATCAAGGATTGCATCGGCATCATGGACGAGGTCGGGCCGCCGCTTGGCCACGTCAACCGCTATCTGCCGCAGCAGCCGACGCAATTCCGCGAGCTCCATGCCGAGTTCGAGAAGGAGACGATGGCGCTGGCATGCGACCCCTATAATTCCGACGACAGCTATTGGCGTCGCGTCGTCGCACTTCGCCTGCGGCTCGGCGAGGCCAGCGTCGCGGCCGCGCATGCGGCGATGCTCCATTGCGGCGCGCGCGGCTACCTCAAAAGCCATCGCGCCCAGCGCCGGCTGCGCGAAGCCTATTTCGTCGCGATCGTCACCCCCGCCACCAAGCAGCTTCGCAAGATGCTGGCCGGCGACGAGCGCTAGAGGGATTTCCGTTTCGACCCCACCCGCAACCACAAAAACAGGAGAGGCCTGCCATGACGGACGTTCTGATTACTGCCGGCGAACTCGCGGAGTTCCTCACGAAAGAGCCGTGTGTCGTCGTCGACACCCGCAATCCCGAGGCCTACGGCGCGGGGCATCTCCCCGGCGCCGTCAACGTCCATGAAATCTTCACGTATCTGGCGACCTCGACGCCGGAAGGTATGGCGGAGCTGAAGACGAAATTCGCCGACGCGTTCGGCGCCGCCGGACTTTCAGGGAAAGAGACTGCGGTGATCTACGAGCAGTCGATGAATTCCGGCTTCGGCCAGTCCTGCCGTGGCTACTATCTGCTGACCATGCTCGGCTATCCCAAGGTCAAGGTGCTGCATGGCGGCTACGATGCCTGGGCAGCCTCAGGCCTGCCGCTGACCAAAGACGTGCCGTCGCCGGTGACGGCCTCGTTCACGGTCGTGCCGGAAGCCGGCGACATCCTGATCGACGCCAAGACCATGCTGGCTGCCGTCGGCAAGCCCGGCATCGCCCTGCTCGATGTTCGAGACATCGACGAGTGGATCGGCGAAAGCTCGTCTCCGTATGGGAAAGACTTCTGCCCGCGCAAGGGACGCATCCCCGGCGCGGTCTGGCTGGAATGGTACCGCATGATGAAGCCGACCGCGGAAGGACCGCGCTTCAAGTCCAAGAACGAGATCCTGGCGGAGTGCGCCACCGTCGGCATCGCAGAGAATACGCCGGTCTATCTCTACTGCTTCAAGGGGGCACGCGCTTCGAACACGTTCCTCGCCCTGAAGAACGCCGGCGTGAAGGATGTGCGGATGTATTTCGGCTCCTGGAACGAATGGTCCCGCGATCCGTCACTGCCGATCGAGGAGGGACTGCCGATGGAAGCCAAGCTCACCACCAAGGCAGCGTAACGCCGCATCCAATGTTGCAGTCTGATCCAGCCGGATCGGACTGCAACATGGTCAGCCCCCAGGCTCGGGTCGAAAATGACTGATAGCGGCCATGCACCGTCGCATCGGACCCATTTCGCATTGCGCAAATCCATGCTGTAATATTGTTCCTCGTGATCAACCAACGGTCGGCGCAGTCCTGAGCCTCGTAAGGCAATGCGACGAGGCGATTTTCAGCAAAGGATTATCCGCCGCTAACCCGAATGAGGGAGATGCGACAATGAAAAAAAGCACGCTGATCAGTCTATGTATTTTGGTGTCGATCGCCGTCATGGCGGCTGGTGTCGCGATTTCCGCGCAAGACAAGTACACTCTGAAAGTACCGAATGGGCTCGCGTTCTCCGAGTTCAGGGGATACGAGGACTGGGCAGTGATCGCGACCAGCGATAACGGAGGCAAGGTTGCTGTGATCGTGGGAAATCCGGCAATGATCGACGCCTACAAGGAGGGCGTGCCCGGCAATGGCAAGCCTTTCCCGGACGGTGCCAAAATGGCGAAAGTTCATTGGACTCCAAAAAAGCAGGAAGCGTACCCCGGTCAGCCGATCGTGCCAGGCGCGCAGCATGACGTTGATTTCATGGTGAAGGACAGCAAGAGGTTCGCGGACAGCGGCGGATGGGGATGGGCCGCGTTCGAGTATAATGCAGCGTCCGATATGTTCAGGCCGGCCACCGTCTCGGACAGTCCGCCGCAGGAAAACGACGCGAAGTGCGGGTTCGCGTGCCACACGGTGGTGCAGAACCGCGACTACGTATTCACGGAGTACGGAAAGAGGTGAGTATCGGCTAGCACGAGCCAACACGGTTCGTCGCTGCCGATCGAGGAGGGGTTGCCGGTGGAAGCCAAGCTCACCACCAAGGCGGCGTAACGAGCAGGAGTTCCTCATGGAGAGGAGCGCGAAGCGCGTCTCCGGGCGATGCGCCGCATCGCCGGGTGAACCATGAGGCCCGTCTGTGGCCTACATCCTTCGAGACGACCGCTTCACGGTCTCTTCCGGATGAGGATTAGGCAGCTCTGAAACAACGTTGCAGTCTGATCCAGCCGGATCGGACTGCAACTTGATTTGCCAGCTGCTGGTGTCCGCGGCTCATCCAGGCATGCTGTCGAATTGCGGGAGGTCGAGCGGCTTGTTCCACTTCAGGCGGCGCTTGGTGAACATTTCGAGCTTCGGGGCAATCAAGTCGGGCCGGTCCAGGCTGCCGAGCATGACGAAGACGAGGCCGGGGAAACTATCCAGATTGGTGCTGAACAATCTGGAGCCGCAATCGGGGCAAAAGTTGCGGTCCAGTCCCTTGCCGGACTCGGCGACATAGTGGTGCGCTTTCGGTTGGCCGCTGACCAGGGTGAAATCATCCTGCGGCACGCCGAAGAATGTGGCCATCTCGCCGCCCGACGCCCGCTTGCAGTCCAGGCAATGGCAATTGGCGACGAAGTCCGGGTCGGTGTCGAACTCGAATTTTATCGCGCCGTAAGTGCATCGAGCCGTGTATTTCTTCGCCATGAAAGTTGCCCTTGCATAGCTTGTTAGCGTGTCGTGATGATTGGTTGCTCCACCATTTTATGCTGCAGGATTTTACCAGCGACAAGGCTGACGACGCGCGAATGAACAGCTCGGACGCCGTGCGAGCGGGGGCAACCTCCAATGGCGTCGCTCTGGCGTTCCCGGGATCGGAAGGGTATAATTCGGGTGCACTTGGTGGTGGTTCGAATGTCGAAGTTCTCAAGCAAATCAGGTTTCGTGGGGATCGTGGCGATGCTGTGTCTGGGCGCGCCCGCCGCCCACGCCCAGGCCTCGCCGGTGAATTACTGGATTCCGGGCTGGCCGATGGGGTTCAGCGGCGATGCGGGCGAGGGCGCGAACGCCTACGGCACCTTTCCGAGCTTCGACTTCCGCGACCTCGGAAACGGCTCCGCCTACGCGCGCTACAATTTTTCCAACGGCTTCTTTGTCGGCAGCCAACGCAACACCATGGGTTTTGGCGGCCTCAGCCAGAGCGCGTTCGGCGGCTTCGGATCGATCTACAGCGAAGGCACGCAGTTCGGCTATAGCCTGAAGAACGCCGGCGGGCCGCCGATCACGTTCTTCGCCGGCGTCGATACGCTGAAATACAATTCGGGCATCGGCAGTAACGCATTCGCGCCGTTCGACTCCAAGTCGGGCACGCTGCCCGTCTCCAGTGCGTATGCCGGCGTGGAATTCCAGCCGACGTCCAACCTCAGCCTGTCGCTCGGGGTCGGCGTCGTGCAGCAGACCGGCCGGATCGACAGCGAGATCAATTCGCTGCCCGGCGCCTCGTCGTTCTCGGTGGGCGGCCGCCGCTACTAGGCTGCTGGCCAATTACTCCGATGGCTTGACGCCGAGATCGTGAAGGATGCGGAGCATCACTTCGCTGTCGCGCTTGAAGATCCGATTCGTGGTTTCGAAATCGGTCGGCGATGACAGGATGAAGTTGTTCAGCATCTGCTGCACTTTTGGATCGGTCCCGGCCTGGATCAGCAGCGGCGTGAGCCGATCCACGATATCCCGCGGCGTGCCGGATGGGACGGCAAACGTGGTGAAGGCGCGCAGGTCGTAGAAGTCGCCGACGGCGCCTTGCTCGGTCATGGTCGGCGCGTCCGGATAGGGCGGCAGGCGGGTGCCGACCACGCCGATCAGGTTTCCGGTGCCGGCCTGGATCACGGGGGCGGCCGCGGCGTAACTGCCGGCGGCGCCGTCCAGCGTCTGCCCGGCGACGTCATTCCACATCGGCGCCTCGCCGCGATACTGGATGACTTGCACCTTGATGCCGTATTGCTTGGCGATGGTCTCGATCAGGACATGCGGTGTCGAGCCCACGCCGTACGATCCCCAGTTCAGGCTGCCGACTTTCTTCGCATACGCGATGAATTCCTGAAGATTGGCGGCGCCCGTCTTCTTCGCCGCCACGACCGGACCGCCGGCGCCGCTGACCATCGTCAGATAGGTGAAATCCTTTTCGGGATCGTAGGGCAGGTCCTTTACGGTGACGCGGTTCTGGATCAGCGAGGACGAGATCGTGCACAGGATAGTGGTGCCGTCGGGATCGGCGCGTTTCGCCTCCGTTACGCCGATGACGCCGCCGGCGCCGCCCTTGTTTTCGACGATGACCGGCTTTCCCACCTGTCGCGCCAGGAAGTCGCCGAACGCGCGTGCGATTCCGTCGGTCTGGCCGCCGGGCGGATAGGGCACGATGATCCTGATCGATTTCGACGGCCACGCGGATTGCGCCTCGGTCCTTACGGCCGGCGCGGCCAACAATGCGGCCGAACCCATCACGAACGTTCGCCGTGTCAGCTTTCTCATTTTCCTGCCCTTGGTCTTTGTTGTTTCTTGTCGAGTCGCTGGGACCGATCGGGCGAAACTAGCGCAGAACATGCGGCGTGGCGGTGCGGCACTGTGTCCGCCACGAACGAGGTGACTTCCGCCACGTGGAAAACGAATCTGATGGGCGACTCCGCCTCAGCGCGCCTCGGTCCAGCTCTCCGAGAACGCCAATGCCGACGTCGAGAAGGGCCGTCCCTCACGTTCCCGCGGCCAGGATCGGCCCGCCGCTTCGACCCCGTTGCGGACGAGACGCGTGCCGAGCGCCGGGATCAGCACGGTGCACACGCCGTAGCGCCGGTCGGGAATCTGGTTCGGCTGCGAGTGGATCAGCAGCGGCTCGCCGATATCGAACCAGGTCAGTGAGATTTCTTCGCCGTGCGATTTGATGTGTTCAGTCCAGAAGTAGCGCGGATCCCCGGCTTTGGAGAACTGCGCGTCCGCACAGGGGATCGTCGTGTCGGAAAGCTCGGCATTGAGCATGCCCTGGACGGTTGACTGCAGCCACCGCGCCATCGCGATGTTGTCGGAGTAAATGCGCCAGCGCCGTTCCGTCAGTTCGCTTTTCAGGTAGAGAACGTGGCCGGGGCCGGCTGGCGAAAAGATGATCCGCCAATAGCTCGCCTCTGTTGAGTTCGGTTCGCCGTCCTTGTGGCTCAAGCGGATAAAAGGGTTCTCGCCCGTCAGGATCGTCTTGTTGGAATCGGCAATGCTCATTGGTACTGGTTTCCTCTCAACTTCTCATGATCCGTTGATTGTTTGCTTTGAGCTTCAGCGTTTCACCATCGGGCAAGCGCTCTCGCTCAGCGGCCGCGCCGCCTGCTCAGCCGGCACCGTGGCAAGGAGCTTGAGATAATCGAACTGGTATTTGGATTCCGAGGGCTTCTTGACCTGCAGTAGATAATAAGGCCGCATCACGCGTCCATCCTCGCGCACCGTGCCCTTGGTGTAGAAGTCGTCGATCGGCAGCTCCTTCATCTTGGCGACCACCTTGGTCGCATCGGTCGTGCCGGCTGCCGCTACCGCCTTCAGGTAGTGCAACGTCGCCCCGTAGGTCCCGGCATGGATCATGCTGGGCGGCTTCCCGGCATTTCGGGCAACGAGGCGTTTGGTCCAGGCGCGGGTCGCGTCGTCGAGGTCCCAGAAGAAGGTCTCGCTTGCGGTCAGGCCTTGCGCCGCCTCGAGGCCAAGGGCGTGGGTGTCGGGAAACTGCAGCAGGAGCGCCGCCACGCGCTGGTCGCCTTTGCGGCCTAGGACCGATCGACATTCAGGATTCCCAAGTGGTTTGATCGCTGATTCATAGAGTTCCGTGATTCGACACGGAGCAGATGATGGCGGCGAAGCGATATGAGCTGACCGAGGTGCAATGGGCGAGGATCTCGCCACTGCTGCCGGGGAAAGCTGGCGACCCGGGACGTACGGCTGCGGATAATCGTCTGTTCGTCAACGGATGTCTGTGGGTTTTGCGATCGGGGGCACACTGGAGCGATCTGCCAGAGCGGTACGGCAAGTGGAAAACGGTGCACCAGCGCTTCAGTCGCTGGTGCCATGCTGGCGTCTGGGAGCGCGTATTCGCTGCTCTGACCGCCGATCGCGACAACCATTACCTGATGATCGACAGCACCATCATTCGCGCCCACCAGCAGGCGGCGAGCGGAAAAGGGGGGCCAAAGATCAGGCGCTGGGGCGTTCCCGAGGCGGACTGACTACCAAGATCCACATGCTGGCCGATGCCCTGGGCCGTCCGCTCCGCTTTATCGTCACGGCTGGGCAGGTCAATGACATCACCCAGGCGCCCGCCCTGCTGAATGGCCAGAGCGGCGATGCCGTGCTCGCCGACAAAGCCTATGACAGCAATGCCCTGCGTGCGATCATCGCGGAAATCGGCGCAACAGCGGTGATCCCGTCAAACCGCACCCGCAGGATCATCATTCCGCACGACGCCGACGCCTACAAACAGCGCAACCGTATCGAGCGCTGCTTCTGCCAACTCAAACACTTCCGACGCTTGGCAACCCGTTACGACAGGCGAGCCACCAACTTTACCGGCTTCATCCATCTCGCTGCCGCAATAATCTGGATGCAATGAATGTCGATCGGTCCTAGGCCGAATTCTCCGGCCTGCTTGATCGCGTTGATGGTGTCGCCGCCGGCGTTCGAGAGCGCGACAATCTTCGCCTTGGAGGCTTGCGCCTGCAGCAGAAAGGACGAGAAGTCGGCGGTATTGAGCGGATGGCGCACGGCCCCCACCACCTTGCCACCGGCGGCCGTGACGAACGCCGAGGTGTCTTTCTCGAGGGCATGCCCGAATGCATAGTCGGCGGTGATGAAGAACCAGCTATCGCCACCCTGTTTCACCAGCGCCTGGCCAATCGTCGCCGCAAGGCCGTAGGTGTCAAAACTCCAGTGTACGCCGTGCGGCGAACAGGCTTTTCCGGTGAGATCCGACGTGGCGGCGCCGGTATTGATGTCAACGGCGTCGCGCGTACGCGTCACCTCGCGCACGGCGAGCCCCACGGCCGAATTGGGAACGTCGAGAATGAGCGTGACCCCCTCGGTCTCGATCCACTGCCGCGCGATGTTGGCGCCGATGTCAGGCTTGTTCTGGTGATCGGCAAAGACGACCTCGATCGGCCGGCCCAGCACCTTGCCGCCGAAATCCTCGACCGCCATGCGCGCGGCGTGGACCGAGCCCATGCCGCTGAGATCCGCATACAGTCCCGTCTGGTCGTTGAGGACACCGAGCTTGACCGGTTGCTGCGCGATTGCGGAGGCGGTTAGTCCCGTTCCCCACAACAGGAGCGCGAACGCGGCGATAATGTTGCGACGCATGAAATCCTCCCCTTTGCCGTAGCGACCGGTTGATCCGGTCGTCTTGGCTCGATGCTATAGGGGAAGGGCGGTACTGGAAAGTCGGTGGCGGGGTTTTACTTTCGTTACGCCGCCGCAGCATCGCAACGGAGGAGTAAGCGGGCCGATCACGATAAGCCAGGCGATTCTCGTACTGTCATTGAAGGATAAGTTCGATGCCATCAGCTTCTTCGTTGCCGCCAGGGCAATGGCACCGGATTCTCTCGACAATCCAGTCAAATACCGTAGGTCCTTCACCTTTCAGCGCCTCAATAAGGTCGTTCTGGACTGAAGGTATGTTGGACGGGTGACATCGCTCCAGTCTGTTCCGCAGTTGGCGAGCGGTCTCGTGATGTCCCAGATTTCGCTTCGAGATTTCGTGGTTGTCCCAGCAGAAAATGAAGCCTTCTTCCGGTGTCCCGAAGCCTCCTCGCAAAATGTCGTTAAAGGCGTCGAGATTCCTGCCCCACTCGGCACCTGGGATAATGCGAAGGCCAACTTGATCGTAAAATCCTTCCAGTGTTGAAAATTCGTAACCGTCAATATGCAGCTTTTGCTTGGCGGGCATCATGGATGTACCTCTGATCCTTTGCTTGACGGGGTTAGGCGATTGATCGACGTTTTGGAGTACGTGCCCTAACTAGCCAGCCGAACCGCGCGCATTGGCAATTCCCAGCGCCTTGAGGCGCGAGGCCAGCGTGGTCGGCTTGATGTCGAGCAACTCGGCGGCGCCGCCGGGGCCGAAGACCTTGCCGGAGCAGGCTTGCAGCGCCGCCTCGATGTTGGCGCGCTCGTGGGCGCGCATTTCCGACGCGGTCATGACTGCGGGGCGGCTGTCTGTTTTGACGCGCTGCGCGCCGGAGGAGGGCTGTACGCCAGGCACGTCGGGCAAGTCGATGCGCAGCCGGCCGTTCTGCGCGAGGATCGCGGCGCGTTCGATGACGTTCTGCAGTTCGCGGACGTTGCCGGGCCAGTCGTAGCGCGACAGCTTGCGCGCATCGCCTTCCGACAATCGCAGCTCGGATTTCAGCGCCTTGCTCTCGCGGTTGAGGAAGTGCTGCGCCAATAGCGGAATGTCTTCGCGCCGCTCGCGCAGCGGCACGGACTCCACCGGGAAGACGTTGAGACGGAAATAGAGGTCCTCGCGAAACCGGCCGCGCTGCACTTCCTGCTTGAGGTCGCGGTTGGTGGCGGCGATCAGGCGCACGTCGACCGCGCGGGTGCGCTCTTCGCCGACCCGTTCGAAATTGCCCTCCTGCAGCACGCGCAGCAGCTTGCCCTGCAGCTCGAGCGGGATTTCGCCGACCTCGTCGAGAAACAGCGTGCCGCCGTCGGCGAGTTCGAAGCGGCCGATGCGGTCGCGCATCGCGCCGGTGAAGGCGCCGCGGACGTGGCCGAAGAATTCGCTTTCAAAGAGTTCGCGGGGGATCGCCGCGCAATTGACGCGGATCAGCGGGCGGTCGCGGCGGCTGCTCGCCTCATGGATGGCGCGCGCGATCAATTCCTTGCCGGTGCCGGATTCGCCTGTGATCATCACGGCCGCCGAGGTCGGCGCCACCAGCTTGACCTGCCGCAGCGTGGTCTGGATCGCCTCGCTTTGGCCGATGATGCCGCGCGGGTTGGTCTCGATCCGGATTTCTTCCTGCAGATAGGCGTTTTCCAGTTCGAGCCTTTCGCGCAAACGGTCCACTTCGGCGAGCGCCGCGTGCAGTTTTTCGTCAGCCTCGCGGCGCTGGCTGACGTCGCGGAATACGATCACGGCGCCGACCACCACGCCGCGGTCGCGGATCGGCGTCGAGGTGTATTCGACCCAGACCGGCGTGCCGTCCTTGCGCCAGAACACTTCGCCGTCGACCTGGTGCACGGCGCCGTCGCGAAACGCCGCGTAGATCGGGCAGTCGTGATCGGGATAGTGCCGCCCGTCGTGATGGGTGTGATGAACGATCGGGTGGATGGCCTTGCCGACCAGCTCTTCCGCGCTCCAGCCCAGCATGCGCTCGGCGGCCGGATTGACGAAGGTGGTTTTCCCTTCCGCGTTCACGCCGTAAATGCCTTCGCCGGCGGCGCGCAGGATCAGCTGGTTTTCGCGCTCGATATCCTGGAACACCCGCTCGACCCGCTGCCAGGTTGCGATACCGCCGCGCATGTGGTCTTCGGCCGCCGCGTCGACATAGCGGCGGCGGCGGGCATCGAGGTCGCTCATGCTGAGCAGCACCAGCGCGCGGCCGTCGCCTGGCACGCGGGAGCCGGCATATTCGAGCCTGAGCGTTTGCCCGGTGGCGTGACGCGGCGTCAGCGCGTTGGTCCAATACGCCCCCTTGTCGAGCACGGCCTGTGTGAAGACGATCAGTGCGGGCAATTGCCCGGCATGCAGCGTGCTGACCCTGGTCTGGCGCAGCAGCGCGCGGTCGTAACTGAGCAGGGTGCAGGCGGCGGGGTTGGCGTCCAGAATCAGGTCAGCGTGGGGATCGAGCAGCAGCGTCGGCTCGACCGAGAACTCGAACGCCGCGGCCTGGAGATCGACATCCTGCGCCCCAGCCGCAGAACCGAGAGCAAGATCCATCAGGCCAAAACTCCGAGATTTCGTAATCGTGCTACGAACTTTCGTTTATCACGAGTTTTCGTAATCGCCAATATCCGCCCAAATCGCTGCGACATCAGCGCAATCGCTGAAGAAATGGGCTGGCATGTGGCTTGCTTAATTAGGGGGCAACGTCCGCGCAGGAGGCCTCATGTCTACCTTCGACAACCCATTCGATCCCGATCGCCGTCTTCGTGCCGGTCGCTGTTCTTGCGGCCAGCATGTCAGCGAAGCCGAACATGAACAGGCCGCGCTGGCGCTGCGCTGCGAGCCTCAGCCTAGCGAGGACCAGCGCTACGAGGGCGTCGTCGCCTCCGCCGTGATGCGTGCGATGTTTCCGAAAGACGTGGCGCGGCGCGCCTTCCTGAAATCGGTCGGCGCCTCGACTGCGCTGGCCGCGATTTCGCAATTCTTCCCGCTGCAGACCGCGACCGAATTGTTCGCGCAAGGCGGTGTGCCCGAGAAGAAGGACCTCAAGGTCGGCTTCATTCCGATCACCTGCGCGACGCCGATCATCATGGCAGCACCGCTCGGCTTCTATTCGAAGCACGGCCTCAACGTCGAGGTGGTGAAGACCGCCGGCTGGGCCGTGATCCGCGACAAGACCATCAACAAGGAATATGACGCCGCCCACATGCTGGCGCCGATGCCGATCGCGATCTCGCTGGGGCTGGGCGCCAATGCGATCCCGTTCACGGTGCCGGCGATCGAGAACATCAACGGGCAGGGCATCACGCTCGCCATGAAGCACAAGGACAAGCGCGATCCGAAGGACTGGAAGGGCATGAAGTTCGCCATTCCGTTCGACTATTCGATGCACAATTACCTGCTGCGCTATTACCTAGCCGAACACGGCCTCGATCCCGATACCGACGTGCAGCTCCGCTCGGTGCCGCCGCCGGAAATGGTCGCCAATCTGCGCGCCGACAACATCGACGGTTTCCTTGCGCCCGACAACATCTGCCAGCGCGCGATCTATGACGGCGTCGGCTTCATGCACATCCTGTCCAAGGAAATCTGGGACGGCCATCCCTGCTGCAGCTTTGCCGCCAGCAGGGAATTCATCACGAGTTCGCCGAACAGCTTCGCGGCGCTGACGCGGGCGATTGTGGATGCGACCGCCTATGCCTCGAAAGCGGAAAACCGCAAGCAGATCGCCGAAGCGATCGCGCCGGCCAACTACATCAACGCGCCCGTTACGGTGCTGGAGCAGGTGCTGACCGGCACCTATGCGGACGGCCTGGGCGGCGTGAAGACCGACGCCAGGCGCGTCGATTTCGATCCGTTCCCCTGGCAGTCGTTCGCGGTGTGGATGCTGACCCAGATGAAGCGCTGGGGCCAGATCAAGGGCGACGTCGACTACAAGGCGGTGGCCGAGCAGGTCTATCTCGCGACCGACACCAAGAAGGTGATGGCCGAGATGGGACTGACGCCGCCGGCGACGTCGTACAAATCCTTCTCGGTGATGGGCAAGACGTTCGACCCGGAAAGGCCGGATGATTATCTTGCGAGCTTCAAGATCAGGAAAGCGTCGTGAGGGGGCGGGCGCAGCATTCACCGCTGTCGTCCCTGCGAACGCAGGGACCCATACACCGCGGCGGTAGTGGTGAACGAGGGTCTTTGACGTTGTGCCCGAACGAGAAGACACGGCGTATGGGTCCCTGCGTTCGCAGGGACGACGTGCTGAGAGGCTGTCGGCGATGACCCTCTCCCTTCGCTTCCGCGCGGCGGTGCTATCGATCGCGCTGTTCGCGGCGTTCCTTGGGATCTGGCATCTCGCCACGCGCTCGACGGCTGCGACCACGCACATGTCGCCGGAATACGCCAAGCTGATGGGACTGACGGCAACCCAGGGCAAGTCGGCGATGCCCGGCCCGCTCGATGTCGGTGCCAAACTGTGGGAACACCTCGAGCAGCCGTTCTACGACAAGGGCCCGAACGACAAGGGCCTCGGCATCCAGCTCGGCTATTCGATCGGCCGCGTCGGCCTTGGCTATCTGCTGGCCGTCATCGTCGCGATCCCGCTCGGTTTCCTGATCGGCATGTCGCCGTTGATCAGTAAGGCGCTCGATCCGTTCATCCAGGTGCTGAAGCCGATCTCGCCGCTGGCCTGGATGCCGCTGGCGCTCTACACCATCAAGGATTCCAGTATCTCCGCGATTTTTGTCATTTTCATCTGTTCGGTATGGCCGATGCTGCTGAACACGGCGTTCGGCGTCGCCGCCGTGCGCAAGGAATGGATCAACGTCGCGCGGACGCTGGAGGTCGGCACCATCCGGCGCGCCTTCACCGTGATCCTGCCGGCGGCGGCGCCGACGATCCTCACCGGCATGCGGATTTCGATCGGCATCGCCTGGCTCGTGATCGTCGCCGCCGAAATGCTGGTTGGCGGCACCGGCATCGGCTATTTCGTCTGGAACGAGTGGAACAACCTCTCGATCACCAACGTCATCATCGCCATTCTCCTGATCGGCATCGTCGGCATGCTGCTCGACCAGATCCTCGCGCGGTTCACGCGCATGGTCACGTTTCCGGAGTAATGATGGACAAGTTCATTTCCATCGAGGGTATCGCACGGCGTTATCCCGGCGCGGATGGCGCCCCGATTACCGTGTTCGAGGATCTCTGGCTCTCCATGGGACGGGGCGAATTCGGCTGCGTGATCGGCCACTCCGGCTGCGGCAAGACCACGGTGCTGAACATCCTGGCCGGCCTCGACGAGCCGAGCGAAGGGGCTGTGATCGTCGACGGCCAGGCGATCGAGGGCACCAGCCTCGACCGCGCCGTGATCTTCCAGAGCCATGCGCTGCTGCCGTGGCGCACGGTGCTCGGCAACGTCGCCTATGCCGTGACCTCGAAATGGCGCAACTGGGACCGCGCACGCGTGAAGGCGCATGCGCAGAAATTTATCGACCTCGTCGGCCTGACCGGATCCGAGCACAAACGTCCCTCGGAACTGTCCGGCGGCATGAAGCAGCGCGTCGGCATCGCGCGGGCGCTCTCGATCACGCCAAAAATCATGCTGATGGACGAGCCGTTCTCCGCGCTGGATGCGCTGACGCGCGGCACGCTGCAGGACGAGGTGCGGCGCATTTGCCTCGAGACGGGTCAGACCGCCTTCATGATCACCCATGATGTCGACGAGGCGATCTATCTCGCCGACAAGATCTTTCTGATGACCAACGGTCCCGGCGCCGTACTCGCCGAGATCGTCGAAAATCCGCTGCCGAAGAACCGTGGCCGCATCGATCTGCACCGCCATCCGCTTTACTACGCGCTGCGCAACCACATCGTCGATTTCCTGGTCAGCCGCAGCAAGACGTTTGCATCTGATGTGACCGACCACGATCCGCGCAACGTGCCGACGGTGCGGATCGGGAAGCCGGAACTGGTGATTGCCTCGGGGGCTGCCGATTCAGAACAGACGTCATGGCCGGGAATGTCCCGGCCATCCACGTCTTCCTGAGAATGAGCAAAACGTGGAGGCCCGGGACCGGGCATGACGAATAGAGGAGACTATCCATGAAACGCGAAGACCTCACCGAAAAGCTGCTCGACATCAAGCGCGAGAAGGGCTGGAGCTGGAAGCACATCTGCGCGGAGATCGGCGGCTATTCCGACGTGCTGATCGTCGGCGCCATCATGGGCCAGATGAAGCTGACAAAACCGCAGGCCGCCAATGCCGGCGAACTGTTCGGGCTGTCGAAATCCGAAACCGCGATGCTCAACGAGATCCCGATGCGCGGCACCGGCACGCCGATGCCGCCGACCGATCCCTTGATCTATCGCTTCTATGAAATGGTGATGGTCAACGGTCCGGCCTGGAAGGCGCTGATCGAGGAGGAATTCGGCGACGGCATCATGTCGGCGATCGATTTCGACATGGCAATGGAGCGCGTCGCCAATCCGAAGGGTGACCGAGTCAAGATCACGATGTCCGGCAAATTCCTGCCGTATAAATACTACGGCGCCAGCGGCAATGTGCCGGAGTACGGGTTCAAGGAAGAGTGAGGGAACGTCGCGAATGGCGCATGGAATGCTTTCCGTGCGTTATTCGCCACTTGCCATCACAGAATCGCGCCCGGCGTGTAGCCGGCGGCCTCAGGCTTGGCCCGCGCCAGCGCTTCGACCTGCTCGGTGAAGTGATCGACCTGGGCGGCGGCGTCGCCCGAGTTGGCGCGGCCTTGATCGAGCACTTGCTGCAGTTCGGTCGGGCTCCATCCAAGACGGGGGTCGGCGGCGAGACGCTGGAGCAAATCGTTCTGCACGATCTTGCCGGTGCGCAGGTCGCGGATGGCCGCGACGGCGTGTTCCTTGATCGCCTCGTGGGCGCCTTCGCGGCCGGCGCCCTTCTTCACTGATTCCATCATGACCGTGGTGGTCAGCAGGAAGGGCAGGTAACGGTTCAGCTCGGTCTCGACGACGGCTTCGAACACTTCCATCTGATCGAGCACCGTGAGCAAGGTCTCAAGCAGACCATCCATGGCGAGGAAGGCATCCGGCAGCATGACGCGGCGAACGACCGAGCAGGAGACGTCGCCTTCGTTCCACTGATCGCCGGCCAGCCCTGCGGCCATGGCGAGATAGCCTTTCAAGACGATATGCAGGCCGTTGATGCGCTCGCAGGAGCGGCTATTCATCTTGTGCGGCATCGCCGACGAGCCGACCTGGCCCTTGGCAAAACCCTCGCTGGCGAGTTCGTGGCCCGCCATGAGACGTATGACCTTGGCGAAATTGCCGGGGCCGCTGGCGAGTTCGGTGAGCACGCTGACGGCACGGAAGTCGAGGCTGCGCGGATAGACCTGGCCGACGGCGTCGAGCGCCTTCGGCAAGCCCAAATGAGTGAGAATGGTTTGTTCGAGCGCGCGCGCCTTGCCGGCATCGCCATTGAACAGGGTTATCTGATCGAGGCGGGTGCCGACTGCGCCCTTCAGGCCGCGAGCCGGATACGTGTCCAGGACGTTGACCAGGCTCTGGTGCGCCAGCAGCATTTCTTCGCCGAACATGGCGATGCGCTTGCCGAGCGTCGTGATCTGCGCGGCCACGTTGTGGGTGCGTGCAGTGAACGGGACGTCGCGCAATTGCCGGGCGCGCTTTGCGAAACGAACGAGGGCGGCGATGCTCTTGGTCTCGGTGAGCCGCAGGGCGCGGTAGACCTGCAATTGCTCGACGTTCTCGGTGAGGTCGCGGCTGGTCATGCCCTTGTGCAGGTGCTCGTGACCGGCCAACTCGCAGAATTCCTCGATGCGCGCCTTCACGTCGTGGCGGGTGATGCGCTCTCGACGCATGATGGATTCCAGGTCGATCTGGTCCTTCACGCGCTCGTAGCTTTCGATCACGCCGTCCGGCACCGGAATACCGAGATCGCGCTGGCCCTTCAGCACGGCGATCCAGTATTCGCGTTCGAGGCGGACCTTGCCTTCGCCACTCCAGATGGCGCGCATGGCAGGCGAAGCATAGCGATCGGCGAGAACGTTGGAGATGTGATCCTGGGGCATGGTCCTCTAATTGGCATTGCCCGGGGCCGCCTGCAAGTCAGAAGCGCCTATCGCTATGGCGAATGGGGTGGTTACCGGAATGCGGCCCTGATTTCCCCGATTGGCGCCATCTCGCGCACGAAGGTGAATGCACCTTGATCCTTCATCTCGCGGGCGCATTTCAGGAACCCGGCGAGGGCGTAGCGCTCCATGGCGCCGCCGACGCTGATGCGCTTGACGCCGGCGGCCGATAGTTGCGGCAGCGTCAGCGTCGGATCGGCAAAACCCATCACCAGGTTGAAGGGCTTGCCGACGGACGACACCACGGTACGGATGGTGTCGAGGTCGTAGAGGCCGGGCGAATACAGCACGTCGGCGCCAACGGCCTCGAACGCCTGCAGCCGCTTGACGGTGTCGTCGAGATCCTTGCGGCCATGCAGGAAATTCTCCGCCCGCGCGGTCAGCGTGAACGGGAAGGGCAGCGCGCGCGCCGCCTCGACCGCGGCCTGTACGCGTTCCACCGCGAGCGAGAAATCGTAAATCGGCCTCTGCGGATTGCCGGTCGAGTCCTCGATCGAGCCGCCGACGCAGCCGGCCTCGGCCGCGCGCGCGATCGCCTTTGCCGCGGTTGCCGGATCATCCGCGCCGCCATTCTCCAGATCGGCGTTGACGGGCAGGTCGGTGGCGTCAGCAATCGCCCGGCAATTTTCGATGATCGCATCGAGGCTGACGGTGGCGCTGCCGAGCGTATTGGCCAGACCGAGGCTCGTGGTCGCGAGCGCCTCGAACCCCATCGCGGCGAGCAGTTTCGCCGTGCCGGCGTCCCAGGGATTGGGAATGATGAAGGCGCCGGGGCGCGCATGCAGCGCGCGGAACGCTTCGGCTTTTTCCATCTGGGTTCGCATCGGCAATCTCCGCTTCGTTGGTTCGCCGGTTCTGGCTGGCGGCGAAAGTAGCGGGCTGGCTCCCATCAGCCAAATTTGTTATTTTTCTATGCATCATCAGCTTTTTGCATGGACGAAACATGGACAGCGATGCGCTTCTCACCTTCCTGACCGTTCATCGCCGCGGCGGGATTTCGAGCGCAGCGAAGGCGCTGCACCGCTCGCAGCCGGCGATCTCACGGCGCATTGCGCTGCTGGAGCAGGAGCTCGGCGTGCCGCTGTTCGAGCGGATTGCCGGGCGCACGATGCTGAGCGATGCGGGGCGGGTGATGGTGCCGTATGCCGAGCGCGCGGTCGCCGCCGCCCAGGATGCGGAGAATGCGGTCCGCGCGCTGGCGCGGCCGAATTCAGGACCGATCGCGCTCGCCGTGGTCGGCACGTTGGCGGGCGGCCGGCTGTCGGCGATCTTGAAGCGCTTCGCAGCGGAACATCCCGGCGTCGATTTGTCCCTGCGGACCGCGACCAGCGCCGAGGTCAGCGGCTTGATCCGCCGTGGCGAGGCGACAATCGGGCTGCGCTTTGACCGCGATGACTCGCGCGATCTCGACTGCGAATTGCTGTTTGCCGAGCGGCTTCAGGTCGTTTGCGGGCCGGACCACCCGCTAGCTGGCGGTCGGGTCGCGAGGCTTGCCGACCTGCGTGGCGAGCGATGGATCGGATTTCCTGAAGTGCCAGGACGGCGCGAGATCGCAGCGTCGCATATCCTCGCGCTGTTCCAAACCCGCGGATTGGGCCAAGTCGCGTGGACTCCCGTCGACAGCCTGACTGCCCAGAAACGTCTGGTCGAGGCCGGCTTCGGCATCGCGCTGCTTTCGCAAATCAATGCCGCCGAGGAACTTGAATCCTCGGCGCTCTCGACTATCGGCGTGCGCGACCTCAAGGTCAGCCACGACGTCGTCACGGTAACGCGCCGCGGCGGCTTCTTGAGCGCAGCGGCGCGGCGATTGCTGGAGATCGTTCGGAAGGAATATCGCGGGACGCGGTCTTAAAGATACGTCACGACATCTCTGCCGTCATTGTGAGCGAAGCCAAGCAATCCATCTGTCCGTTATGCCGCGACGTGGATTGCTTCGTCGCTTCGCTCCTCGCAACGACGGAGGCGGCAGAATGCCTTTACGTCCCCGCCTTCACCTCGGCGACAGCCTGCGCCATCAGTTCGTCCATCCTGGCGCGAAGTTGCTCCTCGGTCATGTCAACACCCTTGGCTTTGACATCGCCCAGCACCTTGCGAAGCACGTCGCCGTCGCCCTCAAACACCGCCGCGACCACCTCTTTGGCATAGGCGGCAGCCTCATCGCCTGACTTGCCGAGCTTTTCCGCGATCAACTGCCCGAGCAGCTTGTTGCGGCGTGCCACGGCCTTGAATTTCAGGTCCTCGTCGAGGGCGAATTTCTTCTCGAAACCCTCTTCGCGCTTGTCGAAAGTGGTCATTTTGCGGTTCCAATCCCGGCCAATGGTAAACGGGGCCGCGTTGCAGCCGCCCTGTCACTACCTAGATAAAGGGCGCGAATCGGCAAAACAACGAGCCCTTAAGCCGCAGGCAATCGTTATAAATTGGGCCCAATTGGGCCGGGTCGATTGTGCTGGGTGGGCCAATCGGATAGGTTGCCATCAGGCGAGGTTCTTGTTCTGTTTCCGGTCGTTTCTGTCTTGGACCTGGCCTTCACGGCAGCTCCGTCGTGGTCGCAAACCCTTGTCATCCGGAGCACACCAATTTCATGGATTTCAACAAAACACGGTACATCCCAATGAGCCGTCGACGCCGCATTTATGAAGGCAAGGCCAAGGTCCTGTATGAAGGTCCGGAGCCGGGAACCCTGATCCAGCACTTCAAGGATGACGCGACCGCGTTCAATGCCAAGAAACACCAGGTGATCGAAGGCAAGGGCGTCCTCAACAACCGGATTTCGGAGTACCTGTTTCAGCACCTCAACGACATCGGGGTGCCGACCCATTTCATCCGTCGCCTCAACATGCGCGAGCAACTGATTCGCGAGGTCGAGATCGTGCCGCTGGAGGTGGTGGTGCGGAACGTCGCCGCCGGATCGCTGTCGCAGCGCCTCGGTATCGAGGAGGGCACCCAGCTGCCGCGCTCGATCATCGAGTTCTATTACAAGAACGACCAGCTCAACGACCCGATGGTCTCCGAAGAGCACATCACCGCGTTCGGCTGGGCAACACCGCAGGAAATCGACGACATCATGGCGCTCGCCATCCGCGTCAACGACTTCCTCACCGGTCTCTTCCTCGGCATTGGCATCCGTCTGGTCGATTTCAAGATGGAATGCGGCCGCCTGTTCGAGAACGAGATGATGCGGATCATCGTTGCCGATGAAATCTCGCCCGACTCATGCCGGCTGTGGGATATCAAGTCGAACGAAAAGCTCGACAAGGACCGTTTCCGCCGCGACCTCGGCGGGCTTTTGGAAGCCTATACCGAAGTGGCGAAACGGCTCGGCATCCTGATGGAGAACGAGCGTCCGGCCGGTACCGGTCCGGTGCTGGTGAAGAGCTGAAGCAAATTAAAAGCTTGGGGCAAGTCTCGTGAAGGCACGTGTTACCGTTACGTTGAAATCGGGCATTCTCGACCCGCAGGGCAAGGCCATCGAAGGCGCGCTGAAATCGCTCGGCGTCGATGGCGTTGCGAGCGTCCGTCAGGGCAAGGTGTTCGACATCGAATTGTCGGGCGCCGACAAGGCCAAGGCCGAAGCGGCATTGAAGGATGCCGCCGACAAACTGTTGGCCAATACCGTGATCGAAAACTATCGGGTCGAACTGCTCTAGGCGCGCCTTCCATGAAATCAGCCGTTCTCGTCTTTCCCGGAATCAATCGCGAGCGCGACATGGCGCGCGCGTTGAAGCTCGTCTCCGGCCAGGAGGCGGCGATGGTCTGGCACGCCGACACCGAGCTGCCCAAGGGCACCGACCTCGTGGTCGTGCCCGGCGGCTTTTCCTACGGCGACTACCTGCGCTGCGGCGCCATCGCCGCGCGTGCCCCGGTGATGGACGCGGTGCGCAAGTTCGCATCCGATGGCGGCCTCGTGCTCGGCGTCTGCAACGGTTTCCAGATCCTGTGCGAAGCGGGCCTGCTGCCCGGCGTCCTGATGCGCAATGCGCGGCTGAAATTCATCTGCAAGGATGTGCATCTGCGGGTCGAGCGGTCAGATACGCCGTTCACGCGCGGCTACAATGCCGGCCAGGTCATTCGCGTGCCGGTCGCCCATGGCGAGGGCAACTACGAAGCCGACGAAGAGACCGTGAAGCGGCTGGAAGGCGAGGGGCGGGTGCTCTATCGCTATTGCTCTGCTGACGGCACAGTCGACGAGGAGTCCAACATCAACGGTGCGGCGGAGTCGATCGCCGGCGTCGTCAACGAGCGCGGCAATGTGCTCGGCATGATGCCGCATCCGGAAAACCACGTCGAAGACATCATGGGCTGCACCGACGGCCGCGGCCTGTTCGCGGGCCTTGCCGCGCATCTGGAAAAAGCGGCGTGAAGTCCTTGATGACGCGCTCGGCGATGCGTTTGGCCGTTGCCGCCTTCTCGCTCGCTGCTGCTGCCGCCCACGCGCAGGACTATCCCAAGCGCCCCATCAGCATGATCGTGCCGTTTGCGGCCGGCGGCACCTCCGACGTGATCGCGCGCGTGGTCGCCGAGGAGATGGCCAAGTCGCTCGGGCAGCCGATCGTGATCGAGAATGTCGCGGGCGCCGGCGGCTCGACCGCGCTGACGCGTGCGGCGCGTGCGGAAGCCGACGGCTATACGATTGCCATCGGCAATGCCGGCACCAGCGCCGCGGCCTATACGATCTATCCGAAACTGCCGTTCACGCCGGAATCCTTTGTGCCGATCGCGGTCGTTGCGAAGACCTTCGGCATCGTGGCGCTGCGCAAGGATTTTCCTGCCAAAAACCTGCAGGATTTCATCGCCTATGCGAAGAAGAATCCCGGCAAGGTCAATCTCGGCCATGCCGGCGTCGGCTCGTCGAATTTCCTGATCTGCAAGAGCTTTGAAAACGCGGCCGGCATCGAGGTCACGCTGGTCGGCTATCGCGGCGCGGCGCCGGCGCTGACGGACGCGATCGGCGGCCAGATCGACGGCGTCTGCGACTCGGCCGCCTCGGTATCGCAGGCGATCGACGACAAGCTGGTGAAGGGCCTCGTCGTCGGTTCGACGGTGCGGCTTTCAACCTTGCCCGATCTGCCGATGTCGTCGGAAGCGGGCCTCCCCGAATTCGAGGCGCAGGGCTGGAACGGCCTGTTTGCGCCGAAGGGCACACCGCTTGCTGTCATCGCGAAACTGAACGCCGCAGCCAAGACCGCCGTCGAAAGCGAGGCGGTGAAAAAGCGCTTTCAGGATCTCTCCACCGTCGCGCCCGACGCCAACGAACTGGCGCCCGAAGTGCTTGGGCAATTGGTGACGCGCGACGTCGCAAAATACAAAAAGCTGCTGGAAGATAAGAAGTAGCGGCCTGCAATGAAGCGAATGAAAAAGCCCCGCCTGAGCGGGGCTTTTTGCTGTCGACCAGCTATTATCGGCCGCCAGGCGCCGGCGTCAGAGTCGAACCGCTGGGTGAGGGATTGATCAGCGTATTCCCTGACGGATTCCGTCCGCTGTTTGCGCCAGCCGCAGCGCTGCCGGCGCTGTTGGACATGCCGGCGCCGGGGTTTCCCATGGCGTTGCCTGTTGTCGTGCCAGTTGCGGAAGATCCGGTCGTCGCGCCGCTCGTTGCCGCGCTACCCGTGGCAGAACTTCCGCCCGCCGAGCCGGCGCCGGACTGTGCAAGCGCATAACTGCTGCTGAAGGCAAGCGCCGTTGCCAGTCCCAATGTTGCGAGTTTCATGATTGCTCCTTCTTGTTGCTGCATAATGGCCAACGGAGTCGCCAACACTGCGTTCCTGCTCGCGGATCACGGTTCGTTGCTTTTCCGTTCAAGGCTGCTGACGGCCACAATCGCGGTGATGGTCTGGAAGGAGTTGATAAGCCTCGCCGACCGATATTTCACGCCGCGACACAACTGAAGATTGTTCAATTGAACTTGCCGCGCTATCAAGGCCACTAAGGACCGTCCATCACGTTTGCCTGGAATGCGCCATGCCTGTTGCTCTCGTCGTGTTGCTGCTCGATATTACCCTGATCTATCACGCATCGAGGACCGGACGGCTGCAGCCCTGGGCCTTCATCATCCTGATGATCCCGCTGGTCGGAGCGCTCGCCTACATCGTCGTCGAGCTGGTGCCGGAGTGGTTTGGCAGCCCCGGCGCCCAACAGGCGCGCAAGCGCATTGCCGGTAAACTCGATCCGGAAAAGCTCTATCGGGAGCTGTCCGATCGGCTTGCCAACACGGATACCGTCGCCAATCGCGCCGCGCTGGCAGCGGAGTGCCTGAGGCTCGCGAGATTCGACGAAGCGGTGCGCCACTACGATCACATCCTGATGCTGCCGCTCGGTGGCGAGCCGGCCTATGCGCTGGGCAAGGCGCAGGCCGAATTCGGCCGCAGCCGTCCGGCCGAGGCACTCGCCACGCTGGACGATCTGCAAAAACGCTGGCCGGACTTTGAATCGGCCGAGGCGCATTTGCTCTACGCGCGTTCGTTGGCGGAGGTCGGGCGGATCGACGAGGCACTCGAGAAATATTACGCGCTGGTGCGGTACGCCCCCAACGCGGAGGCTCGCGTTCGATACGGAATGCTGCTGCGCATCGTCGGCCGCGACGCCGAGGCGAGAGTGGTGTTCAACGAATTGCTGCTTCAGATGCGGCGCGCGCCCCAATATCTACGCGAGGCGCAGGCCGAATGGCTTTCGATCGCTGAAAAGCAGTTGTTGAACTGAAGCGCAGCGGCCGAAGAGACCTTCATTCAACTGCCATTTTTTTGTTCAATTGCGGAAATCGGCTGGCCTGAAACTTGCTCGTGTCTCCTGATCCCCAACGCGGTTTTTCCAATCGTCGGGACGGAGATAGATCATGCCCATTCGCAAGGCTTCCTGCACGGTTGCGCTGCTGACCGCGCTCTTGTCGTCCCATTCGGCTGTGGCTGAAACCACGCTGCGCATCGCAATGACGGCGTCCGATATCCCCACAGCGACCGGGCTGCCGAACAACGGTTTCGAGGGCATGCGCTTCCTTGGCTATCCGATCTTTGAAGGATTGGTGCTGTGGGACCTGACCAGGACAGACCGGCTGGCGACCTTGCGGCCGGGGCTCGCGGAGAAATGGGAGCAGGACCCCGCTGACAACAAGACCTGGATTTTCCACCTGCGCCAGGGCGTCAAATTCCACGATGGCACCGATTTCAATGCCGACGCCGTGATCTGGAATCTTGACCGCTATTTCAACAGCGAGAGCCCGCAATTTGAGCCGGCGAGTTCGGCGATGTCGCGGGCACGCGTGCCCGTGATGGGCAGCTACCGCAAGGTCGACGACTTGACCGTCGCCATCACTACCACCAAACCCGCCTCCTATTTTCCCTATATGGCGGTCTATCTGCTGTTCACCTCCCCAACATCGTTCGAGAAGGCAGGGAAGGAGTGGGCCAAGGTTGCGACCTTGCCGGCGGCGGGTACCGGCCCGTTCAGGATCACCAAGGTGGTGCCGCGGCAGGAAGCTGATCTCACGCGCTGGGACAAATATTGGGACCCGGACAGAAAAGCGAAAGTCGACAATGTCGTGCTGATGCCGATCCCCGAGGCGAATTCACGATTGGCCGCGTTGCGCTCCGGCCAGGTCGACTGGATCGAAGTGCCGCCGCCCGACGGCATCGACTCCCTGAAATCCGCGGGCTTCACCATCACCACCGGCTCCTATCCGCACGTCTGGCCGTGGTTCTACAACATCGGCGCGGCCAACAGCCCTTTCAAGGATGTCAGGGTGCGCCAGGCGCTGAACTATTGCATCGATCGGGAAGGGCTGGTCGGACTGCTCAACGGCACCGCGGAGCCTTCGGTCGGCTGGCTCAAGGCCAGCGATCCCGATTTCGGCGCGCCGGTCAATCGCTACAAGTCCGATCCCGCCAAAGGCAAGGCGCTGCTTGCAGAAGCGGGCTACACGCCGGCAAAACCGCTCTCGTTCAAGGCGCTGATCTCGAATTCCGGCTCCGGGCAGATGCTGCCGCTGCCGATGAACGAGTTCCTGCAGCAGAATCTGAAAGAGGCCTGCGGCGTCAACGTGGAATTCGACGTGATCGAATGGCAGGTGCTGCTGACGGCGGCGCGCGCCACGCCCGACAGCCCGAATCTGCGCAGCGCCATGGTGCTCAATATCAGCTCGCCATCGTCGGATGCCGGCGTGATGGCGCGCTATTTCCTGGCGGCCAATTTCTCGCCGAACGGCTTCAATTTCGAGCAGTGGAAGGACGACGATTTCGAAGACGCGCTGAAGACGATCTCGGAATCGACCGATCCGAAGGCGATCTCGATCGCCTATCGCAAGGCGCATGAGCGGCTCGTCGACAATCCGCCCTGGCTCTACATCGTCCACGATCTCAATCCCCGCGCGATGAGCCCGAAGGTCAGGGGTTTTGTTTCGCCGCAGTCGTGGTTCGTCGATCTGACGCTGGTGAGCGTGCAATAGGCGCATGATGCTCAGCCGCCGCGACGTCTCCACCGCCGCCAGGCGTCTTTCGGGATCGTCATGGCGGCGACACCGGCCGTGACAAGGACGAGGCCGAGCGCGAGATTGGCGGGCACGGATTCGCCGAGCAGGACCACCGAAATGCCGACGCCGATCGGGATGCGCAGATAACCTTGCGCGTTGGTGGTGAGCGTGCCGAGCCGCGTCAGGCACATGTAGAACAGCATTAGGCCGAATGCGCTCGAAAATATGCTCATCGCGGCTGTTGCGACCAGCGCTTCGGCCGTCGGCCGCAAGGTCCAGGGATGATCGATAATCAGCGCGAACGGCAACAGCACCATGCCGCCGAACAAAAGCGAGCCTGCGGCCACCACCATCGGATCGTAGTCGGTCAGCCGCAGGCCGAAGATCGTGGCGCAGGCAAACGAGATGGTGGCGATCAGGATGACGATTTCGGCGAGGATATTGGCATCGAGGGTTGCGAGCGCGTCGAGGCCGATGATCAAGGCCGTTCCGACAAGCCCCAGAATGGCGCCGGCAAGCTTGAGCAGCGTGGCCGGCTCGTGCCGCGTAATGCCCCAGGTGATCAGAAAGGCGAAGATCGGCGTCGTCGAGGCCAGCACCACGGTATTGGACGCCGGCACATATTGCTGCGCCCAGGTGATCAGCAGGAACGGAAAGGTCGAATTGATGGTCTGCTGCTGGGCGAACAGCTTCCAGGCCCTGGCTTCCACAGGCAGCCGAATCCCGCGGACGCGCAAGATCACCAGCAGGAAGCCGGCGGCGATCAGCGAGCGCAGCGAGATGAAGGTGATAGGCGGGAATGATCCGAGGCCGATCTTGGTCAGCGGATAGGTCGAGCTCCAGCAGCACGCCAGCGCGAGCAGCAAGGCATAGTCGCGCCAGCCGCGACGGGTCTGTGGCGCGTCAGATGGCAACGGCGCCTATGCCTACCGGCTTCTTCCACTTCACCCGCTTGATGGTGCCCGAGAAGGTGAACAGCGACCGCTCGCCGGATTTCAGCACGCCGCGCAGGAAGATCAGCGAACCGCCGGCGCGGGTGATTTCGCCGTCGCATTCGATCAGTTCACCCTCGCGCGCAGCGTCGAGGAATTCACAGGAAAACGATACCGTCACCCCAGGGCTCTGCAGCACTGGGGAAGCAATCGCGAACAGGGAATAGTCCGCGAACGACATGAAGCAGCCGCCGTGGACGTTGTGCTGCCCGTTCAGGTGCTTCTTCTCGACCCGGAACGCGCATTGCACGCGGCCGTTTTCATCCATCCGGTGCCAGAACGGGCCGTTATGAGTCTCAAAATTGTCGCGGGTCCAGGTCCGCCAGCCCTTGAATTCGCCCTCGGTCTCGACATGCAGGTCGGGGCGGCGCTGAAATGCATTTTGGGGGAGTTCGTTCACTAAAAATGGCCCTTCAATTCGCTATTCCCGCCCTTAAATCCGATCCGGGAACGATGTGCAAACGCCGATCCCGCAAGGCCCCCTTCGCAAAGCTATGGACAGGGCGGAAATGCGCCATAAAAGGCCTTTTCGCACCCCCTCGATCTTCCTATTAAGGCACCCATGAACGAGCCCCAGATCACCCCCGAACTCGTCGCCAGCCATGGCCTGAAGCCCGACGAGTATGAGCGCATCCTCAAGCTGATCGGGCGGGTGCCGAGTTTCACCGAGCTGGGGATTTTCTCGGCGATGTGGAACGAGCACTGCTCGTACAAGTCCTCGCGCATCCATCTGCGGGGCCTGCCGACCAAGGCGCCGTGGGTGATCCAGGGCCCGGGCGAGAACGCCGGCGTGATCGACATCGGTGACGGCCAGGCGGTCGTCTTCAAGATGGAGAGCCACAACCACCCGAGCTATATCGAGCCCTACCAGGGCGCGACCACCGGCGTCGGCGGCATCTTGCGTGACGTGTTCACGATGGGCGCGCGGCCGATCGCCTGCCTCAATGCGCTCTCCTTTGGCGCGCCGGAACACCCCAAGACGCGGCATCTGGTGTCGGGCGTGGTCGCCGGCGTCGGCGGCTACGGCAATTCGTTCGGTGTCCCGACGGTCGGCGGGCAGGTGCGTTTCCACACCCGCTATGACGGCAACATCCTGGTCAACGCGATGGCGGTGGGGCTGGCCGACACCGACAAGATCTTCTATGCCGCGGCGTCGGGCGTGAACATGCCGATCGTCTATCTCGGCTCCAAGACCGGGCGTGACGGCATTCACGGCGCCTCGATGGCGTCGGCCGAATTCGACGATGATTCCGCCGAGAAGCGGCCGACGGTGCAGGTCGGCGATCCCTTCGCGGAAAAGCTCTTGCTCGAAGCCTGCCTCGAAATCATGGAAGCCGATTGCGTGATCGCGATCCAGGACATGGGCGCGGCGGGCCTGACCTGCTCGGCGGTCGAAATGGGCGCCAAGGGCGACCTCGGCGTCGATCTCAATCTCGATGCGGTGCCGACGCGCGAAACCGGCATGAGCGCCTATGAGATGATGCTCTCGGAAAGCCAGGAGCGCATGCTCATGGTGCTCAAGCCCGAGAAGGAAAAACAGGCCGAGGCGATCTTCAAGAAGTGGGGGCTCGACTTCGCCGTGGTCGGCTACACCACGCCGAGCAAGCGCTTCGTGGTCAAGCATGGCGGCGACGTCATGGCCGACCTGCCGATCAAGGAGCTGGGCGACGAGGCGCCGCTCTATGACCGCCCGCATGTGGCGTCGTCGGCGTTGCCGGTGGTGCAGGCCCGCGAAGTGAATCCGCCGCTCGGCATTTCCGCGTCGCTGGAAAAATTGATCGCAACGCCGGAGCTGTGCTCGAAGCGCTGGGTGTGGGAGCAGTACGACCACGTCATTCTGGGCAATACCGTGCAGCGCCCCGGTGGCGATGCGGCCGTGGTGCGCGTCGAGGATGGGCCGAAGGGGCTCGCGCTCACCGTCGACGTGACGCCTCGCTATTGCGAGGCGGATCCGTTCGAAGGCGGCAAGCAGGCCGTCGCCGAAGCCTGGCGCAACATCACGGCGGTCGGTGGCCGGCCGCTCGCGATCACGGATAACCTCAATTTCGGCAATCCGGAGCGGCCCGAGATCATGGGCCAGTTCGTCGGCTGTCTGAAAGGCATTTCGGAAGCCTGCACTGCGCTGGACTTCCCGGTCGTGTCCGGCAACGTCTCGCTCTACAACGAGACCAACGGCCGCGGCATTCTGCCGACGCCCTCGATCGGCGGCGTCGGCCTGCTTGACGATTTCACCAAATCGGCGACGCTGGCATTCAAGGCCGCCGGTGATGCCATTCTGCTGATCGGCGACACGCAAGGCTGGCTCGGACAATCCGTCTACCTGCGCGATATCTGCGGCCGCGAAGAGGGCGCGCCGCCGCCGGTCGATCTCGCGGCCGAAAAGCGCAACGGCGATGTGGTGCGCGGCATGATCCACGCCGGCACCGCCACGGCCGTGCATGATATCTCCGACGGCGGTCTGCTGATCGCGCTCGCGGAGATGGCGATCGCCAGCGGCATCGGCGCACAGTTGTTGGCCGCACCGAGCTCGATCGTGCCGCACGCCTACTGGTTCGGCGAGGATCAGGCGCGTTACATCGTGACCGTGCCTGCGGCGGATGCCGGCCTGGTGCTTGCGAAAATGAAGGGCGCGGGCGTGCCCTGTGCGCGGATCGGCACCACGGGCGGTGATGCGATTGCCGTCGCTGGTGAAACGGCCGTTTCGGTGGATGCGCTGAAGTCGGCGTTCGAACGCTGGTTGCCGGCCTATATGAGCGGCAAGGCTAGCTGATTTCGTAGCCCGGATGAGCGAAGCGACATCCGGGATTCATGGGCGACGCCGTTCCCGGATGTCGCTTCGCTCATCCGGGCTACAAGATCACAGCACCTTCGTCGCGCCCGGAATCTGTCGCAACGCCCGCGTCAAGGCCCAACTGAATGCGACGGTTAGAACGAATCCGATCGCGACCTTGACGATCGCCGGCAGGTCGTAGTCGTACAGCCAGTACTGCAGCCACAATGCGATCGGGTAGTGCACCAGGAACATGCCGTAGGCGTCGGCCTGCATCGGGTCGAGCAGCTTGGCCGAGCCTGACTGCCTGAACCTTTGGAAAAAGGCCAGGATCAGAAACATGATGGCCACGCTGAAGATAGCGAAGCAGACGGCGTAGAGCCCCTCATACCAGTTCGGCAGCGGCGACGGGTTGCCCAGTATTTCGCGCTTGATGAAGATCAGGCCCCACAGCAGGCAATACGGAACGATCGCCAGCACCATCCAGTCCCAGCTAACTTTCGCCATCCGGCCGTCTGCCGCAAGCAGCCCGCGATCCATTTGCGCGACGCCGATGCCCGCACCGAAGAAGAAGTAGCTCGCATAGAGCATAATGCGCCCGTGCTGGACCGAGAACGGCCCGAACTCAAACCAGCTGGCTGGTCCATAAATCATGAGCCCGGGAACGTAGAACGCCGCGGTGACGGCCAGCATGACCGCGAAAAACACCGCGGGCCGGCGGCGGCCGTATAGCGAGAGGCGATTGATGGGGTCAAGCAGGTGGGGCGACAGCCGGTGCAGCAGGCAGGCAACCAGGTCGAACGCAAACAAGACCCAGAGGAACCAGATAGGTCCGCTCGGCCACGGGCCCTTCGTGACCATATTCCACCAGTATTCCGAAAAGCCGATTTCGGGGTGGTGCCGCAGTGAGATGGCGTAATAGGCGAGCGGAATGACCGTGAGGGCGCAGATCACGAACGGCAGGCCAAGCCGGAGCAGGCGATCCTGCAAATAGTTCGCCGCTCCCTTCCGGGCGATGCCGGACCAGGCGAACAATCCCGACAGGAAGAAGAACATCGCCATGAAGAAACTGTCGGTGGCGAGCACGACCATGTCGAAGCCGAAGAAGTACTTCGGATCGGTGTGACCGAAATAGGTATAGGGGATCACGGCGTGATGTAGCAGCACCACCAGCGTCAGGAAGGTGCGGGCCCGATCAAGCGAAAGGTTTCGCGTTTTGGCCTTGGGCAAGGCGCCCGCGTCGGCATGCCCCACGGCGGAAATCGATGTCATGCGCGCCTCCCGGTCAGGCTGTTTAGGTCAAATGTTGCAGCCGGGAACCCGATTCAGCAAGACCCAATGTTTGCTGCCTTTCTGTGAAAGACGCAATTGGCAGCGCAGACAAGTTTACGCATTCTGCTCGGAGCAGGCTCTTATGCCCGGGTCATGACAGATCGGAGATGGCCTACGCCACTTCCTCGATCGTCACCTTGTCCGGGTAGAACGCCAGATGACCCGCGATCTCGGTCATGGCCGGGAAGGGCGCCTCGTAGGTCCAGATCGAATTTTCGATGCTCTTGCCGTTGGTATTGATGCTGAAATAGCTCGCATCCCCCTTGTAAGGGCAGTGCGTGGTCCGCTCGGTGCGGGCCAGGAGCGCCATATTGGCATCCTCGCGCGGCACATATTGCACCGCCGGATAGCTGGCTTCCTTCAAGGTCAGCGCGTGGGTGCTGTCGGCGATGACCACGCCGCCCACCGAGACGCGGACGCGTTTGGGATTTGCCGTAATCGTGATCGGGTGGTCGGGACCGGGCAATTTCATGATTTTGAGCCTCTTTTTAGGTCAGCGCGAAATGATCGGGCGCGACCGCATCTCACAGTGTCAAACGGCCGGACGAGGAATATAGTGCCGTCGGGCGTGACCTAGAAGACCCTACGCGCTAGGTTCGGCTGTCACGGACGCGCGAGCCGGCCGTGATTCGAAACACCTGACGGAGACATAACTGGATGCCGATGGACGCCCACGATATCGAATCGATGATCAAGGCAGCTATCCCCGATGCCGAGGTGACGATCCGCGATCTCGCAGGCGACGGCGACCACTACGCCGCGACCGTGATCTCGGAATCCTTCCGCGGCAAGTCGCGCGTGCAGCAGCATCAGATCGTCTACCAGTCACTCAAGGGGCAGATGGGCGGCTTGCTGCATGCGCTGGCGCTGCAGACCGGGGTGCCGGGGGGCTAGGCGCCTGCGGGCGGCGGGGGCGCATCGATGACGGACACTGCACGCGGCGGGCTGTTTCGCCCGATCGTGCCGAACCAGCATAGCCGCGTCACTTACGCGGAGCTGTTCTTCGATCTCGTCTTCGTCTTTGCCGTCACGCAGATCTCGCACACGCTGCTCGCGCATTTCACGCCGCTGGGCGCATTGCAGGTCACGCTGCTGTTCCTCGCGGTGTGGTGGGTGTGGGTCTACACCTCCTGGATCACCAACTGGCTCAATCCCGAAAAGACCCCGGTCCGGCTGTTGCTGTTTGCAATGACGCTGGGCGGGCTGGTGCTGTCGACCTCGATCCCGACGGCCTTTGACGGCCGCGCTCTATGGTTTGCCATTGCCTACGCCGCGATGCAGGTCGGCAAGACGGTATTCCTGTGGGCCTCGACCCTGCCTTCGCAGTCGCTGGCGCGCGCGAATGCGATCCGCATCACCAGCTGGCTGGCGATGTCGGCGGTTTTCTGGATCGCCGGCGGGTTGGCGGAAGGTCCGTCGCGGCTGGTGCTTTGGGCGATCGCGCTTGCGATCGAATATATTTCGCCGGCGGTGCGGTTCTGGATTCCCCGTTACGGTGCGTCTTCGGTTGCCGATTGGGTGGTCGAAGGCGGCCACATGGCCGAGCGCTGCGCCGGTTTCATCATCATCGCGCTCGGCGAATCCATCGTCGTCACGGGTGCGACCTTTGCCGAACTGACGTGGACGACCGAAAACGTCCTGGCGTTCGTTTCGGCCTTCGCGGGCTGCCTCGCGATGTGGTGGATCTATTTCCACAAGGGCGCCGAAGCCGGCTCCGAGCAGATCTCGAAATCGAGCGAACCGGGAAGGCTGGCGCGTCTGGCTTATACCTATCTGCACATGCCGATCATTGCCGGTATCATCGTCACGGCGGTTGCGGACGAACTGGTGCTGAAGCACCCGGGCGGCCATTCCGATCTCAAGACGGTGATCAGCGCGATCGGCGGTCCCTTGCTGTTTCTGTTCGGGACCATCCTGTTCAAGCACAGCTTTCGCGGCTTCCTGCAGCTCTCGCACGGCGTCGGTATCGTCGCGCTCTGCGTGCTCGCGTGGTTCGCAAGCGAGCTGTCGCCGCTCGCGCTCTCCATCCTGACCACCTCGATCATGATCGTGGTCGCGGTGTGGGAGTCGATCTCGTTGCAATCCAGTTCAGCAGAATAGTACGGCTAGTCAGGCAGCGACCGCCTCAGCGGCTGCATCGACGAGCTGCCGTGCTGATCGACGACGTTTCGAAGAACGAGGTTTGACAATTGCACGACAAGCGCCCGTAGCCTGGCGTTTTCCTCGATGAGGGACACCCGTTCGGTGTCCACCTCTTGATCCCAAGCCGTGTCCCCGCGAACGGACGATACACTGGAAAACTGCTTCCGATTGCCGGACGCTGGATAAGCGTTGCCCATGGCTAACATCCCCTGGCACGAACTCACCCCTAGCCGAGCCTGCCGCAGAAGCTCGACTGAGTCCGCGTCAAAAGTTGGACCTTTCGAAGGGCAAACAAGAGCGCAGATAGAACGTTTTGCGGGCGGGGCGATAAAGATGAAGATTTGTTAAGAAGTTTGTCTATAGTGAGCGCGGCAAAGGTGCGGGGACGCGCGGCGGCGTAGCACCTTTCCATCAGACCTAGACCAGCGCGATCACTTGGAGTCCACGGGATTACCGTGGCTGGGAATGCGCGCCGATGAAACAAAGTGAAGCAAGAGTACGGATCATTCAGGAGTGGGACCGCTGGATCTTGACGCAGGCGATCGAGCAGGACGAGCCCACCGGAAAGGACTCGTTAAAGTTCTTCCACGAGCTGCAGGACAGCGGATCGCCGTTATTGGACTTCCAGTCTCGCGGACAGGACAAGTGGCGGATTATTCACGCGTGGTTGCTGGGGGCAGACCGATTGTCCGATGACTGGATATCCATAGCGCCCAGGATTACTCCGGCCCGCCGAATGCGACCGGATCGCCGGAGACTGGTCAAGACCTGAACCGCAACGACCCGACCTGCAACGACGCGAGCTACAAAGCGCCCATCCGTCAGTCTGACGCCGCCAGCGCGTGAACCGAAAACATCCGGTCGCGGTCGGTCCAGGATTCCCGCACCGACCAGCCGGACTCGCGCGCCAGTGCGGTGAAGCGGTCGAGGCTGTATTTGTAGCTCGACTCGGTGTGGATGCTCTCACCCGGGCGGAATGAAAAATTCCGCCCGAGGATGCGGACGGTCTGCGCCTTCTTGGCGATCAGGTGCATTTCGATGCGATGGCGCTCGCGGTTATAGACCGAGCGGTGCATGAAGGCGGAAACGTCGAAATTGCCGCCGAGCTCGCGGTTGATGCGGACCAGGACGTTGAGATTGAACCGCGCGGTGACGCCGGCGGCGTCGTTATAGGCGTCGTAAAGCACCCGCTCGTTCTTCTCGAGGTCGACGCCGATGATCATCTGCGCGCCTTTGCCCAGAATGTCGCGGGCGCTGCGCAGGAAGGCGCGCGCTTCGTCCGGCTCGAAATTGCCGAGCGTCGATCCCGGAAAGAACCCGACCTTGGGCATCCCTTCGATCTCGGCCGGCAGGGCAAACGGCGCGGTGAAATCGGCAGCAACCGGATAGACGCCGAGCGCGGGAAAATCCTGGCGCAGGGCGTTCGCCTGGGCGCTCAGGAAGTCGCCGGAAATATCGACCGGAACATAGGCGCCGAAATCGCAGCGCTCCAGCAGCAGGCGGACCTTGGTGGTGGCGCCGGCGCCGAATTCCACCAGCGCTGCGCCCTTGGGGATGATGGAAGCGATCTCGTCGCCGCGGCTGCGCAGAATGCCGAGCTCGGTGCGGGTCGGATAATATTCCGGCAGGACCGTGATCTGCTCGAACAGCTCCGAGCCTGCGGCGTCGTAGAAATATTTCGGCGACAGCCGCTTGGGAAACTGCGACAGGTCGCCGATCACGTCGCCGGCAAAGGCGGACGTCTGCTCATCGAAGTCGTGCGTCTGGGCCAAAGCGGCGGCATGCACATTCATGATACTCTCCTGAACGCGCTTTCCGGCGCGCGATGATGATCGGAAATGTCAGGCGTAGTCGGCGAGGCGTAACCCCGTGAATTGCCAGCGGTGGAAGGGATAGAAGAAGTTACGGTAGGTGATACGGCTGTGGCCTTGAGGGGTTGCAAGCGAGGAGCCGCGCAGCACCAGCTGGTTGACCATGAATTTGCCGTTATATTCGCCCAGCGCGCCCTCGATGGCGCGGTAGCCGGGGTAGGGCGAATAGGCGCTGCGGGTCCATTGCCAGACGATGCCGAAGGCGTCGTTGAGCTGGCCGGCGCGGGCAGCGACTTCCCATTCCATTTCGGTCGGCAGATGGCGGCCAGCCCAGCGCGCGAACGCGTCCGCCTCGTAATAGCTGACATGGCTGACGGGAGCGGAGGGGTCGATCGGCTGCAACCCGCCGAGCGTCATGATCCGCCATTCGCCGTCGACCTGGCGCCAATGGCCCGGCGCCTGCCAGCCCTCGTTGGTGGCGGCGGCAAAACCATCCATCAGCCACAGCGTCGCCGTGCCGTAGCCGCCGTCCTTCATGAAGGCCAGCCATTCGGTATTGGTGACGAGGTTACGGGCCAGCCTGACCGGGCCGATCAGGGCGCGGTGCGCGGGCTTTTCATTGTCGAAATGGAAGCTGTCGTCGCTGTGGCCCACGGTGTGGATGCCCTCGTTGAGGGTGACCCAATCCTCCCCCTCGCGCTGCGACGCCGGGAAGCGCCATGACGGATCGTAGGCCGGGGGGATCGGGTTCTGGGCGAAGGCATGCAGGATGTCGGTCAGCATCAATTCCTGATGCTGCTGCTCGTGGTTGAGGCCGACCTCGACCAGCGGCGCGAGCTTGGCGAGGCGCTCCTCGCCGGCGGTCTGGAAGAACCTGACCACGGCGGCGTCGACATGCCGGCGATAGGCGGTGACCTCGTCCGCGCTCGGGCGGGTCAGGTGGCCGCGCTGGTGGCGTGCGTGCCGGGGACCTGCGGTGACGTAATAGGAATTGAATAGAAACGCGTAATCAGGATGGAAGGGCTGGTAACCTTCACAGTGCTCGCCGAGCAGGAATTGCTCGAAGAACCAGGTGGTGTGGGCGCGATGCCATTTGGCCGGGCTGGCGTCCGGCATCGACTGGATAAGCTGGTCCTCGGGGCTCAAGGGAGCGGCCCGGCGCTCGGTCTCGCCGCGGACCGCCAGATAGGCTTCCACCAAATTCTGGGCGAGGGTGCCGGAATCGGAGAAAAGTGACGGGGCTGATGTCGCAAACTCGGCGGCGGCTACTGGTTTCGTCACAGGTATCTCCGGTCGGGGGAGAGAACGTTAGTCTGGCAAACTGGTTCCTGCCGGACGGTCCGTCCTAGATAGGGGGTCCTGTCCGGGAAAAAAGCCTTCGCCCGGTATGATATTGATGCCGTCAGACTATGGGGCCGCGTCCCTGCGGGGCCTGAACCGGCCCGTGCATGCCAGATCCTCGCCATTTTACTTTGGATGCACAACGGTTTGGGCTACATATATGGCAAGTGACCGGGTTAGATGGATCAGGCCCGCCAGGCGAAGCCGCAGGGGGCTGTGCCCCAAAAGGAAGCGAATATGAGCATCGAACAATTCATCGACAACGAAGTGAAGGCGAACGACGTCGTGCTGTTCATGAAGGGCACGCCGCAGTTTCCGCAGTGCGGTTTCTCCGGCCAGGTCGTGCAGATCCTCGACCACGTCGGTGTCGGCTACAAGGGCCTGAACGTCCTGGAATCCGCCGAGCTTCGCAACGGCATCAAGGAATATTCTAACTGGCCGACCATCCCGCAGCTCTACGTGAAGGGCGAGTTCGTCGGCGGCTGCGACATCATCCGCGAGATGTTCCAGGCCGGTGAATTGCAGCAGCTGTTCGCCGACAAGGGCGTCACCGTCAGCGCGGCGGCGTCAGCCTGAGCGATCGCGCGCGCCGGATCGGCAAGGCGCGGCTGGAAGTCATTGTTGCCGATATCACCACGCTGCGCGTTGACGCCATCGTAAACGCGGCGAATTCGTCGCTGCTCGGCGGGGGCGGCGTCGATGGTGCGATCCATGACGCGGCCGGGCCTGAGCTGCTGACCGAATGCGGGACGCTCAACGGCTGCGAAACCGGCGATGCCAAGATCACCAAAGGATATCTCCTGAAGGCGCGGCATGTGATCCATGCGGTCGGACCTATTTGGTACGGTGGTAATCGTGGGGAGGACGAGCAACTCGCCTCGTGCTATCGCCGTGCGATCGAGCTCTGCCGTGACAACAATCTCGAATCTGTTGCGTTTCCCGCGATTTCGACCGGCGTCTTCCGGTTTCCAGCAGAACGCGCCGCGAAACTTGCGGTTGCCGCGACGGTAAAAGCGCTGCCGTCGGCGCCCTCCCTGACCCGCGTCCTGTTTTGCTGCTTTTCCAGGGGCAGCGGGGAACTCCATGAGGAGGCTCTGGAAGCATTTGGCAGCCCTTGTGCCGACTGACGGCCGACCGCTACACTCCCGGCGAGGTCGGGGAGGGGTTCCATGAGTTCATCAACATGTTTGCGTGCGCTGGGTTTCGGCGCGCTGATGCTTGCCACGCTGTCGTCCGCCCGCGCTGAAGGTACTTTCGATATTCCTGCCGGCGCGCATTTCAACCAGGACAAGCTGGGAAAGATCACCGAGTTCTTCAAGAACGAGGTGGCGACCGGCAAAATCGCCGGCGCCAATGTGCTGATCCAGCAGCACGGCAAGCCGGCCTATCACGAAACCTTCGGCGTGCAGGATGTCGAGTCAAAAAAGCCGATCACGGACAAGACCATCTTCCGCCTGTCGTCGCTGACCAAGGCGATCACCTCCGTCGTGGCGATGCAGTTGATCCAGGACGGCAAGATCAAGCTCGACGATCCCGTCTCGAAGTACATTCCCTCCTTTGCCAATATGAAGGTCGGTGAGGAGAAAAAGGCCGAGGACGGCAGCAAGACGCTGGAGCTGGTGCCGCTGACCAAACCCATCACCATTCTCGACCTGATGCGTCATACCTCCGGCATCACCTACGGCTTCTATGGCGACAGTCTGGTGCGCAAGGCCTACAAGGACGCCAACCTCTACGCGGGCGACTTTGACCTCGCCGAATTCGCCGAGCGAATCGCCAAGCTGCCGCTGCACAACCAACCGGGCGCGCTCTGGCAATACGGCCATTCCACCGACATCCTGGCGCGGATCATGGAGATCGTGTCCGGAAAATCATTGCTCGAGATCGAAAAGGAAAAGCTGCTCGATCCCATGGGCATGACCGACACCAACTTCTTCGTCACCGAACCGGAACGGCTGCAGCGGTTGGCCCAACCGGTGCCGAACGACAGTGATTTCCGGGTCGGTCGCCTGTACAGGACCGAGGTTCGCCAGAAATGGGAATCCGCCAGCGGCGGCATGGTTTCAACCATGTCGGATTTTTCGAAATTTGCGCAGATGCTGGCCAATGGCGGGACGTTCGAGGGCAAGACCTATCTCAGCCCGAAGACGTTCGAACTGATGGCATCGGACCATGCCGGCAAGGACTCTGGCGTTGCGCGGGATCATTATTATTTCCCCGGTGATGGATTTGGCATGGGGCTCGGGCTTGCCGTGCGCACCGATCCGGGTAACGCCAAGCCGCCGCCGCCGGGATCGCTCGGCGAACTGAAATGGGACGGCGCCGCGGGCTGCTACATGGTGATCGACCGCAAGCAGGACTTGTTCTTTGTGGTGCTGGAGCAGACGCCGACGGAACGCCAGCGCATCCAGCGGACGCTGAAGCAGATGGTCTATGAAGCCTTGGAGAACTGACGGCGCCGCAGGGCGTTACCTTGTTGTGGCGGCGCTGGCCATTCTCCTGGCCGCCGGATGGCCGCACGACGTGCGGGCCGAGCCGAAAGCGCCGGACGCGCCAACTTTCTCGCGCGCGGCCCTTGACCGGATTGGGGATGAGCTCCGTAACGAAGTCACCACCGGCAAGATTCCCGGCGCCATCCTGCTGATCCAGCAGCACGGCAAGCCGGTCTATTCCGAGAGTTTCGGCGTGCGGGATCCGGCAACCGGCCAGCCGATGACGCCGGACACGATTTTCCAGATCTATTCGATGTCGAAAGCCGTTACCTCGGTCGCCGCGATGATGTTGGTCGACGACGGCAGGCTGGCCCTCGACGATCCCGTGTCGAAATACATTCCTGCCTTTGCCGATGCAAAAGTCGGCGTCGATCTTTCCGATGAAGCAGGACAGTATCCGCTCAAGCTCGAGCCGTTGAAGCGCCCGATCACGATCAGGGATCTGCTGCGGCATACGTCGGGGATCACTTACGGCTTCTTCGGCGAAACCGCGGTGCAGAAACTCTACGCCAATTCGAAACTGTACGCCGGCGATTTCGATAACGCCGAATTCGCCGACCGGATCGCGACACTGCCGCTCGCCGATCAGCCCGCAGTGCGTTGGAATTACAGCCATTCAACCGACGTGCTCGGCCGTGTCGTCGAGGTGGCCTCCGGGCAGACGCTGTTTCAGTTCGAGAAGCAACGATTGTTCGATCCTCTCGGCATGTCCGAGACCGCATACTATGTCGCAGATGAATCGAAGTGGTCGCGCATTGCCCAGGCATTTCCCGTCGATCGTTTTCGGGTGGCCGGAATGAGGGACCCGGCATTGCCGCGGCGCTGGGAATCCGGCGGAGCGGGCCTGGTCTCGACGATCGGGGACTACGCCCGCTTCCTGCAAATGCTGCTGAACGGAGGCAAGCTGGACGGCAAGCGGTACCTTAAGCGGGAAACGGTCGCGCTGATGACGTCGGATCAGATCGGGCCGGAGACCGGCATCCTTCACGATCCCTTCTATTTTCCGGGCCCAAGCAGCGGCTTTGGTCTTGGCTTTGCCGTGCGCACGTCACCGCCGCCGAATACGACATGGCCGCTTGGCGAATACCGCTGGGACGGTGCGGGCGGCAGTTTCTATTTTGTCGATCCGCAGGACGACCTGCTCGTTGTCTGCATGGTGCAGGCCCCGACACAAGGCGGGCGGATCCAGCTGGCGCTGAAGACGATGATGTTCGAGGCGCTGGGCAAGGGCCTGCGCACCACGGATTGACAATCGCCGGATTACGCCACGGCGTTGCGCGCGATCGTCTCGCGGTAGAAGGCCGCGCTCAACTTGGGCGTCCGGCGCTTGGTATCGAAGTCGACATGGTAGAGGCCGAAGCGCTGTTCATATCCATCCGTCCATTCGAAATTGTCCATCAGGCTCCACAGAAAATATCCGTGCACAGGGACGCCCTCGGATGTCGCGCGCTGCAGCTGCGTCAGATAGTTGCGTAAGTACATGATGCGATCGACGTCGTAGATGGTGCCATCCGCAGCCGGCTGGTCGCTTCCCGACGTTCCGTTCTCGGTGATGTAGATCGACTTCACGTTCCACAGTTTTGCAACGTGGCGCGGCACCCAATACATCGTTTCGGGGCCGGGCCTGAGCCAGGTCGCCTTCATGTGCGGGAAAGATTTGGGAAATGGCGCGAGCGTGAAGCCGCGTTCGTTGTCGGCCGCAACGACGTAATGATCAGGCATGTAGACATTCAGCCCGATAAAATCGATCGGGGAGGAGATGATGCGCAGATCCTCGGCGGTATATTTCGGACCCTCTTTGCCGGACTGGGCGAGATAGGCATCGGTGTATTTTCCCTCGAGCATCACGGTCAGGTAGCCGGCATTGAGCTCGCGCGTCGCGATCTCGGCTGCGCGGATGTTCGCAGGCGTCTCAATGGCCGGGATGCAGCTCACGGCATTCTCCGCCGGACCGACCTTGATCCCGGCCTGTGCATTGGCCCGGATCGCCTGAACCGCGAGACCGTGCCCCAGCGCGACGTTGTGTCGGACCTGCTTCACGTCAGATGGAGATAGTTTGAGCCCCGGCGCGTCAGAGCCCCATTCATGGCCGTGATGGACGAGCCGGGAGCATTCGTTGATGGTGAAGAAGTGCTTCACACGGTCGCTCAGGCGCGCCGCGACATAGGCGGCGTAGTCCGCAAATGCCTTTGACGTATCGCGCGAAGTCCAGCCGCCGAAACGATCCTGCAGCGCCTGCGGCAGGTCCCAATGATACAGCGTCGCAAACGGGGTGATGCCGTTCGCGAGCGACTCGTCGACCAGGCGGTTGTAGAAATCGAGCCCTTTGGGATTTGGCGCGCCGGCGCCTTCCGGGAAGACGCGAGGCCATGCGATCGAGAATCGGTAGGCCTTTGCGCCGAGCGCCTTCATCAACTGGATGTCCTCCTTGTACAGGCGATAATGGTCGGTCGCGGTATCGCCATTGCTGTTGTCGGAGATGGTCCCGGGGGTATGCGCGAAACGGTCCCAGATCGATGGGCCGCGGCCGTCTTCGCTCACGGCCCCCTCGATCTGATAGGCCGAGGTCGCCGTGCCCCACAGAAAACCGTTCGGAAAGCCGGACGAGGCTGTTCGATTTCGTGCTCCGCTCTCCGCGTCCGACTGGGCTAGTCCGGATCCCGCCGTCAGCATCGGCATGCCAAGCGCCGACCAGCCCGCAATCCTGCCAAATTGCCGCCGCGAAAATCTCTTGAAGGGCATCGTTTTTCTCACCGCGCCGGGGATCAATCAATCTTGAGCAAAACAAGGCTCACTCTTGATGCTTCGTGCTTGAAGCGGGTCTAATATCGCCGCTCCCGTGTCCCGGTGCAATTGTGCGCGTGGCTAGGTTGAACGGTGGGTCGACAGGGCTTTCGCCCGCCGTTAAATAGGCAAATATATTCACCGATTTGGGAGCAGGACGATCGGCTTTCGCACGCCGCTGGCGCTTTTCTTGGTATCGCTGGGCATCGTTGCCGCGGTGTGGTGGTGGCTGGCCACACCGGTGGCGCTGACGCGCGCGCCGATCGATGATGCGGCGAAGCTGGAGTGCGTTTCCTACGCGCCCTTCAGGGGCGATCAGACGCCGCATGATCCGACGCTCATCGTCCGTCCGGAGCAGATCGCGGAGGATCTGGCTGAGCTTGCCAAGGTCTCCAAATGCATCCGCACCTATTCCATCGACAACGGGCTCGACAAGGTGCCCGAGCTGGCGTCGAAGGTCGGATTGAAGGTGCTGCTCGGCGTCTGGATCGGGCGCGATCGGGCGAAGAACGCCCACCTCGCCGACATTGCGGTCGCGCTGGTGAAGGATCATCCGGGCACGGTCGCGGCGCTCATCGTCGGCAGCGAGGTGCTGCTGCGCGGAGAGATGACCGTCGCCGACCTGCGGCAGATCATCCGCTCGGTCAAGCCGCGCGTGAGCGTGCCGGTGACCTATGCCGACGTCTGGGAATTCTGGCTGCGCTACCGCGAAGTGGCCGAGGATGTCGATTTCGTCACCGCCCATTTCCTGCCCTATTGGGAGGACGTTCCGCCGCGCGCCGAAGATGCGGCCGCGCATGTCGACGGCATTCGCAAGCAGGTGGCGGCAGCGTTTCCCGGCAAGGAGATCCTGATCGGCGAAACCGGCTGGCCTAGCCACGGGCGGATGCGCGACGGCGCGCTGGCTTCCCGCATCAATCAGGCTCGTTTCATTTCCCAGATTCTCGAGCGGGCGCGACAGGACAATTTTCGCGTCAATTTTTTCGAGGCCTATGACGAACCGTGGAAGCGCCGCTGGGAAGGAACGGTGGGCGGCTATTGGGGGCTGTTCGACGGGATCGAGCGCAGGCTGAAATATCCGGCAGGGGTCGCCATCAGCAACTATCCGTTCTGGAAGTTGCAGATGGCATGCGGGATGTTTCTTTGCGCCGGCATATTCGTAACGGCGTTGTTTACGCTGAAGCGCCGGCCGTCGTCGCCGCGATTGGCATCGTGGGTTGCGGTCGCCGTGTCCGCGACCGCCGGCGGGATCCTGCTGGGCGTGAGCGCCGACAAGATGCTCCACGAAAGCTACGGGCTCGGCGGTTGGCTGGTTCAGGGCTTTCTCCTGATGGCGGCAGTGATCGCGCCGCTGCTGTCCACCTATGCCTTGATGTCGGAGCGCGGGCTTCCGTCGTTTCTCGAAGTGTTGGGGCCGACCAAGGGCCTCACTCCATTTTTCATGGCCAACATGCTGGGCGTCACGCTGATCGTGACGACGCTCATTGCCACGCAAACCGCGCTCAGCCTGATTTTCGACGCGCGCTGGCGCGATTTCCCGTTCGCCGCCCTGACCATGGCGGTGGTGCCGTTCTGGACCTTGGCATTCCTCAACGGCTCGAAATCCGGCAAGCGCCCGCTTGCGGAAGCCGTGTTCGCCGGACTGTTCGCGATATCAGCGGTCTATATCGTTTTCAACGAAGGCTTCGAGAACTGGCAGGCGCTGTGGACCGGCGCGGTGTATGTCCTGCTCGGCAGTGCACTGTGGCGGGCGCGTGCGCCGGCCACAGCTTGACAGCCCGTCTCACGCCCCGCGCACGATCTCGCGCACGATGCCGACCGTCTCCTCGATCATCGCAGCGCTGACGTCGAGATGCGTGCAGGCGCGAATGCGGCCGTCCATCATTGCGAGCAGGACGCCGCGCTTGCGCAAGGCCTCGACCATTTTATCACCGGCGACGCCGGCTCCATCAGGCTTGAAGAACACCAGATTGGTCTCGGGCTGTTGCACCTCGATGCCGTTGATCTGCGACAGCCCGCGCGCCAGCGCCCGCGCATTGGCGTGATCGTCGGCGAGGCGGTCGACGTGATGGTCGAGCGCGTAGACGCAGGCGGCCGCAGCAATGCCGGCCTGCCGCATCGATCCGCCGAGGCGCTGCTTCCAGCGCCAGACATCGTCGATGAAAGCGCGCGAACCGGCGATGACGCCGCCGATCGGCGCGCCGAGGCCTTTTGAGAAATCGATCCAGGCCGAATCCCAGCCGGCGGCCATATCGCGCGCCGATATGTTTGTCGCGACGCAGGCGTTCAACAGCCGCGCGCCGTCCATATGGGTGATGAGCCCGTTCGCCTTGGCGATCCCGACCACTTCATCCAGCGCCTTCTTCTTCCAGATCGTGCCGCCGCCGATATTGGCGGTCTGCTCGACGCTGACGACGGTCTGCGGCGGCTGGTAGCGCGAGCGCGGATGCAGCGCGGCGCGAAATGTTTCCGGCGCGAATTGCCCGTCGTCGCCCGGCAGCGGCGTGATCTGGAATCCGCCGAGCGCTGCATGCGCGCCGCCTTCGCGGGCAATGATATGCGCGCTGACATGGGCCAGAATTTCATCGCCCGGCCGGCAATGGGCCAGCGTCGCCGCGACGTTGCACATGGTGCCCGAGGGCATGAACACGGCGGCTTCCTTGCCGAGCAGGTCGGCCACGCGTTCGCACAGCAGGTTGACCGTCGGATCGTCACCGATCTGTTCGTCGCCAACCTCAGCCCGCGCCATCGCCTCGCGCATCGCCGGCGTGGGGCGCGTCTGCGTGTCCGACAGCAGGTTGATGCGGACGGGGTCGGCCTTGGGATCGCGCGGGGCAGGGGTGTAGTGCATAGGGTTACTTTCGGTCACATTGTTGTTCACATGGCACAAGCACGTATCAAGGCGTGCTTTGTGGGTGCTTATACACTCGAATCCAGTCGATTGGATGCGTATATGCGATATGATTCAACCGACTTGCGCGGTGCTGACGGCACGCTGCAGAGGATGAGCAGGATGCGACAGTACATTGCCGTGATCCATAAGGAGCCCGACAGCGACTACGGCATTTCATTTCCGGATATTCCCGGGGTGATCAGCGCCGGCAGTACGCCGGATGAAGCGCGCGACATCGGTGCCGAGGTCCTGGCCTTTCATCTTGAAGGCTTGGCTGCCGACGGAGTAGGCCCGCCGGAGCCGAGTTCTCTCGAAGAAATCATGACGGATGCGGAGAACAGGGATGGCGTCGTTGTTCTCGTCGCCGGATAGCGCGCCCGTCAAGCGGCTTCGGTGTTGATCCTGGAGTCGATAGGCTAGTCTACTCGAAGAGTTGCGGCCTGATGTCCTGGGCGCCGTGCCAGACCCGAGTGGTAGGCTTCGGCTTGATAGGGGCCAAATTTGCCTTCAGTGAAATCGTAAATGTTGATCAGGTCAGCCCGCGCCCGCTGCGTCAGCCGATACTCAGCCATGGCGGCGGGCAGCTACTCGCTTCCGGGCGGCAGCCAAAATGTCGTCGGGCGTGTCGGTGGTGAAGGTGTTGCAATCGGGATGCTTGAACATCTCCTGATAGCGGCGCACCTGCTCGTCCCGAGGAAGATCAGCCCACGTAACAAGCTCGGCTTCGGTCGGTGTGGCCGAAGGCATGACGCGGGTCGGTTTGTCGGTCGTCTGCGACATGCGGTCAGTCTAGCACGGACAGGAGACAAACAAAAAGGCCCCGGTAAAACCGGGGCCTTTGATATCTCTGAACCAGAATCCGATCAGCGCGAATAGAATTCGACGATCAGATGCGGCTCCATCTGCACCGCGAACGGCACGTCCGACAAAGCGGGGATGCGGGTGAATTTTGCGGTCATCTTGCCGTGATCGGCTTCGATGAAGTCGGGCACGTCGCGCTCGCCGAGCTGGCTTGCTTCCAGCACCGGGGTGAGCTGCTTGGAGGATTCCTTGATCTCGACGAGGTCGCCGGGCTTGAGCTTGTAGCTCGAAATATTGACGCGGCGGCCGTTCACCTTGATGTGGCCGTGGTTGATGAACTGGCGGGCGGCGAACATCGTCGCCACGAACTTGGAGCGATAGACCACCGTATCGAGACGGCGCTCGAGCAGGCCGATCAGGTTTTCACCGGTGTCGCCCTTCATCCGGCCGGCCTCGACATAGATGCCGTGGAACTGGCGCTCGGAAATGTTGGCGTAATAGCCTTTGAGCTTCTGCTTGGCGCGGAGCTGCACGCCGAAGTCGGACAGCTTGCCCTTGCGGCGCTGGCCGTGCTGGCCGGGGCCGTATTCCCGGCGGTTCACGGGGCTCTTGGGGCGACCCCAGATGTTCTGGCCCATACGGCGGTCGATTTTGTACTTCGCTTCACTGCGCTTTGTCATCGCGTCCTCTGAATAGAGTTTGAGTTTGAGGAGACGCGCCCTCCTGTGCACCGGCAGGGCCGGGGCCGACAGGTCCGCCTCGAAAGCTCGGGGAAGACCACGGGTCGCGAAACGCATCGCGGGCCGAAACCGGCCCGCGAGCAAGCGGGTCTTAGGGAGAAACCACCGTTCTGTCAACGAAAACGGGCTAATTTCCCGGCCAAATCGGTCCGGTCAGGTCGCGACCGCCCGGACCGGTTTGGGCTCGCTTTGCGTCCGGTTTGCCCGCAATTCGGCGGCAATTTCACCGTTCAGCACCTGTTCCAGTCGGTTCAGGGCCTTGGCCATCGGGGCGGCGTCGGTAATCCGGTGGTCCCAGCGCAGCACCACATCGATGGTCTGGTCCGGCTTTTCCACCCCATAGCTCAGGACAAACGGTCCGGGGCTGATGGCATGGAGCTGGCCGGCGCCATAGGCAGCCACCGAGGTGACGCCAAAACTGCCGAAATAATTGGCCCGCTGGCGGCCGAAATTGAGCCCGATCGCCCAGAACAGGCGCCGCAGCGGCAAGGGCAGGCGGGTGGTTCGCAAAATCTTGCGGAACGCCGGCACCTCGTTAATCGGCGCATCCTTGGCGTGCCGGATCAGGGCGTCGACCTTGGCAAGCGGCATTTCATCGGGTGCGGTGACCTTTTGTGGCAGCACGCAATCCTGGCCGTCCTCGAACCGGGCGATCGCCACCATCGCGACGCTGCGCGGCAGTTCGTAAAAGGCGGGCATCGGCCATTTGACATAGAGGGTGCGCAGGATCGGCTCTTCCTTCGCCACCAGCGCGAAGGCCTTGACGAAGATCGCAGCCCAGCCCGGCCGCTGCGCGGCCTGCGCGCGGGCCTCCTGCAGGGTGCGGACATGAAGCGGACGCGCGAGCGAGACAAAGGGCACGCCAATCGACGCGTGCATCAGGTCGGCGACCAGGCGGCGCGGTAGTGTGATTTTTCGAACCGTTCCGCGCATCGTTCCGCTCAGGGTTTCCACAACAAGCAAATAAGAAAGTTCTGGCAGACCACCTCGGCGGCCCGCCAGAACCTCATCTAGCACGAACCCGGCAATTTGACGCCAGCGAGATCGCTCTACGGCGCCGGCTTGGCCAGCGGCTCACCGGCTTTTACGACGTAAACCCCAAGCACTTTGAAGGGCTTGTCGCCGGCTTTTGCGTCATGAATTGCGCCTTCCGGGATCTGGTAGGATTCGCCTGCCTTGATTTTCATCGGCGGCTTGCCGTCGATCAGAAGCTCGAGCTCGCCCTCCAGCACGTAGCCGGTTTCGGCACCCGGATGGGTATGGCGGCCCGCGGCCCCGCCGGCGGGAACTTCCGCAATCGCGGTGATGGTGTTGTAGCCGGCCGGGAAGTCGAGCTTTTGCAGCGGCGTGCGCTTGATGCCGGTTTGCTGCGCGATGGCGGCACCGGCGCCTGCGATAGCCACGACGGTCAGTCCGAGCAGAAGTTTTTTGATCATGCGTTTTCTCCCTGTCGAAAGAGTCTATCAGCGCTTGGGCGGTGCTGGAAGCGGCCGCACCGTCTCGGCACCTACCGCTTGATCCCTTCAAAGCTCGCCGCGATGCCGCGCTGGAACAGCGACCAGTCGAAGCCCAGCGCCAGCGCCACGTAGCCACGCTCGATCATCCGGTTGGCCTGCTCGGCCGTGCGCGCCACGCCGCCGATCGGCACGCCGCTCCTGAGGATGCCGGCCTCGGCGCGCGCCATCAGCGCCTGCACCTCGGGATCGTCGGGCAGGCCGCGCTTGTTGATCGATGTGGCGAGGTCGCCGGGGCCGATCACCGCGAGGTCGACGCCGGGAGTAGCCATGATCTCGTCAATGCGCTCGACCGCCTCGACATGCTCAATGGTGATCATGCAGATCATGTCGTCATCAGCGGTTGCCATGTAATCCGCCATCGATACGCCCCAGCGGAACGGCGCGTGGAACGGGCCCCACAGCCGGTCGCCCTTCGGCGGGTAGCGCACGCTGCGCACGGCCTTTTCGGCGTCTTCGCGGCTGCAGATCATCGGAAAATTGATGCCGAGCGCGCCGAGGTCCATCGGCGCCTTCGCCAGCCACGGCTCGTTGGCGGCAATCCGCACCATCGGCACGCAGGGCGTGCCCATGGTGGCCGTGATCATCGCATGCGCCGAGCCGAGATCGATCGGGCCGTGTTCGAGATCGACGATGATCCAGTCGATCCCGGAGCGGGCCATGATCTGCACGGTCTGGATCGAGGGAATGGTCGCGATCGCGCCGAAGGTCGGGCGTCCCTCCCGCCATAGCTGGCGCAGACGGTTGAGCGGCGCGGGCATTGCGGAGGTCAAGGCGGAAACTCCCTCATCAAACGGCCGATTCAAAAATTGTTGACCGGATCATACGGATAAATCCCTGGCCTATCGAGCCACATTGTTTTTAACGCAATCGCATCCGGTTTTTTAACGCTTCGCGCGTGGCTCGCCATGATTCCGGCGCAAGCGGCAAGCAACGCAACGTCAAGGATCTAAGCGGGAAGGATGCTTTCATGACGATCAATCGACGTACATTCCTGGCCGCGTCATCGGGGTTCGTACTCTCGCCCGCGTTCGCGGAGGAGGCGCCGCCGGTGCTGGCGGCGTATGAACGTGAAACCGGCGGCCGGATCGGCCTTTACGCCGAAAATCTTGCAAGCGGCACGAAGATCGTCTGGCGCGCCGAAGAACGCTTCGTCATGTGCAGCACGTTCAAGGCCTCGCTCGCCGCCTTCGTGCTGGCGCGGGTCGACCGCGGCGAGGATCGTCTGGAGGACATGGTCGGCTACGGCGCGGCGGATCTTCTCGACTATGCGCCGGTCGCCAAGCAGAACCTTGCCGCAGGCGCGATGTCGGTATCCGACATGTGCAAGGCCACCGTTGAACTCAGCGACAACACCTGCGCCAATCTCTTGCTGGCGCGCTCCGGCGGCCCGGAAGCGCTGACCGCGTTCTGGCGCGCGACGGGCGATGCGGTCTCGCGTCTGGACCATAACGAGCCAGAACTGAATCGTTCACCGCCCGGCGATCCCCACGACACCACGACGCCCGCCGCGATGGCCGGAAATCTGCGCCGCTTTGTGCTGGGGGAGGTGCTGTCGCCGGGCTCACGCCAACATCTCACGGAATGGTTGGTGGGCTGCAAAACCGGCAACAACCGCTTGCGCGGAGGCCTGCCGAAGGATTGGAAGATCGGTGACAAGACCGGCAACAACGGCAAGGACGCCTCCGGGGATGTCGCGATCGCCTGGCCAACGGCTGGCGGGCCCGTGCTGATTTGCGCCTATGCGCAAGGGGGCTCGCCCACGCCGCCGCAGTTCGAAGCCATCTTTGCAGAAGTCGGACGGATGGTGGGACGGCAATTGGGCTAGTGCCCACGGGCAGGGCGGGCAGTCCGCTGTTGTTCTCGCAACGCGTCATCGAGCGCACGCGGGACTCGGCGCCTGGCGAGTGCTAATGTCACGGCGCGACAGGTCGAGGCAGCGGCGTGCCCATCGCCGTCATAATAAAGAATAGCCTCGGCAGAAGAGCGCGGGAGATACCCGGGCTCAACGCAACAGGGAGGCTTCCATGAATCGAAAGGCTGCGGGAATTGTTTTCATGATAGGCGTTGGAATTGCTGCGTTGGCCGGCAGCGCGAGTGCACAAAATTCACCAGCGAGTGCAGCCCTCGACACCAGCCTGCGCGGCGCGGTCGAGCGCAAGGATGTCCCGGGCGTGGTCGCGCTGATCACCGATCGGGATCGCGTGCTTTATCAGGGCGCATTCGGCGTCGCCGATGTCTCGACCGGGCGCCCGCTGACGGCAGACGCGCTGTTTCGTATTGCCTCGATGACCAAGGCGATCACTTCCGTGGCGTTGATGCAACTGATCGAGCAGGGCCGTCTCGGCCTCGACGACCCGGCCGAAAAATACCTGCCGGAGCTGGTGGGGCTGAAGGTCATTGAATCCTTTGATAAGGCGACCGGTGCCTACCAGGTTCGTCCGGCATCGCGGCCGCCGACCGTCAAGCACTTCCTGACGCACACGTCCGGACTGGCCTATCCGTTCACCAGCGAGATCTGGCGCGATCTCAAGCCGCGCGCCGGCGAAACCTATCCGTTCGGCGGACCGCTGCTGTTCGATCCGGGCGAGCGCTGGCACTACAGCACCAGCACCGATGTCGTCGGCAAGCTGGTCGAGGTGGTATCCGGCCAGAAGCTCGAAGAGTATTTCCGCCAGCACATCTTTGCCCCGCTGAAGATGGATGACACCTCCTACAACGTGCCGGAAGCAAAGGGGCCGCGCCTCGTCGCCCAGCAGCAGCGCGGCGGCGAGCGCATGGACGGCGCCGTCGAACTGCAAAAGCCGCAGCTCGGGCTCACCATCGCGGCGCCGATCGGCGGCGGCGGCCTCGCTTCGACCGCGGATGACTATGGGCGCTTCGTGCGCATGCTGCTCAATGGCGGCGCGCTGGACGGGGCGCGTGTGCTCAAGGCCGAGACGGTGGCGCTGATGGGCCAAAATCACATCGGCGCGGTCTCGGTCCCCGCACTCAAGAGCGCGCTGCCGCGCAGCGCCGATTTCACCTTCATCGCTGATGGCCGCGACAAATGGGGGCTCGGCTTCCTCATCACGACCGATCAGGTGCAAGGCAAGCGCTCGCCCGGCAGCCTGAGCTGGGGCGGCATCAACAACACGTTCTTCTGGATCGATCCGTCGCGCGGCATCGCCGGCGTGATCATGATGCAGTATTTGCCGTTCGCGGACGCCAAGGCGCTGGCCGTCTACGACGCGTTCGAGCGCGGCGCCTATCAACTCGTCAACGCCGAGCGGTAGGAGGCAAGCGTATGTCTGGCCGGCTCATGCCGGCCGGACAACTGCGCGAATTGCAAGCCGTCTACTCACAGCTATCAGGGGTCCTTGTTCACCTGTTCTATCCTGCGACGAAGCCTTGAGGCATTGGTTTCTCCGGCAATTGGCCACAAGGGCGGCCTGCCTTTCGCAGCGGGGTAGAAGCGCCATCCGGCCACTTGCGGAATCGACCTAATCCCCGTGATTTCGCGTGCTGCAATTGCGCGCGGCACGACGACCTGAAGCCCGCGCGGGTCCTCGGCTTGAAGGAAGAATGCGATGGATTGCGCCGCCGTCATTTCTTGCGGCACCTGATTATAGTGTCCAATAAAAACCGCTTCTGTGTCATCGATCCGGAATTGAATTCCGCGGGCCAATCTGTGGCCGCGGCGTTTCAGCTCCCTGAGCCACTGAAAGGTCATCTGGAAATTGGCAACAACAGGCACGCAAAACACACCACGGCGCGGCGCCGCCGTATCTCGCGCTCGAGCTTCAAACTCTGTTGCGCGAATGCCCCCGCGGAGGATTCGGCTGGTCAAGCGTTCATCGGCTATATGGACGAACGTCGCCATGCACCGCGACCCTACGCCGGGACGCGCCCGCCGAAAAACGGCATCAGCGACTGGCTCAGCGTGTGGGGCCGCTGCGAGGTGAATATCATCTCGGCCCCGGCCTGATCGCTGTCCCGGCCTGGAGACCCCAGCAGGTCGGACACACGCCGGGCGATGGCGGGCGCGGGATCGATCCAGTCGACCGGCCACGGCGCCAGCCTTTTCAGCCGGTCGAGCAACAGCGGATAGTGAGTACAGGCCAGCACGACGGTGTCCGTGCGATCCGTGCCGTCTCCGACAAAGCAGGGGACGAGCTCGGCGGCGATATCCTCGTCGCGGACGTCGTTGCCGCTGAGGGCCGACTCGGCGAGCGAGGCGAGTTCCGCCGATCCGACCAACGTCACTTCGCAGCCTTGCGCGAAATCATCGATCAGACGCCTGGTGTATTCGCGCTTGACGGTGCCCTTGGTGCCCAGCACCGACACGCGTTTGGTTTTCGAACTGGCGCAGGCCGGCTTGATCGCGGGCACGGTGCCGACGAACGGCACGCTGTAGGCGCTGCGCAGATGCGACATCACGAGCGTGGAAGCGGTGTTGCAGGCAATCACCACCAAAACGGGGGCATGGCGCGCGATCAACTCGCCGACGAGCGGCACCACGCGGGCGATGATCTGCTCCTCGCTGTGGTGGCCATAGGGAAAGAACGCATCGTCGGCCACATAGACGTAGTGCGCGTCGGGTCGGGCGCCGACGATCTCGCGCAGGACCGTGAGGCCGCCAAGGCCGGAGTCGAAGACGAGAATGGTGGGCGGGGCTGACACGCTGCGACCTTAGCCGATCTGCGGTTACGTTTGAGTTGCTTTGATGGCGCCGGCGCCCCGGTTTTCGGGCAGTCGCGAGCGGATGCCGCAGTTTGGAATGATTCAAATCGCCTTGGCAAGACCGGAAAGCTACGACTTCCGGCCCGTAGCCGACGCGCAAGCCCCGTGTCGGCCCGGTGGATCCGAACGGCGAAAGGCCCGCACCGATCATGATACGGAATACGGCTTACAACTGGGGCAGCCTGGCGCGCTGCCTGCACTGGCTTCTCGGCGCTGCGATCATCGGCTTGATCGCCTTTGGCTGGTGGATGAACCACATCCCGGCGCGTCCCGACCGTTTTTTCTATCGCTCGATCCATGCCGATATCGGCTATCTCGTGCTGCTGCTGATGGTGTTCCGCCTGATCTGGCGCGGGCTCAACCCGACTCCGGCCTTGCCTGTAGACACGCCGCGCTGGCGACGGATAGCAGCAAGCCTCAGCCATTGGTCGCTTTACACTGTGACTATTTTGGTGGCGGTGCTTGGCTGGGCGCATTCCGGCGCCCGGACGCCGAACTATTCGGATTGGTTCGGGCTGTTTCACGTTCCGCAGATCACCTCACCCGACAGGGACGCAGCCCGAGCCTGGGAGGATCGCCACATCCTGTTCGCCTATGTGCTGCTGGCGCTGATCGCGCTGCACCTCGGGGCTGCGCTATGGCACCACTTTGTCCGGCGTGACCGCGTAACCGCTCGAATGATCGGCAGCGGCCCGGAACCTAACGTTTAGAACTCCTCCAAATTGGCGCGGACGTTTGCCACTTCACGGCATGGCTACCGGCGGCGTATGCCATCGCTCGATATCGCCAGCCATCATTGAAAGAACCGACATGTCCCTGTCTCGCACGCTTTCGAAGGCCACATTGGCCGCCGCCGCACTCGTCGCCATTACTGCCGCCGTGCCAGCCATCGCGCAGAGCGCGACCGAGATTCAGCTGAGCTACAAGGACAAGAAGTTCGACCCGGCCGAGATCAGCGCGCCCGCCAACACGCCGATCGTGATCAAGCTGAAGAACCTTGATGCCAAGGCGATGGAATTCGAAAGCAAGACCCTGAAGGTGGAGAAGGTGGTCGCCGGCTCCAGCGACGCCACCATCAATGTCCGTGCCCAGAAGCCGGGCCGCTACGAGTTCTTCGACGAATATAACGAGAAGGTCGCCCGCGGCGCGCTCGTCGTAAAATAAGAAGAAATCGTGATCGCTGCACTGATCATCGTCTTCCGGGAAGTCTTCGAGGCCGGCCTGATCGTCGGCATCGTGCTGGCGGTCACGCGCACGGTGCCGCACCGCAACCAGTGGATTGCCGGCGGCGTGCTCGCGGGCGTTCTCGCGGCCTGCGTGGTCGCGGCCTTTGCCGGCGCCTTGTCGAACCTGTTCGCCGGCATGGGGCAGGAAGTGTTCAACGCCGCGATCCTGATCGTCGCCGTAGTAATGCTGACCTGGCACAATGTCTGGATGGCGCGCCACGGCAAGGAGCTTGCCGGTGAATTGTGGGCGGCCGGGAAGGCGGTAGTGGAGGGATCCAAATCGCTGCTGGCGCTCGCAATCGTGGTCGGCGTCGCGGTGCTGCGCGAGGGAAGCGAGGTTGTGCTGTTTCTCTACGGCGTTCTGGCCGGCGGCAGCGAGAGCGGCTTGAGCGTGGCGCTCGGCGGCCTTGCCGGGCTCATCCTTGGCGCGCTCGTCTGCATGCTGACCTATTTCGGCCTAGTGAAGATTCCAACGCGGGCGCTGTTCACGACCACCACGATCCTGATCGCGCTGTTGGCCGCCGGCATGGCGGCGCAGGCGGCGGCGTTCCTGGAAAAAGCCAATTGGCTGACCGCGCTCGATAATGTGGTCTGGGACTCCGGCTGGCTGCTTTCCGATTCCAGCATCCTCGGCAAGGCGCTGCACACGCTGATCGGCTACACCGACCAGCCGACCGTGATGCAACTCGTCGTCTATATCGCGGTTCTCGCGGTGACCTTCGCGCTGATGCGGCTCTATGGCGCCCCGGCGAAGACGGTTACGCCTGCGCCGGCAGAATAATCAGCTCGCGCCGAACACCCGCTTGAAGATCGTGTCGACGTGCTTGAAGTGATAGCCGAGGTCGAACTGCTCTTCGATCTCGGCATCGCTCAGATGCTTCTTCACATCAGGATCTTTCTTGAGCAGCGTCTGGAAATCGCCTTCGCCGCGCCAGACCGGCATGGCGTTGCGCTGGACGTATTTGTAGGCGTCCTCACGGCTGGCGCCCTTTTGCGTCAGCGCGATCAAGAGCCGCTGCGAATGCACCAGCCCGCCGAGCCGGTCGAGGTTCTTCTGCATATTGGCGGGATAGATCAGCAGTTTCTCGATCAGGCCGGCGAGGCGCACCAGCGCGAAATCGAGCGTCACGGTGGCGTCGGGCCCGATCATGCGTTCGGCCGAAGAGTGCGAGATGTCGCGCTCATGCCAGAGCGCTACGTTTTCCATCGCCGGCATCGCATAGGCGCGCACCATCCGCGACAGGCCGGTGAGGTTTTCCGACAGTACCGGGTTACGCTTGTGCGGCATCGCCGACGAGCCCTTCTGGCCTTCGGAAAAGAATTCCTCCGCCTCCAGCACTTCGGTGCGCTGCAGGTGGCGGATTTCGATCGACAGCCGCTCGACCGAGGAGGCGATCACGCCCAGCGTCGCAAAATACATCGCGTGGCGGTCGCGCGGGATCACCTGGGTCGAGACCGGCTCCGGCACCAGCCCCATCGCCTTGGCGACATGCTCTTCGACCCGCGGGTCGATCTGCGCAAAGGTGCCAACCGCGCCCGAAATCGCGCAGGTGGCGACCTCCTTGCGGGCGGCGAGGAGGCGCTCGCGGGCGCGGGAAAATTCCGCATAGGCATAGGCGAACTTGAGCCCGAACGTTACCGGCTCGGCATGGATGCCGTGGGAGCGGCCGATGGTCGGCGTCATCTTGTGTTCGAAGGCGCGCTTTTTCAGCGCGGCCAGAACCTTGTCGACATCGGATATCAGGATGTCCGCAGCGCGGATGAGTTGCACGTTGAGGCAGGTGTCGAGCACGTCGGAGGAGGTCATGCCCTGGTGGACGAAGCGGGCCTCGGGGCCGACGATTTCGGCCAGATGGGTCAGGAAGGCGATGACGTCGTGCTTGGTCTCACGCTCGATCTCGTCGATCCGCGCCACGTCGAAGGTCGCATTTTTGGCCTTGGCCCAGATCGTCTTCGCGGCTTCCTTGGGGATGACGCCGAGTTCTGCCTGCGCGTCCGCCGCATGCGCCTCGATCTCGAACCAGATCTTGAAGCGGGTCTGGGGCTCCCAGATGGAGGCCATTTCCGGGCGGGTATAGCGGGGAATCATCGAAAATTCCGGACCAGTTGGGCGGGACGCGAGGCAATCCCCGCCGATTTTTTTACGCCGTACTTTAGCAGATCGGGTGCCGGGAAACCACGCGTGTGGGCCGGTCGGGGAAAAACTGCCGGGCTCCGGGGGGGGGGCGGCCGAAGGCGTTACAGGCTGGCCAGCCCGCACTCCACGGCCAGGCGGACCAGCTGCGCGTCCGTGCGCATGCCGGTCTTGGTCTTGATCAGATAGTGGTAGTTCTGCACGGTCTTGAGGCTGAGATTGAGGTTGGAGGCGATTTGCTCGGCCGTCGCGCCGGCCGCCAGTTGCCTGAGGATCTCGATCTCCCTTTCCCCCAACTGGTCGAGCACCGATCCCTGTGGGGTCAGGCTTTCCATCGCCAGAACGTGCGCGATGTCGTCGCTCATTGCCTGTTCGCCGCGCGCCACGGCGCGGATCGCCTTGATGAGGGCGGCCGGTTCGCTGCTCTTGGTCACATAGCCGCTGGCCCCGGCGCTGAAGGCGGCCTTCACCAGCGCGGCCTCGCTGTGCATGCTGAACACCAGGACGCGTGAGGTGGAGTGCCGCATCCGGATGTTCCTGATGGCCTCGAGGCCGCTGGCGCCCGGCATCGATATGTCCATCACCACGATGTCGGGGGCATGGGTCTTGAATGCGCGGTAGGCGGTGGCAGCGTTCTCGGCCTCCGCGACCACGCGGAAGTCGCTTTGGTTTTCCAGGACGCGCCGATAGCCCTGCCGCACCACCGGATGGTCGTCGACCAGCAGGATCGAAATGCCCTTGGTCTGGGAAGCGCTCATTCTGATATCAAGCGGCGAGCGGAATCGTGGCGGCCACGCTGACGCCGCGCTTCGCGCGCGCGATCGAAAGCGAGCCGCCAAGTGCTGCCACGCGCTCACGGATTCCGGTCAGGCCGAAGCCTGTGGACTGTTCCACCTTGGCCGCATCGCCGCCGCCGTCATCCTCGACACGGATCAGCAGCGCATTTTCCGTTCCCGTCCGCCGTTCGATCCGGAGCACGATCTCGCGCGCGGCGCTGTGGCGCAACGAGTTGGTCAGGCATTCCTGGGCGACGCGATAGGCCGTCGCGGCAACGGCACCGCGCACATCGGCGAAATCGCCCTGCATATCGAGCTGGATCATCGGTTGGGTCGCGTTCTGTGATCGCCAGCTGTCGACCAGGCTGACGAGGCAGGCTTCCAGCCCGAGTTCCTCGGCCGGCGGATGGCGCAAACGATTCAGGGTATCCCGCAAACAGGCCAAGATGCGGTGGGTCGCCTGCGAGATCATCCGCGCATCCTGCGCGACATCGCCTCTCGCCTGTTCCTGCGCGCCGGTCGCTTCGATAATGCTGGCGAAGGCGAGAATGGCCGAAAGGTTCTGTCCGAACTCGTCGTGCAATTCGCGAGCAAGCACCCGCCGCTCATCGTTGCGGATTTCGAGCAGGCGCCGGGTCAGGACGGCGCGTTCTTCCGTCGCCTGCGCGAGGCGCTCTCCGAGATCGCCGACGGCTTGCCCGATCATGGCAAGTTCCATCGATTGGAAGCGCGGCAGCGGTGTCCGGTATCGGCCATGCGCCATCCGCTGCAGTGCAACGACGATCTGCTGCGCCGGCGCAAGCGTATGCGCGATCGCGAGCGAAGCGAAGAAGGCGATGGCCAGCGCCATCAGCAGCGCGACGTGGATGTTCTCCACGATGTGCAGCCAGGCCAGCGATATCGCGGCGTCCGGATCGGCCACGGCCGAGACGGAGCCCGCGGTGTCGCTGCGCATGCTGATCGCGCGGGCGACCGCTGCGTGGGTGCCAAACAGCGTCTGCACGGCTGCGGCGAACCAGAGTGGCGGCGACTCGCCGATTCCCTTGCTCTGGCCGCAGAGCGGCTTCTCGAACGCGCCAACCGGCTCGAACCGCACGCAAATTCCCGGCGAAATCAGCTTCATCGTCTCGATGGTGCGCCAATCGGACACCGGCACGAGATGTTCGCGCGTTCGGTTGCCGCGCAACAGCAACTCGCGCCAGTAGAGCGCTTCCAGCGCCTGGGAGACCCGTTCTGCGGAGGCGGCCGTGGCCCGATCGACGCTGCGATAGGCGTCGATGGTGGCCCACACGGTCGCGGCTCCCAGACACAGGGCGACGACGACGAGCAGGCGGGCGACGAGTTGAAGCACGAGGCGCATGCGATCACTCCACGGCTTGCCGATGACGCTACGCTCTAACAGCACCGCTATTTCGCGCCAATTGCAAGCCGGCGGTGACGCGCAGATTGGGAAATTTTCCCAACGAACCTTGGGCATATGTCTTTGGACCGCGCCTGCGGCCTCTGATCTAACAAAGGCGAGGGGCCTTTTGGTGGGCGGGCTTCGGCGCAGCCGCCCTCAAGGGAGCTAACGCAGCATGAGTGCCATTGGTGCCGAGACCGCATTCTCCGGCCGGGACACGCCGGAACGAAGCGTCCTGCTGCTCTGGATGATCTTTACCGGGCTCTCGATCTTTGCCGCCTTCCTGCTGTGGCGCTACGGGCTGATCCATCTCATGGTCGCCTCCGACCGCACCTATATTTCTAGCCTGATCGCCATTCTCTACCTCATCACCTGCGGCCATTGCTTCTGGCGGACGCGCGCGATCGCGCGGGAAGGCGAGGTCGCAAGAGACTGCCGCGCCGTGCTGTCGGCGCCTGATGGCGCCAAGGCGCTCGCCGCCGATGCGCGCGGCCTGCCGGGCGGGCTGGTCAGCGATCACATCCGCAGCCTGGTGACGAAGGCGAGGGCGCAGGCGGCCGGCCGCATCGACCAGACGCTGCTGTTGCGGACGCTGGCTGATCGGCTGCGCGGTTCCAACGGCTTTGGCGCATTCGTGTCCGACACGCTGATGAAGCTCGGCCTGCTCGGCACGATCGTCGGCTTCATCATCATGCTGGCGCCGATCGCGACGCTGGACGCGGCCGACAAGGCCGCGATGAAATCCTCGATGGGCCTGATGAGCGACGGCATGGCGGTGGCCATGTACACGACGCTGGCGGGCCTGATCGGCTCCATCCTGGTCCGCATTCAATATTACATGCTCGATGCCGCGACCCAGCGGGTGTTTTCCGATGCCGTCATGCTGACGGAGACGCACGTCACCCCGGTATTGGAACGCCATCATGATGGATGACTTCGGTCTCTATCCGCGCGAGGAGCCGTTCGATCCGCTCGGCGTGATGCTGTTCAAGGCGCTGCAGGTGATCGCCTTCCTGTTCTTCCTGGCGCTGCTGGCGGTCTCGCCGGACGCCAAGGATGGCAAGATCGATTCCAAGGCCGAATTCCTCATCACGATGGACTGGCCGGACAATCATCCTGATGATTTCGACCTGTTCGTGCAGGATCCTGCCGGCAACATCGCCTGGTACCGCCGGCGCGAGGCCGGTTTCCTCACGCTCGACCGCGACGATCGCGGCGGCGCCAACGATTTCATCGTCGTCAACGGCAAGAAGATCCTGTCGCCGATCCGCGAGGAAATCGTCACGGTGCGCGGCATCGTCCCCGGCGAATACACCGTCAACGTCTCGCACTTTCAGGCCACCACCGGACAGCCGGTTCAGGTCAGCGTGAAAGTCCAAAAACTCAATCCTGCGGCGCAGGTGATCTTCGACAACAAGCTGACGCTGGATCACACTGGTCATGAGAAGACGGCGGTGCGCTTCTGGATCGACGCCGCGGGCAAGGTGATCGACGTGCAGGAACGCCAGAAGTCGCTGATGGAGACGTTCCGTAACGTCCGCGCGAACGGCGCGGATCTGGACCCGAAAACCGGCGTCAGGATGCAGCGCCGTGAGTAACCTGCAATCGGTCGTTCTCACGCTCGCGCTCAGTTATGCGCTGATCGGCGCGCTGCTGCTGATCGTCCTGGTCTATGCGCGCCTGCACTGGTCGGCCAAGGCGATCGCCGTGGTCGTGACCAGCGCGTTCTACATTGCGAGCTTTGTCGGGGCGCACGGACTATTGGGTTGGGCCACCGTCGACCGGCTCCCGGTCGCGTTCAAATTGCTGCAGGCCCGGATCGTCGAGCCGCACTCGCTGGAAGGCGATCCGGGCGCCATCTATCTGTGGGTCGAGACCCTCGACGAAGGCAATCGGCCAAGCGGCGTCCCCAGGGCCTACCGGCTTCCTTACCGGGATGCGCTCGCCGAAAAGACCGACAAGGCGATCAGCGAAATCGCGGCCGGGCGCGCCCAGGGCGGCCGCGCCGCCGACCTCGGCAGCGGCCAGGGCGGCCTGATGGAGGCCGTCCGGGAGTACATCACCCCGAACACCATCATGGAGACCTCGGGCGGCGATCCCTCGACCGGCGGCGGCGTGATGGCGGCCCCGAGTGCCGGCGACGAGGTGTCGTTTACGCCGCTGCTACCGCCGCGAATGCCGCCCAAGGACATCGAACAATAGCAATTTGGGGCAGTCCGCCCCCGCGAGCCTGCCGGGTTCGGCGGGCGGACCGGCGCGTTGCGAGGGGCTTGACGGGCATCCTACTAGAAGGTAGGTAGAGACATGGGCAACTTATCTCCCACCTCTGACGACATCTTGGCTTGCGCGCGTTCTCTGATCGTCGCTGGCGGCTACAACGGTTTCAGTTATGCCGACATCGCTGATGTGGTCGGGATTCGTAAGGCGAGCATCCATCACCATTTCCCAAGCAAGGTCGATCTGGTCCGAACGCTGGTTGCGCGGTATCGGAAAGAAGCTGAAGCGGGGATGGCGAATCTCGAACTTCAGGTATCCGATCCGCTCGAACAGCTTCGGCTCTACGCTGGGTATTGGGAAGCCTGCATCGCGGACGCCAGCGCTCCGTTTTGCGTTTGCGCGCTGTTGGCAGGCCAACTCCCCGTCCTGCCTGAGGAAGTTGGCTTGGAGGTCCGGGCGCATTTCCGCTCCCTGTCAGCGTGGCTGACATCCGTGCTGGAGCGCGGCGCGCGGCACGGCCAACTTCAACTGATGAGTACCCCTCGTGCCGAGGCTGAAGCGTTCATGGCAACGGTTCACGGCGCGATGCTTTCGGCGCGGGCCTATGGCGATCCGAAGATATTCGGCGTCGTGACAGGCCCGCTGTTGGAGCGACTCGCTCCGCAGGATTCTCTCCAGATACGGTCCTAGATCTCAAATAACCCATAGCTGTCATCGCTCTTCGACGTTCGTCGAGAGCGTCTACCTACTAGTCGAAAGGACGATCCAATGACGGTTCACAGTGGCGATCTTTCTCGTGCCAACCAGGAACAATGGCTCAAGCTCTATTACTTCGCCCGGACAGCGTTCTCGGCTGTCTGGGTGGCGGCTGCCTTTACGGTGGGACAGCATTCCTGGGTGATCGCGGCGGTTTTACTCGTGGCTTATCCTGCATGGGATGCCCTCGCCAATTTTGTCGACGCATCGCGCAGCGGAGGATTGGGACAGAATCGCACGCAGACTATCAATGTCGTGGTCAGCGTGGTGACAACGCTCGCGGTGGTTCTCGCGCTGGCGATGAGCATGAATTGGGTGCTCGGGGTGTTCGGCGTATGGGCGATCCTGTCTGGCCTACTTCAACTCGGCAGCGCAGTCCGCCGTTGGAAGAGCTATGGTGCGCAGTGGGCGATGATCCTGAGCGGAGGGCAATCAGCGCTGGCAGGCACGTTTTTCATTGTGCAGGCTCGGATGCCGATGCCGCCATCCATCACCAACGTGGCCGGCTATGCCGCAGTAGGCGCCTTCTACTTCCTGGTTTCGGCGGTGTGGCTGAGCGTGAGCCAGTTGCGGCGGAAGACTGCATAGGCCCGCCATCTTAAACCGACCCGATCAGAGAGCTGTCCGGCTTCCTTTATCGGGACTCGCTCGCTGAAAAGACGAGGCCATGGGCGAAATCGCGGCCGGACGTCCCCAGGGCGGCGGCGCCGCCGCTGAGGTGTCGTTTGCGCCGGTGCTCTCGCTGCGGAATGACGCCCAAGGACGTGCAATAGGCCAGAATTTGGGGGCAGGGCGGCCCTCACAAGCCAGCCGGGTTCGACGAGGCGGCCTGTCGCCCGGCCATGACCCCGCCGGAATCGCACCCAGAAAAAGCGGTAATCTCACGGATTATTGACTGACAGATATTGAAATCTGTCAGCGAGACATGCTATATCCATTGCCGACGCCAAGATCAGGTGTCACCCGGCTCGATGGTTTTGAGCCCGGGTACTCGCAAAGGACTACGTTATGACGACCCAACTCATCCATCTGACCGCCCAAATCCAGCGCTGGCTCAACCAGAGCGTTGCCCGTCATCTGGCCGCCCAGGCCGAGCGGCTGGAACCGGCGACGAAACATTAACCCGCCAAGGTGATTGCCTAAGGGGGATTAGATGACCACCCGTCCCATCGCATCAAAGGTGCGCGCATGAACGAAGTCGTGGTTCTGACCCCCGAACGGATTCTGGAGGTTACCGAGGACGTTCTGCGCCGCTACGGGCTGGCCAAGGCCACTGTCGTGGACGTTGCCCGTGCGCTCGATGTCAGCCACGGCAGCGTCTATCGCCATTTCCCCAGCAAGGCCTCGTTGCGCGAGGCGGTGGCCAAGCGCTGGCTCGACCGTCTCAGCGCGCCGCTGTTGGAGATCGCGGAGGCTTCCGGCCCCGCGCCCGCCCGGTTGGAGAAGTGGCTGCGCACGATGTTTGCGATCAAGCACAAGCGTCTCGGCGACGATCCTGAAATGTTTGCGACCTACCTGACGCTGGCCCGCGAGGCCTGCAAGGCCGTGAGCTGCCACAAGGACTGCCTGGTCGACCAGATTGCAAAGATCCTGTCCGACGGTGTGAAGCAGGGCACGTTCGAGGTCGCCGACGTCAAGGTTTCGGCCCGCGCGATTTTCGACGCCACCAGCCGCTTCCACCATCCCGCGCACGCCGACGAATGGAAAGAGCCGGGTGCCCCGGCGCGGATCGATGCGTTGCTGGCGCTGGTGCTCAAAGGACTGGAAGCGCGGCGCAAGCACTGACGATCCTTCTGTTCGCTCCTAAAATGGAGGAGGCGCGTCGGACCTCGGTATTCCGGTTGCGGCCGATAATTGCGAAGCCAGTTTCGCCGCATGACTGAAGGCGGTAGTCGCCACAATCTTATGCCGGCTCCCATTCTTCAATTGAACATATAGACCGAAATCGAGTTGTCCCTCGCTACCGTGCCGGGTCGTCCCCAGCGAGTGGCATTCATCAAACGGACAATCGACAATCACGCTGGTCCGACCGAACAATAGCCGCGATATCTTCAGCCGCCGAACGGCCGTATCGAACTCGGCAACCCACTGGCGTGACACCATCGCAAAAGCAAAGCCGCACATCGATAATATCAAGAAGATGCCCGACGCTACATAAAGGTACGTATGCCCTTCTTGCAGGCTCGTAGCCATCAGGAAAAACATGACGAGCAGGGCAGCGAACCCAACGAGAAAAGATGTGTTGGTTCGAGGACGTCCGGAGTCAAGAACAAGCACTTTGTCTTGTCGTTCAAGTCGAACGTCACATTCCGCCATGATAAGCAAAATATCATTGTGCGAGCGGTCGTGGAATAGGCTCGCGGGAGTTGAATAGGCAGAGTATCCGTTCCAAACGAACCTGCGATCTGATCAGCCTAACGGCCTGCAGATGCACCCGGCCTGATTGCACGCCACAAGCGGCCGGTTGTTTGATATCCATCAAGACGCGCGGCAGGCACTGACGCGATGATGGACGGGGAGGAAATGTGCGGCTGGCCATCTTTGCCGATATCCATGCCAACCGGCAGGCGTTCAGCGCGTGCCTCGATTTCGCACGCGCCCGCGGGGCGGAGCGGATCATCTGCCTCGGCGATATCGTCGGCTATGGCGCCGATCCGGAATGGGCGGTCGATAAGGTGATGGGCCTGGTCGATGACGGCGCCATTGCCGTGATCGGCAACCACGATCACGCGATCGGCACCCCGTCGGAAAGTATGAATTCCGCGGCGCAAGCTGCGATCGAATGGACGCGCGGCAGGTTAAGCGCGCCGCAGCGGCGTTTTCTGGCGGGCCTGCCGCTGACGCTGCAGGAAGACGACCGCCTCTATGTGCATTCGGAAGCCTCGCATCCGGCGCGTTGGCACTATGTGCGCGATACGCCGGACGCCGCGCGCAGCATCGCGGCCACCGATGCCCATGTCACCTTCTGCGGCCACATCCACCGGCCGGCGCTCTATTCGATGTCATCCGCCGCGAAGATGACGAGCTTCATCCCGACATCAGACGTGCCGGTGCAACTGCTCGGCGGCCGGCGCTGGCTTGCCGTGCTCGGCTCGGTCGGGCAGCCGCGCGACGGCGACCCGGCGGCTTCGTTCGCGATGCTCGACACGACCTCGCATGAGCTCACCTATTGCCGCGTGCCTTACGATGTCGAGACGGCAGCCGAGCGGATCCGCGCCAACGGCCTGCCGCACTGGCTGGCCGATCGCCTGCTCGTGGGGAAGTGAGCAATGGTGAAGCCTTTGATCGAACCGGGCGCGCAACTTGACGGCTTCACCGTCGGGGAGTGCGTCCACCAGGGCGGCATGGCGACGTTGTGGACGGTGACCCATCCCGGCATCAATGTGCCGTTGTTGATGAAAGTCCCGCGGGTGGCCGAGGGCGAGGATCCGGCGGCCATCGTCAGTTTCGAGATGGAGCAGATGATCGTGCCGCGGCTGGCCGGCCCGCACGTGCCCGGCTGTTTTGGTACCGGCGATTTCAACCGGCAGCCATACGTCGTGATGGAACGCATCCCCGGCAAGACGCTGTACAGCCGGATCGACCAATTGCCGATTCCCTACGAGGAGGTGAGGGTGATCGGCGGGCAAATCGCGACCGCGCTGGCCGATCTGCACCGGCAGAACGTCATTCACCACGACATCAAGCCGAGCAGCATCATGTTCCGCCCGTCAGGCGAATGCGTGCTGATCGATTTCGGCTTGTCGCATCACAACCAGTTGCCGGATTTGTTGCAGGAAGAGTTTCGTCTGCCCTACGGCACCGCGCCCTATATGGCGCCGGAGCGCCTGCTCGGCGTTCGCGACGATCCGCGCAGCGACCTGTTTTCGCTGGGCGTGCTGCTCTATTTCTTCACGACCGGCGAGCGGCCGTTCGGCGAGAGCGAAACGCTGCGCGGCATGCGGCGCAGGCTGTGGCGCGATCCCTATCCGCCGCGCAAGCTCAGGCCCGACTATCCGCCATGGCTGCAGGAAATCGTGCTGCGCTGCCTGGAGATCGAGCCGGTGTGGCGGCATCCGACGGCCTCGCAACTGGCGTTCGAACTGGCCCATCCCGAACAGGTCAAGCTGACCGCCCGCTCAGAACGGCTGCAGCGCGATCCGCTCTCCACGGTGTGGCGCCGCCGCTTCAATCGCGGCCTGACGCTGCCGAAGCCGAAATCCGATGTCGCGGCCCAGTTGGCGTCGGGACCGATCGTGGTTGTTGCGCTCGATACCGAGGAGGGATCGGGGCCGCTCAACGAATGCCTGCGCCGCACCGCCGCACAGTTGCTCTCCACATTGCCGTCGGCGCGGCTCGCCTGCCTGAACGTGCTCAGACTCGGGCGCATCACCATCGACCGGACGCTCGACGAACAAGGCAACAACAAGCATATCGACCGCATGGTCGCGCTGCGGCACTGGGCGCAGCCGCTGGAGCTGGATGAAAGCCGTCTCACCGTGCATGTGCTGGAGGCGGTCGATCCCGCCGCCGCGATCCTGGAGTTCACCCGGGTCAATCATGTCGATCACATCGTGATCGGCGCGCGGCAGAACTCGATGCTGCGCGCGCTGCTCGGCAGCGTGTCGGCCAAGGTCGCGGCCGAGGCCGCATGCACGGTTACGGTGGTGCGGCCGCCGCCGTCAGCGGTGGCGTCCGTTTACGACGGGAGCAAGGGCTAGCGCCGGATCAGGCGTCGAATGCGCTCACTCGAGGGACTGGACAGGCGGCGCCTTTGAGCGCGGCGGGTTCGGCGCGGGATAGCTCGTGACGCGGCCTCGTTGGGCCGGGCCGGCAGAATTGGCTGCGGGGGTAGCCCCGACGGCTTCCGCCCTCGCGCCGCGCACGCTGTCTCGCGACGCCTGTCTGCGGTGCCGCGACCGCGAGCCTTCCAGTCCCCACGACCGCGAGATCGAAGGTCCGGCCGTGTAGCCCACGAAGGCGCCCGCAACGGCCCCGACTGGGCCGAGCACGACGGCGCCGGCCACCGCGCCCAGCGCGGCGTCGCCCGCGCGCTGCGCGAACACCGAAGAGGGCAGAAGTACCAGGAGCAATGCGGCGATCGTGTAGGCGGCCTTGATCATATTTCCGTCCCATCCGTGGAAGGCGGGATGCTGGTCTGCCTTTATGGCGAGATGCGTGAGGCTTTGTGGCCGGAGCGTGGACTTTCCGGGTTTCATGGCACGCTGGCCCTTAGTGTGGCCTTGCTACCCGCTGGCGACTTATTTTGACGGCGCGCATGCCCCAGAATGTCGCGGACCCCGTGGCGGCCAATATCCGCCGTAGGCCTGCGGAAAAATATCGAAGATCGGAGTTCGTCCATGCCCGGGCTCAGGAGCGCCCCATCCAGATCGTTCTGTCCGAGCCACCATCCTCGAGTTTCAAGCGATCAAAGCCTCGCCTGGACCAGAACCGGACGCCCCGTGCATTCGCGCTGTTGACGCCGACATGCGTGGCCCCGACTCCTTCTCGCGAGGCGCGGGCCATCCACTCCGAGAACAGCATCGTTCCAGCGCCACGTTCCTGAATTCTCTCCAACAGGTTCAGATGGAGATGCGCTGGATAGAGCTCGACAATTTGCTGAGGGGCACGTTGCGGGTGATGGATGGCGTAAGCGCGGCGCTGGTCCGCGGACCATTCGGCTGCCGGCCTCGCAGCCGGATCGGTGTATTGTCGGCGAAGTTTTGGCCACCATTCAGCCTCAAGCCTCTCCTGCCATGCCCCGGTGTCCGGCGTACCGACGGCGAACCCGGCAACGCCCTCGTCGTCTTCGACGACAAGGGCGAGCCGCGGTTCGAGAAGGGCATAAGGCGCGGAATAGATGTGACCGATCAGCTTGTGATCTTTGTACAGGTGAGAAGCGTCCCCACCTTCGTGGCCAGTTGCAAGGGAGATTGCATAAAGCGCGTCAAGGTCGGCAGATCTGAACGGTCTGATTGCAAGCACGGAACTCCTCCGCTTTGCGCCGGCAGAGACCGGTAATCAGCGTCAGACCGCTTCGCCGCGCGCCAGCGCCGCCGCGTGACGGATCGCGGAAATGTTGGTCTTGTAGGCTTCCATCGTGCCGCCCTTGAATACCGCGGAGCCTGCGACCAGCGCATTGGCGCCGGCGGCCGCCAACTGTCCGGCGACCTCAGGCGCCACGCCGCCATCGACCTCGATGTCGATCGGACGGCCCGCCGTCATCGCCCTGATGTCGCTGACCTTGCCGAGCGCGGACTTGATGAAAGCCTGACCGCCGAAGCCGGGGTTGACCGACATCACAAGCACCAGATCGATCAGGTCGATGACGTATTCGATCGCGCTCGCCGGCGTGCCGGGATTGAGCGAGACGCCGGCTTTCTTGCCGAGCGCGCGGATCGCCTGCAGCGAGCGATGTAGATGCGGGCCAGCCTCGGCATGGACGGTGATGTGATCGCAGCCGGCCTTTGCGAACGCCTCCAGATAAGGGTCGCAGGGCGAAATCATCAGATGTGCGTCAAAGATCTTCTTGGTGTGCGGGCGCATCGCCTTGATCACATCGGGCCCGTAGGAAATGTTCGGCACGAAATGCCCGTCCATCACGTCGAGATGGATCCAGTCGGCGCCTGCCGCGTCGACGGCGCGGACTTCCTCGCCCAGCCTGGCAAAGTCCGCCGCCAGGATCGACGGCGCGATGACGAGGGGACGCGACGCAAACTGCTGGGACATGTGCGCTTTCCCAAATCTCTTCGAGGGGCGGAATGGCCCCGCGTAACATGAGGGAGGGCCGGGGGCAATGCGGCCGCCGGCGTCTCCTGTGGGCGGAAAAATCTGCCGGAGCGGGCAGCTATTGCCGGGTTCGCCGGACGGAATCGGATGCGGGAAAGCCTGGTTTTATTGGGTTTTTCGGAATGGCACGGCGCTTGCTGACGAAGGAACCCGTACGGGCTGTCAGCCGCCATGCGTGCGGCCTTGTTGGAGTTCTGCCATGCTCTTTGCTCTGGGCGCTGCGTCATCGGCCATCGATGCCCTCAAGGCGCTGACGTCGTCGAAATCGTCGTCCACGCCAACCACCGGCGTTACGCAAAACCCCGCAAGTGCGTTCGATGTGCTGTCCTCGAACTCATCGGCTTCTGTCGGCCAGGGTTCCGGCTCCAGCTCCGGCGCCGGCGGCTCACAGATATCGCCGGCGACCATGAGCGCGCTGCTGGACGCTCAGAGCCAGTCCTCGGCAGGGGCGACGACCACGGCATCCAAGAGCCGTTCCGACGCGCTGAAGGACCTGTTCGGGCAGATCGATAGCGACGGCGACGGCAAGATCACCAAATCGGAATTCGAAGAGGCGCTCGGCGCCGGCGGCACCAATCTGGCGCAGGCCGACAGCGTGTTCGGCAAGCTCGACAAGGACGGCGACGGCTCGGTCAGCCTCAAGGAGCTGGCGTCGGCGCTGAAGGGCGGCAAGAAGCACCATGAGCATGCCGAAAGCAGCTCCAGCGACGACGGATCGAATTCCGATCCGTTCTCGCAGGCCCTGCAGGGCGCTTCCAGCACATCCGTCACCAACAGCGACGGTTCGGTGACGACGTCGCTCACCTATGCGGACGGTTCCAAGGTGACGATGACGTCGGCGGCGGGCAAAAGCTCATCCGCATCAGCGACATCGTCCTACAATTTCGTCGAGCAGATGATCCAGCGTCAGGCTCAGGCGATTTCATCGGGCGCCACCGCATCGGTATCGGTGAGCGCCTGAGCACGAGACCCGGCGAGATCGTTTCGGAGTGCGACCTAGCCGAAGCGATCGCCCCACGCCGGTAGCGCGCCCAGAAAGGGCAGCGCGACCGCACTGTGAACGCCGCGCGCGATCGCGCGGGCGACCGTGTTGGCGGCGACCATCCCGAGTTCGGTGAGGCCGGACCGCGGATCGATCAGCTTCTTGCCGGTCGCGGCGGCATACACCACATCGCCATCCGTCGGGGCATGGACGGGGTAGATGGCGCGGGCCATTCCGGTTTGCGCGATCATCGCCAGCCGTTTGGCCTGCGATTTCGTCAGCACGGCATCCGTGACCACGACCACCAGCGTGGTGTTTTCCGAAGGCGTCGCTTCCGGACCGCCCTTGAGCCGCGCGCGGAGCATGTCCGGCATGAACGAAGCCGGCAGTCCGCGTCCGCCAAATTCGTTGTTCAGTTCGAATGGCGCCGCCCAGAACCATGGCCCGTCGCCTATGGTCACGCTGCCGACGGCATTGACGACGGCGAGCGCCCCGACGGTGACGCCGCCATCGGTCTGCGCGGACGCCGAACCGAGGCCGCCCTTGAAATTGGCGGTCGTCGCGCCGAGGCCGGCGCCGACGCTGCCGAGCGCGAAATCGTCACTCGCCGCACAAGCTGCGGCGTAGGCGAGATCGCGATAGGGCGGGAAGCGCCCCCATGCCTTGTTGCCGCCATTGAGCAGATCGAAGCAGATCGCGCCGGGCACGATCGGAATGACCGCCTCGCGGATTCTTAAACCGCGGCCCTGTTCGGCAAGCCAGGCCTGTACGCCGCCCGCGGCGTCCAGCCCGAGCGCCGAGCCGCCGGAGAGCGCGATGGCGTCGATCTCCTGGACGGTGCTTTCGGGTTTGAGGAGCCCGTCCTCGCGGGTACCGGGCCCGCCGCCGCGCACGTCGATCGAGGCGACGGCGGGGGAATCGAAAATGACCGCGGTCACGCCGGAGGCGAGCGCGGCGTCGTCGGCGTGGCCGACGCGAACGCCTGAAATGTCGGTGATGAGATTTTTCAACGCGGCTGTCCGTCAGGCCGCATTTGGCTGGGCCTTTCTCCACGGATATATCAGCCGCGAGGATTGCTCAACTGGCAAGCGCCAGCCGGATCATCCGGGCAAGCTCGGATTTGCGATAGGGTTTGGCCAGCAGCAGCACGCCGGAATCCAGCCGGCCGTGGTGGACGATGGCGTTCTCGGTATAGCCCGACGTGTAGAGCGTCTTGAGGGCCGGCCGCCGCTTCAAGGCTTCGTCGACGAGCTGGCGGCCGTTCATGATGCCGGGCATGATCACGTCGGTGAAAAGCAGGTCGATGCCGGGGATCTCGTCGATGAAGCGCAGCGCGTCGGACGCGTTGGCCGCCTCCAGCGTAGAGTAGCCCAGGCTCTCGATCTGGGTCATCACATAGCGCCGCACCAGTGCATCGTCCTCGACGACGAGGACCGTTTCGTGGCCGCCCTCGATCGTCGCCGAGACCAGCGCTTCCGCCGCGGTCTGCTGCAATCCCGTCGCCCGCGGCAGGTAGATCTTGACGGAGGTGCCGTGGCCTTGCTCGCTGTAGATCTTGACGTGTCCGCCCGACTGCTTGACGAAACCGAACACCATGCTCAGCCCAAGGCCGGTGCCCCGGCCGACCTCCTTGGTCGTGAAGAAGGGTTCGAATACCCGTTCGAGCAGCGCGGGCGGGATTCCGGAGCCGGTGTCGCTGACCGCGATCATCACGTAATTGCCGGCGGCGACCTCGCTGTGCATCCCCGCGTAATTTTCGTCGAGGAAGATGTTGCTGGTCTCGAGCGCGAGCTTGCCGCCGTTGGGCATGGCATCGCGCGCATTGATTGCCAGATTGAGGACGGCCGTCATCAGCAGGTTTGGATCGGCCAGCGCGGTCCATGCATCTTCAGCCAGCAGCGGTGTGATTTCGATGTTTTCGCCCAGCGTCGGGTTCAGCAGCTTCGCCGCCTCCAGCACCAGCGCATTGACGTCGACTTCAACCGGCTGCAGCGGCTGCTTGCGGGCAAAGGCCAGCAGATGCTTGGTCAGGTTGGCGCCGCGTTCGGCGGCTTCGTCGATCAGCTTGGCGATGGCGGCAAGCTGGGGCTGATCGGCGACGGCTTCTTCGAGAATGCCGATGGTGCCCGTGATCACGGTCAGGATGTTGTTGAAGTCGTGCGCGACGCCGCCTGTGAGCTGGCCGACCGCATCCATCTTCTGCGCATGCCGCAACTGGGCTTCCGCGGCCTGCTTTTCGGTCAGGTCCCTTCCGATGAAGAAGTGACGGCGAACCGGCTCCGACCACGTCCCGGTCCAGTTCAGCGCGACCGCCTTGCCCTCCTTGTTGACATAGCGCGTCTCGAAATTGCGCTTGCTTTGTCCCCGTCGTGCCGCCCGCATCTCCCTGCGGGTGTGTTGGAGATCGTCGGGGTGGATGAATTCGACCGCGCTATGCCCGATCATGTCGGAGGGCTGATAGCCGAGGATCGCCGTGACGCTCGGGCTGACCTGGATGAAATTGCCGGCGGTGTCGGTCACGAGGATGAGATCGTTCGAGGAATCGAAGATGCGCCGCCGCTCCTCGATTTCCTGGCTGAGCGCATGCTGCGTCCGCTTGTTTTCGGTGATGTCGCGCGCGGCTTTGGAGATGCCGACGATCTTGCCGGAGGCCGAGCGGATCGGGGAGATACTCAGCGAAACATCGACGGTGCTGCCATCCTCGCGCACGCGCGACGTTTCGTAATGTTCGATCGGCTCGCCCCGGCTGATCCGTTCGACGATATTGCGTAACTCGTCGCGCCGGTCCGGCGGGACGATGATGTTGATGCTCTTGCCGATCGCTGCCGCCGCCGTGAAGCCGAACAGGCGCTCGGCGGCTCCGTTCCAGCCGGTGATGGTACCGTCCAGCAATTTGGTGATGATGGCGTCGCTGGATGATTCGATGACGGCGCCGAACAGGCTTTCGCGCTCGGTGCGGAGTCTTCTCTCGGAAGCGGCTTCCCGGCGGAACGTTCCGAGCAGACGGGCCAGCTTGGCCTGCAGGCCGACATTGTCGATCAGCAGGATGGCGAGCACGAAGCTCGCGGCACAAAGGCCGTAGATGCGGCCGAGATAGAAACCGACATCGAAGCGCGCGACGTTGAGGATCGCCGACAAGGCGATGTCGAACAACCAGGCGCTCATCACGACCATCAGCCAGACGTCGAGGACGGAGTGCGGCCTGCCCAGCCACAGCACCGCCAGCGCGGCGAGGCTGAGACACCAGACCGTCGAGACCACCCCCAGCATGACGGGCGTGTAATGACCGTCGCTCAGAAGGACCGGCAGCCGGTCGTGCTGGGCGGTGACGAGCCAGGTGAACGCGGCGATCGCGACACTGACCGCGGCGATGCTCGCAACGATGGCCGCGGCGGTCGACCCCCGTATCTTCGGCTCGCTGTCGCCTGCTTTCAACAGCGCATAGCCGAGCACCAGCAGCGGAAATACGCCGTGCCAGACCATGTAGAGCCAAACGGTGGTCTGCGGTCCCGCGCCGAGCAGCCCGCTGGGCGCGAACAGGCCGGGAAAGCTGAGGGCGTGGACCATCGCTGCCATGGCCGTGAACAAATATCCGCTGGTAAGCAGCAGCAGCGCCCGCGAACGGGAAATCGCGAACTGCGAAAACAACAGGACGGCGGTGATCAGGTCGTTGATGGCCAGTGCGGACTGATAGCTCGCCACGAATGCCGGGACCGGGGCAAGCGGCACGCCGGCAAACGGCACCGCGAAGGCGAACAGCACCGCCGAGACGCCGACCACGGCGAGCGCGGGCATGTGGTCGCGGCGGGTCGCCGGCCTGGTCGAAAGAAAGATATTGCGCTCGTCACCCATTGTCGTCTCCGGCAAACTGGCAACGAACGCGCCATGGCAATAGCTTCAACGCGCAAAATTAACGCCTTTGAACCGGGCCGACACTCAGCAGATAGTTGGACGCCACTGGAATTGACGCCACTGGAATCGCTTCGCCGAGGCTACGCCAGCGTCGCCTCGGCGGGAATCAACTCAAGGTTACATATTACCTGACGACGACTGAAGCGGAACTCGACAAGACAGGTAACCGCCTCTTTACCGACTGGCCGAATAATCTCCGCGGAACCGGTTAGATCCGCGAATTTTCATCATAGGCTGCTGCGCGACCGATCCGGGAGGCTTCGATGCCCCGCGTGCTTGTTGTTGACGATCAGGCTGGCGTCCGTACGATCATTTCCATCGTGCTGCGCATCCAGCATTTCGAAATCGTCGAGGCAGAAAGCGCCGCTTCCGCATTGAAGCTGTTCGAGGAAGCAAGCTTCGGTGAAGCAAGCTTCGATCTTGCGATCGTCGATATCTTTTTGCAAGGCACCAACGGCTCCGATCTGATCACAGCGCTGCGCTCCCGCACGCCGGGCCTGCCTGTCGTTGCCATTTCAGGGATGACCGCGCTGGACTTTCTGTCCGAAACGCCTGAGCTCTCCGACGTCGTCTGTCTGCAGAAACCATTTCGTCCGTCGGATCTGATGCGCGCGATCGAAGCAGCACGGGGCTCGGACGCGCAACCGGCCGATGCCGTCGCAGCAGCGGCGCGATAGAGGGGCCGGGATATTCCGCTTTCATGGCTGCCGATCCTTCAAGCGCCGGGTTACCGCTCGGCGCGTCGCAGGCCATTGCCGTCGGTGGCAGCCTCGAGCAGCGAACCTGGATCGGTTGCAAACTGCCGTTGCGGCAGGGGGACTGTCAGACAGCAAACGAGGCCCCCCGGGCGCCAGTCGAATTCGGCCTGGCCACCGAGCTGTGACTCGATGCTGGCGATCACGCTTCTGGTTCCGAACCCCCGCGATACCGGCTTCTCGACCGGTGGCCCGCCGGTCTCCACCCATATGATCTTGAGAAGACCCGCATGGTCTTCCCAGCCCACCGACAGCCGGCCCGACAGCGTCGACAGCGCGCCGTACTTCGCCGAATTGGTGACGAGCTCATGCAGCGCCAGCGCGACGGTCTGGGCCGTCGCCGGCTCGAGCTGGACCTCCGGACCGGACAATTCGATCTGTTCGCCGGTGGAATAGGGCGCCAGCTCCTCGTCGATCAGTTTCCTTATTTCGGCGCCTTGCCAGCTCGACAGCGAAAGCACGGTGTGCACCCGCGCCAGCGCGTTGATCCGTCCTTCGACCGAACGGACGTAGGTCTTCACGTTGTCGCCGCGCGTCAGCCGGACGATGGATTGCGCCAGCGCCAGCGCGTTCTTGGCGCGGTGGTCGACCTCGCGCGCCAGCAGGTTCTGCCGCTCCTCGGCCTGCTTGCGCTCGGTGATATCGACGGTGACACCGCTGATGCGGATGACGCGGCCGCCCTTGTCGATGCTCGCCGCCGCCGTGCCTGCGCACCAGCGCACTTCCCCGTTCGGCCGCCGGATACGGAATTCGGCCTCGTAAGATTTCGCACCTCTTGCAAAGCCGGCCCACGCCTCATGCAACCTCTGAACGTCGTCGGGATGAAACAACGCCTGGATATTGGCCGGAGTCAGTTCGAACTTGCCGGGATCGACGCCGAGGATCTGATACTGGCCTTCGTCCCACATCCAGTCGCCGTTGACCCAGTCCCAGTCCCAGGAGCCCATTTTGCCCGCGGCGATCGCGAGGCTGCGGCGCTGTTCGCTTTCCAGCAGTCTTGTGTGCGAGTCCTCCAGTTCCGCGGTGCGGGCGCGAACCCGGTCCTCGAGCTCGACGTTGAGGCGCTCAAGCTGGCGCGTCTTGCGATAGAGTTCCGCAAACACCTTGATCTTGGCGCGCAACACCTCCGGCACGACGGGCACCGGAACATAGTCGACCGCACCCATTTCATAGCCGCGCAGCCGGTCGATGTCGCTGACCTGAATCGCGGAGATGAAAATCATCGCCGTCTTCTGAAAGCGGGGATGTTCGCGGATCATCGCGGCCAGTTCGAATCCGTCCAGTTCCGGCATGCAGACGTCGACCAGGATGATGGCGACATCGTTCTTGAGCAGGAACTCGAGCGCTTGGCGCCCGGAGGAAGCCTTGACCAGGTTCTCGCCGAGTTCCTTGAGGATGACTTCATAGGCGAGCAGCTTCGCCGGCTGATCGTCCACCAGAAGAATATTTACTTGGTCGTGATCCATCATGCTTACGCCGATCAGCGGTGGAGCCACATTCGAATGGCGAGGAGCAACTGCTCGGTGTTGACGGGTTTGGCGAGATAGTCCGAAGCACCGGCCTCGAGACATTTCTCGCGGTCGCCCTTCATCGCCTTGGCAGTCAGGGCAATGATCGGCAGGCGACCAAAGGACGGGTTTTGCCGGATAACGCCAATGGTCTGATATCCGTCCATCTGCGGCATCATGATATCCATCAGCACGATTGCGATATTCGGGGTGGACTCGACCAGCGCGACGGCCTCATGGCCTGTGGTCGCCGTCAGCACCTTCATTCCGCGCCGTTCTAATACGCTCGACAGCGCAAAGATGTTCCGGGCGTCATCGTCCACCAGAAGTGCGGTTTTGCCAACCAGATCCTCATCGGAGCTGTTGAGCTTTTCGAGCATTCTCTGCTTCTCGACGGGCAATTCCGTGATCACACGGTGCAAAAACAGCGACGTTTCGTCGAGCAGGCGTTCCGGCGACTCGACGCCTTTCACCACGATGCTCCGCGCCATGGTGTGAAGTTCCGCGTCTTCCTCGGCCGAAAGTTCCCGCCCCGTGAACACCACGACGGGCACGTTCGACAGCGTTTCGTCGTTGCGCAGCCGGTCGAGCACCTCGAAGCCGCTCATGTCGGGCAGCCGCAGGTCCAGAACGACGCAGTCGCAGGGCTGGTTCCGCAGTGTCGACAATGCGTCGGCGCCGGTGTCGGCGGTGACGATCTCGATGTCGTCATGGCCCAGCAATTCGGTGATGCTCATCTGCTCGGCGGCGTTGTCCTCCACGATCAGCAGCCGCTTGCGGCGAGGTTTGGCGTATTCCTTGATCTGCGACAGCGCCGCGCTGACGCCCTCGGTCGTCGTCGGCTTGTTGACGAAGGAAAACGCGCCGCGCGCCAGTGCATGCTGACGGTCTTCGTCGAGCGTGATGATCTGCACCGGAATGTGCCGCGTCAGCGGATTGTGCTTGAGCTGGCTCAGCACGGTCCAGCCCAGCATGTCCGGCAGGAACACGTCGAGCGAAACCGCTGATGGCTGGAACTGCTTGGCGAGTTCGAGCGCCTCGGCGCCGCGGCTGGCGACCAGCACCTTGAAGCCCTTGTCGCGAGCGAGATCGATCAGCACCCGCGCATAATGCGGATCGTCCTCGACGATCAAGAGGATGGTATCTCCCGGTTCGAGGTCGAGGCGGTCGTCCGGCAATTGCTCGATGATCCGCTCCTGGGTCGCCGCGACCTGCAGCGCCGGCGTCGACGCGAAAGGAGACGGGCCAGGGACCCGTGGCGCAACCGTCGGGCCGGAATATTTCAGCGGCAGATAGAGCACGAAGGTGGAGCCCTTGCCCGGCGCACTGCGCAGATGGATTTCGCCGCCGAGCAGGCTCGCGAGTTCGCGGCTGATGGCAAGGCCGAGGCCGGTGCCGCCGTATTTGCGGCTGGTGCCGGCGTCCGCCTGCTGGAACGCCTCGAAGATCAGTTTCTGCTTCTCCAGCGGGATTCCGATGCCGCTATCCGTCACCTCAAAGGCGATGACGGCGGGCGCGTGGTTGAGGATCGGATGCTGGGTGCTCCAGCCGCCGACGGCGGCAGATACGGTCATCTTGACGCCGCCCTCCGCGGTGAACTTGAACGCGTTCGACAGCAGGTTTTTCAGAACCTGCTGCAGACGTTTCGAGTCGGTGACCATGCTGCGGGAGAGATTCTCGTCGACCTCGACGCTGAACGAAAGCTGGCGGTTCTCGGCTTCGTGGCGGAACGGGCGCCCGACCGTCTCCAGCAGGCTCGATGTCAGGATCTCCTCGGCATCGACCGTCACCGTGCCGGATTCGATCTTCGACAGATCGAGGATGTCGCTGATCAGGTTGAGCAGGTCGGTGCCGGCGCCGTGGATGGTGCGGGCGAATTCGACCTGTTTTGCCGACAGATTGCCGTCCGGATTTTCGGTGAGCTGCTGGCCGAGGATCAGGATGCTGTTGAGCGGGGTACGCAGCTCATGCGACATGTTGGCGAGGAATTCGGACTTGTACTTCGAGGTCAGCGAAAGCTCGGTCGCCTTTTCTTCGAGCGCGCGGCGGGCCTGTTCGATTTCCTGGTTCTTTCTTTCCACCTCGACGTTGCGCTCGGCGAGCTGCTGGGCCTTCTGTTCGAGCTGTTCGTTGGTCTGCTGCAGTTCCTTCTGCTGCGTCTGCAGTTCGCCGGCGAGCTGCTGGGACTGTTTCAGCAGGCCCTCGGTCTGCATCGTGGCCTCGATCGAGTTGAGCACGATGCCGATGGAGTCGGTGAGCTGCTCGAGGAAGGTCATCTGCGAGGTCGTGAACGAAGAGATCGACGACAGTTCGATCACCGCCTTGACCTGGTTTTCGAACAATACCGGAAGCACGACGAGGTTCTTCGGAAAGACGCGCAGCAGCGCCGAATTGATCGGCGCCGTGTCGGCCGGAATGTCCGCCACCAGCCGCTGCCGCTTGTCCATCGCGCACTGGCCGATCAGCCCCTCGCCGAATTGCACGACTGGCGAATGCGGATTGGCCCCGTCGCCGGCATAGGCCGAGAGCAGGCGCAACTGCGGGCTATCGGCATTCTCGGTCTGATAGATCACGCCCATATGGGCGTTGATCAGCGGCGCCAGTTCGGTCAGCAGCAGCCGGCCGACGGTCGTGAGGTCGCGCTGGCCCTGCAGCATGTTGGTGAATTTGGCGAGGTTGGTCTTCAGCCAGTCCTGTTCGGTATTGACCTGCGTCGTCAGGCGTAGGTTGCCGATCATGGTGTTGATATTGTCTTTGAGTTCGGCCACTTCGCCGCGGGCGTCGACCTGGATCGAGCGGGTCAGGTCGCCCTTGGTCACGGCGGTCGCCACCTCGGCGATCGCGCGCACCTGCGAGGTCAAATTGGCGGCGAGCAGGTTGACGTTGCCGGTGAGGTCCTTCCAGGTGCCGGCAGCGCCCGGCACGTTGGCCTGGCCGCCGAGCCGTCCCTCGACGCCGACTTCGCGGGCCACGCTGGTGACCTGATCGGCGAAGGTCGCAAGCGTCTCGGTCATGTTGTTGATGGTGTCGGCAAGCGCTGCGACTTCGCCCTTTGATTTCACCGTCAAGTTCTGCTTCAGGTCGCCGTCGGCGACCGCGGTCACCACCTTGACGATGCCGCGCACCTGTTCAGTCAGATTGGCGGCCATAAAGTTCACGGTGTCGGTGAGGTCCTTCCAGGTGCCGGCGACGCCGGGGACCTGCGCCTGGCCGCCGAGCTTGCCCTCGGTGCCGACTTCGCGCGCCACGCGCGTCACTTCGCCGGCAAAGGCGTTGAGCTGATCGACCATCGTATTGATGGTGTTCTTCAGTTCGAGGATTTCGCCCTTCACGTCGACCGTGATCTTGCGCGACAGGTCGCCGCGCGCCACGGCGGTGGTCACTTCGGCGATGTTGCGGACCTGCGTGGTGAGGTTGGCCGCCAAAAGGTTGACGTTGTCGGTCAAGTCCTTCCATGTGCCGCCGACGCCGGGCACCACGGCCTGGCCGCCCAATCGTCCCTCGGTGCCGACCTCGCGCGCCACGCGCGTCACTTCGGCGGCGAACGAGCGAAGCTGCTCGACCATCGTATTGAGGGTGTCCTTCAGCAGCAAGATCTCGCCGCGGACGTCGACCGTGATCTTCTTCGACAGGTCGCCGCCGGCAATCGCGGTGGCGACTTCGGCGATGTTGCGGACCTGCGCGGTCAGGTTCGAGGCCATGAAGTTGACGTTGTCGGTGAGGTCCTTCCAGGTGCCGGCCACTTCAGGCACCTGGGCCTGGCCGCCGAGCTTGCCTTCGGTGCCGACCTCGCGCGCCACGCGGGTGACTTCGGAGGCGAAGGCGTTGAGCTGGTCCACCATCGTGTTGACCGTGTTCTTCAGCTCGAGAATTTCGCCCTTGACGTCGACGGTGATCTTCTTCGACAGGTCGCCCTTCGCCACCGCCGTGGTGACTTCGGCGATGTTGCGGACCTGGCCGGTCAAATTGCCGGCCATCGAGTTGACGTTGTCGGTGAGGTCCTTCCAGGTGCCGGCGACGCCGGGCACGTTGGCCTGACCGCCCAATCGGCCTTCGGTGCCGACCTCGCGCGCCACGCGGGTCACTTCGCCCGCAAAGCGGTTGAGCTGGTCGACCATCGTGTTGAGCGTTTCCTTGAGCTGCAGGATCTCGCCGCGGACGTCGACCGTGATCTTGCGCGACAGGTCGCCGCCGGCGATGGCCGTCGCCACCTCGGCGATGTTGCGGACCTGCGCCGTCAAATTGCCGGCCATCGAGTTCACACTGTCGGTGAGATCCTTCCAGGTGCCGGCGACGCCGGTCACCTGGGCCTGGCCGCCGAGCTTGCCGTCGGTGCCGACCTCGCGCGCCACGCGCGTGACCTCGCCGGCGAAGGCGTTGAGCTGGTCGACCATCGTGTTGAGCGTTTCCTTCAGCTGAAGGATTTCGCCCGATACGTTGACAGTGATCTTCTTCGACAGGTCGCCCTTCGCCACCGCTGTAGCGACTTCGGCGATGTTGCGGACCTGGCCGGTCAGGTTGCCGGCCATCGAATTGACGTTGTCGGTGAGGTCCTTCCAGGTGCCGGCGACGCCGCGGACGTTGGCCTGGCCGCCGAGCTTGCCTTCGGTACCGACCTCGCGCGCCACGCGCGTCACTTCGCCGGCGAAGGCGTTGAGCTGGTCCACCATCGTGTTGATGGTGTCCTTCAGCTCCAGAATTTCGCCGCGGACATCGACCGTGATCTTCTTCGACAGGTCGCCATTGGCGACCGCGGTCGTCACCTCGGCGATATTTCGAACCTGCGCCGTCAGATTGCTCGCCATCGAGTTGACGCTCTCGGTTAGATCCTTCCAGGTGCCGGCGACGCCGAGCACGTTGGCCTGACCGCCGAGCCGTCCCTCGGTGCCGACTTCGCGCGCCACGCGCGTCACTTCGCCCGCGAAGGCGTTGAGCTGGTCGACCATCGTGTTGAGCGTTTCCTTCAGCTGAAGGATTTCGCCCGACACATTCACCGTGATTTTCTTGGAGAGGTCGCCGCCGGCGATGGCAGTGGCGACGTCGGCGATGTTGCGGACCTGCGCCGTCAAATTGGAGGCCATGAAGTTGACGTTGTCGGTGAGGTCCTTCCAGGTGCCGGCCACACCCGGCACCTGGGCCTGGCCGCCGAGCTTACCTTCGGTGCCGACCTCGCGGGCGACGCGCGTCACTTCCGAGGCGAAGGCGTTGAGCTGGTCGACCATCGTGTTGATGGTGTCCTTTAGCTCCAGGATTTCACCGCGGACGTCGACCGTGATCTTGCGCGAAAGGTCGCCGCGGGCCACCGCCGTGGTGACGTTGGCGATGTTGCGGACCTGGGCGGTGAGGTTGCCGCACATCGCGTTGACGGAGTCGGTGAGATCCTTCCAGGTGCCGGCGACGCCGGGGACGATCGCCTGGCCGCCGAGCTTGCCGTCGGTGCCGACTTCGCGCGCGACGCGCGTCACTTCGGACGCGAAGGATCGAAGCTGGTCCACCATCGTGTTGATGGCTTCCTTGAGCTGCAAAATCTCGCCGCGAACGTCCACCGTGATCTTCTTCGACAAGTCGCCATTGGCCACCGCGATGGTGACCTCGGCGATGTTGCGGACCTGGCCGGTGAGGTTGTTGGCCATCGAGTTGACGCTCTCGGTCAAATCCTTCCAGACGCCGGTCACTTCCGGCACCTGGGCCTGGCCGCCGAGCTTGCCCTCGGTGCCGACCTCGCGCGCCACGCGCGTCACTTCCGAGGTGAACACGGAAAGCTGCTTGATCATCGTGTTGACGATGTTGGCCGACTGCAAAAATTCGCCGCCCAGTGGGCGGCCGTCGACATCGAGCTGCACGGTCTGTAGCAGATTGCCCTGGGCCACGGCGGCGACCGCGCGCGTGACTTCGCGGGTCGGCCACAGCAGGTCGTCGATCAGCGTGTTGACGGATCCTTCCATGTCGGCCCAGGACCCGCTCGATAGGTCGAACTTGACGCGCTGCCTGGTCTTGCCTTCGCGCCCGACGACCTGGCCGACGTGCTCCAGCTGCTGCGCCATACGCTGGTTGGCGGCGACGATTTCGTTAAAAGTGTCGGCGATCTTGCCCTCGATGCCGATGTGATCGCCGGTCATTCGCACCGAGAAGTCGCCCGCGCGCATTGCCTGCAATGCGTGCAGCAGATCCTGCATCGGATCGGAAGCGCCGTTGGTGGTGGGTGGTGTTGGTTTTGTGACCCGGCGAGCGGAGGGTGATGCTCCAGGGGACAGGTCACTCATGTTGTTTCCTTGGCCAGTTCGCACGAATCTCGGCTGAAATGCGATTTCACCGATAGAACCGCTGCCCTATCGGCTTCTCAAGCCGGACTAACGGTTAAGGTCGAGAAATCAATGACATGGAACTCAGCCCAATTGCTCAATTCGGAGGGAACCCAATGGTTCCCGTGGCCCCCAAATTATCTGGAACCCAAATGAAAACGCCCCGGGTAAGCCGGAGCGTTGATGGTCTTGATTGAGTCTGGTTCGACATCATCCCGTTGAAGGCGTCGTGGCGCCGATCTGGCGGGATATCCCCGCTTGCGCCTCTCGACGCCGCCGAAACGCCCAATAGCTGGCGGTGAAGAGAGCTGTTCCGATCGAAAACGCGATCAGCGAGACCAGCAGCGTTGTCCGTGGATTTCCGATGTCGGGTGCATAGATCGGCCCATGGCAATTGATGCCCTGCGGGTGGACGTCCACGGCCTTGCCGACATCGAAATCCCCTGACCAACCCCTGAACCGAATTTGCGCGTTCTTGCATTTGACCGCACCGGCCGCGGCCTGGCGGACGTAATCGAGCCGGGCGTCCGTAACGCGATTGCCTCCAGCTTGTTTCGGGGCGGCGGACACGATCGTGGCGCGCGCAGGGGAGTGCGTCAGCACGTTGTTTTCCTGTTGCCACTGGTAGAGGTGCACGGCGTAGCCAGCGAAGCTGGCCAGTATGAGCATGGATCCGACGATGAGGCCGAACAATTGAAGTTTCGTCGGGTCAGTCGGGAGCGGTTGCGGAGGGGCTTTGCGCTTGGAGCGGAAAGCGGAAACGACGGCCTCCAGCCCAACTTCGACCAGGCCTGCGACAATTTCAGCAACAGCCACGCGACGCGCTCCGCTCAGGGAAACAGAAGCGTCCGAAGGATAGCGACAAGGCGTTGGGAAACCGTTGGCTGGTCACAACGAATAGATTTGAATCCAAATTGAATTCTATCGGACGGCGGTCAGCCTGCCATGAAGCGGCATTCTCACCGACCGCAAACAAAAAACGCCCCGGCGCGAGGCCGGGGCGTCTTTCGATTTGGATCAGAAAGAGGGGGTCAGGATCCCTTGGGATTGATCTCGGCGTAGTTGCCCTTGGCGTCCCACTTGTAGACGACGTAGTCGATCACCTTGATGTCGCCCTTGGCATCGAAGGACAGCTTGCCAAGCACGGTGTCCCATTCGCCGGCCTTGATGGTCTCCATGACCTTCTTCGGATCGGTGGTCTTCGCCTTCGTCACCGCCTGCGTCCAGACCTGCATCGCGGCGTAGGTGTAGAGCGTGTAGCCCTCGGGATCGATGTTCTTGCCCTTGAACTTCTCGACGATCGCCTTCGCCGTCGCCTTGTTGCGCGGGTCGGGACCGAAGGTGAACAGCGTGCCTTCGGCAGCCGGCCCGGTGATGGAGGCGAATTCCTTGTCGTTCATGGCGTCACCCGCCATCAACACCGTCTTGAGGCCCTGGTCGCGCATCTGGCGCAGGATCAGGCCGGCTTCCTGATGGTAGCCGCCGACAAAGACCAGATCGATATTGTCGCGCTTCAGCCGCGACACGATCGCGTTAAAATCCTTGTCGCCCTTGTTGTAGGATTCGTTCATCTTCTCGGTGACGCCGGCCTTGTTGAGCGCCTTCTTGGTTTCGTCGGCGAGGCCTTTGCCGTAGGTGGACTTGTCGTTGAGGATGGCGACGTTCTTGCCCTTGTAGTTCTTGACGATGTATTCGGCGGCAACCAGGCCCTGCTGGTCGTCGCGGCCGCAGACGCGCGCCACGTTCCACAGCTTGCGCTCGGTGAACAGCGGGTTGGTCGAGGCCGGGGTAATCTGCAGCACGTTGCCGTCGGCATAGGCTTCCGACGCCGGAATCGACGACGAGGAGCAGAAGTGACCGGCGACGAACGGGATCTTCGAGCTAGCGAGTTTTTCAGCCACCGAACGCGCCTGCTTGGGATCGCAGGCATCGTCGCCGACCTGCAGCGCCAGCTTCTTGCCGAGCACGCCACCGGCGGCGTTGATGTCGGCCACGGCCTGCTCGGCGCCATTCTTCATCTGGCGGCCGAACGCGGATTCCGAGCCCGTCATCGGGCCGGCCACGGCGATGGAGATGTCCTGCGCCAGTGCTGTGGTCGACAGCGCCAACGATGCGCCCAATGCCAGGCCGATGAGTTTCAGTGATTTCATGAGGTATCCTCGTGGGTAGGTCGATTTCGGGAAACACCCGGTGGGGCCCGGGTACGAAAATCATGCCCATTGTCGGCTGATTTTACGGTGAAGTCATCGGCAATTTTCGGGCAAATCCACGGCCCGTTCGCAGCATCTTGCCGCAGCACGCGCCAAGGCAGGTGACAGGCAGGTGACAACAGGCAGGCGGGAGCGCTACTCCCGCCGGCCGCCTTCCAGATAGGCGGCGCGGATTTCCGGCCGTTGCAGCAATTCGCTGCCGGTTCCGGACAGGGTGATCAAGCCGTTGACCATGACATAGCCGCGATGGGCCAGTTTCAGCGCGTGGTTGGCGTTCTGTTCGACGATCAGAACGGTCAGGCCGTCCTGCCGGTTCAGGGTCCGGATCGCATCGAAAATCTGCCGCGCGATCAACGGCGCGAGCCCGAGCGACGGCTCATCCAGCATCAACAGGCGCGGCCGGCTCATCAGGGCGCGACCGATCGCCAGCATCTGCTGCTCGCCGCCGGACAGCGTGCCGCCGCGCTGGGTCATGCGTTCCTTCAGCCTCGGGAACAGCGCGAAGACGCGTTCCAGGCCATTCGCCCGGTCGGCCTCGCTGCTGTCGGTTGCATCGGCGCCCATCTGCAAATTTTCTGCCACGCTCATGCGTGGGAAGATGCGGCGGCCTTCCGGCGACTGGGCGATACGCAGCCGCGCGATCTCGTGCGTCGGCACGCCGGTGATATCCTGGCCGTCAAATTCGATATGGCCCGAGCGGGCGCGGGGCCGCCCGAAGATCGTCATCATCAGTGTCGATTTGCCGGCGCCGTTGGCGCCGATCAGGGCGACGATTTCGCCGGCGTTGATGTCGATATCGACGCCCTTCAGCGCCTCGATCTTGCCGTAGGCTGCGCGCAGCGAGCGGATCGCGAGCAGGGGCGTTGCGGATGACGCGCTCACGTGCCGCTCTCCATCACGGCGATGGCTTCTTCCTCGTCGGTGCCGAGATAGGCCGCGATCACCTTGGGATCGTCGCGGATCTGTTGCGGCGAGCCTTCGGCGATCTTGACGCCATGGTCCATCACGACGATGTGGTCGGAAATCTCCATCACCACGCTCATGTCGTGCTCGATCAGCAGGATCGAGGTGCCCTGATCGCCGCGGATCGAGAGCAGCAATTCGCTTAAAGCGGCGCTTTCGCGCGCGTTGAGGCCGGCCGCGGGCTCGTCGAGGCAGAGCAGCGCGGGCTGGGTGCACATCGCGCGCGCGATCTCCAGACGTCGCTGGTCGCCATAGGGCAAATTGCCGGCGGCATCGTCGGCGCGATCCAGCAGCCCGATGCGGTCGAGCCAGGTTCGCGCCAGATCGATCGCGGCCTGCTCGGCGCTGCGCCAGGAGGGGGCGCCGATCAGGCCGAGAAACGTCAGCCCGGAGGCGCGCATCAGTGCGTTGTGCTGCGCCACCATCAGGTTTTCCAGCGCCGTCATGCCGGGAAACAGCCGGATGTTCTGGAAGGTGCGCGCGACCCGGGCCAGTTTGGAAATACGGAAATCGTTCAGCCGTTCGAGCTGGATCGCCCGGCCGTCATCATGCGTGAGCCGCATCGCGCCTGACGTGGGCTTGTAGAAGCCGGTGATGCAGTTGAACACGGTGGTCTTGCCGGCGCCGTTCGGCCCGATCAACGCGGTGATCTTGCGCCGCTCGGCGTTGAAGGCGAGATCGTTGACGGCAACGATGCCGCCGAAGCGCATCGATAGCCGATCGACCGACAGGATGTGGTCGCCGCTCATCCGTGTCCCTCCTTGACGAGGTCGGATGAGATCGCCTGATTGTGCTTCAGGAACACGGTCGGCGCGCGATGGCCGATCAGGCCGCGCGGCCGCCAGATCATCAACAGCACCATCGCCATGCCGAACACCAGCATGCGGTACTGCTCGAGCCCGCGGAACAGCTCGAAACCGCCGATCATGGCGAGCGCTGCAAGCGCGACGCCAAGTTGCGAGCCCATGCCGCCCAGCACCACGATCGCCAGCACCAGCGCCGATTCATGGAAGGTGAAGGATTCCGGGCTGATGAAACCTTGTCTGGTCGCGAAGAACGCGCCGGCAAAACCGCCGAACATGGCGCCGGTCGCAAACGCGGTCAGCTTGGTGGTGGTGGTGTTGATGCCGAGCGCGCGGCAGGCAACCTCGTCCTCGCGCAACGCTTCCCAGGCGCGGCCGATCGGCAGCCGCCGCAGCCGGATCGTGACCCAGTTGGTGAGCAGCGCCAGCGCGAGGATCAAATAGAACAGGAACACGATGCGGTGGGTTGGCGAGAATTCGATGCCGAGCATCGCCGCAAGCCCGTCATCGCCCGGCGTCAGTGGAATGCCGAACAGGGTCGGGCGGGGAATGCCGGTGACGCCGTTCGGCCCGCCGGTCAGGCTCTGCCAGTTGATGATGACGAGGCGGATGATCTCGCCGAAGGCCAGCGTGACGATGGCGAGATAGTCGCCGCGCAGCCGCAGCACGGGAAAGCCGAGCAGCACGCCCCAGAAGGCGGCGAGGATACCGGCGAGCGGCAGGCAGACCCAGAACGATAGTCCGAAATTGGTTGCCAGCAGCGCGTAGGAATAGGCGCCGACGGCGTAGAACGCGACATAGCCGAGGTCGAGCAGGCCGGCGAGGCCGACCACCACGTTCAGTCCCCATCCAAGCATCACATAGGTGAGCACGAGGATGCCGAGGTCGAGAATGTAGCGCTCGTCGTAGAACAGCACCGGCACCAGAAACGTGAACACCAGCAGCACCGGCGCGACCAGGCGTCTGGCGAATGCGAGTGTGCTCTGTACCGAAGCGGGGACCACCCTGATGGTTTCGACCGGTCCCCACCATTGCCGCAGCAACTCGATAAGGATGCTGCCGCCGAACACGGCCCCAACAATGGCGGCGAGGTCGCCGAAGCGCGTCCAATAGGTCAGTTGGCCGTCTGATCCCGCCTCGGTGCGCACGCCGATCATCAGCGAGAACAGCACCAGCGCCACCAGCGCGCTGATCAGCGCTTTCTTGAAGATGAAGGCTACGCCCGGAGCGCGCGAGGTTTGGGCGGCGGGGGGTACGCTCACGCTGCTTCCCGTCAGACTTTTTCGACTTCAGGCCGGCCGAGCAGGCCGGTCGGAAGGAAGATCAGGACCACGATCAGGATCGAGAACGCGGCGACATCCTTGTACTCGACCGAGAAGTAAGCCGACCACAGCGTCTCAATCAGGCCGATCAGAAGCCCGCCCAGCATCGCGCCGGGCAGCGAACCAATGCCACCGAGCACTGCGGCGGTGAACGCCTTGATGCCGGCGACAAAACCCATGAAGAAATCGACCAGCCCGTAATAGAGCAGGTACATCATGCCGGCGACGGCGGCGAGCGCAGCCCCGATCACGAAGGTCATGGAGATGGTGCGGTCGACGTCGACACCGAGCAGCGAGGCCATGGTCTGGTCCTGCTCGCAGGCGCGCATGTCGCGCCCCAACCGCGTGCTCGACACCAGCCAAGTGAACAACGCCAGCAGCACGATCGTGGTGATGACGACGATGATCTGGACGTTGGAAAGCTGCACCACGAAGCCCTCGGCGCCCTCATGCAGGGTATGGCCGCCGGTGATGATCGGCGGCACCGGCTTGACGCGCGCGCCCTGGGCCACTTGCGAAAAATTGGTCAGCACGAAGGACATGCCGATCGCCGACAGCATCGGCGCCAGGCGGAACGAGTGTCGCAGCGGCCGGTAGGCGATGCGTTCTACGGTCCAGCCATAGAGCGCCGTGATCGCCATCGATACCAACAGCACGATCAGCAGGATCAGCGGGATGGCGGTCAGGCCGAACGAAACCAGGATCAGGAAGGTGATCAGGGCAATGAAGCCGCCGATCATGAAAATATCGCCGTGGGCGAAATTGATCATGCCGACGATGCCATAGACCATGGTGTAGCCGATGGCGATCAGGCCGTAGATCGAGCCGAGCACGAGGCCGTTGATCAGTTGCTGGGCGAAATAATCCATATGCTGCCGTGCCTAGAGCCTGTGACGCGGCGAGAGCTCCGGCAGCCCAGGACGACGCGTCGTGCCGGTTTCTAACAGTGGGAACCGGGGGCGGCAACAGCGCCGGGTGCGGCTTAATTGGCTTGTACAGAGCTAGTTTTTGCGCAGCGGTTCCCGGCGCCACAGTCCGAACACGACCGGGCCGCGGAATGATCGCAGCGGAACCGGGCGTTCCCTTGCAACGAACGCGGCCGCTCACCGTTGGTTCGATCTACGTCTAAACAACGGAGAACTCTCAATGACCAATCAGAACAATCCGGGCCAGCAGAACCAGAACCCGGGTCAGCAGCAGGGCGGCGGCCAGAAGCCCGGCCAGCAGCAGCAGGATCCGGGCCGCGAGAAGCCGGACCCCAACCGTCAGGGACAACAGATCCCCGGTAAGGATCGTTAGCCGGATTGGTGAATGAGTGAAGAAGGCCCCGCCGAAAGGCGGGGCTTTTCTTTTGTGCGCGCCCCAGCTGATCCTTCAAACCTGACTCGGCGACTTGCCGCTGCTGGTAGCGCGGCGATACAGGACCGACAGAAACACCAACAGCACGGCGGCCGACAGGCCGAGCGACCAGTGAATGCCGATCGCAGCGCCGGCGAGGCCCACGGTGATGCCGCTGAAGGCGCGCATGCCGAGGCCTGCCATGTTGAACAGGCCGACAACGCGGCCGCGGATGTCGGCGGGCGCGTTTATTTGGACCAGGGCCTGCGCCATCGTGTTGAACGACAGCTCAAAGAAGCCTGCGGCAAACAGCAACGCGATCGCCAGCGTATAAATCCCAACGGAAGCAAAGGCGAGCAACGACAAGCTCCACAGAATTGCGAGCACGATGGCCGTCCGGGGATTGGGCTTCAGCCGTCCCCACGCTTCGAGCGCAATGCCCGCCAGCAGCGCGCCGGCGGCGTCGGCGGCCAGCAATACGCTGTAGGAAACGCCGGGATCGCCGTGCCCAAGATCGCCGGCAAAACCTGGCATCTGGGCGTGGTAGGCGTTGCCGATCATGAAGGAGGTCAGCCCCGCGAGCAGCGTCATCGAGGTCAGCACCCGCTGGGTGCCGATGTCGCGGATGGTCTGCATGATGTCGGCCAAGCCGCGGACCGGGATGCGCCGGGGTGCGGCGTCCTTGGCCTTCGTGGGCGCCCAGAACAGCCAGAGCAGCATCGGCAGATAGAACAGCGTGTTGAAAATGATGCCGTGGGATGGGCCGAGCGTCAGCATGATGACGCCGCCCACGGCCGGACCGACCAGGATGCCGAGATAGCGCGCGGTCGCGTTCAGCCGCACCGCGCTCGGCAGAGCGGCCGGGCCTACGATGTCGTAGAGCAGCAACTGGTTCGGCGTCTGCCACAGCACGCCGGCGCAGCCATGGATGACCAGCAGCAGCATCGCGTGCCACATCTGGAGCGTGTCGGTGATGAAGAAGAATCCCCATCCGGCCGAGGCCACGATGAAGAGCAGCATCCCGCACTGGATGATGCGGCGTGGATCGAACCGGTCGGCCAGCGAGCCTACGGCGACCGAAAACAGCAGGAACGGCAGCCAGTGCGACAGCACCGCGAAGCCGGCCAGCGCGGGTGAATGGAATTTCTGGAACACCACCCAGTAGCTGATCACGTGCTCAATATTGTCGGCCATCATGGCCAGCACATAGGCCGCGAACTGGGCCCGATAGGGCGCGGACTTCATCGCCGCGAACGAGCCGGAAGCCGCCGCGGGGGTCGTCGAAGGTTGGGAGTTCAAGATATCACCTGGGTAGGACTTCACCGGCTCGGCGCTGGCACGCTGCCGAGCCGGCATTGCTCGCGCCGATACACGCTCGTGGTTCGGCGCTCAAGACATTTACATGTGCTCAGGCGTCGAAATAATGGGCCTGATCGAGATCGGCGATGAGTCCCGGCTGCTCCGGCGTCCATCCCAGCGCCGATCTGGTCCGCGCGCTTGAGGCGGGAATGTCCATGCCGGCGAATCTGGCGAACCAGCCGAAATGTTCGGCCGCCTCTTCATGGGTCTTGGAGACGACCGGCACGCCAAGCCGGCGGCCGATCACGTCGGCAATCGCCTTGAACGGCACACCCTCATCGTCGACCGCGTGATAGGGGCCACTCTCGACGCCCTGTTCGAGCGCCAGCCGGAAGAGGCGGGCGGCATCGAGCCGATGCACACCGGGCCAGCGGTTGAGGCCATCGCCGATATAGGCCGCGATGCCTTTCTCGCGCGCGAGACTGATCAGATGCGGGACGAAACCATGATCGCCGGTGCCGTGGGTCGACGGCGCCAGACGCACCGAAGAGGCGCGCACGCCGCGTGAGGCGACAGCAGCAGCCGCTGTCTCCGAGACGCGTGGAAAATCGGGCGAGGCCTTGTCGGCTTCGGTCGCGATCCGGCTTGGCGCAATCAACGCCAGGCCCGAGGTCACGAGCATGGGGCGGTCGGAGCCTTCGAGGACCGCGCCCATCGCCTCGATCGCATGCCGGTCATCCGCACAATTCTGCGCGAACCGGGAAAAATCGTGATTGAAGGCCGTGTGGATGACGGCATCCGCCTTGCTTGCGCCGTCGCGAAGGCTTTTCAGATCCTCCAGCGAGCCGTGATGGATTTCCGCGCCCATGGAAGCGAGCTTCTCCGCTCCGGCATCGGAGCGGGTAAGCCCCAGCACCTGGTGGCCTGATGTGATCAGTTCGCTGACGATGGCGGAGCCGACGAATCCGGTGGCGCCGGTAAGGAATACGCGCATGTGAAAGTCTCCATGGTTGATCGGAGACGGATATCGGCTAAGCTTTCATTCTATTAAAGTAGTGACTTTATCATGGTATAATAGCCAACTGGATCAGCATGTCCCAAGAGCAACAGGCCCAGACCGATAATCTGCTCGGGGCCTACCTGAAGGATCGCCGCACCCGGCTTGATCCGGCCGCCCTCGGTTTCGCGGTGGGACGAAGGCGGACGCCGGGACTGCGCAGGGAAGAGGTCGCCCAGCGCGCCAACATCAGTCCGACCTGGTACACGTGGCTGGAGCAGGGGCGCGGCGGCGCGCCTTCGGCTGATGTGTTGAACCGGATCGCCGCTGCACTGATGCTGACCGACATCGAGCGCGAACATGTCTTCCTGCTCGGGCTCGGGCGCCCACCCGAGGTCCGTTACAAGGCCGCCGAGAACGTCACACCCCGTTTGCAACGCCTGCTCGATGCGTTCGAGGTCAGTCCCGCTTTGATCAAGACCGCCACCTGGGAGGTCGTTGCATGGAATCGCGCGGCCGCTGCGGTGCTGACCGACTATGGCGCACTCCCTCCGGGCCAGCGCAATATCCTTCGCCTCATCTTCTGCGACCCCCGCGTCCGGGCCGCGCAATATGATTGGAAAAGCGTGGCCCGTTTCGTGGTCGGCGCGTTCAGGGCGGATGCGGCGCGCGCCGGTGCCGTTTCCGAAGTCGGCCAACTCGTGGACGAGCTTTGCAGGCGCAGCCCGGAATTCGAAGCGTTGTGGCGCGACAATAATGTTCAGGTCCACGGCGAAGGAGTGAAGCGCCTCCGGCATCCGGTCCTGGGCCAGATCGGGTTGGAATATTCCGCGTTTGCCGTCGATGGCCGGCCCGACCTCAGCATGATCGTCTATAATCCGGCCACGCGATCGGATGCCGACCGGATCAGGTCGCTCGTCACATCGCAGCCGGTGCAGCCATGAATTGCAGGCCCATGCGAGCCTGGGTTCGGGAACCATCCGCGAGCCAAAGTCTCGCAAGACCGGTTCTCGACTTTGACTCGTCCCGACCGTATATTGTGATGATGACAAAGCTCCTCGATGAAGCAGTGGAGGCGGTGCGTCGCCTGCCGTCAGACGACCAAGATGACATAGCGCGAGCCATTATGCAGCTTGCAGGCGCCGATCATCCTGCGCCGGTTATCCTTTCACCCGAAGAGCGCGAGGCAATTGCCCGCTCCAGGGCCGCCGCTGACCGTGGTGAATTTGCGACCGACGAACAGGTGCGGGCCGTCTGGGCCAAGCATGGCCTATGAGGCTGCGCTATACGCTTCCTGCCCTTGCCGACCTTGAATCGATTCTGGAATACGTTGTTGATCGCTCTCCGCAGGGAGCCTCGCGTATCCATGCTCGAATCGCGCTGTGACCGATCTGCTGTTGCGGTATCCGCGGGCTGGCGCCGTGACCGACGACCCCACAATTCGGCGCGTGACGACGACGCCATATCCATATCTCGTTTTCTACGAAGCGACTGACGCTGAAATCATCATTCATGCGGTACGCCACGGGGCACGCGATCCTTCCGACGATCCAGGATCGGGGTGAGCTTTCGTAGAGCGATCGGGGTAGGGTAACGTTTCGCCCCCGGCGTCGCAGAGTCTGCTGCTACTCTATGATGTCGCGCGCGGCGCGCGGCCAGCTAACCCTGCAGCAAACCTAATTCCGCGATGATCGCGTTGGCTTCCTTCACCGCGTGGTTGGCCGCCGGCACGCCGCAATAGATCGCCTGCTGCAGCAGGATTTCCTTGATGTCGTCGGGCGTGAAGCCGCCTTCGGTCAGCGCCGCGCGCACATGGAGGCGGAATTCATCCCACTGTCCGAGCGCCACCATGGTGCCGATCACGAGCACGCGGCGGGTGCGGTGATCGAAATGCGGCCGGGTCCAGATGTCGCCCCAGGCATAGCGGGTGATCAGGTCCTGGAAGTCGGTGTTGAACGCGTTGCGGTTCTTGACCGACTTGTCGACCCATTCATTGCCAAGCACTTTTCGGCGCTGCGCCATCCCGTCGTCGCGGCGTTGATTGTCGTCCATTTGATGTCCCTCCAGAGGTCGTCATTCCGGGGCGCCTCGAAGAGGCGAACCCGGAATCTCGAGGTTCCGGGTTCGATGCTTCGCATCGCCCCGGAACGACGACGATAATTACCGTTGCGTGAAAAAGCCCACCAGCGCGTCGGTGAAGGCGTGCGGCTGCTCGACGTTGGAAATATGTGCGGCATCGAGGATGGTCATGCTGGCCCCGGGAATCCGGCTGCGCATGAATTCGCCGTCCGCGACCGTCGTCGACATGTCATGGCGGCCGGCGATGACCAGCGTCGGGCTCTTGATCTTCGGCAGCAGTTCGCGCTGATCGAGTGTCGACAGCGCCTCGCAGCAGGCGATGTAGCCTTCGACCGGCGTGGTCAGCATCATCGCCTTCATGTTGGCGGCGATCTGCGGCTCGCGCTCGCGAAAATCCGCGGTCAGCCAGCCCGCCATCACGGCGTCGGCGACCGCTGCGATGCCGCCTTGCTTCACCGCCTTGATGCGGTCGTTCCAGCGTGTCGGGTCCGGGTAGTAGCAGGTGGTGTTGGCCAGCACGATCTTGCCGAACCGCTCGGGCGCGTTGGCGCCCAGCCATTGCCCGACCATGCCGCCCATCGACAGCCCGCACCAATGGGCTTTTGCGATGTTGAGGTCGTCGAGGATCGCCAGCACGTCGCGGCCGAAACGCTCCAGCGAATACGGCCCCGCCGGCACGTTCGACTTGCCATGGCCGCGCCGGTCGTAGCGGATGACGCGGAACAGTTGCGTCAGCGCCTTCATCTGCGGCTCCCACATCTGCATGGTCGAGCCCAGCGAATTCGACAGCATCAGCGTCGGTCCGCCGTCGCGGCCTTCGACGGATACGTTGAGCAGGCACCCGTCGGCGTCGATCATCGGCATTGAAGTTCTCCGGTCTCTTACTTGTCGTCGGTTGAAGCGAGCAGGCGGTCGATCAGGGCCTGCGAAGCGCCCTGATAGGCCATCGGCTCGAACAGCGCAGCGATTTTATCAGCGCTGAGCTGAGCGATGATCTTGGCATCCGCCGTCAGGACGTCGCGCAGATGCTTCTTGTCCTTGACCGCCTTCTTGCTCGCCGCCTCGATCAGATGATGCGCGTCGCTCTTGCCGATCTTCTCGGCGAGCGCAAAGGTGACGGCTTCCGCCATGATCAGCCCATGCGTGGCGTCGAGATTGGCGCGCATGCGCACCGCGTCGATCTCCAGCCCCTCGGCGATATCGACGATCGCCGCCAGCGCACCCGAGGTGACCAGCATCAGCGTCGGCAGCGTCGGCCATTCCGCGTGCCAGGGGCCGGCGCTGCGCTCATGGTCCTGCACCTGCGCCGCAAAGATCGTCGCCGCGAGATTGGGGGCCATGGTGGCCGCCGCCAGCGCGCTGGCCGCCGCGACCGGATTGCGCTTGTGCGGCATGGTCGAGGAGCCGCCGCGGCCTTCGCCGGATGGTTCGAAGGCTTCGCCGACATCGGTCTGCATCATGAGCGAAACGTCGCGCGCGATCTTGCCGCAGGTGCCGGCGATAATGGCGAACACCGAGGCCGCCTCCGCGATGCGGTCGCGGTGGGTGTGCCAGGGTGCATCAGGCAGCGGCAGCTGAAGCACCTCGGCAAGCTTTTCCGCGACCTGCAAGCCCTTGTCGCCGAGGGCGGCGAGCGTGCCGGCCGCGCCGCCGAACTGCAGCGCCAGCGTCTCGCGGCGCAATCGCTGCAGCCGCAGCTTCGAGCGGTGCAGCGCCGCGGCATATTCGGCGAGTTTCAGCCCGAACGGCATCGGCAGCGCATGCTGCAGCCAGGTGCGGGCGACGACAGGGGTATGGCGGTGCTGACGCGCCAGTCCGGCAAAACCTGCGATCGCGCGATGGATATCGGCGAGCAGCGCGTCGATGCCGGCGCGAAGGCCGAGCATGGCGCCGGTATCGATGACGTCCTGGCTGGTCGCGCCCCAATGGACATAGCGCGCCGCTTCGGCATCCGCCTTGGCAACATTCGAGGTCAGCGCCTTGACCAGCGGGATGGCGAGGTTGCCGGAGCGGGTGGCGGCGTCGGCCAGGGCTGCGAGGTCGAATGATTCGGCCCGGCACGCATTCGTGATCGGCCCGGCCGCGCTTGCCGGAATCACGCCGAGCGCGGCCTCGGCGCGCGCCAGCGCCGCCTCGAAATCCAGCATGTTTTGCAGGGTCGCGGCGTCGTCGCAGACCGTGCGCATCGCCGCGCTCGACAGCATCGGAGCCAGCAGGGGGGAAAGGGACGTGCTCATCTGCGCGCGACCTAACCATTACGGCCTGTCGCTGCCAATGCCCTTGTAGGTCCCGCTCTGCTGCGGTTGCGAATATGCATCGCTCATCGCCGCGGGCGGCCTTCCTTTTGGCCCGGCCGTGCTTTACTTGGGGGAGATCGATTTAAGGCGATCCAGGAGGCACCCCCAATGGCCATGACGATGAACGGCGAAGTCCAGCTCGCGGCGCCGCGCGAGGCCGTGTGGGCCAAGCTGAACGATCCGGAGGTGCTGAAGGCCTGCATTCCCGGCTGCGAGGAACTGGAAAAGACCGAGGACAACGGCTTCCGCGCCACCGCCAAAATGAAGGTCGGGCCGGTCTCCGCCCGCTTCAAGGGCAAGGTCAATTTGACCGATCTCGACCCTCCCAATGGCTACAAGATCTCGGGCGAAGGTGAGGGCGGCGTCGCCGGCTTTGCCAAGGGCGGCGCCACCGTGGCACTTGCCGAAAAGGATGGCGGTACCCTGCTGAGCTATAATGTCGAAGCCCAGATCGGCGGCAAGCTCGCCCAACTCGGTCAGCGCCTGATCAACGGCGCGGCCAAGAAGCTGGCCGACGAGTTCTTCGCCAATTTCGCCAAGGCCGTGCAAGGCTAAGCGTAAGGCTGATCAACGCTGATTCTGTGCGGCCGGCCCCGGTCGAACAGGCCCGTCAAGTCACTCAGGCCATGCCCCAGGCGAGGGGCTCCTGAGGTTGCTCATTACCGGGATGGCCCATATCATGGGCTTTGGAATGACTTTAAACGCCTGCGCGGCCGATATGCGGCGGTGCAGCCCAAGAGAGTGCTGATGGCCAAGATTTCCCTGATCGTGAACGGTAACCCCGTAAACGCCAATGTCGACCCCCGTACCCTTCTGGTCCAGTTGCTGCGGGAAAATCTGCGGCTGACGGGCACCCATGTCGGCTGCGACACCTCGCAATGCGGCGCCTGCGTCGTGCATCTCGACGGCAAGGCGGTGAAGTCCTGCACCACGCTCGCGGTCATGGCCGACGGACACGAGGTCAAGACCATCGAGGGGCTGGCCGCCGACGGCGCGCCGCTGCACCCGATGCAGGAGGCCTTTCGCGAGCATCACGGCCTGCAGTGCGGCTTCTGCACCCCCGGCATGATCATGACCGCGGTCGATCTGGTCCATCGCAAGGGCCATGACCTCTCCGACCACGTCATTCGCGAAGAGCTGGAAGGCAATCTGTGCCGCTGCACCGGCTACCAGAACATCGTTGCCTCGATCGCCGCGGGCGCCAAGGCGATGGCCAAATCCGATCTCGCTTAATTGATTTCATCGCGACCGCGATCAGGAAGTTCTCAATGTACGAATTCAAATATCACCGTCCGGCGACCGTGCGGCAGGCCGCCAATCTCTTGGTGAAGAACGAAGATGCCAAGGTGATCGCCGGCGGCCATACGCTGGTGCCGGTGATGAAGCAGCGGCTCGCGAGCCCGCCGCATCTGGTCGACCTCTCCCATATCGAAGGGCTCGACGCCATCGAGATGAAGGGCCGTTCGCTGGTGATCGGCGCAACCGCCAAGCATGCCGACGTCGCGACATCCGCGATCGTCGGCGAAGCCATTCCGGCGCTCGCCGAGCTCGCCGCCCAGATCGGCGATCCCGCGGTGCGCCACAAGGGCACCATCGGCGGCTCGCTCGCCAACAACGACCCGACCGCGGATTATCCGGCGGCCGTGCTTGCACTCGGCGCCACCATCGTCACCAACAAGCGCCGCCTCAAGGCGGAAGAGTTTTTCCAGGGGCTGTTCACGACCGCACTCGAAAGCGACGAGATCATCACCAAGGTGATGTTCCCGCTGCCGAAGAAGGCGGCCTACATCAAGTTCCGCAACCAGGCTTCGCGTTACGCGCTGGTCGGCGTGTTCGTCGCCAAGCGTCCGTCGGACGTGCGTGTCGCCGTCACCGGCGCAGGCTCGGACGGTGTGTTCCGCGCCATTGCGTTCGAGGAAGCGCTGAAGAAGCGTTTTTCGCACAAGGTGCTCGACGGCATCTCGGTGTCCGCCGACGGGCTGAACAGCGACCTGCACGGCAGCGCCGAATACCGCGCGCATCTGATCGGCGTGCTGACGCGCCGCGCCGTCGAAGCCGCGACGGCGAAGTAGGTTTGCCGTCCCAAGAGCGTTTTCGAGCGAAGTGGATACCGGTTCGCGTGAAGAAGACGCGTCAAAACGAGAATCTGGTGCCCGGTTCTGATTCAATCAGAACCGAAAAGGCTCCTGGCTTATCAAGATTGGCTTTTCCATGAGTGCATCGGCGCTACCCACATCCGTCGATGCGATGCTGGAGCTCCTGACCTCGCGCGGCTATCTGGCCGAGCGGTCGCTGGCGACGGTGACCTATCTGTCGCTGCGCATGGGACGGCCGCTGTTTCTCGAAGGCGAGGCCGGCGTCGGCAAGACCGAGATTGCAAAGGTTCTGTCAGCGGCGCTCGGGCGCAAGCTGATCCGCCTGCAATGCTACGAAGGCCTCGACGTGGCCTCCGCCGTCTATGAGTGGAGCAGCGCGGCGCAGATGATCGCGATCCGGCTGGCGGAAGCCGCCGGCGATACCGACCGCGACCAATTGTCGTCGGACATCTTTGCCGAGCGCTTTCTGATCAAGCGTCCGCTGCTGCAGGCGCTGGAGCCTGACGTCGCCGGCGCGCCGGTGCTTCTGATCGACGAGCTCGACCGCGCCGACGAGGCGTTCGAGGCGTATCTTCTGGAAATCCTCAGCGACTTCCAGGTCACCATCCCCGAATTCGGCACTATCAAGGCGCCGCAGCCGCCGATCGTTATCATCACGTCCAATCGCACCCGCGAAATCCATGACGCGCTGAAGCGGCGCTGTCTCTATCACTGGGTCGATTATCCTGACGCCGAGCGCGAACTGGCGATCGTCAAGTCGCGCGTGCCCGGTATCTCTGCGAAACTCTCGCAGCAGGTCGTCCGCTTCGTGCAGGCGCTGCGCGACCAGGATTTCTACAAGTCGCCGGGCGTCGCCGAGACCATCGACTGGGCCACCGCGCTGACCGAACTCGACGCCCGCTCGCTGACGCCGCAACTGGTCGGCGACACGCTCGGCGCGCTGCTGAAGTACCAGGACGACATCGCGCGGATGCAGGGCGACACGCTGCAGAAGGTTTTGAAGGAAGCGACGAGCGACTGAGTTCGTCATTCCGGGGCACGCGAAGCGTGAACTAGGATGTGCAATTGCACATCATAGTTCGCGCCAAGGGGCGCGCCCCGGAATGACGATAGAGATTGGTCTCATGACAAATATCGACCACCTCAATCCTCCCACCGGCCATATGGCCGACAACGTCGTCGGCTTTGCCCGCGCGCTGCGCGCGGCCGGGATTCCGGTCGGCCCCGGCGCCGTCATCGATGCGCTCAACGCGCTGCAGGCGATCGAGATCGGCCACCGTGCCGACGTCTACACCACCCTGGAGGCGATCTTCGTCAAGCGGCGCGAACATATGCTGATCTTTGCGCAGGCGTTCGGCCTGTTCTTCCGCGCCGCCGAAGACTGGAAGCACATGCTGGATTCGGTGCCGCTGCCGGACCACGCCAAGAAGAAGCCGCCGCCGGCCTCGCGCCGCGTGCAGGAGGCTTTGGCGCAGCCGTCGATGCGCGATGAGGCGCCGCAGGTGCAGGAGCAGGAATTGCGGCTGTCGGTTTCCGACAAGGAGGTCCTGCAGAAAAAGGATTTTGCGCAGATGAGCGCGGCCGAGATCGCCGAGGTCACCCGCGCCATCGCCAACATGAAGCTGCCGCAGGCCGAGTTGCGGACCCGTCGCTACCAGCCCGACGCCAAGGGCCTGCGGCTGGACATGCGCCGCACCTTGCGCAGTTCGCTGCGCACCGGCGGCGAGATCATCGACATCAGAAAGCTCGGCCGGATCGACAAGCCGGCGCCGATCGTGGCGCTGCTCGATATCTCCGGCTCGATGAGCGAATATACTCGCCTGTTCCTGCATTTCCTCCATGCCATTACCGACGCCCGCAAACGGGTGTCCGTGTTCCTGTTCGGCACGCGGCTGACCAATGTGACGCGTTCGTTGCGGGCACGCGACCCCGACGAGGCGCTGGCGAGCTGTTCGTCCTCGGTCGAGGACTGGGCCGGCGGTACCCGGATCGCGACCTCGCTGCACACGTTCAACAAATTGTGGGGCCGGCGGGTGCTCGGCCAGGGCGCGATCGTTCTCCTTATATCCGACGGGCTAGAACGGGAGGCCGATGACAAGCTCGCCTTCGAGATGGACCGGTTGCACCGCTCCTGCCGCCGCCTGATCTGGCTGAACCCGCTGCTGCGCTACAGCGCCTTCGAGGCCAAGGCCCAGGGTATCAAAATGATGCTGCCGCACGTTGACGAATTCCGCCCGGTGCATAACTTGACTTCGATGGAGGGGCTGATCGGGGCGCTTTCCGCACCGCCCCCGCCGCACCACATCAGTCGCATCCGCTCCGCAGCTTGAAAGGGCCTCACATGCTCAACCGCGACGAAGATATCCTGCAGGCCGCCGAGAACTGGCAGAAGGCCGGCCACGGCGTGGCGCTGGCGACCGTGGTCGAGACCTGGGGCTCCGCGCCGAGGCCGGCCGGCTCCAGCCTCGTCATCAACGATGACGGCACGTTTTTAGGGTCCGTCTCGGGCGGCTGCGTCGAGGGCGCCGTCGTCACCGAAGCGCTGGACGTGATCGCCAGCGGCAAGCCCAAAATGCTGGAATTCGGCGTCGCCGACGAGACCGCCTGGAATGTCGGATTATCCTGCGGCGGAACCATCCGCGTTTTCGTCGAGAAGGTCGGTCAGTCGTGAAACTGGAAACCCTGACGCAGGTAAACGTTGAGCGCGCCGGGCGCCGGCCGGTCATCGTGATCACCGATACCGCCAATGGCGAGCAGCGGCTGGTGAAGGCCAAGGATATCGCGACCGATCCCCTGGGCGCTGAACTGTCAAAACAGCTCCGCATGGGCAAGAGCGGCATGGTCGAGAGCGGCGGCAAAAAGCTGTTCCTCAATGTCTACGCGCCGACCGCGCGGCTCGTGATCGTCGGCGCGGTCCATATCAGTCAGGCCTTGGCGCCGCTGGCGCGCTCGCTCGACTATGACGTGACGGTGGTGGACCCGCGCACGGCCTTTGCAAGCCCCGAGCGCTTTCCCGACGTGCCGCTGATCGCCGAATGGCCGGACGTGGCGCTGCCGCCGCTCAACATCGATCACTACACGGCGTTCGTCGCGGTGACGCACGATCCGAAGATCGACGATCCGGCGCTGCTGCACGCCTTTGCGCGCGACTGCTTCTATATCGGCGCGCTGGGATCGCGAAAAACCCACGCCAAGCGCGCCGAGCGGCTGAAGGCGCAAGGGGCATCGGACGCCGACATCGCGCGCATCCATGCGCCGATCGGGCTTTCCATTGGCGCGGTGTCGCCGTCGGAGATCGCGGTCTCGATCATGGCCGAGATCACCGCCGAGCTGCGGCTGCCGAAAGAAACCGCGAAGGTTCAGGCAGCATGAAGTTCGGTCCCGCCAGTCCGGCCGACGCGATTGGCGGCGTCACCGTGCATACGCTGCGGCAGGGGTCACTGGTGCTCAAGAAGGGCACCACGGTCGGCCCGGCCGAGGTTGAGGCGCTCAAAAAGGCGGGCGTGAAAGAAGTCGTCGTGGTCCGGCTGGAGAAAGGCGACGTCTCCGAGGACGAGGCTGCCGCCAGCATCGCGCAGGCGGTTGCGGGCGAGGGCGTCAATGTCGAGCGCGCCTTCACCGGCCGCTCCAATCTGTTCGCGGCGCAGGCCGGCGTGCTGGTGGTCGATCGCGCCGCGGTCGATCGCATCAACGGCGTCGACGAAGCCATTACGTTTGCGACGCTGTCGGCCTTCAAGCCGGTGGTCGAAGGCGAGATGATCGCGACCGTCAAACTCATTCCGTTCGGTGTCGAAGCCAAGCTGCGCGATGCGGCCGTCGATGTCGCGGGCAAGGACACACTGCGCATTGCGCCTTATATGATCAGGAAGGTTGGCGTGGTCTCGACCTTGCTGCCGGGGCTCGCGCCAAAGGTGATCGACAAGACCCTGCGGGTGACGGCGGAGCGGCTCGCGCCTGCCGGTGCCAGCATCATTGCCGAGCGCCGCGTGCCGCACGACGAGGCTGATCTGGCGGCATCGATCAAGGAATTGCTCGGCCTCGGCGCCGAACTCGTGATCGTGTTCGGCGCCTCCGCGATCGCCGACCGCCGCGACGTGATCCCGGCCGCGATCACCGAGATCGGCGGCAAGATCGAGCATTTCGGGATGCCGGTCGATCCCGGCAATCTGCTGCTGATCGGCAGCGCCGGTGGTGTGCCGGTGCTGGGCGCGCCGGGTTGCGCGCGCTCGCCGGTTGAAAACGGTTTTGACTGGGTGCTGATGCGGCTTCTCGCCGGGCTCAAGGTCACGCGCGCCGAGCTGACCGGCATGGGCGTCGGCGGTCTCTTGATGGAAATCGTCACGCGGCCGCAGCCGCGCACCGTGGCCGACCTCGAAGCCAACCGCAACGTCGCTGCCATCGTTCTGGCCGCCGGGCGCTCGACCCGGATGGGTGGTCCCAACAAGCTGCTCGCGGAACTCGACGGAAAAAAGCTGGTGCGGATCGTGACCGAGCAGGCGCTGGCCTCCAGGGCAACGGATGTCATCGTCGTCACCGGCCATCAGGCTGACCTGGTCGAGCAGGCGCTGGCGGGCCTTAACGTAAAATTCGTCCGCAATCCGGATTTCGCCGGTGGGCTGGCATCCTCCGTCAAGGCCGGCATCGCGGCGGTGTCCGAAAAAGCCGACGGCGCTGTCGTCTGCCTCGGCGACATGCCGCTGATCTCGGCCAAACTGATCGACCAGCTGATCGAAACCTTTGCGCCGGATCGCGGCCATCTGATCGCCGTCCCCGTCAGCGACGGCCGCCGCGGCAATCCGGTGCTATGGTCGAGGCGTTTCTTCAAGGAGCTGATGACGCTCGACGGCGACGTCGGCGCCCGTCACCTCATCGCCAAGCACGCCGAGGCGGTGGCAGAAGTCCCGGTCGATGGCCAGAGCGCCTTCCTCGACATCGACACCCCGCAGGCGCTCGAGGCGGCGCGAGGGTCGTAGCCTACGTAGGGTGGGCAAAGCGTAGCGTGCCCACCATTCAAGGCAGTGCTCGACGATAGGTGGTGGGCACGCTTCGCTTTGCCCACCCTACGAAGCGTTCCGTTCACCAAGTTGAAACTCCCTCCCGGCTAGATTCTTCCCGTTACCTCGGGGGAGGGGATTTTGATCGTTTCGACCGTCGCGGCACGGCGCCGCGCGCTTTTTATCCTTGCGCTGACGTTGATACTGGGCGTCTCAGGCTACATCACCGGGGCATGGGCGGCGGGCGCATTCGCCGTCGGCAAATGCGGCGCCTACGGCAAGGCCTACGACTATCCCGCTGAGGAAGCCGCGCGCGCCGCGGCGTTGAAGCAGTGCAAGGGCAATTGCACCGCCATAGCCATGAAGCGCGCCTGCGCCGCGTTCGCGGTCGACATGGCCAATCCGTGCGGCGCCCACGGCTATGCCGTAAAGCCGAAAATTTCCAGTTCGCTCAACGCGGCGACCAAGAAATGTTACGAATTCGGCGGCAAGGAATGCGTGATCCGCGCCTGGGCCTGCGACGCCAAGGGGTGATATACTGATCTCATCCTGAGGAGCGCGCCCTTGCGCGCGTCTCGAAGGATGGACGCGGGCCACATGGTTCTCCTGGCGATGCGAAGCATCGTCCGGATCGGCGCTTACGCGCCTCCTCACCATGAGGGGCTGAGTTCCGTGCAATCCTAACGGTGCAGACAATCTCATGCAATTCGACACCAAGATCGCGGTCGTGATCCGGACCGATCTCGAACCGTGGCAGAAGCTCAACGTCGCTTCGTTCCTCGCCGGCGGCATTGCTGCCGCGTTTCCCGAATCCATCGGCGAACCCTATGGCGACGGCTCAGGCACGAAATATCTGTCGCTGATCGGCCAGCCGATCCTGATCTATGGCGCCGACCGGCCAGCGCTTTCCCGCGCGCTCGAACGGGCGCTGGCACGCAACGTCACGCCCGCGGTCTATACCGAGGACATGTTCAAGACCACCCACGACGCCGCCAACCGCGAGGTGGTACGCGCCGTGATTCGCGCCGAGCTCAATCTGGTCGGGCTCGCGATGCGCGCCAAGCGCAAGGTGATTGACAAGATCGTCGACGGACTGAAGTTTCACAGCTAGCGCGTGGCGCCGATAAATTCAAAGCGGCCGGCCGGCGTCTGCTTCGAAGGCTCATGCAAGGATGTGAGCAGCATGATCAGGAAGGCTGAAGAACGAGATGCGTCCAGTCTGGCTGCGGTGAGCATCGAGGTCTGGGTGAACACCTATCTCCGCGATGGCGTCAGTCCGTTATTCGCGGACTATGTTCTTGCGGAATTCACGGCGCAGAAGTTTCACACCGCGATCGGCGATCCCGATCTGGCGATCTGGGTATCGGAGAACCGGAGCGGAATTGATGGTTTCGTGAAGCTCTGTTCGGCGGCCACATCCCCGCTGCCCGGTTGCTCGCCGCTGGAAATCATGACCCTGTATGTTCAGCCGCGGCATCAGTCGGGTGGAAGGGGCGGCGCGCTGTTGCGTCATGCCCTGGACCACTGCAGGCACATGGGCGCCGAAAGCGCCTGGCTGAAGGTCGAAGCCGAAAACCGCCAGGCCATCGACTTCTATGTACGACATGGTTTTACCCGGATCGGCTCCACGGATTTCGTGATCGCCGATCGGGCTTACGAAAATTACGTGATGAGAACGAATCTCCGGCATCGCAATGACTGACCTGCGACGGCGCGGGGCAGGTGGTTCAGCCTTCACTGGCGCGAAAGTCTCGACCGTGATTGCTGCGCCCGAAGGAGGCCAAACGGGTCTTCCCGCTGGGCCAGCTTCCGGTAGCCGGCCAGATCATTCTCCTGGAGCGCCGGTCCTTCGCCACGTCGCCCAACAGAACCCGTGGCTGGTCCCAGCGCCAGCGAGGTGCCAACACCCGCATAAAGGTATCGATTCCCGTAAGCCTGCTTCAATGCTGCGAAGGTCGGCTCACCGGTGCAGTGGCCCGGAGCGATGCTCTCCACCTTGAACGTGTCCTTGAGCGCTGCCACGGCTTTGGCAATGACCTCGTCGGGAGCGACGACGAGGTGGAAGCCGCCGGCAATCAAGCGAATTTTCGGATTGATGGCGGTCGCCGCCTCGACGATTTTTTCGATCCCGGGGTGCGAGCAGCCGACCACGAGCACGATGCCGTCCGATGTGTTCACGGCGAGCGACAACTCCTTGAGCTCTTTCGTGCCAGGGGCATCGGACACAAGCGCCAGCAGCGTAATGCCGGGGGCGATTTCCGTTGTCTTGTCGATAAGCTCGATATTGGCTCGCGGCCAGACCGTGCCGAACTTCATGACTTCCGGCGGCTTGCCGCCGTAGTAGCGCATCTCTGAAGGCAAGGTCTCGTCCTTCCGGTAGAAGCTCGACGGCAGCGCCGAACCGTAAATGCCGAATCCTTCCCTGGGTGCGTAGATCTTCACCGTCGGATTCACGCTCAGAACATGGTTCAGGCCAGCCATGTGATCGGAGTGGCGGTGTGACAGCACCACGAAGTCGATGCTGGTGAGGTCGATGTTCTTTGCCTTGACGTTGGCTGCGAAGATGTCCGCGTCGTTGCCGGTGTCGAACAGGATTCGCTTGCCGGAGATTTCCACGAGCGCGGAGAAGCCCCAATCCTTTTTCATCGCTGCATCTGTGCCGAAAGCGTCGTAGAGGATGGTGATCTGGCCAGCGGGCTCAGCCGCCACGCTGCGCGCCGGGGCAACCAGGACGGCAGCGCCGGCAAGTGCGGCGGCAAGAAACAGCGTTGTACGAAGTCCCATGGAAGTTCCTCCTCTTCGAGGTCCCCATTGCCCATGCCTGCAACAATCTCATGCGAGTCGCGATCGGGCGTCTGCGTCAATCTCGCCCGTCGTGCAGTCGATCTCATCTCGCGCCAAGGCGGCTTAAGTGATCAGCCGGTCGCGGGGACCATTCGGGACTCTTTCGATCAAGACGTTGCCCGCTGGTCAGCGCGCTGGAAAACTACGCTCCAGCCCCGCAGGTGTCACTACCAAAGTCGGGATTGCGATGCGCGCCGAGTGCAAGTGATCGACAATATCGTCGGCGGGTTGAAGTTTAACTGCGAGCGTGCCGGCGGCCTTGCGAGGCAGACGCAAACCGCAAATACTCCTGCCAGTTGGATTCCCGGAGGGGAGTCCGGCCAAGAAAGCCCGGGAGCGGGCGACAAGGGAGAGAACTTCATGGCGCGGGAAACCGGGGGCAATACGGCTGGCGGCAACAGTTTCGATACCAGCCGGCGGAGATTTTTGGGCAGTTCAGGCCTGGCGGCGATCGGCGCCGTGATCGGCGGCGTCCTGCCGCTGTCGCGCGACGGCATAGGCATTCCGCAGGCCCACGCGCAGGCGGCTCCGGCCGCTGCGCCAGCCGCAGCGAAGGGACCACAATACCTGAAATTCCCCGGCAAGAACGAAGGCCTCGTCGTGCTCGGCGAAAAGCCGCTGGTGGCCGAGACGCCGGAAAGCCTGCTCGACGACGACACCACGCCGATCGAGAAATTCTACATCCGCAACAACGGGCAGATTCCCGAGGAGGCAAAGGATCCCGACGCCTGGAAGATCACCATCGACGGCGAGGTCAACAACAAGATCGAGATCACGCTCGGCGAACTGAAATCGAAGTATAAGGCGGTGACGCGCCGCATGGTGCTGGAATGCGGCGGCAACGGCCGCGCCGGCTTTTCGCCGCCCGCGCGCGGCAACCAATGGACCAATGGCGGCGCGGGCTGCGCCGAATGGACCGGCGTTGCGCTCGCCGATCTGCTCAAGAAGGCCGGCCTCAAGCCCAGCGCGAAATACACCGCGCATTACGCCGCCGATCTGCATCTGTCGGGCGATGCCGGCAAGCCGACCATCTCGCGCGGCGTGCGCATCGAAAAGGCGATGGATCCGAACACGATGATCGTGTGGGCCATGAACGGCAAGCCGCTGCCGAACATCCATGGCGGGCCGGTGCGCCTGATCGTGCCGGGCTGGGCGGGCTCGGCCTCGCAAAAGTGGCTGACGCGCATCACTATCCGCGACAAGGAGCATGACGGCCCCGGCATGACGGAGTTTTCCTATCGGACGGCGATCAAGCCGATGGTGCCTGGGGGCAAGGCCGATCCGGCCAATTTCCGTATCCTGGAATCGATGCCGGTGCGCTCCATCATCACCAATCCCGCGAACGGCGCCAAGTTCGCCGCCGGCACCAAGGAGCTGAAACTGCGCGGCGCCTCCTGGGCCGGCGATCTCACCGTGAAGCAGGTGGATGTCTCGACCGATTTCGGCGCGAGTTGGCAACGGGCCACGCTGGAAAAGCCGAAGAACAAGTATGACTGGCAGCGCTGGACCGCGACCCTCAAACTGCCGACCGACGGCTATTTCGAAATCTGGGCGCGCGCCACCGATTCCAAGGGCGCGATGCAGCCGCATCAGGCCGGCTTCTGGAATCCGCAAGGCTATGGCGGCAACGCCATGCAGCGCATCGCCGTGCTGGTCGGATGACGGTGCGCTTGGCGTGGCTCGCTATGGCCGGCATGCTTTGGGTTTCGCCGGCCATGGCGCAAACGACTTTCACCCCGCGCGAGGAAAGCCCGGAGGAGTTTGCCGCGGGCGCCGGCCGCGACGAGACCTTTTACGCCTGCACCGCCTGCCACGGTTTCCGCCTGGTGGCGCAGCAGGGCCTGACGCGCGCGCAGTGGGAGGATTCGATCAACCTGATGATTCGCCGCCACAACATGCCGCCGCTCGACGACAAGGACCGCGACAAGGTGCTGAACTATCTGGAGACCGCCTATCCGCCGCGCGCGCCGGCCGGCCGGGGAGGCTGGGTGAACCCGTTTGCGAAGTGAATGCCCGGATATGAAACAAGCGGCCCGACAGGGAACGCCAGAGGTGCCCGGATAACGACGACCCCAAAATCACACGGGATGTGGAATTGTAAGTCCTGCTTATGCCCTTGACGCAGACGCGCTCCCGGCCAGAATGGTTGCCGGCTTGCGCCGGGAGGCGGTCCGATGAGGTTCTTGATTACTGCGCAGGATACGGCGGGAAACGTGACCCTCAATCGGGCATCGGTTCCGGCTGCGTTGAAGAAAGCCGGGGAGTTGATCTCGGACGGCTGCTGGAACGTCGAGATCGTAACGCCCGACGGCGCCACCTATCAGCCCGGCGAGTTCGATCAGTTGCGCGAGCGCGCGGGCCCGGCGGGCGCCGATAGTTCGCTGACCGCGTAATAGCGGACGCCCATTCGATCCGCCGGCAGGCCCCGTCCGCACGCATCAGATGCGTCGGCTCCTTTGACTCACGCTGCTCATCCTGCAGTCGCGTCGGGAATTACCCCTCCAGGGTAAATCCAACCCGCAAGGTGACCTGGTAGTGGCGCACCGATCCCTCTTCGATGTGACCTCGCGTTTGCACCACTTCGAACCATTTCATGAAGCGAATGGTTTTTGACGCGCGGGTGATCGCATTCTGAATGGCATCCTCGATGCTTTTCTCGGAAGAGCCGACGAGTTCGAGGATCTTGTAAACATGGTCATGCATTTCGGCGGGAGCTGGCACGGCGAACCTCCGTTGTCAGGTGCAGGGAGCAATCCGGGTTATCTCCCCTGGCGGGTCTTGATCCGACGTGAGCCAACGCCATGCCCTCATCCGGGTTCCGACGACCCGTCATGATTGGCGGGGCAGGGGGTTGGACCGTCTGATAGGCGCGCGCCTGAGAGGATGTCCATCCAGCGTGGCCGCGCCATGGCTTCGGTGTCAGGCGGCACCCCACCAAATGGTTCAGTTTCGCGCTTCCACGCATGCCCTGAAGTTCGTTATGGTGCGGGCCAAATGGTCCCGGAAGGCTCCTGGACTTGCATTTCAAGGGAGTGAGCACATCATGAAACGCCGTACATTTCTCAAAGGCGGCGCCCTGGCCGGCGCGACGACGCTGGTTGCGGCGCCTGCGATCGCGCAAAGCTCACCCGAGATCAAGTGGCGCCTGACCTCGAGTTTTCCGAAATCGCTCGACACCATCTTCGGCACCGCGCAGACCTTTGCGAAATACGTCGCTGATGCCACCGACAACAAGTTTCAGATCCAGACCTTTGCGGCGGGCGAGATCGTGCCCGGCCTGCAGGCGCTCGATGCCGTGAGCTCGGCTACCGTCGAGATGGCGCAGACGCCGCTCTATTTCTACATCGGCAAGGAGCCGGCGCTGGCCTATGCCACGGGCGCGCCGTTCGGCATGAACCATCGCCACCAGCATTCCTGGTGGTCGTTCGGCGGCGGCGCCGAACTCTGCAACGAGGCGCTGAAACCCTTCAAGACGCATGCGATCCTGTGCGGCAACTCCGGCACGCAGATGGGCGGCTGGTTTCGCAAGGAGATCAAGACGGTCGATGATCTCAATGGCCTCAAGTTCCGCATCGCCGGCATGGGTGGCCACGTGCTCGCCAAACTCGGCGTGGTGCCGCAGCAGATCGCGGGTGGAGATGTATATCCGGCGCTCGAGAAGGGGACAATCGACGCCGCGGAGTTCGTCGGCCCTTACGACGACGAGAAGCTCGGCTTCTACAAGGTCGCAAAATACTACTACTTCCCCGGCTGGTGGGAAGGCGGCGCCATGCTGCACATGATCGTCAACGACGAGAAGTGGAATTCACTGCCGAAGCAGTACCAGGCGATCGTCAACCAGGCTGCCTCGGCCGCGGGCGCGTGGATGATCGAAAAATATGACAGCGTCAATCCGGCCGCGCTGAAGCGGCTTATCGCCGGTGGCGCCGAGCTGCGCGCGTTCCCGCAACCGGTCATGGAGGCCTGCTACAAGGCAACCCAGGACCATCTGAACGAGATCGCGGAGAAGAGCCCGCTGTTCAAGAAGACCAAGGAAAGCCACGACGCGTATATGAAGGAAGTGCTGTTCTACACGCAGATCGCGGAAAATTATTACGACAACTATCTGCTCGGCAAAATGCGCAAGGGGTGAGTGCGATCGGGAGCTCGGAGTTTCCGGTTGGTTTAGGGCGCAACGCTGATTAGCGAAGCGTAATCCGCCATCTCATGTGAGATGCACCGGCGGATTGCGCCCGCGGCTAACCGCCTGCGCGCTGCCTCCGTCCGCTCTTACCCCGAACATTCACCGACACGATAACGACGTCCGCCATGGGCCACAGGCGGAATCGGGCATAGCTGCGTCTCCACGTTGCTTTATACTGGTAGAGCAGAAGAGCAGGGGGACGTACGATGAACCACCTGAAGGAGCTCGTTCGCGGCCAGGAATCCGCGAAAATCTACTTGCCTCCATGGGTCGAACGCTTGGCGGACCTCGGCATCACGTCGAAGGATCCGCAGGTGATACGGCTGCAGCGGCTCACGAATATCTTCTCGTATGCCTCCGCGTTTTGCGCCGCTTCGCAGTTGATAGTCGGTGCCCTTCACGAGTTCACAGCTTTCCTTATCCTGCATATCATTCTTGCCACGACTGCCATTGCATTGCTTTTTATTCACCGTCTGCACCGGTATGGGCCCAATCTGGGCGCTCATATGCTGGTGGTGATTGATCTTTCCTGTCTCTTCTTGATGAACTGGGGCTACGGAAGCAACGGCCAGATCTACGTCTATTATACGCTGGCTGGCGGCGTCCTGATCTTCATTTTTGGAGTGGAGCATTGGCGCACTTATGCAGGTTGGCTTGCCGTCGCCGTCGCCTGCATGCTGGTATCGATGAAACTTGCGCCGAGGGAAGGACTGTTCCTTCCCGAGAACCATGCGCTGCGCGAACTCATAGCGGCGCATGCTTTCCTCAATACGCTAACCGTCATGGCGTTCATGGTCTTCTTTGCAGTAGCGACCCTGCGCAAGGTGGAGACTGGGCTACAGGCCCAGTATGTCCGCTCGTCTGCGTTGATGAACACGGTGTTTCCTCCGCCGATCGTCGCACGGCTGACTTCGGGCCAGGAGGACCGCATCGCCGATCGGATCGAGGGGCTAACGGTCCTGTTCGCCGATGTCGTCGGTTTCACGAAGGCGGCGCACGATCTGCCGCCAGAGGAGATCATCGATTATCTCGACGGCATGGTGCGCTGCTTCGATCGACTCTGCGCCGAAAATAACGTTGAGAAGATCAAGACTATCGGCGATCGCTACATGGCGGCCGGCGGCCTGACCGGCGACTCGCGCGGGCAGGCCGTCGCGACTGCGAAGCTCGCCCTCGCGATCCTGCGATCCCAAGCTGATCTCCCCGCGCTGGGCGGCAAGCGTCTCGCGTTACGGATTGGCCTCCACACCGGCAGCGCCACGGCAGGCATCATCGGTGACACCCGATTCACCTACGACGTCTGGGGCGATGCCGTAAACATGGCCTCGCGTATGGAAGCGCACAGCATGCCAGGACGAATTCAGGTCTCCGACGCGTTTCGCGCCATCGTCCAGGATGCGTTCTGTTTCGACGAGCGGGGCATCGTCGAGATTCGTGGCATCGGCCCGACGCGCACCTGGTTTCTTGGACATGAGATACTGCCGGTATCCGCTTCGGGAGATCAATCTCGGCAAATTGAAACGTCTGCTTCACTACCGACAGTGAACCCGATCAACTCGTCGCGCTGACATAGGGAATGCTGGCGACGATCGCGAACAGCAATATCGCGTTGCACAGCATGCCGCCCAGATGCAGCCGCCGCAGCCGGCGCACCGCGGCGGCGTCGCCGGCATCCCTGGCGCTGAGCTGGGCGTCCCACTGCTGCAGAAACCAGCCCCGCGCCCAGAGCGCGAAAGCCGCGATCAAGGCAACGCCAATCGCGAAAACCGGTCGACCCGTCAGCGCAAAGGTCACCGTCCCGATGCCGCCGGCAATGCCTGTCATCAGAAAATGGACATTGAACATGCCGCGCAACAGCTGGGTGACTTCTGCAATGTCGAGCTTGACCAGCAGAAAGGCGGGCGCCGCCAGAAAAAAGTAACCCATCGGAAAAAGCAGGATGACAATGGCGGCCAAGGCGATGCCGTCTGACGTCATGCGGTCACCCTTTCTTTTCTTTTTTCCCGCCAGGCGAGGGCGCCTCTGGCGGCAGCTTGCAACAATACCCGCTGATATCCTCGGCACTATTAGGCTTTGGTCGGATCGCGATGGCGCCTTGAGGAGGCAACGTTAGCCGCGCTTCCCGCCAACCGAGACGTAGGCCATCAGGCAGGGCTCCGGCAACGGGTTGCGCCAGCGATGCCGGGTGCCGTTTTGCACGATGCAATCGCCCTGGCGCAAATGCACGATCTTTCCGTCGTCCAATTCCAGCGTCATCTCGCCGCGAACCACGACCCCGTAGTCGATGGTATCCGTCGTGTGCATGCCGGGCGCGCTGCGGTCGAAATGGTTGCCCATGCCGGGGACCTTGTCCGACAATTCTTGCAGCGCGCTCTCGAAGGTGACGCCCGGCGGCGGCTTGTAGCCTTCGGGACGCTTGGGCGGATACGAAATCAGACGAAACAGCGTGCCGCCCGGACCGGGAAAGTCTTTCGTTCCCTTGAGCATCGGGTCCGGCTCCAGACCGGTGAGAGCGGGTACGCCTTCGGTCATGTAGAGTTCATAGAACGTCAGTCCCGGATTGGAAACGATCTCCGCCACCTTGGAGGTGACGTCAAAGGACTTGAACACCGACTTGCCGGCTTCATCGCGGCCGGTCAGCGCGCGCCTCGGCGGTGGCAGCTCGCTCGCATCCTTGGCTTCGGCGGGTTGTGACATCGCAGAGAGGGCGCCGCCGCCGACCAGGGCTGAGAGCGCCTGCAGCAGTTGGCGTCGATCCCCGCCGTCAAATGGTTTGGAAGAAAGCTCCGCCTCATCACGGGAACTGTTTTTGCTCCGCGGCCACCAGCGCCAAGCGAACCGCCGAGAAAACTGCCGAGAGAACCTGCCCATCTGTGTCCTCCATTGTAACGTGCAATGCGCGCACTTCTTCAATCAAGAAATGAACGGCGCGCTTCCCACAACTGTAGCAAGGGCAGGAACAATGGCCACTCTACTTCCGGCTAGGTCGAGCCCGGAAGTCATGGGCCTGAAGTCATCGGTCTGAAGTCATGGGTGCAAGAAGGCTCTGTCGTCGTCACAGTTTGGGTATTGTGCGTCGCGCAATCCTACCCTTGGCGCAATGGCGTGTTCAGCCGATCGCCGACGACCTGGTAGAGGCGCGATGCGATCACGGCCCCGAGTGTCAATGCAATAAGCAGCGTTGCGCCGACCCACAGCATGCCTGCGACCAGTCCGATCAGGCTCCCCGGCGAGAACCGAAGCAGGGGCGTGACCGCGACGGCGAGCAATCGGATTGGAATGAACGGCAGGATCGTTACCGCAAGCACAAACCAGATGTGATTGCATGAATCGTTGTACGCATTTTGCCAGCCGGCCCCGGGTGCATCGACAGCCACTGCCGGAAAAAGCACGAGAAACTGCGTGACGATGACCCACATGACCATACGCGCAACCGTTACGATCGTGGAATCGACATCGGGGGGAGGCCGACCGAAGTAATAGACAGGGCCCTTCGCCTCCGCGAAAGTAGCCAGAGTGGATGGAAAACTAACCAGAACAATACCCACGGCAAGGCAGCCGAAAAACAACTGAAAACGTGGGCTGGACGGTTTGAAATCGTATCGCGTTGCCGCCTCGCCAAGGAGCAGAAACCGGTGGACCGCCAGGAAAAACGGCGTCAGCAGGAAACAAAGGCCAATCAGGATGGCCAGCCGCATCACCGCTTGTCCTGCCGGATCATACGTTAGCAGCCGCGGCCCAACCACCGCCGCAAAGCTCCCAAACGACAGGGCCAGAAAGGCGAACAGGGCTGGGCGCCAGGCTTTTTGCAGCACATGGCACAAATCCCAGTAAGCCCAAAAGAGCGCAGTCATGACGGAGGGGCGTGGGCGATCCATGGAGAACTCGTGCGACAATGGCCGACATCATTATCCGACCCGCCCCCTTAAGAAGACCCTTGCGCGCATCGTTAACGCACGATGACGCTTTGCAGATACAAGTGGTCGACGATGCGCAGGGGGCTGAGGATCGTAAGATCCCGATCAGTATCATTTGTATGGATTTTGCACTTCCGCGTCATATCCGGTCAGAGATTACGGCAATAGTGCACTCAATTCGTCGTCCATCGCGGCGGAAAGGCCGCGCGCGTAAAATCTAATTTGCTGAACGGATTCAATCTGATTTGGGTCGTCCAGTCGCCCCCACAAAAATAAATCGCTTCACGGTCGCCCCAAATCAGTGGCTATTTTCGCGCGTCCCGTCTCGACAAGAGGGGCGTATCGCGATCGTCACGAACGCGAGGCGGGATGTGGTGGACGCGGCAGCGTCGGCGCGGAAGGTGGATGCAGGGCGAGGCAACTCGTGAGCGTTCACGTCGCGCAGGACGTACGGCGCTGAAGCGTACGGCAAAACCGTGTGGTTCTGGCACCCGTGGCTGGTGTCAAGCTGCCGGTGGCGCATGCGATCCGACCGGATCGGTTGAGCCATCGAGCCGGCAGCGATGGAGGCAAAAGGAATTCGTCTCCAGGGAGAGCACGGCATAAGCCGTCAAACCATTGCGCAGGGAAAATAAAGAGTCGCATGAAGTTCTATGGAGCCCTGTGGACCCCGCAAGCCATTGATCAGCGGCGCAATATCCCCATAACGTGTCACGCGCCTTCATAGGCCTCTACAGACACAATCGCGACACTTCGCGGGAACGGGGACACGATTTCAGATGGCACGCCGGGTCAGTTTCGCCGCCCTCGAAAGCCGCAGTGCACGGCTTCGATTGAAAATTCGCCGCAGGCCCTACAGCGGTCCGTCGCTCGCGCGCGGCATCGCGCTGATGTACCGCCGCAACAAGACCAACGGCACGTGGGTACTGAAGGCCAGCAATGGCCACGGGGCGTACTGGACCAAGGCCTTCGCCCTGGCCGATGATTTCGAGGATGCCGACGCCAAGACTGTGCTGACGTTCTATCAGGCGCAGGATCAAGCAAAGAAACTGGCGCGCGGTGATGACGACCTTGACGGCGCGCCGATCAGCGTCGATGGCGCGCTCAAGGCCTACAGGCGCGATTTGGAAGCGCGTGGGGCCAATCCCTATAACGCCGAGTGGCCGCGCCTGCACCTCACCAGCGCGCTGCAGTCGAAGCCGGTGGCCTTGCTCACCGCCACCGAGCTCAAGAAATGGCGCGACGGTCTACTCGGCACGATGGCACCATCGACCATCAACCGGCTCTGTGGTTGCCTGCGCGCCGCGCTGGAACAGGCGGCGCAGCACGACAAGCGCATTCAGAACCGCGATGCTTGGGAAACCGGACTTGCTGGTCTGCCCAACGCGCAAGAAGTTCGCAACGTCATTCTCTCTGACGACAAGGTGCGCGAACTGATTGCCGCCGCCTATAATCTCGATCATCAGTTCGGACTCCTGACCGATACGCTGGCCGTCACTGGCGCACGCCCGAGCCAAGCCGTCCGCCTCCGCGTCGAGGATCTGCATAACCATCCGCTGCGACCGAAGCTGATGATGCCAAAGTCGGCCAAGGGGGGCGGGAGAAACCGCGCCGTGAAAAAGGCCGAGCGCTATTCGGTTCCTATCACCACGCAACTGGCCGCTAGGCTGAAAGCGGCTTCCAGAGGCGGTCCGGAAGGCGCGCCGCTGCTGCTGCAGAGCGACGGCAGCGCTTGGGATAAGAATCCGGGCCAGTACTATCATCGCCAAGTCGACAACGCTGTCACCGCCATCGGGCTCGATCCTGCCGAGGTGACGATGTACTGCCTGCGACATTCCAGCATCGTCCGCATGTTGCTGCGGAATGTACCGGTCAGGCTGGTCGCGTCGCTGCACAACACCGGCGTCGCGATGATCGAAAAACATTATTCGAGGCACATCACCGAGAACAGCGACGATATCTCGCGCCACGCACTGCTGCAGCATGAACCGGCGCTGGGCGAGAACGTCGTCGAAATGGCGCGGTGAGAAAATAGGCAGCTGCGACGACATAGCGCCTATGCACGTATTCCTAGAAACCTAGTTGCATCGATTTTTACTTTAGCCGGGTAAACTGCGCTCCACATGATGGAACGTGGAGAAACTCGATGGCCCGACGAGAAATTACCGGCAAGAAGTTGAGCGACGCCAATCCCCACGAGCCGCAGCCCGTGCCTACACTTGCGATGTCGATCCCGCAATTCTGCGCCGCACACAGCATCAGCGAGGGCTTCTATTACAAGCTGAAGAAGCAGCAGCTCAATCCGCGGGAGATGAAGGTCGGCACGCGCACGCTGATCACGTTTGAGGCTGCAGCCGATTGGCGTGCCAAGCGACAGCGGCCAGCGTAGCCGAATACAAGGCGCGGCCGCCGCCACCCGCCAAAACTGTTACCTCCCATTAAGCCTATTGGCGATGTGCGCCGCCCTCTTGGGCGCCCGCCATAATGCCAGGCGCATCGATGAGGCTATCCCTCGTTTCATCTGGTGCGGCTAGCCGTTAGCGCCTAAGATCACTGACCGACGCGGCTAGGGTAACTCCCGAAAGCTGACTTTCGCATCAGCCTGCCGCGTCGCATTCATGCGACAGGCTCTGGCGAAAGAGCAATGAAAGACATTCCTCCGGACGGGATCTACTACTACGACGCGCTGGTCATCGTGGCTCAAATGCTCAACCCTAATAGTTGGCAAATTCTTGAAGAACGATTGAACCCGACCTCGCCGTACTATGATGCATTTCCAGATCGGGCCACCAAGGAAACCGCCGCCCGGGAAATAGACCGCGCCTACCATAATGCCCTGCGGTTTGCGGATGAGTGGCTACTGGAAAGAATAGGTCGAGGCATCCTTGTTGCGCAGACACGCAACCCGGTCACCGGAGAGATAGTTAAATTGCATCGCCACGCTTCGATGGGTGATTTTTTCACGAGAACGACCGATCACATGCACGAGGCTCGTTCAATGCGGCCACCAATCTTTTTTGAGCGCGAAAACCTCGACAGCGCCGTGAAGGAAATTGCACCACCGACAACCGGGCACGTAAAAACCCCGGAGCAGACACGGCCAACAGAGCGAGAGTTGCTGGAGCCGAAGGCGTGGCTGGACCGGGCGCGCAAGGAATATCCGAAGCAGCGGAATGAGCGACCGACCGCCTACATCCGCCGCCTGCACGGCTTGATGCAGAAGGCCGACAACGTGACGAAGCCCTGGAAGGTCGAATCGACGGTCCGGGTTCGCTACTACGAGGCGCTCAAAACCGACCAGCAAACTGTACAAAAAAAGCGCAAGTCACCGCGTACGGTTTGAGTTGCTGCGGTTTTCTGCGTGTACATTTTTGTACAATTGTACATTTGATCCGTACATTTTTCCGCCGGCATCATCGGCGGCATGAAACCGAACTCCACCACCGCCACGCAGTCCCTCGCCGAGATGTCTCCGTCGGAGCGTCGGCGCAAAATCAATGTCCGAGAGGCGGCGGCCCTCAACGATTTATCTGAGGCGACTTTCCGGCGTCACTACGGACACCTCATTCGCAAGATCACGCCGCGCCGCGATGCCGTCGAGCTTTGCGATGCCATCGATCTCCCGCCGCCCCAGGCGAAGACCACCTAACCCGAAATCGACCCCGCAAGGGGCCGGCCTGTCGTCAATGTGCAACTGAAAGGAGGAATGAAAACCGCGGCGCCCTCTTCCCTGGACCGGAAAGGGGGCGTTAGCGGCAAGACCGGACGGAAACGAGGGACGTCTGAACAACCTCGTTATAGGGCCTGGCTCTAATCCCGTCCACACCCGCAGCAGCGGGGCAATCAGAAAGGAACATCAACCCAACAACACGTGCTCCATAGGGGGCGCGAACGGAAACGTGCGTCATGTTCTCTACCTATACCGCTCCGATCATTCACGCCGCCATCAAAGCCTTGGCCGTCGAATGCCTCCACGACGCCTATGGGGGCGCGGCATGACGAAGTTATGTTCCCATTGTCATCAGCCAATGCCGGAACTGCGCGCGGGCGTTCGGCTGTCACCGCTCAAGGCGCACATCTTCGACGTGGTCAAGCGCTCCGATTCGAACGGCATCACGATCGAGCATATCAACGCAATCTGCTTCGACGGTCGGGCAAGCGCCGTCAACGTTCGCAATCACATTCACCAGATCAACGACGCGCTGGCTGGGACCGACCGTGAAATTCGCGGCGGCGCACCGGGAATGGTTGGCTATTTCCACATCGTCAAGCGGCACTGGAGTGCCGCGCCATGATCAATGACGCGCCGCTACTGGCAGGGTTACGCATTCAGCTCGAACGGATGAAAGACGTTCCGTGTGGCGTGTGCGGCCAAATGGTCGTCGTGGTCGGGCAAGCCGCCGGGCCGCATGTCGCAAGCCTGCATTGCGCAACCTGCGACCGCCATCGCGGATGGCTGCCAAAAACGATCGCCGATTTTCTCTTGGAAACGATCAGCCGGTTCGGTTGGCCAACCGAAGCCATCACGATCCGCAATCCGGAATTCGCGCAAGCGAATGCGACCGCGCTTTGGGTGCACGCCCGGTCGCAATCTCAGCACCCTGAACTCGTCATGAAAAGGAACTGACCATGTCAAATGAATCTGACTTCGACGATCTATATGGGAACAAGTACTATTCTGTCCCCGACCTGCATGGCGAAACGCCGCACTTCCGGATCGGCAAGATCGTTCCGGCAGAGTTGAAGGAGAAGGACGGGAGCACTAAGCGCAGATACCTCCTCTACTTCGAAGGCGTCGAAAAGGCGCTCGTGTTGAACAAGACCAACGCGCAAAAACTGGCGGCCGCGTACGGCAAAGACTATTCCAAATGGATCGGAATGGAAGTTGAGCTCTACGCTGAAATGACCGGGCTTGGCAAAGAAGGCGTGCGGGTGCGTCCGCTGAAGCCGACTCCCGCTTCTGATCTGAATGACGCGATCAATTTCTAAAACCCGGCAGGGCCGTGCTGACAACACGGCCCTGCAGTTCTTACGAGAATTCTATGCAGCTTGCAGGCTGGCAGATTCTGGACGCCGCCACGACGCAGCGCAAGCGCCTGCTACTGGCTGGCTACTTGCCGATTCCAACTGAAGGCAAGAAACCGTCGATTGCCGGATGGCAGAATCTTGTCCCCGACGAAGGGGATATCGACAGTTGGTTTCATCAATATCCAACGGCCTTTAACACCGGCGTTCTGACGCGCATCACGCCAGCGGTGGACATTGACGTTTATGATCCCGACGTGGCGCAAGCGATTGAGATGATGTTGTGGGACCAGATAGGCACCCGCGGCATGGTCCGCTTCGGTCAGGCACCGAAACGTGCCGCGCTGTTTCGAACCGAAACCCCGTTCGGGAAGATTTCGACGCCGGTCTTCACCTCGCCGACGGGAAAGCGGCACCGCGTCGAGGTACTATGTAACGGCCAGCAAATTGTGGTGCTGGGTACTCATCCCGGCACTGCTAAGCCCTATTCCTGGCATGGCGCCGAACCCGGCGATGTGCCCCGTGCCGATCTGCCGGAACTCACCGGAGCGGTAGCGCGGGACTTGGTCGCCAAGGCCGCTGCGATCATGCGGGCGCAAGGTTGGATCGAGGACGTTGCACGCAAAGCGAATGGCGAGGGTGCATACCTTGGTGGTGGTAACGTCGACGAATTCGACTCGATCTATGGCAACCGCCAGCGTAAATATGCACTGGCTGCGTTGCAAGGTTGCACCGCCGAGCTGTCCGCCATGGCGCCGGACTCCGGCCGCAATGACAAGCTCAATGCCCTGGCGTTCCGGCTTGGCACCATGTGCGCGCGCGGTTGGATCAACCGAGACGAGGTTGAAAACCGGCTGTTTGCAGCGGCCGTCGCGTGCCGGCTGGTTGCCGACGACGGCGAAGCTGCCGCGCGTGCCACGTTGGTGTCCGGCCTGGGCGGCGGAGAACTGAAGCCCCACCCAGATCTCGCTGACGAGACAGCATCTGCTCCTTCCGGCAACCCGGCGCCGACCGTTGATCTCTTTTGGCATGGCGAACCCGACACCCGGCCACCCCATTCCTGGCTGGTCGAGAAACTGATCCCGGGAAAGGGAGTCGGTCTGATGTCCGGTCAATGGGGCGCTTGCAAAACGTTCGTTGCATTCGATCTCAGCGCATCGATTGCATCGGGCATGCCGTTCGCTGGCCGCGAGATTGTCCGTGCCGGTGGCGTGCTGTTTGTCGCTGCTGAAGCTGGCGACGAAGTCCGCACCCGGCTCAAAGGCGTCGAGCACAAGCTTCGCGCCGCTGCGTTTGTTGCATCAGCTGCGGGCAACCCGATTGAGGGCGACCTCAACCATCTGCCGCTGGTATGGATCGAGGAGCCGGTTCGGTTCAACACCAAGGCGGGATTTGAACAGCTGCTTACCATCGCGCGGACCGTTCACAATCAAATGCTTGAGAAATTCGGGGTACCGTTGGTTTGCATCATCATTGATACCATGATGGCCTCAGTCGATTTCCAGGATGCCAACAGCGCCGCCGAAACCCAGCAGGTCATGAACGGGCTGCGAAGTCTCAGCCAGAAGACTGGCGCGTTCGTGCTGGTCGTCGATCACTTCGGCAAAAATATCGAAGTTGGCACCAAGGGTTCTAGCAACAAGGAAGACGCCAGCGACCTGGTGTTGGCGATGCTGGCTGACCGTGACGTCGGCGGTAGCATCAGCAACACGAGAATGAAAGTCAGGAAATTGCGCAACGGCAAGTCCGGTGTCGAATTTCCGTTCAACCTAGTTGAGGTCGACCTTGGCGACGGCGAAACCACCTGCGCCATTGATTGGAAGCCGGAGCGCGACGACACCGGCAAGAACACCAGCGGAAAGGAGAGCTGGACCAAGACGTTGCGGATCTTCCGCAGCGCCATGGAAACTGTGGTCATTGAGCGCTGCCGGGACCTCTTCCCATACGGCAACGACGGACCGAAAGTCCACGCTGTAACCCTCGAGCAAGTGCGAACTGAGTTCGTCGCCAGCTATCCGGCCGATAATGAGGATCAGCGGGCCAGAGATGCCGTCAAGCGCAGTGCCTTCAACCGCGCCATGAAGGATGCACGGGAGCGGCTGTTGATATGCTCACGCGAGATCGAAGGTGTGGACTATCTTTGGTTGGTCGAGGAAGCTGAGCTTGACTGGCTGAAGCGGACCGGAGCCTGAGGTGCGAACGCGAATTTTTGTGAGAAAATTCGCAAAATTCGCATTCCACTGCGAACGAACGCACGTTTGTCCATACATTAGTACGTTCGTTCGCAGTGAGCGACGTTCCCAAGGTCTCACTGGCAAGTGATACAGGTCCCGCGTTCGATCCCGGCGGCAGGGTGGTTTGCCGGTTTTGGTCGGCACCGGCGACCCTGACGGGCAAAGCAAGGAGCAGACACTATGAGCGATGACAGGACTATCGAGATACGACTGTCGAACGCGCGGGCTACGAGCGTGGGCTCAATGTTTTCTTTGAAGAGAGAATTAACGAGTTGCTCGCTTCCTCGCCTGCTTTCGCAATGCCGTGGCATCCCTGGTCCGATAAACGAGTTCGCAAGCGCGGCCGTATCTGATAACGTCTGGGCCTAATGTTGGGAGCACCATGCCCCCTGTAAATACAGTCGCAAAACAAAGTAGCCGGTTCCAGAAAGGCCGGTCGGGCAATCCGCGCGGCAGGCCGCAGGGATCGCGAAATGCGGCCACGCTGGCCGTTGAAGCGATGCTTGATGGCGAGGCCGCGCGGCTGACGAGGAAGGCAATTGAGTTGGCGATGGCGGGCGACGTAACGGCTTTGAAATTGTGCTTAGACCGGCTATGCCCGCCGAGGCGGGACCGCCCCGTGAGCTTCGAGCTGCCGGCGATCCACACCCCAAGGGATGCCGCTGACCTGATGGCCGCCGTAATGCGAGCGGTGTCAAACGGGCATATCACTCCCAGCGAAGCGGCGGAACTCGGCAAGATGATCGACAGCTTTGTGCGGGCGTATCAAACTGCCGAACTGGATGAGCGGGTGGCGCGCGTGGAGCAGTTGAGCGATGCCGACTTAATGCGTATCGCAATGGGCGGACAGGTTGCGGAGGCAGTCACGCCCGTCTCCCGACTATTAACCGTGCGACCTCGCTAATACCTCTCAGCAAGTGGCTAATCGCGTCGCTGGTCATGCTGGAGCGAGGTCAAGGCGATGCGATTTAGCAGCCGGATCACCTGCGTGGCCTGCCACCGTCCACCACGCGGCGCCGCCACCTTCCGCTCATTAAGGACAGCTGAAATTCGTTTGGCCGAAAGGTTACGAAGTGGTTCGATGATGGATCGAAGATGCGTAGCGCGTTCTTCCGCCTCTGCTTTCCGAAGCTTGCCGATGTCAGGGTTGCCGAGCTGTTGACCGCGGGCCTTGGCAGCCTGCAGCGCGGCCTTCGTGCGGTCGGAGATATCTTGGCGCTCCTTCTCGGCGACCGCGAGCATGATGTGGAGCTGGAAGTTGTCAGCATGCGGCATGGCGGCGACCCGGAACGGGATCTTACCAGCCATCAGACCGGAGCCGAAGTGAACGTCGCGGGTGAGTCGGTCCAGCTTGGCAACGACGACGGTACCGTTGACGAGCTGTGCCAGCTCCAGCGCCGCGGCGAGCTGCGGGCGCTGCTCAAGCGCATCGGCGCCCTTGCCGGTCTCGATCTCGACGAAGCTATCGATCACGGTGAACCCTTCGGATGCTGCGAACGCGGCGATGGCGGCGGCCTGTGCTTCGAGGCCGAGGCCAGAGCGGCCCTGCTTCTGGGTGGAAACCCGGATGTAGGAAACGGCGGGTCGCATAGAATTATTTCCCTCCCAAGATTTACGAGTGATCGAGCGTTCATCTGTAAACAGCTTCGATTAGGGACTGCAATGTCCCGGCGAGAAACTGACGATTATCTTTTGTAGGGGCTTAGAATTCGCATACCCGCATCCTTTTCGCATGCCGGGGCGTCTACACACACCGGAGCCGCGCGACGATTGGGCCTGCACCCCCGGGGGAGGGAAAAACTCGCCGAAAGCATGCTTAGTTTTCCGATTGCGCCTCGACAAAGGCGAGCGCGCTTCGGCGGGGCAATCTGAATTTTTCACAAACCCTTTTTGAAAGTTGGCGAGAGAAGGCCGAAGGACGCCGTCGGTTTCGGCGATGACCCTTCCCGCTCGGAGCTATCTAGCTGACTCAGCGTGGGCCGCCTGTGCGTTAGTTTCGCTCAGGCTCCTGACGCGATCCAGCGCGTACCTGTGGGTGGATGGGGGGCCCGGGGGCGGTGATGCGGGACTGAAACGCGTCAGGTCCGATACGGGTCACTGCCCCAAGTTTTCGACACGCCCCCGACGTTTCCGAGGACCGCCCATCATGGAAGTCCCGAAATGCCGAAACTGCGGCGAGCAACACTGGAGCCGCTTCTGCCCTGTTACGGGGACCTCAACTGTTACGCCAACCATAACCGGAGTTACGAAGCGCGTAACCATCGAGCTTCCACCGACCTGTCCGCAGTGCGCGCTCTACGAGGCCGAGATCAAGCGCCTGAAGCTTGCGCTGGCGACCAAGCAAATCAAATGGGCGAGGTTGGTGCCTGCGGCTGAACGGATGAGCCAGATGCGGGCTCGTCGGAAAGAACGCGCGACCCCGCCGCGTCAGCAGACGGTCTACATCATCGCCTTCGTGCCCATCATGGCCTGCACGATCGCGTTCCTAGTCCTTTACTCCTCATCATAATCGTAAGGCTTTGGACCGTAGTAAGGCCTCGGACCGTAGTCCCTGTCGGAGGGCCTTGGCCCATAATCTCGATCGAAACGCCGGGGCCCGTAATCTCGATCTCGCCTTTCGTACTCGCGATACTCACCACGCGGAGGTGCTGTGTCGCCCTGAGCAACGACCGCGCGGCACCGATCGCTGAGTTGCGGAGTATTTGCCCGTAAGCAAGCCACGATCCTGTTCACATCGGGGATTTGCCCACCGCATAGCCTCCAGACGTCGGGTGTGCAGGCCTGCTGTTGTTGCCAGGTTCCGCGATACTCTTGCGAAATCGCGGCACTCGGCAGGGTGATGCCGCAACCAATCGCTATTGCCAGCCTCAGGAGCATTCGATGCCCTTTCTGTGAATTGAAACGTGCGTAGTATCCGCACCGCGTGCTTCGCCCCATTTCTCCAATAGATGTCATCAGGGAAGGTTCGCATCGGACAACGATTTGTGAACCGGGCTGATCTTGATCCGGCCATGCCGACTGTGGGGACGTGCGGCCGACGGTCGGCGCTGGTCACGAACATACCGGTCGCACCCACGAGCAGCAGCAGAGCTAAGGCGATGAGGCGAGGTAGATGCGATCCATTGAATTCAAGGAGGATCGCTTGCCATCGTTCCTCACGGGGTAACCATTTTAGACTGGGCCCGGCCAGCTGTGACGATGACTGGGGCCCGCGGCGCGCCGCGTGTGTTGGCGCCCGCGACGCTGTGGTCAACCCCGATGCGCAGCAAACGTTCCTAGCGCGGGTGGGGTAGGGCGCTTGCGTAGATGTGGGAGCTTTTCGGCCGCCGTGCTGGCACCTATCAACAAGCAAACTGGGGCATCTCACAAGTGCATTTATCAACCAGTTTTGTAGTGTCCTGGCGCGCCTTCGGGGAGGGAACGCATCGATGAGGGATAAGGCTCACCTAAAAAGTTTTCGCAATAGGCTGCGGAATGTGCTCTGATCCGAGATCTGGCGACCGTTCGGCAAAAGCGAACCTGTTCACCAAGCTCGCAGCGCATTTGCAAACGCTGGCCGCGTTGAACGGAAGGATCCGGTCCGACGAGATGACCCGGGGTTTATTTACCCACTGAAAGAAAACCCGGGCGTGCTTGGAAGCGGAAACGCTGTTCAACATCCAACAGCGACTGGCCCTGCTGTCGCGAGATATGGACAACCACAATGGTCACCGCGTCCTTCATCAGCCGGCTTTCACAGGCCGTTGATCAAATTGAAGCGCAGCGAAAACTGAACCGTCCGTGGAAGGTCGTGACGGTTCGTCGTGGTTATGGCGAGGATCCTAAGTCGCCATTCGTGTTCACCAGCGAGCGGGGGTCGCCGTTCACGACGGCCGGCTTTGCCCGCATGGTGGAGCGCGCTGCTGTCGAGGCCAAACTCGGCTTTCCGGCTCATCCTCATATGCTGCGCCACGCCTGTGGCTTCGCCCTGGCCAACAAGGGCCACGATACCCGGGCCTTGCAGGCTTACCTCGGCCACCGCAACATCCAGCACACGGTGCGGTATACCGAGCTGTCGCCGGGCAGGTTCAAGGACTTCTGGCGCTGACCAAATTCATATGGCTGAAAGCAAAACGTTTTTTATCCTGGACTGCACCACCGCTGTTAGGGCTTGCCCGTCGTTCACGTGGGAGGGGGCTGTTCGGGAGGCAGAAGATGGTGGACGGCGAAAGCCTCAGCTTCAGCGTGCCGTCGTAATTTTGGGCAGATAGCTGTCTCATCTGAAATCTGGATCAATGCTGCTTGCTGACCGCGGCTACGACGCTGATTGGATCAGGGAGCTTGCCATGAAGAAGGGCGTGTGGGCGAACATCCCGCCGAAAGCAATCGCAGCGATCCGATCTACCGCGGTCGAAACCAGGTGGAACGGTTCTTCAACAGGATCAAGCAATGCCGTCGGGTCGCGACGCTACGACAGGCTTGCGGGAAACTACCTTGCCTTCGTCCAACTCGCATCCATCCGCCTATGGCTGGCCGCGATTATCAGTCCGCGCCCTAGCACACAGCAATATGCAGCGGCCGCGACCTATCTTACCGGCCCGGGGCTTGGCAGGCGCTCGGGACGAAGATCGACCTTCGAATAGTCGATGTGCCGGATCTCTTCCTCCTCGATCCACATCAGCGTGACATCGAGCGGCAGTCCGGGACATTGATCGACGGTGGCGGAGCCCGCGGAAATTCTTCCAGTGGACTTGCCTAAGACACGGATCGTCACTTCGTCCATCCCAAACCATGTCGGCGGGCCATCCGTGTGACGTTTTGTATTTATTACCGCTTCAAAATTCCTGCCGTCGAGACGATACGAGCCGTCGTATTTGATGAAGGCATCGCCGCCAATTATCCGGCCATCCTTCACGCGAACGAGGGCGGTACCGGTACCGCCCGGCGTCCGAAACCAAACGCTGTAATCACCTTCTCGCAAAGCAGACCCCTTCGTTTCGGCGCCACGCTCGCAGAATATTCTGTGCAATCGTTCAAGGCGTTAGTTCGGATCACAAGTCCGTGGAGGCATGCTTAACGGTCGATTTCCGGCGGATTGTTCCAGCGTGCCGGTAGCGGAAGTTATCGAACATCTGGCCAAGACGAGAAGGCATGGAAGAGGTTTCGTTAACCGCGTGGTCCTAGCTTGAGGTATTGGGAGCTCGTGCGAGCGCCTGTGTTCCGTCGTGTGCGAAATCCTTCGGTGCTGGTGTGGAAGAACGACGAAAATCGCAACGCGAAACCATCCGCCAAGCGGCCTATGTCTCCCACATGGGGTTGAGCACCCGGTGCACGATGTCAATATCTCGCCAGAAGGTGCGGCCGTCGACGTCACTGACACCATGTCCATTCCGAGAACATTCAAGCTGATGACCGCAAATGACCGTGTCGTTCGCAACTGCCGGATAGTTTGGATGAACTTAAACACCTTGGGCCTGGAGTTTGACAACGTAGATGAGGCGCACCCGGTCGGACCGGCGGGTCGTTTAGGCCATTGCTTTTGAGACTGTGTAAGGGTGAGGGCAAAATTGACCTGCCTAGCCGATCCCGTTCCAATTAAGCTGATCGTTACGAGCGGATCGCGATGTCAAAGCCTTGAGCCCTCAGATCGAGGAGCGCGATCCGATCCGCGGCAGTAGCGTTGGCCGGCATTTCGACGCTATCTTTGTGATTAGGGATATTCGTGAGCGCAATTCGAAGCTGGGGAAGGTTTTCAATTTCGAAGTGATGCCCGGCTGATCTCCACTGGCTTTCCTAGCGAGATAAACTTCCAGGATCCACTTGTTCCCACTCATTGCGCTTCATCCCGATCGGCACTCACATCATCGCGGCTCGCGTCTCCGCATAATGCGCAGCCGGCCATCTATGCGATGGAAGGCGTCCATCTGGCGTACGCATCCGTTACTCCACGCTGACGCGCTCGGCTACAACGGCGAATTCAAGAAGCTCGTGGCAATCAATTCGTTCCTGCGGGAGGCCGAAGATCGCCCCTTGATTGCCCCGCGCCCGGCGGTATCAGAAGCCGCCTGGCTGCTCGTGATTGGAACCTTGACGATATCTCGCAACTTGCCCGTAGGAGAAAGGGACAGCTGACATGATTTTCAATTTATCTTGCAAACAACCTGTTGGCGGTGTTTCCAGGCCGACTGCGACCATGCTGGCGCTGCTCGTCATGTCCCTTCTTCCAGATCATCTGGCCGCGCAGGGACTACCGACCGAAATGGGCTCCCATTTCCCGGTCGCTTTATGGGTCGTAGGGGCTGGCGTTCTTGGTCTGGTGCTAGCCTACGGCATCACCCGCAACAGGAGACAAACCCGCGGCGAGAAGCAGGTTACTGAGGAGGCCACAAAGCGCCTCTACGTCGAGGAAGAGCGGAAACGAGCTAAATCAGGGGAGTGATCAGAGCATACACCCGAGCGTCAGCATTTGTTGCTGGAGAATATCAAGAGTTGGCCAACAAGGGCCACGATAGGCGGGCACCTCGGCCACAAGAACATCCAGCCCACGGTCAGATACACGGAATTGGGCCCGGATCGCTTCAAGGACTTTTGGCGGGACTGAGGGGCACCGCCCGATCACCTCACGTGTCCGGCCAGTGGCATGGCAGTTGTGCGCTTGACGCCTAGCAACCCGTCACAATCGGCTGCTAGCATGTCCGACATGGATCAGGCACCCAGGGGCAGAACGGGCAAGGGCCGCAAGGGCCACGAGTACGAGCACCCGGAGATAGTAGAGCTAGCCCGAACACTTTCACGCACTCTGGTCATGGGCCGACTACCGACATTGCGTCAGGTCGCAGAGGGGCTAGCTGCCGCCGGTTACGTGTCCGCCAATGGCACGCCGCTGACCGCAGCCGTCGTGTCCCGCTTGCTGTATCCATCCAGCTCCAAGCCTCTGAGCCATCATCAAGCCTGACGGCCCATCGCAGGCCCTCCCGACCACAACCACAGATTCACGGTAGTTAAAGGCATCGGGCATCTACACTCGACGTCCGTTGCGCCAGCAAAAACGTTTTTGCTTGTCGAATGGATGCCCGAGGCGGTCACGCGTCCTGGGCAGGAGGCAACGCTGCTTCGATATGATCGAACGCCGGCGCTGGCTCGCATCATTCAATGAAAAGCGAGCCTCCATTTTGGCCGGCAGCGCTGTGGAAAGATCCATTCGCGGGTATAACTCACAGCCAGAGCGCCGAGAACGGCTGCGGACTCTATGAAAAATGATTGAGTTTTTCAGCCATCCTAACCAAGTCGGCAACATTGCGAATGCCCAACTTCTCCATCATCCGGCCGCGATGAATTTTTATAGTTCTTTCGGCTGTGCCTAAGTCACCGGCGATCTGCTTGTTCATGCGTCCTGCAACAACTTGCGCCAGTACCTCTCGCTCCCGCGGGGTCAAGCTCGCGACTTTCTCTTGAATTGACTTTAACTCGGAGTGGTCCTTGCGCGACCGTGCATCTCTTTCCTCTGCACGGGAAACAGCTTCGAATAAGTGCTTGTCCTTCACGGGCTTGGTCAGAAAGTCGACGGCTCCGGACTTCATGGCGCGCACGCTCGTAGGGATGTCTCCTTTCCCGGTGACGAACACTATTGGGCGACGAGAGCCGACGGTAATGGCCAGTTCACGCTGAAGCGCCAGACCATCAAGGCCAGGCATCGATACATCCAAAATCGCACAGCCCGGCACCCCCGCATCGTGTTCTTGTAAGAACACCTGGGGAGAGTCGTACGCGCTGACAAGATAGCCCTTGGTGCGAAGTAACCGCGATAGAGCCTTAAGCACGCCGGGATCATCATCAACAATATAAACCGTGAACTTTTCAGTCATTTCGGTTTGAAGGAACAAACGTCAGGAAGCAGCCCTTGCGCGCTCGCGGCGTCATCCAGCTGCAGCAAGCCACAACACGCTTCTCCAAAGTCTAGCTAATAGCCCCCTCTAGCGGTCCTAAAAGTTTCGTGATCAGTCCAACAAGGAAATTCCATCGTTCGATCTGCCTAAGGCACTCGGAATATTCTGCGGCGCACAATAATACGGTGTCGTTAATAGGGTTAAGACAAACTCCGGGAGTTGACGGGGCCTTTTGCTGCTCCCTAGACAGGCCGTAACTCCATGAATTATCTTTGAATTGCATTTTCTGAACTGGATCGGATCTCGTGCGAGCTTACGATCGGGTTGATGGACCAAGCCTTGAGCGGTCGCTTTTGCCAATCATTGTATGGTTGGTGGTCTTGATTTCAGGCAATGAGTTGCGCGCAGACGAAGTTCCGCGACGCATTCTCATTCTTCATGCTTACAATTATACATTCCCCGCCAACGTGGCCATCTCCGACTCCCTTCGCACTGGTCTCGGACGATTCCCTCATGCAGTCGAAGTCGAAGCCGACTTTCTTGATCTGGCGCGACGACCGGATGAAGACCATGCCTTGAGGACTGCTGACTATCTACACAAGAAATATGCAAACGTACGTTTTGACGCAGTCGTGGTTATCGGCATTGCCGGAATGCCGTTCCTCCTCAAATATCGCGACATGATTGCACCGGGCGTACCCGTCGTGTGGTCCGATGTAACGCGGGCCACTTTCGATGCCATGAGTTTACCGGCCGATATCGTACCGGTAATTAACTACTACAGCCCCGAAAAGACGCTCGAGCTTGCTGAACGCCTTCAACCGAACGCACGAAGGCTTGTCGTAATTGGCGGGATCAGCAGCAATGACCGTAGATGGCAGGAGAATGGGCGCAGAGCAATCAAGGCTTACAACAGTTCGAAGCTAGTAGCAGAGTTCTGGTTCGATCGTACATACGGCAGGCTGCTAGAAGATGTGTCCAAGTTGCAGCGCGATACAGTCGTTCTGTTTCTAACGTTCTTCGAGGATAACGAGAACAAGCGCCTTATACCGAGAGATGTTGCCTCAGCCATCGCGAAGGCGTCTACCGCTCCGGTCTATGGTTTTTTCGAAACATACCTCGGCACCGGCGTTGTGGGAGGATATCTGGAGACCTATCAATCTATCGGCACGAATACCGCCAATCTGGTACTGGCGATTCTTTCAGGCGCAGATGCTACCAAGCTGCTCCCGCCAGACAATTCGAAACCCGCTTTTCGTGTTGATGCGCGTGCGATGGAGCGATGGGGGCTCGATAAAAAAGCGCTTCCACCGAACAGCACTCTCTTGTTCCACGAGCCAAGCCTTTGGGAGCGGCATCACTACCTTATCTCTGCGACAGGCGCGGTGCTTGCTATCCAGTCGTCAGTCGTTGCCGGTTTGATGTTCCAAAGGCGTCGGCGCCAGAAAGCGGAGGAATTACTCAAGGAAAGCGAAGACCGCATGACTTTCGCAGCGGCGTCCGCCAGCATTGGGTTGTGGCAGTTCGATCGGGAGACTAATCAGCTATGGGCTACTGAACATTGCCGAGCGATACTTGACGTGCCGTCAGATAGTGCCCTCACATACCGAACATTCCTCGCGGCCGTCCATCCTGACGATCGCTCGATCGCGATCGCGGCACTTAGAGGCACGTTGAGGGATGGCAGGTCCGCTGCGGCTGACGTTCGCATTGCAGCCCCACACGACAAGTTACGGTGGATACGCATTCATGCGCGTGCTGATATCGACCGAGAAAGTGCGCCAAACCGGATCAGCGGAATGTTCGCCGATATAACAGACCAGAAAAATGCCGAATTGGATCTCGAACTTAAGCATCAAGAGGTGGCGCATTTGATGCGGGTTAACACGTTGGGAGAGCTCTCAGGCGCGATCGCGCACGAGGTCAATCAGCCACTTACTGCAATTCTCTCGAACGCGCAGGCAGCTTTGTATCTGTTGGCTCCAGAATCACCAAATTACACCGAAATTCAGGAGGCACTGCAGGATATCGTGCACGAGGATAATCGGGCTGGCGACGTCATTCAGCGCCTCCGCGGATTACTCAAGAAGGGCGAGAGCAATTTTGTATATGTAGATCTCAACAAACTCGTCGATTCGACAATAACGCTGCTGCGCCATCAGTTGATTGAGCGACAGGTTGCCATTGAAACTGATCTAGCGAGTAATCTGCCGGCGGTTATCGGCGACCCGGTGCAGTTACAGCAGGTTCTGCTCAACCTTTTTATGAATGCGATGGATGCGATGACCACCACCGCGGATGCCTCGCGCCGAATCGATATCAGCACTCGAGTGACTGAAACTGGAGTTATAAAGATCCGTTTGAAGGACAATGGGTCCGGGATCAAGATGGTAGACACAACGCGTGTCTTCGCGCCATTTTATACAACTAAGGACCATGGTCTTGGTCTCGGTCTATCTATTTGTTCTACTATTGTTGAAAAGCACGGGGGCCGGATAGAACTTCGAAACGTTGACTCTGGTAGTGGCGCTGTCGCGGAAATTTTACTGCCGACCCAACCAGCTTCAATCGCGGCTCAATGATCGGCATCAGGGCGTCTCTTTTTAGCCCTCGTCCCCCTAGAACCGCCACATGGTCAGTTAAAAATGTAGTTAGGCATCGGGTCGATTCAGCGTCTGACCTTGGAATACGGTAGCGTCGCCAGTTCAGATGGAGCGGGCGCCACAGCCTGCCGTTTATCGCGACCATAAATTCATTTGCAAGCAAGTCAAAAGGCTTACGTAGCTTGGTGTCCCACCAATGCTCTCCAGAGGAACGCATTGCGCCCTGCTGGAAGACGAGAATTTGGACCATTGGCTCATCAATTGTCGCTTGGCCCGGTTTTCATCATTTACGCAATTCTTAACAGATTGATCGACGGAAAGGCCGGCCGTTGCAGCCACGTCAAGTTTGCAGCTTTTGGTAATGTCAAATGTAGGTATCCTATCGGCAACTGCGACGACGAGATGAGTTCCTACGACAACCATTGAAATCGAAATCGGCATGGTCTTCCTTTCTGCTCTGCTCAAACGCTATGAATTGCAAATTTCCTGACCGAACGGCGGCGCGAATGTGAACGTTCTATCTGCGAGTTGAGTGAGCACTAGCCACCATCGGGGGGATGGCCAATCGCTCTATGGATCGCGGTGAACAATGCTTCAGCCTGCAACGGCTTCCGAAGCCTGGCTACAAGGGCATCTTTCGCGAGCTGTGAGTATATCGCCGTATCCCCATGTGCTGTGATGAGGATCGTCGGGATAGCGAAATCCCTCATCATAATATGCTGGTGAAGCTCCATTCCGTTCATCTCAGGCATTTGGAAATCGACGATCAGACAATCGGGAAGCTCGTCTGATAGGGTCGCGAGAAATTCCGGTCCCGATCCATAGGTCCTCACCTGAAAAGCACGCGAACGCAGTAACCGGCTCAATGCTCGAAGCACGGCGGGATCGTCGTCAACGATGGCAATCCATGGGGAAGTTTCCGCCATGATTTCTTTGCCCTCTGCCGCGACTCCGGTCGTGTTGACCTTGGGCCAACGGGATTGGATTCCCAGCTTCTAAAGCCCCGCCATGCTCAGCCGCGTCCTCCTGCTTTTGGACCATCTGAATCCGCCGCATTCTAGTGATGATAGCAAAGCGTACCGGGGGCTCGATATAGCACCAGGGTCCTATATCCCTTTGAGGCGGTTCTTCCGTAGACTTCTGTGATTGCCATTGGATGTCGATAGGGAGGCAGCGCCCGAAAATGACGGCGCCTTTTTCAATAAAAAAAGCCAAGGCCGATGTTTCCATTGATGCAATCTCCTCGCTACGCGAGGGATCGATCTGGATACCCGGCGGCACGTTCCGCATGGGGTCGGACAGGCATTATCCTGAAGAGGCTCCGGCGCACCGTGTCACGGTGGACGGTTTTTGGATGGACCGCTATCCGGTGACGAACCGGCAATTCAGGGAATTCGTAAGGGCCACCAAGCACATCACCGTCGCGGAAATCGTACCCAGCCCGAAGGATTATCCAGGAATGCTTCCGCATATGATCTATGCGGGCTCGCTGATGTTCTCTCCGCCTGAGCACCCTGTCAGTCTCCGGGACTTCAGCCAGTGGTGGACCTTTGCCAAGGGCGCGCAATGGCGGCATCCCTACGGATCCGGAAGCAACATTCGTGGTTTGGACGATCATCCAGTCGTGCATGTGGCATTCAACGATGCGCTCGCCTATGCGCAATGGGCTGGCAAGGATTTGCCGACTGAAGCGGAATGGGAGTTTGCGGCGCGCGGCGGGCTCGAGGGCGCCGAGTTCGCGTGGGGTGATGAGTTCACACCGGGCGGCCATCACCTGGCCAATACCTGGCAGGGTGAATTTCCACGGCAGAACGTCAATGCTGATGGCTTTGAGCGCACCTCGCCGGTCACCGCATTCCCGCCGAACGGCTACGGACTTTGCGACATGATCGGCAACGTCTGGGAATGGACGGCCGACTGGTATTCGCCAAAGCATCAGGCGGATGCGCCGAAGGCTTGCTGTATTCCGCAGAACCCGCGCGGCGGCAGCGAGGCCGACAGCCACGACCCCCGAACCACCAATGTGAAAATTCCACGAAAAGTCATCAAAGGCGGCTCGCATTTGTGCGCGCCGAACTACTGCCGGCGCTACCGGCCGGCAGCCCGCCACGCGGAGCCGGTAGATACGTCAACAAGTCATTTGGGCTTTCGATGCGTCAGCCGAAAAGTGTTGGATGCATCATAATCGGGAGAGCAAGCAATGTTAAGTTACGCGTCCGCTGACAACCCCCCTGCAGAGTCATCAGGCAAGCAGCTTGGTTGGCTCAAGCGCTCATGCGCCGCTTTGCTGAGCGCATCGATGCTGGTATCGGCGTCCCTGCCGCTAAGCACCCCCGCGGATGCTCAGCAGGCGCAGAAGCCCAACATCCTCTTCATCATGGGCGATGACATCGGCTGGATGCAGCCGAGCATCTACCATCAAGGTTTAATGGTCGGGGAGACGCCCAACATCGACCGCATCGGCAATGAAGGTGCAAAGTTCATGCACTATTACGCCGAGCAGAGCTGCACGGCCGGACGTACGGCCTTCATCACCGGCATGCAGCCAGTCCGCGTAGGCATGGTCCTGCCTGAACTTCCCGGCAGCCCATCCTATATACGGCCCGGCACGCCGACGCTTGCCAAATTCCTGCTCGATCTCGGCTACAACACAGGCGAGTTCGGCAAGAACCATTTGGGCGATCATGCCGACTCGCTGCCGACGGCGCACGGTTTCCAGGAATTCTGGGGCTACCTGTACCACCTTGATGCGATGCAAGGAGTAAGCTTCCCTGATATCAACAAGACGGCGAGCCAGCAGAGTCTCGCTCCGCCTTGCAAGAATACGCCGGTCCCCGGTTTGAGCGAAGTTCCCGGCGCCGTGGATCCCAAGACGACGGTCTGCCTGACGCCGCCGCGCCCGATGCTGGCGTGTACGTCGGCCGACGGTTCTGGCGCCAAACAAACGTGCAAGGACGAAGGACCGCTAACGCTCGACCGATCGAAGACAATAGACGAGGAAATCTCCGCCAAGGTCGTCGACTTTCTCGACCGCAACGACCCCAAGAAGACTAACAAGCCGTTCTTCGCTTGGTACAACCCCGCCCGCATGCACATCACGACCATGTTGTCGGACAAGTACCAGGCGATGGTGGGCGAACCCGGCGGCAAGGACTGGGGCGTCAACGAAGCCGGCATGAAGCAGATGGATGACAACATCGGCGTGGTGCTGAAGAAGCTCGAAGACATCGGGCAGCTCAACAACACGATCGTCGTGTTCACCACCGACAATGGCGCCGAGACCATTACCTTCCCGGACGGCGGCGTCACGCCGTTTAAGGGCGGCAAGCTCAGCACCTGGGAGGGCGGCATGCGTGCCCCGATGGTGATCCGCTGGCCGGGCGTCATCAAGCCGGGTACAGTCAAGAACGAAATGTTTGCGTCGCTCGACTGGCTCCCGACTCTCGTCGAGATCGCCGGCGGTCCCAAAGGCGACGAATTGAAGCAACGTGTCGAGGCCGGCTATCCCGGGCTTGTCAAGACCACGCTCGATGGCGTCAATCAGATCGACTATCTAAGCGGAAAATCCGAAAAGTCGGCGCGTGACCACTTCTTGTATTATTCCGGCAAGGACCCGTCGGCGGTCCGTTACAAAAACTGGAAGATGTATTTCGCAATGGTGTCTGACGCACCCTCCGGCTTCATCGCTGGAGTTCAGCCCTATCACTGGACGCAAGTCGTCAACATCAAGCGCGATCCGTTTGAGACCTCCGTTGGTACGCAGATAAAGACGCTGTTCGGTATGGGAGGGGCGATTGCATCTCCCTCGACCGCCTACGTCTACGACTGGAACATGCTGCCTATCGGACAGCAGCTCTGGCTTATGCACCTCGAGACTTTCGTCAAATTCCCCGCACTGCAGGACCCGGCCAGCTACAACCTGGAACAGGTGATGCAGCAAATCAAAGCCATGAAGGCGGGTCGCGACTAAGAACGCCGACACCGATCGGCGGGCGTCATCTTGAGCGCCCGCCGATCACTTTGTGCCTTGAATTTATCTGCACGCGAACACGCGATGCGAGGAAAAACCCATGAATATCTTCCGACGCACATGCTTTGGTCTCCTCGCATCGGTCGCAGCGGCAACAGGCTTTGTCACACCGTTATCGGCGCAGCAACAGCAAAAGCCCAACATTCTCGTCATCATGGCTGACGACATTGGATACTTCAACATCAGCGCCTACAATCGGGGGATGATGGGCTATCGCACGCCCAACATCGACCGCATCGCCAACGAGGGCGCCATCTTCACCGACTATTACGGCCAGCAATCCTGCACTGCCGGGCGCGCCGCTTTTATCACTGGACAAAGCCCGTTGCGAACCGGGCTGCTTAAGGTGGGTTTGCCCGCGGCGAAGGAAGGCCTGTCAGCTAAAGATCCGACCATAGCCGAACTGCTTAAGCCGCAAGGCTACGCGACCGGACAGTTCGGCAAAAATCATCTAGGTGATCGCAACGAATTCCTACCCACGGTGCATGGGTTCGATGAGTTCTTCGGTAATCTTTATCACCTGAATGCCGAGGATGAGCCAGAGCATCCAGACTATCCAAAAAATCCGACATTCAGAGCGCAGTTCGGGCCTCGGGGCGTCATGAAGTGCGTTGCCGTCCCAACCGACTCACCGGGCGACGATCCCCGTTTCGGTACCTGGGGCAAGCAGAAGTGCGAGGATACCGGCCCGCTCACCAAGAAGCGCATGGAGACGATCGACGAGGAATTCCTTGGCGCCACTAACGATTTCATCGAACGCGCAAATCGGGACAAAAAGCCTTTCTTCGTGTGGTTCAACCCTAGCCGCATGCATATCTGGACTCGCCTCAAGCCGGAGTCTGAAGGAAAGACTGGTCTTGGGATTTATCCCGACGGCATGGTGGAGCACGATGGCCAAGTCGGGCAGGTTCTGAAGAAGCTTGACGATCTCGGCATCGCGAACAACACAATCGTAATCTACACGACTGACAACGGTGCGGAGACATTCTCCTGGCCGGACGGCGGAACTACCCCATTCAAGGGTGAGAAGAACACGAATTGGGAAGGCGGCTATCGGGTCCCGGCGATGGTGCGCTGGCCCGAGCTAGTGCCGCCTCATACTGAGATCAACGACGTGTTTTCGGCCGAAGACTGGGCAACAACGCTGGTCGCGGCAGCTGGCGAGTCTGACATCAAGAACAAACTATTATCTGGCTACGATGCGGCAGGAACGACCTTCAAGGTCCATCTTGATGGCTATGATCAGCGAGAACTTCTTAGCGGTAAAGGGCCTACCAAGCGCCGTGAATTTTTCTACTGGACCGATGATGGCAACTTAGCCGGCCTTCGTTACGATCAATGGAAGGCCGTTTTTCTAGAACAAAAGGCTCATGGGCTCGACGTATGGGCTCAGCCGATGATCGAGCTGCGGCTGCCGTCGCTGTTCAACCTCAGGTCCGACCCGTTCGAGAGAGCGCAGCATGAATCTGGCGATTACGTCAGATGGTTCATAGAGCATGCTTTTCTGCTCGTACCGGTTCAGGCCGTCGTCGGACAACATCTCATGAGCTTTCAGCAGTTTCCGCCGCGACAGAGACCGGGATCGTTTTCGGTAGAACAGGCGATGGAAAAGCTAAGAAACCCGCCGTCGAGCAACTGATGCGGTGAGTCCGAGGAAGCCACTAGAAAAATTCAGGGAGTCTATCATGGTTGTCACGCCGTTGCTCAATTTTATCGCAACGTTGGCTTGCGAGGCATAAAAGCGTCGGCGCTCAGGCGATACTGGCGAAATCAAACGTAGGGGAAATGCAATGAATACCAGGGTAAAATACCTCGCGGCCGCACTGTTGCTTGCAACTCCGCTATCGGCGAACGCCGCCGACCTTGCAGTCAAGGCGCCTCCTGCGCCAATGCCCGCCGCGGTCTACAACTGGACGGGGCTCTATGTTGGCGTGAACGGCGGCTGGGGTTGGGGGCGCCAAGATCCACTCAATTTGATCGCTGATCGTTTCGATCGCGCCAGCTTCGATATTAACGGGGGAATGATTGGCGGCACCTTTGGCGCCCAAATCCAACAAGGGTATATCGTGCTCGGTCTCGAAACCGATCTTGACTGGGCAAACATCAAAGGCAGCCGTGTCACTTTACCTACGATTTTGGGTGTACCTCAACCTTTCACTTTAGACGTGAACTCGAAAATTGAAGCGCTCGGCACGGCACGGGCACGCGCCGGTGTAGCAATGAATAATTGGTTGATCTACGCAACCGGCGGCGCGGCCTTCGCTAAACAAACAGCCAGTGCGACCACAATCGCCGGCATCCCGTGCGGCACATTTGGCGTGCTGCCCGGCTGTGCGGAATCGCATTGGCGACCCGGGCTTGCGGTTGGTGGCGGGGCGGAGTGGGGATTTGCGCCGAGCTGGAGCGCAAAGGTTGAATATCTTTACGTGGCCGCGATGGGAACAGGGGCGAGCACTGATCACTTCAATGTTGTTCGAGGCGGTATCAACTATAGGTTTGGAGGATTTTAGAAATCTATCCGTTTGGCTGAATGTGAGCGGCGCTCCCAATGTTCGTTCAAGGAAGACAACATTGGGCGCCCTTTGGCCGCCCTTCACTAACAGTCAATTTGAACGGGAACGCCAGATCCAGGGCGATCGGGTTGACCTTGAAGATAGCCGATTTAACTCGCGTTCGCGTCGCAGCGGCGGCGGTGGCCATTGCGACCAACACCTTCGCTCCAAAGTTATGTCGGGGACGTCCAATGGGCTAAAGCACCCAGCCTGAAAACTTTGGGCCCCTCATCTTCCGGGCACTACGTTGGCATCCTTTGCCGATCCTCTCGAGGCTAACGTTACTGTTCGACAAGGCCTTGCATGAGATGACCTGCTGCCTTTAACTGCTGGTATTAATTCGGTAGTTTCCAAGCCGTTGAGTGGGTCTTTCTGGCAGAGGGAACGAATGGAAAGACGATTAGCAGCTGTGTTGGCGGCAGATGTGGCCGGTTATAGCCTTCTGATGGGAAGAAACGAGGAAGGAACGGTTAGCCAACTCAAGGCCTTTCGTAAAACGTTAGTCGATCCTACCATCGCAGCGTATCGCGGTCGCATCGTGAAAACCACCGGTGATGGGATGTTGGTAGAGTTCGCTAGCGCGGTGGATGCAGCGCGCTGTGCTGTAGAGGTGCAGAGAGCGGTCGCCCGCGAAAACGTCGCTTTGCCCCCACAAACTCGGATTGAGTTTCGCATCGGCATACACGTTGGCGACATCATTTTCGACGACGCCGACATTTTTGGCGACGGCGTGAATATCGCGGCAAGGCTTGAAGGACTTTCGCAACCGGGTGGCATCTGCATTTCAGATGATGCACAGCGTCAGATTCGCGGAAAGCTCGATACTCCCTTCGAAGATATGGGGTTGCAGAACCTGAAGAATATTGCCGAGCCGATGCGGGCTTGGCGATTGAGCGACGCGAAGTCGCCTGCGTTGTTGTCGCCCGACCGTTCAGTCGAGACAACCCAACCTCTCGCGCTTCCCGACAAACCCTCCATCGCAGTGTTGCCCTTCCAGAATATGAGCAGCGATCCTGAGCAAGATTATTTTGCTGACGGCATGGTGGAAGATATCATTACGGCGCTGTCGCATTACCATGCTCTGTTTGTTATCGCTCGCAATTCGAGCTTCACCTACAAGGGCCATGCCGTCGACGTGAAGCAAGTTGGGCGTGAACTTGGCGTCCGCTACGTGCTTGAGGGCAGCGTGCGCAGGGTCCTCGATCGGGTGCGCGTGACCGGACAGCTCATAGACGCCTCGACGGGAGCGCATTTGTGGGCGGACCGATTTGATGGTGCATTGAAAGATATCTTTGATCTTCAGGACGACATTACGTTGCGGGTCGTGGGTGCGATTGCACCCAAGCTTGAACAGGCGGAGATTGTTCGGGCAATGCGCAAGCCCACGGAAAGTCTCGACGGGTACGACTACTATCTGAGGGCCATGTCGAATTTTCACAAGGGCGGCAGGAAGGACATCAGCGAGGCGCTTCGCTTGTTTTACAAGGCTATCGAACTCGACGACAAGTTCTCTTCTGCCTATGGGATGGCCTCATGGTCTTATGCTCGACGCAAGTTGAACGGCTGGGCAGACGAAGGATCGTCAGAAGCGTCGGAAGCAGAGCGAATCGCGGACCGGGCTGTGGAATGCGGCGGTGACAACGCCGTTGCACTAGCGAGCAGTGGTATCGCAATTGGCTATATGTTTGCTGATTTTGAACGTGCAGCATCGTTGATGGATCGCGCTCAAGCATTAAACCCGAATTTGGCAATGGCCTGGCATCTAAGTGGTTGGATTAGATGCCTCATCGGTCGGCAGGACCTTGCAATCGAGCATCTGGAACGGGTCGTTCGTCTTAGCCCCGTCGACCCGCAGCGACCTGGAATGCTGGCTGCGATAGCGACCGCGCACTTTGCGGCGGGACGTTTTGATACTGCCTCATCCCTTGCAACGGCAGCCATGCTGGAACAATCAAGCAACTTTATTGCTGCACTTGTCGCGGCCGGGGCAAATGCGATGGCTGGAAATCTCGACATTGCAAGCAGTGCAATGGAACGCGTACGCGCACTCGATCCAAATTTTCGCCTTCACAAGGTCAAGGATCGTCTCCCGCACCGGCAACCCGAGGTGCTCGCCCAATGGGAGGACGCCCTGCGCAGGGCGGGGCTACCCGAATAATCAGCTCAGCCTGGCTCACGTATTGTGGAGGGCGGTCCGACATCGGTCGTTGGTGCCATCGCGTCTTGATCCCGCGTTCTTGCGGTAACCCAGCGGCATCCTCGCCAGTCCGGGTCTCGATTTCATCAGTCAGACTATTGTGCAGGATTGCCGGCTCGGACGGATCGATTGTCGCCATTGTCTCTAGCTCTTTCGGGACGCTAAACATCATCGCTCCCTTTCAGTAGCTTGCTAATTGAGGCCCACAACGAGGTTTAGTCCCAAGCGTTCCTAACTTCCCGCAAATAGAATCCCGACCAATCGCAGATCGCCCTCAAGGCCCCCGCGGGAGTAACCGCGTAGGAGGCTCGCAGCCTCAACCCGCGGCTTCTTTGGTCGAGGCGGCCTCCAAAGGAACGGATATTGAAGCCACCCCTGATCGCGCAGCCTCTGCGCGGATCGGGACGGCGCGGCGGCTCTTCCCGCAGATCTTCTTCAACGCGGAAACCACGGAAGATGGCCGCGACGCGCTCGGCTGGTATCACGAAAAGAAGAAGTCGAACGATGATCGGAACGTCGGGCTAGGTCCGAAGCATGATTGGAGCGCGCACGCGGCGGACGGTTTCGGGCTGATGTGCATCCACTACGACAAACCGGACGGCGCTCCGCCGCCTCGCAAGCTTTATTCAGGCAATCAAAGTCGCGCGGGTGGTGGATCTTGGCAAAGTGTATAGTCGTCGAGTGGCGCGGCCATTTCGCTTTTCCGAACATTGATACGCGCGGAAGCGGCTTGATGCGATTAGCGGAGGATGATCCGCAGCGCCAACAACGAACTGAGGATTACGACGATCGTAAAAACCGTGGAAAATGCTACACGAGCTGCGATTTCGTTCAAAGTGAGATCGGGCGCATGCGGTTCGGATGAAGTGGCACTTTTCACATTCAAAGAGTCGTTTTTCAGAGCCATCTTCGCGTCTCGTCACACTGATGAGGTGCATGCGCGTTCGACACCTGCCGCATAAGGGTCTTTGTACCGCGTCCAGAAGGCGTTCGGTCATTGAGATCATTTATGAAATCTACTCGCATCAGTTTACCTCGTCGGTCGGGTACCAGACGAAGGAACCGTTATAGTTAGGAACGCTCTGTTCTGCGATCGCGTTTATACGTAAAACGGGGAGCGCACACATGCAGAAAAGTCGCAGTGTCAGACACCTGCTCACCCTTGAAGAGCGGCTTGCGATAGAGGCGGAAGACCTCCGTCTTAAGGCGGAGAAAAGACGGCCAGGGCAACAGCGGGATGATGTGATCCGAAGAGCCCGTCAGGCCGATACCGCTTCGCATATCGAGGATTGGATACGGTCACCCGGGCTGCGGCCACCGACTTAGTTTAGGTAGCCGGACTTCTCTCCAGGAATGGCCGCTCGGCGGTTCTCCTTCGAAATCGACAATCAAGTATCGTCGGGAGGCAGAGTGGACCCGATCGACAAAAAGTAGAGCAGGAGCCTCAGGCGGCCCGCACCCTAAAGGAAAGGCGGGAGGTCATTAAGGAATATATCTCCGACCTGCGGACCGTCCTGGACAAGCTCCGGCGCAAGATCAATTAGTGTCCCGGCGAAAAAGCAGCCAAATGGTAGCAAAGCCCGTGAGCTGCTTTTGCGGCGCGCCCGGCAGGCTGAGACGGCATCCCACATCAACCAGTGGCTTAGCTGACGAGGGTCTGCCTGAAAGTATCAGGACGCGAATTCGATGACGGCACCCCTCTGATGTGCATCCATTACGATCAACGGGACGGCGCTCCGCCCCCGCGCGAACGGTGTCGGGACCGGCGAAGCTCCTAGGGTAGTGCTAATGGCCCACAAGAGAAATCGTGATCAGCAGTTGCCTGAATTCGTGATCTCAGATGACTTATTTGAATTGGCCGCTCTTGGGGTCAATTACAAATTTCGTCGTCGAGCCCTTGTTCACAATGATGACTTCGTAAACTATTCGGCCGCTCGTCTCTTCAAGGCCAGCGCTGATGGCTTTACCAGAGCCTTTGTCTTCCGCCCGCGCAGTTGCTGTGGAAAGATCGATTGAAGCTCTTAGCAATCCAGCCAGTTCCAGCTGGTCCTCCTCGTCCAGTTTCGATACCGGTGTGGTCGTCCCTTCACCGACGATTTCTCCCGTCCAGGCGTCGACAGCGCCTTCCCATACGTTGTTGTCCTGATAGGTTTTTACCTTGTAGGCCAACTGACCCGCTTGGCTATCAAAGCTAACATCGACGACTTTCGCATCTTTGTGCTTTTTTGCAGCGATCTTTATCGCCTCGGCAAGACTGACTTTCGCTTTCTCAAAGGATTGTATTACTGTCGCAGTGGGTAAAACGTCAGGCTCCGGCGCGCGTTGTGCAAGAGCAGGAGCAATGACGCACGAGATAAGGATCGAAAGGGTTATTGTCTTAAGCACAACAGCCTCCTTCTTAGTTCCCCCCCCCCCCGGAAACATTCGCTCAAACCTAGGCTGAATGTAGGCGGGGCCGCCGGATGTTGATCCTCCATGGTCCAGAGATTACCAACTTTCCACGTTCAAATCGCGCAAATGGCGCAATTCGCCTGGAGCCTTTCCAAATGAAACGCGTTGGCTCGACGTGACGCTTTGAGGCGGCCCGCTCAGTAAGAACCGCAGGATTTTTCGAGATGAATGAGGACACCAGGGGGGCGTCGAGCAAAGTACCTGAGGTTACCCTATCATTTTGGATCATCAAAATTGCTGCAACTACCCTAGGCGAAACTGGTGGTGACTCCGTAACGATGACGTTGAATTGGGGTTACCTAGTCGGAACCGCAATCTTCCTTTCCCTTTTGATTGCCTTCGTAGCTTGGCAAATCGTTGCCAAGAAATTTCATCCTTTCCTCTACTGGGCCACGATTGTCGCCTCGACCACATTCGGCACGACGATGGCCGACTTTGCGGACCGTTCGTTGGGCATCGGCTACACCGGTGGTTCGGCACTTCTGTTCATCTGCCTGATGGGTGTTCTCGGTCTTTGGTACTGGTCCCAAGGCACAATCTCGGTGAATACCGTTAGTACTCCCAAGGTGGAGGCGTTCTACTGGGCGGCGATCACATTCTCACAGACACTGGGCACCGCGCTAGGTGACTGGTCGGCCGACACTGGTGGGCTCGGGTACGAGGGTGGCGCATTGGTGTTTGGCGTCGGATTGGCGATCGTTGCCGCCGCGTATTATTGGACGAATATCTCGCGGGTCATGCTATTTTGGGCAGCCTTCATCCTCACCCGACCTCTTGGAGCCACAGTGGGCGACTTCCTCGACAAGCCGGTGAGCCACGGCGGTCTCAACTTAAGCCGTCCCCTTGCATCAGCCGTATTAGCAGTTTTCATTGTCGTCTGTGTGCTTTTGCTGCCCCAACGGGCGGGCAGGCATCCGGCAGAAATCAATCAGACCGCTTAGGGCGCGTACTCACTAATTTCGACCTGTCTGCTTCGCTCCGAAAGCGGTCGAGATCGTGGCGCAATATGTCGCGATGGGCCATGCGCAGACATTAACTGCAAGTAGCGAGTTCGCTCCACGCCTGTGCCATTGGATCGAAAACGGCAGGGTTTTTCCGTACGGTGACCGACCACACTGGCATCGTGAACGTCGGGTCTAGGTTCAAGACACGTTCGGCGGCCGATCTCGCCTCTTCGATTCGACCGAGCCGGACCAGGGCGATTGTTTGAAGGACGTGCGGCACACTGAATGAAGGATTGGCTTCGACGGCGCGAGCCGCCGCCTTGAGCGCCTCGTCAAAACGGTTCGCATGGAGTTCGGTCACCGCGATCGCCATGTGAGCAATCAGTGTATCGAACGGGCTAACCTTGAGGGCAAGTTGCGCCAGTTGCAGTGCGATTTTGCCGTCGCCCATGAACGCATGTGCGAACGCACTGTTTCCCAAGGCAACGACATTCGAACGACTGATCGACAGTGCCCGGTCAAACACCTCGAACGCGTCACTGAAGTCGGAGTCAGCAAACCAGATCACCAAACCGGCAGCACCAAGCGCGGTCGCGTCATCACTTCTCGTCGCAGCGCGAGCATAATGGACGGCGGTGGCGCGATCTGCTTCGTTCAATCCACCGCGGCTGAATCTGATCTGAAAGCATCGCGCCAACTGTGCCTGGGCCGCCGAATAATCGGGCTCTAGCTCCAATGCCTTCTCCAATAGCGGAATGGCTTCACCAGCGCCCGTCGGCATCGTTGTGCGCATCGAGGAGAGTGCCCGCAACACGAGGTCATAGGCATCGAGACTGTTGGGTCGCTCTCGTCGAACGCGGCTGATCTCGACCTTGCGTAGATTCGGTTCGAGCGCCCCGATCAGGCTCATCGCAATGGCATCCTGAACCTCGAAAATATCATCAAACCGGCGATCGTACCGTTCGGCCCACAATGCGACACCCGTGTCGGACTCGACCAGCCTCGCCGTGATCCTTATGCGATTGTCGGCCTTACGCACGCTCCCCTGCACGAGATAGCGGCACCCCAGCTTCCGCCCGATACTCGCCAGGTCGCCGGAGCCGGCTTCGAACAGCAAGCTCGACGTGCTGCCGACCACCGATAGACCGGTGATGCGGGACAGGCCCGTGATGATGTCCTCTACGATACCGTCGGCGAAGTAATCCTGGCTGGAATCCCCGCTGAGATTGGCGAACCGCAGCACGGCGACCGTGGTCCCGCGCGGCGGGGTGTCTCCGGAGCCCGAATACGTCAGCATGCCGGGACCATTCTCGAACCCCACCAGGCGATAACCTCGTCCCGGAACGGTAACGACGTAGCTGTGGCCGTCACTTCCGAGTTCGAGTGCCTTGCGCAATGTGGACACGTGCACCTGAATCGCGTTCTCCTCCACCACGCGGCCCGGCCAGATTTTTTCCATCAGGCGATCCTTGCTCACGACCTCGCCTGGGACCGAAGCCAATTCGCAGAGGATATCGAGCGCCCGGCTTGAGAGCTTGACGGGCTGTCCCGAACAGGTCAGCCGCCGGTCGACGAGACCCAGCACAAACTTTCCAAATCGAACCGTGTCTCGATCCGGTTTCGGATTGAACGCCATGTCTGTTCAGAACTCTTCAGACCCTGAAACAAGGACCTTAAGGGTATCGCTTCGTAGTGTCCATCGCCCGACAAACCGCCGCGCCGGCGGTCGGGACGAGGAGGTTCCGTCATGCGCACCACGCATTTGGCTCTGGGACTGCTGACAACAATCGCTTTGTGGTTTCCCGCGCTTCCGGGCAACGCCCAGTCGTGGCCGACCCAAGTCGTGAAGATCATCACGCCATTTCCGCCTGGCAGCGGTGGCGACGTCACGGCGCGTCCGTTCGCCGAAAAGCTCGCGGAGCGGTGGGGGAAGCCCGTCATCGTCGAAAATCGTCCAGGCGCCGACGGCATCATCGCCGCGACCGCGGTGCTCAACTCGAACGATGGGCATACTCTCCTCTATACGAACGGGGGACCGCTCACGAGCAACCTGCTCACGCACGCGGGCAGCCTTCCGTACAATCCGGATGATCTGCTGCCGGTTGCGGCCGCCGCTGAAGTCTACGTAGCAATAGGGGTGCCTGCTTCCCTGGCGACAAGCTCGCTGTCCGAATTTGTCGCGCAGGCGCGCCTCAAGCGGGGGCAGTTCAATTGGAGCGGAACTCCCGGCAGTCTGGACTATCTGGTGCCGGGGTTTTTGAAGCGCGCCGGCATCGATCTCCCGCGTGTTCCATACCGAGAGGTAAGCATGGCGATGCAGGATCTCTCGCAGGATCGACTCCAATTATATGCTGCTGCCCTCGCGACCCAGTTGCCAATGGCGCAAACCGGTAAGATCAAGATTATCGCGATCACGAATAGTCAACGATCACCCTTCCTGCCGGACGTTCCCACGGCGCGCGAGTCGGGTTTTCCGGAGCTCGAGTACGAAGCGTTCCTTGGTTTTTTCGCGCCCCGCGGGATGTCAGCGGAGCTACGTGAACGCATCGGCGCTGACCTGCAAGCGATCGGCGCGGACGCGGACTTGGCGGGACGCTTCAATGCGATCGGCATGCGGGTCCGCGTCACCTCTCCGGCAGAACTGCAAAAGATCATCATGGACGAGCGCACGGCGCTCGTCCGTTACACCCAGGCGACGCCGCGATAGGGACGCGCAAAGCACCGAGACAGGAGAAATATCCCCATGACCCGGGAGCATCCGCGTACCGATCGGCTTTTCGAGATCGGGAGCGCCTATCGACAGGCAAAAGTTCTATTGAGCGCGGTCGAACTCGGAGTTTTTTCCGAGCTCGCAGCCGGCCAGCTCGATGCGAGGGATCTCGCCAGCCGCATTCAGGTCCACGGTCGCCCGGCTCGCGATTTCTTCGATGCACTCGTCGCGACTGGTCTTCTGATGCGAGACGACGAAGGGCGATATCGCAATACGGAGGAGAGCGATTTTTATCTAGACCGAGCGAAGCCGACTTATCTCGGCGCCAGCTTCGAACAGTACAACCGCCGCGAATACGCCTTATGGGGATCGCTGACGCAGTCGCTACAGACCGGCAATCCGGCGGCCGAAACGCATGGCCAGGATCACTTCGGGTCTTTGTACAACGACGCAGCGAGATTCCGGACCTTCGTCACCGCGATGACGTCCGGCAGCTTGCTCGCCGCTCAAGGTATCGCTCACCAGTTCCCCTGGGAGAACTACCAGAGACTTTGCGATGTCGGCACCGCTCAAGGTTGCTTACCGGTCCAGGTTGCTTTGGCACATTCTCACGTCCGCGCGATCGGATTCGATCTTCCGATGCTGCGTTCGGCATTCGAGGAGTACGCGGTCGAACGCAACGTCGCTGACAGGGTGAGTTTCGCGGGAGGCGATTTCTTCAAGGATCCTTTGCCTCAGGCCGATGTCATCGTGTTGGGTCGCGTCCTCCACAATTGGGATCTTGAAGCCAAGAAGATGTTGCTGGACAAGGCGTATCGAGCGATCCGGACAGGTGGGGCTGTCATCGTCTATGATATGCTGATCGACGACGACCGGCGCACAAGCACAACGGGCTTGCTCTCCTCTCTCAACATGCTCCTTTGGACGGCGGGCGGGTTTGGATATACGGCAACGGATTGCACCGGTTGGTTGCGTTCGGTCGGGTTCGCAGAGACGATAGTTCGCGACCTTCCAGGTGGTAACTCCATGATCATCGGCGAAAAATAGGCGGCGCCATATCTTCCGGTGCCCGCTCAGGATCATTTTCGACCGAGTCAGCCGGATAGTCCCTTGGTTAATGTCAGCTCCGCTCCAAAAGCAGCAGTGGCGGGGGGCAAGCTAGGCGCGTTGTGTTTGGTCGGATGCCTGTGATTCAAGCTCCCAAACTGGGACCTCGAATCATGCGCTATGAACTTGCCGATTTTGAATGGGCCGCCCTCAAGCCGATGCTGCTCAACAAGCCGCGTGGCGTTCCTCGGGTAAACGATCGGCGTGCTAAACGGCATCTTCTGGGTCTTGAGATCGGGAGCACCCTGGCGCGATCTGCCTGAGGCGCTCGGCCCGTACACCACTTGCTATAACCGCTTCGTTCGCTGGCGGAGGGCCGGGGTCTGGAGCCGTATCATGAACGCCTTGGCCGCTGCTCACGATGCAGCAGTCCAGATGATCGACACTTCCATTGTCCGCGTGCACCAGCACGGAGCGTGCATTACCAGGAATCAGCGGCAGTCGATGGGACGGTCAAGGGGCGGGTTGACCAGCAAGACTCATGCGCTCGTAGATAGCAATGGTCTTCCGGTACGGCTGGCGCTGAGCCCCGGTGAGGCTCATGACAATCTACTATCTCGTCTGAAATCCGGGTCAATGCTGCTTGCTGACCGTGGCTACGATGCCTTGATCAGAGAGCTTGCGATGAAGAAAGGCGCATGGGCCAATATCCCGCCGAAAAGCAATCGCAACACTCCAATCTGCTTCAGTTCTTATCTGTACCGCGCCCGGAACAAATTCGAGCGATTCTTCAATCAGATCAAACAGTGTCGTCGGGTGGCGACGCGTTACGACAAACTTGCTGTTAACTACCTAGCCTTCGTCCAGCTTGCGTCAATAAGGCTATGGCTGCGCATTTATGAGTCCGCACCCTAGTTGGGTGCGGCCCGCGCGCGGCTATTCTAATGGGGCACATCCGTTTCTGGCCCTTAACGGACGTCAGCTAGCGCCCTGATTAGAGTCCGTTTTCGGCTTGGTTGTTGCATTCATGTGAGAGGCAGCCCGCCGCGAAGTACCTTTTCAATTATCTCAGCGAGACTTTCCATCAGGAATGGCTTTCGCAAGGCCGGCCTGTCCCTGAATGGCTCCGGCCGTCCCTCTGAACCGTAGCCGCTAACAAATATGAACGGCAGCCCTCGATCGGCAACGATTTGCGCGATCGGAGCAATGTCGGTGCCGCCGACGTTGATATCGAGAAGCGCCAGGTCGAACTCCGCGTTGCGTGCCAACGGCTCGGCAGCGGTGATCGTACCTGCCTCGGCAACGACACGGTGTCCGAGTTCTTCCAGCATTTCAGCCGTCATCATTCGAAGCAGCGCCTCGTCTTCGACCAAGAAGCATGCCGCGTTTTTCATGAGTCGCCGGTCGGGGTGCTCGTATTGAGCAGTTGGGAAACCGCCGTGACGAGTTGGGCGGCCGCAAATGGCTTTTCAAGCAAGATACTGTTGGGCACACCGTGAGACGGCCAGTCACCGGCGGCAGCACCCGTCATGTAGACTATCGGGAAGGCCGGATCGATCTCTCGAGCGGCTTTCGCGACTTGCCAACCATTCATCGTGCCCTTGAGGGTGATGTCCGTGACGAGCGCTCTGTAATTCGCAACCTGGCCCTTTAGCAAAGTCACGGCTTCTTCGGCGGATGCGGCAATCGCGGCTTCGAAACCGGCTTCACTCAACGCTTCGTCTACGAGGGCTTGTATCGCAATGTCGTCCTCAACAATGAGAACGATAGGTAGTTCCGGATTTGCCACTTGTTCCTGCCCTACAAAAGTTCCATGCCTAAACGTCGTAGGAGGGCGTTAGTTCCGCATGAATGTCCAAAAGTGAACTGTTCGGCGTACCTCAAACCCCGCCCGGCGTTTCGTTTTGCAGGCCTCAGGACCTTGTACCATTGCGACCAACCTCCGCTTATCTGGCACTGACCGCAGCAGAAATCCGGGAACTCAAATTTGTCGGGCGAGTTACAGAACCGCCGAGAGGATGAGCGAGAGCGGCAATCTAGTCGAGTTCGCAGCAGCACGCGGATTTCTGTTCATCGCGCCGATCCTCTGTTCGGCAGTACTTGAATAGAGAGGCGACAATGAAAGCACCCCTACTTCTTGCTAGCGCACTAATCATTGGATGCGCCGCCCCAGCACTGGCTGAGGAATACTTCGTCGTACAAGGACCCAGCCGCCACTGCACGATTACCACCACGCGCCCGGCGGACAAGGAAGTGGTGACGCAGATCGGTCCAATGGCCTTCACGAGCCGCGTGGAAGCTGAAGACCGCATCAAGCAGACCAAAATCTGCGATGAAGGCACTGTTGGTAGCACTAGTGGCACTAGCAGCACGACCGTTATCAAAGAGAAGTAATCGACGGCATAATCCTGATCGAATTCTAAGGTCGCGCCCATTCTCTCGGCGCGACTTTTTTGTTTCCAGACACATTCGATTGATCGATGTTCTGTCGAAACCCGATCCTTATAGCATCGGTAGTAGCCGGAGCGACCACGTCCCCTGATTGTTCGAGATGCTCGGGAAGTAAGTAAAATGCTCGGCGTTGCCCCCGAGGTGCGGCGGGCGTTTGTGAGTTTCCAGAGTGCCAAAGCGTATCGAGATGCCGGGGTTCATTAAACCCCAGCTCGCCACCCTGAAGAGCAAAGCGCCCCAGGGCGAGCAGTGGCTGCATGAGATCAAGTACGACGGCTACCGCGTTCAGGTACATCTCAATCGGGGAAGGAAGAAAGTCTTTACCCGCAACGGACTGGACTGGACCAAGCGATTCTCCAGTATTGCTGGTGCCCTCGACATACCGGGTCAAGCCATCCTCGACGGAGAAGTGGTTGTAGTTCACGAGGGCCGCACCAATTTCTCCGAACTTCAAGCTGAACTTGCGGCTGGTAGACAGGATCGATTGATCTACTACGCATTCGACATTCTCTGGCGGAATGGCGACCTTCGCAGGCTGCCACAGATCCAGCGGAAGCAGCTTCTGTTGGACCTGATCGGCGAAAACAACATAGAACTCCCGGTGCTGTTTTCTGAACATCTCGTCGGCGATGGGCAAGAGATGTTTGAACACGCGGCGAAGCTGAATTGGGAAGGCATCATTTCCAAACGGGCAGATGCGCCGTATCGATCCGAGCGAAATGAGAACTGGCTGAAGATCAAGGCCGTTCACAAAGGCAAGTTTGCAGTCGTCGGTTTTGTGAAAGACCCGACCGGCGTGGCCGCGCTGTATCTCGGCAAACAGGAAGGCAACGAACTCGTTTACATGGGAAAGGTTGGAACTGGCTGGTCTCGCACTGTTTCCAGCCAGATCAGGAGGCAGCTCGACACGGTCGTCAGCCCGAAGTCAAAGCTAACCAAAGCGATCAGGAAGCCGAAGGCGACATGGGTAGAACAGAAATTCTTTGCCGACGTCGAGTACCGAGACATCACATCAGAGGGCTTGCTACGTGCCAGTTCGTTCAAAGGGCTTTCGCGGAAAGATGAACTCTAGCCGCCCTGTCTGCTTCGGATTGGGATGGGTTTGCGAAAATCATCCGAAGCGGGCATGGAGCGACGAACTGGGCTGTCAGTGTGGAGCGGGCATGCCGTGTGAGTGCGTCAGTGCTGACGGGCTTGACGAGCCCGACGTAAGCCAAGTCTTCGAAGGCCCTTCAACCCGCCACTAGCACTGCGAGCAACTCAACAGCAAAAGGGCCGCGCGAATGCGCGGCCCTCCGCCAGCCCCAAATTGTTCGGGATGAAAACACCGCGCTGGGTAGGTCAACACTACAGTTGGTTCGTAGGGTTGGAGTAGTCCGTACAACTACGGTCGAGCCGAGCACGAAAACGATCAAGGCGAGTTAACTTAACCTTCTCGTTCAAGGTTACTCCCCACAATTGATTGCGCAATTTATGAGAAGTGTAATTGTCGATCTGGTCGTTTAACGCCGGAGTCACACGCTTAATGAAGCCAATAAAGACAAAGTCAGACATAGTTGAGGAGATATGCCCGGCCTGCAATGGCACCGGTTTTCTGCCGGTCATCAAGCAACCCGCATCGGGAAAAAGGATTTACGGTCCTCGCTGCACGAAGTGCGACGGCAAGGGCAAACTACAAGCGCCTGCGAACTGAGCGATTCGTAATGTTCATGCGGCGGCCTTGTCCTCCTTGTCTGCACCTCGGGCGACGATCCTGATCGCATCGTCCGGCAATGGCCTTTGCAGCGCCTTAGCCTCATCCCATGGGGCGCGCATCCAGACGTCACGCTCCTCATCGGTCATCAGGATAACCGGCATCGCCTTGGGATGGATCGGCTCGACGACCGCGTTTGGAGCCGTCGTCAGAAAGCCGTAGACGTTATGCGGTCCTGGAATCGGCTTGGACTTGGTGCCCCGATCACCGTTGAACGTCGTCCAGAGGCCGCCGAAAGCGAACAGCGGACGGTCGTCACTGAGGGCGAACCACACCACGTCCTTCTTCTTGGTCTCCGGATTCGGCTCCGGCGCGTACTCGGCAAAGCTGTTGGCCGGGACCAAGCATCGGCTTTCGGGCTTCAGCCAGCCGCGCCAGTGCGGCGATGACGTGCTACGGATGTTCGTGACGGGTGGGCCGCCAGTGCGCGGCGGCGGAGGCATTCCCCAGCGCATCAGGGTCAGCTCGCTGCCGGTGTCGGTGTTGCGGATCACCGGCGCAGGGTAGTCCGGAAATACGCCTGTCATCGGCGCGAGGTTGCCGACGTACCGATTGACCACACGAAACAGCGCGCGGACGGCTTCTTGGTTAGTTGTGATGCTGTAGAGATTGCACATTTGTCGAAACCGCCGCGATACTCGTTCCGCCGCTAGTATGGTGTACGTCTCTCAGCTTGCGCATGTAGTAGCCGTGCGCCTGAATCGCTGATCTAATTTCCTCACTGACTTTGACAACCCTTCTCTTGCTTTTGCGCCAACTTCCCGGCACCGCAGCGCGAGGGATCGGAGATCCTTTCTTTACAACGAGCAGATCACGTCTAGTGCTTAAATACACATCCATATGCCTGCCTCCCAAAAGCGCCGACGTTATCGCTTGGTGAGCAGAGCATGGGTTACCAAATGGCAACACCGAGCCATTGTTGTAGGAGCGGAACGAAGCGCTTGACCAAGCTAAAGCAGCACAGGCTCGACAAGCAGCTAGGTCTCGTGGATTGCGCATGTGCTTCGGTGACGGTGTAATTGCTATCCATGAGCACTAAGACGCGCGAGGTTATATGGGGCGGCCGGGTCATGCGCGCTAAGATGTGCGCCGAGACTGCCCGCCAAGAGGCTAGGAAGGCTGCCCGCGCGGCCGATCGAGCAGAGGCGGAGAATGGTCAGTCCGTATGGAAGGCTGTGGCGGCCCAGCCTAGCCATCTCCAACGATAGGCCAATGCTTGAATGGCGGTTACGGCTGGCTCGAGATCGAATGCTGCCGTTGCAGGACACGGGCAAGCATGCCGCTGGACGCGATCCGCAGGGCGCGTGATACGCCGATCTGGAAGCTGGAGCCGTCGTTCCGATCCCGGTCTTGCGGCACCCGCCGCTACAAGCCGCCGGTCCGCATGATCAAGCTGACCGAGCAGCGGGAGATCACGCTGTACAATTGGGTGCATCCGGATGAAGACCGGTGAGGTGTGCGTTGCAAGGACAAGCGGACCTTGGCGTCGGCGCTTTGCTCCGCTAGTGACCCGTATGGACATTTTGGGCCATGTACCGGGATGTTCGCGATGCTGCTACGGTATGCTCATTCACTCGTGTGGAGTTGGCAAATGGCGGTCGATACGAGCTTCAGCCTCTTAACTGGCAATGATATCGAGACCCGGAGAATAAGAGCCGGGGGTGTCATTTTTCGTGAAGGTGAGAAGGCGGATGAGCTTTTCGTTATCAAGAGCGGTTACGTTCGCATTCAAGTCGGCAATAGAACGATGGCTGATCTTACGACTGACAATATTTTTGGTGAAATGGCTCTCATTGACAGCGAGCCGCGGAGCGCAACTGCCGTGGCGATCACCGATGTTGAACTGGTTCCCATCTCGGAAAACCAGTTTCTTTTTCTTGTAACCCAAACCCCGTATTTCGCGCTCAAGGTAATGAGGATTCTCGCACAACGACTAAGGGTGACGAGTAAGTCGCTTGATTGACCTTCCCGCGCTCGCCCAACGCTAGTGATGGTTGTGCCGGTCCCTGAAAGCCGAGCATGCGTTTGTTCCATGCCTCGCAGGCCAAACGGTCGGCTCCCTTGCGGGCTTCTGTAGCCCGATCTGCCGCTGCCCGGACCGATGCGCCGTAAATAGCTTCCCGTGATTTAGTGCTCATGGCCTATCAAAGCCGGTCGCCGCGCCGGGCGCAAATCGCACATTAGTCGTGCCTCTGTCGCGTTGAAACTACTGTTGGTGGTTGTGGAAAACGCGGGTGGGCTTATCTTTAGGACAATTCCAGATCCCCATTCGCTGCCAGCGGCGACCGCCAATCCGGAAGAAAGGTGATAACGAGTGAAGAACAAAGGCCCGAAGACCAGCAAGGCATCGAAGCTGCGGCAGCCGATGCCGACCGACGCATTCCGCGAGGAAGGCATGGCACAGAAGACCAACCGCCACGCGCGCCGCCGCGACGCTAAGCTGAAGAAAGAGCGGCCGTCATAATCGGTTCGATCTGGGAAATGGGCACAGCCGAGCGTAGCAGCGCGACAGCCGCTATCAGGCCGGCCGGTTCGATCGCTGGATCAAGTTGAAGAACCGGCAGCACGCGGCGCTTAGCCGCGTGATGGAGGCGTTTGGTTAGCGCTGGGCGGAACGGCCGCTATTTCCAGTTTGGGAAGCTACCGGCATTGATTTATAAATCCTAACAGTTTTTGTCTGCCATCAGCGATTGGCATGTCCTGAAAACCGAAAAACACGGGCGCGTCGTAATTAAATTGAAGGGTTACACCAACACGCTGCGCGTTTCGAAGCGCTTCGATTTCTCGATTGGAGAGGCTGTAGATTCCGTTGAACCATCCGTTACGGATCGATTTCGATCCTGCATTAAGGCGGTACATTTGTGTATCGACTTGAAGGGTAGGCGCCGACATTTTCATAAGTTCGTCATCGCGACCAAGAGCATCGAAAATAGCGTAGAGCCCTAATTTTCGGTCCCCACCACAAAGCAGCATGAATTTATTGATTCCAGATACTTCAGTTGTTCGCTCGCCCTTAAGATAGAGTTGTCCTGCTCCACTCTCTATAGTCCACACAGGACGCGTCATTCCGTTATTGACTACATTGAGACGCTCTAAAGTCTGCTTATCGATTTCATTCATGCCGTCAGGACCAGCGGATACGCTCAAACTAAACAAATCCGTATCGACGTCCATTGATCGAATGTATTCGACAATGACCGCTGATGCTATCTGAGCGCGCCCTTCGCTTCCGCTGGTGGACGCAAATTGATGAACGCCATAGCGTGAGCCTTTTGCAAGGTACCTAAATTGACCACCCAAATAGGCGTAGGAGCAAGCACTGTAGCAGCCACCCGGTTCGATATCGAACCGTCTGGTTGCCGCGAGGGACCGCTTGCCTACGTTTGTCGATAGCCCGTATTTGCGGATTATACGTCCAAGCCCAATTCCTTCGATGAGGCTACCGCCTGGCGAATTGAGATAAACATATGATCGATCCGGAATTCGATTGTCTTTGATGTATTGTTCGAGACGTGTCGCTGCTTTGGAATCGATCGCGCCATCTAGAAAAATAAACCAGGCGTTTCCGCCGATTTCAGTTGGCAGTTCAGGACCAAATCCCTGAATGGTCATCCGCTTCTCTTGCGCGGAGGCCGGAACGGTTGTTCGGGCTAAGCAAAATGCAGCGACTAGAGATGCAAGGAGTGTCGATGTCGTCAGCAGCGGCGAAGATTTCATGTTGCTCGTTTCGTTCCCCACACGATTACTCTATAGGCCCATCCAAGTTCGGCATTCCCGTCCTGCCGTCTCGGCCTGTCGTTTGAGATATTCAACCACGTCAGGTGCGTTCGAATCTCTCGTGAGACCTTTGTAGGTCGTGTTGTCAGCTATATGAATGCCGACGCATTGGCAGTATTTTGAAATTTGTTCGTCCGAAAGGTTTTGTCCCTGTCTGAGCGACATCTGCCGCCGAACGCAAACGGGTTGCATCGACTTCATGGCATAGTCCCGTGTCGCTCCGCTGATCCGCTCGGTGCTGCTGAAGAACCATTGTCCGTAAAGCGCGAGCAACATGCCAATACCAACAAACGAGATAACGAACACGGTTGCACCCTTGATAGCTCTCGCATCGGAAGCTGGCAGCCGCCATCTGAAGATGTTTACGACCATGGCGACGATCACGAAAATCAGCGGCGCGGCGATTATCTGACCGGCCAGATACATTACGGTCTCGGCGCTCGCTGTCTGAGCATAATTCGCAAGCTCGAACCCCCGACCGCTTGCGATCTGAAGTGACAGGACGAACACAGACACCATCAGTCCGATGTTGGTGGCTCCCCAGAGGCTCCACTTTCTGTCCGCGACGACGGCAACGGTTTGAGTGTCATCGTGTTCGGCTCGTTCTGCTGGAGCGGGCAGAGGCGGCGGCAGCGATTCACGCTTTGGCGGCTGCCAGAAGTCAGCAAGCTCGCTTATCGGCTTCCAGTCGCGGAAACCGGGGCGCCATATCAGGTCGTGTCCGACCAGTTGCCCACTGTGCAGATATTCGAGGACTTGATCGTGAGACAGCGGACCACGCTGCTCGCCGTCAATAATGACATGCCAGATCACGGCTTCCCCCAACCCACCTAATCTCGCCCGGAGCTACCGATAAGCTCTTTTGCGCGGCGTGTCATTGCCGCCACAACGATCATCCACTTCCGCGCCGAATGCCGGAGGTCCTCCGGCTCCGACCAAGCAGTTGGGGCAACACATCGCGCGGACGCCGGACGCGCACATTTCGCCGAAGGTGATCTTCTGGGGAGAGGTCGTCATGGCCGCATCTTAAAATCAGCTGTGGAGAACCCGCAACGTAGGAAACGCAATTTGGCACACCATTGACACAACGGCTCGATGGCGCTGCCAATTCTTGCGGGGCATCAAGCCCTTGCGACAGTCCCAATGTCCCTCAACAAGGGACTGGGCGGCGGAGTTTGCTGTTGACGGGCAGGGAAATCGGCACTCAGATAACTTCGTCCCCCGAAGGCTCTCATGTTTTTTGAATGGAGAGCCGTGTCATGCGCAATCGACTACAGGTCAGCTTTTGGGGACTCCATCTCACCGCCGGAGGCGTGGTTGCGATAGCGGCAGCGCTGCTGATCGTCATCGCCGTCTTGGCGGCGTCTCGACTTTAGCCTGTGGATAGCTCAGAAATTTGGACCGGCGAATGCCTGACAGGTCCAAATGTTTTCAAGGGGACCGCGCTCTTTCTCCGTGAGCGCCGCGCTCCAGCCCATCTTGACGAGCAGTCGCGTCACCGCGCACAGATAACTTCGTTCCCCGAAGGCTCTCATGTTTTTTCAATGGAGAGCCGCGCGATGTCGGACAAGCTACTGATCAACCTTTTTGGCCTGACCATCAGCGCCGACGGCATCTACGCCATCATTGGTGCGGTCATCATCGTCGTCGTGCTCATTGTTGTTCGGTGGCGACCACGGTGATGCAATCTCGCCGCTACCAGATAACCGGACGAGGCTCGCCCGCTTCACCCGCGCTTCGCAAAAATTTTGCACAACAAATTGTAGCTCCAGCAGATCGCGACACAACCGTGAACACATGAGCCTTACCGCATTGATCTACAGAGGCTTTTTGCTCCTCAATACTCCCTTGCGCAGGGAATGCCGGAGTGTTCCGACTGTACCTGTATGCTCGTGTGCGCATTTCCATGCATACATTGCACACGAGACCGCGGGTGCAGCGTGCACCCGGCATTCCCTGCTCCCTCCGATTTCGAAGGAGGGGAGTTTCGAGCAAGCCTCGGGCGCAGCGCGTCGCGAGAATGCGAGACTGTATCCACCGTCATTGCGAGCGAAGCGAAGCAATCCATGGCGCGGGTGTTGAGACGTGGATTGCTTCGCTGCGCTCGCAATGACGGGCATAGGCCGCGGATACCCCCGCATGTGTGGGATATCGCGCGCTGTTCTGGCCGCACAAAATCCTCCAGCGGGGCGGCGACCGGGATTTCGCGCATGTCGGTCACGCCCATGTGAAAGAGCCGCTTTCGGGCTCAAATTGACAATGACTGACTAGTCAGTCATATTAATAGCATGGCAAATGAAACCCCCAAAACCCCGCGGAAAACCGCCCCAAAGCCTGCCAATCGGCGGGCGGGGGCATCGGCTGACCTGCCTGCATCAAAGCCGGCCTCCAAGCCCGCCTCCAACCGCGCCGAACGCGCGGCGGAACGGCGCGGGGCGATTATCGAGGCGGCAATGGACGAGTTCATCGCGCGCGGGTTTGCGGCGACGCGGCTTGATGATGTCGCCAAACGCGCCGGCGTCGCCAAGGGCACGATCTATCTGCACTTCAAGGACAAGGAATCGATGTTCGAGGAGCTGATCCGCACCGCCATCGTGCCGATGATCACCCGTCTCTGGGGCACGCCGCCGCAGCCCGGGGCGTCGGTCCGCGACCTGGTGGAGGGATTTGCCAAGACCTTCATTGAGGAGGTGGCGACCACGCGGCGCGGCGACCTCGTGCGCCTGATCGTCGCCGAGGGGCCGCGCTTTCCGGCCGTGGCCGACTTCTATTACCGCGAAGTGGTGTCGCGAGGCCTCGGCGGCATGCGCGCGCTGATCGAACTCGGCATCGCGCGCGGCGAGATCAAGCAGAAAAACCTGGCGCGGTTTCCGCAAATCATGGTGGCGCCCGCGCTGATCGCCGTGATCTGGCAGAGCCTTTTCAGCAGACATGCGCCGCTGGACGCCCTCGAAATGTTTCGGGTGCATCTCGATCTGATTTTTGGCGAACGGAGGACGACATGACCTCGTCGCGAATGACGACAATTTTGGCCGCGCTGGCGCTCGCCGACGTGCTTACCGGCTGCAACGAACGGAAGGATCCGGGCTTTCAGGGCTGGGTCGAGGCCGACATGATCTTCGTCAGCCCCGACGAAAGCGGCCGCGTCACAAAACTCAACGTGCGCGAGGGCGACGAGGTGACACCCGGCATGCAGCTCTATTCGGTCGACGACGATCTGCAGCAGGCCGACCTCAACCAGAACAAGGCGACGCTCGCCAACGCGCAGCAGAGTTTTGACCGCGCATCGTCGTTGAGCAAGACCGGCTCCGGCACGCAGGCCAATCTGGATTCGGCGACCTCGGCGCTGCGCGTGGCCGAAGCCCGCGTCAACACCTCGCAGACCAGGCTGGCGCGGCGCAGCGGCTTTGCGCCGGTCGGCGGCACCATCCAGCAGATCTATTTCCGCGAAGGCGAAATGGTGCCGGCGCAGCGGCCGGTGCTGTCGATCATGCCGCCCGGCAACATGAAGCTGCGCTTCTTCGTAGCCGAAACGGAATTGCCGAAGCTATCGATCGGCGACGAGGTGAGGGTGACCTGCGACAATTGCGCGCCTGATCTCACGGCAAAGATCTATTTCATCGCGACCACGGCGGAATACACCCCGCCTGTCATCTACAGCCTCGATGAGCGCAACAAGCTGGTCTACCTGATCCAGGCGCGGCCCAGCCGGCCGGATGTGCTGCGGGTCGGCCAGCCGATCAGCGTGTTCCTCAATCCCCGAACGCCGATGGCGGACAAGCGATGAGTATGTCTGTCGCGTCAGGACCCGACATCGCGATCAACGTCGAGGGCCTGTCAAAATCCTTCGGCGGCCGCGAGGTCGTGCATGACCTGTCGATGCAGGTGAAGCGCGGCTCGATCTACGGCTTCCTCGGTCCCAACGGCTCCGGCAAGACCACCACCATCCGCATGCTGTGCGGGCTGCTGACGCCGGATGCCGGCGAGGGCACCTGTCTCGGCTACGACATCCGCCGCGACGCGGACAAGATCAAGCGCCAGGTCGGCTACATGACGCAGCGCTTCAGCCTGTACCAGGACCTGTCGGTGCGCGAGAACCTCGAATTCGTCGCGCGGCTCTACGGCCTGCGCGACGCGCGGGGCGCGGCACGGGACATGATCAAGCGGATCGGCCTGAACGGCCGCGAGGAGCAGCTCGCCGGCGAGCTTTCTGGCGGCTGGAAGCAGCGGCTCGCGCTCGGCGCCTGCACTCTGCCCAATCCGCAATTGCTGCTGCTGGACGAGCCGACCGCCGGTGTCGATCCCAAGGCGCGGCGCGATTTCTGGAACGAGATCCATGCGCTCGCCGCCGACGGTCTGACGGTGCTGGTCTCGACCCATTACATGGACGAGGCCGAGCGCTGTCACGAGATCGCCTATATCGCCTATGGCCATCTGCTGGCGCACGGCACGGTGGACGAGGTGATCGCGAAATCGGCGCTGTCGACCTGGACGGTTTCCGGCGACGATCTCAACGGGCTTGCGACTGAACTCGCAGGCAAGCCGGGCGTCGACATGGTGGCGCCGTTCGGCACCAGCCTGCACGTCTCGGGGCGCGACAAGGCTGCGCTCGAGGCGACGATCTCACCCTATCGCAATAAGAAGGGACGGCACTGGCAGGATAGCGAACCGTCGCTGGAAGATGTATTCATCGATCTCATGAACCGCTCAAAGGACAATTTCCAATGAGTGCAACCGAATCCGTTCATCCTGTAGAGGAGGTCAGGGAGCCGGCCTTCGGCTTCTGGCGCCGCAGCTATGCGATGCTGGTCAAGGAATTCATCCAGCTCCGCCGCGACCGCGTCTCGTTCGCGATGATCGTGATGATCCCGGTGATGCAGCTATTGCTGTTTGGCTATGCCATCAACACCACGCCACGCCATCTGCCGACGGCAGTGTTGGTCCAGGAGGACAGCGATCTGGCGCGCTCGGTGCTGAAGGCGATGGAGAATACCAGCTACTTTCGCTTCACCCGCGAGGTGCACAGCGTCGCCGAGTTCGATGATCTGCTGCAGTCCGGCAAGGTGCTGTTCGGGGTCGAGGTCCCGCGCGGTTTCGAGCGCGCGGTGCGGCGCGGCGACAAGCCGGCGCTGCTGGTTGCGGCGGATGCGACCGATCCGGTTGCATCCGGCACGGCGCTCGGATCGCTCGGCGTGATCGTGCAGACCGCGCTCGCCCATGACCTCCACATCGGCGATCCGCCCGCGATGCCTTTCGAAATCAGGGCGCATGCCCGCTACAACCCGGCGGCCGAGTCGCGGCTCAATATCGTGCCGGGCCTCGTCGGCACCATCCTGACCATGACCATGCTGATCTTCACCGCGCTGTCGGTGACGCGCGAAATCGAACGCGGCACCATGGAGAGCCTGCTATCGATGCCGATCAGGCCGGTGGAGGTGATGTTCGGCAAGATCATTCCCTATGTGATCGTCGGCTTCGTCCAGGCGACACTGATCGTCAGCATCGGGGTTTTGTTGTTCGGGGTGCCGATCCTCGGCAGCGTGACGCTGCTGGCTATTCTGACGACGCTGTTCATCACCACCAATCTGTCGATCGGCTACACCTTTTCCACCATCGTCCAGAACCAGTTGCAGGCGATGCAGATGTCGATGATGTTCTTCCTGCCCAGCATTCTGTTGTCCGGATTCATGTTTCCGTTCGCGGGCATGCCGGTCTGGGCGCAGTATCTCGGCGAGGGCCTGCCGCTGACCCATTACATCCGCATCGTCCGCGCCATCATGCTGAAGGGCGCAGCACCGTCCAACCTGCAATACGACACGATTGCACTCATTGCACTGATGCTAATCGCGATGACGATCGCCGTGACCCGCTTCCGTCGCACGCTCGATTGAGGTTATAAGTGTGGATGCATTCGGGAAGCAGCAAGGCGATGCGGACGTCATTGCGAGCGGAGCGAAGCAATCCATCGCTCTGTTGAGAAATATGGATTGCTTCGTCGCTTCGCTCCTCGCAATGACGGCTGAGACAGACGCGCTTTGCGTGCGACAGACGGAATGCTGGTTAGGTGAGTAATGGCAGGGTTCTGGGGCAAGAAGACAAAAGACCACGACACCGGCGTATCGGCAGACTTCCAGCACGCGCTGATGCAGGAAGTGATGACGACCGAGCTGTTGCGGATCAAGGCCCTGATCGCGACTGCCCTGGTGCTCTGCGTCATCGTGACGATCGTCTACTTCTTTGCAACCGAGGCGGTCGCCCGGGTCTGGCACGGCAATCTGACGCCGCGCTATCTGTACTCCATCATCGGACCGTTCATCCTGTTCGAATGGTGGGTGCACGGGTCCATCAAGCGGCATATGAAGCGGGGACGCGACCTGCCGCTGTACCGCCGTTATATCGGCGCGCTGATCGAAACGTCGATGCCGACGGTGGCGCTGGCGCTGCATATCGACAGCATGGGATCGGTGACCGCACTCGGGTTCGTCGCGCCGATGATCTATTTCATTTTCATCATCCTCTCGACGTTACGGCTTGACTTCTGGCTTTCCACCTTCACCGGCGCGGTCGCCGCCACGCAGCTGTTCTGCATGGCGATATTCTATCATCCGGCGGCAGATGCCGACCCCAGCATCTTCTATCACGCCGCTCGCAGCCTGATCGTCTTGGTCTGCGGCGTGCTCGCAGGTGCGGTCGGGCACCAGTTGCGGCGGCAGTTTGAGACGAGCATCAAGGCGGCCACCGCCCGCGACCGCATCACCAATTTGTTCGGCCAGCACGTTTCGCCGCAGGTGGTGGACCGCCTGATGGCAGAAGGCACCAGGACCGACAGCGACATCCGCCGCGTTGCCGTCATGTTCGTCGACTTTCGCAGTTTTACGGCCGGCGCACGCACGCGAACGCCACAAGAGGTCGTCAGCCGGCTCGATGGCGCGTTTGCCATTCTGGTCGACATCCTCGACCGCCACGGCGGCATCGTGAACAAGTTTCTCGGCGATGGATTTTTGGCGCTGTTCGGCGCGCCGCTGGAAGCGCCTGACCCGGCGCATCGAGCGGTCGCTGCGGCTCGCGAAATGCTGGAAGCCAATGCGCGGGTCAATGAAGCGACGAGCTGGCCCTTGCGCATCGGCATCGGCATTCATCTCGGCGAGGTGGTCGCCGGCAACATCGGCTCGCCGCGGCGCAAGGAATACACGGTGATCGGCGACACCGTGAATTTTGCCTCGCGGCTGGAGGCGCTCAACAAGGACTTCAATTCGCAGTTCCTGATCTCGGAAGCGGTGCGCGATGCGCTCGGCGAAGCTTGCGGCGACGCTGTCTCCCTCGGTGAGGTCGAGGTCAGGGGTTATGAGCGGCCGATGGCCGTGTGGCGGTTGGGATAGGGGAGTATCGAAATGCAGCGCCGTTACATCACTGTGGACGTTTTCACTGATCGCGCTTTTGGCGGCAATCCGCTCGGTGTGGTCCTCGATGCCGGGGGGCTGTCGACCGAACAGATGCAGGCGGTTGCCAGGGAATTCAACTATTCGGAGACGACCTTCGTGCTGCCGCCGACCGACAGCGCGAACGACGCGCAGGTTCGCATCTTCACCGTGAACCGGGAAATTCCCTTCGCGGGCCACCCCAATGTCGGCACCGCCTTCGTGCTGGCGACGCTGGCGGCAAAGCCGCCGGCACGGCTGCTGTTCGAGGAGGGCGCAGGCCTCGTGCCGGTCGAGATCGTGACCGAGCAGGGCAAGGTCGTCAGCACCGAATTCACGGCGCCGCAGCCTCTGAAGCGGATGTCGCAGCTTCCCGTCGAGCAGGCCGCCGCTTGCCTCTCGCTGTCAGCCGGCGAGGTGAAGACCGACCGGCATGCACCGCAGATCATCTCGGTCGGATTGTCGTTTCTGGCTGTCGAAGTCGCCTCCCGCGAGGCGCTGCGGCGGGCCAGGCCCGATGCCGCGGCATTCGCAAAAACTTTCCCGTGTGACGGCAGCGACGCCGTCTACTTCTACACGCGCGATGTGCCGGCCAGCGAAAAGCCGTGCGAGCTGCAGGCGCGAATGTTTCACCCCGGCGCCAGCGGACTGTCCGAAGATCCCGCGACCGGCAGCGCGACGGCGGCGGCCGCGGCGCTGCTGGCCGATCTTGACGACCTCAAGGACGGCGAACTGCGATTGAAGATCGGGCAGGGCGTCGACATGGGCCGGCCGAGCCTCTTGCTCACGCGCGTCCGCAAGCAGAATGGCGCGGTCGCATCCATTCATGTCGGCGGCAGCAGCGTGAAGATGATGGAGGGAACGTTCCGGCTCGATGGCAAGGAGTCATAGTCTCGTAGCCCGGATGAGCGCAGCGATATCCGGGGCCGGTGTTCGAGTTGACCCGGATGTCGCTCCGCTCATCCGGGCTACGGATCTAGACCTGCGGCGCGACCAGATTCTCCACCTTCACGCCGTCGCGGTTCTCGATGATCTCCGCGATCCATTGCCGGTGGCAATGAGCATGGTCGCGCTCATAACAGAGAATGCACACCGGACCAGACTTGTTCACCAGCGCCGACAGCTCGTCGAGTTGCTCCTTCGCCTGCGTCGTCTTCAGATGCGCCGAGTAGATCTTGTGCAGCAGCCCGAACTTGCCGCTGCGCGCGGCCTCGCGGCCGCTCTTTGGCGTCCCCAGTCCCTTCAGGTGCAGATAGGAAATGCCGCGTTCATCGAGGCCGGCCGCGAGTTGATTTTTGGAGAAACCCGGCCGCCGTGAGGATGCGACCGCGCGCACGTCGACCAGCAGCTTGACGCCGGCGGCTTCCAATTCGTCGAGCACGGCCTTGGCCGGCGTCTGCTCATAGCCGATGGTGAAAAGACGCTTTGTTCTGCGGGCCATATCGATCCAGACATTATGTCGCTGGCGCAAGGCTACGGTAATGGTCGATCGATTGCTACATCCGCGTTGCGGCCGGAAGTGGCGTGTCGCATAGTTCCGCCAAAGAGCCTGTCGAAGCTCACGGTCTGGGGGAGACAGCATGTACCGCATCGGTCGCTCACTCGCATGGCTGCTCGCGCTTCTCGTGTGCGGCGTGGCCGCAGCGCACGCTCAGACCGGCTATCCCGATCGACCGGTGAAGATCATCGTCCCGATCGGTCCGGGCGGCAGTTACGATCTGGTCGGGCGGCAGCTTGCGGACGCGCTGTCGAAGCGGATGGGGCAGGCCTTCGTCGTCGAGAACAAGCCCGGCGCCGGCACCGTGGTCGGCACGCAGGCGGCAAGCCAGAGCGAGCCGGACGGCTACACGCTGGTGGTTGGCGGGCTCTCCAACATGGCGTTCAATTCGGCGCTGTATTCGAAACTCGCTTACGATCCGCGCAGGGATTTCGTGCCGGTCGCGCTGATCTACAAGTTCGGTTACGTGATGGTCGGCCGCAAGGATCTGCCGCAGGGCAAGCTTCAGGGCATCGTTGCCGCCGCACAGGCGAACCCGGGCTCGATTTCGGTCGCGACCGCCGGCGTCGGCACCGGCCAGCATCTGGTGGCGGCTGCATTCATGAAGGCGGCCGGCGTAAAATTTCAGGAGATCCCTTACAAAGGTTCGCCGCCGGCCTTCACCGATCTGCTCGCCGGCCGCATCGATCTGTTCTTCGATTCGATTGCCGCGGGGCTGCCTTACGTGCAGTCAGGACAGGCCAAGGGCATCGCCGTGCTGTCGTCCAAGCGCAGCCCGCTGGCGCCGGACGTGCCGACGATGTCGGAAACGGGCGTACCCGGTCTCGATGTGGATTCGTGGCTCGGGATATTCGCGCCCGCCAAGACGCCGCCGGATGTGATCGCAAAATTGCGCCGCGATATCCGGGCCTCGTTGCCCGAACTCAAGGAGCGTTTCGAGAAGAGCGGTGGAGAGGTGTGGGATCTGCCGGACGACAAACTCGACGCTTTCATCGCCTCCGAATACGACAACTGGACCAAACTGATCCGCGACGCCGGCATCAAGCTGGACTAGGGAGTTACTTCACGCGTTCGATCAACTCCATCGCGCCGGCCGGGGCGCGCACCTTGCCCTCGTGGATGACATAGGCGAACACGTCGCGCCGCGTCTTCGCGGGCTTGGCCTTGTCGACACGCGGCAGGTCGTCGGGCTCGCCGCCACCGGCCCAGGCCTGGAAGCGCTTGGCCCAGGCGTCGAGCTGCTTCGGCGGATAGCAGGTCTTGAGCTCGTCATTGCCCTTCTGCAGCCGCGCATAGACGAAGTCGCTGACGACGTCGGCGATGGCTGGATATTTGCCGTGCTCGGCGTACACGACGGGCGTCTCGAACTTGCGCAGCAACGCGATGAACTCCGGCACGCAGAAACTGTCATGCCGCACCTCGACCACGTGACGCAGTGCGCGTCCTTCGAGCTTGCGCGGCAGCAGTTCGAGGAACTTGCCGAAATCGGCCTCGTCGAATTTCTTGGTCGGCGCGAACTGCCACAGCACCGGGCCGAGCCGGTCGCCGAGCTCCAGCACGCCGGAATCGTAGAAGCGTTTTACGGAATCGCCGGCCTCCGCCAGCACACGACGGTTGGTCGCGAAGCGCGGTCCCTTCAACGAGAACACGAATCCGTCCGGCACCTCGCGCGCCCATTTGCGAAAACTCTCCGGCTTCTGCGAGCCGTAATAGGTGCCGTTGATCTCGATCGAGGTCAGTTTCGACGCCGCGTAGGACAGTTCCTTCGCCTGCGTCAGCTTCTCGGGATAAAACACCCCGCGCCACGGCTCGAAGGTCCAGCCGCCGATGCCGATAAAGATGTTGCCGCTGTTTTTCGCGGTCGATTTCGAAGGCTTGCTCACGGGAGGGCTCGTCGGAAAATGAGGGGAGAGGTCTGGCGGATGTTAACCAAATCGGCCCTGATTGGCCAGATTGTCGCAGTACGTGACGAGCGCGGAAACGCGGGATAGTGGCGAAGTGCGACAGCCCGGGATATGGACACGGAAGTGCCTTCGACAGAGAATAAACATGGCACTTGGCGCGCCAATTGCAAAGCATGCAGCATCGCGGGCCGGTGCGGGCTTAAGGATCTTGGCAGCCGGCCTGATGTTCTCCGTCTGGTGCTCTCCCTCTATGTCGACGCAGGTTAGGATTTAGGTTTGGCTTCGAGCGGACCCATGATCGGCAAGCATCCCCCATCGCAACCGGCCTCGGCTCCGGGCAAGGCCGGCGCGCCCGCGCAGTTCGGCGCGCTGTTGATGACCGACAGCGGGACGCAGCGCAACGGGCCGCCGTACTTGTTCAGCGGACTGACGGAAACCGAAATCGCGCAAGTGCTGGGTTCGGGGAAACGCCGCGTGCTCTACCGCGGCGCGCAGTTGTTCAGCCAAGCCAGTCCGCAAGACGGCATCTACCTGATCGAAAGCGGACGCATCAAGGTGTTCTACACCGCGCCATCGGGCCGCGAGATCACGCTGGCCTACTGGCACTCCGGCAATTTTGTCGGCGGTCCGGAAGTGTTCAAGCAGGGGCTGCACGTCTGGTCGGGCGTTGCAGCGGTCAACAGCACGGTGTTGCATTTGCCGGGTGACGTGTTGCGGCGAATGGTGATGACGATCCCCGCACTCGCCATCGGCATCATCGAGGGGCTCAGTTTCAAGGGGCAGTGCTATTCGGCGCTGGCCCAGATGCTCGGCACCCGTTCGCCGACCGAACGGCTGGCGCAGCTGCTGCTGCATCTGATGAACCTTTACGGCGTGGAAGAGCGCGATGGGGCGTTGATCGCCGCATCATTCACCCACGCCGACCTTGCGCATATGACGGGCGTGACGCGCCAGTCCGTCACCATCAGCCTTAAGAGGTTCACCGAGCTTGGCATCCTCGCCGCGCATGGCTCCAATCTCGTGATCAAGAATGCCGACATGCTGAGCGAAATCAGGGATGGCAAGCTCGCCAAGACCGCCGCTACGGACGAGGTCTGAGGACTGGCGGGGAGGCCGCACGTCCGTGTCAAACCGCCGCTGACACTTGCCGGTATCAGGCGATTTCGCGCTTTCCGGTCAGGATCTGATCTGAATGGGTGGCTAATTTCTAGTCACGGCGCTCATCTGATAGACAAATCAGACAGAATTTCTGTCCACTAATTGAGCATCCGGATATTTCTTCGCAATACGTTGCTGCTTCGCGGCGTTCGTCGTTTCGGTTTCAAAGTCCGCCGTTCAGAGTTCGCCTACCGGACGTCTCAAACGTCCGCGATGGTAGCGAGCGAGTTCACGGCAAATGACGTCAACTTCCTTCTTTAGCCACGCCGTTCGCGATCCGGGCCACCGCGAACCAAGCCCGCTGCAGGTCGTCAGCACGGGTCCCGTGGCATATCGCTTGCAGCATCGCCCCCGTCAAGCCAGTCAGCCTGCTCACCGTCGAGCACCCAGCCAATCTTCCACGGCCGGAACGCTTCGCGTGGGCATTGCACAAAATCCAGCACAGTTCAGTTCGAAGAGGATTTGTCTAATGACCGTCGGCCCTGCGTCCAAGCTCTCTGGCTTCCTTCCCTTGTTCGTTGCCGCAACCTTGGGGTTGGCGTCGGCAACCGCCAGCGCCGAAACCCTCGAGATCGGCATCGGCACGCAGAACACCACCACCAACACGGTGACCGGCGGTGTCGTTCTGAAGGAGCTGGGCCTGCTGGAGAAGCACCTGCCGAAGACGGGCAAGTACAAGGACATTCAATACAAGCTGAGCTGGCAGAACGCGACATCAGGCCCGCCGATCACCAACGGCATGATGGCCAACAATATCCAGATCGGCATGATGGGCGACTATCCGCTGATGGTGAACGGCGCCACCGGGCAGGCCACCAAGAACGAAACCCAGCTCGTCGCCATCATCGCCTACAATGCGGTCGGCGGCGGCAATGGCATCGTCGTTCACAAGGACTCGCCGTTCTACGAACTCGCGGACCTCAAGGGCAAGAACGTCTCGGTGCCGTTCGGCTCGGCCGCGCACGGCATGGTGCTGACCTCGCTGCAGAAGCGCGGATTGCCGCCCGATTTCTGGAATCTGGTGTCGCAGTCGCCGGAAGTCGGCAGCACCAATTTGCAGGAAAAGCGCATCGATGCGCATGGCGACTTCGTGCCGTTCGCCGAACTGCTCCCGTTCAAGGGTTTCGCCCGCAAGATCTATGACGGCGCCGAGACCAAAACCCCGACGTTCCATGGCGTCGTCGTGCGCAAGGACTTTGGCGAGAAGTATCCCGAGATCGTGGTGGCCTACATCAACGCGTTGATGGAAGCGAACGACTGGATGCGCAAGAATCCCAAGCTCGCCGTCGAGAAGATCGAGGAGTGGACCAAGATCAACAAGGAAGTGGTCTACATCTTCTTAGGGCCCGGCGGTGTGCACACGCTCGATGCGACCATCAAGCCGCAATGGGTCGAGTCGGTCGGAAACAACTACGCCATCCTGCAGAAGCTGAACATGATCAAGGAGCTCAACATCGGCGCCTGGGTCAACGACAAGTATGTCCGGCAAGCCTACAAGGAGCAGGGGCTCGACTACGACAAGCAGCTGGCATCGTTCGATACCTACAACGTGACGGGCACCGATCCGATCTGTAACGCGCCGGTCAACGATCCCAAGAAGACCGGCGAGATCTGGATCCAGGGCGGCGACATCGTGCCGTTCAGCTCGCCGGTCTGCACGCTGCTCGGCGTGAAGAAATACGGTGCCGAAGGCAAGAAGTTCAACGCCGTCTACCTGGTCGATCATCAACTCGGCATCAAGGTGTTCGCCGACGCCGCATTCTATGCGGTCGGCGGCCAGGATCCGAAGAAACCGGACGTGGTGCCGTTCCTGCTCAAGAAGGATGCAGAAGAATATGCGTCCAAGAACGGCGGCAAGCTGGCGACCTATACCGAAGTGCTCAGCGCCATCAACGTCGGACAATAGGTGAGCCCATGGGCAGCATGGCAAGTGCGAAAATTGTAGTTCTCCCGATGATTGACAAGCAGAGCGATCACGAGCCGGTGGCGGTGAAGCCCACCGCCACGCAAAGCATGGGCGCGGCGGCTCCGGCCGATGCCCCGGCGCCGGTCATGTCGGAAGCTCCTGCACCGGAGCCAATCCAGACCGTTTCGCTGACCGAGGTGTTGCGGGGCCTGTTCGCCAGGATCACCCGCGAGCGGATCATTACCGCAGCACTCGCCTGCATCTCGATCGGGGCCCTGTTCCTGTTCTGGTATGTCGGAACCAAGTACCGGCTCGAATTTTACATTCGCTTCAAGAACGTCCCGACGCCCTATGAAGTGTATCAGCAGCTGACACAGGTCGGGCTGTCCAACAAGTATCTCGTCAACATCGCCATTAGCGTGCGGCGCATCCTGCTCGGCTTCTTCATCGCCATGGCGATCGGCGTGCCGCTCGGGCTCGCGATCGGAAAATATCAGCGCGTGCGTGACCTGTTCATGCCCGTCGTCGAGATTATGCGGCCGATTCCGGCGATCGCCTGGGTGCCGATGTCGATCATGCTATGGCCGAACAATGAAGCCAGCATCGTCTTCATCACCTTCATCGGCGCCTTCTTCCCGATCCTGCTCAACACCATCCACGGCGTGCATTCGCTCGATGGCGTGCTGGTACGGGCGGCGCGCTGCCTGGGTGCGAGTGAGTTCCGCCTGCTCCTGAACGTGATCCTGCCCGGTTCGCTGCCGCACATCTTCACCGGCCTTGCCGTCGGCATGGGCGTGGCGTGGGTATCGCTGATTGCGGCCGAGATGATCTCCGGTCAGTTCGGCGTCGGCTACTTCACCTGGGAAGCCTACTCGCTGGTGGACTATCCCGCGATCGTGCTCGGCATGATCACGATCGGTTTCCTTGGATTGGCCTGCAGCGGCATCATCCGGGTGGTTGGCAGCCTCCTGATGCCGTGGCTGGCATTCGCACCGGGAGGCAAGCGATGACGATGGCAATGGCTGAAGCCGAAACCCAGAAGGGCTTCATCGACGTTCGCGACATGGGCGTGACGTTCGGCGCCCACGACAACAAGGTCGTCGCCGTCGAGAACGTATCGCTCAACGTGCAGCCGGGCGAGTTCGTCTCGCTGATTGGGCCGTCGGGCTGCGGCAAGTCGACCTTGCTCAGCATCGTCGCCGGCTTCGTCAAGCCGACGCTTGGCGAGGCGAAGCTCGACGGCAAAGCGATCACCAGGCCCGGCTCGGACCGCGGTGTCGTGTTCCAGCAATATTCGCTCTTTCCCTGGCTGTCGGTTCGCAAGAACGTTGAGTTCGGCCTGAAGATGGCCGGCGTCGAGCAAAGCAAGCGCAACACCACGGCCCGCGCGCTGCTCGATCTCGCCGGACTGCTGTCGTTCGAGAACCATTATCCCGACCAGCTTTCCGGCGGCATGAAGCAGCGCATCGGCATCGTCCGCGCGCTGGCGACAAGTCCGCAGGTACTGCTGATGGACGAACCGTTCGGTGCGCTCGACACGCAAACCCGCGTCGTGATGCAGGAAATCCTGACCAATATCTGGCAGCAGTTCAAGATCTCGGTGCTGTTCATCACCCACGATATCGAAGAGTCGATTTTCCTCTCCGACCGCATCTACGTCATGACGGCGCGGCCGGGCCGCATCAAGGCGGAAATCAAGGTGCCGCTGCCACGTCCGCGCAGGGCCGAGATGACCGACACGCCGGAATTCATGAACCTGGTGCAGGAGCTCAAGGGGCTGATCCGCGAAGAGTCGCTGGCCGCCATGGCTCCCGAGATCAAGGATCGAGGCCTTTCAGGCTTCGGAATGAAAGTGGGACCGAAAGGAGTAGGCGAGATCTTCTGAGACAATACTGAACGTCGCGGCCGCACAGGCGCGAAACACCAATCAACGACATCAACCAAGGAGAGACGCGAAGAGCGCGCGCGTCAACGACGACCTGCGCCTGCGTCACAGATCGGAGAATTCAATGGCAACGAAACCAAACATACTGTTTTTCCACGTCGACAACCTCGGCATGGGCGAACTCGGCTGCTACGGCGGCGGCATTCTGCGCGGCGCTGATACCAAGCGCATGGACGCTTTCTCCAAGCAAGGCGTCAAGCTGACGCATTATGTCGTCGAGCCGCAGTGCACGCCGACCCGCTCGGCGCTGATGACCGGCCGCTTTCCGATCCGCTCGGGCAACCATACCATCGCGCTCGGCGGCAATGGCGGCGGCATCGTCAAGTGGGAGCGCACCATCGGCTCGATCCTGTCGGAAGCCGGTTATGCCACCTCGATCTACGGCAAGTGGCACATCGGCGCCGAGGACGGCCGCTTCCCGACCGATCACGGTTTTGACGAATGGTATGGCCCCTTACGCACCTATGACGAATGCATGTGGCTGACCGACCCGCATTATGTGCCGGAGCGCGACGGCTTCTCGCACATGCACGAGGGCGCCAAGGGCAAGGGTGCGTGGCCGCTCAAGGACGAGCAGCTCACCATGGAGACCAAGAAGACCTGCGACCTCGAGTACCAGAAGCGCGCCATCAAGTTCATGGAAAAGTCCGTCAAGGCGGACAAGCCGTTCTACTGCTACTTCAACCACTCGCTGATGCACTTCCCGATGAGCCCACGCGATGAATTCGTCGGCAAGAGCACCAATGGCGATTGGGGCGACTGCCTCCTGATGCTCGACCACGACTTCGGCGTGCTGCTCGACAAGCTCGATGAACTCGGCGTTGCCGATAACACCATCGTCGTGATGTGCGGCGACAACGGCGCCGAAGATCACCTCGCCGGCCGTGGCACCGGCGGCTTCTTCGACGGTTCCTACTTCAGTTCCGCGGAAGGCGGCATCCGCACTCCGCTTCTGATCCGCTGGCCGAACCGGATTCCGGCAGGCATTGAAAGCAACGAGATGGTTCATGTCACCGACATGTTCACCACGCTGCTGTCGATGACCGGCTGCAAGGCACCCGCCGACCGGCTGATCGACGGTGTCGACCAGAGCCCGTTCTTCCTCGGCAAGCAGGAAACCTCCAACCGCGAGTCCTGCATCGTCTGGCTCAAGGATGAATTGCACGCCGTGAAGTGGAAGGACTTCAAGATCAACTTCAAGCGGCAGCAGCACTTTCACGATCCGGAACTGGCGCTCGGATTTGCCCGCATCACGCATCTGAAGGAAGACCCGAAGGAGCGTGATGCCGTCAACCAGCGTTACGTACGCTGGTGGGTGATGCAGCACGCCCAGCGCATCATCAGGGATTTCGAGGAGAGCGCCAAGAAGGAGGAGCTGATTCCGCCCGGCGCCGCGCTTGATTTCGTGCCCAAGCAACACGCCAAGGCCTGAATGCGATGACTGCACCGACGAGAGCGGAAACGATCGCGCATGGTGCAGCCGGCCATCGCCGGGGAGAGGGCTGCTGCGTTCTCCCCGGCAAGGCCAAATCGGGCTTGGTGCCCGACGCGGTCAAGCCCGAAGCCATGAACTGGATCCCGGGCGGCAACTTCCTGATGGGCTCCAACAGCTTCTATCGGGAGGAACGCCCGGTCCGTCCAGCCTTCGTCGATGGCTTCTGGATAGACATCTACCCGGTCACCAACGCCGAATTCCGGAAATTCGTCGAGGCGACGGGATATGTCACCTATTCCGAGCGTCCGCCGAATCCGGCGATGTATCCCGATGCCGATCCGGCGTTGCTAGTGCCGGGTTCGCTGGTGTTTGTTAAACCGGATCGCCCGGTCAGCTTGCGTAACAATCTCGCCTGGTGGGAATATCGCCCCGGCGCGGACTGGCGGCATCCGGAGGGGCCGGAGAGTTCGATCGCCGGTCGCGACGATCATCCCGTCGTGCACGTCGCTCATGAGGACGCGCTCGCCTATGCGGCATGGTGCGGCAAGCAATTGCCGAGCGAAGCGGAATGGGAGTTCGCCGCCCGCGGCGGTCTTGAAGGCAAAGCCTATCCCTGGGGCGATGCCGCCAATCCCGAAGGACGGTTTCTGGCCAACACCTGGCAGGGTCAATTCCCCCACGAGAATCTAACCGAGGACGGATACGAGGGGACTTCGCCGGTCGACGCGTTTCCTGCGAACGGTTACGGCCTGTTCGACATGGTCGGCAATGTCTGGGAATGGACGTCGAGCCCGTATGACGCCGCCCCCGATCAGCCGCCGCAATCCTGCTGCCATCCAAACGCCGGCGATGACCGGTCGACGCGCCGCGTCGTGAAAGGTGGCTCGCATCTCTGCGCGCCCAACTACTGCCTTCGGTATCGGCCGTCGGCCCGTCAGGGCGAAACGGCCGATTCCTCCACCTGTCATATCGGCTTCCGCTGCGTCGTCCATAAACCGCCTGGCGGCTGACGCGCCACCGGTTTCGAACAAGCCGTCAACATATTCCGGATACTTCCATGCAAGTCGCGACCCCCGCCGTCACCCAATCAGAATTCGAAGACGCGCCGTCGATCGCAGCGGTGCTTCGTGCCCCGAACCTTTTCGTTCGGGAATCGCTGGCCGGCATCATTACGGCGCTGGCGCTGATCCCCGAGGTGATTTCGTTCTCGTTTGTCTCGGGCGTCGATCCCAAGGTGGCGCTGGTCTCCTCGATCGTGCTGTGCCTCGCGATGTCCGTTCTCGGCGGCAGGCCGGCCATGGTCACGGCGGCGGCCGGTTCGATCGCGCTGGTGATCGGGCCGATGGTGAAGCTGCATGGGGTTGGCTATGTCCTGCCGACCATCCTGCTGGCGGGTATCATCCAGATCGCGTTCGGGCTTGCGGGCCTGGCGCGGCTGACACGCTTCATCCCGCGTTCGGTGATGATTGGCTTCGTCAACGCGCTCGGCATTCTGATCTTCGCCGCGCAGGTGCCTCATATTTTCAACGTACCGTGGCTGGTCTATCCGCTGTTCGCATTGACGATTGCGATCGTCCTTGTCACGCCGCGCATCACGACATCGGTGCCGGCGCCGCTGGTCGCCATCATCGTGGTGACATCGATCGTGATTTTGGGGCATCTCACGGTGCCCAATGTCGGCGGCGAGGGCACTATGGCGTCGGGGCTGCCCGGCATCACCGCGTTCGCGGTCCCGCTCGACTTCAGCACGCTGCGCATCATCTGGCCGACCGCCATCAGCGTTGCCTTTGTCGGCCTGCTCGAGACGCTGCTGACCGCCAAGCTGGTCGACGACCTGACCGATACGCGGTCGCACAAGGGCAAAGAATCCTGGGCGCTCGGCATCGCCAACATCGCCGCCGGTTTCTATGGCGGCATTGGCGGTTGCGCGATGATCGCCCAGACCGTCGTCAACGTGAAAATCGGGCAGGGCCGCACCCGCATTTCGACGGCGGTCGCCGCCATTGTGCTGCTGGTGCTGGTGACGGGCTTAAGCGAGTTGATGGCGCAGATACCGATGGTGGCGTTGGCCGCCGTCATGATGATCGCCGCGCTCAAGACCATCGACTGGCACAGCGTCCGGCCGGCGACGTTCCGGCGGATGCCGATCCCGGAAACGATGGTCATGGTGACGACGGTTGCGGTGACCGTCGTCACCGGCAACCTCGCTATCGGTATCGCCGTCGGCGTGGTGCTGGCGATGATCCTGTTCGCGCGTCGCGTCGCGCATGTCATTCGCGCCGAGCGCACCGTGAGCCAGGACGGAATGTCGGTCCATTACAATGTCCATGGCCCATTGTTCTTCGGCTCCAGCAACGATCTCGTCGAGCGTTTCTCCTATGGCGCCGACCCCAAGCGCGTCCTGATCGATCTGACCCATTCCCAGATCTGGGATGCGTCGAGCGTCGCAGCACTGGATTCGATCGAAACCAAGTACCGCGAGCATGGTGCGACCGTCACCTTCACCGGGCTCGACCAGCGCAGTTCATCGTTTCACCAGCGGCTAACCGGCCAGCTTGGCGCGTGAATTGCAAGATTGCAGGACCAGAGGATCAATCGATGGCCATCTTTCATTGGATATCGGCTTTCACCGGCAGGATCATGCGAGCCTGGGCCGGGCGCTACCGGCCTGAGCGGCATTATATGCGCGGGACCGGACCGGCATCGAAGCGAAGTCAGGGCGCCGGCTCGTAGGCGGAATCTGTTGACAAAAAGGCTCCGGAAAACCGGAGCCTTTTGCTTGCATCAATTTGCGCCAAGCCGCTCTTGCGTGAACCTCAGGGCTTACCGTGCGTCGCGGGCGTCTTGCCCGTCAGTCCCTTGAACGGGTCGAGGGTTTGCTTGGCAAGGCGGTTGTGAAGTTCACAGATCTTCTGCGACTCGGCGACCGAATTCTCATAGGCGCGCTTCACGAATTCGGTCTGAACCGACATCGCCTTGTCGAGCGAGCGAACGCCGCTGAGCTGTTCGACAAACGATCCGAACTCTTCAAGCGATTTCCGTGTGTAGTCGCGATAGGCATTCGCGATGGTCTGCAGGCTCACCGGCGCAAGCTCGGCTGATGCAAGCCCGGCCGGTGCCGGTTCGGCTAACGCGGGTTCGGCGGCCGGCGGCGCGGCTGACGCAGACTCGGCGGGCAAGGGTTCGGAAGGCGAGGGTTCGGGAGGCGAGGACGCCAAAGCCGGCTGCGGCTCGGGCGACGCGGCGACGGCAACGACAGGCTCTTGGACGGCCGGCTCCAGATCCGCCTTCGGGCTCTCCGCGTGAACCGGCTCCGGCTGCTGCAGTTGCTGATCCTGATCCGGGCTCTGCGGTTGAGCCGGCGCCGGGCTTTCAGGCAAACCCGGTTGCGAAACTGCCTCTTGGGCAACAGCTTTCTTGCGCTTCTCGCCCTTGCCCTTGCCCCGTCCGGATTTCCCGGCCGATTTGGTCCCATCTGTCGTCGACATCTTTTTCCCCTCTTCCCTGTCAACCCGAAGGTCGAGACTCTGTCTTGTTTACGATGGAATCGCGGTTCTTGCTTGTCCGTCGCGCGGCGCTCGCGTGGTGAGATTTTGAAAGTCGCGTCGGCGGCCGGTTTTGCCGGTGGCTGACGCCGAGACTCCTCCACGCGCTTTTTCCGTGATATCAGTTCCTCGTCAGGCGTGGGGGTAGTCGAGTATGAATTCGCAGTCAGTCGCCGGTCTTTTGGGAGCCATCGTGGCATCGATCGTGATGGTGGTTGCGATCGCCTACGGGCCGATCGGCCAGTTCGGAAAGCCCGCCAGGCCGGCGAGTTTCCAGCAACCCGCGACGCTTCAGCCGGTTCCCGCCGTGCCAGCCCCGCGCGGGCCGGTGATTCGGGAAGTTCCGAACTAGGGGCGGATCCTTGCGGAATGCTCAGGGCGTTCCTATCTAGCACTTAACGGCGACGTTGACGCTTCAAAGCTCCGGCGCTGGGACGACCATGAATAGTTTGGCTGCGCCGGATGTACGCGCGCCCTCTGTTCGTGGTCGTTGGCATTTTCAGAGCATTTTCAAGCGAAGCTGGCCCTGGACCCGCTCGGGCGGCGACTAACGATCCGCCCAATTGGGCGAGCACCGGGCCGATTTCACTCCCGTTTTCACTGTCCGGTCACCTCGTTCTCGAAGCTCGCCTTGGCATGTCGGGCGGCTGCGGATATACGCTGGCGATCATGAATGACGCCATCAAACCGGGCCCCGAAACCCCGTCGCAGGCCGGTTTGCCTGAGCTTTCGGTCGTTGTGCCGACCTTCAATGAGCGCGACAACGTCACGGTGCTGTACCGGCGGTTGGCGGCCACACTTACCGGCATTGCCTGGGAAGTGGTCTTTGTCGATGACAATTCCCCTGACGGGACCTGGGAAGTGGTGCGGGGGCTGGCGCGGAAGGACTCGCGCGTGCGCTGCATCCGCCGGATCGGGAGGCGCGGCCTGTCGGGTGCCTGCATCGAGGGCATTTTGGCCTCGAGCGGCCCGTATGCGGCCGTCATCGACGCCGATCTGCAGCACGACGAAACGCAACTGCCGAAGATGGTCGCGCTGCTGCAAAGCGGCGAGGCGGAACTCGTGGTCGGTAGCCGCTATATCGAGGGCGGCAGCGCCGACAGTTTCGACAAGCAGCGGGCAGGGGCCAGCCAGCTTGCAACCGAGGTCGCCCGGCGCGCCCTGAAGGTCGAGGTCGCCGATCCCATGAGCGGCTTCTTCATGATCCGCCGCGATCGCTTCGAGCAACTGGCGCCGCAGCTCTCGACCCAGGGCTTCAAGATACTGCTCGACATCATTGCGACTGCGCAGGGCAAGCTGCGTACGATCGAAATTCCCTACACCTTCGGTTCGCGCCAGCACGGCGAAAGCAAGCTCGATTCCATGGTGGCACTGGATTTCCTCGGCCTGGTGCTGGCGAAGTTGACGAATGACGTGGTGTCGCTGCGTTTCCTGTTGTTCGCCATGGTCGGCGGCACCGGCCTCGTCGTGCATCTTACGGCGCTCTTCATTGCGCATGAGATTCTGAAGGAGCCGTTCGCGGAAGCGCAGGCGGCCGGCGCGCTGATTGCCATGACCAGCAATTTCATCCTGAACAACTTCCTCACCTATCGCGACCAGCGGCTGAAGGGATTTGCAATCCTGCGCGGTCTGTTGCTGTTCTATCTCGTTTGCGGCGTCGGACTGCTCGCCAATGTCGGTGTCGCGTTCGCGGTCTTCGACCAGGAACCGATCTGGTGGCTCGCGGGCGCAGCGGGAGCACTGATGGGCGTGGTCTGGAACTACGCGATGTCCGGACTGTTCGTCTGGCGCAAGCGATGACGGACAGCATTTTCGAAGCGGATAGCCGGTTCGCGTGAAGAGTGACGGAATGACGTGCTCCGCTCACACTCTGCCGTCATCGCCCGGCTTGACCGGGCGACCCCGTACGCCGCGACCTATCGGGTTGATCGCAGGCTTCCCGGCGTCCAGGATCCGCGCTTTCGCGGGGATGACCGGTGGCGGGCGGGCTCCAAAATGAAGTCCGGCGAGGCGCGGGTTGCCCTCAACACGGGTTTGGCGATCCTGGGGCTGGTGGCGCTGCGCCTGATCGCCGCGGCGTTTACGCCGATCACCTTCGACGAAGCCTATTACTGGATGTGGTCGAAGCATCTCGCCGGCGGCTTTTACGATCATCCGCCTGGCGTCGCGGTGGTGATCCGGCTCGGCACGCTGATCGCAGGCGATACCGAATTCGGCGTCCGGCTGGTCTCGATCCTGCTGGCGCTGCCGATGAGCTGGGCGATCTATCAGGCCGCCGCCATCCTGTTTGGCAGCCGGCGCGTGGCCGCCTCGTCGGCGATCCTGCTGAACATCACGTTGATGGCCGCGGTCGGCACCATGATCGTCACGCCGGACGCGCCGCTTTTGGTGGCTTCCAGCCTGCTGCTGTTTGCGCTCGCCAAGGTGCTGCAGACCGGCCGCGGCGTGTGGTGGCTGGCGGTCGGCGCGGCCGCCGGTTGCGCGTTGCTGTCGAAATACACCGCGCTGTTCTTCGGTCCGGCGATCCTGATCTGGCTGGTCGCCGTTCCCAAACTGCGGCACTGGCTGATCTCGCCATGGCTGTATCTCGGCGGGCTCGTCGCGCTGGCTCTGTTTGCGCCGGTCATTCTCTGGAACGGCGACCACCACTGGGTGTCCTTTATCAAGCAGATGGGGCGGGCAAGGATCGAGGATTTCCGCCCGGTCTTCATCGCCGAGTTGATTCCGACGCAGATTATATTCGCCACGCCGCTGGTGTGGATGCTCGGCGCGATGGGGCTGTACGCGCTGTTCCGCCAACGTGCCGGCGCGCGACCGGCGCGCGTGCTCGTCAATACGATGTTCTGGGTCATCGTCGCCTATTTCGTCTGGCACTCGCTGCATGCCCGCGTCGAGGCCAACTGGTTTGCGCCGGTCTACCCGGCGTTTGTGATCGCCGCGGCCGTCGCCGCGCATCTGGTCGAATGGGAGCCGCGCTGGCAGCGCGTGGTCGATTTCTGCAGGCGCTGGGCCGCGCCGGGCGGTGTGTTGATGTTCATACTGCTGGTCGTGCAGGCCGACACCGGCATGCTGTCGGGCTATCGCCGCGATGCCACCGTGCGCAGCGTCGGCATCGGCTGGCGCGAAACGGCTGCCGCGATCGAAGCGGCGAGGGCGCGAACGGGAGCCACATGCGTGCTGGCCTCGGACTACGGCACCACCGGCTGGCTCGCCTTCCATCTACCGAAGGGCACCTGTGTGGCGCAGCAGAACCAGCGCATCCGCTGGGTCAACATGCCTGAGCCCGATGCGGCGCAGCTGGCCGGCCCATTACTCTATGTCCGCGAAGTCTTTCCGGGCGATGCGCCGTTGCAGGACATGTTCGCCCGCGTCGAGAAGGTCGGCGAGGTCGAGCGCAAGCGCGGGCCGCTGCTGATCGAGACCTATGCGCTGCATCTGCTGGAAGGGCCGAAGGGCGAGGTATTCGACCGCACGCCGCCGCCGGAATTGCAGTAGGGCGACGCGGCCGGTCACTCCGCGGCGTCGGGATGCATTCGTTGATCCATCGGGCTTTGTTCGTCCCGCCACAGCCAGACCGTGAGCGAGCCTGACCGGCCGCGAATCTGCGTCTCGACGGGGCCGGCAAGGCTGCCGGTTTTCAGCCGGGCGCCGATGTCTTCCGCCGCGATGCGCAGCGTATCGCTCAGCGCCAGCCGGACATCGTGGCGGGCCGCCACTTCCATCAGGCGGCTCGCCACGTTCACGGTGTCGCCGGTTGCGGTGATGTGCTGGTGATTGCGGCCGCCGAGCCGGGAGGCGACGGTCGGTCCGAAATGTGCGCCGATCTTAAAGCCAATTCGCGCCGCCATTTCCGGCGGCAACGCCTCGATCCAGCGTTCGGTCTTGACGCAGAGCGCGATCGAACATTGCGCCGCGCGCGCGGCGTCATCCGGCGCAGCCTCCGGCAGCCCGAACAAGATCATGGCGCCATCGCCAAGAAAACTCGTGATCATGCCGCCGCACCGCGTCACTTCCTTGTCGACCAGGGCGTGAAACTCCTTCAAGAGCGCCCGCGTGGCCTCCGGATCGAGCGTTTCGCTGAGCGAGGTAAATCCGGACAGGTCGACGAACACGACGGCGGCGTTCTGCCTGACCGGCGCCAGCAGGAAATCAGGATCGCGCGTCAGCCATTCCTGCAGGCCCGGCGTCTGGAATTGTTCAAGCAGCCTGTTTTGGACGGCGAGATACTGTGCGTTGCGCCGGCCCGACCATAGTTGCAACGCACCGAACAGGATGACCGGCGGCACCGCCGCGGCCATCGTCGTTGCGGCGTCGAGCCATATGCCGTGCGCGAAAGCAGCCGTGTTCGCAGCCGCCCATGCCAGCATCACCGCGCTGACCGTGAGCAGACCGAAAGCGTTTCGCCGCCACGCCAGCAAACCGATCAGCAGCATCGGGAGCAGGATCGTCGTGATGGCCTCGATGACGCGAACCGGCCCGTTGCGCACGACGCTGTCACCTGCGACCAGATGCGTGATCGCGGTGGAAATGATTTCCACCCCCGGCATCAGTGAATCGAACGGCGTCGGGAAGAAGTCGCCGGCGCCGGTGGCGGTCGCGCCGATGACGACGATCCGGCCCTGAATGGCTTCCTTGTCGACCTGGCCGTCGACCAGATTTGCGGCGCTGACGGTGCGAATGGTGCGGCGCGGGCCGTAATAGGAAATCGGCAGCGCATAATCGGAGGCGGTCGCGATCGACCGGTCACCGAACAGCAGGCGGTCGGGCTCGATGGTCAGCTTCTGACCGATCGCGACGGATGCGACACGAAGCGGAAACGACAATTCGATCTTGTCGCCTGTCCGAAACAGCATAGGGACCGACATCGGCGTTCCGCTCTGTCCCGTCGCCACATTAGCGATGCCGACTTCCGCACGGTCTGCAAAGGCCGGGAGCGGCAGCAGGAAACGGTCGGCCTTCGGCAGGCGGGCCAGTGGCCCGTCGTCTTCCACGGAAGGCTGAACGGTGTTCGAAAATACCGCCGCCGCTGCCAGCACGGTCGGACTCGCCGCGAGCGCTTTCGCGAACGCCGCATCGCCATCGACAGGTCCCTTGTCGACCAGGAGAAGATCGATCGCGATGACCTTCGGCTCCAGCCGCGCGATCGCCTCGATGATCTTGGCAATCTCGGTGCGCGGCAGCGGATAGGTGCCGGCCAGCTTGACGATGGTATCGTCGATCGCAACGATCGTGACGAGGTCCGGCGGTGCCTTTACGTCGCGCGCCAACGTTCGCACATCTGACAATGCCGACTCGAGCCGGTCGAGAAACCGCAAATGGCCGCTGCTATGGCCGAGCCAGATCGCGCCGGCCCAGAGTCCCGTGCAGAGCAACGCAACCAGAATGTGAAGACGTCGACGGTTCATTTGCGTGTCTTCTATTGTGCCAATCTTGCCATCAGGGCTGTCACGCGCGCAGGCGGCCAGCGCTTGACGATCAGTGCGCCCGACGGCTCGACATCGACGCCGTCACCGGCGCCGAGTACAACACTGCCGCGGCCGGCGGGCCGTGCCACGCGGACGCGGCCGTTGACGACGAAGACCGATGTCTTTGCACCTTCGGCGTCTACCGCCCACTTGGTGCCGCGCACCGCCGCAATCGCCTGCGGCGTCACTACATCGAATTTGGTGCGGCCCGGCTGCTTCGGCACCTCGAGCAGCAGGGCCTTGTTGCTGAGTTCGACGGAATCGACATGGCCATCGCGGTTGCGATCCCTGAGCTCGAACTTCGCGCCGCTTTCGGCGACGATCGTGATCGCTGTCGGACAGCGCAGCGTTTGCGTTCCCAGCGCCGACTGCTCGGCATTGCAGCCCAGTTTCGCAGGCTGGGCTGCTGCGTCCGCGGTCAGCAGCAGCAGACTTGAACAAGCGATCCATCCGGCGCGCGCCAGCCTCGACATGGCAACTTCCCCTTCCGGGCACGGGAGAAAATTGGACTGATACGGTACCGTATCATACTGGCGCCCCCACGTGCAAAGCGAAAAGGTGCGCAGATAATGTGTCTGCCGGCGGGCCATAAGGTTCGGCGAAAACTCCGATCGCGCAGTGCGACCCAAAAGGCGTCGTAAACGACCGTTTACAGCGCTGAAAAGGCAGAAATTAGAAGAGGTTGAATGGACCCCTTCCGGATGTGGCCACCCCCGCGCGCCCTGCGGGAACGCAAGGCCGGTATGCAACTTGTCGCGTGGGCACCGGAACGGCGATTTTCGACGCGTCCTTTGGCGCGGCAGTGTCGGAGCGACGCGCCGTAAAACGTCTTGTAGGCAGATCAACCAGAATCGAGGTTTTGTCATGTCCGGTTCCGCCCTGAAACCCGCCGCCGAACTCGCGCGCGGCAACAGCGTGCGCTTTCCCAATGAGAGCGCCGAATATCGCTGCGCCCGCGAGCAATTGCTGGCGGAGGAGATCGAACTGCGCCGCCACATCGAGCGCGTCGCCGAGTTGCGCCGCACGCTGCCGCCGGGAGGGGCGGTGACAAAGAACTATGCGTTCGAAGGCGAGGGCGGCAAGGCGGCCTTGCCGGACCTGTTCGGCAACAAGCAGACGCTCGTGATCTACAGCTACATGTTCGGTCCCGCACGCGAGCAGCCATGCCCGATGTGCACGTCCTTCATGAGCACCTGGGAAGCAAAGCTGCCCGATGTCGAGCAGCGCATCGCGTTCGTGTTCGTGGCGCGCTCGCCGATCGCGCGGCTGATCGAGGCGAAGAGGGCGCGGGGCTGGACACAGCACCGGATCTACTCGGACGCGTCGGGCGATTTTACGCGCGACTATGTCAGCGCAGCCGATGCCGACGCGCCTGGCTACAACGTGTTCACGCGCCGCGACGGCAGCATCCGCCATTTCTGGGCCGGCGAAATGGGGCCCTCGACCGCCGATCCCGGGCAGGATCCGCGCGGCGCGCCCGACATGGATCCGCTGTGGACCATTTTGGACACCACGCCGGAAGGGCGCGGCAAGGATTGGTATCCGCGGTTGAGTTATTAGCGCCGCGCTCGCGCCGGGTGCCGGCCTGTTTACAAATCCTGAGATTGATGTATGTGATCGCGCGCTTCCGCCGATCCATGGAAAGACGATGCTTCGTTTAGACACCAATCCATCACGTGATGCAGGCCAGCCGGTCGTCCGGCATGGTCGTGCCTTGACGTGCGCCGCTGGCGTGTCTTCGATGAGTGAATCGTACCGCCAAGGCAATCTACCAGCGTAACGCGGCAGCGGGTCTCCCTCTGCCGCCAAGGCAGGGAATGATCCGCGGTATGCCATTTGTGGCAAGCTCGACCTCGCAATTCCTCCCTGCCTGCAAACCAAACCGACCTGTGTCGCGACTGACACGGGACGCTCCGGAGTCCTGAACGGCCTTCGGAACGACGTAGTGCAGTGAAGGAGAGTGAGATGCGATCCGATCCCTACCAGGAGCGCGCCCGGGCTTTGGCTGTCGAGGCCGGGCGCGACCCCGATGCGAAGATCGACCGGCCCGGCCAGCGGCCGATGCCGACGTGGTGCCTGTTTCGCGACGCGGCGCGCAAGGAGAAGCTTGTGCGCGATGCGCAGGGCGTTGCCGCCGATATCGCGCTCAAGCCGCAGGCCGCGCAATACCAGAACAGCCCGCTCAAGGTCTTCGGCAAGCACGATGACGCGACGATCGCGCAGATGCGCAATTGCATGTCGGTCGGCAACGCGGTCGCCGGCGTGATTTGCGCTGACGGTCATCTCGGCTATGCCCAGCCGGTCGGCGGCGTGATTGCCTATGAGAAGCAGATCAGCATCTCCGGTGTCGGCTTCGACATCGGTTGCGGTAACATGGCCGTGCGCCTCGACACGCCGTTCAGCCAGATCGAAGGCAACGTTGGCACGATCATCAAGGACGTGCACAACGTGATCTCGTTCGGCGTCGGACGCACCAACGACGAGCGGGTCGAGCATGAACTGTTCGACGACGCGGATGCGTGGCACGAGTCCGACATGGGCGCGTACCGGCAGAAGGCGGTGGCGCAACTCGGCACCGTCGGATCGGGCAACCACTACGTCGACCTGTTGCGCGACGAGGCGGGCTTTGTCTGGATCGGCGTGCACTTCGGCAGCCGCGGCCTCGGTCACACCAGCGCGACCCGCTACCTCAAGGCCGCCGGCGGCAAGGACGGCATGAACGTGCCGCCCGCCGTGATCGACGAGGACAGCGAGGTCGGACGGCGTTACATCGCGGCGATGCAACTCGCCGGGCGCTACTCCTATGCCGGACGCGAGTGGGTAATCGATCGCGTGCGCCGCATCATCGGCGGCGAAGTCACCGACATGGTTCACAACCACCACAATTACGCGTGGCGGGAGAATCATGGCGGCAGGGATTTGTGGGTGGTGCGCAAGGGCGCAACGCCGGCATTCCCCGGCCAGCGTGGCTTCATCGGCGGCTCGATGGGCGATGACGCGGTCATCGTTGAAGGCGTCGACAGCGAGGAGGCGAAGGCTTCGCTGTACTCGACGGTGCACGGCGCGGGCCGCTTGTTCGGTCGCAAGGAGGCCAAGCGGCGGTTCACGCGGGCCGAGATGGACGCCTGGCTGCAATCGCGCGGCGTGACGCTGGTGGGCGCCGACCTCGATGAAAGCCCGATGGCCTATCGCCGGCTGCCGGAGGTGCTGGCCGAGCACGGCGGTTCGATCAGGGTGCAGCACACGCTGCGTCCGTTCGCGGTCGCCATGGCCGGCGAGAACGAGTTCGACCCGTTCAAGGACTAGCGGTATCGACCCTCGGACCAAGTCCGGGGGCATGTTTCGCTGGAAAACGCGCCAATGCCGCAACTTGGCCCGATATGGGACATCCGGTGGGCAGACACACCGGATGTCACCAATTTTGGTGGAACCCGTCGCACAAATACGGAATCGATTTATTCAATAATTACATATACTTGTGCCGCGCCTTACATCCGCCCGAGTTTAAGTCGGATTTAACTAAAAGCCGCCTTAATGGCGCTCTGTGCCTCTGCGAGATGCTGTTGGGGACCTATCCGGACGCAGCATCAAACGGGGGAGTTGTTGGAATTGTTGTTCTGGGCGTTGTGTGAATGAGTAAGCGTATGCGTGCGTTCGGCCCTGCGGTGCACAACCGCAGGAAACCTTCTCGTAGGGGCGTTCCTCAACATTTCCTCGGCGGTGTCGCGGTCACGGGCCTCGTGCTCGGCTGCGCGTGGACCGTCTACACCAACGTGCTTGGCGCCAGCGTCTATCCGACCGTGAACAGCGCCGCCTTCGAGGCGCCCGTCGTCAAGAACCCGACCGCTGTCGCTGCTCGTCCGGTGCAGCCGGCTTTCAACGAAATATTCGCATCGCTGGAGCAACGGCCGCTGGTGATGCCCGCGCCGGAAAACGTCGCAAGCTCGCTGATGTTCAACGAACGGTTTGCCGCGTCGGCGCCGCAAGGCGAGCTGCCCAGATCCGTTGCGTCCCAACCCGTCGAAACGACGAGGCTGGCGGAAGCTTCGCCATCGGCCGAAGCGCCGAAGGCCGTTCAGGGCGCAAAGCCTGCCGAAACCACAAAGCCGAAAATTGCCACACCCGCCACCAAGCTTGCCTTGAACGTTCCAGCTGCGGCCCCGAAGGAGGCCGAAGCCAAGGCTGTGGAGGACAAGACCGCGAAGGGATCCGGATCTCCCATTCGTGACATGGCGCAGCGCGCCAAGGCGGCCGTGATGTCGATTGCTTCCAGCGAGAAGCAGGGCATGGTCGAAAAACTGTGGGGCAAGCAGCCGGCCTCTGGCGGGCTTCTGGCTTATGCCTCCGCCGACGCCAGCGTCACCGGCAGCATCATCGATACACGAAGCCAGAACCCGATGATGGGCGGCGCGCCGCCCTATGACCGCCAGACCGCGGTGTATGATATTGCCGCCAAGACGGTGTATCTGCCCGACGGCACCAGGCTGGAGGCGCATTCGGGGCTCGGCTCCAAGATGGATGACGTGCGCTATTCGCATGTGCGGATGCAGGGCGTGACGCCGCCGCACATTTACGAACTGAAGCCGCGCGAGACGCTGTTTCACGGCGTGCCGGCGCTGCGGCTGACGCCGCTCGGCGGCGAGGAAAAAATCCACGGCCGCGATGGATTGCTCGCGCATAGCTACATGCTCGGGCCGAGTGGCCAGTCCAACGGCTGCGTCTCGTTCGCGGACTACTATGCGTTCCTCGACGCCTACAAGAACAAGGGCATCCGCCGCCTCGCGGTGCTGGCAAAGGTGCAGTAGGCGCTGGCGCAGGAGGAGGGCGGTTCTCCGCGAAGGTGTATCCAGCAGGATGGGGCCAACGGGTCGCGCGAACGCGCGCCCGATGACGGGCTCAGCGAAACCCGTCAACACCGGTATTTGCTGGCGATGGGTTTCGCTTCGCTCTACCCATCCTACGGCTGGAGTATCCGGTACACCGACTGAGCAGGACCCCAGACGTGTCTGGAACCAGCCTCGATTGTGGTTATATTTGCTGATCCGGAGTGAGTCTCCGCTCGACAACCAATCTGGCGCGAAGCGACAGGTGTTCCGCAATGCTCGTCGAAACTCCACCGCCTTTCGCGACCGAGGCATTCGTCGATGCCGGAGCGGCCGTTGCCCGTCTCGAAGAAATCTACGAGCGCAACACCCGGTTCCTTCGCGATCGCTTTGAAGCCTATGTCAATGGCGGGTCGTTCACGACGCGCGTGCGAGCCTGTTATCCGCTTGTACGGATGACGACCTCGACGCATGCACGGCTCGATTCGCGTCTCGCTTACGGCTTTGTCGCGGGGCCGGGCGTGCATGAGACCAGCGTGACGCGCCCGGATATTTTCCGCACCTATCTCACCGAGCAGATCGAGCTGTTGGTCAACAATCACGGCGTGCCGGTTGAAATCGGCGAGTCGAACGAGCCCATTCCGATTCATTTCGCCTATCGGCGGGACATCAACATCGAGGCGGCGCTGACGATTGCCGACAGCTCGGCCTTTACGCGAACGCTGCGCGACGTGTTCGATACGCCCGATCTTGCCGCCATGGACGATGCGATTGCCGACGGCACGTTTGAGGTGCCCCCCGGAGCTCCCGAACCCCTGTCCCTGTTCCGCGCGGCGCGGGTCGATTACTCGCTGCGCCGGCTCTATCACTACACCGGCACCGATCCCGAGCATTTCCAGAATTTCGTGATCTTCACGAACTACCAGCTCTATGTCGATGCCTTCGTGCAACTGTGCCAGCAGCGCCTCGCATCGGGCGCGATAGGGCCCGATGCCTTCGTTGCGCCCGGGAATACGATCACGCGCAATGCGCGGCTTGGCGGTGGAACGACCGGGATTACGCCCGACCGCGCGCCACAGATGCCTGCCTTTCATCTCGTCGAGCCCGGCTATGGCGGCATTACCCTGATCAACATCGGCATCGGTCCGTCCAATGCGCGGAACGTCACCGACCACGTCGCGGTGCTGCGGCCGCACGCCTGGCTGATGGTGGGGCATTGCGCGGGCCTCAGGAATACGCAGCGGCTCGGCGACTATGTGCTGGCGCATGGTTACGTCCGCGAGGACCACGTGCTCGACCATGAGCTGCCGCTCTGGGTCCCGATCCCGGCGCTTGCCGAGATGCAGGTCGCGCTCGAGGAGGCGGTCGGCGAGGTGACCGGGCTGACCGGCTTTGAGCTCAAACGGGTGATGCGCACCGGAACCGTCGCAAGCGTCGACAATCGCAATTGGGAAATCAGCGGCCCGTCGGTCATCCGGCGGCTGTCGCAATCCCGCGCGGTCGCGCTCGACATGGAGTCCGCGGCGATTGCCGCCAACGGCTATCGCTTCCGCGTCCCCTACGGGACTTTGCTGTGCGTCTCCGACAAGCCGCTGCACGGCGAAATCAAGCTCGCCGGCATGGCCAGCGAATTCTACCGGCGACGCGTCGGTCAACATCTCGAGATCGGCTTGAAGGCGCTCGAACGGCTCAAGCACCAGGAATCCGAGCGCCTGCATTCGCGCAAGCTCAGAAGCTTTGCCGAAGTCGCATTTCAGTAGGCCGTCGCAATCGTAGGTAGGCAAAGCGGAGCTTGCCCGCCATTTGGAAGCGCTCGACGATGGATGGTGGGCACGTTGCTGACGCGCCTCGCCCACCCTGCGAAGCTGCGAAGTTGGTTAACGCTGTGACGATGACGACACAGCGTCTCCTCGATCGCGAAAAAATCTTCTCAGCGCTCTTGCAACTGCAAGATGCTTCGTTTATTGACCCGCTCCTTCGCTTTGGCCATGGGTTCGGGCTCGTTGTGATCCCGACTGGCGCGGGCCGGTTTTGCGGTTTCGTGTTCCGCCAAGTGAAGACGCGATAGTAGCTCGGCGGTAGAGCGTCGGGGTGACCCGAAGGTCGCCGGTTCGAGTCCGGTCTATGGCACCAACGAAGGATAGCTCAGTGGTAGAGCAGATGACTATGAATCATCGTGACGCGGGTTCGAATCCCGTTCCAACGCTCCGGTTCAGCCCAAAAAGCTGATTCCCATTGAAGGGGACCGGACGCGCGCTTCAGTCGCAGTCCGGCCGTATTGCCGAAAGGCTTTTCGTCCGAACCTAGACACTGTGAGACCGGCTTTGCGCCGCGGTGGATACCGCTTGCGTTGATGCCGGGTGGCAACGTTCGACCGCTCGACGCAAGTCGAGTGATCGCGCGCGTGCGCCCGTCGTTTCGCAAGCTCAAACCCGGCCCGCCGAGCTTTCGGGAAGCGTCGTCTGCGTCCTGACGTCCTTTGCAAACGAAACCCGCGTTCCGACCCCCGTGAGGGCCGAAGGGCAAACCATGGAGGCGTGCCATGACCTGGCATTTGCTGATGAAGACGCTGACGGTAAAGGATGGCGAGCGCGCGTTACTGACGCGCAACGGCAGGCTCGAGCGCGTGCTCGAACCCGGTCGTCATCGGCTGTTCGATCTGCGGCGTCAGTTGACGGTGGAGATCTTCAACGTCGTTCGCACCGAATTCCCCGCGGAGCGTTACGCGGTGCTGAAGGCCGCGCGGCCCGATCTGGCCGCCGAGCTGTTCGAGGCCATCGAGACGAAGGCGAACGAGATCGCCATCGTCAGCCTGGACGGGCGTCCCGTGCACCTGATGACGCCCTGGCAGGCGCGCGTCTACTGGAAGGTCGCAACCTCGGTCGATGTCGAGCGCATCGAAGTGGCGGACGATCCTCGCGTGACCGCGCGTCACCTGGCGATGATCGAGCGCAACCGTCCTACCATCGTGACGGAAGCGGTGGTCGAGAACCACGAAGCCGGTTTGCTCTATGTTGAGGGACGGTTGGTGGAGCGGCTCGCGCCCGGACGGCACGCCTTCTGGATCGCCGGCCGCAAGATCGAGGTCAAGCGCCTCGATCTGCGTCCCCAGGCGGTCGAGATCACCGCGCAGGAAATGCTGACCAGGGATCGCATCGCGCTGCGTGTGACCCTGACGGCATTCCGCCGGATCGTTGACCCCGAGCGCGTGGTCGCGGCCGTGCCCGACGTGGATGCGTGGCTGTACCGCCTGGTGCAGTTCGCCATCCGCGAAGCGGTTGCCGGCCGTACGCTCGACGAGGTGCTGTCGGCGAAGGCTGCACTGGATGCGGAGCTGCGCGACTATGTGCGCGTGCGCATCGCCGATAGCGGTGTCGAGGTCTCCGAACTCGGCGTGAAGGACGTGATCCTGCCCGGCGAGATCCGCGAGCTCGTCAACAAGGTGGTGGAGGCGGAGCGGGTCGCGAAGGCGAACCTGATCCGCCGGCAGGAAGAGACGGCGGCAACGCGCTCGCTCCTGAACACCGCCAGGTTGATGGAGGAGAACCCTCTGCTGCTGCGGCTCAAGGAGCTGGAGTCGCTGGAGCGGCTGGTGGAGAAGGTCGGCCGCATCGACCTGCATGCGGGTGACGGGCAGGGTTTTGACGCCCTGCTCACCAAGCTGGTCCGCCTGAAGCCGGCGGAGAATGCATGACACGAAGGGTCGCCCACGGGCGGCCCTTCATTTTTTGTTTTCAGGTATCGCGCGGCGAAGCTACATTCGCATCCATGTCCCAGCCCGATTTCCAGCCGACGCTGATCGGCCCCAGCATCACCGTCAGACCCATTTCCAGGGACGACTGGACCGACACGTTTGCGGCCGGCTCTGATCCGGAGATCTGGAAAGTGCATCCGGTCCCCGATCGCTACACTGAAGCGGGGTTTCGGAAATTCTTTGATGGCGCAGTCGATTCCAAGATGGGCTTTGCGTTCGTCGACCGGGCGAGCGGACGCATCGTCGGCTCGAGCCGCTATTACGGCTACGAGCCCGATTTGAGCGAGATCGAGATCGGCTGGACATTCCTGGCGCGCAGCCACTGGGGCGGGCGCGCCAATCGCGAGGTCAAGCGGTTGATGCTGGATCACGCCTTCACCTTCGTCGATACCGTGATCTTCTGGGTCGGCGATCAGAACTGGCGTTCGCAGGGCGCGATGACCAAGATCGGCGGCATCAAGCGCGAGGGCCTGTTCACCCGGGCGTTGTCCGGCGAGAGGCCGTATTTCATCTTCGAGATTACGAAGGCGCGGTATCGGCAGGGCGGGCGTGCGCTGTTGGAGTGAGCGCCAGCGAGCAACCGTGCCCCCCGGTCACCTGTTCGTGCTCGGCGACAACCGCCATCCCCGCCGGCATCGCGCGAAAAGAAAATCATGCTCACGCGACCAAAGACATTCTCCAGCGGAATGTACCCGGCGGCCGACGACGCGGCTGTCGGTGGAGTTGTCGCGCGCCGACCGTCATTCCGGTACGGCCGGATCGGCACGGTGGTGCAATAGCGTGACACCCGATCATTATCGGTTCTGATCAATCAGAACCGATAATGTTCCAGCTTCTTGATTTGACGCGTTTTCTTCACGCGAACCGGCATCCACCCCGGGATCAAGTCCGAGGGCATGCTTCGCTCGAAAACGCGATAGTGGCCGCGTTACAACGCCGGTGCGGCAACATTCGATGCGGATATCGTCGTGGCGCCGCTCATCGAGCAGCAAAGCCGCCGCTTCAAGCGTTATTTGGCTTGCCGCGCGCCGGAATGGAACCGCACGGTCCCGTAAGCTTACGGTGTTACCCATGCGTATTTTATGGTTGCGTCCGGAGGCCCGTTTGCATCTAACTCCCTAAAGATCTCGCGAGCAGTCCGCCCCGCGCCCGAGCGTTTGGAATTCGTCGCCGGAGTTGAGGGTTTGTTCGAGTGAGTGCGTAGAGAAAGCGGATTTAGCTCATGTTCAGGCCGCCGTTCCGGAACGCTCCAGATGGCGATGGTTGCGGATCCCTCACCGCGAGGTCTCCGCAGTGACGCCTCCTGCGGGAATGGGCAATCGCCTTCTTGCAGCGCTGCCGGCATCCGACCTTGACCTGCTGAGGTCCGAGTTTGAGATTATCGCGCTCGATCAGGACGCGGTCCTGTCGCGGGCGGGTGACGCGATCGCGTACGTGTTCTTCCCTCATAGCGGCGCCATCTCGCTGATGATCGACATGGCGGATGGACATACGGTCGGCACCGCCGTGATCGGGCGTGAGGGGGCGGTCGGCACGCTCGCGGTGCTCGGGCCTTCACCATCGGCCATTACGGCTGTCGTCCGCGCGGCGGGCACCGCCGCCCGAATCCCCGCATCGCGATTTCACGCCTTGTTTGACCGGAGTCCCGCGATCCGGCGGCTGGTCCAAAGTCACATCAGGGCACTGCTGATCCAATTCCAGCTCGGTTCCGCCTGCAACGCGCTTCATCCGGTCGAAGCGCGCATGGCGCGCTGGTTGCTCCAGCTTCGCGACCGCGTCGACCATGATGTGCTGCCGCTCACCCAGCAGGCGCTCTCGCAAATACTGGGTGTGCGACGCACGACCGTGACGCTCCTGATGCGCAAGCTGCGCGAGCGCGGAGCGATCAGGTCCGATCGACGGGGCCTGATCGAGATCGACCCGGCGCGGCTCGCGGCGGCTGCGTGCGAATGCCACAACGTCATGCATCTCGAAGTCGAGGAGATGTTTGCGATGCATCCGGCCCGATCGCGCGCGGAGGCTCCGCGGGAAGGTCGGCGCAGTCCAGGAATCAAATCGGGCGGCGCCCTGTGAACGCGTTTCCGCGCACCCCGCCGGCCTTCCGCATTCGCGACCTGCCGCGGCGGCATCCCCGGAAAGCCCATTAAACGACGGATTCTCCGCCCGATCCGGTTGTCTGCCGCCAATCCCGGCCCGGCGCCGCCTCGAGCTTCGCAAGTTCTCGCAACACCTTCGCCGTCTGGCGCAGGTCATTGCGCTCAGGACCCGGCTTCAGCCGTCGTGCTTCGTAAAGAAAGTCCTTGGCCTGCATCAGCCAGGTGGACGTTTCCGTCGAGATTTGCGTTTGCGCCATGGTGTCCCCCCAATCGCTGTCATCGTCTGATCTGTGTCGACGCCTATGCCAGGGAGTCCGCGCTTTGGCGCTGGTTTCGGTTGTTCGGCTCGTCGACCCAGGCTTCCCGCGCGAACCAGGCGTGATCGGCGCGGCAAATCGGGCAGCGGGTGCGCGCGAAAAACACCGCGCTGCGCCCAAAGCTCTCCCGATCAGTCTCGATGCCGGTGGGAATCGCGTGTCCGGTCTGCGGACACTTGACCATGACCATACCCATAACGCCTCCCTGGAAATTATTCTTTGTGTAGAAAAGCACCGGCCGGTTGGAGTGCGCCGCTTGTCGGTGCGGTGTACTTGGGGGGCATCGCGCACCTTGTCTCATCGAGCATCGGGCGGTGGGGCTCATGCTCGCTAGGCTCATTCCTACCGGCCGGATCCCTCCTCAACCGAAGCTTGGATGTTGAGCGCGGCTTTCCAGGCCGGCTCGATGAAAAATCCTGGTGAAGCGTCTCCTGATCGGCTCGCCGGTTGACGTCGCGTTCCGCGCGACTTTCACTCCGCATCCATTCACGGCACGATTCTCCTTCTCAGCCGAGAGCATTCCCCGCGACGCTCGCCAGCGCCACAGGAACTCGCGTTCCGTGTTCAATCGGATTTTTGGGTGAGCCTTGATCCAGCCTCGACGTTACTCTGGACTACGGAAAGCCGGGCTGTCGGTTCGGTTTGCGACTCTCGCGAAAAATATTTTTTAAAATTGTCAACACACACCATCGTATATTTGCCGAGCGGTGTGCATAACAAGGATATCCCAGCGAGCGGGACGTCTTGTCTTCAGCGGGACGTTGCGATTTTTTCAGCGTGACGTTGCGGCGGGTATCGGCGCTCACTGCGCCGCCACGGTCGTCGTCTGCCCAAACAAAAACCCCGGCATCGCTGCCGGGGTTTTGCATTCCCTTGATATCGCCTGAGTGGCTGGATCAGAAATCCATGCCGCCGCCCGGAGGCATGCCGCCTGCGCCGGCGCCGGCCTTCTTCGGCAGCTCGGCGATCATGGCTTCGGTGGTGATCAGCAGAGCCGCGACGGAAGCCGCGTTCTGGATCGCCGCACGAACCACCTTGGTCGGGTCGATGATGCCCTTGGAGACCAGATTGCCGTATTCGCCGGTCTGCGAGTCGAAGCCGTAATTGTACTGCTCGTTCTCGAGGATCTTGCCGACGATGACAGAGCCGTCTTCGCCTGCGTTGATCGCGATCTGGCGGGCCGGCGCGGACAGCGCCTTGCGCACGATCTCGACGCCGGTCTTCTGGTCGTCGTTCTGGGTCTTGATGCGCTTGAGCTGCTCGGAGGCGCGGAGCAGGGCGACGCCGCCGCCCGGCACGATGCCTTCTTCAACTGCCGCACGGGTCGCACGTAATGCGTCGTCCACGCGATCCTTGCGCTCCTTCACCTCGACTTCGGTCGCACCGCCGACGCGGATCACGGCGACGCCGCCCGCGAGCTTGGCCAGACGCTCCTGCAGCTTCTCACGGTCGTAGTCCGAGGTGGTTTCCTCGATCTACGCAAGGGTCGCCCAGGGGCGACCCTTGCGTAGCGCTTGTTCATCCGGCGCCATGTGAATCTTGGGGCTGGTGCGCTAATGCAACCTCTGGTAAGCGTGAGGAAAATGGGCCGCTGGGCCGAATCTTGAGGCCCTCGTGATGCCTGATGCGTTTTCGAAAGCGATCGTGCGGCGAACGCCGCCACTTCTTTCGGTATGGCTGAGCCCCGGGAAAACGATCGAGCGTCTTGTTGCCGAGCGGCCTTGCCATCTGGTTCTGCTATTGGCCGTACTCGGTGGTGTTGCTGCCTCCACGGGCGCATTGGTCGCGTCAGGCGTTGGCGGCGTTTTGCAGGATTGGCGAGTATGTTTGGCGTGTAACCTCGTTGGCGGCGTCGTCGGCATCGCCAATCTCCACATCAGCGCCGTTGTCGCGGCCTGGCTCGGGCGGCGGATGGGGGGCCAGGCTTCAACGGCTGCCGTGCGCGCGGTTTTTGCATGGAGCATGCTGCCGATCGTCTTCGGGCAATTGGTTGTCCTGGCAATTGTTGCGGGTCTGCTCGTAGGCGCTGCGAACGTCCCCTCGCGATGGCTCACCCTGTGGCTTCCAATCGTCAGCGGCATATTCATCCTGTACTCGGTCATCCTCACCTTGCTGATGCTGTCACGGGTACAGCGGTTTGGATTCTTGCGGACGATGGTGAGCTATTGGCCGAGCAGCGCCGCTGCTGGCGGTATTGCTGGCCTTCGTTGCCGGCCTGCTTGCAAGCGGCGCCGGAGTCACCTCACCGGAGTTCACCCCGATGCTTCCAATCGTTGGCTGCATATACGTCCTGTGGTCGGTCATCGTCGCGTTGCTGGTGCTGCCAGGGGCCGGGCGATCCGGGTTCCGGCGAACAATGGTGAACTATTTGTTGGGCGCGCCGCTACTGGCGGGTTTGCTCGCATTTCTTGTCATGGCGATCCTGTTCCAGCCCTTCAACATGCCGCGCAGTTCGATGGCTCCAACGCTATTCACCGGTGATTATTTCTTCGTCTCGAAATACGCGTATGGGTACAGCCGCTATTCGCTGCCGTTTTCGCTGCCGTTGTTTTCGGGACGCATTCTGGGTTCTCAACCCGAACGTGGCGATGTTGTTGTCTTCCGTCTGCAGAGAGATGCCGCATTCGATGTCGTCAAGCGCGTGGTGGGATTTCCGGGGGACCGCATTCAGATGAAGCAGGGGGTTCTCTATATCAACGACGTTCCCGTGGTGCGCGAGCGGTTGGAAGATTTGGTCGGCCCCGATCTCTGCGGACTGCCGACCGCTCGGGCAGAGCGTTGGCGTGAAACCCTGCCGAACGGGAAGAGCTATGAGGTGCTTGGCTGTGCCTATAAAAGCCCCGTGTACAATACCAGTGTCTTCAAGGTGCCGGAGGGATGTTTTTTCGTCCTGGGGGACAATCGCGAATATTCAGCTGACAGCCGCATGCTCTCGATGGTCGGTTACGTGCCGTTCGAGAATCTCATCGGCCGTGTGGGGTTGATCTTTTTCTCTCGTGCATCGGGTCCGAGCGGAGCTACAGCAAATCGTCCCGAGCGGTTCGGCTTGATGGTCCGCTGACACAAAAAACCCCGGCATCGCTGCCGGGGTTTTGCATTCCTTTGGTATCGCCTGAGTGGCTGGATCAGAAATCCATGCCGCCCATGCCGCCGCCCGGGGGCATACCGCCACCGCCTGCGCCGGCCTTCTTCGGCAGTTCGGCGATCATGGCTTCGGTGGTGATCAGGAGAGCCGCGACCGAGGCCGCATTCTGGATCGCCGCACGAACCACCTTGGTCGGGTCGATGATGCCCTTGGAGACCAGGTTGCCGTATTCGCCGGTCTGCGAGTCGAAGCCGTAATTGTACTGCTCCTTCTCGAGGATCTTGCCGACGATGACGGAGCCGTCTTCACCTGCGTTGATCGCGATCTGGCGGGCCGGCGCGGACAGCGCCTTGCGCACGATCTCGACGCCGGTCTTCTGGTCGTCGTTCTGGGTCTTGATGCGCTTGAGCTGCTCGGAGGCGCGCAGCAGGGCGACGCCGCCGCCCGGCACGATGCCTTCTTCAACCGCCGCACGGGTCGCATGCATCGCGTCATCCACGCGATCCTTGCGCTCCTTCACCTCGACTTCGGTCGCACCGCCGACGCGGATCACGGCGACGCCGCCCGCGAGCTTGGCCAGACGCTCCTGCAGCTTCTCACGGTCGTAGTCCGAGGTGGTTTCCTCGATCTGCGCCTTGATCTGCTGAACGCGCGCCTCGATGTCGGCCTTTTTGCCGGCACCGTTGACGATGGTGGTGTTTTCCTTGTCGATCATCACCTTCTTGGCGCGGCCGAGCATCTGCAGGGTGACGTTCTCGAGCTTGATGCCGAGATCTTCCGAGATCGCCTGACCACCGGTCAGAACCGCGATGTCCTGCAGCATGGCCTTGCGGCGATCGCCGAAGCCCGGAGCCTTCACGGCAGCAACCTTGAGGCCGCCACGCAGACGGTTGACGACGAGGGTGGCGAGCGCTTCGCCTTCAACGTCTTCCGCGACGATGACCAGCGGCTTGCCGGTCTGCACCACGGCTTCGAGCAGCGGCAGCAGTTCGTTCAGCGAGGAGAGCTTCTTCTCGTTGATCAGGATGTAGGCGTCGTCCATTTCAACGCGCATCTTGTCGGCGTTGGTGACGAAGTAGGGCGAGATGTAGCCGCGGTCGAACTGCATGCCCTCGACGACGTCGAGTTCGGTCTCGAGCGACTTGGCTTCCTCAACCGTGATGACGCCCTCGTTGCCGACCTTCTTCATGGCGTCGGCCAGGAACTTGCCGATTTCGGCGTCGCCGTTGGCGGAGATGGTGCCGACCTGGGCGATTTCCTCGTTCGAGGTGACCTTCTTGGAGTTCTTGACGAGGTCGGCGACAACGGCTTCCACCGCCAGGTCGATACCGCGCTTCAGGTCCATCGGGTTCATGCCGGCGGCAACCGACTTGGCGCCTTCACGGACGATCGCAGCCGCCAGAACGGTCGCGGTGGTGGTGCCGTCGCCGGCAGCGTCCGCGGACTTGGAGGCGACTTCGCGCACCATCTGCGCGCCCATGTTCTCGAACTTGTCCTCGAGCTCGATCTCCTTGGCGACGGTGACGCCGTCCTTGGTGATGCGGGGAGCGCCGAACGACTTGTCGAGCACGACGTTGCGGCCCTTCGGACCGAGCGTGACCTTGACGGCGTTGGCGAGAATGTCCACGCCGCGCAGCATGCGGTCGCGGGCATCTACGCCGAATTTGACTTCTTTAGCTGACATATTGGATTTCCCTGAGTTGATGCTTGGTTCTCACCCTGTCGGGGAGGCGCCTTGCGGCGCTCCTCAGGGTGAGCGTGGCAGGCGAAGTGCTTAGGCAGCTTTCTTCTTGCTGCCGGCGGGGACGTCGAGCACGCCCATGATGTCGCTCTCCTTCATGATCAGGAGATCTTCACCGTCGATCTTGACCTCGGTGCCCGACCACTTGCCGAACAGCACGCGGTCGCCGACCTTGAGGTCGATCGGGATCAGCTTGCCGGCTTCGTCGCGGCCACCCGGGCCGACGGCGGTGATTTCGCCCTGCGAGGGCTTTTCCTTGGCACTGTCCGGAATGATGATGCCGCCAGCGGTCTTCTCTTCGGCGTCGATGCGCTTGACCACGACGCGGTCGTGAAGCGGACGGAATTTCATGCAGTCCTCCTAAGTTTCTGAAGATGTTATCAGAATTGGAAATTTTGGCAGTCCGGGCGGGCGAGTGCCAGCACGGCTGCGGCTGATTTAGGCCAGTCTTGTTCGGGGGACAAGGGCTTCTAGCAGAAAAATTGGCACTCAAATATGACGCCTGCCAATTTCGTTAATCATGATTAATTCGGCGGACGGGGTCGCGGACCCCGTATTAGCACGTGCGGTAAGCTGCTGCTAACGCGCCCTTTTTCAACAGACCGTTAAACATTTAGGCTTGTGATGGGTTGGTATCGTGCGTCACATTTCTCTCATGTGAGCGCATCTCCGCCGGGGTGGCTCGGTGTGTGGCCACCACGTGAAATGCGCTTCCAGCAATGGAGGTTTGGCATGGTGTCGCGGGTTGGAGTTGCTTCCGACGACTTCCGGAAGCAGGTGCTGGGTTATGGGCTGACGACGGCGCAAATCCTGTATCGGATGCCGGATCATCCCTCGTTGCTGCAGACCTATGTCTGGCAGAATTACGATCTGTTTCCGAAATTCCCGGCGCTGAAGGATTTCCTCGCTTTCTGGCAGGAAAAGCTTGATGGCCCGCTGTTTTCCGTCACGGTCGCGCATTCCAGGCTGATCAAGCCCGCCGAGCTGCGCGCGGTGGATGGCGTGTTCAGGCTGCATTGAAAGTGCGGCTCCTCATGGTGAGGAGGCGCGAAGCGCCGTCTCGAACCATGAGGCCCCGCTGGTGCCATTCATCCTTCGAGACGCCGCTGCGCGGCTTCTCAGGATGAGGTCTGACACAAGGTGGGCACGCTTCGCTTTGCCCACCCTACGAAAAAAATTCTGTGTTAGCCTCCAGCCACAAACAAGAAAGGGAGGCACCCATGGCCAAGAAGAAAGTCGCGTCGCGCGCCGCGGCGCAGCCCGCCGTGAAGAAGAAATGGTCCGGCCACAAGACGGCAGCCAAATCCTCAGCCCGCAAGACCGTCACGTCGAAGGCGAGGGGCGTTGCAGCGGTCAAGCCCAAGCCAGTCAAGAAGGTTCGACCGAAGCAGCGCATCGCGATCAGCCATCACCGCGAGGAGGATTTCAAAGCCGATGGCTTGCGTGCCTACGCGCAATACCGCGACCTCGGCATCGCGGAAGCCTCCCACGGGTTGGCGCAGGCGCATGTGATCCGCTTGATTGGTCCGTGCAATCCGGCGGAAGTTTCAAAACTGCACTACCACGACGTCGAATTCCAGATGGTCTACGTGCTCAAGGGCTGGGTGAAGACCTACATGGAAGGGCAAGGCGAGACGCTGATGAAGGAAGGCAGCGCCTGGACCCAGCCGCCGCGCATCAAGCATCTGATCATGGATTATTCCGACGACGTCGAACTGCTGGAAGTGATCTTGCCGGCGGAGTTCAAGACGGTGGAATTGGCGAGTTGATCTCGCCGTCGTTCTAACCCCCGCCGTCATTCCGGGGCGTCCGAAGGACGAACCCGGAATCTCGAGGTTCTTTGGTGCGCAATTGCGCACCAGAGTTCGACGCTGACGCGTCGCTCCGGAACGACGGAGAGAGCGTTACGTCAACACCCCCACGATCGATCCCATCAGGCATGTCGTCAGCGTGCCTGATACAATCGACTTCAGCCCGAGCGCATTGATCTCCTCGCGCCGCTCGGGCGCCATGGTGCCGAGGCCGCCGATCATGATACCGAGGCTGGCGAAGTTGGCGAAGCCGCACATCGCATAGAGCATGATCAGCCGCGAGCGCGGATCGAGTGCGTCCAGGCCGAGCTTTGACAGTTCGACATAGGCGATCAGCTCGTTGAGGATGGTCTTGATGCCCATCAGGCTTCCCGCCGTGACCGCTTGCGGCCAGGGCAGGCCCATCAGCCAGCATACCGGCGCCATCAGGTAGCCCAGCAGGCGCTGCAGCGAAATTTTGGCGCCGCCGATCTCGGGCAACAGGCCGAGGATGGCATTGGCGAGATAAACCAGCGCCACCAGTACCAAGAGCATGGCGACGATGTTGAGCAGCAGTTCAAGCCCGGTCGTGGTGCCCTTGACGATCGCATCCATGGTGCTCGACGTCTGCATGTCGGGATCATCCAATGATCCGCCGGTGCGCTTGCCTGATGTCTCCGGCACCATGATCAGGCTGACCAGGATGGCCGCCGGCGCGCCCAGCACGGAGGCGATGACAAAATGCGCCGCCGCGTCTGGGATCAGCGGCGCGAGGAAGGTGGCGTAAAGCACCAGCACGGTGCCGGCGATGCCGGCCATGCCGCCGGTCATCACCAGGAACAATTCGCTGCGCGTGAGCTGCGCCAGATAGGGGCGGATGAACAGCGGCGCCTCGACCATGCCGAGAAAGATATTTGCTGCGGTCGACAGCCCCACCGCGCCGCCGACGCCGAGCGTGCGCTCCAACAGCCATGCCATGCCGCGCACGATCGGCGGCAGCACGCGCCAGTAGAACAACAGCGTCGTCAGGACGCTCATCACCAGGATGATCGGCAGCGCCTGAAACGCCAAAATGAAATCCGCGCCCGGCGCCTTGAGATCGAAGGGTAGCGCCCCGCCGCCGAGATAGCCGAACACGAAGGAGGTGCCGGCGCGCGTCGCCGCCGCGATCGTGTTGACGGCGTCGTTGATGGCGCCGAACGCCTTTGCGACCGGCGGCAGCTTGAGCAGCACCAGCGCGGTGACAACGGTGGCGGCCAGGCTTACCGCCATTTGCCGCAGCGACACCGCGCGGCGGTTCTCGCCAAGCGCCCATGCGATCGCCAGCAACGCCAGCACGCCAAACGCCGATTGCAGTTGCAGCATGAATCCCCCGCCAACCCCGGGAGCGAGTATGCCAGCGCCGCGCGGCCGCGCAATGCCGTGTTGCGGGCCTGCCCGTTGACATCTGCACCGCGCTCGGCCACCTCGTCTGCCATGTCCTCGACGATGCCCGTGGGCGCCCGCGATCTGCTCAGGCACGGGCCGTTCCTGTTCTTCCTGCTGTCGCGCAGCCTGTCGCGCTTCGCCAGCCAGATCGCGGCGGTTGCGATCGGCTGGCAGATCTACGACATCACCGGCAGCGCCTTTCAGCTCGGCATGGTCGGGCTGGTGCAATTCCTGCCCACGGCGCTGCTCGTCTTCGTGGCCGGCCATGCCGCCGACCGGTTCGAGCGCAAGCGCGTGGTGCAGCTTTGCCAGCTCGCGGAAGCGGCTACCGCGCTGTTTCTGGCCGTCAGCACCTTTGCCGGCTCGCTCACCGTGGCGCAGATCTTCAGCGCCACCTTCGTGATCGGCATCGCCGGCGCCTTCGAGAGCCCCGCCACGGCCGCGCTGCTGCCGCTGATCGCGCCCAAAGGCTCGGTGCAGCGCGCGACCGCGATCTCCTCCGGCGCCGCACAGGTCGCGACCATCACCGGACCTGCGCTCGGCGGGCTGGCCTATGTGTTCGCGCCGAGCCTGCCTTACTTCGTCATCGTCGCCTTCTGGCTCGTCGGCGCAATTCTCACCGGCTTCATCCACGCTGAGAGGCAGGACCCTGCGAAGGCGGATTCGCTCGCGGACGATGTGTTTGCCGGCGTCCGCTTCATCCGCAACAACCCGGCGATCCTTGGCACCATCTCGCTCGACCTGTTCGCCGTGCTGTTCGGCGGCGTCGTGGCGCTGCTGCCGATCTATGCGCGTGACATTCTTCAAGCCGGTCCGCTTGGCCTCGGCATCCTGCGCGCGGCGCCCGCGGTCGGCGCGTTGTTGATGACCATCGTGCTGGCCCGCCACAGCATCAATCGCCATGTCGGACTACGGATGTTTCAGGCCGTGATCGTGTTCGGCGCGGCCACGGTGGTGTTCGCGCTGTCGCAGTGGATGTGGCTGTCGGTGCTGGCGCTGGCGGTGCTGGGCGCGGCCGACACGATCAGCGTGGTGATCCGTTTTTCGCTGGTGCAGCTGTCGACGCCCGACGAAATGCGCGGCCGGGTCGGCGCGGTGAATTTCCTGTTCATCAACGCTTCCAACCAGCTCGGCCAGTTCGAAAGCGGCGTCACCGCGGCGCTGTTCGGCGCGGTGCCGGCCGCCGTGCTCGGCGGCGTCGGCACCATTGCCATTGCGCTATTGTGGATGAAGCTGTTCCCGTCGCTGCGCAAGGTGGAGCGGCTGGAGTAGGGCTGGGCTATGGGGTCTCGGCACGTCGTCCCTGCGAACGCAGGGACCCATACCGCGTGATCTCTCGTGTGAATGCGAGTAGCGGACAGCTCGCAACCCAATCACCGCCGCGGCGTATGGGTCCCCGCGTTCGCGGGGACGACGCGAGCAGGGTGGCCGATCATCCCCGTCCGACAAACGGCATCTTGGTCGCCATGACCGTCATGAACAGCACGTTGGCGTCAAGCGGCAGGCCGGCCATATAGGCGACCGCATCGCCGACGGCCTTCGCGTCCATGCGCGGTTCGTGCTTCATCGTGCCATCGGGCTGCATCACGCCGGGGCCGGCGACCATGCGGTCCGTCATCGGCGTCGCGGCATTGCCGATGTCGACCTGGCCGACTGCGATGTCGTACTTGCGGCCGTCGAGGTTGGAGGCCTTGGTCAGGCCCGTAATCGCGTGCTTGGTCGAGGTGTAAGCCGCGGAGTAGGGGCGCGGCGCGTGCGCCGAGATCGAGCCGTTGTTGATGATGCGGCCGCCGCGGGGGGTCTGGTCCTTCATGATGCGGAAGGCGTGCTGGGTGCACAGGAACGGGCCGGTGAGGTTGGTGTTCACCACCGCCTGCCACTGTTCGAGGCCGAGGTCTTCGAAATTCACCGGCGGCGCGCCCATGCCGGCATTGTTGAACAAAACGTCGAGCCGGCCGTAGGTCTCCATCGTCTTGGCGAACAGGGCGGCGATCGAGCCGGGGTCGGTCATGTCGGCGGACACGCACAGGCTCTTGCCGACATTGTCGCCGAGCTTCTTGGTTTCTTCCAGCATCTCCAGGCGGCGTCCGGCGAGCACCACGGTGAAGCCGGCATTCATCAGCGCCAGCGATGCGGCGCGTCCGACGCCGGTGCCGGCACCGGTCACGATTGCGATCTTGTTGGTTGCGTCGGCCATTGTGTCCTCGCCTTTACTTTTTTGCTTCTGTTTCGGATTTGTAGGGTGGTCTTGGAATATTCTGGTGTGCCGCCCGCAGCGCCGCCGACCAGCGCGAGCGCAAATCGTGGAAATAGGGCTCGCCCGCCTCGATGCGGTGGTTGAGGTCGGCCTCGCAGGCATCCGTGCGCACCACCAGCACGTCGATGGGCAAGCCCACGCCGAGGTTGGAGCGCATGGTCGAGTCCATCGAGATCAGGCCGGTCTTCAGCGCCTCATACAGTTCGACGTCGTAATGCATCGCGCGGTCGAGCACCGGCTTGCCGTATTTGTGCTCGCCGATTTGCAGATAGGGCGTATCGGTGGTGCATTCGATAAAATTACCGGCGGTGTAGACCATGAACAGCCGCATCCGCGAGCCCTTGATCTGTCCGCCGAACAGGAAGGAGACATCGAAGGAGACGTCTTCGGATCGTAGCGCCGGGCCTTCGGTGGCGTGGACCAGGCGGATCGCCCGCCCGATGCGCTGCGCCGCCTGGAACATGGTTGGCGCGTTCATCAGCGTCTCGACCTCGCCGGTGGTGGGGTCTTCGATGCCCTCGGTCAGGGTCGACAGCACCGACTGGCTGATCGCCAGATTGCCGGCGCTGGCAATCGCCATGATGCGATCGCCGGGCTTACTGAAGATATGGAGCTTGCGGAAGGTCGAGACATTGTCGAGGCCGGCATTGGTGCGGGTGTCCGCGATCATGACGAGACCGTCCCGCACCAGAATTCCGCAACAATAGGTCATTCCAAGTCCCCGAGCCGTCCCATTCCGGCGGGCAACTAGTAGCGAATTTCAGGGTGTCATCCAAGCCCCATTCCCCGTGGCGCGTCATGCTCCTGATGGTCAAAAAAGGGCCGACCGCCGGGCGGGCGAGGGCCGGCACCACAGTTGACTCGCGGATCGGCCGCGGCACCGGTCTGCCGGGTGCACCTGGTGCGATCGCATGCTTACGGAAGGCGTCATTGTGGTCCAAAGCGGGGGCCTGATGGTGACGATTCCGGTGTTCGTCCCGCCGGCGCCTCCACGAGAAATGCGTCGTCGACCGATACACCAAGCGCAGTGACGAGCCGGTTGGTCTCTGCAGCCATGCCGACGATGGCAATCATCTCGCGATATTCCTCCTCGGTCATGCCCTTGGCTCGTGCGGCGGCGGTGTGCGAATGAATGCAGTAGTTGCAGCCATGGGCAATCGAAACGGCCACGTAAAGCATTTCCTTGACCTTGGGGTCCAGCGCGCCCGGCGCCATCACTTCCTTAACGCTCTCCCATGTCCGGCGGAGCGTTTTGGGATCATGGGCCAGCGCACGCCAGAAGTTGTTGACGAAGTCCGACTGCCGCGTCTTGCGAATGTCGTCGAAGACGGCGCGCGCCTCGCTTGAAAGTTCGTGATCGGAAAGCAGCTTTACCGTCGCCATGGCCTGTCTCGCGGATTTGTTGCGATGCGTCGCTGTCATAGCACGGGATGGTGCCGGGTTGCTCCGATTTGCGAGGTTGTTCCGGACGTCGAGCAGCTTCGTCAGGCGCCATTAGCCGAACGTTGCAGCACCAGCTTGCCCACACCGGCATACTGCCTTTGCTGCGCAATCGCGTGCTGGGCCGCGACGTGAAGGTCGCGCAAGCGTCGTTGCAGCGGAGAAGCCTCATAGAGGGCGCTGCTTCCACCAAGCGCAAAGCACGCATCCGCTACGCCAACGCAGGTGGTCGCGATCCAGACCGTGGCTTGCGTTCCCTCGATGAGGAGAGCTTCGTCCTTCAGCATTCCGGCCAACGCGTGGTCCCAATGACCGGCGGTTTCCGCTTTGTGAAGGGCCTGCGCCGCCCTGACGTCGGCAGAAATCCGGCCGAGTTCGGACTGGAACGTCTCGGATTCCCGCATCGGCGTGGACGCGTACAACTGCTGTCTTCCGGTATTGGCGAGGGCGACCAGTTCATCGAGGGTGCCCGCGGCCATGCCCACCGAGAACGCGCCGTGGAACAGCGGCTGAAGGTGTCGGACTGCCTGAAACAGCGGGCCCGGTACACAGGCTGCGCCGTTCTCGAGATCGAAGAAGTTGGCTTCCGGGACCAGTGCATCCCGCAGCGTAATGTGATCGCTGCCGGTCCCCTTCAGCCCGGCCGCATGCCAGGTGTCCTCGATTTCCCAGTCGGACGCCGGCATGAAAAAGCCGCGCATCATCGGGATTCCGTGCGCATCGGTGACCGGTTTGCCGTCTTTGATGATCTTGCAGACTGCGCCTATCCAATCGGCATGCCTGCAGCCGCTGGCGAACGGCCATCGGCCGTTGACCCGAAAGCCGTTGGCCACAGGCTCGGCCGTTCCGGCCGGCTGAGAGGAGCCGCAGATGGCCACGTCGGGTCCATCCTGATAGATGCGATCGTAGGTTTCGCGTTGTGCCAAGGCCGCGAAGAGACTGCTACCGCACGCCACCATGGAGGTCCAGCCGAGCGAGCCGTCAAGCCGGGCAAGAGCGGTGATGACCTCGAGCCCCTCCGGCAAAGGCAACTCCAGTCCGCCGTGACTCCGTGGCACGAAAATACGAAACATGCCGATCGATCGCAGTCGATCCACGAGGTCGGACGGAACGCGGCGTGCCGCTTCGATCTCGGCTGCACGCGCGGTGATCTCTGGTGCTAGTTCCCGGATACCGGCAAGCAAATTCTCGTTGGTGTTGCGCGCTGTGAGTGAACGGGGGTGACGAAGCGGGCTTTGAAGGCGCATCTGTTTGGGACCTCTCTTGGAAAAATCGTCGCAAGGGAGGTTGCGCACGCGGCACTACGGGACGGTTTCAGCGAGGCGATGCTCGACTACACCTGTAGCAAAGGCTGTCGTGATTACCGCAAGGTGATGGCGTGCCGCACGGCTTGTACCTGCATCTGGCTGCGAATAGTGATCCCACGTCAATGAGCCAGTGCTTCCGACGGACCTATGTCCGCGCCATGATGACATGCGCCTGGATCTTGGCGACAACCTCACCGCTGCCATGCTTGCGCGCGATGGCGGCTGTGGCATGGTCGGTTGCCGCCTCGAGCTTCTCGGCACCGCGGGCCTCGATCTCGTTGCGCAGCGGGGTGCCTTGGCAATAGGCGATCGCGACTTGACGGGGCGAGGGCGCGCGGCTCTCTTCCGCTCTGGTTTCGATCGTGACGTTCGAGAACCCTGCCTTGGCCAGATCGCTGCGGATCAGCCCGGTGTCGTGATAGCCGTGCGGTGTGCGGGCCATAAAGCGCGGCGGATCGTCCGGGAAAAATTCCGCGAGCGCGTTCGTCACGTCGTCCGCGAACACGTTTTCATCGATGCGGTCCCATGCATTGAACAGGAAAGTTCCGCCCGGCTTGAGCACGCGCCGGGCCTCGCGATAGGCGGACGGCCGATCGGGAAAGAACATCGCGCCGAACTGGCAGCAAACCAGATCGAACGCGGCATCCTCGAACGGCAGCGCCTGCGCATCGGCCTGGCGCCAGGTGAGGCGGTTATCTTGTTCTTGCCGCGTGGCGGCATAATCGAGCATCGGCTGGTTGAGGTCGGTCACGACATAGCGCGCATCCGGTGAAAGCAGTGGCGCCAGTGCGCGCGTCACCACGCCGCTGCCGGACGCCGTTTCCAGCACGGCTTTGGGCGAAAGTGCGGCAGCCCTTTGCGCTATATCCCGGGCGAAGCTCTCGAAGATCAGGGGAACCATATAGCGGTCGTAGCTTTCCGGGATCGAGCCGGCAAAAACCTTGTCGCCTGCTGACATAGCCTGTCCTCTGCGCTACCGTTGATCTCATCGCAGTTCTACAATTCTACAGAAAAAGAAAAGACATTGGGAGGCTGAATGCGCACCTGCAGTTTGTCGGGCAAGTTATCCGTCGCGCTCATGATGCTGTTTTGCATCGCACTGGCTGCCGCCGGCCCCGCTGTCGCGCAGAAGAAGGGCGGCACGCTCCGGCTCTACCACAACGACAATCCGCCCTCGACTTCGCTGCTGGAAGAATCGACCATCGCCTCGGTCATGCCTTTTGCGGCCGTCTTCAACAATCTCGTGACGTTCGATCCAGCCAAGGTCCACGAAAGCATTGAGACCGTCATTCCCGATCTCGCCGAAAGCTGGGCATGGGACCAAACCAACACCAGACTGACGTTCAAGCTGCGACAGGGCGTCAAATGGCATGACGGCCAGCCATTCACGTCGAAAGACGTGCAATGCACCTGGCGGATGCTGATCGGCAAGGCCGAGACGCAGGATTTCAAGCGCAATCCGCGCAAGGTCTGGTACACCAAGCTGCAGGACGTCAGCGTCAACGGCGATTTCGAGGCGACCTTCGAGCTGAGTGAACCGCAACCGAGCCTGCCGGTGCTGCTCGCCAGCGCCTTCTCGGCGGTCTATCCCTGTCATGTGCCGCAGCAGGTGATGCGCACCAAGCCGGTGGGCACCGGCCCCTTCAAATTCGTCGAGTTCAAGCGCGGCGATTCGATCCGCCTCGTGCGCAATCCCGACTACTTCAAGAAGGACCGGCCCTATCTCGACGAGATCACGGTGCGCACCATCGATAGCCGCGCCACCCGCATGCTGGCGTTCTCGACCGGCGATTACGACATCACTTTTCCTTCCGACGTCAGCATCCCCTTGATGAAGGACGTCAAGGCGCGGGCGCCGAATGCCATCTGCGAGGTCATCACGACGGGCACGCTGATCAATCTGATGGTCAACCGCGTCAATCCGCCGTTCGACAATCCGGACATACGAAAGGCGATGTCGCTGGCGCTGGACCGCAAGCCGTTCAACAGCATCCTGATGGAAGGAACCGCGCGGCTGGGCGGGGCGATGCTGCCGAAGCCGGAGGGCGAGTGGGGCATGCCGGCGGAGATGCAGGCCTCTCTAACCGGCTACGGATCCGAAGCGGAGAAGAACCTCGCGGAAGCCCAGGCCATCATGCAGAAGCTTGGCTATAGCGATACAAAACCGCTGCAGATCAAGATCCAGACGCGCAACCTGCCGACCTACCGCGATCCTGCCGTGATCCTGTCCGACCAGCTCAAGAAGATCTACATCGTCAGCGAGCTCGACATTCTGGATACGCCGCGCTGGTACGCCAAGCTGCAGCGCAAGGACTACACGATCGGCCTCAACGTCACCGGCGTGAGCGTTGACGACCCCGACGGCAACATCGTCGAGAATTATTCATGCAACTCCGAACGCAACTATACCCAGTATTGCAATGCGGATATCGACAAGCTGCTGGCGGCGCAGTCACGCGAACTCGACAAGGAAAAGCGGCGCAAAATGGTCTGGGACATCGAGCGGATCCTGGTGGAGGACGCCGCGCGTCCCGTGATCCTGCATGGTTCGGCCGGCAATTGCTGGCAGCCGCACGTGAAGAACTTCAAGCCGCACGACAACAGCCAGTACAACAATCTGCGCTTCGAGGACGTATGGCTGGATAAGTGACGATCAGCGGGCCAAAGCCACTCGTCGTTTGCCCCGGATCTTCTTCGGTTCCGTGGGGTGGGTATTTCGCATGTGCGCCGCCAGCATTTCGCAAAAGGCCATCGCATAGGGCGGCAGCGTGCGTCGCTTGTCCCAGAAAATTGCCAGCGGCTCGCGGAGCGGCTTGCCCCGAAAACACACATTGAAAGCTCGCAGCTTGAGACGGTCTGTCGCCAGGACCGAGGGAATGATTGCGACGCCGTGCTTCTCCTCCGCCATCGCCAGGAGCGTATGTGGCGTCCGACTTTCGAACCGGACGTTCATTGCGACGCCGGCGAGCCGGCATGCGGCGTCGAAGGTTCGACGGAAGACGAACTCGGTGTCCAGCAGAAGTAAGGGCCACGCTGCCAGCGAGGCAACTTCTATGGCGTCTTGTTTGCCGAGCCCCAACGTCGGATGGCAGACAGCAACCTGATAGACAGGCTCCAGCAACTGATGTCGAAAATGCTGGTCGTCAGCTCGCACGGCGCGCTGCAGATTTTGCCCAAGGTGGATTTCGCCACGCTCAAGCATCGTGCGGACGTCCGGCCAGCCCAGCGCCTCGACGATCTTCAGTTCGACCTTGGGATAGCGCGCGGCGTACTGGTGCCAAAACTTCGCGATGACACCTTCGATGAATTGCGGGGAGGCCGCAACTCTTAACGTCCCGATCTCGCCGCGCTTCAGCAGTTGAGCCCGTTCCCCGAGCGAGGAAGCCTGCTTCAACAGGGTCTTGCAATCACCGAGCAGTTCTTCGCCTTCGGCGGTCAGCACCAAGCGACCTCGCGTTCGATCGAACAGTTTCAACCCAAGCTCGCCTTCGAGCGTCGCGATCTGACGTGACAGGGCAGGCTGTGCGATGCGTAGTCGCAAGGCCGCTTCGGAGACGGTTCCGAATTCGGCCACGGCGACAAATGTTCTCGCGTGCCGCAGGTCCATGGTCGAACTCTATGCCTTGGCGGCATGGATATCTAGAAAATTTATGCATTGGACGAGTGAGGCCGATTGCGCGATTCAAGCCGTGACCACGAGCCCAGTGAGGTTTCCATGATGACGCATCGCTTGCTGTCGCTGACATTCTGCCTGTTCGTGCTCACTACCGAGTCCCAGGCCCAAACCTGGCCCGGCAAAGCGCTCCACGTCATTGTGCCCTTTGCCGCAGGCACGTTTACCGACATCGTCCCGCGGATCGTGCTGGAGCAGGTCTCGACGCAAATTGGGCAGGCTATCGTGATCGAGAACCGCCCCGGCGCAGGCTCAACGACGGGGGCGGCTGCCGTCGCCAAGGCCACGCCTGACGGTTACACCTTGCTCGTGAATTCGTCAGCGCAAACGATTGCGCCGGCGCTTTATCCGGAATTGAGCTACGATCCCTCACGCGATTTCATAGCGATTACCGCCCTTGCCAACACGCCAAGCGTGCTGGTCGTCTCGGCAAACAGTCGATTCAAGGCTATTGGCGATCTTGTGAAGGCTGCGAAGGCGCAGCCGGGTTCGCTGAACTTTGCGTCTGCCGGTGTAGGCACCGCAACGCATTTGAGTGCGATCCGATTTCTGTCAAGTGCCGGGATCGACGCGATCCATGTGCCATTCAAGGGCGGGCGCGAAGCCATGAATGAAATCATCGCGGGGCGCATCGACTTTTTCTTTGCGCCGATCGCCAATGCTTTGCAGTTGGTGCAGGAGGGCAAGTTGGCGGCACTCGTCATCAATTCGACGGAACGCAGCAAGGCGCTTGCTGACGTGCCGACCGTCTCGGAGGCAGGTTTCTCAAATGCCGAGTATCCGTTCTGGATCGGTATGTTCTTGCCTGCAAAGACGCCGGGACGTATCGTCGATAGACTTTACATCGAGACGATGAGAGCGTTGCGTGAGCCGAGGGTACGCGAAAAGCTTTCGGCGCTTGGCGTGGATAGGCTTGAGATGAAGCCTGGTGAATTCGACGCTTTTGTTCAGAAGCAGATCAAGGCCGATGCGGAACTGGCGCGGGCGGCCGGCCTCAAGGCGCAGTAGCTCACATGAACGGCTCTGAAACGTCGAACTTTGTATCCGCCGATGGCGAAGGCTACGAACTGCAGATGGGACGATGGAGCCGGCAGCTTGCGCCGCTCCTGATCGATTTTGCCGGCATCAACCGCGCCGAACGGGTGCTGGATGTAGGGTGCGGTACGGGTAATCTGAGTTTTGCCTTGGCGCGGAATCCAGAGATCGGCGGGATTTGTGGTCTGGATCGTTCCGCTGAGTACATCGACCATGCAGGACGCAACAATTCTGATTCCCGGATACGTTTTCAGGTTGGAGATGCCTGCGAATTGCCGTTTCCGGATGCCAACTTCGATTGTACGATATCCATGCTGGTGCTGCAGTTCATCCCGAAGCCAGACATCGCGGTCCGCGAAATGCGCCGCGTCACGCGGCCGGGTGGCACGGTGGCGGCTGCGACATGGGACACGCGCGGTGGATTTGTCGCCTATCGAATGATCTGCGACGCGGCGGCGATGCTTGACCAACGCGGCAACGCTTGGCGGGCGCGCAGTCTGACGCGGCCGATGAGCAGGCCGGGCGAGTTGCGAGACGTCTGGGTGGCCGCCGGCCTCATCGAGGTCGAGCAAGACATGGTGACGATCCGCATGAATTTTGAGTGCTTCGACGACTTCTGGTCGCCTGCCGAGGGCCGGGAGGGGCCGATCTCCGAATACGTGACCGCGCTGGAAGGCGAAGCGAAGGCGCGGCTGCGCGACGCGGTGCGGCTTGCTTATCTCGATGGCGAGGATGATGGCCCGCGCTCTTATGCGGCGACAGCCTGGGTTGTGCGTGGCAAGGTGCCTTAGCTCTGCGACTGGTTCTGCCACTGGCCCGGCCGCCCCGCCTGTTCCACCTTGACCGCGACCGTCAGCGTCTCCGCGCCGCCGCCATAGCGGGTGCCGCGCACGGGCGCGGCGCCGAGGTAGTCGAGACCGATGGCGACACGGGCGTGGGCGTCGGTGGTGCAGAGGCCATTGGCGGCATCGAAGCCGACCCAGCCGAGGTCAGGCACATAGGCTTCCGCCCAGGCGTGGCCGGCCTGCTGGTGGGTGGTGCCGTCGGAGCGCAGGAAGTGCCCGGAGACGAAGCGCGCCGGCACGCCGCCGGAGCGGGCGCAGGCGATGAAGATGTGGGCGTAGTCCTGGCAGACACCGCGCTTGAGCGCAAAAGCTTCCGCCGCCGAGGTCCCGGAATTGGTGGGGTCTTCGTCGAAGGTCATGTGTTCGTTGATCTGCACCATCAGCGCATGCAGGAAGCCGAGCACATCGCCATCGGACTCCGAGCGCAGCTCGCGGGCAAACGTCGCCATCGCCGGATTGACTTCGGTGAGCGTGGTCTGCCGCAGGAACAGGCCCGCCGGAAAGCGCTCGTCGGTGCCGCGCAGCACGCCGCCGGTGTCGTGGGTTTCGACCAGCCCTTCGACACGGATGGTGAGGTCGGCGATCGGCCCGTGCGTCAAGACATGCGTGACGTTGCCGAACGCGTCCTGATGCATGTCGAGGCGGGAATCGGTCGAGACGTCGATCTGCCATTCGGCGACATATTGCCCGTCATGGCTGCCGGGCGTCATGCGCAGGATCTGGATCACGCCCGAGGCGGGAGGCTCGTAGCGATAGCTCGTGGTATGGGCAATTCGCAGGCGCATGGTGGAACCAGGGTCGGATCGTCATGCCCGGCCTCGTGCCGGGCATCCACGTCTTTCTTACTCGGTTGGCATAGCAAGACGTAGATGGCCGGGACAAGCCCGGCCATGACCGAGAAGGCCTTAAATCAAATACTGCTTGGTGATGATCTCACCCAGCCGCGCGTTATCCGAAATGAATTCCTGGATGAATTCATGGACGCCGTGCTGGAAGATGTCGTCCATATGGCTGTGTTCAAGCCGGTTGCGGACGCCGCGGGCGTGGCGCTGGGAGGCGCCCTGGCGGCCATAGGCGACGCCGATCTGGTCGAGGTTGCGGACCAGATTGCTGTAGCAGCTCGCCAGCGACCGCGGCAGTGTGTCGTTGAGGATGAGCAAGTCGGCGATAAGCCAGGGTTTCAGCGTCTCGCGATAGACCCAGTGATAGGCCGTCAGCGCCGACACCGAGCGCAGGATCGAGGTCCACTGGTAGTAATCCAGGGGGCCGCCGACATGTTCCTCCTCGGGCAGCAGCACGTGATACTTCACGTCCAGAATGCGCGCGGTGTTGTCGGCGCGCTCCAGATGCAGCCCAAGCCGGGAGAACCAGTAGGCATCGTTGCGCAGCATGGTCCGGTAGGCCGAGCCGTCGAACCGCAAGGACGTCTCCTGCACGAAGCGCAGGAACCGCGCGAGTTCCTCGCGGCTCGACGTGCCTTTGCCCCAGACCTCCTGCAATTCGATCCAGGCCGAGTTGATGGTGTCCCACATCTCCGATGTCAGCGCGGTGCGCACCGAACGCGAATTGAGCCGGGCGGCCTCGATGCAGTTCTTGATCGAGGAGGGATTGGACGGCGAGAACGCCAGATACTCGACGACGTTCTGCTCGTTGGCCTCCTGATAGGCCTCGTAGAAGCTCGCGCTGACGCCGGCGGTCAAAAGCGCCGATTCCCATTCATTGGTCTTGCCGATATAGGCGGCGGGAAGTGCTGTGACGCGCAAGGTCGCGTCGATGGTGCGCGCGATATATTCGGCGCGCTCGACATAGCGGGCCAGCCAGTACAGGTTTTCAGCGGTGCGCGACAGCATACGAAAATTTTGCTCTCTATTCGTCCAGTATCCAGGTGTCCTTGGTGCCGCCGCCCTGGCTCGAATTGACCACCAGCGAACCTTCCTTCAGCGCCACCCGCGTCAACCCGCCCGGCACGATGGTGACGTGCTGGCTTCCCGTCAGCACGAACGGCCTGAGATCGACATGGCGCGGCGCGAGGCCCGACGCCGTGCAGGTCGGGCAGGTCGACAGCGCCAGCGTCGGCTGGGCGATAAAGCCTTCGGGCTCGCGCTTGAGCTTGTCGCGGAATGCCTCGATCGTCGCCTTGGTGGCGGCGGGTCCGATCAGCATGCCGTAGCCGCCGGAGCCATGGACTTCCTTCACGACCAGGTCGCCAAGATTGTCGAGCACATAGGACAGATCCTTCGGCTCGCGGCAGCGCCACGTCGGCACGTTCTTTAGGATCGGTTCTTCGCCGAGATAGAATTTTACGACCTCGGGCATGTACGAATAGATCGCCTTGTCGTCGGCAATCCCGGTGCCGACAGCGTTCGCCAGCGTGACGTTGCCGGCCGCATAGGCCGACATCAGTCCGGGCACGCCGAGCGCCGAGTCCGGACGGAAGGTCAGGGGGTCCAGGAAATCGTCGTCGACGCGGCGGTAGATCACATCAACGCGCTTTAAGCCCTCGGTGGTGCGCATGAACACCTCGTCGTTCTTGACGATGAGGTCGCGGCCCTCGACCAGCTCGATGCCCAGTTTGTCGGCGAGGAAGGAGTGCTCGTAATAGGCGGAATTGTAGACGCCGGGCGTCATCAGGGCGACCGTCGGCTCCGCCGACGCCGACAGTGGCGCCACCGAGCGCAGCGCCGACAGCAGTTCGTCCGGATAGCGTTCCACCGGTGCGACGCGGTGGCGGGCGAACAGGTCCGGAAACAGCCGCATCATGATTTCGCGGTTTTCCAGCATGTAGGAGACGCCCGAGGGCGTCCGCGCATTGTCCTCCAGCACGATGAAATTGTCGGCGTCGGTCCGGACGATGTCGATCCCGGCGATGTGCACGTAGACGTCATGCGGGACGCTCTGGCCGTTCATCTCGGGCCGGAACACCGGGTTCTGGAAGATCAGGTCGTCGGGAATGATGTTGGCGCGGAGGATGTCGCGGCCGTGATAGATGTCGCGCAGGAACATGTTGAGCGCGCGGACCCGCTGTTTGAGGCCCTTTTCCAGCGTGGCCCATTCCTTGGCCGACATGATTCGCGGGATCACGTCGAAGGGGATCAGCCGTTCCTGGGCTTCGGCGTCGCCATAGACGGCGAAGGTGATGCCGATCCGGCGGAACAGCAGTTCCGCCTCCTGCCGGCGATATTCCAGGGCGTCCGGAGGCGTCTCCTTCAGCCAGCGGGAGAGCTCCCGGTAGGCCGGGCGGAGGTCGCCGCCGGGCACGTTCATTTCGTCGAAGGCAGCTGCCATAAATCCTGACTGTCTCTCGAAGCCATGCGGCACAGTGCATGACTTCACGGGATGGTAGCAAGGCTCGGGCCAGCGCGATATGCATTGGCTTGCGGCATTTCTTATGGGTAGCTGGCCGCGCTGCCCTAAAAAACGGCCGCCGGGTGCTTATTTCGGCAGCAAACCCCCGTGACTTCAATGCGCTGCTTGCGCAAAGTACCGGGACAGGTGGGGAGAAGTCATGAGCGAGATCGTCACGGCGGGTATTCTGGTCATTGGCGACGAGATCCTGTCCGGCCGGACCAAGGACAAGAACATCGGCTTCATCGCCGAATACCTGACCAATATCGGGATTGACCTCAAGGAGGTCCGCGTCGTCGCCGACGAGGAGCAGGACATTGTCGATGCCCTTAATGCACTGCGGAATCGATATACCTACGTGTTTACCACCGGCGGCATCGGCCCGACCCATGACGACATCACGGCCGACAGTGTCGCCAAGGCATTTGGCGTCGGGATCGACCATCACCCCGAGGTCGTGGCACGCTTCCGCGAGCGCTGGACCGAGCAGGATCTGAACGAGGCGCGGCTGCGCATGGCACGCGTCCCCGACGGCGCCGAACTGATCCAGAGCGCGACCATCCTGGCGCCCGGCTTCAAGCTCGGCAACGTCATCGTCATGGCCGGCATCCCCTCGATCATGCAGGCGATGATGGACATCGTCGCGCCCAAGCTGAAGTCGGGCGTACGGATGCTCTCGGACTCGGTCCGCGCCAACGCCCGGGAAGGCGACATCGGCGGGCCGCTGCGCGAGATCGCCAATGCGCACCCCGACACCATCATCGGCAGCTATCCGTTCATGGACGATGACAAGAAGCCGAACACCAACCTCGTCGTCCGCTCGCGCGATCCCGAAAAGCTCAACGCCGCGATGGCGGCGGTGAAGGGGATGCTGGCGGGATTGAACGCGAAGGGCTAAGAGACGGCCTCGATGGCGACACAAACGCTGCCCTCGGTCGTAGTTGTTGTTCTCGCAGCTCCCGCGCTGTGCCTTGGCGCGGTTGTTCTCTATGTGCAGTGGCAAAGCCGGCAAATATACAGACGGATCGGTGACTACTCGATCGGATTGGTCACGTATCACTGGCAGTTTGACTACCCCGGCGTCAATTTCCCGGGACCCAACATACTTGAGGCCAAGATCTCTGCGCAGCCTGCCGATCTGCAAGAACATATCCAGGCCGTCCGGCGTGGTATACGCCGTTCGCGTCAGGCTCTTCTGTCCTATGTAGGCTTTCTCTTGGCGCTTGGCTTGGTGTTTTCTGTGGTTCGAAAAATGGGTTTGTAATCCCGCGGTGATTGCGGCGATGCAGGAGAGTGTAATGGCGGCGGATGCTCCGGAACTGAGCGCGCAGGAGCGGGCGGGCAAGGCATTTCCAGTTTCGTGGGACCAGTTTCACCGCGATTGCCGGGCGCTGACCTGGCGGCTCAACGAGGTCGGGCCGTTTCATGCTGTCATCGCGATTACCCGCGGCGGGCTGGTGCCAGCCGCGATCGTCGCGCGCGAACTCGGCGTGCGCGTGATCGATACCGTCTGCATCGCAAGCTACGACCACGACAAGCAGGGCGATCTGAAGGTGCTGAAGGGCATTTCCGCCGAAACCGCAAAGCTCGGCGGCGGCACCGGCAAGGGCCTGTTGATCGTCGATGATCTCGTCGATACCGGCAAGACCGGAAGGTTGGTCCGTGACATGATGCCGGACGCGCATTTCGCCACCGTCTACGCCAAGCCGAAGGGCAAGCCGCTGGTCGATACCTTCATCACCGAAGTGTCGCAGGACACCTGGATTTTCTTTCCCTGGGATACTGCGCTCTCGTTCCAGCCGCCGATCCGCGACGGCGCGGCGTGAGTTTTCCGTCATTGCCTGCGACAAACGCGAAGCGTTTGCGCAAGGGAGCGCTAGCGACGAAGCAATCCATGCTCCCGCGGGCGTGATGCATGGATTGCTTCGCTTCGCTCGCAATGACGGTGGTGGCAACAGGTTAGGCCCATGCCCCTTCAAAACCGCGTCACGCCCACAGGCGACATCATCGCCACCCCGCATCGCGGCCTGTTCACCGGCAACCGCGGCATCATCCACGATCCCGCGACAAAGACCTTGCTCAGAAAACGCTGGTCGAGCCCGGCCTGGATCACCTGCGTCTGCGAGTTCAGGGGCTGGCGGCGCAAGGTGATGGGCGGGCGGAGCTGGACCGAACTGTTCTTTCTTGACGAGGCGACGGCGTTTTCCGCCGGCCACCGGCCATGCTTCTTCTGCCGCCGCGACGATGCCAACCGGTTTCGCGCGGCGTGGGAGAAAGGCAATGGCATTGCAGATATTCGGGCGCGGGAACTGGACACCGTGCTGCATCGCGAGCGGCTGGAGCGCGGGAAGAAGCGGTTGCACCCGTTGCCGATGCCGGTGGCGCAATTGCCCGACGGTGCGATGGTGCAGGCCGGCGACGAGAGTTTCCTGATCGTGCAGGGCAGGGCGCTGCAGTGGTCGATGGCTGGCTATCAGAAGGCAAAGGCCGCAATCGAAAACGTGCTGCTGCTGACACCGCCGTCGGCGGTACGAGCATTGGGCGCAGGCTATCGCCCAGTGCTGCATCCGAGCGCGTTAAGCTAAGGTTTTCACCCCGTCATTGCGAGCGCAGCGAAGCAATTCAAAGCTCCGCTGCGGGACGATAGATTGCTCGCTTCGCTCGCAATGACGGTGTTATCAGCCCAGCTTCTGCCGCGCCAGCTTGGCACCCGCTCCGAGCGCCGCGAGCTTCGCTTCCGCGATATCCCGCCGCATCGGCGCCATGCCGCAATTCGTGGTCGCGACGATGTTGCTCAACGGCACGAATTTCGACACCGCCTCGATCACCTTGACGACGTCCTCAGCGGTTTCGACCGTATCGCTGGCGACGTCGATCACGCCGGCCTGGATGACCTTGCCGGGGAGAGCCGCCAGCAGATCCAGCGGCACCTTCGAGTTCCGGCACTCGATTGCGACCTGCTGGATCGGGCTCTTTTCGATCGCCGGGAAAATATCCTCGTACTGCCGCCACTCAGCTCCCAGCGTCTGCTTCCAGTCGGTATTCGCCTTGATGCCGTAGCCGTAGCAGATGTGGACGGCGGTCGTGCAGGTCAGGCCTTCCGCGGCGCGCTCGAGCGCCTTGATGCCCCAGTCGGAGACCTCGTCCATGAAGACGTTGAAGGCGGGCTCGTCGAACTGGATCACGTCGACGCCGTCGGCTTGCAGCGCCTTGGCCTCGTTGTTGAGCAGTTCGGCGAAGGCGAACGCCATCTTGACCTTGTCGCCGTAATATTTGTCAGCGACGGTGTCGGCGATGGTCATCGGGCCGGGCAGGGTGAATTTCAGCTTGCGGGTGGTGTGGGTGCGGGCGACGCGGGCTTCATCGGCATGGACCCGGCCCTTCAGCGTCAACGGCGCTATGACCTGCGGCACCATTGCCTTGTAGCGGTCCTTGCGAATGCCCATTTCGACCTTGTGGGCGAAATCGATGCCGTCGACCTTCTCCAGGAAGCCGTGGACGAAATGCTGGCGGGCCTGCTCGCCCTCGGTGACGATATCGACGCCGGCATCCTCCTGCAGCTTTACCGCCAGCATGGTGGCGTCGCGCTTGGCGCGGGCGAGTTCGTCGCCTTTCGACTTCCAGGGGGCCCAGAGCGTGTTGGGCTCGGCCAGCCATTCCGGCTTGGGCAGAGAGCCTGCGATCGTAGTTGGAAACAGCATGGGAGCCTCCCGGTCGGTATTGATTGAGCGCCTGTCTGCCATGTCTTATGATCGAGGTACAGAACAACAAAAGTCGCCCAAAAGCGCGAAGCGCGTCTTCAAGCAAAATCCCGCCTGGGGCGCAAGGAAGGGGCGAGGCAAGGGGAGCCATGATTGACCTGCATTACGCGCCGACCCCCAATGGCTGGAAAATCTCGATCATGCTGGAGGAACTCGGGCTTCCCTATCAGGTCATCCCCGTCGACATCCGTGCCGGCGACCAGTTCAAGCCGGAGTTTTTGGCGATCAGCCCGAATAACCGCATTCCGGCCATCGTGGACCATGAACCCGCCGACGGGCAGGGGCCGTTCCCGGTGTTCGAGACCGGGGCGATCCTGATCTATCTCGCCGACAAGACCGGGCGCTTTCTGCCGAAGGAAACGCGAGCCCGCTCCCGCGTCACGGAATGGCTGATGTGGCAGATGAGTGGGCTGGGGCCCATGCTCGGCCAGCACGGCCATTTCGCGCTCTATGCGGCGGAGAAGCTTCCTTACGCGATCGAACGCTACCGCGACGAGGCGGCGCGACTCTACCGCGTGCTCGATACCCAGTTGGGCAAGACCGGCGCCTATGTCGCCGGCAACTATTCGATCGCCGATATCGCCTGCTTTCCCTGGACCATGACCCACAAGGCGCAGGGCTTTACGCTCGACGATTACCCGAACGTCAAGCGCTGGTACGCTGACGTCCGCGCGCGGCCTCAGGTGCAGGCGGGATTGGCGATCGGCAAGTTCGTCAAGGAGCCGTTCGACGAGGAGGCGCGGAAGAATATGTTCGGGCAGCGTGCCAAGGAGATGGCGGGGAGGAAGTAAGCTTCAGCCGCATCGTCATTGCGAGGAGCGCAGCGACGAAGCAATCCATTCTTTCTTTGGGTGGCGCGATGGATTGCTTCGCTTCGCTCGCAATGACGGTAAGAAACCGCAAACATCAATAACAAAGGAAACACCCATGATCGAATTCTTCTTCGACTGTTCCAGTCCCTGGACCTATCTCGCCTTCCACAATATCCAGCCGCTCGCCCGGGAGCTTGGCGTCGAGATCTCCTGGCGGCCGATCCTGGTCGGCGGCATCTTCAATACCGTCAACCCGAGCGTCTACGCGCAGCGTGAGACGCCGGTGCCGTTGAAGGCGCGCTACATGAAGAAGGATCTTGCCGACTGGGCGCGCTCCGCTGGCCTTGCGATCAAGATGCCGCCAACGGTGTTTCCCGTGAACAGCGTCAAGGCGATGCGCGGCTGCATCTGGCTTGGTCAGGACATGGTGCCGTTTGCCACCGCGGTGTTCGAGACCTATTGGGGTGGCGACAAGGACATCTCGCAGGACTCGGTCCTGACGGAGGTCTGCAAGAAGGCCGGCGTCGACCACGTCAAATTCTTCGAGGGCATCGGCCAGCAGGCGATCAAGGACCAGCTCAAGGCCAACACGGACGAGGTGATGGCGCGCGGCGGTTTCGGTTCGCCGACGATCTATGTCGGCAAGACCGACATGTATTTCGGCAACGACCGGATGCCGCTGATCCGCGAAGCGCTGGAGCGCCTGAAAGCGCGGGCCGCCTGATGCCGAAGGCTGTCGTCTGCCGCGAGCTCGGCCCGCCCGAGAATCTGCGCCTGGAAACGTTTGTCGCGGCGCCGCTGGCGCCGGGGCAGGTGCGCGTTGCCATCCGCGCCGCCGGCATCAATTTTCCCGATATTCTGATGGCGGCGGGCGAATATCAGCTCAAGCCGCCGCTGCCATTCACGCCGGGCGTTGAAGCCGCCGGCGATGTCGTCGAGGTCAACGCGGTCGAGGGCGTCGCGGTTGGTGATCGCGTGATCGTCAAGATGCGGCACGGCGCCTATTGCGATGAAGCCGTCGCCACGCCCTCGCAGCTCGTAAAATTGCCCTCGAATTTCGACTACGCCGAGGGCGCGACATTTCTGGCCGGCCACGGCACCGCCTATCACGCGCTGATCGATCGCGGCCGGCTTCAACCGGGTGAGGTACTGCTGGTGCACGGCGCGGGCGGCGGCGTCGGGCTTGCCGCCGTCGAGATCGGCAAGATGCTGGGCGCTGCCGTGATCGCGACCGCTTCGAGTGACGAGAAGCTGGCGATCGCGAAGGCGAGGGGCGCCGATCATCTCATTCGCTACGACCGCGAGCCGTTCCGCGACGCCGTCAGGCGCATCACCGACGGGCGGGGTGCGGACGTGGTGTTCGATCCGGTCGGCGGCGAGGTGTTCGAGAATTCGATGCGCTGCATCAACTGGGGCGCGCGGCTGCTGATCATCGGCTTTACCGGCGGCATCGGGCTCGCGAAGACCAACCTCCTGATGATCAAGGGCGCCAGTGTACTCGGCGTCCGCGCCGGCGAGGCGGTGCGGAAAAATCCCGCGCTCGGCGAGGTCAGGATCAAGGCGCTGACGGAATGGGCGGAAGCCGGAAAGATTCGTCCCAACATCTCGCATCGGTTGCCGCTGGAGGATTATGCGAAAGCGATGCGCCTGTTGATCGACCGCAAGGCCATCGGGCGCATAGCGCTGACGATGGGGTGAGGGCGAGTAGATTTCGACTTCGACTACAAGCGCTTCGCCTTGAGGCGTTGGCTCAGGAAATCGACGAACATGCGCGTTTTCGCCGGTAGCACGCGCGTCCCTGACCAGGCGGCATGAACTGGAATGGGCGGTGGAGAAAATCGAGCGAGTGCCAGTTCGACCAGGCCTCGATCGATCAACGGCCGAATATGCCAAAGCGGCGCAATGGCAATTCCAAGGCCATGAATTGCTGCTTCGTTGATGACACTGGCGCCATTGGCGCGAAAACGCCCGGTTACCTTGATCGTCTTGACCTTGCCGTCGACCGTGAATGGCCAGATATCCGCACCAACCCGCGCCGTGCGAACGATGCATTGATGCTTTGAAAGATCTTCCGGACGTTTCGGCCGACCGTATTTCGCGAAATAGCCTGGCGAAGCGAAGAAGACCCGCCGCAGATCGGCAAGGCGTTTGGCTTTGGCTGTAGAGTCGGGCAACGGCCCGACATGCACGGCAAGGTCGAGGTTGTCTTCGACAAGATCGACATATCGGTCGTAGGTACTGACTTCGACTTCGATCTTTGGATGGAGTTCGAGGAACGCGGCCGTTGCCGGAACCAGATGGAGGGCTGCAAATCCGGTTGGGCCGCTGATGCGCAACAGGCCGGACGGCTCGAGCCTGCGATGCGCGGCTTGAAGCTTCGCCTCCTCAATATCCTCGAGCGCCGTCTTGAGACGGTGATAATAGGCAAGACCGGCTTCCGTCGGGCTGGAACGGCGTGTTGTCCGGTGGATGAGTTCGACTCCGACGTCTTCTTCTATGGCAGCCAGAGATCGGCTGACGGATTGAAGCGAACGACCGAGTTGATGAGCCGCCATTGTTAGACTGGTCTTCTCCACGATGGCGATAAAGGCTTGAAGGTCGCTAATCCGGTTCAATCTCATTCTCCCGATTATTGAGAGAATGTATCCTGTTTTTGAATGATTGTATCGAATGTTAATTTTTGTTCTGACGCACGGAGAAGTTAGGCGATTGCCGCCAATGCCTGTGTCAGGAGTTTCCAATGTCTCGCGCGCTTTTCGTTGCAGCCCTTGCGACAATCGCTTTACTGGGCAATTTTGCGAGGTCGCTGGCCGCGGAGCCGGTAACCCATTATCGGACGGTCACCGTTGATGATGTCAAAATCTTCTATCGAGAAGCAGGCGATTCCAATAAGCCGGCGCTGCTATTGCTGCATGGTTTTCCGACTTCTTCGCACATGTTTCGAAATCTGATCCCCCTCCTGGCGAGCCGGTATCACGTCATCGCCCCCGATTATCCCGGGTTTGGCTTCTCCGATGCGCCGGATCGGGCACGGTTCGAGTATACGTTCGAGCATCTAACCCAGGTGATGGATGATTTCACCCAAGCGGTCGGTCTGAAGCGCTATGCGATGTATATCTTCGACTACGGCGCGCCGATCGGATTGCGGCTGGCTTTGGTTCATCCGGAGCGCGTCAGCGCCATTATCTCGCAGAACGGCAACGCCTACGAGGAGGGGTTGAGTGCCGGCTTTGCAGGCCGCCTAAAGGCTTCGCGAGAACCTACAGAACAGGCCCGCATGGCGTGGCGTGCGGCTTTGACGCCGGAGGCTGGGCAACGGCGCTACCTGACAGGAGTTTCCGAGGCGCACAGGGTTTTGGTGGCGCCGGAGGCCTTTGCGCTTGACAGCGCGCTTCTTGCGCGACCGGGCAATGATGAGATTCAACTCGATCTGTTGATGGACTATGGCAGCAATGTCGCGCTCTATCCTCAAGTCCAGGAATACCTCCGCCGCACTCACCCACCTGTTCTTCTTGTTTGGGGCAAGAACGATCAAACCTTCGTCCCGGCGGGCGCAGCGGCCTTCAAGCGCGATGTTCCGGGCGCGGAAGTGCATCTCTACGACACCGGCCACTTCGCGCTCGAGACGCATCTCCATGAAATTGCCGACGCCATCCGCGATTTTCTCCGCCGGAAGGTGGACCGCCCTCCGGCTACGTCCGGCGGAAGCTCCCATCCCGGACGAACGTAATCGTCTGTTCGATCGCGAGCCCATTTCGTACCAGCCACGGATGCGAGGTCTCGACAATGATGTGATCCGCCATGCCGTCGAGCCTGGTGTTCGCAACCGACACCCGCCCGTCATGCGGCTTCGGCAGCATCGTCCCGGCCACCGGATCGATCGAGCGGTTACCGGCGATGACGCCGACGGAATAGTCGATCGGCGGAAGCATTGCGTCGTCTACTGCGCTTCGCTGTGTGCCGAGCTGTTGTCCGGCCGGCCCGAAAAAGGCGCGGAAGGCGCCAAAATTCTTCAGGCGGTCGGCGATTTCGCTGCCGCCGTTCGGCGTGCCCAACATCACCACGCGGCCCAGGCGTTTGGGCCGATGCCTGGCGATGTAGACCCGCGCCAACAGCCCGCCCATGGAATGGCCGACAAAATGGACGGCGCCATCGATGCCATCGGCAAAACGCTGGATGGCGGGATGAATGTCCTCGGCCAGCGCCTCCAGCGCCTTGCTGCGGCTCAGATAATCCAGGTTGAGGGTGGTGAAACCGGCTCGTTCCAGCGCCAACTGCATCTTTCGAAACGATAGCGCCGTCCTGCTGATGCCATGCAGCAGAACGACGCCATCTCGGGTCGCGTTGGCCGATGCGGGCCGTTCGCTCACTTATACTCGCGCTCTTGCCACCACGGGAAATAGTCGGGCATGTCGCTGGAGACCTTGTTCTTGAATTGCGCCGGGCGCTTTTCCAGAAACGAGACCACGCCTTCCTTGACGTCGTCGCTTCGTCCGCGGGCGTAGATGCCGCGGCTGTCGACCTTGTGGGCTTCCATCGGATCGTCGGCGCCCATCATCCGCCACATCATCTGCCGGATCAGCGCCACCGATACCGGCGCTGTCTTGGCCGCGAATTCTTTTGCCAATACGCGCGCCGTCGGCAGCAGATCGTCCGGCGACACCACCTTGCTGACGAGGCGGCCGGCGAGCGCTTCCTGCGCCGGGAAGACGCGGCCCGAATAGCACCACTCCAGCGCCTGCGAGATGCCGACGATACGCGGCAGGAACCAGCTGGAGGCGGCCTCGGGCACGATGCCGCGCTGGGAGAATACGAAGCCGAAGCGTGCGGCTTCCGACGCGATGCGGATGTCCATTGCGAGCTGCATGGTGACGCCGATGCCGACCGCCGGGCCGTTCACCGCCGCGATGACAGGCTTCAGGCACTTGAAGATGCGCAGCGTCACCTGGCCGCCGCCGTCGCGCACCTGGGAATCGCTGTAGTCGACCGCACCGCTGGCCAGCCGCTTCACCGGCCCGCGTCGCGCGTCGCGGTCAAACGTGTTGGCGCCGGAGGAGAGGTCGGCGCCGGCGCAGAAGCCGCGGCCCGCGCCGGTCACGATGATGGCGCGGACATTGTCGTCCTTGTCGGCGGCGTCGAACGCGTCGATCAGTTCCTGCTGCATCGTGCCGTTGAAGGCGTTGAGCTTGTCGGGCCGGTTCAGCGTGATGGTGAGAATCTGATCGTCGACCTGGTACTTGATGGTCTCATACGCCATGGGGGTGCGTTTCCTTCTATTTTTTCGTTTCGTAGTTCGCAGGATGGGTAGAGCGAAGCGAAACCCATCACGCAAAGCCCGCATCTGTTCGATAGGTTTCGCTTCGCTCTACCCATCCTACAATAGCTGGCCGGGTCAAGCCCGGCCATGAAGGCGCAATGTCGCTACTTCTTCGGCGGCGAGGGCCACGGCCGCTGCGGGCCGCGCAGGCCTTCGAACGTCTTGGCCATGCCGAGCACGCCGAGATCGTCGAAGCGGCGGCCGACGATCTGCACGCCGATCGGGAAACCCTTGGCGTCGTACCCGCCATTGATCGAGATCGCGGGGTTTTCAGACATATTCCACGGCACGGTATAGGCAATGTGCTCGAACGGCCTGTCCGGATCGTTGACCGGGGCGGCGAATTCGGCCGGGAAGTTCACCACCGGCGACACCGGCGAAATCACGTAATCGAGGTCGCAGAATAGTTTCGCAGCCGCTGCGCGGATCGCCATCGTGGCGTTAAAGCCCCTGATGACGTCGACGCCGGAAAGCTTCGCGGCGGCTTCCGCCCATTTGTGGATGTAAGGCAGCGTCTTGCCGCGTTCCTCGGGCGACAGTTTCGAGAGATCGTCCCACATCCGGGCGCGCCAGAAATTGTCGAGCCCGTCGAGCATTTCGCGCGTCAGGATGCCATCGACCTCGGTGACGACGGCGCCGGCGGATTCGAACGCCTTGGCCGCCTTGACGGCAACGCTTCGCACGTCGCCTTCCAGCGGCTGCCCGGCGCCGGGATCGAGCATCAGGCCGAGGCGCAGCTTGCGCGGCGATTTATCGAGTGCCTTCCAGTGAATGCTGCTGTCCGCCGGCAGGCTGGTGCCGTCGCGGCGGTCCGGTTTCGACAATACGCACATCATCAGCGCGGCATCGTCGACGGTGCGGGTCATCGGCCCGGCGACGCGGCCGACATAGGGCGGATCGACGGGCACGCGCCCAAAACTCGGCTTCAGCGCGACCAGGCCGCACCAGGAGGCCGGCAGCCGCACCGAGCCGCCGATGTCGGTGCCGAGATGCAGCGGGCCGTAACCGGCGGCAGCAGCCGCACCCGCGCCGGAGGAGGAGCCGCCGGCATTTTTACTGAGGTCCCAGGGATTGCGGGTGAGAGGATGGAAGCTGGAGAGGCCCGACGACAGCATGCCGTAATCCGGCATCGTGGTCTTGGCGAAGATGATCGCGCCGGATTCGCGCAACCGCGCGGCGGGCGGCGCATCTTTCTCCGCTGCCACCTGCTTGACACTGGCGGCACCCAGCGGGACCGGCTGGCCCTTGGTGGCGATGTTGTCCTTGATGGTGACCGGAATGCCGTCGAGCGTGCCGGCGGGCTCGCCCCTCTGCCAGCGGTCGGTCGAGGCCTTCGCGGCCGCGCGCGCGCTGTCCGGATCGAACAGATAGAGCGCCTTGATGTGCGGCTCCCACGCCGCGACATGCTCGATCACTTCCTCCAGCACTTCCGAGGGCGAGAACTGCTTGGCGCGATAGCCGGCGATCAGGTCGGTCGCGGAAAGGTCATGCAGCGAGGTGATTTCTTCTTGTTCTTCTTTGACGGTTTTATGCATGCGAACCTGCCGGCAAACGGGTTTCGATAATGCGGGCGAACATGCTGGCGCCGATCGGCAGGATCTTGTCGTCGAGGAAATAACCGGGATTGTGCACCGGTACCGAGCCGTCATGGCCGATCCAGAAATAGGCGCCGGGCACCACCTGCATCATGTCGGCGAAATCCTCACTTCCCATCTTCGGCGTCGCGCGCGTCAGCACATTGGCCGGATCGACCACGGTCTTCGCCACCGCCTCGACCACCCGCGACTGCTCCTCCTCGTTGACGAGCACGCTGAACGTATCGCGGATGTCGGCGGTGATCTCGCACTGATAGGTCGCGGCAATGCCGGCGCAGATCGTCCGCATGCGCTCGCGGATCAGGGCGCGCACGCCGTCGTCAAACGCGCGCACCGTGCCGCCCAGTCTGGCGTCGCCGGGGATCACGTTGTTCGCGGAGCCGGCATGGATCTGCGTGACCGACAGCACCGCGGACTTCAGGGGATCGACGTTGCGGCTGACGATGGTCTGCAGAGCCTGCGTCAGCGTGGTGGCGATGATGACCGCATCCTTGGAGCGTTCGGGCATCGCGCCATGCGCGCCGTAGCCCTGGATGGTGATGTCGAAGAAATCAGCCCCGGCCATCGCCGGTCCCGGCAGGATCGCGATCTCGCCGTGGTTCAGGTCCGGCGCGTTGTGCAGGCCATAGACCTCGTCGCAGGGGAATTTCTCGAACAGGCCGTCCTTGATCATGGCGCGCGCGCCGCCGAGCCCTTCCTCGGCGGGCTGGAAGATGAAATGCACGGTGCCGTCGAAATTTTTGGTCTCGGCCAGATAGCGCGCGGTGCCGAGCAGCATGGTGGTGTGGCCGTCATGGCCGCAGCCGTGGAAGCGGCCGGGAATCGTCGAGCGCCATTTCAGGTTGGTATTCTCTTCCATTGGCAGCGCGTCCATGTCGGCGCGCAGGCCGATGCGCTTGCCGCCACTGCCCTTGCCCTTGAGCACGCCGATCACGCCGGTGCCGCCGAGGCCGCGATGCACCTCGATGCCCCAGCCCTTCAGCTTCTCCGCGACGATGCCGGAGGTGCGCACTTCCTCGAAGCCGATCTCGGGATGGGCATGCAGATCGCGTCTGATGGCGGTGAGTTCTTCGGTGTAGCCGTCGATGCGGTCGATGGTGGGCATGTCTGTTATCCCGTGACTGGAGAGGTTGAGTGAGATTGAGCGGATGGGGTGAAGGCAGGGCCGTTCGGTTTGATGCGGATGCCCGGACGCAGCCGTGTCCAGGGTAATGCTGCGGTGTCGGCCGGCATCGCGCCGGGTGCGGCGCAGATCAGCAGCTTTTCGGCGATCGGTTCGAAGTCGGCGCGGAAATGCACCGAGCTCTTGTTGACCAGGATTTTCTGTTCGGTCGGCTCGATGCCGACATAGCGGTACATCGATTGATCGGCGAGCTGCGCCTTGTAGGAGCCGACGACCACTCTGACATCACCGATGCGCAGGCAGGCCGAGGGCCCCATATCCATGTCGCGTCCGCGATAATAGGGGCCGGCCGCCACGAATTTGCCGTCGGACAGTTTTTCGACGACGAAAGTTTCCCGGTATGGCGCATCGCCCGGTATGCCGGACTTGCCGCCGAGATCCAGCGTGACCGTGGCGCCGACACCGGCCGTATGCGCTGATCTGGCCGACGCCGGATCGTAGATCACGCCGGTGGCACCGGAGGCCTTGTTGCGCACCAGCGCGCGCAGCATGCCCGTGGTGTCGGAATCGCCGCCGGCGCCGGGATTGTCCTGGGTGTCCGCGATGACGATCGGCCTGCTTGCCGATTTCGCCAGCTCCATCGCGAGACGCACGCCGTCATCGGGCGAATAGATGCGGCCGTCGAAATCGTCCTCGTGGCTCTCGACCAGCGTCACCAGTTTGTCGGCCGCGGCATCCGCATCAGCCTGCGTCCGGCCGTAGGCAAACACGCTCGGCCCGCAGTCCCGAAAATCCGCCGCCGGGAAACCCGGCGCAAAGGACAGCGTCGGCACCGCGTCGCTTTCGAGCGCCGCGAGCTTTTCATAGATGCCCTTGGTCGGCTGGTCGTTGGTGCATTGCCAACTGATCGGGATCAGGAACGGCAATTGCCGGAACGCTTTTGCAAAACGTGTTTTCGTCTTCAGCATCAGCGCGAGGTGTCTTGCACAGGCGCGGCCGGTATCGGCCATGTCGATGTGGGGATAGGTGCGGTAGGCAATGAGCGCATCGGCATGCGCCATCATCTCGGGCGAGACGTTGGCATGGAGGTCGAGGCTCACGACCAGCGGCAGGTCGTTACCGATCACCTTGCGCACGCGGGCCAGCGTTTCGCCTTCGCCGTCGTCATGACGCTCGGTCACCATCGCGCCGTGCAGGTCGAGATAGACGGCGTCGATCGGTCCCGCCGCGGCGATGCCGTCGACCATCTCCTTCATGACGCGCTCGAAGGCATCCGTAGTGACATGCGCCGATGGCACCGCGGCCGCGGAGATCGTCGGGACCAGCTCCCAGCCATTGGCTTCGGCCGCCTCGACGAAGCCGGCCAGGCCGACATTGATCTTGCGCATCACCTTGAGGACGTCGGCGCCATGCGCCATCGACGGCCAGCCGCCGCCATGGACGAAATCGTCATAGGTCGCCTTGGTTGGCGCAAAAGTGTTGGTCTCGTGCAGAAAGGCGCCAACGGCGATGCGGGTCATTAAGTCTCTCGGTCAATGCTTTTCGTTGGGGGACGTTAAGCGTGACATCGCGGAAAGCGCAAGCGGAGGAGCAATTCCGTTTTGCATGCCGCGTGGGCGTTAAGGTCGGCTTGCTGCGCGACCAACCGCGTCATTGCCTGCGACAAACGCAAGTTTGCGCAAGGGAGCGAAGCGACGAAGCAATCCATGCCTCAGCATGCAGCCGCATGGATTGCTTCGCTTCGCTCGCAATGACGGGGAGGGAGCGTTGCTCTCCGCCAATATCGGAACTGGGAACGAAATCGGCGAAATCGCAGCCGCAGCCTTGCTGTGCGCCGCTCAACTCAGCGTCGCCAACAAACCCGCCATCAAACGGCCACGCTCAGCGAGGCTGTCGACCTCGATATGCTCGTTGAGCGTATGAGCGTCGGCGCCACGAACACCCAGGCCATCAAGGGTGGGGATGCCCATGGCGCCGGTAAAATTGCCGTCGGAGCCGCCACCGGCGCTGGCATGCGGGAGCTCGAGGCCCATGCCCTTCGCCACGCCGCGCGCGTGTTCATAAAGCGCCATCGTGCCCGCGTCCGGTTCCCACACCGGCCGGGTCACGCCACGCGTGACCTTGAACGTGACATCGTTGCTGCTCCCGGAAAGCGCGAGCATCCTTTCGACGCCGCGATCGAGATCGGCCTGTCGTTTGGCCATGCTGAGCGCCTCGCCGGTGCAGGTGGTGGCGACGCAATTGACCCATTGGCCGCCATGCACGATGCCGACCGAGAAGGTGCAATCTTCGGTCGTCATGCCGTCGATAGCGATAATCTGGCGTGCCATCTCGCGGATCGCGGAACGGCCCGATGAGAGCGTGGCGCCGGCATGGCTCGGCTTGCCGATGGCTTCGAGATTGAAGCGGGCGATGGCATATCGCCCGGTGACCACGCCGTTGTTGAGGCGGCCCGGCTCCGGCACCAGTACGTACTTGTTGCGGGCGGCTTCGGCCTCGATGATGTCCCGGGTCGACGGCGTGCCGACCTCTTCATCCGGCGTGAACAGCACGGTGATCGGCAGCGGCGTGGTGAACGCGGCGCGGGCCAGTTGCCGGATCGCTTCGAGGGTGAGGTAGTTGCCGCCTTTCATGTCGAAGATGCCCGGGCCGTAGCATTTGTTGCCTTCACGCCGCCACGCCAGCTTTTCCAGCGTGCCGATGGGATGGACGGTATCCAGATGGCCGGCGATCAGGATTCCAGGTTCGCCCTGCTTCGGGTGAGGGAAGCGCGCGCGGACGCAGCCGGCAAAGCCCTGCCGTCCGGCGATGCGTTCGATGGTCGCACCCATGATGGCCATTTCGCGGGCCGCAAGATCGAGCATGCGATCGACCGCACGCGCATCCCAGGTGGGGCTTTCGCATTCCACCCAGGCCCGCAAACCCTGCAGCATGGAATCGGAATCAAAGGGAAGGTTGGCAGGATTCATGAGGGGTCCTCCCGGTTGGGCCGGAATGTTTGGGTTCGGTGTGGACCCTTTACGAGAAGGACCGGCGGCAGATTTGTAAAGGGAAAACATGGCGCGTTCGGACCTTCCCGGTGCGCGGTAGGGGCAACGGTAATTCTGGCATCATTCTTGATTGTAGACTTTTGAGGAGGCGCGTTGGCGGAGCTGAACCGGGACTGCAATCCATCTGGCGGCAGGCGCAAGCCGGCCTTGATAAGGACCTGTCCGGAGGGCTGTCCTGATTTCTGCTGAGCGCCGGCGCCACCAGTGTCGTCGGGGTCAAAAGGGTGTTGTGAAGCTGAATATCGACCCTATAGTCCGGTGAGAAATTGGGCAGGGGCCTGAACAATAGGCGTTCGGGCGTTAAGACGACAACGGAGACGAAGGAATGAACGTGTTCAGAAAAGCAATTCTTGCTGCGACGTGTGTCGGCAGCCTGGTGGCCATGGAAGCGCCCGCGCTTGCCCAGACCACGTTGCGCGCCGTCATGCACTCGGATCTGAAGATTCTGGATCCGATCTGGACCACGGCCTACATCGTCCGCAACCACGGCTACATGATCTACGATGTGCTGCTCGCGCAGGATGAAAAGGGCGAGATCAAGCCGCAGATGGTGGAGAAGTACGAAGCCTTGGCCGACGGCAAGGGCTACACCTTCACCTTGCGCGACGGACTGCTGTGGCATGACGGGCAGCCGGTCACGTCGGAAGATTGCATCGCATCAATCAAACGCTGGGCCGCCAAGGATTCGCTTGGCCAGAAGATGATGACTTTCGTCGACTCGATTGCCGTGGTCGATGCCAAGACTTTCACCATCAAGCTCAAGGAACCGACAGGTCTCGTGCTTCTCGGCCTGTCAAAACCTTCGTCGAACGTGCCGTTCATGATGCCCAAGCGCGTCGCGGAAACCGACCCGAACAAGCAGATCGAGGATTTCACCGGATCCGGGCCCTTTGTTTTCCTGAAAGACGAATGGAAGCCGGGCGACAAGACGGTCTATGCGAAGTTCGACAAATACAAGCCGCGTAGTGAGCCGGTGTCCGGCATGGCCGGCGGCAAGGTCGTCAAGGTCGACCGCGTCGAGTGGCGCGCGATTTCCGACGCGCAGCAGGCCGTCAACGCGCTGTCCAAGGGCGAAATCGATTTCGTCGAGCAGCCGAGCCACGATTTGCTGGGCACGCTGAAGAAGGACCCCAACGTCTCGGTCATCATATCGCCGCCGCTGAAGGGGCAGTACGTCTTCCGTCCGAACCACATCCACAAACCGTTCGACAATCCCAAGATTCGTCAGGCCCTGTGGTATGCCTTCAACCAGGAAGACTTCCTGATGGCGACCATTGGCGACGCCGACTACATCAAGGAGTGCAAGGCGCTGTTCATCTGCGGTACGCCGTTCGCGTCGACCAAGGGAATGGACGGACTTCTCACCTCCAACGCCAAGAAGGCGCAGGAGCTGCTGAAGGAAGCCGGTTACGACGGCACCCCGGTCGTGCTGATGCACTCGACCGACCTCAAGGTGCTGACCAACCTTGCGCCGGTCGCCAAATCGCTGATGGAGAAGGCGGGCTTCAAGGTCGACATGCAATCGATGGATTGGCAGTCGGTGGTCGCGCGCCGGGCCAAGAAGGACCCGCCCAATGCCGGTGGCTGGAACGCGTTCCTGACGGCCTGGGTTGCCGCCGACGTGATGAACCCGGTGTCGACGGCCTATCTGAACTCATCGTGCGACAAGGCGTTGTTCGGCTGGCCGTGCGATGCCGAACTCGAAAAACTGCGCGATGACTTCGCACGCGAAACCGACCCGGCCAAGCAGAAGGCGATCGCCGAGGCGGTGCAACTGCGTGCCATCGAGACGACGCCCGAGATTCCGGTCGGCGAATATGTGCAGCCGGTCGCGATGCGCAAGAACGTCAAGGGGTTCGTCATTGCGCCGGCGCCGGTATTCTGGAACATCGAAGTCACCAAGTGAGTTGAGCGGCGCGGGCGGGGGAAATTTCTCCGCCTGCGTCGTTTGAAGGTCGGCCAACCATGTCCATGTACGGTTACCTCTTCCGGCGACTGCTCGGCACCATTCCGGTGATGCTGGTCGTGGCGGTCTTTATCTTCCTGATGCTTCGACTGACGCCGTCGGATCCGGCGGCGATCCTTGCCGGCGACAGCGCCAACAGCGAGCAGATCGCCCAAATCCGCCAGCAACTCGGCCTTGACCAGCCGATGCTGCAGCAGTTCGTCATCTGGTCGGGCAGGGTGCTGACCGGCGATTTCGGCGAAAGCTTCTTCTTCAAGAAGACGGTCGCCGCGCTGATCGGCGAGCGCATTGAGCCTACGCTGTCGCTGGCCTTCTTCACCATGCTGATCGCGGTGTGTGTGGCGGTGCCGCTCGGCGTGATGGCGGCACATTGGCAAGGCAGCTGGCTCGACCGCATTGTCATGGGCTTTTCGGTGCTCGGATTTTCGGTGCCGGTGTTTGTGGTCGGCTATCTCCTGATCTACGTGTTTTCGATCTGGCTGAACTGGTTGCCGGTGCAGGGCTATCAGCGTCTTTCCGAAGGCGTCGGCGGCTGGGCGCTGCGGCTGCTGCTGCCCTCGGTGACGCTGTCGGTGATCTATGTGGCGCTGATCGCGCGCATGACCCGCACCAGCGTGCTCGAAGTGCTCTCGGAGGATTACATCCGCACCGCGCGCGCCAAGGGACAGTCCGAGCGAAAGGTGCTGTTCCGCCATGCGCTGCGCAATGCGGCGGTGCCGATCGTCACCGTGATCGGCCTCGGCGTGGCGCTGCTGATCGGCGGCGTCGTCGTGACTGAAAGCGTGTTCACGATTCCCGGCCTCGGCAGGCTCACGGTCGACGCGGTGCTGGCGCGCGACTATCCGACGATCCAGGCCGTGATCCTGCTGTTTTCATTCGTCTACGTCATGATCAACCTGGCAGTTGACATGATCTATACCGTGCTCGATCCCAGGATTCGCTACTGATGGTGGACGCGACGATCATCGAACCCGTTCTGCCGGCGAGCCCCGGAAAGCCGGCTTCGTTCCGTAAATTGCTGCGTAACCCGAGCGTGATGTTCGGCGCCACGATCATCACGATTGCCTTGTTGATGGGGCTGCTGGCGCCCTGGCTCGGCACCATCGACCCGACGGCGATCAACCCGATCGCGCGCAACAAGGTCCCCGGTGCTGAGTTCACGATGCGCACGGACACCGGCGAGCGCATCAAGATGATGGCCGTTTTCGGCACCGACGGGCTCGGGCGCGACGTCTACAGCCGGGTGATCTATGGCGCGCGCGTCTCGCTGCTGGTCGGCGTTTCGGTCGCACTGATCAGCGTCGCCGCCGGCCTCTTCATTGGGCTATTGGCCGGCTTCTTCCGTATCCTGGATGCCGTGATCATGCGGATCATGGACGGGTTAATGGCCATCCCGGCGATCCTGCTGGCGATCGCCATGGTGTCGCTGTTCCGCTCCAGCGTGCTGACCGTGATCATTGCCATCACGGTTCCGCAGATACCGGGCGTCGTCCGGCTGGTGCGCTCGATCGTGCTCTCGGTGCGCGAGGAGCCCTATGTCGAGGCCGCGGTCACGCTCGGCACTTCAACCCCGAAGCTGCTGTGGCGGCATGTATTGCCCAACACGATCGCGCCAATGATCGTGCAGGGCACCTTCATCTGCGCGTCCGCCATCCTCATCGAAGCCATTCTGTCCTTCCTTGGCATCGGCGTACCGCCGGAAGTGCCGACCTGGGGTAACATCATGGCCGCCGGACGAGAGGTGTTCAGCCTGTTCCCGCACAACATCATCTATCCCGGCGTCTGCCTCGCGCTGACGATCCTGGCCGTCAACGTTCTCGGCGACGGCTTGCGCGATACGCTCGATCCCAAAATGGCGAAGCGGGTGTGATGTGAGCAACACTGTCCTCGAAGTCTCGAACCTTTCCGTCGCCATCAAGGGAGGCGACAGGACGCACGCGGTGCAGGGTATCAACCTGACCGTCGGCGCCGACGAGATTGTCTGCGTGGTGGGCGAATCCGGCTCCGGCAAATCGGTGACGGCGCAGGCCGTGATGGGGCTTTTGCCGAAGGGCGCGATGCAGGTCGAGAGCGGCTCGATCCGGCTGCAGGGCGATCAACTGCTCACCAAGTCCGACGCCGAGTTGCGCGCGATCCGCGGCACCCGCATGGCCATGGTGTTCCAGGAGCCGATGACCGCGCTCAATCCGGTCGAGCGGGTCGGCGACCAGATCCGCGAAGTGCTGGAGATCCACACCAGCCTCGACCAGAAGCAACAGCGTGCGCGCGTGCTCGAGATCATGCGCGCGGTGCATCTGCCCGATCCCGAACAGATGATCGATGCCTATCCGCACCAGCTCTCCGGCGGCCAGCGCCAGCGGATCATGATCGCGGCGGCGCTGGTGCTCGATCCCGCGCTGCTGATTGCCGACGAGCCGACCACCGCGCTCGACGTCACCACCCAGGCGCAGATCCTCAAGCTCGTGCGGGAAATGCAGGGCCGCACGAAAACCGGCGTGCTGTTCATCACCCATGATTTCGGCGTCGTCTCCGAGATCGCCGACCGCGTCGTGGTGATGCAGATGGGCCGGATCGTGGAGCAGGGTCCCTGCGAGGAGGTGCTGCGGAATCCGCGCGAGGATTATACAAGGATGCTGCTGGCCGCGGTGCCGAGCATGACGCCGCCGAAGCGGTTGCCGGTGACCGGACCGGTAGTTCTTCAGACCGAGAAGCTTTTCAAGACCTATGGCAAGCGCTCGCTGTTCCAGCCGAAGGCGCGCGTGGTGGCCGCGGTCAAGGACGTCTCGCTGACGATCCGGCGCGGCGAAACGCTGGGCATTGTCGGCGAGTCCGGGTCCGGCAAGTCGACGGTGGCGCGCTGCGTCGCGCGGCTGGTCGACGCTACCGACGGCGGCATCAAGATCGACGGCATCGATATCGCGGCGATGCGGGAAGCGAAATTCCGCCCGATGCGCCGGCGTGTCCAGTTCATTTTCCAGGACCCCTATCGGTCGCTCAATCCGCGCCGCACCGTCGGCGAGGCGATCATCGAGGGCCCGATGAATTTTGGCCTCGGCCGCAAGGAGGCGCTGCAGCGCGCGCGCGACCTGATGGCGGTGGTGCATCTGCCGCCGGCCGCGATCGATCGTTTCCCGCATCAATTCTCCGGCGGCCAGCGCCAGCGGATCTGCATTGCGCGGGCGCTGGCGATGGAGCCTGAATTGCTGATCGGCGACGAGCCGGTATCGGCGCTCGACGTCTCCGTGCAGGATCAGGTGCTGAAGCTATTGGACGAAGTGCGCCGCAAGTTCGATCTGGCGGTGCTGTTCATCACCCATGATTTGCGGGTGGCAGCCCAGGTCTGTGACCGGATCGCGGTCATGCAGCGCGGGGTGATTGTCGAGCAGGGCGTCACGGCCGACGTCTTTGCCGCGCCCCAGCACGAATACACCAGGGCATTGTTCGACGCCGCGCCCGGCCGGCATCAGGAATTCGCCGCCACCGCGTAGCGGCGTCGCGCAATCTGTCCCGATCGTCATGGCGAGCGAAGCGAAGCAATCCATATTTCTTTGCGGGGGGAGAATGGATCGCTGCGCTTCGCTCGCAATGACGTGATCATCAGCAGTGGGTATCCCGCATCAGCTCCAGGCCATCGCTCGACAGCGGCGAGGGGATTTGCGGTTGTTGCGGCTGGGACCGCCGATCCCGCGGCAGTTTCCGCCCGGTTACGGCGGGTTTGGGTTGTTCGCTAGCCATGTCGTCATACTCCTTTTGTGCATGACAACATTTTTTGTTGCGTTGCGTTCCTCAGGCTGGATGCGCGGCGAGATGTTCCAGCATTAATTCGCAGACACGTTCCGGCGCCTGATCCGCCGCAAAATGCCCGACGCCAGGTAGCACTTCGAAGCGATAGGGCGCGGCGATGAAATCGACCGTGCCTTCGGCGGCGGCGCGGCCGACGGTGTCGTCAGCGTCGCCCCAGATATAAAGCGTCGGCACGCGGATCGGGCCGAGCGGCCCGCGGATCGCGCCGCGGGCGCGATACCAGGACAGCGCTGCTTCCATCGCTTGCCTGTTGCCGAGCACGGCGAGATGCCTCTCGATCGCATCAGATGGGACGCCATTGGCGGCCAGGCGCTCGCGCAGCCATCTGGCGTTGTCGGCCAGCACGACATCGGCGGCATCCGGTTCCAGAAACGCCTTGTGGTGCTTTGAGCGTTGCGCCTGCTCGTCGTCGGTTGCCAGCGCGCGGTTGAACGCGTTCGGATGCGGTCGCGAGAGAATGGTGAGGGAGGCCAACCGTTCGTGATGGCGGTCGGCGATGCCCCAGGCGATGCTGCCGCCCCAGTCGTGGCCAGCCAGATGAAAGCGCGCCTCCTCACAGCCTGCGGCCGCCGCGATCGCCATGGCGTCGTCCATCAGGCGGTCGATCAGATAGTGCGAAAACTCGTGCGGATCCGGCCGGGCGCCCGGCGAATAGCCGCGCTGGCTCGGCGCGATGGCGCGATAGCCCATGTCGCCGAGAGCCGTGACCTGGGCGCGCCAGCAATGCATCGATTCCGCAAAGCCGTGCAGCAGCAGTACCAGCGGCGCCCCGGTCGCGCCCGCGGTGATGGCGTCGAAGACCAGATGCGGCGCGATGATGATCTTTTCTTGGATGGGCATGGGGTGATCCTGGACAGGCATTCAGGCCGATCCATGATGGACCATATTTCCACGGGGCGGGCGGAATTGTGCAACCCGGGAAAAGTGCTGTATTGGAAGCCGCACAGAGGCCCTGAAGGGACGGACGTTGTATTATCTGAGGTCGATACTATTCGATGCCGCCGTGGTGGTCCTGACGCTGGTGGTTTCGCTGTCGGTGCCGTTCATGGCGCTGTTCAACGCGAGCAGCACGACGGTGCGCGCGGTGTCCCAGGTCTGGGCCAACGGCATCATGTTCCTGATGAAGTACGTGGTGGGGCTGGATTATCGCGTCGAGGGGCGCGAGCACGTTCCTGACGGAGCCTGCATCATTGCCTGCAATCATCAGTCGCTGTGGGAGACCGCGGCGCTCTGCGTGATCTTCCCCGATGCCAGCATCGTCGCCAAGAAGGAGTTGAGGAAGCTGCCGCTCGTCGGCTGGTTTCTGGAGCGCTATCCGATGATCCTGGTTGACCGCTCGGCCGGCCGCCAGGCGCTGCGCCAGATGGTCGATGAGGCCCGGCTCGCGGTCGGCGAGGGACGCAAGGCGCTGCTGTTTCCGCAAGGCACGCGGCAGGCGATCGACGAGCCCATGACGTTCCAGTCGGCCGGCATCTCCGCTTTGTACACCAACCTCGACGTCCCGGTGGTGCCGGCGGCGTGCAATTCCGGCCTGTTCTGGGGCAAGAAGACCCTGATGATGCATTCAGGCACCATCACCCTCTCTTTTCTTCCGCCGATTGCGCCGGGCCTGCCGCGCAAGGAGTTTCAGGAAAAGATGGAGCGGATGATCACGGAAGAAGCGAGCCGGCTGCTTACGGTGACCGAGGCGAAGGTGGCGCGCTGATCCGCGCGGCAACCCAGCCCGCAAAGGGCGAGAGAAACGCCAGGCACCAGATGAACTGCGCGGCCGGGGGTGCGACGGAGGCCACTCCCGTCGCGAGCGCCAACACGAACACCGGAAACAGCGCGGTGACCATCAAATACGGATCGTGGCGGCCACGCAGCGCGAGAATCCACAACACCGCATTCACGACGGCGATCAGGGTCAGGTGCAGCCCGTAGATCACGGCAATCACGCCATCGAGCCGATACACGCCGTAGAGACCATTGGTCACCGGCAGGATGATGATCGTGAGCAGAAAAAACAGATTAAGGAACACCACGCCACGCCCGGCCTCCGGCGCCACCGCAAGCCGCCGGTGATGGCTGAACCAGAACAGGCCGGCGACGACGAAGCTGATTGCCAGCGCGATGACGGGTTGGGCGTAGACGTGGGCCAGACCCATCCAGGTGGGCGCCTGCTTGAAACTGCTGGCTTTCGGCAAATCATAGGCGAGCAGCGTCATGGCAACGCCGAAGATGGTGTTGCTCAGCATCTCGAGCCGGCGCATTTCGAAAAGATCGGTGTGTGGCAATGGGGGTCCCCGGTCTTACTATTCCGTTGTCGCTTGACCGGTCCTAGCCGCGCCAGTCCGTCGTCGCCTTCGCTTCGCTCAGGCTATGCCGGACACGCTTCGACCTTACGGTCTCGCGTGGCTGCGCCACGCGTAGCCCGTCAGGGCGAAGCGTGGTGCGGGCGGTGGGACTCGAACCCACACGACGTTGCCATCGAGGGATTTTAAGTCCCTTGCGTCTACCAGTTCCGCCACGTCCGCTTTAGTCTCAGGAGATCAATAACTTAGCAGGTTTAGCGGAGAAGTGGAATTGGGATAGTCTCCACCGAAACCGCTTCCCACCTTTAAGTGAGGGCGCGGGCCAAAGCAAAGCCTCAATGCGGACACTTGGGGTGTTTACCTGCGGCGAGCTTTAGGCAATCTCAACATAATCCACTTAACGAAGGTCTGATGCCCAACTCGCTGTCCCATCGCCAATTATTCTCGCGCAGCCTTGCGGCGCTGGCGCTGGTTGCGCTCGGCGCCGGGCTCTCCGGCTGCGCCGGGATGAGCGACACGATTTCGCCGGCCTTCGCCGATCCCGCCAAATACGAACTCTACGATTGCAAGCAGCTCGAGACGGAGCGCAAGAACCTCGCTACCCGCACCGCGGAAGTGCAGGGGTTGATGACAAAGGCCGAAACCGGCGTCGCCGGACCCGTGGTGGCGGAGATGGCCTATCGCAACGACTACATTGCGTTGCGCGGACAATCGAAGCTGGCCGAAGAAGCCTGGCAGAAGAACAGGTGTCAGGATTCGAAACCGGAAGCCAAGGCGGCAGCGCCGGTCGCGCCGGCTCCTGCCAAGGGCAAGCGTTCGAAGGCCAGCGGTGCGGTAAATTAAAGGATCGTAGCCCGGATGGAGCGAAGCGAAATCCGGGTATCGCCTGCGGATGGGCTGATCCCGGTTTACGCTGCGCTCCACCCCGGCTGCGGGATTTCAATCATACCCGCCAATCGTAGATCCAGTCTTGCCGTGCCAGCATGCGCTCGGGGCCCATCGCCTTGATGGCAAGGTCGCGCGCCAGCGCCAGAGGTCCGGTGAGATGATAGATGCGGCCCTGTTGCCGCGCGGCGCGCTGCACCCGCAGCACGCGGCCGCGGCGCTGCCGGCCATATCTCTTCAGGGTTGCGGGGATGCCCGCGATATTGTCGCCCGGGCTTTCGCTCAGGCACTTTGCGAGCACGGCGGCGTCCTCGATCGCCATGCCCGCGCCCTGCGCGGCAAACGGCAGCATCGCATGCGCGGCGTCGCCGAGCAGTGCGACCGCACCCTCCGTCCATTCGCCGAGATCGGGCAGCGTGAACAGCGCCCATCGCCGCCATCCGTCGACGGCGCCGAGCAGCATCCGCGCGGTCGCGGGCCAGCGTTGCGAGGCGAACGCGCTCTTGAGTTCGTTGGCATCGCCGGGCGCGCTCCAGCCCGGCCTGTTCCAGGTTCCCGGTACGATCGCCACCACGTTGATCTGCCGTGCCGCCGAGATCGGGTAGGCGACCAGATGCGCCTGCGGCCCCATCCAGAGCTGCACCCGCGGCGAGGTATATTCGCGCGGCAGCGTCGTCGCATCGAGCGTTCCGCGCCAGGCGATCAGGCCGGAAAACTGCGGTTGCACCTCCGGGAATAAATGGTTCCGCACCGCCGACCAGATGCCGTCGGCGCCGATCAGCGCCACCGCCAGCTCCTGTTGTCGCGCATTGCCGCGGCGCTGGACAACGGTCAGCCCCTTGGCGTGCGAAGTCACGTCCTCGAACTGGCAACCGAGCCTGAGATCGATGTCCGGATGGTCGTTGACCTGGGCCGCCAGTGCGGCTTGCAGATCGGCGCGGTGCATCACCCAATAGGGCGCACCGGCGCGAAGGCTGGCGGCCTCGCCGAGCGGCAGGCGGGCGATCTCGCCGCCCGCGCGCGCGCTCATGATGTTGATGGCCTCGGGAGTTACGGCACGCGGCGCAAGCCGCTGCCGCAGGCCAAGGTCGACCAGGATCCGGCTGGCGTTGGGCGAAAGCTGCAGGCCGGCGCCGGCTTCCTCCAGCCGCTCCGCCTTCTCCAGAATGACGACGCGAAAGCCTTTGGCGGCGAGCGAAAGCGCTGCCGTCAGTCCCCCGATCCCGGCACCAGCAACGATGATGGTGCGCGCGGCAGCCACCGAGGGGTCAGGCGACCTTGTCCTTCAGGACGCATTCCGGCGGGCGGGCCTCGCCCGCGGCGAGGTCGGCCGCAAAGCGATACAGCGTGGAGCAGTAGGGGCAGATGATCTCGTTGTCGTTGCCGAGGTCGAGAAACACGTGCGGATGGTCGAACGGCGGGTTGGCGCCCACGCACATGAATTCCTGCGAGCCGATCTCGATCACCGGGACGCCGGCGTCGTTATGGAAATGCGGGACGACATGATCGGACATCAGGTTCACCTTGGATAGCAACGATGAGCGCACGCAATCAACACGACGCGGCAGCTTCGAAATGCCGCGCACCATAGTGGGGGGTGCCGATGATTCCTAGAGCCGAATCTTGGAGGTCCCGACCGCACATTTGCTCATGCAAATTCGACACAATCTTGTCGTGGGAGAAAAGCCCTTCTTTCGTCGGGGCGGTTGTGTCTTAAAAACGGCATACCATCTTGAGAAAGACGAAAACATTGGACTTTTTTGGATGAGGCGGTTGCGGCTCGGTTCAGCTCTGGCAGGAATGGCGCTCAGCGTTGCGGTGTGCGCGGCGCTGTGGCCGCATGCCCGCGAGGCCACAGCCATTCTGGCGGCGCAGGACGACCCCGCGGCGCTGTCCGATATCCACATCAATTCCGCCCTGCGAAGCAACCAGGCGCTGGTCGCCGAGAACATCGAGACAGCACTGGCGGAGGGCGATTCCGATCTCGCCAACAGCTTCGTCGAACTCGCGCGCGACAAGGGCATTGCCGTCAGCGACGAACTGTCGAAGCGCGTCAGCGATGCCGTTACCGACGCGGGTTCGGCCTCGCATTTTGCCAAACGCTTTGCCACGGGTCTGGTGACCGGTAACGCCGACGACGTCGCGAGCCTGTCGGGCACAGTCGCCGGCGATCTCTTCGTGTTCGGCGACATCAGGGATGTCGTGCGCGAGGGCAAGCATCTGGCGACCGGCGAGGAGGCTGACCGGCTGGTGCTGGGCCTGGCGACGGTAGGCCTTGCGGTGACCGCCGCGACCTACGTCTCGGTCGGCGGTGTCGGACCGCTGCGCGCCGGCCTTTCCATGGTCAAGGACGCCCGCAAGGTCGGGCGGCTGGGCGAGGGGCTGACGCAATGGGCCGGCCGCTCGGCGCGCGAGGTCGTCGATGCGCCGGTGCTGCAGCAGGCGGTCGCGAAGGGCTCGGTGCTGCGGCCCGGCGAGACCGTCAGCGCGATCAGGGCGGCGTTCCGCGCCGAGAAGGCCGGCGCGCTGGTTCGGCTGGCGAAAGATGTCGGACGTGTCGGCGAAAAGGCCGGCACCCGGGGGGCGCTCGACACGCTGCGCATCGCGCAAGGACCGAAGGACGTCGCGCGCGCGGCCCGGCTTGCCGAATCCAAGGGCGGCCAGACCCGTGCTATCCTGAAGCTGCTCGGCCGCGGCGCGCTGCTGCTGGCGGCCGGGACGTTCAATCTGACGATGTGGGTGTTCGGTGCTCTGCTGGCGTTGTTCGGTTTTCTGTCGTCGATCAAGGCGACCACCGAGCGGGCCACCGAAGCGTGGCTTCGTCGCAAGAAGGCGCGGCGGTTTAGACAGCAGGCGGCGGCAGGCTTGCCGTCCGGCCCGGCTCTGGCGGGCGCTGTCACGCAAGGCTAGACTTTCGGTCATTGCAAAGATCGCCATCCGATCCCCAAAACATGGAACTGATGATGCCGAGTTTTCACAACGGCGCTGTCGAAATTGCCTATCTCGACGAAGGCGAGGGCGATCCGATCGTTCTCGTGCACGGCTTTGCTTCCAGCAAGAACGTCAATTGGGTCTATCCGACCTGGGTTTCCGATCTGAAGAAAGACGGCCGCCGCGTGATCGCACTCGACAATCGCGGCCACGGCGATTCCGCAAAACTCTACGATTCCGCGGATTATGAAATTGCGATCATGGCAAGCGACGTCATCGCGCTGCTGGATCATCTGCGAATCGAGCGCGCCGACATCATGGGCTATTCGCTGGGATCGCGAATGACGGCGATACTGGCGCGCGAGCAGCCGCAGCGGCTGCGCTCGGCGATCCTCGGCGGCATCGGGATCGGACTGATCGAGGGCGGCGGCCCCGGCGAGAACGTGGCGATCGCGCTGGAGGCGCCGTCGCTGGAGGACGTCACCGACCCGGTCGGGCGGACGTTTCGCGCCTTCGCCGATCAGACCCGCTCCGACCGCCGCGCGCTTGCGGCCTGCCTGCGCGGTTCACGGCGGCTGATGACATCTGCGGAAGCCGCTGGCATCGGCGTGCCGGTCCTGATCGCGGTCGGCACCAAGGACGAAATCGCTGGCTCAGCCGCGGCGCTCGGGAAAATCATTCCGGGCGCCGAGGTGCTCGACATTCCGAACCGCGACCACATGCGCGCCGTCGGCGACAAGGTCTACAAGACGGGCGTCACCGACTTCTTGTCGCGCCGGCAATGAGCGATCGCGCGCGTCACCGGCGAGCTGTCGGAGCGCCGCGATCAGCACCGCCGTGGTCGCAAGCCACGCCATGCGTGCACCGTAACGGTCGTGCGGGCCGGATATCACGGCACAGATGAACGCGTTGCCGAGCACGGCGAACGAAACCGTGCCGGCGAGCAAAGTGAGATCGTCGAACGGCCGGCGCAGCACGCCGCGGCCGAACAGGATCGCGGCCAGCAGCATCGACGCCAGCGCGACGGGAATGTGAAGCCGGTTGATCGCGGTGAAGTCGAAATGCCAGCGCTGCTGCTGCGCCGCGCGCATCGGCTTTATTTGTGCCGGAAGAAAACGCTCGATGATGCCGTAGGTATGGCCGAGCCAGGTATTGATCCCTTCACCGGTGGCGACATGGACGAGTTGCTGCGCCGTCCCCGTCAGCGCCGCCTTGGCCTGCCAGGCCGGATATTCGGCCAGCGAATGCACCACGATGAAGCCCATCTCGTCGTTCAGCCCCTGAAAGCGGCCGAGCCTGTTGAACATGCTGTTGCCCCACAGGAACTGATCAGCGGTCGCGGGAAGCCGGTCGCGATACGGGCAGAGCTTGAAGTTTTGCTTTGGACAATGATCGCGCAGATACTGGGCGACGATGCCATCCTGCAGCATCCGTCCGAAGGCGACGCCGTAGCCGCCGGGCGTCCACGCCAGCTTTCCGGACAATACAAAATTGGTCGAGAGCAGCAGCAGGGCGCCCGCGATAATGGTGAGGCTGCCTTGGGCCAACCCTGAAACGGAAATCCGCCCGCGCAGAAACGGCCGCGCGATCCAGCCCATGCAGCAAAGTCCGAGCAACACCGCGAGCGTTGCGCTGTGCGTCGCCGCGGCGAAAGCGGTGAGGCCAAACAGCAGGCATTTCTCGATGGTCGAAGTTCTCTCGCCATGCGTGACCAGGATGAAGAGCGCCAGCACGGACAGGCCGGCAAAGATGTCGGTCAGGAGCGTGCTGGCGAGCCAGGGCAGCGAGGTGGTCAGGACCAGCACGAGGCTCATGGCCAGTAGCCGCAACGGCTGGGGCTGGCCCAGCACGCGCAGGATCAACTGCAGGATCCACAGCGTCGCCAGCGCGTTGATCCCGAGGTTGATCCAGAAGCTCGAATCCTCGCCGAAATGCAGATAGAGGCCGAACGTGGTGGAGCGGCTCGGTACCAGATAGCCTTCGTACCACCGCGCCAGATAGCCGCCGGTATCCCATTGGAGCAGCGGGTAGCCATTCCACAGGGCAGGAGCCAGCAACATCAGCGGGATGGTGATGGCCGCGATCCAGGCCGACCACGCATTGGCAGCGGTCCGCACCCGCAATATTTGCGTTCTGATGTGGTGTCCCCCCATTTTAGCCCAGCATGCCGGGCATGGCCGGCAGGCCGAAATTGATCAATAGTCGGACATGATCCGGCTTGATTTCCCGAATTGACTGACCACCTTGAACCAGCCCCAACGGCATTCAGCGGCAGTTTACGCTGCCGAAGCCTGCCCGGGACAGCTACCCGCCGGCCGTGCTATAGTATCGACCAACCAAGCTAAATTGCGAGAGCCACCCATGGCAGTGCATCAGGTCAATCCGCAAGGTTCGAAGCTCGCCGCGCTCGATCCGATCTGGGATCGCGTCCGGGGCGAGGCGGAGGACATCGTCCGCCGCGAGCCCGAACTGGCCTCCTTCATCTATTCGACCGTGCTGCATCACGAGCGTCTCGAAGATTCGGTGATCCATCGGATCGCCGAGCGGCTCGATCATTCGGCGCTGTCGGGCGACTTGATCCGTCAGACCTATGACGAAGCGCTGCGCGATGAACCCGATCTCGGCAATGCGTTCCGCGCCGATCTGGTCGCGGTCTACGACCGCGATCCCGCAACCTCGCGCTTCATCGATCCGTTGCTCTACTTCAAGGGTTTTCACGCGCTGCAGACCCACAGGCTGGCGCACTGGCTCTATCAAAAGGGCCGCAAGGATTTCGCGTATTATCTGCAAAGCCGCTCGTCGGCGGTGTTTCAGACCGACATCAACCCCGCCGCCAAAATCGGCCGCGGCATTTTCCTCGATCACGCGACCGGCTTCGTCTGCGGCGAGACCGCCGTGATCGACGACGACGTTTCGATCCTGCACGGCGTCACGCTGGGCGGCACCGGCAAGGAGAACGAGGACCGTCATCCGAAGATCCGGCGCGGCGTGCTGATCGGGGCGGGAGCGAAGATTCTCGGTAATATCGAGATCGGCCATTGCGCGCGCATCGCCGCCGGCTCGGTGGTGGTCAAGCCGGTGCCGCACAACGTTACGGTGGCAGGCGTTCCCGCAAAGATCGTCGGCGAAGCGGGCTGTGCGGAGCCGTCGCGCACCATGGATCAGATGCTCGGCGCGATCGGGCTTTGATTTTCCACACTTTCTCGCAGCCGTATTTGTGAAGTTACGGCTGGTAGTCTGCGCCGTCTCGTCCTAAAAACCTCCCGGAAATTCAAAGAATCCGATTGGAGACCGCCGTGGACGTTCAGGAAGTCAGGAAGCTCGACGCCTATCTCAAGCGCGTATTCGGCAATCCCAAGATCCGCGTCGTGCCGCGCCCGAAAAAGGACGACTCCGCCGAAGTCTATATCGGCGAGGAATTCATCGGCGTGCTGTTTGTCGATGACGAGGACGACGATCGCTCGTTCCAGTTCCAGATGGCGATTCTCGAGGAAGATCTGGCCGACGTCGGATGAGGCGGGCGTAAGCGCCGCAACGCCGTAGGGTGGGCAAAGGAGCGCAAGCGACGTGCCCACCATCTATCACCGAGCGAGCTACAAAATGGTGGGCAGGCTTCGCTTTGCCCACCCTACAAATTTGCTCCGAATCCGAGCCTAGCCCTTCGGTCCCTGCATCTGCGCCGTCAGGCGATCCATTGCATTCGCAACGTCGCGCCATTGCGACAGCCAGCTCCGCGGAAAGCGGAACGTCAGGTCGGCGCCGTCGACGCGGCGCTCGCTGAGGCACATGCCGGGCGTGAGGCCGTCGCGCGAGCAGCGCGCGTCAAGGCCCGGCGTCGTGGCGGAGACCAGGTCTTCGTTGGCGTAAGGCGAGCCGTCGCGAAAGGCGCGCATCGTCAGGCCGTCATCGACCGGCGTCGTGGCCTGCGCGAGGTAGCGCGGATAGATGGTGCGGACCCGCGCATCCGGCGCCAGCGTATCGTGGTGGGCCGATATCGACACGAAGATCCGGTCGATCGGCTGTACCTTCTCCTCGATCGTATCGGCACTGACGTGCTTCGGAGCATCCGGCGGTTCCAGCGACGGGAAGACGAAACTGAGATCGACCCGCTCTTGCGGCCCGGAGTGGCGCTGGATCTTCCGGCGGATCGCCGCGGTCGGCACGTTGAAGAGCGTGCTGCCGACGCTGACCGGCAACCGGTCCGGAGCGCTGGCGGGGCGCGCCACCCAAGTCGGCCACAGCAGATAGGCGACCAGCGCAACGGCGCCCGCGGTGATGGTTAGCGCGACCATGATCAGGATCATGTGCGAGCGGGGGTCCCTGCGGGTGTCGCGGGCGATGTGCTGGGCGGTCGAAAGCAGGGTCATGAACGAAGCGTCGGTCGAGGAAGAGTGAGGCGAATCATCTGGGCGAATATGCCATGGGGAACGTGATTTCCTCATGATTTCGCGGGAGTTCCGGCCTCCTTAGCCATGCGCAAACGCCGTCCGGGCTGACCGCTATTAACCTTTCCTTAAGGATGCTGTGGCGGCCGCCGGCCAATTTTGCGAAAGCAGGCCGCGCGGTTTTTCGAGTAGGGGAAAGTTTGTCATGTCGCCCGAAGCGTTGAATTCCCTGTTCGCCCTCTGCATCGGCTTTGCGTTCGCGGGCGCGCTTACCAGCGGCTATCAGGCGATGGCGGCGCGGCCGGCGGGGTTCGGGCTGCTTGGGGAAGGCGTGGCGCCGAAGACGTTTGCGGCCGTGCCGTTTCTGGTCTTCGCCGCACCCTTCATCATCATGCGTAACACGTTGCGCGGCGCCAAGATCGAGCGCCGCCGTTTCGAATTCGTGATGATGGCGACCGTGCTTTCCGGCTTCTGGAGCCTGATGTCCGGCACGTTTTTCCTGATGACGCTGCGCGCCACCGGCGTGCTTATTTGAGGCTTTCGGCCTGCTCGCTTGATCGCGCACCAGCGGTTATGCCAAGGTCTCCGGTAACGGAGACCTTTTTGCTATGGCGATCTACGAACTCGACGGGCAGGGGCCCGAACTCCCGGCGGACGGAAACTATTTCATCGCAGATACCGCCGCCGTAATCGGCAAGGTGCGCCTCTTGAATTCTGCCAGCGTGTGGTTCGGCGCGGTGCTGCGCGGCGACAATGAATGGATCGAGATCGGCGAAGGCTCCAACGTGCAGGACAATTCCACCTGCCACACCGATCCCGGCTTTCCGCTCACGATCGGCAGCAACTGCACCGTCGGCCACAATGTGATCCTGCACGGTTGCACGCTTGAAGACGATGCGCTGGTTGGAATGGGCTCCATCGTCATGAACGGCGCGCGAATACGCCGCGGCAGTGTCGTCGGCGCGGGCTCGATCATTACCGAAGGCAAGGAGTATCCCGAATATTCCCTGATCATCGGCTCGCCCGCGCGCGCGATCCGGACGTTGACGCCGGAGCAGTCGGCGGCGATGGGGCGTGCCGCGAAGTCCTACCAACGGAACGGACCACGCTTTAAAAATGGACTGAAGAAGATCGGCTAACAACCGCCGATCTGCGATCGGGGCTAGGTGCCTTCGCTTTCGTTCGCCTCGCGTGCACCGGCGACCTTTTCATGGCCGGCGGCCCATAGCGCATGCTGCTCGCTGCCATCCTGATATGGATTGGTTTCAGCGGGAATATTCTGGCGCGCGGCGCGCTCGCCTTGCTCGAAAGGGTCGGGATCTGAATTCATGCTGGCGTCTTTCCGGTTTTCGATTTCTTCTGCGTCGCGGCCTTCGACAGCCCCGCACTTTTCCGCAGCGCATCCTTGAGGTCGACGGGAATGCCATGCTTCTTGAGCAGGTCGGCAAAGGCTTCGTCGGCCAATTCCTGAAACGTCCCCATCCGGTCGCGTGCAAGCTGGGTAAGTTTGTCCAGCGTGTCGTCGTCAAAGGCGATCAATTTGCGCAAGCGCAATCACTCCGTGTCGAGCGGATGTGAACCAACGATCTGGCGGGGGAAACGTTCCCGGTAGGAACAAGGGCCGGGGCGCTGTCGTTGCTTCGAAAAGGAGATTTTCGATGAAGCCAGCGTCTGCAGCCGCCGCAATTGCGGCAATCGCGATACTGATATTTCCGGTCGCTTCCTTTGCTCAGAGCTCAGGCGGATCCGCGGGTGGATCATCTGCCGGCAGCAGCAGCGGTAGCGCAGCCGGATCGCCGAGCGCAGGCTCTGCCGGCGCCGGCCCGCAAGGCATCAGCGGCGTGCCTCCCGGACCGGCAGCTCCCGGAGGACTTAACAATGCCGGCGAGGATCCAAGCGGCGCGGCGAACGCGTCCAGGCGGGCATCGCCCGCCGCTCCGGGCACCAACAGCTCCGGTACGGCGCAGTCGTCAGGCGCCGGCGTCAACACTGGCAGCGGTGTGACCACCGGTTCGGGAAGATCGGCGGGATCGGGTGCGGATATCACGGGCCCGCAGGGGAGCGGCGACGCGGCGGTCAGCGAAGAGAACAAGGAGGTCGATCGCAAGATCAAGAGCATTTGCCGCGGCTGCTGATTTCGATACCGCACGGTCGCGCAGAAGTGAGCAAAAATGCCCCACTACCTTCGAGAAGTCGTCTTAGAGTTGCGGTGAGATCTGTGAAGATCGGACGCCGAAGAGCGCCGAGACTTCGAACGCAAGATCACGGAGGATGGGTCATGTTACGCACAATAATGATTGCCTTGTTCGCAACCGCATCGGTCGCCATGCTGGCGCCGGACGCGGCTTCGGCTCGTGGTGGCTTCGGCGGCGGCGGTGGCGGTTTCCACGGTGGTGGCGGTGGGGGTTTCCACGGCGGTGGCGGTGGGTTTGGCGGCGGCTTCCGCGGCGGCGGGATGGGTATGGGCGGCGCGGGTTTCCGGGCTGCCGGGATCGGCGGCGGCGGCTTCCGTTCGGCCGCGATCGGAGGCGGTGGTTTCCGCGCGGCCGCTTTGCCGGCTGCCGGATTTCGCGGCGGCACGCTTGCTGTCAACCGTTTCCACGGTGGCTTCCACAACGGCTTCCGGCACCGGAGATTTCCGTTCGCTGTGGCGGCAGTCGGGCTAGGCTTGGGCTACGGCTACTACAACGACTATGATGATTACGGCTATCCGTATTACGGAAGCTATGACGATTCCTATTATTATGGCGACAGCGGCTGCTACATCGTGCGGCGGAGCGTGCTGACGTCCTATGGCTGGCGCATTCGGCCTGTGCGGGTTTGCGGCTGATCCGGTACAGCCGGGATGAATAACGCGGCTCCGGTGTTTATTTCACCGAGGCCGCTGTTGATTGCGTTCGCTGGTATGCCGTTTGCATCGCATCAGGGATGTTGAACATGCTCACAGCCCCGGCTCTGACCTTGATATTCCTGGGTGTCGTCGTCGGCCTGGGCACGGCCTTCGTCTGGTTGTTCTGGGAGATGGACCAGCCGACGGCAAAGCCGCGTCGCAACGGCGATCGCGGCGGATAGCCGGCCCGGCATCGTGCGCGGCGCGTATCGCGCAATTCCTGGTGGCCGGCTTCACGGTCCACCATTTGCAATTTTCCGATAAATTGCACTTGTTCTTTGACACATCCTTAGATGGGAACCTGCCACGGTGCCACGTGTGCACGCAAACGTGCATGTCCGACAAAGAATTTGCAGGGACGGAAAGCTTTGCGGTGCCGCCTTAAGCGGATGGTGGTTTGATGATCGTCTCCTCCACGTCGGATTTCTCATCAGCCATCACGTCGTTCACCAGGGATTTTCGGGCCTCCGTCAGCCTGATCGCGCTTTTGTGGGGCCTGGGTTGCGCGCAGCCGTCATTTGCGCAATCTCTGCCGACTGGCGGAACGGTGGCGAGCGGAAACGTTTCGATCAATTCGGCTTCGCCGACCAGCCTCACGATCAGTCAATCGAGCCGCACCGGCATCGTTAACTGGTCGAGCTTTTCGATCGGGCAAGGCAATCAGGTTCAGTTCAATAACGGCAGCGGCGCGACACTCAATCGCGTAACCGGCAATGTGCCGTCGTCGATCAACGGCATGCTGTCGGCGACCGGCTCGGTTTACCTCGTCAATCCATCGGGAGTGGTGGTCGGGCCGAGCGGGGAGATCAAGACCGGCGGCAGTTTTGTCGCCTCGACGCTGGACGTCAAGGATGCGGAGTTCCGCGCCGGAGGATCGCTGACTTTCAGCGGCAACAGCAACGCCTCGGTAGTCAATCTCGGAAAAATAGGCGCGTCGAAGGGCGACGTCGTCCTGATCGCACGGCAGGTTCGTAACGACGGCGCGCTTGCCGCGCGCAACGGCACCGCCGCGATGGCCTCCGGCAGCGAGGTCGTGCTGAGCGACGGGTCGCTCGGCAATGGCAAGGTGCTGGTGCGTCGTCCGGCGCAGGATGGCGAAATCCGCAACAGCGGTGCGATCCGCGCCGCGGAAGTAGAACTGCGCGCCAATGGCGGCAACATCTATGCGCTCGCCGGCAACACCGGGCGGGCCATTACGGCCACGGGCGTTGCCAGCAAGGGCGGACGAATTTTTCTCACGGCCGAGGGCGGTTCGGTCAACGTGACGCAGAAAGTTGTGGCGCGGCGCATTCAGGCTAACGTATCGCCCGCGTCGACGCGCGCGGCGCGCGGCGCGTTCATCGGCGGCGACGTCATCGTCAGCGGCGACAAGGTCGTGGTCGGCGGCACCATCAAGGCCAAGGGCAGCAATGGCGCCGGCGGCACCGTCGTGGTGACCGGAAAGGACGTCACCCTGACATCGACTGCCGCGATCGACGCCAGCGGGACATCGGGCGGCACCGTGCTGATCGGCGGCGACCGCGCCGGCGGATCGGACGCTGCGCTGAAATTTCTGCCGCAAACCATCGCCAATGCGCAGAACACGACGATCGAGGCCGGTGCGACGATCACGGCCGACGGCACGTCCGGCGCCGGCGGCAATGTGGTGGTGTGGTCGGATGGCACGACGTCGTTTGCCGGCGCCATCAGCACGCAGGGTCTGCGCGGCGGCTTCATCGAGACTTCGGGGCATGTGTTCAACTTCACCGGCGGCAGCGTCAATGCCGGCAAGGGCGGGGCGTGGCTGCTCGATCCCGTCGATCTGACGATCGATGCGACGCTCGCCGGCACCATCGCGACCGCGCTCGATGGGGGCAGCAACGTCACCCAGCAGACGAGCGCGACCGGCAACGGCGGCAATGGCGACATCACGGTGGCAAGCGGCATCAGCTGGGCGAGCGACGCGACGCTGACGCTCAGCGCCTATCGCAACATCGCGGTCAACGCCAACATCGCGAGTCTGGGCGGTGGCGGCGTCGTGCTGCGTGCCGACAATGCCGGCACAGGCGCCGGCACCGTGACATTCGGCGGCGGCCAGGTCTCGACCGCGGGCGCGGTCTCGATCTTCTACAACCTGGCCGGCGACAGCTCGACCCTCAACGCCACCAAATACACGGCGCCGACGCAGACCAACTTCAGCGGCAACGTCACCGGCGGCGCGACGCTCAAGACCTATATGCTGGTCAACACCGTTTATGATCTGCAGAACATCAAGAACAATCTGTCGGGCGTCTACGCACTCGGCCGCGACATCGACGCCGGCGCCACCGCGTCCTGGAACGGTGGCGCCGGTTTCACGCCGGTGGGAGGGAGCAACGCCTTCACCGGGACTTTCGACGGCCAGGGTCAAACCATCTCGAACCTCACCATCAATCGGCCCTCCGGCCAATGGGTCGGATTGTTCGGCTACAACGGTGCCTCTGCGACGGTAAGCAATCTCGGGCTTCTGAACGTTTCCGTCACCGGCAACACCGCCACGGGCGGCGTCGTCGGCGAAAACCACGGGACCATCACCGGCGTCTATACGTCAGGATCGGTCGCCAGTAACGCCGGCGCGGGCGGCATCGTCGGCTACAATTACGGGCCGCTGTCAAATGTCTATTCGTCGAGCGCAGTGAGTGCGCCGACGATCTATGCCGGCGGCATCGCCGGCTTGAGTCTCGGCAACATATCGCAGGCCTATGCCACCGGTCCGGTGAGCGGCGGCAGCAATGTGGGCGGACTGGTCGGGTATTCGGGCGGATCGATCACCCAATCCTATGCCACCGGCGCTGTCAGCGGCACGTCCAATGTCGGAGGGCTGTTGGGCTACAATGGCGGCTCCATCACGCAGTCCTATTGGGACAGCTACACGACGGGGCAGGCGGCCGGCATCGGTGCGGGCGCCGCGTCGAGCGGCCTGAACGAAGTAACCAGCGATCCGGCGCAGTCGGGGGCGGCAAACGATGCGTACAGGCAGAGCGCCTATGTCGGTTTCGACTTCACTCCCGGCAATACCTCTACCGGCTGGTTCTCGATCGATGGCCAGACCCGCCCATTCGGCCAGTGGGAGTATTCGACCAATATCTCAAACGCGCATCAGCTTCAGTTGATGGCGATGGACCCCAATGCGAGTTACAGGCTCACATCCAACATTGATTTTTCTAGCGGCCTCGCTGCGGGAGGCAAGTATCCCGGCATGTGGTCGCCGAGCGGCTTCTCGCCGATCGGCGATTTGTCCAGCCAGTTCGGCGGAAGCCTGGACGGCCAAGGCCACGCGATCTCGAACCTGGCGATCAATCGGCCGTCGGATGCTTACATCGGACTAATCGGCTATATCGGGACTGGCGGATCGGTGAGCAATCTCGGCCTGCAGAACGCCACCATCACCGGCAACGGTTATGTCGGTGGTCTCACCGGATTCAACAACGGCAGCATCTCCAACGTTTCTGTCTCAGGCGCCATCACGGGGGCGCTGCGCGTCGGTGGCCTCATCGGACAAAACTACTCCAACGGGACTATCGGTAACGCCTCCGCGTCCGGCACGGTTGTGGCCACCACCATTGGATATGCCGGTGGTCTGGTGGCCGTGAACTACGGCAGCATCTCAGGCAGTTTCGCAACGGTCGATGTCTCCGGAAACGGCTCAAGTGTCGCTCCCTTTGGCGGCCTGGTCGGGTGGAACAGCAGTAGCTCCAGCATCATCCAAAACAGCTATGCCACCGGCACCGTGAGTTCCGGCACCGGAAGCACGCGGACCGGGGGGCTCGCCGGCCAGAACGACGGCACTATTCTCCGCAGCTATGCCACCGGCGCGGTTCAGGGTGGCTCGCAGGGGACCGGCGGCCTCGTCGGCTACAACGGCACCGGCGCCACGTCGATCACCGAATCCTATGCGACCGGGACGGTGACCGCCGCTGCCCTCGCAGGCGGGCTGGTCGGTAGCGCCGCCGTGGGCGGCACGATCAGCAACACCTACGCGACCGGGGCTGTCAGCATCACGTCGGCCTCCCTTGTACCGTTCGCCGGAGGACTGATCGGCAACAACGCCGGTACTGTCAAACAGTCGTATGCGACCGGGACAGTCAACGTTGCGTCCACGTCTCCAACGGCCGTCGCGGCGGCGGGCGGACTGATCGGCTCCAACGCCAGCACGGCTACGGTCACACAGTCCTACGCAACCGGAGCCGCCAACGCCTCGGCTCCCGGGACGGCGATGACGATGGCGGGTGGATTGATCGGCAGGAACATCGCCGGGGCCACCGTCAGTCAGTCCTACGCGACCGGTGCGGCCAGCGCGACCGCCGCTGCCGGGGCAGCAATGGCGGGTGGACTGATCGGCAACCATGCCAGCACGGGCACGGTCGCACAGACCTATGCGACCGGTACCGCCAGCGCCACGTCTGTTTCCGGCACCGCAGCGGCCGGCGGCCTGATCGGATCGATCACCGGCACTGGCGCCATCACGGCGTCCTACTGGGACACCGATACGTCCGGGAGGACGAATGCCGTCGGCAGCGGCGCCGGCACCGGCATCACGGGCCTCACCACCGCTCAGATGCAGAATCCGGCAAACTATGCGTCAACTTACATGGGCTGGGATTTCGCCACCGTGTGGTCGGCGCCGAGCATCGGCTATTATCCGCAGCTCTATGGCGTCAACTACGTGCTGCGCGTCGATCCGGCCAACGCGTCGCGGGTCTATGGTGACGCCAACCCGGCATTCACCTATTCGATCTACGGTTTTCATGCCGGCGATACGGCGGCGATCATCAACGGTCTTTCGGTATCGACGGTGGCGACGACGACTTCGAATGCCGGCACCTACGCGATCAGTGCAAGTGGCGGCAGTGCCGTCAGCGCCTCCGGACGGGCCTATCGCTTTATCGATGCACCGGGCACGCTGACCGTCACGCCCCGTTCGATCACCGTCGCGGCGGATGCCGCGAGCCGCGTCTATGGCGACGCCAATCCGGCGTTCACCTATCAGGTCGGCGGCTCCGGCCTCGTCAACGGCGACAGGCTGTCGGGCGCGCTGGCGACAGCGGCGACCGCCGCCAGCAATGTCGGTGTCTATGGCATCGCGCAGGGCACGCTGGGCTCGCCGAACTATACGATATCCTCCTTTACCGGCGCCAATCTGACTGTCACTTCGCGCGCGATCACGGTGACGGCCGATGCCAGGAGCCGCGCCTATGGCGATGCCAATCCGGTTCTGACCTATCAGGTCGGTGGCGCGGGCCTCGCCAATGGCGATACGCTGTCAGGCGCGCTGGCGACATCGGCGACAACAGCCAGCAATGTCGGGGTCTACGGCATCACGCAAGGTACGCTCGCCGCCTCGAGCAACTACACACTGTCTTCATTTACCGGTGCCAATCTCACGGTCACGCCGCGCGCGATCACGGTGGCGGCCGATGCCAAGAGCCGCACCTATGGCGATGCCAATCCAACGCTGACCTATCAGGTCGGCGGTTCGGGCCTGGTCAATGGCGATACGTTGTCGGGTGCTCTGGCGACGTCGGCGACAACTTCGAGCAATGTCGGCGCCTACGGCATCGGGCAAGGCACGTTGGCGGCCTCGGGCAATTACGCGCTGAACTATGCAAGTGCCAACCTGACCGTCACACCGCGCGCGATCACGGTGACGGCCGATGCCAAGAGTCGCACCTATGGCGATCTCAATCCAGTGCTGACCTATCAGGTCGGCGGCGCGGGTCTCGTCAATGGCGACACGCTGTCGGGCGCGCTGGCGACGTCGGCGACGACAGCCAGCAATGTAGGCGTCTACGGGATTGGGCAAGGCACGCTGGCCTCGCCGAACTATGCGATATCCCTGTTTACTGGCGCCAACCTCGCCGTCACCCAGCGGGCGATCACGGTGACGGCCGACACGAAGAGCCGGGCCTATGGCGATGCCAATCCAGCGCTGACCTATCAGGTCGGTGGGTTAGGCCTCGCCAACGGCGACACGCTATCGGGAGCGCTGACGACGTCGGCGACGACGTCGAGCAATGCCGGCATCTACGGCATCACGCAGGGGACGCTTGCGGCCTCATCGAATTACGCCTTCGCCTTTGTTGGAGCGAACCTCACGGTTGCGCCAGCAGCCGCTACGCCAACGAAGGCCTCTCGCGTACCGACCGCAGAACTCGCAGCTTACGTGGAGTCGCGGCAGGCTTTGCCTGCGCCGCAGCCACCCGAGCAGATGCGCGAGGTCGCGAGCACCGAGCAATCGTCTCCCGCTATCATCTGCAACTCAAGGCAATGTCTTGAGCTTCCTCATCCGAATAATCGGCGGATTGGTGACCGCGCCAGATTCATCGACACAATGATCAATCGCAATCGGCTGCCGGCCTTTGTCGACAATTGATGTTGAATGCTTGGGCGAGTGCCACACATCGAATGTGCTGATACACGCACAAGTTGGTCGGAGCGGAGTCGTCTCAACCGTGCACGCTGCAGTTATGTCACGGCTGGAACTCGCCTTAAACGGTTATTAATCCAGAAACCATATTGATTGACTTATTCATTGTTCGCCGTGTGCGACAGAACGTCGGGACGCGCAAACTTATGCAGACTCATACGTCGATGGTGCGAACATCCGCGCGTCATGCGACGGGAATCGGCGCCTCTTGCGCGCTGATCATGGCCTGCATGATCGCGATCGTGCCTGTCGGCATCGCGCGGGCGCAACTGGTGGAGCGCAATCTGCCGCCGGAGCCGCCGCGCCGCGCGTCGGCGATCAAGATCGGGACCGACGATCTGCTCAAGAGCGACGATGCAACGCCGCTCGGCGTGAACGTTCAAGCCATCGTCCTGATCGGCGCGAACGCCGGGGCGAAACAGGTCGGTGGCGCCAAGGGCGTCGATGTAAGTCAGGTCAGCGGCATCGACGTCACAGCACTTCGCGAGCAACTCACGCCCTTTATCGATCGGCCGCTCAGCCGCAAGCTGATTGCCGAAGTACAGGCGGCGGTGGCCGCGGCCTATCGCGAAGCCGGGCGGCCATTCGTGTCGGTCACGCTGCCGCCGCAGGAAGTATCGTCCGGCGTGCTCCAACTCCGCGTGATCCTCTTCAAGGTGGCCGGCATCAAGGTAACGGGCGCCGCCGCCGAGAACTACCCGCCAAGCCGCATCCGTCTCGTCCCCGGACAGGAGATCGACGCCCGCCAACTCGAGACCGATCTCGACTGGGCCAACCGCAATTCGTTTCGGCAGGTCGAGGCGGTGTTCGGTCCCGGCAAGGATCTCGGCATGACCGACGTCAACATCCAGGTGACGGATCGCAAGCCGTGGCAGGTGTACGCCGGCTATGCCAACAGCGGCACGCTCCTGACCGACCGCAATCGTTACTATGTCGGGGCCAGCGGGGCGCCGTCCGCCGATATCGTCGCGTCCTATCAGCTCACCGGCAGCGGCAATTTCTGGATGGACGACGGGCTGTTCAATCGGCCCGACGACGCGAAGTATGTAAGTCAGGCGGGGCGGTTGCTCATGCCGCTTGGATTGCGCACGAGTCTCGAGGTTGTGGGCGATCACGTGCTGACCAATGAGCGGCCGAACAATCTGTTCCGGATCAAGACTCAAACCAGTCAGGCATCGGCAATCGTTCGGACCGCATTGTCAGATCTGCTGCCGTCCGTGCCCGGCGATCTCCTCGGCGGCGTCGAACTCAAGCATCAGCTACGCACAACTATCTTCGATGGTACGCCGGTCGCGGAGGGCAGCGCCGATATTGCCCAGTTGGTGGTCGGATGGAATGGGCGCTGGTCGGACAATCTGGGCGCCAACACCCTCGACGTTCGTTTCAAGTCCAATCCTGGCGGCATTCTCACCGGCAACAATTCGCTCGCTTGGAGCGCCTTCACCAATGGACGCGTCACCGACGTGCAGACCAATCTCGTTACCCTTGAGTTCGGCCGGGTGACGCCGCTGCCGAAGGGGTTGTCGCTGAAATCGGAAGTGTCCGTGCTGGCATCCTCCAAGCCGCTTCCGGACACCGAACGCATCGGGCTTGGCGGGATACAGGCCGTACGCGGTTACGTGACCGAAGACGGTGCGGTCGACCAGGCCATGATCCTGCGCAACTCGCTCTACGTCTCGATGCCCAGCATGCCCTCCTGGATGCCGGGCACGCTGGCACCGTTCCTGCTGGCCGACGTCGGGTGGGGACGGGATCTGTTTTCCCGGCGCGACTCCACGCTGTCCTCGCTTGGGGCCGGACTGGACTTTGCAGCCGGGACGAACTTCAACTCCAAACTGCTGGCGGCCCGGGCAATGACCGACGGGCTGCATACCGCGGCCGGATCCTGGCGCGTGTCGCTGCAGGCGTCGGTAAGCTATTGAGGGCCTCCGCTGAGCCCTCACAGATTTCAGGCTAGGCCGCGTACCCATAAACTGGTGGCGTGAAGTGTCCGCGGGCGACAGGGCTTCAGCCACCAGGGACGCCCGGGGCCCTCGCCCGCAGGCGGGACACCGCCTCGGCCAGCGTAAGGTCGGCCTGCGAGCCGTCGCGTTCGCGCAGGCTCACCCGGCCGTCCCGCATCTCGCGCCCGCCGACGACGGCCATCACCGGCACCGCCATTTCATGCGCCTCCACGATGCGCCGCGAAAGCGTGTCGGCGCCGTCATAGGCAACGGCCCGGATCCCGGCATTCTCGAACGCCGCCAGCACGTCAGCGGCGTATCCAGCGTGGTCTTTCGAGATCGGCGCGACGGCGACCTGGTCCGGCGACAGCCAGAACGGAACCACGCCGCCATGGTGCTCGAGCAGGATCGCGATCATGCGGCCGAGCGATCCGAAGATTGCGTGGTGGATCATCAGGGGCCGCGCGCGGCTACCATCTGGCGCGACGTAGGACGCGTCGAGCCGCTGCGGCAGCACGGCGTCGAGCTGCACCGTGCCGCACTGCCAGGATCGGCCGAGACGGTCGCGCAGTGCGAATTCCAGCTTCGGTCCGTAGAACGCGCCTTCGCCGGGATTGATTTGAGGCGCGAGGCCGCATTGCCGCGCGGCGTTGCCGAGCTTCGCCTCCAACCGGTCCCAGGTCGCATCATCGCCGGCGCGCACCGCCGGCCGCGTCGCCAGCGCCACCTCGTAGTCTGGAAAACCGAGCTCGCGATAAACCTCGCCCAACAGGGCGATGAAGCACGCGACTTCGCCCTCCACATCCTGTTCGCGGCAGAACACATGGGCGTCGTCCTGCTCGAAGGCGCGCGTCCGCATGATGCCGTGCAGCGAACTGGAAGGCTCATTGCGGTGGCAGGCGCCGAACTCGGCATAGCGGATCGGAAGCTCCCGCCACGAGCGCAGCCCCTTGTTGAAGATCTGCACGTGGCACGGGCACGACATGGGTTTCAGCGCCATCGTCAGCTCGCCGTCGTCGACCCGGAACATGTGTTCGCCGAACTTGTCCCAGTGGCCGCTGCGGCCCCAGAACTCCTGCGGCAGCAGCTGGGGCGTCCGAACCTCGGCATAGCCGGCTCGGCGCATCTTGCCTCGGACATAGTCCTCCAGCACCCGGTAGAGCGCGTAGCCGCGCGGATGCCAGAACACCATGCCTGGTGCGTCTTCCTGAAGGTGCCAGAGTTTGAGCTGCACACCGAGATTTCTGTGGTCGAGATCGTCCATGGCTTTGTTCCTTGTGGTGGGAAAAAGCGCGGACGGGGACCATCAAAAACCAGAAAAGGCCCCGTCCGTCGCCGGCGGGGCCTTTACTGGGTGAAGTACGCTTGTCTCTAGCGCACGCAGCCAGCAGGCGATCCGCCGTAAGCGGTCGCCGTGGTGGTCAATGCGGCTGATCGAAGCTTATTCATGCTCTGCATATGGCGGTAAAACGCGCAGGCGTCAACGCCAGCCGCCTGGCGTTGCGGAATATGATGCGCGGGGACACCAACACTCCTGTGGCGGATGATCAGGCTTCTCGGTCAGAACGCCGGTCTGCTCAGCAACGCGCCCGAAGTCGGCAAACGTCTTTGCGTTGATGATCGATGGCCAGCGGCTGCTTTCCTCCACGCCTTAGCTCAGCACCCCGTACTTCTTGAACCAGGCCTGCATCTGGCCCCAGGCGTCCTCGGCCGCATCCTTGCGGTAGCTCGGGCGATAGTCGGCGTGGAAGCCGTGCGGCGCGCCGGGATAGATCTTGAACTCGGCAGTCTTCCTGTTTTCGGCCAGGGCGGCCTTGAGGGCTTCCACGGTGGCGACGGGAATGCCGGCGTCGGCTTCGCCGTAGAGGCCGAGGACGGGCGCCTTCATCTCGGGCGCGAGCTGCGTCGGGCTCTTCGGCCAGACCGGGTTTTGCGGGTCGACCGGCGGACCGTAGAACGCGGCGCCTGCCTTCAGCGTGCCGCTGTGGGCGGCATATTCCCAGACCGTGCGACCGCCGCGGCAGAACCCGATGATGCCCAGCTTCGAAGTGTCGCCGCCCTGCGATTTGGCCCAGGCAACGGTGCTGTCGAGATCGGACAATAGTTCGGCGTCCGGTTTCGCATTCACGATCGGCAACAGCTGCGGGATATCCGTGATCTTGGTCAGGTCGGTGCCTTTGCGGAAATAGTAATCCGGCGCCACCGCGAACGCGCCCAGCTTGGCGAGGCGCCGCGTCACGTCCTTGATGTATTCGTGCAGGCCGAAAATCTCCATCGCCACCAGCACAACTGGCGGGTTACTGATGCCGGTCGGCCGCGCGAAATAGCCGGGCATCTCGCCGTCGGCGACTTTGATCTTGGCGTCACCCGTGGCCAGGCCGCTGGTGTCGGTCTTGATCACGTCGGCGCGCACCGGCCCGGCCGCAAGCGTGTAGCCCGCCGTTACGGCGGCCGACGCGGTCATGAAGCCGCGCCGCGAGAAGGGCGCGACCTTGGTCAGCCCGATGACGTCTGAAGTTGGCAGGGGTTCGGCGCTCATGGCGGTCCTCCTTTTTTGGGAGGCGCATTCAGCTTGCAAAACCGGGACGAACGCAAATCACCTGCTTGCGAGATGTCAGCCGGTTAGGGGGGCCACAGCGCAACGGGGCCAAAATCAGGCATAAAAAACAAGGCCGTCGACGCAGTATACCGTCAACGACCTTGCCAGCCCCGGATATTGAAATCGGCTCACGCCATCCGGTGAACTTCAGGATGCCCCGGATTCTGACGGGGATGTGTGAACCAGTTCACAAAGGCGGAAAAAAGTTGCGGCAAGGCGTGCCGTAACGGTGGAAAATATCCCGTTGCCCGGTCGCATGGTGCAGCGGCCTGATCGGGCCGCCGTCCAAGGTACCTGCAATGACGGTGGTTGTGAGGCGGCTCGACAGGCAAGGTACTGATCAACGCGCAATTTCGGCTGGCCGCGTGTCAGCCCGCTGAACGGGACTTGATCACGAGGCGCCGTCCAGACCGATCAGCCGCGCGCCTTGGCGCGGCTGCGGTTCGCGCTCCGGGGCTTTGCCTTGGCTGACCGCTTGCGCGGCGCGGGAGAGGCGGAGGGTTCGGAGGCCTGGGCGCTGGCAAAGGATTGCCGCAAGCCCTCGACCGCTTCCGTCAGCGTTCCGACCTGCTCGGAAAGCTTCTTGCTGTCGGTCTGCTGCGTGGCGAGCAGGCGGCGTACGGTCTGCAGCTGGTCCTGCACCATTTGCAACTGATCGATCGACTCCTGCTGCGTCGCCTCCAGACCCTTGGTCTTCTCGACCAGTTGTTCGGACGCCTGCGCGGCGCGGGCCTGCAACTGCCGGGTCGCGACCACGCGATCGGTCTCGGGGGCATTGCCGGTATAGCTGCGCCAGAGGGTGATGGAGCTTACGCCAAGCACAACAATGACGAGGGCTGCTGCGGCGATCGCAATCGGCTGCCCGCCGAAACGCGCGATGGGGCTGGCACTCCGGGGGGCGTGTTCGATCATACGAATTCAAATCCGGACGTGATTCTAAAGTTCCAAAATAGCACAGGCGCGCTGGGGCTAAAACCCGCGATTTACCCGGAAGTCGCGGAAACTGCGGGCAGAATCCCGAGATCAGGGTTTCTGCGGCAGGGATGGCCCCTGAGGCTAACGGATATGCGCCCGGATGAACTGGCCGGCAGACACCAGCGCACGCCGGCCATCCTGAAGGTTAGCATTCCAAACCGGCCAGGCATGGATCATGTGCGGCCAGATTTGCAGCGTCACATCGACATCGGCCGCGCCGGCGGCCTCGGCAAGCCGCGTCGCGTCCGCGAGCAATGTCTCGGCCGATCCGACCTGAACCAGGATCGGCGGAAAGCCCGCCAGATCGACAAACAGGGGCGAGATCAGCGGATCGCGGCGATCGATGGATGGCGGCGCATAGGCATCCGCAAGTTCATCGAGATAGGCTTTGTGGATCAGCGGATCGACCGCGTCCTTGGTCGCGAGCGTGCTGCCCGACATGGTGAGGTCGGTCCACGGCGAAATCAGCCAGGCGCAGGCCGGCAATTCCTCTCCCGCCGCGCGCAGCCGGTTGATCAGCCCGAGCGTCAGGTTGCCCCCGGCGCTGTCGCCTCCGACAGCGATACTCTTCGCCGCAATGCCTTGCCGGCGCAGGAAGCGCCACGCGGTGAGCGCGTCTTCATGCGCGGCGGGGTAGGGATGTTCGGGGGCAAGCCGATAGTCGATCGCAAGCGTGCGGCTGCGTGCCGCGCGCCCGGCCTCCGTCACCAGGCGGCGGTGGCTTACGATCGAGCCGGAGCAATATCCGCCGCCGTGGAAATACAACAGCGCGCACGAAGGCTCGCTGCCGGGTGCGATCGACCATTCGCCGGTGACGCCATCGCAATCGACAGCCTCGCATCGAACGTCCGGCGCCACCGGCCAGGTCGATCCGACCTCGTCGAGGCGTTCACGTCGTTCCGACCAGCCGACCGGCCGCGGCTTCGAGCCCAGCAGTGTGCGGATGGCGTCGATCTCGCTGTGAGCCAAGGGGTGATCTCCCAGGTAGAGGCCGATCATCTTCGCACACTGTTCGTGCGGTGCAAAAGTATTGACGGGGAAACCGCCGATCGCTCAGCCGGCGGCAAGCCGGTGCGGCAAATCGACTTCGGGCGGTGCTGCCGATTACGTTTGGCGATCGTTCGCCAGCCAAGTGAAGGCTGCCAAAATTCCCGGCAGTTGCAGGTCATGCCGGAGCTTGCCCGATGCCGGCAGGAAGCGATGGTCCACCGCGACGCCGACCCGGCGCAATGCCTCGACATAGGCGGTCTGCACCGACGCCGACACCCGCTGGTCGTGCGGGTCGGTCAGCACGATGATTTTTTCCGGGGGGTGGCGCGTTACCTCGGCAACATGATCGATCGGGTCAAAGAAATCGGCGTGTCCGGTGATGTCGGCCGTCCAGCCGTTCTCGCGGTTTCGCAGCGCCACCGCCGTGTTTCCCGAAGAGATCACCGCGCAACCGATATCGGCGCGGCGCGCGATCAGCGCGGCCACGAGATGGCCGCCGCCCGATTGGCCGACGAGATTGAGACGACGCCAGCCGAAATGCGCCTTGAGCCGGGTGAGCGCCATGTCGACCAGCGCGATTTCGCGCGGCCGTCGCCGGTCGAGATGGTGACCCGAAGAACCCAGGATACCCGGACGCGCCAGGCGGATGTAGGGGCGCACGAAGCTGGCGCTCAGTTGTTCGGCCACCGCCTGCACGTCGTAGGCCGTCGTTGCAACGTACCATTCGTTGGCCACGACCGCATTATCGCGCTTCTCCACGGCATCACCGCGCAGAAAGATCAGCGGGTCGGCAGATGCACCTTCCGGCGCGGCGCCATAGAAGGCGAGAACGTCAGGCTTGCCGTCGACCTCTACTCGCACTCTTCCCGGACCGTCGCCATCGGATGAAGACGGTTCAATACCCTGAACCACATCGGTACCGGAGAAGGGGGTGGTCGGCAGGTTGGCAAGGACTGGAAATCTAATCACGCAACAATTAGCGATCGAAATCCGCCTTGAGGTCAAGTAGCTCCGGAAAAATTGAAGGGGTGCTCGGGGAGCCTTGACGGCGCCTGGCAAATGGATCGCTGAAAAAGCCCCATGCGGGCTGCGGGCTGGCACGCCCAGCAACATCCAAAAAAGGTGCGGCCACCCTTTGGGGGAAGGGTGGCCGCGCGCGAACCGGTCTGGGACGGGGAGGGGTGGGGATGTGACCGGCTCGCGGGTTCGTAAAATCCTTTTGTTCGTTATCGATCGCGTGACGAGGCGGTGGCGACCGCCGGGCGGCTGTCACCGAGCGAGACCCACACATTGGGATCGCTCTGCGACTGACGCTTGACGAAGCGGTAGCCGGTCTCGGTCCAGGCCAGGACGTTTTCGTTCTGGTTGTCGAGAACGAACTCGCCCTTGTCTGTCTTCACCGTCAGCACCGCGTGGCCTTCGCCCTTCTTGTCGCGCACCACCGTGATCAGCAGCGCTTCGCGCGGCCACCCGGCGTCGATCAGCATCTTGCGCTTCAGAAGCACATAGTCCTCGCAGTCACCGTATCCGTCCGTCGGCAACGACCATTTCTCGATCACACCCCAATGCTCCATGTCGGTGATCGGCTTGACGGTCTCGTTGACCCACTTGTTGACCCGCAGCAAATCCCGCCACGCCGTCTGCGACATCACGATGTCGCGCGGCTGAGAGGTGCCGCCGCGGCATTCGCTCGCATTCTCGGCGCAGAATTCGACCCAGCCGATCGGCGAACGCGCGGTCTCGCCAAGGCTGGCATAGAGAGCGTCGCCGGCTTTCGCCTGGACGCTCATTGAAGCGTTTAACCCCATCAGGACGGCGATGACCGCCAGTCCCTTCCCCTGTCCCCTGAACAACATGGTCGCCCCCGTTTCTTGTTGGGACCATGTTTCGCACAAAGGATTTGCGCCGCAGCTAAGTCAGGCAAGTACATTTGACGCGAATACTAGTAAAGCTAGCGGCTAATTCGATTTATACTTGAATCGAATTCGACTAAAATTTGAAACAACTGCAATTGATTCAAATTTTACACATTAAGGTCTGCGACGCTGCGCCAGTGGCAAATCAGGGCGCGAAAGCCCGCCGCGTTAACCGCGTTTTGCAGGCCCCGGGTATGGCAAAGGCGGTATCCGTGGGTGCGGATACCGCCTGTTAAGGATGGAAAACAGGGATTTTCGCCGGCTGGCGCTTTACCGCGCGGTAACCGCTTCTTCGAGCGCCTCGCCGACCTGCTCGTGGACGAACTCGAGCGCGAAGCCTTCCTCGAGGTTTCGCACCACGCGGGACTGCACCTTGCCCAGCATGACCAGCGATTTCAGCGGCGGACGGTTTTCCGCGGCAATCGCAGCGCCCGACAGCGACAGGTCGATGATGCGGCAGGTCATCTTGCTGCCGTCCTCGAGCGTGAGCAGCGCGATCGGGTTGCGCGGCACGATACGGTCGTGGCGGCGGTCTTCCGGCAGATTGAGGATATCGCGGTTGGCCAGCCAGGTAAGCTGGGCGGCCAGCTTGTCGCGCTTGCGCGCGGTGGCGCCGACCGTCATGGCAAAGCCGTTGTCGATGATGCGGGTGATTTTGCCCTCGACCCGGCCGATATGGTCGAGATAAGCGATCACGCGGTCGCCGACATTGCCGATGCCGGGCGCCAGCAGGGCCAGTCCGCCCGGCGACATGTTAATAATCTGGCAAGGAAATTCGCGGCGATCCGGCAGCATATAGCGGCCGAGCAGGTGGACTTTGACACGCTGAAAGCGCCGTCGCTCCTCGGCGGACGGTACAGTGGTTGTTTTCTTTTGCGCAAACGACATCTTCGCCACCAGACAGCCGGTCCTTCGGCGTCACGATGACCCTAAGGCCGACAGGGTTAACGATGTGTTATCGGCCGTTGCATGAAGTGTTAGCAACCACGCGGCCCGCAGTCGCGGCGGAACTCACGATCTTGCTCGGGAGTGGCCGCCGGGAACGAGGGCCTCAGTGTTGTTCGCGCCTACCAACCGCCGCAATCCCGGCCGTGGCGGGAGGTTGTCCGGCGTCTTGACATTGGTTGCGAGGCCGATTGTCTCGAATGTCCTGATCAGCCACCAACCAAGATCGATCTGGCCCGGGAAGATGCCCATCTTTGCCGAGCCCGGGAAGGCGTGATGGTTGTTGTGCCAGCTTTCGCCCATGCTGATCAGTCCGGCGAGCCTGACATTATAGCCCTGGGCAGCCACGCCATCGATGATCCAGCTCTGGCCGCCCCTTCGGTGGGAGAAATGGCCGACCAGCCAGTGGCCGGTCACGCAGACGCTGACCCGGACGAAGATGCCCCAGACCAGCCAGCTCCAGCCGCCGACGACGAAGAACAGGATCGCCCAGGGCAATTGCTGCCACATCCACGTTCGTTCGACGAATGTGTAAAAGCGGTCGTTCGCAAGCCGCGGTTCGAGCCGGAACGCCGGCGGGTGCTTCAACACAAGCCTGCAATGCAGTTGCCACCATGCATCGCGCCAAAGGCCTGAGCGGTGGCAGGAATAATCGTGGCATTGCGACTGGCGCTGTGCCCAGTCGCGGAAGTCGTGCAATCGGATCATTCCGTGCGGACCGGCCATTCCCACCAGCGTGCCGAGATACACGCAGAAATGTTCGAGCCATAGCGGGCAGTCGAAACTGGAATGGATGAGGCGCCGATGCATGCCGACGGAGTGTCCGAAGCAAAGCGTCACGCCGCTGGTCACAATGAAGAGGAGGAGGGCGCTCCAGGTGAGAAACACTGGCCCGAGGGTGATGGCCAGGAAAGTCATCGTTCCGATCCAGAGCGACTTCGACGGGCACCAGCGCACCTTGCCGTCGAGTGGATCAGTTTCGTCATTCGCGAAAATGCGTTCCGAGCCGGACATCAGCTTCATGCGACTCGCTTCGCTCCCGTCGAAGTTGCTGTCGGAAGTTGCGCCCGCCTAGCCTGTATGTCAATTCGCAGGGATAGCAATGCGAACGGTGAAGCTGATCATCACGGCGCGGCCGTATGGTCGAACGTATGGACGCATTACGCCGCGCGACTCTGCCGCGCACCGTAGGAGCGGTTGCTTCTGCGCTCGGAACGGCAATTTCGATCAAGCCTGCGCGAGGCGATTGTTGCGCGCGGTGGCATTAGGGGTACTCTCGCGCCCGGCCGGGCCGGCCAAAAATGCCTGCGAATGGAGTTGCGAAATGCCGGGAGTGACGCGGGAACGCGATGACAGCGTCGGGGTGCTGACGCTGGATGAGCCTGAGACGCTGAACGCGATGACGCCCGATCTGTTGGGCGATCTCGCGACCGCCATCGGCGAGATCAACGATGATCCGCGGGTGAGGGCGCTGGTATTGACCGGCGCCGGCCGTGGCTTTTGCTCGGGCCAGAACCTCAAGGCCGCGCAGATCCTCGGCGACGACATCGCGGCCGGCGTGATGAAGTATTACTGGCCGACGTTCAAGGCGCTGCGCGAATGCCGCGTCCCGATCGTGGTCGCCGTCAACGGCGTGGCGGCGGGCGGCGGGTTCAGCCTTGCGATGGCGGGCGACATGATCGTTGCCGCGCGTTCGGCGCGCTTCATTCAGGTGTTCAGCCGCATCGCGCTGGTCCCCGATCTCGGTTCGACCTGGCTGTTGCCGCGCCTCGTCGGCCGGCAGCGCGCGCTCGAATTGATGATGACCAACGAGCCGCTCACGGCCGATCAGGCCAGGGAGTGGGGACTGGTCCGCGACGTCTTCGACGATACCGCACTTCGCGACGGCGCGCTTGCGCTGGCGCGCAAGCTCGCAAGCGGCCCGACACGCGCCCTGGTCGCGACGCGCCGCCTGATCGACGAAAGCGAACACGCCAGCTATGCCGATCAGTTCCGCCGCGAGATTGAAACGCAGGCGCAAATCCGTCTCAGCGCCGACGCGGTGGAGGGCCGCAACGCCTTCCTGGAGAAACGTGCGGCGGTGTTCACCGGTCGCTGAGAAAGGATCGTGCAACATGAAGATCGATAATGTCGCGGACCTTGTCGCAGAGACGCTGGCCCAGGCCGGCGTCAAGCGCATCTTCGGCGTGGTCGGCGACAGCCTGAACGGCCTCACCGATGCGCTGCGCAAGCGAAAGGCGATCGACTGGATTCACGTCCGGCATGAAGAGGTCGCAGCCTTCGCCGCCGCGGCCGAAGCGCAGATTACCGGCGAGCTTGCCGTCTGCGCAGGCTCGTGCGGACCCGGCAATCTGCATCTCATCAACGGCCTGTTCGATGCGCATCGCAGCCGCACGCCGGTGCTCGCCATTGCCGCGCAGATTCCGTCCTCCGAAATCGGCGGCGGCTATTTTCAGGAGACGCATCCGCAGGAGCTTTTCCGGGAATGCAGCCACTATTGCGAGCTGGTTTCCGATCCGGCGCAATTGCCTTACGTCCTGGAAAACGCCATTCGCGCGGCCGTGGGGAAACGCGGCGTCGCTGTCATCGTCATCCCCGGCGACGTTGCGTTGCGATCAGCGCCGAAGCGCGGCATCTCGCCGAATGCCGGGCTGCTTCCGGCGGCACCCATTGTCCAGCCGGCCGAAGGCGAACTGGAGGCCCTGGCCAAACTCCTCAACGGCGCCAAGCGGGTCACGCTGTTCTGTGGCCGCGGCTGTGCCGGCGCGCATGATGGCCTGATGCGGCTTGCCGAGACGTTGAAGAGTCCGATCGTGCATGCGCTCGGCGGCAAGGAGCATGTCGAGTTCGACAATCCTTACGACGTCGGCATGACCGGCTTTATCGGTTTCTCGTCCGGCTATGCTGCGATGCATGCGTGCGACGTGCTGTTGATGTTGGGCACTGACTTTCCCTACAAGCAGTTTCTGCCGGCGGACGCGAAGATCGCGCAGGTCGACATCCGCCCGGAAAATCTCGGCCGCCGTTGCAAGCTCGACCTTGGTCTTGTCGGCGACGTCGGCGCCACCATTGGCGCGCTGCAGCCGAAACTGAAGGCGAAGACGGAGCGCAGGCATCTCGACGACAGCCTGGCCCACTACAAGAAGGCCCGCGCCGGGCTCGACGAATTGGCGCAGGGTACGCCCGGACAGAAGCCGATCCATCCGCAATATCTGGCGCGGCTCCTGAGCGAGCAGGCGTCCGAGGATGCGGTGTTCACGGCCGATGTCGGTACGCCGACCATCTGGGCGGCGCGCTATCTCGCCATGAACGGCCGCCGGCGCCTGATCGGCTCCTGGGTCCACGGTTCCATGGCCAACGCCATGGCGCACGCCATCGGCGCGCAGGCCGCGCAAAAGGGGCGGCAGGTGATCTCGATGTCGGGCGATGGCGGGTTTGCCATGCTGATGGGCGACCTGATCACGCTGACGCAGATGAAGCTGCCGGTAAAGATCGTGATCTTCAACAACGGCGTGCTCGGGTTCGTGGCGATGGAGATGAAGGCCTCCGGCTTCATCGAGACCGGTGTCGATCTGAAGAATCCCGATTTCGCCGCGATGGCGCGGGCCATGGGCATTCATGCGGTGCGGGTCGAGGATCCGGGCGAACTCTCAAACGCGATCCGCGACGTGCTGGCCCATGACGGTCCCGCCGTCCTCGATGTCGTGACCGCGACGCAGGAGTTGTCGATGCCGCCGACGATCACGGCCGAGCAGATCAAGGGCTTCAGTCTCTGGGTGCTTCGCGCCGTGATGAGCGGCCGCGGCGACGAGGTCATCGACGTGGCCAAGACCAATCTGCTTTCGCGCTAGGACCGATCGACATTCATTGCATCCAGATTATTGCGGCAGCGAGATGGATGAAGCCGGTAAAGTTGGTGGCTCGCCTGTCGTAACGGGTTGCCAAGCGTCGGAAGTGTTTGAGTTGGCAGAAGCAGCGCTCGATACGGTTGCGCTGTTTGTAGGCGTCGGCGTCGTGCGGAATGATGATCCTGCGGGTGCGGTTTGACGGGATCACCGCTGTTGCGCCGATTTCCGCGATGATCGCACGCAGGGCATTGCTGTCATAGGCTTTGTCGGCGAGCACGGCATCGCCGCTCTGGCCATTCAGCAGGGCGGGCGCCTGGGTGATGTCATTGACCTGCCCAGCCGTGACGATAAAGCGGAGCGGACGGCCCAGGGCATCGGCCAGCATGTGGATCTTGGTAGTCAGTCCGCCTCGGGAACGCCCCAGCGCCTGATCTTTGGCCCCCCTTTTCCGCTCGCCGCCTGCTGGTGGGCGCGAATGATGGTGCTGTCGATCATCAGGTAATGGTTGTCGCGATCGGCGGTCAGAGCAGCGAATACGCGCTCCCAGACGCCAGCATGGCACCAGCGACTGAAGCGCTGGTGCACCGTTTTCCACTTGCCGTACCGCTCTGGCAGATCGCTCCAGTGTGCCCCCGATCGCAAAACCCACAGACATCCGTTGACGAACAGACGATTATCCGCAGCCGTACGTCCCGGGTCGCCAGCTTTCCCCGGCAGCAGTGGCGAGATCCTCGCCCATTGCACCTCGGTCAGCTCATATCGCTTCGCCGCCATCATCTGCTCCGTGTCGAATCACGGAACTCTATGAATCAGCGATCAAACCACTTGGGAATCCTGAATGTCGATCGGTCCTAGGCTGTGTATCCCACGCAACCCTTAATCGGCTGGATGGTTGTTGATATGGGCTAGACAGTAAGGCTCCATGTCCAAATGGCTCAAACAGTTTCTGTTTGGAATTTGGGGTCTTCTGCTGATCCCGCTGATCGCGTCTATGCCCAAACAATGGTTGGAGGAAAATGTGTTCTCCGATCCTGGCGGTACGGCCACGACGGTTTTTCGTAACGCCGCGGCCACGACCGTTTTTGATAATCTTCTCGCACTGGGCCAACAGCGCTGGTTTAGATTTGCGCTGGTCTTTTGGACAGGGATCGTACTTGGCGTCTCATTGGAATGGTTGAACCGGAAGTCGGACGAGAAGAAAGCATCCGAGTTCCGGAGTCTCGGCGTCAAATTTCGCAGCCTTTCAGATAGCCTCAAAATTCGGACCCCGTCATCGGGATGGCCGGACAATCTGGATGATCTCAAGCCGGCGATCACGTCAGTATTAAGCTCCGCCAGGAAATTTCATTTGTGGGCTCCCGATCAGCACGTCTACCAATTGCCGGATGCGTCATTCCTTTGTGAATACTTCAGATGTGTCGGCAAGCTTTTGGAGGATGGACAATTTGACAAGGCCAACAGGGAAGCGCTGTCCTGGCAGCCATTCCTCGATAACGTCACGCTGTCTTGAGTTTCTGCACTGGTCGCGAATGACCTGGCGCGGCTATCGAGCGTGACGACTATTGCGAGTGTATTGCCCTAAGCCTATCGCAAAGGTAAATTTCCTTCCTGCTCAAGCGAGACTTGGGAGGCAATATGAGAAGGCGCGAGTTTCTCAGGCTTGCAGGCCGTGCGGCGGTCGCTTGGCCGTTGGCGGCGCGGGCTACGCCGGGCCCTGATCTCAACATAGAAGGTGTGCCGCTTCCCTCCGACGTCACCGTAGCTTCTGTGCCGGCATCGGCATCGGCGTTGCAGTGGCGTTGGGCCGGCGTGTGGGTCGGCGCCTGGAACGGCGGCCTCAAGCATATCCTGCTGGTCGAACGCATCGCCGAAGATGGCGCGGTCGGCGTTGTTTATGCGGAGGCTGACAACCTATACTCCGGGGTGCGCGCGAGGTGGTGGCGATTGGACGCGGCTGTGTCTGGGCGAACTCTTACCGTTAGAGCGCCGATGTTCACTGCGACGTACGATATGGATGACGATGGGCAGTTGAACGCCTTTTTCAAGGGCGGCAGGATCGCAAGTACGACGATGAGCAGAACCGATCTGGCTGCCCTGGTCCGGCCCGATGCAGTTATTGCCTGGTCCCGCGGTACATCCGAATTGCTCCAAACGGATTTGCTCGAACATGGCAATCCAATCAGGCTGGAGACGGTCATTTTCAAGCCTCCCGGGCCGGGGCCGTTTCCCCTCGCGGTGTTCAATCACGGCTCAATTGGTAGAAATGCGACACCTGGACTTGTCAAGCAAACGTGGGTCTCGCTCGAAGTTGCCGATTTTCTCAATAAGCAAGGATGGCTCGTTGCTTTTCCGCAGCGTCAGGGTCGCGGAAAATCCGATGGGCTGTATGAAGAAGAGCGCAACAGCTTCGGCGATACCGACAGAGCGGTGAGCGGTGCGGATCGCGCATTGACCGATGTGAATGCGGCCATTGCCGTCCTTCGTCGCCGGCAGGACGTTGGTCCCGGTCCTGTTCTGATCGGCGGACAGTCGCGCGGCGGCGTGCTGTCCATCGCCTATGCAGGAATGCATCCCGAGCAAACTTTGGGTGTCATCAATTTTGTGGGCGGGTGGTTCGGCGAAAAGTCTCCTGGCTCTGAATTAGTCAATCAAATACTCTTCGAGCGTGGTGCGCGCTACGACCAACCAACGATCTGGCTCTACGGCCAGGGTGACATTTATTACTCGATTGACCACAGCAGGAAAAACTTTGCGGCCTTCGAAAAAGCCCGCGGCCAAGGGAAATTCATCGAGTTCGATGTGCCCAGCGACGTGGGCCACAACGTTATTCACTATCCTGATCTCTGGGCAGGCCCAATCGGCGACTACCTCAACTCACTTTCCCGTGGACACTGAACACACGACGTGCTTGGGCCCAAACACATTGCCGGTTCATGTGATTGATCCGATCTTCTGCTTTTGGCACACAGCGTCGTTTCGGTGAGATCCGAAATTTCGTCCGCTATCTTCGCATAGCGGACCTGACAAGCCGCCCGCCCGGTAGATTTATGGGTTCACGCCCCAGCTCAGCTGACCTGGCCGACGAACTGCTGCAGCTCTGGCGTTCGGGGTGCGGCGAATACCTCCTTCGGGACGCCTTCTTCATGCACCTTGCCGTGGTGCATGAAGACCAGCTTGGTGCCGACGTCGCGGGCGAAGCGCATTTCGTGCGTGACCAGAATGAGCGTCATGCCTTCGCGCGCCAATTGCTCGACCACGCGGAGCACTTCATTCACCAGCTCCGGGTCGAGCGCGGACGTGATCTCGTCGCAGAGCAATACCTTCGGCCGCATCGCGAGCGAGCGGGCGATGGCGACGCGCTGCTGCTGGCCGCCGGAGAGTTCGCTCGGATAGGCGTCCATCTTTTCCGATAGTCCCACCTTGGCCAGCACCTCGGCGGCGGTGGCGCGGGCTTCCGCCTTCGACACCTTGTTGACAACGGTCGGCGCCAGCATGACGTTCTCGGCCGCCGTCAGATGCGGAAACAGGTTGAATTGCTGGAACACCATGCCGACATGGCGGCGCAGTTCGCGCAGATTGGTGGCCAAGCCGCCGACTTCGATGCCGTCGGCCGTGATGGTGCCGGACTGGTAGTTCTCCAGTCCATTGATGCAGCGGAGCAGGGTGCTCTTGCCCGAGCCGGAGCGGCCGATGATGGCGACCACGTCGCCCTTGGCGATGTCGAGCGAGACGCCTTTCAGCACCTCGTTCGCACCAAAACTCTTCCTGACGTCACGAATGCTAACGAGCGACATTGAGGCGTCCTTCGATTTTCTTCGCCCACCAGGACAGCGGGAAGCAGAGGCAGAAATAGATCAGCGCGACCAGCGAGTAGACCAGGAACGGCCGGAAGGTGGCGTTGTTGAGCATGGTGCCGGCCTTGGTCAGCTCGACAAAGCCGATGATCGAGGCGAGCGCCGTGCCCTTGATGACCTGCACGGAGAAGCCGACGGTGGGTGCGATCGCGATGCGCGAGGCCTGCGGCAGGATGACGTAGCGCATCTGCTCGATGTAGCTGAGCGCCAGGCTGGAGGACGCCTCCCACTGGCCCTTCGGGATCGACTCGACGCAGCCGCGCCAGATCTCGGTCAGGAATGCGCTGGTCCAGAACGTCAGCGCCAGCGTCGCCGCCGTCCATGGGCTAACCTCGATGCCGAACAGCGCGATGCCGAAGAAAAACAGAAAGAGCTGCATCAACAGCGGCGTGCCCTGGAAGAACTCGATGTAGACCTTGGTGAACCATTCCAGAGCCGGGATCTGCGAGGTGCGCATGAACAACAGGACCAGGCCTACGATGCCGCCGAACAGGAATGCGATCAGCGACAGCACGATCGTCCACTGCGTGGCGATGAGAAGATTCGACAGGATGTCCCAGAAGCTGAACTGCAGCATGGCTCACCTCGCCTTGAAGATGACGCGGCCGAGCGCGCGCAGCAGCGCACGCGTCAGCATCGCCAGCACGAGATAGGCCAGCGCCGCCAGCAGATAGACTTCGAAATTTCGGAAGTTGCGCGACGCCACGAAGTTCGCGGCGTAGGTCAGGTCCTCCGCCGAGATCTGCGACACCACCGCCGAACCCAGCATGACGATGATGATCTGCGACGACAGCGCCGGATAGATTTTTCGGAACGCCTGGTTGAGCACGATGCGCCGCAGCACCTCCCATTTCGTCATGGCGAGGCTGAGGCCGGCCTCGATATGGCCTTTGGGTACCGCCTCGATGCCGGCGCGGATGATCTCGGTCGAGTAGGCGCCGAGGTTGATCACCATGGCGAGGAAGGCGGCAGTGGTTTCGCTGAGTTTCAGCCCGAGCGCCGGCAGGCCGAAGAAGATGAAGAACAACTGCACGATGAACGGCGTGTTGCGGATCAATTCGACGTAGACCGCAACGACGCGGCCGAGCCAAACGGGTCCGAAGGTGCGCGCCGAGGCGCCGGCGGTGCCGACCGCGATGCCGGCCACCGTCGAGACCACCGTCAGCACGATCGTGAAGATCAGGCCCTGCAGGAGCACGTTCCAGTAGGGCAGCAGTTCGGCGAATTGCAGTTTGTAGGACACTGCGGGCGCTCCGGCGTTCCGTTCAGAACCCGGGCGGCAAGGGCGCTTTCAGCCACTTCTCAGACAGTTTTCCGATCTCACCCGACGCCTTCGCCTTGGTGATGATCTCGTTGACCTTGGCGAGCAGCGCCGGCTCGTTCTTGTTGAGCCCGACATAACAGGGGCTGTCCTTGATCACGAATTTCAGCGTCGGCGCGCGGGCCGGGACCTTTTCGGCGATCGCGGCGGCCACCGTGTTGCCGGTGGCGATCAAGTCAACCTGGCCGGACACGAAGGCGGCGATGGTGGCGTTGTTGTCCTCAAAACGCTTGACGGTCGCGTCCGGCGGGGCGGAAGCCGTCAGCGCCTGTTCCTCGATCGCACCGCGGGTGGCGCCGATGGTCTTGCCCTTGAGGTCGGTCGCGCTGGCCACGGCGATCGCCTTGGTGCCGAACACGCCGGAGAAGAACGGCGCATAGGCGATCGAGAAGTCGATGACCTTTTCGCGCTCCTCGTTCTTGCCGAGGCTGGAGATCACGAGGTCAGCCTTGTTGGTCTGCAGATAGGGAACGCGGTTGGCGCTGCTCACCGGAATGATCTCGGTCTTAACCCCGAGTTCCTTGCCGATCAGGTTGGCCATGTCGATGTCGTAACCCTGCGGCTTGAGATCGAGGCCGGCGGAGCCGAACGGCGCAAAATCCTGCGGCACCGCGATCTTGATCACCTTCGACTTCATGATGGAATCGAGGGCGTCGGCATGGGCCTGCGTCGCCACCGCGGCAGTGGCAAATGCGGCGGCAAGCAACAGTTTCTTGAAAGGCATTCTAGGAATCTCCGAGGTTACGGCGAACAAACGCCTCCGAGATTTTCCTCTCGGTGCGTATCATTCCGCTGATGTGGCCCGGCTCCACGTCGTGCTTCGACCCTGCCTGACGCCTCGCATTTAGGCAATGCTCGGTGGTGCTGTTATTAGAGGCTTTTTGTGGGTCGTTTTCGAGCATGGTCACGCGACCATGCGCTGTGCTGCAGCGTTCGTTGGACCCGCCGGTTCGTGATTACCGCAGGCCTTCATACACCATGAAGCCGCGCGCGATGGCGAGCTTGCGCAGGGCGCGCGGAACGAGCTTTTGCGGCCGGTGCAAATAGCGCCACGAGGTCACCTTGAAATCCCTGATGGTGCCGAGGTCGCCTTCGAACGGCGCCAACACGCCGGTCAGGCTGATCGGCGCATGGGCGCGGTTGTTGAATGGCAGCAGCAGCAACTCGAGATGCGCCGTCGTGCCGTCGTCGGACGTCGCGGTGATGCCGGCAATCGCCGGCAGCATTTCCTCTGCGACGTAGGTGACGATGTCTTCGATCTCGCGGCGGCTGTCCGCCGCGAACAGCGCGGAGAAGCTCGTGTCTTTGACGTCGCGGCCGAGCAGGGCGCTGACCCGCGTTCCGGCGACGCGAAACGGGTAGCCGGCGTCGCTGTCGTAAGACAGCACAAAGATGTCGCCGAGCAGTTCGCGCACCGCGCCGGGTTCGATCTCACTGCGGTCCGGCGCCCGCGCATCGCCGCGCTTCGCATCCCAATAGGCGAAGAACTCGCGGCTCGATGGGTGTTTCATGACTAATCCTCGCCCCGGGTTGCCTTAGGCGAGACACTTCTGTCCCGCTTTTGCGCAACACGCCTTCCCTTGACTGTTGTGCAGGACAGGCTTTGCAGCGTCCATGCCGGGAACGCGATTTGGCCGCGCGAGCCGCGGCTTTGCGTTGTTAACGTTAAATTAACTATGAGGTTGGCGAAGGCGGGACGGCGTGCGTAGTGTGGAACGCATCGGACGGCGCCGGATTATCTGAAAAGGTTCTCGGTGCAGTTGGTACACAGGTGGCGTCAAACAGTTTGATCGTCGCGCGGGGAGGGGTGGGGATGTGATCCTAGGCTCCAGGGGCGCGAGAAGATCAGCAAGACAAGGGAGGATGTTCTCAGCATCCTCCCTTTTTCTTTTTGTTCTTTCGGCATCGACATCTTGTCCTGGACGGGTTGTCCTGGCGGTGCGCCGCAGAGCCCGGAACTATGGGTTGATGCTGCAGGGCGTCCTGAACACGAACAGGTCGTCCAGAACCCCGATTGTGCACTTGCACAGGGCGGGCAAAGCCGCCTATCTGGACCCATATCCCTCGAAGCCGCCCAGCAAGGTCCTGGCCTTTGGAATCCCAGTATTACTCATCCCCGGTCGAGCCGCCGGACGCCCCGCACGAGCCGATCCTGACGCTGCCGGGTGCGCTGACGGCCTATGTCGTGCTGATCGCAGTGATTCATTTGCGGGTGCTGCTGCCGGTGGACCTGGAGAACTGGACCATCGATGTGTTCGGTTTCATTCCGAAGCGCTACGATTCGACGCTGCTCAACATCACCTTTCCCGGCGGGGCGGGCGCCAAGGTGTGGACCTTCGTCACCTATTCCCTGCTGCATGCCAATCTCAGCCATATTGGCTTCAACGTGCTTTGGCTGTTGCCGTTCGGCAGCGCGCTGGCGCGCCGGTTCGGTCCTGTCAGGTTTTTCGCATTCATGGCGGTGACGGCCGCGGCGGGCGCGCTGGCGCATCTCGTCACCCATGAGCACGCCATCGCGCCGATGATCGGCGCCTCGGCCTCGGTATCCGGCGCGATGGCCGCCGCCATCCGCTTCGCCTTCGTGCAGGGTAGTTTTCTTTCGTTCAGCAGGGGCGATGCGGATGCCGCGGCGAAGGTTCCAGCGCTGTCGCTGGCCCGGGCGTTGCGCAACCCGCGTGTGCTCGGATTCCTGGCGGTATGGTTCGGCGTCAACATCATCTTCGGGCTGGGGGCCATTTCGATCGGCACCGAAGGCGCCAGCGTCGCCTGGCAGGCGCATATCGGCGGATTTCTCGCCGGCCTGATGTTGTTTGCGCTGTTCGATCCGGTGCCGCGTGCGACGCCGCATGCGTCGGATGTTTCATCGCCGGACGAACCCGGCCGCGTCTGATCGCCGCTTGCGGCGAGGGGCGATTTCATTCATCATCCGCATAAGTTGTAACGCAAGCCAAAGCTGCTGCCGCGCATGACGGCCGCGCAAACCGCGCCATGAAACGAAACCGGCGCGGAACTGTTGATTGAAGACTCGCGAACAAGTCGGGCTCTCGGGGGCACGAACGGATTCAGGAGGCGACAATGACGGTACGTTCAATTCTCGACACCAAGGGCCATCAGATCTTGAGCGTCGAGCCGGACGCCAAGCTTTCGGCGGCGGTCAAGATCCTTGGCGAACGCAAGATCGGCGCCGTGTTGGTCATGAGCGAGGGCCGCCTCGAGGGTATCCTTTCCGAGCGCGATATTGTCCGCGTGTTGGGGGAGCGCGGCGCCAGGGTGCTCGAGGAGCCCGTCAGCGCGGTCATGACGCGCAAGGTCGTGAGCTGCCGCGAGTCCGACACCGTGGCTGGCATCATGGAAATGATGACGATCGGCAAGTTCCGCCATTTGCCCGTGGTCGAGGACGGCAAGGTGGTGGGCCTGATTTCGATCGGCGACATCGTCAAGCGCCGCGTCCATGAATACGAGACCGAGCAGGAAGCGCTGCGCGACTACATCAAGACGGCCTGACGATGCGTTTGCTGAAATGAGGACCGAGATCTTCATTTCCGGCATTGCCTTGCTGTCGGCTCTGACTGTCATTTCTGCGAGCCAACCGGCGTCTGCGCGCGAATCTGCGTCTGCCTGCATGTGCCACGGATGCGGCTGCAAAGGTGGGCCGGGTTGGCGCGCCAGGAACAATCAATGTGTCTCGCCTGGGCAATTGACTCAGGTCTGCGGAGAGCCGCCGTCTACCCATTGCACCTTCGAAGGCGCTACGCAGGTTTGTCCGACCGAAAGCGGATCGCGCGGCCGGCGGTAACCCCGCTCCACTATTCCTTATCGGCTTTTTCGACTGCCGGTTCGGCGTCGCCCGCCGGCGGCGGCGCCAGAATGTGGATTGCCTCCTGGATCGATTCGATGGCGCGTTCGGCCGCCTTTACGCCATGGGCGATCAGGTCGTCGGCGCGATGAAAATCGAACCAGCCGATCTTGCCGACGCGGGGAGAAATGAGCAGGTCAGGCGGATCGCCGGCCAGCCGTGCGCGGGTGATGCGATCCTGCATGATGTTGAAGGCATCGACCATGACCGAGGAGATGCCCGGCCGCCCCCCGCCGCCGAAGAACTCGCGCTTCATGGTGCGCTCGGCGGAGAAGAATTTTCCGATACCGCGCTTGCGCGGTTCGGCTTCGGGCAGCGCTTCCGGCATCACCGATACCGAAACGCCTGATGTCGGGCCGTGGGAATAGATCGTCGTGGAGTGCGTGAAGACGTCGCTGGAAAGATTGGCGGCGATGACGATCTCAGCGCCGAGCGCGCGAGCCGCCGACACCGGCACCGGATTGACCAGGGCGCCGTCGACCAGCCAGCGGTCGCCGACCAGCACGGGCGAAAATATTCCGGGCAATGCGTAGGAGGCGCGCATCGCGTCCACCATCGGGCCATGGGTCAGCCAGATCTCGTGGCCGGTGCGCACTTCGGTCGCGACGGTGGCAAACTTCACCGGCAGGTCTTCGATCAGGTTGTGGCCCATCGCAGCCTCGATTTCGGCCGCAAGCTTGGCGCCGCCGATCAGGCCGGAGCCGTTCAGGCGGATGTCGAGATAGGAGAAGACGCTTCGCGGCTGCAGGCTGCGTGCCCAGTCTTCCACCGCATCGAGATGTCCGGAGGCATAGGCGCCGCCGACCACGGCGCCGATCGACGTTCCCACCACGACGTTGGGAATGATTCCATGGGCTACCAGCGTCCTGATGATGCCGATATGAGCAAAGCCGCGCGCGGCGCCGCCGCCCAGCGCGAGCCCGATCACCGGCCGGCGGATGCTGCCGAGCCCTACCTTATCCTGGGCATCGGAGCCCTTTTGGCCGCGCCCCATCCAGCTATCCAACACGCAAACTCTCCTGCGGCTTCTACGATATTCGCCGCGGCGCGGCCGCGCCAGAACAGTCGATTCCCATCCGCCTGCATGGTTTATGCCCGGCGAAAGCGGCCTAGGCAGGCAATGTGACTGGACCACGACCGCAGCATTAACATTGGGTGCCGGAGCCGGTTCCGCCACTGCCGCCGGCCGAAGTTCTGCTCCGGAGGCTTGAATTTGCCGCGTTTTCAGTGAAAAGCATGGTCATGATCTCGGGCGGTAACGGTATCGTTGGATTCGGGCGGGGCGGATGGCCTTTCCCGGGGCTGGCGCTTGCCTTGATGCTGGCATTGGCTGCGCTGCTGCCGGCCCCTGTCTCGGCCCAGATGTTCTCGGACCGCCCGCCGCCGGTGCCGCCGGCCGCGGTTCCGGATGTCCAGACCGCGCCATCCATGAACCTGGCGCCGCCGTCGGGTACGGGAACGATCCCGACGGTTCCGGCGCCGCTAAACCAGCCCACCATCGTGCCGCCGTCGATCGTAACGGCCCCGCCGGCTGCGCCGCCTGCGGTCGCTGTTCCGACTCAGGGGGTGCTGTCGCTGACGGCGCGCTACGGCAAGGATATGCCGGTCATCAATGGCGGGCTAGTGTGGCGGGTGTTCGCCGACAAGCCCGACGACACCGGCACGTTCAAGCTGCTCCGCGAGGAGCGCGGCGCGACCCCGAATATCGTGCTGCCGCCCGGCAGTTACGTCGTCCACGTCGCCCTCGGCCTGGTCAGTGCGGTGCGGGCGATTAACCTGAAAGCCGAGACCGATCGGGTGGCCTTCGTGCTTCCCGCCGGCGGACTGCGCATCGAAGGCCGCGTCGGCTCCAGCAAGATTCCGCCGAACCAGATTTCGTTCGCGCTCTACAAGGGCAGCCAGTTCGAAGGCGGCGCCGGCGCAGAGCAGCGTTCCTCGCTGGTGCCCAACGTCCCCGCAGGCGATGTCGCGCTGTTGCCGGAGGGGACGTACTACATCATTTCCAACTATGGCGACGCCAACTCGGTCGTGCGCTCTGACATCCGCGTCCAGGCCGGCAAGCTGACGGACGTGACCGTCAGCCACCGCGCGGCGGTGATCACGCTAAAGCTGGTCAGCGACCGGGGCGGCGAGGCGCTCGCCAACACCGCATGGTCGGTGATCACGCCGGGCGGCGACGTCATCAAGGAATCGATCGGTGCGTTTCCGCGCGTCGTGCTGTCCGAAGGCGAATACCGCGCGATTGCCAAGAACGAAGGCAAGGTGTTCGAGCGGCCCTTCAACGTCGTCAACGGCGTCGACGGCGAGGTCGAGGTGATCGCGCGCTAGAAGCGGGATGGGTTGGCGGACACCGCAGCGCCGCCCGGACAAAAACGCAAAACAACCCCATGCAAAGTAGAAACGGTTCCGGCTCGTAGCAGTCACGTCGCTTGCGTCCGGGGATGCGGGGGCGGCGGTCGTCCCAAGCCACCACACGACCTCATCAAGCCCGGCGTCGACCGTGGCGTGTCGGTTTCAAAACCGCGTGACGATCTCGGACAGCGCCGGCCGGGGGCGATCCTCGGCAGGCTTTGCCGGCGTGCCGATATGGATGAAGCCGGCGAGCCTTTCATCCGCCTTCAATCCGAACCCGTCGAGCACGTCGCGGTCGAAGGCAAACCAGCCGGTCAGCCAGTTGGCGCCATAGCCGAGCGCGGTGGCGGCGGTGACGATGTTCATCGCGCTGGCGCCGGCGGACAATTCCTGCTCCCAGGCCGGCACCTTCGGGTGGGGCCGGGTAAAGCTGACCACCGCGATCACCAGCGGCGCGTCCATCAGCCGGCGCTTCTCCATCTCGATATCGGCGGCCGGAGCTGACGGATTCTTCTTCGCAAACACCTGCGCGATGACATCGCCGGCCCGCGCCCGGGCGTCGCCCTCGAACACGATGAAGCGCCACGGCGTCAGCTTGCCGTGGTCCGGCACCCGCGCGCCAATGGTCAGGATAGTGTCGAGTTCGCCCGCGGTAGGGCCGGGGCCGCTCATCTCGCGCGGTTTGACGGAGCGGCGGATCTTCAGGAGTTCAATGGCATCAGGCACAAGGGGCTCTTTCGTCGGAAATGGCTGTGCCAGAGATAGTGGCACAGCCTGTCCAGCGGAAGCGGATTTAGACCGATTATGATCAGGCCGCCGACCGCTCCCGCTTCACATCCGGTGGAGTCGCTTCCTCGACCAGCGCGGCGATTGCCTCGTCGGTCGGCATCACCTTCTGCCCATCGCTGCCGAGGCGGCGGATCGAGACCGAATGGCTTTCGGCTTCCTTCTTGCCGACGACGAGAAGCGCAGGGATTTTCGCCAGCGAGTGCTCGCGGACCTTGTAGTTGATCTTCTCGTTGCGCAGGTCGATCTCGACGCGCAGGCCGGCACGCCGCGCGGCGGCGGCCACCACCTTGGCGTATTCGTCGCCTTCGGAGGTGATCGTCGTGACCACGACCTGCGTCGGCGCCAGCCAGAGCGGGAAATTGCCGGCGAAGTGCTCGATCAGGATGCCGATGAAGCGCTCCATCGAGCCGCAGATCGCGCGATGCACCATGACCGGCGTCTTCTTCGAGCCGTCCGCATCGATGTAGAACGCGCCAAAACGTTCCGGCAGGTTGAAGTCGACCTGCGTGGTGCCGCATTGCCAGTCGCGGCCGATGGCGTCGCGCAGCACATATTCGAACTTCGGACCGTAGAACGCGCCTTCGCCGGGGTTGATCGCGGTCTTGATGCGGTTGCTGCCGCTGGCCTGGATTTCCGCCAGCACGGTCGCCATCACGCGCTCGGCGTGGTCCCACGCCTCGTCGGTGCCGACGCGCTTCTCCGGCCGGGTCGAGAGTTTGACCGTGAGTTCGCCGTCGAAGCCGAAGTCAGCATAGGTCGACAGGATCAGCTCGTTGATCTTGAGACACTCGTCGGCAAGCTGGGCCTCGGTGCAGAACACGTGCGCGTCGTCCTGGGTAAAGCCGCGGACGCGCATCAGGCCGTGCATGGCGCCCGACGGTTCGTAGCGATGTACCACGCCGAATTCGGCAAGCCGCAAGGGCAGGTCGCGGTAGCTCTTCAGGCCATGCTTGAAGATCTGCACATGGCCCGGGCAGTTCATCGGCTTGAGCGCAAACCAGCGCTTGTCCTCAGCCTCGTCGCCGGCCGATTGCGCCGCGAACATGTTCTCGCGGTACCAGTCCCAGTGGCCGGACGTTTCCCACAACACCTTGTCGAGGATCTGCGGCGCATTGACCTCGCTGTAGTCGCCGGTCAGGCGGCGGCGCATATAGGCGATCAGCGCCTGGAAGATGGTCCAGCCCTTCGGGTGCCAGAACACCACGCCGGGGCCTTCTTCCTGGAAGTGGAACAGGTCGAGCTCGCGGCCGAGCTTGCGGTGGTCGCGCTTCTCGGCTTCCTCGATCTGCTTGAGGTAAGCGTCCAGCTCTTCCTGCTTGGCGAACGCCGTGCCGTAGATGCGCGTCAGCATCGGGTTGTTGCTGTCGCCGCGCCAATAGGCGCCCGCCACCTTCATCAGCTTGAAGGCGCTGCCGATCTTGCCGGTCGAAGACATATGCGGGCCGCGGCAGAGGTCGAACCAGTCGCCCTGGAAATAGATTTTGATGGGCTCGTTGCCGGGAATGGCGTCGACAAGCTCGACCTTGAAAGCCTCGCCCTTGTCGCGGAATACCTGTTTGGTCTTCTCGCGGTCCCACACCTGCTTGGTGAAGGGCTTGTCGCGCGCGATGATCTCGCGCATCCGCTTTTCGATCGCGGCGAAATCCTCCGGCGTGAACGGCTCATTGCGGAAGAAGTCGTAATAGAAGCCGTTCTCGATCACCGGGCCGATCGTAACCTGCGTGCCCGGCCACAGCGACTGCACGGCTTCCGCCAGCACATGCGCGCAGTCATGCCGGATCAGCTCCAGCGCGCGCGCGTCGTCGCGGTTGATGAGTTCGATCTTCGCATCGGCCGAGATCGGATCGTTGAGGTCGGCGACCACGCCATCCAGCGCCATCGCTACCGTGCGCTTGGCCAGCGACGGCGAGATGCCCTTGGCGAGGTCGAGTCCGGTGATGTCTCTGGGATATTCGCGCTTCGCGCCGTCCGGGAAGGTGAGGGTGATTTTTTCCAAGGGCTCGGCCGGTTTCAAATTAGCAAGGCCGAACTGGAATCCGGATGCGGGCGGGTTCTGGTCAGACATGTCATTCTCCTGAAGCTCACTCCTGCGAACGAGCGCAGGTAAGCGGGAAGCAGCGGTATAGCAGGGGATTCGGCTCCTGCAATCGGGCAATATCGAGAAATTCAGGTCAAATCCTGCTTACAGTTGATGGCCTCAGTCTGATCGTTGCTGCACCGCCTGAGGGCGCCAGCCAAGGGTTGCGGCTTCGTCAGGCATTGTTTAGCTTTGGCCCGCGCCAGTGCTTCCGTACACCGCTGATCCCTGCCGGTCATGATGCTTCGCCTTCTCCTTCTCGCAGCCCTGCTGCTGGCTCACGGCGAGGTGCGTGCCGAAACGCCGGCCGAAAAGGCCGGATTTGCACCCAGGCTGATCATCTACAATGCCAAGGGCCCGGCCAATGCGTGCGGTCCGGGTTGCGATCGCTGGATCGCGATCGAAGGCCAGGTCGATGAGGGCGCGGCCGCGCGCGTCAGCCGCTTCCTGCGCGACGTCAAGGACAGCAAGCGGCCGATCTATTTTCATTCGCCGGGCGGCTCGGTCAGGCCGTCCTATGTCATCGCCCGCCTGCTGCGCAGTCGGAAGGCCGTGGCCCGGATCGGACGCACCATCGCAACCGCCTGCGCCGGAGGAACGCAGATCGACGCGGCCTGCCTCAAGGTCAAGGCGGCAGGCGGAGAGGTCGAGGCCGAGCTTACGACCCGCAACGCCATGTGCAACTCCGCCTGCGGCTATCTGTTTCTCGGCGCTACGACCCGCGAGGTCGCGCCCGATGCCGTGGTCGCCGTGCATAACTCCAGACTGACGCTGCTCGCCCGCGGGCCGTTCTCGGCCCAGCAGATTGCCGAGTTCAAGCAACGCAGCATGGCGAGGGCCGATCAGGAGCGTGCCGCCTTCGTCGTTTCCATGGGCATCAGCCGTGAGCTGGATGATCTCATCAAGACCGTGAAATTCGAAAGCCTGCATGTCCTCACACGCACTGAGCTCTATCGCTTCGGCATCGATACACGACCCTTGCCCGAAACGCCGTGGACACTCGAAGCCGCGTCGCGCCCATACGTCCGCAAGATGGCGGTGGCAAAACAGGGCGATGGCACCGCGTTTCGAACGATGGAGTGGCGGCTGTTCTGCGAGAACAAGGATCGCGCCCGGCTGATGTTCGTGCGGGAGTCCGATCAGGCCGGTGGCGCGCTCAAGACGATGATGCTGATGGCAGGTTCGGATAAATCGGTCGCCTTCGGAAAATATCCCGCGCGCGTCGGCAAATACGAAGTGTGGAGCGATGTCGTCGCGCCCGATGCCATGCAGGCGATGCTGGCGGCCTCGCGCCTGCAGATGGGCGAGGGCACCCTCAGCGCGGAGGGCAAGACGACCCTGGCGACGTTCGATATCGATACGCTTGGCCTCGGCGCATCATGGACGCAGCTCCTATCGTCGTGTCCGGCCAACACTGCCCGGCCTGCGGCGGCGTCATCCAGTCTCAACATCAAACCTGCTCCGGCAATTCCGGCGCTGCCTACGACTCCCGCAACTCCGCCGAAATGAGCGCAAGATGCGGAATAGACAACCGGGCATGCAATTGCATGCAGTTGCATTAAAAGCAGCGGCTGTTATACGCGCGACGTGAACCGCCTTGCTCCCACCGCACTGATGCTCGGCAATTTCGTCACCGGCTGCTCGGTGCTGGCGCCGGCAGGCATGCTGGGCGAACTCTCGTCCGGTCTCCATGTCTCAATCAGCACCGCGGGCCTGCTGGTCACCTTCGGTGCGGTCGTGCTGTGCGTCGGCTCGCCGCTGACGGCCTGGCTGACGTCCAGGATCGAGCGCCGTACCCTGCTGGCGGCCACGCTCGCGGTGCTGGCACTCGGCAATTTCGCCTCCGCTGTTGCGCCTGATTACGCAAGCCTGCTCGGCATCCGCCTGGTCATGCTGGCGGTCGGCGCGCTCTATACCCCGCAGGCCGCCGGAACCGGTGCACTGATCGTGCCGGCAGAAAAGCGCGGCAGCACCATCGCCTATCTCTTTCTCGGCTGGTCGCTGGCGGCAGCCGTGGGCCTGCCGGCGATCGCGTTCATCGCCAGCCGTTACGGCTGGCAGGCGGTCTATGGCGCCATCGGCTTGATGGGGTGCCTGAGTTTCCTGCTGCTCGTGTGGCGGCTGCCGCGCGGGTTGACGGGCGCGCCGGTCGACCTAACGACTTGGGCCACCATTGGTCGCAACCCGATGATCCTGTCGTTGCTGTTGATCACGACGTTGCAGATGTCCGGCCAGTTCGTGGTGTTCACCTATATGGGACCGTTGCTCGCGCGCTTGACTGGAGCAGGGCCGGACCCGATTGCCCTGGTGTTTGCCTGCTACGGCGCATGCGGCGTTATCGGCACGCTCATCGCCTCCCGCATCGTCGATTCCTGGGGCGCCTGGAAGACATCCTTGTTTTTCATGTTGGTGTTGCTGGCTGGACTCGCGGGCTGGGCGCTCAGCGCCGGCATCTATTCGCTGATGGCCGTATCGGTCGCGATCTGGGGCATCGGGTTTGCCTCGACCAATTCGATGCAGCAGGTCAGGCTGGTCGGTGCCGCGCCCGCGCTCGCATCCGCATCGGTGTCGCTCAACACCTCGGCGCTCTACATCGGGCAGGCAGCCGGCTCGGCGATCGGCGGTTTCCTCTATGCGCACGATCTGATCTACGCCTCGGGCTATGTCGCTACAGCCTTGATCGCACTGGCGGTGATCGCGGTAATCCTGACCAAGCCGAAGAAAGCCCAAAGCGTGCAATAACAAGGCGTGCAACGAAAAGGCATGTCATCACAGGCCGCGAATGTCGGCCGGTCGCTTCGCGAAATCGCCGATGAACGGCCTGATGCTGTCGAGCACCGCTTGCCGGTCACCCGCGAAGACCCAGTGATCGGCGCCGTCGAGCTCGATGAAACGGGCCTGCGGGATGTGGTCGGCAAGATGTCTTCCGGCGCCGATGCGGACGGCGCGGTCGCCGCGGCGGTGCAGCACCAGCGTCGGAACGGCAACCCGCTTGAGAAGATGCCGCACATCCGTATCGCGCAGGGCCTCGAGCACGCCCTTGATGGCGCCCGGGCTTGAGGCCGCACGAAGCAGGCCGGCCCACCAGGCTCTCGTTTTGGCGTCGCCGGCGAGACTTGGAGCGAACGTCTCGATTCCCGCAGGCCCGCCCCAGGCCGACACGAGCTGCTGTAGCCACGCATCATATTGATCGGCATGCAACGCATGCGGATAATCAGGTGCCGAGCTTCCTTTCGCGAGCGAGTCGAACAGGATCAGCCCCGCGACGCGGTCGGGATGTTCGGCCGCGAAGCGGATGCAGGCCGGTCCGCCTTCGGATGCGCCGAACAGCACGGTCCGGCGCGAGCCCACGGCATCGAGCACGGTGCGGATGTCCTGTGCGGTCGCCTCTGCGCTGGGGCTGAACCCGACCCGGTCGGAAAGGCCGACGCCACGGCGATCGAGCAGAATGAGACGGCCCATCTCCGCCAGCGAGGAAAGGAACGCCCGGCACCCTGCGTTCTCCCAGACGCGTTCGACATGGGACACGAAGCCGGGCAGCATCAGGATATCGGTGTCCCCCTTGCCGTAGGTCTGGAATGCGAGATGCACGTTGCCGCCGCTGACATATTGCGTCGGCGGCGGCGCCTCGGCATCGGCTTCGAGCAGCGCGTTGGTCTCGGCTTCGGGCGCCACGTCGAGTTCGTCGCGCAAACGCTGCGTCAGCGCCTTGAGCTGGCGCTCGGCTGCGGCCCGATCGCCGCCCAGCATCAGGTTGCGAATGAGGTGGCGTGCATAGATTTCGCTGAGCGGATCGAGCGCCACCAGGCGGCCGGCATGCGCGGCAGCGGATGCGTAGTCGCCCGCCGCCTGCTTCTCCTGCACCACCCGCTCGAGCGCCTGGATCGCGCGGCCGCGCAGGGCCTCTCTGCGGAAGAACGCCCACTCGTCGAATTGCGGACAATCGCCGGGCGAGAAGCCGTCGAGAAAGTCGGCCTGATAGAGAGCGCAGGCGCGCTCGAACGCGCCGCGGTCGCAAGCCTCTTCGAACAGGCGTGAATCGATTTGCAGATCAATCGTCGCCGACAACCGGACGGTGGATCTGTCGGAGGCAAGCACATCGCCAAGCACCTGCTGTAGACGATGCAGCAGCCGGCGCAGCCGTGCCCTTACCACGTCCGCCGGGCTTTCCGGCCACAGCATGGTTGCAATCACGTCGCGCCCGACCGGGCCCTTGGCTTCGGCCAGATAGACCAGCAGCGCGAGGCCCTTGCGCAACGCCAACGGGCACAGGCGGTCATCACAACGGATCTCCGGGAACCCGAGCGTCCGGACGCTGAACGAAGCCATGGCGATGCAATCTTCAGTGGGGGCGTCCGGGAAAGCGGTGGCGTTCCGGGGACGCCATGCGCCCCGGGGACGCTGAGGGGACGCTGCGATGATAGCACCGGGCGCAATACACCGTCACCCTTTGGAGAACCATCATGATTGGTCGAGCCGCCGCCCTCGTTTATGGTCTCGCGAGCTACCTTATTTTCTCGCTTTCATTTGCCTACACGCCGGCCTTCCTCGGCAATTTCCTTGCCCCAAAGACGATCGACGTCGGGCAGGACAGCGCCCCGGCTCACGCAGTTCTGATCAACGCGATGTTGCTCGGCTTGTTTGCGATCCAGCACAGCGTCATGGCGCGCCCGGCCTTCAAACGCTGGTGGACGCGCATCATTCCGGCATCCTGCGAGCGCAGCACCTATGTGCTGATCTCGAGCGCTCTGCTGATCCTGATATTCTGGCAGTGGCGTCCGATCGTCGCGACCGTCTGGCGCGTCGAGGGCTGGCCGGCAGCGATGCTGACGGCGGTCTTCTGGATGGGCTGGCTGATCGGACTGCTTTCGACATTCCAGATCGATCATTTCGAGCTGTTCGGCGTGCGCCAGGTCGTCGACGCGCTGCGCGGAGCCGCCGGTCGCATGCAGGCGTTCAAGACGCCGCTGCTGTACCGGTTGGTGCGTCATCCGCTGATGCTGGGCATGCTGCTCGCGTTCTGGGCGACGCCGCATATGACGGCGGGACATCTGTTGTTCGCCGTGATGAGCACCGCCTATATCCTTGTCGGTGTCCGGCTGGAGGAGCGAGACCTCGTTGCCGCGTTCGGCGCGAGCTACGAGCAGTATCGCCGGCGCGTTCCGATGCTCTTGCCGCGTCTCTTCGGCGGCGGCTCCGTCGCGCAAGAAACGCGTCACGGAGGCTGAGATGCGAGCCATTCTTTGCAACGCCTTTAAAGGCATCGAAGCCCTTGGGTTCACCGAGGTCGACGAACCGCGCCCGGCGGCAAACGAGGTTCTCGTTGACGTCCATGCCGCGTCCGTCAGCTACATGGACTATTTGATGAGTTGCGGCGGCTATCAGATGCGGCCGGCGCTTCCTTATGTGCCGGGAACGGATGCTGCCGGAATCGTGCTGGCCTGCGGCGACCGGGTGACGCGCTTCAGGCCGGGAGACCGGGTCAGTTGCGGCAACTGGTTCGGTGGATTTGCGGAGCGCATGGTCGCCAAAGAGAGCAGCGTCGCCATGCTGCCGGCCAACGTTGATTTCACCGTGGGATCGACGGTGATGCACACCTATCTTACGGCCTGGTATGCACTGATTGAGCGGGCGCGGCTGCAGGCCGGTGAAACGGTACTTGTGACGGGGGCCGCCGGCGGCGTCGGCCTCGCCTGTGTCGAGATCGCGCATTTGATGGGTGCGCGGGTCATTGCCGTCGTGGGCAGTGCAGTGAAGGCAGCCATGGTCCGCACGCATGGCGCCGCCGAGGTCGTCGACCATTCGTGCGAAGACGTGCGTGAACGTGTGAAGTCCCTTGCCGGGGGCAGGGGTCTCGACATCTGCGTCGACAATGTCGGCGGCGCGCTGTTCGCGACGCTCGCGAGGTTCATGGGCTGGAACGGTCGGCTGCTTCCGGTCGGCTTCACCAGCGGCGAGATTCCATCGCTCGCCATGAATCTGCCTTTGCTCAAGAACTATTCGGTCGTCGGCGTGTTCGTCGGCGCCTGGATGGAGCGTTGCCCGGAGGAAGCTGCCCGCGCGGTGGAGCGGGTCATGACATGGGTCGGCGAGGGCAAGCTCCGCCCGCAGGTCGACCGGGTGCTTCCGCTTCAGCGTGCCGGTGAGGCGATGAGTCTGGTGGCGAACAGGAGCGCGATGGGGCGGATTGTGCTGCAGGTCAGGCAAGACGCCTGACCGGTTTTACCGGCTCGCTGCAGGTGCGCTGGCGACCCGGGTCAAAGCGGGCGTCGCCGCCATCCTGACCAGCACGTCCTTGACCGGATGCCGGGTCCAGGCCTGCGTGACGTAATCGCGATGGGTGACGCCGTCGGGCGTCTGCACGAACACCACGCTGCCGGGCTGCAGCGCCCCGTCCATGCTCTCGGTGACCGTGATGCCCCTGTCGCGGAGCGTCTGCATCAGTTCCTGGTCGTGCCGCTTGGTGTTGCGGGTATACGAAGAGACGAAGAAGCCGGTGCGGTTTTTCTCGATCCACGACGCGAACTTGTCGAGTTCGCCGTAGACGGCGTCGAGCAGGAACACGCCGCGGACCCGGTTGGGGATGCCACCGACCTCGAGGCTCCAGGCGGTCGGCAGGAAGCCGCCGCTATAGCCGACGATTACGATCGGCAGGTTCGCGAACGCCTGCGCCGACTTCGGATCGCCGTAGAGGCGGGCGAGGTGGCTCGCCGACTCATCGATGAAGCGCTTGAAGCCGCCCGGCTGCCAGAACTTGCCGGCCGAGGAATCGGCGGCGTTCACCGCAAGCTGCGGCGCCAGCAGCACGGCGTTGACGCCGGAATCCGAGATCTGCTGCGGCACCAATTGGCGGTCGCGGACGTCGCGCTCCAGCGTCGCGCCGTTGCCGTGGAAGAACACCACGATCACGCCCGGCTTCCTGACGTCGAACGTCTCGGGGACATGCACCAGCACGCGGTTGTCGTTGTAGGCCTCGTCCTGCCAATAGACCCGGCCGCCGTAGCTGCGATGACCCTTGCGGTCGCCCTTGGCGATGTTGAGGAACGGTTCTTCGGAGCGCGGATTGGTGCCGAAATACGGGAAGGCCGAGGACTTCATGCTGACCAGTGTGGTCAGTTCTTCGCGCTCGGTGCGGGGTAGCGCCAGCGTCGACGCGAGCGAGGCGACCCGCACGGGCTCGGTACGGACCGTGCGCAGCGGCTGAGGCGCCAGCGCGACCTGGCGCTGGACCTGCGGCAGGCTTTCATGGGCGGCCGGGAAACGGTCGGCGAACTGCAGCGTGGGGAATCGGTCCTCGAACGTATCGATCGAAGTCCTGTCGCCCGAAGCTTTGGACTTGGCGGTCCGGAGTTTTGCGCCATCCGTGTTCGCCGCCAGCATGTCGGCGTTCGGCGTCTTGTCGAAGTGGACCAGAACAAAGGACAGCGGTACGCACAGCGCGGCGATCGCCAGCCAATGCCATCGCAGCCGCAATCTGGACGGCAACGCGCGGCTCGGCGTGACCGGGGATTTCGCCCGGCTGGCGCGATCAGCTATCAGGAATTTCGGAATTGCTCCGTCCATCCACCCCAATGCCCCAAGATCCACCGTCAACCGGCGTAAGCTCGCACGCGTTCAGGCAACGTTAAGCGTCCGGAAAACTCCCCACGTCCGGAAGCGCAAACAAGACCACGCAATCGTGTCGCGATTGTGGGGGCCGTCACGATGTTTTCGCAATCCGGTAGTGGCCCCGGGAGGCTTGGAGGTACTATGGAACCTATTTTGTCTCTCAATTTAAACCATTGTTAACATTGCTTGAATTGGAGGGCGTCAGCCTGCACGATGCAGCTCCTAGCTGCGGGCGCTGAAGGTTAAGGTCCGAGATGGCGGCATCAGAAACGGGAAGCCCGGCGTGGCCTGGCTCGCGCTCCGGCAGCGGCTCCACCGTTTCGGTCCTGGTTGCGGTTGCCATCGTCGTCGCCGACATGGTCGGAGTCGGCGTCTTCACCAGCCTCGGCTTCCAGGTCAAGGACATCCCCTCCGGCTTTTCGATCCTGCTGTTGTGGACGATCGGCGGCGTCGTCGCGCTGTGCGGGGTGTTTTCCTACGGTGAACTCGGCGCAATGTTTCCGCGCTCGAGCGGTGAATACAACTTCCTCGGCCGGGCCTATCACCCGGCCTTCGGTTTTGTGGCGGGCTGGGTGTCGGCAACCGTCGGCTTCGCCGCACCGGTGGCGCTGGCCGCCATGGCATTCGGCGAGTATGGCAAGTCGGTCTTTCCCAATGCGCCGCCGCTGGCGCTGGCGATCGGCGTGGTCTGGCTGGTGTCGCTGGTGCAACTCACCGGCGTGCGGCACTCCTCGACCTTTCAACTGATCGCGACCATCCTGAAGGTCGTACTGATCGTGGCCTTCCTGGTCTGCGGCTTCGTGATCGGCACGGCGCAGCCGGTGTCGTTTGCGCCGTCAGCCTCCGACTTCACCCATATCGTCAGCGCGCCGTTCGCGATCAGCCTCGTGTTCGTGATGTATTCGTTCTCGGGATGGAACGCGGCGACCTACATCATCGGCGAGGTGAGGTTGCCCGAACGCAACGTGCCGCGGGCGATGCTGATCGGAACGCTGATCGTGCTGGTGCTGTATGTGGCGCTCAACGCCGTGTTCCTGCATACCGCGCCGATCGACAGGCTCGCAGGCCAGCTCGACGTCGCCCGGATTTCGGGCAGCTACATCTTCGGCGAATTCGGCGGCCGCATCGTCGGCGCGATGATCTGCTTCGGGCTGATCTCCTCGATCAGCGCGATGATGTGGATCGGGCCGCGCGTCATGATGACGATGGGCGAGGACATTCCGGTGCTGCGGGCGTTCGCCCGCAGGTCGAGCGGCGGCGCGCCGGCTTATGCCATCCTGTTCCAGCTTACGGTCGCGAGCCTGATGCTGTTTACCCGCAGCTTCGAGGCGGTGCTGGACTTCATCCAGTTCGCGCTGTTGTTCTGCTCGTTCTTCGCCGTGCTCGGCGTGATCAAGCTGCGTATCACGCATCCCGATCTGCCGCGGCCCTACCGCGCCTGGGGATACCCGGCAACCCCGGTGGTTTTCCTGCTCGTGACCGGGTTCATGATGTACTACCTTTTGACCGAACGGCCGTTGCAGTCGCTGCTGGGTCTTCTGATCATGTTTTCAGGCCTCCTGATTTACGCCGTCTTCCGCAAGCGGGCAGATCAAGTCCCCCTGGCCGCATCGTCGGGTCGTGAATGAACATGCTGCGTTCCGTTCGAATGGCGACGCTTGTTACTGTGATGCTGTTTGCGGCAGCGCTTCCCGTTCGTGCCCAGACGGCATCCGTTGACGACACCGCGAAATTTCTGGCCGGCATGATGCCCTCGGCGGATTCGCCACTGACGCCGCTGACCGGGGAGGCGGCCTGGCAACGCCACGCCAAATTCTTCGACACTGCGTTTGGGCAGCTCGAGCAGCGCCAAATGTCGCGGATCCGCGCCTGGGCAGATAGCAATCTGGCGGCGCCGAAGCCGACCATGTTCTACATGTTCTCGGGCCCGGACTTTCTTTACGCGAATGCATTTTATTCGAAGGCGTCGACCTATGTGCTGAGCGCGCTCGAGCCGGTCGGTTCGGTGCCGGACCTGACGAAATTGCCGCGGGGCGGTGTCGCTTCCGCGCTTCACAATGTGGAACGCTCGCTCGGTTCGATCTTGAGCTTCAGCTTCTTCATCACCAAGGACATGAAGACCGATCTGCAGGCGGGCCAGATGAGCGGCACCTTGCCGGTCCTCTACGTGTTCCTGGCGCGTTCGGGCATGACGGTGAAAAGCGTCGGGCTGGTCTCGCTGGACGACAAGGGCGCGGCGTATTTCGCAGGCGAAAATCCCGGGCCGAATGCCGTGCGCGGCGTGCGCATCATCTTCGCCGGCAGCGACGGTCAGGAAAAGACGCTGTACTATTTCTCGACCGACCTCTCGAACTCCGGCGTCAAGGCGAGCGGCTTCCTGAAGTTCTGCGAGACGCTCGGACCCGGCAACAGCCTGATCAAGAGCGCTTCCTACCTGCTCCATTCCGGCAACTTCACCACCGTGCGCAACTTCCTGCTCAACAACAGCGCCACCATCATCCAAGACGATTCAGGGATTCCGCTTGCCTACTACAGCGCGAAGAAGTGGCGCTTCTTCCCGTTCGGTCGCTACCTCGGGCCGATCGACAAATTCCCGGGAACGTATCAGCCGTCTTACGCAGAACTGTTCCGACGCGCGCAGCCGATCGATTTCGGCATCGGCTATCGCTGGCGCACGCATGAGACCAATGTGCTGCTCTCGGTAAGGCTGGCCGACGACGGTTCGCCTGCCATCGACGCCGCAGCATCGGCCGCGGCGCCGCCGGCGCCACCACCTCCGCGCAGGCCGCGGGCGTTTATAGGGTCGCGGCCGCTACCGGATTTCTGGCCGTTCTGGCGTTAGAAAACTGACGTCACCAGCGTACGCTTTGGCTCGGGACGATGAAGGCCGCTTTGCTTGACGGTTCGGAGCGCGTGCCGAAATATTGCCACGCCGCGACAATCAGGATGAGCAGCGCAAGGATCGCGAGCAGGTCGTTGAGCCTGCTATCGTGACCGTGGTGGCTGATTTTCCAGCGCATCGTTTGTTTCCTCCCTGCGGGAGCGTCCAAACCAATGCGGACGGGGAACCGGAGTTCCCACACATCAGCAATGCGCATTCATGAGGCGTTGACGCCGCGCCACCGCCCATAGCGCCACGGCAGATACCATCGCGCACCCGCAGGCCTGGTCAGCGGGACATTGTCGATGCCGGATGTACCGAAGGGCTGGCAGCGCAGGATCCGCGCCAACGTCATCCACCCGCCGCCCCACAGGCCGAAGCGCTCGATCGCTTCGTCGCCATATACCGAGCAGGTCGGCAGATGCCGGCAGTTGTAGCCGACCAGCGGCGACAGCGTATGCCGGTAGATCCAGATCAGCGCGCGCCCCGCATTACGCGGCAGGCGACGGACGGTGTTGGCACAATCCGTGCACTGTTTTCGAGGTGACGATGAATGATCTGCGGGCGCCATGCTAAACGATTTACGTAGTTTTGCGGGTGTTCCAAAGCCAGGAACTAAGTGTGAGCAGATATTTACGCCACAGTTCGCAATTATCGCACCGCAAAGCAGCATACCAAGCCAAGGTATTATGGACGATACACGTCAGCACGGTTACCGTTTTGATACGGATCGATAACAGAATCAACTTGCGCTAAACCGGAGCCGTTGCTGCTGATTGTAGACGGGGCTTGGGGGAAGGAACCAAATTGAGGCTTGTGAGGTCGCTGAAACTTCGCGGCTGGGCGCTCTTCGGCGCCACCGCCCTTTGTCTCGCATTGCCCGGCGCGATCACGACGCTGGGCAACTCGGCGTACGCCGGCGGCACCCTCGAAGAACGCAAGCAGCCGATGCATTTCAAGTGGAATGCGTGCCAGCCGGATTGCAGGGGTTGGGTCTCGGCGGTCGGCATCGTGACGTCAGATAGTCCGAAAGAGTTCGAGGAATTCGCGAAAGATCGCCAGCTCACCGGCGCGACCATCGTGCTGGATTCCAGCGGCGGCTCGGTCAACGATTCCATCGCACTCGGCCGCAAATTCCGCGGTCTCGGCGCACTGACCACGGTCGGCGCCACCGTGCGCACGCAGACCGCGCAAGGCGAACGCGCGAGCGTGACGCCGGAAGCCTATTGCGAGTCCATGTGCGTGTTCCTGCTGCTGTCGGGCAAGACGCGTTACGTGCCGCCGGTCGCGCATGTCCGCGTGCACCAGATCTGGATGGGAGACCGCGCCGACGACGCCAAGGCCGCAAGCTACACCGCGCAGGACCTGATGATCGTGGAGCGCGACATCGGCCGGCTGGCTAAATACACCTTCGACATGGGCGGCACCGGCGATCTGCTGTCGCTCGCACTCAGCGTGCCGCCGTGGGAAGATCTGCACGAGATGTCGCGCGGCGAACTGCGCCTGGCCAATCTGGTCACGACCGACGCGGTCGCCGACGTGTTCCCGCAGGACAATGTGGCCGTGCCGATGGCCGAGGCGAAGCCTGCCAAGCCGCAGCAGGATCGCTTCGTCAGTTCTGCCGTCGAGGGCGACGCGCAACCGCAGCCGGGCAAGTCGACCAAGACCGCCGAAGCGGCGGTTCCGACCGGTGGCTCCGCCACCGCGCCGATTCAACCGCAGAAGTAGGCTTTACCCACATTGACGGTGTCATCATCCGCGAAAGCGGATGATCCAGTACGCCGCTGCGTTAGTGATAAATCGAAATTTCCCGGCGTACTGGATACCCCGCCCTCGCGGGGTATGACGACGGTATGCTGGGCTCGGCCCCCTATGCCGACGCCGTCTGCTTGGCCCGGGCTTCGATCTGGCCGATGGCGTCGACCACGGCGTCGAAGGTCAGCATGGTCGAGGCATGCCGGGCCTTGTAGTCGCGCACCGGCTCGAGCAGGGCGATATCGGCCCACTTGCCTTGCGGAGGAGTACCGTTTTCTTTCAACATCTTGCGCACGGTTTCTCGCAATTCACGTAACTCGCCAGCCGTCGAGCCGACCACATGGCTTGCCATGATCGAGGAGGAGGCTTGTCCCAGCGCGCAGGCCTTCACGTCATGGGCGAAGTCGGTGACCACGGGCCCGTCCATCTTGAGGTCGATCTTGACGGTCGAGCCGCACAGTTTGGAGTGGGCGGTAGCACTGGCGTGGGGGTCGGGGAGGCGGCCGAGGCGGGGGATATTGCCCGCTAGCTCGATGATCCGCTTGTTGTAGATGTCATTCAGCATGAGATCAGGTGTCCCGGGCGGCGGTAGGAGCGCCCTTGGCGGCTGGGTTTCATCGTCCTATATATGGACAGCAACGGCGGAAAAACAGCCCGGCCGTTTGCCGAAGGCGGGCGGACTTGGAAACCAGTTCGGCCGCCGGCGTTTTGTGGATGGGACTCAGGCGCCCGGCGGGAAAACCGCCCCGTCTGCCCGGTGACACTCCGGTCTTTTGGACCGGTCGAACGGAGAAGACATGGACGCATTGATCAAATCCCTCCGCCCCGGCAAGGCTGCTTCTGAAGTCAAATCGCCGGATGTGGCCCCGGAAACCCGCCCGGCCGAGCTCGATCCGGCCGAGTTCCTGGCGGCTGCGGTTCGCGCCGACCTGCCGCGCCCCTCGCGCGGGGAGGCCGAACAGGCCGTGCACGTCCTGCTCAGCTATATCGGCGAGAACCCCGGCCGCGAAGGCTTGCTGGATACGCCGCGCCGGGTGGTCGAAGCCTTCGACGAACTCTATCAGGGCTACCACCAGTGCCCGGCCGAGGTGCTGGACCGGACCTTCGGTGAAACCGCGGGCTATGACGATTTCGTCCTGATTCGCGATATCGAATTCACCTCGCAATGCGAGCACCACATGATGCCGTTCTACGGCAGGGCGCATATCGCCTATACGCCGGTCGAGCGGGTGGTGGGATTGTCGAAGCTGGCGCGGCTCACCGATATCTTCGCCCGCCGCCTGCAGACCCAGGAGCACCTGACCGCCCAGATCGCGGCCGCGATCGACGAGGTCTTGAAACCCCGCGGCGTTGCCGTGCTGATCGAGGCGGAGCATACCTGCATGTCGGTGCGCGGCGTCGCCAAGCATGGGGCGATGACGTTCACCAGCCGGTTCACCGGCATGTTCCGCGACAATCCGGCGGAGCAGGCGCGTTTCCTGTCCCTGGTGCGAGGACCGAGCCGGTAACCTCGCGGAATTTTCTCAGCGAGGACTCCCGTGTCCACATCTCCAACGACCAATGAACGCGAAGAGGGGCTGGCTTTCCAGCCCAAATTCGATTCGTCCGGGTTAGTGACCTGCGTCGCGACCGATGCCGCGACCGGCGACGTGCTGATGGTCGCCCACATGAACGACGAGGCGCTACGCAAGACGATCGAAAGCGGGGAAGCCTGGTACTTCAGCCGCTCGCGCAATGCGTTGTGGCGAAAGGGCGAGACATCGGGTCACACCCAGCGCGTGGTCGAGATGCGTCTGGACTGCGATCAGGACGCGGTGTGGATCAGGGTGGAGCAGACCGGCGCGGCCTGTCACACCGGGCGGCACTCATGCTTCTACCGCAAGATCGACGCGGCCGATGGTGACACACGGTTGTCATTCGTCGACGCGGACAAGCAATTCGATCCGACAAAAGTCTACTCGAAATAAATTCAACTCATCCATGCGCCGATGCCGCAGCCCTCGGTGTGAGAGCTGCGTTGCCTCGCCCGGCACGATGTGCAAAAGTTCCATCTCGCGGTCGAGAAGGGGCATCATGGTGGCGTATCGATTCTCCTCGGCACTCTCCTTTCTAGCTTCAGTCCTGCTTTCGCTGGGTGCTGCGCTGGCGCAGACCACCCCGCAACCGCCTGACACCATGGCCGCTCGCGTACTCGCCTGCGCTTCGTGTCACGGCGCGGAAGGCGAGGGGACGAGCGACGTGTATTTTCCGCGGCTCGCGGGAAAGCCTGCGGGCTACCTCTACAATCAGTTGGTCGCGTTCAGGGACGGGCGCCGCAAATATCCGCCGATGAACTATCTGCTGGATTTTCTGCCCGACCCCTACCTCAAGCAGATGGCCGAACATTTTGCCTCGCTGCGGCCGCCGTTCCCGGCGCCTGCCGTCCCGACCGTCAGCAAAGAGATCCTCGCGCGCGGCGAATCGATTGCCGTCAATGGCGACCCGCAGCGCGGCGTTCCGGCCTGCGCCAGTTGTCACGGCGCGACGTTCGGCGGCATGGAGCCGGCGATACCCGGTTTGCTCGGCCTGCGCGCCAGTTACATCAGCGCGCAGCTCGGCGGTTGGCGTTACGGCACCCGGACCGCCGCGGTGCCGGACTGCATGCAGATCGTTGCCGGCCTTCTGACCGAAGACGACGTCAAGGCTGTTGCGGCTTTTCTGTCATCGCGTCCCGCGCCGACGGATCCTTCCTTTGCCAAGCGCGGCAGCCTGCCGATGCCGTTTGCCTGCGGCAGCCAGCCGAACTGAAGGGGAGATCGCGCCTATGCCGAGAACCTTGAAAGCGCTGCTCCCGGCTTTCCTTGCAGCGTTGCTGTTGGCCGGCGCATCGCCCGCGACGGCGCAGGATGCGGCCCTGATCGCCAAGGGTGAATATCTGGCCCGCGCCGGCGACTGCATCGCCTGTCATACCGCGCGCGAAGGCAAGACCTTTGCCGGCGGGCTGCCGATGAAGACGCCGTTCGGCACGCTCTATACCTCCAACATCACGCCCGATCCGCAAACCGGCATCGGGATGTGGACGTCCGACCAGTTCTTCCAGATGATGCATAACGGACGTTTCCCCGACGGCGGGCTGGTCTATCCGGCGATGCCGTTTGCGTCCTATACCAAGGTGACGCGCGAGGACAGCAACGCGATCTATGCCTATTTGCGCTCGATCCCGCCGGTGAAGCAGCGTAACCGCGAGCACGATCTGAAGTTCCCCTTCAACAACCGCTCGCTGATCCTCGGATGGCGCACGCTGTTCTTCAATGAAGGCGTGTTCAAGCCGGACCCGACCAAATCGGCGGACTGGAACCGGGGCGCCTATCTGGTCGAAGGCCTCGGCCATTGCGGGATGTGCCACACCGCGATCAATGCGCTGGGGGGCAGTTCGGAATCGCAGGCTTTCGAGGGCGGTCTGATCCCGATGCAGAACTGGTACGCGCCGTCGCTGACCTCGAACAAGGAAGCTGGCCTCGGCGACTGGACCATCGAGGAGATCTCCGACTATCTGCGCAAGGGCGTCTCCGCCCGGGGCGCGGTCTACGGACCGATGGCGGAAGTCGTCTACAACAGCCTGCAATATCTCAATGACGACGATACCCGCGCGATGGCGATCTATCTGAAGAGCCTCGCGCAGGGCACGTCGCCGGATAAGCCGGCAGCGCCGCTGCCTTCGGCGGAAAACAGCCTGCTGCTCTCGCTCGGCAAGCAGATCTACGACCGCGAATGCGCGAGCTGCCACGGCACGGAGGGGCGCGGAATGCCGCCGCATTATCCGCCGCTCGCCGGCAACCAGTCGATCCAGATGGTCTCCGCCGTCAACGCGATCCGGATGGTGCTCAACGGCGGCTATCCGCCGGGCACCGCGGGGAATCCGATGCCTTACGGCATGCCGCCGTTCGCACACCGGATGTCCGACGACGAGGTCGCGGCCGTCGTGACCTATATTCGCACGTCCTGGGGCAACCGCGGTGCGGCGGTCTCGGCGCGACAGGCCAATGAGCTTCGCGCGGCAACGCTGAACTGAGGGGCGTCATGATCAACTCATCCCCGCCGCAATCGCCGACGTTAGGCTCCGAGGAGGAACGCGTCGACGCCATCGTTCGCTCCGGTCCAGGCGGCGCCATTGCGGTAGCCGGCATCGCGACCGCGATCGTGATCGCATTGTGGTTTGCGTTCTATCTCCTGGTATTCCTGCCCAGGAGTGTTTGAACATGGCGAGCGTTTGAACATGGTGAGCGTCTGAGCATGGTGACGGAGACGGACCACGGCGTCGGCGAAGCGGTCGCAGCCCGAATCGAACGGCGATGGGCGATCCTGTCGATCGCGATCGTCGGTGTGCTGGTTGGTATGGCGACCTTCATCGGCATCCATCAGGCGACCATGCCGCAAGGCCGGGTCGAAACCTCGGACCCCAGGACGCTGCATCTTTCCGGCGAGTTCGTCGAAAGCAACCTCGGCAGCACGCTCGAGGCCGACGGTTCGGTCACCGTGCGCGCGATCGGGCAGCAATATTCATTCACGCCGCAATGCATCGTCGTGCCCGCGGAAACGCCGATCACCCTGCGCGCCACCAGCGCGGACGTGGTCCATGGCCTTCTGATCGAGGGCACCAACATCAACACCATGCTGGTGCCGGGTTATGTCTCAGACCTGCCGATCCGCTTCAAGGCTCCGGGCGAGCATGTGATGCCATGCCAGGAATTCTGCGGCATCGGGCATCAGGGCATGTGGGGCAAGGTGAAGGTGGTGGACAAGGCCGCCTTTACCAAGCTTGTGGCCGGGCGGCGGAGGTTGACCTGTGTTGATTAACAAGCGCCTCATCCTCTCCCATTTCTGGCTCGCCTTCATCGTGTTCGGCGCGGCGCTGGTGCTTGGCGCCTGGCAGATGTTCGTCCGCAGCCCGCTCAATGTCTGGCACTTCAATCCGGAATTCTATTATCGCTCGGTCACCGCGCATGGCTCGGCGATGGGCTATGTATTCCCGACCCTGATCGCGATGGGGTTTGGCTATGCGATCACGGAAGCGGCGCTGGAAAAACCGCTGGTCGGCCGCCGCTGGGCCTGGGCCGGTTTCTTCCTGGTCGCGGTCGGCGCCGTGGTGGCGATGATCCCGGTCTCGCTGGGCTTGGCCTCGGTGCTCTACACGTTCTATCCGCCGATGGTCGGCAATCCCTTCTATTACATCGGCGTCGTGATGGTGGTGGTCGGCTCATGGATCTGGGTCGCGCTGATGTCGATCAATATGGCGATCTGGAAGCGCGAGAATCCTGATCAGCCGGTCCCGCTGGCGATGTTCGCCAATGTCGCGGGCGCCTATCTCTGGGGCTGGACGGCGGTCGGCGCCGCACTCGAAATTATTTTCCAGATACTGCCGGTGGCGCTCGGCCTGCGGTCGACCATCGATGCCGGGCTGGCGCGGGTGTTCTTCTCCTGGACGCTGCACGCGATCGTCTATTTCTGGCTAATCCCGACCTACATCGCCTATTACGTCATCTTCCCGCGCGCGATCGGCGGCCGGCTCTACAGCGATGCCATGGCGCGGATTGCCTTCATCCTGTTCGTCGTGGTGGCGATGCCGATCGGCGTGCATCATCTGTTTGCCGACCCGCAGGTCGGCGCCGGCTTCAAGTTCATGCATTCGGTGTTCACCGGGCTGGTGGCGCTGCCGACACTGCTGACGGTGTTTACGATCTGTGCATCGGCAGAGATCGCCAGCCGGTTGCGCGGTGGCCATGGCGCGTTCGGATGGGTCCGCGCGCTGCCCTGGCAGAATCCGATCATGCTGGCGACCGCATTGTCGCTGGTCATGCTCGGCTTCGGCGGCGCCGGCGGGCTGATCAACATGAGCTATCAGCTCGATGCCAGCATCCACAACACGCAATGGATCACCGGCCACTTCCACCTGATCTTCGGCGGCGCCATCGTGATCATGTATTTCGCGATCGCCTATGATCTGTGGCCGCATCTCACCGGCCGCGCGCTGGAAAGCTTTGGCCTGATGCGAACCCAGCTCTGGCTGTGGTTCATCGGCATGATCGTCACCACGTTCCCGTGGCACTATGTCGGCATTCTCGGCATGCCGCGCCGCATGGCGTTCTACGACTATGCCAATCCGGCGATCTCGCCGCAGGCGTTTTCGGTGTCGATGTCGGCGATCGGCGGCTTCACTCTGCTGGTCTCGGGCGTTCTGTTTCTCACCGTGCTGGTTCGCGGCCAGCGGGCCGCGAGCAGCGAGGCGGGGGCTTACCGGTTTGCGGTGCCCTTGCACATGCCGGCCCGGATTCCGGCCGCGCTGAACAGCTTTGGGCTGTGGCTTGCGCTGATGATCGGTCTCACCGTCGTCAATTACGGCTATCCGATCGCGCAGTTGATGGTGCTGAAGGAAACCAACGTGCCCGCGGTCTATGTCGGAGCGAGCCGATGAGCGAGCAGCCGCTGTTCTCGGTTCGCAATCCCTGGTTCAACGCCAGCGTCGGTGTGACGGCAGTCATCGCGGTGCTGGCCGCGTTGGCCGGGTTGATCTGGCTGCCGCTGGCGCAGCCCGACCTGAAACTGAGCGGCATCTGGGATGCCATCTGCAGCGCCGCCGGCGTGCCGCGCGCTTCCTCGCAGGCCGATTCCATCCAGCCCGACTTCAAGACCTCGAATGTGGTAATGACATCAGAGATGCTGACGCGGCACGATCAGGTCTCGATCGGCCGGGGCGCCACACTGGCGCAGCGCTGCGCGATCTGCCACGGGCCGCAGGGCGTCAGCGACGCCAATTCGCCGAATCTGGCCGGGCAGTTTGCAGCCGTCACCTGGAAGGAACTGAACGATTTCAAGACCGGCGCGCGGGTCAATGTGGTCATGAGTCCGTTCGCTGCCAATCTCAGCAACCAGGACATGCTGGATATCGCGGCCTATTATGCCTATCTGCCGCGCGTGCCCTCGAACAAGCTCGATCCGGCGATTGCCGCGCCGCCGATCGTCACGACAGGTGCGCCGATGCGCAACATCGCACCCTGCGGTTCCTGCCATGGCGACATCGACAACAAGGCCGGCAGTCCCTGGCTTGGCGGCCAGTCGGCCGTCTACATCAAGGCGCAACTGCAGGCGTTTGCGGCCGGCACCCGCCGCAACGACATCAGCCAGCAGATGCGCAACATCGCCCGCCAGATGACGGCGGAAGAGATCGACCAGGTCGCCCGCTATTACGAAGCCCAGCCGTGAGCGGGCGGCGCCGGCCATTCCTTTAACGCGCCATTAACCATAATTGCGTCAGTCTCGACTGCGTATAGGCGCTGATTGCCAGGGCCTTGAGAGGCCGCGCGTTCGTTTCGCGAGGAGCGGGGCACCAGACACAATGTCGGTCGACACAACAAACGCCACGGCTGCGGCAGGTGTCGATCCCGCGCGCGCGCGAATCGCGGGCTCAATCAAGCAGGCCGCCTCGACCACCGGCGCTAGCTTCGAATATCTGCTCGCCACCGCGAAGATGGAATCCAACTTCAACCCGAAGGCCGCAGCCAGCACCTCGTCGGCGCGCGGGCTGTTTCAGTTCATCGACCAGACCTGGCTCGGCACCGTGAAGGAAGCGGGCGCCCATCTCGGCTACGGCAAATATGCCGATGCCATCGCCAAGGATCCGTCCGGCGGCTATTCGGTCAGCGACCCCGACGCACGCGCGGCGATCATGAAACTGCGCGACGATCCGGAAGCCGCCTCGTCGATGGCGGCGGTGCTGACGCAATCGAACAGTTTCAAACTGACCGGCAAGATCGGCCGCCGCCCGACCGACGCCGAACTCTATATGGCGCATTTCATGGGCGTCGGCGGCGCCGGCAAGCTGATCCAGAACGCCGAGGACAATCCGAACGCGTCCGCGGCGAGTATGTTTCCGAACGCGGCAGCGGCTAACCAGCCGATCTTCTACGACCGCTCGGGGAGCGCGCGCAGCGTCTCGCAAGTCTATTCGGTGCTGAACACCCGCTATGCGGCTGCCGCCAACTCGCCGGTGACACGCACCGCGATGGCGGCTGCCGGCGGCGATCTGCCGAGGCGCGTCACGGTCGCGAGCAACGCTGCACCGGCGACAGCGATCGACAACGCCGCCTACCTCTCGAGCTTTCCGGATCGGCGCAGCGTGATGCCGGTGGCGGCGACGTCGCAAACCGCCTCGGTCGCATCCGAGCCGATCTTCCGCTCGCTGTTCCAGGCCGGCGAACGCACGCAGCCGATTTCGCCGGCGGTGCAGGAATTGTGGGGCAGCAATTCGTCGCTGACCTCGGCGAGCACCGTCTTGTCCGAACATAAGCCCGAGGTTCGCGCACCCGGCCGGCTGGATCTTTTCAGCGACCGCGACGGCACGTTCAGCAGCTAAGCAACTTCGTTTCTCCGAGCGATGCACTCGCGGCCAAGCCGTGCTATGGATCTATTGCAGTGCCGCCGGAGAAGATGGCCGGCAAACGATGTTCGTGGCTCTCTTGTTGGAGGCCCGCCGTGGAAGTTCAGAAGCGAGTCCTGCCACATCCAGCACTTCGCGGCATTGTTCGCTCGTTTGGTGAGCGCCGCGGATTTTTGCGTTCTCCCGGCTTGTCCTGGCCGCTTCCACCGCGCCCCTACCAGATCATCGACATCGTTCTGAAGGAGCCATTTCAGGTAAGGATCGACGGTGGTCCCCCGCAAACCTCGCCGGAAACGGCGGTGGTCGGGCCGCAGGGCTCTCGCCGCATCCAACTCCATGCCTCGGGTGAAATCCATTTGTTCAACATCCTGCTTCAGCCTGCTGGTCTCAACCGGCTGGTCGGGGTGGACATGAGCTGCCTCATCAACGAAGGCATTCGCGCGTCTGACGTCCTCGGTTACCGCGCCAAATGGCTGAGCGACACCGTCCGTTCGGCCACCGATTTTCCATCGCGTGTCGCTGCCGCCCAACGCTGGTTTGGCACGATGCTGGAAGGAAGCACGGCGCGGGACGGGATCGATCACGCCTCGCGCGTGCTGTTGAAGACCGGAGGGCGCGCGCGGATTGAACGGCTTGCCGCGCTGGCAGGGCTCAGCGCCCGTCAATTCCAGCGTCGTTTTAGGACCGAAGTGGGCCTGTCGCCCAAGCACTACGCGCGAACGATCCGTTTCGACGCGGCGCTGGTCGCCCATCTTGCCGAGCCGCAGCGGCTCTGGACCGACATTCTCCACCAGGCCGGCTATTTCGATCAGGCGCATTTCATCCGGGAGTGCCGCGCGCTGGCTGGCGTCCCGCCAAGTCATTTCATCGGCGACTGGAATAACATTATCGTTCCCGGCCGCGATCTGGCTGCCAACAGCGGCGGCTGGAAGTCTCCGGACGGGCAATGACCGAAATATACAATCCCGGCTGACAGGCTAGCTCTATCGTCCTTTGCATGAAAGCACAGGGCGGTATTTCCATGAAAAACCTCATCAACAGGCGTTCGTTTCTGGTGACGGTCGGCGCTTCCGCTACCGTGATGGCGGCTTCCGGAAAGAGTTCTGCTGTCGCACAAAGCAATACAGCTTCCGCCGGGAATAACAGCCTTGCGTATCGCAGCGCCAGTGAGCTGCGCGGCATGCTCGACGGCCGCCAGATATCCGCGGTTGAACTGCTGGATCAGGCGATCAAGCGGATCGAGGCGCAGGATGCACGCATCAATGCGGTGGTTGTGCGCGACTTTGAGCGGGCTCTCGCCTCGGCCGCCGCTGCGGACCGGGCGATGGCGCAAGGCGAGCGCAAGCCGTTGCTTGGCATTCCCGTGAGCGTCAAGGAGTCCTTCAACATTGGCGGCCTGCCGACGACGTGGGGACTGCCCATGGGGCGCGACTGGCGCGCTGCGGAAGACGCGGTCGCGGTCGCTCGTCTGAAAGCCGCGGGCGCGGTCGTTCTCGGCAAGACCAATCTTGCGATCGGCATCGCCGATTGGCAGAGCTACAACGCCATCTACAATACGACCAATAACCCCTGGGATCTGGCGCGAACCCCTGGCGGCTCTTCCGGCGGGTCGGCCGCCGCACTGGCCGCGGGCTACGTGGCTCTGGAGCTGGGCTCGGATATCAGCGGCTCGATCCGGGTTCCAGCGCATTTCTGCGGTGTCTTTGGCCATAAGCCGACGGCGGACCTGGTGCCGCAATGCGGCCACGCACCGCCGCGTTCGTTGCCGCTGCAGACCGATCTCACCAGCGGGCTCGGCGTCTGCGGGCCGATGGCGAGAACCGCGGCAGACCTTGTACTGGCGCTCGACATACTGGCAGGGCCCGATGAAAATCAGGCTGGAGCCTATCGGCTGTCGCTACCACCGGCGCGCCATGCGGATTTGCGCAGCCATCGCGTGCTCGTCATCGACAGCCACCCGTTGCTGCCGGTTGCATCAGACATTCGCGCCGCGTTGGATCAACTTGCGGGCCGTCTCACTGCAGCGGGTGCAACAGTGGCCCGATCGAGTGCGTTGCTTCCCGATCTTGCCGAGTCGGCACGGCTGCACACCAAGCTCGTGCGCAACGTTATGAACTTCGGCCGGCCGCCCGAGTACTTTCAGAAGATGCGTGAAGGTGCCGCGGCGCTGGCGCGCGACGATGACAGTCTCAAGGCATGGCGATTGCGGGCGCCGCTTCTGACGCACCACGAATGGATGGCGGGTGAAATCGCCCGCGCGCAATTGCGTCAGCAATGGAGCATGCTGTTCAAGCAATTCGACGTCGTACTCTGCCCACCTCACGCGGTGGTCGCGTTCCCTCATGATCACCTCGATGACATGGAAGAGCGCCGCCTCGACATCGACGGCGCGGCGCATCCATATCTGTCCCAGATCGTGTGGGCGACGGTGGCAACGCCGCCCGGATTGCCCGCAACGGTGATGCCGATCGGCCGTTCGCGTGCCGGCCTTCCCATCGGCGTGCAGATCATCGGTCCGCTCCTGGAAGACCGGACGACCATTGCATTTGCCGGCCTGATGGAGCGCGAGTTTGGCGGGTTTTCGCCTCCGCCCTCGCTTCCTTAACAAAACGTCAATCAAACCAGCCGGTTATGGTGAACCCTTTGTTAAGCGTCATGGTTTATTTTTTCTAATAGTGGCACCGCGTCACGGTGTCGTCACAGGTTGCGTAGCCAGGACCATGATCGTTCGGCAGTTCATCAGTTGGATTCGTACCGCTCCGGCAGGCGAGCGGGCAGAGGCGACGCGGGCGTTGGCGCGGGCCTGGTTGATTTCAGATCTCAGCGAGGACGATCGCATCGCCGCCGAAGGCGCGCTGCTGATGCTGCTCGACGATCCGTCGCCGCTGGTCCGGCAATCGATGTCGGAAGTATTCGCACGAAGCCCTGACGCGCCAGCCACGATCGTGCGGGCCCTTGCGGCCGACCAGCCGTCGATCGCGCTGCCGGTGCTCGAATATTCGCCGCTTCTGATCGACGCCGACCTCGTCGATATCGTCGCGACCGGCACCAGCGACATGCAATGTTCGATTGCCCGCCGCGTCAATCTGCCGTCGTCGGTTTCCGCCGCGATTGCCGAAGTAGGTTCGGCGGCGTCGGCGCTCGAATTGATCGAAAATGCCTACGCCGAGCTTGCTCCATTTTCCTGGGACCGCATTGTCGAGCGGCATGGCCATCTCGCGGCCATCAGGGAAGCGATGCTGGTACTGGACGGTTTGCCGGCCGCCACCCGCGCGGCGCTGGTCGCGAAACTTTCCAATACGCTGGCGCAGTTTGCCGCAGCCCGCAACTGGCTGAGCCCCGAAAGGGCGGGGCGGCTGGCGGACGAGTCCCGCGAACGCTCGACGATCAACATCGCGGCGCGCTCGCGCGGCGAGGACATGCAGGGCCTGGTCCAGCATCTGCGCGCGACCGGGCAGCTGAATGCGGGCCTGATCCTGCGCGCGCTGTTGTCGGGCAATCTTGAACTGTTCGAGGCCGCGCTGGCGCAACTGGCCGACCTGCCGCTGGCCCGCGTAACGGCGCTGCTGCACGACCGCGGCGGCGCCAGCCTGCAAGCGCTGCTGGTGCGCGCCGGCCTTCCGGAATCGACCTTCGCGGCGTTCCGCGTCGCACTCGAGGCCAGCCGCGAGACCGGCTATGTCGACACGACCGGCGGGGCGGAGAGACTGCGCCGCCGCATGGTCGAGCGCGTTCTGACCCATTGCGAAACGGACGGCAAATCCGCCGAGCCGCTCTTGATCCTGCTGCGGCGCTTCGCAACCGAATCCGCGCGCGAGGAAGCCCGCGTATTCTGCGAGGAACTGGTCGCAGACGAAGCGTACGTTCCGCCCATGCGCGATCTGATCGCGGCGTAAATTCGTAGGGTGGGCAAAGCGACTTGTCCGCCGTAGCTCGTAGAGCGTAGGCGGAAGCGTGCCCACCATCTTCATGTTGAGCAAGAATGGTGGGCACGGCGCAATGCGCCTTTGCCCACCCTACGAAGCCAGGCCGATACTGCGACGACACATTCGGTGTCGTCCCTGCGAACGCAGGGACCCATAACCACAGCCGTTCGTGGTTACGGGAAAATCATCGACCGGCGCATTTTGATCGAGAAGCCGCGGCGTATGGGTCCCTGCGTTCGCAGGGACGACGCGTTGAGAGACGCGTCCTACTCCGCCGGAACGATGCTCGGCGCCAGGATCGCTTCGAGATGATCGGGGCGGTCGCGGTTGACCTTGACCAGGAATTCGTCCGCGACCCCGCGCAACTGGTTGCTCAGCTTGCTCGCCATCGTTGCGGTGTCGAGCTTGGTGCGTTCGCGCACGATCGCCTGAATGGCGTTGATGTGGTGGGTGATCAGCTCCGCCGGGACCAGATCGAGGTCGGGCGCGTGTTCAATGATGCGGCAGAGGCTTTCGGCGGCGGCGCCTGCGGACGGGAAGCCGAACGTGGCGGCGTCGCCCTTGATGTCATGGGCGGCGCGAAACAGCTCTTCGCGGTTGTCGGTGGTGAAGCCGTTGCGCAGAACGGCCGCATGCGCCGCCGAGAGCCGGTCGGCCTCGATCGTCATCCAGTTCTTGAATTCGCCGGACAGGCCCGCAAGCGCCTTTTCCGCGCGCCCGACCGGATCGTCGAGGTCGGATTCGGGAACGCGCAGCAATACCTTGCGCAGCGGATTGGGCTGCGTGATCACGTGGTGATCGCCGAACGACTTGACCTGTATCGTCCCGGGCTTCTGTTTCGCCATGATGGTCTCTCCGGGCCGGCGCTAGACGGCCGTGCGCGCTTTGTCGAGCAGCGACGGCTGCTGCATGACTTCCACTTCGCCGCCGATGCGGCGCTCGGGGCCGATATAGGCGTTGGTGGTATTGCGGCGGCGATCGGGGCCGAAATAGGTCTTGGTCTTGATGAAGGGGCGCGGGTTGGCGACGACGTTGAGAATGCGCTGGTAGAGTCCCTTGGCCGAGATCGGCTTGGCCAGAAACTCGGTGACGCCGGCATCGCGTGCGACGGTGACGCGGCGTTTCTCCGAATGGCCGGTCAGCATGATGATCGGCGCGTAGGGGTTACCCTTCGATTCCGGCTGCCGGATCATCTGCGCCAGTTCGAGACCGTCGAAGATCGGCATCGACCAGTCGGTGATGACGATGTCGGGCACGTAGTGGCTGTACATTTCCAGCGCGGTCGCGCCGTCCTCGGCCTCATAGGCCTCGCGCGCGCCGAACGAATGCAGCAGCGTCCGCAGGATGCGGCGCATGTGCGGATTGTCGTCGCAAATCAGAAATCGCAGCTTGTTGAAGTCGATGCGATACATGGTCCGGCCTGGCCCAGCAAAACAGTATACTGGTGTTAACCATATCGCGGCGCTCGTTAAGGAATGGTTGCGAAACGGCTCGATCAGGCACGCGCAAATACTCGATGACGCCATTTTTTTCGGACAGGAGCCCGGTTCAAGACCGCCGGGCGGTCACCGGACGGTCGTCAGGCGCCGAACTGCTCGCGCAGGATGCGTTCCTCGAGGCTGTGGCCGGGATCGAACAGCATCCGCATCGAGATCGTCTTGTCGGACAGCACCTCGACGCGCTGGACGTCGCGCACGTCGTCATGGTCGGCGGCGGCCGCGACCGGGCGTTTCTCGCTCTCGAGCACCTCGATCACGACGAAAGCGGAGTTGGGGAGCAGGGCGCCGCGCCAGCGGCGCGGGCGGAACGCGCTGATCGGGGTCAGCGCCAGAAGCGCGGCGTTGATCGGCAGGATCGGTCCCTGTGCCGAGAGATTATAGGCGGTTGAGCCGGCGGGCGTCGCCACCAGGATGCCGTCGGCGATCAATTCCGCCATCCGCTCGTGCTCGTCGATCAGGATGCGCAGATGCGCGGCCTGGTTGGTCTGCCGAAACAGCGCCACCTCGTTGATGGCGTGATGCAGATGCACCGTGCCATGGACGTCGGTGGCGCGCATCAGCAGCGGGTTGATCAGGGATTCCCGCGCCGCCGCCAGCCGGGTATGCAAATCATGCGTGGTGAATTCGTTCATCAGGAAGCCGACGGTGCCGCGATGCATGCCGTAGATCGGCTTGTTCGAGCGCATATGCCGGTGCAGCGTCTGCAGCATCAATCCATCGCCGCCGAGCGCCACCACGACGTCGGAATCGTCGGCATCCTGATTGCCGTAGAGCTTGACGAGCTGGGCCAGCGCGGCCTGTGCCTCGACGCTTGAGCTCGCGACAAAGGCGATCCGGTCGTATCGCTTGGGGGTGGCCATCGGACGACGAACTCACTTGTAGCGGCAGGATTGGGTAGCGTCGGACTGCGCCGCGCTCGTCTATACACCTTGTCGGGGCTTGTCGAGATAGCCGAACCGGCCTTTAGCGCCGGTAACCTAAACCACTGGTCATTGAAGCGTCATTTTTCCTGCAGCGTCCGGATCGGATCCCAATCCTCGCCCGGCGGGTTTTGGGCCAATTCCCGGGCCCGCGCGGCAAACAATGACGCCGGACGGTCGATATCGGCCGACCGGCCGAAATACTCCGCGGCGCATCCGAATTCGCGGGCCCGCCACCGCGCAAGCCCGTCGGCGTAGTTGGCGATCAATATCTGCTGCGCGGAGGTCAGCCCGGCCGACAGCGCCAGCAATTCGTAGATTTTCAGTGCCTGGGTTCGCCCCTTGACCCTGATGGCGTCGAGTTCGCGCCAGGCGAAGGCCTCGCCGGTGAGGGCTACCGTGGTCTCGGAAGCGATGACGGTGGTGCCGTAGAATTTGTTGGCGCCCTCCAGCCGCGACGCCAGGTTCACCGCGTCGCTCATCACCGAGTAGTTGAAGCGCCGACGCGATCCGAAATTGCCGACCAGCGCCTCGCCGGAATTGATGCCGATCCGCTGCGCCAGCTTGCATTCCTGGAACAGAGCGGACGAGGCGTTGAGCTCCGCCAGTTGCGTGCAGCAATCCAGCGCGGCGCGCGCCGCATTGGCGGCATGATCGGGATCGTCGGCCGGCGCGCCGAATACGGCGACGATGGAGTCGCCGATATATTTGTCGACATATCCGCCGTGACGCTCGATGACGTCGGTCATTGCCGACAGATATTCGTTCATCAGCTCCATCAGGCTGTCGGGCGACATCTTTTCCGCGATCAGCGAAAATCCCTCGATGTCGGAGAAGAACACCGTCACGTTGCGGGTTTCGCCGCCGAGTTCCGGCAGTTTGTTCGACGACAGCATGCGGTTGATGACGTGGGGGGCAAGGTAGAGCGCAAAGCTCTTTTGCAGCAGGCGGCGGTCCTTGTCGGCGACCACGAAGCGGAATCCGATCGTCGCGGCGAGCGCGAACAGGCTCGCCAGGAACGGCTCGGCGATCGGCAGCGCCAGTGCGTGGTTGAAGGCGATCATGGCGCCGGCAATGCCGGTCGCGACCATGCCGGTCCAGGTCAGCGCCGCATTGAGCGGTATCAACCGCCACGCGGCGACGGCCGCCAGCGCCGCAAACAGGGCAGAGATCAGGAAGCGCACCGGCGGGCCCGGTTCGACCACCGCGTTGTGCGAAATCAGATTGTTGACCGCGGTAGCATGGATATAAACGCCCGCGATCGTGCTGATCCGAAAGTCGGCCGTGACCGGCGTGCTCTCGGCAGCGCAGCGCGGTGCGCGCGCGCCTTCGATGCCGGTCGCAAAACGCTTGGAAGTCTGTTGGCGGTCCTCGATATCGAGAACGCTGCCGAAAATGACGACCTTTCCGGCGAACCAGCGCCGAAAGTAATCCTTGTCGTTCTTGACGGCGCAGGCGCGCAGGTCGGCAAAGGAGAAAGTCGGAATGTCGTCGGCGCCACCCTCGAAGTTCAGCGTCATGGTGTTCGGAACCCGGCCGGGGACGCGGTAGCCGGCAAGCGTCAGCCGGCCGCGTTCATCGAACTCGGGTGGCGCGCCCAGCGCCCGCGACGCCAGTTCGACCGCCATCGAGGGCACCTTCGCCCCATTGACGGCGAAGCTCAGCGGCAGGCGCCGCACGATGTCGTCGCTGTCGACGAAAACGTTGAGCGGGCGGATGTTCTGCTGCTGGCGTACCGCGACGCGCTGTCCCGCCGACGGCTTGACCGGCTGATTGCCGCCCAGAATTTCTCCTAGCACCACCTTGCTGTTCGCCGCCGCGCCGGCGAGCGCGCGAAGGAAGTCGCGGTCGAATCCGCGGACCTTCTCGCCGAGCATGCCCTCGCCGAACGGAATCTCCGACTGCTCAATCGACGCCGGGATGACGATGTCCAGGCCGGCAACCTTGGCGCCGCCTTCGAGCGTTGCGGCCATGACGCGGCCGATCTCTCCGGTCCAGGTCACCATCGGCGCGCCCTTGAACGGCGGGGTGCGCAGGCTTTCCTCGTCGATCGCGACGACCACTGCCGGCGAAGCCGCGGGATCGTGCCGGTGGCCGAATATTTCCCAACGCAGGGCGGTGAGGATATCGAGGGACAGCCCGCGGATCGGTCTGGCCAGCGGGGAAACTGAAGCCGCGGCGCAGACCAACGCGATGGCAGCAACCATCATCCTGTTGCGCGTGCTGCGCCTGATCCTCAAGCGGGATAGCCCGTCACGCCTATTCCATCCGCAGCAGACGGCCGACGATCGGCGTCGCGCCGGGCTTGGCCTGCGCATCCACCAGGAACACGATCTGCGATGATTTGAACGTGGCGGCGTAGAGGCCGCCGGGGACCAGGGCGACGTTCTCGGTGGCGAAATCGACGAAGCGTCCCTTGAGCTGGGTGCCGCCCAGATTGATCTCCTGACGCTCGCCCGGCACGTCGAGGCGCCGGATGGTCAGCTTGCCGCGGCCTTTGGCCTCCACCAGCGGCGATGCGCCGTAAAGGGTGACCTGCGGCTGGGGTTTGCTGCTGTCGACGCTGCGCAGCACGGTGGCGGCGACGCCGCTGGTCTCGCGTGTGGTGGCGTTGGTCTGGTTGGGATCGCAATTGGTTTTCTCGGCCTTGACCTCGGCGAGGTGGACCGCGCTCTCCTCGGTGCCGATGATGACGGTGCCGGCACCGCTGATCGTCTCGCGCCGGCATGACTTCAGGTAGCTGAGAATGACGGAGCCGCCGTCGCCGATCTTGATCACCGCCTTGGGCGTCACATAGTCCATGAATTCCGCGCCGGTGACCTTGCCCTGAACATCCTCGACCACCGCGACCGGCGAATCTGCGGCCGCCGGAGAGGCCAGCGCCAGCAGGCCGAGACAAACCGCAATCGAACGTTTCATGTTAAGTCCCCATCGAAAAGCGCAGGTTCGTTAGTCGCGTCAGCGCCAAAATGGTTTCATGGATGGATCAAAAATACCCGGCCGGCAGCCCAGCGGAACCGACCGATAGCACCTAACCGTCGACGGAGACAACCGCCGGACGTAGTGGCTATTTTCTCACGTGATGCTGTCGGGATTGTGATTTTCGGCAAGATTTCTCCTTGTTGTGCACCACCACCTCATTGTCGCACTGTTGCGGCAGAATCCGCAGGACACGGCTGGATCGCGGGGGCACAGGGAGCAAACGGTATGGTTTTTCGTTTCACGGCGACGCGCCCCATGCGCCTTGCCGCCACGGTTCTGGTCGTGTGTTGGGTGGGCGGTGCGCGCGCCGAGGAGGCGAGTTCTCCGGCTTCGGAGCAGCAGCCCGCGGCCACGCCGTCACCGTCGCCATCTGGCCAGAAGGGCGGCGCAGGGCGAGGCACTGCCGCGACCCAGCCGCCCGCGGCCGAACAACATCGCCTGCCGCCGGATTCCACCACCAGGCAGACGCTGGCGCTACCGGGCCGCACGCTCGAGTTCACCGCCACCGCGGGCTCGATCCGAATTTTCGACGACAAGGGCGAGCCGCAGGCCGATATCGCCTACACCTCCTATCAACTCGAGGGCACGGATGGCGCAAACCGGCCGGTGACGTTTCTGTTCAACGGCGGCCCTGGCGCGTCCTCGGCCTGGCTGCAGTTCGGCGACGCCGGCCCCTGGCGCGTGTCGATCACGGGTGAGGGCGCCCTGTCGTCCGCGACGCCTGATCTCTTGCCCAACGCCGAGACCTGGCTCGACTTCACCGACCTCGTCTTCATCGATCCTGTCGGCACCGGCTACAGCCGTTTCGTCGCGTCCGGCGAGGATGCGCGCAAGCGGTTCTACTCCGTCGACGGCGACGTCAGCGCCGTCGCGCTCGTGATCCGGCGCTGGCTGGAAAAATACGATCGCCTGCTGTCGCCGAAATTCGTCACCGGCGAGAGCTATGGCGGCATTCGCGGACCGAAGATCGTGCGCAATCTGCAGACCCAGCAGGGCGTCGGCGTGCGCGGGCTGATCATGGTCTCACCCCTGTTCGACTATCGCGACTTTTCCGGCTCGAGCGTTCTGCAATACATGTACACGCTGCCGAGCATGGCGGCGGTGGCTCGCGAAGCCAAGGGAGCGGTGACGCGCGCCGATCTCGCCGACGTCGAGCGCTATGCGCAAGGCGAGTTTATGGCTGACCTCATCAAGGGGCAGGCGGATCGGGAGGCGACGACGCGGCTTTCCGACAAGGTGGCCGCGTTGACCGGCATCGATCAGGCGGTGAGCCGCAGGCTGGCAGGGCGTTTCGAGGTCGGCGAATTCCGCCGGGAATTCGACCGCCGCAACGGCCGGGTGACGGGACGTTACGACGCCTCGGTCTCCGGTTTCGATCCCTATCCGGATTCGAGTTACTTTCTTTTCGGCGATCCCTCCGGTGATTCCCTGACAGCGCCGCTGACGAGCGCGGCGGTCGATCTCACCACGCGCAAACTCAACTGGCGCCCCGATGGCTCGTATCACCTGCTCAACGAGGCCGTGAACAGGGCCTGGGATTTCGGCCGCGGACCGCCCGAGTCGGTTTCACAGTTGCGCCAGATTCTGGCGCTCGACCCGAAAATGAAATTGCTGGTTGGCCACGGACTGTTCGATCTTGCCACGCCCTATTTTGGCTCGAAGGTGATTCTCGACCAGTTGCCGGCCTATGCGCGGTCGGACCGGGTGAAGCTCGTCGTCTATCCCGGCGGCCACATGTTCTACTCGCGCGACTCCGCGCGTCAGGCATTTCGCGCCGAGGTCGAGAAGGTGATGAAGTGAGCCCGACCAATAAAAAATCGGCGCAGTCATGTGACTGCGCCGATGATTTCTTCGTCATTGCGAGGAGCTCGCGACAAAACTGCGCAGCAATTTTGCGCTGAAGCGACGAAGAATTCATCGTTCCGTTATGCCGCGATATGGATTGCTTCGCTTCGCTCGCAATGACGAGAAGAGGCTGGTGCCTCAGTAAACCAATCCGGTGCCCGGCGGGTTTTCAAGCGCAGCGGCGAGCGAGCGATATTCCTCGCTTGTCGTGCCGGTGAGCTGGGCGATCCGGTTCAGGTGATACTGCGCCTGATCGCGGTTGCCCTGTTCGACCTGCCACAGGCCGTAATATTGCCAGGTCTTGACGTGGTTCGGATCGGCCTTGAGCGCGCGTTCGTACCAGATCTGCGAGACCTTGTAGTCGCCGAGCTTGCGATAGGAGTAGCCGATCAGGTTGGCGACGGCGGCCGAGTCGTCACGGCCGAGCGCCTTGAGCTGCGTGATCGCCGAGGTGTAGTCGTGGCGGTCGTAGATCGCGGAATAGGCGGCGCGATAGCCGTCAGCGAATGCGGTCTGCTCGATGCCCGGGCGGGCTTCGCTGGATTTCTTTTTCTTCTTGTCCGGCGGCGGCGGATCGTTGTCGGGCGCTGCGTAGACGACGCTGACGACAGGGGCTGCCGCGAGCGTCAGCGACAACATTGCAAGAGTCAAAAGCCTGATCCCAAGTTTATTCATGCATCTCTCCTGATGGCCGGTTCGGCGATCCTACACCGAAGCCCGTTGATTTGAACCCCCGGCGCCCAAGAACATTCCGGCGCCGTGTCCCCGTTTCCGCCAATTTCATCGGCGGTCCGTCGTCACCGGACATGACGAAGATGTCATTCAGATGAACGGAATCCGAAAGTCCGCTTCAGGAGAGGTTCAGTGCGCAGCCACTAGCGTCACTTGCATGATCGGCGAGCCCGGCCTTCCGACCGGAAATGCCCGCAGGTCCCAAGGGGCACTAAAGCAAGAGGAGACAACCATGCTCAAGACCATTTCCGCAGCGCTCATCGCCGTTTCCGTTCTCGCCGCGCCTGCGCTTGCCGGCACGCCGGGCAAGGCGCCCGTGAACAAGATCACACAGGCACCTGTCATCAAGGCCGAGGGCAAGTCGAAGATGCTGAACGCCAATGCCAGGATGGGCAGCCATTACAAGCATTATCGGCATCATCGCCACCACAAGCACATCGGCCTGCACAAGACGCATGCGAAGCACATTGCGGTCAAGCATGTGACGCCGGCCGTCAAACGCAGCTGAACCTGATTCGCTGGGCGCGCGTTTCGCCCCCATTGCCCGGCGCGCGCATTGCGAATGACAGACCAGCCCACGCGCCATTTGCTTTGCTCATGGCCGTGGGCTGGCGCGCGCTCAACTTTTCGAGAGCGAAAGTGAGGAGATAGACCGAGTTGCGAATTCCATTCTTGAGCCAAGCGGTCTAAGAAACGGCGAAGGGCAGGGGAAGACTTCGCTTGAGACGTTCGGCCAAATTCGCAGCGATGATGTTGCTGCCGGTTCTGCTGTCGGCCTGCGCCGCCAGCGATGACGGCAAGTCGATCACCTATACGGACGATCGCGGCGTCTCCAGCCAGCCGTTTCCGAAAAATTACCGCGCCGAAGTGCTGGCGTTTTTCAAGACCTATCTCAACAATCCGGTCGGGGTGCGCGACGCCGTCATGGCCGAGCCGGTCGAGCGCGTCGTCGGCGGGCGGCTGCGCTATCTCGCCTGTCTCCGGTTCAGCGCACGAGAGCCCGACGGCGGTTACCGCGAGCCGCGCGAACGCGCCATCCTGTTCGTCGACGGCCGCCTCGATCGCATCATCGAAAACGCTGTCGAGCCCTGTGCGGGGGTCGCGTACGCGCCGTTCCTGGAGCTGGAGAAAATGACGCGCTGATTTAGCGCGCGTCCGCTTGAGAACGCAGCCTGGGTTGGCCGGCTCCCTGTTGGCAGATTCCTTCCCTGGCGGATTCCATCCGGGCCTCCACACGAGACTGTGATGCTTCACTGTGATGCTTCGGGTCGATCTATATCGTATACGATCTAATCGTATCAGATGGAGAACCGGAGTGAGATTCATGTCCCAGCACACCAATCCTGACCGCCGCCGCTTCCTCGGCACCGCCGCCGTAACGCTGGCGGTTGCGCCGTTCGCCATGAGCGGGGCCGTCTTTGCGCAGGCCGGCGGCGCCAAGCCCGGTGCGGGCGAAATCAGGCCGGGTGCCCACACTTCGTTTGCAGCGCTGAAACAGATCGAAGCCGGCGTCCTCACGATCGGTTATGCCGAAGCCGGGCCGGCCGACGGTCCCGTCGTCATCCTCCTGCACGGTTGGCCCTATGACATCTACGCCTTTGTCGATGTCGTCCCGGTGCTGGCGCAGGCGGGCTTCCGGGTGATCGCGCCCTGGCTGCGCGGCTACGGCACGACGAAGTTCCTCTCCGCCGATACGCCGCGGAACGGCCAGCAGGGCGCGCTCGCCACCGACGTCATCGCCCTGATGGATGCGCTGAAGATCGACAAGGCGGTGGTCGCCGGGTTCGACTGGGGTGCGCGGACCGCCGATATCGTCGCGGCGATCTGGCCGGAGCGCGTCAAGGGGCTGGTTTCGGTCAGCGGCTATCTGATCGGCAGCCAGGAGGCCAACAAGAAGCCGTTGCCGCCTTCGGCCGAACTGCAATGGTGGTACCAGTATTACTTCGCGACCGAACGCGGCCGGCTGGGCTACGAAAAATACCGGCGCGAATTTTCAAAACTGATCTGGCAGCTCGCCTCGCCGAAGTGGAACTTCGATGACGCCACTTTCGAACGCAGCGCGGCGTCCTTCGACAACTCCGATCACGTCGCCATCGTGATCCACAACTATCGCTGGCGGCTCGGTCTCGCCCCTGGCGAGACGAAATACGACGAGCTGGAAAAGCGGCTGGCCGAATTGCCCGCGATCGCCGCGCCTGCCATTACCCTCGAAGGTGACGCCAACGGCGCGCCGCATCCCGACCCCAAGGCCTACGCCAGCAAGTTTTCCGGCAAATACGCTCACCGCCTGGTCACCGGGGGCATCGGTCATAACCTGCCGCAGGAAGCGCCGCAGGCCTTTGCCGACGCCGTCATCGACGTGACTCGTGCTTGAAGCGAGTCTGGCCCTGCCGGTGACGCTGCCGGCGGGCCGGATTGCGGAGTTCCTGGGACGGAACCGTGAACGAATTCGGATCACTTTTCGGCGAGGGTTGAACCTTGTCTTAGTGATCCCGGACATCACCTAAGCGGGAGACCACCTCCTTAACGGAGGAAAAAGCCTTACGTGCGAGGGAACTAAAACGGTTTGTTGCTGTGCCGTCACAGTGGCGCGCCATAGGGTCGCGGGCAGTTGCCGCAAAGCAACCTAAATGAAGTCACGTTGTTTGGATTGGTATCTGCAACGTTCGTAACGGGGATCGTAAAATGAAGAAGTTAGTGCTCGGCGCTGCCGCGCTGGCCGCCATGGCGGCTCCAGCTTTTGCGGCCGACATGCAGCCGCGGCCTTACACCAAGGCGCCGGCCTATACCGCGCCTCAGGTCGTCTACAACTGGACCGGGTTCTATGTCGGCGGCCATGTCGGTGGCGCCTTTGCGGGTAACAACTCCCTGCAGGGCAGCGACGCCCGCTTCATGGGCGGCGTGCAGGGCGGCTTCGACTATCAGTTCGCGCCGAACTGGGTCATGGGTGCCGAAGCCCAGTACAGCTGGCTGCCGAACAACAATAATAATGGCGTTCTGTTTCCCGGCGGCACCCTCGTGACATCCAATACCGACCAGCTCGGCTCGGTGACCGGCCGGCTCGGCTACACCTGGGGTCCCGCGCTGCTCTACGCCAAGGGCGGTTACGCCTGGCGCGACGGCAACAATCTCGGGGTGTCGGTGGCCGGCGTGCCGGCGGGCTTCACCGCCGACGGCAGCCACAAGGACGGCTACACCGTCGGCGGCGGCCTCGAATACATGTTCGCCCCGAACTGGTCGGCCAAGGCCGAGTACCAGTATTACAATTTCGGCAACACCACCTTCACGACAGGCCCCGCCGATATCGCCGGCCGCAGTTTCCGCAACGACGAACACACCGCCAAGGTCGGGGTGAACTACCGGTTTGGTTGGGGCGGAGCCGCTGCCTCCAGATATTGATACGGCGCTTCGTATCGACAGCAAAAGGCCGGCGTCACGCCGGCCTTTTTTTGTTCGGACGCGAGATCTGCTTACGCCTTCATGTGCCGTGCTGCGTGCAATTTGAGTGCGTCAAAATATTTTTCGCGCCGCACGCAACTTTTCGTCATGATGCGCTATTATGAATGTCAGCCGGTTGGGTTGGACATTCAAACATGCGTGCTTTTGCGTTAGGGCTGATCTTTTCTGCAGCGGCTTTTCCGTGCCTTGCTCAGACGGTCCTCAAATCCGAACCTCTCATTCTGGCGCCCTATGAAGTGGCCTTCGTGCAGGATTACGCCTGCGGGGCCGGCAAGGTGCGCAAGGTGACCGGTTCGATCAGGGGACTGCAGCGGCGCAAGGCCTGTGTCGCTCTTGCTGCGGAACAGGCATCGCTGGTTTCGGCGACTCCGTAGACCCGATTTACCCGCTCGGATCTCGTCCCGGCGTACGGGACGTTGCTGTCGGTTGTGTTCTGCCGGGTTGCCTCCCGGCCGCCGGCATCGCCCTCATGACGCCAGCTGCAATTCCGTCTGCGCTTCGCGGTCGGCATCAGCCTTGTTTCGGGCGGGGTCTTCGTGCGGCTCAAGCTGGCATGGCTTGATCTCGTAATCCTGGTCGAGCACGGGATGCGGGTGCTCCTTGTCGTCCTCGGAGACGACGTCGACCACCAGGCCGCTCTTCTGGGCGATTTTCCACACATCGGCCTCGGTCGGATAGGCCTTGCTCAGCTTGGCGTCGTTCGAGAACAGTGCGTAGGGCATTGTCGGCTCCGGTAAAAACGGTCAACGCAGAAGCGGGGCCCGGGTTTCAGGCTTGGCTGCCATTCCGTCATTCGACTGCTTGTTTCGGGAGCAAATTGGCTCGTTTCGGCCCATTTTTGTGGAGACTCTGAGTCTTTAACGAGCCGTAAATCCCGGAAAAAAGAATCCCCGAGACTCAACCGCCAGAATCGCCGGATGCTTCCGGCCATGAGAACGAGCCTCCAGACCTCCTGCGAGCGTGTCCAACTCACGCTGACCGTCTGCCTTTTGGTCGCTTGCGCGGCCAACATGGCGCTGGTCTACGCCTGGCTCTAGCGCTGGCCGATTGACGGCCGCCTCATTCCACGGATCATAACGGCCAGAGGCGCGAGCCGTGCGAAGCGGCCGCCGGATCAAGAATGGGGCAGGAAATGATCGAAACGCTGCAGCAGCGGGTCAATGACGACCAGGGCCTGGTCCGACGCGGCCGGTATCTGACGACCAGCTTCCTTCTGGAAGTCGGCGCCACGCCCTGGCTGATCTCCATCTTCGAGGGCCGGATCGTGGCGGTGACGCAAGGTCCGTTCGTGATGCCGTCTTCGTCCTTTGCGCTCCGTGCGTCCGAACAGGAATGGCAGAAATTCTGGAGCAGGCGGCCGCCGCCAGGCTCGAATGACCTGATGGCGCTGATCAAGCGGCGCGCGCTGAAGGCCGAAGGCAACCTGCAGATATTCATGTCCCATCTGCGCTACTTCAAGGAAGCCCTTGCCAAGCTGCGCGAAGGAGCCGCCGCATGAGCGCGAGATTCGAGCCGATTACCGGCCGCTACATGCACCTCGATCTGTTCGGCTGGCCGCACCGGATCTATGTCGAGGAGGCCGGCACGGGGACGGCATTGCTGTGCCTGCACACCGCGGGCAGCGACGGGCGGCAGTATCGTGGCCTGATGAACGACACGCGTGTTACCCGTAATCACCGTGTGATTGCTTTCGATATGCCTTGGCACGGCAAATCCTCGCCGCCCGCCGGCTGGCAGGAGGAGGAATATCAGCTCACGTCGGCGCAATACACCACCATGGTGCTGGAGATTTCGGCAGCGCTTGGGCTCGACAAACCGATCCTGATCGGCTGCTCGATCGGCGGCCGCATCGCGCTGCATCTGGCGCTCGAGCACCCGGAACGATTTCGCGCCATCATCGGCCTGCAGGCCGGCGCGCATGTCGATCCCTATTATGACCTCAACTTCCTGCACCGGGCGGACGTTCATGGCGGCGAAGTCTGTGGCGCCATCGTCTCAGGACTGGTCGGCCCCGATGCGCCGGACCGGGAGCGCTGGGAAACGCTGTGGCATTACATGCAGGGCGGTCCCGGCGTCTTCAAGGGCGATCTTTATTTCTACAAGCTGGACGGCGACATCCGCGGCCGGGTCGCGCAGATCGACACCAGGCGCTGTCCGCTGTTTCTGTTATCCGGCGAATACGACTATTCCTGCACGCCGGAAGAGACGCTGGCGGTGGCGAAAAGCATTCCCGGCTGCGAGGTCACCATCATGAAGGGGCTCGGCCACTTTCCGATGAGCGAAGACCCGCAGGCGTTTATGACGTATCTGCTGCCGGTGCTGGAGAAGATCGCGGGGAGTTAGGCCGGCTCAGGGCGTGATCCGGAAAAGTGGAAACCGGTTTTCCCTGGCGACAAGCGCGGAACGGGCTTGCGCCGAGATCATGTTCAAGTAACAGGATTCAGAGGGCAGGCTTTTTACTTGCCCAACCGCGGCGGCGATTCGCCTTCCTTCAGGACGGCGTGGACCTTGGCCATGGTGGCCGTGCAATAGGCTTCGCGCTCGCGGTTGAACCGTTCCTGATGGGCGCGGAAGCTGGCGATCCGCGCCCTGATCTCGGACTGGAAATCTTCCCGCAGATCGGGACGGGAAAGGGAAACCGGCCTCGGTATCTCCCGTGCCGTTTCTCCGGACACTTCTACTGTCGGCAGTTGAGCTGTTGTTGTTGGCGCCTGGGCGGCAGATGGCGTCTGCGCCAGCAGAGCGGCAATCTCGGAAAGGGTTGGATTGGAAATGGCTGCGTTGGAAAGGGCGGGGGCCGGACGTGTGGTTTCCGATGCCTCGACGGATAGCAGCGACACCGACGCGCTGACCGTCTTCTCGGCCTCCGGCGTCTTGCCGGTCACCGATTGAACGAACGCCATCGTTTGCGCGATCAGGAGATCGCGTTCCTTCATCCATTTCATGAAACACCTCGGCCCAAATCACTCCATCAAACGGCTTTTGTGGAAGCAAGCAAATGGGAAGGTAGCAGTGGATAACTGCCACGCTTTTGCGTGCGCGGTGACAAAACGGTGACAGTTCGTGACCGGCAACGTGCACATGGCACAAGCCGTTGGCGCAACTTCCGCAACTCGCGGTGGGGTCTCAGCGTTGGCGCGGATTTGTGTTCGGGACAAAGGGCGCGCCGACCACGCGCACCGGCGGCTGGTCGCTGACATGGATGATTCGCCTGTCGGGTGCGGGCGCTTCCTCGGCACGGCCCGTCATCCGATCGGCGAACGGCACCGGCTTGTTATCGGCAAAGCCGATCAGCATAGCGCCGCCGCAACGGCTATGCTGAGCACGGTAACGGCAGCGAGCAGGACCATGTTGCAGTTTTCTTCGCGAATTCTCATGCCGTGAAAACGCCGGATGGAACGGGTAGTTCCTGCCTGCAAGGTTGAAAGACGTGGACGCCCGCAGCAGGTGCCACCGTGTTGGACAGAACAAGAGAGAAATTTTGAAATGATTGTCCTGAGACGCCATCCGGCACATGCATGCGACGATGAGGGCGTATGACAGTTTTATGGCGGCGCGGCTCGCAGCTTTACCGGATCGCTGAAAGAGGTCGCGGTGGCCGCAGCGAAAACAGGCTGGCACAAGCCCGCTCCCATAACATCGCGGGATTGCCATGCAGAATCGAGCTGCCGGCTAACGAGATTGTGTCAGCCAGCAATATTGAAACCGTAGTAGACAGCTGATGGAATTGATTAAGCTGCGCTGGTAAATGACAGTTCACTTTTGTCCGGAAGCCCAGGTTAAGTGGCTGGACAGCGACGAATTCTCGACCGAATTCCTGAGGCTGCTAGGGGCGGCCCAGGAAGGCGGCTCGATGGTTTCCGAATGCTTCCTTGCCGCAAGCCGGGTCGACCCGGGGAATCGCAGTGCTTCCTGGTATCGGGAGTGGGTCAGGATCGCCGAGCTCAGCCGTGAACGCGGCAACATTGCCTTCGAGCGCGGTCGCGTGTTGACCGCGCAAAGCAACTGGCTTCGCGCCATCAATTACTATCACGCATCGACGTTCGCGCTGGACGCTGCCGACAAGAAGCGGCAGGACGCGCTGGGAATCATGCGCGACTGCGCCCGCCGCTACGTCGCGCATCTGACGCCTGCCGGCGAGGTGGTCGAGATTCCCTGGCTGGAAGGCCACGTGTTGGAAGGCTATTTCCTGCCGGCCCCGGCGGCTTCCGGCCGAACGCCTGTCGTCGTGTGCATGGGCGATCCCGGACACTGGAAGGAAGAGTACCTCTTCAAGGTGGCGCGTTATGCGCGCGAGCGGGGAATGTCGCTGCTGGCCGTGGATCTCCTCGGCGCCGGCGTCGGCGCCGAATTCGAGGAGGTGATCGGCCGGCGCGATCTGGAAACGTCGGTCGGTTGCGTGAGGGATTACCTGACGTCGCGGGACGATGTTGACGAACGCCGGATAGCCATTCTCGGCGATGGGGCAGGGTCGTCCTTTGTGGCGCGCGGCGTCGCTCTCGACAATCGTTTCGCCGCCGTGGTCTGTGACGGCGGAATCTGGGACATGCACGAGCGCGCCTTCCTGATGAATCGCTTCTCGCGGGATGGTGCCGGAAGCATGGCAATGGAAGGAGGCTGGCCCGGGCACAGATTCCATTGTCCGGTTCTGATCACCGTGGGCGGACAAGGCTGGCTGGAAAGCGGTGTTGTTGCCGATCTGTTCGAACGGCTTAAGTCCCATCATCCCGATATTTCACTGAAGATTTTCGAAAGCTCGGAAACGGTGGCTGCGCAAGGCCACCACGACAACCCTACGCTGGCCAACGAGTTCATCTTCGACTGGGTTGCCGATCGTCTCGACGGGATACCGGCCTGACGCCGCCGCAAATAGTCATATGCCCATCGCGACCTTCAGGCAGGCCTTCTCGAGGCGGGTCTTCAATGCCGCGAGCTTGCCGTTGAACTCGCCGAGTTCGCGGTCGCTGAACTCGGCAAAGATGAAGTTATTGAGCTCCTCCTGCTGGGAAGCCAGGCTTGCGATGTGCTTGTAGCTCTTGTCCGTCAATGACATCTGCACGACCCGGGCGTCGTCCCCTGAGGTCTTTCGGCGCATGAAGCCCTTCTTCTCCAGCATTTTCGACTGGGTCGTTACGAAGGACGGGTCAACATGCAGCATCTTTGACACGACCTTCACCGGCACGCCCTCTCCCTGATCCAGGTCGGCCAGGGCGATCAGGATCATCCATTGCGGTCCGCTGACGCCGAGGGCTTTCGCCCAGAAGTAGCGAATCTCCTGAAGATGCACGTTGATGGCGGCGATCTCCCAGGCGAATTGCCGGGCGAGGTCGTGATTCTTTCCCCCAAGCTCATTCGATCCTGTGCGCTTGGTCCGGCTCGACGAGTCCGATCCCTTGCGGGGCTCCTGTCCCATGGCTCTCCCCGTTTCGAGTCTGCCTTCAACCAGAGCTTAGCCGATTTAATAACAAATTCATCCAATTGGGGAGCGTTTAGGTGGCTCGTTGGAGATCGTGTCGCGTATTCGGCGGTGTTGCCGCTGCGACACAGTCGGTTGGGATCAGGATAGCTGAGTTCATAAAGTATTTTGATTATGTAAATTGCGCATGCATAGTTCTGAAGACGGCGAGGGGGGTCCTCGATCGTTCCGTTCTAGGTGGTTCGCTTAAGTCCCTCGCGTTCATGCGGGTGTGTCCGAAGACGCGAAACGACTGAGCGGTTTCCGAAAGGCTAGGGCGGACTTTTTCCTCTGGGGGAACAGCCACAGGTCCGCCCTTGTCCTTGCAGAACAACTTGGAGGTTTAACATGACTATGATCAAGAGCCTTGTTCTCGGCTCAGCGGCGGGTCTGATCGCCATGAGCGGGGCGCAGGCGGCCGATCTTCCCGTCAAGGCCAAAGCGGTCGAGTACGTGAGGATCTGCTCCCTGTATGGCGCGGGCTTCTTCTACATCCCGGGCACCGACACCTGCATCAAGCTGGGTGGTTATCTGCGCATCGACACCACGTTCAACGGTGGCGCCTACGGTCAGCCGTTCTATTCGGGCGACGCCGGCCAGGGCAATCGCTTCCGCGATTACTTCAACTCCCGTTCCCGTATGGCGCTGACGGTTGATACCCGTACCGCCACCGAATACGGCGTGGTCCGCACCTTCGGTCAGGCCGACTTCCAGTTCCAGAACTTCGGCACGTCGAACATCGGATCGACGACCAACTTCACCGGCGCGACGCTCAACAACGCTCTGCTTTCCACGGCAGGCGGTGGTTACGTCGCGGTTGAAATGGTGTTCATCCAGTTCGCTGGTTTCACCTTCGGTAAGTCGGCTTCGGCCTACGCGACGCCCTGGAACGGCTATCCGGGCAACAACAACTCGTTCTTGATGGGCGGTGCTGACTACGTCACCGGCGTCAACAACATCCAGTACACCGCGCAGTTCGGTAACGGCGTGTCGGGCACCATCGGTCTCGATGATCCGACCGTGTTCGACCGCACCTCTGTGCTCAATCTCGGCGTTGCCGGGTCGGCGATCGGTGCCGGCGCGAACGCGTACGGCGGAACGCATGCTCCCGACATCGTCGGTAACATCCGTGTCGACCAGGCTTGGGGTCTGTTCCAGATTTCAGGTATGGCGCACCTCGTGAACGCTTCCTACAACATCCTCGGCGCCGGTGGCGCTGCGACCGCTCTGTCAGAAATCTCCGGTCACCCCGAAGACAAGTGGGGCGGTGCGGTGATGGCTGCGTTGCAGATCAAGAACCTCCCGACCGGTGCCGGCGACGATTTCAAGATCGACGTCTCGTACTCCAAGGGTGATACCAAGGCTGTGATCTCCACGAGCGGTGGTTCGCCGAGCTTCGCGATGTTCGGTTCGACCGGCCTCGCCGGCGGCTACCAGAGCGTCGGTTTCGGCCAGACCTCTGATGCGGTCTACGTGCCGGGCGGCGAGCTCAAGCTGGTGGATGCATGGGGTGTCCGTGGTGCGTTCAACCACAACTGGGATCCCTACTGGTCGTCCAGCCTCTGGGGCAGCTACGCCTCGGTGCGCTACAACGGCTCCTCGACGGATCTGACTTCCGCCAAGGGCCAGTGGTGCGCCAACTACAACGCCGGCAAGGCGGTGTCTTTGGACTATAGCTGCAACCCGGACTACAACATTGCCCAGGTTGGTCTGACCACCCGCTGGACTCCCGTCAAGAACCTGACGTTCTCGGCTGAAGTCGGCGCGTTCTTCCTCGACCAGAAGTTCACGGGCTCTGCTATCTTGACCCCGACGGCTCCGAAGCCGACCGCTGTGTACGAGTTCAAGGACCAGAGCACTGTGTTCCTGAACGTTCGCGCTCAGCGTAACTTCTGATCCCGAAAGACTTGAAACACTCGGAGAACCCCCGGCAGGCAACTGCTGGGGGTTTTTCTTTGGCGTCTGCTGGTTTTCCGGCTGCGCAGCGATGCGCGCGGCAATATGAAGAGAGATGCAAGCCGCTGTAACGAATGCTTGAAAACTTCAAAAAATCAAAAAATATGATTTACTCAGGTAATTATGTAATCTAATATGATCTGAAGGTAGCCAGCTCAATTCCTTGGTTGCCTCTTGGTCTCCAAGGAGACGCAACACTACTTACGTTAAACCTCCGAAACCTCCGGGAATGCCCTCCCGGAGGTTTTAACGTTTGGGCGAATGTCTCGTTGCGCTGGCGGCCCGCCCGCTGCCGATTCGAACTGCTGCAGGGGAAGGTAGAAGAAAGCCCCGTCTCGTTGGCTTGGGTCGTGGTGCCGGTTGAGAGGATTGAACTCCCGACCTTCGGTTTACAAAACCGCTGCTCTACCGCTGAGCTAAACCGGCGAATTGAAGCAATCGGCGAGGGTAGATATCTCGCCACATGGTCCGATCTTCGGCGGCTCGAATATCAGACTTGGCCGCAAAGGGCCAGAACCCCAAGAGCCGCTTTTCATCGCTCCCGTATGGAAAAGGCGGCCTTTCCAGCCGCCTTTTCCGAACGCGATTCGCGGGCCGCCTTACTGGCAGAGATGCCGCCGGCCGTCCTCGCCGCGGAACAGGGTGCCGGGGACGCAGACAAAGCCGTTGCGGCGGGCATATTCCTCGCCGCCGAACGGATAGGCGGCAATCGCCGCCGCCGTGCCGACGGTGCCACCGACGACGCCGGCTGCGACATTGCCGGGCCAGAAGCCGCTGTTGTCCTCAACGCGATTATAGCTGTTCTGCCAGGTACGATCCCGATAGGCCTGATCCTGATAGACCTGACGCTGGTAGCTGCCGGTGTAGGGACTTCCCGGTCCCCGGTTCTGGCAATTGGCGTTTGGATAGTACTGCGCGCAGTAGCCGGGATTGTAGATGACTTCCTGCGCCATTGCGGGGCTGGCAAGCGCGGATGCAAGGATCGCCGCGGCGGCGAGAATGCTGGATTTGGTCATTGGTGGACTCCATTGCAGGGGGCGCCACGCTAAGCATTCGTATCGGCGATCGTTCCGGTGCGATCCCTTTGCGCGAGTCAAACAGCCGTGATGCGGAGGGCGGAAGGGCGGGGCTTTTCGATTCCGGTTGTGCGGTCTCCCGACAGATGTGAAGTTCCGGCTCCTTATCATTTAGAGGGGCCGAGGCATTCATGCAGGCGCGGGATGTCGACTACCGCTGCGGCGAGGTCAATTTGCGCGGCTATCTCGCACTTGATGAAAGCACTGCTGGAAGCCGGCCGGGCGTACTGGTGTTTCACGAGGGGCTCGGGCTTGGCGACTTCGCGATGGAGCGCGCGCGCCGGCTCGCCGGTCTCGGCTATGCCGCGCTGGCCGCCGACATGTTCGGCGATCGGCGGCAGGCGACCAATCTGCAGGAAGTCGCAAATCTGGTCGGCGGGCTTCGCGCCGAGCCGGAAAAGCTCCGCGCCCGGGGCCGCGCCGCGCTGGAAACGCTCGCGGGGCTTCCGCAGGTCGATCCCGGCAGGCTGGCGGCGATCGGGTTCTGTTTCGGCGGGTCGGTGGTGCTGGAGCTGGCGCGCGAGGGCGCGGACCTGAAGGCGGTGGTCAGTTTCCACGGCGTTCTGACGACAAAAATGCCGGCGCAACCGGGGCGAATCAAGGCCAGCGTGCTGGTCTGCACCGGCGTCGACGATCCCCTGGCGCCGCCGGAACAGGTCGCCGATTTCGAAAACGAGATGCGAACCGGAGGGGTAAAGGACTGGCAGGTCATCACCTATGGCAACGCGCTGCACGGTTTCACCAACCCGGCCGCCGACGGCTCGATGATGCGCACCGCGCTATACAACGAACAGGCCGACCGCCGCTCCTGGGCGTCGATGAAAAGCCTGTTCGATGAAGTCTTGACCTGACAAAGGCTTCCGTCTGGTATCTGATGGACGGATACAGCGGGTAGGGGGCGTATGTTCGGAATTCTTGGGCTGGGGTTTTTGCTGGGCATGCAGCATGCGCTCGAGGCCGATCATATCGCCGCCGTCTCCAGCATCGCCGCGCGCCGCAGCCATGTCGCCGATATCGTCAAGCACGGGCTGACCTGGGGGCTCGGCCATACGCTGACGCTGTTCGTCTTTGCCGGCGCCGCCATCCTGCTCGGCCACGCGATTCCCGAAAGCATTGCCCGCCCGATCGAGACCGCCGTCGGCCTCATGCTGGTCGGCCTCGGCAGCCATGTGCTGTGGCGGCTGTGGCGCGACCGCGTGCATTTCCACCAGCACGGCCATGGCGACGGCACGGTGCATTTCCATGCCCACAGCCATGCCGGCGAAACCGCGCCGCATGCCCGCGCGGCCCATGCCCACGACCATGGCTTCCGCTGGCGTACGCTGCTGGTCGGCCTGATGCACGGCATGGCGGGCTCGGCTGCGCTTCTGGTGCTCGCGGTCACGCAGGCGTCCAGCCCGGCGGTCGGCCTCGGTTACGTCGCGCTGTTCGGCGTCGGCTCGATGATCGGCATGGGCGTACTGTCGACAGTGATCGCGGTGCCGCTCGCGGTCTCCGCCCGCTGGCTCACCTGGGCCAATCGCGGTCTGCAGGGGGCGGTGGGTCTTGTCACCGTCGCGATAGGGATTATGACCGTGGTCGAGACGGTGCTGGCCTGACGCCGGGTTGCCTCAGCGCTGCAGGCTGATCACCAATAATAAAGTGTTCGGAGGAGACAGGATGAAGCGCCGGGATTTCCTGGCCGGAAGCGCCGCGTGTTCACTGGCCGCATGGACGGGTCAGGCGCTGGCGCAATCCGGCCCGCTGACCAAGATCGTCTTTCCCTTTGCGGCCGGCGGCGGCGGCGACGCGCTGTGCCGCTTGCTAGCGCAGCACATCGCTCCCTTGCTCGACCGCAGCATCATCGTCGAGAACCGCACCGGCGGTGACGGCCTGATCGGCATCAAGGCGGTGAAGGGGGCCAATCCCGACGGCGCCACCATTCTCGTCACCACGGGACCGACGATGTATCTGTTGCCGATGGTCGAGACGACGCCGAGTTTTGACGCGGCAAAGGACTTCGTTCCGGTCAGCCAGCTCGTGCGGTTCGAGTTCTGCGTCTTCGTCGGCACGGTCGTCCCGGCCGAGGTCAAGGACTTCCAGCAATTCGTCGCCTGGCTGAAAGTCAATCCGGACAAGGCCACGTTCGGCGTGCCCAGCAACGGCACCATTCCGCATTTCAGCGGATCGCGGCTCGAGGAGGCGCTGGGCATCAAGCTGACGCGCGTTGCCTATCGCGGCAGCGCACCGATCATCAACGATCTCGTTGGCGGCCATATGCCCTTCGCGATTTCCACGTTGACCGACGCCATCCCGCAGCATCGCGCCGGCAACATCCGGATTCTCGCGGTCGGCAGCGAGACGCGGTCGCCGTTCCTGCCGGATGCACCGACGCTGAAGGAAAGTGGCGTCGATCTGGTAGCGGACGCGTGGTACGGCATGTGGCTGCCGGCGGGCGCGTCATCGGATTTCGCAAAAAAGCTGAGCGAGGCCGTCGCCACCGCGCTCGCCAAATCAGAGGTCAAGGAAAAGCTTGCGGCGATCGGCCTGATCCCGGTCGGCTCGACGCCAGAAGGCCTGACCAAGGAACTCGCCGCCAACACGGCATTCTGGCAGCCGATCGTGAAGGCGACGGGATACAAGATCACGAATTGACTGTCATCCAGGATCGGCTCTACGAATCGGCGCGGGATGACAGCATCCACTCACTCATCCACCGCTCCCGTCGGCAACATTTGGGGTAAAATTGTCGCAACACATGGCGGGTTCCCTGCATCGTGTGCCGTCCTAATCGCTTGAATTATTGCATGATTTGTCAATGCCGGCAGTGCGCTGGCGCTCTAAATGACGCATCCGCGCTTTGACTTGATGAGGAATCCCAAGTTTAACTACATCATCATGTCCCACACGGGAGTTCGGGTAACTGAAGCAGGTGCGTCGGTCTTGTGTGGTCCGACCAAGCGCTTGCCGAAAGCACGGGATAAGCACCGCATGGGTTCATATTTTCGGCGGCAGCTTGCGGATTACGTCGAATATCACCGGGACCCTTGGAACTGCGCGATGCATGTCTTCGGCATCGTGTTCCTCTTCCTGGCTGCCATCCTTCCGCTCAGCCTGTGGCCCGTCACGGTACTCGGGATTCAGACCAGCGCTGCAGCCGTCGCTGTCACACCGGTGCTCGTCTATTGGTTCCTGCTCGACTTCGCGCTCGGCGCCGGGATCCTTGCTGCGGCCGTCGTGTTGCTCTCAACTGCTGCCGTGATCGGGGGGCATACAACGACGGCCGGCTTGTGGTCGCTGACGGCCATTCTGATTGTCATCGGTGTCGCATCGCAGATCATCGGACACCGCGTGTTCGAAGGGCGGCAGCCGGCGCTGGTCGACAATCCGGCCCACCTGTTGCTGGGCCCCATGTTTGTGATGGCGAAGCTGTTTATAGCGTTGGGCTTTCGGCGCGATCTCGCCATCATCATCCAGGACCACCCGCAAGGCGCTGCATCTTGATTTCGAATAGTTCAGCTTGAGTGCATTCGTAGCATGACACGTATACTGGTCACAGGCGGTAGTGGATTCATCGGAAAGCACCTCGCCTCGGCGCTGATCGCGCGGGGTCGGCAGGTGAGGGTGCTCGATCTGCAACCACCGCCTCGAGCGTTGCCGCAAATCGAGCATGTCAGAGGATCGGTGCTTGATCGCGACCTGGTGGACCGCGCGATGGACGACGTTGACGAGGTCTATCACCTGGCCGGCCTGCCGGGGATGTGGGTACCGCGAAAGGCCGATTTTCACGCCGTCAATTTCGGTGGCACCGAGATCGTCATCGAGACGGCGCGCAAGCGCGGCATCAAGCACTTCCTGCATTGCTCGACGGAATCCATTCTGTTCCGTGCCTCGCCAACGATAGTTCCAGTCGCGGACGATGCCCTGCTGCCGGACGACATGCCGGGCCCATACACACGCTCGAAAATGCTTGCGGACCGGTTCGCGATGCAGGCGGCCGCATCCGGATATCCTGTCATCATCGGCTGTCCCACCATGCCTGTCGGGCCGCACGATCACAACATGACCCCGCCGACGGCGATGCTCCGGTATTTTCTCAACCGACGTCTTCAATTGCATCTCGATTTTGTCGTGAACCTCGTCGATGTGCGCGACGCCGCCGAAGGGTTGATTCTTGCCATGGAGAGCGGACGCGCCGGACAGCGCTACGTTCTCGGCGGTGAAAGCATGCCGCTGAGGCAGATTCTGGAACTCATGGCTGAGATCAGCGGCCGTCGGATCCGGTGCATTCACATGAACGGCAAGGTGGCCGAAATGGTCACGGAAATACTCGAATTCATCTCCGATCACGTGACACACCGGCCTCCATCCGGTACGGCCGAAGGCGTTCGAATTGCGTTGCGCGCGGGAGCCTTGTCGATCGAAAAAGCACAACGAGAACTCGGCTACGCGCCGGGGCCCGTCGAACCTGTCCTGCGTGAAACCATTGCGCAACTGCTTGATGGCAGCGACAATCAAACTGAATGGGACTCAACGCCGACTACGCGCTCTCGACCGTTGCACGTCGAGCGTCGGTTCGGCGGTTGATCGAAGCGTTCGGCATGTTGAACAATCCTAGTCAATGGTTCGCTTTCGCCTTGGGTGGCTGGACCACGACCTGGCCGACGGAGTTGCTCGCCATTATCTGGATTCTGTGGGTCACGAGCTGGGTCGTGGCGTCGTTCTGGTCCGGTCAGACCAAGAAACACGTGATGACCCTGGACTCCTTCAAATACCGGCTGCCGATTCTCGCCGGCGCCATTCTTTTCATGCCGCTGGCCGGCAAGGTGCTGGGCGAAAAGCCGCTCTGGCAGTTCGGCAATTTCGGCGTTTACGTGCTCGCGTGCCTTGTCCTTGCGGGGATATCGTTCACTTGGTGGGGCAGAATTCATCTCGGACGATTCTGGTCGAATGCGATCACGCACAAGGAGGGCCATCAGGTCATCGACACCGGGCCCTATGGGATGGTGCGTCACCCGATCTATACCGGGCTTATCTCGGGGATGCTGGTGACGGGCATTGCGGTCGGAACGGTCACCGCGATACTCGGCGCGGTGCTGATCTCGCTCGGCATGGGATTGAAAGCGCGCATGGAGGAGAGGTTCCTCACGGCCGAACTCGGCGCAGATGCCTATGGATCGTATTGCCGTCGCGTTCCGATGCTGATCCCGTTTCTGCGGCCGACCTGACGCGGCAACGCCTGAACTATCGTTTCGGTCGCGACACCGCCGCTGTCGCGACAGGTGGCACGAGACGGCGCGGAACCAGGACGCGCTGACCTACCGACAGCGATGCACTGTCCGAATACTGATTGGCCTGGGTAAGCGACCACAGCGGCACACCGTTGAGTGTCGCCAGCCCCTGCAAAGTATCTCCCGAACGGGCGAGTTGCGGCGTGCCGCTGTCCCAGAGCTCCAGCGGGGCATCGGGAGGAACGACGTAGCGCAGCGGTATGGACTCACCCGTGGCCGGCAATGGCGTCGTCGCGAGCTGCGTAATTGCGGTCACCAGCTGCTGGTGGACAGAATCCATCTTGTCGATGTTGATATGGGTGACTTCCTCGTGCTGCTTCATGTCGAAGCTTGCATAGTGACCCTGGTAACCTGGCTCCGCGACGATATCGCCGCCGCCCAATACGCTGTCGGACAGGAAAATGTTGATGAAGCGCTCGACGTTCAGCGGCACTTTCGGGCTTGCGTGAGCCGGATCGATGGTGACCACCAGGCTCACCGGAATGTTTTCGGACTTCAGAACCCCCGCGAACGTCAAGGCGCACAGTCCGCCCATCGAATGCCCGATCAGGACGATCGGAACGGGATTGTCGCGGTAATCGCGGATCGCCTGATCCGCGATCAGCCGGCAAATCGTGAACTCGTAGACGTCCGCCCGGATGCCGGCTTTCTGCAGGCGATCGGTCAGGCGATCCATTCCGCGCGAAAAGATCGGGCCGAGCGCGCCGCGGAACAGGTAGACGCGCGCCTGCGGCGGGATCGCGGCGGGCGGAACGTCGGGCGCGACCGTCGCGACCGCATTGGTGGTGCGGTTGACCGGGCCGGCGACTGCCAGATTGCAGATAGCCGACAGCGTGCAGATCGAAAGGGCTGCACGGATCACCACGGCCGCAACCAGCGTCGGACTTCTCATATGCCTTCCGCTCGCGATTCTGGGCGCAAAGGCTGCCGGACCTTGCAAGGTCGGCAGGCTACGCGCTCAGGCGCTCTCCGGGTGATTTATCGTTGAGGAATCGGCAGAATTTGCGGCATTCGTCGCTACTGCGGCGGGCGTTCACACTACTAACGTACCGCTGCGGACCTTGCCGTGCCTGATCGCGCCGCTCCCGTCGCTCCGGGCTGTCGCGGCCTCTGCGGGCCCGAAGATGGTACAGATCGGCCGAAGACGACGGCATCGATCTCGCTGATCACCTTTCGCTGCATGATCCGGTTCTTTTCGATGGACATGTGCCCGACGCCAGGCACGTTCTGCACATTGATGTTCTCGAGCTTGCCCTGCAATTGCCCGGTCGCCGCGACCGGCTCGCCGGCGCCGCTGGCGATGTAGAAGTTTATGTAGCGTCCCACCCGTCCCGAGAGCTTGGTGCGGAACACCGAATCCAGCCCGATGGCCAGCTTAACGGGCGCGCCAAGCTGATCCAGCTTGGCGACCATGTCGGGCAAGGCGGTCGCTCCCGAGGAATGCCCGACCAGAATGATTGTCTTGATCCTGCCGCTCTTGTAGCCGGCGGCGGCGTCGTCGGCGAGCGACGACCATGAGGCGAAGTTCGCGACAGTGACCGGGATGCCTTGCGCCCGCAGCTGTGCTGCAATGTCGTCAAGCCCCAGAGAGAAGATATTGAGTACGCCACGAAGCAGGTAGACATGCGCAGTCGAGGCGACCGCCGTGACATCGTTCCTGGCGAGCGCGGGATTTACACTGATCGACAGGAGAAGCAAGACGGCGATCGCCATCGCGTGCAGACGACGCCACGATGCCCGGCCAAGAAAGGATGGCCAGCCGATAAATCCGGTGTCGCCACGATATGGCTTCATGCCTCTCCTCGATGAGCTGAGAAGTGTTTCAGGGCAACCGTAGCGCCAGCGCGCCTGGAACTGCAACTCGGGTGGGGTGAGCCTCCGACATTCGCCGACACGACGTGTCTCCGACGCAACACCTATTTCGAACCCTCTCAGTCTTTCCCCGGCGTGCCAGCAGAACGCGATTCGCGCGTGCGAGCTCTCAGGATTTCATCCCGATCTTCTCCCTGATCGCGCTGAGCTCGGCCTCGTCCCAGATGCCGATCAGCACGCCGTTCTTCACCTGCAATTGCTGGGCCGCATACGCCGCGATCTTCGCGTTCGGTGTGGTGATGTGCATCCTCGGGTGCAGCGCCCAGTCGAACAGCTCCGACTGCAGCCGCGCCACGATATCGGCACATGAAGGGTCGGCGCCGCGATCGCAAAATTCCTGCGGGTCGGTTTCGAGGTCGTAGAGCATCGGCCGGAAGCCGGAGGCGTGAATGAATTTCCAGCGACCGTCGAACACCATGAACAGCCGGCAGCGCTCGATCGGCTGGTTCAGCATGACGCGGACGTCCTGCATGGCGTAGTCGTATTCGGAGAACACCACCTTGCGCCAGTCGGCGGGCTTGTCGCCATGCAACAGCGGCAGCAGCGAGCGTCCTTCCAGGATGTGGTCCGGCGGAGTGCTGCCGAAATAATCGATGAAGGTCGGCGCCAGGTCGATCGCCTCGACCAGCGCATCGCTCACGGTGCCGCGCGTGCTGTCGGCCGCGCTTGAAGGATCGACCACGATCAGCGGAATCTTGGCCGATTGCTCGTGGAACAGATCCTTCTCGCCCATCCAATGATCGCCGAGATAGTCGCCATGATCCGATGTGAATACGATCATGGTGCTGTCGAGCAGGCCGCGCGCTTCGAGGAATTGCATCAAGACGCCCATCTGGTCGTCGATCTGCTTGATCAGGCCCATATAGGTCGGAATGACCTTTTCGCGCGCCTCGTTGCGCGACATGTTGCGGGAGTAGCGCATCTCCATATAGGCGGCGAACACCGGATGCGCGTTGGCGCGCTCCTCCTGCGAGCGGATCACCGGCTTGACGTCCTCCGGCCCATACATGCTGGCATAGGGCTCAGGTGCGATATAGGGCCAGTGCGGCTTGATATAGGACAGATGCAGGCACCACGGCCTTCCGTCGTCTTGGGCTTCCGCGATGAACTCCATCGCGCGCCGCGTCATGTAGGGCGTCTCGGAGTGCTCGTCCGGCACCCGCGCGGCCTTGTCGGCGTGCACCAGCAGCCAGCCGTTCTGCAAGCTGCCGTCCTCGGCCGCGCCGGAATTGGCCCAGTGCTCCCACGGGTTCGGCGCGTCGTAGCCGTGCTCGCGCAGATAATTGTCGTAGGCTGGCCGCGGTCGCCCGGTCGGATGCAGGCCATCGTCGCGCTCGTAAGGCTCGAACCCGCATTCCGAGACATGCACGCCGATAATCGAGTCGGGCGGGATGCCGAGATTCTTCAGACCTTCAAGGTCGGGCGCCATATGGGTCTTGCCGACCAGCACGTTGCGGACACCGATCTTTTTCAAGTGATCGCCAAGTGTCGGTTCTCCCACGCGCAGCGGCCAGCCGTTCCAGTGCGAGCCGTGCGAGCGCATGTAGCGGCCGGTATAGAACGACATCCGCGACGGGCCGCAGATCGGCGACTGCACATAAGCGTTGGAAAACAGCACGCCCCGTTTGGCCATCGCGTCGATATTCGGCGTCTTCAAAACCGGATGCCCGGTGCAGCCGAGATAATCGTAGCGAAGCTGGTCGCACATGATCCAGAGCACGTTCTTCGCAGGCGTTTTGGTCGTCATTTCAGGCATTTCGACTGGAGTTCGGAGAGAGCGGAAGAGGCCGGGATGGTGCGATATCGCCGCGCAAATGACAATCGAGCGGGCAGCCGGTCGCTCGGGGTCGGCCTTCCGATCCCCGGCTCGTTAACGTTTTGATAGCGCCATTTCTCGCAATTGAACGGCGATCCATGCTGGCGCGTTAGCCTTATCGGCAGTTTGGCCGGCCGCCTTAACTACTGAAATGGTGTGCTGGACTAAACTGGGACCCTGAGGAAAACGGAACCCAAGCGATGCGCATCGGCGTGGCACTGGCACTTTCCATCGCGATGACGTCGACGGCCTTCGCCGGCGGCGGCTTCGAGATCGTGATTCCGGGCCGTCCCGGGGTACCCGTCATTATTAACGGCGTCGACGCATCGTATTCGGTGGTCGAGGGTGATTGGGGCTTGGGCAAGGGCACCCACGTCCAGCCGACTGTCTACGGTGGCCGCTATATCGACCCGGTGCCGCACGTCGGCCATTATTATCCGAGCGCCGGCCGCATGCCCGGTTATGGGCGGCTGGAAATCGAGCCGCCGGCGAACCGCAGATTGCCGGAGCCGGCCGAGAGCTATCATCAATCCTGGTCGGCGCAGTCGGCACCGCTGCCGGCGCAATCGAACGTCCCCGTCAATCCGCCCGAGATCATCTACGCGCCGCGGGATTACAGGCGAGGGCCGGAGCACCTTCCACGCTAATACAACCAAGGAAAATACGAACAGGAGAGAGTAATGCGTCAGATATTTAAAGGATTGATCGCGGCAGTCGCCGTCATGGCTGCAGCCCCCGCGATGGCTTGCGGTTACAGCCCTTGCGCAGCGCAGGTCTATGCCGCGCCGTTCGTGGCCTCTACGGGCTGCAATTCCTGCGGCGGCTGGGTTCATGAGCGCCTGCCCGATCCGGAGCAGCAGTACTACTACGTCAACCAGGGCCCAACCTACACCGGTCCCGGCAACTGGGCGCCGCGTCGGGTCTATCGCGAAGGCACGATCTCCGGCTATGGCTATGGCTACAACCGTCCGTACCATCGCGCGCACCGCTATTATCACCGGCACCAAACGGCGCGCTATTACAACGGCCAGCGCGTGCTGCGCCGCTACTACTGATCCAACGATCGGCGAAGGACTTCAGCGCCCGTTCGCATTGAGTTGCGAGCGGGCGTTCTTCATTTCATCAAGCCCAATCGGCTCGCACCGATGTAGAGCGCCAGCACCGCGGCGTTCGAGACGTTCAGGCTCTTGATCTCGCCGGGCATGTCGAGCCGCGCCACCACGCTGCAGGTCTCGCGGGTCAGTTGCCGCAGGCCCTTGCCCTCGGCGCCCAGCACCAGGGCGAGCGGCTGCTGCAGCGTCACCGCGCCGAGATCCTCGGTGCCCTCGCTGTCCAGCCCGACCGTCATGAAGCCGCGGTCATTCAACTCGTTGAGCGCGCGGGCGAGATTTTGCACCGTGACCAGGGGCACCAGTTCCAGCGCGCCAGAGGCGGATTTCGCCAGCACGCCGGTGGCCTCCGGGCTGTGCCGGGCGGTGGTGACGATCGCTTTCACCGCAAACGCCGCCGCCGAGCGCAGGATCGCGCCGACATTGTGCGGATCGGTGATCTGGTCGAGCACCAGCACGATGCCTTCCTGCGGCAGCGTATCGATATCGGGCGAGGGCAGGGGATCGGTCTCTGCCAATAGTCCCTGGTGCACGGCGTCGGGCCCGAGCCGCTGGTCGATCAGGTTCGGCCGGACGATTTCCGGGGGGACGCGGGTGTCGATATTCTCGTCCGCCAGGCGCTTTGCGGCGTTTTCGGTCAGGAACAGCTTGCGGATCTGCCGTTCCGGGTTGGCCAAGGCGGCCGAAACCGTGTGCCAGCCATAAAGAATCACCGGCCCGTCAGGGCTCGAATCCCGGTCCCGGCGGCCCGGCGGACGGGCGAATTTCCGCCCTTTTTCGAAGGGTTTACCGCCGCCGCGGCGGAACGGTGGTTTTCGGTCGCGATCGCTCATGGGGAGCTTGTGTCACGGGTCCCCGAATATGGCAATTTGGGCGTCTCAAGCGCCGTTTTTAGGGGTCCGCCTTGGTTGACTTTACCACCCCCCATCGCCCATAAACGCGCCCGACCGGGAGCGCGCCATCGGCTCACGGTATTAACGTCATCCATGGCCTGATCCGCCGCCTCCAAGCGGTTGGGCTTGCGATGCTGTTGGACGGGGGAGTGTCCCGAGTGGCAAAGGGAGCTGACTGTAAATCAGCCGTCTTACGACTTCGAAGGTTCGAGTCCTTCTTCCCCCACCACCAACCGGAAACGGCGTTGATTTTATTCGGAATTCTGCGCTAGGCCCCGCACCTTTTCGTTAGGTGCGGGCGGCGCTGTTCGCTCTCCGTCCAGTTTCCCGATCGCTTTTTTCGCTAATTTCACGCGATCAGCCTTCCTGGTGTAGAGCGAGGCCATCCCGCCGCCGATCCAACCGAAAATGGCTTCCAGCTCGTTGACGGTGGCGCCGTTGTTTGCTGCGGTGGTGGCAGCGATCTTGCGGACGCCGTGGGCGCTTTTCTTCACGCCGGCGGCTCGAGCGGCCGCAGAAAACTCGTTGCCGAAAGCCTCCTTTGCGAACGGCTCGCCGCGGGCACCGCAGATCCAGGCAAGATCCCCGATCGGACCGGCATTAAGGGTCCGCTGCAAGACTTCCAAAACCGGAATCGTTACCTCGATCGTCTCGCCGCTCTTTTCGGTGCGAATGGTCGCCACGCCTTCACGAACGTGCTGCTTGCCGATCCTGACGGCATCGCCGCGGCGCAAGCCGGTGTATAGGAGAACGTCCAGCCAAACGCGCTGTCGGGTGCCGATCGGCCATTTGAGGCAATAAGCCTCAACGTCGCTTTCGGTCCATGCCACGAAGCCGTCGCCCTTCTTGCGCTTCGGCGTCTTAACGTCGGCGGTAGGGTCGACCTTCACATGATCGCGCTCGACTGCCCAACGAAACAGCCCCTTCATGGTATCGAGGAAATTACGCGCGGCGGCCGGCGTGCCGGCGCGGCGATCTAGGCCGGCGACGATATGGGCCCGGCGAAGTGCGGCGAACGGTTTTGCGCCGTCGCGCTCCAAGACGTGCCTCATGATGTTTTCGCGTTGGCGCCTGGTCGACGGCTTCAATTCGCTTTGCCATGCGCCGGTCTGCCGGTAGCTGTCCCACAACCATTGCAAGGATGTCGCTAGAACGCGCGGAGCGGATCCCGGAAGCGGTTCGCCATTAACGGCCGCCAAATACTCGGCGTGAAACTCCGGCGTGCCGTAGGGCGCCCGCAAACGCGTGCGCGGGCCTTTCCCGATCCGGACAATCCAGATGGTTTTGCCGTGTCGGGTGATTTCGCGTTGCAGGTAAGGCGGGCGAGGGCGAACCATGACAGATTACAGCGCGAAATCATCCCCAGGGGCAAGCTGGGCTTCGGAGGCCGGCGCGGTGCCCGTAAAAAGCCCGATTACAATTGACCCGTCGGGCCGGATGGTGATGGCCAGTGCACCGGCCTGCTTCGCGGCTCGGATTGCACGGGCGACGTCAGCTTGCGTTACCTTAGCTGGTCGGCGGCTCATCAAAAGCCCCTCCATTTGTTGACCGGGCCGGAGGCTCGGCGCTGTCCCTCGGCCTTCGCAAAACCGCAGCTCGCGATCGTCGCGCGCTTCGTCGGTTGCAGACCGTAAGTTTTCTTTAGAACGCGATCCGCCTTCCGCATGCGCGGATTGTCCTCAGTGTGCGTCTTAACGTCGGCGCAGTTCTGGCAATGGACCTTGCAGTTCTCCAAGGTCGGTTCGCCGCCAAGCCCATCCGGGATGACGTGTTCATAAATGATGCCGGTCCGCGGGCCGATCTGAACACCGCAGCCCTCGCACTGTGGGACGCCGGGAATGTTCTCGATGCCATCAACGCGGCATTCCTGGCAGCACCGCGCGAAAGCCTTCTTCCGGACGCTCTGCGGGAATTCCGTCCGCCTCTCTCCGCGCAAGCTCATGCTGCGTTGTCCCGCGCTGGGTCGGCCACGGCCGGGTCAGTCCATCGAACGTTGTTCTCGGCGCCCCACGCGAACATGAATTCAATCAGGTCCGACATTTCCTTAACGGAAAGGTCGCTGCTCGATTGGCCGTAGGGAATGAATTTGCCAACAAGCGATGGGATGAACGCGGTTTCCCGGCCCAAAGCTTCGAGGAAAATCACCTTCCATTGATCGGTCGTCCATCGCCGGCCGTTCAGTAGTTTTTGCCGGCTTATGTCGGTCAGCATCGCCCACATGCGGCTGCTCTGTTCGAGCGTCCGCTGTGGTCCCTTGAACGTGACGCGCGTTCCCACCGGCAGGCCATCAATCCAGCGGTGCGCCGTCGCGCGTTGCGCCGGCGATGAAAGCGTGAGGTCGGCGCGGTCGGTCATGCGGCGATTACCTCGCCGCGGCGCCTGATCTCCGCCACAACCTCGTCAAGCTCGGCGTTGAACTTGTCGACTTCGGTTGCGATTTTCTGGATGTAAGGCTCGTCACGCTGAACGCGCTTCACGAAAAGCGGCATCCCAGGCCAATAAACGGCGATTTCCCACCACTGCCGTTTGCTGATCCAAAGCGTTCCTTGCACCTGGGCCTTATGCTCCGGCGGGAATTCATCCTTGAGGATTAATTCGCCCAATAGATGCGGAAGCTTCGTCTTGATTTCGGCGCCGCCGTCCGTGCCGATGAGGCTATCCGGGCTTGCGCCGGTGCGGCCGTTCCTGATGAAACCAACGCGCTCGATCTGCGCGCCGGTCTGGAAGGCGTAGAGGTCGCGTGCCTCGGGCTCGAACTCGTGGCCGCGCTCGGTGTGCGCGTTAGAAAAGCTATCCATCGGCTTGCCGGTGATAATCTCGCCGGCAAGCTTCATCATGTAGGTTCGTCGCGTCTTGCCTTCGCCCTTCGCCATGACGGTTGCGAATTGCGAGGCGGTCGGTATGCCGCGCCGGGCTTCGAACCATTCAGGGGAATTCTGTTGGCAGTTGATGATTTGCATAGAGATATTTTCCTTAGACGCGTTCACAGAGTGCCTTTCCAGTAGCGATACCCGGCGACGATCAAGCCGCCGGCGGTGATGCCGAGTAAAACGATGGCGAAATGGTCCAGGTCGGGCAAAGCTCAAGCCTTCTTGAATTGAGCAATTGCGTTGACGCTGGCGGCGTAGTGCTGGGCGGGAAGCTCTTCGAGCCGCTGCTTTCGGCCGGCGAACATGCCTTTGCTGCTGGCCCATTGCAGGAAGGCGGACGCGCTAGCGCCCTTCTCGGCGAGCGCGTCACGGATGAAATCAACCTGGTCCTGGGTAATCGAGCCGGCCGGCGGCGTGTACGTCTCGGGCTCGGCCTCCTGCTGACTGCCGCGCGCGTCGTCGTCGTGCGACACAGCGAGGCCAAGCGCGGCCTTTAGCGTGTACCGCTGCAAATAGGTGATGGTCGAACCTACCTGCTGGATGGCGTTGCGGCCTGGGCCGTCGTCGCGGCCGGCGGTCAAGGTGGTTTCCTCGAAATGGCCGGCGCGATGCGAAACGACGCAAGTAACCGTGACCGGCTGATTGATCGGCGATGCCACGCGGTAACGGTAGGAAAGGCCGTGCTTGCTCAAGATCGGGTCGACGGTTTGCGCGATCTCCGCCAAGTCCTCGAAACGGTATTTCGGACCGGCCTTGCCGTTCTTCTCGCCGGCATCAACCGAACGGTTGCGCTTAATGGTCGGGATTTCCGCTTTCGCGTCCGCCATAGCGTTGTCAAATGCCTTGCGCGCGGCCATGCCTTCCAGGTCTTTAAAGAGCGCGACGGCTTCGCGATACATTTCGACGTTGCCGCTTTTCAGCGCCGCTTGGACGATGTCGACATTGGAGGCGACCGCAACGGCGCGGTTTCGGCGAGGCTCGGGCGTCATTTCGACGACGGCAGACATTAGGCATTCTCCAAGGCGTTAAGCGCCCGATCTTCGGCGGGCAGGGTGTGGGAGAGGGTTTCACGCCACGCCTTCGCAACAGTGCGGGCCTCGTCGCGCGTCATTCCTGGGTAACGATTGCTAAGGGCGAGCATCGCGCCGGCCGCGCTCGGCATCCGCCGATCGTCCAGGAATTCGAAATAGGCGATTAGATCGGTGGCGCTGATTGCGCGAAGCAATTGGCTCATGCGCCGGCGCCTATCGCAGCCCAAATCGCGACGGCTCCGATAAACAGGGCGAGCGAAACGAGGTCGCCGCACATTTCGGCAAGGTCATCGAGATTGACGAGGCGCGGCTGTTCGAAAACGCTGCCGTTCGTGTCGCAGGTACGGCACTCCTGCCAATTGCCGCGACAGGTTTCCCAGCCGCGATCTCCGTTGCAGTCCGGGCAAGCCTCCTCAATCTCGGCTTCGCTGTAGGGGTCCGCGTCGTCGCCCTGGCAGATGAAGCAAGCGAACGGCTCGCCGGGGCAGTTCACGACATGACCGGGAACGTTCACCCGGTCGCAGCAATCGCAATTTCCAATCGCCATTGCCGTTACTCCGCGGCCTGCTGCATCACATGCGAAACCTTTGCCTCATCGAAGGCGTAGGAGGTCGCTTCGGTTACTTCGCCAAACGCCATCATGTCGGCGAGCACCATCTGCGCGATGCGCGAGGCGTCTACGGTGGTCTCCGCAAACTCGCGGTCAGCGGCAGCTTTCTCACGGTCCCAACGCGGGGCGCCCTTGTAGGCGCGGGCAACGGTCATGCGGTGGTGATGGCGAGCGATCTGCGGGGCGGCGAGGTCATTAAACCATTCGCTCGCAACGGCCTCGGCGCGCTCGCGGGGGCCGGTATCCTCGCTGAAATCGGCGGCGGCGTAGTGCGGATTGGAAGAGTAGTAGGACATCGCGGCTCCCCTGCTGTTGGAGAAACCGTATTCCAAGAAATTTGGAAATGCAACGTAACTTTTCAAAATAATTTGGAAAATAAACTTATCGAGATGTCCTCCGCTGAGGGCGGGGTCGATGCACACCTAGCTTCATGGCGGGGGGCGCCTTCGGACTGCTTAATGATGCTTCACGTGCAAAGCCGCTTCTCGACGGAGCAAATTTGCGAGCGGCTTAAGATGGCCCGGCTCTACCTAGCCTTGACTAGGGCCATTTCTGAATTGGTCTTTCCTCAGACCGCGAGCAGTTTCGGGGCGGAGATAGAGACGCTGCTAGTAATGCTGTGCGTTTTTATAGGGGATGCCGAAGGGCAACCGATGAACGCGAGCAAAATCGCGACCCAGGCGGGCCTGCCGCGCGCTTCTGTTTACCGACGTCTGGAGCGGCTCACTAGACTTAAGAAGGTCGTCCGGGTTGGGCGAAACTATCATTGTGCAGAAAACGCTTTAACCCCCGACGAAAACGGCCGACTGCGTAAGATTTTAGCTAGGTTTGCCGAGAAGTAACGTCCGAACTGGACACTAGAATTCTTGCGTTCGCTCCGGAAATCCGCAAACAGGGCTGAAAAGGGTCCGCTTTTCAGAAGTGGAAATCAAAATCAAGAATGAGGCTTTAAGTGCAAGATGCTTGGCAGCGTCGTCACGCTATTCAGATCGTGGCGCAACTTCCTGAAAAAACAGACGACGCGTTAGCTGTTCTAGAATTGGCTAGGGAGTTGGTGGAGGGGTTTTTGGCGGGGCCAAGTCATCGGCTGCGGGTTGTGGCGGCCGGCGAGGTCATGGCTTTCTCTGCGGCTTCCAACTCGGCTCTCAGTGTGCCGGGTAATCCGTCAGCCTTGCCTAAGTGAAGCCAATCTAGCGTCAAACCAGGGAAGAGTTTCACAAGCTGAAAGGCGACGGGGTTCGATAGCGGAAATCCGCGCTCAAAGTTGTTCCATTGTTTGACGCTGAACCCGTATTTTGCGGCGAAGCGCGTTTGACTGTCGCCACATTGCGCATAGGTGCGGAGAATTTTCAGCCGGCGTGCGGCGTCTAGATCGGGCGCTGGTGCTGCGGGTGTTTTTGCCATGAGTCGCAAGATGACACTTTTCCAAATAATTTGGCCAAGAAAGACTTTTCGCCATTGCCATTCCAAGAAATTTGGAATACAGGTCGCAGATGCAAGAGCTGTCTACGACATCCGACGTCATCATAGAGCTAGGTGGGAACGTCCCCGTTAGCGTCCTCACAGGTGCGAAACCCAAGGCGGTTTCCATGTGGCGCACGGTGGGGAGATTCCCCTGGCGCACTCAACTCCCAATCACTGAAGCACTTCGTGCGCGCGGAAAGACTGCGCCGGCGTCGCTCTGGGGAATGACAAAGCGGAGCGTGGCCGCATGAAAAGCGCGCTCGTTCGGTCCAATCTCGTGAGTAGGTCAGCGCGATTGCTTATACCCGCGCGCTCGGCGTTCGAAAGTGGCCAAGTCACGCAAACGCTGGTCGACATAATCGCTCTGCTGTCTGGCGCGCTCCTGGTCATCGTTACCGGGCTCGGAATCGTCTGGTCCATTTTTATCCTTCTTTGCGTCCGCTGTTAGCAGTCGTGCCGTGATCTGCGCGAGTGATTGAAAGGAAAGAGGTTCGTTCTCGTTGTCTGCGTTCTTCATGCGCTCAGTTGAGCGGATGGAAATTCCGAATTTTGGAAAGAGCTTTCCGGAGTGATCGTCATGCGTAACGAAATTGCAGTTGTGGCCGGCCCGAAAGAGTGGGGCGACACAAGAGGGAGTTGGCTAGCGCGCGTACCGAAAGCAGTTCGGCGCGCGCTCAGAACGGAAAAAGAAACGGTCTCGCACCGCGCGGTGAGGGGCCTTTGGTACGGCGAAATAACTGATCCGGATCATCACGCGGCGCGCGATGTCCGGCGGGCGGCGGAGATCATCAAAGCCCGGAAAGAGGCGGCAGCACTGGCGCGAAACTATCAAACTCTAATCGGGAAAATGAATGCCTCTGATCCGGACTTTTTTAGCGCGGAAATTGCTCGCCTTGAGCGCGTTGCTCGCCTCCTGGGCGGTGGGACTTGACCCCGTCACCTTCGGGGCTGCTCAATGATGGCAGCGCCCGCGCTCCAGCCTACCGACACCGAGTTGAAGGCGCACGCGCGCCGGGCTGCCTTCCGCGCCTCGATCGCCGCAAAGGCCGCGGCACTCGAAGCGAAAGGCGTTAGGCCCCAGGAACGAGCGCAAGCTGAGCCGCCGGTAGATCCGGCGGGCCTTTCGCTCCCTCCCATGAAAGAGCCGTGGTTCTCGATTGACACGGTTACTGCGATCAAGACGCTTAAAGTCCGCGAAATTCAGATAGCCGTTTGCGACCGCTACGGCCTTACCTTGCAAGAGCTAATAGCGGAGCGTCGTTTCCGCCCGCTGGTACGAACGCGACAAGTGGCGATGTACCTTTGCTCGGCGCTGACCGGCAAAAGCCTACCGGCGATCGGCCGGAGCTTCGGCGGCAAGGATCACACAACCGTTCTGCACGCTATCCGGAAGGTTAAGGCGTTGATTGACCCGGACAACGGGACGTTCGACGCGGGCATTGCAGAGGCAGTTAAGGCGTTGCGCGCTGAGCTAGAAGCGCGGCTTTACTGAAAATTTCAAAGGGGCGGTGAGGGCAGAATGAACAATCCCTGGTTTCGAATGTATGCCGGCGTGATCAATGATCCAAAAGTGATGAGGCTACCAGAGGCGACGCGCTGGCATTGGGTGGCGTGCCTTTGTGTGGCGTCTGACAATGGCGGCAAGCTCCCGCCGGCGGCCGATCTGGCTTTCGCGCTTCGAATGACGGAGCAACGCGCGGCCGTCCTGGTGACTGAGCTGCACCGCGCCGGATTGCTCGATAAGGTCGATGGTGGCTTTGCGCCTCATAATTGGGAAGGGCGCCAATACAAATCGGATAACTCAACCGAACGAGTGAAACGTTTCAGGGAACGGAAGTCGGCCGTTGCTCCCGCCGTTTCCGAAACACCCCCAGAGCAGAGCAGAACAGAAACAGAGCAGAACAGAGCAGACGCGCCGCGCGCTGTTCAGGTCGATTTGGTGGAAGAGGCGCTGCGCGCTGATCTGCGGGAAGTCCTCGGCGCTCAAGTCGACCTTGGACGCGTCGCCGACTGGCTCAGCAAGGGTTACGATCCTGGCATGGTCCGCGAGGTGGTCCGCGATCTTCGGAGGCGGAAACCGGACATTGCGTCGCTTGCGTATTTCGACGCCGCGCTATCCGATCGGCACGGAAAGCGCGCTCTAACGCCGTCGGAGCGCGCCGGATATGAGGCCGTGACAGATTTTGACAAGGTCATTGCGATGTTTGTTCGCACCGGCGTCTGGTCACGCTATGCCGGTCCGGAGCCGGGCATGCTCGGTTGCCGCGCGCCCCGCGAGCTGCTGGCAAAGCATGGCATCGATGCTACCAGCGGGGAGAGGATCCGGAAAGCAAGCTACGCCGTCTAATCAGCCAGGAGAGCCGGTTCGTGGCCGATCAGGGGTAGGCCGCTGGACCCCCATAGCGGAGATCCCCAGCTGTATTCGAAGCGGCCAATTTGAGTGGAGCGTCGGAAATCGAACTGACAGATCACTCTTCCGCAATAAACTTGGAACCGAGACTTGGACCACAGCGTTTTTCTCTTGGCAAAGTCCGTCGAACCCTACGGTTTTGGACCCGTAAGTCGGAGGTTGTGTCATGAGGCGTCGCCGATCCTTACCGCACTCATTCGAAGATCAGATGGCAGCCGAGAAGGTTAGGCTGAAGGAAAAGATTGCCGATCTTGCCAATGGTCCCGACAGGGATGCAATGCTTAAAAAGATCAGACAGTTGGAGACCGCATCCCACATAAATGAATGGCTTACGTCGCCTGGGCTCAGGTCGCCGGAATAAAACGTCCCGGTAACCGAGGCGTGTAGCGCCGATGGTTCACCGAGCATTGGCTATGATTGGTGACCGAGGAGCGCTATACGCTCCCGCTTGCGTCTCCGCCGATTAGCTCGCGCAATGTGCCGGTGACCTGCCCGACGGAATAGGGCTTGGGCAAAAACCGTCCGCCCTCAGGGAGTTCGTAGTCGCGAAGCCTGAGCTGACCTGAGGTCGCGATGATCTTGATGGGCGGCCAGCGGTTTCTGACGAGATGGGCCAGCCGCAAACCATCTATCGAACCAGGCATTTGGATGTCGGTGAAGATGACGCGAATATCTGTCCGTGCTTCGAGCACGGAAATAGCCTCAGCCGCATTGGCAGCCTCAATCACCTCGAACCCGGCATCCTCGATCATTGTTACCGCATGCCATCGCAAAAGCGCCTCGTCCTCGACGACGAGCACGACCGGGCGATGGCCAGCTAATTGCTGCATCGGAGCCTGCTAACTGTCAGGTTGTCGCAAATGGCGCTTCAATACCCGCGTCCAAGCCGCAGGTGCGCTTCACCTTATTCCTATGTCGGAGAGCGGACATAGGCGGTGCGTACGGGCTAATACGCCCATTGACTATTCGTTCCTGTAAGCGCCCATTATAAAGGATGACTGCAAAGAGCTGCGTCAGGGCAGCTTGTAACTGCCTCAACGGCATTGTCGGACTTCCGACAGATAAAGGCCCTGACGAGCCAGACGTCTTCGAAAAAAGCACGGTGGCCTAATAGGCAAGCACCTCAACGCTAATCGGCAGAAGCGGTTCTAGAGACGGATACCGGACCGACACGCAACACCTGTGCTGTTAACGTAACCTCATCCACCGCGGAGCGTCCCCTCGGAGCTCGCACTATTCCCCTGCGGCGAACCGCCCGACCGATCGGGCACGGATCCCGCAGTTGCATGCACCTTCAACCAGCCCGCTGGATAACAAGCTGCTCGCCTTGCTGCCGCGCCGCGAGTTTGGCGCGCTCGCGGTTCACTTAACGACGGTTCAGTTGCCGCAAGGCACTATTGTCTATGAAGCTGGCAGCGAGGTCGATCAGGTCTATTTCCCACACGCCGGGATGTTTTCGTTGCTGGCCGTCATGCGAGACGGCAAGGCGATTGAGACCGCGACCGTCGGCCGCGAAGGCGTAGTTGGTGCAATGGCTGGATTGGGTCTCTACAAATCCCTGGTCCGGGTGAACGTTCAATTACCAACGACAGCCAGCAGGATAGCTTCAGCCGCTTTCAGGAAGTCAGTAACCTCGAGCCAAGCGGTGCGAGACCTCTGCATTGGCTACAACGAGGTCCTCTTAACCCAAGCCCGGATTACGGCCGCCTGCAATGCGCTCCACCAAATCGACCAACGCTTTTGCCGTTGGCTATTGCAGTCGGCTGATCGGGCCGCATGTGATACCGTCACGCTGACGCAAGAACTACTTGCCGAAATGCTTGGAGTTCGCAGGACATCCGTGACCGAGGTCGCCGTTAAGGTCCAGGATCAAGGCATTATTACCTATTCGCGAGGTGTCATTAAAATACTGGACCGTGGCGCACTCGAACGCATGTCCTGCGAATGCTATCGGACGCTCGTCGAACATGAGGCCACTCTGATCGACTGAGTGAGCCCCGCGGTTCACGAGCAATGTGGAAATCACCGCAGCTCCTGAAAAAAATAGTGTTGTCGGCCACCGGACAGACGGAACGACCCAAAGGGTCTATGGTATGCCGGGGAAAAGGTGGGGGTCGAGAGAGGTCCCTATGGTTCAAAAACGTAGACGGGTCAGACACGAGAAGACCTTTGAAGAGCGGTTAGCAGAAGAGGCCCAACGCTTCAAAGAGGCAGCAGACAAGCTTCCGCCGGGCACAGCGCGCGAATTGCTTTTACGTCGAGCCCGGCAAGCCGGCACGGCTGCTCACATCAACGAATGGCTGACTACGCCCGGGGCTGCAAGCTCCTAAGTCATTGAAAAACTGGTGCACCGATCAGAAGAGGTAGGTCGCTGCTTGCCGCCCTAAAATGAGACGGTTCGCATATGGACAGCGGTTACTCTTGAGACGCAGGTTCTCAGGCGGATCAGCTGCGGGGCGTTCGATGGAAGAATACCGGGCCTACGTCATTGGACCTGACGGCCACATCATCAATCGCGTAGATATTCGCTGCGCTAATCAGCAAGAAGCGCGTCGGCTCGCAAAAATCGCCGTGAATGGACACGCCGTGGAGCTTTGGCAGGCCGAACGTTTCATTGAACGGTTTGAGCCAGAGCACTAAGGGCAGCTGGTTGCCGCTTCCTTGATTTCGAATGACGCTCTATTGCTGACCTGACGAGCCCGGTTCGCCAAGTCCGTTGCTGAAGGCAAAGCGGACTTCCTGCACCTTACGTTCGGGACAGTAAAAGCCCGCGAAGATACGCACAGAAATTTGCAAATGCGCCGCTAGGGCTCTTGGTGCATTAAGGCAACTGGCCGCTTGCTCATTGGCATGAGCATTCACGATTTGAAAACCCGCATGGCGGACGTCGGAGGGATTGAAACCCTGACGATGGGCCTTGAAGCGGGCCGGATTGTCCTTCGCTGGGATGGCTACTCGGCTGCCGTCGACGCTTCGGCCTCTGACGCTGAATGCGAGGCGGCCGTTCGGAACGCGATCAAGCTCCCCCCCGTGTCCCTGATCCCTGACAAGCCGGCTGCAATTCCTGTGGCGGCCAAAGCCAATGGAGCTGCCACCATGTCGACTAATCCCGCCAGTGCCGGCGCCAGCGTCAAGCAGATGATGGAAGAGCACACCCGCATGATGGGCGAAATCCAGCAAGCCCAACTTCGGATCTTGGAAGGCACGCTTGCCCGTCAGCGGGAGACGGTCGCTGGCGCTGTTGGCAAGATCGCTCAACAGATCGAGGGGCAGACGGATGAATTCCTTTCAGCCCTCGGTCAGTTCTCGAACGATCTGGGTTAAGGCGAAACACCAATGGGCCGGCCTTCCGACTATTCCCCGGAACTCGCTGTTCTGATCTGCGCTCGGATGGGTGAGGGCGAAAGCCTGCGCTCGATCTGCCGCGACGATGCAATGCCGGCTTTGTCGACGGTTTTCCGGTGGCTGGCGGGCGACAAAGCGTTTCAGGATCAGTACGCGCGCGCGATGGATGCGCGGGCAACGCTCCTGGCGGAAGAAATCCTTGAGATTTCCGACGATCGCAGCGGAGACGCGGTGACGGATCCCGAAACGGGCGCTGTCCGCATGGATGCCGAATTCGTTGCTCGCTCAAGGCTCCGGGTTGATAGCCGAAAGTGGCTGGCGGCTCGCATGTCTCCGAAAAAGTACGGCGACAAGGTAACGCAAGAAATCAGCGGGCCGGACGGCGCGGCGGTCCAAACCATTACGAAAATTGAGCTGGTGGCGGCTCCAATACCGGAAGGGATGGGCGAGGGATGAGCGAAGCCGAACAGTTGCGTGACAGGGTGGAAGAGTTGCAGGCGCTTCTAGGCGTCGGCAATGACGACGTATCGCGGCTGCTGGCCGTTCTCGATGCCACGCCGCAGCAATGCGAAATGATTGGATTCATGCTCCGGCGCTCGGTCGCGACCAGGACGGCGATGCATACCGTTCTTTTCGGCGCTCGGCCTGAGTGCGATCAACCGGAAATGAAGCTGATCGACGTCCAGATGGTCAAGGTCCGGAAGGCGCTCGAAAAGGTGGGCGTCGAAGTCCGGACCGAATGGGGCTCGGGCGGCTGGGCCATCCCGATCGCGCACAAGGCGAAGCTGCGCCGGCTGATGAGCGAAGGCGTTGCGCCGGGCGATGATCTGCGCGCGCGCCGCATGGCGTTCCTGGAAGGCGCGTAATGGCTGCGCTTGTCTATCGCAACAAGCGCGGCGATCTCGTCGCGGTGACTGATCCGCGGCCGGCGGATTGGGATGCATACTATCAGGATTGGGCGGACCAGCACCGCGGAGCGTTCGAGCGCGCGCTAAAGCTCGAACTGCGCCGTCCACTGAAACGTTTCTGAAACGGGGGATGTAACGATGACGATGAATAGGCATGCGGTTTCTGCGGCGCTGGCGATCGGCTCCGCCGCGATTGCTCTTAACGGCCAAAGTGCCTGGGTGTGGGCATGGTTCCTGCTCGGCGCTGTCGTGGTGAGCCGCGGCTGATTGCGCCTTGACCGTTCCGCGGCTTCTCCTTCCTCCTAAGCTCGTCCCGGTCTTTACCGGCGAGGCCATGTTTCGCGGCGCCTATGGTGGCCGCGGCTCGGCTAAAACGCGCTCGTTCGCCAAAATGGCGGCGGTGCGCGCGATGATGTGGGCAACAGAAGGCCGCGAGGGGATTATTCTCTGCGGCCGCGAGTTCATGAATTCGCTGGCCGATAGTTCATTTGCGGAAGTCAAAGCGGCCATTTCCTCGGAAAGCTGGCTGGCGGACTTCTTCGATGCCGGCGAAACCTATATCCGGACCAAATGCCGGCGGATTTCGTTCGTGTTCGCGGGCCTGCGGCATAATCTCGACAGCATCAAGTCAAAGGCGAAGATCCTGCTTCTATGGGTCGATGAAGCCGAACCAGTCAGCGCGAACGCCTGGACGGTGACAATCCCGACCGTGCGCGAAGAGGGCGCCGAAATCTGGGTGACATGGAATCCCGATCGCAAGAAGAGCGCGACCCATATTCGCTTTCGGCAAGCCCCGCCGGACGGCTCGAAGATCGTTGAGCTGAATTGGCGGGATAACCCGTTCTTCCCCAAGATCCTCAACGCGACGCGGCTCGATGATCTAAAGAACCGCCCCGATCAATACGATTGGGTATGGAACGGCGGTTTCCGAACGGTGGTGGAGGGCGCCTATTACTCCAAGCTGCTCCTGCAAGCCAAGGAACAGGGCCGAATAACCTTCGTTCCGGTCGATCCGCTGATGCAGATCCGCGCCTATTTCGACATAGGCGGAACGGGCGCGCGGGCTGACGCGGTGGCAATCTGGATCTGTCAGTTTGTCGGGCAGAAAATCAACGTCCTGGACTATTACGAGGCGCAAGGGCAACCGCTCTCGGTTCATCTGCAATGGATGCGCGATCGTGGATGGGGCAAAGCCTGGGTGATCCTGCCGCACGACGGCGCCGCCGGCGACAAGGTGTTTGCGACGTCCTACGAAAGCGCGATCCGCGAGGCGCAGTTTGACGTCCTGGTGATCCCGAACCAGGGCGCCGGCGCGGCCTCGGCCCGCATTGAGACCATGCGGCGGCATTTCCCGCGGATCTTCTTCAACGCGGAAACGACGGAAGCGGGGCGCGACGCGCTCGGCTGGTATCACGAAAAGAAATCCAACGATGAGCGGAACATAGGGCTCGGGCCCAACCACGATTGGAGCTCGCACGGCGCCGACGCCGGCGGCCTGATGTGCATCCACTATGACCAGCCGGACGGAGCTCCGCCGCAGAGGGAACGATATCGAGGCAGGAGAAGTTCGAGCAGCGGCGGCTCTTGGCAAAGTGCTTGACCGCTCAGGAGTAAAGCGATGGAGGGCAAGCGGAAGTAGCCCGGTCGTCCCGCAAAGTCGCTTAATTCGTTCAAATTGGGAATCTCGCTATGTCTTCACATGCTATCGATCTCTATTAGCAACCATAGGGAACCACGATGCCAACCTACCTCGTAAATCATCTGCGGATTCCGGGCGATGTCCCGAGCAACGATGCCTTGAACTACCTTGACCAAGTTGAGGCAACAGTTGCGCCCTATGGCGGTAAATGGCTAGCGCAGGGTCCAGGCGACGTAATCGAGGGAGCTTGGCCTGGCGCTGTCGTGCTGATGGAGTTCCCGACCCGGGAGGCGGCTGACCAGTGGTACAACTCCGCGGCTTACACCGCCCTTCGCGCTCTCCGGATCAAGAGTGCGATCTCCGACATAATCTTGATCGATTCTTTGCCGGCAGGGTTCACCATTAAGGCGTTCGCGAACAATATCCGTGAGACTATGAAAGGCGCGTGATGGTTTGCCGCTCAAAAGCGGACGCCTTCGGCCTGATGTGCATCCACTACGACCAGCCGGACGGCGCTCCGCCCCCGCGCGAACGGTATCGGGACCGGCGAAGCTCACGGGGTAGCGGCTCCTGGCAAAGTGCTTGACCGCTTAGGAGGTGCCGGCTCAACCGGTCGACGCAACACAGGCGTTAAATCTCTCCGCTGGTGTTTCAAATTGCAAGGTCTCACGTGGTCGTTCGTTTAGCTGACGAGCCACTTTGTTCAGATAGGCTTGCGAATGCACCGACAAGTCGGTGCCCTTCGGGAAGTACTGTCTCAGCAGGCCATTGGTATTCTCGTTCGACCCGCGCTGCCACGGGCTTTGCGGATCGCAAAAATAGACGTCGATGTTGGTCGCCAACGTAAAGCGACGATGATCCGTAAGTTCCTTGCCCCGATCCCAGGTCAGGGACTTATACAGCTCCTTTGGTAGCTTCTTCGCCTGCTTGATGAGCGCGGATACGACCGTCTGGGTGTCCTTGCCTGCCACCTTGGCCAACATCACGTAACGCGTATGACGCTCGACCAGGGTCGCGATGTAGCTGTTGTTCGGTCCGGACAACAGATCGCCTTCCCAATGGCCAGGCACCGCCCGATCTTCAACCGCCGCCGGTCGCTGGCTGATTGAGACGATATCCTTGATGTGCCCCCGTCTATCCCCATTTGGGTCAACCGGCCTGGAGCGACGCATCGAGCGCTTCGATCGAAGATGGCTAAGCAGCTCTTTCTTGAGCACGCCGCGTGCTTGGACAAACAAGCTGCGATAGATGGTCTCGTGTGACACCTGATTACACTCGTCTTCAGGATGCGTTCTCTTCAGCCAACCGGCTATCTGCTCGGGTGACCAATCCAATCTGAGCTTGCCTGCCACCGCCCGCCGAAGCCGCGGATTGGTCGCTAACTTACAACATTTTGGACGACGGGATCGCGCCCAGGCATTCTCGTCCGCAAGTGTCGCTCGGTAGCGATCATAGCCGCCATTGCGACCCATTTCCCGGCTCACCGTCGAGGGTGAGCGGCCAAGCAGTTTGGCGATCGACCGGGCCGATCGATGTGCCGTAACACCTCTGGAAATCACCTCGCGTTCCGCAAGCGTCAACGCCAACCTGGAGCGACGCCGCTCCGCAGGACGAATCCCACCATGCGGAGCCACCAGAAAATAGATCGACGATGACTGCTTACCAAAAGCTCGTCCAATCGCCTTCAGCGACTCCCCACGCTTCCAGCGATCCCATAATTCCGTCTTCTCCGCCGCAGTAAAACCTCTATGAAATCTCCGTTCCATCCCACACTCCATCTTTTCCCTCTAAGATAAAGTGTTGCGGCGACCGGTTGAGACCACCAGGGTTAAGCGGACATTGCCGGGCGGCCGTGATACGTCCGCTAATGACCCAACTCGGACCGCTGGCACATTGCTTTCTGCCGGTTGCGGTGTAGAACGGCACTCGGGTGTTCGCTGCATGTGGCAGTGACAGGTCAAGCGATGGTCGGGCCGCCACGCGGAAAGCGTGCGCCCAATGCATCATCGCCGTTCTGACGAGGAAATTCTCCGTGCCCAATCCCTCGCCGGGCGGGCCGTGAACGTGCCCCGGCTTCTTCTTGCCGCCGCGGTGGCCCTCCCGCTCATCCTATTCGCAAATCCAGCTGCGGCAGCATCCACTACCGGCCTGTATTCGGCTCAGCCCGTCTACTTGTTTGGCATCCCGGTTGATTTCATTCTGTTCGGCCTGACGCTGCTGGGTGTCGCCGTGTTCCACCACAAGACGCTTGAGGTGGCGTTGATCGGACTTGTGGCCGTTTCACTTTACAAGGTCGTGTTTACCGGCTTCCGACAAGGCAAGGGCCTGACGGGCCTGATGCTTCAGCTTCATCACGAATGGGTGATCCTCGCCAACCTGTTTCTGCTGCTGATGGGTTTCGCCATCCTGTCGCGCCATTTCGAGAAGAGTCGAATCCCCGATGTGATGCCAGCATTCCTGCCGGACGGTTGGAGCGGCAGCCTAGTCCTGCTTGCCATTGTATTCGTGATGTCAGGCTTTCTCGACAATATTGCCGCTGCGCTGATCGGCGGCACGATGGCGCGTCACATGTTCAGGGGCAAAGTACATATCGGTTACCTTGCCGCTATCGTTGCGGCTGCCAATGCAGGAGGCGCAGGCAGCGTTGTCGGCGATACCACTACCACCATGATGTGGATCGACGGCATCAGCCCGCTGCGCGTCGTCGAAGCCTACGTAGCAGCCGTTGCTGGCTTCCTGATCTACGGGATACCGGCTTCGCTGGCACAACACCGCTATTCGCCAATTCAAAAGAATGCACAGCGTGGCCTGCGCGTCGATTGGACGTATGTGGCAGTTGTCGCTGCAATCCTGACCATCGCCATTGCGGCGAACGTCATCGCCAACCTGAAATTTCCGGCGGTGCTCGATGCCATCCCCGTAATCGGACTTGCGGTCTGGATCGTCATCCTCGCGGCCGCGCCGCTGCGGCGGCCGGATTGGGCCACCATGCCGGAAACGCTCAAGGGCACGGTCTTCCTTCTGGCCCTTGTCACCAATGCGTCCCTTATGCCGGTCGAGGAATTGCCGCGGGCCTCATGGCAAACTGCGCTGGGACTCGGCTTCCTGTCTTCCGTGTTCGACAACATCCCACTGACCGCGCTGGCGCTCAAGCAGGGCGGCTACGACTGGGGTTTCCTTGCGTATACGGTGGGCTTCGGCGGTTCGATGATTTGGTTCGGCTCGTCTGCGGGCGTCGCGATCTCCAATATGTATCCACAGGCAAAGTCGGTCGGCCTGTGGCTGCGGCACGGCTGGTTTATCGTGGTGGCGTATATTGTGGGCTTCTTCGTGATGTTCGCCATTGTTGGGTGGAATCCTGACGCTCCACACAAAAAACGCGTTGCGTTGGATATGAACTATCAACTGAGCGCGGCTGGCCCGGTGTAAGGCCATCCCCGCGCCGACGGAGCGTCGGGGAGCGCGATTTCGATGACGGGTGATCTCTGGGCACTGGCCGCGGCGATGTTGTTGGCTACTCTTCAGCTCACCCTATCCAGTGTGTTGACACTCCGTCAGCTAGGAGGCTCTTGGGTCGCAGGGCCTCGTGACGAAGTGCGCGAGGTTACGGGTGTTAGCGGGCGCTTCGTTCGTGCGTACCGTAACCTGCTAGAGATATTTCCACAGTTCGTTGCCGCACTGTTCCTGGTGCACGCGGCTCATGCCGCTGCATCACTATCGGTAATTGGAGCTTGGGTGTTCGTCGTCGCCCGGCTGCTTTATGTTCCCGCCTACGCCTTCGCCCCGCCAGGTGTACGGCCAATCTGTTGGCTCGCCGCACAGATAGGAATTTTTACGATTTTGGGTGACTTATTTGTCTGAACGCGAAACAAGCTCGGCTTCGTTCGTTCATTGATGTTTTAGGTCTGGCAGTTCTACCGGATACCAATCGGTTGCAGTCGATTTGCAAACCATACGGACCTTCGCTTCTTTCCGGTACATATCGCGTGGCGCAAAAATCAGGATGCTTATTACAGATTGGCTGTCACCCGCGCCGAATTCCTTTCGTACCGAACTTTTGTACAATTTATTGATCAGCAGCAATTCCTCCTGACATTCTTGCAGAGGCGCTGCCCCTCTCTTTTCAGTTACTGCTTCGACGAAAGCAACAAATTTGGAGGAGTCGTGGGTAGGATTATGGAAAACTACAGCATCCTTAATGCGCACCTCTCGTTGGGTGATAGTGGATGATGATGTGTCTGGAAAGTTTAGCCGGTGCAGGGCAAGAATCGCTGCACCGATAACGGCAACAACAACGAAAACAACAATGGCACCTTTTCTCACGAGATGATCCGGCAGTATTCCAAGCTACCCCACACCACTATATAGGCGAAGATCGGGCTATCGAAGTCCGTTTGTGGCCCTTAGCGGACCTCAACTACCGGCCGAGCAGAGTCCGTTTTGCGCTCAAAAGCGGACCGCTTCGCCTGATGTGCATCCATTACGATCAACAGGACGGCGCTCCGCCCCCTCGCGAGCGGTATCAGGACCGGCGAAGCTCACGGAGTAGCGGGTCCTGGCAAAGCGCGTAAATAGCGTAAATCGCTACCGAAGGCGGCCCGCAATGTTTCCGCCCCTTTGGCAGTGAGCACCATGTGGTGATAGCCCCGTAGAGGACCGCCCGGAGGGTCAGCAATCAAGTTCATTCGGGCCATCGACCAAAGGAGTTTGCTGCTACATGGGCCGGTTATCGTGAAGGCTACACTGGTATACGTACGGAAAACCTTGCCAAGGGCGACGGCTCGTAAGGCGTAAAGGTACTTGTCAGTTAGCAGTGCGCTCATCGACCCGCACCATATTACCAAAAACTGCGGGGTCCTTGATTTAGATCAAACGACCCCAGGATGGGCTGGTATGCATCCTCCGGTCATGAACCCTCGCCATGAGAAGGAAAGGGAAGCTAAAAAGGCGCCGGCAAAGCCCAAGCCGACGCGCTCAGCCGAGGCGCGACGGATCGTCGAGGATTACGCCAAAGATCTGCGGGCGATTATCAAGAAGCTTCGTAAGCGCCTCCATTGATGCGGCGCAGCTCGAATTGGAGACTGCAAAAGAACGGCCCTGGCGGGAGCTCTACTTCTCGCCAGAGCCGCTAGCAATCCCGGGCTATCGAACTCCGGGACCGCTTAAGTCATGAGACTGTCCACTATGCGGAAGGGACATCCACCATAATCAGCATGCTGGGCAACCGTTCCTGTCGCGCGGAGAAATCATTTCCGGCAGCGCTGTACTTCCGAAGCATCCAAACCAAACAGGATGCTTCCATGACCAAGATTGTCCCCACTGTCGGCCGCGTTGTGTGGTTCACACCTTCGACGCTTACCGGCGACTATGGCTTTACCCACATTGACAGCCGAAAGCCGCTGGCCGCGATCGTTACTCATGTTTTCGGCGACGCGCTGGTGAACCTGAGCGTTTTCGATAGCAACGGCGTCCCTCACAGCCGAACGAGCGTCGCGCTTGTGCAGGCTGACGAGCCAAAGCCCGAACACGGCTATTTCTGTTCCTGGATGCCGTACCAAGTCGGGCAGGCGGCCAAGGCTGCGGCGAGTCCCACCTAGGAATTCCTGTCGCGGCACCTTGTCGGCAATCGGGTGGCACGCATCACCCGAACTCCTACCATGTTCCAAATCCAAAGGAGCACGATATGCGCAAATTTCACTCTATCGCCGCCCTCTGTGGCGACGGTCTTCGGCCCGAACTGCAAGCGCTGTTCGATCGGCTGGCGGTTGACCCTCAGTCAGAGCTATTGGTTCGCCGCGACGGCATGATCCAGTCGGGCCCCGATCCCGTCTCGGAGACGCATGACGCAGCCCCCGCTACCCCAAAGAGGGTAGCCTGAATTGAGCCCCGGATAATTCATTTCCGGCACGCTGTTAGGACCGATCCTGATCAACAGGATCGGTTTGAATGCTCAACGACGCGGACAGCTATCAGGGTGGCGGCGAGGCTAGCGAGCCCGTAAGGGACGCGGAGAGCCTCTTTCGCAAGCTGAAACGGTTCGTCAAAGCCGATCGGAACAGCAAAGGCCAAGTCGCCTGGCGCAAAGAGGCGCGCGAAGATTTCGACTTTGACGCCGGCGAACAGCTCACGGACGACGATAAGGCGATTTTGCAGGATGCAAAGCGCCCGATCGTCATCTTTAACCGCGTCGGAACGACGGTCGATAGCGTGGCCGGTCAGGAAGTCGGCAACCGGCAGGAAGTGCAATTTCTGCCGCGCCGGCTCGGCGTTGCGAAGAAAAACGAGCTGCTGACGTCCGCGGCGAAGTGGTTTCGCCAGCAATGCGACGCGGAAGATGAGGAAAGCGACGCCTTTCGCGACCTGGTGGTGTGCGGCATGGGCTGGACGGAAACCCGTCTGGACTATGAGGACAACCCGGAAGGCGATCCCAAGGTTGATCGCGTCGACCCGCTCGAAATGGTGTGGGATAGCGGCGCCAAGAAGCGAAACCTGGTCGACGGCCGGCGCCTGGCGCACATCCGGCGCGACGTCCCGATTGACGAGGCGCGCGCGCTCTGCCCGGGCGATCCCGATCGGCCGTTTAAAGATGCCGACTATAACGCTACCTGGCTCGGCGAAGAGGACGAGGGCGAGAAGCCGCACCACAACGACGGCGAAACCTACAATAAGGCCGAAAGCGGCGAGGACGGCGACGACGACGAATGCGTGACGCTGGTTCGTGTCCAGTGGTGGGAGCGCGTCCCGGCTTACCTGGTGATTGATCCGACCAACCCAGACAACATTTTGCAGCTCGGCAAAGACGAGTTCGAGCAACTGAGCCAAAAGGCCAAGCTCGCCGGCGGAAAACTGCGCTTCACCAAAACGACGCGGAAGGTTTACCGGCAAGCCTACCTTGGGAACGTGCTGCTCGAAGTCGGCGACGCGCCTTGTAAGGGCCACTTCTCGTTCAAGTGCATGACCGGCAAGCGGGACCGCAACAAAAATACGTTCTTCGGCATCGTCCGCGCCATGAAAGACCCGGCTCGCTGGTCGAATAAGTGGATGTCGCAGACAATGCACATCATGAACACCACGGCGAAGGGTGGTGTTGCGGTCGAAAGGGGCCAGTTCTTCGACAATGACGCGCAGGGCGAACAGTCTTGGGCGCATCAGGATCAGGTAACGTACCTGAAACCCGGCGCGCTCTCGGGCTCTAACCCGAAAATGATCGCAAAGCCGACGTCGCAATTTCCGCAAGGCTCTTTCGAGCTGATGCAGTATGCGGTGCAATCGCACCGCGACGTGTCCGGCGTCAACGTCGAGATTTTGGGAATGCAAAGCTCGGCAGGGCAGGCGGCAAGCCTGGATCTGCAACGCAAGCAATCCGCGCTGACGATCCTGCAGCCGTTGTTCGATAGCCTCCGGCGCTACCGGAAGGAACAAGGCCGGCTGATGCTCTACATCATTGAGCATTACATCCCGGACGGAACGCTCGTGAAAATCGAGGGCCCGGAAGAGGCGCAATTTGTCCCGCTCATCAAGAAGGACGCCTTCGACGGAAAAACTCAGTACGACGTCATCGTTGACCAAAGCGCGACCTCGGCGAACCAAAAGGAACTCACCTGGGCGATGCTGCAACAGATCTTGCCGGTTATCGGCAAGATGCTGCCGCCGGCAACCTGGCTCGCGCTGCTCAAGTATTCGCCGCTCCCGACGTCCGCGCAAAAGGACATTTCGGACAGTATTGAGAAATCGCAGCAACAGGCCGATCCGGAACAGGCCGCGCGCGAAGCGGATCTGAAGCTAGAAAACGACAAGGCGCAGGCGAAAATTGCGAACGACAAAGCGCAGTCTGACGCGAAAATCGAGGCGATGCGTCGCGAGGCCGAAACGAAGGCGCAGCTCGCGCGCGAGGCCGCGCAAAACGACGCAATGTTGAAGGCGCTCACGGCGCCAGCGGCGACCGGGCCGGACGGCCAGCCGGAGCAGGGCGGGGGCGACGTCGCCGCGCTCATCATGGGCATGATGAACGAAATGCGCCGCGACATGACCACGCTGGCGCAGGCGCTCAACACTCCGAAGAAACTGATCCGTGATCCGCAAACCGGCGAAGTCGTCGGGATTGCACCTATGGGGGGCTAAATGGCTGCTTTCAACAAATTCAATCAGTGGCCGCAGGATCTTGCGACCGCGGTTCACAATCTCAACACGGCCGCGCTGATGGTTATGCTGACCAATACGGCGCCGGTCGCGACCAATGCCGTTAAGGCTGACGTTGCCGAAATTGCCGCGGGCTTCGGCTATACGGCCGGCGGCGGCGCCGCAACGTTCGTTTCGGGCGTGCAGACGGGCGGCCTTTACAAGCTGGTGCTTAACGACGTCCTGTTTACCGCGGTAGGCGGAACGATCGCAACGTTTCGCTATGCCGTCCTCTACAACAGCACGCCGGCGGTACCGCTGAAACCGCTTATCGGCTGGTGGGACTTTCAGGCGGCTGTCAACATCACGAACGGAAATAGCTTCCTGGTCGACTGCGACGCAGCGAACGGCGTTCTCACGATTAACTAAAAGCCGCCGGCATGATCGACCTTAGCAGTGTCAGGCGCGCAAACGATCCGCTCGACTTGAGGAAGCGAAAGAGCCGGATACGTCCGGCCGTCGCTTCGCTTTTGATCGGCGGCACGGCGCTAACCCTGTCCTATCGGGACGTCCAGGCCGGCGCCAGCGAGCAACGCCGCGAAGCGGTCCTAACGCAACAAGTTCTCGAGAACGGTCCGAAAAAGACGTTTCGGTTTGAGCCGATCGTTCTTAGCGTCACGATTTTTCTAGCGTCTGGCACAAGCTGGACTGTCCCTACCGACTGCGCAAGCGCCACAATCGAGTGTATCGGCGCGGGCGCTGGAGGCATCGTTGGCGCTGGAGGCGGCACTGGCTTCACAGGTCAAAACGGACCTCAAGGCAGCTTTGGCGGTGCCGGCGGCACTGGAGGCACTGGCGGCAATGGTGGCACCGGGGGCGGCGGTGGCGCGTATTCCGCTGGCCCTGTTGCGCTCACGCCTGGGGCATCTATCCCGATTAACGTGGGGAGCGGCGGCGGAGCCTCCACTAATGGCGGAGATACATGGTTCAACGGCGCGTCCTTCGCTGCTGCTGCGGTTGCGGCAAAGGGCGGAACATCGGGTGGCCTAGGCGGCCAAGCCAGTGCAGGTATCGGGACCACCAAGTTCAGCGGCGGTGGTGCTGCTGCTGGCGGCTCTGGCGCGGGCGGAAGCCCAGGAGTAGCAGGTAGCATCACAGCTGGCGGCAACGGCGGCACTGGTGGTGCTGGTGGGGCAGGCGGCGGCGGTGGCGGTGCTGCTGGTCCCCACGGCGCAGGCACCGCAAGCGCAGGCGCTTCCGGCGGTTCTGGCGATGCCGGGAACACGGCGGCAGCTTCCAACGGAACGCAGTATGACGCCACGCACGGCTCCGGCGGCGGCTCTAACGCATCAGGCGGGCCGGGCGGTGGAAGCCCCGGCGCTGGAGCGCCAAGCACCTCAGTTCCCCCCACTATAGGCGGCCCCGGTACAACTGGCGGCTCCGCAGGCGCATCCGGTCTCTACGGAGCCGGAGGCGGTGGAGGCGCTGGAGGCGGTGGTGGCGGTGGCGGTGGTGGCGGTGCACGGATCGTCCAGACTGCCGGCGCGGCCGGTGGCTCTGGCGGTGGCGGCGGCTCGCCGAGTGCAGGCAAGCAAGGTCTTATCGTCGTTGTCTATACGCCCGTAAGCGGCGGGACGCTGACGGCTGACCCTGGCTCGTTCTCGACTACGGGTCAGGTTGTTGTTTTCCGGACGGTGCAGGCGAGCGACGCCGGTGCATTTTCGACCGCAGGGCAAGCGGCCACATTCAAAACGCAGCTCGCCGCGGCGCCTGGATCGCTCTCGATCTCCGGCAATGCGTCATTCCAAATCATCGAAGCGGTTTCGGTCGGCGGCTACACGGTTTCGGGCCAGCCGGTCGCCGGCAAGCTCTCTTTCGTTGTCTCGGCAGGCGCCGTCTCGGCATCGGGCAAGCCGGTATCGTTTACGATCGGCCTTGCGGTCGCTCGCGGCGCCTTCACCATCAACGGAATCGCGCCATCCGCAACGACCATCATGCGGGCGGACGCCGGCGCGAGCAGCACAACCGGCAACGCGGAGCTATCGCGCACCGGTTACGATCACGACAAGCAGCAATATGGCGGCATCGGGCACTATCTCTTAGAGCTCGAACGCGCTCGCCAGCTCGCGGCGATCACGCGCAAGGTGCCTGGCGTGCCGATCGACCGTCGCACCGTTCCGCGGTTCGCACCTCTGCGAGCCTCCCCTGTCGCTACGGCCGCGCCCGCGGTCGATATGCAGGCGGTAGAGAATGAACGCGCTGCGGCGGCTGCGGCTGCGAAGCAGGCGGCACAGAAACGCCGGCGCGAGGAAGAGGCGATCTTGCTACTTGTCTGTTAAAACGGCTCTGGCGTAAACGGGCCGGTTGCCGCCAGAGCCGCCAACCTCCGATCAGGTCAGCCTGGAGGACCGGAAGCTGAATAAATTACGCTGAACGAGCGCCATCGTTCCTAAGCTTTTCGCGCGCTGGACGGCTCTGACGCAAACGCCACGTTAGCGCCAGAGCCGCCACCTCCAGACGGATGATCCGGGCAGGGATGATACCGGAGGCTCGCCATCAACTTCAATGCGGCATCGTCGTTCCTGCTCGCTCTTACTTTTTGCTTGCTGAGACCCCTTAACCCGGGAGCCACCGGCGATTGCCCGGATTTCCGCGCGCGGCGGCTCCCGCGTTCTCTGAGCCGGCAGCGCCGGCGGAAGGCAAGCAACGATGTCCCTCAACGAAGGATCAACACCCGTCGACACTGGCGGCCCGTCACTTTCGGCGGATGAAGAAGCTTTTTTTTCGAGCGGCGGCGAAAGCGCAATTCCGGGCGACGATGGCGCGGATGCCGGCGGTTCAACTGGCGACGGCGAAGGCGGCGAGGGAAATCCTGCCGTCGGTTCGGCCAAACCTGACGCCGCGGCGCCGAAAAACGATCACGTCCCGCTTGCGACGTTCCTGGAAGAGAAGAAAGCCCGCAAAGAGCTGGCGACCAAATACCAGGATACGGAAAAGCAGCTTGCGGAGCTGCGCGGCAAGTTCGCGATAATCGACCGGCTCAAGCTCGGCGGCGATCCCGCCCCGGAAACGCCGGCCGGCCCTCCGAAGGTCGAAGATGATATTTTTGGCGCGGTCCGACACATCGGCGAAACCGTCGCACAGATGGAAAAGCGGGCCGCGGACGAAAAGGCGGCGAGCGAAGCCAACGAGAAGGCCGCGACCGAACAAAAGACTTTTGTGGATAACTACACAAAGGCTTGCGACGAGTTCGAGCAAACTACGCCGGATTTCAAAGCGGCTTACAATTTCCTTCTGAACTCCCGCGCCGCTGAATTGAAGGCGATTGGCTACGATACGCCGCAATCACTGCATGAGGCGCTTATTGCCGACGAGTTCGCCATTGCGCAAATGGCGATGCAGCGCGCCAAGAGTCCGGCGCAGATGCTTTACGATCTGGCAAATCAGCGGGGTTATAAGAAACCGGCGGCTGACCCCGACAAGGGCAAGGCCGCGGAGAAGCTTGAGACGATCGAACGCGGGCAGGCGGCACATAAGAGCCTGAACGATATGGGCGGAAGCTCGGGCGATGCAGACATGACGGCGGAAGCACTGATTGCCATGCCGGCGGACGAGTTCGAAGCCTGGTGCAACAAAAACCCGGCGAAGGCTCGGCGACTGTTCGGTGGCTAACGCCGCTTGTGAGTGAGTAAGGCCCGCGGGAGTTTCAATCCCGTTTTCGACTGGCGCCCGTCACAGCGCCACGCCTCCACCGAAGGCGGGAAATCTCGGTGTTGCGCTCGATCGCAGCGTTTCGCGGTCAACCCACAGCACCCGAATTCCCACCTTAGAGGCATAAAATGTCCGTTACGCAATACGGCGTGAACAACGTCCTTTCCAACAAGCTTTGGGCGAAAAAGCTCAACGTCGAAGCACTCAAGGAAACCTATTTCGGCAAGTTCATGGGCGAGGGCGCCTCGAACATGATCCAGCAGAAAACCGACTTCGAGACGAACGCCGGCGATAGCGTGACGATCGGCCTGCGCGTCCAGTTGGTCGGCGACGGTGTGACCGAAGGTCAGACGCAGCAGGGCAACGAAGAGGATCTGACCACGTATAACGACAAGCTCACCATCAACGAGCTTTCGCACGCGGTCCGCACCAAGAACAAGAATTCCATCGACGCCCAGCGCGTCCCGTTCAACTTGCGCGCGGAAAGCAAGGACGGCCTTACCGATTGGTACGGCAACCGGCTCGATACCTGCATGGCGAACCAGCTCACCGGCAACGTGCTGGTGGTAGACCCTCGCTATACGGGCAACAACCCAATCATGCCGGCCACGAATGTCTATCGTCCGGGCGGCTTGACGGACGACGCGGCGGTGAATGCCGACAACACCAAAACGATGAAGTTGCAGTTCCTGGATCACATGCTGGAACGGGCGAAAACCATGTCGCCGCTGATCCGGCCGGTGAAGGTCAACGGGAAAAAGAAATATCTCGCCTTCCTGCACGACTTCCAGGTCACGGACCTCCGCACGGATGCCGGCGCCGGTCAGTGGCTCGATATCCAGAAAGCCGCGCTCGCCGGCGGGGCTGGCAAGGATAGCCTGATCTATTCCGACGCGCTCGGGGAGTATCGGGACGTTATCCTGCATAGCTGGAACCGACTGCCGGTCGGCATCAAGAACGACAACACCGCGGCGACCAGCACTCGGCGCGGCGTGTTCGCCGGAGCACAGGCGGCGGCGGTCGGCTTCGGCAAGGAGTTTTCGAAGGGCTCGCACTTCAAATGGATTGAAGAGCTGTTCGATTACGAGCGCGAGCTTGGCGTTTCGGCGCAAACCATCTGGGGCATCAAGAAGAGCGTTTTCAACGGCGCTGACTTCGGTGTGATCCCGTTCACCACCTACGCCGTCGCGCACTAAGGGCGGCTGCTGATCCTGTTCAACCTGATGGGCGTAAGTCCCGCGAAGCAAGGCGCTTCGCGGGCGGCCTCTCAAAAGCTCTGAAAGGGCAAAAACTCATGTCTACCGCTCGCAAGAATGCCGCGCAGCTCGTTCACTATCTGCGCTTCGCGATCAACTGGAACGACGCCGGCATTGCCGCCGGCGTCAATAAGCAGACGCTTCCGGCCGGCGCAATCCTGATCGGGACCGACGTTCTGGTTGTAACCCCGTTCAACGCCGGAACCACCAACGACGTGACGGTGGGTATCGGCGGCGTCGCAAACAACGTGGTCACGACTGCGGATGCGGTGGAAACGGCTGCGGGCCTAACGCAGAACATCAAGCCAAGCGGCATCGCGGCAGTACCGCTGGTCGCGGATAGCGTGGTGAAGGCGACCTTTACGCAGACCGGCGGCGCCGCGACTGCGGGTAAGGCAATCGTCATCATCAAGTACGTTCCGGACAACGATCTCTAAGCCCGGTGGAAATCTGGCTGCACTTCGCGGGGGCGTCGCTGGTTCTCAATGAGCCGGCGCCGCCTTCGGTCCATATGCTGGCGACGGAAGCCGCGCTAGCCCTCGCTTCTCCGGCCGTGACGGTGGCAGATGCCAAAGACGTTTCTCGCCCTCCGAAACCAAATCGCAACGGATCTGACGCGCGACGATCTGACGTCGGAAATAAAAAGCGCGGTCGAAAACGCAATTGAGCATTACGAAACCTCGCGGTTTTACTTCAACGTCACCCGCTCGCTGACCTTTCCGACCGTGGCCGGTCAATCGGCCTATGGCGGCTCGGCCCTGGCGCAGATCCCGAACATTATCGGGCTGGATACCCTCTTCCTGTTCGACGGAACGCGGCCGCTCGAGCTGGATAAGTACGAGGCGGACGAATTCGAGTGGTTGCAAGGTTCAATGACCGGCGCCGGCCGGCCGTGCGCCTATACCTACGTTGACAGTCAGATTTTGCTCTGGCCGGTCCCGGTCGCGGTCTACACCATGCGGCCGCACATGCATTACGCGCTTGATCCGCTGGTGCAGGACACGGACACGAACGCCTGGTGCAACGACGCGGAACAACTGATCCGCTGCCACGCGAAATTGCTGCTCTATACAAATCTTATCGGGGATACGGAAGGCGCCCAGCTCATGGCCGGGCAAATCCAGTCCTATAAGGATCGGCTCGATTACAAAACCTCGGCGCGCGCTGGGACGGGCCGCATTCGCGGGACGTCCTGGTAATGTCGCTGATCCCCTTTGGAGAGTATCGGCCGGACGTTTCCGACTACCAGGCGCAAAGCGGGCGCTCACTGCTGAACGTGGTCCCGCGCGGGGATGGCTATGGGCCCTTCCCAAGCCTGGCTGCAATCTCGCAATCGCTCGGCCTGCAATGCCGCGGCGCCTTTACTGCCTACAAAACTGACGGCTCTGTGGTCGTGTTCGCGGCCTCGGCGACCGATCTTTATTTGCTGAACAACACGACGTTTGCATGGTCGAAAGTCTCGCTCGGCGGCGGTCCCTATGCCGCCGTTCCTCCTAAAGATCAATGGCAAGCGGTCCAGTTCAATAACCTGGTGATTTTCGTGCAAGCGAACGTCGCCCCGCAGGCATTCGATATTTCGAGCTCGGCGGCCTTTGCGAATCTGGCCGGCAATCCGCCCTTCGCGCGCTATATCGGCATCGTTGGGAGGTTCGTCGTTCTGACGGGCCTTCTTAGCAACCCCGGCCGGGTTAAGTGGTCGGGCCTGAACGACGTCAACGGCCCGAATTCCTGGACGGCCGGCATCAATTCGAGCGACGAACAAGATTTGGTCGACGGTGGCATTTGCCGCGGCATCGCCGGTGGCGAAAGCGGCGTGATCCTGCAAGACAGCATCGTCCGGCGCATGATCTTTTTGCCCGGCGATCCGCGCGTTTTCCAGATTGACAAGATCGCGGAGGAACTTGGCATCTTTGGGCCTTTGAGCCTGGTCCGCTCCGGCTCCAGCGTGTTTTTCTATTCTCTGAAAGGCTTTCATCGGATCGACCCCGGCGGCGCGCCGGTCCCGATCGGCCGCGAACGTGTCGACCGAACCTTTTTCGCGGATCTTGACGCAACGCAGCCGCAGTTATTCCAAGGGCTCGCCGATCCGCGAAGCTCGCGGATCTTGTGGGTTTACAAGTCGGTCAACGGCCAAGCCGGCCAGTTCGACAAGGCGCTTTGCTATGATCCGGTGCTAGATCGGTTCACGCCGCTGCGCTTCTCCGGCGAATTCCTTTTCAAGATGGCGCAACCCGGCTTCACGCTTGAAGGCGTTTCCGCGCTCCTGGGGTCGAACCTCGACGCCATAACGCAGTCGTTCGATAACCTGACGTCGGCGATCGTCCCGGAGCTGGCGGCCTTTGACGCCGGGCATGCGGCCAACTTCTTCCGCGGCGCGAACCTGGAAGCGACGCTTGAAACCGCGGAACAGGGCACGGACGGCCGGCGCGTCAAAATGAGGGTCGGCTTTCGCCCGGTGTCGGACGCGGTGACGGTCTTTGGCTCGGCCTCGCGCCGCGAGAACTTGCAACAGCCGGCGGCGGCTGGTTTCGAAAGGCTAGTGAACGCGAAAACCGGCATCTGCAACATGCTGGTCGACACTCGGTATTCGCGGCTCAAGTGCCGAATTCCGGCCGGGACGGCCTGGACGTTCATCAACGGTGTTGAGCCGGCGGACCTCAAGGCGACGGGGAAACGATGAGCGTTTTTCTCCCGTCGACAACGGAAAAGGACTTATCCAAATATGCGCTGTCGCTGCAACAGCTCGCGGCCGGCCGCTCGAACGCTACCGGATCGGTGACGCTCGCCGCCGGCGCGACGTCCACGACGGTTGCGGCGCCGAATTGCGCGCCGCAGAGCGCGGTTTTCCTGTTCCCGAAAACGGGCAATGCCGCGGCCGCGCTCGCCGCGGGCACAACGTTCATTAACTCGGTTGGCAAACAGTCGTTCACGATATCGCACGCGAACAATGCTCAAACCGATCGGTCCTTTTTCTATGTCTGCCTCGGCTAGTCTACATTGCATCCCGCCGCAGCTCGCGCGCGAAATCTGGCCGATGGTGCGGGACAGGCTCTATGCGGCCGCGCGGCGGACGGATCTTAGTCATTCGATCGACATTGCGCGCGATGTGCTGCACGGCGACGGCGTTTTGTGGCTGGCCTGCGAGGGTCAGGAAATCAAGGCCGCGGCGGTGACGCTTCTGACGCGAACCGATCGGCATCTAGTCTGCCTGATAACCGCGCTCGGCGGGGACGATATGGAAAGCTGGTTGCCGCTGCTGCCACAAATCGAAGATTGGGCGAGGGCGGAAGGCGCCGCGCGCGTCCGCGTTATGGGCCGGCCTGGCTGGGCTCGCGTCCTCAAAAACTATGACGTCTCGAACGTCGTTCTCGAAAGGGCTCTTTAATGGGCGGCACTAGCACAAGCTCGCAAACCCAAACGCAGAGCCTCGCGCCGTATGATCCGGCGAAAGAGGGGCTGACGGGCATTCTCGGTGGGCTGACGAACCTTGTTCCGCAGGCCGGGCTGAACAGCAACCAGTCGGGCGCGCTGGGCACGATCACGAACAACGCCAACACGGCGAGTTCGGCGTTTTCCCCCGCGGTCAATTCTGGAACGCTAGGCTTGCTCAATGGCGGCGGGGCGAAGGCGAACGATGGCGCGATCACGCAGAACCTTGCCGATTACAAGGGGCTTTTGGGCTCAACGGCGAGCGGTGCGAACATCGGCAACAACACGGCGCTGAAAGCCCAATTGGACGCGGCGGCGGCGGACACGACTAACAGCATCAACGGCCAATGGGCGGCGGCCGGGCGCGATTTCTCGCCGGGCAACGCGCAGGCGCTCGCGCGCGGCATCACGACGGCACAGGCGCCGGTTATCGCCGCGCAATACAATACCGACGTCGCGAACCAACTCGCCGCGGCGAGTTCACTTTATGGCGCTGGAAACACGACTTACGGCATTCTGAACGGCAACAACGCGACCGCAAATCAGAATTTCACCAACGGCGTTGGCACCGCAGGGACCACGCTCGATGTCAACAATTTCGGCGCGAACGCCACGCTCCAGGCGGAAGCGCAGAAATTCGGTATCCCGGCATCGCAATACGCAACGCTGCTCGGGGCAATCTCTCCGGTGGCGGCGCAGTTCGGCACGCAAACGGGCCACTCGGAAGGCGAACAGACAATGAGCGGCGCGCAGCAATTCGCGACGATCGCGCAGGGGCTCGGTTCGCTGTGGCCCAAGGGCAATATTTCGTTCGGAGCAAAGTAAAATGCCGGGATTGCTGGACTACTTTCTTTCCCCGTACTACGGCGGCGGCATCGCTCCGCCCGGTTTCGATCCGCAGGCGGTGCCCGCGCCTTTCCCGCAAGGTGGCGACCCGATGGCCGGGACAGGCTCGGGCAACAACGGCGGCTTGCCGAAACCTGAACCCGCGGCGTCAACCACGCCGGCGAGCATTCCGCCGCAGTGGGGCGCGCTCTATCCGTCGACACTGAACCTGGAAGCGGACCAGGCGCAACAGGCGCGTGACGCTGCCGCGTCGGTCCTGGCGCGTCGTTTCCGTGGTGCTTCCCATGCTCCGGCGCCGGAAGCCGCGCCGGCGCCGTTCGGCGCTGGTGCAACGCCGTTCGGCTTCGCCGGTCCGGGCTCGATGAATGTCAGCCCGGCCGATATCGCGCCGGCTCCGCCTGCATCGCCCTTCGCCGGCGGTGCAAAACCGGTGCCGTTCGCTGGCGGCCCGGTGACGGCTCAACCGCCGGCGGGCCCGGCCACGGATCTTTCATCGGTCAAGCGCGACCGCGCGCCGGACGCTTCTATTCCTGTGGGCGATTATCAAATGCCGGCATTTCGCGGCGGCGAACCGGCGCCGACTGCGGAAGCGGCTCCCGCTGTGCGTGCCGTGGCTCGCGGCGGCCCCCCCGCGGCCGCGCCATTCTCTTTGGCTGGGTTCGGTGACGCCGCTGGCGATCGGCTAATGAAGGCGACGCGCGGCTTTTTCGGCAACCTCGGCAACGGTCCGATTGGCGCGCTTGCCGGCGGCGTCGGCGCGCTCGTCACCGGGCAAAACACTGATCCAAGTTCGATCGCGTCAGAACAGGGCAGTATGACGGCGCGGGCTCTGCTGGCAAAGGGCGCCTCGCCGGCGGAAGTGCAGGCGGCACGATACAATCCGGCGCTGATGAAGGCGCTAGTTGATAACTATTACGGCAAGGATCGCTGGAACGTCGTCCAGGTCGGCGAGGACGCGGACGGCCGCAAGAAGTTCATGCAACAGAACCAGGTCGACGGCACGTTGCGGGACATTCAGGGCGGCGCCGGCGCCGGCCCGGCTTCTGGCAGCGCTGATTTCGTGACCGGTCCCGGCGGGGAACGGATACCGATCCCGCCGGGCGTCAACCGCAAGGAGTTCATCAACCATATCAGCCGGACCACGGCGGACGCATTGACCGGCAAACAGACCGGCGAGCAAGCCAAATCGGCCAAATTTTCCACGATCGCCACGCAAGCCGATAGCGTCATTAGACAGCTAGAAGCGCAGGGGCAAAGCGTATGGGGTCCGCTTACGGACAAACTTCCGCTGGGGGGCGCCTATCTGCAATCGCCGGAGTATCAGAAGTACAAGGCCGCAAAGGAAGCGTTCCTGGGCGCGCATCTTCGCGACGTTAGCGGCGCGGCGATCGGCTCGAATGAGTACGTTCGCGCTGACAAGACGTTCTTTCCGCAACCCGGCGAGGGGCCGGAAGCTGTGGCACAAAAAGCAGCGCTTAGGGCTCAACTGATGCAGGAAATGGGCCGGTCCGCTGGGCCTGGCTACAAGGCGCCGGCGGCAACCTCTGCCAGCGGCAAAACGTCGGGCGGCATCACTTGGAGCGTTCAATAATGCCTGTTCTGACGATCGGCGACAAACAGGTGTCGGTCGGCGATGAGTTCTTGAAACTCCCGCCGGACCAGCAAAACGCGACCGTTGACGAAATCGCGGCCTCGATCGGTGCCAAGCCGGCCGCGGCGCCGGCTCCCGCCGCGCCGACGGTCAACGGCGTTGCGCGCTCGGCCGCGACCGGCGTTCCGATCGTCGGCGGGCTCTTGAACAAGCTCGACGCGGCAACGAATGCGGCGCTTGCGCCGGCGCTCAACCGCTTCTTCGCGCCGGAAGATCAGTTGCAGGGTGAAACGTTTCGGGAGCGTTACAGCAACTCGTTGCGCGACCAGGAAGGCGCCGACAAGAAGTTTTCGGCAGAACATCCGATTGTCGACACGGCGGCGCAGCTCGCCGGCGGCGTGGCGTCGATGGCTCCGGTTATGTCCGCTGCGCCTAAGGCGTTCGGCCTCACTGGCACTGTCTGGGACATGGCAAAGAACGGCGCAATTTCCGGCGCGGCCTTGTCGGGTGCTGACGCGGCGGTGCGCGGTCATGATGTCGCACCGGCGGCAACGATTGGCGGGGTTATCGGCGGCGTGGCGGGCCCGATCGGAAAGGGCGTCGGGAAGGCGGTCGCGGCGATTGCCGATCGCGTCCGGCCGGCGGAGGCTGTCCCGCAAAATGTCGCTAAGGTCGGCGACGTTGAAATTCCCCTGTCACAGTCGCAAGTCACGCAAAACCCGGCGTTGTCGGCGGAAGAACAGATTTTGTTGCGCGGCGGCCGCGGCGAGGCGGCGCAGAACAGCGCGCAAGGCTTCAAGGATCTGCAAGACGCGCGGGTAAACCAGGCGCGCGAGGATTTCGCGGCTGGCCTGGACCCAACCGGCGCGAGCGCTCGAACCGCGCCACAAGATGCGGCCGAAAAGATCGCGGCGGAATTGATCGCGGCGGAACAGTCGCGGCAAGCCTCGGCGGCCGGCGTCCATGCCGGCGCGATGTCTCCGGAACAACACGGCGCCGATTTGGCGCGCTCGCTCGGTGGCGGGCAGATCCGCGCGGCGGCTCCGGCTGATGCCGCTGAAATCCTCTCCGATCGCTTTGCGGCGGCCCGCAATGCGGCGCGCGCGGACTACCGCGGGAAGTATCGCGAAGTTTCGGAAGCTCCCGGCGAGTTCGCGCCGGGCTCTGCGGCGGGTTTCCGGAACGATGTCGATAAGGGATTGCGCGCCGGAGAAAATCCGGTGTCGCTGGATCCGACCAATACGCCGAAATCGCTTCGGGCGCTCGAAATCATTGACGACAATCTGAACGCGGCCGGCCCTGGGGCGCGTCCGGCGCCGGCTCCCGCTCCGGCGGCGCCTGACGCTGCCGCGGTCGACCAGCACGCGCAAAACGTCGCTGATATCCGCGCGAAATTCGGCGATGACGTCGCGAGCGCCTATCAGCGGCAGAAAGCGGCGGCTGCGCCGGCGCCGGCTTCCGCTGCGCCCAAATCGCAAAGCCTGCTCGAATTCATCGCGTCAAAGGGCGGTTTGGGGCCTGATGCGGAGCTAGAGGCGATCGGCGGCCACGGTCACACCGTTAACGTTGAAGGCGTGGGGCGTCGCAAGCTGGTTCGGCAAGGCGGCTGGCCGCTCGATTATGCGCGCGAGGCGGCGGAAGAGGCCGGCTACCTCCACGGAAACCATAACGGCACGTCGACCGTGAACGATCTGCTCGACGCGATCGACGCGGAAATGCGCGGCCAAAAGCGTTTCCCGGCAGGTTTCGAGGGCCATGTTGGCAAGCGCGAAGCCGCCGCGCGCTCGGAGCGTGAGCAACACGAATTTGATGCGCACCTGCGCGGCATTGACGAGGATCTGAACGCCGCCGGCTATGGTGAACTTGGCGGCGATGTGAGAGCGCGCGCTGTCAAATTAATGGCTGACGAGGGCGCGGCGGCCGATGACGCGGTGGAACGCGCCTTTCGCCAACTGGAACATGAGGACGCGGCGGGCGCCTTGCACGCCGATTTCCCCGGTGATCGGCCGGCGGCTCAGGCGCCGCAAGCGCCTGGCTCCGGCTTCACCATGCGCGACGTTGAACAGGTGCGAAAGCAGCTCTCGACGCTGTACGGCGACGCGCGGCGGGCGATGATGGGCGGCGGATCGGGCGCGGATCTTCAAGCGCTCGAGCAAATCACCGATCATTTTGACGCGCGCGTGGCGCAGATGATTGCGGAAGGCAAGTTCGCCGGCGACGGTCCGGCTGTATTGCAGATGCAAGAAGCGGCGCGGGCGGCGTTCGCGGACTATAAACAGAAATTTGCGAAGCGTGGCGCCGGCGACACGATCGGCGCGGCCGTTGAAAAAATTCTGGGGAAATTCTCCGACACGCGGGCAACGCCGGACGAAATCGTAAAGCTCGCCTATGGCTCGGGCGCTTCGCCGGGCGGTCAAATGCCGGTGCAAATCGCGCAACGGATCGAACGGATTTTTGGCCGCAACTCGGATGAGTTCGCGACCTATAAACAGGGTCTTTTCGCGCAACTCACGCAAGGCGAGCCGGAGAAGGCCGCGGCGCGGATTGTCGACTTCCTCAATGGCACAAAGGGCCGGCTCCTGGCCCATACCGTATTCGAGCCCGGCGAGCGCGCTTCGCTGGCGCGCTATGCGGAGCGGATCCGCGGCGTCTCGGCGCCGCAAGCGGTCGAGCCTGGCGCGGCGGTGGCGGCGATCCGGCGCTATAGCGGCGCGGATGGCGGTCCGCCGGCGTCCGGAAACCAAATCGTCAACGATCTGTTTGGCGCGACCGGCAAGGGCAACGGCCGCTTTGCGGTCGACCTGGCCGTGAAGCTGAAACAGTCGCTAACCCCCGAAGGCTGGACGGCGGTTCGTCAAGGCATGTGGGAAAAGCTCACGAACTCCGGCGAGGGCAAAATTCCGTTCGAGGCGCAAGCCTTGTCGCAACGGCTCCATGAGTTCTTGAACGAAAGCGGCTCGCAACTGTCGAAGGTGCTGTTTTCGCCGCGGGAATTGGAGCTGATGAGCCAGCTTGCGAGCGTCTATAAGCAGATGATCCCCGTTAAGGGCACGACGAACCCAAGCGGAACAGCGCCGATGTTGGCGAAGATCGCGAACGGTGCGCGGTCCTCGCTGCTGCCACTGCTCGGATTTTCCGGCGGCGGCCTTCCTGGCGCGGCTGTGGCGCTCGGCGTCGACAAGGGGCTTGCCGCGATCGGCAACGCCAACGCGGCGCGCAAGGCAACTAGCCTATTTTATGGGGACCAGGGCAAGCGGTCGATTGATCCGCGGTTTGCCAAGGGCGCCGGCCTGCTGTCGCAGGGCGCACTTCCCGCGATCAATCAAGGGCGCTCGCGCTGACGCCCATCGTAGAGGTATGCGGCGCCCAATATCGCCGCAAGGACTACTAAACCGCCCGTCGTACCGTAGTTGTCAACGATGCTGTGGGCGGCGAAGCGAACGCCAAGCATGACGACGCTAAAGACGACGACACAAACCAGGATTAAAGGGCGCAAATGGGCCTCGCTGATAAGATTATCGGAGTGGAAAGCGGCGGGGACGCGAACGCCAAAAACGAGCGGTCGACCGCAACGGGGCCCGGCCAGTTTATCGAGGAGACTTGGCTTTCGATGCTGCGAAGCACCGCCCGGACATTACCAGTTCGCGTGCTGACCTTCTGGCACTGAGGACCAACGCAGACCTCTCCAAAGAGATGACGGACGCCTATGCGGCGGACAACGGCGGAATCCTAAAGGGCGCCGGACTCCCTGTCACCCCCGGAACGCAATATCTCGCTCATTTCGCGGGGCCGCAGGGCGCGGTTGGGCTCTTGAACGCTGATCCGAGTACGCCGGCCTCGGCCGTTCTCCGGCCGTCCGCGATCAAGGCGAACCCGTTTCTCGCCAATATGTCAGCTGGCGACGTGGCGGCCTGGGCTGATCGGAAGATGGGCGGCGCCTCGGCGCCTATGTCAATGGCAGGCCCTCGGCCGGCCGCAGCGCCAGCGCCGGCGGCCCCGGCTGCTGTGGACCCTGCGGCCGCGGCAGTCTCAGCCGCGCCGGAGGCAAAAGCGCCGGCTTTCCAAATCGGCGGCTCGGGTGGTGGCGCTCCTGCCATGAACCTGGCCGCGCTCACGGCAACGCCGCAACTTACAAACCTTTTGCGGCCTCGGCCTAACCTCTTCGGACTGAAAACCGCGCCGTTTTCTCTGAGGGGCTAGAATGACGTTTTGGAAGTGGTCAACCAGCGCCGCAAACAACGGGACGGCGGATAGCACTTGCCCATTTCCGGAAGGCATGGACCCGGCCGCGCTCAATGATGGTGCGCGGGGTCAGATGGCGGCGCTTGCCAAGTATCGCGACGATATCGCCGGCGTGGTCGTAACGGGCGGATCTGCAACCGCTTACACCATTTTCAGCAATCAAGGCTTCGACACGTTCGCGCATATGCACGGCGCGATGATCTGCTTTACGCCGCACGTCACCAACGGTGCCAACGGAACAAGCCTCAACGTCGACGGGCTCGGCGTGAAACCCATCCTGCCGGCGCCCGGCGTCGGCCTTCAAGGTGCGGTGCTGATCCAGGGCACGCCTTACGCTGTGACCTACAACCACACGGACGGCGCGTTTTATCTTCATGGGTATTTCGGCAATCCCTTTAGCGTCCCGTTCCTGGGCGGGATGGATTATTGGGATACGGTGGCGCCGAATAGCGCCTTCATCTTCCCGCTCGGTCAGGCGATTTCTCGAACCGTCTATGCGACCGCCTTCGCGCGGTGGGGAATAAAGTTCGGGCCGGGCGACGGCTCCACGACGTTCAACGTTCCGAACAAGGCCGGCAAGGTGTCGGCGATGATCGAGGCCGCGGCCTCTCTCCTGACGCCGGCGTTTTTCGGCGGTGACAGTACGATCATCGGAACGGTGGGCGGCTCGGAAAAGAATAGCCTTGTGATCGGCAATCTTCCACCCATGACGCCCTCGGGCTCCGTTTCAGTTTCAAATGGCGCAATCACCATCAACGGCGCGGGTAGCTACGCCTACATGGGAACGTCAGGAGGGGGCGGCGCTGGTGGCGGAGGCCAGTTCGGCATTCCCGGCTTTAATTCACTATCTGCGTCTCAGGCTGCAAGTTCGGCCTCGTTCACTGGCAGTGCAATGGGCGGAACAAGCGCGGCGTTCCGGACGCAGCCGCCGACAATCACCTGTAATTACGTGATCCGCGTTCTCTGATCGCTCGGCATTTTGCCCGTTAACCGGCGGCCCCTACCTTGCGGCGCGATCAACCTCCGATCGAAAGGGAAACTCAAAATGTCCATCAAAGTAACCGTTCGGGGTCCGACCGACACCACCAAGCGCGCGTTCGTGTCGGGCTCGGGCGTCCCCGCTACGTTTGTCGCCAGTGGCGAGACGAAGGAGTTCACCGCGAGCGCGGGCCCGCTCCCCGCCGCGGTCCACGTCTCCGAAGTTCCGGCGGCCTAAGCCGATCACGACTATGGCGGCGGGTAGGTCCATCGGCCCGGCCCGCCGCAAATAGATATTTTTTACGGGGCGAGCTATGCGGCTGATCGATAACGCTTGGCGGGATTTCCATCGGCTTTGGACAATCCGGATTTCGCTCGCTGTCGGCGTCTTTAACGGCGTTGCCGCTGTCCTCGGCGCCTTTACGGACATTTTCAATCCGTGGTTTCTGGTCTGCCTTAGTGTGTTCGTGAATGTGGCCGTGATCCCGCTCGCTCGCCTCGCAAAGCAGCGTGAGCCGCAATGAGCGCGCGGAAAACTGTCCTCACGGTTGCGAGCGCGGGCGCCCTGGCGCTCGCCGTGCCCGCGATCAAGCATTATGAGGGCTACGCTCCGACCGTCGTTCCGGACAAGCTCGCCGGCGGCCTTCCGACTGGCGGCTACGGCGAAACCGTAGGCGTGAAGCTCGACGAAACGCACTCGGAAAAGTATTGGTCCGATCGCCTCGCGAAGCGCCTGGCCGAAGATTACGACACTGGCATAGGCAAGTGTATCACGGTCGAATTGCCGGACGGCGTTCGAGCGATGGCGCTCTCGATGTCGTGGAACGCCGGCCCCGGCGCCATCTGCAATTCTCCGATGGTCAAGAGGTGGAACGCCGGCGACGTCAAAGGCGGTTGCCGGGCGATCCTGTCGAAAGGGCCGGACGGTGAATTTAACGGGTGGCGCATTTCCTCACGTCCCGCTGGTCCCGGAACGCCGCTAGTCGTCCAGCCCGGTCTAATCAACCGCCGCGCCGATGAGCGCAAGAAATGCCTCGCCGCGGCTCGTGAGCCTGCGCCGCTCGTTGCTGTCGCTCCCGTACCGTTCCCGCCGCCTGTGGTGGCTCCGCCGGCGCCGCCGGCCGCTCGTGTGGTCGAAGCTCCAAAACCGTCTTGGTGGCGCTCTCTGCTCGCGCGGCTGCGTTGCTGGATCTTCAAATGCGAGGCCGCGAAATGATGAGCGAAATTTTTCGGAACGTCACAACGTCCGGGCTCGCGCTCGGCGTCGATGGGCTGATTTTGGCCGCGGCGCTCGTCGTCGGGTTTCTCCCGTTCGCTCGATTTCTGCCGGTCGTGGGCCCGTATGTTCCGGCCGCAAAGATCGTCGCGGTGCTGGTGGCGGCGGTGATCTGCTTCAAGCTCGGTTTCCGGCTCGCCAGCGAACAGGAAGAAGCCGGCCGCCTGCGCGCGACGATCGCCGCGCAAAAGGCGGACTTAGACAACGCGGCGAAATCCGCCGCAGACGCAACCCAGCGCGCAAGCGAAATCGAGGCTTCTGCCAATGCCCAACATGAAACCGACGCCCAATATATTCGCTCGCTGGCGCTCCGCCCTGAACCTGGTTGCCTTCTCGATGACGGCGACATTCCTAGCGGGCTGCGCAAGCGCCCCGCCGACGCAAGTGGCGCGCGATCTGCCGCCGGTCGCCGATAGGCTCATGACGCCGGTTCCGGTTCCGACAATCTACAAGGGGCAAGACGCGCGCGCCGCGCTGCGACTTACCGGAACGGCATTGATCGAAGCGAACGCGCGCCTATCGGCCTCCGCCGGTTGGTACGAGGGCGTTCGCAAGAGCTACGGGGGCAAGTGATGAACGCCGGCGAAATGGAAAAGCTCGCGAAGATGGCTGCGAAAGAAGCCGTCTCGGAAACATTTCTCTCGCTCGGGCTCAATGTATCGACGCCCGATGCAATTCTTTCCGTTCAAAACCAGTTCGCGACCCTTCGAAACCTTCATTACTCGATGCGTCAGGCGCGCAACGTCATCATTGCCGGCGTGCTTGGCGCGCTCGTTAGCGGCGGCGTCTACGCGTTCTGGGCAGGCTTTAAGGCCAGCGCCGCAGCGCCGGCGACCACTTCGGCGCCGATCGGCTCGCGGTGATCATCTCTGCCATTCGATTCTCTGAATCTCTTCTGTTTTCTGCAAGCTGAGGCGGTCGTTATCGGGGAAATAAATCAACAGCCGGTGCTCGCCCATCATTAATAAATAGCCTCTAGATGTGTCATTCTTCGAGACAATCGTCGCAATTCTACCGTCGGCCTTGCCGGTCTTGATTTGATCGAGGATGAAATGGGTTTGGCCGGCGCCCATCATCATGGCAACGAAGATCAGAGTGGATGCCAGCAAGAATAACATACCGGTGCTACTCCAAGGCCGCCGAAGCAACAAATTGTTAACGGGCACAATTGCAAAAATTGGAATTAAAGCGGCCCAAAGGTACAGCTCGTGCAAATGCACACCTTTCTTGTAGACGTCTTTGATGATGAGCCCGAACACCGCGACTATGGCGAGAGAGATCCCCAGTTTGGCCAATATTTTTAGCCGGGATGATTTTTGCGGACGTTGGGTCCTGGTGCGAGCTATGCGCATCAGGCCGGCAAAAAAAGCAGAGACGAATAATGCAGTAGGCAATGCCTGCGTCGCGGCCAACAAATGCTCCGACAAAGAAAAAGAAAGGAAGCCGCCCAGCGGTTGAAATCTGCCCACCTCCCAACTGATTGCAAGGGACGTGGCGAAGAGGGGTATTAGAACAGCAATGTCCTTTATCGAGACAGACCCGGCCGGCTCACTCCTCGCAACTTTCCTATGAAATCTCGGTAGCGCCACGTCTTGCCCCTCTCGCTTGAAGTGCCGTGACGACGCCATATCGATTTAGCGGGCTCGTTATCACGGTCGAACGCAGTCCGCTGTATTGCGCATCCAACTAGGACGGCGCTCAAGTGTAGTCGGATCGCTCTTCCTGGTCAGGGCCCTAAGGGTCCAAGCGGATAATGGGGCGGCCGAGAATTCGCCTGAAAAACCCTTTTTTCCGATGGTTCATCACGGCTGATGTAATCAGTTGGTCCCACTTCTCTGGATTGGTTTCTCTAATTCGGGACAACCGCGCTAAGTTCTCGGAGCTTCGATATGGGAGAACGCCGGATGTCAGCGCAAAGCTGCTCGCTGTGATGATGTCGGTCAACGCAACGAAGATTATGGTTATGCCGGAGGCTAGCGGCGAAAAGTTTGGATGTCGGTATACCTCTAACAGGGTCATGATGTGCACGGCTCCGACGCCCGTGACGAAGAGAGCTAAAAGAGCCAGCAAAGCGATCACAAACAATGAAGCCCATATCAAGTGCCAGCGGCTAAGATTCCAGTCGGGATGGTTTGGCCCCACTAAAAAGGAAAAATCTAATCCGTAGGCAAAGTTGAGAAACGTTGCTTTTTGAGCATCTCCCTTGGCAAGCCGGTCGTTGTTTGACCGCAGCATATTTCCCAAGACGCCCTTGTGGTGGCCAATCCAGGTTACCCACAGGCCGAGCGCGGAAGATATGAGGATGAAAGCCTCTCGCAGGTTTTTACCTGCGGTGATCCCAAATAGATTCAGATTTACATCCGTACCCGTCAAAAGCAAAACGAGATATACGAACGTTGGAAGTTGCAAAAAAAATATCGCGCGTTGGAGCTGTCCGAGTTCCCCCCGTCGCTTATCGATCATTTCGAAAAACTTGTCGTTGAACGGTCCTGCTGAAGACGACTTCCGCAAAATGGTTCGGAAGTGTTCTGTCTGGACTGCGTCGCCGGAGGAAAAGGCTGGGAAGGTAGTTTTAACAGGCCGCATCGAAACCGTCCTGATTCGGGAATGGCTTCCAAGATGGCACGCAATGCGTGCGGAGGTCTGGAGATTTCACGTTTCCCCGGCTATTCACAGGCGGGTCCGACAGGTTGCGCCTGCCCCGCCTTGGCGAGTTCTCCAAGCGTGCACATGGCCAGTCACGCCTTCGTGTTATGCGTATTTCCGGGGGTGGGGAAAGTGTTCACAGCCCCTTGCGGTCCCCACCGGGCCGCGTCACGCTATCGTCAATGCTTTGCGGTTTGTCGCGAGCAGACTGCCCAACGAAAAGCCGCCCTCGGTTCGAGCGAGGACGGCTTGCGTATCGTAGGGATGGCTCCCCGAGGGCCGCCACTTCGGGATTTCCCCGGGGTGGCGGTACCTTGCGAGTACGGTATTGCGCCCCCGCTGCATGTCAACAGATCGGGCCACTTAGCGGCGGGAAAACTCGCGGGCTTCGCTCAAATCACGGTAGCGCGAACGCGAACGGAGCCGGAACGAATGTGCCTGTTTTCGTGCCTGTCGCGACCGCAGTTAGTTGCCGTTTTGGCCGCCTTTGCCGCGGGCCGGAAGTCCAGAAAAGCCTATAATACAAAGGTTTTTCTGGTGCCGGTTGAGAGGATTGAACTCCCGACCTTCGGTTTACAAAACCGGTGGATGCCCTACGCCCAGGCAGGTCAGGTAGTGCGTTCAAATCGCACCAGTTTTCACTCAATGCGTAGGGCGCCTCAACCTTTTTTGTTGGCGTTCCCCAGCCACAACAGGTGAGGGCGTCGCTGAAAATAGCGCTTACAAATCAAGGGCACTTTTTCGCCCGCACCTTTAAGCAAATGATTGAAATTGTTGATTTATGTCACTCCTTCTTCCCCCACCAGCCTTCGCTCGCCAAGCGAGAGAAGGCCGCCGCGCCGAGCCCAACGGGCGCAGGCGGGCTGTCGCCGCGAGCTACGGCTCGGCAAGCCGTCCCGTTGAACTCTCCACCGACCGCCCGCTCAGCCGCGTGCCACCTACTTCTGCGCATTCGAGAAAGCCGTTTCCAGCACTTCGCCAATCGGCTGCCACGTGCGGCCGTCGAATTGGATCAGCCGCAGGTGTTTGATCGGTCGAAAATTCCAGCGGCCGGTGCTGATCTTGATCCCGGGTAGCAGCATGGAGCCCTGGTAGTTTTCGAGGGCCGCTGCCTGCTTCATGACGTTCTCGCGAGACAGGTCATTGCCGCATTGTTTGAGCACCTGCGCCAACGTCTCGGCGGCGGCGTAGCCGAAGACGGCGGCGTTGTCGTCCTTGCCTCCGGCCCGATTATATTTCTCGACAAATGCCTGCCAGTCCTTGCTGGCCTGTTCGTCCTTCCAGGCCGGATCATTGGCATCTTTCAGGAAGGTGGCTGTAATCGCGCCCAAGGCGTTTTCAGAGCCGTTGTCCGGGCCGGCGGGCCGTGGCGCCGTCGCGATCGATGCAGCCATATGGTTCAGGATGAACACCGGATGCCAGTTGAGATCCGCCGCAACCCGAACGACTTTCGCTGCGTTTGCAGGCATCCCTGCAAACACAAAAATTTCGGCTCCTGATCGCTTCAGGATCGATACGTGCGTGTCCAGATTCTCATCTGCGATGTCGTAGGCGATGTCGACCCTGATCATCCGGGCGATGTCACCGAGCCCGTCTTCCAACCCCTTGAACAATTCTCGACCGAAATGATCGTTCTGCCAGAGCGCGACGATCCTCTTTCCGGGGTAGAACGCCTGGATGTAGTTGGCGTAGATGCGTCCCTCTTCCCGAATGGAGGGCTGCCAGCCCATCGTCCACGGGAACATCGACGGATCGCTCAGATGATCGTCTCCCGAAGCGACAAAGAGTTGAGGAATTTGCCGTTCGTTCAGGTAGGCGCGAACGGCAAAGTTTCCCGGCGTTCCGAACGAACCGAACATCAAGAGGACGTCGTCTTTCTCGATCAGGCCGCGCGTAACGTCCAGCGCGGTCGACGGATCGGATTTGTCGTCATAGGAGATGAAGCGCACCTTGCGGCCGTTGATCCCGCCGCGCTCGTTGATCATCTCAAAATACGCCGCTTCGGCTTTTCCAATCGCTCCGAAGACCTCCAGACTCCCGCTGTAGGGCATGACGTTCCCGATGCGGATTTCAGTGTCGGTCACGCCGGGTTCGCGCACGCGCTCGGTGATCGCGCTCAATGACGTAAGCGCCAGGACAACGGCAATCAACGTTCGGGGCCAGGATTGCATCGGATGAACTCAATTACAAAAGAGTGCAGCCAGATTTCGAGACCTGTGGGAGGCGCTCAGCTTGATTTAGATCAAGCGCCAGGAGATCGAGGGCGGATGGACGGGCGCGTGACCGTCATTTGCTTTGAGAAGGATGAATGAGCCTTTGTTTCGACCGGCTCATCCCGAAAACAGGCCGACAGCTCGCGGCAGGCTACAAGCAAGTTCCCGCAAAAACGCGATGCGACAAGCCTACGCCGTCGATCGGTTGTGTCAACGAATTCGCTTTTGTTCCCTTGGAGGCGAGCCGCCCCCTTGAACTCTCCCGCCGGCGACCGCGACCAAGCGGGCAGGGGAGCGCATCATGTTCGAATGGCTGATACCGCTGCTGCTCGCGGGCTTGCTGCTGATCTGGATTCTCGATCTGCCTGAAATCCTGGGCGAGGTGTTGGGCGGCCTGCTGCTTGCCGCGATCGTGGGTACGGTGAAGCTGACCGCCTTCCTGATCCGCAAGCTTGTCACGGCCGGCAAGCCTCAGCCCTGACCCTCGCTCGCGGTTTCCGGCACGGCTTCGCCAGGGAGATAAAGCCTGATTGGGCGGATCTCGTAGACGGCGGACGGATTGACGCGGCGCAGGTCGCGCGCGACGCCGAGCGCGGCGTCCGCGTTTTCGCAGTTCACGACGTAGAAGCCCAACAGCTGCTCCTTGGTCTCGGCAAACGGCCCGTCGATCACCATTCCGGCGCCCGGGCCGCGCAAGGTGCGGGCCTCCGCCGTGCCACCTAGTCGCGCCGCCGGCCCGAGCAGCTTCATTGCGTTCAGCCGGTCACGCACCGCGAGCAGGCCGGTCATGACAGCCGCATCCTCCTCTGGCGTCCATGACGTCACCTCGGCTTCGACGTGATAGGCGAGAATGGCATAGAGCATCGACTTCTCCTTGCTGGACGGACCGGACTGGCCGCCCCCTTAAAAGACGATTGGGCCCCGATCATCCCGACATAGGGGGCCGCGACGAAACATTCCGGAAACACGATATATCGGATTGCCCTTGAACGTCGCCCGGCAGGCTCACGACTGATGAGCAGAACGCGAGCCAACGCGCCCTTTCAAGGAGACGGTCGTGCGACGCCAGCCAGCCACGATCATCTGCGATGTCGCCAGATCGCGCGCATTACAGCCGGCGTCGTCGCAAGCGGGCGATTGGCACGACGTCACCGGCCATCACCGCTACTACGGCAGTTCCGCGATCAATGGCGGCGAGCGCATCGTCGAAGACCGTCGCCGCCGGCGTCTGGTCAATCTCTGCGGGTTCTGATCGCCAGCTTGTAGCCACAATAAGAAAAGCGCGGCGGGATGGCTCCCGCCGCGCTCCAACTCTTGTACTCGCTGGTCCAGGCCTGAGAGCGCCCGGAGCCAGGCCTTCAAACAGGGCCTAGCGGGCGATCCCAGCGAGGTGACAGCGCTTGGTAAAAGACACTGGATCACCTCCTTTCATTGTTGATGGAAACATCAATATAGGCGCCGAATCAGGCCCTGTTAAGGGCCCGGACCGGCTGATCGGCGGCAAAGGGCTGTCCGGACAAGGACCGGCAGGGCGGGTTGAGGCTGCCGGCCCGCCGTGTTAGTGCATCCCCGCACGCGGGTGTAGCTCAATGGTAGAGCAGCAGCCTTCCAAGCTGAATACGAGGGTTCGATTCCCTTCACCCGCTCCAGTATTTTCAAGCACTTATCGGATTTCTTGATTTCCATTCCGACAAGACAGCGGAATCCATTCCGACAAATGTTCACTTTCTGGCCGCGTTCCTGCGCCGCTTGATGCGCTTGATCTGTGCGTCCTGCTTGGCCTCGTCGTCATGATGAAGGTAGTGCGCCATCGCTTTGGTCGATGACCATTGGCCCTTCTTCATCAACTGCGTTTCTGTGAGGCCGGACGTGCTCGCCTCGGTGGTCCCGCCATGCCGGCCAAACGACGTGAAGGTCAGCTCAGGACGCAAGTCCGCGGCCAGAATGATCTTCTTCGCAATGCGCTCGACTTGAGTCAGCATCTCGCCCTTGCCGCACCAGGGCAAACTACTACCGTCTCGGCGCAGCATCAGGCCGCCCGTCGGCCGCAATGCTTTCAGGGCGTCGAGCTCTGCCATCAGCAGGGGATAGAGCGGCTTACTCTTCTTATCGAAAAGCGGCTCCCACGAGCCCGTACTTGTTTTGTAGTTGATGACATAGACGTGGTTTGGACGGCTTTCCGGCCGATAGTGTTCCGCCATGAAGCGGATGAAGATATGAGCCTTGCGCTGCAGCCATTCCCAACCGATCAGGACACCCGTTGCCAATGACGGATAGCCCAACTCGATCGCTTTCGCACGGAACGCCGCCAGCTCGTCAAAATTAGCATGCGGCGTTTCGCGCGAGGTCGATTGCAGGCCCATCTTCTCAAATGGGTTCTTCGTCGGAAATAGGTGGGGGTGCGCCCGTGAGATCGTGTTCCATGCGCCGCGAGCGGTCTTCATCGCATGGTTCACGGTCGTGCGGCGTTCCACTCTCTCGCCGTCGACATCTTTATAGAGCAGCTTCTCGAACAGGTCGTCCGCAAACGCCGTATCGATACTCGAAACGCGCCGCGTGCCTAGGCGCCTTCCGTCCTTCAATATGTATTCGCAGATCATCTTGATGCCGGTTTCATGCACGCGACATTGACCGGGGCTCAAAGGTTGCAAACGCTTCGCGGTCTTCTGTTTCCACGTTCGACGATACTCGTGAAACATCCAGTCGAGCGTTCCGATCACGACTCCGATGCCAACGGGATCACCACCCGTGAGCCAGCTGTCGAACGCAGGTAGCAAGATCTTCTCGGCGCGCTGCACGGCCAGCTCGTAGTCGGTTCCGAGCGGTTCGTTCTTGACCGGGCAACCTTTTTTGCGTGCCCACGTTGGCACGTCGAAAAAGTACGCAAGGCTCTCTTTCCGAAGGCGCTTGCGTCTTGTGTAGCGAGGCAGCGGCAGCGCGGAACGTCCCACTCTCATCACAGCAAACTCCTGGACACCTCCGGGTCGTCCTCAGGATCGATTGGAATCGATCTTTCTTCACTTAACAACACAGAAATGCGTCCATCGGGCCAAATCTCGACGCGCGCGACTTTGCCGCCACTGTCGAGGACACCTCTAACAGCGCGCTTAACGTCTGCTTCAGTAAATCGGGCTCTCGACATCCAGGCAGGGGTACGCAAGCGATGGCGCAGTTAGTCGTGCATTCAACCATGAATCTCAGCGATTGCTCCACTGAAGGGAGAAGAAGCTTGGCGCATGGTAGGGCACCTAGAGGGCTCTAGATTCGGAGTAAGGCAGACCGACACAGAAGGAGCTAGCGATCATATTTTGTTGAGATCGTAAGGCGGGGAAGTGAAGTTGGACCTAGCCGTCGCTGTATGACCGAAGCTAGCCCAAACCTCCTCATAATGAAGTTTACTAGGAACGCGACATGCGTTTTTTAGTAACGTATTTGGCATCCACTCGACCAGGAAGACTGTCGGTGGATATTGAAGCAGCGTAAATCCGTTAGCAGGACTCTTTTCCAAGTGCTTCCATCTCCACCCAAGCATCTAGTCCGCCGAAGCTCGTTTTGGTAGCCATCGAATACGCTCTGCATAGATTTCTGAGCCCAGGACAGCCCGCGCGCTCGCAATTTTATAAACAACTCGCGATTTCGCGCGTGCCGGAGTGATCTAAGACCGCGGCGATAGGCTGCAAATCGTCTGAGATTCTTGAGCCATTATGCGAGTGGGGACTTGCGGGGCGCTGCCCCTCAACCCCCAGCAAGACCTTCTTTTTTGCCCTCCGGTGCGGCAAGTCCGTCGCGCGTCGCAGCTCCGCTGCTCTGCGTGCCGCGATCCCGAACGTGAATGGCTGGCTTAAGTTAGGGTCGTTCTGTTCTTGCCTCGTACCGCCCGTTCAGTAAGTATCGACTCCAATCGGCCGCCATTAAGGCGATGCCGCGTCGTCGGGAGCTAGAAACCGACGCCCAGGGAGGTGCAGATGCTTACGTCCGTACGCTTACGCAACTTCGTCATCACTGCTGCGCTAATTGCCGCATCCCCCAGCGCTTTTGCGGAGGGCCCAGTACCCGTCAAGCCAGCCGAAGCCGGGTTCAATGAAGCAGGCCTCGCTCGTCTCGACGCGTACATCAAGAACGAGATCGCCACTAATAAGATTCCCGGCGCAATTATGATGATCCAGCGTCAGGGCAAGACTGCCTACTTCAGCAGCCTCGGAGTCCGAGATCCAAACACTAAGGAGCCGATGACGCCCGATACCATCTTCCGCATCTATTCGATGTCGAAGCCCATAACCACCGTGGCCGCCATGATGCTGGTCGAGGAGGGCAAGCTTCAGCTTGACGAGCCGTTATCAAAGTACATTCCCGCATTCGCCGACGTCAAAGTAGGCGTCGAGAAGAAGGGCGAGGACGGCACAATGGGCCTGGAACTAGTGCCGCTTAGGCGGCCGATCACCATTCAAGACCTGATGCGTCACACGTCGGGATTGACATACGGCTTCTTTGGCGAGGGCCTGGTCAAGAAGACCTACGTGGACGCTAAGCTGAACGCAGAAGACCCCGACAACGCCGTTCGCCGAGCGGATAGCGAAGCTGCCACTGGCCTATCAGCCCGGCACGACGTGGGACTATAGCCAATCGACCGATATCCTCGGTCGGGTAATCGAGGTCGTTTCGGGAAAATCGCTCTATCAGTTTGAGAAGGAGCGCCTGCTCGACCCGCTTGGAATGAAAGACACGACTTTCTACGTGACCGATCCAGCCAAGAAGTCTTTGGTTGCGGAGCCTTTCCCGAACGATAGGACCATCGGCAACAACTCCGTAATGGGTGACCCTCGCCTCGCACAGAAGTGGGAATCGGGTGGTGGGGGGATGGTTTCCACCATCAACGGCTATTCCCGGTTCGCGCAAATGATCTTAAATGGAGGCACGTTAGAAGGGAGGCGCTATCTGAGCCCGAAGACCATCGCCTACATGGGCTCCAATCATATCGGATTGGCCTCTGGTGTGACGCCGGGTCCTTACTACTTACCGGGTCCGGGCTTTGGGTTCGGGCTTGGCTTTGCTGTCCGTACCGAAGCCGGGGTAAGCCCTATAGAAGGATCAGTGGGGGAGATGAACTGGTCTGGGGCGGGTGGCACAACGTTCTGGATTGATCCAAAAGAAGATATGTTCGTCATCTTTATGGCGCAGACTGTGTCGCAACGCGGGCGGATACGTATAGCTTTGAAGAATGTCGTGTACGGGGCTTTCGAGAAGTAGACACGACGAAGCCGGGCGAGGTGGTCATCCATCGCCCGGCTCAAGACGATTAAGCAGCCTTCCGTGTCTTGCCGATGGTACCGGTCTTAGCCGCTTGGCTGAACAAGTCATCCAGCTCGCCGGCCCGGACCGCTGCGATCAGGGTATCGATCACGGTCGGGAGCTTGTCCTTGGACGGGACTGCGATGCCGGCCTTGCCCTTCTCGAACTCGATGGCTTGGCTCCAAACTTGATTGACATCACGACCTGGCCGGACGGATCCGTCTTCCACCAGGGCCGGACAGCTTGCTGCTTGGTGGTCGCCTGTCGCTCGCCGTTAACCTTGGTCCATCGTTGAACGGACCGCACGTGGTTGGAATCATTCAGGACCAGCTTCTGCTCTTCGAGCTTGGTGACGAATTTGGTCCGGCGTTGCTGGACGGGATCATGGGTAAACTTGAGGAGGCTGTGAACGAAAGTGACTTGAGGACTGGCATTGAGGTTCTCCGTTGTTGGATAAACCTCGCGGATCCTAATCAGGTGCATAACACCGTACATGCCGAGCAGCGTGCATTGGTCGGCATCAAAAGGAGTGTCGATCCGGGGGCAGCCGGGAGACTCTTCATTTCGTGAAGCCGCTCTTTCGCCATGCGCAACCGCGTGGCCTAGTCGCGATGCAAGCCTGACAGTCTCCTTGCGGCTTCTGTGATTCAAAATTCCAGCGGCGGCTCAGATTCATACGCTATAAACGCGCCGACATCTCTATTTCCCCTGCCGCGCGCTTTCGAGCAGCGTCATGCAGGCCTCGAGACAGGCTGCAGCAATCGTCCGGCCAAGGGGACTCGGCTTCTTGTTCAACAACCGATGCATCACCACGCCGTGGAGCATCATCATGATCGGATACGCAACGCGCACGGCCCTGGTTTCATCGACGCCGGCGCGCACGATATGGGCGGCGTATCGTTCGATCTCGCCCCTTTGTGTATCTCCTGTGACACGCTCCATCCAGCCGCGCCCATAGAGCAATTCATAATCGCGGGGGTGGCGGGTGCCGAATTCGAGATGTCGTACACAGACGTCCTGGAAATCGCGCGATTTTGCGAGGTGGGCCGAGAAGCGCCGAAAGGCGAGCGCGCGCAGCGCCGTCAGCATCGCCTCCCGGTCCGCATAGTGGCTATAGACCGTCGGGGTCGTGGTGGATGCTTCGGCTGCCACGCCGCGGATCGTCACGGCTTCTTCGCCGCCCGACTGCCACAGGGCGTCGGCGGCCTTCAAAATCCTGTGAGGCAGCTCCGGATCGGCGGTTCGCGGCATCGGCCCTATTGCTTTTACGTTGTATAAGTTTTACGTCGTATAAGTAATAACCTCTTTCCCCGGAGCAAGCAAATGGCCCTTCCGCCGAAACTGATCGGACCCACCATCTCCTCGATCACCGGCTTGATCACCTCGACCAGCATGTCGTTCGTTGGACTCGCACTGAACTATGGCTTCCAGCCCGATTTCACCTGGCGATGGCTGAAGGCCGCGGCAACGAGCTATGTCTTGGTAGTGCCGATGTTGATCGTCGTCATCCCGCGGATCCAGCGCTTCGTCATGCGCCAGGCCGGATTGCCCGCGCGTTGATGCCGGGTCACAGCACGAAATTGAGAGCGCCCCCCCGCGAGCGAGGCCGCCACATCGTTTTTTGAAGGTAACCGGAGGTCAGGAACATGACGACGAAATATAAACACGATAACCCGATCCTCGTGACCGGAGCAGCCGGCGCAGTGGGCGGCATCGGCCGCAACCTCACCGAATTCCTGCTCGCAAGGGGACACAAGGTGCGCGCCTTGGTTCGGCGGGAGGACAAGCGGGCCGAAGCGCTCCGGCGGCTCGGCGCAGAGGTCGTGCAGGGCGACCTGACGGACCTCGCCTCGATGCACCGCGCCATCGAAGGCTGCCGGCGCATCTATTTCGGAATGTCTGTCTCTGCGGCCTACCTGGAAGCCACGATCAACATCGCCACGGTGGCGCGCCACCACGGCATCGAGGCTTTCGTCAACATGTCGCAGATGACGGTCTCGCAGATGAGCATCAGCGAGACGACCAAGAGCCCGCAGCATAAGTTGCACTGGCTGGCGGAGCAGGCCCTGTCCTGGTCGGGACTTCCGGTCGTCACGATGCGGCCGACAGTCTTCCTTGAGGGCTTCTTTCTTACGCTGGCCGCCGCCGGCGTGCGGGCCTCCGACGAGTTGGCGCTGCCGATGGGCGGCGGCAAGATCTCGCCAATCTCGGCGGTCGACGTGGCACGTGCGGTAGCGGCGATCCTCGACGACCCCGCACCGCATATCGGCCAAATCTACGACCTGACGGGGCCGGTATCGGCCGATCTGGATCACTATGCGCACGTGTTCTCCGAGGCGCTTGGCAGGCCCATCCGATATCGCGACGTCCCGCTCCAGGCGTGGAGCGAAGGCCTTCGGCAGGTCCGGTTTCCCGAGCACGTCGTCAACCATCTCTCTGCCATGACCGAATTGAACAAGGAGGGGCGCTATGACCGCATGACGGACACCATGTCCAAGCTCACCGGCGCTACGCCGACCAACATGCGGGATTTTGTGAAGCTCCATGCCGCCGAGTTTAATCAGCGTGGACCGGCGCTTTCTTGAGTGCGAATGCGACGCGTTCCCAGTGGCCGCTTCTGGCGCAAGGCTGCTTTCGCGGGCATGTCCGCTCGCCCTCTGGTCCGTTATTTGCGCAAAGATCTGAAGGCTGCGCGTACCTCATCTGAAAACAGCTTCGGCTCCTCCCAGGCGGCGAAATGTCCGCCACGTTCGACCTCGCTGAAGTAGGCGAGGCCGGGGTACATAATCTCGACCCAACTTCGGGGCGCAGCAAAGATTTCGCCGGGGAACGTCGTAAATCCCACGGGAACCGCGACCGCCGGAGGAGCCTTGCCAGCCGCACGGGCTGCGGCCTGTCCGGCCTCCCAGTACCACCGTGCGGCCGAGGCCGCAGTGCCCGTCAGCCAGTACAGCGTGATGTTGTCGAGGATGCTGTCCCGGGTGAGATTGCCCGCGGGCTTACCCTCCACGAACGCTCGGGAAATCTTGTAGTAGCTGTCCGTGTCATGGTCGAGCATCCAGCTCGCGAGCCCGAGGGGTGAATTCAGCAGGGAGTATCCGATCGTCTGTGGCCGCGTCGACTGCTCAAGGAAGTAGCCAAAGCCACTTGCCCTAAACGTCGCGGCCGCCTTCTGCGCCGCGCGTTCCTTCTCGGATTCTGCGGGCAGCTTGTCGGACATTGCCGCCACACCCGCGAGCAAGTTGACGTGGATGCCGAGAAGTCCCTTGGGTGCCTGGCGCCCCATCGCATCCGTCACTGCCGCCCCTACGTCGCCACCCTGGGCGACGTAGCGCGTGTAGCCGAGGCGATCCATCAGGACCGCCCACGCACGCGCGATGCGGGCGGTGTCCCAGCCGAGTTCGGTCGGCTCACCCGAGAAGCCGTAGCCAGGCAAGGACGGCAGCACCAGGTGGAATGCATCGTCGGGAGTGCCACCATATTTGGTCGGGTCAGTCAGGGGACCGACAGTATCGAGGAGCTCGATGACCGAGCCAGGCCAGCCGTGCGTCATGATCAGCGGCAGCGCGTTCTCATGCCGGGACTTGACGTGGATGAAATGAATCCTCACCCCGTCGATCACGGTCGTGAACTGTGGCAGCGCGTTCAGCCGTGCCTCGCACTTGCGCCAGTCGTACTCAGTCGACCAGTAGCGGGCGAGCGCCCGCAGCGTTGCCAGCTGCACACCCTGCGACCGATCCTCAACGAGCTCTTTGGTCGGCCAGCGCGTGGACGCGAGGCGCCGGCGGAGATTAGCGAGGTCTTCACCCCGGACACTGACGCGGAAGGGAAGAATTACGTCGGCTTTGGTCGTACCAAGCGGGGACCCTCCTTGCTTCGATTGCGCGCGTGCGGCGACGAAATGTATTGGAAGCAAGCTGACGGCACCGGTTGCGGCTGACCCTGCGAGCAGGCTGCGCCGGGTGGGTGAAGAGGAGATTGCGGTCATGTTCGCCTCCTTGTTTACAATCCCGCTCCTAGACTAGTGAACTGCGACGCGTCGGCCAGACCCTAACGCGACATGCACCGCTCACGGCTTGACGAACTTGAGCACGAATTCGTCCATCGGTTGCGGCGGGTCCGGCGTATTCTTATCTCTGGGATCGTTCGGGTTGCGCAGGAAATTGCCTTCGTCCCTCAGCTTGAATCCTGCCGCCTCGACTTCCTGCCGAAGAAACGCTTCTTCGATGCGATGCAAGGCACCGGATTCGGAGATGCCGGTTCCAGGCCGACCCGAATGATCAGCTATAACGTAGAGGCCTCCCGACTTGAGCGCGCCGAAGACAGCTTTGTTCATCGCCGCGCGATCCACGCCGAGGTGTCCGAGGTCGTGATAGTTAAACATCAAGGTCGCGAGATCGACGCCTCCCGCCGCGAGCTCGGACGGAACGGGATCTTCGAACGGTCGGGAGAGCGCGACGATCGGCGCGGCCTGAACGCCATTGCTTCGGAGATTGTTTTCGCGTTCGGCGAGGGCAACCGGGGATGGGCGTGGCGCGCTTGCCGGCGCTGTTGCTGGCGCTGCACTCGGCGTGCTGGCTGGGTTGCTGTTGCCTTCGGGCGCCACCGGAGGCGTGGTTGCCCGGTTTGGATCGCGCGGCCGGCTCTGACCATAAACCTTGCCCGAGGGGCCGATCGCACGGGCTAATAATTCCGTGGTGTAGCCACCGCTCGCGCTGAGATCGACCGCGACGATACCGGGACGAATGCCGATGAAGCCCAGCATCTGCTCAGGCTTGCGTCGTCCATCATTGGCGCGATCTGCCGCAGTGCGATCGGAGCTCCTCACGATCTGGGCAATTTGCTCGGATGAAAGTGGCGTCGAACCCTGTTGCGCTTCTGCTGCTTGGGCGTTGAGAAACGGACCCGCGCTGACGCTGACTGCAACCAGGAGGCCTTTTATTCCGCTTTTCATGTTGCTCATGGCTCTCTGACCTCTCTCATCTACAGGATCGGCGACGCGACGACCTCAGATGGTTTCCCTTCGGCCAATGATAAGAGCACAATGCCGTCCGGAAGTACCGTCAAGCCCATAAACACTTTCGTTACCTCAACTGGTTTCCGCTACGCTCGACATCGACTAGAAAATCCGGGTGACGCAACGGCGCTTCGAGCGAGCTGGTAGCCTTGCAATGCGTGGCCCCGACGCGGTTCTTCGTCCAAGATTCGATCTACAAGCGTTTTGCGGACACGTTCGCGGAGAAGGCCGCGCAGCTCAAGGTCGGCAACGGGCGCGATCCGGCAACACAGCTTGGGCCGCTTGCCAATTCGCGCCGGATCGACGCCATGGAGAATTTCGTGGCTGATGCCAAGTCAAAGGGCGCCAAAGCGCTCGCGGGCGGCCGGCGTATCGGCAATAACGGCTAGTTCTTCCCGCTGACTGTGCTTGCCGACGTGCCCGACGATGCGCGCGTCATGCGCGATGAGCCATTCGGTCCGCTCGCGCTGGTTAACCCCGTTCGCGATATCGATGAGGCGATCGACAAAGCCAATTCGCTGCCCTATGGCCTTGCTGCCTATGCTTTCATGCGGTCAGCGCAGAACGCCGACCGGCTCGCCAACGAGGTCGAAGTCGGCAATCTCTCGATCAACGACTTCGTGGCGTCGGTCGCCGAAACGCCGTTCGGCGGCGTGAAGGAAAGTGGTTACGGCCGGGAGGGTGGCACCGAAGGCTTGCAGTGCTACACGGTCACCAAGAACGTCTCGCACAAGATGAGCTAGGCGTTCAGGCATTGCGAAATTGGCAACAATTGCCTCGTCTTGGCATTCTCTGCTTTTCGTCGGGCGCGTGCGGCTTCGCCGCACCGGGCTCTCGTGAACCGAGCCGCTTTGCGTCTCGGCCGTTCCGGCTTCGATCCCTCGCGCAGAGACTGCGGAGCTCTTCGCCGGGGACACTCGGGAAGGGGGCTCGCCTTCGGCGATCGCTATCACTGCCCTGTCCCGGGTGCCGCTGTTAACCGGCCTCGTCGCCGCACTCGGACCCGCGTGCCCCTTCGGGTCGCTATGCTCACGCTCTCCGGGTGTTATTGCAGTAGGGCGATGCGCCACTGGGCGCACGCCTGATCAGGGCCTGCGGCCCCAAGCAGTCAATGCGAAGTCCCGTGGAGCGATGGGACCTAAAGTGGGTCGCCTCGCAGATTTCGCACTCTCTTAGCGTATGCGGCGCACGAGGCGATCGAGCGTTGGGCATTGACCGTGTCAGGACCTCGCGTGTCGGGGCGCCATGAGGTCTCTGATTCTGGCCCGCGTTGTCGTTTCCCTTTTCGAATATGGATCCGAGTCCGCCTGGGTTATGCGCCGTACTGGCATTGCGCTTAATGCGCACACGTGGGCTTCTTTCTGATCGATCCCACCGTTTTCCAATACCGCGCCATGGCGGTGGCAGCCGTGGTAATCGCCGGCAGTCCAGGCACGGGCACGCGTCCAACCCACCCTCAAATGGCTAATCAAGCCCGAGGGACGGCAAGAGCCTCGATCGCCTTCCCGCAACGGCTGCACTTGCTTTTTTCCCCTGTCGCCAAGTGGCGGCATTCCTCGCGCAAGACAAAAAAGCAGGCTGTCGCCGTCCTCCGCTGGCGCTGCGGGCCTGGTGGCTGCGGGCCGATCGCTCCCCGAGCCAAGGATCGCCATCGAGGCCGCGATGGACGCGGCCCGAGCAACAGACGGAGATGACCATGGCTACCATCGGCACTTTCACCGCTTCGGACAACGGCTACACCGGCATGATCAAGACGGTGACGCTGAGCATCAAGGCCAAGTTCGTTGCGTCCGGGAAGGACAATGACAAGGCTCCCGACTACCGGATCTTCGCCGGCGCGACCGAGTTCGGCGCCGCCTGGAAAAAGACCGCGCGCGACAGCGACCGGGAATATCTCTCGGTCAAGCTCGACGATCCGAGCTTCCCGGCTCCGGTCTACGCCTCGCTGGTCAGGGTCGACGGCGAAGAAGATTACAACCTGATCTGGTCGCGCCGCAGCGGCGACTGATCGCTCTGGATCGCCAGCCCCGCCTCCTCGGGGGCGGGGCCTTTTGTGTTTCCTGCGCCGCTTTAACGAGAAGCGGATGGAGTTTTTCGTTCAGAGAAGGGATTTCGCCGTTCGAAAAATGCGATCAACAGGATACATCTCGGAGCAGTGATTCTTGTCCGGGCGATCGCAATTCCGCCTTGCATCGAGCTCTGACTTTCGGTCTTCGAAGGTGTTATTTCGTCGGCTGACGCGAGCGACGATAACCTTGACCGCTCCTGCCACAAACGGGCGGGCTATCGGGTTGGCAATTTGAGCAAAACCATGCCTCCAAAATATGGAAACGAAGCAGGGTTGGGGGTAGGGCAAGATAAAAGCAATGTCGCCTGAGTGCGACTAAGTCGCTGTCTGCACATCCAAGATTTGTCGCTAGCGGAGGGGGCGATGTCGCTACGGCATCGCTAAGTTCGCTAACCGACTGAAAAATATTGTCTGTATCGGGCCACGGTTGTGGTTATATGGAGGAAATCGAGTACGAGACCGCTCACAACGCTTGGGCTGCCGCGCGAAAGGTGTACCACGACGCCCAAATGAGCTTAGCGAAAGTTCGGGCGCTCAACTTCGATGAGATTGCGCTCAAGGCTACAGCTGCGATGGCTTTCGAAAGGGGCTTTGGTGACAAGGACCGTCGCCCGCTCCGCGTTCAAAATCAAATGGTAGCCTTCGGAGTGGCATGGGACGCCGTTCTGCTTGCTGCGGAAGCCTCTGAAAAAGCTGCTAATCACTAAGACAGTCATCGCTTCCTGGCCCGCCGGTTCACGGTGGAGGCCACCTTTCCTTAACTGGCAGTCGATAATGTCTGATCAATCGCGGGTAGCCTCAAGCTCCCGCGAGAGTGAGAGTAGAGCCGTCGCTGTCTCAACCCAGCGGCGGCTTTTTTCGTGCCAGGGTTGCATTGGTCCATTATTCTGCCGGATTTCAGTCACCTTCTTATCGGGTTCTAAAATCCATGGGGAGAAACGACGTGGCAGTAGGTACGGTGAAGTGGTTCAACGCGACAAAGGGCTATGGCTTTATCCAGCCCGACACTGGCGGCAAGGACGTATTTGTCCATATCTCGGCCGTCGAAAGAGCGGGGCTGAGCAGCCTGAATGAGGGCGCGAAGGTAAGCTTCGAAGTGGTGGCCAACCGCGGGAAGGAATCCGCCGAAAACCTGAGGGTAGGTTGAAAGTCGCGGCCATCTAAACGGGCCCGCCGGCGGCTTCATGGAAGCCTGTCGCAGCGAACTCACCATTCAAGCATGTGAACTGCAATCAACTCCAATTGCGGTGGCGGAAGAGAACGGCAAGGTTGTCGGCGTCGCCCAAGTCAAGGTCAACGGAGGCGAGGCTGATTTGTTGAAGTTGTTCGTCGAGCCGACAATGCTTCGTGGTGGCGTAAAGATGCAACTATTCACTGGGCTACCAGCGAAGCAACTGCGATGGGTGCTTATCGTATGTTGATCGAAGCCGACCCAGATGCCGCACCGTTCTATCGACGAATGGGCGCCAAGGACTGCGGCTTCGCCCCCTCCGGCTCAATACCCGGCAGAAAAGGCTGCACGGCCAGTGGCGATTTGCCCTTTACCTACCGGACCTGGGCGGTTCGAGCATGACCTCCTTCAAGCGATCACCACTGGCGATGAAAACCACGAAGTTGAGTTTGCCATCGTGCTTCATTAGACCTCCGGCAAGAGCGCTTCCCGCCGCAGCTTTCTCGGCGATGCGTACGGCGTCCGATAGCTCTAGCTCAACTGATTTCAGGGCAATGATGTTGCCCAGATATTCTGGGTCGAGCTCCGTCAGCGATGACGAAATTTCCGTTTCTGTAACGCTTCCGGTGTTCGCATCTATAACATTTTCCCAGACTCGCTCATCTTTCACCGTCCGCACTCGGTAAACGGGCGGACCGGATATGTCCAAGCTAATGTCGGCGGTCCTTGAACCGTCATGTATATGCTCGGCGATCGCTACCGCTTGGCTGAGCGGCATTTTTATGGTGCGAAATTCATCGAGCAAGCGGCGGGTCACTGCCTCCGCAGCATCGCGCTGCGTGGCAGCGCTCGGATTTGCGCCGTCTAAAGGTGTATGGGTGACATCGGCTATCGCGCCCGTAGTAGCAAGTGCGGCGAACCAGACGATAATCGCCAATAATCGCTTCTTGGACATGAGGTAGATCCTGTGCTGGTCAAGACTGACCGGTGGCTTTATTGGCGTGTATCGAAATTCCGATGCCGAGCGGATCGCTGCAGCTTCACTGGCCGGGTCTGAGCGAAAATGCGCTGTGATTCCGACGCGAGGCCGAACTGCCTCCTGCTTGAGGCGGCTTGATCGGAAGCTCCCAGACCTAACCGCGCCAGCGTATCACGGACACGAGACGAGATTGCGGGGGTCCCGTCACTCGCATCGGCTTGCTGGGACAATGACGTGGGCGGTTGTCGTACCGCATCGGCCACGTCAGAACCGGGCGGCGAGGATGGGGTCACGGCAAACTCCTTGCCCGGGAGCGCTGGCAGGAGGTCGGGCTGGCTCGTCTCAATGACAACTGCTTCCGGTCGCTTCAGATCGGAGGTGATCCGGATCGGTGGTCGCGTAAAATGCGATTCGATGAGCTTGTTTGGCGGAGGCGCGGGGAGCAGGGAATCGGCTGCAAACAGCAGCGCCAGCAACGCCCCGCCGACCCACAGAAAATAACTCCGCAGCGGAATTTGAGAATCGACTAAACCGCGCGCATGTATGGACAGAACAGATCTCCTGCTCACAGCGCCGGGCTCCCGCGCTGAAGTCCTTTCGATGCGATCCAGGCCCGCTCGTGGGCTGTTCGGTTTGGCGTGTGCGGCATGTTGCTTCCGTTTCGTTCTCAGATGCAGCGTCGAGATGGCGGCGCTTGTCCCGCCAGTCGCATGGACCGTAGCTCATGGGTTTCGGATCAATCGCGAATGCGCCATGAGGTGGTGCGCGCGGAGTGCTATTCGGTTGAATATAGCTGGACGTCTCTTCGCACGAGCTCCGACTCAATCATGTTGAATGCGCATTCAACGAGAATGAGTCAGACATTGACCGAATGGATGATGCAATTCCGAACTAGGAGGAGGGTTGGCGTCATGAAGTGGCCCACCGCCGCTGGGCTTGCCGCTTGATCGGTACCGCCTCTCGATCGACGAACGCGCGCAGCCCGGCAAGCAAGGAAATACCAAGACCCAGCAGCAGGCTCAGGCCCACGAGAGCCAGAGCCACGACCAGGTTCAGGCATGCGAGCGCAAGCCCCGGGAACGGATTCTCCTTTAGCGGCCACAAAAGTGTTGACATTCTCATCTCCAGAAATACACTAAACCGTATAGTTCGTATACAACCCGAGCCGCGGGGTGTGTCAAGAGCGAAGACTCACAAGCTCGTGTTGAGGCAGTTCAAACGGGCGGGAAATCGGAGCATGACGCTGCGTTCTGGTTCGAACGCGCGATGCCAGCAGAAGAAAGGATTCTGAATGTTCAAGTACACCTTAATCGTCATGCTGGTGGCGTTGTTTGGCAATGGGACTGCCTTTGCGCAGGAGAACCGCGGCACTCCCGAACAGAGGGCCGCATGCACGCCTGACGCCTTCCGGTTGTGCCTTAGCTACGTCCCCGACGCCACAAATGTGGAGGCCTGTCTGAGGCAAAGAAAGTCAGAACTGAGCGATGCTTGCAGGGCCGTCTTCGACCGCGCTGCAGGAACTGCTGCCGTAAGGACTATCGGATCATCCCGCAACCTCGGCCCGAGAGATGAGGACTGACCATATGAACACGATTTATGCTCCCGCTTTCGCCGCGTTTGGGGGCTCGGCATTCGGAGCGATCTCCACGATCGTAACTGGATGGGTGACCCGGCGCCGCAGGCTTCGCGAGCGTCACCATGCCCGGTCGATTTCCAAGCGCGAGCGGCTCTATCGAAGCTTCATCGAGGAGGCCTCCCGAGTCTACGCCGACGCGCTCGTCAGCGACAAATCCGAGATTCCGCAACTGGTCAATCTGTATGCGCTCATAGGGCGAATGAGGATTCTGTCCAGCGATCAAGTGGTTCAAGCCGCGGAGCGGGCGGGTCGCCTGATCATCGAAACCTACCTGTCACCAAACCGCGAATTTGGCGATCTGCCTGACTTCATGGAGGAAATGGATCCCTTGCGTGGCTTCGGGGAAGCTTGCCGACGCGAATTGCATACGATCCCATCTCACTGAGGTGCCAAGCGATGCAGGAACGCATACCTCAGGCCGGATCGCCGTGCATTCGTCAGCGGATCGTACAAGCAGCGATCCGATTGCATCGCCAAATCGGCTTCAAGAAGACTACCGTCGCCGATATTGCTCGCGGAGCGTCGATGTCGCCCGCTAACGTCTACCGCTTCTTCGCTTCGAAGCAGGTGATCGAAGAGGCGGTCGTGACGGATTTGTTCGAACAGGTCTCCGCGGCCGCAACGCTTGCGGCTCTCTTGAGCGGCTCGGCTCTGGAGCGTCTAGCGGCCGCTTTGAGCGCAATCGCGCAGCTGCACGAACATCGGCTGGAGAACGACAGCAAATTACACGAATTGGTCGCTGCGGCAGTAAGCGAGAACTGGGAAGTCGCGCTGTCTTACGCGGACCGGATACGAGGGCTTGTGCGCTCGATCATTGCTGGCGGACAGGGGAGCGGTGAACTGCGACCAGGAAGTCCGATGGCGATGACCTGCTGCCTGCTTGAAGCGATGGATGGATATCTCAATCCGTCGCGGATCAATGCGGCTACCGTTCGGCCCACGTTTGACGAGATGTTGGATTTCTGCGCAAGCGCCCTGCATCACGCACCGTGGGTTCAGTCGACCGACCTGGCCGCGGACTTAAGTCCCAAAGCCGTGGGATAGCGAGCGGGGTCCGCGGCTGATTCACGGCCTCCAGTCTGCCTCGCAAGCCGCAAGAAAGAAATTGACCCGTTCGTGCAGGAACGTTGGCAGCTCTTTTTTGAGATCCTTCAGGTCCTCACCCATCAGAGATCTCATAAGCATCGGAAGCAGGATGAGATCCATGAACATCTGCGCGGTCGCAACGCTCCGCTTTGCGCTGAAAGGTCCTTTAGGTGAGCGCGCGATCCTCTGCGTTGCCTCGTTCAAGAGTTGCGAAACCGCCCCGGCCGCCCGGTCGCGCGCCGCGTCGTGAACATTTCGGCTCAACTCGGGAAATCGCCGCGCCTCGGCGATCGTCGCGCGCGTGAGGTCCAGCGTGTCCTCGACGAATCTTTCCACGATCTCGATGCCGAGATTGGTGAGCTTTTCCTGGATGGTGCGGCCTGCCGACGTGAACCCCTCGAAATCTGTTAATCCGCTGATGGTTCGGGCCACCACAGCCACGAACAGCGCCTCCTTCCCGGGGAAGTGGGCATAGATGGTCGGTTTGCTCGCAGGGGCCAACTCGGAGATTTCGTCGATGCTGGCACTCCGAAATCCTTTCTCGAGAAAGAGCTGCTGAGCCGCATCGAGAATCCGTGCCTGGACGTCGCCGGCAAGGTCAGCGGACGGCCGGCCGCGTTTCGGGCTTTTGTTCTTCGCCATCATCGTCTCCTAATCACGAGTTTGTGCGCATCAAGATCCCACTTGACACCCTCAGGCAGGAAATGCAAGAAAAAGAAAATATACGGTATAGTGTAGTTAATGTCTTGTTTGGTCTGCGGGCCTGCGACACTCATTACAGCTAGAAAAGGAGATCTCCGTGAGTATGTGCAGCCCGGACTCGCCAATTGTGGAGCAGGGCATTCTGCTGCGCGAATTGAATCACCGGATCAATAGTGGTCTCGCCTCGACGATCAATCTCGTCTCGGCTGCGGCCGTCCGAGCTGAGGGGTCCGAAGCCAAGCGGGCCTTAAGCGATATGGTCGAACTGTTGCATGGCTATGCCGATTTGCAGCGGGCGCTCGCAACGCCGAGGGGCAGGGCGCTGATCGACGCCGCGACGTACGTCCGCATGATGGGCTCCGCTATGCGTCGTTCGTTGCTGGACCGAATGAACATCCGGCTGGCACTCGCAACCGAATCTCTCCCGCTCCAACCAGAGCGATGCCGTCGGCTCGGATTGATCGTCTACGGACTTGTAACCGACGCCGCGAAGCATGCCTGCTTCGAGGCGCGGACCGGAGAAATCACGGTCAAACTGACACGGGTCGGCACGGTGGTGAATTGCGTCGTCCTGGATAACGGGTCACGGCCGGCACGGGGGGCCGCGGGACGGGGCCTCCGGATCACTAATGATCTTGCCAAAGGTCTCGGCGGCCGGCTCGAGCGCGGCTTCGGTACCGATTTCACGTCCGTCGTCCTGTCGATTCCGCTGGCAGGGCGTGAGCGACAGGCGGACCGGGCGATGGCGAAGCGTCGCATCGTACATTCACCTCGCTGGTCAAAGCACAGCCCATCCGATGCCTCGGCGCTTTGGACAGGAGCGAACTGCCCGGATCGAGGCAGCCGCCCCGTTGCAACTCGACCGGATCCGACTCCGGCTCGCGGAGCCCAACCGGTCTCTCCCCGTCCAGCGGCGGATGCGCTGGGCGAGTTGTTGTCACCCCGCTAACAGATGGCCTTGCTATGAAACATCATGCCGCGAAGAACGCCGTAGTTGATCAAGCTGCCCGCAAACGCAAGCTGAGTTGGGCCGGTAGCCTGGCGGTCGCGCTTGTCGCAATCGCGCTGAGTGGCTGCAACGATCACGCCGCTACTCCCGTCACGCGTGCCGCGATCGTGCGTACGGAGATCGTGCAGCCGCGCGACCGCCAAGCCTCCGTCACCCTGACCGGCGAAATCCAGGCCCGTTTTCGCGCCGACCTCTCGTTCCGCGTCAGCGGACGCGTGCTCGCGCGCTATGTCGATGTTGGCGCCCGTGTCCAGGCTGGGGAAGTCCTGGCTCTGCTCGATCCGGCGGAGCAGCAGGCCGACGTCGATGCCGCGACCGCGGCGGTGCTGGCCGCAGAATCTCAGCTGCGCGTGGCCAAGGTAACCTTCGAACGGCAGAAAGCGCTGATCGCAAGCGGTTTCACCACGCGGACGGTCTACGACCAGGCGCAGGAAGGATTGCGAACCGCAGAAGGTGCGCTTGAGGCAGCAAACGCGGGGCTGGGAACGGCGACAGACGCCCTTGGCTATACCGCGCTGCACGCAGAAGTGGCAGGCGTGGTCACCGCGCGCAATTTGGAGGTCGGCCAGGTGGTACAGGCCGCGCAGCCGGTTTTCTTGCTGGCGCAGGACGGCGAACGCGATGCCGTGTTCGACATCTACGAATCCCTTTTGTTTGGCGATCTCGATGACAGTCGCGTATCGCTGGCGCTCGTCTCCGACACAGGCGTGACGGCGAGCGGGCATGTCAGGGAAGTCTCGCCTGCGATCGACGCGAAGAGCGCGACCATCCGCGTCAAGGTTGCCATTCATGATCCATCGGCCGCGATGACGCTTGGAAGCGCCGTTGCAGGAACCGTCAAAGCGAAAGCCCAGCAGCAGATCGCATTGCCCTGGAGTGCATTGGCGGCGGCGGGATCGAAGCCCGCGGTCTGGATCGTCGATCCGGCGACCAAAACGGCTGCGCTCAAGCCGGTGACAATCGGCGGTTATGAAGCCCGTGAAGTGCTGATCGAGGCGGGCATCAAACCGGGCGAGCGCGTCGTGATCGATGGCGGCAAGCTGCTGAGCGTTGGCCAGGCCGTGACATATGAGGGAGACCAGTCATGAAGAAGCGAACGATGATTGCAGCCGGCACATTTGCATCCGCCGTGGTGCTCGCTGGATGTCAGCAGGACGCGAAAGCGCCCGACCCTGCACGACCCGTGCTGTCGATGGTCCTTGAGCCGAGCCGCACGGAGGGCATGGTCGCCGTAGGCGTTGTTGAGCCGCAGTACAGGACCAATCTCGCCTTCCGCGTCCTGGGACGTCTGACCGGGCGTCCCGTCTCGGTTGGCGACCTCGTCAGCGAAGGACAAACTGTAGGTGTCATCGATCCCACGGCTCTGGAGCTTACGGTACGCTCCGCCAAGGCTGAGCTGACGAAGGCCGAGGCGCAGCTTTCGACCGCAACAGCGACGGAAGAGCGGCAGCGAACCCTCATCACAACAGACGCCACCACGAAGCAGACGCTGGACAATGCCGAGCAGGCGCGGGCTGGCGCCGCTGCGTCGGTGGCGCACGCACAGGCCAACCTGGTCAAGGCGATCGAGCAACGGGGCTATGCACAGATCAAGGTCAATTTCGCCGGCGTCGTCACCGCGGTGGGCGCAGAAGTCGGACAGGTGGTCTCTCCTGGCCAAAATGTCGTGACAGTCGCGAGGCCCGATATCAGGGAGGCGGTGGTAGATATCGGGGAGGATTTCCCGGTGCCGCTTGAAATTGGCTTGCCATTCACGATCGGCTTGCAGCTGCTCCCCGGTGTGCAGGTCGAAGGCAAGGTTCGCGAGATCGCCCCGCAGGCGGACCCCGCGACACGCCTGCGGCGAGTCCGCATCGCGCTGGACAATCCCCCCGAAAGCTTCCGCTTGGGTACGACCGTTACGGCAAAGCTCGGCAAAGCGCAAAGTCCGACATTGCGCGTTCCCGCCTCAGCGGTGCTCGCCAGGGATGGCGCGAATTTCGTCTGGGTCGTCGATCAGCCTGCGAGCACCGTGTCGCTGCACAAGGTCGATCTCGCCGGCGACCCCGCAGGTGCCCGCGTCGCCGGCGGGCTTGCCCCCGGCGCGCGCATCGTGACCGCCGGAATCCGCAGCCTCAAGCAAGGACAACAAGTCCGTATCGAACAGGATCAGAAGCCATGACGTCGTTCAACCTTTCCGACTGGGCGCTCCGCCATCGTTCTCTCGTCTGGTATTTCATGATCGCCTTCATGGCGGCAGGGCTGTTTGCGTACCTTCAGCTTGGTCGTCAGGAAGATCCCGACTTCACCATCAAGACCATGGTGATCCAGGCGCAGTGGCCGGGCGCATCGCCTGAAGAGATGACGCGCCAGGTCACCGACAGGATCGAAAAAAAGCTCGAGGAGCTGGAATCGCTCGACTACACCAAGAGCGTGACGGTGGCGGGCCAGACCACCGTGTTCGTTTATCTGCGAGACACGACAAAGGCGGCTGACGTCAAGCCAACCTGGGTCCGGGTCCGCAACATGATCGCGGACATCAAGGGAGATTTTCCGCAAGGAGTGATCGGACCGGGCTTCAACGATCGCTTCGGCGACGTGTTCGGTAACATCTATGCCTTCACCAGCGACGGTTTGACCCAGCGTCAGCTGCGCGACGAGGTCGAAGGTATCCGCGCCAAGGTCTTGACCGTGCCGGATGTGGGCAAGGTCGACATTCTGGGAACGCAGGACGAGGTGATTTACCTTGAATTCTCCACTCGGAAGGTCGCGGCCCTTGGCCTAGACGTCCGCTCGATCATGGCCTCCCTGCAAGGGCAAAACGCGGTCGCGCCTTCCGGCGTGTTCCAGGAGGGGGCCGAGCGGATCAGCGTGCGGGTGAACGGCCGCTTCACGTCGGAGGCGAGCCTGAACGCGGTCAATCTCCGGATCAACGACCGCTTCTTTCCGCTGACTGACGTCGCGACCATCACGCGCGGTTATGCCGATCCCGTCAAGACTTTGTTCAGGTACAACGGCCAGCCCGCAATCGGGCTTGCAATCGGCATGAAGTCCGGCGCGAACCTGCTTCACTTCGGCGAGGCGCTGAAGGAGCAAATGTCAAAGGTCATTGCCGACCTGCCGATCGGCGTCGGCGTTCATCTGGTCGCCGATCAGCCTGTTGTCGTCGAACATGCCGTGTCGGGGTTCACCGAAGCGCTGTTTGAGGCGGTGGTCATCGTTCTCGCCATCAGCTTTCTCAGCTTGGGCATGCGCGCCGGGCTTGTGGTCGCAATTGCGATCCCGCTGGTTCTCGCCATCACCTTTGTGGTGATGAACTATGCCGGCATTTCATTGCAGAGAATTTCGCTGGGTGCATTGATCATCGCGCTGGGCCTTCTGGTCGATGACGCGATGATTGCCGTCGAAATGATGGTGGCCCGCCTGGAGGTCGGAGATCCGCTGGAAAAGGCGGCGACCCACGTCTATACGTCGACCGCTTTTCCGATGCTGACGGGCACGCTGGTCACCGTCGCGGGCTTCATCCCGATTGGGCTGAACAGCAGCAATGCCGGCGAATTTACCTTCACCCTGTTCGTGGTGATCGCGGTCTCCCTGATCGTATCGTGGATCGTCGCAGTGCTGTTCACCCCGCTGCTTGGCGTCACCATTCTGCCCGCAAAAATGAAAGGCCACCACGGGGAGAAGGGCCGGCTGGCGCAGATGTTCGCCCGCCTGCTGCTCTTCTGCATGCATCACCGCTGGATCACCGTCGGGGTGACGGTTGCAGCCTTCTTCATCGCGTTATTCGGCATGACGTTCGTCCAGCAGCAATTCTTTCCCTCGTCGGACCGTGACGAGCTGGTGATCGACTGGAATTTGCCGCAAAATGCCTCGATTGCAGACACCAATGCGCAGATGGCGCGCTTCGAGCGCGAACAGCTGCAGGGCAATGGCTCCGTGGAGCATTGGTCGACGTATGTCGGTACCGGCGCGCCGCGGTTCGTGCTGTCGTTCGACGTACAGACGGCCAATGCGTGGTTTGGCCAGCAAGTGGTTGTGACCAAGGGCGGCATCAAGGCGCGCGACCTCGTCAAGGCGAAATTCGAGGAATATCTGCGTAAGACGTTTCCAGGCACCGACACCTACGTCAAGTTGCTGGAGGTCGGCCCGCCGGTGGGGCGTCCCGTGCAATACCGCGTGAGCGGGCCAGACATCGCGAAGGTCAGGGATCTCTCACAGGCTCTCGCCGGCATCGTCCGAAGCAACCCTGATCTCGGCAACGTCGTGTTCGACTGGATGGAGCCTGCGCGCGTCGTCAAGGTCGACGTTCTCCAGGACAAGGCGCGCCAGCTCGGCGTGACGTCGGAAGACATCGCCACGGCGGTGAACTCGGTGCTCGAGGGCACCCCGGTCACCCAGGTTCGCGACAGCATCTATCTCGTCAATGTCACTGGACGTGCGACCGCGGTCGAACGCGGCTCGATTGATACGCTTCGGGATCTGCAGTTGAGCGGGCAGGGTGGGCAGTCGGTGCCGCTCGGGGCCGTGGCCAATCTGCGCTATGAGATCGAGCAGCCGACGATCTGGCGCCGCGCGCGGATTCCCACGATCACGCTGAAGGCCGGCATCGTCACCAACGTCCAGCCGAAGACGATCATGGACCAGTTGGCGCCGAAGGTGGCGGAGTTCAACAAGGAACTGCCGGCAGGTTATTCGGTGGCGATCGGCGGCGCCGTGGAGGAAAGCGCCAAGAGCCAGTCGCCGATCGTGGCCGTCGTTCCGCTGATGCTGTTCGTCATGGCCACGGTCCTGATGATTCAGCTGCAAAGCTTCCACCGCCTGTTCCTGGTGTTTGCGGTCGCGCCGCTTGCCGTGATCGGTGTCGTCATGGCGATGCTGCCGAGCGGCGCGCCGCTTGGGTTCGTCGCCATCCTCGGCGTCCTGGCACTGATCGGCATCCTGGTCCGAAACTCGGTGATCCTGATCGTGCAGATCGAGGATCTGAGGAAGGAGGGGCGCCCGGCCTGGGATGCCGTGGTCGAAGCGACCGAGCATCGCATGCGCCCGATCCTGCTGACGGCGGCCGCCGCGAGTCTCGCGCTGATTCCGATCGCGCGCGAGATTTTCTGGGGCCCGATGGCCTACGCGATGATGGGCGGCATCATCGTCGGCACGCTGCTGACGCTGTTGTTCCTGCCTTCACTCTATGTGGCGTGGTTCCGGATCCACCCTGTTCACGACGATGGCGGGCCAGTGCTAGAGGCCGTTGACCCGACGCACGACAGCCATTCGTCGAACCCGACTCTCGCGCCGGCCGCGCCAGTGCCGGTCCTTGAAACGCAAATCTAAAACGGAGACTATGATGGTCAGGAAGACACTCTTGACGCTGTCCGTCAGCGTGACGCTCGCAACGATTTCCTTGGCGCCGACTGCGGTGTTAGCGCAATTCCCTCCGCCTCCTCCGATGGGGCCCGGCGGTCCTCCGCCGATCGCGGCCGGCGGTCCTCCCGCATTCGCAGGTCCTCCTCCCATGGGGCCTGGCGGTGGGGCCGGTGCCGGCTTTGGTGGTCCGGCTCCCCAGCTGGGCGCCGGCGGTCCTCGCGGCGATCTAAGGGGGCCTGGCGGCGTCCGCGCCGGCGGTCGTGACGGACCTGCGGTTGCACGCTCGGTCGAGGCTCGCTCCGCGTCGGTCGGCTTCAGCCGTTCCGGAAGCTTCAGCCATGGCTATGGCGGGCGGCGATACGGATATGGTGCAGCCTATGCCGCGGGAGCCTATGCCGGATATGCCTGTGGCAGCGAGAACGATGGCAATTATTCCGATAGCGACTGCTACTACGCCTATAGTCGCCACCGACGCGTTCTGGTTTGCAACTAGCCAAAACGAATTCGGGCAGGGTGAGCGTCACCCGACGAACACAGTGGATATCGTAAGCCCGTTGGCTTCGCTGCTGCTCGTGACAGAGACCGGTTCTCTCACCGCAGCTGCGTGACGTCGAAGCGGACTTCGGCGTTGTGTCAGCGTGTCGAACTGGTCGGGTAGTCGACAACAACCTCAGACGAACGTCACTCAATCAGATGCAGCACAAAGTTGTGAACGGGCTTGCTTGACAATTCTAATATCAAACTATACGGTATAGTGTATTAAATCGGATCGCGAAACCCGCTACGACACGTTCTGAACAGAACGCAGGCTTGGGCAATCGTAAACAAGAGCACAGAACCCCATGAACTTTCAGCCTCGACCACATCTGACGACGACCGACAGGCGTCTGCCGTTCGATTGCGTAGCGTTGCTCTTACAGGGCGGCGGCGCTCTGGGGGCTTACCAGGGAGGCGTCTACGAAGCTCTGGCCGAAGCCAATATCCATCCCGATTGGATTGCCGGCATTTCGATTGGCGCGATCAACGCTGCAATCATCGCGGGAAATCCCCCCAATTCCCGTGTTGACCGGCTTCGCGAGTTCTGGACGCAGGTGACGTTGGACGCGCCGTTCACCGATGTGATGAATAGCGATCACACCCGCAATTTTCTCAATCAGGTCAATGCGAGCTTCGCGGCGATGTTCGGCGCGAACGGATTCTTTTCTGCGCGGCCACTGGCGCCATGGCTGCAAGCGGGTGGAACGCTTGCCGCCACCAGCATCTACGACACGAGCGCGCTGAAGACGACACTGGAGCGCCTGGTCGATTTTGATCGCATCAACGCCTGCATGACGCGGTTCAGCGCAGGTGCCGTCAATGTGCGGACCGGCAATCTGGTCTATTTTGACACTGCCACGCATACGATTCGGCCCGAGCACATCCTGGCGAGTGGGGCGCTGCCGCCGGGATTTCCAGCGGTCGAAATCGATGGCGAACATTATTGGGATGGCGGCTTGGTCTCGAACACACCGTTGCAATATGTGATCGAGTGTGGCGCCCGTCAGGACACGCTTGTGTTTCAGGTCGATCTCTGGAGCGCGCGCGGCCAGATTCCGCGCAATCTGGCCGACGTCGTTACGCGTCAAAAGGAGATTCAATACTCGAGCCGCACGCGCGCGAGCACAGACCAGTTCAAGAGCCTGCACCGGTTGCAGCGGGAGCTGGCCGCTCTCTTGGGCAGGCTGCCTGAAGATCTGCCCGAGCAAGAGGACGTCAGGCTGCTCAGGACGGCTGCCTCTCACAACGTGCACAGCCTCGTTCACCTGATCTATCGCGCGCGGGACTACGAAGGCCACTCCAAGGACTATGAGTTTTCCCGCCTCTCGATGCAGGATCATTGGCGCGCCGGCTATCACGATGCGTTACGCACCCTTCGGCATCCCGAAGTGCTGACTCGCCCGACCAGTGCGGACGGCGTTTCCACGTTCGATCTTGAGCAGGATGGTCGCGAATAGGCCGCCAGCCGGTTATTCCCAGTCACAGGAGAATTGAATGCGCGAAAGTGAAGTCGTGAAGCGGGCATTCGCGATGCCGCTTACCAATCCGGCCTATCCGCCGGGGCCGTATCGCTTCGTCAACCGCGAATACCTGATCATCACTTATCGCACCGATCCGGCGAGGCTGCGATCGGTCGTTCCGGCGCCGCTCGAACTTGATGAAAGCGAAGCACTGGTCAAATACGAATTCATCCGCATGCCGGATTCCAATGGTTTTGGCGACTATACCGAGAGCGGCCAGGTCATCCCGGTGTCGTTCCGCGGTCGCAGGGGCAGCTACACCCACTGCATGTTCCTGAACGATGAGGGACCGATCGCGGGCGGCCGGGAGCTCTGGGGCTTTCCGAAAAAGCTCGGCCAGCCGACGTTAAGGACCGAGATCGATACGCTGATCGGCACTCTGGATTACGGTCCGTTGCGGGTAGCAACCGGCACGATGGGACACAAACACCGCGAAGCCGACCTGGCGCAAGTCAAGGCCGCTCTCGAGGAGCCGAACTTCCTTCTCAAGATCATTCCGCACGTCGACGGCAGTCCGCGGATCTGCGAGCTTGTCGCTTATCACCTTGAGCAACTTGTCTTGAAAGGAGCGTGGACCGGACCCGCGGCTCTCGCCCTGACGCCTCACGCCCTGGCTCCCGTGGCTGATTTGCCCGTTCTCGAGATCGTGTCCGCGATTCACATCCGCGCAGACCTTACCCTGGGGCTGGGCAAGGTCGTTCACGACTATCTGCAACAGCCGGTTCGAGGCCCGCTCCGGAGCTACGAGAGAAGTCTAGTCACTTGATGGACGACAGCGATCGGCTGCGCGAGCCCGACGTCCGGCCGCAAGACCGTCACAGATCAACAAGGAAAGGCGAAATGGATATTCTGGAAGGTAAAGTCGCAGTTGTGACCGGCTCGACGAGCGGCATCGGTCTTGCGTATGCGCGGGCATTCGCAGGTGCTGGCGCCAATATCGTGCTCAACGGGATTGGGGCACCGGCCGATGTCGAAAAAACGCGGACTGCAATCGAGAACGATTTCGGGGTGAAGGCTATCTATTCGCCCGCGAATATGGCCGAGCCAATGGAAATCGCCAACATGATCTCGTTTGCGGAGAGGACGTTTGGCGGCGTGGACGTGCTCGTCAACAATGCCGGCATCCAGCATGTCTCGCCAATCGAGGATTTTCCGGTCGAAAAGCGGGACGCGGTCATCGCAATCAACCTCTCGTCCGCATTCCATGCGATCCGTTCCGTTACTCCTGGCATGAAGCAACGCGGCTGGGGGCGTATCCTCACCACGGCGTCGGCGCATTCGCAGGTCGCGTCTCCCTTCAAGTCGGCCTACGTCGCGGCCAAGCACGGCATCGTGGGACTCACAAAGACGGTTGCGCTGGAGCTCGCCCGGTCGAAGATCACCTGCAACTGTATCAGCCCCGGCTACGTCTGGACGCCGCTGGTGGAGAAGCAGATTCCGAACACGATGAAGGCGCGCAACATGGATAGAGATCAGGTGATCAACGACGTCCTGCTCGCGGCCCAGCCGACGAAGGAATTCGTCACGGTCGAGCAGGTTGCTTCGCTGGCGCTCTTCCTGTGTGGCGAAGGCGCCGCGCAGATCACCGGCGCCAACCTCTCTATCGACGGCGGCTGGACGGCCGCGTAGGGCCCGCCGAAATGCACACTGGCTCAACGCATGGTGAAAGAAGATGGTCGACGAACAGCTGCGATAGACCAAGAGAAGAAACAATACCCGACACCTACGACTACCTTACTGAACATCAACCAATTTCTCTGGAGAGAAGTCCATGAACAGGCGACTGATTGCGAATGTCATTGGCTGTGCCTGCCTTATGCTGGCGACGGCTGCCGAAGCTCGAACCTCTTACGACGGTCCCTGGAATCTCTCCTTCGTTACACAACGCGGAAGCTGCGATCCGACCTACAATTTCTCAGTGAACATAAACGACGGCGTCGTGACGCATCCCAATCTGGTTAAGTTTAGCGGGCATGTCGGCAGATCGGGCGCGGTTCGCGCGTCGGTGACGGTCCACGACAAATACGCATCAGGCTCGGGGAGGCTGACGCAAGACGCCGGCCGCGGAACCTGGAGCGGCCACGCAGCAGGTGGGCGCTGTTCGGGGTATTGGACCGCGCAACGAAGCAACTAGGACGCGATCACCCGGAAGCCTCAAGGGCAGGCTGGACCGAAGGTGCTGTTCGAGGCTGGGCTGACGATGGTCGGCGTCGCGCCACGACGGCGGTGCTGGTCAGGCCTGTCAGCCATATCTCTCGGTTACCGCCGCTGCGACGAACTTTCTGCGTCCGGCACTGCCCGGGCTTGTGCCGTGGGCGGCGCACCACTCCGGGAATGTGGTGGGGTCGATGTAGACACGCAGCACGACGTGTCCATAGGCCTTGAGCCCATGCTCCATTTCCTCGGCCATCTTCAGCCATTCTTTCCAACTCGGCGGCATCTTGTCGCCATCGTCGAAAAGTTGCAGCAACACTGGATAATCTTCCTCCTTGATCCAATAGGCCCCGACTGCGGGAGGCAGACTATCCTCGGAATGCGTCATACGTGGTCTCCCTGCAGATGCTGCCTGTCACTGACATGATCGAGGGGGGCGCGCCTCGAACTGCCGTAAGTCAGTGATTCGATCATTGATGAAATTATCTCCGAATTGAAACGCTTTCCCTTACAAAGTCGGGACCGTCGGACTTCCGCGGCTTTCCCGGGATGCCGTTGGCGGCGCAGGCATGACTGTTCCTCCGCTATCCCACCCTCCGCGTCGCTCTATAACGAGCCGAAGACCATCGCGTCAAAACCGTCCCAACCTTTGTTCTCGCCCAAGCGGCCGTTTCTGATCGGCCGCTTCTGGCGCAAAGCGGACCTTCTGACCGCTGGCGAGGTCGGCTAAGGGCCGATATTGTTGCAAAAGTCGAAAATCGAGCGACCCGGAAAATCTCGCGAAAGTTGATCTTTGGACTTCTCCGCAGCTGCGTCGCTTTTCAACGCCACTGCGGAGGTTCGTGATCGATTTTGGATGAAACAATATGGTCCCTCACGTTGCCGCGCATAAAGCGCATCAGCGGCTCTAAGAATTTTCGTTCGCCACCCCAAAAAGACTTTCGCAACAAAATCGGCCAGAAGTGGACATCCCGCAGCAACTTCAGCGATGCGCAGATAGTCTTGCGAAGCGCGTCAACGCGAGCGGGAATGCCGAAGGTCGAGCTTCTTGCGCAAATGGCTTGCTAGGCGGCCCTCTCGTCAGTCCGCGCGGTGTCAAAACCGACCCGCGGGAAGTGCAGATTGACCTGACCAACTGAAGGGTCTTCGTGCCGCAAGACGATCTCGTCATGCGCCCAGGAGATCAGGCTTCCATAAACCGGATTGCCGTAGTCGTCGGGAGTAACACTGACCCAGTCGCCGCGACGAAGGCCCACATTTTTAGCCTCGGGCGACCATTCAAAGGCTTCGTCTGGCTCATTTGTCTTGGCGACCTCTATTGCATGATCCGGCGACATTTCCGAAAGATTACCATGACCAATGGCCGCCACGCGCTTGAACCAGGGATCGATCATCCCGGCAAACGCTATCAACTCGTTGACCTCGTCACCGCCGTTCTGCCTCGCAAACCAGATCGGATGATATGCTGACAGGTCGGCCGCAGACGCTTGCTGCCCCAAAATGAATTTGCGACCATCCGCTAGCGCTTGGGCGAGCCAAGCAATGTGTGCATTGACCCTTTGCAGGTACACGGCGCGCTTGGCGCGCAATTCGCTGGGGTCCAGGTTGACGCGGAACAGCGGGCGTCGCTCATCGATGAGCTCTTGGGGGAGCCCGGGCATGTTGCCGATCGTCAGGCATACGGCGTTCATGAAGGAACCCTTCTCCATCCACCAGCCCAGCGCCTTTGCAAGCGCTTCCTGGCCTTTGGGATAGAGCGAGCCAGATGAACTAAATCCGTCAACAACCCGCAGGATGTGGAGCGTGTCGCAATAAAACTCCGCATCGACTTGCAAAATCGGCGTTCGCCGATAGCCTCCCGTCATCGGGGTCAGCTTGGGACGCGGCGTCCACACCGGAATTTCGACTGACTTCCAGCTGATGCCCTTCAGGCCCAGGGCTAGGCGAATCTTTTCCGAGTATGGCGAGAGTGGGTAATGATGCAGGATGATTTCTGGCATGTGTTTTCTCCCTCGTTGCTGGATTATCCAAATTCGCCCGTTGATTCGGGTCTATTGCGCCGGTTCGCGAGAGCGGACGGAGAACATCGCGAGATCTTTGGATATTGAATACTCACCGCCATCCGAGTGGCGGCGAGTGGCTGAATGATAAGCGAGCTTTAGTTGATTACGGAGGGCGGCTGGCGGCGTTACTTTGCTGCCGCCTGCATGTCGAAGCCGAAGAATTCGAATGGCGTATCGCCGTTGACCCAGCCATGCCAGGTATTCGGGCTGAACAGAATGACGTCATCGGGCTTGTAGGTGATGTCGCCGTACTGTTTGCCATCCTTATCGTTCAGGGTCATTTTGCCGGTGCCGCTGATGACGTAAAGTACGTATACTTGATTTGGTCCCTCGTGAACCGCGATAGAGCCTTTTGCGTCGACGTGCCCGCGCATCACGTTGATGCCTTTGCTGATATTTATGCTGTTGGGTGCCACTTGATGGACTGCGCCATAAGTGAATCCTTTGTTCGGACGGCCGCCAATATCAGGTATCGGCGCAAGCTTTGCGGAATCCTTCTTGACTGCAACCGCGATTTTGCCGCTGGAATCGAGTTCAATGCTCGTCAAATCGCCGGCAAACGCCGGAGCAGCAATTGCGAGCGCCAGCACCGCGCCCAACCCATAAATTGGTCCACGCATTTTTCCCTCCTATCGCTGTGTCTGCTTTAAGTTGTTGATCTATTGTTATCCCGGGCCGCTGCGCACGCAGCGTCCCGCCGGCGGTCATATCGGGGGCGACAGTTTGCTTAGCCGCCCGTTCGCGCGTCGAGGAAAAGCTGCGTGAACGGTTTCGCCAGAACGGGATCGAGCTTCGGTACAATTTCCTTGATGTGCGGCGTGGTCATATGAACCTCGAGCGCGGCCTTGTCAGTCCAGCGTTCAAAAGTGAGAAAACGACCAGGCTCGCCGATGACCTCCATGAGCGTGTAGACTAGGCAACCCGGTTCCTTGGCCGACAATTCCGCGAAGGGGACGAGCAACGCGCGGAGTTCATCGGCCTTGTCCTTCTTCGATACGATTTCCGCGATCACGAAATAGCCGCTCTGCCCTGCCGCCATAGCGGACGAAGCAGCAAGAACGGCAGCTGCTACGCCTCCCGCAGCAGCGGCACCCACGAATGCACGGCGATCCATTTCTGGCATGATGTTTCTCTCCCTCGCTTGAGTTTTTGTTGCGTGGTGTCGCCTGCAGGCAGACGACACCCTTCTTTCACCGGCCATCGATGACCGTTATGGAAGATACAATCATTTTGTACACGATATTATCGAGAGTCAATAAACCAGATTGCAAGTATTTGCACAGCTTGCTTCGCTCTCGCGGCTAAGGATAAGATCCCGTCCAAATCATTGTGGCATTCAGCCAAGGTTAAGTGCTCTTAGCTTCAGCACTAAATGGCGTTGAACAGGAAAACCGAGGAATGGCAGGCCAAAAAAAGAAAAACATAGGTGCTGAAGCCCCGATTGCTCCGGTCGACATGCCGGGCCTCGATAGCCATTTGTGCTTCGCACTATATGCCGCCAGCAACCACATGACGCGGTTGTTTGCGCCGTTCCTCGAAAAGCTCGGCGTCACCTATCCCCAGTATCTGGTCCTCGTCGTGCTCTGGGAGCGTGGTGGCCCGCAAGGCGTCGGAGAGCTCGCCACGTTCCTGCGGATGGATCTCGGGACGCTATCGCCGATGCTCAAGCGCCTCGAGGCTAAGGGGCTCGTGACTCGACGGCGGCCGGCAGCGGATGAACGACGCGTGCTTGTCGATCTAACCACGAAGGGAATCTCTCTTCGGAAGCGGACTGAGCAGATGCTGGGCGAGTTTTACTGCTACCTAAATGTGCCGGTGGCCGACCTCTTCGACCTAAAGGATCGTCTTCGTCATTTTGTGAGCTCAGCAGGCCCTCGGGAAGATACTGTCACGGCACGGAACTAGTTCTGCTATCGGCTTGCCTCACTTCAGGTCACGGTCCGCTTTGGGTCCAAAAACTGACCCGGCTCTGATGTCTGCTGTTGGCGCACAGCGGACATTAGGCCGAACGCCGGCGGCGGCTCAGTGCCAATGAGCGACATTGCGAGGACCTGCAACAAACACCTCCCGAGACTTGCTTCGATCGTGACGTCCCTGAGTCTTTGAGAGGCCGCCAAGGTGCTGTGACTCCGGAAATTTCAAGGCGTACGCTGCGGGATGTGCGCTCGCAGGCACTTGCCGATTGCAAGCGTCGATGGAGACCTGCTGCAGATCAGTCGCGCGATAAGGACAGTCCCGCGAGAAGCGGCGCGTACGCGGCGAGCCGGCGGGATACGAACTCAGTGAAGAGCCGCACGCGCTTCGTCTTGCGTGTCTCCCCCTGTGTGAGGAGCCAGAGCGTTCCGTACATGTGCAGGTCGGTGCCCGGCACCCTCACCAGTAGGGGGTCGGCATCGCCAACGAAGCACGGCAGTGTCGTCAACCCGAGCCCCTGCCGTACAGCAACGATCTGCGACTCAGCGTCGGTGGTCCTGAATGGAACCCCCGTGGCGCGAACCTCACCCTCGCTGGCCCAATCCGGAATTCCATGAATGCTTATGACGATCCACCGGATGGGATCAGGCGCGCCAGCACGCCATGCGGCCAGTCGATCGCGAGACATGTAGACGCCGCCGAACAACTCCGGTCCTTTCAGGCCGTGAAGATTGAGCGGCAGGGTTTTGCGGTCGTAGACGACGCGGATCGCGACGTCGGCCTCTCGGTTGGTCAGATTTGCCAGTTCGCCAAACGATAGGATTTCCATCTCGATTTCCGGATGCAGGTGCGCGAAATCGGCGAAGTCCGGCATGAGCAGGTGTGTCACGAGGGGTGGGGCCAGCGTCACCCGAAGTAGCCCGCGCACGCTCTGATCCCGACCCAAGACGCGCGTCTCCAGCTTGTGCGACGACGCTTCCATCTGCTTCGCGAGCTCGAGGACCTCCTCGCCTGCAGCCGTCAGGCGGTAGCCCGCGGGCAGCTTTTCGAACATGAGCGCCCCGAGGCGTTCCTCAAGCTGGGCGATGCGTCGCAGTACGGTCGCGTGGTTCACACCAAGGCTCTTGGCGGCGGCCCGCACCGAGCCTCCGCGCGAGACGGCAAGAAAGTAGCGAATGTCATCCCAGTCGATCATGGTGCAATCAAGCACCACGCGGTGCGCCTTCCAAAAGCCCGTATCTAACGGATCGTATCGCAGTATTGGCGGAAATCATAGCTTGAGACGACGAGCCCTGCCCAATTCCGACCGGCAACCACCGATCATCGCGGCCGGCATCAATCGTCGACCCGGATCGTTTTCGCACCACCGATGTGCGCTTTTCCGCACTCAACGCTTGGCCCCGGCGGACCTATGTCGAGGTTCTCGGGGGCGTCCCCAAACGATCAGAGGCGGAAGCCTGGAAGGAAGCAGTCATGCGAAAGCTTGAAGGTAAGGTTGCAGTCATCACGGGTGGATCGAGCGGCATGGCGCTGGCGAGCGCCCAGCGGTTCGTTGAAGAAGGCGCCTATGTTTTCATCACGGGCCGGAAACAGGAGGCGCTGGACCAAGCCGTCAAGCTGATCGGCCGCAACGTGACCGGCGTGCGCGGCGACGCGGCCAATCTCGACGACCTCGACCGTCTGTTCGACACGGTCAAGCGGGAAAAGGGCAGGATCGACATCCTGTACGCGAGCGCTGGCACGGGCGAAGCCGTCCCACTGGGCGAGATTACCGAGCAGCATTTCGACGCGACCTTCGGCCTGAACACGCGCGGCACGCTGTTTACGGTTCAGAAGGCGTTGCCGCTGTTCAACGACGGCGGATCGATCTTCATGACAGGGTCAGTTGCTTCGATCAAAGGTTTTCCCGGCTACAGCGTGTATGCGGCGAGCAAGGCGGCGCTGCACGCATTCGCACGCGGGTGGCTCAACGAACTCAAGGGCAGGAATATCCGGGTGAACGTGCTGCACCCAGGGCCGATCGCCACACCGATGCAGGACCAGGTTCTCACCGACGAAGCGAAGCGGATGTTCGAATCCCTGATCCCGCGGGGAAAGATGGGTCGTCCTGAGGAAATTGCGGCAGCCGCGCTGTTTCTTGCTTCAGACGATTCGAGCTTCGTGAACGGGGTGGAGTTGTCCGTCGACGGCGGCTTCTCGGCCATCTGAATTCACGCCGAGCGAAAACGGAGAGATACGATGAGCACCGAAGAGAATATCCAACTTGTGAAGAATTTCTTTGCAGCCATGGGCAGCGGCAACGCGCGCGATCTGCTGGCGTTGGCTGCTGAAGATATCAAGTGGATCATTCCGGGCGAAGGCTGGCCGCTGGCAGGCACGCACCGCGGGCACGCGGAGTTGGCGGCTGTGCTCAAGAAGGCGTCCGAAGAGGTGGAAACGCAGTACCCGAGGCCCCCAGAATTCGTGGCGCAGGGAGACCGGGTTATGGTCGTCGGCGTCGCTACGGGAAAAATCAAAGCCACGAATAGGCCGTTCAAGGACGAGTGGGTCTTCGACATTACCGTTCGAGACTGCAAAGTCACCCACATCCAGGAATACATCGACACGCAAGCACTGGCGCGGGCCTCGCAGATCGACGCAAGGACCTAGTCAAGTTCGACGTGTGAATCGTGATGGCGTGACACGATGTTGTGCCGACTAACATCCATTTCCTGAAAGGCTCCCACCTATGACTTCCGCTTTAAACGATCAGTCGCTTGATCAGATATTTCGCTCCGCTCGCACCCCCAACGGATGGGCAGATCGCCGAAAAACTCACTGCGGTTCTCGCAAAAGCGGCACTTCATCGGATTGGAAACAAAATCTCCGACGTTTCTAGTATAGGCGAGCATTCAAGTTGAAATGCTCATTTGCGTTGAAGCCAGTGGCCGGATCCGTCGACAGGAGTCAGTTCGGTTCGCACACCGCTCATGTCCGGTGCGACAGTCGCCAATGTAATCGACTGGTTCGGTGGAATCGACTTTCTCGGTACCAGATCGGGCTAATGCAGGGGCGCGCAAAGTTTGCCACGAGATCTTTCGCGGTTGGGGGCACTTCGGCCCGTAGCAATGCGCGAGTTGGTCTGAGAACTGAATTCTTGCGAATGGCAACTTTTGGCGCAACGCGGACATCCTGAATGCTTATTCGGCGGCAAAGTGCCGAAATCGGAAGTCACGTTACGGCGTTCGTGTGGCGCATTTCACATCACCGAAACACAGCGCGGGTTGCCCTAGGCAATTCCCGGCCCCCGCGCGTTGGCGACGGGAGCGTGGTTTCGATCAATAAATTCGACACCGCACGCATTCCCATCCCTCCATACCACGTGGCAGTGCTTTGTTGTCTTGAAACCATCGAATGAAAGATCAAACTCGAAAGCGGCAACGTAGTGCGTAGAGCAATGAAGGGCCACTCCACGATCATGAAAGTTCACCACTCGGCAGGGGTGAACGCCGCGAACACCGTAAACGTGAAGCAGCGCAAGACAATTGACTGAAGTTCTTTGCTGGGCCCGAAGCTCGACCATTGAATTACTCCGCTAGGGCAAGTGATCGCAACGTACGGCAGCAGAAAAAGTCTTTAGCTCGCTCAAATCTTAATTAAAAGTCAGGCGCAATGACTATTTAAAATCGTATCGAATCGGAACCTCGCCGGAAAAGACTCAATGAAACCTGCCACTGGCCCGTTGGGAGCATGTCAGGCGATAAGTTTAATGCCTTAAATCAATCCTCGCACTTCGCGACAGAGCGACTGTACCCCGATGTCGGCTTTCGGGTCTTATTTGTTGCTTAACGCGTGGCCAGCCTTTTGGACACCGTAATGGCTCGCTTGAGATCGTCGTATTCCTCGCAAGGAATGAGGCAGAGCCTTTCTAGCGCCGCCAATAGTTGTTCAGCCTCGGCGGAATCGCCAAGCACCAGAAATGCCTCGCCGAGATGCTCGTGGGCGCCTCGATGCCGCGGATTCAGCATCAGTGCCTTCTGATAGTAGCCTATAGCCGGACCTATCTGATGCAGCCGTCGGTAGGCATAGCCGATGTAGTTCTGAATATCGGCGTTAGTTGGATCGCGCAGCGCAGCGAGTTCGAACGCTGCGATTGCGCGGTTCCAATCCTCTGCGCGTAGTGCCTTCTTACCAGCCTTGAAATCCGGATCTAGTTGCGCCCAGTCCGCGTCTGGTGCATCGGATGCCATGGTGGAGCAGATCGGCCAGGCAGCGGTTGTGGCAGCTGTCTCAGCCGGACGGTCGAGCCCGCCGACCAAGGGTGTAGCCACGATCTGCGAGCCGGGCGAGTTTACCGTATAAGCCGCCAAGCCGCTCACCGTCACGCCGAGCAGTGTAGCCAATGCGACCGCGCGGATCATCGTTGTCTTCTCGGCCTGATGGCTGCCGGGCGCAGGCCAGGCAGCCAAGAAATTAATTTCGTGCAGCACCTACCGTGTCGTCCTGGCGCGCATATGCCCGGGCCACAAGTATTTCCGGCCGCTCTGTATCGGCATTGCTGGCCAGGTTCACCAGCTTACCAGAGTAATCAGCGGCCTTCTGGCGGTCGCCTGCGCTATCGGCAGCGCGGGCGGCTCCCCAGAACGCGCGAAAACGATTGGGTGTCTGCTTGAGGGCGATCTCGAATTCGTTCAGGGCAGCGGCGGGCTGCCCTGTCTCAAGGAGTAATTCGGCCAGTAATTCACGGAACGGATAGAGACGATTCTCCATCGCCACATGTTTGAGGCTGCCATCTTCGCCGTCAGCCGCTGCCCGCATGAACCGCAGCGCCTGATCGGTCGCACCTTCCTTCAGTGCGATCCAGGCCGAAACGGCAAGCATCTGCTCCTCGGTCCGGTCCGCCCAGTAGGACTGATCGGCGCGCTGCAGTGTCGTTCGCAACACCTTCATTTCCTCGATCTCTGCTTTGGCGCCTCCAAGATTACCGATGCGGGCCATGCCGAGTCCGCGCGTGAAGCGGATCAGTGAATCCGCCATCGGATATTGGGTGGCCGTCATCGGCAGTTCGCCAGCGCCGGCCCAATCCGCCCGTTCCAGGACGTAACGCGCCGGCATCGCGGCCTTGGCAGTGAAATTAACGAAGTTGATCGGACGATCGCCGCGGTCCGCGGTCGCAAGTGACCTCTTGATCATCGCGTCGGCTTTGGCATCCTGAGCGAGCTGCAGATGTGCGTAGACCGTAAAATCCGCTGCGTGATAGTAGTCAGGCTGGATCTCGAGCGACGATGCGTTGGAGGCAATAGATTCCTCCCAAAGCCCGACCATGGAGTAAATGTGCGAAGGCATGTGTCGCGCGTGCGGCACGGCCGGCGCAATACTGGCATACCGCCGTGCGGACGCTACTCCCTTTTCGGCGAGCGGCGCAAAGTCGTAGGCGTGAATGAGGTAGTGCGTCACGCCTGGATGCTGCGGGTTCTGCTCGAAGAGTTTCTCCAATAGAGCCGCGGACTTGATCTGATTGGCGTAGGTGAGATCGCTCTTGGGTGCCGCGGCTTGAAGCGTCAGGGCATAAAAGGCCTGGGCCTCGTAGTCGTCGGGGTAGCTTTGCGCCACCCTCTCCATCGCAGCACTATAGGCTGCCAGTCGGACATCCGCGGCGACCTTGTCATGGTCGCGGAAATAGACAGCAAGGGCATCGATCCAATCGCGCTCGCGCTGCGTCTTCGCACCCGTGGCCTGCGCTTTTTCGATTGCTTCCCAACCCGCCTGCGCCTCGGCTCGCGTCGGTGTAACTGCAAGGGTGTTACCAAGGCGATCCATCGCCACGCCCCAATACGCCATCGCGCAAGTGGGGTCCTGCTTCAGGATCTCCTCGAATTTTCGGCGAGCAATCAAGAACCAGTATGAATGGAGCATGGCGACGCCGCGGTCGAACTCGACCTGCACGGCGGGATCGCAGGAGGTAGTGAAGGCTACCTTACCCAGCTTGTCGTCCTGCTGGCCGATTGCACCGCTGACGAGCGCCGCACTGATCAGGCCGGCGACAAATAGTTTTCGCCCTGATTGCGTGTTCATGGTGAGTCTCCTCTCTGGCGCGGGCGAGCCATGTCCATAAGCTTGCTCCAAGGACGGGCGCGTCTCCGTCCATCCTCGCAATTTTGACCATCGCCCGGTGGTCCTGCGAAAAATCCAAGTATACGTATCGGTCCAAGGCGCGCCACGCACGCTTCGTCGGCTCGCAAAGACGGAGCGAGACGCTCTCTATCACCGACAAATACCGACGAAGGCGATAATCGGTCCACAGTGTGCGCTCACAGAGCGGAACACTAGTTAAATTACGAAACTGCGCGAGATCAAAAAGGGTCAGGCACCTTGCCCATTCGGGCTACGGCCTTCGCAGATTAAGATCGCAGCCTTGACTACGCCGGTTCGCAAGCGCCGCCAGGATGAATCGGGCGGCGCTTCCTAAGCAGGGGGCGGCGATGCTCACGCAAGTCAGCGTAGGGTCGAAGACTACCCAGAGCGAACGACAGCTTCTGGCGCAAAGCGGCCGTTTCCGGGAATGTCTGTTTTTGGGAGCAGGGCGGTCATCGCTTATGCGTGGGCCCACGTCTGATTTTGACCCGGAACGGACATCGACAGTGCCCGGCCTTGGCGTACGGGACATTTCAAGTGGTGATTAGTGCGACGCACGCGCCGATCTGAGACAGGAGCACTTTTCGTTCGGGGAACAGCGCATCAGGGTCAGCGGCGCTTTGGCGACATTGAAGCGCGTCTTCGAGGGAGCTGATATCAAGCCCCACAACGTCACTTTCCTTTAGATATGCCACAGCGTCATCGTTCGAGCCCATGAGGCCGGTCATCCAGCTGTAGCAGAAGCGCGCGGGATAGAGGAGTGTCCGCAGATACGCTTTGTGATCCTTCGGCTCGAGCGTTTCTGCCGCCGCGAAGCTGCGCGCACGCTCAGCCCAACTCGCAAACGGGGCGCCACGCAAGTAATCGTGAATTTGATCGAGCGCAGGTCGCGCAGGTCGTATGCGTTCGCGCTCAACCAGCATCACCGCGTGATCGAGATAATCCAGGCGGTCCAGTGGTGGAAACCTGCCGAGCGAGAATTGCTGAATGAAGCGGCATTCGGGCGCGAAGAGTTTCCGGGCAGAGGGCGAGAATTGGCTCATGTGTACCCCGTTGGAGGCGACGGGGGCGGGCTTTGGTATCGATTGCCGGCGGCTAGGGGGCCACCAGTTCCTCTCCGATCGCCTCTTGCAAAGCTCAAAACGATCGACCAGCACCAGACGGCCTGGCGGCGGGCAGGCGCACCGGCGGCGTTCCCAGAGTCATGGCGGCTGCCGTTTGCCGTGACAGATATCGAGAGTCAGCGCTGCCGTTGCCACCTCGCGGCGAAGAACAGCGCGACAATTGCAATCAGATGCACGATTAGGCCGATCGTGTCGGTGTCCATGACACCCATCGGCTGCGCAACTGCGTTGCAGACACAACACGAGGGCGTTTCGGAGATTTGGATTTAGGCTAAGTACTTGATCTGATTGGTGAGTGCGGTGGGACTCGAACCCTCGGCCCCCCAATTATAAGTCACGTGTTCACGGCGAACGACCGCTTCTGGCGCGAAGCGGCCATTCGAAGATCAAGGCGAAGTGCGGGCAGGCCGCCTAACCTCCACGTGGTCGCCAACTTCAATGACCATCAGGTCCTCGCCCACCTCCAGCGGCCCCGAGTAAGTTTTTCGCGTTGGCGGAATCAGATCTTGCTCGGTCGCGCTCGGCAAAACAATATGCGAATACACGGCCAATTTGGGCTTCGTCCGCGAGAACACCTGGCCCGCCTCTTCGGCAGTCGTGTGATGGACAATTATGCTTTGAGCCCGCTCCGGGGATAGGCCGGCCCGCTGAAGGGTTTCGGGCGCGGCCACGTTGTGAATCAACACGTCTACGCCTTGCGAGTATCGGACGAGATTTTCCGAGATGCGCGTATCCCCGGACAGCACGACCGAGCGCCCCGCATGATCAATCCGGTAGCCGAAGGCCGGCTTCACCGGCGTGTGGTCCACCTCGAACGCAGTTACCTTCACGCCGTCCTTATCGTAGACCACGCCTTCACCAATATCTTCGGCGAGCAAGACGGCACCGTCCGGCGAAATCTGATCGCCGTAGGGCCGAATTCGGATGTCGTAATCGTACGCCTGCTCAAGGTATGACATCATTTTTTTGGTCCCTCTCGGGCCCCATACCTGGAGCGGAATATCCCGCCGAGAAACAAGCCAGCCCGTCAACCACAGATCCGGAAATCCAATCACGTGATCCGAATGCAAGTGCGTGAGGAATACACCACCCACGTCCTGCCAGCGGACGCCGATCTGGCGGAGGCGTTGCAGCGCACCGCGGCCTGCATCAAACAGAAATTTCTGTCCGCCGGCTTCCACCAGTGTGCTTGGCCCAAAGCGATTCATCACCGGCGGCGGGTTGCCGGTTCCCAGAAGCGTTACCTTGATCCCCTGCGCCTGCGCGGCGACCGTGAGAAGCGCGCTGATAATTGATGCAGTAGCAACTACTCTGCAGCGAATGGTGAACACCATGATGATCAGTCCTGCCTGGTTTCGAATCCAACGCTCGAGTGATTTTGAGGCGTCGGTCACGAATGGGTGGGCGCTCGGGAGGTCCGGCGTTTGGCCAAAAGACGTACGTTCGTGACATGCGGACTGTGCGCCGTAGAGACATACATATCCAGTTCTGGTATGTGATCGTCACATAACTGTTTTGATAGGTCTGTGCCATGAAGTGGGTCGATCGCGTCGGACGTCATCTCAAGCTGCGAGACCTGCATATTCTGCTCGCGGTTGTGCAGCAGGGCAGCATGGCAAAGGCCGCGGCCGAACTCGCGATCTCGCAGCCCGCGGTGTCGAAAGCGATCTCGGACATGGAGCATAATTTCGGGCTTCGCCTGCTCGACCGTAGTCGCAGCGGCATCGAGCCGACCGCCTATGGCCGCGCCCTGGTCATGCGCGGCCATGCTATTTTCGACGAGCTCAAACACGGCGTCGAGGAGCTTGAATTTCTCTCCGATCCGCGCGTCGGAGACCTGCGTATAGGCAGCACCGAGAGCGTCGCGGCCGGCTTTTTGCCTGCCGTCATCAAGCGTTTCTCGCTCGAGCAGCCGCGTGTTAGACTGGACGTCGCGCAAACCGTCATGAGTGCACTGCATTATCGCGAGTTGCGCGAGCGCAGCATCGATCTGGTGATCGGCCGCATTCCGGCGCCGTTCGACGAGGACGACCTCGAAGCGAAAGTGGTGTACAATGATGACACCGTGGTGATTGCGGGCCGGCAGAGCAAATGGGCAAAGTCGCGCAAGCTCAAGCTCGCCGACCTCGTCGGCGAACGCTGGATACTGCCGCCGGCTGATACAATGCATGGCGCAGGTGTGCCAAAGTTGTTTCGCGACAGCGGCTCCGCAATGCCCCCCGTGCCCATCACGACCCTTTCAATTCATTTGTGCCTCCGGCTGGTCGCAAGCGCGCAATTTGTGACGATGCTTCCAGGCTCGGTACTGGGCTTCAGCAACCGAGATGAATCTCTCAAGGTCCTTCCAATCAGGCTTCCCGTTGGCCAGCGGCCTGTCGCAATCGTAACTCTCAAGAATCGTACTTGCAGCCCGGCGGCTAAGCTTTTCATCGAATGCGTCTATAGAACGGCGAGAGAGGACGCGAAGGCATTGCGGAGCGCACACAGCGAGAAGTAGGCCGATTCAAGGCGGGAGGTGCTGAAGACGAATGTCGCCTTCGGAGTCAAAAACGGACTTTGGAGTAATGACCGCTTCCGGCGCAAAGCGGCCGTTCATGAGGCCGCGGGATTTCTATGCTCCGCCCGTATTCCGGCGGGACCATCCGCCTCGTTTTCCTATGCCTGCGCCACCCTCCTGTTCGCCAACGACACGGTCGTGGGGTAGTCCGCTAACTCCTGCCAATGGCCGTGACGCTGACGGGGCCGCTGCTCCGTTTCAGATGACACCACCAGCGGCGGGGTGCCGCTTTCCGAATTTTCTGATGTTGCATGATGGGCTTTTCGGACCGGCCGAGCTAACCTTTAGAACTATTGCGCATTGAGAAGTGACGGCTGCAAGAACATGTCGAGCGAATTGACGAAATCCGCCCGCAGAGTCTTCGATATTCTCGAGTTGTTTCGGGAGCGGCAACGTCCGCTTCGACTGAAGGATATCACCGATTCCCTGGGGATGCCGACGTCTAGCGCCGCCGCCCTGCTGAAGACCATGGCGCAGCTGAACTACCTGTCGTTCGAGAGCACTTCGCGCTGCTATCTGCCGACGTTGCGGCTGTCGCAACTTGGTAGCTGGGTGACCCCGGCAAATTACGAGAGCGGACCCATTCAGGAAGCAGTCCGCCGTATCGGGCGCAAGGTCGGGGAGACCATTCTGCTCGGGACGGTCGCGGACATTTACGTGGAGATCGTGGACATTCTTCGGGCCAAGCAGCCGCTGCAATATTACACGACCGTCGGAACCAGGGTACTGTTGGTGCACTCCGGCGTTGGCTGGCCGCTACTCAGCGGCGAGACCGATGAGGAAATCGCCCGGATCTACCGGCGGACGCTGAGACTGAAAAAGATCGAGCGTGGGATATCATCGTTCGAGCGTCTCAAGGCCGGCATCGATAAAGTGCGTCACGACGGTTACTGCTTGTCGCGCGGTATGGTCACCAAAGGCGTCGGCGTGGTGGGCATGGTAGTGCCGACGCCGCCAAACCACCGGCGGTTGGCGATTGGCGTAGCCGGTCCGATGGAGCGGATCGAAAAGAACATGGCGCGCATTCTTGCTGCGATCCGCGCCGAGAATGCGCGCCTGACACCTTTCGCCAGTACGATCGATTGACACCGCCTGATTGCCTGGTTCTTACGTCGCAGGCTCGCTCGCATTGTAGCGCGCGATGGAATCGAAGCCCGCAAGGATGCGCGCGTGCCGTTCCTCGATCCATGTCCGCGGCTCTTCATGGGTGAAGATGAAGAACTCGGACCGCGCGACGGCGTCGAGAACGCGCATGCCCACATCGTCGGGAGGTAACCCGGCGGATTGCCAGGCCTTGGCAGCATCGGAGCTTGGCCGCTCGTAAGGTCCGCCGAACCGCACCGGGCGCCGCCGGGACGAGGAATGAAGCGTCGTATTGACGAGGGCAGGACATAGCACGGAAACGCCGATCACGCTGTCTTCGAGGTCCAGCGCGAGCGCCTCCGAAAGCGCCACGATGGCGTATTTCGTCATGGCATACGAGCCGTTGCGCAGCTTGGGATTGACCTGCAGGCCGCCGATCGAGGCGGTATTGATCACACGTCCGGGCTCGCCGTGCTTTCGCATCCGCGGCACCAGGGTTCTGATACCGTTGACGACGCCCTGAACGTTGACGCCGAATATCCATTCCCATTGCGCAGGCGTCACTTCCCACAGCGGCATGGCGCCGAGCGTAACCCCGGCATTGCTGAACAGAAAATGGATATTACCGAACTCGGCCTCCGCCTGGTCCGCCGCGCGCTCGAAGGCAGCCGCATCCGAAACATCCACTTCGATCGCACGGGTGCGAACGTTGAAGGTGGCGAGTTCGCGGCGCGCGATCTCCAACTGCGCCGGCTCGATATCGGCGAGTGCGATATTGGCCCCGTTGCGCGCCAGCGCCCGGCAAATGCCGAGGCCGATCCCGTTGGCGGCGCCAGTGACAAAGGCAGTCTTGCCGGAAAAATCCATCATTGACGCTCCGACCGGGCCGCCTGCTGTCGCGGCAGTCCCGGAACCTCATCCGCAAGTGCGTCGAACCCGTCCATCATCATTTCGAACCGATGCTCAACATCGGTACGGCGGTCGGAATGTGTAAAGACGTAGAGCCGGCGCGCCGTGATCGCGTCGCATACGAGCTTCGCGACACAGGCCGGATCGAGGCCAGTTTCGAGCGCCTGGGCGTAGCGCCTGTTGCGCTCGGCATTGGCGCCGTCTCGATCGAGTGCAATGGGTCCGCCGAATTTCGCCGGGCGATTGCGGCCGTTGTCGAGCATGCGCGTCCTGACCCAGCTTGGGCACAGCACGCTGACGCCGATGGGAGTACCTTCCAGTTCGGCAGCCAGCACCTCGGATATCCCGACCGCGGCAAATTTGGTGGCGCTATAGGGACCTGCGAGCGCAGCCCCCGCCACACCATTCATCGAAGCGGTGTTGACGATATGGCCATCTTCGCCATGCGCCTTCATGTGCGGCAGGAATAGTTGGAGGCCGTTCACCAGGCCCTTGAGGTTGACGCCGATCACCCAGTCCCAATCGGGCGAGGCAATCGTCTCGATCGGGCCGGCGCGCGAAACGCCGGCATTGTTGCAGAGGACGTGCACCGTGCCGAACTCGCGAAAAGTCCGTGCAGCAGCGTCTGCCAGCGATTCACGATCGGATACATCGCAGGCGCTGCCGATCGCGACGATGCCCTCGCGTCGCAGCGTATCGACACCACTGGCGCAGGTCTCGGCTTCGACATCGGCGATCGCGACCTTCATGCCGCGCTGGCCGAAGGTGCGCGCCATGGCGAAGCCGATGCCGCTGGCACCTCCGGTGATGAACGCAACCTTGCCGGAGAAATCCTTCATGGGTTCACCGGCATCCCTTTGCTCACGCCGTGCGTGCCTGCGGCGCCGCTGTCGCCACGACCTCGCGGTTGCGCGCGGCCTTCAAAGTCAGCAGGAAGGTGCAGGTCGCCGCGATCAGCGCGGGCACACAGGCACAGAGGAAGATTTGCTTCGGTGGCAGGCCAAAGGCGAGCAGCATGCCACCGATCGCGGGGCCGGCGATGCCGCCGAGCCGGCCGATGCCGAGCGCCCAGCCGACGCCGGTCGAACGAATCCGTGCCGGATACAATGCCGCCACCATCGCGTTCGCGCCCAACTGGCTGCCAATCATCGCCGCGCCCGCGCCGAGGATCGGGATCGCGATGAAGGGCACCGGCAAATGGGCAAGGCCGACGGCGAGCACGAAGATCACACCGGAGGCAAAGCTGCAGGCTAGCACCTTCGGCGCGCCAAAGCGGTCGATCATCGGGCCGAGCAGGAGGCAGGAGAGAATACCGCCGAGCTGGAACATGCTCGCATAAAACACCGCGGCCTCCGGCGTCAGGCCGGAGAGATTGAGCACCGTCGGCATCCAGTAGCTGAACAGGTACATGTTCAGGAGGTTTGCGAAGAACACGACCCACACCAGCATCGTGGTCAGCGCCAGGCCGCCGGTGAAGAGCTGCTGCACCGGATTGCCCTTGGCGACGTCGACGAGTTTCGTCGCCGCGGCTTGCGCGCTGACATTGAGCTTGCGCAGGATTTCCTGCGTCGCCGGCGCGTCGACGCGATGCGCGATCAGGAAGCGCGGCGATTCCGGCAGGTACAACAGCAGGAACGGGATCAGCACCAGTGGTGGGACGCCGCCGGATAGGAAGATACTCTGCCAACCGAAGACCGGCAAAATCTGCGCGACCAGCTGGCCACCGAGGAAACCGCCGATCGTGTTGCCGCAGAACATCAGCATCAAGAGCGTGCCGCGCCGGCTGATGGGAGAGTAGTCAGCTGTCAGCGCGACGGTAACGGGCATGGCGCCGCCGATGCCGATTCCGGTTAGGAACCGCATCGCTGTGATCGACGGTACCGACCAAGCGAACGCGCTGAGTACCGAGAACAAGCCGATGAAGGCGACGCTGATGATGAGGAGCGGCTTGCGCCCAAAACGGTCACCGAGCGGGCCGGAGGCGAGCGCGCCAACCAGGATGCCGACGCTCGACATCACGAAGGCGATGGTGAATTGCGGTGGCGCGACGCCCCACGATTTCGACAGCGAAGGCGCCGCCATGCCGATGGTGCCGAGATCAAAGCCGTCGAACGCTTGCACCAGCGCGCAGAGCAAAACGACCCGCAATTGCAGCGCGCCGAAGGGCTGGTTTTCCAGCGCCTCTTCGACCGGCGATTTCAGTTCCCCACTCATTAATGCCTCCCCAAATGAAAATCAGAAGGAGGTGCCTTGGGCCGACACTCTTGTTCTGTTCGCAGATATTTCAATTAAATCCTAGGCCGCGATTTCCTCTCCGAGCGGAACGCGCTTTACTTCATGGGCCTGCAGCGCGGGCAGGACTTCGCGCGCAAAGCGCCGGATTTGCTCCATGAACATTTCATGCGGCAGCGCGCCACGGTTGAGACTGATCTGAACCTGGTTGGCGCCTGCGGCTTCGGCGGCGCCGATAATCCGCTCGGTGACTTCGCCCGCGGTGCCGAGCGGCATGTTTTCCGCCTGCCGTTCGAAATCCGCCATCGTCATGTTGCGATAATCCTCGCGGAGGCCGGCCGCGGCCTTCATATTCTCTGGACGCACGTAATCGTTCGAGGCCTGCGAGACATATCCCGCGTCGCGCTGCTTGGCGGTTTCGGTGAAATTGCCGTGGCTGAACAGCGTGCGGTTGAAATAGAGGTGGTACGGCGCGAATTCACGGACCGCCTCGGCCTTGCTATCGGCGACATAGGCCGACAACGCGATCGAGAGGTGATTGGGCGTGATCTGGTGGCCGTTATTGGCAAGACATTTCGCGAAATAGCGTATGATGTCCTCCTGCAAGCCGCCGCGCGCCAGTCCCGGCGTGATGACCGCATTCTTCTTTCCGGCGAACTCGATCGATTCCTTGCTGCCGACGATCGGGATCCAGATTTCCGGGCCGGGCTTCTGCACTGGCCGGGGCCAGATCGCAACATCCTTGTAAGACCAGAACTGTCCGGAATAGGAGAATATTTCCTCGGACCAGGCGCGGGTCACGATCTCGTAGGCTTCCTCGTAGCGCGCGCGAGAATCCTTGAGCGGGACATTGTGAACCTGATATTCTCTGGGGATTCCGCGCGCGAAACCCGAGATCAGCCGGCCGTTCGACAGACAATCCAGCATCGCGAGTTCTTCGGCGAGCCGCAGCGGCTCGTGCAACGGCAGTAGGTTGCCATAAATCAGCAACTTGAGTTTTTTCGTCCTTTGTGCGGCGGCGGCCGCCATCAGGTTCGGCGAGTTCATCAGTCCGTAAGGCGAGCAATGATGCTCGTTGAAGCCGACGCCGTCATAGCCGAGCTTGTCCATCTCCTCCCAAGCCTCGAGATGTTCAGCATAGGTTCGAACGGCGACGTCGGCCTTGAAGTAGCGGTTCGACAACGGGTAGGGCAGCTCGCTGCCGATCTTGAGATGTTCGAGTTGTTCGCCGTATGCGAGCAGATCGAAGATGAAGACCTTCATGACGGCGTTCCCTCGGGCAGTCGAGATCCTCCTTGGTGGAGGCAATTGCCGGTCAGGTTACGGTCGAAGGCGTTGTCGCGCCAAGAGCAAAAGGAAAATTCCACATATGTGAAATGCCGTACTGCGACGAGGATGCTCGCTCTCGGTCGTGAACCGCGCAGAAATCCATTCCACCGCGGCCTCCCGGCCTGGATCCTGTACGGCATCCAACCTTGATTGCCGCACCACAGAGGCCTCGGCCCGAATCGCGCGAGCCCAGGCTGGTTCGTCATGCGTCTTCGACGCGAAGCTAGGTTGGGAAAGCGCAGCGAGGCGAACTCCTAAGGAAGTCACCTTTGCGTTTTCTGGTTCGGGTAGTCCGGTCTCGACGTCCCAAGAGCGGAGTTTCGCGGAATGACCGCTCATGGCGCAAAGCGGCCGGTCATGGACATGTCCGCTCCCGGCGGGGGGAAGACCGGAAGTCATCAGCGGAGGGGCAAATCGACGCGATTGACCCTGAACGGACATGAGGAGGATTCCGCCGTCACGCTGATCATTCCGGCTCTCTGTCTGGACGTTCAATAAGTTCGTATTTGGGAACGTGGGTGCTTTCCGACCACGATTCTAGCGCAGCTCCGCAGAGAGCGCAGATCGCGTCACCCGTATGCGGCACCAAGAACTTCTCTTCGGTGCGTCTGTACTCGGCGCCGCAATTGCATTGAACGATAGTCGCCATCCAGTGAATATGCGAGTGAGAGCATGGCTTTGCCATCGCGAGCGCCAACAAAAACATCGCCCCGAAAATGCAGCACGTTTTAAAGGGTCAGGATGCCTTCCGCAGTTCTTCGGCCGTCAATAGAGTTCCAGTGCTATAAGAAAGCCTCGGTTGAGGGCGGGACAATGCCAATCAATCGGTTATTGAAAGACAAGCGCACGCCGGAAGAAATCGAGCTTTTGAACAAGGCCTTCAACCACGCTCTAAACCTACTAGGCGTGGTTGATCGCAACGACCCGCTTTGCGATATGGTCGCTCGCAAGGTTATCGAGGTCGGCGCGACAGGCATTAACGAACCGCGAGAGATTGCGGAAATGGCCGTGGCCCGGATTGGCCTACGGTAAGGCCGCCTCAGATGCCGGCGCCGCTCGCATCTCGCGCCGTCTTCATTTGGAACCGAAACATTTTCTACCCTGAATGATTTACTCCCGGGGCTTCGCAAAATGCGAGGCATTGATGAACCCTCTCTCGGTGAGCGACGTGCTCCTTACGGTCACGATCATGAGCGTCACTTTCCTGATTGAGGTCGGGCTTTTCGTTTTGATTGGAATGCTTTGAAAGGAGCGCGCGATCTGGGCAACGCGCAGCCGATGCGAGGTCTAGGACTCCACAAGCTTGATCGTTGAGACCGGTCATCTTCCCTCGTGACCTGCGATGGAAATCCGAAGCCCGTGCAATTCATCCAGCCAAACGTTCTCGACCGTGCCTGCCTTTCCGTCGGTGAGCACGACGGCCTTGCCGATCAATTCGGATTGCGCCGCACCGTACTCATCCAAGATTTTTGACGCTCGGCGCTTCCCTGATGGTATTGCGCGCCCATGGGCTGTCTGTGCTGTGCTAGGCGGCTCAACAGCGAAGTTTGTCCCAGCGAATAATTTGGCGACTGCTCTTCCAGTTCGCGGAGCCGGTTGATTTGCGCTCTTAAACTCCCCGGTAATTCCGCTCTTCATGCAGGAACGCGCGCAGTCTCCCCGATCTCTTGCACGATTGCTTGGCTGTGTTTGGAGTCTATCTCAATGCGGTTGCGCATAACGAAGCCTCGTTCGGTAAGAACGCGCCAGGATTGGCGTCCACCCCTCCCGCAGCTCTCCCGTTTGCGAACACGGCTGGCAACGGAACCGGAGACCGCCGCTTTTGGCTATCTGCGCGAGCGCTTGTTTTTGACAACAGCGGGCCCTGCAGTAGGAACCTTTGGCTATCCGCGACATGCGCCGTGTAGTTAACGGCGAGCGACGAACTCGTACTTCTAAAGTCTTGACCGGAGCTTGCGTTCCCTGACTTCTGATCGTGACGGCCGTTCGAACGGGAGGAAGCAATCGGAGCGCCAAGCCGACGCATTGAGGAACTTGCCGCGCAGAATATCGGGTCATTGGCCCCCAGGTTCGGAAGCTTTTGTCCCGGGCGGGCTGGGAAAGCAATGACTATGGCTGCAGCGGCGGCGTGACATGTGCTTGCTGCAGTGAGTAGAACAACGCCGCGATTGCAGACCAGATCAGATGCGCGCTCTGGAACCATTTCAGAGAGGGGCGGGTTAGTCCGTGGGGCCGATGGAGGAACCATCGCCATGAGGATCGAATATCTTGCTGCAATTGCGATAGTTGCCGCTGGACTGGCGGTCCATTCTGTCGGCTCGCTGCCGCCCGAAAAGCAGTCCACGCCCGCCGCGGCCCAATTGGCTACCCTGTTAGCTGAGTCCGTGGATCCGTTTTTGCATCGGTCCGGTTGGCCGAATGCCGGGCGCGACGATACTTTGCGCCTGATCCGGCAAGAGCGCTGTAACGCCTCACATCCCATGGCGCTCGTATCATACGTCCGTTCCTTAGTCTGGTGGATTGAATGCGAGAATAGTTTCGCTGCTTCTGCCTACGCCGCAACGTCGCGTCCGGTACTTCCGATCGGCACCTTGAGATATGCCAACGAAAGCTGAAAATGTCTGCTCGTCGGTGAACATCTGAAGTCATCGACGCCCGTCGAAGCATCGAAAATGACCTCGCTGTGCGAAAACCGCTAGGTGCGGCGCTAACCCATCCACGCGGAAACCGGACAGAAGGGGGTCCACATCCGAGGAGCAACAACATGACCGCACATATTCCCGAGGAATTTTCCACCAGGTTGATCGGCTGGAGTCCCTTCGTGATCATGGGCAACACGATGCCGCCCCGAGATCACAATGAAGACGAGGAGGACGAAGAGGACGAGGACGGCGCCGACGAACCGCCGGTCGTGCGCGAGCCGGACGAAGACTAGGGCATGATGCCTTTAGGACTGGGCCTAGCCCGAGCTTCGGGAAATAGTGGCGCATTCACTGGGCGAAAATGCTTAGAGGATTTCGCCGATTGTGACGCAGATGGCTCCGGCCGACCGCGCTAAGATCGCCAAAGCGCTCGGCATAGCCGTACCTCCGACCTTGCTGGCGCTCGCCGACGAGGTGATCGAATGAGCGCATTCACTTCCGCTAGTGGCACCTTTGAGACATGCCGGCAGACGGCAACGACGTCTGTTTATGGGGGTAGAGCGGAAGTCGTCGGTATACACCTAGACAGGCTGTCTCGCCGGAGGGATCATGCAGCGCGAGGAGAACTGGGGCGCCGACCGCCAAGGCAGGCCTCAAACGGCCGTCACCCAATGCGTCCGCAAGCAAAAGGCCTGTGGTAACTTGATGATCATCGGGCATTCGCAGGCTGGAAAATGGCGATAGCTCATGCCTAACAGTTCGCTCCAACTGGAGTGACGAAACATATCGGTCACTGATTTTATCGCGCGGGAAGCGCGCTTTGGCGCCCGGAACTACGAACCGCTCGGCGTCGTTCTGTCGCGCGGCGAGGGCGTCTTTGTTTGGGATACGCAGGGCCATCGCTACCTCGATTGCCTCTCCGCCTATTCGGCGGTGAATCAGGGCCACTGCCATCCGAAGATCTTCGCCGCGATGGTGGAGCAGGCGGGTCGGCTGACGCTGACGTCGCGCGCCTTTCACAACGACCAGCTGGCCCTCTTCTACGAAGACATCGCGGCGCTGACCGGCTCACACAAGGTGCTGCCGATGAACAGCGGCGCCGAAGCGGTGGAGAGTGCGATCAAGTCGGTGCGCAAATGGGGCTATGAGGTCAAGGGGGTTCCGGACGGGCAGGCCGAGATCATCGTCTGCGCCGATAATTTTCACGGCCGCACCCTTGGCATCATCGGCTTCAGCACCGACCCGGCGGCACGTGATCATTTCGGACCGTTCGCGGCGGGCTTCAAGATCATCGCCTTCGGCGATGCCACGGCGCTGAAGAAGGCAATCACGCCCAACACGGTCGCCTTTTTGGTCGAACCGATTCAGGGAGAAGCGGGCGTCGTCATCCCACCGTCAGATTACTTTACAGCAGTGCGCCAACTCTGCACTGCGCACGACGTGATGCTGATTCTGGACGAGATCCAGACCGGGCTCGGCCGCACCGGCAAGCTGCTCGCGGAACAGCACGAGGGCATCGAGGCGGATGTCACGCTGCTCGGCAAGGCGTTGTCCGGCGGCTTTTACCCAGTGTCGGCCGTGCTTTCGAACAACGCGGTGCTCGGCACCCTGAAACCTGGCCAGCACGGGTCGACCTTCGGCGGTAATCCGCTGGCGTGTGCGGTGGCTCGGGCCGCGCTGCGCGTGTTGGTCGAGGAAGGGATGATCGAGAACGCAGCCGCCCAGGGCACCCGCTTTCTCGATGGCCTGAGCAGCATCCGCAGCAACACGATCCGGGAAGTGCGCGGACGCGGGCTGATGCTGGCCGTCGAGCTTCACCCGGAAGCAGGCGGTGCACGTCGCTACTGTCAGGCCCTGCAGGCCCGAGGCATCCTCGCCAAGGACACACATGGGCACACGATTCGCATCGCCCCGCCGCTTGTTATCTCGAGCGATCAGGTCGACTGGGCGCTGGAACAGATCGCCGCCACTTTGAGGCAGGATTTCTCGTGACCACTGGCCAGCGCCGCCGACGCCGTCGTTCTGTTGGATTCAATACACGCCCGCATGCCTCATCCTTCCGGGTATACCGAAAACCCATTTTAAAACTCGCATGCGGATGCACGCGTTCGCTGAGCTAATTCCCTCCCATGAGCTACTGGTGTCGAGTGCTTGCTGATGGAGGGATACAGATCGGCCATCTCTCGCGCGCGCGGAGGATGGCCGTTAGGGTCGCTTCATTCGGCATCCGTAATCCTTCCCTTTCCCGCACAGGCCTCGCACTTCTCCGGATAAACTCTGTGAGTAGCCAACGCTGGCTGCGTCACCTTCGGAAAGCCCGTGCCGTCGCAGGCCGGACAGGTATGCTCTCTGATCTTGGGTGCCATGGGAACCTTTCAGGCCGTCTGGATTGCCGACCACATTTCCTGGCGTATTGACCTACGGAATTAGCTCGCTATCTGCGGGCAGGTGCGAACAGGAGCAGCGGATCCTCTTGTCTGCGCGGCGTGCCGGTGCGTTCCCAAAGAAAGACCGCGCGAGACGTCAGCGATTGAGTGTCAGATTTGGGGCCATGGTTGCGGAGTTGTCGTCCTGAAAGCCATTGAACATCACATAACAGCCGAACAGGATGACTGCCAGTAAACAGCACACGAGATAGAAAGGGCGTCCGGACCTGTAACCGCTCATTTGCTCGATCCCTGATCTTGGCGAACTGACCGCTTAGCTCTTCGTGGCCGTCCTTGAGAGTTCAGCTTCCACGCCGGCTGCGCACGCCTTGGCGAAGGAGTAGTCCATACTCGTGGAGGCAACGGTCTTCACGAATTCGCCGATGACGTTGTCCTTTGAATATGGGCCCGCCGCGTTAAACTTGGCGACGGCGCCGTCAGCCGCAGTGAACTGCGCGACGCACATAGGGACCAGGATGGACATCCGACCACTGCTTTCTGCCATTGCGCTCATAGTTCTGGCAGTGCCTTCGGTTACCCAGCCGCCCCAGATAAATCCGATCGTCATCGCCGCAATGGCGCTGAAAGCAATACCTTGGAGGAAGCGGGTCCGGGCCTCACCCTGCAAAATTGTGGGCATTCTCATGATGGTCTCCTTTCGCAGTTCGATAACATCCTTGGGAGAATTACCTCGACCGAGTGCGGCGTAATTCCGAGTTCACTAAATCCGGGCATTTCCGGCGATGACACGGTGTGGATTGTCATCAGATCTACCTGGTCACGCGTGAGGGGTGGATCTGGCAACATTTCGGAGGCCCATGTCAGTGCGTGCCAGACGGCAAACGGGATCGGAACCAGTCGGGGCAGAATGCCAGCTTGGTGCGCAACCGTTCTGAGAAATTCCTCGTAAGAGTAGGCGCGAGGGCCGCCGAATTCGAAGATCATTGAAGGTGTCTCGGCACGCTGCATGATCCGACCAATCGCCTCCGCAACATCTTCTACGTAGGCCGGCTGCAATCTGGTCAGGCCGCGGCCGAACATCGGATAGATTGGAAGCTGGCGAAGGAACTTGAGGATGGTGATGAGAAATGCGTCGTCCGGTCCGAACATCACCGCCGGGCGGACGAAAATTGCATCGCTGAAGGCGGCCCGGACCGCCAGTTCGCCTTCGCCGCGCTTTCGGATGTAGCGAAACGGCGAGGCGGCATTGGCGCCAATCCCCGAAACGTGAACAAGCCGCTCAACTCCAGCCCGGTGTGCTTGAGCTGCTATCCGTCGGGCAGACTCGACGTGAACGGAATGAAAAGTCTCTAGCCCGTGTTCGACGTAGAGGCTGACGGCATTTACAACGCCGTAAGCGCCGGCAAGTGCATCCGCGACTGACCGCTCGTCTTGAATGTTGGCCTCCAGCAATTGAAGTTGCGGATCATCAGAGCCAAACTGGCTGTGCCCCCGATGCGGATGCCTTGACGCGATCCGAACGGGAAATTCGCGATAGCGCAGATGCCGAACGATGCGGCGGCCGAGAAAGCCCGTTCCGCCGAACACGGTGACGGTGCGACCGTTCGTTACCACCATGACTAAAATTCGCCAGTTTATGTCGGAGCAGTCACTGCTTGGGGGCGAGGAACCCATCCGGGCGATCGAGCGATCATTCGCCATGATGAAGTCTTTCACAGGCGGCGTTGCCCGCCGCGCTTACCTTCCTTCCAAATATCTGCGAATTAACTCGCGTTTGAGATCCCTCAGGCGCATACTCAAACAATCACCGCTCCGCCTACTAGGCATTACCGGTGACAGAGAGTGTTGCGCTCCCGCCTGTTCGAGGGAAGCATCATGCCCCAATCTCAACGCCTCTCGTCCGTCATTCGATTCGCTGCAATTGAGCGCCCCGCCTGTCCGAAGTGCAAGGCCCACATGATGCTCGTTAGCATCGAGCCAGCACGCGCCCGGAGCGTCGACTTGCAAACGTTTGAATGCGCTGTCTGCAATCAGGTACTTACGAGTTTTGCCGCGTTTGAAGACCCCATGAAGTCCAAGGGCCTTGGACGCTGGCTTCAAGGCGATTTGCACTCACCGAAGTAAGGCCTACCAGCGTGAACCGGCCGATCGAACGGCGCGGGCCTGGGTCGCCCTCGTGTCAGATCTCCTCGGTTTCAGCCTTCGGCCGCTGCGGTAGGCGTCTCGGAGCCACAGGCGATTGAGCGGAGCGTCCGCGCTAAACGCGCGCGAGCCGCCAGGCTTCCCCAGCGGCTCAAGCGTTGCGTAGCGATGTGTTGCGACGCGCAGCGTCGCGTGGCGGAACGTTGCGATGCGCCGAAGCGCGTCGCGTTGCCTGCCGTGATGTCGACAAGTCCTACGCGTCTTATCGACGACTCCAACATGATGCAGTCGTGGGGTCACTTCAAGACAGCGGTGCTGCCATAAAACGTGCGCCATCTGTTTGTGATGCCATCTCCTTATAATTGCGCAAGGACACGCGCGTCGTTGACGGCCTCGAAACGCTGTAAATGATATGGTTCTCCTGCGGTATCGTCGTCGAGATGAACGCGTAGCTCATGCAGAAAGGCCCAGCAATGCTGCCGGGCCTTTCTTATTGTTGTGCTCTGAACGGTTGGGGTTAGAAGTCCATCCCTCCCATGCCACCCATGCCGCCGCCCGGAGGCATGCCGCCAGCGCCGGCGTTCTTCTTCGGCACTTCGGCCACCATGGCTTCCGTGGTGATCAGGAGAGCCGCGACGGACGCTGCGTTCTGGATTGCCACACGAACCACCTTGGTCGGGTCGATGATGCCCTTGGAGATCAGGTTGACGTATTCGCCGGTCTGCGAGTCGAAGCCGTAGGAATATTGATCCTTCTCGAGGATCTTGCCGACGATCACCGAACCGTCTTCGCCAGCATTGATGGCGATTTGACGGGCTGGATACGACAACGCCTTGCGGACGATTTCGACGCCGGTCTTCTGGTCGTCGTTCTTGGTGCGAAGTCCCTTGAGATGCTGGGAGGCGCGCAGCAGGGCGACGCCGCCGCCCGGCACGATGCCTTCTTCAACCGCCGCACGGGTCGCATGCATCGCGTCATCCACGCGATCCTTGCGCTCCTTCACCTCGACTTCGGTCGCGCCGCCGACGCGGATCACCGCAACGCCGCCCGCGAGTTTGGCCAGACGCTCCTGCAGCTTCTCACGGTCGTAGTCCGAGGTGGTTTCCTCGATCTGAGCCTTGATCTGCTGAACGCGCGCCTCGATGTCGGCCCTCTTGCCGGCGCCGCTGACGATGGTGGTGTTTTCCTTGTCGATCATCACCTTCTTGGCGCGACCGAGCATGGAGAGCGTGACGTTCTCGAGCTTGATGCCGAGATCTTCCGAGATCGCCTGACCACCGGTCAGAACCGCGATGTCCTGCAGCATGGCCTTGCGGCGATCGCCGAAGCCCGGAGCCTTGACGGCAGCAACCTTCAGGCCACCACGCAGACGGTTGACGACGAGGGTGGCAAGCGCTTCGCCTTCGACGTCTTCCGCTATGATCACAAGCGGCTTGCCGCTCTGCACCACGGCTTCGAGCAAGGGAAGCAATTCATTCAACTGAGATAGCTTCTTTTCGTTGATGAGGACGTAGGCATCTTCCATTTCAACGCGCATCTTGTCGGCGTTGGTGACGAAGTAGGGTGAGATGTAGCCGCGGTCGAACTGCATGCCCTCGACGACCTCGAGTTCGGTCTCGAGCGACTTGGCTTCTTCAACCGTGATGACGCCCTCGTTGCCGACCTTCTTCATGGCGTCGGAGAGGAACTTGCCGATCTCGGCGTCGCCGTTGGAGGAGATGGTGCCGACCTGGGCGATTTCCTCGTTCGAGGTGACCTTCTTGGAGTTCTTGACGAGGTCGGCGACCACGGCTTCCACCGCCATGTCGATACCGCGCTTCAGATCCATCGGGTTCATGCCGGCGGCAACGGACTTGGCGCCTTCTCGGACGATCGCAGCCGCAAGAACGGTCGCGGTGGTGGTGCCGTCGCCGGCAGCGTCCGCCGACTTGGAGGCGACTTCGCGCACCATCTGCGCGCCCATGTTCTCGAACTTGTCGTCGAGTTCGATTTCCTTGGCGACGGTGACGCCGTCCTTGGTGATGCGGGGAGCGCCGAACGACTTGTCGAGGACGACGTTGCGGCCCTTGGGGCCGAGCGTCACCTTGACCGCGTTGTTGAGAATTTCAACGCCGCGCAACATCCTGTCGCGGGCGTCGACGCCGAATTTGACTTCTTTGGCTGACATAATGATCTCCGTTTGAAACTGATCCTCATCCGGAGGAGCCCGGAGGGCGTCTCGAAGGATGAGATGAGTTGAGCTTGGAGCTCATCCTTCGAGATGCCGGCTGCGCCGGCCCCTCAGGATGAGGGAGCGGGTGCGGTTAGGCGGCCTTCTTCTTGGCAGCCGGAACGTCGGTTAGGACGCCCATGATGTCGCTTTCCTTCATGATCAACAGCTCCTCGCCGTCGATCTTGACTTCGGTGCCGGACCATTTGCCGAACAGCACGCGGTCGCCAACCTTGAGGTCGATCGGGATCAGTTTGCCAGCTTCGTCGCGGCCACCCGGGCCCACGGCGGTGATTTCGCCCTGCGAGGGCTTCTCCTTGGCACTGTCCGGAATGATGATGCCGCCTGCGGTTTTATCTTCGGCATCGATGCGTTTGACCACGACACGGTCGTGGAGCGGACGGAATTTCATGCGGTCCTCCTTGGCTTTTGTGATTTTCTGGATTGGCAGTCGCAATGCGCGAGTGCTAGCCGCTCTTCACATAAGCTTGTGACACTGGGGCGCAAGGGCTTCGGCCCACGATGTTTGACCGCGACTTGAGTTTCTGGAGGAGGGCGACTGCTAGCAGGTGAAGCAACATGCTGCTAGCGCGTTGATTGCTATGACCTATTGAACGTTTCCTTTTTGGCGAATTGAGAATCACGCGTTACTCTTCAGTTGAGCTGGAGGGTCGAGAAAGATGCGGTTTCCAAGGATTTCAGGAAGCAGGTCTTAGGCTACGGACCGACAACAGCGGAAATCGTTTATCGCCGCCCGGATCGTCACTGGTTGCTGCAAACCTACGTCTGGCAGGACTACGATCTGTTTCCGAATTTCCCGGCGCTAATGGATTTCCTAGCGTTCTGGGAAACAGAACCCGAAGGTCCGTTGTTTGCGGTCACCGTCGCGCACTCCAAACTGATTAAGCCTGCCGAACTACGCGCCGTGGACGGGGTGTTCCGGCTGCATTAGAGCGAGGGCGCGGAGTTTTGGGGCGATCTCTGTTGCTCATGCAACAGCCGTTGTTCGACACGCCCGGCAGCATCCGCAAAAGCATCCCTGGATTATGAAGCTGCTGGCCAGGAAGCCGGCCAAGCTTGTCGCCGTTGCCGTTGCCAACAAGATGGCGCGCATCGCTTGGGCGATCATGGCCAAGGGAGGATACTATCGAGCGCCTGAGCTTGCCGCAGCCGCCTGAAGAGGCTTGGCAATGGGAGCATGAGGCAACGGCGCAGCGAGACAATCGAATTGCGAGGGTGATGATGGCGTGATGCGAAACGGTCGAGCCGTCGATTGGGACAACCCGCTTCTGGGTCATGGGCGTCAAAGCCCGTGCGAATGATTGGGACCCGATCCGCGGACTACATCAGGGCCAGCGGTCATGGTGCCGCGCAAACAGGCCGGACACATGACTTGCACCCGACCGCAAGCCGAACGTCAGATTCTCCTTGCAACGCGGGCGTCGTCCACACATGACCCATCTGAGACATGGGGCGCCTCTTGCCGGCGTCGACTTCATTGAATTGGCCTCGTGGTGAGGGCAGCAAGCCTCATCTCTACGCACGATTGTGTCAATGCTGCTGGCTTTTTCGCGGCTATCATGAAGACTAAAAATAGGGATTGGTACGGAGGCTTCCGATGGCTTTGAGCACTGAGACCGAAGTGACGGGCGGCGTCAGCGGCGGCCCAACCCACGTAGTTCCTACCGGCGCAGCGCTGGGCGCGACGGTGATAGGCGTCGATCTTAAGGATCTGGAAGAGGTCGCGTTCGCGCGCATCATGCAGGCTTGGCGCGACCATTTGGTGCTGCTTTTCCGCGACCAGACCCTGAGCGACCATGAGTTGATAGCATTTAGTCGCCGGTTGGGTGATCTCGACTGGGCGCCGATTCAGGAGACCGGCCGCCGTTTCGTTGATGGGCTGCCAGAAATCTACATCGTCTCCAACGTCAAGGTGAACGGCGAGCCAATCGGCAGCTTGGGCGACGGCGAAGCGGTGTGGCACACGGACATGTCGTATCTCGATCTGCCGCCGAAGGCGAGTATGCTTTACTCTCTTGAGATTCCGAGCAGCGGCGGCAACACCTCTTTCAGCAGCATGTATGCGATCTACGACGCGCTTCCGGGCAAGCTGAAGGATCGTATCGCCGGCCTCAAGATCAAGCACGACGGCACCTACAATAGCGGCGGCTATGTCCGCCAGGGCGTCACACCGACCGACGATCCCCGCACGTCGCCGGGTGCCGTGCATCCGCTGGTGTGCACGCATCCCGATACCCGCAAGCGCATGCTCTATCTGGGCCGCCGCCGCAACGCCTATATCGCCGGGCTGGACCTGGCCGATTCCGAGGCGCTGCTGAACGAGCTCTGGAGCTACGCGGTGCTGCCGCAATTCGCATGGGAGCATGTCTGGCGGGTCGGCGACCTTGTGCTGTGGGACAACCGCTGCACAATGCACCGCCGTGACGCGTTCGACCCCAAGCAACGCCGGATCATGCACCGCACCCAGGTCAAGGGCGACGCGCGGCCCGTGTGATGCGCAGGTTCAGCGTCTCAAAGACGGTCCTGCTTATCATCTGCCTGATGTACCTGATCCTCTATGTGGATCGGGTCAACATCTCGACGGCCGCCCCGCTCATCAAAGCGGACCTCGGCTTGAGCAATACCCAACTTGGCCTAGCGTTTTCGGCGTTCGCCTATCCGTACGCGCTGTTCCAGCTGATTGGTGGCTACTTCGGCGATAAATTCGGCGCGCGTCTCACGCTTTGCGTCAGCGGCCTGGTCGTGTGCGCCGCGACCGCTGCAACAGGAGCGGTTGGCGGGCTCGCGAGCCTGTTCGCCGCGCGACTAGCCCTCGGCATCGGCGAAGGCGCTACCTTTCCAACCGCAACGCGCGCCATGGCGGTTTGGGTGCCAGAGCGGAGTTGGGGATTCGCCCAGGGTATCACCCATTCGTCTGCGCGGATCGGCAACGCGGCAACGCCGCCTCTGATCGCCTTGTTGATTGGGATGGTGTCCTGGCGCGGCGCGTTCGTGGTGCTTGCACTGTTGAGCCTGATCTGGGTCCTTGTCTGGTTGTGGTATTTTCGCGACGTTCCGGCAACTCCACCACTGACTGCCGAGGAGCTTGCGACGCTGCCGACTCGCAGTCGAGGCACTGCGAGCGAGCCGGTGCCTTGGCTCAAGCTGCTCCGCCGTATGCTGCCGGTGACCGCCGTCGATTTTTGCTACGGGTGGACGCTTTGGCTGTTCCTGAGCTGGATCCCATCGCTCTTTTACCAGAACTACCAGCAGAACTTGATGCAGTCGGCTTTCTACTCGGCCGGCGTTTTCCTTTCCGGTGTAATCGGTGACACGCTGGGCGGCGTGGTGAGCGACCAGATCCTGCGTCGAACGGGCGATCGGAACGCGGCGCGGCGCAATGTCATCGTGGCCGGTATGCTCGGCGGGGTCCTACTCCTGATTCCAGTGATGCTGGTTCACGACGTCAATGTGTCGGCGATCTCACTCGCCGCAGCGTTCTTTTCTGTTGAACTCGTGGTAGCGCCGATCTGGGCAGTGCCCATGGATATCGCGCCGAAATATTCCGGATCAGCCAGCGGCATGATGAATTTCGGCTTTGGCCTTGCCGGCATCATCTCGCCCTTCGTCTTCGGCTATCTGATCGATCGCACCGGAAGCTGGACCCTGCCATTCGCCGGTTCGATCTGCCTTCTGCTGCTCGGCGCGGGCCTAGCGTTCCGCATGCGCCCCGACCAACCGTTCGAGACGACCGCGATCGCGCCGGTGGCCGCGTGATCATGTCGCCTCGAGACTAACGAATTGCGTAAACCACGCATTGCTGCGCCGTGCCGACCGAGTCACAAGCGGACGACTCTCGCCGAACTCGCTTGCTAACGCCGATTGATCGCACCGATGTCCGTTGTTTGGGGAAGATCGGAAGTTGGATTTCGAGGCGGTCAGGTCCGTTGATGACCCTGGCTGTGTGAAAACGCTGTGCTGCTGTTATGATTCTCTCGTGATTCTGCGGGGGAATTGATGAAGCGCTTCGTTGAAGAGGCGGATCGTGGGCAATGGACGCTATTGCCCGAATGCCTCGATGATTTCATTGACGAGAGCAACCCGGTTCGCGTGATCGACGTGTTTGTCGATGCGCTCGATTTGGCCGAGATGGAGCTATTTCAGCTTTCGTGCCAAACCTAAGTGATTGAATTGCTTTGCAGTTGTGTGCGCGCGCAGCGAAAAGCGGTTCGCGTTCTTATGAAAAATAAGCCGAGCCGGCGAAATGCTTCGGGTCACCAAATGCATGCCGAACCTCCAGCTTCGAACTCGTGCGGTTCGCCACGAACGAAGATAGACCCGACGATGAAAGAGTTATTGCGTGCCAGCGAACCAGAGCCGTCCGAATCCTGCGAAACGGGGCTCGGCGAGAGTGGTGAGGTGCCCGAACCGTTCTTCCCGTCGTCTTGCGGACGACCTCCCGTGGCGGGTCGACCGCCAAACACCGGGTGCGAGGCTCGTCGTTTTATACGTCGGATTGACTTTCGCTCGAAGCTTGTCAGTGGCAAAATCACTCTCCAGCCTTAGCAATCCCCTTAGCGGGTGGTCATGGCTGGCCAAGGGTTTGCAGTAAGCGGAAATAGTCCAGTGGCAAGCAAGGTCAAGAAAAGGCGCATCGCCGCGACGGGGCAATGGGCCGAAAAGAGCCGGTCAACATGAAACCAGTATTCGCAGTGCCACGCCGTGCCCTTGGTCAAACGCGGCTTCAGGTTTCGGTCCTGGGATTCGGAACCGCGCCGCTTGGTGATCTCTTCGTGCAGCTGGATGACAAAACGGCCATTGGTACGGTGGAACGCGCTTTCGAGTTGGGCATCAATCTTCTTGACAGTTCCCCGCTCTATGGCCACGGCCTCGCCGAACATCGTTGCGGCGCCGCGATCCGGCGCGTGCCGCGCCAGGACATCGTCGTTTGCACCAAGGTCGGTCGCTGGATGGATCCGTTTCACGGGCGAGGCGACGGCTCCAGCTTTGTGGGAGGGCTGCCGCACCGGGCCGTGTTCGATTATTCCTACGACGGTACCATGCGTTCGGTGGAACAGTCGCTGTTGCGGCTAGGGACCGACCGGCTGGACCTGTTGCTGATCCACGACGTCGACGTCTGGACTCATGGTCTCGACGCCATCGACGAGCGGTTTCGCGAAGCGATGGCTGGCGCGTACGTGGCGCTGGACCGGCTTCGCGAGGAGGGTGTCGTTGCTGGCATCGGGATCGGTGTGAACGAGGCCGACATGTGTGTGCGTTTCGCGCAAGCGGGATCATTCGATACCATGCTGCTCGCCGGGCGTTATTCCCTGCTGGAGCAACCGGCGCTCGCGGAATTTTTGCCGCTCGCGCAGCAACAAGGAATCGGTGTGTTGCTTGGCGGCGTATTCAATTCAGGCATTCTGGCGACCGGCGCGGTGAGCGGCGCCAAATACAATTACAGGGACGCGCCACCTGAGATTCTTGCAAAGGTGGCACGAATCGAATGCGTCTGTGATGCGCATGGCGTTGCCCTGCCGACCGCGGCGTTGCATTTTGCTTTGGGTCATCCGGCGGTGGCGAGCGTTGTACTGGGGGGCCAGAGCCCGCAGGAGGTCGAGCGCAACGTCGCCGCGCTGTCCAGCACGGTGCCGACCGCGCTTTGGGCCGATCTGAAGGCCGAGCGCCTGCTGGCTGCGGAAGCGCCCACTCCAGTGGCCGGCTGATGAGGATCGATGCACATCATCATCTGTGGACTCTCGCCCGAGGTGGTTACGGCTGGTTGACACCTGCGCTCGCACCGATCCATCGTGACTTTTCCCTTGCGGACCTGGCCCCGCACCTCGCTGTCGCTGATATCCAGGGCACGATTTTGGTGCAGGCTGCACCGACCGAAGCGGAGACCGTGTTTTTGCTCGACATCGCGGCGAAGGCGCAGGTGGTGCGGGGCGTGGTCGGCTGGACGGATTTCGACGCAGCCGACGGCGGAGCGCGCATTGATGTTCTCGCCGCGCACAAACTCCTGGTTGGGCTGCGGCCGATGGTGCAGGACATTCCCGATGACGATTGGCTGCTCCGCCCTGCCTTGGCGCCGCTATTGGCGGCCATGGCCCGAAATAACCTGGTGTTCGACGCGCTGGTGCTGCCGCGCCATTTGCCACGACTGCTGCGGCTGGCCGACAATCATCCCGATGTGCAGTTCGTGCTCGACCATTGCGCCAAGCCCCGGCTTGCGACCGGAGAGATCGCAGATTGGCAGGGCGATATCGCGCTACTTGCCGAACGCCCCAACATCGTCTGTAAGCTATCAGGATTGGCGACAGAGGCCGCTGTGGGCTGGCAAATTCTGGATCTGCGGAAAGTGGTGGATCATGTCGTGGCATGCTTTGGGACAGATCGCCTGATGTGGGGAAGCGACTGGCCGGTGGTCAATCTGGCGGGAGGTTATGAAAAATGGTTTGCCGCCGCCGAAGCTCTACTGGCCGATCTGTCGGTGGACGAAAGGGCAGCTATTTTCGGCGATAACGCGGCGCGGATCTATCTCTCAAGCCGGGGACGGAAACTCGAGGCCAATTGATCGTCCGGCTACTTTCCTGCCCCCGTTGTCAAGCCGCTGACGATGTAGCGCGAGGAATATGGGCGCCACCCTGGATGCCAAGCAACGCCAGATTGCCGGTGAGGGCGGTAGTCAGACCAAGCGGGATCGGTGATGCGCAACTCGCCCCGCCCGCCTTAGATTCACGTGCCACGCCCGAGGACAGACAGACGACCGCGGCGCTTCTTGAATGAATTTTGAAGCATCTGTTTCCTTCCCTGATGGGCTATGGTTTGCATGCAAATGAAGTGCCATTCTCGACCATCCGCGTGTCAGCTGCCTATTTAACCAGGGAGCTGGCCGGCCGATGCGGGCCCCCGCGTCATTGTCCCCCGTTACGCTCGGTCAGGGATTTGACCAACGATGCCTTCACACTCGAGACGTGTTCGCGCATCAACATCTCCGCCCGCCAAGGCTCGCGGGCCGTGATGGCCTCATAAATTCGATGATGATCGTCGTGTCGGCGGCGGACGTCGCGATGCTCGAAGGCAACGATGTTTCGGCTCGACGACACCGGCACATGGTGGCAGATCCGGATCATCTCGGCGAGCATCCGGTTGCGTGCGGCGACGAGCAGAGTGTCGTGGAAGTCACCATTGATATCGCGATAGATCGTGAGATCGCCGGCTTCGAACGAGCCGCGCTCCAGCAATCTGTCGCCGGCACGGAGGCTGCGCTCGATCGTCGCCTTTTCGTCCGGACTGAGGCCGCGTTCGGCAGCAAACCGCGCCGCAACCCCTTCAAGCGATGCGCGGATCTCGTAGGCGTCGACGATAGCATCGAGCGGAAATTCGCGCACCGTGAAGCCGCGATTGGGTGCGTAATCCAGCAGTCCTTCGCCGGCGAGCGCTTGCAATGCGGCGCGCACCGGCGTGCGCGAAACCGCCAGCGTCCGGCTGAGCCTGACCTCATTGAGCCGCTCTCCGGCGGCGACCGACCCGTTCAGGACGGCTTCTCGGATCTGGTCCATCACCGAGAGGGCTCGATTGCCAGCGCGCGATCCGCCGGCTGGCTCCAAAATAGCTTGCGCCGAATGGTCCGTCATGGAACGCCCGCATTGCTCAAAGTGAGTACACTTGAAAGTCTAGCGGGAGCATTCCACCACACGCCTCCTCAGAAATCCACATTTAGCTGCACAATTTACCTGCCTACAAAGCAGGCGCGGCGCGGAAACGATGTGCAATGAAAAAAGTGTATGTAATTTTGGTTGACTCGGCACAGACTTCAACGAACCATGGGGCGTCCAGCGATGGTAAAAATGGCCCAGGTCCGATGGTGACAGCGAATCCCAGCATCAGCGAAAGCGCCATCGAGCAGATCACCGCTGATCGCGGTCCGCACTACGAGCCGTTCGGCTGGCATCATTGGCCGGAGTATCCCTGGCTCGCCTACCAATTTCGCCGGGCGCTCGGTGAGACCCAGGAAGGGGGCGGCAGCGTCAGCGAGGTGATGCAGGCGGGATCGCGGATGATTCCGGGCGATCTGGAAAGCTGGCACGCCGAGTGGACGCGGATTGCCGACCGCAACTCGGCGCGCGGGCTCGCCGAAGAGAAGTCAGGCCACGTCCGCACCGCGATGAACTGCTTCCTGCGCGCGGCAGACTATTACCGGCAGGCCGAATTCCATCTTGAGCCCGACGATCCGCGCCGGCTTCCCACTTTCGAAAAGATGGAAGCCTGCTCGCACAAGTTCATCGGTCACCTCAATCCGCCCGGCGAGGTGGTCGAGATTCCTTACGAGCCGGGCAAGCCGATCTGCGGCTATTTCGTTCGCGCGCCGTTTCCCGGCGATAAACTGCCGGTGCTGATCTGCATGGGCGGGCTCGATTCCATCAAGGACGAGATGTGGTTCATGCAGGCCCATGGCTGCCTGCAGCGCGGCATCTCGGTGCTGATGATCGACGGCCCGGGGCAGGGCGGCACGTTGCGTCGACACAAGATCGTTACCCGCGCCGACAGCGAAGTGCCGATCGGCAAATGCATCGACTGGCTCGAACAGCGCCCCGACGTCGATCGGTTCCGTATCGCCGTGTGCGGATCGAGCCTCGGCGGCTACTACGCCGCGCGCGCAGCCTGCTACGAGCGGCGATTGGCGGCCGCTATTTCGCATGGCGCGATCTGGTCGGTGCACGACATGTGGGGCACCAAGGGCGACGACTTCGGTCTCGCCATGCACATCCGCTGGGTGTTCGGCGCTGGAACGATGGCTGAGGCGCATGAATTGATGAAGCCGTTCACGCTGGAGGGGCATCTTGAGCACATGGCTTGTCCCTATCTGGTGCTGCACGGCGGCCACGACGTGCTGACGGTGACCGCTGCGCGCAGCACCTACGATTATGCCAGGGCGCACGGCATTGACGCGACAATGCGGGTGCTGGATCCCGAGGAAACCGGCGCCGAGCATTGCCAGCACGACAATCCGACCATTGGCCAGGAAGTGCTGGCCGATTGGCTCGCCGATCGTTTTGGGATCGATCAGCGTGCTTTGTTGAGGTCGTCCATCAATCCCTTGATATGAGGCGCGCAATGAATCTCGGTGTCGATCATCCTAGGGCCGCCGTGGTCGCGATCGATCTGCATCGCGGCCATCTCGATATGGCGGTGGCGACCATGCCGATCACGCCCGATGTGGCGACCCGCATCATCGCCGCCAACAAGCGGCTGTTCGACTGGTGCCGCAGCGTCGATATTCCGATCGTCCATCAGGTAACGTCCTATCGCGATGCCGAGGAAATCCGCGCCAATCCGTTCTGGCGCACCCGCGCCGAGGCCCCGACCGCCACCCGCAAGAACGTGATGCGTCACAATATCATCGGCGGCCCCGGATGCACGGTGATGCCGCAGCTGCTCGATCCGCGTGATTTCGTCGTCAACACCAAGAAACGCTACGACTGTTTCCTCGGCACCGACCTCGATTTCCTGCTGCGCTCGCATGGCGTCAACACGCTTCTGATCACAGGTGTGAACACCAATTCCTGCGTGCTCGCGACAACGACCGCGGCAAATGTCCGCGACTACGCGGTGATCGTGGTCGAGGACTGCGTTGACAGCATGGACGGCCCCGAGCTGCACGCAGCCGGTCTCGCCTGCATCAAGACGGCATTCGGCTTCGTGATGGACTCCGACACGGTGATGGCGCTCGACGTGCTTGCTCCGCGCCGGAACAGCGCTGCATGACCGCTCAGATTCCCAACCGACTGAAGAGTAACTTCCCATGACCGGCCCCATGATTCCGCGCGACCGCTGCGATTATTCCGCCATCGTCGATCGTCCGGCGCTGAAGCTGCCGGGCGGAGCCCGCATCGTGATCTGGACCATCGTCAATCTCGAGGTCTGGGACATCAGTAGACCGATGGCACGGCAGGTACTCCCGGCGCCGACCGGCATTCCGCTGCTGCCGGATGTACCGAACTGGAGCTGGCACGAATACGGCATGCGCGTTGGTGTGTGGCGTTTCTTCGATCTCTACAAGCGGCTCGGTATTGCGCCCACGCTCTCCATCAATGCGCGGGTTTGTGAGGATTATCCGCGCGTCGCGCAACAGGCCAAGGACGCCGGCTGGGAGTTCATGGGCCATGCCTATGAGCAGGGACCGATTCACAAGGAGCCGGACCAGAAGGCGATGATCGATCGTGCAATGAGCGTGATCGAAAACTTCACCGGCAAGCGGCCGGTAGGTTGGCTCGGACCCGGTCTGACCCAGACGCTGGAGACCCCCGAATACCTCGCCGAGGCCGGCGTCAAATATATCGGCGACTGGGTCTATGACGACGAGCCGACCGTGATCCGCACCGCCAAGGGACCGCTGGTGACGCTGCCCTATACGGTGGAGTTGAACGACATCCCGATGATGATGGTGCAGCACCATGAGAGCGATCATATGCTCAAGCGCGCTATCGATAGCTTCGACCGGCTGTACGAGGAGAGCAATGAGCGTCCGAAGATCCTGTCGCTCGCGATCCACCCTTACATCAGCGGACAGCCGTTCCGGATCAAATATCTTGAGGCGATCTACAACTACGTGAACAAATTCGATGGCGTCGTGCACTGGAACGGCGAGCAGATCCTCGACTGGTACAGGGCTCAGACGGCCAAGGGATCGACGACGTGAACGTTTCCACTCAACGCGTGCTGCCCGCTGTCGCCGTAACCGAGCTTCCGGTCGTCGGCGGCGGTTTCTTCCCCGTTCGCCGGGTCTATTGCGTCGGCCGGAATTACGTCGATCATATCCGTGAGATGAAGGAAGCCGACGAGCGCGATCCGCCGTTCTTCTTTCAGAAGCCGCGCGACGCCGTGGTGCCCGATGGTGCGCAGGTGCCCTATCCGCCGTTCACGTCCGATTTTCAGTTCGAGGTGGAACTGGTGATCGCGATCGGCCGCGGCGGGCGCGACATCGCCGTTGCCGACGCGCGCGATCATATCTGGGGTTATGCCGTGGGCATCGATCTGACCCGGCGCGATCGTCAGCGTGAGGCGCGCGATCTGCGTCTGCCGTGGGAAGTCGGCAAGAGCTTCGACGCCTCGGCGCCGTGCGGCGCCATCGCGCCAGCGCGCGCTGCGCAGCATTTCGAGGGCAGCACCATCACACTTTCGGTAAACGGCACCGAGCGCCAGCGTGGCGATATCGGGCAGATGATCTGGAGCGTGCCCGAGGTGATCGCGCAATTGTCGAAGCAGGTCACGCTCGGCGCAGGCGATCTGATTTACACCGGTACCCCGGCGGGGGTCGGTCCCGTCGTGCCGGGCGATCTGATTGCCGCCCACATTGATGGGCTGCCGCCGCTTACCGTCACCATCGCTCCACTTGAGGCATGACCATGTTGCCAACCGAACGCATTGCCTATTCGCCGATTGCCAGCCGTCCGCCGCTCAAGCTGCCGAATGGCGCGCGGATGGCGGTGTGGGTGATCGTCAATGTCGAGGAGTGGGACGCCAAGCAGACCATGCCGCGCACCGTGCTGACGCCGCCGGCCGGCGGCTCGCCTACTCCTGACATTCCGAACTGGGCCTGGCACGAATACGGCAACCGCGTCGGGTTCTGGCGCATACTCAAGGTGTTCGACGAATTCAAGATCCCTGGCGTGCTCGCCATCAACGGCTCGGCGCTCGCGGCCTATCCGCCGATCGTGGAAGCGGCGATGGCGCGGAACTGGGAGTTCATGGGCCACGGCTTCACGCAGCGCAACATGCAGAAGGTGGAGAACGAGCGCGAGGACATCCGCAAGACCGCCGACGTAATCGCCGAGGCGACCGGCAAGCGGCCGCGCGGCTGGCTCGGCCCTGGCCTCACCGAGACCTGGGATACGCCGGACCTGCTCAAAGAGGAGGGCTATGATTACGTCGCCGACTGGGTGCTGGACGACCAGCCGGTCTGGCTCAAGACCACCACGTCGCCGATCGTCAACGTGCCCTATACCCAGGAGTGCAACGACGTCGCGATGATGCTGATCCAGCATCACAAGGCGTCGGAATATTACGACCGCGCCATCGATCAGTTCGAACAGATCTACGACGACGCGGCGGATTCCGCCCGGATCATGGCTTTGGTTTTGCATCCCTACATCATGGGTGCACCGCACCGGCTGAAATACTTCCGCCGCATCTTCGAAACCATCCGGAAGAAGTCAGACGTCGCGTTCATGACCGGAGAACAGATTCTCGACTGGTATCTCTCCGTAGGACCGAAACCGCCGTAGTCGAGGATCAGAGATGAGCATCTTTCAACTCCTCAACGGATTGACTTTCGCAGCACTGCTGTTTGTGGTGGCGAGCGGCTTTACGTTGATCTTCGGGTTGCTCCGCATCGTCAATCTGGCCCATGGCGCGTTGTACCTGTTCGGCGGCTACATCGGCTTCACCGTCGCGGTGAAGACCGGCAGCTTTGCGCTCGGCGGCATTGGCGCCATGGCTGCCATTGCCGCGATCGGCTTCGTGCTCGACCAGGGTTTGCTGCGCTTTGTGCGTGGCAACGAGCTCCGGCAGGTGCTGCTGACGCTTGGCTTTGCGTTTGTGCTCAACGATTTGGCCCTGGTGATCTGGGGTGGCGACAGTTTCACGGTGCCGATCCCGCAGATGCTGCGCGGCGGCCTGCGTGTGCTCGGCGTTTTTTATCCGACCTATCGTCTGTTCGTGCTGGTCACCGGCATCCTGGTGTTCGCTGCACTTTGGCTGCTGCTCAATCATACGCGGCTCGGGGCGTTGATCCGCGCCGGAGTCGATGACGCCGAAATGGTGGAAGCATCAGGGGTCAACATCCGCCGGGTGTTTCTTGTCACGTTCCTGCTCGGGTCGGCTTTGGCCGGCCTTGGCGGGTTGATGGGCGGCGCCTTTCTCTCGCTGTATCCGTCGGCCGATGCGGAGATCCTGGTGTTCAGCCTCGCGGTGGTGATCATTGGCGGGCGTGGCAGCCTGGTCGGTGTTGGGGTCGGCAGCCTGCTGGTCGGTCTGCTTAACACGCTCGGCCAGGTGATGTTTCCGGAACTGGCCTATTTCGTGATTTTTGGTCCGATGGCGGTACTGCTGGCTTTTCGTCCGCTCGGACTGTTCGGACGGGCCGCATGACGACGCCGCGCGCAACGAGGGATTTGCGTGTTGCCGGAATGACCGGGCGCGCAGCGCTGATCGCCGCCATCATTGTTGTCGCTGCCGCCGCCCTGCCATTGGTGCTGTCGAATTATCAGGTCGGACTCGCCACCGAAGTGCTGATCTTCGGCATTCTGGGAATGTCGATCGACATCCTCGCCGGCTTTGCTGGGCGCACCTCGCTTGGCCACGGCGCGATCTTCGGCGTCTCCACCTACGTCGTCGTTTATGCCACCGCCCATGCCGGACTGCCACCGGCGATAGCCTTCGCCGCGGGCGTGTTCGCCGCCACACTGGTTGCGGCGATCTTCGGTCTACTCGCCGTGCGCACCTCCGGTGTCTACTTCCTGCTGCTGACATTGGCGCTCGGCATGATCATTTGGGGTATCTGCCTGCGCTGGACCGAGGTGACAGGTGGCGAAAACGGCATGCGCGGCGACGTCCGTCCGGCGGTGCTCCTGACCAACAGTGCGTTTTATTGGGCCGTGCTTGCCAGCGCCGCGATGGTGGCATTTGCGATGTGGCGGTTTGTGCGCTCGCCGTTCGGGTTGACGCTGCGCGGCATCCGCGACAGCGAGAGCCGCATGCGCAGCCTTGGCTACAACGTGCCACTACATCTCTTCATCGGTTTCACGGTGTCCGGGTTCTTTGCCGGCGTCGCGGGCGCACTGTACGCGATGTTCAACAACTTCGTCAGCCCGTCTACCGTTGCGTTGGCGCAGTCGGTTGAGGGCGTATTGATGATGATCGCTGGCGGCGTCGGCACACTGTTCGGCGCTTTCGTCGGTGCGGCCGCGATTATCGCGCTGGAGAACGTGGTCAGCGCCTACACCGAACGCTGGCAAATGGTGCTCGGCATCACCTTCATCCTGATCATGATCTTCGCCCCCGAGGGCATCATCGGCAAGCTGCGCGCCATTCTGACGCGCAAAGGTGCGTTAATCGAATGCTTTTACGAAAGGATATCGAAATGGACCGCAGGCAATTTCTGAAGAGGACAACGGCCGCGCTAGCTGCTGCAGGTGTGGGCGTCGCACCCTGGCGCAGCGCCCGGGCACAGGCCGGCCCGATCAAGATCGGCCTGCTCGCGCCGCTCACCGGCGTTGTCGCGTCAGGCGGCAAGGAGATGGTCGAGGGCGTGCAGTTCTATCTCGATCAGGTCAAGAGCGAGATGGGTGGCCGCAAAGTCGAACTGGTGATCGAGGACGACGCCTCAAACCCCGACACCGCTTTGCAGAAAGCGCGCCGCCTGGTCGAGCAGGGCAATTGCCACGTCCTGATCGGCAATCTGCTCGCCAACACCGGATTGGCTGTTGCGAACTACGTCAAGGGCACCGGCACGCCCTACTTCATTCCGATCATTGCTGCGGACGACCTGACGCAGCGCCAGCGTATCAAGAACGTGGTCCGCGTCGCCGGGTATAGCGCCAGTGAATTCACCCATCCGCTCGGCGATTGGGCGCTGAAGCAGGGTTACAAGAAGATCGCCACGATCAGTCAGGACTACACCTTCGGTCACGAGCAGTGCGGCGGCCTGGCCCAGGTGTTCACCGAAGGCGGCGGCGAGATCGTCCAGCAGTTCTGGCATCCGCTCAACACGGCGGATTTCAGTCCCTATCTCGGCCAGCTCGCCGACCTTAAGATCGATGCGATTTTTGCGATGGAGACCGGTGCGGATTCCACCCGCTTTATCCAGCAATATGCCAGCTTCGGCCTGAAGGCGAAGACGCCGCTGCTCGCCGCGATGAATGGCACCGATCAGTCGGTGATTCGGACCCTTGGCGAGGAATGCGAAGGCATCATCTCGCCGGCGCATTTCGCAGAGGGGTCCGACAATCCGGTCACCCAGAAATTCGCGAAGGAGTATGAGGCGAAGTACGGCAAGATCCCGTCGCTCTACGGCTTTTCGATGTATTCAGGGATGATGTGGATTGACGCAGCGCTGAAGAAGATGGGCGGCAAGGTCGAGGATCGCGAGGCCTTCATCGACACCGTGCTGAAGACCGAACTCGATGGCTCTCCGCTCGGCAAGGCAGTCAAGCTCGATGCCTACGGAAACCCGATCTACGACGTCTATATCCGCAAGGTCGTGAAGCGCGCCGACGGAAAATTCTGGAACGTTCCGTCCACTACCTATCCGAATGTCTCGCAGTTCTGGAAATACGATCCGGAGACCTACCTGAAGCAGCCGCCGTATTCGCGCACCTTCCAGGGCATCAAGAAGACCTGATCCATCGCTGATGCCGAGACGCGGTTAATGGCTGCGTCTCAAGTACAACTGATTCCATTGTCGTTCGGCAAGCTGGTATCCACGCCGCCTGACAATACCCCACCGGGAAATATTCGTGTCCGAGCCGATCTTGACGCTGACAGATGCTGTGGTTGCCTTCGACGCGCTGCGCGCGGTCGACGGCGTCAGCCTGTCCGTGCCGCGCGGCCAGCGTCGTGCCATCATCGGTCCAAACGGCGCTGGCAAGACTACGCTGTTCAACGCTGTTGCCGGGATGGTACCGCCGACCAGCGGCCGGATCATGTTCGATGGTCATGACATCACGAAGCTGCCGCCGCACCGCCGGGCGCAGCACGGCATCTCCCGCACCTTCCAGATCACCAATCTGTTTCCGACGCTGAGCGTGCAGGACAACATGGTGCTGGCCTTGCGGGGGTTGTCGCCGCGCAAATTCTCACTGTTCGGGAGGCCCGACACGGATTCCGTCGAAGCGCTCCGGATCGCCGCCGCGCTCAGCGCGGCCCGCATTGCGGACCGTGCCGATGTCACAGTCAAGGAACTGTCCTATGGCGAACAGCGCCAACTCGAGATTGCGCTATCGCTTGTCACGACGCCGACGATGCTGCTGCTGGACGAGCCGGCCGCCGGTCTGTCGCCGTCGGAGCGCTCAATGGTCGCGCAGATCATCCGCTCGCTGGATCGCGATATCACCGTGGTCCTGATCGAGCACGATATGGATCTTGCGCTTGGTCTCGTCGATTTCGTGACCTGCATGTTTGAAGGACGCATTTTGGCGGAGGAGGCGCCGGAGGGCATCCGTCGCAACAGGAAGGTTCAGGAAGTGTATCTCGGAAAGTCGCGTCATGCTTGAGGTTCGCGATCTGCACAGCGGGTACGGCGACGCGGTTGTGGTCCGCGGCGTTGCGCTCGACGTCGGCGCCGGCGAGATCGTCGCGCTGCTCGGCCGCAATGGCATGGGCAAGACCACCGTCATCCGCTCCATCATGGGGCTGACGCCGCCGCAGATCCGCTCAGGTTCGATCACCTGGCGCGGCGAAAGCCTAGTTGGCCTACGCCCGCACGACATCGCCGACCGCAAGATAGCGATCGTGCCGCAGGGCAGGCGGCTGTTTCCGTCGCTGACGGTGACCGAACATCTCACCATGCTGAAGAGCGCGCACGCCAAGGACGGTTGGACGGTCGATCGCGTGCTCCGGATTTTCCCGCGCCTTGCGGAGCGACGGCATCACCGCGGTGGACAATTGTCCGGCGGCGAGCGCGGCATGCTCGCGGTGGGCCGCGCGCTGATGATCGATCCGCAACTGATCCTGATGGACGAGCCATCCGAAGGCCTGGCGCCGGTGATGGTGCAGCATCTCGAAGGCATCATTCTTGATCTGAAGCGCGAGGGACTGTCGGTCCTGCTGGTCGAGCAAAATCTCTACAGCGCCTTGGCCGTCGCCGACCGGGTATACATCCTGGAGACCGGGCAGATCGTGCATCAGGGCGACGCGAAAGAACTGAGTCAGCACACCGATCTGCTATTCCAGCGCCTCGGCGTGCAGTGAGCAGAATAATTAGCGATGACCCGTCGGCGCCGCCGTCCGCCGAACTGAACCGAGTAAAGTGAACCGCATGCCTATCATCGATATGCACACCCATACCATCAGCAAACGCGTCGAGCCGCTGATCGCCGGCCGATACGATCCGATGGAAAATCCGTATCGCCGCGACATGTCGCCGGAGAGCCGGGCCACCGACGCCGAGCAAGGCAAGCTGTTGCCGAGGCTGATGCTCGACGTCGCCGCGCGCCGCCAGGTGATGCAGCGGATGGGGGTCGATTTTCAGGTCATCGCGCCGGCCCCGGCGCAGCAGCATTACTGGGCCGGTGAAGAATTGCAGGTGGCCCTGTCGCGGGTACAGAACGAGGATGTCGCCGCATTGGTTGCCGAAGACCCCGAGCATTTCGCCGGCATGGGTACGCTGCCGATGCGGTTTCCCGCCCGGGCGATCGAGGAAGCCGTGCATGCGGTCGAGACGCTCGGCCTGCGCGGCTTTCAGATCGACACCCGGGTCGAGAATCTCGAATTGTCGAATGCCGCCTTCGATCCGCTCTATGCGCGGTTGGCAAGGCTGCGCGTACCGGTGTTCGTGCACCCACTCGGCTTCTCGCACGGCCAGCGGCTGGGTGAGTTTTTTATGGTCAACACCCTTGGCCAGCCGATCGAAGAAGCCATCGCGATCTCGCATTTCACTCTCGGCGGTGTGCTCGATCGTCATCCAGACCTCAACGTCGTGATCGCGCATGGCGGCGGCTTCTATCCGTTCTATGCCGGCCGCATGGATCACGCGTGGAAGGTGCGTCCTGAAATCCGGAGCCTCACCGCCGATGCGCCGTCGAGCTATCTGAAACGACTGTGGTTCGATACCTGCGTGTTTCGAACTGACCTCATCGAGGCGCTGGTAGCGATGGTTGGCTCCGACCGGCTGATGCTGGGTTCCGACTTTCCTTTTGACATGGGTGACGACGATCCAGTGGGCTTGGTGAACAAGGCGAGGTTGTCCGAGGCCGTTCAAGAGAAGATCACCTTCGGCAATGCCGGCCGCCTGTTCAAGATATCGAAAGTCGGGGCATAGCGCTTTGATACTGCTCGGAAATGTCCGCTTTTGGCGGGTGGATTTGGCCACCTCCTGGTGGCTGAACCTAGCTTAAACTTCCCCATGATGGATTGGAACGAGAGTTCAAGTTTTTCAAGTGGTTAGAGGGCGGCGTGTGCACGACGTGTGCACCGGGAGATCAAAGAAAATCCAAGGTCGACCAATGCGAGGGGGGGGGGTGAACTGAACGCACTGCAGTGTCCGCGGTGAGTTGATGTGGGTTGTCGTCCGTTCGCACTGCTTATCCGCCGAGAAACTGTGGGCCGCGTTTGGCGACGAAGGAGGAAGCGATCCTGTTCGCGATCCTGGACGCCCGTATCCGAGAAATGATCGAGCACGTCGAAACCGCCGTGGCCCGTCACCGCGAGCGCTTTTCTTCGCGCTTCCTTCTACAACTTGCCAGTAAAACGCCGATGTCGCAGCAGGTTAAGCTGGCGATTTTCATCCACCGGCTTCGTAAGATACCGTCTTGCCGTCATTCACGCACGACGTACTGGCGCTCTTCCGCTACTCTCTTCAGCTCGCTGATATCATTGGCGGTTAGCTCGGCGATAAAGGAAAGCGGGTTTTGCGATCTTTGCAGACCTCTCTTGTCGGAGCGAAGCGTGATTGGTCCCGCTGCAAATAGCGGCTATTCGTGGACCGTACGTGCCCGCTATCGCTCCTGGCCGCTTTCACGTCTGGCTCGTTCGGGGCTGGACGAGTAGTTGGCTTCTTGTTCGTTGACGGACACTTTTACATGGCCCTTACGCTAGCGCTTTTCGACCTGACGAATAATCATCGGGACGCCAAGCTTGTTCGGCATAAACTTGACGGTCTCCCCATCGAGAGTTTCTTCGAGCGGATGCCGGGTCGACGCGCCAATCTCGTCGTGCTCGATACGCAGTGCTAGTCAAAATGCCATACCGGTAGCTTCGCTTGTCGGTTGCGTTCATCACTCGCGTCGTTTTCCCTCAAGGTTTCGTTGCCCGTGAATAGCCGGCCAGGACCTTATCATCAACGTCGGGCAGATTGATTACAATATTCTCGGGGGTCCTGGTCGTCAGCCAGACAAGATCGTTCTCGGTGCTCAGGTTCGCTTCAACATGCGGCATAAAGGGGGGGACGAACACGAAGTCGCCTTCTTCCATGTCGATCCACTCGGAATAGCCTTCGCCGTAGTAGATGCGTCCGCGGCCCTGAAGCACGTAGCCGCCGGTCTCAGCCTCGCCGTGATGATGCGGCAGGGAGCGGAAGCCTGGTTCGTTGCTGACCTTGCCGAACCAAAGTCTTGTCGCAGGCGTGTGCTGGCGGCTGACGCCCGAGATGCGAACCGCTCCGCCGGACTGAGCCGTCTGCGTGTCTTCCCGATTTTTCCGTGTAACGACCGGCTTCGATGTCGTACCGCGCTAGCTCCTCGCGCATATAGAACATCGACTCGAAGCCGCCGACCACACTGACCTCGATCTCAGCCTCCGGATTCCCGCGTCGAAGCCTCACGTAGTTCTCGATCGAAGGGTCTGCCTTGTATTCTTTCGTGATCTCGTTGTAGCCGCCGGCTTCGCTCGAGCCAAAGTTTTGAGCCATCCCTAACTCTCCCACCTTGGCAGTCAGTTGCATGGACACGACACACGCTTGCTCAAATATGGGTTACAATACAACCTGAAATAAATAGAACAACGAAACGCTCACCCCGAAGCGGCCATTTACTGACGATCACGCGACTGATAGTTTTTTGGTATTCGTCTCAAGGTTGTTGGGGCTCACCGGATGTTGCTGAGGCTTTCTCTTCTCATGGCCTTCGTGATGGGGATTGCTTGCTCGTCATCGGTATGGGCCGCCGTCGGTCAAAGACACCTCGTGGCTACGGAACGAACTGCGAGCGCGCGCGACGCACAGCATCGCAACACTCTTCGGATCACCGTATGGTACCCAGCCGCTTCAGATGCTCCTGAGCATCCATTGGTGATCGGCCCGCCCAATAAGCCTCTATTCGATATAGGCACTGTAGCTCCCGACGCCGTGTTTGAACGCAATCAGTCCTACCCGGTGATTATGTTGTCTCACGGCTTTGGTGGTACGGCCAGAATGGTGGGTTGGTTCGGTATTGCCATGGCGCGCGACGGCTATATCGTGATCGCTGTCGACCATCCAGGCAACAACGGTGCCGATACGATGACGATGACGGGTGCGGTTCTTTGGTGGGATCGCGCCAACGATTTGCGGACTGCGTTGGATGAGGTTGGCCGAGATCCCATCATCGGCCCCCATCTCGACAGCAATCGCGTGGGCGCTGCTGGCTTTTCGGCAGGCGGATTTGCGGCACTTGTAGCGGCCGGAGCGAAAGTCGATCCAACTCGCTGGATACGGTTCTGCCGGGAAAACCCAGATGATGGAGATTGTCAGCCTAACGAGGAGTTCGCGGCGACCTTTGACGATCAAGCGAAAGCGTTGAACTCGGCCGAGCTGGCGGTCGACGTGGCACAAGCCAGTCAAGATCACACGTTGCCTCGCTTACGCGCCGCCTTCGCAATTGCGCCGGCGTGGGTGCAAGCGCTGGATCCCGCCAGCCTTTCTGGTCTGCGCGTGCCGGTGCATATCGTGCTCGGCGATACCGATAGCGTCGAGCCCCCCGCGACGAGCGGACTGGCGGCGGCAGCCCTGATCCCGAATGCCGCAGTCGATCTGCTTCCCGGCGTCGGACATTATGATTTTCTCGCAACCTGCACCGAACTTGGTCGCGCAAACCTGCCGCCTTGTCGAGGCGCTCACGCGCAGGCCAAGGCGCATGACCTCGCAATCGGCGCAGCGCAGGTCTTTTTTGGTCGCTTTCTTCGTGTTCCGTGAAGATGGCGACGCGCCGTTGTCCGCTTCTGGCCCATCGCGGCATATTGCGCTGGCGCACGGACTTGGTCGCTATAGCGGCAAAGCGGACGTAGCCCTTCGTCGCATCACGCCGCTGGCGTTTATGGGTACACGGCCTGGTTCGCAAGGTTTCACTCACATACGCTTTGAGGCGCAAGCCTACGAATAGCCGGTCTGGTCGGATTCCATTTTTTGCAGATAACGCAGGACGACTTCGCCCGAAGTCATGATGTGTCGCTCGATCAACGCCATCAGGCCGGCCCGATCCCTGGAAACACAAAGGTCCAATATTTTTTGATGTTCGTTCTGGGTGCTGACCGGGAACGTCCGGTCGCCCCATGCGAGCCGCCAATATCGATTGAGATTGTTGCGGGCGCGACTGACCTGTTCGAGAAAGAATGGACGGTTGGCGCGCGCATATATGATGGTGTGGAATTCGGTGGCGAGCCGCAAGCGCTGCGCTGGATTGCTGGTCTTGTCGATCTTCGCCATGATGAGGCGGGCGTGCTCGATATCGCGCTCGGTCAGGTGGTCGATCGCCCAGCCGGCCAGCCGGGGTTCGAGCACTGCACGGAATTCCATAAGTTCTCGCGCGACCGTGCTCGACAGATCCGAGGCGAAACAACCACGGTTGTGATGCAGGGTGGCAAGCCCCTCCGAGACCAGAGCCTTGAGCGCCTCGCGCACCGGCGTATGGCTCACGCCGAATTCTGCCGCGATCTCATCCTGTTTGAGCGGTGTGCCGGGGGCAATCTCACCGCTGCAGATCGCGTCGCGCAGCGCATCGGCGATCATCGCCGTACTGCCGATCGGTTTGGGTCTTGTTGCGCTTGGCATCGGCATCCCTCGAATCCAGTTTGACATATAATATACAATCTCTTATATAACATTTGCAATGGGGAGGTAATTCGATGTCGCTACGCATTATATATAATATGCAATACAGCCTGAACCGCATCGGCGAGCCTGCGACGCGTGTTCCGACAGGAATCGCAACGGACATCTCCGGCCGCGCGGATTGATCGGCCATGTCATCCGCCGTCGCCTACTCACGCCAGGAGATCGGTCAAGCGCTCGACGTTTTGGAGAGACCGTGGCTGGTCCTGGAACAATCCCGCCTCATGGCGAACGTGGCGCGATTGAAGCGGCATCTGCACAGGCTTCATCCGCATCTCAAGACCGCAAAAAGCATCGATGCCGCCCGACTGGTGATGGATGGCGCGCAGGGGCCGGTCACGGTCTCAACGCTGAAGGAGGCTGAGTACTTCTTCGGTCACGGCGTCAGCGATCTGCTCTATGCGGTGAGCATCGCCCCGAACAAACTCGATCACGTTTTCGATCTACGGCGGCGCGGCGCCGATTTGGCGCCAGGCCGCGTGCAGCAGCGCAGGCTGGTTCAGAACCAAAGCATCATCTGGAATTCGATTTATGAATAGCGAAATGCACCCGACGCGTCTGCGGCCGAAGCTGATGTCGTTCGATGTCTTCGGTACGCTGATCAGCGTTCGCGACAGTTCCTACAGTGCCTTTGAGCGCATCCTGGCCGATGCCGGTGCGCATCATCTTGACGTCAAGGCGTTCTGGGAACATTGGGAACATCGAAATATCGCGCACTATTGGGGCCCATATCGCTCGTATCGGGAGATCTGCGAACTCTCGCTCGCCGAAACGTTTGCGCATTTCGAGGTGGCCGGCGACAGTCGGCTGATCGATGCCTACTTCGAAGCCTTCCCGCGCTTCTTTCTTTACGACGATGTCGTCCGTACTCTGGATCAACTGTCGCGCCGTTACAGACTGGCGGTGGTGTCCAACATCGATGATGATCTTTTGGCGTTGACGCCGTTGAAGCGAAACTTCGACCTTGTATGCACCGCGCAACGGGCCGAGGGCTACAAGCCTGACGGCACGCTGTTTCGCTACCTGATCGAGAATGCGGGCGTCGCGAAGGACGAGATCCTGCACTCCGGGCAATCGCAATTCACCGATCTTGTCGGCGGCAAGCCGCTTGGATTGACCATTGCCTGGATCAACCGTCGCCAGATCGCCCCCGACGCTTCGGTCCCCCGCCCGGATTTCATTTTCCCGGATATCCAGTCCCTGAGCCGCGTCGTGCACATTGAAGAGTAATGCAACGAGGAGCGTGTGATGCCCGTTAGAAAGATCAGCCTGCTGACCGTCGTCGTCGCGGCTCTCCTGCCGGCCCTGGCCCGGGGGCAGGAAGCCGATACCGCGTTGAGGCGCATTCAGCAGAACAAGGCTGTCACGATCGGATTTCGCGAAAGTGCGGCGCCATTCGCCTATCTCGACGAGCGCAAGCAGGCGAGCGGCTATTCCATCGACATCTGCAACAGGATCGCCCAGGAGATCGGCCGCAAGCTCAACATCCCTCACATCGAGACCAGGTACGTGCCGGTGACGCCGCAAACGCGGATTCCGCTGATCGCCAACGGAACGGTCGATATCGAGTGTGGAACCACCGTCAATTCATTGGGCCGTCAGGAGCAGGTCGACTTCAGCTATGCCGTCGCGCTCGCCGAGGGCAGGCTGTTGGTGAAAAAGACATCGGGCATCCAGGGTCTGTCGGACCTCAATGGCAAGATTGTCGCGCTTGCCGCGGGCACCACGGCCGAGCGCTACGTGCGTGCTGCCCTGGATCGGAACAAGATCAACGTCCGGGTGCTTCAAGTCCGGGACAACGCGGAAGGGCTGCTTGCAGTCGAATCGCAGCGGGTCGATGCATTCGTCAATGACGCGGTCTTGCTCGGTGGTGTGCTCCGCACGGCGCAGAACAAGAATGACGTCGCCATCGTCGGTAAGCCGCTGTCGTTCGAGCAGGTCGCCTTCATGGTCGGAAAAAACAATTCCAGCCTCTTGACTATCATCAACGGGACGATTGCCCGTCTGCTTACCAGCGGTGAACTTCAAAAGCTCTATGACCAATGGATCACGCCCTATGGCGTGCCCATCGAGGGTGAGGTCGACACTTTGTTCAAAATCGAAGCCATTGCCGAATAACAATAAGCCAGCAGGCGTGATGCTCTTTTCGATGATTGACGGACGAGACGCTGCGTCATGAACTATCAATGGAATTGGGGTCTTCTGCTCAAGGAGCCTTACGCCGGCTGGCTGCTGACAGGGCTCGGCTGGACAGTCGCGCTGTCGATCGCGGGCTGGCTCATCGCGCTGCCACTCGGAACCACGATCGGTATTGCCCGCACGTCATCGTCGCGCTGGGTACTCGGACTTTCCGGCTTTTACGTTTCCGTGTTTCGCAACATTCCACTGCTGCTCCAGATGTTCGTGTGGTTCTTTGTGGTGCCGGAATTACTGCCCGCCAAGCTCGGCCTGTGGTTCAAGCGGGATCTGCCGAACCCCGAGTTCTGGACCGGCGTGCTGGCGCTTGCGTTCTATACGTCCGGCCGTCTGGCGGAGTTATTTAGGGCTGGGCTGCAGGCCGTTCCGCGCGGGCAGAGGATGGCTGCCGACGCAACCGGGATGAACCGGGCGCAGGCCTTGCGTTACATCGTCATGCCTCAAGCGCTAAGGATTATCCTGCCACCGCTCACCTCGGAATTTATGTCCATCGTCAAGAACTCGTCGCTGGCCTTGACGATCGGTGTGCTCGAACTGACGGCGCAGAGCAGGCAAATCGAAAATTTCACTTTTCACGGCTTTGAAGCATTTGGTGCCGCGACGGCCTTCTACGTACTGGTCGCGCTTGTTCTCAATCTGGTCATGGTTCGCCTGCAGCGGACCTTGGCCTTACCCATTGCGGTGTAACTCCGATGCCGGATTATTCGCTCATCGTGCGAAACGCCAGTTTTCTCTTTGACGGTCTGCTGCTCAGTCTGACTCTGACACTGGTCAGCGTTATCGGCGGACTTGCCGTCGGTACCGCCCTGGCGCTGGTCCGACTGTTCACTGGCGTCATCGGCAATTGTGTGGTCGACGCTTACGTCTTCGTGTTTCGCGCGATTCCGCTAATCCTCGTCATCTTCTGGTTCTATTTTATGGTGCCTCTGATCCTGGGGAGACCTGTCGGCGCCTGGACCTCGGCGATCGTCGCCTTCACGCTATTCGAAGGTGCCTACTACAGCGAAATCCTGCGGGCCGGCCTAAAAAGCGTTCGCGCCGGGCAATTGAACGCGGCACTCGCCAGCGGCATGAGCCGGGCGCAGGCACTGCGCTACGTGATCTTTCCGCAGGCGTTTACCGCCATGATCCCGGTCTTCCTGACCCAGGCGATCATCCTGTTTCAGGATACCTCGCTGGTCTTCGTTGTCTCGCTGCATGACTTTCTGACCGCGACGACCATTATTGCCAACCGGGACGGGCGGCTGATCGCGGCCTATACGTTTGCCTGTCTCGTTTATTACCTGATCTGCCTTGCAGCGACAGCCGGTGTGGAAAAGCTGAAAAGGACATTCGCCCGATGATCGAGTTCAAGCGCGTCAACAAATATTATGGCGCACACCATGTGCTTCGCGATGTCACGATGAAGGTCTCACGCGGAGAGGTCGTCGTGGTCTGCGGACCTTCTGGATCTGGCAAGTCGACGCTGATCAAGTGCGTCAACGCGCTTGAGTCCTACCAGGAGGGTCATATTCTCGTGGACGGCATCGATGTCGGAAGCAAGGCGCGATCGGCGACGCATTTGCGGCGGCGGGTCGGCATGGTGTTCCAGAATTTCGAGCTCTATCCGCACCTCAACGTGATCGATAACATCTGCCTCGCGCAGCGTGTTGTCCTCAAGCGCCAGGCCGAGGAAGCGAGAGAGCGGGCTTGGTGTCTGCTCGATCGGGTCGGCCTGAAGGACAAGGAGGCGGCGTATCCGATGAACCTGTCGGGAGGCCAACAGCAGCGCATTGCGATCGCGCGTGCGCTGGCACTCGATCCGGAGGTCATGCTGTTCGACGAGCCGACGTCGGCACTCGATCCCGAAATGATCAATGAAGTTCTCGACGTCATGACGGCGCTCGCGGCCGACGGTATGACCATGATGGTGGTCACCCACGAGATGGGATTTGCGCGCCGCGTAGCCAGTCGTCTAGTGTTTATGGATCTGGGCGAAGTGGTGGAGGATTGCTCGACCGACGAGTTTTTCAATCACCCGCAGTCCCGCTCCGATCGAGCGCGGTTATTCCTCGACAGGATATTGTCGCATTGAGGCCCTGAACGCGGGGCGCGGTCACGGGTTTCGGCTCTCTTCCGCCTTCACCGTTTCGTCCGCGACCTAGTCCAGTCATGCCTCGCGCAGGGTCGATTGAACGCGTCGCGCCAGGTCCGCCAAACTGAAGGGTTTGTCGATGATGGAAAACTCGCCCACGGCATTACTTCGTTGCAGCATTCCGTCCGCGTAACCCGAGGTGAGCAGGACTTTGATGTCTTTGCGCAGCCGTTTCGCCTCGCGAGCAAGCTCGATGCCATTCATTCCGTTTGGCATCACGATATCGCTGAATAGAAGTTCAAATGGTTGGTCGCTCTGGAGCGATCGAAGCGCCTCTGCGCCATTGTGGGCGCAAGAAACCTGATACCCGAAGGTCGACAGCATCGTCGACGTGACGTTCAAGAGGTCCTCGTTGTCGTCGACAACAAGAACCCTCTCGGAGCCTGTCGGCAAGGCCGGCGTCTCGATGATATCAGGCTCGGCATCGGGCTTCTGTGTCGTCGCAGGCAGGTACAGAGTGATCGTGGTGCCTGCGCCTGGTGCGCTCTCGATGGCAATGCGCCCTCCGGACTGTCGGACGAAGCCATAGACCATGCTGAGACCGAGCCCGGTACCCTTGCCGACCTCCTTGGTCGTGAAGAAGGGTTCAAATACCCGATCTCGCACTTCGGGAGGCATTCCGCAGCCGCTGTCTGCGACAGAGAGCCGAACGTACGATCCGGGTGAACATCCGGCCACGCTTTCCTCCTCCACGATGTTCTGGGTCTCGATCTGGAGAACGCCTCTATCCGCCATGGCGTCCCGCGCATTGAGGGCGAGGTTAAGCAAGGCCGTCTCCAGCAGCGAAGGATCGACATGGCACAGCCACAATTCCTCATCTGTCTGCAGCGCGACTTCGCATCCGTCCCCGACGGCTTGGCGTATGAGTACCTGGAACTCGGAAATGAGCTCGTTTGCATTGACCAATTTCGGCCTCAGGGCCTGCCGCCGCGAAAAGGCGAGAAGTTGCGTGGTCAGTTTCGCTCCCCGATCAGCGGCGCGTCGTGCGGCCTCCGCGCACCGGCGGACGTCGCTGCCATCCGCTGCACCTTCGATCAGTTCGAGGTTCGCGGAAATCACCGTGAGCAGGTTATTGAAGTCGTGCGCGACGCCGCCGGTAAGCTGTCCGACCGACTCCATCTTTTGACTCTGATGGAGTTGCTCTTCCATCACCCGGCGCGCCTCCAGGGCGTGCTTGTGCTCGGTGATATCCCGGAGGAAGACCGCGAGGCCCTGGCTGGATGGGAACGCATTGATCGCGTACCAGGCCTTGGTACGCGGGCAGAGCATTTCGAGGAAGGTCGGGCGCTGCTCTGACGTTGCTTCGCGAATTTGTTTCAGGACTTCCATATCGGCGGCGGCCGGAAAGGCTTCCGTAAGGGGCATGCCGATGATGTCGCGGTCCTCGGCCAGCCGCAACCTGGCCGGCCCGTTGAGATAGCTGACGCGCCAGTCTCGATCGATGATGAGCACGCTGTCGGTGGTGCTCTCAAAGATCATCGTGATCCGGGCTGCGGCTTCCTCGGCTTTCTCCTTGGCCTCGGACAATTCGTGCTCACGGTGTTCCAGTGCATTGGCCATGGTGTTGAACGCATCGGCAACCCGTGCGATTTCGGATGTTCCGCGGATGTCGACACGTCGGTCGAATTCACCGAACCGCCATTGATTGGCGGCGTCGACGAGTTGCCCAAGCGGACGATGGATAAACTGCCGGGCGCCCAATGATGTCAGGATCAGAACCAGCGCGGCGCTCAGTATGATCTGAAGGATGCCGAGCTGCGTGCCGCGTTGGATCTCATTGAATGCCCGGGCCTTGTCCAGGCCAAAGCTGATGAGAAGCCCTCCGGAATCATCGCGCAGGGCCGAATAGCCGACAATCCGCTCCACGCCATCGAGGTCGACGATATCGGCTGTGCTCCGATCGTTACGGCCTGGATCATTGTCGCTGGCCATCTTGCGGCCGACAAAGCGAGCGTTGTCAGGATAGTGGGCGAGGTATGTGCCGTTCCGGTCCACGATCGCGAGCGCAGCTCCGGGCGCAACATTCCGCCGCGCGAGGGAGTCGGCGAGCCAATCGAGGCTGAGAGCGGCTATAACGACGCCGCCGAGGCGGCCATCATCACCGACGAAAGGCAACGCGAAGTGAAGCACGTTACGGCCGGTTTGCCGACCAATCGCGAAGGATCCGACTGTAAATTTACCGGTTTTCAGAACGTCGGCGAAATAGGGTCGCCCGGCCGCGGTCGAGGGCCTGTGATAGTCGTTCGCGTTGCAGAATGAAGTGCCGTTTATGTCGACCACGAGAAAGCTGATGAACCCCGGATATCGTTGCTTGATCTTGGCGAGGTAAGCATTGCATCCGTCGACGTCCTTCGCCTTTATCGCTGGAAGCTCCGACAGCGCAATCAGGGCTTGATGAATCCCCTGAACGGTCTGCCGCTGCTCTGCCGCGGCGAGTTCAGCCAGGTTGAGAGCGTGACCTTGCACTTCGATCTGGCGCGTGCGGCGCAGATCGAACTCGTTATACGCTTGGATCCCGATCGCAGGCAGCAGCGCGACAGCCACCAGCACTAGTAACCGTAATAGGAGAGTCACCTCTCATCGTGCCCCAATCCTGCTGTTCGCACATCGCGGGAATGATGCTGTCTCGATAGACTGCGCAATGTTGTGATGTGGCCGCCGTTCAATCGGCCCCGAACCGTGATACGCAGACACCGTGCCGAATTGAATTGTTTCATACAAATCTCCGCGCTGCCAGGGCCGCAGGATCCGGGGGCCGTGCTACGATTCTGTGTCAAGCGAGGGAAACTTGGTTACGAGCGTAACATGGCCCGCCGCTTCCGTAGTCGGCGGCAAGGTCCGACGTGTTAGCCACATTGAGTGTCTCTCTGCTGAGCGTCGGTGTGAAGATGCCGGCCGAATTGTCATGGCGTGATTGCCCGGCTGGCTTTGGACCTTGGTGATCGGACAGAGGGGAGAATTGTCGCCCCCCTGTCACCGTTGATCGAAGGCGTCGTTAAAGGGCGGCGCGCCGACCGCGAGCAGCGACCGCTGTGCCGCGGCGTTGCACGACAATCTTGGTCGACTCATTGACGAGGACGTGGTTGATGATCCCAAGGATCTCAGATCGCGTGTCGATCTCGGCGTACTCGGCGGCCATTTGCGATGCGCGCAGGCGATGGCCGGGTTGGTCGAGCACGGTACGGATGGCGCCGCGCAGGGCCTCCGGCGTTGGCTCGTTGGTTGCGAGATCGATACCGACGCCGGACCACGCAACGCGCGCATTGACGCCGGCCTTGTCTTCCGTCAGCCCGGCTGTGACGAGCGGGATTCCAAAACTCATAGCCTGGTTGACGCTGCCGTAACCGCCATTGGTGACGAACACGTCGACCTTCGGCAACAACCACTCGAACGGCAAATAGCTCGCGAGCCGTGCGTTGGAGGGGAGTGGGCCGGGTATCGCCTCGACCGGACGACCACCGGCCGTGACGATGACGAGTATGTCGGGCTCGTTTGCAAGTGCTGCGAGGGTCGGAGCAATCAAGAGGTCGAAATTATGATTTGCTACCGTTCCTTGCGTGACCAGCACGACCTTGCGCGAGCCGTCCAGTTCATGTGACCACGGCGGCAGCGGAGCCTGGTTCGGAATCAGGGGAGGCGTGCCGACGAAATGCACGGATGGCGGAATAATTTCGCGTGGAAACTCGAAGCTGGGGATCGTCAGTTGCATGTAGGCATCCGCGAGTTCGACGACGGAATCGAAGATCGGGATCGACAGCGGTCCAACACCCAGCTCCCTTAGAATCGGATTCAAACGGCGGGCGACGGGCTGATCGACCATCCTGTCGAATTCTCTCGCGATGACGGCATATTCCGCACGCTCGGCCTCGGTCCTTGCGGGTAACAGGCCGAGGAAATGCGGGGCACCGTCCTGGCGACGCCAGTGCAGAAACGATGTACCGCAAAGAACGACGGGAGGTCGCTTCGCACGTGGGCCGAGCAGCATCGGCAGCACGCCGAAAAACATATCATCGCCGATGATGATGTCGGCCGGGAAGTCCTGCAGAGCGTCTTGCAGGCCATCGTGTTGGGGTCGGACATTGTCGACGAACAGCCGCTCAATGGCGACGCGTATCCATTCCGGTCCGGGCGGAATGGTCTTGAGGTCCGGAGCTCGCGCGAAGACATCGTTCGGATCAAAATCCGCATCCGGGGGTAGCGGGCGGAATTTCACTTCGCTGCTTTCGACCCGGCCGCGCAGTGTGGTCCCGGTCAAGCAGGTGATCTCGTGGCGTTCGGCGATCAGGATGCGCGCGATTGCAAGCAGCGGGTTGAGATGACCGGTCGCGGGAGTCGATGCGATGAGAATTTTCATGTGATCCTGTCCTCTGATGGCCGGAGGGGGACTTCCGGCTTGTCCGGGTGCCCTCCGACCGATTGTCTGAAGCAGGACAAGAGTGCGGGCATTGCTGTTACACCGCGGCTTCTGACCGGCGCGAACTTGTTACGGCTGCAGTGCATGATGGTTTTGCCGAGGCGCCCGCATGTCGGAGCTCCGGCCCGGGCGCGTGATTACGGTTGTAACCCGAGCGTCCGACGCTGAAGCGGCTCGGTAACCTGGCATCCATAGTCACATAGAGACGATACCAACCCGTCCGTGGCAGTACGGCTCCGATTGCTGGTGTCGGTTATTTTATTCACGCCTGCCGTGTGCTCGACGGCAATAGTTCATACGCTGACGATCACGGGTAGCATCACGCGTCATCACAACTCCGAGAGTTTGCTGGTGTCCTCGTAAGAAAGGTCTAGATCAGGATACCCCGTGGCGCCTTGGCCATTGCCTGTAGCGCATCTGTCGAGAACGTCGTTTGCCCTTCGGAATCCTTTTCAATCGATCAAAGAGCTACTCACGATGATAGATGCATTTCGCTCCAATCCAGACATCACGACTCGGTTAGCGACGAAGAGTTTGCGGGATCGGTTCATGTCAGCAGAAACGGGCCACATAATCGTTGTCGACGATGATTCCACGCTACGGCAGATGGTGATCAGATATTTGGAGGATCACGACGTCCCGACCAGGGCAGCATCCAGCAAGGACGAATTGAAGCGTCATCTTGAAGGAGGTGAGCCCAGCCTGATCATTCTGGATCTGAGGCTTGGTCAGGATGACGGGCTCGACCTCCTGAGAGAAATTCGCTCCTATTCCGATGTGCCCGTCATCATCACGACCGGTCACCGTCCAGATGAAATCGACCGCATCGTCGGTCTGGAACTCGGTGCAGACGATTACATCATCAAGCCGTTCAGCCTCAGGGAGCTGCTGGCGCGCGTCCGCGCGGTGTTGCGCCGGCAGGAAATGGGAAGGGTTGCGCGCGCCCGCGATCCCGAGCGCGGCGGATACCGTTTCAACGGTTGGACGCTCGAACGCCGTGGTCGGAAGTTGCTGGACACCAATGGCAACCCGGTCGCGCTAAGCAAGGGTGAGTATGCCCTGCTGCTGGCGTTCCTCGAGGCGCCGCAGCGACCGCTGACCCGCGAACACCTGCTGCAGGCAACGCGCGTCCACGAAGACATCTTCGACCGGAGCATCGACGTTCAGGTCCTGCGACTGCGGCGCAAGCTGGAGACTGACCCGAGCGCGCCGCGCATTATTCAGACCGAGCGCGGAGTGGGCTACGTGTTCGCATTGCCGGTGGAGTCTTTCTAGAATCATTCCAGTCCTGCTCGTTTTTCGGAGTGGCAACTGCTTGCGGTGGCGAAACAAGGGCGGTACCGGACTGCAGATGTAACCGTTTTTCTCGGAGCGGTGACCGCGATGTAACAGCCGTCCTTCAAGGTTCTCCTGCAAACATGTGGTGGGAGAACTTTCATGTTGAAAAAGCACGCGTCTCGAAATGTGAACCGTTTCGTTGGGTTGCATCCGCGGAGGGGCGTAACCCTTTGCGTTGTCCCGTCGGATGATTTCGGCATTGCCCGTCAAACCCCGGCTGCGAGGCCTGACTTGCCGAAATCCGGCCCGGCGGCGATATCGACGATCGGAAGAGCCGGCCATGCGCCGACCTCGCTTTGGTGGTCGGTGTTGGCCGCTTTCACGGAAGGCTTCGGCGCATATGGTGCGGCGCTGTATCCGTGCGCGGACTTTCCGGTTCAGGCCATCCTCGTGGCGAGCAGAGAGTCTCTGCAGCATCCTCGAAGTCGCGAGTCGACCTCGAGCCGGCGCGAGCCTGAAGGCGATCTGCTGTCGGCGGACATCCGGTTTGGCGGTGGTTCGGGGCGCGGTGCGCGGCTGCCATGGCACCGGAATTTGCTGGCGTCAATTTATGACACCGCCGCGGCGCTCCGGGCCAATTGGCGCCGGGAACGGGAGATCAAGCGGGCCGTCGTGGCGTTGGCGCAATTCGATGAGCGGACGTTGCGAGATATGGGTATTGCCAGCCGATCCGAGATCGAGCAGGTCGTGAGGTACTGTCATGATTGCTGATGCGGTTTATTTCACCATCGCCGGAATCGGCTTCTGTCATGCCGCAGGCCGGTCTATTTTCTCCCGCAGATTGAAGGTTGGTATGGCTACCCTTTTGCCGCAAGCCTGGACCCGAGGGCGGCGCCGGGTCCCGTGAGACGGTTCCGCCTCGATCAAGAATTCTTGAAAACTGCAGAATATTACCGTTCAGCCCACATATTGGGCGATATGTTTTGCGTAACGTCTTTGCGGCAATTGCCCCGACTTGGTGAGACCGGAATTGTTCGCAGCGTGCGTTGGCGGCGAACAATTGCGGTCTTTACCGTCGTATTGGGTTGCTTGCAGCTTTCGTCGGCGCAGGCTTCCGGACCGGCGCCTGCATCTGGTGGCACCGACGAGCCCATCACTGCCATATCGAGCCCGCCCACGACCGATCCGCTGAAGGTCAAGCTCGGGGAACGCTTGTTCGACGATCGCCGCCTGTCGCATGATAATTCGCGCAGCTGCTCGTCTTGCCACGATCTCAGTACAAACGGCGCGAGCCCGAGGCGACGCGACGTCGGTCCCGACGGCACGGAGCTGCCGTTGAACACGCTTACCGTCTTCAATGCGGCGCTCAGCTTCCGGTTCGGCTGGGAAGGAAAATACCGTAGCGCCGAGTCGGACATCAGATCTTCGCTGCGAAACCCAAAGATCATGGCCAGCAGCCCTTCCGAGGTCGCCGAAAAAATCGACGCCGATTCTGAACTGCGCAACAAGTTCCTGGCGGTCTATGGCCGCGCCCCGGATGCGGACAATATCATCGACGCCGTCGCAAGTTTTCAGCGAACGCTGGTGACACCAGGAAGTCGTTTCGATCGCTGGCTCGCCGGCGACACCACCGCGCTCTCGACGAACGAGCTGGACGGATACGGTCTGTTCAAATCCCTGGGCTGCGTCTCCTGCCATCAGGGCGTAAATATTGGCGGCAATCTGTTCCAGCGCCACGGCATATTCCATCCTTTGGCATCGCCAGATCCTGCAATTCTGCGCGTACCAAGTTTGCGTAACGTCGCGACGACGCCACCCTATTTCCACGACGGCAGTGCACCGACGCTCGATGATGCAGTACGTAAAATGGGCAAGGCCCAGTTGAACACGCTGCTGACGGATCCGCAGGTGACGGCGATCGTCGCCTTTCTCCATAGCCTGACCGGTAATTATCGCGGCAAGCCAGTCGGAGCCGCGCCATGAAGGTTTCCCTCGCGACGGTTGGCGCATTGTGCCTGCTCGCGCTGCTGACCTGGCTACTGTGGAGTAGCCTGAACGTGAATTCGACCGGATTCGATCGCGAGCTAAAGGCACTTGCCGATTTCACCAGGTTCGAACGTGGGATCAGCCGGGAAGTGCTGACCGCGCGCGCCGGCTTGTCGCGAAACTATGATGGACTCGTGCAGTTAGCGGACGCGTATGATGATGCGCTGGCCCGATTGCGCGAAGCCACCGCTTCGGATCTCAAGGCAGGTGCCGCCGTCGAGATTCTGGCTGCGCGCGTGCGCCGGCACCAGGAGCTGATCGAGCAGTTCAAAACCAAGAACGCGTTACTGCAGAACTCTTTTGCCTATTTTGGTCTGTTCGGCGCCCGGCTTGCGGCTTCAGATGACAAGGCGGTTGTCGTAGCTGCTTCAGCGTTGGGGGCTGCGATGCTGCACCTCACACTCGATACGTCTGCAACAGCCGCGGGCGAGGTCGAAGCGAAGCTGGAAGGGTTGTCGCGCCTGCAAAGTTCGCCCGGTGAAGCTGATTCGATCCGCGCAATTCTTGGCCACGGGCGAATGTTGCATGACGTTCTTCCCGGGGTAGATGCCATCCTGAAATCGTTGATCGCCGAGGCTAACAATCGCGAGCAGGACGCGATTCTGGCGTCGATCACGAAACGTCAACTCGATGCACGGACTTTGGCCCGCAGAAGCCGCCTTTTGTTGTACGCCACATCGTTGCTGCTGCTGGCCGGGCTGGTGTATTTCGCAGTACAACTGCATGCGGGGGCCATGGCCTTGCGTCGCCGCGCAGCTTTTGAGCATGTGACCGCCAGGATCTCGACGCGCTTTATCAATTCGCGTCCCGATGACATCGCAGGCCACGTCGAGAGCGCGCTCCAGCAATTGGCCGAATGTATCGGCGCGGACCGCGCGTATTTCGTGAGCACAGCGAAAAGTTGCCGATGGGCCCGCGAGGGTGTCGGGTTTCCGCAGGGCTGGCCGGAGCTCGCGCTAAAGTCGGTGTCGCGCTTTGACCGCGATGAAAACGGCATCATTTGCATTCCCAAGGTCAGGCCGGCTCACGGGCATGGTACGATGAACCTGCTCGCGGATGCAGGGGTTCGCGGTTGGCTGTGCATCCCGGCCTTGGGCGGAGAGCGGGTCGCGATCCTCGGTTTCGATGTTGTGCGGGCCGGTGATCTCATCCCGTGGGCCGACTTCCCGCTGTTCCGCATGGCGTTTGACGCCATCGCCAACGCCGTCAATCGCGTGAAGCTGGAACAGGAGAAGGAGCGGCTGCAGGTGAAGCTGCAACAGGCGCGGCGGATGGAGACGATCGGCACCTTCGCAAGCGGCATCGCGCACAATTTCAACAATATCGTGGGTGCGATCCTCGGCTATACGGAAATAGCCGACGCCCGCCTCAGGTCGATTGGCGGCCCTGCTGCCAGCCTTGCGGAAATTCGTCGTGCCGGCGAAAGGGCGCGGGAACTCGTCGGTCAGATTTTGACGTTTGGCCGCCGCGGCGAGGGCAGGCGGGAGCGGCTGTGCGTCAGGGCACTGGTTGCGGAAACGCGAGCATTGCTAGCCGCCTCGTTGCCCTCGCATGTCACATTCGCCGTGAGCGAGAAAACTCAAACGACGGCTGTCTGGGCCGAGCCGGCGCAATTGCAGCAGGTCATTTTGAATCTCTGCAACAACGCAGCGCAGGCAATGAATGAGCCCGGCGTGATCGAGCTTTGCATCGATGCGCGAGAAATTGCGCAGCCCGTGCGCGTCGGGCGAGGCGAGGTAGGTCCCGGCCGATTTGTGATTGTTTCGGTTTCCGATCCGGGGACGGGCATGGATGACGCAACGGTCGAGCGGATATTCGAGCCGTTCTTCACCACGCGCGCCGACGGCAACGGTCTTGGACTGGCAACGGTCCGTGAGATCGTCGAAGACCATGGCGGGGCGGTCGACGTGCAAAGCGCTGTTGGCGCCGGAACGCGCTTTGACGTCTGGCTGCCATCCGCCAGGTTCGATGACCCGATATCGGTTCAACACGCGCCGGAGCTAGCGCTTCGCGGTGCGGGCGAGACGGTGCTTGTGCTCGAGACGGATCGCAGACGTCTGTTGCGACATGAGGAAATTCTGGCGGCGCTCGGCTACGAGCCGGTCGGCTTCACAACAAGCGCCGATGCTGTAGCCGCCTGTCGCACGGCGCGGGCGCGTTTTGATGTGGCACTGGTGTGTCACCTGCCCGGAGGCGTCGCCCTGGATCTCGCGGCAGCGTTGCATGATGCCGTGCCGACGCTACCGATCATTCTGGCGGCGCCGTCGACCGCGGAATTGGAAGCACCCCTGTTGGTGGATTCTGGAATAACCGAACTTGTCCATCACCCGTTCGTCTCGGGGGAGCTTGCCGGCGCACTATCGCGGTGTCTGGCGGCGTCTTTAGCAAGCGGCAGCTACAGCTACGGTTGAAATTGCAGGTGCCGCTGATGAGAGTTCGCCTGGCCGCTCGATTTCAGCGGCAAAGCGGCATCCGTTCAGGTCGTACCATGTCGCTGGCAGGCCGAAGCGTAATCAAATACATTTGGATATCCCGCTGGGATCTGCCCAATCCGCGCATGATATTGGCGTTGCTTGAACGCCGTTAGCGCCATTACCACGGTGCAACACAGCGCGTTAAGCCCATAGATCCATGCCAGTGTGATGTTTCCAGGGTGTGTGAGGGAGTAGATGGCCGTCGAACTGTTCGCCGCGGTCCAGAGCGTCCAGATCGGATAGGAAATTGCCCGAACGCCGGTGGTATCACGCGCGATCTGATAGATCTGTTGCAGATAGCAAGCGAGGCGGAAAGCATTGAAGACCGCGAAGAGATCGTAGACAACGTCCGAAATCATCATTAGCGCACCCGGATCTTTCTGGATTCCAGAGGGAGCATGCTCGTGGAACGCTCCGGTCAGGTCCGGGGCAATATGAAGCTGGTCTATTACGTCAGCATCACTCGTCTCGAATAATGCGTTACGATTGTAATGGTTTGTCGCCGTACCGCACGTAGAGACGCCGGACTGGCGGCTGTCCGCCAGCCCGGCATGTTCGATGTCTGTTGTCTCAAGCGCTACGCGCGGACGTCAGGCGAGTTTCACTGCCTGGCAGTCATCAGAAAGCCTGGCGCGGCTCGCCCGGGTCGTATCCCATCGTTGGTTCGCAGGGCGGCGCCTTGTCCCAGGGCTGTGTCGCAAATGCACCCACGCGAGGAGCGGGAATACAGAAAGTCCCGTCGTTGTAGCGAACGCCTTGCGGGTCGCCGGCGTCGATGCCTTCCGCGTGATGCCGCGGAGTTACGTGGTGCTGCCGAGCCATAGCCGGGGCTATGAATGCGGCCGTAGCGATTAGTCCAGCTGACAGAAGTCTGATCGTAGTCATTCAGTTTCTCCATACACATGAGATTCCCTGAACGTTTGGCTCCCGAACGGGAAATGGCGTGGCCAACGGAAGTTAAAAGGGACATGAGCTTCACATTCGTTCAACTCGGCGCGAATGAAGAGGCGTTACCAGTTGCTCGATGCGACGCGTGGGGCAGAAGCCTGTATCATTGAGCATGAAAGCTCAGGCCGAGCCGCTCGGAAAATGGCGATCCCTCGTGAGTCAGAACGAAGATAGCCTCAAATCGTTGGCCTTCGATCTTCACGCCGCCGACATCGCTCGATCGACTGAATAGCTGTGTCATTGGAACAGATTAGCTGCGAAAAACTTTCGTTAACGCTGCCAGCGGCGGAGCGCTCGCTGCAAAATAGTTTGTCGACTGCTCTTGACGGATTCGCAAATCTCTGTGCATACCGCTGCCCCACGAAACGCCGTCAAACTCGCCGGCGCTCTGTAAGGACCGAACCGTGTTGCGATTACGCTCACATATCGTCGCGAAAGCCGCCGCCGCGCTGCCGTTTATTCGGCCGTGCGATTGGTCGCGCATGTCCGTGACGGAACAAGGTCCAAGCTATCTGACGAAGTCCGAAAATCTCGGAACCATCAGGATAGCAGGTAGAGCGTAACAGGCAGCGGGAATCCACCCTCTGCCAATCAGGCGGAGGGCAACATGGCCCGCAAGACCACCACCAAGACAGGACTCGAAAGCCGTACCCGCGAGAGGATTTTCTCCTCGCCGGTCGTACTCGCCTTCGTGCGCACCGTTGTGGCGCGCCGAGGGATCTCCGAGGCCGAAGCCCGCCAGATTTATCTCGACTACATCAACCGAGCCCAGCCCGCGGACAACCACGGGCGCTGTGAGGTCGCGTGATGACGTGAAGCGTTTTTGAATTCAGGATGGCCGTCCCTGCAAGGACATAAGATGGCCCGCTGATCCGGTACTGGTCCCCTTCGGTGGGGCGGCAAACGGTGGTTTCAGGCAGCGAACGTATTTGGCCGGGTTGGTCCCGGCCGTTTGTGAATTTTCTTGCCGGCGTGGCAAAGCTAGGATCGGGCGTTCGATCCTCTCCGCCGGCAACCAACCATGCCCGCGTAGCTCAGCGTAGAGCGTCGCCCTCGTAACGCGGAGGTCAGGGAGTCGACCACCCTCGCGGCCACCATCGCCACCGTAGCTCAGTCGGAAGACCACGTTCCTGGCAAGGACGAGGCCGTGCGCTCGATCCGCACCGGTGGCACCATTTTGCTCCACTAGCCCAACTGGTAGAGGCGACGGACTTAGACTCCGTGCGGTGGCGGTTCGAATCCGTCGTGGAGCACCAATTGCAATTCTGCCGCGGCTCCTGCCCGGCGGATCCGTTGTTCAACACGCGCTTAGCTCAGCGGTAGAGCGCCTGTCTTACATACAGGATGTCGGCCGTTCGATCCGGTCAGCGCGTACCAACTCGCGTCCGTAGCTCATTCAGGAGAGCGCCGCTGTGACACGGCGGAGGCAGCAGGGGCAGAGCCTGCCGGACGCACCATCAATTCCCTCTCGTAGCTCAGTGGCAGAGCAATCGCTTGATAAGCGATCGACGGATGTTCGATTCATCACGGGAGGACCAACTCAACATAGGAGATCACCATGACCGAGAACTTGCCGGCCGGCGTGCATCGCCTCTCCGCCGAGAGCCAGGCCGCGCTTGCCCGAGCAAAGGCCAGGAGCGACGCCATCGTGGCGCGCCACGCCAAACCGGCGCGGCTGGCCGCCGCACCCATCGAGGCGATGGATCCGGAGCGTTAAACCTGAATGGAGATGGAGCGGACTTTTAACCCGTGCGCACGTGGTTCGAAACCACCCGGATCCTCCATCACGGACCTGTGCCCCCAGCGGCCAAGGGAGCGGATTCTTAATCCGTCGCGAAAGCATCGTCGGTTCGAGTCCGACCAGGTCCTCCAAATCAAATTCGCGCTCGTGGCGAAACTGGTAGACGCGGCGTCTTGAGAGGGCGGTGGGAGACCATGCCGGTTCGATCCCGGCCGAGCGCACCAATTGCCCATGTCCCCATCTGGCGAAGGGACCGGACTGTCGATCCGGGAAGGCGAGTTCGATCCTCGTCATGGGCGCCAATTCCAGGATGTAGCTTAGCCCGGCTAAAGCGCACGCCTCGGGCGCGTGAGACCGCAGGTTCAAATCCTGCCATCCTGACCATCTTCGGGCGTCTAGCTCAACGGTAGAGCCGGCTGCTCATAACAGTCCACGTATCGGTTCAAATCCGGTGGCGCCCACCACCAAAGAGAGGAGAGGGCAATGTTCGCAGCAAACCCAACCCTTGTCCTCAACGCTGACTTCCAGCCGCTCAGCTATTTTCCGTTGTCGCTGTTTAACTGGGAGGACGCCGTCAAGGCGGTGGTGAAGGGATCGCACGTCGTCGTCGCCGAATACGACCAGCTCGTACGCAGCCCGTCGACGGTGATGCGGCTGCCGTCGGTCATCGCGCTACGCGCGTATGTGCGGCCGCCGGCTCGCGTAGCCTTCACCCGGTTCAATGTCTTTCTCCGCGATCGCTTCCGTTGCCAGTATTGCGGCGACCAGCACCTCCGCGGCGAACTGACGTTCGATCACGTCCTGCCGCGCGCGGACGGCGGTCAGACGTCCTGGACGAACATCGTAGCGGCCTGCAGCCCTTGCAACACGCGCAAGGACCGCTTCCACCTCAGGCCGCTGCGGAAGCCGTTCGCGCCGACGCAGCACGATCTCATGGCCGCCCAGCGTCTGTTTCCGCCGAACTTTCTGCACGAGACCTGGCGCGACTATCTGTACTGGGACGTCGAACTCGAGAAGTAACGGCGCCGCCGGCAAGTTTTGGCCGCCGGCGTCCATCGCCACGTAGCTCAACTGGATGAGCACGACCCTCCGAAGGTCGAGGATGTAGGTTCGAGTCCTATCGTGGCCGCCAAAATTGATGCCCTGGATGACGAACCGGACAAGCGTGCCGGCGCTGCCTTGAAAACAGACGGGCGCCGCGAGGCGTTGCGGTGCAAGCCCGCCGTCACTCCGCGATTTGGACAGTGAACCGGCGCGCCGCCGGCCTCGATTGGAAATCGAGTGGGCGCTTCGGCGCTGGGGATCAGGGCCTCCGCTGTCCGCCACCTTGGAGCATGATCCGGAAAAGGAGACACCGGTTTTCCCTCGCGACAAACGCAGAACGCGTTTGCGCGGAGATCATGCTCAAACAAAAAGGCAGATTGGGATGACGATTCGAAGAGGCGTCATCCCAATCTTGGAGAGTCAACCGGACAGGCGCGCCGGCACGGCTTCGAACACCGATGGCACCGCAAGGTGTGAGGCTCATGTCCTCGGCTCTCCGCCATCAACGATCGCGCCAGGCCGGACGTACGCCGGCGCTGCTGAGGAGTTTGCAAACCTCGGCACCATTTCGCGGGATGACCGGAGCGGCTACCCGGCCTCCGGCGTGGCTCATAATTACGAGACGTGCGTTCGAAGCGCGCATCCCAATCAATCTGGGTAACGCCAAGTCTGGGGACTGAGCGGGCCTGTAAAGCCCGCGCCTTTGTGCCTGCCTGGTTCGATTCCAGGGTTGCCCACCACGCATCATTGCGGACGTAGCTGGAAGGTCGAGCACCTGAGTGCCACTCAGGAGAATCGGTTTCGATTACCGACGTCCGCGCCATCTAGCCCAGTTAGCAAATCTGGTGATTGCACGCGCTTGAAGAGCGCAGGAGGCCAGTTCGAATCTGGCGCTGGGCACCATTTCGGGGCAGGCAGCGGGCTGCAGTTGATCCTTGCAAGATCGACGTCCGGAGTTCGACTCTCCGTTGCTCCACCATCTCATTCCCGTCGAGCCATCTCGGTGAGGGCGCTCCGCTGTTAACGGAGGAAGGCACGTTCGAATCGTGCGGCGGGAGCCAATGCACCACTTCCGATTCCGGCGATCGGTCGAATGTCAGCTGTTCGGCCAATAGCGGACCGTTCAACGGATTGAGGCCGATGCATGCCATTGACCCATTGCAGGCATGTAGCAGAGCACGCCTCACAGATCGGGCAGCAATCCCGCCAATTGCTTCAACTCGTCGACGACCGGGTCTACACGCCAAAATCGAACGGCAATTCGCCGTTTGGGCATGAAGGTTGCTCGGTCACCGAACTCAGTGACGTCCCCAAAATAGATTGTGATTGGGCGGATATTCAGCCAACGATTTTGTTTCACGTCTCGAACGGCGCTGAAAGGGATGCAGATTTCTCGAAGGTAGTTCGAGACAAAGAGCTGTTGTTCGTCTGCGCGCACTCGCTTTAGTCCGGCGCAGCTCCACAAAATCAATGCTGATCCTACGATCCAGACGCCGAGAAACACGAACTTCATTGCCGAGGACGGCAATGCGTCGTTTCTACCGTGAAGAGCATCCAACCAAAGGGTGACGGTTCCTGATCCAAAGCCTGGTATCCAGAGAGCCGGGAGTACAAACTTGTAAAAAAACGTCCAAGCCGACGATAGATCGCTCTTGCGCATGAGGCTGCCTGTTTCAGTTGCTTCATGCCTCTCGCCCTCGAACCGCGCGGGAAGCTCACAGCTACTTTTTCCACGAAGGTACGCGCCAAAGGCCATTACGCCAGAAAAGATAAAGAGAACCTGTGAACCTTGGGAACTCCCTTTCCCGCCGAAGGCAAATCCAACACCGGCAACTGCGATCACAAGAATCACCAAGGCCCTTGCCATCCACCAGACGCCAAAGTTTTCTGTTGACCACTTATCGGACCCACTGAAGGATAAATCTGGCCGCCGTCGTCTAGGGCCAAAGCCAAACAAAAATAGTGCCCAAAAACCCACCGCTCCGAGCGCTAGTACAATCTTGATTGTCGTACTGTCGTCGAACATCGCTCGTTCAGCCACCTATCCGCGCGGGCCTTGTCTAACGCCTAACGCGTAAAAGTGTATCTACACAACTGATAAAGCTTGAGCGATTGCAGCACATCGTCCGGTATTGGCCCCCATCCGGATATTTCCGGCAGGCTGTGTCAATGTCTGCTTCCAAGGGAAAGACGGGCATCGCGACCTTGCATCAGAACATCTGATTCATGAGTCCGCGCCTTAATTTTCGCTACCTCCTTTGACGGCGAAAGAATCAACATGCTGCCATCGTCTAGCGGCAAGGACGCCCGGTTCTCAGCCGGTCGACGCGGGTTCGAGTCCCGCTGGCAGTGCCATATTCTTCTTCCCGTAGCTCAACTGGATGAGCAGCGCGCTACGAACGCGAAGGTATGCAGGTTCGAGTCCTGCCGGGAAGGCCAATCATCGGTACGCGTTGCCACTTTAGCCCCGTGGCGAAACAGGAACGCGGCGGTCTGCAAAACCGCCATGAGCCGGGGCAGCACCGGCCGGGGCTTCCAGTACGCGCTCGTGGACCAACTGGATGGTCAGCCGTCTTCTAAACGGCCCTATGCTGGTTCGAGTCCAGTCGAGCGCGCCATTTGAATTGGAGAGTTGGCCGAGCGGTAAGGCAACGCGGTGCTAACGCGTCGAGTCCTTCGGGACGCACAGGTTCGATCCCTGTACTCTCCGCCATCACGCGAACCCGGTGGGCGACCCCATCGCGATCGACCGGTTCTTTCAAGACGGATAGCGCTGGCGAACGCTGCAGCGGCGCCTTCCTCGTGCATTGCGGCTGTTCCATTCTTGCGGGCGTGGCGTAGTGGGCTGCGTGCCTGTCTTCCAAACAGGAGGTGTTCGGTTCGATCCCGGCCGCCCGCGCCAACCTGCCATCGCCTGGTGCTAAGGGTACGGCGCTTTCAACGCTGGACTTCGCGGGTTGAACTCCCGTTGGCAGGACCAAATTGCAGGACAAGTTCTTGGGCGCGTCGCCAAGCTGGCCAAGGCGCCGGATTTTGATCCCGGTTATCGCAGGTTCGAGTCCTGCCGCGCTTGCCAATTTCTCGCGGGGCCTCGGCAGGGAAGGAGCCGGCTCTCATAAGGCTGGAGTGGCGGGTTCGACCCCCGTACCCGCGACCATTTCGCCATTCAATCTCTCCTGATTTCGTTCAATGGCAGGACGCTCGGTTGTGGACCGGGAGACGCGGAGTTCGATTCTCCCAGTCAGGACCAGATACCGGTTTAGTTCAGTGGCAGAACGCGGGCCTCCAAAACCCGATGTCGACTGTTCGATTCAGTCAGCCGGTGCCAATTTCTTTTCGTGCCTTGGCGGCCCGCTCTCAGGTGTGCAGCGCGCGGCGTTGCTGCGGCAAGAACTTGCGTTCCACCATCTTGCTTTCAGGCGATACGTGCGGCGCCGGCGATAAGTTCGAAAGAGCGCAGTCGAGCTGCGTGATCGTAGACATCGGACACGATCATGAGTTCGTCGGCGCCTGTTTCCGCAACGAGCGCATCGATGCCCGAACGAACCGTATCGGGCGAGCCAGCGATGGAGCGCGCGAGCATGCTCATCGCCTGCGCTTTTTCCGCAGGTGACCAGTAGCTCTCAATGTCGTCGATCGGTGGCCGGCTCAGGCCCCGCGCGCCGCGGAAGATGTTCGTGAAGGACATCTGCTGGGTCGTCGCCAGCCTGCGTGCCTCATCATCGCTGCCGGCGGCGATGATGTTGACGCCTACCATCGCGTAGGGACGGTCAAGCTGCTCGGACGGCTTGAAGCGGCTGCGGTAGATCTGCAGCGCGGGGATCAGCAGCTCAGGCGCGAAATGCGAGGCGAAGGCATAGGGAAGCCCGAGTTCAGCCGCCAGCATCGCGCCAAAATTACTCGATCCGAGAATCCACAACGGCACTTCCGTTCCCGCCGCCGGCACCGCCTGGATGCGCTGATTGGGACCGGCTGGAGCCAGAAAGGCCTGCACTTCGAGAACGTCCTGCGGGAAGTTTTCGGCCGCTTCGGGCGTACGGCGCAACGCGCGCAGTGTAAGCTGGTCGGTGCCCGGTGCACGGCCGAGCCCGAGATCAATGCGGCCCGGAAACAGGCGCGCCAGCGTTCCGAACTGTTCGGCGATGACGTAGGGAGCATGGTTGGGAAGCATGATGCCGCCCGCGCCGACGCGGATCGTTTTTGTGCCCGCTGCGATATGACCGATCACAACCGACGTCGCGGCGCTCGCGATGCCGGGCATGTTGTGATGCTCTGCCACCCAAATGCGACGATAGCCCCAAGCCTCGGCATGAACCGCGATATCGCGGGCGTTATCGAGCGCGCCGCGGGCATCGGTGCCTTCAGTGACGCGGACGAGATCGAGGATAGAAAGTGTCGTCATAGGAACTCCCGAACGAAACCTTTGGTGTGGATGACGCTGCCAGAGATACTTGCCCGCGTCCAAGCTTGTCCGAAACGGCAGGCTTCATTCGATTCTTGTGTGCCATATGGACACTGTCGCCATGTGGGTCAACCTGTTGAATCCGGTACGCATTTGGCCGACAGGGCCGACTGCAATCAGCACCGGGCGCGTCGCCGCGCCAACGGCCGCCTCTGGTACGCCGAACTGCTCCTTGCGTTTTGGGCCTTGATAGGTTTTAAGCCCGGTGACTTCATGATCACAGGTATGAACGAGAAGCGAACTGCGTGGCTTGTCGCCTTTTATGCAGAGTGACGTACGCCGGTAGCTCATGCGCTTCAAAACTGTTCTGAGCCTTCACAAGGGAATCCATCATGGCCAAGATGACCAAGAATCAGTTGATTGATGCAATTGCAGAAGGAACGCAGGTTTCCAAAGCAGACGTAAAGGCCGTCATCGAGCATATGGCGACGGTAGGCTATAAGGAGCTGAATGAATCCGGCGAGTTCGTCATTCCCGGTTTCGCCAAAATGTCGGTCGTGAACAAGCCCGCCACTGAAGCTCGCAGCGGTATAAATCCTTTTACCAAAGAGCCCATGGAGTTCGCGGCCAAGCCAGCCAGCAAGTCGGTCAAGGCGTCACCTCTGAAGGTTGCCAAAGACGCTGTTTGAAGCGGAGGGGTTGGTTGAGGCCTGTTCGTTCGCCAGAACTGCGGGTGCTTCCATCCCAGCTTGAGGAAGCGCGCCTGCCTGGTAATGCCGTCGGGATTGGCTGACGAGCAAGAGGAAATCTGTCTGAAGAAGCGCGCCGCCTCTCAACCCAGATGCAGCCGGCGCGTCGGGCATGGGGAGAGAGAATCGGTACCGGATAAGATTCCGGCCGTTCTTCTCCGACGAGAATGTTAGCGTCTTGCGAACCATCATCGAGTTCGTGACCGCTGAAGCCCGTCATGAATCAGCCAATGCGCAGTATTCAACTGATGCGAGGGCGATTGTTGATTTTTTCTGACCGTGATGCGTCGGCCACACCAGGTGGCCGGCGCACTCATGGAGTGCAATCATAAAAGTTAAGATCCCATTCGTATCGAGCCTTGGAAGCGTGATCCCGATGTCGCGCGCTCATTGCTGCTGACGCCGACTGCGATAACTCTGCAATTTCAAAGGGGGGCGGAGACTCGGCAATCGACGCAACGCGGCTTGTGCTATTTGCGCGTGCGCAGTTGTGGCAAAATTGGTGCGATGTCAGGGCAGGCACGACGAACAGATGTCGCTTGCACAGCAAGTGGTGCGCTCGGGTTAGCGCCGTACATCGCTCATTACGCAATTGCGGCGCCCGCCGCATGTGTTGCAATTCATAATCTCGCCAGATTAGGACACCAGTTGTTTTACGGACAAAACCAGTTGTTTGGCGGCGAAAAAGGCCAACGTGGGAAGGCCGCAGTCTCTGGCTGTTCAACTGTCGGTCGGTGGGTCGACTGTTTGTCAGGGGAGAAGTCATGTGGTCGCGCAGCCTGTTGGTCCAGAATCTGTTGGTCCTGAAAAAGGCCAAGCCACACGACACCGATGCCGACAGTGCCGATCCGGTCGCCAATAGACCAGCCCCTTCCGAGATGCAGATTGCGCCGCCGCTAAGCGGCAACTTCGAGCGCGCGCTCGTCAATGCTGTCCTCTCCGGCGAGGCTGGCGCGGCCAGCAGATTTCTCGAACACGTCTCGACGACGCTGTGGTCGATCGTCGTGAAGCTGGCAGGCGATGGAGCCGACGCGGAGGCTGCATTCCTTCACATCGTCGCATCGCTGAAGGCTGACGATCATGCACGGCTGCGGGGGTTCGACGGACGCTCACGGCTTACGACATATTTGTCGCTTGTCGCCCGCGATGTTCTCGCCGACCAGCTGGCGGGGCAATTCAGCAAGACCCCGCACGAGGCATGGGAGCGATTCTCGCGTTACTTCGGGACCGACATTCGAAGCCGGATTGGCAGACAATTGCCAGGCAAACTCGGCAGGGCCGGTCGCGAGGACGCGTATCAAGAAGTTTGCCTCAAGCTGATCGAGAACGATTTCCATCGCATTCGCTCATACGGAGGCCGTGGCAGCTTCGCCGGCTATATTCTGACCGTGGTCGATCGCATCTTGATCGATCTGGTGCGGCGTGAAACGCCGCGACGGCGTATGCCGGCGGCAATTGCCCGTTCGGCGCCACTCGACCAGGCGATTTATTCAGCTGTGGTGTGGGAGGGTTGTCCGGTGGACGCCGATCGGCTCGCCGCCGCACTGCGCGGCAGGCTGGCGCAAGATCCAACAGTCGCTGATATCGCCGAATCGGTCGCGCGAGTTGCCGGTATCGCAAGACTGGAACGCGCGTCGCCAGCCGCCGAGGCCGTCTCGCTCGATGCACTGCTTGGCGAGGGTGGGGGTCTCTCGATCGCGGATTCGTCGCCAACGCCTGAGGACCGTTTGCTGCTCTTTGAGGAGGAACAGCATCGCGCAGCTCTCGTCGCCGCCGTTAATGCGGCTGCGGAGAAGCTTCCGACCGATGAACGATTGTACCTTCAGATCGTATTCTCGGCGAATGAGCCGTTGCCGGCACGCGGCATCGCGAGGCTGATGGGTTGTCCGGTCGAGGAGGTCTATCGTTTGAAGCAACGTACCCAAAAGTGGTTGAAAGAAATTACGGTGCAATTGGAAAATAATTCCGATATGTCCGTCTAAACATGGGTACTGGAACCCTGTCCGATGATTGAACGCCTCAGTCACGAACCGGCGTCTGCCCTCGACGAGGACGACGGCCGCTCCGACCGGCTACAAACGCTTGAGGTGCTTCGCGCGCAACTGTCGCGGACCATTTCCGAGGGTTTGGGGCAGGGTTCCGTTGCAGGTCAATGGGGCGAGATCGACAACGCTCAGATCGCCGCGTTTCTCGACGGTTCCCTGTCGCGGGCAGAGTGGGATGCTGTCGCCGCAAGACTTGCCAACGACCCGGTGGCCCGCGCGGAGTTGGCTGCCGCGGCGGCGTTGCTGGACGAAATCCAGGCGCAGCCTGCGACAGCTCCGGCGGGCTTGATGGCGCGAGCGGCCGGCGTTCTTGCGGCGTCGGAACAGAACCATCAGCGGGTTTCGGCGGTGGCGGTCACTCCGGTTACTTGGTACCGGCGTTCGATAGCGTGGTCCGGCTTCGCTCTCGCCGTCCTGGCTCTGATCGCGGTCCCGACTGTTTTGAAGATGGCTGGAGACCGCGCAGCGATCGCGGTCAAGCAGGACGACGCAGGTGACACACTCAGCCGCGCCATCGTGGTGGCTCCGTCCAGTCCGACCAGGAAGAAAGATTCTCAGTCGTGCGTGGACGCGAACGAACAGGCCAGGAAGTCGACACCCGATAACATCGGGAATGATCGCCGTACTGAAACGCGCGTGACCGGGCCGGGGGCCGAACGTCCAGGCGAGGCGCCCAGCAAAAACGATGATCCATGCGGGCCGAAGCCGGTAGGGGCCGGCAAGCATGAGCGCCCCGCTTCCGCAGGATCGAACTGACCTCAACGCGATGCTTAAGTCGTCAGGGCCGCATCTCGGTTGCGGGCGGAGCGTTGCGGTCCAGTCGTCAGGACTGGTCGAACGAGGCATCGCGATGGCTGGCGACAGACCAAAAAAGTGAGAGCCTGTCCGTCTGCTCTAATGTTGGCAATCAAACTCTCATGCCGCAAAGGAGCAAGAGATAATGCGTTATACAACGACGAAGGCTGCGATCGGATCAGACTTGAGCACGCGCAGAGCGTTGCTGCTCTTGCATGTGGCAGGTGCTGCTCTGCTCACGTTTGCGGTAGCCGGGCCTGCACGTGCGCAGAGCACCGGCATCGCCGCCTGCGACGACTTCCTGCAAAAATACGATGTTTGCGTGACGTCGAAGCTTCCGGAGGCGCAGCGCGCGACCTACAAGGCACAGCTCGACCAGACGCGCAAGGCGTGGCTTGATATGGCCAAGAACCCATCAGCGAAGTCGACCATGGAGCAGAGCTGCAAGCAGACGACGGACGCGATGAAGGCCTCGCTGCAAAGCTTCGGCTGCTCGTTCTGATGTAGCCGCGCGGGAAGCAAGGCTGGGCGTCCATCTGTCGGAGTCTTTCTTCTCAGGAGGCTCACGTCAAGGCGAAGAACCTGCGCCGCCCATCGAGCCACGACCCGATGGGCGGACACTGGTTTTCCGAGAAGGATCATGCGCAAACAAGAAACCGGAGCGCGATGAGATTTAAACCTGAATTCATGGCGCTCCGGGGCGACTACCTTGCCTATCGCGATTTGATTTCCCGGCAGCGGGCCGCGCGCAGTCCCGTTAAAGCGTCGCGCCGCAGCAGTATCGGGCAGGCGTTGCCAAGGTAGTAGCTGTCGCCAGTCTCGCGTGCGACCTGCGCCACGATCGCAGTGCCGAGTGCGCTCCAGCAGGCTTCCGTGAGTGCTTCTGCTGCCTTGGCCTCGTCCCAGTCGGGAGGCCGGCCGAGTGCGGCAATGACGGCGTCCGTAAGATCTGGATCCATACAGGCCGCCACATTCGCTTCGGCCGGCGCCTCGATCGCGATGGCGAAAAACGGTACGGCGGCCGAGCGGTTGAGCTTGCGCCCGACGAGATGGGCGGCACCACGCGCAAGGTCGGCGCGCGCTGTGCCGACGCTCTGGGGCGTTGTGCGCACGAACCCCTCCAGTCCCCGGCGACAGTCGGCGAGCACTGCCCCGTAACCCTCCTCAAGGCACTCGCCGAACGCCGACAGCACGATCGACCCGCGCAGGGCCAGGAACTTGGGGTTGTCGTTCAGGATCTGAAACGTCGTGGCATAGTGCTCGAGCGTCGCAAGCCGATCGCCAAACGGACGGGTCGACGTTACAAGGGGAGTTAATTCGCCGATCGCGGCTTGTTCGGCCAGCGAAGCCCAGTGTGCGTCGCGCGCCGTCGGCCTCACCGTTGTCAGGTGGCCGCGGAGTTCGCTCCAGCTCTTCGCGGCCGCCAGCGCGTCGAGTTCGGCGATTGCAGGATCGACCGAAGGAGCCGGCACGGCCTCGGCGGCGCGCTTGTCGACGTCGGAGAGCAGGGCCGCGGTCTGTGGTGGCGGCGGGCCGGCGGGCGTGGTGTTTCCGCTTGAGTTGAGTACGATCTCGCCGACGACCTGGTCATAGTAGGCCGGCGTTTGGTCGCCGCCGACGCTCGCCGCCAACTGCCGGACTTCGATTTGCAGGCGCTTGGCAATCTGCACCAGCGTTAAATCCGGCTCCGCCAGCCGGCGGACCAGGTTTCGCGTGAACACGGAGTTTGAAGCGCGATCGTTGGTGGACAGCCGGTCGAGCGCGGTCTGCCTGGCGCCAGCGGAGAACATGATGAAAACGCCCTCGGCCGGCGTCATCATGGCGAGCCCGCCGCTGCCCCTGAGCCCGCGCCCGCCCGGCCGCTCGAACGGATTGTTGCGGCAGGCGTCGAGCACGAGCACCGTCGTGCGGGCGCCGCGCCCCTGCAGCCGGTCGATGATCCGGTCGGCTGGAAACGCGGAATCGCGGATCAGCTCCTCCTGTCCTTCGCGGACCTCCGGGATGTCCGTCGGCAGCAGGTAATTCTGGCCGCGGATCTCGAAGCCGTGCCCAGCGAAGAAGAACAGCGCGATGTCGCCCGGCTCGATCGCCTTGTCGAAAGCGAGCAGGGCCTCGCTCATGGCACGGCGCGACTGGTTCTCGGCGAGAATCACCGAGAAGCCGAGCCCGCGCAGTGCGGTGCCGACCGCACGCGCGTCGTTGACGGCGGTCTGCAGCCGGGGAACGTTCTGATAGGCGTTATTGCCGACCAGCAGGGCAACGCGCTTCTCCGCGTGAGCGGTCGTGGCGAAACTTATCGCGATGCCCAGCGCGAGGATCGCGAGGCACAAGTTTGTCTTCGACATGGATGCTCTCGTCGATGCTCTCTTCGATGCTCTTGGCGGGCTCATGGAGCGGCTGTTTCATCCGGTTGGCCAAGCTGTTCGGCGGTTGAGCGCCATTATCCGCCAAGTCATTGTGGTGAGTTTTATGGCCGGATGATGTGTATCTGTGGATCGGCGGATGGACGAGAACTTCGTCATCGCGCTCTTTGAGCGTGGTCTCCGCGCAAACGCGGTTCGTGTTTGTTAGCTAAGTGAGACGGTCTCCCGCCCGCATCAAGTGCGGGCAGGCATTTTCCGGATCAGGTTCCAGCTAGACGATACGATAGAGAAACGTAGCCACGATCGTCCATAGGCCGAGGGCGATCGCGGCATAGCCGAGCACGGTCTGATAGGGGACAATGGCAGCGCGAATCTGCTCGCCGCGCTGAGCCGCTTGAGCATTGTGGCTGAAAATGAACTTCGTCAGCAACGCATAGCCGAGCAGCAGGCCGAGCGATGCGATGAGCACGCCGGTCGCGAGGTAGGTCAACCACCAGACCGGCACGTAGCCGAACCAGTTCAGGTTGATGATCGCATTGATGATGGTCCAGGTGCCCCACAGGCAGGTTATGAATCCGAACCATCCCTGGTAAGGTATCATCAGTTCCATATACACCTTCGCGTCCGGACGCCTCGCGACGATGCTCGAGGCGGCCGCTAGGGCGCCGAGCGCGAGCAAAACGATCCCAGTTAAAAGACCCGACATTGGATTCCTCTCTTTCTTGACAACAGTGCACCATATTGCGGTGACATTTGAGACGGCCCGCGGCCATCGCCACCACATCAAGATAGAGAGACGGACCGGTGAGCATTTTTCTCCGCGCCGGCTGCTGTAAATTCGCGCCCCGCCCCGGATAAAGATTTAGCTACAGGAGATCGCCGATCGCAGACTTGAGGCGCGCCGAGGAGGGCCGGCCTGTGATCGCTTCCCTGGCTTCGACCTCTACGATCAGGGTGTCGCCCGCCAGCCTGACGTCGACCTGGTCGGCGTCGCGGATGACGACGCGCCGCAGTTTCACCGCGATGATCTCGCGTGCGATCGGCGAGGTGAGCATCTCGGCCAGGGTTTTTCCGGTGACGGCGATGGCGTCCGCCATCGCCGACCATGCGGCGGCGTCGGCGGAAAGGCGCGGGGCGTCGAGCGAGATCGCGAGCGCCGGGGCGCCCGCGCGCCCGAGACTGCGCCCGAGCGACTCCGCCTCGGTCTCGGCCTGCTCTTTCGTTGCCTTCTTGACCACGAGCGGCTCGGCTTCCTGGTCGCGATACGCGTCAGCCGAACCGCCGGACAATTTGTCGCTGAATACCAGGATGCGGCCCGTTTCGTAGATCCGAAGAACCGAGACGCCGTCGTCGCGCTTGAGCGTCATCGAATTGTATGGAGCCTGCTCGGCGGTCAAGGCCAGGATTTCGTCGGAGCCGTCGAAGCGCAGCTTGATCGGCATTCCCATGCGGTCGATCACAAAGCCGATCAATCCGCTGCCGGTGCTGTAATGCCCGATGCGAAGCGGCGGCCCGCTTTGCGCGGCGAGGTCGCCATTGCCGATGATCAAGGTGAGGGCGGCGCCGACGGCGATCATTCGGAAACGTCCGGACATGGCATACCTCACAGCATCACGACAATCCGCGGGATGCGGTATCGCTGATAAGCGCAGGGAGAAGTGAGAAGCAAATGCGGAGTTTTTGCGGCCGACACGCATGTTGGACGCGACGCATTCATTTTTCAAAATGTTTCGATCAAGATGGACCGAGGTGCTGGCGATGGCGCGGGAAAATCACGGCCGCTGTCCGTCTATCCCTGGGTCCGCCGCAATGGCCGGACGCCGTGCCCGCACGGCATGCGCGCATGAACATCTAATTTGGAGTTATCCGCTATGAATATCCGGACCGGTGTCGCCGTCGTCGCGCTCTCGATCTTCTCCTCGGTCGCGTTTGCGCAATCGCTGAAGGACAAGGAGTATTTCGCCGAACAAGAGAAATATCTTGCGGGAGAGGTCAGCTCCACCAACGAGCGGTGCGGCAACAGTCTCACGGCGAAGTTTAACTGGTTGAAGCCGCCGACGCCGGAGGATCGGAAGACCTACAGCGCCTACGGTTACTGCAAGGTGGCTCTCGAAGCCATGTGGCGCGTCTGTGGCTCCGAGGCCGGCAAGGAAGCCGTCAAACAGAAGATCAAAAGCCTGACGTGTAGTTTTGGACCGCAGCGCACGGTTGTGCTCAAGGATGGCACGATCGACTACGAGGTCAATTTCAATTCGAGCAACGACGTCGACTACGTGTTCGAATATTTGCAGAACAATTTGTGAGCGCCCTGGAGGGGTTCAGGGCCTGGCTCGGCCCCGCTGCGCGCGATCTTGTTCTCAAGATCGCTCCGCAGTTTGCCGGCCCGGATAGAGACCCTGATTGTCCGCCTGAAGGGCGAGAAGCTGCATTGGGGCGCGCGCAAGACCCGCGAACTGCTGGTCAGGCGGCCCGACGGCGAAGTCGGGGGTTCCTAGCAATTTCAGTGACTTAGTGAGAACTCTCGATCTCATTTCGACAACCATTGGATGTGATCCGGGCAATTAGACTGAATACCTCCTCCAACTCTGCTATTATCTTCCATCTCTTGGAGACGAACGTCGGATAGGTTTTCACATAGGAGGACCGTCATGACCAATACTTCAGGCACAATGGCAGATCCCCAGGCCGGTTCGGATACGGCGCCACTACGTGCCAAATCGGGCTGGATCATCGCTCTCGGCGTCGTCTATCTCATCGCCGGGTTTATCGCGCTTGGCAGCGTTATGATGGCTACCGTCGCGAGCGTCCTGATCGTCGGCGTGATGATGATCATCGCGGGTGTCGCCGAGGTGTTCAGCGCCTTCCAGATCAAGAGCTGGGGCAAATTCCTGCTCTGGGTCCTGCTCGGTGTGCTCTACATCGTCGCGGGCTTCGTCACGTTCGAGAATCCGCTGCTCGCGGCCGTGCTGCTCACCCTCATTCTCGGCGCATCGCTGGTGGCCTCGGGCATCATGCGGATCTTCCTGGCCTTCAGCATGAAACGGGAAACGCCCTGGATCTGGGTGGCGCTGTCAGGCGTGATCACGCTGCTGCTCGGTCTCCTGATTTTGGCGCGATGGCCGGTCTCGAGCCTTTATATTCTCGGCCTGTTCCTCGGCATCGATCTCATCATGGCCGGCGCAGGCTGGATCGGAATAGGTTTTGGCCTGCGCCGAAGCCGTTGAGGTGGTGGTGGCGGACTGCGTGCCACGTGGTTGATCGACAATCAGGAGGCGCCCGTGCGCTGGGTCTACCTCGCCGTCATCATTCTGTTCGCCGCCGCGACGATCGTCTTCGCGGCGCAGAACTTCGAGATCGTCACCATGTCCTTCCTCGGCAGCAATGCCCGCGTGCCGCTCTCGCTGCTGGTCGCCGTCACCTACCTGCTTGGCGCGGCGACGGGCGGGAGCCTGTATGCGCTGCTGCGTCGATCCTATGAAGGGTCGAGACGAAGCGTTATGGGCTCTCCCTGAATCAAGTGTCGTTTCATCTCCGGCCGAGGAGGATGACGATGGGTAAAATCGCGCACGAACCAGTTCTGGTGGACCTCGCGTTGCAGGGCGGGGGTTCCCACGGCGCGTTCACCTGGGGAGTGCTCGATCGGTTGATCGACGAGCCGTGGCTGCAGATCGAGGCGATCTCCGGCACATCGGCGGGCGCGATGAATGCAGCCCTGGTGGCGGACGGATGGACGCAAGGCGGCGCCGAAGGCGCACGGGCGGCGCTTGATAGCTATTGGCGGCGGGTGTCGAAGGCTGCGGCGTTCAGCCCGCTGCAGCGTTCGCCGCTCGACCGCCTGATGGGCCGCTGGACGCTCGACACGTCGCCCGCCTATCTCGCCATGGACCTGATGGCCCGCATGGTTTCGCCCTATGATCTCAATCCGCTCGGCCTCAACCCGTTGCGTTCAATCCTCGATGAGAGCATCGATTTCGACCGACTGGCCGGCGCACCGATCAAGCTGTTCATCACCGCGACCAATGTGCGGACCGGCCGCGGCCACATCTTCCGCAACAAGGAGATCACCGCCGACGTCCTGCTTGCCTCGGCCTGCCTGCCGACCATGTTCCATGCAGTCGAGATCGACGGCGAACCGTACTGGGACGGCGGCTATGCCGGCAATCCGACGCTGACGCCGCTGGTGCGCGAAAGCGATGCGTGCGACACCATTCTGGTGCAGATAAATCCGCGGGAACGGCCGGACCTGCCACGCACGGCAAATGAGATCCTCAACCGGCTCAACGAGATTTCCTTCAACTCGCCGCTGATGAAGGAATTGCGCATGATGGCGCTGCTGCGCCAGGTGGCGGACCCCGGACACGGCGAGGGCGCGCGCTGGGCTGGAATGCGCACGCACCGGATCATGACCGACACGCTCGCGGACTTCGGTGCATCGTCGAAGATGAACGCCGAGTGGGCGTTCGTCTCACTGCTGAAAGAAGAGGGCCGCAAGTGCGCCGACGCATTCCTCAACGCCCACGCCGAGGATATCGGAAAGCAATCCACGACCGATCTCGACGCGCTGCTGGAGGAATGCTGAGGTCATGACGGTGTCAGGGCTTCTCGGCATCCTGATCGGGCTCGGCCTCTTGATCGCGTTCGCCTTCCGCGGCTGGAGCGTGCTGCTGCTGGCGCCGCTCGCGGCCCTGATCGCCGCGCTGTTCTCCCGCGAGCCGCTGCTCGCCCACTGGACCCAGACCTTCATGGCCAGCGCGGCCGGCTTCCTCGCGCAGTTCTTTCCGCTGTTTCTGCTTGGCGCGCTGTTCGGCAAGCTGATGGAGGATAGCGGATCGGTCGCCGCGATCGCGAACTTCATGACCGGGCTGCTCGGCCCGCAGCGGGCGGTGCTCGCGGTCGTGCTCGCCGGCGCGCTCGTCACCTATGGCGGCGTCAGTCTGTTCGTCGCCTTCTTCGTGCTGGCGCCGATGGCGCAGGAACTGTTTCGCGCGGCTGGCATCCCGCGGCGCCTGATGCCGGCGGCGATCGTGCTCGGCACCTCCACCTTCACCATGTCGGCACTGCCAGGCACGCCGTCGATCCAGAACGCGATCCCGATGCCGTTCTTCGGCACCACGCCGTTTGCCGCGCCCGGCCTTGGTTTCCTGGCGTCGCTGATCATGCTCGGCTTCGGCCTGTGGTGGCTCAATCGCCAGGAGGCGATCGCCAGGAGGAACGGCGAAAGTTTTGGCGATGGCGTGCCGATGCCGTCCGACCGTCTCGCCGCCGATGAAAAATTGCGTGAACGCGCCACCACCGCGCGCGAGTTCGATCCGGCGGAGATCGGGCACGGCAAGACTACCGACGTGCCGCCGCCGGCCGTGCTCGCCGCGCTGCCCCTCGTCGTGGTGATTATCGTCAATCTCGCGATGTCGTTGTTCATCCTGCCGTCACTCGACACAAGCTTTCTCGCGGAAGCCCGCTGGGGCGGGACGTCGCTCGCCGCTGTCGGCGGCGTGTGGGCCGTGATCACGGCGCTCACTTGCGCTATTCTGACCGTGCTCGCGGTCAGCCTTCGGCGACTGCCGGCGCTGCGCGCGACCATCGACGCCGGCGCCAACGCCTCGGTATTGCCGGCGATCAGCGTGGCGAGCCTGGTCGGTTTCGGCGCCGTGGTGGCGGCGATGCCCGCTTTCGCCGTGGTGCGCGACGCCGTGCTCGGCATCGGCGGTGGACCGCTGGTGTCATTGGCCGTCGCCACCAATGTGCTCGCGGCCCTGACCGGCTCGGCGTCGGGTGGGCTGACCATCGCGCTCGATGCGCTCGGGGCGACTTACATGGCGCGCGCGGCGGAGATCGGGCTCGATCCCGCGTTGCTGCATCGCGTCGCGGTGATCGGCTCAGGCACGCTTGACAGCCTGCCGCACAATGGCGCGGTGGTCACGTTGCTCGCGGTCTGCGGATCGACGCACGGGGAGAGCTATCGCGACATCGTCATGGTCGGCATCATCGGCGCCCTGGTGGCGCTGGTCGCCGTCATTGCGCTCGGCTCGATGGTGGGGTCGTTCTGACGCATCGGCCCAATTCTCTCATGAGCCTTGCCAAGCAATGCGTCTCGAACGATGCTCACAAGGCCCGCAAGCCTCTATCCAAGGGATCATCATGTCCGTCGACGTCAAAACCGCCACCGACCGCCTCATGCGCTTCCTCGCCGTCGAGGGAGTGACCGGAAAGGAGGCCGCGATCGGACGCGAACTCAGCGCGGCGCTGCAGGAAAGTGGCGTGCCGGCGTCCGCGATCCGGCTCGACGACGCCAACACACGCATTCCCGTGCCGACAGAGACCGGCAATCTCATTGTCGATCTGCCGGGGAAGGGCGCCATGCACAACCAGCCGCGGATCATGTTCATGACTCACATGGACACCGTGCCGTTGTGCGCCGGAGCGAAGCCGAAACTAAAGGGGCGCAAGATCGTCAATGAGGCGAAGACCGCGCTCGGCGGCGACAACCGCGCCGGCTGTGGCGTTCTCGTCACGCTGGCGGCCGAGCTTGCCAAACAAAACCTCGATCATCCGCCGATCACGCTGCTGTTCTGTGTGCGCGAGGAGAGCGGGCTCTATGGCGCGCGCCACGTCAAGACCGAGGAGCTGGGCTCGCCGGTCATGGCCTTCAACTATGACGGCGGCTCGGCCTCCAATGTCACGATCGGCGCCGTCGGCGCGGATCGCTGGCACGTCGAGATTTTCGGCCGCGCCTCGCATGCCGGCGTTGCACCGGAGCGCGGGATCAGTTCGATGATGATCCTGGCACTCGCGCTCGCTGACGTGAAGGCCGGTGGCTGGTTCGGCAAGGTGGTAAAGCGCAAGCTGCAGGGCACCAGCAATGTCGGCCCCGTCACTGGCGGTGACGGCCGGCCGGCCGGGGACGCCACCAACGTCGTTACCGATTATGTGCACGTGCGCGGCGAAAGCCGCAGCCATGACAGCAAGTTCTTCAAGGAGATCACCAAGGCCTACAAAACAGCCTTCGAAAAAGCTGCACAGCGCGTCAAGAACAGCGACGGCAAGTCGGGCCGCGTCAAGTTCAAGGCCGAGACCGACTATTATCCGTTCCGCATGAAGGAGAGCCTGCCCGTGGTCAAACGCGCGGTCGAGGCCGTGTCCGGCATCGGCGCAACGCCGAACATCCGCGCCGCCAATGGCGGGCTGGATGCAAACTGGATGGTCCGTCACGGCGTTCCGACGGTGACCTTCGGCGCAGGGCAGAACGAGCCGCACACGATCGACGAGTGGATCAATCTCGACGAGTACGACCGGGCGTGTGCGTTGGCAGTCCAACTCGCGACGATGCGGTGAGCATCGCGGTTCAGATCACGGCCATCTGTTTCGAAATTTACTCACGTCTTCCCGGCATTGTTGCGCGAGATGATCGTTTGTACAATCATTGATTGTAGGTGTGGTACGCGTGGATTGGCGGCGGCGATGCGTTGACGTCAATTGCGCGGCGTTTCTGAGGGCGGAATGCGTGCCTGATGATCATGTCCTGCGTAACAACAGCATGCGCCACAAAATCAATCCGATTCAGACACATTGTTGGCGAGTACGCGAGTAGGGTTACGCGCTGCTGCCCGCTCGCATCATGCGTTCAAAAAAAATAAAAAAATTGGGCTCACATGGGGGGACTGCAATGGCTGCGATCAACGTCACTCGTGCGCGAGGGGTGCAACTGTCCCGGTTTCGGACAGCGGGGGCGATGCGCCGGTTTTTCACCGCGCCGCGGCGCACCGCGGCAACGGCGCTGATGCTGGCCGCGATGGCGGCGCCGGCTTTCGCGCAAGGCCAGGCGGCAGGCCCGGGCGCCAACGAAATCCGCATCGGCAACACGGTACCCTATACCGGTCCGGCTTCCGCCTACGGCGTGATCGGCAAGGTGATGGCGGCCTATTTCGACAAGGTCAACGCCGAGGGCGGTATCAGGGGCCGCAAGATCAACTTCATTTCCTATGACGACGCCTACAATCCGACCAAGACGATGGAGGCGACCCGCAAGCTCGTCGAGGAGGACAACGTTCTCTTTATATTGGCGAGCCTCGGCACCAACACCAGCCAGGCAGTCCACCCCTATCTGAACGCGAAGAAGATCCCGCAACTCTTCGTCGCCTCGGGCGCGACGATGTGGGACCAGCCGCGCGAGTTTCCCTGGACCATGGGCTTCCTGCCCAGCTACCAGACCGAAGCCCACATCTATTCGCAATATATCCTTGAGAACCATCCGCGCAGCAAGATCGCGGTGCTCTATCAGGACGACGGTTTCGGCAAGGACTATCTCAAGGGCCTGAAGGACGGCCTCGGCGGCAAGATTCCGATCGTGGCCGAGGCGCCGTACAAGGTGACGGACACCACCATCGACGCCCAGATCGCCAAGCTCAAGGCCTCGGGCGCCGATATCTTCATGCAATTCACCACGCCGAAATTCGCCACCATGGCGATCAAGCGCAATGCCGAACTCGGCTGGAAGCCGGTGCATTTCCTCGCCTCGGTGTCTGAATCTGTGTCGGCCGTAATGGCGCCGGCGGGCATGGAAAACGCCGAAGGCATCATGTCGGCCATGTACCGGGTAGAGGGCGAGGATGCGCAGGCGGCCGGACCCGCGGCGTTCCGCGAATGGAGCGCCTTCATGGAGCGGTATGTCCCGAGCGTCAGCAAGTCGAACGGCCAGGCCGTCTACGGCTATCTGAACTCCAAGCTCATTATCGAGGTCCTGAAGAACTGCGGCGACGACTTCTCGCGCGAAAACGTCATGAAGCAGGCTCGCTCGATCAAGGGTCTTCAGCTTCCCATGATGGTGCCGGGCATCCAGATCAACACCAGCCTGTACGACCACGCGACGATCGAGCAGATGCGGATGATGCGCTTCACCAACGGCCACTGGCAGTTCTTTGGGCCGGTGCGAAGCGGCGTCGATGCGGGCACCGTGAGTGAGTCCTTCAAGACCCTCTTCAAGTATGGCACCGCGACCAAGCGCGATCTGGCGAACCAGCTCAACGCCAACACGGTGAGCCTGATGACCGGTTCGTTCGGTTCGACCTACGCCCAGGTCGGCGCCGATCTTGCCTCCGTGCTCGACAATGGCACCAACTTGCGGATCCTGCCGGTGATGGGCCGCGGATCGGTGCAGGCGGTGTCGGACATCCTGTTGCTGCGCGGCGTCGACGCCGGAATCGTGCGCAAGGACACGCTGTCCTATCTCGATCGCAAGGATTTCGCCAAGGACATCCGCAACCAGTTCGTCTACGTCGCCAAGATGTTCAACGAGGAAATGCACGTGCTGGCGCCGAAGACGATCACCAGCATGAGGGATCTCGACGGCAAGACCGTGGTGGTCGACTTGCCCGACAGTTCGACCTTCGTGACGGCGATCAACGTGTTCGACCGGCTCGGCATCCGGCCGCATCTGATCTATCAGGAGCCGCGGCTGGCGGTGGACATGCTGCGCAAGGGCGAGGTTGACGCGATCGTGGCGATCGAAGGCAAGCCGCTGCAATGGCTGAACCAGATCCAGGATCGCAATTTGCATCTGGTGCCGGTCGAATACGCCAAGCCGCTTCAGGAGGAATATCTGCCGTCCAAGCTTTCGTCGGCGGACTACCCGAACCTGATAGCGGATGGCGCCTCCGTCGAGACGGTCGCGGCTGAAGCCGTGCTGGCGTCGTATAACTGGGCGCCGAACAGCGACCGCTACCGCCGCCTGGCGCTTCTGGTCGACACCATGTTCGACAAGGTCGGGCAGTTGCAGCGTCCGCCGTTCCATCCGAAGTGGAAGGAAATGGCGCCACGGGCGACAGTGTCGGGGTGGACCCGCTTCAAGGCCGCGCAGGAATGGCTCGACCGCAACATGCCGCTGCCCCCGGGCGTGTCTTCGGCATCGAGCGCCGCGCCGTCGGCGCCGGTTGTTGCGCCGATTGCAGCACCTGCGGCGCAGGATCCCTTGTATCGCGAGTTCCTGGAATGGCGGGCCAGCCGCGCCAAGGCCAGCAGCAACAGGTAGGCAGGCCAGCCGGTGGCTTGACGATGATGGCGGTCCGCTTCGGCGGGCCGTCGTGCTTTCAAGGTGCGGGTGTTGCAACCATAAGAAGAATTCATATTCGCGATTGCAACCAAGCCTTGATTTGGTAACGCTAATGTCCAGCATTGTTGCGGCAGAACACACAATCGACTAACCGACCTCCGTGAAACGGCTGGCTTTGACACAAAATCAATCCGATTGAGACACATTGTCAGCGAGCGGGGCTGAAACGGTATCCCTCTCGCTGCTGGGAATTTGCAGGTATTGCTTAAGGGGACAGGGCAGAATGCGGGCTTTAATTGACATTCGTTGGACGGCGCAACGGTCCGGGTCTGGGACCCGTGACGGCTTGCGCCGGCTGTTCGCCGCGCCTCGGCGCAGCGTAGCAGCAGCAGCGGTGCTTGCCACGATGATGGGGCCGGCTTTCGGGCAGGGTGCGGCGTCGCCGGGGAACAAGGAGATCCGGATCGGCGTCACGGCGCCCTTTACCGGTCCAGCATCGGCCTATGGCGTCATCGCCAAGGTCATGGTGGCCTATATGGACAAGGTGAATGCCGAAGGTGGCATAAACGGCCGCAAGATCAATATGATCACCTATGACGACGGCTATGAACCCACCAAGGTTATGGAGGTGACCCGCAAGCTCGTCGAAGAGGACCAGGTTCTCTTCACCATGGCGACTGTCGGTACGAACACGAACGCGGCGATCCAGCCTTATCTGAATTCAAAGAAGGTCCCGCAGCTGTTTGTGTTGTCGGGCGCGGCGGCGTGGGATCAGCCGCAGGAGTTTCCCTGGACCATGGGCTTCCTGCCAACATACGTGGCTGAAGCCCAGATCTATGCGCAGTACCTCCTGGAGAATCATCCGCGCAGCCGGATTGCGGTTCTTTATCAGGAAGACGGGATGGGTAAGGAATACCTGAAGGGCCTGAGGGACGGCCTGGGCGGCAAGATTCCGATCGTGGCAGAGGCGTCGTACAAGGTCACCGACGCCAATATCGACGCGCAGCTCGGCAAGCTGAGAGCCTCGAATGCTGACGTCTTCATCCAGTTCACCACGCCCAAATTCGCGACCATGGCAATTCGGCGAAGCGCCGAACTCGGCTGGCGGCCGAACCAGTTCGTTGCGTCGGTCTCCAATTCCTATTCAGCGGTGATTCAGCCGGCGGGCGCGCAAAATGCTGAAGGCCTCATGTCGGCGGCCTACCGGCTCGAAGGCGAGGACGCGGCGGCGGCCGGCGATGTCGTGTTCCGCGAATGGACCGCCTTCATGGCGCGCTATGTCCCGAGCGTGAGCAAGACCAATGGCCAGGCCGTCCTCGGCTATCTGGTCAGCAAGTCGGTGGTCGAGATCCTGAAGAACTGCGGCGATGACCTGTCGCGCGAGAACATCATGCGGCAGGCCCGCCTGCTGAAGGGTCTCCAGCTTCCCATGATGGTGCAGGGCATCCTGATCAACACCAGCCCGTCCGACCATGCGCCGATCGAGCAGATGCGGATGATGCGTTTCACCAACGGCCAGTGGCAGCACTTCGGCCCGGTGCGCAGCGGCATCGATCCGGGCGCGGTCAGCGAGTCCTTCAAGACCATCTTCAAGTACGGCACCGCCACCAAGCGCGATCTGGCGAACCAGCTCAACGCCAACACGGTGAGCCTGATGACCGGCTCGTTCGGCTCGACCTACGCCCAGGTCGGTGCCGATCTTGCCTCCGTGCTCGACAACGGCACCAACTTGCGGATCCTGCCGGTGATGGGCCGCGGATCGGTGCAGGCGGTGTCGGACATCCTGCTGCTGCGCGGCGTCGATGCCGGCATCGTCCGCAAGGACACGCTGTCCTATCTAGACCGCAAGGACTTCGCCAAGGACATCCGCAACCAGTTCGTTTACGTCGCCAAGATGTTCAACGAAGAGATGCATGTGCTGGCGCCGAAGACGATCACCAGCATGCGGGATCTCGACGGCAAGACCGTGGTGGTTGACTTGCCCGACAGCTCGACCTTCGTGACGGCGATCAACGTGTTCGACCGGCTCGGGATCCGGCCGCATCTGATCTATCAGGAGCCGCGGCTGGCGGTGGACATGCTGCGCAAGGGCGAGGTCGACGCGATCGTGGCGATCGAAGGCAAGCCGTTGCAATGGCTGAACCAGATCAACGACCGCAACCTGCATCTGGTGCCGGTCGAATACGCCAAGCCGCTTCAGGAGGAGTATCTGCCGTCCAAGCTTGGTTCGGCGGACTATCCGGGCCTGGTGGCGGAGGGGGGCTCCGTCGAGACGATCGCGGCTGAAGCCGTGCTGGCGTCGTATAACTGGGCGCCGAACAGCGACCGCTACCGCCGCCTGGCGCTTCTGGTCGACACCATGTTCGACAAGGTCGGGCAGTTGCAGCGTCCGCCGTTCCATCCGAAGTGGAAGGAAATGGCGCCGCGGGCGACAGTGTCAGGGTGGACCCGCTTCAAGGCCGCGCAGGAATGGCTCGACCGCAACATGCCGCTGCCCCCGGGTGCGGCCGTGTCGGCAGCCTCGGGCTCTGCCGCACCACCACCGTCGGCACCGATTGTTGTGGCACCGACCGCACTTGCCCCGCAGGACCGCGACCCCCTGTATCGCGAATTCCTGGAATGGCGGGCCGGCCGCGCCAAGGCCAGCACCAGCAGGTGATCAGGCCGGCCGACACTTGAGGCTTAGCGATAAAGACGGCCCGCTTCGGCGGGCCGTTTGCTTTTGGGGGTCAATGGCGGTCGATCGTCGACGACGGCAATCAGGCCGCGGCGCACGAACGATCGGGGTCGTAACGAAGCAGGTCGATCGGGCGGACGCGCGCCAGTGATTGCGCATTCAATCAAGGCTTTCGATGTCGACCGCAAGTTGTAGATACAATCATAAGGTGTATCGATGTTCGCAGGTGCGATCGAGCTTCGCTAACCCGAATGCGCTGCATTCTTGCGGCAGAAACACACAATCGACTAACCGTGCGCTGTTAAATTGTTGGCCTTGACATAAAATCAATCCAATCGAGACACAATCTCAGCGAGTGCGGCTGGGACGCTAATTGTCTCGGTGCTCGGGAAAACGCAGATAAATCGCAGACATATTGCTCTAGGGGGGCAGGCAGATGCGGGCTTTAACTGATACTCGCTGGGCGGTGATGCAATTTTCGGGGCTGGTGGCCCGTGACGCCCGGCAGCGGCTTTTCGCCGCGCCTCGGCGCAACGCTGCGGCGGCACTGGTGTTTGCCGCGATGGCGGGGCCGGCTTTCGGGCAGGGCCTGGCGGCGGCCCCGGGCGCCAACGAGATCCGGATTGGCAACACCGCGCCCTATACCGGTCCGGCCTCCGCCTACGGTGTTATCGCCAAGGCCATGTTGGCGTATCTGGACAAGATCAACGCCGAAGGCGGGATCAACGGCCGCAAGATCAATGTGGTTACCTATGACGACGCTTACGAACCCACCAAAACCATGGCGATGACCCGCAAGCTGGTCGAGGAAGACAACGTTCTCCTTACCCTGGGGACCATCGGTACCAACACGAACGCCGCGATCCAGCCCTATTTGAACTCAAAAAAGGTCCCGCACCTTTTTGCCTTGTCGGGTGCGGCGGCCTGGGACCAGCCGCAAGAGTTTCCCTGGACCATAGGCTTCTTGCCGACCTACACGGCTGAAGCGCAAATTTTTGCGCAGTATCTGCTGGAGAACCATCCCCGCAGCCGGATCGCCGTCCTCTATCAGGAGGATGGCATGGGCAAGGAATACCTGAAGGGCCTGAAGGACGGCCTGAGCGGCAAGATGGCGATCGTGGGCGAGGCTTCATACAAGGTCGCGGACGCCAATATCGATGCGCAACTCGCCAAGCTCAAGGCTACCGGCGCCGACGTATTCATTGAGTTCACCACGCCGAAATTCGCGATCATGGCGATCAAACGAACCGCCGAACTTGGTTGGAGGCCGCTACATTTCACCGCGTCGATTGCGTCGGCGTACTCGTCCGTAATTCAGCCGGCGGGCCCGCAAAATGCCGAAGGTCTGTTGTCGGCAGCATACAGGCTGGAGGGAGAAGATGCGGCGGCAGCCGGCGATGTAGCCTTCCGCGAGTGGAGCGCTTTCATGCAGCGCTATGTCCCGAGCGTGAGCAAGGCCAACGGTCAGGCCGTCCTCGGTTATCTGGTCGGTAAGTTGACGGTCGAGGTCCTGAGGAACTGCGGCGACGACCTGTCGCGCGAAAATATCATGAGGCAGGCCCGCCTGCTCAAAGGCATCCAGCTTCCCATGATGGTGTCGGGCATCCAGATCAACACCAGCCCGTCCGACCATGCGCCGATCGAGCAGATGCGGATGATGCGCTTCACCAACGGCAATTGGCAGCACTTCGGCCCGGTGCGCAGCGGCGTTGATGCGGGCGCCGTCAGCGAGTCCTTCAAGACCATTTTCAAATATGGCACCGCCACCAAGCGCGATCTGGCGAACCAGCTCAACGCCAACACGGTGAGCCTGATGACCGGTTCGTTCGGCTCGACCTACGCCCAGGTCGGCGCCGATCTCGCCTCCGTGCTCGACAACGGCACCAGCTTGCGGATCCTGCCGGTGATGGGCCGCGGATCGGTGCAGGCGGTGTCGGACATCCTGCTGCTGCGCGGCGTCGACGCCGGCATCGTGCGCAAGGACACGCTGTCCTATCTCGACCGCAAGGACTTCGCCAAGGACATCCGCAACCAGTTCGTTTACGTCGCCAAGATGTTCAACGAAGAGATGCACGTGCTGGCGCCGCGGACGATCACCAACATGCGGGATCTCGACGGCAAGACCGTGGTGGTCGACTTGCCCGACAGCTCGACCTTCGTGACGGCGATCAACGTGTTCGACCGGCTCGGCATCCGGCCGCATCTGATCTATCAGGAGCCGCGGCTGGCGGTGGACATGCTACGCAAGGGCGAGGTCGACGCGATCGTGGCGATCGAAGGCAAGCCGCTGCAATGGCTGAACCAGATCAACGACCGCAACCTGCATCTGGTGCCGGTCGAATACGCCAAGCCGCTTCAGGAGGAGTATCTGCCGTCCAAGCTTGGTTCGGCGGACTATCCGGGCCTGGTGGCGGAGGGGGGCTCCGTCGAGACGATCGCGGCTGAAGCCGTGCTGGCGTCGTATAACTGGGCGCCGAACAGCGACCGCTACCGCCGCCTGGCGCTTCTGGTCGACACCATGTTCGACAAGGTCGGGCAGTTGCAGCGTCCGCCGTTCCATCCGAAGTGGAAGGAAATGGCGCCGCGGGCGACGGTGTCGGGCTGGACCCGCTTCAAGGCCGCGCAGGAATGGCTCGACCGCAACATGCCGCTGCCCCCGGGTGCGGCCGCGGCATCGGGCGCCGCGCCGTCGGCGCCGGTTGTTGCGCCGATTGCAGCACCGGCCGCAGCGCTTGCCCCGCAGGACCGCGACCCGCTGTATCGCGAATTCCTGGAATGGCGGGCCAGCCGCTCCAAGGCCGGCGCCAGCAGGTAACGGGCCGATACCACGGTTTGACGACAAGACGGCCCGCTTCGGCAGGCCGTCGTGCTTTTGGGATGTCCGGGCTGTTCCCTTTGCCTGGAATATCGCATCCGCTTCCTTGTCGAGACCCCGAAAGTCCTCGTTCGTCCGGCCACCAGCGCGCAAGTGCGGGCACTGAGCGGATGGCGTCATGCCGGTAATGCAGGGCTCAATCACATAAAATAGTGTATCGGCTTGGCTTCACAGCGCCCGGACGCGTTCGCCGCGCCACCACGCCAAAAAATTCGGAGGAAGTTCATGTCGGCTCTGCCACTTTCGGGCATCAAGATTCTCGACCTGACACGGGTGCTTGCAGGCCCGCTGTCGGCGCAGATGCTGGCCGATCTCGGCGCCGAAGTGATCAAGATCGAACGCCCCGGCGGCGGCGACGACGCCCGCGCCTTCGGCCCGCCCTACCTGAAGGACCCTGAGGGCAAGGCGAACAACAACAACTCCTTCTACCTCTGCGCCAACCGCAACAAGAAGTCCGTTACCGTCAATATCGCCTCGCCAGAGGGCCAGGACATCATCCGCGAGCTGGCGAAAACCTGCGACGTGATGATGGAGAATTACAAGGTCGGCGACCTCAAGCGCTACCGGCTCGATTACGAATCGATCAAGGCCCTCAACCCCGGCATCATCTATTGTTCGGTGACCGGCTTCGGCCAGACCGGACCTTACGCGCCGCGCGCCGGTTACGATGCCATCCTGCAGGCGATGGGCGGCCTGATGAGCGTCACCGGTCATATCGACGGCGAGCCCGGCGAGGGCCCGATGAAGGTCGGCCCCTCTATCGTGGACTACATGACCGGCATGAACACATCGATCGGCATTCTGTCCGCGCTGTTTCATCGCAAGGCCAATGGCGGGGAAGGGCAGCATGTCGACGTCTGCCTGTTCGACACCGTGATCGCCTCGCTGTCGCACTGGCTGCAGATCTACCTCGTCAACGGCCAGACGCCGCCGCGCCGCGGCACCTGGGGCAATGGCGGCATGCCCGCCGGCGTGTTCCGGGCGACCGACGGCGAGCTGATGCTGGTGGTCGGCAATGATGGCCAGTTCCAGCGCACCTGCGCGGTGCTGGGCGCGCCCGAGCTCGCGACCGATAAGAGATTCCTCAAGAACAACGACCGCGTCGTGCACGGCAAGGAAATCATGGCGATCTTCGCCGGGCTGTTCCTGAAGAAGCCGGTGGCGTACTGGCTGGACGAACTGGAGAAGGCCGGCGTGCCCTCGGGTCCGATCAACAATTTCGAGCAGGTGTTCGCCGATCCGCACGTCCAGTCGCGCGGCATGCGGGTCAAGGTCGATCATCCCTTTGAGCCGGATCTTTCGCTGATCCGCAATGCGATTACCTTCTCCGGTACCCCGATCAAGAACTACCGCGCGCCGCCGCTGCTCGGTGCCGATACCGCAGACGTGCTGGCGACGATCGGCTACGACGCGGCGACGCTGGAAGCGCTGAAGGAAAAGAAGATCGTCTAGAGCGCGCTATCAGTTCGTAGGATGGGTTTCGCTACGCTCTACCCATCCTACCGGAGCCATCCCGTTCAGGACCGCGCGCGCGACGCTGGCTTACTCGGCCAGCTCGCGCATCACCTTGATCAGGTCGGATTTGCCCTCGAAGCCGATGCCTGGCAGATCCGGCATGACGATGTGGCCGTCTTCGACGCGAACGGAGTCGGGGAAGCCGCCATAGGGCTGAAACAGGGCCGGGTAGCTCTCATTGCCGCCGAGGGCGAGGCCAGCCGCAATGTTCAGCGACATCTGGTGCCCGCCATGGGGGATACAGCGGGACGGCGACCAGCCATGCTGGGCCAGAACATCAAGCGTGCGCAGATATTCGACAAGCCCGTACGACAAGGCGCAATCGAACTGCAGCCAGTCGCGATCGGACCGCATGCCGCCGTAGCGCAGCAGGTTGCGCGCATCCTGGTGTGAGAAGAGATTCTCACCCGTCGCCATCGGGCCCGGATAGAATTCCGACATGGCGGCCTGAAGGGCGTAGTCGAGGGGATCGCCGATCTCCTCGTACCAGAACAGCGGGTATTCACGCAGCATTTTCGCGTAGGCGATGCCGGTCTCGAGATCGAAGCGCCCATTTGCATCGACGGCAAGCCGCGCTTGCGAGCCGATCTCCTCCAGCACGGCCTCGATCCGTCCGCGGTCTTCGTCGATCGGCGCGCCGCCGATCTTCATCTTCACCACGTTGTAGCCGCGGTTGAGATAGCTGCGCATTTCCGCGCGTAGGGCGGAATTGTCCTTGCCGGGGTAGTAGTAGCCGCCTGCCGCATACACGAAGACGCGGGGATTGGCCTCACGGCGCTTCTTTTCGGCGAGCAGGCGGAACAGCGGCTTGCCGGCGATCTTGGCGACCGCGTCCCAGACCGCCATGTCGAGCGTGCCGACCGCGACGGAACGCTCGCCGTGCCCTCCCGGCTTTTCATTGGACATCATCGCGGCCCAGATCCGGTGCGGATCGAGATTGGTGCCTTCGTCGTCGAGAAGGCTGATCGAATCGGCCTCGATGATACGATTGCGGAAGCGTTCCCGGATCAGGCCGCCTTGACCATAACGGCCGTTCGAATTGAAGCCATAGCCAACGACCCGACGCCCATCGCGCATCACATCTGTCACGACCGCGACGAGGCTCGCCGTCATCTTCGAAAAGTCGATGTAGGCGTTGCGGATCGGGGAGGCGATCGGCTTGGTGATTTCAACGACATCGACAATGCGCATGGTGCTTTCCTTCCGCGTGGCTCTCTGGCGTCCGGCCGCCCTCGTTCATTCCGGCTAGGCCGACAACGACCGTCAGATGGATCAGTACGGCTCGATTTGGAAGGATACCAATGCTATTCCCGAAATTGGTTATGTTGATTTGGCAATACCAATGGAATTGGTCTGGTTCAATGGGGTTCCGACATCGACACTTCCATCTTAATCGAAGCATGCTGGCGTCGAATTGCGCTAGCTTGCACCCTCGATCAGTCTGTTCGAGAGGTAACGATGATGAAACGGGAAGTCATTCGCGTCGAACCGATGTCGTCCTGGCTTGCGAAGCGGAACGCGCCGGTCTCTCCGGTGACGCGCGGCGGCGGCATGGTGTTTGTTTCGGGCCTGCCGCCATTCGATCCCGATACCGGCGAGCTCTTCACCGGTCCGATCGAACGTCAATCCGAGCTCGTCCTCGATCAATTGAAACGGTGCCTGGAAACCGCGGGCACCTCGCTGCAGAACGTGATGAAGTGCAACGTCTACTGCACTTCGGTCGAGCACTTCGCCGCCGTCAACGCGATCTACGCGCGCTATTTTCCGGAAGATCCGCCGGCGCGCATCTTCGTCTGCGTGCCCGAATGGTTTGGGCCGTTCGATATCGAGATTGATTGCGTGGCCGTGATGTAGGTCGCATGCCCATGGCCTCGACAGCTCTCGCCGTCATTGCGACCGCAGCGAAGCAATCCATTGTCACCTCGCGCACGGAAGGATGGATTGCTTTGCTGCGCTCGCAATGACGGAAGGGCTTGAGCGCCTTGACGCTGCTCCCCGGGTAACAGTTCGTAGCCCGGATGAGCGAAGCGATATCCGGGACCACTCTCGCGCCGCCCCGGATGTCGCTTCGCTCATCCGGGCTACAAGAACTTAGCTTAGAGATCCTGCCGGGTCAGTCTGCCATGTGGCACCGCCGATCGGGCGGGCGCCTTCTTTGTCAGCGTCTCGCCGCCTGTCAGCGCCATCACCGAGACCGACACCACGCGGTCGATGATCGCCTGGACGTCGTTGAGGTCGCATTGTCCTTCCGACAATTTCGTCAGCCGCTCTTTTTCCCGGATGGTGTGGTGCGACATCGCCAGCGCGAAGTGCAGGCCCCAATAGAGATCGGCGTCGTCGCGGCCGGGCATCGCGCGGCGCATCGCGGCGACGAATTTCCGCAAATGGTCGACCTCGCGATTTTTGATGCGGCGGATCGGCGGCACCGATTCAATGGATGCGCGGATCATGAAGCGCGCCGCCGTCGAGCCTTCGCGGTCGGGGCCGAGGCAGCCACGCAGGGTAGGGCCCACCAGCGCGTGCAGGATGGCGTCGATCGGAGCCCGGCCGCCGCCCTTTTCCTCGGCAGCCTTCAATTCATTGAGCCGCTCACGGTTGGTGGCGAGGCTGCGCGTGACGAACAGCTCTGCGATCAATTCGTCCTTGGAGCCGAAATGATAATTCACCGCGGCAAGGTTGACGTTCGCTTCCGCGACGATGTCGCGCAGCGTCACGTCGCCAAAGCCGCGATCGGCGTAAAGCCGTTCGGCGGCGGCAAGGATGGCGGACCGGGTCCGATCGCTCGACATATCAGCCTCCCGTTGGGGGAGTTGCAATTCAAACAGTTGTATGAAACTATCGTTTGAAGGGTGGAAATGTCAATTCACGTTTGCGAACGGGTCGCATTTTCCGCCGGTCCAGACTGTCGCCGTCATCCGCAAAATGGCTTGCGAGCCACAAGCGGCAGGCAGACAGTGCGGCCCAACAATTCAGAAGCTAGCCGAGGAGCGTCCCATGAACTTCGATATGTCAGAGAAACAGAAGGAATGGCTGAACCGCGTGCAGGCGTTCATGAAGACGCATGTTCGTCCCGCAGTTCCGATTTACGACAAGCAGGACGCGGAGGGCCCGCGCTGGAAGGTGATCCCGATCCTCGAGGAGCTGAAGAAGAAGGCGAAGGCCGAAGGCCTCTGGAACATGTTCATGCCGCCGAACGCGCATGAAGACGACGAATTCCGCGGCGCGGGATTGACCAATCTCGAATATGCGCTGCTGTCGGAAGAGATGGGTCACATCTCCTGGGCCTCGGAGGTGTTCAACTGCTCCGCTCCCGATACCGGCAACATGGAAGTGTTCATCCGCTACGGCAGCAAGGAGCAGAAGCGGAAGTGGCTGAAGCCGCTGATGGAAGGCGAGATCCGCTCCGCCTTCCTGATGACCGAGCCGGCGGTCGCGTCGTCGGACGCCACTAACATTGAAACACGCATCGAAAAGGATGGCGACCACTACGTCATCAACGGCCGCAAATGGTGGTCGTCGGGCGTCGGCGATCCCCGCTGTAAGATCGCGATCCTGATGGGCAAGACCGATCCGAAGGCCGCAAAGCACCAGCAGCAGTCGCAGATCCTGGTGCCGCTCGACACTCCCGGCATCAAGGTGGAGAAGATGCTACCGGTGTTCGGCTTCGATGACGCGCCGCACGGTCACGCCCAGGTTCTGCTGGAAAACGTGCGCGTGCCGAAGGAAAACATCCTGCTCGGCGAAGGCCGCGGTTTTGAGATCGCGCAGGGCCGCCTCGGTCCGGGCCGCATCCATCACTGCATGCGCACCATCGGCAAGGCCGAGGAGGCGCTGGAGAAGATGGTGAAGCGGCTGGCGTCGCGCACCGCGTTCGGCAAGAAGATCATCGAGCACTCGGTGTGGGAACAGCGCATCGGTGAAGCGCGCGCAGATATCGAAATGAACCGTCTGCTCTGCCTCAAGGCCGCCGACATGATGGACAAGGTCGGCAACAAGACCGCGCAGGCCGAGATCGCGATGATCAAGGTCACGGCCCCCAACATGGCGCTGAAGATCATCGACAATGCGATCCAGGCCTATGGCGGCGGTGGTGTCTCCGACGAGGCCGGCCTGGCAAAGGATTATGCCCATATCCGTACGCTGCGGCTGGCTGACGGTCCGGACGAGGTGCACAATCGCGCCATTGCCAGGCTTGAACTTCGGAAGTATGCAAACACGTCGCACTAACGGGAACGCTCTGATGGCGCTCCCCAAAGTCTAAGAAGAAATTCAAGGGAGCGTCATCGTGGCGGACGGCGTCAGGAAAGACGAAGAGTTCTCGGGCACCAAGGAAGTCGAGGAGCGTCATCGCATCAACGAGGCGAGCCTCGATGGCTGGATGCGCGAGCATGTCGAGGGCTATCAGGGGCCGCTCAAAGTCCTGCAATTCAAGGGTGGTCAGTCCAATCCGACTTACAAGATCGAGACGCCCGCTCGCTCCTACGTGATGCGCCGCAAACCGTTCGGTAAATTGCTGCCGTCGGCGCATGCGGTCGATCGCGAGTTCCGCGTCATCGCGGCGCTCGGCAAGCAGGGCTTTCCGGTCGCGAAGGCCTACGCGTTGTGCACTGACGATGCCGTGATCGGCGCCGCCTTCTACATCATGTCGATGGAAGAGGGCCGGGTATTCTGGGATCCCACGCTGCCGAGCCAGACGCCGGACGCGCGCCGCAAGATCTTCACCAGCAAAATCGAGACGCTGGCAAAACTCCATGTCTTCGACCCCGAGAAAATCGGGCTCGGCGATTTCGGCAAGCCGGGCAATTATTTCGCCCGTCAGGTCGACCGCTGGACCAAACAATACCGCGCCTCCGAGACGCAGCACATTCCGGAATTCGAAAAACTCGCCGAGTGGCTGCCGAAAACCGTGCCGGCGCAGGCGCGTGCGTCGATCGTTCACGGCGACTACCGTCTCGACAACATGATTTTCCATGCCACGGAACCTCGGGTTCAGGCGGTACTGGATTGGGAACTGTCGACGCTCGGCGATCCCATGGCCGACTTCACCTATCTCTTGATGCAGTGGACCATGCCGGGTCTTGCCAATGCCGACCTCAAGGCGCTGAACATTCCGAGCCTGGAAGAGGCCGCGCAGATCTACTGCAACGTCACCGGCAGCGCCGTGCCTGACCTCAACTGGTATTTTTCCTACAACCTGTTCCGCCTGGCCGGCATCACGCAAGGTATTGCCGGGCGGGTTCGCGACGGCACCGCGGCCAACGCCAGGGCGCTGGAGTCGGCGGCCCGCACCGTGCCGCTGTCGAAGGATGCCTGGGCATACGCGCAGAAGGCCGGCGCGACCTAGCCGACTGGTGGCACTTTCCCCGAATATTCGCGGCAGCCTGCTCATGGCGGTATCCATGGCGGCGTTCACCACGAACGACTCCATCACCAAGGTGGTGTCGTCCGAGATGAATTTTGGCCAGGTGATGCTGGTGCGCGGGCTGTTCGCGATTCTGCTGGTCGCGGCGTTCGCCTGGCATCAGGGCGCGCTGCGTCCGCTGCGCACGCTGATGCTCAAGCCGGTGGCGCTGCGGGTATTCGGCGAAATCGGCGGCACGATCTCGTTCATGGCGGCGCTCGCGCATCTGCCGCTCGCCAACACCTCGGCGATCTTCCAGGCGCTGCCGCTGGCGATCACGCTTGGCGCCGCCGTGATATTCGGCGAGCCGGTCGGCTGGCGGCGCTGGTCAGCGATCGTGGCGGGCTTCATCGGCGTGCTCATCATCGTGCGGCCGGGGCTTGCCGGCTTCAGCCAGTTCTCGCTGTTCGCGCTGGTGTCGGTCGCCTTCTGCGCGCTGCGCGATCTCGCGACCCGGCGCATCCCGCCGAAGATCCCGTCACTGTTCATCACCTTGCTGACAACAGTGACGGTGACGACCGCGGGCGGCGTCATCCTCGTTCCGCTCGGAGGCTGGACGCCGCCATCGACAGCCGCGCTCGGCCTGCAGGCGCTGGCTGCCGTGCTGCTCCTGATCGGCTATCAATGCATCATCATGGCGCTGCGCTCCGGCGACATCTCGGCGGTGGCGCCGTTCCGCTATTCCGCGCTGCTGTGGGCGATGCTGCTCGGCTATCTCGTGTTCGGCGACGTGCCCGATGCGATGATGGTGCTGGGCGCCTCGATCATCGTGCTGTCCGGTCTCTACGCCTTCTACCGCGAGCGCATCCGTCACCGCGCGCTGGCTGCGGAATCCTCCGGCTTGCCGCCTGACGGGCTATGATGAAGTTAAGGCCGCATCCCGGATACGGTGAAGCGTGTTCCGGCCCAACTTGCCTTTCAAGGCAGCTCCAGCGGTGCAACAAAGAAATGCCGGTAAGCGTGTGACAGAAAGCCGATTCCGATCGGAAGGATGAGCAGGTAATAGACGGCGAAGACTGTGCTCATAGCGGTCATTTGCGCCACGAAGTCCTCACTGACGACGGTCGATGGACGAGGAGGGCCGACTCCGACCAAAAAGACAACCTGCGCAATCAGCAAGGCCGGCATCGTCGTTACCACGACCCCCCAAAACAGCCGCCAGACATTTCCGCGGGTGCGATTCCATGCCTGCTTGAAGGTCAGGCTGGTGTCTCCGATCGCCTGTGCCGGGAGCAGAAGAGTCAGGCGAAACGCGACGAAGGTGCCGACGGCGTAGAGCGCAAAGAGCAGCGGGAGCAACAGGAAGAGTGCCGGAGGTGGCGGGGCTGGACCCGGAACCGGTTGCAGGAGGTAGAGCGTCGGAAACATGACGGCTGCCATTGGCAGAAACATGACCAGAAAGAGCGCAAGTGCCATGACGATGTAGCGCCACAGATCTTTTGTCGCGACGTTGCCGCCGCTGAAGCCAGGCTGTTCGTTCAGGATCATGAGCCGGTGCCACGCGACAGCAATGCTCACGCCGGCAAACAGCAAGAGGATGTTGTCGAGATTCAGAAGCAACGCCATTTCGGAGGGCCTTGACATTTTAAGCGGCAGGCCCGGTTTCAGGTTCGCTAGCATGGTGGCCATCCAGGACCATTGCTGCCAGCTCGCGAAACCCGTGACCACGGCTGCCACGATCAGCCATAGCCAGGATGCGCGCAATGCGTCGATGAAATGACGGAAATAGGTTGAGTAGGACAGGCTGACGGTGTCCCAGAACGGCAGCTTCGGATAAGGCAGATCCGGCGGCCCCTCGGCCAGGCTCATTGTAGTTTCCCCACTTTCAATTCTCAAATTCTTCCAATGCGATGCGCCAACAGGTGCGACGCGATCTCCAATGTAGAAAGGATAGTTTGAATGAATGTGAAACGCTACCGCAGATTGCGGAGGATTTCGTAGCGTTGGCTTAACAGGCGAGAGCAGGAATCGCGTCGGCGGTCTTGGGAGCTCGCAAATCATCTACCGCATGTCCGGCGGGATTTGAATGGCAATGCTTCAACCTTATCTCTGGATAAAGGGACGTCGTCATGATTCAGCAACTGCGCATCTACGAAATATTCGAAAAGAACAAGGCCGCGTTCCACACCCGCTTTCGCGATCACGCCGCGCGCATCATGCAAACCAGATACGGTTTCCGGATCGTCGCGATGTGGGAAACGAAGTTTGGCGACAGGACCGAGTTTGCCTATTTGCTGGAATGGCCCGACGAGGCGGCGAAGATTGCCGCATGGTCGGCCTTCATGGCCGATACCGAATGGTCCGAGATCAAGCGCGTGACGCATGCGGAGCACGGCTTGATGGTGGGCCAGATCGAGGATCGTTTGCTTGTGCCGACGGACTATTCGCCGGCGAAAGGCAGGAGCCTTCTTGCGGCGTCAGCATAGATCATTCTCGTGTCCCGGCTCTGCGGAGCGGCGTTACACGCTGCACCGCGTCCGGGACACGCGAATCTCGCTAAATCGGCTTGCCCGCGTACGGCATCGACGCGGTGAGTCCGCCGTCGACCGGGATCGCCTGGCCGTTGACGTAGGAGGCGTCATCGCTGGCGAGGAACAATCCCATCGCCGCGAGTTCATGCGGCTGGCCGGGGCGCTTCAGGGGATTGAGCTGGCCGATCTTGTCCTGGGTGCCGCGCTCCTTGGCGCGGTCGAACACCGGCTTGGTCATGCCGGTTTCGATCAGGCCGGGGCACACCGCGTTGATGCGCACGCCGGTGCCGGACAGCGAGTAGGCGGTGGTCTGCACCAGGCTGATCACGCCGGCCTTGCTGGCGCCGTAAGGGTGACCGCTGGCGCCGGCCTTGAGGCCCGCCACAGATGCGGTGCAGACAATCGAGCCGGACTTCTGCTTGATCATATGCGGCATCGAATGCTTGATGGCGAGGAACGGCCCGATCAAATTGATGCGCAAGACTTCCTGCCAGTGTTCGACGGTCTGCTCCGCCAGCGGCACCAGCCCGCCGCTGACGCCGGCATTGGCCCAGATCGCATCGAGCCTGCCATATTTCGCGACCGCCTTGTCGATGAAGGCCTTCACGTCGGCTTCGGAACCGGCATCCGCCATCACGGCCTCGACCGTGCCGCCGGCATCGCTGACGAGTTTGGCGGTTTCCTTCACGCCCTCGGCGCGGTCGACGATGATGAGCTTCGCGCCCTCCCTGGAGAACAGCACCGACGCGGCGCGCCCGATACCGCTACCGGCACCTGTGATGACGACGGATTTGCCTTCGAGGCGGCCCATGAGTTTCTCCCTGATCGTTATGCGCGCAGGCGTCTGCCGCCTTGCGGAATTCAAACAAGATTTAAAACGGCAAAGTCACTTGAGACGATGCGTGCTCTGACGTACAGCGACAGCGAACAGTATTGAAGGGCTTTGATGATGTCCAATTCTGGGAAGCCGCTTGTAGTGACGACGCGATGGTGGTGGATTCGCCACGCACCGGTCCGCGAAGATAATGGCTGCATTTACGGGCAGAAGGATCTGGGCTGCGACACCAGCGACCGCGTCGTGTTCGAGGCGGTCGGAAAGATCCTGCCGCGCAATGCGGTCTGGTATGCAAGCAATCTGAAGCGCACGCATCAGACCGCCAGCGCGATCTGGGCCGCGGGCTTTCCCAAGCCTTCAGAGATGCCGCATGTGAACGCATTCGCCGAACAGCATCTCGGTGAGTGGCAAGGCCTGAATCGTGCGGAGTTCATCGCCAGCCGGCCGGTCGGCAGCCACTGGCTCACTGAAGTCAACGAACCCGCGCCCGGCGGCGAGAGTTTCATGGACCTCTATAACCGCACATGCGGCGCCATCGAGCGCATCAACGCCGAGCGGGCGGGCAGGGACGTCATCGTCGTCGCCCATGGCGGCACGATCAGGGCCGCCGTCGGCCTTGCGCTCGGCGGTCAGCCGGAGAAAGGTCTCGCCTTCGATATCGACAATTGCTCGGTGACGCGGCTCGATCATCTCTCAAGCGCCAGTTACACCGGCTGGCGGCTGCCGATGGTCAACCAGCAGCCCTGGATCGCGGACGCCTCGCATAACGCGATGCATCAGCCGGCAGGCCCGGAGGTGAAGCCGCCGGAGACCAAACTCGCCTGAGCCTTGAGTTGTCGAGGACCGCAAACGCTGCTTAGTTCAACCTGAAGAACAAAACCGGCATCGCGCCGGATCAACATTGGGGAGAGAGACATGACCTTGTTCGATATGTCGGGAAAAGTTGCTGTCATTACCGGCTCGACGCGCGGCATCGGCCTCGCCATCGCCGAGCGCATGGCGGAACACGGCGCCAAGGTCGTGATCTCCTCGCGCAAGCAGGATGTTTGCGATTCCGTCACCAAGCAGGTCAATGACAAGTTCGGGAAGGGGACGGCGGTTGCGATCGCCGCGAACATTTCCAGCAAGGAAAACCTTCAGAACCTCGTCAACGAATCTAACCGCGCCTTCGGCAAGATCGACGTGCTGGTCTGCAACGCCGCGTCCAATCCCTATTACGGTCCGCTCGGCGGCATTTCCGACGACCAGTTCCGAAAAATTCTCGACAACAACATCGTCGCCAACAACTGGCTGATCAGCATGGTGGTGCCGCAGATGATCGAGCGCAAGGACGGCTCGATCGTGATCGTGTCCTCGATCGGCGGCCTTAAGGGTTCGACCGTGCTCGGCGCCTACGCGATCTCGAAGGCCGCCGACATGCAGCTCGCGCGCAATCTCGCCTGCGAATACGGCAAGCACAACATTCGCGTCAATTGCATCGCGCCCGGCCTGATCAAGACCGATTTTGCGAAAGCGCTGTGGGACAATCCGGAGACGCTGAAAGCCTCCACGGCGCGTTCGCCGCTGCTGCGCATCGGCGTGCCCGACGAGATCGCGGGCGCCGCGGTGCTGATGGGCTCGAAGGCCGGCGACTTCATGACCGGCCAAACCATCGTGATCGACGGCGGGGCTACGATTAGCTGATCAATTGCGGGGTGCGTGCATCCCACCGGTGTCATCGTCCGCGAAGGCGGATGATCCAGTACGCCGCGGCGGCCGTGAATGAACGAGAATTCCCGGCGTACTGGATCCCCGCCTTCGCGGGGATGACAATTGTGGGTGGGGTTCACTCCACCGCGGCGTAAACCAGATCCCGCAGCATGTTGCGGATATATTCGCGCTGGCCGGGGCCCTGCATCATGAACACCGTGAATAGCTCTTCCGCGGGATCGATGAAGAAGAACGTACCGGCCATGCCGCTCCAGAAGAACTGGCCGAGCGAGCCCGGGAACGGTGCGACGCCGCGGTGAGTACGGACGGCGAAGCCGAGGCCAAAACCGTGACCGGGCGGCATCAGCGGCGATTCGACCTTCACGCTCGCGGAGAGATGGTCGGAAGCCATCAGTTCCAGCGTCTTGCGGCCGATGATCCGGTTGCCGTCGAGCGCGCCGCCATTGAGCAGCATTTGGCAGAACCGCGCGTAATCCATCGTGGTCGAGACCAGCCCGCCGCCGCCGGATTCCATCGCGGGCTTCTCCAGCATATTGAAGAGCTGCACCTTGTCGCCGTTCCAGGGATCAGTTGGAAATGGTTCGGCGAGGCGGCCGGCGTTCGCTTCCGATGCATGGAATGTGGTCTCGGCCATCTGCAGCGGCGCCAGGATGCGTTCGGTCAGGTAGGCGCCGAGCGATTTGCCGGAGACGACCTCGATGATGCGGCCGAGCACGTCGGTCGAGCGGCTATAGTTCCATTCCGCGCCCGGCTGGCACATCAGCGGCATGCCGGCGATCATGGTCGCGTGTTCGGCGTTGGTGATCTTGCGGCTGCGCAGACGCGACTGCTGATAAAGCTGCTGGACCGGGCCGTTGCCGGTGTGATCGTAGGTCAGGCCGGACGTGTGCCGCAGCAGGTCCTGCACGGTCATCTGCCGTTTCACCGGTACCAGCTCGAGCTTGCCGTTGTTCTCGACGCCGACCTTCTGCTCGGCGAACTCCGGAATGAATTTGGCGACGGGATCGTTGAGGACGAAATGTCCGTCCTCGATCAGCATCATGATGCCGACCGAAACGATCGGCTTGGTCATCGAGAAGATGCGGAAGATGCTGTCGTGCGCCATCGGCGCGCTCGCCGCCGGATTCTGCCGTCCGATCGCATCGAACCAGCCGACCTGACCGCGTCGCGCCACCATCACGGTTGCGCCCGGGAGGGTTCCCTTGTCGACCTCGCGCTTGAAGCCATCCGACATCCGCTGCAGGCGGGTACTCGAGAGCCCAATCGTTTCCGGCTTGGCGTCGGGGAGAGAAGGGGTCAGGGGGGCGGATGCTGGCCGGGCGGCGGTCTGGGCGTTCATAGTCTCTCCCGTGGCTCTTGTTGTTTATGAGACCCAAGTCTGGCGTAGAAGGCGTGCTTTGAATAGGGCGCAAGCCGCTTCGCCCTTGCAATCGGGGTATGCCCTATGCTTGAAACGGCGCGAAGCGGCGCACGCGCCGGTTCCCTGCAGGAGTGTAGCTCAATTGGTAGAGCACCGGTCTCCAAAACCGGGGGTCGCAGGTTCGAGCCCTGCCACTCCTGCCAGCTAAATCAGCATAATCAAAGACTTGATAGAATTCCTGGGATGGTGCCTGGGTCTTACGCGAAGAATGCGGTGAGGACGGCGACGTCCGACCGGGCCGGAGTCTCGCCCCGCAGATCGGCGTCGATCACCCGCCGGCATGCATCGACCGTCATGCTGTCGCCGAGGTCGTTCGCCGCGTCGAGCACGGTCCAGGCCGTCTCGCCCGATGTTCTTTCCAGGTCTTGGCCTAGCGTAGCCATGGTCTCGTTCCCCATATTTGGAGCGCTCAGCATAGCGGGGAGCTTTTAAAATCCAGATCGTGGGCTTGTGCGCATTTGAGGAAAGCCTTTACCTGGGAATTAACCAATGGCTGGCCGGCGGTTCTTATTTCGCTTGGCCCCCAAAAAGGGTCCGATTTGGAGCCCCGCGGCACCCCGTACCTTGACCTTTTGCCCGGCTGGCAGTAGATACCCGCCACCTGCTGCCGGCCCGTTTTACGGATATCCGGCGCGGCTTTGAATTCCCCCGAACAATCGAGCCCGCTTGGCGCTCATCCTTCGAGAGAGGGCTGGGCGCTAGAGGGCTGTTCGGATTTCGCTTAAATCACAATCGTCTCACGAAGGACGCGGTAACCAACGATGGCTTTCAGCCCGTTCAAATTCCTGCAGGAAGTGCGCTCGGAGACCGCCAAGGTCACCTGGCCGACGCGCCGCGAGACGACGATCACCACGATCATGGTGTTCGTGATGGTTGCACTGGCGTCGATCTTCTTCTTCACGTCGGATTTGATCATCCGCTACGTTGTCACTTTCCTGCTGGGCGTCCACTGATGAGCACCGGAACCCAAACCATGGACAAGCGCTGGTACATCGTTCACGCCTATTCGAACTTCGAGAAGAAGGTCTCGGAATCGATCCGGGAACAGGCGAAGCAGCGCGGGCTCGAGGATCTGTTCGAGCAGGTGCTGGTGCCGACCGAAAAGGTCACCGAGGTGCGCCGCGGCCGCAAGATCGACGCCGAGCGCAAGTTCTTCCCGGGCTACGTGCTGGTGAAGATGAAGCTGACCGACGAGGCGTTTCACCTGATCAAGAACACGCCCAAGGTCACCGGTTTTCTCGGCGCCGAGAACAAGCCGATGCCGATCTCCGAATCAGAGGCAATGCGGATCCTGCATCAGGTGCAGGAAGGCGTCGAACGTCCGAAGGCGTCGGTGTCGTTCGAAATCGGCGAGAACGTCCGCGTGGCCGATGGTCCGTTCGCGTCGTTCTCCGGCGTGGTTGAAGAAATTGACGAGGCGCGTTCGCGCGTGAAGGTCGCGGTGTCGATCTTCGGCCGTGCCACGCCCGTCGAACTGGAATTCGGTCAGGTCGAGAAGGTCTGACCGAAAGCGCGAAGCTTGGTCTTCGCGTAATATGAGGCCGTGGGAGGAAGAGGGCGGTCGCCAACCGCTCTTCAACCGAACCACGGACCCTGAAACAGCCGGCTCCGGCCGGCACAACAGGAGCGATACATGGCAAAGAAAGTGACCGGATACCTGAAATTGCAGGTGCCGGCCGGTGCGGCGAATCCTTCGCCCCCGATCGGTCCCGCGCTTGGTCAGCGCGGTCTCAACATCATGGAATTCTGCAAGGCGTTCAACGCGCAGACGCAGAAGGAAGAAAAGAACACCCCGATCCCGGTGATCATCACCATCTATGCGGACCGTTCCTTCACCTTCGAGATGAAGACGCCGCCGATGTCCCACTTCCTCAAGCAGGCCGCCAAGATCCAGTCCGGTTCGAAAGCTCCGGGCCGCGACAAGGCCGGCCAGGTGACACGCGCACAGGTGCGCGAGATCGCCGAGAAGAAGATGAAGGATCTCAATTGCGATTCCGTCGAGTCGGCCATGAAGATGGTCGAGGGCTCCGCCCGTTCGATGGGTCTGGAAGTTGCGGGGTAACGGGTCATGGCAATCGGAAAACGTTTGAGCAAGGCCCGCGAGGGTGTCGACCGCGAGAAGCTCTATCCGCTCGCGGATGCCATCAAGATGGTCAAGGAACGCGCCAAGTCGAAGTTCGACGAGACGATCGAGATCGCGATCAATCTCGGCGTCGACCCGCGTCACGCCGACCAGATGGTTCGCGGCGTCGTCAACCTGCCGAACGGCACCGGCCGCACGCTGCGCGTCGGCGTGTTCGCCCGTGGTGCAAAAGCGGAAGAAGCCAAGGCCGCAGGCGCTGACGTCGTCGGCGCCGAAGACCTGGTCGAGAAGGTGCAGGGCGGCAACATCGATTTCGATCGTTGTATCGCCACCCCGGACATGATGCCGCTGGTCGGCCGCCTCGGTAAGGTGCTCGGCCCGCGCGGCATGATGCCGAACCCGAAGATCGGCACCGTGACGATGGACGTCGCCACCGCCGTAAAGGGCGCCAAGGGCGGCTCGGTCGAATTCCGCGTCGAAAAGGCCGGCATCGTGCAGGCCGGCGTCGGCAAGGCCTCGTTCTCCGAGGAAAAGCTCGTGCAGAACGTGAAGGCGCTTGCGGATGCGGTGTCGAAGGCCAAGCCGGCTGGCGCCAAAGGCACCTACATCCAGCGCGTGGCGGTCTCCTCCACCATGGGCCCGGGCGTCAAGGTCGAGCCGGGCACGCTGCTCGGCTAATTCCCGGCGGCTTACGTGAATAAAAAGGGCGGAATCGGGTGACCGATTCCGCCCTTTGCGTTTGCTGTCGGTTTTGCGTAATCGTCGCCGCGCCGGATGAGGAAAAGAAAGAACAACAATGCCCGAGAAGGTCCTGATCTATTCGCGTTTCCCAAAGGCCCAGATGGAGCGTTTCGGCGAACGGTTTGAACTCCTGAACGCCGCCGGCAAGCCACCCCACGAAGTGTTTTCCGCCGATCAACTCGCGGACATTCGCGCGATGATCACGGCCGGCGGCACGCCGCTTCGCGGCGAGGCGATGGACATGATGCCGAAATTGGGCGCCATCGTCTGCTACGGCACCGGTTATGACGGTGTCGATCTGGTGGCCGCGGCGAAGCGCAAAATTGCGGTCGGCCACAGTCCGGGAGCGAACGCGGCGTCGGTCGCCGATATCGCGGTCACCCTGATGCTGGCGGCCACGCGGCGACTGCCCGCTGCGGACGATTACGTGCGGGGCGGGAGCTGGGCGGCGGCAAAGCCGTCACCGATGATGCGCCCGCAGGCTGGCATGCTCGGCCGCAAGGTCGGCGTCTACGGCATGGGCGAGATTGGCCGCAAGATCGCGGCACGCGTCGCCGCGTTCGAAACCGAGGTCGGCTATTTCAGCCGCAGCCAGCACGACGTTCCCTATCAATATTTTCCGACGCTCGGAGCGCTGGCCGAATGGTGCAGCGTCCTGATGGTCGCGGTGCGGGCGGGAGAGGATACCAACCACGCCGTCGATGCCGATATCCTGAACAAGCTCGGCAAGGATGGCTACGTCGTCAACATCTCGCGCGGCTCGGTGATCGACCAGCAGGCCTTGGTCGCGGCGCTGACCGACCAGACCGTCGCCGGCGCCGGCCTCGACGTGTACGCGAAGGAGCCGCATGCGCCGGATGCCCTGACCGCGCTGCCGAACGTCGTGCTGTCCCCGCATATCGGCGGCCATACGCTGGAATCGCACGTGGCGATGCAGAACTGCGTGATCGCCAATCTCGAGGCGTTCTTCGCCGGCAATCCGCTGCCTTACGCGGTGCCGCTCGGCTGACACTTCAGCGCATCCCAGCCGCCGCCAGGTGGCGGAGCTTGTCGGGATTGCGGACGATATAGATCGCGGCGATTTTCTCGCCTGATATCGCCATGCTCATGGTGTGATCGAGCTCGCCGTCCAGATAGAGCAGGGCGCCGATGGCCCCGTTGATCATGGCGGGCTCGACGCGAATCTCGTGGCCGGCGTTCTTGGCGGCGAGGCCGATGAAGAAGCGCGCGATCTTGTCGGCGCCCTGGATCGGATTGCGCGCTGCGGTCTTGCGACCGCCGCCGTCGGTGATCGCGACCGCGTCTTCGCGCAGCAGTTCGGCCAGACGCGCAACGTTGCCGCTGGTCACGGCTTCGCCGAAAGCCTGCAGTAGACGGGCGTGATTGTCCGGCGTCGCCGCCGGCGCCGGGCGTTCGTCGCGCACGGCGCGGCGGGCCCGCGTCGCCAGTTGCCGGCAAGCCGCTTCGGTGCGGTCAAGCATGGCGGCGATCTCGGAAAACGGCGTGTCGAAGACGTCGTGAAGCAGGAAGGCCGCGCGTTCCAGTGGCGACAACCGGTCGAGCGCCAGCAACAAGGCGAACGAGAGATCGTCAGCGAGTTCGGTAGCGGCTTCCGCCGACAGGCCCTCCGCGTCGAACACCGGCTCCGGGAGCCACGGCCCGACATAGACTTCTCGCTGCGCTCTTGCACTCTTCAGGCGATCGAGACAAAGCCGGGTCACGACGGTGACGAGAAACGCCTCCGCGTTGTGCACGTCCTGCGCGCCGGCAAAGCGGAGATAGGCGTCCTGCACCACGTCTTCCGCGTCGCTGCGGCTGCCGAGCATACGATAGGCGAGCCCGAGCAGGCGCCCGCGATGGGGCGCCAGCGGATCGCCGTCATGCGGCCTGTTTGACGACGTCGACATTATGTCCATCCACCGTGACGCGGCGACACTCCTTGGCATAGCCGAGCCCCGCCTTCACCATCGGGAATATCCGGCCCAATTGTAACGCCAGCGTCAAATCGATAACGCCTTTCTCGCCCCATTGGGCACGTACGGCGTCGCGAAATTCCTCGTCGTCGATGGAACGGCGCGCCACGGCGTCCGCAAACCTGAACGCCAGACGGGTCGTGTCGCTCATCGCGCGCGGATCGCGACGAAGAACGGCTTCGATCTGGTCCTTCGCCGTGCCCGCTTCCAGCGCCATGTCGACGACCAGTTGAGTGCAGGGCCCGCAATCCTCGGCCAGGGCGCCGACGATCTTGGCTGTGAAACTCGCGTTGATCGGCACCGCCTCGCGATGGGCGGCCGCCTTCATAAGGGGCGCGAACTTGAAGAAGGCGGAAGGGGAACAGTTCAGCATCACTTCGAGATAGCTGACGTCGTACCCGTAACGCCTGGCAAATGCGCGCAGCGTGCGGCGCGCGATCCAACTACGCATGATATTCTCCTTGGCTGGGGAAGGCGGAATAGAGCGCGGCTGCCGACGGCAGCACGATCGCGAGGAGGTCGAACGCGGCGTGATGGCTGTGGCCGCTTGCAATCATCACGAGATGGAGCAGAGCGTGTGCGGCCAGGAAGGTGGCACCCGCAACGGCCGCCGGCCAGTATCGAGGGCGCCATGCCCGCGCGGCGAGCGCGAGGCCGGCCACGAGGAACGCTACGCCGATGTCCTGGACGAAATGGGGGTTGAACGGGCCGGTGTCCGGCACCCCGGGCACGGTTTCGTACCAGAGCGGACCGGCAGCGAGCATCGCCAGCCCGTTAAAGAGGGTGGGTATCGCGAGAATTGCTGCTATCAGACGCCGCATGAGAACCTCCTGCGGCTAAGACGAACGAGGCGACCCGGGGTGTGACGGAACTGGCCAAAGAAATTTCCGGGCCATTTCGGGCCCAAATTCGCCGCCGGCGCGGTCCGCGATCTGGTCTGAATTTTGCCCTTGGCAAGCCGGGCAAGACTCGGTAAACAGTGGCTTCCGGGCGTGCTGGCGGTTGCTGGCACGTCTGTGCTCGCATTCCGAAAACCCGATACGGTAGGAGATCATTCCTTTCAGGACATCCGCATGGATTGCTCGAAAGGAAGGAAAGCTCATCGCTTCGGTGGATTGCGGCAGGGGTCTTTCGGCTTGCCGGATGGCCTCGATCCTGTCCAAGACTGCAGGCGCCTGCGAAGAAATTTAAATTTCTTCAACGGCTTAATCTTACAGCCTGCATAGACGGGTGAAGACCGGATTTCGCTTCAACGCCGCTTTCGCGCGGCGCCATGGCTGATTTGGTTCGAACCTCGACACCCCGCGCCATCTGGTTCGGGAGGGCAGGCTTATCAATGTCGTCTTGCCCGGCGTGTCCTTGAGACTGGTGTCTAGAGGTCAGGTTTTGGGTGAGACGATGGGTGCAACCCGGCGGTCTCGCTCCTAAGCGAAGGCCGCCAACCGGAGAGAACTTGCTGTGGAAAGAGCGGCAAAAAAGGACGCGGTTGACGCGCTGAACGAGGTCTTCAAGACCACCAGCGTTGCAGTCGTCGCCCACTATTCCGGCCTCACCGTGGCCCAGATGCAGAAGCTGCGCATGCAGATGAAGCAGGCGGGCGCGTCGGTGAAGGTCTCGAAGAACCGTCTCGCCAAAATTGCTCTTGAAGGCACGGATGTCGTTGCCATCGGTTCCCTGCTGAAGGGTCCGACCGTGATCGCGACTTCAAACGATCCGGTAGCGGCGCCGAAGGTTGCCATCGAATTCGCCAAGGCGAACGAACAGTTCGTCATTCTCGGCGGCTCGATGGGTAAAACCGTCCTGGATGTGAACGGTGTGAAGGCGCTTGCCTCATTGCCGTCGCTGGACGAACTGCGCGGCAAGATTGTCGGCCTCCTGGTGGCGCCGGCGACCAAGATTGCTCAGCTCTCCACTGCGCCCGCGGCCAAGCTCGCGCGCGTCGTCCAGGCCTATGCCTCAAAGAGCGAAGCGGCCTGACCCTTCGCAAATCAAACCTGGTTCGAACCAAACGTTTTAAGGAAATAGATCAATGGCTGACCTACAGAAAATCGTCGACGACCTCTCGGGCCTGACCGTGCTCGAAGCTGCCGAGCTCGCAAAGCTCCTCGAAGAAAAGTGGGGCGTGTCCGCTGCTGCCGCTGTGGCGGTCGCCGGTCCCGCTGCCGCCGCTGCTGCTCCGGCTGAAGAAAAGACCGAGTTCACGGTCGTTCTCGCTGCCGCCGGCGACAAGAAGATCGAAGTCATCAAGGAAGTCCGCGCCATCACCGGCCTGGGCCTCAAGGAAGCCAAGGACCTCGTCGAAGGCGCGCCCAAGCCGGTCAAGGAAGGCGTGAATAAGGAAGAGGCCGACAAGCTCAAGGCTCAGCTCGAAAAGGCTGGCGCCAAGGTCGAATTGAAGTAAGCGTACTACACAGAAAAGTGTGGGGATTCGCGGGGTTAGCCCCTCGAATCTCCACTATTTCGCCCCATATCGGGGCGGCAGCAGGAAAACGCGGTAGGCGAATGGGAACGGCAGGGTTCCCGGCGTAAGCCGTTGGGAGACAGTCAGATTTCGGGCTTTTTCAGTCCGTGAAGCGGCAAGTTGAGACGGGCGGGTGCAGTCATGCGCCCCGCGCGTCGTTTTGCGTTTTGAAGGTCTAAGGTGCGGATTCAGGACTTAATTCCTGAAATTGGGCTTTGTTCCTTTTGAGCGATTCGAAATTCAACCCGGGGGCGATGGCAGTCGCGCTTCGGAAGGTTCGCCCACAAGGGCGACGAAAATGAGAGGCCACGATGGCGCAGCAGACATTCACCGGTCGCAAACGCGTTCGCAAGTTCTTCGGACACATCAAGGAAGTTGCCGAGATGCCGAACCTCATCGAGGTTCAGAAGGCGTCCTACGACCAGTTCCTGATGGTCGAGGAGCCCCAGGGCGGTCGGCTGGACGAGGGACTGCAGGCGGTTTTCCGCTCGGTGTTCCCGATTTCGGATTTTTCGGGCACCTCGATGCTGGAATTCGTCCGCTACGAATTCGAGCCGCCGAAGTATGACGTCGACGAGTGCCGCCAGCGCGGCATGACCTATGCTGCGCCGCTGAAGGTGACGCTGCGCCTGATCGTGTTCGATATCGATGAGGAAACCGGCGCCAAGTCGGTGAAGGACATCAAAGAGCAGGACGTCTACATGGGCGACATTCCGCTCATGACCATGAACGGCACCTTCGTCGTCAACGGCACCGAGCGCGTCATTGTTTCTCAGATGCACCGTTCGCCCGGCGTGTTCTTCGACCACGACAAGGGCAAGACCCATTCGTCCGGCAAGCTGTTGTTTGCCGCGCGCGTAATTCCGTATCGCGGTTCCTGGCTCGACATCGAGTTCGACGCCAAGGACATCGTGTTCGCGCGCATCGACCGCCGCCGCAAGATCCCGGTGACCTCGCTGATGTACGCGCTCGGTCTGGACGGCGAGACGATCCTGTCCACTTTCTACAAGAAGATCAATTTCAAGCGCGCCAAGGAAGGCTGGCGCGTGCCGTTCGATGCCGCCCGTTTCCGCGGCTACTCCACCATCAACGACCTGATCGACGCCGATACCGGCAAGGTCGTGCTCGAGGCCGGCAAGAAGCTGACGGTGCGTGCGGCGCGCCAGTTGCAGGAAAAGGGCCTGAAAGCCCTGCGTTTGTCGGACGAAGAGCTGGTCGGGAACTATCTCGCCGAGGATCTCGTCAATCCGAAGACCGGTGAAATCTACGCCGAAGCCGGCGAGGAGTTGACCGAGAAGTCGCTGAAGGCGCTCAACGAGCAGGGCTACAAGGAGTTGCCGCTGCTCGACATCGACCACGTCAATGTCGGCGCCTACATCCGCAACACGCTGCATGCCGACAAGAACATGACGCGTGAAGACGCGCTGTTCGACATCTATCGCGTGATGCGTCCGGGCGAGCCGCCGACCATCGACTCGGCCCAGACCATGTTCCAGTCGCTGTTCTTCGACTCTGAGCGCTATGACCTCTCCGCGGTCGGCCGCGTCAAGATGAACATGCGTCTCGAGCTTGACGCGCCCGACACCCATCGCACGCTGCGCAAGGAAGACATCCTGGCCGTCATCAAGACGCTGGTCGACCTGCGCGACGGCAAGGGCGAGATCGACGACATCGACCATCTCGGCAACCGCCGGGTGCGTTCGGTCGGCGAGCTGATGGAGAACCAGTACCGCATCGGTCTTCTCCGCATGGAGCGCGCGATCAAGGAGCGCATGTCGAGCGTCGACATCGACACCGTGATGCCGCAGGACCTGATCAACGCCAAGCCGGCGGCTGCCGCGGTGCGCGAGTTCTTCGGCTCCTCGCAGCTGTCGCAGTTCATGGACCAGACCAACCCGCTGTCGGAGATCACCCACAAGCGCCGTCTCTCGGCGCTTGGACCGGGCGGTCTGACCCGCGAGCGCGCCGGCTTCGAGGTGCGCGACGTGCATCCGACCCATTACGGCCGCATCTGCCCGATCGAAACGCCGGAAGGCCCGAACATCGGCCTGATCAACTCGCTGGCGACGTTTGCGCGCGTCAACAAGTACGGCTTCGTTGAAACGCCGTATCGCAAGGTCAAGGACGGCCGCGTCACCGAGGAGGTCGTGTACCTCTCGGCGATGGAAGAGGGCCGTTATCGCGTGGCGCAGGCCAACGTGCCGCTCGATGCCAAGGGCCGCTTCACCGAAGACCTGATCATCTGCCGTCACGCCGGCGAGGTGCTGCCGATCACGCCCGACAAGGTCGACTACATGGACGTGTCGCCGAAGCAGCTCGTTTCGGTCGCTGCGGCGCTGATCCCGTTCCTCGAGAACGACGACGCCAACCGCGCGCTGATGGGCTCGAACATGCAGCGCCAGGCGGTGCCGCTGGTTCGCGCCGAGGCGCCGTTCGTCGGCACCGGCATGGAAGGCGTGGTCGCCCGTGACTCCGGTGCTGCGATCGCCGCACGACGTTCGGGCGTGATCGACCAGATCGACGCCACCCGCGTCGTGATCCGCGCCACCGAAGATCTCGATCCCACCAAGTCGGGTGTCGATATCTACCGGCTGATGAAGTACCAGCGTTCCAACCAGTCGACCTGCATCAACCAGCGTCCGCTGGTGAAGGTCGGCGACATCGTCAAGAAGGGCGACATCATCGCCGACGGTCCTTCGACCGATCTCGGAGAACTCGCGCTCGGCCGCAACGTGCTGGTCGCGTTCATGCCGTGGAACGGCTACAACTTCGAAGACTCGATCCTGCTCTCCGAGCGGATCGTGAAGGACGACGTCTTCACCTCGATCCACATCGAGGAGTTCGAGGTGATGGCCCGCGACACCAAGCTCGGACCTGAGGAAATCACCCGCGACATTCCGAACGTTTCGGAAGAAGCGCTGAAGAACCTCGACGAAGCCGGCATCGTCTATATCGGCGCCGAAGTCCGCGCCGGCGACATCCTGGTCGGCAAGATCACGCCAAAGGGCGAAAGCCCGATGACGCCGGAAGAAAAGCTGCTGCGCGCCATCTTCGGCGAAAAGGCTTCCGACGTCCGCGATACCTCGCTCCGCGTGCCGCCCGGCGTGCAGGGCACGATCGTGGAAGTGCGCGTGTTCAACCGTCACGGCGTCGACAAGGACGAGCGTGCGCTGGCGATCGAGCGGGAAGAGATCGAGCGTCTGGCCAAGGACCGCGACGACGAACAGGCGATTCTCGACCGCAACGTCTACGGCCGCCTCGCGGAGCTTCTGGAAAACCGCCAGGGCATCGCCGGTCCCAAGGGCTTCAAGAAGGACACCAAGATCACGCGCGCCGTGCTCGAGGAGTATCCGAAGTCGCAGTGGTGGATGTTTGCCTCGCCGAACGACAAGCTGATGAGCGAAATCGAGGCGATGCGGAAGCAGTACGACGAATCGAAGAAGGGCCTTGAACAGCGCTTCCTCGACAAGGTCGAAAAGCTGCAGCGTGGTGACGAATTGCCGCCCGGCGTGATGAAGATGGTCAAGGTCTTCGTCGCGGTGAAGCGCAAGATCCAGCCCGGCGACAAGATGGCCGGTCGTCACGGCAACAAGGGTGTGGTGTCCAAGATCGTTCCGATCGAGGACATGCCGTTCCTCGAGGACGGTACGCATGCGGACATCGTGCTCAATCCGCTCGGCGTGCCCTCGCGCATGAACGTCGGCCAGATTCTGGAGACGCATCTCGGCTGGGCCTGCGCAGGCCTCGGCAAGCGCATCGGCCAGACCATCGACGCCTATTATCAGAAGCAGGATCTCAAGCCGCTGCGCGAGACCTTGAAGAAGATCTATGGCGACGATGAAACCATCAAGACGCTGAACGACAACGAGCTGATGGAGCTTGGCAAGAATCTGAGCCACGGCGTGCCGATTGCGACGCCGGTGTTCGACGGCGCCAAGGAAGCCGACATCGAGGAGATGCTGAAGCTCGCGGGCTTCGACGCCTCCGGCCAGTCGACCGTCTATGACGGCCGCACCGGCGATGCCTTCGATCGCAAGGTGACGGTGGGCTACATCTACATGCTCAAGCTGCACCATCTGGTCGACGACAAGATCCACGCGCGTTCGATCGGACCGTACTCGCTCGTCACCCAGCAGCCGCTGGGCGGCAAGGCGCAGTTCGGCGGACAGCGTTTCGGCGAAATGGAGGTGTGGGCGCTGGAAGCTTACGGCGCGGCCTACACGCTGCAGGAAATGCTGACCGTGAAGTCGGACGACGTCGCCGGCCGTACCAAGGTGTACGAGGCGATCGTGCGTGGCGACGACACGTTCGAGGCGGGTATCCCGGAATCGTTCAACGTGCTGGTCAAGGAAATGCGCTCGCTCGGCCTCAACGTCGACCTGCACAATTCCAAGGTGGGACCGGCGCCGACGTCCGAGGCGGCTGAGTAACGCTTGAGATTCCATGTCCGGCCGGAAGCGCGAAGCAAACCTTCACGCAGATGGGCCGGGCATTCGCGCTCCTCTCGGACGTTGAGCGGGGCGCGCGCTAAAAAAGAGTTTCGAATTTGCTGCCGGTGACGATCGGCACGCGAGGAGAAGACGATGAACCAAGAAATTATGAATCTCTTCAATCCGACGACACCGGCTCAGGTCTTCGACCAGATCCGGATCTCGATTGCGTCTCCGGAGAAGATTCTGTCCTGGTCCTACGGCGAGATCAAGAAGCCGGAGACCATCAACTACCGGACCTTCAAGCCGGAGCGCGACGGCCTGTTCTGCGCCCGCATCTTCGGGCCGATCAAGGATTACGAGTGCTTGTGCGGCAAGTACAAGCGGATGAAATACAAGGGCATCATCTGCGAAAAGTGCTCGGTCGAAGTGACGCTTTCGCGCGTCCGGCGCGAGCGCATGGGCCACATCGAACTGGCTGCACCCGTTGCCCACATCTGGTTCCTGAAGTCGCTGCCGTCCCGCATCGGCCTTCTGCTCGACATGACGCTGAAGGATCTCGAGCGGATCCTGTACTTCGAATATTACGTCGTGCTGGAGCCGGGCCTGACCGCGCTCAAGGACCGTCAGCTGCTGTCGGAAGACGAGTACCTGAAGGCGCAGGACGAATACGGCCAGGACTCGTTCACCGCCATGATCGGCGCGGAAGCGATCCGCGAGCTGCTGAAGGGGCTTGAGCTCGAAAAGCTCGAGCAGACCCTGCGCGCGGAAATGCACGAGACCGAATCCGACATCAAGCACAAGAAGCTCGCCAAGCGCCTGAAGATCGTCGAGGCCTTCCGCTATTCCGGCAACAAGCCGGAGTGGATGATCCTGACCGTGGTGCCGGTGATTCCGCCGGACCTGCGTCCACTGGTGCCGCTCGACGGCGGCCGCTTCGCGACGTCCGATCTCAACGACCTCTACCGCCGCGTCATCAACCGCAACAACCGCCTGAAGCGGCTGATGGAGCTGCGCGCGCCCGACATCATCATCCGCAACGAAAAGCGCATGCTGCAGGAGGCTGTCGACGCGCTGTTCGACAACGGCCGCCGCGGTCGCGTCATCACCGGCGCCAACAAGCGTCCGCTGAAGTCGCTGGCCGACATGCTCAAGGGCAAGCAGGGCCGCTTCCGGCAGAACCTGCTCGGCAAGCGCGTCGACTATTCGGGCCGTTCGGTGATCGTGGTCGGTCCCGAACTGCGGCTGCATCAGTGCGGCCTGCCGAAGAAGATGGCGCTCGAACTGTTCAAGCCGTTCATCTATTCGCGGCTCGACGCCAAGGGTCTGTCCACCACCGTGAAGCAGGCGAAGAAGCTGGTCGAAAAAGAACGTCCCGAGGTCTGGGATATTCTCGACGAGGTGATCCGCGAGCATCCGGTGCTGCTCAACCGCGCGCCGACGCTGCATCGCCTCGGCATCCAGGCGTTCGAGCCTGTGCTGATCGAAGGTAAGGCGATCCAGCTGCATCCGCTGGTTTGCGCCGCGTTCAACGCCGACTTCGACGGCGACCAGATGGCCGTGCACGTTCCGCTGTCGCTGGAAGCGCAGCTCGAAGCGCGCGTCCTGATGATGTCGACCAACAACATCCTGCATCCCGCCAACGGTCAGCCGATCATTGTGCCGTCGCAGGATATCGTGCTCGGCCTCTATTACGTGTCGATCATGCGCGAAGGCCTGCCCGGCGAGGGCAAGATCTTCGGCGACATGGCCGAACTCGAGCATGCCCTGCATTCGAAGGTCATTCACCTCCACACCAAGATCAAATACCGGTGGGAGGGCATCGACGAGACCGGCAAGCAGGCCAAGCGTTGGATCGAAACCACCGCGGGCCGCGTCATGCTCGGCAACCTGCTGCCGAGCTCGCCGAAAATCTCGTACGACATCATCAACAAGCTGATGACCAAGCGCGAAATCTCCGGCGTGATCGACCAAGTCTACCGTCACTGCGGTCAGAAGGAGACGGTGATCTTCTGCGACCGCATCATGGCGCTCGGCTTCTACAACGCGTTCAAGGCCGGCATCTCGTTCGGCAAGGACGACATGGTCGTGCCGCACTCGAAGTGGAAGATCGTCGACACCACCCGTACGCTGGCGAAGGATTTCGAGCAGCAGTACAATGACGGCCTGATCACCCATGGCGAGAAGTACAACAAGGTGGTCGACGCCTGGTCGAAGGCGACCGAAGAAATCGCCAAGGAGATGATGAAGGAAATCTCCTCGACCAAGAAGACGCCGAAGGGCGCCGACGCCGACATCAACTCGATCTACATGATGGCGCATTCGGGCGCGCGCGGTTCGCCGGCCCAGATGCGTCAGCTCGCCGGTATGCGCGGCCTGATGGCGAAGCCGTCGGGTGAAATCATCGAGACGCCGATCATTTCCAACTTCAAGGAAGGTCTGTCGGTGCTCGAATACTTCAACTCGACCCACGGCGCCCGCAAGGGCCTCGCGGACACCGCGTTGAAGACCGCGAACTCCGGTTACCTGACCCGCCGTCTGGTCGACGTGGCGCAGGACTGCATCATCACGCAGGACGATTGCGGCACCAAGCTCGGCATCAAGATGCGCGCCATCATCGATGCCGGCACGGTGGTTGCGTCGCTGGCGTCGCGTATCCTCGGCCGCACCACGGGCGAGGACCTGCGCGATCCCGCGACCAACAAGGTCGTGGTCAAGCGCGGCACGCTGATGGAAGAGACGCATGTCGACGCCATCCAGCAGGCCGGCATCCAGGAAGTGAAGATCCGTTCGGCCCTGACCTGCGAACTCGTCAACGGCATCTGCGGCAAGTGCTACGGCCGCGATCTCGCCCGCGGCACGCCGGTCAACCACGGTGAAGCGGTCGGCGTCATCGCCGCCCAGTCGATCGGTGAACCCGGCACGCAGCTGACGATGCGCACGTTCCACATCGGCGGCGCGGCGCAGATCAACGAGCAGTCGTTCGTCGAGTCGAATTTCGACGGCAAGGTGACCATCAGGAACAAGGCCATCGCCAGGAACAGCGAAGGCCTCCTGGTCGCGATGGTCCGCAACATGGTCGTTGCGATCACCGATGCCGACGGAACCGAGCGTGCGACCCACCGCATTCAGTACGGCGCGCGCATGCACGTTGACGAGGGCGATACGGTCAAGCGTGGCCAGCGCATCGCGGAATGGGATCCGTACAGCCGTCCGGTTCTTACCGAAGTCGAAGGCACCATCGGGTTCGAGGACCTGGTTGAGGGCCAGTCGATTTCGGAAACGCTTGACGAATCCACCGGTATCGCCAAGCGCGTCGTCATCGACTGGCGCGCGTCGCGGGGCGGGGCGGATCTGCGTCCGGCCATTGTCGTCAAGGGCAAGGACGGCAAGGTGCTGAAGCTCGCACGTGGCGGCGATGCCCGCTACATGCTGTCGGTCGACGGCATTCTGTCGGTCGACGTCGGTGCCAAGGTCAAGGCCGGCGACATCCTGGCGCGTATCTCCACGGAAAGCGCCAAGACCCGTGACATCACCGGCGGTCTGCCGCGGGTGGCCGAACTGTTCGAGGCCCGCAAGCCAAAGGACGCGGCGATCATCGCGGAAATCGCGGGCACCATCCGCTTCGGCCGCGACTACAAGAACAAGCGCCGCATCTCGATCGAGCCGATGGACAAGACCGAGGAGACCAGAGAGTACCTGATCCCGAAGGGCAAGCACATCCATCTGCAGGACGGCGACATCGTCGAAAAGGGCGATTTCATCGTCGAAGGCAATCCGGCGCCGCACGACATCCTGGCGATCAAGGGCATCGAGGAACTCGCTGCCTATCTGGTCAACGAAATCCAGGAAGTCTACCGGCTGCAGGGCGTGCTCATCAACGACAAGCACATCGAGGTGATTGTCCGTCAGATGCTGCAGAAGATCGAGGTTACCGACCAGGGCGACACCGACCTGATCTCGGGCGAACAGGTCGACAAGATCGAGTTCGACGCGCTCAACGTCAAGGCAAAGGAAGAGGGCAAGAAGCCCGCCACGGGAACGCCGGTTCTGCTCGGCATCACCAAGGCGAGCCTGCAGACCCGCTCGTTCTTCTCGGCGGCCTCGTTCCAGGAGACCACCCGCGTGCTCACCGAAGCCGCCGTCAACGGCAAGGTGGATCCGCTGGAAGGCCTCAAGGAGAACGTCATTGTCGGCCGGCTGATCCCGGCGGGCACCGGCGCCTCGATGGCCAAGATCCGCGAAGTCGCGGTCAAGCGCGACAAACTGATTCTCGACGAGCGCGAGAAGCAGTCGGCGATCGTGCCGAGCGCGCCGGAACCGGAACCGCTGGCGTTGCCGCCGGCGGAGTAAGGCTCCACCAGGTTTCGACCAACGGGTAAGTTCCGATCGACAAAGAAAGCCGGCTGCGAAGCCGGCTTTTGCTTTTCAGGGGCCTGGTCTGCGCTTCACCCCAGCTTCACCCATCAGGGTGATACGTGTTACCAAATGATGGTGCGCTGCCTGACCCCTGTGAACGGTCCTTTCGATTGCCGATGAACGCATCAATTGACCCCGAACGCCTGATCGATCGCATTTATGAGGCCGGACTGATTCCCTCGCTTTGGCCGGCGCTGCTTGGCGAACTCGGTGCAGCGGTCGGCGGTAACGGCGGCTTTCTGTTCGGCGTGCGGGATGGATACACGAGCGCGGTCAATTCGGTCGAATATGACCAGCTGATGCCGGCTTTCCTGGGAGAGGGATGGAGCGAACGCGATCCCCTCCTGCCGCGCGCCATCGCCCTCAATCATGCGGGGTTCGTCACCGACTACGACCTCCTCTCGGAGGAGGAAATTGCGACCAACGAAGTCTATTGCAATTTTTACCGCAAGCACGGCATCGGCTACCGGGCCGGAACGCTGATCCCGATGCCGATCGGCGATTCAATCGCCATTGTGCTGCCGCGGCATCAGGATCGTGGCCCGGTGCCGTGGGAGGTCGTCGCCTTGCTGGATGGACTGCGGCCGCATCTGGCCCGCGCCTCCCTGGCGGCAAACCGCCTTGGCTTCGAGCGCGCACGTGCCCAGGTGGATGCATTGCAGGCGCTGGGCCTGCCGGGCGCGATGCTGCGCGAGTCTGGCTGGGTGTTGGCGACGAACGGCCTGTTCGATGCGCTGGTGCCTTCGCTGTTCCAGGATCGCGCCCAGCGCGTGACGATCGCGGACGTCGCCGCGGATGCGCTGCTCGCCGAAGCGCTCGGCGCGCTGCCGCTTGCCGGCAGTCGGACCGTGAAATCCATACCGGTCGCCGCGACGGTGGGTCACGTGCCGATGGTGCTGCATGTCATCCCCGTGCGCGGCTCCGCACGCGATATCTTCGCCCAGGCCACCGCGCTATTGGTGGTGACGCCGGTCGACCGCGCCGCGGTGCCGACTGCGGAGGTCCTGCAAGGCCTGTTCGACCTGACGCCGGCGGAAGCGCGGGTGGCGCGGGGCATCGGCCAGGCCGAAACCATCGATACACTTGCAGATGCGACCGGCGTCAACCGGGAAACGGTGCGCAGCCAGCTCAAGGCCGTACTGTCCAAGACCGGTCTTTCGCGCCAGCAGGAGCTGGTCAGCCTGCTCTCCGGCAAGGCGTTCCGTGGCGGTTAGGTGGATACGGCTCCGGGGCAGAACCGCTGACCCTTCCGCCGGCCGCATAAGGCTTCCGCAAGAATACGGTGCGAAGACAAAAGGCCGGCGCAAGGCGGCCATTTTGCTGCTTTCTTTCATTGCTGCGTTGCGAGGGCCTGCTTTGTTCATCTTCCCTTCAGGGTGAAAAGCGCTTTTGCTAATGTGGTTTAGACCGGCTGCTTTCCGAAACGCGGGGAGCACCGGAGGGCGACGGAAAAGACATGTTGGATCTTGCAATCGTAGGCGGCGGCCCCGGCGGGCTGATGAGCGCCTGGTATTTGAAGAAAAAGCTCGGCGATCTCTGCCGCGTCACGATCTACGAGGCGTCCGACCGCGTCGGCGGCAAGATCGTCTCGCGCAAATTCGATTCCGCGCCGGCGATGTACGAGGCGGGCGTTGCCGAAATCTACGATTATTCGATGACCGGCCCGGATCCCTTAAGGGAACTGATTCAGCATTTCGGCCTGCAGACGATACCGATGGACGCCGAGCAGGTGCAACTTGACGGGGAACTGCTCAACGACGTGCCGGGCATGCGCCGCAAATACGGCGCGAAAACCGCTGATGCGATCGAGGCGTTCCGTAAGCGCTGCTCCGACATGGTGTCGCCGATCGAATATTACGAAGGCGTCGGCGCTCACGATAACGAGCATCCGTGGGCCTACATCACCTGCGAGGAACTGCTCGACCGGGAAGTCGACGATCCCACCGCCAAGCGCTTCCTTAAAGCGATGGCGCGGTCCGATCTCGCAACCGAAAGCCACAACACCAACGGCCTGAACGCGCTGAAGAACTTCGTGATGGATATCGACGGCTATATCGGCCTGTATTCGATCCAGAACGGCAACGAGCAACTGATCGAATGCCTGCGCTCGGAAGTCGACGCCGATATCCAGCTCAACCATCGCGTGCTCAAGGTCGGCAAGACCGACTCCGGTCGCTACGAACTCAACATGATGAACGGGAAGGGGCCGGAGACGCGGGATTTCGATCTGGTGCTGATGTGCTTGCCGCATTCCTGGCTCGCCACCATGCGCTGGGATGGCGAAGCGCTACGCAAGTCGATGGTCAAGCACGTCGCCTATTTCGACCGTCCGGCGCATTACCTTCGGGTTTCGATTCTGTTCGACGAACCGTTCTGGGGCGAGAAGATCCCCGGCGCCTGGTTCATGTCGGAAGCGTTCGGCGGCTGCTGCGTCTACAATGAGGGCGCCCGCCACGACGTCGGCAAGCACGGCGTGCTCAACTGGCTGATCGCCGGATCGGACGCGCTGGCGTTCGCCAATCTGAGCGATCAGGAACTGATCGACGCCGCGCTGAAATCGTTGCCGGCCTCGCTCGGCAACGCGCGCGATCATTTCATGGAAGGCAAGATCCACCGCTGGCTGTCATCGGTGAATGCGCTGCCGGGCGGCCTGCCGGTGCGCGACGTCATGACCAACCATCGGCCGGAGCCGAAAGAGCATCCGGGAATCGTCGTGGTCGGCGACTATCTGTTCGATTCGACGCTGAACGGCCTGCTCGATTCCTCCGACGCCGCCACCGATATCATTCTGACCGAGATGATGCGGCTGCGCCGCGCCCATGCGCAGCAAAGCGAGGCAACGTCCGACAAGATCGACCGCAGCTATTTCGAGAATTACCGTGGCCTCGGGCCCTACAGCGAAGTCTGGAACCAGTTTACCGATCTGGCCTATCTGACGAACCTGATCAAGATCGTCTGGAACAGGGCCAGGGGCTACAAGCTGCTGGTTGCTGGCTCAGCCAGCGGCGAGCTGGTGGGCGCGCTGCGCGAGCGCGGCATCGATGCCTGGGGCATCGAGAACAACAAGGCCATCCACGCCAAGACGCCGAAGGCGCTGAAAAAGTACAACAAGCTCGGCTCCATCCTCGACATGCCGTTCAAGGAAGACGAATTCGATTTCGTGTTCGAGACCAGCCTTTGCCACGTCGTCGAAAAGCAGGTCCCGCGGGCGGTGCGCGAACTCAACCGCGTCGTTAAGACCGGGCTCGTGTTCGGATCTGTCACCTCGGACATGGCGCCGGCGCTGATCGACCGCTACGACCTGTTGCGCGGCGTGAAGAAGCTCGGCACCTGGTGGGAATGGTCTGAATTGTTCTTCGGAAACGGCTTCGACCTCTCGATGCACCGCCGCGACTGCACCGATGCGGTGTGGGCGGCGACGCTGGCCGCCAACAAGGGGCCGGGACAGTGGTACGCCGACGCCGACAGCCTGCGCTATTCGTTCTTTGACAAGGTCGAATCGGGCGATTGAGGTCCGACTGGTTGTATCAAGGCGCGAGCGGCTCCGATGAACCAGGGCCGGTCGTGCCAAATGTTTGCCGAATTGATCCCGATCGCATAGAATCCGTAGCGGTAGCGCTTGCCGCTGCCGCGTTCGATTTGCGGTCATGCCGGCCGTGCAGCATCGGTTGGTTTCATGGCGCCCAAGCCTCCATCCCCGGATGATCAGAATCCCGCGCCGGCGGATGATCCTGAGCTTGCGAAGAAGCTCGCGCCCGGGGCTGCAGGTGCGCCCCCCGCAGGTGGCAAGCCGATCGCCGCGCCTCCTGACGAAGGCAAGGACGACGAAGAGGACGAGCTGGAGCTCGACGACGATGATGATGACGAGGACCTCGTCGTCTTCACCGCCAAGGAAGCCGCCGGCGCGATGGCCACCATCTACGGCTTCGTTCGGCCGTATCTGGGCAATTACCGGAAGCTGCTCGCCTTCGTGACGTTCGGCGTTCTCGTCGAGACGCTGTTCAACGTCATCATGCCGCTGAGCCTCAAATTCCTGATCGACGACGCGCTCGGCGAGGAGGACTTTCAGGCGCTCTACAAGATCCTCGGCGTGCTCGCGGTCGCCGGCATCATCACCTCAATCATCGCGGTCTGGTATGAGCGCTGGGATGCGCGGCTGGCGGCGTCGATCATTGCCGACGTGCGAAACCGGCTGTTCGAGCATGTCCAGAACCTGCCGTCCTCGTATTTCGCCCGCACCAAGCGCGGCGAAATCCTCTCGCGCTTCTCGATCGACCTTGCGGCCTTCGAAGGTTCGGTCAAGACCTTCGCCAACAGCGCCGCGCTGCCGTTCCTGGAGCTGATCGCCGGCATCATCCTGATGCTGTTTCTGAACTGGCAGCTCGCAGCGGTGGCGCTATTGGTATTTCCGATCACGCTGATCGGGCCGCGGATCCTCACGCCGAAGGCGGTGCAGGCGAATTACGAGCAGAAGCTCAACGAATCGGCGTTGCTCGGCACGGTGCAGGAAAACGTGGCCGCGCAGGCAGTGGTCAAGGCGTTCAGCCTGCAGCGGCGCACGCTGGGCTGGTTCACCATGCGCAACCAGGAAGTGCGCATCAAGACCGCGTCCGCGGTCTTCCTCTCCACGATGGTGGAGCGCACCGTCACCATTTCGGTGTTGCTGCTGCACCTCGTGGTGCTGGCGATCGGCGCCTATCTCGCCACCAAGGGCCAGATCACCATCGGCACCTTCGTCACCTTCGAAAGTGCGTTCTGGGAGGTGTCCTACAACATCGCCCATCTGATGCATTTCATTCCGGTGTCGATCCAGTCGGCGGCGGCGGTGCGGCATATCCAGGAACTGCTGGACGAGCCGACGCGCGGCGCCGATCGCCCGGGCGCGCCCGATTTGCCGCCCATCACCAACGACATCAGCTTCGAGCGCGTCACCTTCGCCTACGAAGGCAGCGCGACGCCGGTGCTGGATAATTTCAGCCTCAAGCTTGGCGTGGGAAAACGGATCGCGATCGTCGGCCCCAGCGGCTCGGGCAAGAGCACGCTGCTCAATCTGATTCTGCGGCTTTACGTGCCGGACGAGGGGCGGGTGGCCATCGATGGCGTCGATATCCGCCGCGTCACACGGGAGTCGCTGCGCAGGGGCATGGCGGTCGTGTTCCAGGAAAACATGCTGTTCAACATGTCGATCCGCGAAAACATCCGGCTCGGCAAGGAGGGCGCCAGCGACGAGGAGGTCGTGGCGGCCGCGCGCAAGGCCGAGATCCACAGCTACATCATGAGCCTGCCGCAGAAATACGACACGCCGGTCGGCGAGCGCGGCGACACGCTGTCGGGCGGCCAGCGCCAGCGCATCGCGATCGCGCGTGCGGTCATCCGCAATCCCTCGCTGCTGCTGCTCGACGAAGCGACCTCGGCGCTCGACCAGACCACGGAAGCCGCGATCAACCGCACGCTTCTCAACGTGGCGGAAGGGCGCACCATGATCTGGTCGACCCACCGCCTGACGTCGGTGGTGGAGATGGACGAGATCATCGTGATTTCAGGCGGCAAGGCGATCGAGCGCGGCTCGCATGTGCAGCTGCTCGCCGCCAACGGCGTCTATCGCAAGCTCTGGGACGACCAGGGCCATACGCCGCACAACGCCGCCGCTCAGGCCGACGAAGACGATGACGACGATGATGACGATGACGACGAGTAGTCCGGACCGCCGCGGCCAGGAAATGTCAGACGAGAATTGTAATGAAGGTCGTTGGGCGACTTGAAAGCGTTTGGCGTTACCCGGTCAAAAGCATGCCGGGAGAATCGCTACCCGAGGCCTATGTCAGCTTTGCCGGTGTGCTCGGCGACCGGCTCTATGCTGTCCATCATGCGGGCGCGCCCAAGGCCTTTCCATTCCTCACCGCACGAAGCAGGAAGGAAATGCTGCGATTTCGGCCGAGGTTTCGTCATCCCGAGCTGACGCTTGTGCCTGATAACCTGACCGAAGCAGAAATCCGTGGTCCCGGCCTGACACCACTGTTTCCGTTAAGCGAAGATCTGGCGCTTGAGATCGAGGCGCCGAACGGACAAACGCTGTCCGCGTCCGATCCGGCGCTGCCGGGCTTGATCGGAGGTGATCAGCTCAACGCTTCCGAGCTGACCATCATACGCTCGGACCGAGCCATGACGGATTGTCGCCCGCTTTCGTTGCTCGCAACCCAGACGATTGACGGAATCGGCCGCGCGGTCGGCTTGACGCTCGACAAGCGCCGCTTTCGCGAAAACCTCTATCTCGATCTCAATGGCGGTGAAAGCTTTGCCGAAGACGCATTCGTTGGCCGACAATTGCGGATCGGTCCGAAACTGACGGTCCACATTCTGGAACGCGATATCCGTTGCCGCATGATCAGCATTGATCCGGACTCGCTCGACGAGAATCCTGACATTTTGCGGCATGTAGCCAAGAATCATGACGGGACAGCCGGGGTGTACGCCGCCGTACTGGTGGAGGGTCTGGTTCGCCCGGGTGACGATATCGTCCTTCAGGATTAGTCCGGTCAGGCCGACGTCGATAATGACGATGACGACGGCGAGGCGTGAGCCCGGCGGGTTGGCGCCGCGCCGATCCGGTTTCGCATCCGCCGCAAGTGGCCTTCGCCGAACCACGCCAGGAAGCGCGCCCAGCGCTGTGCGCGCCAGTATAGCCCGTTCTCGATCGTGACCTTGCGGAAGCTGATGGCCTTGGCCATCGACCAGGCGTCGCAGGCCTGCTTGACCGGATCGTCGTAGAAGGACGCGATCTTGTCCGCGCCCATGCCCTCGGTCGCCAGCCAGGCGGGGATATGGACGTTGCAGAGCTGGGCGACGTCGGTGAACACCTTGTCGGTGCCGGTGCCGGTAACCGGGCAGGTGGCCGCAAAGGCGTCGCCGACCAGAACGATTCCGGGCTGGCGATAGCCGGTGGAGACGTAGACATCGGCAGGTCGGATCTTGACGTCGCCGGCAACGGCGTATTCGCCGGTGATGCGGCGCAGCCTGGGCAGCACGGCGTTCATGGTCTCGACCGGCTTCTTCCGCATCTCGCGCAGCCAGGGATCGTCGACCTCGCGGTAGACGAACAGGTTGGCCCGCATCCGGTTTTCGATCGGGAACAGCGTCACATAGGCGACGCGCTCCTTTACCCGTTCCGAAAAGTAGGTAAGCGCCGGAAATTCGAAGGCCGGCCGTCCGACCGGCACCATGTCGAATCCGATCGAGATGGAATGGCTGACGCTGAGTATCTGGCGCTCGATGCCGAGAAGGTGGCGCAGCCCGACACTCAGGCCGTTGGCCAGCACGACCAGGCGGGCCGAAATGGTTTCGCCGTTGGACAGCGTGAGCTTCTGCCGTTCTGCGCTGGTCGAGACATCGGTCACCTTGGCGTGGATGAGTTCGGCGGGGGCTGCGATTTCCGCCCGGACCGCGCCGATCAGCGCGTCGTACATGATGCCGTATTGGCGGCTCGGCTTCTTGTCGAGCAAATAGCCGAATCGCGCGATCCAGTTTTCGCCGTCATGGGTCGCCGAGCGCAGCACCGAATCGGCGATTCCGGTCTGGTAGAAACGATCGAGCTGCTCGTCGCCGCTGATTTTTTCGACGCGGAAGTCGAATGGATAGACCTGATGCGGATCGATCAGAGCAGTTGAGATCCCCGCACGTCCGAGCACGGCGGCCGCGGTCGAGCCGGCAAGGCCGCCGCCGATGATCGCAATGTCGGTGTATTTCATAGGGAATCTCAGCCGGGGTGCGACACTTTTGCACCCGGAATGGCAAATAAAGGCTTAGCCGGCAGCTCGCCTTGGTCCGGATTCCCCGAGAATAATGTTTCTGGTTGTATTTATCCGGGTAAAAATAACGATTCGGGTGGCGCAGGGCAGGGCGGAACACTATCTGTTTCGGACGTCGCGAATTCACTTCCGCGCTTGGCGCATTCCCGCGAAGCACTGAATCCGCAGACGCCATAGGCATTTCGAGCGTTCTCGTTTCGCTTGACTTAGCTATCCACCGCTTATAGAAGACGGCCACTTAACGACAGGCGGTGAGCAACGCCAACGTCGGAACGGAACACCCTTTCAAATCCTTACGGAAGTTTCCTAAGGGACCTGGACGGGCACCAACCTCGACGAATGCCGCTCAAACGCTGTCGATTATATTGCTAGGCACTGCCAGGACGATTTTGGTTCTCTTGAGCACGTTCTCTTGAGAGTGAATTCGGATGCATGACCTCGGTAGCAGGCCGGACAGCGAAAGCTGATCGGTCTTCAGTCGCGGTCCTCTGTGGCGTCGAAGCGCTTTCCGCTCAGCGATGAGTGGTTGGCGTGATTTCGTTTTGCGTGGAAGTTTTTTCACGCCAAGCGGGCCGAACGGAACGGCTAGTTCCGAGAAGAAATTTGCGAAAGCCATTCAAGGTTTCGCGCGAACTAAAGGGTGAAGGCTGACATGCCGACGATCAACCAGCTGATCGCAAATCCGCGTGCGGTGCAGAAGTCACGCAAGAAGGTGCCGGCGCTGCAGCAGTCGCCGCAGAAGCGCGGCGTTTGCACGCGCGTCTACACCACGACCCCGAAGAAGCCGAACTCGGCACTTCGTAAGGTCGCCAAGGTGCGCCTGACCAACGGCTTCGAAGTGATCGGCTACATCCCGGGTGAAGGTCATAACCTTCAGGAGCACTCGGTGGTCATGATCCGCGGCGGCCGCGTCAAGGATTTGCCCGGCGTGCGCTACCACATCCTCCGCGGCGTCCTCGATACCCAGGGCGTCAAGAACCGTAAGCAGCGTCGTTCGAAGTACGGCGCGAAGCGTCCGAAGTAAGCGGGAACAGATCAGATGTCTCGTCGCCATTCTGCTGAAAAGCGTGAAGTGAACCCGGATCCGAAGTTCGGGAACGTCATCATCACGAAGTTCATGAACTCGATCATGTACGACGGCAAGAAGTCTGCCGCCGAGAGCATCGTCTATGGCGCGCTCGCCATGATCGAAACCAAGACCAAGCAGGGTCCGCTGCCGGTGTTCGAGCAGGCGCTGGAAAACGTCATGCCGACCATCGAAGTGCGGTCGCGCCGCGTCGGTGGCGCCACCTACCAGGTGCCGGTCGAAGTGCGCTCGGTTCGCCGTCAGGCGCTGGGTATTCGCTGGATCATCACTGCAGCGCGCGAGCGCAATGAAAAGACGATGACGGAGCGGCTCTCGGCCGAGCTGCTCGACGCGTCGAACAACCGGGGTAACGCCGTCAAGAAGCGTGAAGACGTGCACCGGATGGCGGAAGCCAACCGTGCCTTCTCGCACTATCGCTGGTAACGGCGAAACACGGATTTAAGGAACAGACAATGCCCCGCGTTCATGCCATTGAGAACTACCGCAATTTCGGCATCATGGCGCATATCGATGCCGGCAAGACCACGACCACCGAGCGCATCCTCTATTACACCGGCAAGAGCCACAAGATCGGCGAAGTGCACGAAGGTGCCGCGACGATGGACTGGATGGAGCAGGAGCAGGAGCGTGGCATCACGATCACTTCCGCTGCGACCACCGCGTTCTGGAACGGCAAGCGCCTGAACATCATCGACACCCCCGGCCACGTCGACTTCACCATCGAAGTCGAGCGCAGCTTGCGCGTGCTCGACGGCGCCGTATGCGTGCTCGATTCCAACCAGGGTGTCGAACCACAGACCGAGACCGTCTGGCGCCAGGGTGACAAGTACAAGGTTCCGCGCATCGTCTTCGCCAACAAGATGGATAAGACCGGTGCCGACTTCTATAAGTGCATGAAGGATATCGTTGATCGCCTCGGCGCCAAACCGATTGCGATCCAGCTTCCGATTGGATCCGAGAATAATTTCAAGGGCCTGGTAGATCTCGTCCGCATGAAGGGCGTGATCTGGGAAGAAGAGAAGCTCGACGCCAAGTTCTCAGACGTCGATATCCCCGAGGATATGCTTGAGAAGGCGAAGGAATACCGCGAGAAGTTGCTGGAAGCTGCCGTCGAACTCGACGACGAAGTTCTCGCTGCTTACCTCGATGGCAACGAGCCCGATGAGGCGACGTTGAAGCGCATGATCCGCAAGGCCGTGCTGACCGGCGCCTTCTATCCTGTGCTGTGCGGCTCGGCCTTCAAGAACAAGGGCGTGCAGCCGCTGCTCGACGCCGTCGTTGATTACTTGCCGTCGCCGGTCGACGTGCCCGCGATCAAGGGCATTGATGACGACGGCAACGAAGTGGTGCGCAAGGCGGACGACAAGGAGCCGCTGGCTCTGCTCGCGTTCAAGATCATGGACGACCCGTTCGTCGGCACCATCACGTTCTGCCGCATCTACTCTGGCGTTCTTGCCAGCGGCACCGGCGTGGTCAATTCGACTCGCGAGAAGAAGGAACGTATCGGCCGCATGTTGCTGATGCATGCGAACAACCGTGAAGACATCAAGGAAGCCTATGCCGGCGACATCGTGGCACTTGCGGGCCTGAAGGAAGCGCGCACCGGTGACACGCTGTGCGATCCCGACAAGCAGGTGATCCTGGAAAAGATGGAATTCCCGGAGCCGGTGATCGAAATCGCGATCGAGCCGAAGTCGAAGGCCGACCAGGAAAAGCTGGGTGTTGCGCTGGCGAAGCTCGCCGCGGAAGATCCGTCGTTCCGGGTGTCGACCGATCAGGAGTCCGGCCAGACCATTCTGAAGGGCATGGGCGAACTCCATCTCGACATCAAGGTCGACATCCTGCGCCGCACCTACAAGGTCGACGCCAACATCGGCGCGCCGCAGGTGGCGTTCCGCGAGCGGGTCACCAAGCGCGCCGAGGTCAAGTACACGCACAAGAAGCAGACCGGTGGTACCGGTCAGTTTGCCGAAGTGTCGATCATCGTCGAGCCGAACGAGCCCGGCAAGGGCTACGAGTTCGAATCGAAGATCGTCGGTGGCGCGGTGCCGAAGGAATACATCCCCGGCGTCGAAAAGGGCCTCAACAGCGTGATGGGTTCGGGCGTGGTCGCCGGCTTCCCGGTGGTGGACGTCAAGGTCCAGCTGGTCGACGGCAAGTATCACGACGTCGACTCCTCGGCGCTGGCCTTCGAAATCGCATCGCGCGCGGCATTCCGCGAAGCGCTGCAGAAGGGCAAGTCCGTTCTGCTCGAGCCGATCATGAAGGTCGAGGTGGTGACCCCGGAAGACTATACCGGTTCGGTCATCGGCGACCTGAATTCCCGGCGCGGCCAGATTCAGGGCCAGGACATGCGCGGCAACGCCAACGTCATCAACGCGATGGTGCCGCTCATGAACATGTTCGGGTACGTGAATAACCTGCGCTCGATGAGCCAGGGACGCGCGACCTTTACGATGCAATTCGATCACTACGCTGAAGCGCCGGCGAACGTGTCGGCAGAAGTCCAGAAGAAGTTTGCCTGATTGTCGTTGGTTCAAAGCTAACGACTGAACGGAGAGTCAAATGGCCAAAGCAAAGTTTGAACGTAATAAACCGCACTGCAACATCGGAACCATCGGTCACGTCGACCATGGCAAGACCTCGCTGACCGCAGCGATCACCAAGGTGCTGGCTGAAACCGGCGGTGCGACGTTCACGGCGTACGACCAGATCGACAAGGCGCCGGAAGAGAAGGCGCGCGGCATCACGATCTCGACCGCCCACGTCGAATACGAAACCCAGAACCGGCACTACGCCCACGTCGATTGTCCGGGCCACGCCGACTACGTGAAGAACATGATCACCGGTGCAGCCCAGATGGACGGCGCGATCCTGGTCGTGTCGGCCGCCGACGGCCCGATGCCGCAGACCCGCGAGCACATCCTGCTCGCCCGTCAGGTCGGCGTTCCCGCGCTCGTCGTGTTCCTGAACAAGTGCGACATGGTCGACGATCCGGAACTGCTCGAACTCGTCGAGCTCGAAGTCCGCGAACTGCTCTCGAAGTACGAATTCCCGGGCGACACCATCCCGATCGTCAAGGGCTCGGCGCTGGCCGCCCTCGAAGACAAGGACAAGGCGCTGGGTCACGACGCCATCCTCGAGCTGATGAAGCAGGTCGACGCCTACATTCCGCAGCCGGAGCGTCCGATCGACCAGCCGTTCCTGATGCCAGTGGAAGACGTGTTCTCGATCTCGGGCCGCGGTACGGTTGTGACCGGTCGCGTCGAGCGCGGTATCGTGAAGGTCGGCGAGGAAATCGAAATCGTCGGTCTGCGCGACACCCAGAAGACCATCGTCACCGGCGTCGAAATGTTCCGCAAGCTGCTCGATCAGGGCCAGGCCGGCGACAACATCGGTGCGCTGCTCCGCGGTACCAAGCGCGAGGAAGTCGAGCGTGGCCAGGTGCTGTGCAAGCCGGGTTCGGTCAAGCCGCACACCAAGTTCAAGGCTGAGGCTTACATCCTGACCAAGGAAGAGGGCGGTCGTCACACCCCGTTCTTCACCAACTACCGGCCCCAGTTCTACTTCCGCACCACCGACGTGACCGGCGTCGTGCATCTGCCCGAAGGCACCGAAATGGTGATGCCGGGCGACAACATCGCGATGGAAGTGCACCTGATCGTGCCGATCGCGATGGAAGAAAAGCTGCGCTTCGCGATCCGTGAAGGCGGCCGCACCGTCGGTGCCGGCGTCGTCGCAAGCATCATCGAGTAAAGAGAAAACGAAAAGCGGGTAGCGAAGGATTTCTTTCGCTACCCGCCGCTCACTACTCGCATCAAGCGACGAAGAAAGAGACACGGCAATGAACGGCCAAAATATTCGCATCCGTCTCAAGGCGTTCGACCATCGTATCCTCGATACGTCGACCCGCGAGATCGTGAACACGGCGAAACGTACCGGTGCCCAGGTTCGCGGACCCATTCCGCTGCCGACCCGCATCGAGAAGTTCACCGTCAACCGTTCACCGCACGTCGACAAGAAGAGCCGCGAGCAATTCGAGATGCGCACCCACAAGCGCCTTCTCGACATCGTCGATCCGACCCCGCAGACCGTCGATGCTCTCATGAAGCTCGATCTGGCCGCCGGTGTCGACGTCGAGATCAAGCTCTAAGATTTTCAGGATCGTCCGAAGTTAACGGACAGAAAGAACAGGAAGCACGCCGATGCGCTCCGGAGTGATCGCACAAAAGGTCGGGATGACGCGGGTCTTTACGGAGACCGGCGAACATATCCCTGTGACCGTGCTGAAGCTGGGCAATTGCCAGGTGCTGGGCCACCGCACGACCGAGAAGAACGGTTATGTCGCGTTGCAGCTCGGTTCGGGTACCCGCAAGACCGTCTATCTGCCGAAGGCAGAGCGCGGCCAGTTTGCGGTGTCCAAGGTTGAGCCCAAGCGGAAGGTGACCGAGTTCCGCGTGTCGGAAGACGCGCTGATCCCGGTTGGCGCCGAGATTCAGGCGGACCATTTCGTGGTCGGCCAGTTCGTCGATGTCACCGGCACCTCGGTCGGTAAGGGTTTTGCCGGCGGCATGAAGCGCTGGAATTTCGGCGGTCTTCGCGCCACCCACGGTGTGTCGGTTTCGCATCGTTCGATCGGTTCGACCGGCGGACGTCAGGATCCCGGCAAGACCTTCAAGAACAAGAAGATGCCCGGTCACATGGGTGTCGATCGCATCACCACGCTCAATCTGCGTGTGGTGCAGACCGACGTCGAGCGCGGCCTGATCCTCGTCGAAGGCGCCGTTCCCGGCTCCAAGGGCGGCTGGATCTCGGTGCGCGACGCCGTCAAGAAGCCGCTGCCGAAGGAAGCTCCGAAGCCCGGCAAATTCAAGGTCGCCGGCGGTGAGCAGGCTCAGGCTCCGGCCGAGCAGGAGGGCGCGTGAGATGGAACTGAAAGTCACGACCCTTGAAGGCAAGGAAGCTGGTTCGGTCCAGCTCTCGGACGCGATCTTCGGTCTCGAGCCGCGTACCGACATCATCCAGCGTTGCGTGCAATGGCAGCTCAACAAGCGCCAGGCCGGAACGCACAAGACGCAGGGCCGCGCCGACGTCTGGCGCACCGGCAAGAAGATGTACAAGCAGAAGGGCACCGGCGGCGCCCGTCACGGCTCGGCCCGCGTGCCGCAGTTCCGCGGCGGTGGCCGTGCGTTCGGTCCGGTGGTTCGCTCGCACGAGACCGGCCTGCCGAAGAAGGTGCGCGCGCTGGCGCTCAAGTATGCCCTGTCGGCGAAGGCCAAGGACGGCGGCCTGATCGTGATCGACAATGCGCAGATCAAGGACGCCAAGACCAAGGCGCTGGTCGGTCATTTCTCGGGGTTGGGCCTGACCAACGCGCTGATCATCGACGGCGCCGAGGTGCATGCCGGTTTCGCGACCGCTGCGCGCAACATTCCGAATATCGACGTGCTGCCGATCCAAGGCATCAACGTCTATGACATTCTGCGTCGTCAGAAGCTCGTGCTGACGAAGGCGGCAGTCGATGCGCTGGAGGCGCGCTTCAAATGAAGAACATCGATCCGCGCCATTACGACGTGATCGTCGCACCCGTCGTCACCGAAAAGGCGACGGTGGCGTCCGAGCACAACAAGGTCGTGTTCAGGGTCGCAGCCAAGGCGACCAAGCCGCAAATCAAGGAAGCCGTCGAAAAGCTGTTCGACGTCAAGGTGAAGCGCGTGAACACGCTGGTCCGCAAGGGCAAGACCAAGGTGTTCCGCGGCAATTTCGGTTCGCAGTCGGATGTGAAGCGGGCGGTCGTGACCCTCGAAGAGGGCCACCGCATCGACGTCACTACCGGACTTTAAGGCGATACAGCGATGGCATTGAAAACATATAATCCGACGACGCCGGGCCAGCGCCAGCTGGTGATGGTCGACCGTTCGGCGCTCTACAAGGGCAAGCCGGTAAAGGCGCTGACCGAGGGCAAGCTCGGCAATGGCGGCCGCAACAACACCGGCCGCATCACCGTGCGTTTCCGCGGCGGCGGCCACAAGAAGTCCTACCGCCTGGTGGACTTCAAGCGGAACAAGGTCGACGTTCCCGCCGTGGTCGAGCGGCTGGAATACGATCCGAACCGCACCGCGTTCATCGCGCTGATCAAGTATCAGGACGGCGAGCAGGCCTACATCCTGGCGCCGCAGCGTCTGGCTGCGGGCGACACCGTGGTTGCCGGCAACTATGTCGACGTCAAGCCGGGCAATGTCATGCCGCTCGGCAACATGCCGGTCGGCACCATCATCCACAATATCGAGATGAAGATCGGGAAGGGCGGCCAGATCGCGCGTTCGGCCGGCACCTACGCCCAGATCGTCGGTCGCGACCAGGACTACGTCATTCTGCGCCTGAACTCGGGCGAGCAGCGCCTGGTGCACGGCCGTTGCCGCGGCACCATCGGTGCGGTGTCGAACCCCGACCACATGAACATCTCGATCGGCAAGGCCGGCCGCACCCGCTGGCTCGGCTGGCGTCCGCATAACCGCGGCGTCGTCATGAACCCGATCGACCATCCGCACGGCGGCGGCGAAGGCCGCACCTCGGGCGGCCGCCACCCGGTCACGCCGTGGGGCAAGCCGACCAAGGGCAAGAAGACCCGTTCGAACAAGTCGACCAATCGATTCATCCTCCTAAGCCGCCACAAGCGGAAGAAGTAAGGAACGCCGGACATGGTACGTTCAGTCTGGAAAGGCCCGTTCGTCGAAGCGTCTCTGCTCAAGAAGGCAGATGCTGCGCGCGCGTCCGGCCGTCACGACGTCATCAAGATCTGGAGCCGCCGCTCGACCATTCTGCCGCAGTTCGTCGGCCTGGTTTTCGGCGTCTACAACGGCCAGAAGCACGTGCCGGTCTCGATCAACGAGGAAATGGTGGGTCACAAGTTCGGCGAGTTCTCGCCGACCCGTACCTTCCATGGCCATTCTGGCGACAAGAAAGCCAAGAAGGCTTGAGGAATAGACGATGAGCAAACCAAAGCGCGAACGTGTCCTCGCGGACAACGAGGCCAAGGCAGTTGCCCGGATGCTGCGCGTCAGCCCGCAGAAGCTCAATCTTGTCGCGCAGCTGATCCGCGGCCGGAAGGCGGCAGCTGCGCTCGCCGACCTGCAGTTCTCGCGCAAGCGGATCGCGGTCGACGTCAAGAAGTGCCTGGAATCGGCGATCGCGAATGCCGAAAACAACCACGACCTCGAGGTCGACGATCTCGTCGTCGCCGAGGCGCATGTCGGCAACGGCATCGTGATGAAGCGTTTTTCGCCGCGCGGCCGTGGCCGTTCGGGGCGTGTGTATAAACCGTTCTCGCACCTGACCATCGTGGTTCGTCAGGTCGAGGCCGAGGCAAGCGCTTAAAGCGGCGCAGGAGAAAACGATGGGTCAAAAGATCAATCCAATCGGACTGCGTCTCGGCATCAACCGCACGTGGGATTCCCGTTGGTTCGCCGGCAAGAACGAGTACGGCAAGCTGTTGCATGAAGACGTCAAGATCCGCGAGATCCTGCACAAGGAGCTCAAGCAGGCGGCGGTTGCCCGCATCGTGATCGAGCGTCCGCACAAGAAGTGTCGCGTGACGATCCATTCGGCGCGTCCGGGTGTGGTGATCGGCAAGAAGGGCGCCGACATCGACAAGCTGCGCAAGCGGGTTGCCGATATCACGGCTTCCGACGTTGTCATCAACATCGTCGAAATCCGCAAGCCCGAACTCGACGCTACCCTGGTCGCTGAATCGATCGCCCAGCAGCTCGAGCGTCGCGTCGCTTTCCGCCGCGCCATGAAGCGCGCGGTGCAGTCGGCGATGCGTCTCGGCGCCGAAGGCATTCGGATCAACTGCTCTGGCCGTCTCGGCGGCGCCGAAATCGCGCGCATGGAATGGTACCGCGAAGGTCGCGTGCCGTTGCATACGCTGCGCGCCGACATCGATTACGGCGTGGCGACCGCGTTCACCACGTTCGGCACCTGCGGCGTCAAGGTCTGGATCTTCAAGGGTGAGATCCTCGAGCACGATCCGATGGCCCAGGACAAGAAGATGGCCGAAGGCGACAACACACGGCCGCGCCGCGACGCTGCGTGAGACATCAGAAGAAGGTTTGAGGGCTTAAAGCCATGATGCAACCAAAGAAAACGAAGTTCCGGAAGGCGCATAAGGGCCGTATCCACGGCGTTGCGACTTCGGGTGCGACGTTGTCGTTCGGTCAATTCGGCCTGAAGGCGATGGCGCCCGAGCGCATCACCGCCCGCCAGATCGAAGCCGCGCGCCGCGCGCTGACCCGTCACATGAAGCGCGCCGGCCGCGTCTGGATCCGCGTGTTTCCGGACCTGCCGGTGTCGAAGAAGCCGGCCGAAGTCCGCATGGGTTCCGGCAAGGGTACGCCGGAATTGTGGGTGGCGCGGGTCAAGCCCGGCCGCGTGATTTTCGAAATCGACGGCGTCACCGTGCAGACCGCCAAGGAGGCGCTCTCGCTGGCCGCCGCCAAGCTGCCGATCAAGACGCGCTTCGTCGCGCGCATTGCGGAGTAACGTCATGGCCCCGATGAAAGTTGAAGACATCAAAGCGATGAGCGACGACCAGAGGGACGACGCGGTCCTCAATCTGAAGAAGGAACGTTTCAACCTGCGTTTCCAGCGCGCCACCGGGCAGCTGGAGAACACCTCGCGGCTGCGCGAAGCCCGCCGCGACATCGCCCGCATCAAGACCATCGCCGCGCAAACGCGCGCGAAGAAGAAGTAAGAGGCCGTATTATGCCGAAACGTACCCTTCAGGGCGTGGTCGTGAGCGACAAGCAAGCCAAGACGGTGGTTGTGCGCGTCGATCGCCGCTTCACCCATCCGATCTACAAGAAGACGATCCGCCGCTCCAAGAACTACCACGCGCACGACGAGAACAGCGAGTTCAAGCCGGGCGACATGGTGTGGATCGAGGAGAGCAAGCCGATCTCCAAGCTGAAGCGCTGGACCGTGGTCCGGGGCGAACAGAAGAAAACCGCCTGAGTTCGTTCGGCTTCGCCGGACGGGTAATCAGGAAAAATTTTAGGCGCTAATTCGAGCGCATCAGAAAGAGGACGAGGTGCATCAATGATTCAGATGCAGACCAACCTCGACGTGGCCGATAATTCAGGCGCACGCCGTGTCATGTGTATCAAGGTGCTGGGGGGCTCCAAGCGCCGCTACGCCACCGTGGGCGACGTCATCGTCGTGTCGATCAAGGAAGCGATTCCGCGCGGCAAGGTGAAGAAGGGCGATGTGATGAAGGCCGTCGTGGTACGGGTCCGCAAGGATATCCGCCGCGCTGACGGTTCGGTCATCCGCTTCGACCGCAACGCCGCCGTGTTGATCAACAACCAGTCGGAGCCGGTCGGCACCCGTATCTTCGGGCCCGTGCCGCGCGAACTGCGCGCCAAGAACCACATGAAGATCATCTCGCTTGCGCCGGAGGTGCTGTGATGGCTGCCAAGATCCGGAAAGGTGACAAGGTCATTGTGCTGAACGGCCGCGACAAGGGCCGCACCGGCGAAGTATTCGAGGTCCGCCCCGCCGAGAACAAGGCGCTGGTGCGTGGCATCAACATGGTGAAGCGTCACCAGAAGCAGACCCAGGCCCAGGAAGGCGGCATCATCTCCAAGGAGTCGCCGATCCACCTGTCCAACGTCGCTTATGTCGGCAAGGACGGCAAGCCGACCCGCGTGGGTTTCAAGATTCAGGCTGATGGCAAGAAGGTACGCATTGCCAAGAGCTCGGGAGCAGAGATCGATGGCTGATACCGCTTACACACCGCGCCTGCGCACGCAGTTCGACAAGGAAATCCGCGGCAAGCTGACCGAACAGTTCGGCTATGCCAACGTCATGCAGGTGCCGCGCTTGGACAAGATCGTCCTCAACATGGGCGTCGGCGATGCTGTCAACGACCGGAAAAAGGCCGAGACCGCGGCTGGCGAACTGACGCTGATCGCCGGCCAGAAGGCGATCGTGACCTATTCGCGCGTTGCCATCGCGACCTTCAAGCTGCGTGAAAACCAGCCGATCGGCTGCAAGGTCACGCTGCGCAAGGCCAAGATGTATGAGTTCATCGACCGCCTGGTGAACGTGGCGCTGCCGCGCGTGCGCGACTTCCGCGGCCTCAATCCAAAGAGCTTCGACGGCCGCGGCAATTACTCGCTCGGCATCAAGGAGCACATCATTTTCCCCGAAATCGATTTCGACAAGGTTTCGGAAGCCCGCGGCATGGACATCACGGTCTGCACCACGGCGAAGACCGACGACGAGGCGCGTGCCTTGTTGACCGCATTCAATTTCCCGTTCCGGCAGTGAGAAGCAACTAAAGCCTCTCAAACGCGGAAACCCAGGAGCCAAGCATGGCAAAGAAGAGTTCGATCGAGAAGAACAACCGGCGCAAGCGGATGACGAAGAACGCCGCCCCGCAGCGTGCGAAGTTGAAGGCGATCATCGCCGACAAGACCCGGCCGATGGAAGAGCGCTTCGCGGCGACGCTGAAGCTCGCCCAGATGCCGCGCAATTCGTCGGCGACGCGCATTCGCAACCGCTGCGAACTGTCCGGCCGCCCGCGCTCGAACTACCGCAAGAACAAGCTTTCCCGCATCGCGCTGCGTGAACTCGGCTCCAAGGGCCTGGTTCCCGGGCTCGTGAAGTCGAGCTGGTAAGGAGGGTCGTCAAGATGTCAACGCACGATCCGATTTCCGATCTCATCACCCGCATCCGCAATGCGCAGATGCGTTCGAAGTCCAAGGTCTCGACCCCGGGCTCGAAGATGCGCGCCAGCGTGCTCGAAGTGCTGAAGTCCGAGGGTTACATCCGCGGCTACGCCAGCGTCGAACATGCTTCGGGCCGCAGCGAGCTCGAGATCGAGCTGAAATATTTCGACGGCGAGCCCGTCATTCGCGAGATCGAGCGGGTCTCCAAGCCGGGCCGTCGGGTTTACGCCTCGGTGAAGAACCTGCCGCGCGTGAACAACGGTCTCGGTATTTCGGTGTTGTCGACGCCGAAGGGAATCATGGCTGACCACGAAGCGCGCGACGCGAACGTGGGCGGCGAAATTCTCTTCACGGTGTTCTGAGGAAGGATTTAGAGCCATGTCACGTGTTGGCAAACGGCCTGTGGCGATCCCGTCCGGTGTGACGGCGAGCGTCGAAGGGCAGACCGTCAAGATGAAGGGGCCGAAGGGCCAGCTTCAGTTCGTCGTGCACGACGACGTTGAAGTGAAGTTCGAGGACGGCGCGGTCAAGGTCGCGCCGAGGCTTTCGACCAATCGCGCCCAGGCGATGTACGGCACCGCCCGTGCGCAGGTCGCCAATCTGGTCGAGGGCGTCACCAAGGGTTTCGAGAAGAAGCTCGAGATCACCGGCGTCGGTTACCGGGCGGCGCTGCAGGGCAAGAACCTGCAGCTCGCGCTCGGCTACAGCCACGACGTCGTCTACGCGATCCCGGAAGGCATCACCATCGTGGTGCCGAAGCCGACCGAGATCACGATCACGGGCAACGATTCCCAGCGCGTCGGCCAGGTCGCCGCGGAAATCCGCGCCTACCGTCCGCCGGAGCCCTACAAGGGCAAGGGCGTGAAGTACGCCAACGAATTCATCTTCCGCAAGGAAGGCAAGAAGAAGTAACGGAGCCGGTCATGTCACTCAAGGTAACGAATGCCCGGCGCAAGCAGCGCGTGCGCAACTCGCTGCGCCGGTCAGCCAATGGACGTCCGCGTCTGTCGGTGTTCCGTTCGTCGAAGCATATCTACGCCCAGGTCATCGACGACCTGAAGGGCGAAACGCTGGCTTCCGCCTCGTCGCTGGAAAAGACCATGCGCGAGGGCGGCAATACTGGCGCCAACATCGATGCGGCCAAGGCCGTCGGCAAGCTGCTGGCGGAACGCGCCGTGAAGAACGGCGTCAAGGAAGTGGTGTTCGACCGCGGTCAGTATCTCTATCACGGGCGCGTCAAGGCGCTCGCCGATGCTGCCCGCGAAAGCGGACTGAGCTTCTAACGAACCGGTTTTGGAAATTTACGAGGACAGGGGCTTAACTCCCCTAAAGATTGGAAAACACCATGGCAGGTGAACGCGAACGCGGTGGAGGCCACAGGGGTGGCCGGGAAGAGCGCGACAGTGAGTTCGTCGACAAGCTCGTCCACATCAATCGTGTGGCGAAGGTCGTCAAGGGCGGCAAGCGCTTCGGCTTTGCAGCGCTGGTCGTGATCGGCGACCAGAAGGGCCGGGTCGGTTTCGGCCACGGCAAGGCGCGTGAAGTTCCTGAGGCGATCCGCAAGGCGACTGAGTCGGCCAAGCGCAACCTGACGCGCGTCGCTCTGCGCGAAGGCCGCACGCTGCATCACGACATCGCCGGCCGCCACGGCGCCGGCCGCGTCTACCTGCGTGCCGCTCCGGCCGGTACCGGCATCATCGCCGGCGGTCCGATGCGCGCGGTGTTCGAAACGCTCGGCATCCAGGACGTGGTGGCGAAGTCGATCGGCTCGTCGAATCCCTACAACATGGTTCGCGCCACCTTCGACGCGCTGAAGCATCAGGATTCGCCGCGTTCGGTGGCCGCGCGCCGCAACATCAAGGTGTCCACGCTGCAGTCGCGCCGCGTCGGTGGCGATGCCGAAGTGGTGGCTGAATAACTGGCGCGATTTTCGAGCGCTATTTGGAGTTAAGACGATGGCCAAGGCCGCAAAGACGATCAAGGTCGAGCAGACCGGCAGCGCAATCCGCCGCCACCACTCGCAGCGTTCGACGCTGATCGGCCTCAAGCTCAACAAGATCGGTCGTGTCACCGAGCTGCAGGACACGCCTGCAATTCGCGGCATGATCGCCAAGGTTCAACATCTCGTCCGCATCGTCGGCGAGAAGTAAGTAAGGGAGCGTGATCCCGAAAACGGGCTACCAGTTTTCGGTCAGGACCACGCGCCAAGAATAAAGGAAGCTAACGATGAAGCTCAGCGATATCGCCGACAACGCCGGCTCGCGCAAGAAGCGCATGCGCGTCGGCCGTGGCATCGGTTCCGGCAAGGGCAAGACTTCGGGCCGCGGCGGCAAGGGCCAGACCGCGCGTTCGGGCGTGCGCATCAAGGGCTTCGAGGGCGGCCAGATGCCGTTGCATCGGCGCCTGCCGAAGCGCGGCTTCAACAACATCTTCCGGCTCGACTTCGCCGAGATCAATCTCGACCGGCTGCAGGAAGCGATCGACGCCAAGCTGGTCGACGCCAAGGAAACCGTCACCGTCGAATCGCTGGTGAAGGCGGGCGTGATCCGTCGCGCCAAGGACGGCCTGCGGCTGCTTGGCCGCGGCGAACTCAAGGCCAAGCTCGCGCTCGAGGTGCACGGCGCCTCCAAGTCCGCGGTCGCGGCGGTCGAGAAGGCCGGCGGCACCGTGAAGATCCTGGCCCCGGCCAAGAAGGAAGAAGGCGAGGCGGCGTAACATCTGCGTCATCGCCCGCCATGGGCGGGCGATCCGCACGTGAGAGCAATGGACTTATCGAAGCCGAGCACCAAATAATGTCCGGCGTCTGTCGATAGCCCCGCCCGGGGCATCGGCTTTGGGGGGCGGCGGGAGAAAGCCTGATCATGGTCTCAGCAGCAGAACAACTTGCGGCAAACCTCAATTTTGGCGCCTTGGCGAAAGCCGACGAACTGAAGAAGCGCATCTGGTTCACGCTGGGTGCGCTGCTTGTTTATCGGCTCGGCACCTATATCCCGCTGCCCGGCATCGACCCCGCGATCTGGGAGCAGGTGTTCAAGTCGCAGGCCGGCGGCATCCTCGGCATGTTCAACATGTTCGCCGGCGGCGGCATCCACCGCATGGCGATCTTCGCCCTGAACATCATGCCGTACATCTCGGCATCGATCATCATCCAGCTCCTGACCACGGTGTCTCCGCAGCTCGAGGCGCTGAAGAAGGAAGGCGAGGCCGGCCGCAAGACGCTGAACCAGTACACCCGCTATCTGACGGTGATCCTGGCCTCGTTCCAGTCCTACGGCATTGCCGTCGGCCTGCAGGGCGCCGGCAACGTCGTCAGCGACCCCGGCCCGTTCTTCCTGATCTCCACGACGATCACGCTGACCGGCGGCACCATGTTCCTGATGTGGCTCGGCGAGCAGATTACCTCGCGCGGCATCGGTAACGGCATTTCGCTGATCATTCTGGCCGGCATCGTCGCCGAGCTGCCATCGGCGCTCGCCAACATGCTGGAACTGGGACGCCAGGGCGCGCTCTCGACCGGCCTGATCCTGGTCGTGATCGTGATGGCGGTCGCTGTGATCGCCTTCATCGTGTTCATGGAGCGCGCGCAGCGCCGGCTTCTGATCCAGTATCCGAAGCGCCAGGTCGGCAACAAGATGTTCGAGGGCCAGTCCTCGCATCTGCCGCTCAAGCTCAACACCTCGGGCGTGATCCCGCCGATCTTCGCCTCGTCGCTGCTGCTGCTGCCGGCCACCGTTGCGAACTTCAACGCCGGCAAGGGCCCGGAATGGTTCCAGTGGCTCAACACCCAGCTCAGCCACGGCCGTCCGCTGTTCCTTTTCCTCTATCTGGCGCTGATCGTGTTCTTCGCCTTCTTCTACACCGCGATCGTGTTCAACCCGACCGAGACCGCCGACAATCTGAAGAAGCATGGCGGCTTCATCCCCGGCATCCGTCCGGGCGAGCGCACCGCCGAATATATCGACTACGTGCTGTCGCGTATCACCGTGCTCGGCGCGATCTATCTGGCGATTGTCTGTCTGATTCCCGAAATCCTGATTTCCTATGCCTCGGTGCCGTTCTATTTCGGCGGCACTTCGCTCCTGATCGTCGTCAGCGTGACCATGGATACGGTGGCGCAGGTGCAGGGTTATCTGTTGGCCCATCAGTATGAAGGGCTGATCAGGAAGTCCAAATTGAGGGGCCGTCGCCGCTGACGCGCGGCAGGCCGCGGTCTAAATTTCAATAAGAGGGTGTGCGGCGTTTCGCTCACCAAGCCGGGGGGCGAATAGTCATGAGATTGATCCTTTTGGGTCCGCCGGGTGCGGGCAAGGGGACCCAGGCGCAGCGGTTGGTTCAGAAGTACCGCATCGTCCAGCTTTCCACCGGCGAGATGCTGCGTGCGGCGGTCGCCGCCCAAACGCCGGTCGGCCTGCAGGCCAAGGACATCATGGCCAGCGGCGCGCTGGTGCCGGATGAGATCGTGATCGGGATCATCTCCGACCGTCTCGACCAGCCCGACATGAAGAATGGTTTCATCCTCGACGGCTTTCCGCGCACGGTGCCGCAGGCGGCCGCCCTCGACGAACTGCTGAAGAAAAAGCACATCAAACTGGACGCCGTGGTCGAGCTGCGCGTCAACGAGAGCGCGCTGTTGGCCCGCGTGGAGACGCGCGTGGCCGAGATGCGGGCCCGAGGCGAGGACGTGCGAATCGACGACACCCCGGAAGTGCTGTCGAAGCGGCTGGCGAACTACCGGTCGCTGACCGAGCCCCTGATTCACTACTATTCGGAACGGCGGAAGCTCCTGACCGTCGACGGCATGATGACCATCGAGCACGTCACCCGGGAGATTAACCGGATCCTGTCGGCCATCGGGGCGGTGGAACCCAAGGTGGCCAAACCTGCGGTCTCGGCCAAAAAGGCCGGGGGCGCCGCTAGGAAGACCGCGAAGCCGGCGGGCAAAAAGGCCGCCAAAACCGCCCAAAAGGCCGCCAAAGCGGCTCCAAAGGGCAAGAAAGCCGCTTCCAGCAAGGTTGGGAAAGCCAAGGGGAAGGCCGCTCCACCGGCTAGGAGGCGGGGAACTGCCAAGGCCAAAAAGGCGGCAAAAACGACCGTCCGGAAGGCCACCAAAAAGGTCACGAAAAAGCGAGCTAAGCGATAGAGGCGGTTGACGAAACCGAGTTGAATCCTTTAATAAGCCCCGCATCCAAGTCGGATAGTTTTATGACGATGCCGGGCCCCGAAGCAGATGAGGGGAAGGGCGTCGTGTTCGCGTTTGCGGACACCTGCCCGAGATAGCAAGAACTTTAAAAGCCGCTCCGTGAGGGACCGGCGACAGGAGAGAAGTCCGTGGCCCGTATTGCCGGCGTGAATATCCCGACCAACAAGCGCGTTCTGATCGCGCTCCAGTACATCCATGGCATCGGCCAGAAGAACGCGGCCGAGATCATCGAGAAGGTCAAGATCCCCGAGGATCGTCGCGTCAGCCAGCTGAGCGACCAGGAAGTCCTGCAGATCCGCGAAGTGATCGACCGCGACTATCTCGTCGAAGGCGACCTTCGCCGTGAGACCGGTATCAACATCAAGCGTCTGATGGACCTCGGCTGCTATCGCGGCCTGCGTCATCGCCGCGGCCTGCCGGTGCGTGGCCAGCGCACCCACACCAACGCGCGCACGCGCAAGGGTCCGGCCAAGTCGATCGCCGGCAAGAAGAAGTAATTTTTCGAATAGCGCACAGAGAGTGGCGAATGGAATCATTCGCCGCTCCTCATTCGCTTCTTAGGTGTAGCCGCTGGCAGTACGGCGGCGTTTGAGATCACAGGAAGGTTTTAGGTAATGGGCAAGGAAGCCACCCGCGTACGCCGCCGCGAACGCAAGAACATCGCATCCGGCATCGCGCACGTGAATTCGTCGTTCAACAATACAACCATCACCATCACCGACGCACAGGGCAATACCATTGCCTGGTCGTCGGCCGGCACGATGGGCTTCAAGGGTTCGCGCAAGTCGACCCCGTACGCCGCGCAGGTCGCGGCCGAAGACGTTTCCAAGAAGGCGCAGGAACACGGCATGCGCACGCTGGAAGTGGAAGTTGCCGGCCCCGGTTCGGGCCGTGAATCGGCGCTTCGTGCGCTGCAGGCGGCGGGCTTCACCGTGACGTCGATCCGCGACGTGACGACGATCCCGCACAATGGCTGCCGTCCGCGCAAGCGCCGGCGTGTCTGATATCGGGTCGCGGGCGGCAAGCGCCGCCTTGCGATTGCTTTTGGAATTTTGACGGCCGCGGGCTGATCCGCGGTCTCCAACGCCGGTGATTTGAAGGCAAATCGACTGGCCGGTCTATTGACCCGAAGGGGTGACAAAGTGACGATCCAGAAAAATTGGCAAGAACTTATTCGACCGAACAAGCTGCAGGTAACGCCGGGCACCGATGCGACCCGGTTTGCCACCGTCGTGGCCGAGCCGCTCGAGCGCGGCTTCGGCCAGACGCTCGGTAACGCGCTGCGCCGCATCCTGCTGTCGTCGCTGCAAGGCGCCGCCGTGCAGTCGGTGCACATCGACGGCGTGCTGCACGAGTTCTCCTCGATCGCGGGCGTTCGCGAGGACGTCACCGACATCGTGCTCAACATCAAGGACATCGCGATCAAGATGCAGGGCGAAGGCCCCAAGCGCATGGTCGTGAAGAAGTCGGGCCCCGGCGCCGTCACCGCCGGCGACATCCAGACCGTCGGCGATGTCGTCGTGCTCAATCCCGACCTGCAGATCTGCACGCTGGACGAGGGCGCGGAAATCCGCATGGAGTTCACCGTCGCTTCCGGCAAGGGGTACGTCGCCGCCGAGCGTAACCGGCCCGAGGATGCGCCGATCGGCCTGATTCCGGTCGACAGCCTGTTCTCGCCCGTGCGCAAGGTCTCCTACAAGGTCGAGAACACCCGCGAGGGCCAGATCCTCGACTACGACAAGCTGACCATGACGATCGAGACCAACGGCGCGATCTCGCCGGAAGACGCGGTGGCCTATGCCGCCCGCATCCTGCAGGATCAGCTCAACGTGTTCGTGAACTTCGAAGAGCCGCGCAAGGAAGTGACGCAGGAGATCATCCCCGATCTCGCGTTCAACCCGGCCTTCCTCAAGAAGGTCGACGAGCTCGAACTGTCGGTGCGTTCGGCAAACTGCCTGAAGAACGACAACATCGTCTACATCGGCGACCTCGTGCAGAAGTCGGAAGCGGAAATGCTCCGCACCCCGAACTTCGGCCGCAAGTCGCTGAACGAGATCAAGGAAGTGCTGGCCCAGATGGGTCTGCATCTCGGCATGGAAGTGCCAGGCTGGCCGCCGGAGAACATCGACGAGCTCGCCAAGCGCTTCGAGGATCACTACTGATCTGACATTATCATGATGGCCGGGGACTCCCGGCCATCAGGTTACCGGGCGAACGCAGGAAGCCCACCTGAGCAACATGTCCGACGAACCGTCGCGACGAAGACAAATCAAGGAATAGATCAATGCGTCACGGCAAGGTTCATCGTAAGCTCAACCGCACCGCCGAGCATCGCAAAGCGATGTTCGCCAACATGTGCGCGGCGCTGATCAAGCACGAGCAGATCGTCACCACGCTGCCGAAGGCGAAGGAATTGCGCCCGATCGTCGAGAAGCTGGTCACCCTCGGCAAGAAGGGCGGGCTGGCCCTGCGCCGCCAGGCGATCTCGGAAATGCGCGACAAGGATCAGGTCCGCAAACTGTTCGACGTGCTGGCGCCCCGCTACAAGGACCGCCAGGGTGGCTACACCCGCATCATCAAGGCCGGCTTTCGCTACGGCGACAACGCACCGATGGCCGTGATCGAGTTCGTCGACCGCGACGTCGATGCCAAGGGCCTGGATTCCGGCCCGGTGCAGGAAAAGTCCGCCGAAGCGGCGTAAGCTTTCCGGATCAGGTTTTCAAAAGCGGCGCCTCCAGCGCCGCTTTTTTATTGGCCGTTTCAAACGCGCAGGCTCTTCCAAACTGTTTCAATGCGGTGAAACAATCGCGCGGGCATCATTGGAGTTTGCCGAATGAGTGCATCGGAATTGCAGGTCAGCTATCGGACCGACGAGGATTGGACTGGTCAGATCATTGCGACAGTGAAATCAGGTGAATTCTCCGCGCGGGGAGCGGCGTGGTTTGATCGAATCAACGTGAAGCAAACCTTCCTGGCTGCGCTCAGATCTTTTCCACTGACAGCGACCACTCCAGCGCTCATCGAGGGCGGATTCTGGAGCAAGGAGAAGCCAGGAAGTCTAGAGCAGTGCCACCTCAGGATCGCTGTTAAACCGTACAACAGCCGTGGAACGCTTCTTGTGCACGTCGACCTTTCCTCGGAGGTCTGGAGCACGCCTGATGCTGACCTCCAGAATTTGGCTACTATTCGTTTCACGACCGAGTATGTCGCTGTCGATAAGTTCGCCCAGGAGTTCGAGGAGTTAGACGGCAAGCGGGATGCCGCAGTCTTGAATGGGATCAAGAGCTAAGGACCTGCCCTTATCCCTATCGCGAGCGGTTCGACAGCCGGCGCCACGTGCGCCGCTTTTTATTTGCGCATCTGCCGCGCGCGGGCTGCAATTGTGGTTGTACCCGCCGCTCCCGATATCGCTGTCATCAACAATGGAGATGACGGATGAAAATCGATCTTTCGGGCAAGACCGCGCTGGTAACGGGCTCCACCTCCGGTATCGGCCACGCCATTGCCAAGGGCCTCTTTGCTGCGGGCGCGGATGTAGTAATCAATGGCCGGACGCAAGCCAAGGTCGATGCCGTGGCCGCTGCGCTCGGCAAGACTGCTGGCAAGGCCGCCGGCAAGGTGCGGGGTGTTGCCGCTGACGTCTCGACGGCGGCGGGATGCAAGGCCCTGGTTGCGGCGCTGCCTGATGTCGACATTCTCGTCAACAACACCGGCATCTTCGAACCGAAGCCGTTCTTCGATATTCCGGATGAGGACTGGAGCCGTTTTTTCGATGTCAACGTGATGTCCGGCATCCGTTTGTCTCGCGCCTACATGCAGGGCATGCTGAAGCGCAATTGGGGCCGTATCGTTTTCATCGCCTCGGAGTCGGCGCTGATGATTCCCAAGGAGATGATCCATTACGGCATGACCAAGACGGCGCAACTCGCCGTTTCGCGCGGCCTTGCCGAATTGACCCGCGGCACCGCTGTTACCGTCAATTCCGTGCTGCCGGGACCGACCATGTCCGAAGGCGTCGAGACTTTCGTCGCCGATCTCGCGAAGCAGAACGGCCAGTCCGAGCAGGATGCGGCCGCGCAGTTCATCAAGCAGCATCGCCCGGGATCGCTGATCCAGCGCTTCGCCAACGTCGAGGAGATCGCCAATATGGTGATCTACGTCAGTTCGAAAGAGGCTTCCGCGACCAACGGCGCCGCGTTACGTGCAGAAGGCGGACTGATCCAGACCATCGCGTGAGGCGAGAGATGTCAGCCTACGTCATTTCCGAAGTCGATGTGCGTGACGCGGCAGGCTTCGAAGCCTATCGCACCATCGCCGCGAAAGCGATCGCGCAGTATGGTGGCCGCTATCTGGTGCGCGGCGGCGCCGCCAACGTAGCCGAAGGCGGCCCGCCGCCGAAGACGATCATCGTCGTCGAATTTCCGACCATGGAACGTTTGCGCGAATGGTACGCCTCGCCGGAATACGCCGAGGCGCTGAAGCACCGGCGTACCGCACTCGACCGCCGACTGATTTTTGTCGAGGGCGTACAGGCAGTTTGAATTAGTGGGGTCGGCAAAGCGCAGCGTGCCTACCAAGCGTCTTCAGAGAGCACGGCCTAAGCTGGTCTTCCTCATTCAACGCTTGAACGTGGGCTCCTTATCGGTAGATTTGATGCGCATATTTCGTTGCTGGTTGATCGACCGGGCAAGGGTAGATGAACGAAACGCCTAGCTATTCGACAATCGACGAAAACGGCTGGGCGTTGGTTTCAGCCGAAGAGCGAGCTGCGGCTGCTCCCGACACATTTCAAATCCCACCTCGGGTCACGCGCGAGTCTTTGTCACCAGGGGACGCAGCGAAGTTGCTGTTTGACATCGAAACGAGGAAGGGCGACCACGTTATCGATCGTGGCGTTGATCGAATGTGGGTTATCGTCAAAGCCAGGACGGAAGGAGGCTATATCGGGGTTCTCGACAACAACCCCGGCATTGCTGAGAACCTGCGACTGCGCGAAGGCGACCTGGTTTCCTTTAGACCTGAACATGTGGCCAATATTGGCCAACCGCCACGCGAACACCTCGTCGAGAAGTATGGCGCATCCTTTTTCGAGGGATAACGGAAAGATAGTGGGCACGGCGCAAGTGCGCCTTTGCCCACGGATTCTACTACCCTCTCAGCACGGGACTTGCCGAATTCCAAGTAGAGCAAGGCGAAACGTGCCCACCATTCAAGATGGTGTTCCTAGTACATGGTCATGCTGATTGATCCCGCTACGCGGACCGTTGTGCACGAAATCGACTGACGGCTCTTGTTGTTCAGTTCAAGAAAAGGAGGGCCGCCACATTCGGCGGCCCTCTCATATGCGCGATCACCAGCGCCGATAGTAGCCGCCGTAATGCCGCCGCGGATAATAGGCGTACGAACGATACACGCGGCGAACATAGGGTCCGCCATAGTAGGAGCCGTACCCGCCGCCATAGTAAGCTGGCGCGTAACCATCGCCGTAATAGCCGCCATAGTAGGCCGGGGCGTATCCACCGCCATAACCATATCCCGGCGCATAGCCGTCATAGTATCCGTAGCCGGGACCGTAGGCGTAGGCGCTGGAGGCGATTCCTCCGATCACCGCCCCCGCGATAAGGCCGCCAGCCACCCCCGGGAAGAATCCGCCACGCCAGGCCTGCGCGGGCGCCGGTGCTGCGATGGTGGCGAGGCCAAGCGTTGCCGCGGCGGCCAATACCAAAGGTGCTTTCCTCATGGACCACTCCTTTCCGTAAGACAGACGCCAAACATTTTACATTCGAGCGGAGTTCGCTCCTTTCGTAAAACAGAGACTCGATAAACACTTTTGAGTGAAATTCGTTGCCCATGTGCCAGCTTGCAAACGGCTTTGGCGGCAAATTTAACTTTCATGAACGGGGGTTCCAGGCAACGGCGAGTCGAGCCTTCGTTGCGAAGCACCATTTTTCCAGGATGTGGAACTCCTTTCGGCGCGTTAATGATGTCTCGCGCTGCTCACGGAGATCGCCACGAGCATCTGCCTCAGGTCCGGTAGCATTCGGCGCGCGCCGCGAGCCCGCGAGGTGCGCCGAGCAGGGCGTTGTCGAACGCGGGCATCATTTCGCTGGTCTGACCGATTACCGTTCAATGCCGGGGATCAGTCGAAATCCAGAAAACCGGGCCGGGAGGCCATCGGCGGCTGACGGCGCAGCCAGGCGAGATCGGGGACGGGACGGGCCGTCTCCGGATAGGCGGCAAGCAACGCCTCGATCTCGCGGGCGACCGAAAGCGTTGGGACATCGCCGCCGCGCGGACCGATGATCTGGATGCCGAACGGCAATCCGGCGCCGTCCCGGCCGGCCGGTATCGCCACCGCCGGATGCCCGGCATTGGTCACGGCATAGGCCATCGCCAGCCAGTGGAAATAACTCTGGGTCGGCGTGCCGTCGATCATGGCCGGGTAGAGTTCTGACCACGGCCGCGGGCTGATCGTGACCGCCGGCGCGATGACAAAATCATGCTCGCCGAAGAATTGTTGCCAGCTCCGGTAGAGCGCAGTCTGCAGCGAGAGCGCACGCGCCACGTCGAGCGCGGAATAGCCGAGTCCCTCGGCGACGTTGTCGCGGATATTGGGCCCCACCTTGTCCGGATACTTTTCCGCAAGCTCACGGTGACGCCCCAGAAATGCGACGGCGCGCAATACGCGAAACACCTCGTCGGCATGGCTGCAGTCCGGATGAGTCCATGCGAGGCTGCGGAAGGCCGATCCGAACGTTGCGAGCTTCTTCTTAAACGTTTCGGCGATGGCGCGCTCGGTCGGCGCAAATCCGAAATCGGGTGTTGCCGCGATCCGCAAGCTGGCGAGATCGGTCGCTGGCGGATTGCGATAGGTCTCGCGCACGGGCGTTCCGCCGGCGTGCAGGATCGCCGACAGCGGGTCGCGCGCGTCGCGGTCGAGCATGCAGGAAAGCATCAGGCACACGTCCGGTACGTTTCTCGCCATCGGTCCAAGCTGCGAGATTTGCAGCCAAGCCATGTTGCGGCTGTTGCTGGCGATCAGCCCGGGCGAGGGGCGGAAACCGACCACACCGCAAAACGCGGCGGGATTTCTGACCGAGCCGCCGGTGTCCGAACCGGTTGCCAGCGGCACCATGCCGGCGGCAAGCGCCACCGCCGATCCGCCGGATGAGCCGGCGGCCGAACGCTCGGGGTCGAAGGGATTGCCGGTAGCGCCATGAAGCGCGTTGCGGGTGTTGCCGCCCGCGCCCCATTCGGGGACGTTGGTCTTGCCGATAACAATGGCGCCCGCACGCTTGAGCATCGCGACGATGGCCTCATCCTCAGCCGCGATATTGTCCTTGAACAGTACGCTGCCGAAACTCGTCGGCAGCCCCTTGGCGTCGATCAGGTCCTTTACCCCGAGCGGAAGCCCGTGCAACGGGCCGAGGTCATCGCCGCGCATCACGGCAGCCTCGCTCGCCCGCGCCGTTGCGCGCGCCGTTTCGAACGAGCGCGCAATCACCGCATTGACGGCCGGATCGATCGCCTCGATCCGCCGGATGCAGCTGTCCATCAGTTCGACCGGCGAAAGCTTGCGCTCGCCGATCAGCGCCCGCGCCGTTACCGCGGGCAGGTCGCAAGGCTCGGTCATGTCAGGATTACTCTTCCTTGATCCCGCCCTGGCGGGCCAGGTCCTTCATCTCGGCGGTTTCCTTGGCGATGAATCCCGGCCAGTCCGAATAGCGCTTGAAGGCGGCTTCGTACCCGACCTTCTGGAAACGCTCGATCACCGAAGGGCTGGCGATCGCCTCTTCCAGCACCGAGGCCAGCCGGTCGCGAATGGCCGGCGGGACTCCCTTGGGCACGACCACGGTACCCCATGAAACAAGGTCGATATTGGGATAACCGAGTTCGGCGAGCGTCGGAACGTCGGGAAGGAACTGCGAGCGCTTGGCGGAGAACACCGCCAGCGGGCGAACCGTGCCGGCTTCTATCTGCGGCCTGATCGCGATCACGGTGTCGACGTGGTACTCGATGTGCTTGCCCATCAGGTCGTTCATCGCCGGCGCGCTGCCCCGGTAGGGCAGGTGCACCATCTTGATGCCGGCGCTTGATTTGAACAGCTCACCAGCAAAATGCGAAATGGTCGCCACACCAAAGGAAGCCAACGACAGTTTGTCTGGATCAGCCTTGGCCGCCGCGACCAGCGCAGCAACGTCCTTGATCGGATTGTCGCGATGGGTGACCAGCACCATCGTGATGGTGCCGGTCTGGGCGATCGGCTCGAAATCCTTCGCGCTGTCATACGGCACGTTGTCCTTCACTGCATTCTGCAAGGTGAAGGTCGAATTCGAACTGGAGAACAGGGTGTAGCCATCGGGAGCTGCGATGGCGACCTCCTTGGCGGCGATCGTGGTGCCGCCGCCGGGGCGATTGATCACGATGACGGGCTTGCCCAAGCGGGTCTCGAGCTCGCCGGCAAGGATGCGCCCGACGACGTCGGAGGCGCCGCCCGCCGGAAAGGGCACGATCAATTGCAGCGGCTTTTCGGGGTAATTACCTTGCGCCGTTGCGATCGAAGCACAGCCCACCACACAGGCCGACATCATCGCGGCCGCCAGAATCATTCTTATCATGTCGAAACAGGTCTCCTGCCTTCCGTGTTCCCCGGCAATTCGCGCCGGGGTTTTCGGTGACAGCCATCCCGGATCGATGGAACAGGGTCCCTTGAATAGGCCTCCCGATCAACCCTGTTGTTGAGGTGCAGCCCAACAGCAGGGTTGTTGGGCTCTACCAGCCCTCCAGCACGATTTTACCGCGCGACTTGCCGCTTTCCAAAAGCGCGTGCGCCCGCTTCAGATTTGCTGCGTTGATGGTCCCAAACGTCTGGTCGAGGGTGGTGCGCAGCACGCCCTTGTCGATCAGGTCTGCCACGTCGTTGAGCAGATGATGCTGGGCGATCATGTCAGCCGTCTGGAACGACGAGCGCGTGAACATCGATTCCCAGTGGATAGACACCGCCTTGCCCTTGAAGGCAGAGACGGTGAATTCCGGCGGATCGTCGATCAGGCCGAACTTGCCCTGCGGCGCGATGAGGTCCGCGATCGCCTTGTAGTGCTGGTCGGTGAAGGTGAGGCTCGCGACGAGCGCGACCGGCGGCAGTTTCAGCTTCTCGATCTGCTCCTTCATCGGTTTTGAGTGATCGATCACGGCATGCGCGCCGAGGTCGAGGCACCATTTTTGCGACTCCGGCCGCGTGGCGGTGGCGACGACCGTCAGTCCGGTGAGGCGGCGCGCGAGCTGGATCAGGATCGAGCCGACGCCACCGGCGCCGCCCGTGATCAAAAGCGTGCGCGGATCGACGCTCTTGCCCGGCACGGCGCCGAGCCGGTCGAACAGCAATTCCCATGCGGTGATCGAGGTCAGCGGCAGCGCCGCGGCCTGCGCAAACGATAGCGATTTTGGCTTCTTGCCGACGATCCGCTCGTCGACCAGATGAAATTCCGCGTTGGTGCCCTGGCGCAGGATCGAGCCGGCGTAGAACACTTCGTCGCCGGCCTTGAACAGGGTCACGTCGGGGCCGACCGCATCGACGATACCGGCGGCGTCATAGCCCAGGATTTTGGTCTCGCCCTCGGGCGGGGCAGCGCGCTTGCGGACCTTGTAGTCGACCGGGTTGGCCGAGATCGCCTTGACGGCAACCCTGATGTCGCGGCCCTTCGGTTCCGGCTTGGCGGTTTCGAAATCGATCAGGGCATTCGCGTCCTCGATGGGGAGCGATTTTCGGTATCCGACGGCCTTCATGCCTGTACTCCATGGGATCAGCAGCCCGTCAGGTACTTGTCCCACCCGCAACGCAATTACAAGCCGCTGCCGGTGACGGGGAGTTAAAAAGTCGGCGATCAGCGCGTCAGGGTTGGACCTGCGACAAACCGGAATCCATCGAGACCGGACGCAGTCTGCTGGATTCCCGCGCGGCGGCGGCGATCGCGGGCTCAGGCGTTCGGATCGGTGGAACGGCCTGGTAATGCTCCCATCCGCCACCAAGGGCCTTGTAGAGGGCCACGAGCTGAACACCCGCCCTTCGCCGGGAGATGACATATTGGGCCTCGAGTTCAAACTGTTGTCGTTCGGCATCGAGCACGTTGAGGAAATCCGTCAACCCCCGCTCATAGCGCTCTGACGCCAGCCTGACTGCTTCAAGGGAGGCGCTGCGGGCGCGGGAAAGGCTGGCCAAACGACTCTGTTCGGCATTGTAACCCGAAATCGCCTGGTCGACCTCCAGCACCGCCTCCAGCACATTTGCCTTGTACCGCAGCAGTGCTTCACGTGCCCGATGGTCGGCCACCTCGATGCGCGCATCGAGGGTCCCGAAGTCCAAAACCGGCCAGTAGAGCGCCGGGCCAATTCCGCCAATGAAGGTGATCGGCGTTCCGCTGGCCGCGCGCGCGCCGCCCTGACCGCCCACGGCACTCGTCACCGCCACGCGTGGAAAAAGATCGGCGACCGCGGAGCCGACGCGCGCCGTTGCCGCCCCTATTTCGAGTTCGGCGCGCTGGATGTCCGCGCGTCGCTGCAACAGACTGACCGGCAGACCGATCGGAATCCTGGCTGGATATCTCGGTACAATGCCTTCCGCCCGGAGTTCTTTCGTCAACGTCTCCGGATATTGGCCGAGCAAGCCGGCGATGACATACTGGCTGGATTGGATCTGGCCCGTGAGCGGTCCCAGGTTCGCCTCGAATGTCGCGAGTTGACGTTGCGCTAGCGTCACGTCCAGTTCATTGGTCAATCCCTGGCTGTAGCGGGTCTGCGCGACCAGAAGACTCCGACGGGCGGTTTCCATGTTCCTGCGGATGACGGCAAGCTGGGCCTGATACCCCCGCAGCTCGACATACGCGCGGGCGACATTGGCGATGACCGAAACGAGAACCGCGTCACGAGCCTTCGCCGCGGCCAGCGCGTCCAGCTGCGAGGCCTCGATCTCGCGGCGCAGCTTGCCGAACACGTCGAGCTCCCACGCCGAATCGAAGCCTCCCGCTTCGTTCACGTGATCGAAGCCGGTCGTGTTGCCGGCGCTATGCAGCGCCTCCGAGACGCGTCCGCGGGTATTGTCGCTACCGGTGCCAACCCCGGCACCCGCCGACAATTCGCCCTTCGGAAGAGCCGCGCCGGCCGCGACGAGTTGCCGGGCGCGTGCCTGTTGCAGGTGGCTAAGCGCGATTGCGATATCGGGATTGGCCGTGATCGCCCGCTCGACAAGTGAAACCAGTTGCGGATCACGAAACGAACGCCACCATTGCGTGAGATCGACGTTCGTAGCCCGGCCGGAAGCCGTCGCCCGGGGGTCGAGGTTGGCGACGTAGCTTCCCGGAAGCTCCGTTTCGGGAGGCTTGAAATCAGGGCCGACGGAGCAAGCCGACAGGCCCGCGGCTCCGCAACATAGAATCCAATTTCGAAGCATCTGTTTGGGAGGGAGCGAACTCATATGCACCTGCCATGCTTTCACGAGGTTTCGCGGTCTGTGAGGATGAGTCATGATCCCTTGTCCTGCCGCGGACTGGGATCGAGATCATGCGCATCGACCTTCATTCCGGACGCGATCTGGCTGGAAAGGTTGAGCGCTACCTTGTCTCCTTCCTCGAGTCCGGACTGGATCTGCACGACGTCGCCGTCGTCCACGCCGATCTTGACGTCCCGAAACTGCAATACATTGTTTTCATCGACGATCGCAACCTGTGGTTTTGGCCGGAACGACAACGCCGCTGCCGGAACCTGGACCCCAATGGGGCGCTTGAGGGTAAAACTGACTTCGACGTACATTCCCGGCACCAGGCGGCCGTCTGCATTCGGGATATCGATTTCCGTTCGCAGTGTCCTCGACTGGGGATTGATGGCGCGTGAGGTGCGTGACACTTTGCCTTCGTAGTGCCGCTTCGCATCGCCTCCGATTGTAATACTGGCTTTCGCATCATTCGTCAGAAGATCATCGGCGGCGCTTTGCGGCACGTTGACGAACACCCGCATCGGTTGGTTTCGGGCGACCCGAAACAGGGCTGACGTTCCAGATCCGCTGCCGGCAGTCACGAGATCTCCGATATCGATATCGCGCTCGACGATCGTGCCCTCGAACGGCGCCTTCACCTTTTTGAACTCGGTCAATGAGGTCAGCCGGTCGACGTCCGCCTCATCAAGATTGACCTGAGCCTTGGCTGCGATCAGGTCGGATTCTGCCTCCAGAGAAACCGCCTTTTTCGATTCGCGTTCCTGTTCTGATACGACGCCTTGCGGCGAGCTGCGCCAGCGCTCGTATGTGCTTTTGGCGAAGTCGGCATGGGCCTGCTTGACGTTCACCTCGGCTTGCGCGGCACTTAGTTTGGCGCGGGCGGCCTGGAGCTGGGCGTCCAGCTCGGGTGTTTCTATCAACGCCAGAACCTGTCCGTTGCTGACATGGTCGCCGATGTCGACAAGCCACTTTTCAACGTAGCCGTTCACCCGGGCGTAGATCTTGCTGTCATACCAGGCAGCCGTCTCGCCCGGCAGGACGAGGTGCTGGGTGAGGGGAGACGACTTCGCAGAGACCACGTCAACCGATGGCGGCTTCGACGTCTCCGCCCCCGTCGCGGCGGCCAATTGGTTGATCTCGTATCGCCGCTGAGCGTTGATGAAGAAGAACCCGACGGCCAGCGCGCCGGCAAGCGCCAGAGCGAGGACGCTCATTCGTCTTCCTGTGCCTCGACTATACGCGAACGCTTCCGGCGGCTCTTCATCGTTCGGCGGGGGCGGGCTGGTCAGCATGGCATACCTCGGCTGGAAAATTCCCTATGGAATGGCTGGACCGTGCTCGACGAACCGAGCCGTCGGTGCTTCCGCCTGCAACGGGCGTCGCAACAGCCGATAGACGGTCGGCACCAGGATCAACGTTGCAAAAGTTGCAAACAGCAATCCGCCTATGACGGCTCTTCCGAGTGGCGCGTTCTGTTCGCCGCCTTCACCGATGCCGAGCGCCATCGGGATCATGCCCAGGATCATGGCGCCGGCCGTCATCAGGACCGGCCGCAATCGCGTGTAACCCGCCGCGATCGCGGCGGCGAATGGGGTATCTCCGGCCATCATCCGCTGATTGGCGAAAGTGACGACAAGAATGCTGTTGGCCGTCGTGAGGCCGATGCACATCAGGGTGCCCATGAGGGCAGGGACACTGATGTGAGTGCCCGACAGGAACAGCATCCACACCACCCCGCCGATGGCAAAGGGGACGGCGGACAGCACGATCAAGGGATCGATCCAGCTCTGGAAGTTGATGACGAGGATCAGGTAGACCAGCACGACTGCGACCGCCATGCCGGAAAACAAGCCGTTGAAGCTGTCGCGCATGGTCTGCACCTGGCCGGCAAGCGTCACCGAAGTGGCCTTTGCAGCCGGTGGCGCGTCCGCCGCCAACACCTTGTCGATGGCGCTCGCGGCCGTTGCGAGGTCGGTCCCCTGAACGTCGGCATTGACGTCGAATACCGGGCGGATATTGAGCTGAGACACCGCCAGCGGAATTTTCTCGCGCCCAAGCTTCGCAACGTTCATCAGTATCTGGCCCTGCTTGCCGGTGCTGCTTGCCAACACCGGCAAGGTGTCAATGGCGCCGGTTGAATTCAGGCGGTAGGTCGGTGCTTGAATGACCAGCGGATAGCTGACGGAGTTCTTGGGGCTGACCCAGAAATTCGGAGATGTCTGCGCACTGGAGTTGGTCGTTACCAGCACGTTGCTGGCAATATCGCCCTGGTCCAACCCGAATTGTTGCGCAATTCCGCGGTCGACCGACACTGTGAGCGCGGGCGCGTCGGGAACCTGGAATACGTGCGAGTCGACGATTCCCGGCACTTTCTTCAGATCCGCGGCGATCTTTGACGCCAGCGCAAAGCTGAAGTCGCTGTCGGGCCCGGATATCTTGACATCGATCGGCGCGGGCTGGCCGAAGTTCAGGACCTGGTCGACGATATCAGCCGCCTGGAAGAAGAACTGCATCTCGGGAAATTGCCTCGGCAATTCGCGCCGCAGATCGGCGACATGGGCTGCGGTCGGCGTGTGGTTCTTTTTCAAGGAGACGAGAATTTCTCCGTCCATCGGTCCGACGGTCGCCGAATCGCTCAGCGCGATATTGATGCCGCTATAGGGCAGTCCGATATTGTCGAGCATCGTATCGATCTGATCGTTGCCGACGATCTTGCGGATCGCACGTTCGACCTTAGCGAACTGACGTTGGGTTTCCTCGATCCGGGTTGCCGGCGGGGCACGCACATGCAACCGCATCTGACCGGCGTCGACTTGCGGAAAAAAGTCCCGTCCGAGCAGGGGAAAGAGCGCCAGCGAGCAAACCATCAGGACGCCGAAAAACGGGACGGTGAGCGGCGAGTGCGCGACGCTGAACGCGAGCCCATTCCGGTAAGCTTCCCGGAATCGGGAAAAGCCTGCTTCGAAGCCGCTGTGAATCGCTCTGAAGGGTCTGAGAGCATGGCTCGCGAGCGAAGCCCGAGGTCCGTCCTCATGGCTGCCGTGTTGCTCGACCGTCGACTGCATCAGGACACGGAAAAGCAGCGGGACGAGCGTGAACGACAGCAGCAGGCTGGCAATCAGGGAAAGGCATACCGAAAGCGACAGCGGCGAGAACAGATACTTCGCCACTCCCTGAAGCAGGAAGATCGGGACAAAGACGATGCAAATGCACATCGTCGACAGCACCGTCGGGATGCCGACCTCACCGGCGCCATTGATGATCGCGGGCACCAGCGGCTCCTTCAGGCCGACATGCCGTTCGATGTTCTCGATTACCACGGTGCCGTTGTCGACCAGGATGCCGACGGCCAGCGCGAAACCGCCGAGCGTCATCGTGTTGAGCGTCTCGCCACCCGCATACATGGCCAGAATCGCCGTGATGATCGCCATGGGTATCGTCGCCAGGATGATCAGCGTCAGCCGCCAGTTGCCGAGGAACAGCAGGATCATCAGCGCGGTAAGTCCGGCCGCCATCAGGCCTCCCATCACCACGCTGTTCAGCGCCGCCTTGACGAAGACGGACTGGTCGAAGATCGGCTTGATCGATACGCCTTCGGGGAGCAGCCGCCTGATGTTCGAAAGGTTGTCCCGGATACCGTTGATGACGGTCAGGGTCGAGACGCCGCCCGTCTTGCGAACGGACATCAGTGCGCCGGGAGTTCCGTCGACCGCGACGGAATTGGTCTGCACCTGATAACCATCGTGAACATGAGCGACGTCCTGAACGAAGATCGTGCGGCCGTCGACCTGCTTGATTGGAAAGCGATTGATCGTGGAGATGACGTCGGGGCTGTTGTTCATCGACAGCGAATAGTCCTTGCTGCCGATTTTTACGTCGCCGGAAGGGAGAATGATGTTCTGTCGTTGCAGCGCCTTGGCGACGTCGCTCGGTGTCAGGCCGCGCGCGTTCAAGGCATCCTGGTCGAGGTCGGCCATGATGACGCGGGGCTTGCCGCCATACGGATAGGGCACCTCGGCCCCGTGTACGACTGCGAGATCGGGGCGGATGATGTTTTGCCCGAGGTCGTTGAGCGTGGAATCGGGCAGCGACGGGCTCGAAAGACTGAGCTGGATGATCGGCACATCCGTCGCCCCGTAGCGCAGCACGAGCGGCGGCGTGATGTTGGGCGGCATGTATTTGAGAACCAGCAGCGCGCTGCTCGAGAGTTGGGCGATAGCCCTCGTGACATCGGCGCCTTGGTGCAGGAATACTTTTTCGACGCCGACACCGTAATAGCTGGTTGCCTCGATCCGTTCGATGTCATCGACAACCGACGCAAGCTGACGTTCGTGAAGCGTCAGGATCCGGTTCTGGACATCCTGCGCCGACATGCCGTTATAGGTCCAGACAACGGCGACGACCGGAACGTCGATTTCAGGAAAGATGTCGATCGGCATACGCGCTGCGGCCCCGATGCCGAGCAGCGCGATCAGGATCAAGCCTGAAATAACCGTATATGGCCGCTTCAGCATAAAGGCGACGAATGACATCAGGTGGTCTCCCGCGGCCGCCGGAATGCATCCCGAGGCCATTAGGGGCGGGGTTTGCAACCGATATCCGCGCCACGACCCAAGTTGGGAAGCCCTCCGGAACAAGGCCATTAAAAATAGTTTTAAGTGACAAATCTCAATACGGCTGGCCGGAACGGCATCGAATGAATCGTGCGGTATGGAAAAATTCGGTGGATCTAAAAACGGAATCGCAATCCGACCGTGGGAGCGATGTTGTTGCGCTGGAGGAAGCCGAAGGCCAATCCGCCATTCACTTGCGTGAACATGATCCCGGAATAGAGATCCCACTTCGGGGCAAACCGCCAATCGAGAGCAGCAGAGATCGCGTCGAATGTCCCGGCGCATTGCGAGTGCGCGGTGCTGGAGCAGGGCGCAGGCCCCCCGGCGGGGGTACCGAAGAAGGAGTTCTGGATATAATGGTAGTACGCGCCGATCACATCCAGATTTTCGGTGATGGCGTACTTGGCCCCGCCCCACATGACCTGGAAAGTCTTGTTGCCAAGACCGTTCACGCCAAAGGCCGCATTATTGATATTGGTGTTGTTGAGCGCATCGCAGCCCAGGCAGAGAAAGTTTCCCGCGATACTGGTGAAGGCGGTCTGCGGATGGCTGGGCGCCATATATCGAATGTGTTCGTAACCGGCGTATAGCTTCAACGGTCCGTTGGTATACTTGGCCACCAGCATCACGGCTTCATTGTCGGAAATCGTCGCTGTGAGCGTCTGTGGCAAGAACGGCGGTATCGGCACCCCATTGGCGTTGTTGCTTCCCGGCGCAAGTGAGAGCGACACGGAGTCTCGGACATGGCTGTAAATCGCGTCCAGCGAGAGCACGCCGTTGCCCCACATCGGGATATCGCCGCCGGCCTGGAACTGGTATGCGCCGTTTGAGGCATTGTTCTGGGCGTAGCCGCCGAATTGCCACAGCGCCGCCGCCCGGAAGTGGCCGACATTGACCCGATATTTCAGTGAAGTGGAGTTTCTACAGTTTTCGGTATTGCCGCCGCCGCAGGTTATTCCCTGAAAACCGATGGGTGAGAAGCCGTAAGAGGCGCCGAACGGATCGTAGTCGAAGACGGCGTCCAGGGTCAGCGAGTTCTGCCGGAGAACGGTCAGGGTGCCATAGGTCGGAGAACTGAGGCCGACATAACCTTGGCCGTTGAACCACTGGCCCGCCCGGCTTGAATCGGAGAAGGCGGTTGCGAAGTTTTGCGGGATGCCGGCGTTCGCAGCAACCGATCCCGGTCCATTGGAGAATCGCAGGGAATACGGGTCGAAGCCGGCGTCCAGCGCAAAGACAACGGAGACGTTCCCGCCGATCGGCTCAGTTCCCTTGATTCCAATGAATGAATTGGTCAACGCGTTGGGTGCGGGGCCCCAAACTGCCGAGTTGTTCTGTTTCTGGATTAAATAGGAGGCGCCGACAGCGGATCGCGGGTCCCACGGAGCGCCGTGGCTCTGCCAGCCGAACCCGGCGTCAATCGCGCCATAGACCGTGATGCCCCGCCAGGTCAGCTGGCAATCCGTGGCAATAAAGCTCCAACCGTCGGTGCAAGGCTTGGGCGTCGAACCTACCACGGCCGCCGGGGCCTTCACCGGCTCCGCGTCGGCGGCCCATCCATTCCCTACGCACAGGACACCGGCAACTGCGAGCACGATCCCTGCAGAAATACGCCGTTTTGTCATGGGTAACCCCAGCGACTTGAACCGCTGCGAACACTTTCTTGAGCTGATGCCAGCTGCCTGACAAGCTGTGTTCGCTTCCTGATGCACTCCCCGGGTGCGAAAATCCATTCCTGTCGCTATCGCGCCACAGGATTCGACATCACGCCTGTTGCGGGTTTGCAGTCTTCCGGAATCGCCCGATTTCAACCGCCGCGAAGCCGCGCCGATTCGGGCGATTCTGCACCGGGAGAACCACGAAACCGCTCTTCTAAAGGCGCACCGAAGCGCTATATTCCCGTGGTTTTCCCGAGAGGTTAGGCTAGATGCTCAAGTCTTTTGCGACCATTCTGCTCTGTGTCGGATATCTGGCGGGCGCCGTCGATCACGCGGCGGCCCAGGACCGCCGTGTGCCGTCCTCAGGCGCCGAACTGCGGCTGTCCTACGCGCCCATCGTGCAGCGCGTGCAGCCGGCGGTGGTGAACGTCTATGCCGCCAAGACCGTGCAGAACCGCAACCCGCTCCTGGATGACCCGATCTTCCGCCGCTTCTTCGGCGTGCCCGGCCAGCAGCCCGAACAGATGCAGCGCTCGCTGGGATCGGGCGTGATGGTCGATTCCACGGGGCTCGTCGTCACCAACAACCACGTCATTGAGGGTGCCGATCAGGTCAAGATTTCGCTCGCCGACAAGCGCGAATTCGAAGCCGAGATCGTGCTCAAGGACAGCCGCACCGACCTGGCCGTGCTGAAGATCAAGGATGGCAAGGAGAAGTTCACGACCCTCGACTTCGCCAATTCCGATGAATTGCTGGTCGGCGACGTCGTGCTCGCGATCGGCAACCCCTTTGGGGTCGGCCAGACCGTGACCCACGGCATCGTATCGGCGCTGGCGCGCACGCAAGTCGGCATCACCGACTACCAGTTCTTCATCCAGACCGATGCCGCGATCAATCCCGGCAATTCCGGCGGCGCGCTGGTCGACATGACCGGCAAGCTCGCCGGCATCAACACCGCGATCTTCTCGCGCTCCGGCGGCTCGCAGGGCATCGGCTTTGCGATTCCTTCCAACATGGTGCGCGTGGTGGTGGCGTCGGCCAAGAGCGGCGGCAAGGCCGTCAAGCGGCCGTGGCTGGGCGCCAAGCTTCAGGCGGTGACACCCGAGATCGCGGAGACGATGGGACTGAAACTGCCGAACGGCGCACTGGTCGCCAACGTCGCGCCCAACAGTCCGGCGGCGCGCGCCGGGGTGAAACCCTCCGACCTGATTATCGCGGTCGAAGGCCAGACCATCGACGACCCCAACGCGTTCGACTACCGCTTCGCCACTCGCCAGCTCGGTGGCTCCGCGCAGATCGACGTGCAGCGCGCCGGCAAGACCGTCAAGCTGACGGTACCGCTGGAGACCGCGCCCGACACCAACCGCGATGAAATCGAACTCACCGCGCGCTCGCCGTTCCAGGGCGCCAAGGTCGCCAACATCTCGCCGGCGGTTGCCGACGAACTGCATCTGGATTCCCAGACCGAGGGCGTGGTGGTGATCGATCTCGTCGACGGCGGCACCGCGGCCAGCGTCGGATTCCAGAAGGGCGATATCATCCTTGCGGTCAACAACCAGAAGATCGCCAAGACCAGCGACCTCGACAAGGCCTCGAAAGCGGGGTCCAGGCTCTGGCGCATCGTCGTGGTGCGCGGCGGTCAGCAGATCAACGTGACGCTGGGCGGATGAGCCCGAAGCAACCTCGCGAGGCGACCAATCTCTTCGCCGCGGCGGGGATGGAGCAGGACGCGCCGCGTCCACTGCCCGACCGGTTGCGCCCGCAGTCGCTGTCCGACGTCGTCGGCCAGGATCACATCCTGGGTCCCGATGGTGCACTGACGCGGATGCTGGAGACACGCACGCTGGGCTCGCTGGTGTTCTGGGGACCGCCCGGCACCGGCAAGACCACCGTGGCGCGGCTTTTGGCTGACGCCACCGAGCTGCATTTCGAGCAGATTTCCGCGGTGTTTTCCGGCGTTGCCGACCTCAAGAAGGTGTTTGACGCCGCACGCGCCCGCCGCGAGATGGGCAAGGGCACGCTGCTGTTCGTCGACGAGGTACATCGTTTCAACCGCGCGCAGCAGGACTCGTTTCTGCCTGTGATGGAAGACGGCACCGTGGTGCTGGTCGGCGCCACCACGGAAAACCCGTCGTTCGAGCTCAACGCCGCGTTGTTGTCACGGGCGCGGGTGCTGGTGTTTCACTCGCTCGATGCCGCCGCGATCGAAAAACTGTTTGCGCATGCCGAGAAGGTCGAGGGCCGAAAACTGCCGCTCGATGCGGAGGCGCGCGCGGTACTGGTGCGGATGGCCGATGGCGACGGCCGCGCCTCGCTGACGCTCGCCGAAGAGGTCTGGCGTGCCGCGCGCAAGGACGAAATCTTCAATGCCGCGCAATTGCAGGAAATCCTGCAGCGCCGCGCGCCGATCTACGACAAGTCCGCCGACGGCCATTACAATTTGATCTCGGCGCTGCATAAATCGGTGCGCGGCTCCGATCCCGATGCGGCGCTGTATTATCTCGCGCGCATGCTGGATGCCGGCGAGGACCCGCTGTTCCTGGCGCGGCGCGTCGTGCGCATGGCGGTCGAGGACATCGGGCTCGCCGATCCGCAGGCGCTGGCGGTCTGCAACGCCGCCAAGGATGCCTTCGATTTTCTCGGGTCTCCTGAGGGCGAGCTCGCGATCGCGCAGGCCGTGATCTATCTCGCCACCGCGCCGAAATCGAACGCCGCCTACAAGGCGTTCGGCGCTGCGATGCGCACGGCGAAGGAGGGCGGCTCGCTGCTGCCGCCAAAACATATTTTGAGTTCGCCGACCAAGCTGATGAAGTCGGAAGGTTATGGTTCGGGCTACGAATACGACCACGACGCGCCGGACGCCTTCTCCGGACAGGATTACTTTCCGGACGCATTGGGACGGCAAACCTTCTACGATCCACCGGATCGCGGCTTTGAGCGCGAAATCCGCAAGCGGCTGGATTACTGGGCGAAGTTGCGTAGGGAACGGGAACGCGAATGAGTAGTATCGTGAATTATCTCAGGCAGACCATTCGCGCCACAGGCTTTGCGGCCACGCTGGTGTCGACGCTTGCGGCTGCCGCCGAGACCGTCGAGGTGGTGCCGGGCGTGCAAGTGACGAAGCGGGCGTATTCCTCGCCGATCAACGAGCAGCCGTTTTTTGGATTTTCGGCCAAGAGCGCGGAGGAGAAGGCCGGCGATGAAAAATTTGTAGACGCCATCATCGGCGCCACCGGTTCGCGCGAAAAGGCCTTCGAGGAAACAACGAAGCGCGCCTGGATAGCGTTACAGGCCGGAAAGGTACGAGAGGCCGCGGTTCGGTTTAATCAGGCCTTTCTCATTTCACCAGACCAGAGCACCGTTTATCACGGCTTCGCGGTGATTGCTCAAGCTCGCTTCAATGATTTCGACGCCGCCGATGAACTGTTCAAGATTGCGCTCAAGCAGCCTAACCCGGTGAAGGCGCTCAAGGCCGACTATGGCCGCATGCTCCTGATCGCCAAGCGGCCGCGCGATGCGCAGGAGGTGCTGGACCAGGCGGTGAAGGAATCCCCGGACTTCAGCGATGCCTGGACCAATCTCGCCTGGGCGAGATTCCAGAACGGAGACGCTGCGGCGGCCTGCACCGCAGCGGAGGAGGCCGCCAAAAGGCGGCCGTCGAACAATTCCATCAGCGACCTGACCGCGGTGAGAAGCGTAGCGCAGTGCAAATAGTGCTCACTATTTATCCGTCTTCAGGAAATCGAGAATCCCATCGGTTAGGGGCGAACTCGCAGCGTTGATCGCATACACTTCCGACATATGACTTTGCTGCGGCACCATCGCCGCCCGTGCGCAGCCGTTCGGTCTCTTGCAGGTCGCCTGCTTCAGCAGATTGAACTGTTCGACGAAGCGCGGCGGATCGAGTTCGGCGGCGGCGATCATCAGCGGGATCTTCGCCGCGAGCAAACCCTGCAGCGAGGAGCGCTCGGTATAGCGTGACGGGTCGGAGCCGAAATAGGCGATCTCGGGATCGCCGAGCGGCGACGCGTTCAGGTCGTAGATGCCGGATACCATCACCGCGCCGGCGAGGCCGCCATCCCTTACCTTGTAAAATTCCGGATGCGACACGTAGTTGGCGACATGAACTGCGCCGGCCGAATGACCGATCAGGTAGATGCGCGCGGGGTCGCCGCCACGCTCGCCGATCTTGCTGGCGACCCAGGCCACGACGGCGGCAAGGTCCTCGGCGCCCGCCGGGTAGGGCGATTGCGGCGCGAGCCGATAGGTGGCGTTAACGCCGACAAAACCGTTATGGACGGCCCACAGCATCACATTGTCGTAGAACGGGCTGGTCGGAGTTGTCCGCTTGTTGCCGCCGACGAAGGCGCCGCCGTGGATGAAGATCAGCACCGGTCGGGCTGATGCCGCCGTCTCCGGCGTGAAGACGTCGAGCAGATGGCGATCGGCCGGCCCGTATTTTACCTCGCGCTCGGTCTTTACCCCCTGATACGGTTCCTGCTCCTGCATCGGTGCGAACAGCGCCGCGGTTTTGGGCGGATCGACGACACGGCCGATTTCCAGCAGCTTCCAGACGAGATCTTCCGGCATCGGGGCTTGCTGCGCAGAGGCCGCGCTGGCGACGAGGACGGCCATCGTGGCCAGCAGCGCCGATCTCGAAAATGCCATCCCCGATACCCCTTCGTTTCTTCTGTCTGGGGCCAGCATGGCCGATTGTGCAGCCGATTTGTAGCCTTTTCACCGTGACGATCCGCTGCATCTGTTTGCTGCGCCCCGACGCTGGAAAGCGCGTTTCTGCCGTGCGACGCGCCTGTGGCAAGGGATTTACTGTTTACGTAAGTCGTAAATGCTGCTAGCCGCTGGGATGCCGCAGCGAGCCTCGCAGACTTGGCAGGATTGCCGGGCAATCGCCTGGAAGCGCTCAAGGGCGATCGTGCTGGACAGTTTTCAATTCGGATAAACGATCGATGGCGTATCTGCTTCGCATGGCCCGACGGGATGCCTGGGCCTGTCGAGGTAGAGATCGTCGACTATCATTGAGGGAAGACCATCGTGCCTCGTACACCAGTCCATCCCGGCGAACATCTTGCCGAAGAGTTGCGCGAGCTTGGCTTGAGTGCTGCCGAGCTTTCGCGTCAGATTGACGTGCCGGTGAACCGCATCACAGGGATCATCCACGGCCAGCGCGGCATCACGGCCGATACGGCGTTGCGTCTTGGGCACTGGTTTGGCACCAGCCCGCAATTCTGGATGAACCTGCAGCAGACCTACGAACTGCGTCTCGCCGAAAGCCAGGTCGGTGCGAAAATTGCGGTATTGCCGCGTCGTGCCACCCGTCAGATATCTCGAAAACTTGGAAAATCGGCATGAGCCGCCGCGTCAAGAGACCTCTCCGCCCGGCGGGCGATCGCCCGAAGGGGGCGCGCCCTTATCGGGGCTCGCCGGCCGAACGGCCGCAATCGTATCGTCCGGGCGGCAAGCCACCGGCGCGGTTTCCGGCTGCTGCGTCCCGTGCGGCAAAGCCTTTCGTTCCCGAGCCGGAGAAGGTCGCGCCCGAGCCGCCGCCGCTGCCGACCAAGGTTCAGACCGTCGTCGTCACATCAGACGAGAACAACATGCGCGTCGACCGTTTCCTCGAGGCGCGCTTCCCCGGCCTGTCGTTCTCCCATATCCAGCGCATCGTTCGCAAAGGCGAGCTGCGCGTCAACGGCAAGCGCGCCGACAGCAAGGACCGGCTGGAAGAAGGCCAGAGTGTCCGCATTCCGCCGCTGAAGCTCGACACGCCGAAGGGCGGGGGTCAGCTCTCGGAAGCCGCGACCAAGACGCTGCAGGCCCTCAAGGACATGATCCTCTTTGAGGACGCCGATGTCATGGTGCTGAACAAGCCCGCCGGCCTCGCCGTGCAGGGCGGCTCCGGCATCACGCGAAATGTCGACGACATGCTGGAAGTGATGCGCGACGCCAAGGGGCAGAAGCCGCGGCTGGTGCATCGGCTGGACCGGGAAACCTCGGGCTGTCTCTTGATCGCAAAAACCCGCTTTGCCGCCACCGCCCTGACCGGCTCGTTCCGCCATCGTTCGGCGCGCAAGATCTACTGGGCGCTGGTGGCGGGCGTGCCGAAGCCGAAGCAGGGCCGCATCTCGACCTACCTCGCCAAGGAGGAGAGCGAGGACGACAGCATCATGCGGGTGGCAAAACACGGCGATGAGGGGGCGAGCCACGCGGTGACTTATTATGCGGTGGTCGAGACCTCCGCCCAAAAACTCGCCTGGGTATCGCTGAAACCGGTCACGGGACGCACCCATCAATTGCGCGCCCATATGGCCCATATCGATCACGCCATCGTCGGCGATCCCAAATATTTCAACAAGGAGAACTGGCAGCTGCCGGGCGGCCTGCAGAACCGCCTGCATCTTTTGGCGCGGCGGATCGTGATCCCGCATCCGCGCGGCGGCGTCATCGATGCCAGCGCGCCGCTGCCGCCGCACATGCTGCAATCCTGGAACCTGCTCGGGCTTGAGCACGACCGGTTCGATCCGATCGAGAACGCGCCGGAGGAGTGAGGTGGGCGCAACAACTGTCAAACGGCAAACACGCTGATTTGATATTGCGCGGTCCAGGCGGTCTCTAACAGCCGGCCGCCGGTAACTTCAGGGATGCCGCGCATGAACGGAAATCTGGTTCGCCTCGCGTTTTGCTTTTTCGTTTTGCTCGGGGCCGCCGGTGCAACAGCGCCGGCCGATGCGCAGACCCTCGCGCTCGTCGGGGGCAACGTCTACGCGTCGCCCGAGGCAGCGCCACTTGCCGACGCAGTCGTGATTACATCCGATGGCGTCATCACCGCGATCGGCAGCCGCAGCGAGGTACAAATTCCCTCTGACGCGCGGGTCATTGATTGCAGCGGTAAGACCGTCGTTGCGGGCTTCTGGAACAGCCACGTCCACTTCACGCAAGAGGTATGGAAAAACGCAGCCAGCGCGCCCGCTGCGGCGCTTGAAGCGCCGATGCGGGACATGCTGACCAAATGGGGCTTCACCACGGTGTGGGATCTCGGCTCCGACCCCCGAGCTTCACTGCCGCTGCGCGCGCGCATCAATGCCGGCAATGTCGCAGGCCCCAACATTCTGCTTGCCGGCAATATGTATCCCAAGGGCGGCCATCCCATTTATGTGCCGGCCGAGATAGAGGTTCCCGAAGTGGCGACCCCGAATGAAGCGGCAACAATGGCGCGCAATTTCCTCGGAATGGGCCATAACGGCATCAAGCTGTTTACCGGTGCGTTCATGGGCGACAAGCCGGTCGTGAACATGGACCCCACCGTCGCTAAGGCTGCGGTAGATGTCGCCCATGCCCAAGGCAAACCGGTGTTTGCCCATCCGCAAAATACGGCCGGCGTCGAAACTGTGATTGGCGCCGGCGTCGATGTGATGGCGCACACCGTTCCCAGTCAACGCGGTGGCTACACGCCAGAGCAACTCGCGCGGTTCAAATTGCAGGGCATTGCATTGACACCGACACTGTCGCTTTTCACGACGGTCGTACTCGACCCCGCCGTAACGGCCCGCATCGTTACGGCAACCGCCGATCAGCTCAGGCAATTCTCGGAGAACGGTGGCGTCGTGCTGTTCGGAACCGACGTTGGTTTCATCAAGATCTACGACACGACCCTCGAATATGAGCTGATGCATCGCGCGCTGTCGGAACGCCAGATCCTGGCCTCGCTGACGACCAATCCCGCGCAGTACTTCAAGGCTGCGAAGAAGGGCCGGGTCGAGAAGGGGTTTGACGCCGACGTCGTGGTGCTCGACGGCGATCCCACGGCCGACGTCAAGAACCTCGCCAGGGTGGCCTACACCATTCGTGCGGGGAAGGTGATCTATCAAAAGCCCTGAGTTCCGTAGGATGGGTAGAGCGCAGCGAAACCCATCATTGCTTTTGCGACCGCGATGGGTTTCGCTTCGCTCTACCCATCCTACTTGCTACTTGCACGTCTCGCCGGAACCTCCTCATCGGCTTTATTTGCATCCCGCTATATCGTATTGTCGGGCCTCGATTATCACCCACCACTGGCTACCGCATGCGTGAACTATTCGATGAAGTCGCCGGACATTCGCCGCTCGATCCGGAGGAGGCGGTGCGACGCGCCACGCGCACGCCCCAGCGCAAGCGCTTCTACAAGGAGGCCGGCATTGCGCCAGCCGATGGCGGGTTTGCCGTCACGCTCGACGGCAAGCAGATACGCACGCCTTCCGGCCGCCATGTCGTAGCGCCGACGCGTGGGATCGCGGAGGCGATCGCCACCGAGTGGAATGCGCAAGGTGAGACCATCGATCCCCTGACCATGCCGCTGACTCGCTTTGCCAACAGCGTCGCCGAGGTCAACGACCGCGTGGATGCCGTGGCCGACGACATCGCAAAATACCTCGGCTCGGATCTGCTGTTCTATCGCGCCGGCCATCCCGAGGCGCTGGTCGCGCGCGAAGCCGCGCATTGGGATCCCGTGTTGTCCTGGGCTGCGAACGAACTCGGCGCCCATTTCATCCTGTCCGAGGGGATCGTGCATGTCGTCCAGCCGGCGCAGGCGGTCAGCGCCGCCCGTGGTGTGTTTCCGGCCGATCCCTGGTCGGTAGCCGCCCTGCATGTGGTGACGACGCTCACGGGCTCCGCATTGCTGGCGCTGGCGCTGCTGCACGGCGTCCGCGATCCCGATCAGGTCTGGACCGCCGCCCATGTCGATGAGGACTGGAACGCCGAAAAATGGGGCGTCGACGAGGAGGTCGCGGCCAGCCGCGCCGCCCGGCTGGTCGATTTCCGGGCTGCGGTCAGCATTCTGGACGCCCTGAAGGCCTGAGCGAGCCTGCGGGTTAACGAGAGGTTTACGTGGCCGGGTTAGCCTCTGGCCTGGCCGAGACCTCAGACATGGCGATATCGATCAATCCCGTTCTCCCGGTACAAGCCGCCCAAGAAGCTGGCGGCGTGGCGCCCGAACTCGTGCTGCAGCCGGGGAGCGTGGTCAGCGCCCAGGTCCTGAAAGTGCTGTCCGCCGATCTGGTGCGGATCGCGATTGCCAGCCTCTCGATCGACGTGGCCACCGAAATTCCGTTGCAGCAGGGCCAGAACCTTCAGCTTGCGGTCATGCAGACCAAGGACGGCATCCGCCTCGCCATGGTCGGGCAGGGCGGCGATGCCGGTGGGGCATCGGCCGATGCCGTGACGCTGTCACCCGACGCGTTGGCCGATGCGGCGATCAATCGGCCGGCCATCGTTTCGCCGAAGAGCGTGCTGACGCTGCTGGAGCGCGCGGCCGTCTCCACAGCCGCGCAGGCTGCGGTCACCGAACAGGACAGCCTGGCGCCGCTGTTTGCCAATCTCGGCGCGGCGGTTTCCGCCAGCAACCTGCCGACGAAACTGCAGGCGGCGATTGCGCAGGTGCTGGCGCAGCAGACCAGCCTCGATCAGAACCTCGACGGCGCCGACATCAAGACCGCGTTCCAGAAATCCGGAATCTTCCTCGAGGCGTCGCTGGCGGCGGGCTCGGTCCCGGCGAGCGGCGTCCCCGATCTCAAGGCCGCGCTGATCGTGCTGCGCCAGACGCTGCAGTCGGCGCTCGGCAACTCGACGGTGGCAACTCCGGCCGCGCCGGCAGGCGCACCGCAAGCTGCCGCGCCACAGGCCAGCGCCGCGAGCCTGGCAGCGTCTCTGTCGCCCAATCTCGATGTCCAGGAAATCCTGCTGCCGCAGGCACGGTTGGTAGTCGCGGAAAACCTCGCGCTGGCCGGCCAGGCCGCGCGCAGTCCGCTGGCGGCCGCGCTCGACACCGGACCTTCGGCCGGAGCGACCTTGAACCTGCTGCAGGAAGCGCTGCAGGAGCTCGGCACCCCCGTGCGCGTCGCCGCCGCATCGAAAGACGCTCGCGGCGCGGACGCAGCCTTTCACACCAACACCCCGCCGCCGCCGGTCCGCGGCGCGCTTCCCGCCGCCCAGCCGATTGCCTCGCCGACGATTGCGCCGGATGGGCCGCTCGAGACCACCGCGCATCACCTGCTCGACGACACCGATGCCGCCATCGCGCGGCAGACCCTGCTGCAGGTGGCCTCCCTGCCGGATCGTATCGACAATTCAGCGCCGAAAGCCGACATGAACGTGCCGCGCTGGAATTTCGAGATTCCGTTCGCGACGCCGCAGGGCACGGCAATGGCGCAGTTCGAGATTTCCCGCGATGGCGGCAGCGAGAGCGTCGAGGCGGTCAAGCGGATATGGCGGGCGCGGTTTTCGCTCGACGTCGAGCCGGCCGGTCCGGTTCATGCGCTGGTCTCGCTTCAAGGCGACAAGACTTCGGTGCGGATCTGGGCGGAACGGTTTGCCACGGCGGAACAACTGCGCGCCAGCGCCTCCGACCTGAGCCAGGCGCTCAGCCGGGCCGAGCTTCAGCCCGGCGACATCGTGATCCGCGACGGGGCGCCGCCGCAGGCCGCACCCGCCGCCCGTGCCGGCCATTTTCTGGACCGCGCGCTATGAGCATCGACACCAAGAGCAAGCTTGCGGTCGCGCTGCATTATGACAAGACCGGCGCGCCGCGCGTCGTCGCCAAGGGCAAGGGCGTCATCGGCGCCAGGATCGTCGAACTCGCCCGGGAACATGACATCCCGATCGAGGAGAACGAGGTGCTGGCCGGCGCCTTGTCCCATGTCGAAATCGGCGACGAAATTCCGCCGGATCTCTACAAGGCGGTCGCCGAAGTGCTGGTCTTCGTGCTGCGGCTGTCGGGCCGGATCCGTTAGCTTCGCGCGAAACCGCGTCAGTCGAGGTCCCATGTGCGCGGCTGCAGCAGTTCGGCCGGTGGCTTGACTTCGTCGATCGCGACCGGGCGCCGGACAAGGCGCGTTGCGGTCCACGACGCGCGCAGGGAGTTCCTTGAGTAATGTTCTTCCTTAAGCATGATGCCGTCATCTGTGAAACATGCATTCGTGCCGGCGTCCTGCATTCCGGGAGTCATGTCGAACCAGCGGCAGCGTTCGCCAAGGACGGTATCGTAACGGTCCTGGCCAATAGGCTCGAAGGTCTTCGAGTGATGCGGACTCCGGTTTCGTGGGTTCAGGATCGGGTCTCGCGATCGTGAGCTCCTCTTGCACGCCGGACCCGCCGTTCTCGTACGTCAGGCGCATCCGGATTGAATCATGGGAAATCTCGATCTTCCGCTGGGCGCCTGCGATCACTTCCTTGAATAGCCACGGGCCAGCCCGGCGCGTCGTGCGAACGGTACGCGAATCCAGCTTCGATCCGTCCGGACGCTCCCTGCTGTCCGAAAGCTCCATGACTGTCTCGTGGTCCGGCGCCATCGCGCTCGCGGCGACATTGCGGTCCCACCAGTCCAGCGCCAGCAGCGCTGGCGGCAGCCGGGCCTTCTCGGCTGCAACTGGCCGACGCTCGATCCGGATCGCCTCGGCCGACCAGCTGATGCCTTGGGCGCCGAAACTCCGGTGCCACAACTCGATGCCGTCATCGGTGAAGCAGCTAAGGCTGGTGAAGCTATGGCGGGCGGGGCTATCGGCTTTGCTCCGCGCCGTTTCCCACACCGTGCAGCTTTCACCGAGATGGGTCCGCCTCTCACCGGTGTTGCGGGCTTGGTGGTCGTACTCGAGTTTGATATTGCGCCGAAAGTGGCTGATCCATCCGTTGTCAATAACGTAGGCATTGCTGCCGTGCCGATAATAGGCGGTCTCGGGCGGGGTGGCCGACGTGCTGTCGCTGCGGGTCCATTCGCCGTGACGGGTCACGACCCTGGTGCTGCTTCCCTTGCGACCAGAGAATGTTAGTTCCATCGTGACGATGTAGTCGGGCGGGGTGACGCCGGGCGTTACGAACGGCGCGGCGGCCGCTGAACTGACGGCCAGACAGAAGATCATGGGTACAATTATCAAGCGCATCGCCTGCTCAAGTGCGCGTCCATCTAGCACAATCAAAGAGTGAAGTGTGCGCTTGGTTATGATCCAAGCGTGCGTTCTGGCGTTTTGGTTGTCAATGTTTTACCACGATGGCGTCAGCACCGTTGTTTGAGGTCTCGTCGTGATCAATCGCCGCCATGCGCTCGGTCTTCTCACCGCCGCGAGCATTCTTCCCAACCGCAGTTTCGCCAACGTCTCCTACCAGCGCAGCGAGTTTCGCGACGATCTCTCCAAGCGGTTTTTCGATCTTGGCACGACGGGCACCTTCGTCGCCTACAAGGTGGACGACTACCTGATCGTCGCCAGCGACAAGGTGCGCTCGGGCGAGGGCAAGCTGCCGGCCTCGACCTTCAAGATTCCAAATTCGGTCATCGCGCTGGAAACCGCCGTGGTCGAGGACCCCGACAAGGACGTCTTCAAGTGGGACGGCGTGACGCGCAGCATCGAGGCCTGGAACAAGGATCACACGCTGCGCTCGGCGATCGCGGTGTCCGCCGTGCCGGTCTATCAGGAGATCGCGCGCCGCATCGGGGCCGAGCGCATGCAGAAATATGTCGACCTGTTCGACTATGGCAACCGCGACATCGGCGGCGGCATCGATCAGTTCTGGCTGACCGGCAATTTGCGCATCGATCCCGTCCAGCAGATCGATTTCGTCGACCGGCTGCGCCGTGGCGTGCTGCCGGTGTCCAAGCGCAGCCAGGAATTGACGCGCGACATCCTGCCGGTGACCAAGGTCGGCGACGCCACCATCCGCGCCAAGAGCGGGTTGCTCGGCGCCGAGCAGGGCAAGCCGTCATTGGGCTGGATGGTCGGCTGGGTGGAGAAGGGGTCTTCCACCACCGTGTTCGCCATGAACATGGACTGCAAGGAGCAAACCCACATCGCCGCCCGCATGACGGTGGTGCAGCAGTGCCTCGCCGACATCGTGGCCTATTGACGGGCTGACCGCACCTGGACGCAAGGCGCGGATCGCCGCTGTGCCGAATTTGCGGCGCAGCGCCGTCTCGCCGATATCGCTAGCGCCGGTTCAGCGCGAGCGAGACGGACCTGATGCTGGTCCCCTGGGGCTCGATGGATACCGTTTGGTGCCCGCGATGCGTCGTCAACGAAAGGTTGGCCGAGAAGGCATCGCCTCGTGCGGCAGCCTCGACGTGATCGCCGGCCGCACGTCCGGAAAGTGTTCCTGACGCGTTATGGCTTGCTTCCGTCCATGAACCCCTGATCGCGCCGCCGCGGTATTCGACGTCGCTTGCGAGCTCGAGTCTGAAACTGTCGCTCGCGCATGTCAGGTTGAGACGGAGCTGGTCGCCGGCTCCGTCGACGTCATACGATGCGCGGCAACGCAACCGCTCCTGTTGTCCGTCCGAGGTGTTCACGACGCCGCCACCCGACCATGTACCCGCCATAGCGGCAAAGGGCGAGGCAGGCGCGGCCAGCGCCGCACTACCGGCCAGCGACAGCGATGCGAACAGCAATGCCGCTCGCGTAAGATTGGATCCAGACATCTCTGATGCCTCCATTTGGTTTGGGCAATCAGCCCCAAACTGCAAATGGGCTCACCGGTTGCAGGGTTCACCCTGTGTGGCTATCACAATCCGAGCAACGCCTGCAGGAAGTCGCTCACGGCTTTGCGAGCTTCCTGCGCGGTGGCCGGATTGCCGCCGACATGCGGGTTGAGCGCGATGCAGGCGTCCTTGTAGCTGAAGGGCTCTTTGGTATCGTCATTCATCAGAACGCCGGCTTCGCCTTCTTTGAGGCGGCAGTTCCGCGCCGACTGGGCATTGGTCGATACGGCGACCGTGCTGACGCCGAGCAGGCCGGCATCGAAGCCATGTTCGGAATCCGGATATTCCGTCAGCACCACATCGCGCTTGGCCTCCTGCAGGCGGGCGAGATAGGCCTTGCAGCTTGCGACCGGGTTATAATCGTCGGGCGTGCCGTGGTAGATCCGGATCGGACGCGCCACAGTCTCGGTGTCGGTGGCATAGCTGGTCGAGCAATCCGGATAGAACGGAATGTAGGCGGCGAACTGCGCGCCGGACTTGTTCCAGAGCTTGTGGAAGCGAGCGAGGCTGGCGTAGAGCGCGGCCTGTCCGCCGCGCGAAAATCCCATCAGCACGATGCGGTCAGGATCGACGCGGGGATGCTTGGCGAGGATCTCCAGCGAGCGGTAGATATCGACGATGAAATTGAGCCGGCCGAGCAGGGCCTGGTTGGGGCCGACCGCCGTCAGCCCGCGGCCGCTGAAGCCGTCGATCACGAAGGTCGAAATTCCCATCGCATTGAAGTGGCGCACCCACGGATCCATGCCGGCGCCGACGCCGCTCGACCCGTGCATCAGCACCACGACGGGAAGTTTTCCGTTGCCTTGCGCGATGCGGAATTCGCCGGCGACCGTGACCTGCTTGCCATTGGCGTCGCCGGTGAGGAATTGCTGGTCGGAAATCGTCAGCGACGGGATCGCGTAGATTTCGGTGCGTGTCGCGACGTCCTTCGGCATCGATTGCGCCGATGTTTCGATGCAGGTGACCAATAGTCCCGTGCAGAAAACCGCGGCCGCAGCCGCGACGCGCCAATCTGTCAACATCGATCCCCCCAATTTTATTGCTGTCCTGTGGCAGCTTTGGATGGGACTACATCAAGAGGTCAATCGGCTGTCAATTCGGAAGCTTCCCGATCCGCCCCAGATGGGTGACCCCAAAACCGCTGGCGTATTTCAGGCCGTAGCCGAGTGCGCGGTCGAAGCCGATATGGGCCAGCCAGATCATGGCGATCGAGAGAATGAGCGGCGAGGCGGTGCCAAAGCCGGTCGTCATCATCGCCATCGGCGCCAGGTAGCTGTGGGCTGCGTTGTAGATCATGGCGCCGAAACGCGGTCCGGACAGGTAGGCCGCAAAGCTGAGATCGGGCATGAAGAACAGGATGGCATAGATCCACAAGTCGCCGTCCCAGATATAATATAGCAGCGTCATACCGATAAAGAGCGCTAATCCTTCGAGCCGGAGCACCGTGCGCACGCCCCCGGTAACGGCGCCTGACGTGTCGGCGCTTGCGGTATCGGTCATTCCATTCCCCATAGTCAGGATGCGGATATAGGGGGCGCCAGGCGGCGGTACCAGAGGCCGGAAGGGGTGTTTCCGGATCGGAAAATGCCGTGTTAGAACCCCCTCAAATCGTTACCCAAAAGGCGGGCGGAAGCAGCATGAAGGACATCCTGGATACCCTCGAAGAACGGCGCGCCGGCGCCAAGCTCGGCGGCGGCGAAAAGCGCATCGAGGCGCAGCACGCCCGCGGAAAATTGACCGCGCGGGAGCGCATCGAACTGCTGCTCGACAGGGGCTCGTTCGAGGAATTCGACATGTTCGTCGAGCACCGCTCGACCGAATTCGGCATGGAGAAGTCAAAGGTGCCGGGCGACGGCGTCGTCACCGGCTGGGGCACGGTAAACGGCCGCAAGACGTTTGTGTTCGCCAAGGATTTCACCGTGTTCGGCGGCTCGCTGTCCGAGACCCACGCGCTGAAGATCACAAAGCTGCAGGACATGGCGATGAAGGCGAGGGCGCCGATCATCGGCCTCTATGACGCCGGCGGCGCGCGCATCCAGGAGGGCGTGGCGGCGCTCGCGGGCTATTCCTACGTGTTCCGCCGCAACGTCATTGCCTCGGGCGTGATCCCGCAGATATCCGTCATCATGGGCCCCTGCGCCGGCGGCGACGTCTATTCGCCGGCCATGACCGACTTCATCTTCATGGTGAAGAACACCTCCTACATGTTCGTCACCGGCCCCGACGTGGTGAAGACCGTCACCAACGAAGTGGTCACCGCCGAAGAACTCGGCGGCGCCTCGGTGCACGCCACGCGCTCCTCGATTGCGGACGGCGCGTTCGAGAACGATGTCGAGACGCTGCTGCAGATGCGCCGGCTGATCGACTTCCTGCCGTCCAACAACACCGACGGCGTGCCGGAATGGCCGAGCTTTGACGACATCGAACGCGTCGACATGTCGCTCGATACGCTGATCCCCGACAATCCGAACAAGCCCTATGACATGAAGGAATTGATCCAGAAAGTCGTGGACGAGGGCGACTTCTTCGAAATCTCCGAAACGTTTGCGAAAAACATCGTCACCGGCTTCGGCCGCATCGCCGGCCGCACGGTGGGCTTCGTTGCCAACCAGCCGATGGTGCTGGCCGGCGTGCTCGACTCCGATGCCTCCCGGAAAGCCGCGCGCTTCGTCCGCTTCTGCGACGCCTTCAACATCCCGATCGTCACCTTCGTCGACGTGCCAGGCTTCCTGCCGGGTACCGCCCAGGAATATGGCGGCCTGATCAAGCACGGCGCCAAACTGCTGTTCGCCTATTCGCAATGCACGGTGCCGCTGGTTACGGTGATCACCCGAAAAGCTTATGGCGGCGCCTTCGACGTCATGGCGTCCAAGGAGATCGGCGCCGACATGAACTACGCCTGGCCGACCGCGCAGATCGCCGTGATGGGCGCCAAGGGCGCGGTCGAAATCATCTTCCGCAGCGACATCGGCGACGCCGAAAAAATCGCCGCGCGCACCAAGGAATACGAAGACCGCTTCCTGTCCCCGTTCATTGCAGCGGAGCGCGGCTACATCGACGACGTCATCATGCCGCATTCGACCCGCCGGCGGATCGCGCGCGCGCTGGCGATGCTGAAAGACAAGAAAGTCGAGATGCCAGCGAAGAAGCACGACAATCTGCCGTTGTGAGCAGGTTAATGGTGTAGGGCAGGTATGCAACTCGCCAAACGCCTGAACTTTCGGGGATGCGGGCCATGGGTAGCCTTCACCGGAGCATTTTCTTAAAGGAGCTAAAGGGCACCTTTCCCGATTTGCGAGACGCAATTAACTCACAATACGGGTTGTTGCATCTGGAGATGGGAGTACTGGCCGATTTCGTGCAACGCGCCATCACGCTCGAGAATGCGAAGGATGTCGCATTGTGTTTTAAGCTGGCCGCGAAGTACTACAGGGATGGAAATGATCGTATGAAAAATGCGATCGGAGTGTCGTTTATCGAACACTTGCACCTGCATAACGCGCAGTGGGCGTGGGACTTGATGGGGCCAACTCTGCAGAGGGTATATTTGCAACTGGTCGATGCCGGCATGGCCAAATCATTGCCGTACGTCCAAGCGCATGGGGCGAGTTAGCGAAGCGTAACCCGCCATCTTTTCGTGACGCTAAATGCGGCGGGTTACGGCGGTGCCTAACGCGCCTTGCAGTCCGCCGCCGCGAAATGCGCCATCTGGTCTGCATGTGCCTTGACGAATGATGGGCGGGACGCGGCGCGCGCGACGTAGTCGCGGCAGGCGGGATGGTTCGTTAGCCCGTCCAGGCGACCGACAAGGCGCAGCACATCCGACATCAGGATGTCGGCGACGGAGAACGGCCCCGCCAGCCATTCGCGTCCTGCCAGCACCGGCTCCATGCGGTTGAGCCGGAGCTTGAGGAAGTCAATGAGAGGTTTTGCTGTCGGCGTATCGCCAGCGTTGCCGGTGAGCTTCAGAATGATCCAGGGCAGGCTTGCCATCTCGACGGAATTGAGCGCGGCGAACACCCACTCCATCGTCTCGCTGCGGCCGCGCGGATCGGCAGGCATCAGCGCCGTACTCAACCCGCCGAGATGAAGCAGGATCGCGCCGCTCTCGAAGATCGAGATGTCGCCGTCGGTCAGCCACGGCACCTGGCCGAAAGGCTGGTGCGCGAAATGCGCAGCCTTCCGGTCGCCAAACGGCACGCTCGCGACGCGATAGGGCAGGCCGGCCTCTTCCAGCGCCCAGCGCACACGCAGGTCGCGCACAAAGCCCCGGCGCATTTCGGGAATCCAGTCGAAGGTGGTCAGCGTGAGGTCGGCCATGCGGTGTCTCCGTGTCTGTTCACGCATAGACGGATGAGGGGCGCGCGTTCCGACACGGGTGACAAGTTTTTTCGTCAGCACTGGCCAACGGCGTAGGAGGGTCAGCGTTGGGGTAACCCACGAATACCGCGATATGCTGTTGGCCTTAAGCGGCCGAGCGCCTGGTCGGGCAGCGCGATGCGAGATTCAATCGTCGCAACAGATCCGAAAATCGGCTTTGCGATCCGCATGCCCTGGCGTTGGCCGTTCGCCGTTTGCCGGGCAGTTGCGCGTTGCTGTCTCTGGGCTTTCTGGCTGGCCGCGCGTCGCCTTCGAGCGGCTTGATGTCCGCTTTGGAGTCTTGCCCGGGGCGAGCGGCAATTGTCGTTGCTGGAGCGAGAGGCAAGGGCGTGAGCAGCGCCTCGGCCGCTGGCGGTGCGCCGGGTGCGACGAACCAGCGAGCCAGCGCTTCCGAGCTAACGGCCGATTTCGGTGGTACGTCATCGAGTATCACGACGGGAACCTCCGGCGCCGCCGGTTTCGCGCTCGCCACTGCGACGGGTTGTGGCGCCTCCACGAAGGTTGCTGGCGCCGTCGTCTCGGCCGTGGCCGTCGGGGCCGTGGCCGCTGGCCCGAATGAGTCGGCGATGACCGAGAGGGTCGCGCCGATCGCAAACAACAACGCCAATGCCAGCCACATGACGGTTTGCTTCATTTGCCGCTTCCCCCGAGGCCAATCGAACAAAAAATCCGCCGTATCCCGCAAGTCCGGGCCGGCGTTGGCAGCTTCAAAATCAATTTGGGCTGGTTAGAGGCCGACTGATGGCGCTGGCGGGTCGACCTCGGGGCAAGCGCCCTGCGGTTGAGATCGGGCGTAGGATGGGTAGAGCCAACGGGTCCGGCCTTCGGCCGGCCCGATGATAAACTCCGCGAAACCCATCGGGGCTACCACCGCGTATGCGGAAAGATGATGGGTTTCGCGACGCTCTACCCATCCTACGGTCACTGCCCGAGTTTTGCGAGCTTGCCTTGCTTGGCAGCCTCGATCGCGCGCTCCGCATCCTCCGGCAACAGCAGCCGTTCGGCGACTTGCCGGGCCGCCTCGCGACGCACCGCGGCGACATAGGCGTCGCTGTCGGCGTAACGCTCCGCGATCGATAGCCGCGGGTCGTGGATTTCCTTTCGTGCCGCTTCGGTCGGTGCGAACGGCACCACGGCGCCCTGCAATGGATAGAGCGCGGTCGGCCCAAAGCCTTGCGCACGCGGATTCCATGCCGTGTAGGTCGCGCGCGGCACCGCGAGTGCGAGCTGGCGGATGCCTGAGATTGCCATGCCGTCATCGTCCGCCTTCGGCACGAACACCGGATAGCGGCCGATCTCCTTGGGCGGCAGCACGCTCTGGTCGGAGAAGGCGGCCGACGTATGGACGGCCTTGAAGGGCAGGCCGGGGATATCGATGCGCACCGCGCCTTCGGCTGCGACCAGCGTGCCATGGGCGCGCATCGGCACGCGGCTCGAGGGCGGTGGCACGCCATCGCTGACCCAGGCATTGAGATCGGTCAGCAGCGCGCGCATCGGCGCGCCGGCATGCATCGGATTCTGCGGCAGCGACAACGCCGCTACGCCCTTGTGCATCACGTCGGTGGGATCGGCGAAATGCGGCGTGCCCGCGATCATGTAGGCGCGGACATTGTCCGGCAAATCGAGGTGGTTGCCCGCGAGATCGGTCATCAGCAGCGAGGCGCGGGAGGCCCACCATTCATGCTCGCTGTCGGTCTGCATCACCCTGGGGCAGGTCGTGGACAGCGTGCAGCGGCGCAGCAGGCCGTCGGTCTTGCCGGAGATCGGATCGTTCAGCGTCGCGTAAGTGAAGGGGAAAAGGTCGGCCTGCCAGGCAGGATCCTGCGGATGGCGCGGGTTGCGGCCGGGCTGCCCGAAGCGAACATTGGTCGCCATCCGCCTTGTGCCGGCGACATGCGGCATCAGGCCGTCGAACACGACGCGGCCCTGCAGATCCTCGTTGAAACCGAGATGGAGGAAGTCGCGCAGGAAGCGGCCGGATTGCGAAACGCCGAAGCCGATCGCGCGGCTGACGGACGGATGCAGGCCATTGAGCAGCGGGTTGGTCGGTGTCATATCCCGGCGAAGGAAGCTCGCGACGTCGCGCACCGCGGCAAAGCCCATGCCGAGCAGCGCCGGATCGCGCGCCGCGTAGGTGATCTCGTAGAGCGCGCCGGCATCGAAACCCTCGGGCCGCGTGATCTCGACGGTTGCGGGATCGACGAGGCGGGCCGAGAGGCCTGATGGCGTCTGGCGCGCATCGGCCCAGGCGGCGCGGACGGTGACGGTGAGATTGGCGGGATCGGCCGCGGGCCAGGTCAAGGTCGCCCGCGCGGGACTTGTCGTGGTGTCGAAGACGAATTCCTCGCGCGCCGGCCCGGTCACGCCCTTGAGCACCGGCGCCGTCAGCGCCATCTGCCCCGGCCTGGAGGGGATATCGCCCTGCCAGCCGACCCACACCATCGTGTAACCTTGGCGGTGCAGGAAGCCGATGCCGGCGTCGTCGGCGCCTTGCGCGTTGTTCGCGCCGGGCTGCGATGAATCGTCGAACAGTTGCGGCGCGAGCTTGCGGCCGCGATTGGGCACGTCCAGCAGCAGCGTGCCGTTGCCGCGGGCGGGATCGGCGGGCCGCAGGATCACGACGTCGGCGGTCGCTTCCACCTTGCCGTCCGGATTGCGCGGCGCCTGCCCGAGATCGGTGATGATGGCGTTGCGATCATCAGACGGGGTGAGGGCGATGGTGGCGCGCGCAGTGATCCGCTCATAGGGGCCGACGTCGCCAAAGCTGCGGCCGGCGAAGGCCGGCGCGCGTTCCACGATATCGAAGCGGATGACTTCGGCCCGCAGCGCGACCGGTGAGAGACAAACCGCCGCGATCGCGCCCGCGATTATCCTGCGCATGGCCGTTCCTTCGCTGTCTGGCGCGAGAGGTTGAAATCCTCTCCGCGCTCGTTTTTGTCGCGGCCATCTATAGCATCGCGGGGCGAGGGCGCGCGGATAAATCTCGACGTGTGGGTAGGGTGGGTTAGGCGAAGCCGTAACCCACCGGCGGTGTCGATGCGCGGTTGAAGCGGCGGTGGGTTACGCTGCGCTAACCCACCCTACGAAGCCCCTTACTTCGTCCCCAACAGCGGCACAAAATCGTATTCGCCCACGCCTTGCAGAACCAGGAAGGTGAGAGACTTCGCGCCGCCGTTGGTCACCAGATGCGGCCGCGTCGGCCTGACGACATAGACTTCGCCGGGCTTCAAATTCACTTCCTCTTTCGGGTTCTGCAGGAACAGCCGCATCTGGCCTTCGAGGACGTAAAAAGTATCCGACACATGGGTGTGGGTGTGCCACGGGACTTTCTGGGTTGCGGAGAGCTGCAACTCCGTAATGCGAAAGCCGGGGCGAGCGGCGTGCTGGGCACGACGCTCGACTTCGTATAGCGAACTGGCGTCCTTGACTGGCTGCGGCTGGTTCATGACGGCCTCCCTCGGATCATCCGCCCCTCGCGTGGATGATAGCCTTGCTTTGCCGTTCAGGAAAAGGTTGGCTTCGTAGGGTGGGCAAAGCTTCGTAGGGTGGGCAAAGCGAAGCGTGCCCACCAGTTTTATAGACGCGCTAGAACCGGTGGGCACGGCGCGAAGTGCGCCTTTGCCCACCCTACGAAGCTGGACGGCCGCCGCCTCATCACTCCAGCTCGTCCTTCTTGCGCTGCTCGCCTTCGCGAAGGCGCTGTGCGATCGCCGTTCGCCTGAAGATCAGCGCGGCCTCGTCCGCCAGGCGCTGCGCGAGGTCGGCGTGATAGTGCTGCACGACGTCGAGCACGGCTTCCCTGGCAAGCCTTCGATGGTGATCGGCAAGGAATTTGTGCAGGTCAGCGAGCTGTTCGTCGTCCATGGATTTCGCGCCTCAGTCGCGATCCCATAAATATACCGCAAGCTGTTGATCCCGTGCCAGCTTTCGACGCGCTTGGTTACCTTACGGGCGCGAATTCGGATGGGTCATGACGGCCCTGCGGCGGCCTAATCAGCGGCTTGCGGCTCGCCTGTTAACCATCTGTTAACCATGCCGGCCTAGCCTACGATCATTGCCTGTGATCACTAGCGGATTACCGCCGGTTCGTTCGAGGAGAACAGCCGATGTCCCTCGAGTTTCTGACCTACGGCGCCCTCGGCGCCCGCCTGAACATCTCACCAATGGCCGCGCGTTCGCTTGCCAGGCGGCTCGGCTTGCCGCGCTCGCTGTCGGACGACGGCAAGGCCCTGGTGAGCGTTGATCTCGCTGAAATCAAGCATACGCCGCAGCCGTCGGCGCGTCGCCAGGAATGCGACGCCGCGCAGTGGACGACGATGGTCGCGGCGTTGCACGTCGAGATCGCGCAGCTTGAAGCAAGCGTGGCCAGCCACCGCGCCGATTTCGAGCACGAACGCGCGCGCGCCGATCGTCTGATGGCCGAGCTCAAGCAGGCGACCGCCGAGGCCGCGGCCGCCAGGGAGGCGGCGGCGCGGCTTGAGGGGGAGGTGGCGGTCCTGCGGGCCCGTGCCCGCACGGATAGCTCGATCGAAAAGACGGAACGCCGGCTGGGGCAGCTCGCCGCGACCCTGGTGGACTCGGACCGCAAGGCTGCGCGTGGATAGCTTTCCCTCTCTTCTCATTCCGCTTCCGCCGCCCGGCGGAGCAATCGTGGGGCAACAATGACTGACATCACCGGTATCCGCGAGCTGAAGGCGCGCATCGTCGTGTGTGGGGTCGGCGGCGCCGGCGGCAATGCCGTCAACAACATGATCGAGGCCGGGCTCGAAGGCGTCGAATTCATCGTCGCCAATACCGATGCCCAGGCGCTCACCAGCTCGAGGGCCGGGCGCGTCATCCAGATGGGTACGCAGGTGACCGGCGGCCTCGGCGCCGGCGCGCAGCCGGATGTGGGGCGCGCGGCAGCGGAAGAGGCCATCGAGGCGGTCCGCGATCAATTGGCCGGCGCGCACATGGCGTTCATTACCGCCGGCATGGGTGGCGGCACCGGCACCGGTGCTGCACCCGTCATCGCCAGGGCCGCGCGCGAGCTCGGCATTCTCACCATCGGCGTCGTCACCAAGCCGTTCCAGTTCGAGGGCCAGCGCCGGATGCGCTATGCCGAAGCCGGCATCGCCGAGCTCCTGAAGGAGGTGGACACCCTCCTGATCATCCCGAACCAGAATCTGTTCCGGGTCGCCAACGAGAAGACATCGTTTGCGGACGCCTTCGCCATGGCCGATCAGGTGCTCTATTCGGGCGTGGCCTGCATCTCTGACCTCATCGTCAAGGAAGGCCTGATCAATCTCGATTTTGCCGACGTCCTTTCGGTGATGCGCGAGAAGGGCAAGGCCATGATGGGCAGGGGCGAGGCTTCCGGCCCGAAGCGCGTGCTCAATGCCGCTATTGCCGCGATTTCCAATCCATTGATCGAGGATCCCTCCATCAAGCGCGCCAGCGGCCTGATCGTCTCCATCACCGGCGGCAGGGACCTGACGTTGTTCGAGGTCGACGAGGCTGCGACCCGTATCCGAGACGAGGCCGATCCGGACGCCAACATCATCGTCGGCGCCACCTTCGATGCCAGCCTCGATGGTGTCGTCCGCGTGTCGGTGGTGGCGACCGGCATCGACAATCTCGGCTCCGCGCGCGAGAAGCAGCCGGTGGACAGCTCGCTGACGGACCTTGCCGGCCGGCTCAGCAGCGACCGGCGCCGCATCCCCGACCGCGTACCGGCGCCGCAATTCGCGAGTCCGCCGTCGCTGATTCCGGCGGCACGACCCGCAAGGCCGATCGCGGAACATGCGCGCCCGGTGGCCCCGCAGCGCCTCGATCCGTTCGGCCGCGCCGCTCCCGTGCGCAACCCGGTCGAGGAAAAGGTTCTCGACATCCCGGTCTTCCTGAACCGCAAGGCCAACTGAGCCCTCGTTAGAGCCAGCGCAATTCGCGTCCAGGTGCCGCAGGGCGGCTTCCCCAGCGATGCCAGAATGGCTATTGTCCAAAATCAGCCCTACACTTTCCATCTCCCGGCCTTGCTTTGGTCAAATCGGCGGTAGGGAGTGTCTAAAATCCGACGATCGCCCGTTCAGTTGACGGTAAACTGGCAGGAGGCGCCCATGGATTCTGCTGTTAACACCAGGCAAGCCGATCCACTCGTCAATCCGGCACTGTCCACGCAAGAGATGGAGCTGGTCGCGCGCGCCGATGAACGGCTCGCGCACGCTTACGAGCAGATCGCTCGCGCCGATGAAGAACTCGCACGGTTCAATGAACAGATTTCCAGGCTGGAGAAGAAGCCCGCGAACAGGCCTCGTCAGCCATCGCGAGGCTGGCCGGCGCTACGCGGTTTGATGGGCCTGCTGTTGACCGCGGGCATCTGTACCGCGGCTTTCGTCTGGCAGTCCTATGGCGAGACGGTCAGGCCGATGATCTCGCGGTGGGTACCGCAACTGGCTGCGGCTTCGTCGCTGCCGTCGGAAACACCGAAGCCTGCCGACCAGCAGAGCCCGCCTGACGTTCAACTGGCCGCGGCCGATGCGGCAGTTCCGCAATTGCCGGCTGCTCCGATCGTTGCCGAGCAGGCACAATTGCTCCAGACGATGGCGCGCGATCTCGCAAGCCTGCAGCAAGAGATCGAGCAGCTCAAGGCCAGCCAGGCAGAATTGGCCCGCGAAAGTGCCAGGACCGCCGAACAGCTCAAGGCGAACCAGGAGCAAATGGCGCGCGTGATCGCCAACGCGTCCGAGCAGAACCTGCGGCCCAAGTTACCTGTAGGACCATCTGCGGCGAGATCAGTGGCGACATCGGCCAATCCGCTACGGCCGGTTGCCAATCCTGCGCGCAAGCCCGCGTCAACGGCTCCAGCGACGCAAGCCAGAGTCCAAGCGCGGGCGCCGGTGCAGTTGCAGTCCCGGCAGCCGTAGTTTTCACGGGCGCTGCCATCCGCCGAAGGCTGTGTTGCCTCTCTCGGTGGTTGCAATATTTTCAACACCCGGAATATGGCAGTCGCCAATGCCATTCATGGCGTTGCTGCGCCTGCGCGAATGTCGGTCACTGCGCCAATCTGTCCCGGCCTTCGCGTGTAGCGGTAGCCGCGCGATGCGCTACGCTCCTTGAAAAATTCATGGAGGAAATCAATGTCAGTGAAAATCAATCGCCGTTACTTCATCGCCGCGGGTTCGGCCGCCGCCGCGACGCCTTTCTGTCGCGCGGGGCCTCGGCCCAAGCTGCGTGGCCGTCGCGCAATATCCGCATGGTGTGCAGCTACCCGGCGGGCGGGCAGACCGATCTGCTCGCGCGCGCCTTCGGCGATTTCATCACCCGGCAGGTGGGGAAGACTGTCGTCATCGAGAACAAGGCCGGCGCCTCAGGCTCGATTGGCGCAGCCGACGTCGCGCGCGCGGAGCCGGACGGCCACACCATCCTGTGCTCCATCTCGGCCACCTATGTGATGAACCGGGTCATGATGAAGAACCCCGGCTACGACATGGACAAGGACCTGACGCTCGTCAGTATCATCCCGGGCGCAGGCCTGCTGCTGATCGCGAGTCCGGCATCCGGCGTCAAGACGCTGGACGATTTCGTCGCGTTCGCGCGCAGCAAGGGCCAGGTGAATTTTGGCACCTACAGCGCGGGCTCGGCGCCGCACATGACGATCAACGAACTCAACAAGCAGTACGGCCTCAAGATCGAACCGATCCACTACCGCGGCGAAGCACCGATGTGGACGGGGCTGCTGGATGGCACGCTCGATGTCGCGATGGGCAGCTACACGGCAGCCCAAACCGTCCTGCAGGGTAACAAAGGCGTCGTGTTCGCGGTGCATTCGAAGAAGGTCGACGCGATTCCAAATATCAAGACGCTGCCTGAACAGGGCGCGACGTCGAAGTTCTTCCGCCTGAGCGGCTTCACCGGCTGGGCGGTGCCGAAGGCTGTGCCGCAATCGGTCGTCGAGCGGTTGTCGGAACTGTTCGTAGCCGCCAACAGCGATCCCAAGGTGAAGGAAGTTCTCGCCACCTTCGTGCTCGAGCCGACGCTCGGCTTCAAGGAAAGCAATGCGCTGTACCAGCGCGAATTGCCGACCTGGATCGAGAGCGCGCAGGCGCTCGGCCTGGAGCCGGTCTAGCGGGAAAGCCGCACAGCGGGTAGGGTGGGGCGCTAACCTACCTTGCGAAACCGCACTTGGTGTTCGATCTTGAATGTAATGGCCGAGGACGACCCGACCGACGAGATTTCACTGATCGAGGAACGGCTCGAGGAGCTTGCCGAAGTCTCGGAGCGATGCCGGAAGATCATCCTGGTTTCCAAGGCGGCTATCGCCGGCGGCTTCGCGTTGCTGGTCGTGACGGTGCTCGGCCTGTTCGGGTCCAGTCAGGTCGCCGCCCTCGGCTCGATCGCCGCGGTGCTCGGCGGAATCGTGTCGCTCGGATCGAATGTCAGTACGTTGCGACAGACGACGGACGCCATCAGCGCCGCCGAGGCGCTCCGTTCGGATCTGATTAGCCGGATCGATCTCCGGGTCGTTGGCGATAGCCCCATGAAATTGAATTGACGTGGCGGCGCGTGAGGGCGGCGCGTAGTCCGTAGGGTGGGCAAAGCGCAGCGTGCCCACCACTCCTGTTCGAGCAAGTTCGGTAGGTACAGCGCTAGCGCGCCTTTGCCCACCCTACGAAGCCTCTCACTTGATTCCCGTGCAGCTCGCATAGAACGTCGTCGTCGCCGGCCAGTCCGAGAACATGCCGCGGACGCCGACCTGTTTTGCCAGCACATCCAGCACCGTCAGCGTATCGCCGTCGCGATCGACGACTGATCGGATCGACTTGTGATAGAAGCCGCCGCCCTTGTGCAGCGGGCCGTCGCGTTCCAGCGACCAACCGATCAGGTCGAGGCCTGCGGCCTTCGCCGCCTTGGCGTATTCGGACGGGACGATTTCCTTTTTGTCGTTCAGCGTCAGCATGGTCCAGATCGGCGGCCCGAGGATCGCGACACCTTGCGCTTTCAGTTCCGCCATCGAGGGTTTCCAGGTCTCGGGCTTGTTGGGATCGAGGCCCTGCTTCTCGTAACGCTCTTCGAGATACACCGCCTGTTTTGCGAACTCCGGCTCGGTCTTCACCCAGTAGAGCACGTCGGCGAGATCAAAACTTTGCGCGAACACATCGCCCGGGGGAATGCCGGCCTTCTTGTAGGCGTCCAGCATTTGCGAAGCGTATTTCTCCTGCGTGTAGTCGCCGTCGAACGGCATCGCCACTTCGGGCGCCTTCAATTCCGGCGTGAACTTGGCGCCCAGGCTCTTGATCAGGGCGATGCTCTCGTCATGCGTCATCAGCGTGCCGGAATTGGCGTAAAGATCAGTACGCCAGCGCGGCGTGCCGTTCTGGAATTCCTCCGGCGTCTTCGCATCGGCGTTGAAGCCGTCCATCTTCGCGTTGAGCCGCCGGAATTCGGCTAGCGTGATATCGCTGGTGCAGCATTTCGCCGACGCCTTCTTGCCGGTGGCGGGATCGGCCGGGCTGAAGGCTTGCGAGCATTTTGCGGCGAGCTCCGGCACCGTCAAAATGTTGGTTGTGGTGTGCAGGTCGCATTGCGAGTGCCGGCAGACCAGTTCGCGGTCCTTGGTAAAGGTCACGTCGCATTCGATGATGCCGGCGCCCATTCGGGCGGCCGCCAGATAGGACTCCCGGCTGTGCTCGGGGAATTCCAGCGCTGCGCCGCGGTGGCCGATGGAAAAATCGGTCTTGCGAAACGGCCCGGTGCATTGGCTGAGCTGCTGCTTCAGCGGCCCGTCCTTCATCTTGTCGACCAGATAAAACGGCCGCGGCCCGAGCTGCGGCTCGCGCGGCAGCGCGATGTCGTCGGCAAGGGTGGGAACGGCCGCCGTCAACAGGCACAGGGCTGCAAGCAGGGCGGAGCGATGGCGGGTGGACATGGGTGGCACCTCGGATAACGCGTTGCGCGCAGCCTTGATATCACGGAGCATATGACAGTTTGAATGGTACGCAGGTGCGTAGGGTGGGCAAAGCGCAGCGTGCCCACCATCCATCAACAACGGTGCAAAAAAAGGTGGGCACGCTGCGCTTTGCCTACCCTACAAGAACAATTCCAGGGAGAGAAACATGTCCGCAGCTTTTTTCCACCGTCACTGATCCGGCCAGGCGTGAGGCCTTCGGCACCTGGTATTCGCGCGAACATCTGCCGGATGCGATGAAGTCGTTCGGCGCCGTGAAGGCATGGCGCTACTGGAGCGCCACCGATCCCTCGCTGCACCACGCGATGTACCAGTTCGCGGACAAGACGGCGCTGGAGCGCGCAACCGAGGGGCCGGAGATGAAGCGTCTGGTCGCCGACTTCAACCGCGACTGGCCGGACGTGACGCGGACGCGCGAGGTGCTGGTGCTGGCGGAGGAACGCGCGGCATAACACACCGGGATCGCTTGTCCGGCGTAGCTCACAGAGCGAAGCCGGATCGCACCGGTGCGCGATGCAGTAATCGCGCAATCGCGATAAATGTTCCGCCGTTATCAGCGGTGCTAGGAAAATAAATCTGGATCGGCTTCTTTCGCAACAGAGCTGGATGCGCAGTTCATGGCGCATTCATCTCGGCACCTCGAAACTCTCTTCTTCGCTCACAGCAGACGGAGGAGGAGATGTGATGGAACGCCGCCACTTTCTGAAACTCGCCTTTGGATTTGCCGCGGGCGGCATCGCGCTTGCAGCGAGCGCGCAGGCCGCGCCGCTGATGCCGGCGCCGCTCGCCGACGACGCCAAACTGCCCGTCTATCCGGATGCCCAGCCCGCCGTCACGTCGGGCGAGGAGGTCGATCGCCTCACGCCGGAAGAAGTGCGCTGGGGCCGCGGCCGTCATCGTGGCTGGGGCCGCCGGCACTGGGGCTGGCGTCGCAGCCACTGGGGTTGGCGCCGCCGCCGCTGGCGTCGCCGGCATTGGGGCTGGCACCGCCGCCGTCGTTGGCGCCGTCGCTACTGGCGTCGTCGTCGTTACTACTGGTAAGCCGCCGCCAGGATTGTTTGGAGAGAATAAAAAAAAGCCCCGCGCGAGCGGGGCTTTTGTCTTGCGTTGAAAATATCAGTAAGCGCGGCAGCGTCCATAGCGCCACACGGTGCCGTAAGGACACACGCGGCCGGGCCGCACCACGACGACCGGAGCCGGCGCCACGACGATCGGCGCAGGGTTGACCACAACGACCCGCCGATTGGGTTGGCAGCCGCCATAGGGGCCACGATGCCAGCCGGGACCGCATCCACCGGCGGCTTCCGCCGCGCTGAAGCTGGCAACGGTGCCCAGGGCCAAAACTGCTGCGAAAAGGTACTTCATGTTTTACGTTTTCTCCCGTTCTTGGCCGCAAGGGCGGCGCGGTCCGGAACCTAGTCACGAACAGCTGAACGGAACATGAATGTCGTGATTTTTCATCGGGCTGCCGCCAGAAATCCCAACAACAGTTCGTTGTACCTCGCCGGCGCCTCCAGAAATACCAGGTGTCCGGTGTCAGGGATCACCTCGGCCCGACCGTTCGCCATCTTCGCGGCGAGCGCCCAGGCGAGTTCGGCGTTCTGGCCCATTTTCGCGCGCAGCGCCTCCGGCGCATTCGCTCGACCCGGCGCGTTGTGATCGTCGGCGCCCATGACGAACAGCGTCGGCTGCGTGATCAGCGGAATCTCATGCGCGACAGGCTCGCGGTAGATCAGTTGCGCCGAGCTGACGAACGCGCGCAGCCAGCGCGGATATTCGGCGCTGCCCTTGATGTTGAAACGCGCGTCGATGAACGGCGTGACCTGTTCGGGCGGCAGTTTCAGCGCATAGTTCGTCTCCAGCTGTTTGCGATAGCCATCGGCGGTCAACTTGTCTTCATTTTCAAGGATCTTTTCGGTCGGCGTCGGCGGCACGTAGAGCCGGTAATCTTCAAGGCCGATCGGTGCGGTCAACACCAGATGCGCGATCCGGTCGGGATAGGCGCGCGCGATCCGTACTCCCAGCATGCCGCCGAGCGAATGCGCCACGATGTCGGCTTTTGCTATTCCGAGATGATCGAGCAGCGTGACCGTGTTGCGCGCCAGCGTGTCGAAGTGCAGGTCCCCCTGCGGCTTCGAGGATTTTCCGAAGCCGATCTGGTCCGGCACGACCACGCGATAACCGGCTTCGTTCAGCGTCTTGATCACCGGCGCCCAATAGCTCGATGGAAAATTCCGGCCATGCAGCAGCACCACGGTGCGGCCGTTCGGCTGCGCCGGAGCTACGTCCATATAGGCCATCCGCACCTGTTCGCCGTCATTGACCAGCGGCAGCAAATGGACGGGGTAGGGATAGGCAAAACCTTCGAGCCCGATGCCGTACGGCTCGCGCGCCGCAGGTTCGGCGGCTAGTGCGCAGGAGAGGCCGCCCACGATAACCGAAAAGCAGATCATGATCGCGCGTCGCATCGCAGGCTCCATCTTTTGAGATGCGGCCTTATTGATGCGATGAACGCGCGCGGTAAAGCCTGCGCGGCTTCACTTTTTGCGGAGATCGGGCCTGCCTCATTCGATCTTCAGCGCGGCGCTCGTTGCGCTTGCCGCGGAACACGATGAGGCGGCTACCCCGCTAGGCCTGCCTGGTGCGCAGCCGGCCCTCGTAATCGCGCTTGCCGAGCGGCACGCCCCGCGTGCGCAGGATGTCGTAGGCGGTGACGGCGTGGAAATGGAAGTTGGGCAACGAGAACGAGAGGAAGAAGGTTTCCGGTGTGAAGGTGAGTCTGCGGGGCCCAATCTGGAAGTCCAGCTTCTTGCCCGACCAGCCGTTGACCTCATCGGGAGTGAGCGCCTTTAACGCGGCTTCGGCCTGGGCGATCATAGCCTGCAGGTCGGCGAACGGCACCGATCCGACCAGAGCGGGCGGGGCGAACGCGCCGTTCTTCACGGCCTCCAGCCCCCATACGGAATGGTGCGCCACGCATTCGATCTGGAAGTGGAACGGCGCCATGTCGTCGAAGAGGCGCGCGTCCACGAAGTCGTCGGGGTCGGCGCCCGTCTCCGCGCAATGGCGTGCGGCACGGTCGACAAAGCCTGCGACGGCGCTCACGGTCTGCAGGAAGGTCGGCACGCTCAGGTCGTAGAGTGATGTCGCCATCGGCCTTCCCATACGCCGTGCGTCGCGAACCATGAGGTCATGCCGTCAAGCCCGCGCGATTGCTTCCGAGTAGGAAACGCTAGTCCTGCGCGCTTCCGAACAGCACGGCGAAGCGTTTTTCGCCGGTGCGGGTGAAGTTGACGACGCGGCTGCCCGGCGTGGGATCGCGCGCCGCCCAGTTCAATTCGGTGAAGCGGTTCATCACGGCGGCGCCCAGCGTGCCGGCGAGGTGATGGCGCCGTTCGCTCCAGTCGAGGCAGGCCTTGCACACCGGACGGCGCGGATGCGCCAGCGCCTCCGTGTCGATCTGCAGCGCCTCGGCCATGAAGCGCTTGCCCTCGCCGGTGAGTTCGATGTCCTGTTTTGTCTGCCGGACCAGCCGCTGCTTGCGTAGGCTGTCGAGCATCTGGACGCCGAGATCGCCGGCGAGATGGTCGTAGCAGATCCGCGCGCGCCGCAGCGCCGGCTCTTTCGGCCCCGTGCGCACGCGGGTGTGGCCGGCGCGCTCGGCCAGGCCCGCAAGGCCTTCGAGCACATGGGCGACGTCGGGGCCGGTGAGGCGGTAGTAGCGGTGACGGCCCTGTTTCTCCGGCTCGATCAGGCCGCCGGCTTCGAGTTTCGCCAGGTGCGAACTCGCGGTCTGCGGCGTGATGCCGGCCTGATGCGCCAGCTCGCTCGCGGTCAGCGCGCGACCGGTCATCAGCGCGGTCAGCATGTTGGAGCGCGCGGGATCGCCGACGAGAGAGGCGACCATGGCAATGTCGGGACCTGCTTTCATAGTTCGATGATAGCCGAAGCATTGACGTCGATCAAGCGGGTATTGTCGCTCTCAGAAACCAGCTCCGTCATTGCCTGCGACAAACGCGAAGCGTTTGCGCAAGGGAGCGAAGCGACGACTTGTCCGCCGTAGCTTCAGCGAAGGCGGAAGCAATCCATCTATCCGCTTGCGGCGGCATGGATTGCTTCGCTGCGCTCGCAATGACGGTGAAGCAACCGAGGAGCCCCACCATGACCATCACCGTTTTCATCCGCTACCAGCTCGATCCGTTCAAGCGCGCCCAATTCGAGCAATACTCAAAAAACTGGCTCACCATCATCCCGAAATGCGGCGGCGACCTGCTCGGCTACTGGATGCCGCACGAGGGCACCAACAATATTGCGTTCGCGCTGATCTCGTTCGAGAGTCTCGCTGCCTACGAAAGCTACCGCGTGCGGCTGCGCGCCGACAGCGAAGGCATGGCCAATTTCAATTTCGCCGAGGAGAACAAGTTCATCCTCGCCGAGGAGCGGACGTTCCTGCGCAAGGTCGTGGCGTGAGGCGACTGGCAGAGCGGCCGTTGTGCACCTATCTATGCGGCGCAAACAACATTGACGGGAGCGACCCATGCTGACATCTGCTGACAAACGCGCCGCGTTCAGAAAATTGCACGAGAGCGGATGCTTCATCATTCCCAATCCCTTTGATGTCGGCAGCGCGAAGGCCTTGCAGCATCTCGGCTTCAAGGCGCTGGCTTCCACCAGCGCAGGCTTTGCCTGGACGCTTGGCAAGGCCGACAACCGCGTCACCGTCGATGATGTCTGCGATCATCTCGCCGCGATCTGCGCGGCGGTCGATATTCCCGTCAATGCCGACTTCGAGGACGGCTTTGCGCACGAGCCGGACAAGGTCGCCGTCAACGTCGCCCGCGCGGTGAAGACCGGTGTCGCCGGCCTTTCGATCGAGGATTTTACCGGAGACAACGCCAAACCTCTGTTCGATCGCGCGCTCGCAATCGACCGCATCAAGGCGGCGCGCAAGGCGATCGATGCCGACAATAGCGGCGTCCTGCTCACCGGCCGCTGCGAAGCGTTCCTGCGCGGGCAGAAGGATCTGAAACTCGTGATCGACCGGCTCACGGCTTACGCCGAAGCCGGCGCCGATTGTCTTTACGCGCCCGGCATCGCGACGGCGGAAGAGATTTCGGCGGTCGTGAAGGCGGTCGCGCCAAGACCCGTCAATCTGCTGGTCGGCGCGGCCGGTCCGTCGCTGCAGGTCGCCGGCGATCTCGGCGTGCGTCGGATCAGCGTCGGCGGCGCGCTGGCGCGGATGGCATGGACCGGCTTCATGAAGGCATCAAAGGAGATGGCGGAGCAGGGGACGTTCACCGAATTCGCCAACGGCTATCCCGGCGGCGAACTCAACAAGATGTTCAGCTAAAGCATGAACCCATAGATTCGGAGTGGCCGGCGGATGTCCGCTTTGGTGCGTATTCCGGACTTAAGTCGGACATCGTGTGAGGTCCGAAAAGTGCCGATATTGTTGCGAAAGTCTTTTTGGGGTGGCGAACGAAAATTCTTAGAGCCGCTGATGCGCTTTATGCGCGGCAACGTGAGGGACCATATCGTTTCATCCAAAATCGATCACGAACCTCCGCAGTGGCGTTGAAAAGCGACGCAGCTGCGGAGAAGTCCAAAGATCAACTTTCGCGAGATTTTCCGGGTCGCTCGATTTTCGACTTTTGCAACAAAATCTGCCAGAAGCGGAAATCGTCTCAGGCGTTGAGGAGCGCAGCAGAGACAGCGCGAATGATCGTAACGATAAGCAAACCGATTTCGACAACCACAAGACCGATAAGAAATAACCGAAGGAAGCCTCTAGAAGGTTCGGCGGGCCTGACCGAAGGGAGCAACTTACTTACCATGCTAGCGACACTGTCACGCCGCGCTTGCTCGGCGGAGCCAATTCGGGTTGCCCGCCACCCTCCAAATAGGGGCATTATCACGAGCCAGACTTGGAATACCGGAAAAACGAAAAGATAAAGCAACGTACTTTCGGGGCCAACAGGCTGACCGAATTTGTCGAGTCGATGATGAACAATTGTGGGTGGTATCGGAAACTCGCAATAAACGTACAGAGCTACACTGATGCCGAAGAGAGCAAGCAGACCGTTGATAATCCCTACACGTTTAGCGAAGGGCCACATCGAGTGGAGCAACTCATTGGGCGGTTGATGAGCATCCTGCAAATTTTTGGGCATCGAACTGGGGAGTTGCAATGTTGAGGTAGCTCGACCTTAGCTCAAAGCCGATGATCCGTTAAGGTCCGTCCGCTTTGGGTCAAAAGGCGACCGTCGGGCGCGGTTAATTTAGGTCCGTTGAACGCCCAACAGCGGACATCGGAAGACTGCCGCAGCACGTCGGAAAAGTGCCATGTATGGACGGCTCCGAGTTGGCAAGGACTTTCTTCACGTCGCAGGCTGGTCGGTGCAGCCATGTGTTCGGCCTGTTAGCGCGGTTCACATGACCGCTGGCCATAATGCTCTCGGAGCCGTCCACAGCATCATTAGCGGAATTCGTCGGCAGACTGCCTACTCGACAACCTTGTCAGCGCGAGGCAGCAGGTCGGTGGTAGAGTGAGGCCGAGCTGCGATGGATTCCGGCGCCGCTTCCGGCGCGCGAAACGGTGACTCTCACGCGCTCTGTATCCGCGGCCGGCGCTCCTCAAAGAGCAGCTTGGCCCTGGATCTCGTCCGCCTACTTGATGCCTGTGCATAAAAGATCAAATGCGAAGAGCCCGCGTGTGCCAAAACATGACCTCAATTGAAACATCAATGTTTTGAAATTGGGACATGAACGTTCGATAATGAAGATGATACGCTACCTGGCAGTGCAGGACGGGTCTCAGCCTCCGCGCGTGATGCGAGTGGAGGACGCGATTTGTTTTCCTTGCTGCGTGCGATGAGTTTGTGTGCCGATGTATCTTGCGTTCTCACCGATGGCGGCGCGTTCGGAAGCTTCTCCTGCGCGTTGGCGGCGACCGTTTCTGAGCTGGATGGACGGTATCGAGGCGGGTTGGGCCGTTCCGCTTCTGCTAATCGGATTCGTCGCGGTCTGGCAGGCCTTTCTGGCCATCGCCTATTTCGGTGGCGATCTGCATCCCGACGTGTTGGAAACATGGACACTCGGGCGCAGCATTGAATGGGGCTACTCCAAACATCCGCCGTTGATGGGATGGATCGCGCGGGCCTGGACGTCGATCTTTCCACTCAGCAATTGGTCGTTCCAGTTGATGGCCCTGACCAATTCGGCGATCGCGCTATGGATGGTCGATCTGATTTCGCGCCGCTTCGCCAGGGGCGACAAGCGACTGGTCGTGCTGCTGCTTCTGATGCTGCTGCCGACCTACCAGTTCCATGCCCAGCGGTTCAATGCCAACACGGTTCTGCTGGCGACCTGGCCGCTTGCCACCTATTGCTTCCTGCGGTCGTTTGAAACGCGTCACTTCGGATGGGCGGTGGCGGCGGGCGCAACGGCCGCGCTGGCGATGCTCGGCAAGTACTATTCGGTGTTTCTGATCGCCAGCTTCGCTTTCGCCGCGATCGTGCATCCGCAACGACGCGCTTATTTCGGCTCGTCTGCCCCGTGGGTTTCGATAGCCGTGGGTCTCGCCGCACTCTCGCCGCATATGCACTGGCTGGCGACGACGGGTGCAAAACCGTGCGCCTATGCGCTTGCGACGCATGCGGGCAAGGCTTTTGCCCCGTCACTGCTCGAGGCGCTTCTTTTCATCCTGGGCGTTGCGATGGTCCTCGCGCTGCCTGCGGCGGCATGGGTCCTGATCGTAGGGGACCGGCTCAAGAAATTTTCTGAAGATTTCCGGGCGATGAATGCCGGCTTGCTGCTGCTGTTTCTGGTCAGCGTCGGGACGATCCTGTTTCCCGCGATCACCACGGTTGCGTTGGGAACCGACATGCCACCGATCTGGGCGTTACAAGGTCTCTTCCTGTTCGCTATTCTGATTGTCTGCGGCGCCAGCTACCCGATCGAACGCTTTTATTCTATCAACTTGGCTGTCCTCGTCATCGGCATGGCGATCCTGGCCGTCGCCGTGGTGGCGCCTGTTCACGCGCTCTATCGGAACATCTATCCGTTGCACGAAGGACGCAACTTCTATCAGTTGTCCGCGGAAGAGCTGACCCGGCAATGGCGCGCGCACTCCGACGCCACACTTCCGGCGGCCGGCGGCGACGATGACCTTGCCTTCTCGCTCGCTTTCTATAGCCCGGATCATCCCCTCTATGAGGAGCGCCTCGTCAACTCGAAGACGGAACCATCGCCGGATCCCATCACCTTCGAGCATGGATGGGCAGCCCTGTGCTTTGGCGGAGACGCCGCTTGTATCGCGGTAATGGAACGGACCGCCGCGCGAGCTAACCGGTTCGTCAAATCCGAGTTCGTCGTGGAGTCGACGCTGTTGGGTCAGTCCGGCGCCAGCGAGCGCTTCACAGCTCTTGTGGTGCCGCCTTCGGCAGAGCCGACGATCGCCCCGCCGCCGGCCTCCGACATTTCGCAAGATTTCAGCGCCGTTCGCCGTACGCGCCCGAAATGGAATTAGAGCCGTCGACCGGTAGCTTCGGCCGCGGCAAATCTCTGCTCTGGGTTATCAACAGAGCTCGGCCAGCGGGGCCTAGGTCCGTTGTGGATCATTCGCGTCGGTTTGACCGGACCACGGCGACTTCCGGTCTACCCCGGTGAACGGACATTCTCAGGATAGGCAGGCATGTCTCAAAGGTGCCACAAGCGGCCTCATGCATTGCAGGGAACAGCAAGGTTGTTAGACGGACGGCCTGGTTGTGGTTGCAGCTTGGGAGTGCGGACATTGCTCAGCCGCAAGCTGGAGTGCGCGCGATCGGGCCATTACCTCCCGCGCTTCCAGGTTCGCGGTCGGCTTGCGCGTGGCGAACTGGTGAAAGTTGGTACGTGCGAGCGCTCTGGCTTAACGCTTCGGCTTTGGCAGCACCATCCTGCCCTGTGAGGCAATGCCACCCCACTTGGCGGACCAAGCGACTTCCGAGGCCGAGGGTTGCTCCGTGTCTCTCTGACCTCGAGCACCCTGCAGCGCAAACAGCGCGCCTTGGGGATCGGCACATCGCGCGATCCAGCAACCATCCGTCAATTCGATCGGACCCTGGAGGACCCGGCCTCCGCTATCATTGACGCGCTTGGCGGCCGTGCCGATGTCGTCGACATTGAAGTAATAGAGCCAACACGGCTGCGGTACGCTCGGAAGCTTGGTGAGCATGCCACCGATCGTCTGCCCGGCCGCCGAAAACAGTTGATACGGGTCTGCCGGGTCGGTTTCACCAGGGGCCTTCTGCCAGCCAAAAAGCTCGCCGTAGAAATCAAAGATCTTGTTGCGGTCTTCAGCCAGCAACTCGTGCCAGCCCACGCGCCCCGGCTCGTCCAGCCCGCCGGATTGGCGTTGGCCATACGTCAGTCCGCTGACCAGCGCAAAAGTCGCCTTTTGCGGATCGGCGACCACTGAAATCCGGCCGATATTGCTGTCCGTTGGTGGCAGCAAGACAGCGCCTCCACGACGCCTGATCTGTGTGGCCGTCGCATCCATGTCATTGACCGCGACGTAGCCGACCCATCTCGGAGTTGCCCCCAATCGCCGTCCCTCTTCCGGGAGCTCCATAAGCCCACCCACCGGGACTTCGCCGGCAGCAAGCACCGTGTAGGGCAGCTCCGGAGTCGACCCATCCATCGCAGCCCAACCGACGACCTTGCCGTAAAAGTCGCTTGCGGCAGCGACGTCCGTGGTCAGGAGCTCATACCAGGCGAAGTGTCCAACTTGATTGACCAAGCCAATTCTCCGTTCAAGCGAGGCGATTGCGCACTGCACCAAATCTCGTTGTGGTCTGCACTATGGCCGCGGACCGTTGTTGCAATAGGCGAAAATGCGGCGACGCTGTTCATGAAGATGAATGCAATCTGAACGAGCGTCATTACATTTTCGTGTGTGCATGAATCTTGCCTGCCTCATTTGGTCAGCGTAAGATCACTGCCTCGGAGATCCTTCTCGTAACATGTTGGAGGATGCGACCATGCCTCGGGTGAAGCAAGCTTCAAAAAAGAAGCGAGTAACCAGAACCGCAGTACCGGCGTTGGGCGCCGCGGGACTAACCTTTTCGCTAGCAGGAAGTGCATATGCAGCGGCCGTACCCACGGCCGATGTTCAACGGCCGAATTTCGCACCTGGCGTGATGGTCACACTCGGTGAAGAAGAAATTTCCGACGTCAGCCTTGCTACCTTCCATCTCTTCGATGACGAAGAAAATCTCCTTAGCGGCGTGGTGCTAGCCCGTGGGTGCGGTGGATGCGGTGGCTGCCGCGGATGCGGTGGCGGTGGCTTCCGCGGATGCGGTGGTTGTCGCGGCTGCGCAGGATGCAGAGCCTGCCGATGCGGCGTCGGCTGTGGCGGCTGTGGTGGTGGCTGCGGCGTTGGTTGGATAGGCGTGCCGGGCATAGGCATCGGCATAGGATGTACGGGTTGCTGTGCATCCTGGGGCCGGTGCCGCTGGTGTTAGGCAACGACGCTTTCTGATTGTGTACCGACACGCCACGATTTCATTGGCCGGGCCCGCGATCGACCCGGCCAATTTCTTGTTTTCGTTGCACCGAGCGCCTCTGGCGATTTGAACCGGCAACAGGATCCGCGTGCTGACCCCATGACAGCCAATCGCAAGAGCCTCGCAGCCAACAAGACCCGCAAGGACATCCTGCGATTTGCGCCGAACTTCACCGCTTATGTACTTCCTCCCGATGTGGTCTGCCTCTATTCGGAGGATCGCAAGTTCTTCCTGCACGGCGATCTCTATTGTGCGGTAGCCACGGCGATCGGAAAAAATGGAAGAGCCGCACCAGAGATCGTTCGCCAGCTTTCGAAGAGCTTTCCGGCCGACAAGATAGAGGAAGCGATCAAGCGGCTGCTCGAGCGCCGATACGTCGTTACCGGAGCATCGCGCGCATTCGATGGCGGTGTCGCCGGATATTGGGCGAGCCTCGGCCTGCCTCTCGAAGTCGCGGAACAAAATCTCCGTGATTGTCCCGTGCGGATCGAAGCGATTGATGTCAAAGGCGCTAAAGAACTCGCCGCGGCCTTAAGCAACCTCGGCGTACAGATCGCCAAGCGTTCGCCCAAGCTCACGATCACGTTGGTGAACGACTATCTTGACCGGCGGCTCGCCGAGATGAACCTGGAGCACGTGGCCGACAAGACGCCCTGGCTGCTGGTGCAGCCGTCTGGTGTCTTTCCGCTGGTGGGCCCGGTATTCAAGCCGGGCGAGAGCGCCTGCTGGAACTGTCTGTTCGATCGCATGATTCGCAACCGGGAGATCAAGGGGTTTCTCGACCGCGGACAGGCGCGTGCCGTCGCTATATCGCCCCTCGTTCAGGACACCATTGGACAGACCGCTGTCCACTTCGCCGCCGTCGAAATCGCGAAAGCGATTGCCTCAGGCTTTCGCACCGATCTGCGCGATCATATTGCGAGCCTCGATCTGACCGGCGCTGTGATCGCCAAGCACTTTGTCGCGCGGCGCCCGCAATGCCTCACCTGCGGCAGCAAGAAGCTGCAGAATCCACGCCGGGCGGCAACGTCGATCGAGATCGCCGAAGGCAGCAAGCTCATCATGACCAGCGGTGGCTATCGCACCGTGACTTCCGGGGCCACCGTGGCGCGCTTCCGCAAGCATGTGAGCCCGCTGACCGGCGTGGTGACGCGGCTTTCGCGGATCGAGGTCGATCTGCCGATGAACACCAATTTTTTCGCCTATCACAATTTCTCTGGGCCGGCCCATAGCGTCGATCAGCTCAGGTCCGGACTGAGCGGCGGCAGCTTCGGCAAGGGCTCCACGGCTGAGCAGGGCGAGGCCAGCGCGCTGATGGAGGCAATCGAGCGCTATTCGGGCATTTTCCAGGGTGATGAGATCAGGACGGCGCGGCGCTTTACCGATTTCGATCCCGGCGACGCCATTCACCCCAATGATATCCAGCTTTTCAGCGAAGCGCAGTTTGAAGGCAGGTTTGCCGAGCAGCCGGACGATTCACATCCGGTTCCCGAGCCGCTCGATCCCTCGACCAAGACCGAGTGGTCGCCGGTCTGGTCGTTGCGCGACAAGCGTTTCAAATATCTTCCGACCGGTCTGCTCTACTTCTTCTATGGCGGCTTCCATACCGACTCCAACGGTTGCGCAGCCGGCAACACCCGCGAGGAAGCCATCGTTCAGGGTTTTCTCGAACTGGTCGAGCGCGATGCCTACGCCATCTGGTGGTACAACCGGCTGCAGCGTGCCGAGCTTGACCTCAAGCAATTCGACGATTCCTATATCCGGGATCTGCAAACCCAGTTTGCCGATGCCGGTCGACGGCTGTGGGTGCTCGACGTCACCAGCGATCTCGGCGTTCCCACCTATGTGGCGATCATGCACTGGATGCAGAACGGCCACGAGAACATCGAGTTCGGCTCCGGCGCGCATTTCGATCGCCGCATTGCCCTGCTGCGTTCGCTCACCGAACTGACCCAGTTCATGTCGATCGGCATGATGGGCGGCGGCAGCGGCGAGAAGCCATCACTTGACGGTGTCAATCCGCTGCGTCTGGGGGATTATCCGTTCCTGATTCCGAGCGACAATCCGATCGTGCCGCCGGCACCCGGCCTTGAGGTTCACGACAACACGCGCGATCAGGTGAATGCCTGTGTCGAGATCGCGACCCGGGCAGGTTACGATTTCCTCGTGCTCGACCAGACGCGGCCCGATGTTGAGGTCCCGGTCGTTCGCGTGCTTGTTCCGGGCCTGCGGCATTTCTATCGCCGCTTCGCACCGGGCCGGCTTTACGATGTTCCGTTGAAGCTCGGATTGTTGGATCGCCCGCGGCTGGAAAGCGAACTCACTCCGTTCCTGCCGCACACCTGAAAGGGGTCTTTCGTGCGCGCTCCCCGGAACAAGCCGGCCAGGAAGATCGCGCCCGTCATCGCCGCCCGATTGAACGGTCATTTCTCCCTGCAGATGCAGGCGGACGGGAGCATCACCGCCTTCGTGGACGGCTATTCCGTCAATCTGGGACAATTGAGCACGGCCGCGATGGACCGTGCGCGGAGTCTGACCGATGGCCTGCCGCTCGCGTCCTTTGCTGGCAAGAGCGCCATCGCGAGGGAAGTCGACGTCCTGGTGCATCGACTGGCGCGGCACGGCCTGCTCGAATATCGCCTGTCCTTTCCGCGTGACGAGCAGGTCCTCGTGGTCATCGAGCCCCAGGTTCCTGAGTACTGGCCGCAACGCACAAGGCTCGGTGAGGGTGACACCGTGGTGCTGTCGCGCTTTGCCAATCTGCGCCGGCGCGGCAACGAGATGGTACTGGAATCGCCGCGCGCCTGCGCCCTGTTTCGAATCAACGATCCCGCTATTGCCGCCACCCTCGCTGCGCTGGCGCAGCCTCAGAAGATCAGCAGGCTTCGCCGCCACGCGGCCTCCTTCAACCTCGATCTGCTCGAACTGCTGCTGGACAGCCAGTTCCTGCTCAAGCTCGATGCGAACAGCGGCGACGGCCTTCGGGTGAATGAAGGCGACGGCAATCTCGTTCTCTGGGATTTCCATGATCTCGTGTTTCACACGCGGAGCACGGAGGGCCGACAGGCCAATCCGGTTGGCGGCACCTTCGCCTATGCAAGCGTCGTTTCACCGCTGCCTGCGGTGCGTACGCCTTGGCCCGGCAAGAAGATCGACCTGCGCCAATTGCCCACCTCGGATCCAATCTCGCCCTTCGCAAAGCTGTTGCGCGCACGCCATTCAGTCCGGGATTTCGATGACGCGCATCCGGTCACGCTCGGCGAGCTCGCGCGCTTTCTCGACATCACAGCCCGCGTCCTGTCGGAATGGAAGAGCGCTGCGAATTTCGCAGGCGGTCCTGAGATCACCTACAGCACAAGACCCTATCCGTCGGCCGGTAGCGCCTACGAACTGGAATTGTATCTGGCGGTTTCGAACTGCGAGGGGCTTGCACGCGGACTTTACCACTACGACGCGGGCGGCCACGCGCTGGTAGCGATCGGGGTCTCCGCACAGCAACTCCAGGCGCTTTCGGCGGCAGCCGAGTTTGCCATGGACGCGTCAGGTCCACCGCAGGTCCTGATCACGATATCAGCGCGTTTTGGGCGAATCTCCTGGAAATACAGCTCAATCGCATACTCCCTGATCCTGAAGGATGTCGGCAGCCTGATCCAGACGCTCTATCTGGCGGCGACCGATATGGGCTTGGGCGGCTGCGCCATCGGCACTGGCAATATCGATCTGTTTGCAAAAATGACGGGGCTCGAATTCCATGTAGAGGGCCCGGTCGGTCAATTCGCGCTCGGACGCGGTAAGAAGCCGGAGGCCGCACGCTAGAGCACGATATTTCTCGAAAGGCGGTACCCACTTGTCCGCCAGTCCCAAGACCCGTCAATATGCTGGTCGACGCCGCCGGCCCGTTGCTGCAAGTCGCCGGCGACCTCGGCGTGCGCCGCATCAGCGTCGGTGGCGCGCTGGCGCGGATGGCATGGACCGGCTTCATGAAGGCATCCAAGCAGATGGCGGAGCAGGGGACGTTCACCGAATTCACCAACGGTTATCCCGGCGGCGAACGCAACAAGATGTTCGGCTAGAGCATGATCCGGAAACGTGGGCGCCGTTTTCCGAAAAGATCACGCTCCAGGATGTGAAGCCGTAACTTGGGATTGGCCGAGATCGGGCGAGGTGATTGCCTCGCCTCTATTTCTGGTGGCCACGGGCGCGCGCGTCCAATTCGGACAATGTGGCTCAGCCGCGGTTCCCCAACATATATTCGTCCGCGTATTACCTTGCTTCTGCACGCATCGGCCGCGGTGTCGGCTGAATGACGCCACGAAAGAAGACGATCGATTGCGACCATCAGCCACGTTGACAGGGAGAAAAGCCAGCCCATGGCAAGCCATTCTCATCACCATCATCGCCACGATCCGTCGCCCCCGGTTGTTACTCCGGATCCTCCGTCCAACCCGACACCTCCGACCGATCCGACATCGCCCGCCGATCCGACACCGCCTGCGTCGTCTGCGCCGGCCTTCTCGGACCTTGGCCTGACGTTCAATGACGCGGGTCGCGCCCTGGTGGGCGGTTTGTGGCAAAACGCCGTCGAAGAGGGGGGCCAGGGATTTGGCAGCGTGTTGAAATACACCGCCGATCTCACCACTGTGCAAACCGGCCTTCAGGCCGAGGTAGCCGCGGGGCAATTCACCGGTGACACGCTGACCCATGTCAACACGATCCTGGCCGATATTACGACCGCGCTCTCGGCGGCCACGGCCTCGGTGAATGGCGGCGGAGATTTTGGCAGCGTCGCGGCGGCGGAAACCGCGTTGCGCACCAGCCATCTCGACATCCTCAATGTCGTCAACAACGATGCCAATCTCGCCACCTTGGCGACGCAAAACGGCGCGGCCGGATTTCTCGCAGCGCCCGTGGGCCTTGCCGACGGCGTCACGGCCGCGACCGCGCCCCACGCCAATCTCGCCGAGATCGGCGTCATCTTCAACGACGTGGCGAGCCAAATACTCGGCGGCGTCAATGCCAACAATGCGACCGTGATCAGCAACGACGTGAGTGCGCTCATCACGGACATGCAGGCCTTGATGACGGCCAACCCGCTGCTGTTCGGCGGGCTGACCGGCGTTCACGCGGAAGCGGTCGTACGTCAGCTGGAGCTTGAGAATACTTACATTGCCCAGGCCGGAATAAGCCCCGATGCGGGAAGGGGCAGCAACGACAATATCCTCGACATCATCGACATCGTCCAGGGCGACACCAATCTGGCGAACATGGCGCACCAGGGTGGCGTTTCCGGTTTTACGCCGTTCGGGGACTCACTGAACCCCACGCCGAAATACACTGACAACGATGCGCAAACCAACTTCTGGGCAAACTTCATCGCGCAGTCCAATTCGCTGGGACAACAGGCGGTTGCGGCCGTCACCGCGCACGATGCGGCGGCGACCGCTGCTGTGATCGCCAACCTGCATACCTTCCAGACGGACGTCACCAACTTCGACGCTGCGCAGGGGGGCATCTTCGAGGCACGGTTCGACAACGAGCTGCTCGGCGATACGAGTACGCTTGGAGCCGAGGTAACCAAGATGATCGAAGGCTTGCAGAGCGGAAACGCGGCGTTGGTCGGCGCGGCCGCCGAGCAGATGCACGCCAATTCGGCCGATGTCGGAGGCAACAACATCCCGGTGAACGGCGGCACCTACAATGCCGATGGTCTGACCGTGGCTGACGTGCTGTCGACGGCCGGAGCCCCGGCCCCCGCTGCGGTGGCTGCGGCCGCACCGGTGGCTGCCGCACCAGCGGCTGCGGCACCGGCAGCACCTGTGGCCACGGCGGCTGCTGCACCAGCACCGGCGGCAACACTGGCTGCCGCTGACGCCGGTACGCATCACGATGTCGCCCCGACTCATGATGTAGCCTCGACGGTCGCGGACATCCACCATTCGGAGCTCGCCGAGGTGATACAACATTTCCAGCACATGTGGGGATAACCCCGCACACGCGAGCATAAAAAAGCAGCGGGCCGATCGGCCCGCTGCGCGTCGTTTCGGATATTGATCGTTACTGCTTGCTGGCCGGCGCGTTATCGGCCGGCGGCGTCGACTTGTTCATGTCCGTGCTGGCCGGCGCCGGCGGCGTCGGGCGGTTGGTCGCAGCACCCGTGGTCGTGCCGGTGCTGGTGTTGCCGCGCGGCGTTACATCACGCATGCCGGGAGGCGCCGCAGGAGGGCTTGCCGGGTTTGTCTGCGCCGTCTGACTGGGCGGCGTGGTGCCAGCCTGGTTCACGCTGGTGTTGTTCAGGCCGTAGAACAGCGCGCCCATCACCAGTGCGATGGCGACCGCGAACATCGCGACCTTGGCGCCGCTGGCGGGACCCTCGGCCAACTCGGGATCGGCTTGCAACTCATTATCGAGACTGTTGAGGCGGGCCTGATGGCGGATTTCTTCATCGCTCAGGCCGGCGCGGTAGGGATCGTTCGGATTGGGTTGGTATGCCATGAATGGGTTCCTCCGTTAGCATCCCGCAGGTAGTGCGAAGACAATGGTTGGCGAGAGCGGATGTTCCGCGCCAATGTTGCAGCCCCGTAATGTTGGAACCGGCGATTCCCCGGGTTCCCGATGTGAGGTTGCCATGTGGAGCCTGCCACCGAGCGATACCGTGCTGCAGATGTTGACCTATGTGGCGCTGGCCGCGCAGGCGATGACGGCCGCACTCGCGGCGGGCCGGCGCAGCATGGACTGGGCTGGCGTCTGCATGCTGGGCTGCATTACCGCGCTCGGTGGCGGCACCATCCGCGATGTATTGCTCGGGCACTATCCGCTGGTCTGGGTGCAGAACCCGTCCTATCTCGCGCTGACTGCGGTGGCGGCTTTCGCCACCATCCTGATCGCGCGGCATGTGCACCGGCTCAATGTCGCATTCCTGGTGCTCGATGCGATCGGGCTGGTGGTGTTCACCATGGCCGGCTGCGATGTCGCCTGGCAGATGAATGCCTCGCTGCCGATCGTGATCGTGGCGGGCATGATCACCGGCTGCGCCGGCGGCGTGCTGCGCGATATTCTCTGCAACGACGTGCCGCTGCTGTTTCGCGCCGAACTCTACGCCAGCGTCTCCGTCGTGACCGGACTGTTCTACGCCACCGCCTTCGGGCTCAATCTCAATGCCCACGTCTGGACCGCGCTGACCTTTGCGCTGGGTCTCACGCTGCGCCTGCTCGCGATCCGCTACAAATGGGAGATGCCGAAATTCGTGTTCAATGACGAGCGATAGGCTGCGTGCAGTGCCGTCAATCCTTATCCTGAGGAGCGCGCAGCGCGTCTCGAAGGATGTAGGCCCGTCTGTGGCTGCATGGTTCGAGACGCCGCTGCGGGGCTCCTCACCATGAGGTTTGCTACTTCGCCCGCCGCGCTTTCGCGACCTGGTCCGCCGTCACCAGCGGCGCGGCATTACCCCAGGCATTGCGGATGTAATTCGTCATATCGGCAATCTGCTGGTCGGTCATCTTGGCGGCATAGGCCGGCATCGATCCCTTGTTGGGCGCGCGCGGCGTCGTCACGGTCTCCGCGCCGTCGAGGATGATGCGCAGCGTGCTCAAGGCGTCGGCGGATTGTAGGTTGGCGTTGCCGGGCAGCGGCGGATAGATCCGCGGCGCGCCCGAGCCGTCGTTCTCGTGGCAGGCGACGCAGGCGCCGTCGTAGAGTTTCTTGCCTTCCGCCAGTTGCGCCGGCGAGGGCGCGGTGACCTTCGGCTCCGCCCTACCTGCCGGCAGGCCCTTCAGGTAAACCGCGATCGCCCTGACATCCGCACCGCTCATCCTGGAAGTCGAATTGACCACGACCTCCGACATCAATTCGCCGGCATGGCTCTTGCCGTTGCGGCCGCTCTGCAGATATTCGGTGATATCTTCCACGCTCCAGGATTTCAGGCCGCTGCGCGCGGCGCCATCGAGCCTTGGTGCAAACATGCCGGCGATCCGCCCGCCGCCATAGGCCCGGCCGCGCTTGTCCGCGCCAAACATGTTCTTCGGCGTATGGCAGGCGCCGCAATGCGCGACGCCCTCGACCAGATAGCGGCCGCGATTCCACTCCGCGCTCTTCTGCTGGTCCGGCATCAATATGCCGGGTTTGAAGAACAACCAGTTCCAGCCGCGCATCACGAAGCGATAGTTGAACGGAAAGCGTAGCTCGGGTGCGCGCGGCGCATTGCTCACCGGCGTCAGCGTCGCCAGATAGGCGCGGATGGCAAAAATGTCCTGCCGCGTCAGTTTCGTGAAATTCGGATAGGGAAAGGCCGGGTAATAACGCGAGCCGTCGCGTGCGACGCCGAAGCGCAGGGCGCTGTAGAAATCGTCATCGCTCCAGGCGCCCAGGCCCGTCTCGCGGTCCGGCGTCAGATTGGGCGAATAGATGCCGCCGAACGGCGTATCGATCCGCTTTCCGCCCGCGAATGGCTTGGCGGGGTCAGCGGTGTGGCAGCTTGCGCAGTCGCCGGCTTCCGTCAGCGCCTTGCCGCGCGCGATGTCCTCTTCGGTGATCGGCTCAGCGATTGGCTGGAGCTTGATCTGGGCATGGCCCGCGCCCACAGCGAGCGCAGTGCACAAAAGCAAGCCGGCGAGAATCGTCCGCATGTCGTCCCTGCACCTATTGGCCTCTTCGGGCGTTATAGCGTGAAAGCGGGGAGTGTGGCGACGTCATGCCGTTTCGCGCCAAGGCTCCCGGAAGACACAAACCGAAAAGCCGCGCCGCCATTCCCGGCACGAAGTTGCGATCTTTGAAACCGGGGCTCCATTGCCGAGATTTGTAGTGCGTGGCCAGGAAAATCCGACATAGACTGGTTCTAACAAGCTCAGATGACTAGCTAAAAACAGTCGTCCCGATCAAGGCTCAAGAGGGTGCAATGGGAATAAACCAGGGTCCGATCAGTCTCGATCAGAAATACACCCAAGGCACCGGCCACATCTTCCTGACCGGCATCCAGGCGCTGGTCCGCCTGCCGATGGCGCAGATCCGCCGCGACCGTGCCGCGGGGCTGAACACCGCAGGCTTCATCTCCGGCTACCGCGGCTCCCCGTTGGGCGGCTACGACCAGCAGCTCTTTGCGGCCCGAAAACACCTCGAACAGTACAACATCAAGTTTCAGCCAGGCGTGAATGAAGACTTGGCGGCGACCGCGGTCTGGGGCTCGCAGCAGCTCAATCTGTCGCCCGGCGCCAAATACGATGGCGTGGTCGCCATCTGGTACGGCAAGGGCCCGGGCGTCGACCGCTGCGGCGACGTATTCAGGCACGGCAATACCGCAGGCTCGGCCAAGAATGGCGGCGTGCTCGTCCTTGCCGGCGACGACCACGGCGCCAAATCCTCCACCGTCCCGCATCAGTCCGACCACGCCTTCATCTCCGCGCTGATGCCTTATCTTTATCCCTCCAGCATCCATGAAATGATCGAGATGGGTCTGCTGGGCATCGCGATGTCGCGCTACTCCGGTTGCTGGGTCGGCATGAAGGTGATCACCGAGACGGTGGAAACCACCGCCGAGATCGACCTCACCGACGAGATGACGCCATTCGTGATCCCGACCGATTTCGAGATGCCGCCCGGCGGCCTCAATCTGCGCTGGCCCGACGATCGCTTTGCGCAGGACCTGCGGCTGCAGGACTACAAGGGCTATGCCGCGATTGCGTTTGCCCGCGCCAACAAGATCAACCGCATCACCATGGATTCGCCGAACGCCCGCTACGGCATCATGGCGTCGGGCAAGAGCTACGAGGATATCCGCCAGGCACTGCGCGAACTCGGGATCACCGAGGAGGTCGCCGCCAAGATCGGGCTCAGACTCTACAAGATCGGCATGCCTTGGCCGCTGGAGCCGGAAGGCGTACGCAAATTCGCGGTCGGACTCGAAGAGATCTTTATCGTCGAAGAGCGCCGCGAGATCGTCGAGAACCAGGTCAAGCAGGAGCTGTTCAACTGGCGCGACGACGTCCGCCCGCGCATCGTCGGCAAGATGGACGATCACGACAAGCGTTTTCTCACTTTCGCCGCCGAACTCAGCGTCGCTTCGCTCGCCAGTTCGCTGACCGAACGCCTGCTTCGACTTAATCTCAACCCTGAGATCGCGGCGATGCTCCGCGCCAAGGCCGACTGGTTCAACGGCCGGCAGGCGACCCAGATGCAGGCGGTCGCGCCGGTTACCCGCACACCTTATTTCTGCTCCGGCTGCCCGCACAACACCTCGACCAAGGTGCCCGAGGGCAGCCGCGCCTTTGCCGGCATCGGCTGCCATTTCATGGCGCTGTGGATGGACCGCTCGACCGAGACCTACACCCATATGGGAGGCGAGGGCGTGCCGTGGGTTGGCGTCGCTCCCTTCACCAAGGAAGAGCACGTGTTCGCCAATCTCGGCGACGGCACCTACTTCCATTCCGGCAGCCTCGCGATCCGGCAGGCGGTCGCCTCCGGCGCCAACATCACCTACAAGCTGCTCTACAACGACGCGACCGCGATGACCGGCGGCCAGCATGTCGACGGCGATTTGTCGCCGCAGCAGATCACCTTCCAGCTTCATTCGGAAGGCATCCGCAACATCTATCTCGTCTCCGAAACTCCCGAGGCCTATCCGGCGTCCGACATCGCGCCCGGCGTCAAGGTCGCGCATCGCGACGACCTCGACGCGGTCCAGAAGACCTGCCGCACGCTGAAGGGCACTTCGGCGATCGTCTTCGTGCAGACCTGCGCCGCTGAAAAACGCCGCCGCCGCAAGCGCGGCCTGATGGAGGATCCGGCGCGCCGCGTCATGATCAATCCGGCCGTCTGCGAAGGTTGCGGCGATTGCTCGGTGCAGTCGAACTGCATTTCGGTCGAGCCGCTCGAAACCGAGATGGGCCGCAAGCGCACCATCAACCAGTCGACCTGCAACAAGGACTATTCCTGCGTGAAGGGCTTTTGCCCGTCCTTCGTCACCATCGACGGCGGCAAGCCGCGCCGCCGTGCGCCGGCCAACCCTGGCGACGCCGGCGACATCGGCGATCTGCCCGAGCCGGCCTCGTTCCCCTCGCTGGAGCGGCCCTACAACATCGCGGTCGGCGGCGTCGGCGGCACCGGCGTGCTGACCATCGGCGCGCTGCTCGGCATGGCCGCGCATATCGAGGGCAAGGCCAGCATGATCCTGGACATGTCCGGCCTTGCGCAAAAGGGCGGCGCGGTGCTGAGCCATGTCCGGCTTTCCGAACACACCGCCGACGTCACCTGTTCGCGCATCGTCACCGGCACCGCCGATCTGGTGATGGCCGCCGACGAGGTGGTCGCCGCCGCCAAGGACACGATTACGCTCTGTGAAGCGACCCGCACCGTCGGCGTCATCAACACCCACGTCATTCCGACCGCCGACTTCATCCTCAACCGCGACTTCAACTTCCAGAGCCGCAAGGTCAACCACGTGCTGGAGACCGAGCTGCGCAAGGACTCTTCTTTCTACGATTTCACCAAGCCGGCCGAAGCGCTGCTCGGCGACTCCATCGCCACCAACATCATGATGCTGGGCTACGCCTACCAGAAAGGGCTGCTGCCGCTGTCGGCGAAGGCCATTTTGCAGGCGATCGAGGTCAACGGCGTTTCGATCAAGATGAACACGCAAGCCTTCCAGCTCGGCCGTCTCGCCGCGGCTGATCCGGCGCGGCTCGAGGGCATGATGAAGGGTCAGGACGAGCCGGTGGTAACGAAGACGCTGGACGCCATGACGCTCGATGAGGTCATCGCCCATCGCAGCGACTTCCTGACCTCCTATCAGGGGCGCGGACTAGCCGAACGCTACCAGAGCCTCGTGAAGCGCGTTCGCGATGCCGCTATCGACGGCGGTTATGGCGACGCGTTGCCGCGCGCGGTCGCAATCAACTACGCCAAGCTGCTTGCGTACAAGGACGAATACGAAGTCGCGCGCCTGTTCACCGACGGCAAGTTCGAAAAACAGCTCCGCGACCAGTTCGAAGGCGAGTTCAAGTTCAACTTCAATCTTGCGCCACCGATCCTCGGCGGTGGCAAGGATGCGCTCGGCCGCCCGAAGAAGCGCGCCTTCGGCGCCTGGATGATGCCGGTGTTCCGGACGCTGGCGAAACTCCGCTTCCTGCGCGGCACGCCATTCGACATTTTTGGCTACAGCCCCGACCGCAAGCTCGAGCGCGATCTCATTGCAGGCTACGAGAAAGACGTCGCTACCGTGCTCGGCCTGCTGTCGCCGATGACGCACGATACGGCGGTCGAGATCCTCTCGCTGCCCGACCGCATCCGCGGCTACGGCCCGGTCAAGGAGAAGGCCGTGCAGGACGCCAAGGCGCGCTACGCGCAACTAGCCGCCGATCTCGTCAATCCGCCGCCGGCACCGCGGCAGATCGCGGCGGAGTAGGGCACTAACCCTCACGGAGGTGCGAAGCGCAGTCGCCGGACGACGCTTCGTATCGCCGGGAGAATCACGCGGCCCCAATCTCGACCGCCGCCATCCTTCGAGACGACCGCTTCGCGATCCCCTCAGGTGGCCGCTTTGGGTCATTCGATCACCTTATTGGCACAAGTTTGCGCGGGTTCATTCGGGCAACCCCGCTTTCCGAAGTCCCTCAATCAACAGCTTCGCGTTTGATTGCCCGCCACGAGCAATCCACGAAGAGATTGTAAACTTAGGATCGTGCTCAAGCAGACGAGCCGCCGCCTCACGGGCCTCTTCGTCACGTCCGAGATGAGCGAAAGCGGATGCGAGACAGCGGTGAGCCGGCGCAAAGAAGGGGTTCTGACGCAGGGCTTTTTTAACTGCGGCGACAGCCTCGTCAAAGCAGCGAAGCTCAGTAAAGGCGTATCCAATCCCAGTAAATGACCGGTGTAGCAGCGGGTCTACTGGGTTCATGCGAATGGCACGTTCAAAGCTCTGGATCGCTTCCTCCGGCCGCCCCGCATTTCTATAGACCCAGCCTCTAAAGTGCCAAGCGATAAATGAATTGGGATTGAGCGCGACCGACCTGTCTGCCATTTCGATCTCACTTTCACAATCGCCGACCATGTACGCCGAGATAAAGGCAGCCCAAGCCAGCGTTTCCGGGTCACTATCGTCGAGGCTCAATGCCAAGCGAAGCAGCCGGATTGCTTCCTCGCGGTCGAATTGGGGATCGATAGTGTAGCCCCAAACGACGTTGTGCATGTGGCAGGCACCTGCCAGCGCAGCGACAGAACTGAAGCGAGGGTCTAGCTCCAGAGCACGACGAGCGAGCTGGAGCGCTTCGGTCTCCCCTTCGCGGGTCGCTAGGTAAAACTGCTGCATGGCTCGGAGAAAAAGGTCATAGGCGGTAAGGTTCTCTGGTCTCCGCCGGGCCGCCATTGCAATTTCTGTTTGAAGCAATTTTGGCTGAATGGCTGAGACAACCGCGACCGTCACTTCGTCCTGCAGGGCGAAAACGTCGGTCAAGTCGCGTTCAAATCTGTCCGCCCAAATGTGTGCGCCCGTAATCGCATCGATCAGCTGTCCTGTGATACGGACTTTCCCCGAAGCCTTGCGTACAGCTCCCTCAAGGACGTAGCGCACACCAAGCCTGCGTCCGACTTCCTTGATATCGACGGCTCGGCCTTTGAAGGTGAAGCTCGAATTGCGAGCGATTACGAACAGCGATTTGAACCGCGAGAGTGCGGTGATGATCTCCTCAACCATCCCATCGGCAAAATACTCCTGCTCGGGATCCCCGGACATGTTCTGGAACGCCAGAACCGCAATAGAAGGCTTGTCTGGAAGTGGAGGGGCCGCACTCATCAACACGCCACGCGCTGCCGCGCGTACAGCGTAAGCGCGGACCGGCTTGGTGATGTTCTTGAGTTGCTGCTCGCCACGATCTTCGAAGCCAACGTCCAGCTTGTCTCCGACTTCGCTGTACACCTTCTCCGAAATCAGGATGCCGCCCGGATCGGCGGCGCCCTCCAGCCGGACCGCAATGTTGATCCCGTCGCCGTAGAGGTCACCGTCCTGCCCAACGATAACGTCACCAAGGTTAAGCCCGATGCGTAACCTTAGGGGACTGCTGCTCGCTGCGAGATGATCCTGTATCTCAACCGCACATCTCATGGCGGCTAAGGGACTGGCGAACTCGGCGAGCGCGCCATCACCCGTTGTCTTTATAAGTCGCCCTTCGTGGCGGCAGAAGCTAGGCTCGATCAATTCTCGCTTGAGCTGTTCGAACTCGGCATGGGTAGCTTCCTCAGCGCGTTGCATCAACGCGGAGTAACCGACCACGTCAGCGGCCAAGATCGCCGCTAGTCGCCTTTGAATCCGCTGCTCGGTCACAGCGCCCTCCAAACGGCCAGACCAACCACGTCGCTGGGACAAGGAGGAACCTAGCACTTTGTTGCGCACCTGTGGGCGGTAATCGGAGGAGCCCGATTGCCTCATGTGGCATCTTGCCGGGCCTGTGGCACATGAACGTGCGTCAACTCGGAAGGTCCGAGTTGGGTCATTCGCGTCGATCTTGGTACGTCCGCATCATGTCCGATTATGGGTTAACCTCGGAAATGCTGTTGTTCGTTTTCCATTGAAGGCATCTCCGTTGCTCTTGCCGGTCGCCCGACGGGCAGCTCGGTAAGCGTTTCGGGTGTGCGACTGCCCGACCCGCTAACCCAAATCCATGAAAAGCGCTGCGCGAAAAAACGAATTTCATCAGCTGATTCAACGCGATTTGGGTCGTCCAGTTTGTGCGGCAAAAATATACCGCTTCGCATTTCCCCCAAATCAGCTCCATCTTCGCGCGATCCCGCCTCATCGAAGAGGGGCGTACGCGTCGTCACGATACGTGGAGTGCGGGGAGCGGTGGACGCGAGGCGGCCGCGCGCGCGAGGCATTGCAGGGCGGTTTCAGGCTTCGTGCTTGAGACTGTGAGCGATTGATCCGCGCAGGACGAGCGGCGTTGTTGCGTACGGCAAAAGCGTGTGGTTCTGGCACCCGTGGCTGGTGTCAAATCGGCGGAGGTTTTCGCGAGGCCCAACCGGGTTCGCAAGACCGTCAATTCGCCGATGACGGAGGCAAGAGGAATTCGTCTCCGGGGAGAGCGCGCCATAAGCCGTTAAACCATTGCGCAGGGAAGGCAGGATGCTCTCCGCTGGACCTGTATGCTCGTGTGCGCACTTCTTTGTGCCATTGCACGCGAGATCGCGGGTGCAGCGCGCACCCGGTCTTCCCTGCGCCCTCTCATTCCTGAGCGGGCAAGCGGCCAGGCACAACTCGGGCGCGTCGCGCCGCGGGAACGCGCTGGCATATCGGCGCTCCAGACTTGATACGATTTCGGCCGATAATCATCCCGAGTTGAGTCCAGTCGCTAGCTGTCTCGCCCTGCGGAATATCTCGGCGCTTGCCAAGGCAGCCCTGACAGGTCAGAAAAAAAGCCGGAAGAAGAAACGCCAACGGAGAACGATTTGACCATCAAGGGCAAAGCCTACATTGCCGGGATCTACGAGCATCCCACCCGGCACGCACCCGACAAATCAACCGCGCAGCTGCACGCCGAGGTCGCCAAGGGTGCGATCGAGGATGCCGGGCTCACCAAAGCCGACATTGACGGCTATTTCTGCGCCGGCGACGCCCCCGGCGGCCTTTGGCCGATGGTCGATTACCTCGGCCTCAAGGTTCGCCATATGGATTCCACCGATACCGGCGGCTGTTCCTATTTGATCCATGTCGGCCACGCGGCCGAGGCGATCGCAGCCGGCAAGTGCTCGATCGCGCTGATCACCTTGGCGGGCAAGCCGCGCACCGGCCCGATGCCGCCGCGCGCGGCCGGCGCGGAGGTGGATTTCGAGGCCGCCTACGGCGCCACCACCCACAATGCCTACGGCATGTGTGCCATGCGCCATATGCACGACTATGGCACCACCAGCGAGCAGCTCGCCTGGATCAAGGTCGCAGCCTCCCATCACGCCCAGTACAACCCGCACGCGATGCTGAAAGAGGTCGTGACCGTCGAGGACGTGCTGAACTCGCCGATGATCTCCGACCCGCTGCACCGCATGGACTGCTGCGTCGTCACCGACGGCGGCGGCGCGCTGATCGTTACCACGCCGGAAATCGCCAAGAGCCTGAAGAAGCCGCTGGTGCGGTTGATCGGCCATGGCGAGGCCATGAAGGGCCCGCGCGGCGGCAAGGATCTCGACCTGACTTATTCGGCCGGCGTGTGGTCAGGACCGCGCGCGTTCGAAGAGGCCGGCATCACGCCAAAGGATATCAAATACGCCTCGATCTATGACAGCTTCACCATCACCGTGCTGATGCAGCTCGAGGACCTCGGCTTTTGCAAGAAGGGCGAGGGCGGCAAGTTCGTCGCCGACGGCAATCTGATTTCCGGCGTCGGCAAGCTGCCGTTCAACACTGATGGCGGCGGGCTTTGCAGCAACCACCCCGTCAACCGCGGCGGCATGACAAAAATCATCGAAGCGGTGCGCCAGCTGCGCGGCGAAGCCCACCCGAAGGTGCAGGTGCAAAACTGCGATCTCGCGGTTGCCCACGGCACCGGCGGCCTTCTCGGCGTGCGCCATGCCGCCTCAACCTGCATCCTGGAGCGCGTGTGATGGCTGAAGCCAAAAAGTATCCGACCCCTGTCACCAATCCCGAAACCGCACAGTTCTGGGAAGCGGCCAAGGCCGGCAAGTTCATGATCAAGCGCTGCACCGCCTGCGGCGAGCCGCATTACTTCCCGCGCTCGATCTGCCCGTTCTGCTTCTCCGACAAGACCGTGTGGGAAGAGAGCTCGGGTGAAGCCACGATCTACACCTACAGCCTGATGCGCAAATCGCCGACCGGTCCTTACGCGATCGCCTATGTCACGCTGAAGGAAGGCCCGTCGCTGCAGACCAACATCGTCGACTGCGATCTGGAGAAACTGAAGATCGGCCAGAAGGTGAAGGTGGTGTGGAAGCCAACCGACGGCGCGCCATTGCCGTTCTTCACGGCGGCTTAGATCCTTCCTTCTCCCCTTGTGGGAGAAGGTGGCGCGAAGCGCCGGATGAGGGGTTCTATCCGCGAGCAGTGTGTTTGCGGAGCCAACCCCTCACCCAACTGAGTTTGACGCGCTGCCGGTGTGGCCCTCTCCCACAAGGGGAGAGGGCACATTAACGGGCACCGCGAAGAAAGTGTTCGGGAGAGAAACGAAATGCCGATCAACTATGAACAGCTGATGGCCCTGAAAAATCTCGGTCAGAAATACGCCTACACCGACCGCGAGGTGATGCTCTACGCCTACGGCATCGGGATGGGTGCCGACCCCATGGACGAGAGCGAGCTCGCCTACGTCAACGAAGGCACCTTCACCCCGCGGCCGCTCAAGGTGGTGCCGACCTTCGCTTCCGTGGCGGCGTGGGGTGCCGGTCCTGGCGAGATGAATCTCAACCGGGTGATGGTGGTCGACGGCGAGCGCGACATCACCTTCCACAAGCCGCTGCCGGGCGCTGCGAAAATCACGGCCGACTCGACGGTGCTCGACGTCTTTGACAAGGGCAAGGACAAGGGCGCGGTCATCCGGCACCAGACCGTGCTGAAGGACGAGAACGGCGACAAGCTAGCCACGCTGGTGGCCTCGCGCTTCGCGCGTGGCGACGGCGGCTTTGGCGGGCCGTCCGAAGGCCAGCCCGAGCCGCACAAGGTGCCGGGCAGGGCTCCCGACAAGATCGTCGACATCACGACCCGGCCGGATCAGGCGCTGGTCTATCGCCTCTGCGGCGACCGCAATCCGCTGCACTCGGATCCCGAGTTTGCCAGGAAGGCCGGCTTCCCGAAGCCGATCCTGCACGGCATGTGCACCTACGGCATCACCTGCCGCGGCGTGCTGCAGACCTATGCCGACTATGATCCGTCCGCCTTCAAGCAGCACGTCGCGCGCTTTTCCTCGCCGGTGTTCCCCGGCGAGACCGTGACGATGGAATTGTGGAAGGATGGCAACGTGGTCTCGTTCGAGGCCAAGGTGAAGGCGAGGGGCGTCACCGTGATCAAGAGCGGGAAAACGGTGCTGGGTTAGACGGTGCGCTCCCTCGCCCCGCTCTTGCGGGGAGAGGGCTGGGGTGAGGGGCTCTCACCGCGAGTCTGGTGTCGCCGGACAGACCTGTACCCCCTCACCCGGATCGCAAGGGCGATCCGACCTCTCCCCGCAAGCGGGGCGAGGTAAGGAAGTAAGAACAACGGGAGAGACATTATGGGATTACTCGACGGCAAGGTCGCTATCATCACCGGTGCGGGCGGCGGGCTCGGTGAGGCCTACGCAAAGCTGTTCGCGCGCGAGGGCGCAGCTATCGTGGTCAACGACCTCGGCGGACCGCGCGACGGTTCCGGCGCCGACGTTTCGATGGCGCAGAAGGTGGTCAACGCCATCAAGGAGGAGGGCGGCCGCGCCGTCGCCAACGGTTCCGACATCTCGACCATCGCGGGCGGCCAGTCCGTGTTCGACGACGCCATCAAGAATTTCGGCCGCGCCGACATCCTGGTCAACAATGCTGGCATCCTGCTCGACGAGACGTTCGCAAAAGCCAAGGAAGCCAACTGGGACAGGGTGATCAGGGTGCATCTCAAGGGCACCTTCTGCTGCACCCAGCCGGTGTTCAAATGGATGCGTGAAAACGGCGGCGGCGTCATCGTCAACACCTCCTCGACCTCGGGCCTGATCGGCAATTTCGGCCAGACCAATTACGGCGCGGCCAAGGGCGGTATCTGGGGACTGTCGAACGTGCTGGCGATCGAGGGCCGCAAATACAACATCCGGATCTGGACGCTGGCCCCGGGCGCGCTGACCCGGATGACCGCCGACCTGCCGCGCTACAAGGAAAACCCCGGCGCGGCGCTGGGCCCGGACGGCATCGCGCCGGCCGTGCTATACATGGTCAGCGACCTCTCCGGCGACCAGACCGGCAAGGTGCTCGGCGTTTCCGGCCCCCGCGGGGTCCGCGAGATGCGGATGATGGAAATGGAGGGCTGGACGCCGCCGTTTACGGGGTGGAAGGCCGAGGATATCGTGACCCACGCCAACGAAATCTTCTTCTCAGAGGAAGAGATCAAGAAGTCGGCGCGACGATTTAAATAACTGTCGTTCCGGGGCGCGTAGCGAACCCGGAACCTCGAGATTCCGGGTCTGGTCCTTCGGACCATCCCGGAATGACGAAAAGGATAGATGCACACATGACCAAGCTCACCGCCCAGGCTGCAGGCACTTTCGCGATCGCGCCGACGCCGTTCCACGATGACGGCCGCATCGACGAGAAATCCATCGACCGGCTGACCGACTTCTATGCCGAAGTCGGCTGCGACGGCGTCACCGTGCTCGGCATTCTGGGCGAGGCGCCGAAGCTCGACGCCGCCGAGGCAGAGCAGGTGGCCGTTCGCTTCGTCAAGCGCGCCAAGAACATGCAGATCATCGTCGGCGTCTCGGCGCCGGGTTTTGCCTCGATGCGCTCGCTGGCGAAAGCGTCGATGGACGCCGGCGCCGCGGGCGTCATGATCGCGCCGCCGCCGCATTTGCGCACCGACGACCAGATTACCGGCTATTTCAAGCAGGCGCAGGAAGCGATCGGCGACGAGATTCCTTGGGTGCTGCAGGACTATCCGCTGACGCTCAACGTCGTCTTCACGCCCGCCGTGATCCGCAAGATCGTGATGGATAGCCCGTCCTGCGTCATGCTCAAGCATGAGGACTGGCCGGGCCTCGAAAAGATCACCACGCTGCGCGGCTATCAGAAAGACGGCTCGCTGAAGCCGATGTCGATTCTCGTCGGCAATGGCGGCTTGTTCCTCGATTTCGAGATGGAGCGCGGCGCCGACGGCGCCATGACCGGCTACGCCTTCCCGGAATTGCTGATCGATGTCGTGAAGCTGCAAAAGGCCGGCAAGCGCGATGCGGCGCACGATCTGTTTGACGCCCATCTGCCGCTGATCCGCTACGAGCAGCAGCCCGGCGCGGGCCTGTCGGTGCGCAAATACGTGCTGCAGAAGCGCGGTATCATTTCGTCCAGCGCGCAGCGCAAGCCCGGCGCGACCATCACGGCGACCGCAAAGGCGGAAGTCGAGTATCTGTTGTCGCGGGTGGCGCGCGTCGACCGCCGCGCCAATCTGCAACCGCAATCCAGCGCGGCGGGGTAGAAGTCCCTCATGGTGAGGAGGCGCGAAGCGCCGTCTCCGGACGATGCTTCGCATCGCCGGGCGAACCATGAGGCCCCGATGCTTACAAATCATCCTTCGAGACGCGGCCTGACGGCCGTTCCTCAGGATGAGGTCCCGAGGAGTTAGGTGTTATGGCCGAGATCGTCGCCCCGCGTAACGCATCCACCATCTTGCTGCTGCGCGACAGCGCTGCCGCCAAGGAGATCGAAGTCTTCATGATGGTTCGCCATTATGAGATCGACTTCAATTCCGGCGCGCTGGTGTTTCCCGGTGGCAGTGTCGACAAGGGCGACAAGGAGATCATCGCGACGTCAGAGCTTTACTCGGGCGGCGAGGGGCTGGACGAGGCTAAGCTGAGTTTCCGCATCGCCGCGATCCGCGAAACCTTTGAGGAAAGCGGCATCCTGCTGGCGCGGCCGAAGGGCTCGAAGGCGCTGGTCGATGCCAAGCGCGCCAGCGAGATCGAGGCCGCGCATCGCGCTGATTTGTGCGACAGCAAGATCAGCTTCCTCAAGGTGCTGACTGACAACGGCATGGTGCTGGCGCTCGACGAACTCGTGCCCTATGCGCACTGGATCACGCCGGAGGGCATGCCGAAGCGGTTCGACACCTGGTTCTTCCTCGCCGCAGCACCCCCCGAACAGGTCGGCGCCCATGACGGCAAGGAATCCACCGACTCGATCTGGGTATCGCCGCGCGAGGCGCTAGAAGGCGGCGAGACCGGGCGCTTCAAGCTGCCTTTCCCGACCACGCGCAACCTGATCAAGCTCGGCAAGCAGCCAAGCGTGAAGTTGGCGCTCGACGACTCCAGAGGCAAATCGGTCGTCACCGTGACGCCGGTCATGACCAGGAACAATGGCGGCCGCCAGCTCCGGATTCCCGTCGAAGCCGGCTATGACGGCGAGGTGTTCGAGGTCGGCTCGGTCGGTTGAATATTGCTTCCACACTTCGGCGGTTAACGAAGTATCCTGGCGCCCGCCACGCGTAATGTCTGGCCCTGACGTAGCGCAAGACGGGGTCACGGACATGGGCGAGGCCCAACAGAAACATCCCACAATCGCGAGCGAACTGGCGCTGCTGCTGGTGCTCGCGACGCTGTGGGGCGCGTCCTATACATTCCTGAAGATCGCGGTGGCGACGATCCCGCCGGTGACGCTGATCGCGGGCCGCACGTTGATCGCAGGCCTGCTGCTGGTCGCGATCATGCGCTGGCGCGGGATCGCATTGCCAACGGATGCTGTGAACTGGCGGCGCTTCCTGTTCCAGGCCTGCCTCAACAGCGTCATCCCGTGGACCATGGTGGCCTGGGGCACGCGGGCGCTGGATGCCGGTGTGGCAACCATCCTCAATTCGACGGCGCCGATATTCACGTTTTTCCTGACACTCGCGATCACCCGCCACGAGGCGGTGACGTCCCGAAAGCTGGTCGGCGTCGTCGCGGGCATGGTGGGGATCTGCCTGATCGTCGGCATGCAGGCGCTGGCGGGACTGGGCGAGCAATTGGCGGCGCAGATCGTGCTGTTGCTGGCCGCCGTCTGCTACGCGGGGGCGGCGATTTTCGGCCGCGCCTTCAAGGATCTCGACCCCATGGCGCCGGCGGCGGGATCGCTGCTCTGCGGCGCCGCGATCCTGATCCCGCTGAGCCTGGTGGTGGACCGGCCATGGACGCTGGCGCCGTCGATGAATTCGCTGCTGGCGCTGCTCGCCCTCGCGGTGTTTTCCACGGCGTTCGCGTTTGTGATCTATTTCCGCCTGATCCAGACGCTGGGATCGATCGGCGCCACGGCGCAGGCCTATTTGCGGGTGCCGATCGGCGTCGCGGCGAGCGTGGTTTTCCTCGGCGAGCAGTTGAGTTCGACCGCCTGGATCGGGCTCGCCTGTGTCGTCGTCGGTGTCGCCGCGATGACGATCCCGGCGCGAAAGACGAAACCGGTCGAGAACGCGGCCTGAACGGGTTTCACGTCAGAAAGGCATCGACCAACGCCTGGTCCTGGTCGTAGACCCAGCATTCGGAAAGCAGTCCGTCGTGCACGGCGTACACCAGCAAGCGCTCGATTTCGGCCGTCCTGCCGTCGCGTTCGAAACGCTCGCGGAACAGCAGTGCGCCGCGCTCAGGCCCGGCCATGACGTCGACAATGGCGAGCAGCTTGCGATTGGTACGCTGTGTGACTTCGGCCAGGATGCCTAGTGCGGCCGCCTTGCCGGCGTGGTCGCCGGCCAGCGGGTTGCGGCCGAAATAATGCAGTGTGAAGTCGTCATGATAACAAGCAGCGAGCGCCGGACGGTCGCCCGCGAGCCAGGCGCTCGCGTAGCGGCTGACGGCCAGTCGTGTGCGCTCAATCGCGGCTTGGTGCTCGATCTCAGACCGGTTATTTGCCATCGTTGTCCCTTCGCGGATCGTTGCCGTCCCTGACGCTACATCCGTCGGATAATCCGGGCTTTCAAGAACTGGCTATGGACGCAATCGCGGCAGCGAAACTGATCGGGTGGGGCGGGCGGGTGCTGTACCTCGGCCCGGCCTTCGGGCTGTCGCCGCACCGGAATGCGACCGCCGTGCTTGCCGTCGGCCTCGATGCGCCGATCGAAGTCGCCGACAATCCGTCGGACCGCATGACGCATTATCGCGCCGCCCGCAGCGTGCTGATCCTGCCCAACAGCCTGCACCATTTGCGCATCGAACGGGGCCGGATGGCGTTCCTCTATGTCGATCCGTTGGGGCGCGACCTCAAAGCGCTGATCGCGCGGATGACGAACACAACGCCGCGCGCCGCCTTCGACCTCAGGGAAGAGTCCGGCGTGATCGAAATCATGACCGGCCTGGCCGAAAGCCGGATCGCGGCGCAGGATGGACGCTCATCGCTTGGCGAACTGCTGGGAGTGGGGACGCGCGGGAAAGCCAACCCGCGCATCGCCGCAGCGCTACGGCACATGCGGGATGAACCGGCGCGGGCCCACCGGCTGACGACTCTGGCGGCGCGGGCAAGCCTGTCGCCGTCGCGATTTCTCCACCTGTTCAAGGCTGAGACGGGGGTGCCGCTGCGGCGCTACCGCATCTGGAACCGGATGGGCGCGGCGGTACGCGCCAACGGCGAGGGCGCCTCCCTGACCGAAGCGGCCCATGCCGCCGGCTTTGCCAGCTCGGCGCATTTTTCCAGCGCATTTCGCGATATGTTCGGCATGATGCCGTCGGACCTGGTGCGGGCGCTGAGGCCGGGGGTGATCCAGGTGTGACCGGGAGTGATCCAGGTGTGATCGGGCCGCGATCCGTTCGGCCCGGAGGAATCCGGCTGATATACCGCCATTAACCACCGGGCGGCATGTTCCCCACGGCCCGAAATACATCGTATATTGCGCCCGACAGGAGCCCGGCCCGATCAACATGACCGCCGAAACGCCGCCGAATTCGCCGCCGCGATCGTTCTCGCTTTCGATCGGCCAACTGACATTCGGCAGTTTCATGCTGGTGCTGGCGGTGATCATCATCACCTCGACGGCCAGCGTCATCGCCATCCGCCATATCGATGCGACCTTTACCGAGCTGCAGCGGCTGCAGAGCGTCGGCGACCTTGCCGAGGACATCGACCGCCGCATGAACGAATTGCGGCTTGCCGCGCGAGATTTCGTCACCGATCCCGGCAACCAGTCGCTTCAGGTCGCCGAAGCCGCCTCTTCGCTCAGCGAGGTTCTGAAGAAGACGCGGCTGGAGCTTGCCACCGAGCAGCAGGACATGATCGACGGCGTCACCGAGCGCCTGTCGACCTACCGCAGCGGGATCGAACGGATTTCCTCGCTGATCAACCGCCGCGCCGATTTGATCGTTACCTTGCCGCCCTTGCGCGAGAAATTCGATGCCGCGATTGCCGGGACGCTCGATCCCGCCCTTGCGTCGGCATTGCTTCAGGAGCAGAGCCGGATCGCCTCGGCGCTGCTGGCGCATAACCCGTCGGCGGCCTACCAGGCGGCGCAAAGGATGCGCACCATCACCATCGCAGATTCGAACCTGCGGGCGGTCGTCGACGATTATGCGCTGGTGATCGGCAACATATCGACTCGCGAGCAGCAGATATCCGACATCGACAGGGAAGTGCTGAGTGCGGAGGGTCGCCTGATCCAGCGGGTGACGGAGCTGCTGCGCGAAGTCAGCGAGCGGCGGGGCCGTGTTCTCGCCCGCGATTTTGCGCGGACGCTGGCGGAAGCCAAGTGGCAGAGCATCGTGCTCGGGACCGCGGGCGTTCTGATCGGGCTTTTCGCCTCGCTGCTGGTGGTCCGCCGCACCGTGCGGCCGCTGGCCGCGATCGCAAACTCGATCCGTGCGGTCGCCCGCGGTGAACAGAGCGCCTCGATCCCGGCGACGGATGTCGACAACGAGATCGGCGACATCGCGCGCGCCGCGGAGATATTCCGTCGAACGCTGGTCGATGCCGATGCAGCGCGCGAGGCGGCGGTGCGCGCCCTCGCCGAACAACGGCTTGCCGAGGAAAGTTACCGCAAGCTGTTCGAGTCCTCGGTCGACGGAATCTACGTCACGACGCCGAGCGGTTCGCTGCTGAACGCCAACCCGGCGCTGGCGCGGATGATGGGCTATGCAACGCCGCAGGATCTGATCAACGGCATCGGCAGCATCGCGGATACGGTGTATGTCCATCCGGAGGCGCGGGCGGAATACGAGCGCCTGATGCAGCGTGACGGCATGATCCGCGAATATGAATACCAGGTTCGCACGCGCAGCGACTCGGTGCTGTGGCTGTCCGACAGCGCGAGCGCCGTGCACAACGAGGCCGGGGTCATCATCCGTTACGAAGGGACGGTGCGCGACATCACCGACCAGAAGCGCGCCGAGGATGCGATCGCCGAAGGTCGCCGGTTGCTGCAAATGGTGATCGACACCGTGCCCGCGGTCATCAACGTCAAGGACAAGGAGCTCCGCTACGTCCTGATGAACCGCTATATGTCCGGCATTTTCGGGGTCGAGCCGGGAGATGCGATCGGCCGCACCACCGCCGAGCTGATGTCGCGCTACGGCGCGGAAAAGACCAATGAGCCCGACAAGCGGGTACTGGCGGTCGGCAAGGAACTCGGCTTCTACGAGGAGGAATACAAGGATGCCTCCGGCCAGATGCGGCAATGGCTGGTCAACAAGCTGCCGATCCTGGATGCATCCGGCGAGATCGAGAACATCGTGACCGTTGCGCTCGACATCGGGGAGCGCAAGCGCGTCGAATTCGAGATGCGCAAGGCCAAGGACGCGGCCGAGGGGGCGCTGCGGAACTTGCGCGAGACCCAGAACTCGCTGATCGAAGCTGAAAAGCTCGCCGCCCTGGGCCGGCTGGTGGCCGGCGTCGCCCATGAGGTCAACAACCCCGTCGGCATCAGCCTGACGGTCGCGTCCGCACTGGAGCGCAAGACGTCGAACTTCACGGCCGAGGTCGCCCGCGGCGAACTGCGGCGCTCCAGCCTGAACGATTTCCTCGAGACCAGCCGCGATGCGTCGTCGCAGCTGGTCGCCAACCTCAACCGCGCCGCCGAGCTGATCCAGTCGTTCAAACAGGTCGCCGCCGACCGCAACTATTCCGACCAGCGCTCCTTCGACCTAGGCGACCTTACCGAGCAGGTGGTGATGAGCCTGCGGCCGGGCCTGCGCAAACACAATCTGACGCTCAATGTCGAGTGCCAGCCCAATCTGATGATGAACAGCTACCCCGGTCCTTACGGACAGGTGCTCACCAACCTGTTCCTCAATTCGGTGGCGCATGCGTTCCCGGACGGCAAGCCCGGCACGGTCGATATCCAGGTGCGGGAGTCCGGCAAGGACAATGTCGAGATCATCTTCTCGGACAACGGTATCGGCATGAGCCTCGACGTCCGCCGTCGCGCCTTCGATCCGTTTTTCACCACGCGGCGTGATCAGGGCGGCACCGGGCTTGGCCTGCACATCGTCTACAGCATCGTAACGACACGTTTGGGTGGCCGGCTTGATCTTGATTCACAGCCGGGCGGCGGCACGCGCATTCAGATGATCCTGCCGCGCACAGCACCACTCGAACAGGCGGCGGAATAGGGGCCACCGATGTCCGGTGCAATCGATCTGTCAGAAAAGCTGTCCACGTTTGCCGAGCACTGGTCGCCCCGCACGGTGACGCAGTTCAACGACTGTGACGTGATGGTTGTGAAGGTGAAGGGCGAGTTTGTCTGGCACAAGCACGACGACACGGACGATTTCTTTCTCGTCCTGAAGGGCCTGCTGGATATTCAACTTAGAGATAGAACCATCACGCTCGGGCCTGGACAGATGTACGTGGTACCGAAGGGTGTCGAGCATCGGCCCGTTGCGAGGGAAGAGGTGCATCTGCTGTTGATCGAGCCGACCGGCACGCCAAACACCGGAAATGCTGCGACGGCCGCACCACGCAGGACTGCGTGAATAATCGACCGAAGATCGGCGGACGCGCTAACTGATATCCGCCAGCTTGTGCAGCGTGGCGCCGAAGATCTGGCTGGCTTTGCCGACGAGCGCGGTTCCGTTCATGCTGGCGCGGGTGTCGGTAAAAGTTCCGGATACGCCGATGCCGACCGGATTCGGGCCGCCGAACAGCGGATTGTCATTGTCGCGCGGGGTGGTATGGCGCTGCACTAGGACCTCGCCTTTGAAGGTATCGCCCTTCACGGTGTAGCTGCCGGTATAAAACAGATAGGCGTCGCCGCCGAGGATCTGGCCATCGCGGAACAAAATGACGCCGCTGCCCTTGCCGATGCGCCCATCCAGCAGGGTGACGTGGATCGAATAGAGCCCGTTCTTCATGACGTCCCAGTGGCCAGCCGCCGCGCCCACGGAAGCCGGTCAAGGAGTTATGCCAAAGCGTGGCCGGTAGCGTCAACGCGTCAGGTTGACCGAGATTTCTCGCCCAGGAAGCAAGTTTTAATGATGCGACTACAACGCGACGCAAGGATGACAGGCGGCAGGAGGTGAATCAAGTTGGCCCGCGAAATGCATAATCCGAGTTGGCACCGGCCGGCGGGTGCTGGAGCAAGAGAAACAGGTGACCAACTGGATGAATTCCGGCGGCCACGTGCCGCACCTACACATAGAACACAGCAACTTTGGAACCAGCCGCTGGAAAAGGCGGCTGATCGCTGGCGGCGTGTTGCTGATGTTGCCGCTGGCCGCCGATCGTGGTGAGGCTCGCGATCCCGACGGCCGCTATACCAATTCGCCGTTGAAGCAGTGGTTCGATAGTCTGAAAAGTGGCAAGGGGCCCTGCTGTTCCGACGCGGACGGCAGCGCCGTCAGCGACGTCGATTGGGAAACGAAAAGCGGGCACTACCGCGTTCGCATCGACGGCGAGTGGCACGATGTGCCCGAGGATGCCGTCATCACCGAACCGAACCGGGCAGGGCGAACGATGGTCTGGCCGATCCGCGGCTACCTGGGACTGAGCATCCGCTGCTTCATGCCGGGCAGCATGACGTAAGCAACTATCAATCCTCTCGCAGGAATAAGCGCACTTGCGCTTATTCCGAAGCAGCCATTTCAGCGGCGTCTCGAAGGACGCAGGCCCGCCTGTGGCCTCATGGTTCGCCCGGCGATGCGTTGCATCGTCCGGAGACGCGCGTGCCGCGCGCCTCACCATGAGGATCAAACGGCGCGTCAGACGTATTTCTTGTCGCGCTCCAGCAGCTCGATCGAAATGCCCTGCGGTCCGCGGATGAAGCAGATGCGCACGCCGGGACGGATGGTGGTCGGCTCCTTCGTGAACTCGACGCCCTTGGCCTTGATCTCGGCGGCGACCGCGTCGATGTCTTTCACGGCAAGGCCGAAATGGTCGAGACCCTGATAGGGCGTCACCGGCGGGGTGTTGACGCCATCGCCGGCGGTGACGGGCGCAATGAACACATTGGCGCCGCCGAGCTTGACGTCGATCCGCCCGGGACCACGGATGACCTCGCCACCCAGAACGTTCTCCAGCCAGGCCGCGGTGGCCTCGGGATCGGGACTGCGCAGGTGAATATGATCCCAGATAACGGTCGGCATTTCGGTCTCCCTCTTATTGTTGTTGCGGCGCTCGAAGCCGGTTGCAGTGCAGCCAATGTAGCCGCCGTGCATTCGCAATTCCATCCCGGTCGCGGCTGCCGCCGCAATAATGTCGAGGTGCCATGAAACCATTTTCGTCTTAGTTGATTGTTTTCGGGCGGCGGATCCGTACAGCGGCGGTCGTGACAGAAGCCGTACGGGGAAACGCCCGTAGGGCTTTTTTCGTGCGCGGCACGGCAATCGCCGGCGCTGCCGGGTGAGGACACGGCTATGAGAATCGCCGGGTGGTCGTTCGGAAAGTCCGAAGCACGGCTTGCCGTGCTGCCGGCGATCGCCATCGCTGGCTGCGCCATATGGCTGATGCTCCCGCAAGCCAGCGATGCCGAGGGCCATTCCACCGCGACGTCCCCTGAAATTACCCGCGTCACGCTAGATGCATCCCGCAACGATGACCCGGCCGGGGTTCAGGCGATCCTGTCGAGCCCGGCGCCATCTGTAGCTTCCCCTGATGCCAGTCCGGCGGCTGCCGCGCCGACCGACGTCGCGCCGCCGGAAACGGCGGCTTCGCCCAACTCGCCGCTCGACGGGCTGAAAATTATCTCGCAGTCGTGGCGAAGGGGCGGGCTCGGCTCGAAAGCGCTGGTGACCTTCACGCTCCGCAACACCAATGACTACGCCGTGAAAGACATCGAGATTGCCTGTACGTTCGTCCGTCGGGACGGCAGCCATCTGACCGACCGCAGGCGGATCATTCCCGATACCGTGAACATGAAGAGCCGGAAGCGCTACGCCGGCATGCTGGTAGGGTTCGTCAACGTCAACGCAAATAAGGCGAAATGTTCGGTGGTGACGGCCAGCCGAACTTAACCCTTGCGCGATCAATCGGGCATTCCGCCCCCGAAAACGTGATCGCTGCCGTTGAACCTGGCAGGTGAGTCCGGAACTAACTGGTGTATCGCCCGTTAGGCGATTGAACCGCGCGTTGCTCGCGCGGGGGGAGCGAGACTAAAAATGCCCGTAGCGCGTTATTTCCTGTTTGTCGGCGGAGTGTTGCTCGCGCTGTTGTTGGCGGTTGATGCACTCGTTCCACACCAAGCGGTGGTGGCCAGCCAGGCCGGTCCTTCGGTCGACAAGACCGTGGTTCGAATTCGTTCCGACCAGAAGCCGCCGGAGCGGGTGGTCTACGACACCAGCCTTCCGACCATTGTTCCACCCCAGGCCGTGACGGCGCAGGCTATTGCGCCGGTTGCGGCTCCGGCCTCTCTGTTGGCCGACGCCTCCGCCCAGGCCCGTGTGCGGGAGACCTATGCCCAACTCATCCCGGCAGAGGCAAAGAAGCCGGTTCAGCGTAAGCGCAAGATCGCCAGGAGCCGTCCCGCCCAGCCCACGCAGTTCGCGCAGCGGCCGCAAATGCAGGTCGCGCAGCAGTCGCATTTCGGCTTCTTTGGCGGCTCGAACTGGAACAGCACCTGGTAAGGCGCGCCGCCTGATTTAGCGCGGCAGCTTCGGGATCTTATCCGCAAAACCGTTGTAGCAGGTCAGCCGCTCGTCTTCCTCCTTGAGGAAGCGGCATTCGTTGACGGCCTTGGCCGCCGGCGCCTTCGGCTTGGGCTGCGGTGTGTAAACGGCGTCATAGCAATTCAGGCGTTCCTTGGTCGCATCGTCGATGTCCTGGCAAGCCTGCAACTTCTGGGCGGGCGACAAGGGCTTTTCTTTTTCCTTCTTGCCCGCCGCAGCCTTCTTTGACCCGACCACAACCAGCGGTTTGCCGCCAATGGACGGAGGATCGGCCGGGGCGGTGCCCTGAGCCAGCGCCGCCGCCGGATACAGGACCGCCAGCGTCAGGATGATCTTTTTCATGTCGAAATGTCCGAATTGCCGTAAGCCGAACGATCGCGCTTGGGAGACCAGAACTCCCGACCCCTCGGAATCGAGTTCCCGCTGCGCACAGCGTTCTCTAGCATCATCTCCGAGCGTCTGTCTAACCTGTTGATTTAATAGCCATTCAATTGTGCCTGGGACGGCCCGGAAGGCGCTGGCCGGGGGTGCTTGACGTCCCGTTGGCCGCGAACTCCGGCTTGTGGTCGGCACACCCCGTCGCCAACTTGTGGTGTAGTGGGCACTCCTTCGGCGGTCGCGTGGGCCGCCCCGGAGCATTTTGCTGGCCCGCAAAGGGAGAGCACCATGTCCGATCCGCAACGCCGGGCGTTTCTGGCCGCCGCAGGCATTGCCTCGCTGGCAGCGCTGGGCTCGGCGACACCAGCCGCCGGCGGCGATCCGAGTTTCATGAACAATGTTCCGGACCCGACGCTCGCAGGCAAGGATCTGCCGACCTTCAAATTCGCGCTGGAGAAATCGGACGGCAAGGTAATCGGCAACAGTTACGGCAAGGAGGCAACTGTCGCGCAACTGCCGATCTCCAAGGGGATCGCCGGCGTCTCGATGCGGCTTGAGCCTGGCGCGATGCGCGAGCTGCACTGGCATGCGACCGCAGCGGAGTGGGCGTTCGTTCTCGAGGGGCGCGTCCGTACCACCGTCGTCGATCCAGGCGGCCTCGCCGAGACCAACGATTTCGCCCCCGGCGACGTCTGGTACTTTCCACGCGGCCACGGCCACATGCTGCAATGCCTCGGTGACAAGCCCTGTCATTTCATCCTGATCTTCGACAACGGCTACTTTTCCGAATTCGGCACCTTCAGCATTACCGACTGGGTCGGACATACGCCGCCTGCGCTGCTGGCGAAGAATTTCGGCCTGCCTGAAACAGCGTTCGCGACATTCCCGAAGGAGGAAGTGTATTTCGCGCGAGGGGCACTGCCGCCCGCCGAGCCCTCGGTGCCGCTGCAGGGCTGGAAGCTGCCGCCGGAGACCCACAAATACCGCCTGTTGGAGCAGCCGCCACACGCGACCTATCGCGGCGGCCGGGAATGGCGCGTCGATTCCAGCCGCTTCCCGATTGCGAAGACGATCACTGGCGTCGTGCTCGATCTCGATCCCGGCGCGCTACGGACGCTGCACTGGCATCCGAACGCCGACGAGTGGCAATACGTCGTCGAGGGCGAGGTGAGCGTCACCTTGTTCGGCTCGCACGGCCGCTACCGGATCGAGCGATTGCAGAAGGGCGACGTCGGGTACATCCCGCAAGGCTACGGTCATTCGATCGAGAATGTCGGCAGCAGCGCAGCCCGCATCCTGATCGGGTTCAATGCCGGCGTCTACGAGACCATCGACCTGTCGCAATGGATCGCGGCAAATCCAAAAGACGTGCTCGCCACGAACTTCGGACAGCCGGCGGAAGTTTTTGGAAAATTCCCGGACCGCGACGTGTTCATCGCCGGCAAGGATGGAACCTGATGGGAAAGGGCCGCCAGTCGCGCATCAAAACGTCGACTGATCTCGCGGCCCAATTATGTCTGCGTGCTATTAGACAGATCTAGCGCAGGCGATAGGCATCAAATGCATGGGCCAGGAACACGCCGATGCTGACGAACACGAGGAACGCTGTCACGACTTCGGTCATAGCCTTCCTCCCTGTATTGTCATCCCGACAAGGACCCGCTTGAGAAATTCGCGGTAGATGAAGTTGAGTACTGAGACCAACATGATCTAACCCCGTTCGTTCGATTGGCCTGACGGTAGCGGCTGTTTGTTTCCGGAGCGCTTCGCGCCCGCCAAAAATGGTTTCGTTGCGCGGCCCGCGGATCACGGAATCGCGAGGGAACTGGAACCGCCGATTGCCGACGTCCGCCCTTTTCTCGCCATCCTAATTCAGGAGAGCTGCGGGAGCGCCTTCTGCGAAGGCCATCTTCCCAAAGGTCCTGTGTGATCGTTCGAGATTTGCTGCAAAACGAGACTTTTGCGTCACGCCGCGCGTTCCTGCGCGGGATTGTGTCGTCCACCAGCGTGCTTGCGCTCGGCGGCTGCGCAAGCCTGGGCGCGACGGGTGCGCGTTACGACGCTTCGTCGCTCACGGCGGAGCCGACATTGATCGTCGCCACCACGCGCAAGCCGGTGAACGGCGGGCGGACGAAACCCTGGTTCGGGCCGGAGCGTGCGACAAGGATGACCGTCGCCCGCGCGAAGCTGGTGCCGCCTGACGAGAGCCGTTTCTCGCTCGCCGCAGCCGGACTTGGCGATTGGCGTCTAGATGCGGTTGAGCCCGTATCGGGAGAGGTCAGCGATCTTCTCGCTCAGGGCAGCGGCGACGTCCTGATCTACGTGCACGGTTTCAAGCAGACGTTCGAGACGGCGGCGCTCGACGCCGCGCACCTCGCCGATGGCATCAAATTCCGCGGCCAGACGATGGTCTTCTCCTGGCCGTCCAAAGCGGGGCTGTTCGATTACGCCTACGACCGCGAGAGCGCGATGTGGTCTCGCGACGAGTTCGAACGCGTGCTCCAATCCGTTGTCACGACCCCCGGCACCGCCCGCATTCATATTGTCGCGCACAGCATGGGCACCATGCTGACACTCGAAAGCCTGCGCCAGCTCTATGCGCGATCCGGCGACAGCATTGCGGACAAGATCGGGGCCGTGGTGTTCGCCTCACCTGATATCGACATGGACGTATTCTCGTCGGCGGTTGTCCGCATCGGTCCCGTCGGCCGCAAGATCACCGTCGTCACCGCGACAAACGACCGCGCGCTGGCGCTCTCGGGGCGAATAGCCGGCGGGATGACACGGGTCGGCGCTGCCGAGAAAGCCGCCATCGAGCGGCTCGGGGTGCGCGTCATCGACGCTTCCGACTCGGGCTGGGGCGTCATCAACCACGATTTGTTCCTGTCCAATGCGGAAGTACGGCGGGTGATACGCCGTTCGATCGATACCTCAGCCGCGTAAAGCGCGCCGCCCGAAGCTGTTTTTGCCCGCATTAGCCAGTCGTTAACCAGCCGCGCCACGCCGCCGGCAGCGCATCGATATTTAAGGTATTTGCGCCACGATCCATGAGGTTGGGTCCTTTTTGGCTGCCTCATGAATAATATTGCGAAGTTATTTCGGATCGACGCCGAGAATCACGAATTGATGGGCGCACAGCTTGCTGCGTTTTCGCGGCAAGTCCCGCTGCTCTATTTTATCCTGAGCGTGAATTCGATTGCGTTGGCGTTTACCCATCTGGGCATCGCGCCGCTGAGCCTGACCGTTGGGTTTCCCGGTGTTCTGGTCGGCGCGTGCGCAATCCGTTGCCTGATCTGGCTGCGGCGCCGTGACCGAGTGGTCGAACCGAAGGCCGCCGCCCGCACCTTGCGGGCGACGGTGGTGTTGGGCGGCGTACTCGGATTTGCGTTCCTGGCGTGGGCGCTGAGCCTGTTTCCGTATGGCGACACCTCCCGCCACGGCCACATCCTGTTCTTCGTCGGCATCACAGTCGTCAGCTGCATCTTCTGCCTGATGCATGTGCGCCCGGCAGCATTGACCCTGACCGGCACCGTGATCGCACCGTTCGTGGTTTTTCTGCTTGCAAGCGGTGATGTGGTTCATATCGCCATTGGATTGAACCTGTTCCTGGTTACGGTCGCGATGATCTACATCCTGATCATCTGTTCCAGGCAGTTCGCCGCCATGGTCAATGGCCAGGTGGAGACCAGGCGTCTCAGCAACGAGAACTTCCTTCTCGCCAATGTCGACAGCCTCACCGATCTGCCCAACCGGCGCCAGTTCTTTCACCGGCTGTCGGTCCTCTCAGAACAGGCGAGAACGGCGAACCACAGGTTCGTCGTCGGCGTGCTCGATCTCGACGGCTTCAAGGCGGTCAACGACCTCTACGGACATGGGGTCGGCGATCGGGTGTTGATGGAGACCGGTCAGCGGCTGCTGGAGCTTTCCGATGACACGCAATTCATCGCGCGTCTCGGCGGCGACGAGTTTGGAATCATCGTCGATGCGGGTCTCGATCCCGAGGCCATTCTCGCGGTCGGCGCAAAAGTCTGCTCCGTTTTCGACGCGCCGTTTTCCGTCGCCGGGATCGTCGCCAAGATCGGCGGCTCGATCGGATTTGCGCTGGCGCCGGATGCCGGCACGACGGCGGAACTGCTCTACGAGCGCGCCGACTACGCGCTCTACCACGCCAAGGCGAGATACCGTGGCCAGCCGGTGATCTTCTCCAGGGAGCACGAAGTCGAAATCCGCAAGCTCAGCACCATCGAACACACGTTGCGGCGGATCGATCTCGACGCAGAACTATCGCTGCACTTTCAGCCGATCGTCAATGTCGAGACGGCGCGGCTGGTCGGCTTCGAAGCGCTCGCGCGATGGCATAATCCCGAGCTCGGCAATGTCCCTCCTGACGTCTTCATCTCGGTCGCGGAGCGCACCGAATTGATCGGGACGATCACGCAGGTCCTGTTGCGCAAGGCGCTGGCCGCAGCCCGCGCCTGGCCGGAAGACATCTTCCTGTCCTTCAATCTGTCGATGCGCGACCTGATCTCGCAAGTCACCATCCTGCAGATCGTGGCGCTCATCGAAAGCAGCGGAATCGATCCCCGTCGCATCATCATGGAGGTCACCGAGACGGCGTTGATGCAGGATTACGAGCGGGTGCAGGATTCGCTCAGGATCTTGCGATCGATGGGATTGAAGGTAGCGCTGGACGATTTTGGATCGGGGCAGTCCAGCCTGAGCTATGTCCATCAATTGTCGCTGGACAAGATCAAGATCGACCGCGGCTTCATTCGCAATATCGCGACGCAGGAGAATGCCCGCAACATCGTCAAGACGGTGATCGACCTGTGCCGCAACCTGAAATTCGATTGCGTGGTCGAAGGTGTGGAAACGGCAGAGCAGGTCGAGATCATCGGCCGTCTCGGTTGCTCGACGATGCAGGGATATTTCTTTGCGAGGCCGATGCCGCAAAGCGAGGTCGCGACCTTCATCGCCAACTACCGCATGCCGGATACTCCGCGAATGGTCGCTGCGGCCGGGTGAGGTTTGACCAACGCCTGATGCCGCAGCGCCGTTGCCGTTCAGTGCAACGGACTAGCGCCGCAACAATGATGGCTACAGCCTGTCGCAGACGAACGGCTGTCGCAAATTCACCACGCCGTCACCCATAATGTCGCCAAATTGACGGAACACTTATTCGTTGCCGGCACGGTGGTGCCTGGTCTCGCCTCGAACTGCTCAACGCTTGAACTGCTCAACGTCCGCAACGCCGACCGGTTGTCGGCGCGCGACGCTTTGCGACTCGATCGGGGGCACGGGCGACGCCGGGCGCTTGCCGGCGATCCGAATTATTCAGTTGCTACAGGGGAATGAGAGTCATGCGTCACGCAACATCGAAGGCCGTGGCAGGTTCGAGCGCGAACCGCCGACAGCTGCTGTCACTTGCGGCGGGCATAGCCTTGCTCGCGGGCGTCACCACGGCCCACGCACAGAGCACGGGGATCGCCGCCTGTGACGACTTCCTGACCAAATATGATGCTTGCGTCGGCTCCAAGGTCCCCGAGGCTCAGCGCGCGATGTACAAGACGCAGATCGACCAGACGCGCAAGGCGTGGGTCGACCTGGCCAAGAATCCGTCGGCGAAGGCGACCATGGAGGCGACCTGCAAGCAGACCCTGGATGCGACGAAGGCCTCGCTCACGGCCTATGGCTGCTCGTTCTAACCGGCGTCCGCGCCACTGAAGAGCAGTGGCGCCGAGCGCCATTCCTTGACGGCGAGCGGGGCAAGGCGGGAGGAACAGCCCACAATACCGGCGAGGGGCTGTTCCGGAACTTTGGCTGAATGACGTGCGCAGCGCCGGCGCACGGTTCACGATCAAGCGGCGCGCCGGCAAGGCGCGGTCTGCAAACCCCTCTCTATCTCTATTAACCTCTTGTTAACCATAACGGCCCAGCATTGTTTGATTACGGAGAGTCGCCGCGGACCTCGGTCCAAAGGCGCGATTGATAGTTCATCTTGGGGGCGAGCCATGGCTCGCGGGGCTCCAAGGAGTAATGTCATGACGTCATCTGGCGTACGACACCACGTGAGTCTGCTTTCCGAGTTCGTTCTGGCGATTTTCGGTGCGCTTGGTTTGGGTATCCCGATTGCGGTTGCGATCATCTGGATTTGTTCCTGATCGATCTGCCGCGTGGGTTCTGACGGCGCTCGTCGGTGAGGGGCGTGGCGGACCACGGTCGATGAGGATCGGCGCTGTTCGTTCGCGGCACTTCCATGCTGCCGCAGCACTGCGCATGGCAGGCTACCGCATCTCAGATGGCGGACGCTATCATTCCGACTCTCATATCCCTGGCGAGATACACGCATGCGTCGTCGGCAAACACGCGGCCATCAGCAATTCCAACAGCCAGTTTGCCGCGCCTTACCTGGCGCATGCTGATCTCGTAGCGCACGCGCTTGATGTCCGGCTTGACGTCTCCCCGGAACTTGACCTCGCCGACGCCGACGGCGCGGCCCTTGCCGGGCGAGCCCGACCAGCCAAGCCAATAGCCGACGATCTGCCACATCGCGTCGAGGCCCAGACATCCCGGCATCACCGGGTCGCCGAGAAAGTGACAGTCAAAAAACCAGAGGCGAGGGGTGATATCCAGTTCAGCGATGGCGTGACCCTTGCCGTATTCGCCGCCGTCCAGGCTGATCTCGGTAATACGGTCGATCATCAGCATGGGCGGTGCCGGCAACTGGGCATTGCCCGGGCCGAAATAGCCGCCTTCGCCCGATCTGAGCAGCTCTTCCTTTGTGTAGGACGATTGCGGAGCGTGAAAATCGCGAGGGTTGGACACGGCGACTCCTTCGGCGTTGGCAGGCGGTTGCGCGACGTCAGGCGACTTCGTCGCGACCGGTTTTTTCGATACCGGAGCCCGCCGTCAGACGCAGCGCTCCGGCCATAAATGCCCAAATTTCATCCGTCAGTTTTTCCAGATCGGGTCGCTCGTCGCTCATCAAAGCGCCGATCAGGGCCTGGCGAATTCCGCCGATCATCAGCGCAATGGTGAGATGTGGATCGATGTGATCGGGAACGAAGCCGTCACGCTGCGCCGCCTCGAGCATGCGGGCGCCACCGGCGAGCTGCTTGGTGGTGAAAGCCCGCTCGACATCGAGGACTTCCGGCGCCCGGCTCAAGGCGCCGATGACAAGGGGAGCGAAGGGGTGGTCGTAGTGGAAGGCGATATAGCAGGCTATTCGCCGCCTTTCCCTGTTCGCCCAGCTTTCCAGGGGCGGGCACGCGTCATTAAACACCTCTGCATCGAGGCGGCTGTAGAACGCTTCAACAACGGCGGCGATCAGGCCTGCCTTCGATCCAAAGTGGTGATAGGCCAGCCCGACCGAAACCCGCGCCCGCTTGGCGACGGCCTGCATTTCCAGATGCCCATGACTCCAGATGAGCTCTTCCTGGGCCGCCCGGACCAATTTTTCCCGTGTCGCGATCGCTATGGTCATTTGGTTCGGATCCGAATTGAATTCAATTCAATAACGGTCTCCGACATTGGACTCAAGTCAAAACCTTTAACTTTCCTCAGGCGGTGGCTCGCTACAGCCCACCTTGGCTTTCCGCAGGGGGACGGTGAGCGTGCGCTCTGGCTGTCGCGACACGCGGCCTTCAGCTTCCGCGTTTGGGTGGCCTACGCCTGATGCGTGCCGTCTTCATCAAAGCCTGTAGGCAGACCAACGCATTCGGCACCTAAAAGCCCGCGAAAATAGCGGGTTTTGGCCCGGAGGTTCTTTCCGCACGCGTTTGTCGACCCCGAGATCAACTGCACCACACGCAAGGTCCACGAGAGTGCCATGCGGACCTTTCAAGAGCGGGTTCGCGCCCAACTTCGTTCCTCCAATGAGCTCATAGGCACGACGAGCCTCCGCATCCTCCATCGAGCAGCGAGCGTTCGTCCACCTGACAGGATCAACTACCAAACGCTTGGTGAGGAGGAGCCAGATGATCCCGGCTCACCATTACCTTGCTAAGAAGAGGCACGGCGTTCAATCGATCCGGCGCTATTGACTGCTACCCCCGGTTTTCTTGAGCTTGGCTTTTCCTTTTGAACTGGGGGCGGGTTGCGCAGGCTGCTCGGCCCCCAGGGGGTGCGAGGGAATCTGAAGGCGATTCGTACGGACATCGTCCCGAAGCGCATCGGTGTCCAACCTCGTACCACGCTCGACGGAGTCGCGCTGCGCCGAAGCTGCGGACGCCGCGCACAAGAACACGGGTACTGGGCGAGCGCCTGTGTCGGCAACGTATCCTACTGGATCCTGATCAAGTCCACGCTCGGCGCACTCTTCCCCGCCCTGGGTCAGGGCAACACGCTGATTAGGGTCCGAACCCGGCTCGCGCATAGGCGTAAACTCCCGCGTCGAGATCAGGCTTGCGATTGGCGAGGGTCTGGAATACGAGCCCCAGCATGAGCATGCCGGCGCCGGCTATGCTCCAGGCAATGAGCGCCCCGAAGATGCCGGTGGCCTGCGCAAAGTTGCGCGGGATCGAGAACACGCCAGCTCCGACCATACCGCCGACTACCATGGCCGTTAAGGTCCACAGCGGCAGTTTTTGTTGGCCTGCATCGGTGCTCATAGTGGAGTCTATGTGCACCTCCAGGATGCCACGCGACATCAGGTGATCACCCCAGTTGAAGAGGAGGAATCACCCTTGCCGCAATCGAGCCCCGAACGGAATACGGCCGCGAGGTAGGGAATATCTCATCGGCTGCTGCAGCCGCGAGATTGGCCGGCAATGAATCGACAGGCGATTTATTTTGTCGGCGGCAATGCCGTTTCTTTGGACGGTTGGGTACGAACTCGCCGACTGCCAAAGTGCGGATGCCTTCCACCGTGATGACGCCAGGAGCGATGCTTGTGCGGGGTCATATTCGTATTCGGTGCGGCACTCTTTGGCGCAGACGCCTTTTGGTCATTCGATTGGGCCACCGACAGATTTTGAGGCACTGCAACGGCCGTCAATGCGCCGATAATCAGGGCGCTGCATACAAATCGGATATTCATGCTCGCCTCCTTGTGTTGCGGCAATCTGCCAAAGTCGCGATAGCCTCTGTCGTCAAAACGATCCGAACAGCGTGCCCAGGACCAGGACAGCGGCAAGTGCAATGATGCAGGTGACGATCACGGTCATCACCATATCGAGATAGCTCTCGCGGTGAGTCAGTCCGCTGATCTGAAACAGCAGCAGCACCGTGCCATTGTGTGGCAGGGCATCGAGCGTACCAGCGCCAATCGTGGTCACCCGATGCATCAGTTCGGGATTGATGCCGTGCTCGGCGGCGAGCCGCAAGAAGGTGTCGCCGAGTATATTGAGCACGATTGCCATTCCCCCGGAGGCGGTACCGGTAAGCGCAGCGAGCGCGTTCACGGCGATCGTGAGAGAGATAAGGGGGCCTCCGCCAACCGCGAGTAGCGCGTCACGTACGTCCGCGAACGCGGGCAGCGCGGCAATGACAGCACCAAAGCCGACGAGACTGGCAATCATCAGGATTGGCATGACGGAGGAAGCGGCGCCGGCATCCAAACTTTCCCGCAACGCCGGGAAACGCCTGAAGTTGAGGACAATGACGGTCAGGGTCGCAGTCGCGAGCGCAATAACAACCGACCAGACGCCGGCCACCGCTCCGATCGTGGTCTCGCCCCACACCTCTTTGGCCAAGAACGAAAAATCCAGCCGTGGGAGGACGACTAGCGACATCAGGAAGTTAGTACAGATGACTACAACCAGCGGCAATGCGGCAATCACAAAGGGGGGTAGGCTAGCACTGTGCTTGCCATGCTGAAATTCAGCTGGATCAAAATCGCCGGCAGCTGACGCCTGCATACGAACGGTCTCGTCGATGGCGGGAGACACCTCCAAATTGCGATCATAGCCCTCGCCGGCCCTGCGCGCGGCAGCTTCTGCACGGCGGAGCCACCACATGCCGATAACAAAAATGATGATCGAAGCGATGATACCCAGACCCGGCGCCGCGAAGGTGGTTGTGCCGAAGTACGGCATCGGAATGGCATTGTTGACAGACGGCGTTCCTGGCATTGCCGACATCGTGAAGGTGAACGCCCCGAGACCGATGGTCGCCGGCATCAAGCGGCGCGGGATGTTCGCAGCCTGGAACATCTCTTTCGCCATGGGGACCAACACGAAAAAGGCAACAAAGACGCTGACGCCGCCGTAGGTAACCGCTGCCGAAGCCAGCACCACTGAGAGCATCGTGCGGCGTGTTCCCAACCGTTCAGTCAGAAAACGCGCGATAGAGGTGATCGAACCGCTGTCGTCCATCAGCTTGCCGAACAACCCGCCAAGCAGGAACATCGGAAACCACTGCGTAACGAATCGGCCAGCACCGGGCATAAAGGTCTGCGTCCAATGAGCGAGAAGCGGCTCACCCGAAATCGCAGCGGCCAGCATGGCAGCCACCGGCGCCACCATGAGTACACTCCACCCTCGATAGGCAAGCCACATCAGCAGAGCGAGCCCGAGCAGTATCCCGACGAGTCCCATGGTTCAGTCCTCCACCACCAACAACTTGAAATCCATGCGATGACGTCCGGGTTCGTCCGGGAGTGTCAGAAGACTTGGGTCAGACATGGGGGCTTCCACAAAGAGTTAGGTCGTGCGCGCTGTCGCGGTATCGTCCGTTGCAGCCGACGCCGGCTCGAAACACTGGCGTGGAAGAAGGAAGATCCATGTGACGAGCACGAAAGGCGCGGTAAGCGCAGGGATGGCGAGGGGCGTCAAGGCAACGTTCAACGCCGCTTGTGCGATGACCGTAAACAGCGTGCCCAGCATCGCATAGATCGCAACCCGCCAGCTCGGTCGATAGAACACGGCGCCCAGCGCGATCGCCGTCAGAACCGGGCTGAAGCCGAGAAGACCGCCGGTGATCAGTTCGCTTTCGGCCCCGAAAAGATGAGCCGTCAGAACGGCGAGTATCGCGCCCGCGAGCGCGAATGCGGCGGCAGCCAACGAGTTCACGGCCAGGCCAACGAGCAGCAGAACGCCGGCTACGCCGCTCCCTTTCAGGAAGACCTGTGAGATGCTTTGAAGCACGCCTTGGAGTAGGTCGATGAGCTTGAGCGGACTAGCCTCATAGTGTTGAAAGGCGGTGACAACGTTGCCGGAAGGTAGTGCGGCCCCTGTGAGACCGGAAAATCCATACGTGGCCAACAGAAGGAGCCAGGTCGTGAGCACGAACGGAAACGTGAGGCTGGATACCCCCCAGGGCTTAAGGGCGTTGACAGTCCCAAGCATCGCGATGACCGAAACTGACGCCCCCAGCACCACATAGACCCACAAGAGTGCGTTCGGAGCTAGAAATGTCGCCAACGCAAGTCCGACAAGGACGCCGTTGTACCCATAGAGCCCGGCATGGAGCGACTCGCTATCAGCGTTAAGCCATTGGGCCGTCAGGTTTGCCACGACGACAGCGAGGACGCCGGCAATTGCCACTCGGGGGACGCCGGCCGCATATGAACCCCAGGCGATCGCGGCCAGAAAGAGAAGCCCGGTTAGCGGGTTGTTCTGAAACATGACTTGCCCGATGCTGCGCAAATTGATGTCCAGGAACCGCACCATGCCTGACGACGCAGAGAGGCTTTCCCACTTTGCCAGGATCTGTTCCACTGTTGCCTCCTCGAACGTGTCGACGTCAGCCGTTGGAGATCACCTGTTGGCACCGTCGATCCGCTAGCGCCATAGATAGGGCGGAGGTAGCGCGGCGCCGGTGACCTCCTGACGTACCACGCCCCAGAACTCGCGAACTTTGGCCTTCACCTGCGCGGTTTCGCGGCCCAACACCTTGAAGATCAGGCCGGCATCATTGGGCAGACGACAAGCGCCGAACGCTACGCCCTCCGCAAGGTTCACCGCCGCTACCGCACGCTCGTGGATCCGGTCTGCCTTGTCCTTCGGGGTACACAGGATCACGTTGGCGAAGACGTCAAAGGAGTCCATAACACCTGTTTGCCGCATCACATATCGCTGCGGCTCGATTACCAGCTTCTCTGCGAACAAGGAGCGGCCATCGGGCCGCACCGCTGCCGTTGATATCGACAATACGGTTGCTCCGAAGCACTCGTCCGGATGATGGTGCTTTCGGCCGGGTTGAATGATTTCCGAAAGGAGTAATGTGGCGGAGGGGGCGACGCAGATTTGTGTGTCGCTGATAAACCGTGCGTGCCGGTGCGGGATCACGGGTTCGGGAAGGAACTCCAGGTATGCATCATCGGCAAGTGCAATGGTTTGGCTTTGCGCCGCATAATTGGCCTCCATCGCATGGATCTTGGTTGCCGACTGGGAGGTGAGGTGCGCTTGCGCGCGCGGACGAAGGGTGATGTCCAGTGCGAGCCTGTCTCCCTGCAGCAGACAGCCCGTCGTGGTGATCAAGAAAACGTAGGCCAGGCCCGGCATTTGTTCGTCGCAATGCAACGCGCGCTGCACCATGTAGGGAGAACGGCGTTCCAGGTCTGCCAGGATCGTTTTGCCGGAGCGGTATTCGAACCCCAGGCGGAGGAAACCGGTCTTGCCCACAGTGCCGCTGCTCATCTGCGGCGGCTCATCCTGGAACGAGGCGAATTCCGGCATCGATGCGCCGAGCGCTTCAGCGCGTGCCCAGGGAGGGAAGGGCGCCGGTATCATGCCGAACGCCGTGCGCGCGGATTGATATCGAACAGGAACTCCCGCTCGATCAGCGCGACCAGCTCCGGAATACCTTCTCCCGTCTTGCAGTTCGTGAACAGGAATGGCTTTCTACCGCGCATCATCTGCGAGTCCTGCTTCATTACCTCAAGGCTGGCCCCGACATGGGGAGCTAGATCTGTCTTGTTAATCACCAGGATGTCGGAATAGGTGATTCCGGGCCCGTTCTTGCGAGGAATCTTGTCGCCCGCGGCGACGTCGATTACATAGATGAAGTAGTCCACCAGCGCCGGCGAAAAGGTGAGCGTCAGATTATCGCCTCCGCTTTCGATCAGCACGACGTCGGTATCCGGAAAGCGCTGTTCCATATCCTCGACCGCGGCGAGGTTCATGCTTGGGTCTTCGCGCACCGCGGTATGAGGGCAGGCACCTGTCTCGACTCCGAGAATGCGTTCCGGGAGCAGAACACCCTTGAGGGTACGCTGAACGTGCTTGGCGTCTTCGGTCGTGACCACGTCATTGGTGATGATGAGCACCTTGATGCCGAGGTCGAGGAAACGCGGCGTAATGGCTTCCACGATCGCGGTCTTGCCTGACCCGACCGGTCCGCCGATGCCGATGCGCGTGATATTCTTCGACATCTAAGGCTCCCTTCAACATCAGTTCATGAACAGGCGGACATGCGCGCTGGTATGGACAGCGGCCAGAATTTCCGTCAACGGGGCAAAGCCCGCCATGTCCGACAGCCGCGCCGCCGCTGCGGCCTCGTACATCCGTTCCGTCTGCCCTGTAAGTTCGTAGAGAATCTTCTGCGTCTCGATGTGGCTGACTTTCATCAACCGCAAGGCCGCGCCAAGGATCGTTGTCCCAACGCCATACTGGTGCACGACAAACGCCTGGTTGGCAGGCAGATCCTGCACGGCAAAATTGATAGCCAGGGCTATCGGATAGCAACCGGGGGTAACGGACTTTTCAATGCATTCACGCCAGGTGCGAAGCAACGGCGCGCCCGCCACCTCCACACCCATCTCCGTGAACTTCTTGCCCGTGCGAACCGACATTGTCCGCGCTTCGTCGGAAAGCTTGCGCGCATACACCTGCGCGTCGATCCGGGTGAGGGTATTGACGTCGCCGGCAGTCGCCGCGCGATGCGCGGCGATCAGCGCGATGCAGTCACCGCGCGCTGCCTGCTCCAACGCGGTGCGCGCGAACGCTCGAAGCGTTTCCGCATTGGTGACGACACCTTCCTGAATGGCGGATTCTAGGCCGGAAGAAAACGCGAACGCGCCAATGGGAAACATCGAGTCGCCGAACTGCAGCATCCGCGAGAGAAATGCGGTGCTACCCGACGCATCAACGCCATCATTCTCGATGGTCATGCGCAGAACCGGCCGTTACCGGCGAGGTTTGTCCCTGAGTTACCGGGTGCGTGTGCAGACGTGTCGGCGGATGTCCGTGTACGCGTCCGCTCTCGGACTCAAGACCAGCATAACTCTCGTGCGTATGGGAGTGCACCGGTCCTTCCGCGCCACCGAAGAGCCGCCGCGATTCATGTGGAGCGAGATAGGGAATAACGTCCCGGCCGGGTACGAACTCGTAGCGAATTCCCTCAAAGCGGTGCGTATTCATCACGGACGCCATCACCTTGCGATCCACGGTGAGCGGGACATAGACGACTGTATCCTTGACCAATGCCGGCCAATGCTGATTGCCCATTGCATGTCCCAGTTCTACGCATGTACGCATTGCCACTTTGGGCGCGACGCTCATCAACTCGTCCAGGTGCACGATCATCACATCACGCAGCTCGATTCGCGCGACAACCGCCGAGCGCGCCTGGGCATCCCAGAGCAATACGTCTCCATCGTGGATATGGGTGTTGCGGTCGATTGAGACCGCGATCTCCACACCCTTTGCAGTCGTCTTGCGGAAGCGGCTCTTCTGCGCTTCCCACTGGTCGATCTCCAGCAAGTCCGTGTTCGCGGCAGACAAGCGCTCCGCCCATTCGCGATCGCCGATGTTGCCCAGAACGGTCTTGATGAGGATCATGGAAAGCGCCTCAACTGAAGAAATACTTCTGGTTTAGCGAGACCGTGGTCAATGGCTGCACGGTCGCGTGTTGGCCGTCGACGGTCACGGCGAACGTTTCCGGACTGACTTCGATCTTCGGGGTCCCAGCATTTCTGACCATATCGCGCTTGCCGATGTTGCGCACGTTTCGCACCGGCATCACCTGCCGGCGAAGCCCCAGTCGCTCCTTGACACCGGCGGCATGAGCGACGCCGGACACGAATGTGATGCAATTGGCCGCCAGCGCGTCGCCATAGGCCCCGAACATGGGCCGATAGTAGGTGGGCTGTGGCGTCGGCAGCGATGCGTTTGGATCGCCCATTACCGCCCAACTGATAAAGCCGTTCTTGATGATGAGCTTGGGCTTGGCGCCGAAGAACGCCGGCTCCCACAGCACGAGGTCGGCGATCTTGCCGACTTCGACCGAACCCAGCACGTCGGCAATACCGTGCGTGATCGCCGGGTTGATGGTGATCTTCGCCACGTAGCGCAGCACCCGGAAGTTGTCGTTGCCGGGCGTATCCTCCGGCAGCTTGCCACGCCCGGTCTTCATCGCATCGGCGGTCTGAATGCAACGCAGCCAGCATTCCCCGATACGTCCCATGGCCTGCGAATCGCTTGAGAACATCGAGATGACGCCGAGATCCTGAAGGACGTTCTCCGCGGCGATGGTTTCAGCGCGAATGCGGCTCTCGGTGAACGCAACATCCGACGGGATATCGGGGCTGAGGTGATGACACACCATGATCATGTCATAGAGCTCCGCCTGCGAATTGATGCCGTAGGGGAGGGTTGGGTTGGTCGAAGATGGCAAGACGTTGGGAAGGCCCGCGATCTTGATGATGTCGGGCGCATGGCCGCCGCCGGACCCTTCGGTATGAAACGAATGGACCGTCCGCCCCTCAAACGCCTCGATCGAATCGTCCACGAATCCGGATTCGTTCAGCGTGTCGGTATGGATGCACACTTGAGTGTCGGTCTCGTCTGCAACTGTCAGCGCGGACCGAAGCACCGCCGGAGTGGTGCCCCAGTCTTCGTGACATTTCACGCCGACTGCGCCCGCCTCGATCTGTTCAACCAGGGCCGCCTTGCCGTGCCCGTGCCCCTTGCCGAGGATGCCGACATTGAGCGGCCAGTTTTCGAACGCGCGTAACATCATGCGGATGTTTCCGGGACCCGACGTCACCGTCGTCGCGTAGGAGCCGTCCGAAGGACCGGTGCCGCCACCGATCAATGTCGTGGTGCCGTTTGAGAGCGCTGCCTGCGCCTGCTGCGGAGAGATGAAATGAATGTGTGTGTCGATCCCGGCGGCGGTCAGGATCAGATGCGAGCCCGAGATGGCATCGGTAGCCAGGCCAATCTCGAGGCCCGGTGTAACCCGATCCATCGTTTGCGGATTGCCGGCCTTGCCGATCGCGCTGATACGGCCGTCCCTGATCCCCACGTCCGCTTTCACCACGCCCAGCACCGCGTCGATCACGGTCACGTTGGTGATCACGAGGTCAGGAGCACCGCCCGCCCGCGTCACCTGATTGTCCATGCCCATGCCCTCACGCATGCTCTTGCCACCGCCGAAGACGAGCTCGTCGCCGTAGCCGCCGCGTAGATCGCGCTCTATTTCGACAAACAAGCCCGTATCGCCCAATCGAATGCGATCACCGGTCGTCGGACCGAAGAGGCCGACATATTCTTGCCGAGACATGGTAGGCATAGTGGCCTCATTCAATATTTGTCTTTCGTCGCGACCGCGCGTCTTATGTCGAGCGGAAGCCTCGCTTCGCCGCCGCCGCCACCGCCCTGGATTTGACCGTGGCGGCGTCCTGGCCTGCGGTCGGACCATCAACGAGATTGTTGAAACCATAGACGGCGCGTTTGCCGCCGTAGGGAACGAGTTGAACCTCGCGTTCGTCACCCGGCTCGAACCGCGTTGCGGTCGATGATGGAATGTTCAGGCGCAGCCCGAAGGCCGCTGCGCGATCGAATTCCAGCGCGCGATTGACTTCGAAGAAATGGAAGTGCGATCCGACCTGAATCGGGCGGTCGCCTGCATTGCGTACCTTAAGCGTCGTCACCGGACGATCGGCATCGAATGTGACCGGCGCCGAACTGCACACGTAACCGCCGACCGGCACGTCCTTTGTCGCCGGGTCGACATTTGCGGCAACAGCGGGGCCCACTTTTGGTCCAGCCATGTTGGCCTCCTGTCAGGCACTCACTGGATCGGCGTGTGCACCGTCACCAGGCGGCTGCCGTCGGTGAACACCGCCTCGATCTGCACCATTGGAACGAGATCAGCGACGCCCTCCATCACGTCAGCCTTGGTCAGTGCGGTACGCGCCTCCTTGGTTACGTCTTCGATGGTTTTTCCGGCACGTGCGCCATCAAGAGCGACGGCTGAGATAACAGCGACGGCTTCGGGATAATTGAGCTTGAGGCCCTGGGCCCTTCGTTTTAACGCGACATCTGCCATCATGTAGACGAGCAGCTTGTCGAATTCTCTCGGAGTGAGCTGCATGCAATCCTCCGGCCCTGGCTGCTTGCTTTACTTGGGGAAAGCGGGAGCAGATTGAGCTAATTGGCTGTCGGTTGCATGGAACGGTCGTCAGAATTTCCATGCAACGGCAGCTACCAACAGTAGGTGCCCGACAACCGGACGTGTCAATCAGGGTTTTCCCCCGGCCTTCTATCGGTATTGCCCTGATGGACCCGCCGTCTTGGGCGGAGGTATCGTTTTGGGTTATCCGCGCGAAAAGTCCTTGGCTTCGATGCCATTCTGAAACGTGCGCAATGACCGAAGCCGCCCTGAACGTCCTGTCCTTTCTGTTTCTCGGCTTCTTCCTCGGGATGCGGCATGCAACCGACGCCGACCACGTGGTCGCCATTGCAACGATCGTCAGCCGCGAGCGCAGCGTGGTGGGCTCGGCTCTGATCGGCGCCGCCTGGGGCGTCGGGCACACCGTCACGGTCATGGCGGTCGGCGCGGCAATCATCGTGTTCGGGGTCGTCATTCCGCCGCGTCTCGGGATGTCGATGGAATTTGCCGTCGGCATCATGCTCGTCCTGCTCGGCGTTCTCACCTTGACCGGCAGCCGCGCGGACGGCGCGGCCCATGCCCATGTTCCCGACGTCCACGATCACCTCCATGCGCACGGCGACTATCTGCACCGGCACCTGCACGGTCATGGCCCTGGCGCGCACGGGCATGCCGACGAGCAGACGCCGCTGGCGCGGCTCGACTGCGGGTTCGGTCGGATCGCGCTCTATGGCTGGCTGCGACCCTTCGTGGTCGGCCTCGTGCACGGCCTGGCAGGGTCGGCCGCCGTCGCCCTGATGATCCTGTCCGTCATCCGCGAAACGGTGGCCGCGCTGGGGTATCTGCTGCTGTTCGGGCTCGGGACGATCGTCGGAATGATGCTGATCACGCTGATCCTGTCGGCGCCGTTTACTTTCACGGCTGTCAATCTGCCGAAATTCAATTGGCGGCTCCGCGTGGCGTCGGGCTTGGTCAGCTTCGCCTTCGGTGTGGTCCTGATCTACGGCATCGGTTTTGCCGAAGGCGGCCTGTTCACCGACGCGCCGATCTGGGAACCCCATTGACCCAGCGCTCGGCTCGGAGGCAGCGCCCAAGCCTGGTCCACACCGGTTGACCGCCGGGATACCGAGGCGGCAGCGTTGTCTTTCAGGGTAATTCCAGGTCTGTACTAAGGTGATCATCTGATGTCGCGCGATGCGGCCGTAGCGCAGTTTCACGGAAATATCGCCGGAGCGGCGCGGAAACACGCTTGCAGACTTACGGCTGCAATAAATATCTCTCTGGCAAGAACGCCGATCCCGTCACGACGTCGCTGAGCCAGCAAGTAATCTCAATGGCATCACCAATGGAGAGCGGAATAGCGACTGGCGGGCGGATAGTGCGATTAAATTGCTCATGAATGAACTTGATGCGTCGTCAGATCACATTCAGGATCACAGCGCCGGCTGGTTCAGCCTGGTTCGCCGCCAGCTGCCTTTTCTCGCCATACTCGCGCTGGCAATCGGAGGCGTGGCATATACCAACATTTCGAAGCGGCCTCTCGTCGGTTATTGGGAGTTTTTGGCCATCGCGATGGGTCTCGTATGCGTCATTACCCAATGGTCGGAACTCGAGGACAAGCAGGCTCGGGTTCGACTGATCTGGACTCAGGCGCTGCATTGGTTGGCTGTTCTCGTGACGATGAACATCATGCTGTTTTCGGGCGTGCAGCAGGTGCTGCCTACGCTCGCCACCGGTCTCGTCCTCCTCATATTGCTCGCGCTAGGCACGTTCCTCGCCGGCGTCCACCTGGTGTCGCTTCAAATCGGCTTTCTCGGCGTTGCATTGGCGCTGGCGGTTCCGGTGATCTCGTGGGTCAAGCAATCCGCACTGTTTTTGATTCTGGCTGTGGTATTCTTTGCCGGGCTCGCCATGGCGTTCTGGTCATATTGGGGCGATACGCATCCAGTGAAGCCCGAGCGCCGGACGGCCGCATTCCCCGATCAGGCAAAGGCCATGACGGGAGGGAGCCCCAATGATTAAGGCAGAGAAAAGGTCATGAAGCGCCTCATTGCGGTAGCCGGTGTAGGGATCGTGGTTGTATGCGCGGCGTTTGCCGCTGCCGCGAAACCCGGCGCTTCCACTGAGCGCATTCCGAGAATGGTCACCGATGCTGTCAGGGACGATGTCCGTACCGCGGCCGTGGGCGATACTTCTGCCAAGAATGCCAGCCCGCAAAGGTCGCATAGAGTCCGCAGCCGACGGCGGCCACACATGACTGCGTTGCCGCGAGGGAAGAGCGAGCGAAATATTCGGCTGCGCCAGCAACAACAGAAATCCGATTGATCGGCAGATTAGGCTTATGGGCTTCGATGAGAAGCGCGCTGGCGGGTCGTCGGAATCAGGGAGGAACAAGCCATGTCGGATTATGATCGAAATGCAGGCGCGCCCGGTCTTCCCGCCGACAGCGCCATCGCGATAGACGCCGGCCTGCGCGCCTACATGCTGCGCGTGTACAACTACATGGCCGCGGGTGTTGGCCTCACCGGCGTTGTCGCGTTCTTGACCTATCAGTTCACCGGCCCTGAATTGCTTCAGAGTCCGCTGATGTGGGTGTTGATGCTGGCCCCGCTGGGGCTTGTATTTTATATCAGCGCACGGATCAACACGATGTCAGCGGAAGCTGCGCGAGGGTGGTTTTTCCTCTATGCGGCCCTGGTCGGGATTTCATTGTCGACCATCTTTCACATCTATACGCAATCCTCGATCACGCGGGTGTTCTTTATCTCGGCGGCGGCCTTCGGCGCGCTCAGCATCTGGGGTTACACCACCCAGCGAAACCTGTCGGGATTTGGAACCTTCCTGTTCATGGGTCTGATCGGCATCATTATCGCGAGCCTGGTCAATCTGTTCCTGAGATCGAGCGGGCTGGACTGGATGATTTCCATCATCGGCGTCGGCGTCTTTGCGGGCCTCACGGCCTACGATACCCAGCGGATCAAGGGAATGTACGACCGCGGCGATGACGCCACTTTGGCGGGCCGCAAGGCCGTGATGGGCGCGCTTTCGCTCTACCTCAACTTCATCAACCTTTTCATGATGCTGCTGCGTCTGATGGGCGGGCGCCGCTAAAGCGTGCGGTTTTGGAAGCGCGGAGCGAATGGAGACGGGGAGAGCAATTCGGATTAATGAAAACGCGGAAGGAGCAATCTTATGTGCGGTTCTTGTTCGCAAGCAAGCCCCAGCCGTCGGTCACTGTTGCTAGGGGGCGCTGCCCTCGCAACAATTCCTCTCGTCGGGCGTGTCGCTCAAGCTCAGCCCGTGTCGGCCGCCGACACGCCGGATGCAGCGTTGAAACTATTGACTGAGGGCAACGAGCGTTACGTGGCGAACCAGCCGCGCGAACGGGATTTTTCTGCTGGACGCGCGAGCCGCGCGCTTGGTCAGGCTCCCTTTGCAGCAATTTTAGGCTGCGCAGATTCCCGGATCGCGCCCGAGCTGGCGTTTGATCAAGGACCAGGAGATTTGTTTGTTGTTCGCGTTGCGGGCAATTTCGTAACGACCGAGGGTCTTGCGAGCTTGGAGTTTGGCGCGGCAGTGCTCGGCACCAAGTTGATCATGGTGCTCGGCCACAGCAGTTGTGGCGCGGTCAATGCCACCGTAGCGGCACTTCAGAAAGGCAACGATCTGCCCGGGCACATCGCGGATCTGGTGCGGGCTATGAAACCGGGTATCGAAGGCGAAATCAAGCAAGCCGGGCCGGATCTTGAGCAGCGCGCCGTTGTCGCGAACGTACGCCATAACGTGAAGCGGCTGGAACAGGCAACCCCGATTCTGGCGGAGATGGTGGCCAAGAAGACGCTTCGCGTGGTCGGTGGGGTATATGATCTTCCTACGGGGAAGGTCGCTTTGGTTTAGTTTCGGATACCGAGCGAGTTGAACCAACGCGCGCGCGCCGGGCTCTACAAAATCAGCAGCGGCCGGCCTTGGCGCTCGCAATAGGCCGGTGGCAACCAACATACTCGCCGCCCTGACCGGTTCGGCCTCGGGTGGCATGACGATCGCGCTCGAGGCGCTCGACGAAACCTGTATGCGCATCGCGGCGGAGCAGGGCATAGATCTCGCGTTGATGCACCGGGCGGCCGCAATTGGCTCCGGTACCCTCGACAGCTTGCCGCATGATAATGCTGTCGTGACGCTCCTCGCCGTTTGTGGCTCGACGCATCGCGAAAGTTATCTCGATATCGTCATGGTCGGGATTGTCAGCGCGCTCATCGCCCTCTTGGCGGTCATTGCCCTGGGCTCGATGTTTGGCTCCTTCCAAGATACTGCAAGCGCAAGTGCGAGGCAGATGGGGCCGCAGAACATTTCCTGTTGCTCAGTAGCGGTCTTTCACAGCATCATCGCCGTTGGAGAGTTTCGGTCATGCGGACGAAAGCATTCAGATTTGTGAAAATCACCGCGGCATTACTCAGCGTGTCCCTGCTGACGTTCCTTGCCGTCCGCATCTACGATACACAGAGGGGATTGCCACTCGAACCTTGGCACACTCATGTTCCGCACGAACTGAGCAGGGAAAAGCTCGATGCGGCCAATTGGACGGAATATCTGGCGGCTGAGGCCGGGATCTTTGACGACGTCCAGCGCGAGGTCTCCCAGAAGCTCGATGCGGCCGGTCGTGTCCCAGCCAATCGGTATTTTGAGGGCAGTCCGGTCTATCCGGGGCACTTCGCGCAGGATTTTAATCGGTCCTTTGTGCTCGAGCCAAAGGGAAAGCCGGTCGGTGCCGTCGTGCTTCTGCATGGCCTGACGGATTCCCCCTACAGTCAGCGCCATATCGCAGGTTTCTATCGTGATCGCGGCTTTGTGGCCGTCGTGCCGAGGATGCCGGCGCATGGCACGGTTCCGGCCGCACTGACCGATGTCGAGTGGGAAGATTGGATGGCGGCGACGCGGCTCGCGGTGCGCGAAGCACGCAGACGCACCGAGCCATCCACGCCGTTGCATCTGGTGGGCTTCTCCAATGGCGGCGCGCTGGCCTTGATGTATGCGCTCGATTCCATCGGCGACAAAAATTTGTCTCGGCCAGACCGTCTTGTGTTGATTTCGCCGATGGTCGGTATCACACGCATCGCACGCTACGCCGGCCTGGCGGGCTTGCCGGCGATTTTGCCCGCCTTCGCCAAGGCAGCGTGGCTCGGCATCGTGCCTGAGTTCAATCCGTTCAAATACAATTCATTTCCTGTTAACGGCGCGCGCCAATCCTATCGTTTGACTCGAGATCTGCAGGCGCGGATCGCTCGCTATGCTCGTGACGGCAAACTGGGACAGTTGCCGCCGATCCTCACGTTTCAATCGCTGATCGATTTCACAGTGAGCACGCGGGCCATCGTATCGGCCCTTTATGTGCAGCTTCCTGAGAACGGCCACGAGTTGGTGCTGTTCGATGTTAATCGCACGGCCAAGTTCGGTCCTTTGCTCCGCTCCAGCGCCGACACCGCACTGGCGCGCATTGTGCCGAGCGCCCCGCGAAAGTATCGTCTTACTATCATCACCAATTCCGATGGCGAAAGTGACGATGTGATCGAGCGCGTTACCGAGGCCGGCAGCAATGTCGAGAAGTTGCGTCCGCTCGGGTTATCGTATCCGCGGGGATTCTATTCACTGTCGCACGTCGCGTTGCCGTTTCCGGTCAGCGACTCTCTATATGGGGCCGAGCCCGACCCGTCTGAGAACTTTGGAGAGAATCTCGGCACCCTGGCGCCGCGAGGCGAGCGCAACGTCTTGATCGCCAGCCTCGACTCGTTGATGCGGGCATCGTCAAACCCGTTCTTCCCGTATATGACCGACCGGATGGGCGAGGGCATTCCCGCCGTGGCAAGCGGCGTCCGGCCAATTCAATAGGTGATCCGACCAGCATTCTTGCGGCTAGACCAACGCCCAAAGCCTGGCACCCGTCATCGGAGTACGAGATTCGCTACGCCCAACGCCACATTAAGTCCGATCTGGCCTTCGACCGACAACGGCTGCAACGTTATCGTGCGGCGGGATCCACCGATCAGTACCTTGGCGCCTAGACCCAGGCCTAAAGCAACGTTGCCGCTGGCGCCGACGTAGCTTCCTCTTAGCGTGCCTCGGCCGATTTGGCTGTTTCGGGCAAAAACAGCCCAGAACAGCGTTCCCCCTCTTGTCACACCGATATCGACGCCAAGGCGCCTGATCGTGCCTGTGTAAACGTATTGTTGTCCCGTTGCGCTCGCAACGAAAACACATCGCATATCCTGCCGCGAGCCAAGGACCAGTCCGACCCTCGGGCCGGTGCTGCATGTCAACCCGCCGACTCGAAAAGGCGGTCGCGCTTGCGCGCTTGGCGCAGCGAAAAGAACGGCCAGGAATGCACATACCATCGCCCGCCCGCGAATACTGGATATTGCGGCCCCTGCCAACAAAGCCGGACGACCGACCGCGGAGATGGACTGGAAAGTGAAATCGCGCGCCGCGTGCCGCTGTCGTGCGCAATCAATCTGCATGATGGGGTACTCACAGGAACCGCAATCAGGAACTGCCAAAAGGCGACCTGCCATATGATGCCGATGCCTTGCGCACGAGTTGATAGGAAAAAACCCTGACGTGGGCGGATGAATCCCCCGATTGATCGACAAGGCGATTTGAATTCAGATGAGGGGAGGTTCGACGCACCTCGATACAAAAGGTGCTGCATAACTCGAAGCGTTGTAATGATCCGAGCGACTTCATCCAACAAATGTTGTGGCTTCCGCAGCGCTCAAAAAAAGCATTCGGACAAGGAAGAACCCTCATGGCAGCAATGAGTCGCCGTGCCATTGTCACGAATATCCTGCCTGGTGCCGTCGTTGCGATTGCCGGTGTCGGGACAATCGGTTGGGCTGTCGCGCCGGAAGTCGCGGATGCTGTGCCATTGGCCATCGCCAGGAGAAATAACTTCAAGGTCGATGACCTGGTGGAAAAGGCCCAGGTAGTCGTTGTTCATCCGAGTCGTCGTCGCGGTCGCCGTGGCCGGCGTTGGGTTTGCTGGTGGCACAGGGGCCGTCGCCGCTGCGGCTGGCGATGGTAGCCGGCTTCTTCCTCGCGGTAGTTTCCGTCACGTCAGGTGGCTCGAATCGCCGGCCGGAGCAGGCGCGCGGCGTCGCGTCTGCTCGTTGCCGATAGCCGGGATGAGGTCCGGCGCCCGGCGATTCTGCGCACCATCTTTACCGCGCAAATACCGCTGCGCCCAGCGCGATGGTCACGATAAGCAAGGATATGCCCGCCGCCGGCCACTGACGAAGAACCCGGTCCATTCGTTCCAGCGCCTTGCCCCCCATGACAGCCAGCTGCATTCCGCCATCCAGTGCCACAATGATGTCTCCCTTGGGAATGCGTGGCAGCGAATGCCACCACCGCCACAGCGCAATCGCCAGCACGGCACCCAGCAGAACGGGCCAAAGCGCATTCCACAGCACCGCAGGAGAAAGCGGGTCAGGCAACGTTCCGGCTGGGACCGTCAGATACAGCGTCCACGGCACGACAAGCGAAACCACCGCGGTCGCCAGCCACGGCCAGACAAGCCCTGCGGCTGCTGTCGCTTGCGGGTCTTGCGATGCCGATTTCGCAAGGCTGCGCAAGAACTGCAACATCAATAGCGTCGTGCCAACTGCAGACACCGTTGCAATCGTGCTCGCGGTGCTGTCTCCCAGCAACTCGTCGGCAACGAATTTCGCCAATGCGCCGCCCGTGAGCGGGAGTCCGCCGAGGCCGACCGCAATGATTGCCACGGGCAGCAGCATCGGCCATAGCCGGCGGCTGCCGGTCGCGGCGATCACGCCCACGGACAGGAACAGCGCGCCTTTCACCAGGACATGGTGCGCGGCGTAGAAGGCCGCTGCCATTGCAGCGCGGCCATCTCCGGCGAGCATTCCCATGCCAATGACCGCGACGATGAATCCCATCTGGCTAACGCTGGAATACGCCAACACGACCCTGGGATCGCGTTGCGTGCTTCCAATCACGACGCCGTAGAGCGCGGCAAAAAGTCCTGCGGCGGCGAGTGCCATGCCCCAATCAGGCAGCGGAGTTTCGAGTGGTAAAAACCGGATCATTCCAAGGATGCTTGCCTTGACGACTGCACCGCTCAACACAGCGGACGCCGGCGTAGGCGCCGCCGAATATGCCAGTGGCATCCAGAAGTGAAACGGTACGAGGCCCGCCTTCATCCCGAGGCCGGCTATCAACAGGGCAAGTATCAGATCGCGCCGAGGCGAGCTCGGCAGCGCAGCCGCGGCGTCCCGGATCAACAGGCTGTCACCCGGGATTTCCGCGGCCAGCAGCACGAAAGCCATTAGCAGGAAGGCTTCGGCCAGCAGGGCGAGCCCGATATAGACCGCGCCGGCGCGCCATGCGCGGGATGTTCCGTGGTGGATGACAAGGCCGCAGGCACCGAGCGTGAGCAGCGCGAGAACAAGATAGAAGCCCACCATGTCGGCGGCCAGAAATGCGCCGAGGCAGCCAGTCAGCGTCATCAACCAGCACACCGCGAATTGGTCGCGGTTGGGTCGACCCTGCAGATACTGCGCAGCGTAAGCACCTGATGCGATCCACAACAGCGCCGAAACGCCCAGCAGCATGGCACCAGGACGGTCGAGCGCGAAGGTCAAATGGAGGCGCGTCGAACCTATTGCGAACGAGGAATCAGAAGCGACAAGCAACACCGCCACCAGCGCCGGGATTGGGGCGAACGCCAGCAGCGAAGGCATCTGGTTCAGCGCCCGCGGCCAGAGGCATGCCAGGAGCATGCCGAGCGGAACGACGAAGACGCTGGCCAGCAATGTACTTTCCCAAGTCATCGCGACCCAACCATCGTTGATTCCGGGCGGCCAATCTGGAGGATATCGATAGGGCCAAGCGCGACCAGACCCAGCAACAGCGACGTCAGCGCCAATGAGAGCGCCGCGACTTCCTGATATCTCGGCACAGCGACGCGGAGCTTGAGGGGCTCACTCGGCGGCGCAATTGCGCTCGACAGCACGATGAACATATAGGCGCTTGTGAAGAGGCCTCCCGCGAGCATCACAATCGCCCACCACCATTGACCGGTCGCGACCGTCGCCTCCAGCAGCAGCCATTTCGCCAGAAAGCCGCCACTCGGCGGCAACCCGATCAAGGACACTCCACCGAGTGCGAACGCGAAGATCGTCATCGGAAGTGCGCGAGCGATCCCTCCGAGTTCGGCGATTCGATCATGTCCGAGGGCGACATAGATAAGTCCAGCGGCCATGAACATGGCCGCCTTCGCTGTCGCGTGCGATATCGCCTGAAGCATGCCGCCGGTCAAAGCGCCGCTGTCCTGAAGCTGCCCCGACACCGTGTCGAGGGCGAGCGGAAACATCAGGAACAGGTAGCCGATCTGTGCGACCGTCGAATAGGCGATCAGGAGCTTGAGTCGCTGCTGCTGCAGCGCGACGACGCTGCCGAATACAATTGCCGCTGCCCCCAGTCCACCGAACAGTTGCGCGCCGGCTTGACCGAGCAATTCTGGCATGACGTCGAACCAGAGACGTACGACGATGAAGAACGACCCCTTCACCACCACCGCCGACAGAACCGCGCTGGCGGCCGCCGGCGCGCCGGCATGGGCTGGCGGAAGCCAGAGATGCAGTGGAAAGAGAGCGGTCTTGGCGAAGAGCCCGATGGTCATCAGCGTGGCGGCAACAAGTGTTGCGGGCTCCATATGAACCCGGCCCGAGAGCAGAACGATGTCGAGCGTAGCATAGCTGCCGTAGAGCAGGGCCGTTCCGACCAGGTATAGAATCGAGCCGAGCAGGGCGAAGAGCAGGTATCGCAGCGCGGCCTGCAATGTCTCCGCTCGGCCGTCGAGGCAGACCAGCGGTACCGCGGCGAAGGTGAGGAGTTCGATCGCGACGTACAACGTGAACAGATCTCCGCCCACGAAGACCATATTCATTGCGCCCCAGATCGCCATCAGCAGGATCCAGAACGCGAACGGAGCGCGGGCTTCGACGGACCCTGCACGTGTGCCGAAGTCCGCATGTGCAAAGACGGCGACCGCGCAGATCACGACGGCCATTGCTACCATCATGGCGGCCGAAAGTCCGTCGGCGCGCAACGCGATTCCGAGCGGAGGTTTCCAATCCCCGACGATGTAGACCAGCCGGTGGCCACTTTGCCACACGTCGGCGAAAATGATCGTTGCAAGGAAGAAGCCGGAGGGCAACAGAACGGAGGCAATCCTTTCAGCGTACCGCCCGCCGAGGACGAACGACAACAGAACACCCGCGGCCGGCAATACGATTGCCAGAACAAGAAGAGCTCCATCTGTCGTTGTCGTATCGGGCAAGACATTTGCGTCCGGCATCAGGAGTTGCCTCTGTCCGTATTTGCGCCTCCAGGATTATCGGCGTTGAGCGTGGATCGGCCGGTTTCCTGCAACAGCCGCAGCACCAGCGCGATAGCCATGGCCGTAGCCGCGAAGGCAACGACGATGGCGGTAATGACCATCGCCTGAGGGACTGGATCACCTCCGAGACCAGAAGCTGCGGCTCTCCTGGACACGACGCCGAACACCAGAAACACGCCGCTTCCCAGCAGGTTGAATGCCAATATCTTGCGCAGCGGATCGGGATTTGTGATGAGGCCGTACAATCCAATTCCCACCAGTGCTGCGCCACTTAACCCGAACAATGTTGCGGCGTTCATTGCCGTTGCACCCGTTCCGGCGGGCCTGCGGCCAGCAGGCCCAGTGCCACACCGATCGAAAGCGTCAAGGCGACCTCCACCGCGACAATCAGCGGTTTGGCGTAGCCCGGTGGATAAGCCAGAAAGGCATTCGCCAGCACCATCCCGGCTATTCCGATAGCAAGGAAAATCACCGGTCCGACGACGAGCAGCAGACGTAACCAGGGCTGGCTGATCGAAGGTACACTCTTCAGGCCCGCGATCATGACAAGGAGCCACATCGCGGCCAGGACGGTGCCGCCTTGAAAGGCTCCGCCCGGTTCTTTCGCGCCGACCCAGCACATATAGATGGCCACCACGATTCCCACCGGTGGCAGAAGCTGGGCAAGAAAAGTAAGCGTGCTGCTGGGTTGTGCATAGACACGCAGCCCCGGCACTCCGCCCCACACGCCATCGGGTGCCAGCGACCAGACGCCGAGCAAAGCGAGTAGCAAGACCACTTTCTCGAGCAGCGTGTCGAGCGCGCGGTAAACGAACAGAACGCCAGCGACGGGATTGCCGAGGCCACTCTGCGCCAAATTCTCCATCACCATCGGTGCGAGAGTGGGAATAGATTCGGGCGGAGACAGGATGGCGGTTGCAAGGCCAGCCGCGACAAGCGCGCACAATACTCCCGCCGTAAAACGCACCGACATGCTGGCCGGGGTGTCGCTGCCTTTGGCAAGGCGCAGACGTGCGACCGCACCGAGCAACAACATGCCGGTCATTCCGCCGCCGATCGCTGCCTCCGTCAGCGCGACATCGACCGCAGAGAGCCGGACCCAGGCGATGGCCAACAGCAACCCGTAGACGACGAAGCCGATGACGGCTGCGAACGCTTCGCGCGCGGTGATCGTCGATGCCCCGATCCCCAGGATCAGGACGACAAGACCGATATCGAAAACAGACAAGATGGTCATTCATGTGGTCCGCTTTGTCGAACCGCGCCGGCAATGAGCTGTGTAACAATCGCGCCGGACAATTGGACCAGCAGCCAGATGCTCACCAGCTTCAACGCGCTGAATGGTCCGCCTGCTTGCGGCAACAGGCCCAGAACGACAAGGCCAAGGCCAAGATTGTCCACCTTGGTCAGGGCGTGCAGACGCGTCAGTGCGTCCGGAAAGCGGAGCAAACCGACCGTCCCCGCCAAAAAGAAGATCGCACCCGCCGAGACGGCGAAAACGGTGAAGATGTCACGCGCGAGGTTCATCCGCCGCTCGTAGCCTTTGAGACCTCGCTCTCCTGATCGGACGCGCTTCTAACGAACGCGACGGCCGCGAACGCAGCAAACAGCGCCAGCAGCAATGCAACGTCCACAATCGGCGGTGTCTCGGTCGCCGAGGCCAGCAAAAGAAGGATAGCGACGCCGCCGGTGCCCAGGAGCTGCGCCGCCATCATGTGGTCAACCTCGGCTGGGCGCCGAAGAATCACGATCAAACCAAGCGCCACCATCGTCAGCACGAAGCTCGCGGCTCCGAACAGGAAGCTAGCCATTGCGCCGCGCTCCTCCGAGTGCCTGCATGCACAGGGCTTCCTCCGCAGCCAGCTGCTCGACCACCGGCTGCGTCACATCGAGGCAATGAACCGTTAGGCCATTTCCCGCCGCGGGCCCGCACGGAAGCGTGCCGGGCAGCAAACTCATGATTGCACAGAACGCATCCCGCGCTGTTCCCGGCGGAAGGTGCGTTTGATAGACGACAAAGCCCGGCCGCAACCGCAGCCGAGGATCAAGAGCCCGCTGTGCGACGTCCGTTCCGGCAGCAATCGATTGACGCAGAAAGTGCAGCACGAATTCGGCGAGCTTGACCGGACGCAGGCTCCATTGCTGAGCCGGCATCAGGCGCAGACTTGCCCAGGTTGCTGCAACAGCAGCAGCGAACCCAGCCGCAAGATCGCCAGCGTCGGCGCCGGTTAGCAGCAGCCAGAAACAAAAAAATCCGGCAGCGCGGGGAATCGCACTCCCAAGACTGCCCGGACCGTTCACCGGCGGCTCCGCGGGCCTGCTTTGCTCAGCCGAAGAGTTCATGACCCGTCTGACCTCCATGTTATTCAGCAGCGGGACCGATGGCGAAAGCCGTCGTTAGGCGGCCATGTCGCTGAGCAGAGCTGGATTGGCTGCAATTCTAGCTGAGCTGCCGCTGTCGCCACTGTTTCAGGGACGGCTTTCTCGGCACCCTGCACGTTCAGAGTGCACCATGATATCGGGTGATCCACCTAGATGAAGATGAGGGATCACCCTTGCTGCAGATACAATGGGTCGCCCTGGCTGTGGATTGAAATCGAAGTCGAGGATAATCAAGAGGGCAGCTTAGACCGAAATAGTACCGGCCGCGAGACTGTACAGGCCGACGGCAGCTGCAACCAGCAAGACGCCGAACAGAAGCCACTCAACAAGGGTAAAAACAGTCTTCCGCTGCTCGCGTCTGGCAATAATAAACAAGGTCGTTCCCGGCGCATAGAGAAGTGCTGCCAGCAGCAGAAACTTTGCGCCGCCAGCATAGATCATGCCGGCCGCGTAAATCGTGGCGATTGCGCCGCGAATCCGGTCGATGGCGCGGCCACGCGGGTCGGCTTCGTAGGTTTCTCCAGTCCAGGCGAGTTTGAGCCCGTAGGCAGCTACGAGCAGATAGGGAATTAACGTCATTGAGCTCGTCATCTTCAGCGCGAGCGTGAATGCGTATTCCGCGAAATAGGTCACAAGCAAGAAGACCTGAATAGCGATATTCGTCAGCCACAGGGCTCCCACAGGAACCTTTTTGGCGTTCTCACGCGCGAGGAACGACGGCATCGTGCGATTTACTGCTGCAGAGTGGAGGACCTCAGCGGCGAGCAGCGACCAGGACAGGTAGTTGCCGAGGACAGAAATGAGCAGACCGACGCTGATAAAGATCTTGCCCCATGGTCCGACGATGGCCTCCAGTACACCTGCCATCGAAGGAGTGGCGAGCGCCGTCAGCTCCGGACGCAGTAAAATGCCATACGACAGCATCGTGACGAGGACGAGCAGGGCGAGTACTCCAAGAAAGCCCAAAATCGTCGCGATCCCCACATCGTTCCGGTCTTTTGCATAGCGCGAGTAGACACTTGCGCCTTCGATCCCAACGAAAACGAATACGGTCACCAGCATCGTGTTGCGGACTTGAGTTGACACGTTCGCGAAGGTCGGCTCTTCGCCGCCCCAGAAATTCAGCGCAAAGACGTCGCCCTTGAATGCAAATATGACAACAACGATGAAGAGCAGTATCGGAACGATTTTTGCGAAGGTCGCAATCGTATTGAGCGCTGCGGCTTCCTTGATACCGCGCAGGATCAGGAAATGAACGCCCCATAGCAGCGCGGTCGCCGCGGCGATTGCGGTAGGTGTGGTCCCATCGCCAAAGATGGGAAAGAACTGGCCCAGGGTTGCCTTGATCAGAACCAGGCAGGCGACATCGGCAAGACAGCAGCCGATCCAATAGCCCACCGCCGACACAAAGCCGGGGTAGTCGCCAAAACCTGCCTTGGCATAGGCATAGATGCCTGCGTCCAGATCGGGCTTGTGCCGCGATAGCGTCTGAAAGACGAACGCGAGCATCAGCATTCCGACGCCCGCGATGCCCCAGGCAATCAATGCACCCAGGCCTCCAGTGGCGCGGCCGAATGCTGACGGCAGTGCAAAGATGCCCGAGCCGACCATCGATCCAACGACAAGCGCCGTGAGCGCGCCGCGAGAGAGTCTCTGATCGGATGAATCCGAAGAGGGTGTCATGACATTTCTACGAAGCCATGGTTCGAGGCTCGATCAAGTCGAACTCATCTTCGCTGGCGTGCTGACCCGTTGGGGCGAGGTCGATTGCTTAGGAAGGCCAGTGTGATGTTGACAGCAGGCCGAAAAAGAGACGCGAACTGCAGAATCCAGCACCGGCGCGGCGGAACTCGGTACGCCGCGCGTATGTCGCGATCCGATTTCGGGTGGCGAGCCCACCATTGATTCGAGGCGGCAGAACCCGGGCCATTCGGCTATGGCTTGACCGGTTGCAGTTACAACGAAGCTGCAGCTGTATCACGGCACTGCATCAGGGACGGATTCCCATTCGCCTGGCGCATTCGCGATAGGCCGAAACACCCCTGGCGTTTCTCTCTGCCGTCGCACCGGTGCTGGCTATATTGACAGCCGCTGCCGCCTCATTGGCTTGCCTGAAGCATTCCGCTCGCGCCGCAGAGGCCGACTGCTTCTGCGCCGCCGCTTCGGAAATTGCCAGTGCTAGAAGTGCGGGAACAAGCAGGGCAACTGCAAGTCGTGTCTTCGAATTCGTCATCATCATCTTTGTGATCTCCTGCTTAGGCCTTGGGATGATGGGCTTGAAGCCCCGCGATATCAGGTGATCACCTGGTTGAAGAAGGGTAATCACCTCTGCCAAAGATGGAAAAGCTTGCCTCCGCTTTCGATGGAGTAATGCAGCAAACGAGATGAAGAGGCGGTCTCGTTGTTTTGGAATCTTTTGGATCTCGCTTTGCTGACGGAGTCGCACGCGCGAACAGCGGAGCTGCATCGCGGCTTGAGATCTGGTGTCCGGAGACGAGGCGCCCTCAAGATCAAATCAGCGCCGTGCGTCAGTCGGCGCCCTAGCGACGCTTTCGTTGGACGCAAGTGCCGCCTCGTCCGCTGATGGCCGCCTGACACTGCTCTTGGGTCTGGTACGCACAATTCGTATTTCCCTTCCTTCTGGCGCACCACGATGCGCCTTGCGCGTCTGCCGGCGTAGCAAGCGGTATCATACCCACCGTCATTGCGATTAAAGTTGCAGCGAGAATAGATGTGCGCATCGGCGCTGGGACCAGCAGTGAAAATGGCGCTTTTGATTTCAGCATGACCGTCTCCATTTTTGAGTGTTGGTACGATGCATGCTCGGGACGCAACATGATATCAGGTGGATCACTCAGACCAGGATGGGGAATTACCCTACCGGAAACGCAAAGACCGCCACGGCCCTGGATTTGAGAAAGTGGTTTCCCGAGGTCTTGCGATCTGGATGTGATGAACGCTTGAGCTCGTGCAAAAGTTACATCTAGGCCGGCTTCGAAGAAGGCCCTGTCGATTCCGTTCCCTTGAACCAGGCCACGTACAAGGTAGGCAAAAAGATCAGCGTTAAGATGGTTGCGACAAGCAGGCCGCCCATGATCGCAAAGGCCATCGGGCCCCAGAAAACCGTCGGAGCGATCGGAATCATACCCAGGACGGTCGATACGGCGGTTAGCATGATTGGGCGGAAACGGGAGCTGCTAGCATCGATGGCGGCGTCCCAGGCATTTTTCCCCTGAGAACGCTCCGCCTCGATCTGGCCGATCAGGATCACCGCATTCTTGGTGATCATGCCCAGCAGCGCCAGGATGCCGAGAATAGCAACGAAGCCCAGCGGCCTGCCAGACAGCAGGAGCGCCGCGACGACGCCGATCAGGCCGAGCGGCGCTACACTAAGGACCAGGAACAATCGTTGGAAGCTCTGCAGCTGCACCATCAGTACCGTGAGCATGATGAGCAACATGACCGGCACGACGGCGATCACGGAGGCCTGTGACTTCCGGCTTTCTTCGACAGTCCCGCCGACAACGATTTGATACCCTGCAGGGAGGGCTTTTGTCAGGGCTGCGATATCGGGCGAAAGTGAGCTCACTACCGTCTCCGGCAGCGCTCCAGCGACGATGTCGGCTTGCACCGTTAGCGTCGGAACGCGGTCGCGCCGCCAGATCAAGGGATATTCCTGCCCGTATTCGAAGGTCGCGAACTGGCTGAGCGGAACCGTGCGGCCGCCCGGCAGCGGCACTTGCAGGGTGCGCAGGGTAGCAAGCGAGACACGCTGTTCATCCGTCGCACGTGCGATGACATCGACCAGATAGATATCGTCGCGCAGCTGGGTAACGGAGGTGCCGGATATGACGGTATTGAGAACGCTGGCCAGTGCCTGCGAGCTGAGCCCCAGCAGGCGCGCCTCATCCTGGTCGACCCGAATGCGCACCTGGCGGGCGGGCTCTATCCAGTCAAAATTGACCTTTTCGGCTTTGGGATTCGTTGCAATGATCTGGGCGAGCTTGAGAGCAATCGCGCGCACCTGATCTACATCAGGACCGCTGACGCGATATTGTACGGGCCATCCGACCGGTGGCCCTAGTTCAAGCGGAGAAACCCGCGAAATTGCGCTTGGAAACTCTTCAGACAGGATCTTTTCCAGCTTGACGCGAAGACGTTCGCGGGCCGCAACGTCCTTTGCAACAATGACCGCCTGGGTGAAGAAGTTATTCGGCAACTGAACATTGAGCGGCAGATAGAAGCGAATAGCGCCGCGGCCCACGTAGGTGCTCCAGCGCGCGACATCCGGATCGCCCTTAAGAGCTGCATCGAGGCGTTGCGCCGCGGTTTCGCTGGCGTAGATCGACGCATTCTGCGGCAGGCTGAGATCGACCAGCAACTCCGGACGATCCGAGGACGGAAAGAATTGCCGCGGGATGAGCGGTAGCGCGAGAAAGGATGCTGCGAAAAGTGCCAACGAAACGAAGATCGTCAGCCATTTCGCCCGCAGGGCGAAGGTGAGGAAACTACGATACCATCGAAAAACCCTGCCGGGCTCGGCGCTCGCTGCCGCCCTCGGTGGCTTGAGAATGATGACACCCAGCAGCGGAGCAAAGATTACCGCAACGAACCAGGACACGATCAGCGCGATGCTGACCACCGCGAACAGCGAGAATGTGTATTCTCCCGCCGAACTGGCCGCAAAGCCGACGGGAACGAAACCGGCGATCGTCACCAGGGTTCCCGCCAGCATCGCAAATGCGTAGGTCCGGAACGCGTATGTCGCGGCCTCAACTTTGTCGTCGCCTGCCGCCAGACGATTGAGCGTGGCATCGGTGGTCGTCATCGCGTCGTCGACGAGCAATGCGAGGGCGATGATCAGCGCGCCGAGCGATATGCGCTGCATATCGATGCCCGCCATTTGCATGATCGGAAAGACGATGGCCAGCGTCAATGGAATGGAAAGCGCGATGATCAGACCGGGCCGGACGCCGAGGCTGATGAAGCTGACGACGAGAATAATGGCGATCGCCTGCAGCAGCGACGTCATGAATTCGGAGATGGCGCCATCGACGGTGACGGCTTGGTCCGCTATGAGCTTCGGCTCGATACCGACAGGCAAATCTGCGGTAATCGTCGCCATCAGTTTCTTGATGTTTGCGCCGAGGGCAAGAATGTCACCGCCGTCCCGCATCGCGATTGCAAGCCCGATGGCCGGTTCGCCATTTACACGAAATTGCGGCTGCGGCGGGTCGGAATAGTCACGCCGTATTTGCGCGATATCGCTCAGGCGGAGCACGCGTCCGCCCGCGACGAAGTTGGTGTTCGCGACATCCTGTTCCGACGCGAATGCGCCTGAAACCCGCAGCGAAAGACTTTCATTGCCGGTTTGAATCGTGCCGGCTGGCCGCACGATATTCTGCGCTTGAAGTGCCGCGATCAGTGCAGACCGGTCGATCCCCAGGCTGGCGAGTTCCTTCATCGAGAATTCGACGAAGATCCTCTCGTCCTGCGCCCCCAACACTTCGATTTTTGATACGTCAGGCACCAGGAGCAGCTTCGAGCGGATATCCTCGACGCGATCACGCAGTTCGCGATGCGTGAAGCCGTCGCTCGTAAAGCCGTAGATGATCCCGAACGTATCGCCGAAATCGTCGTTGAAGCCGGGCCCGACAATTCCTGCCGGAAGGGTGTGGCGGATATCTCCGATATTCTTGCGAACCTGATACCAGGTGTCAGCAACCTCCTTTGCGTTCGCGCTGCCCTTCAGGTTGACGAAGATCGTCGTAACGCCGGCACGGGTAAAGCTGCGCAGAAAATCCAGGTGAGGCGTTTCCTGCAGTTTGCGCTCGAGCCGTTCGGTTACCTGTTTGAGCGTCTCTTCGACGGTCGCTCCCGGCCAGGCGGCCTGCACGACCATGGTCTTGATGATGAAGGTGGGATCTTCGCTGCGGCCAAGCCGGTAATAGGACAACACGCCGGCGATGACGGCGACGATCATGATGTAGGCGACGAGCGAGCGGTGTTTAAGCGCCCATTCGGACAGATTGATCATGGCTCTGACCCGAGCAGGCGAATCTTCTGGCCCGGGTGAAGGGCCTGGACGCCCGCCGTGACTACGACTTCGCCGGTATCCAGACCCTGCGAAACCACCACCCGCGCCTGGTCGAAGCGCAAGACGTCGACGTTTCGGATTGAGACCGTCTTGGTCGAAGGGTCGACAATCCATACCGCCGGTCGCTGATTGATCTTCGTCAATGCCGTTGCCGGGATGTCGATGATAGGCGCGGAATCGGTTTGCAGTCGTCCGACGACGGTTGCCCCAAGCCGCATGGCTGCCGGAGGATCAGTCAGGCCGACTTTGACCTCGAAGGTCCGGGTTACAGGATTGGCTTGAGCGGCGACCTCGCGGATTCGCCCGGGCGCAGTCACTGCCGGATCGTCCGTCAGGCTGATGGTGATCTGGGGATCGCTGGGGGCTGATCGAAGCAACTGGGCCGGAACGTCGAAAATCGCGTCGCGACCGTCTTTTCGTGCAAGTCTGGCGATCATTTGACCCGCCTGAACGACTTCTCCCGCGCCGGGGCCGGTTGCGGTTATTGTCCCCGGCGCATCGGCCTTGAGTTCGGTGAAACTCACCAGGTCGTGTGCGGTACGGAGTTGGGCTTCCGCGGCGTCTACTTGCGACTGCGCGGTTTGTTGCGCCTGCGTTGCGACATCGAAATTGGCCCGCGTCGTCCATCCCTGCGCCAGAAGCGTCTCCTGGCGTTCGAAATGATTGCGCGCCTGCGTCAATTGCCCCTGCGCGGCCGCGAGGCCTGCCTGCGCCTGCCGCAGCGTGTTCAACTCGTTCTGTGGTTCAAGTCGCGCCATTAATTGCCCGGCTTGCACTCGATCCCCGAGCTTGCCGTTGTTTTCCGACAGCCGCCCGGAAATTCGAAACGCCACGCTCACCTCGTCCTCAGCCTCGATGCGGCCAGTAAATGTCAGCGCCTGGCCAGCCTCACGCTTCTCAACGGTTGTGGTCCGAACTGGACGGGCTGCCGGAGCTGCGGTGTCAGTCTCCCTCTGACAAGCCGCGAGCGAAAATGCCGGCGCTATTGCAACAAGCGCCATCATCAGCAATCGATAAAAGTTCGTCCTGCCCGAGGGTGAAGGCATAGCAAAACCTATGAGCTGCGGATCGACCCGATAAGTATTTTCGGTCGAGCGAAGACCCGCCGCCATCGGCAAATATACTGAGCGTTCCTGCTGATTGCCCCGGCCTGAGTAAGGATGCCGCGCGCATGACGGTTACGCCACGCCCGCCAGCGCTGCCTTCTCCGTTTGAGTTCTGTTTGGTCTGTGGCTTGTTGCTGGCCAGCGAGCAGGAATGCAAATCGGCTTGCCGATTTCAAGAGCCGAATTTGACGGAGAACTTCGGCAGAGCAGCAGCAGTCTCAAGAATGGTGTCGGATGAACTTGTTGCAGTTCTTCACCACGGTTCGAAGGATATTGGGCTGACGAGTAAATGCCCGCCATCGGGAAATATACTGAGCGTGCGTGGTCGTCCTTGAGAGTTTTCCCGAAGTTTAGCCGCGGCAGTTCAAAGATACGTAGTCGTTAAGTAACTGAAATTTCGCTCTATCTATAATTGCGACGACGCATAACGGAAGGACTTGAATAAAAATGCAGTGTGCAATTTGTGCCAACGTGTTCACGTTCTTAGGGCATGAAAACAGATACTTGACGAGCGTACTCGAGGGGGTATTTACTTAAGGCAAGCCCGGAACGTGATGTAGACCTAACGTTGCCTAGGTAAATCATGCAGCCGATAGGCCGCTCGATCCGGGAAATATCAGGGGCAAGACCGTATGAGTCCCCGACCCGCGTACCACAAACTCCACTGGATACATGCTCCGGAATATCTCTTCGGAATGCAGATTTCGAATGACGGACTTTTTTTCTACGAGAGCATGAATCCGGCCTTCGAACGCCTGCTCGGAATTTCAATCGACAGCGAAAGAGAAATTCATGACTGCATGAGCGAAGAGGACGCGAAGTCCATCTGCGCTTTTTGCGACGCATGTCTGGCCGAGGGAAGATCGGTTCGTTACCGGCACCGCCTTGCCCTCGGCGGACGCCGACGCGAGTTTGATACGACGATCAATCCCGTCCGTGATTCCGAAAGCGGGAATATAGTGAAGCTGGTCGGATGCCATCGGGCCCTCGAAGAGCGGGCGACGCTCGATGCTGTCGACAAGACGGCCAAAAGACGGGCTGCAGCAGAACTCGAGCGCCGGCTGTTGTCGCTTCAGGAAGAGGTGCAGCAGCGGATCGCGTCCGATCTGCATGATTCGACTTGCCAGCATTTGATTGCCGCCAGCTTGAACATGATGCGATTGAGGCGCGCGGTCAGCGATAACGGCAACGCAGAGAAACTCATCGATGATATCGATGCGTCGATTGACCAGGCGCAGAGGGAGATCCGCGCCTTTACTTACCTGCTGCATCCTCAGAATTTGCTAACCGATGGCCTGAAGATTACGATCGAGCAATTCGTAAACGGATTTTCGGCGCGCACCTCGCTGAAGACGAGTCTGGAGATCGCTCCCGAAGTCGATAAACTATCCTACGGGCGGCAGCGCGCTGTGCTGAGGGTTATTCAGGAAGCCCTTATGAACGTCTTTCGGCATGCCCAAGCGACACGGGTGAAGGTCGCAATGGAGGCAATGGACACGCACATCAAACTTCAGGTCGCTGACAACGGCCGGGGCATGTCAATCAATCAGGCGAGATCGGGCCCCAAGGCGATTTCATTTGGTGTCGGAATTCCGGCGATGAAAGCCAGATTACGGCAGCTGGGCGGTACTCTCGAAATCCATTCTTCATCAGCGACAGGGGGCCGAGGAACTACGTTGTGTGCGAAACTTCCGCTCTCTCTCCCGCTCAAGAGAGAGAGAGCGACAGCGGGTACGGCATCATCAGCATCCGGGACATCGCAGATCCATTGCAGCACAACACTAGAATCGCAGACTGCTCGACGTGCGGGAGGAATGTAGCGAGTCCAACGAAGTCTGGAAGCGAACGGTCGGATGTCGATGGCCGGCGCGATGCTGCACTGGAGTTTCCTTCGATCATGAAACGGATTCTTATTGCTGACGATCATGAAGCGGTGCGGTCCGGGTTACGTGCCGTGTTGGAAGGGCGCGCCGGCTGGGAGGTCGTTGCCGAGGCTCGCGACGGCAAGGAGGCGGTCGCCGGGGCTGTGGAAAAAAGGCCCGACGTTGCCATTGTTGACTACGCGATGCCGTTTATGACCGGGATAGAAGTTGTACGGCGCATCAGGGAACATCAGCAAATAACGGAAATACTCATTTTCACAATGCATGACTCAGAGGTGCTCGCGTTGCAGGCGTTCCAGGCAGGAGCCCGTGCGTTTTTGCTGAAGGCTGATGCGAATAAGATGCTGTTGGCGGCCGTTGAGTCATTGATAGTTCATAAACCGTTTTACGCGGGATCGTTCACGGGCGAACTAAAGGGCATGACGAGCGGGAAGGGCAATCCGAATCAGGTGCTTTCGCCCCGAGAAAAGACGATCGTCAAACTGGTTGCGGAAGGGCACAGCAACAAGGGCGTGAGCGCGATCTTGAACCTCAGCATAAAGACGACGGAGACGCATCGAGCAGCCGCCATGCGCAAGCTCAACATAAATTCGACAGCGGGCCTGGTTCGATACGCGGTTCGCAGCAAGCTCGTGGAGGCATGAGAACGGTTGCGTCCGTGCAGAAAAAAGCAGGTTCGCGCTAAAATCGACGCAAATTATGGCTCGGACCATAAATAAGGGTACTGGTTTGTCCAGTCGTTGCGCGAGATTGCGCTGCACGGTCTGTACGGACCGGGGAACTGACCCGCCGGATGTTGAGCGCGGCGTCTCCATGATGTCGAAGGCGTTCAAGCGAGAAATCCGAATACTCATCCACCGAGTTTCAGGGTTTTGTGGGATTATCGCCAAGCAGGTCGATCAGTATGATGAGTCAGTCGCGCTGTCGCATTGCTATCGCCGATCGCCTGGCCAGTGGCTCCAACCGACAGGAACGTCACTGTGAAGCAGATACTGATTGCGGACGACCATGAAGTCGTTCGCTCCGGTCTTCGCGCGATCATCGAAACTCGCGCCGACTGGGTCGTGGGCGGGGAGGCGAGCGATGGCAGGGAGGCCGTTGCGTTGGCTTTGAAAATGAAGCCGGATGTAGCGATCGTCGATTACTCGATGCCCGTTATGAATGGGTTGGAGGTCAGCCGTCGAATTAAATTGCATCATCTGAATACAGAAGTGCTCATTCTCACGATGCATGAACGCGAAGATATCCTGACGGAAGCCCTTCTGGCAGGCGTGCGGGGATTCCTGCTGAAGTCAGATGCGAGGAGCCACCTTATTGCGGCTATCGAAGCATTACTTGACCACCGACCTTACTTCACCAGTGTTTTGCTGGAGAAGTTGCTTCATGACTATCAGTCAAACAAGAAGGACAAATCGGAGATATTGCTATCTTCGCGAGAACAGAGCGTTGTTCAGTTGATCGCCGAGGGACACACCAACAAATCCGTGGGCTCGGTCCTAAATCTCAGCGTGAAGACGGTCGAGACCCATCGCGCATCCGCAATGCGCAAGCTCAACGTTTCATCGACCGCCGAGTTGGTCCGGTACGCAATTCGTGCAAAATTGATCGGCCTTTGAAAGGAAGATTTTCTTTTGGCCAGTTGAATCTGCTCTTCCGGTTGAGAAAATGCGAAGCATCTTCAATGACGTGAGCGAAACATTGAAGAGGTGCGCTTGGCGGTAAGTGCGACGGCGACATGCAGCATCTGGCGGGCAGAAGCGAAATCCCCGCAACTTCGCCTGGCTCGCGTTCACCAGAAAATGGAAAGTGCGAAAGAAGTGCTGCACTCTGGCGGCGGGTGGTCGACGACGACGAGCGACGCGGGCAGTGCGAGAAAGCCCGAGTTTATAAGGCTCACCTTCACGGTTATCGTAGTGTTTTTGCTGAAGTGTGGTCCGAGGGACGAGGCGGATCTACTCGGGCGAGTTGGACCTGAAGCCGTGGGCGCCCGGGCAACAGTCAGGATCTGGTCATCGGCCGAGATTATATCGGCTGCAGGTTTCGCCATCGTGTCAACCTGGCTCATTTGATCCAAATCAAACCGCGGTACCTCGATTGATAAAAATATTGGCGGCCGCTTTGCTTGTGACTCCGCGTTTTAGTCGAGGACCAGATGACAAGAATAATACTAATCACATTGGTCATCCTTTTCGCCAGCGATTGCGCCGGCATGGAAATCTCGCGGGTCGCTGGTTGCACCGGTGATGTGTTGAAGCTGCGGGGTGTCGTAGACGATGGCGACTTCGCGCGATTTCGATCCTACTTCAGCTCCGATCGGCGAATTGTCGGTCTTGATATCAGCTCGGAAGGCGGGTCACTTTTTGAGGGCTCCCAGATTGCACATATGACGCGTCTGAAGAGGCTGGTCACGTACGTTTCCAAAGAGTGCAATTCGGTATGTGCGTTCATCTTCCTGGCGAGCAGAAAGCGTTTTGTATCTCAAATTGCAAGGATCGGCGTCCACTCCGTCAGCAATCCTCATGGCGGAGAGGATCCTCGGACGCTTCGCGATACTGTTCGGCTAGCAAGAGTTTCGGCCAAACTTGGCATCCCGCCTTCAACGATTGGCAAAATGGTTGCAACGCCGCCGAGGAAAATCTCTTACCTGGATCGGGATGAGCTTTTGGCTCTTAAGGTAATCGTCCGCGATCCTTTCGTGCGTGTCGCTGCCGACAAGAGCCAACCAAAGGGCTGTAACCCCGACGACAAAAGGGTAGCGCCGGTTTCCAATCAGCCGCCACCCAAAACAGCTGAATTGAAACCACCCAATTGATCGGGGAGGAGGCGGAAATGTATCGCAATAATATTGCCTCAAAGGACATTCTGATGACTGCGCTTGCCGCACCGGTCGTCGCGATTATCGTGCTGGCCGTTACGCCGGCACAGGCTCAAACCTACGATCCAAAATATCCGGTGTGCCTCCTTCGCAGCTTCGCGGCGAGGCGGCACCGAGCTACCCTTGGCCCCGCCAATAATTTCCAGCTACTCCCACATGCCTGATTGATGTAGATCGGCGGTTCGATCAGATGTTGTTGAACGGCTACCGCGCATTAGCCGGCGGCCGCTGTTCCTTCCTGGTCTTCATGGTAAGTTGCACCCAGCCCGATGGTGGACGTTCGGCGGCAGAACGAGGCAGGTGAGACATGCGATTGGACTTCAATGGCCGCTTCGCCGCATGGCTCGTCCTCAGTTCATGTGCGTCGCAAGGCGCAATGGGGCAGGGGCTCACGCCATTCCGCTATGAGTCCCAGGCGCAGCGCCATTGTCCCGGCGATGCGGTCGTCTGGCTCGATTTCGGAAGCGAGCGCTATTACTCGAAAGGTCAGAAGCGCTACGCGTCTGGATTTGACGGCAGTTTCGTGTGCAGAAAGGAAGCCCGGAACAACGGCTACCGGCGTTCGCCGTTGGGGCTAAGGTGAAGGTCCGAACCGGCCAACTGACTGCATCAGCTGCGGCATTCGACGCCGCAGCGCTCCGCGCGCGGCATATGCTTGATTTTGGGCTCGGGTAACGGGATGGCCGGAGGTCACTAACCCAGCTTCAGTACCAGGTGGAGCGTCTGGGGATCCCGGCGTGGGGCAGGGTGAAAACCGAACTTGCCGAACACTTTTATCATCGCGGTGTTTTCCGGCAGGACTTCTGCCGTCAGTTCGTTCAATCCCGAGACGCTCGCGATCTTGACGAGATGGCGCATCAGGAGAGAACCGATACCGCGACCCTGCCAGGTGTCGATGACGACAAAGGCCATCTCGGCTCGTCCCGGCTCGAAGACAATGTACCGGCCGCCGCCGACAATGAGCTCGCGGCCGTCTTCGTCTGCCGTGGCGACGATCGCGACATGATTTTTGAAATCGACGTCCATGAAGAAGGCGCGCTCCTTGTCCGAGAAGTGACGCTTCATCACAAAGAAGCGGCGCTGCAGCGATTGCGCACTGGTCTTTCCGATCGCGGCGAGCATGTCGGCCTCGTCGTCGCGCCGCAGCGCACGGATCTTGATCTGTCTGCCGTCGCTCAAATTCTCGCGCGTCGCATAGTTGATAGTCTCGGACATCAGCCTTCATGCCTCGGCAAACCAGGGCGGTCTTCCGATGAAGGCAGGGCCGGCTTGCAGTCGCTTGATCTGGATCAAGACTATTGCGGCAGAGCCGCAAGTAGCTTGGAAATACCATGCCTCCCTCGTAGATGAAGGCGCGTCGTTGAAAACCCTTCGCCAGTATTGGCCCGGACAAGACGTCATCCAGCTTGCGATCCGGCTCGGATTGCTCGCTCTCCTGATCTACTGGACGTTTGTTCTGATACGTCCGTTTGTGCCGATCCTGGCCTGGAGCATCGTCCTCGCCGTCGCGCTCTATCCTGTCTTTACCCTCATTTCCAGGCTTCTCGGCGGTCGTCCAAAGCTCGCTGCGGCCATTCTCACGGTGATCAATCTCGGAATCGTCATCGGACCGGCGACCTGGCTTGGCCTGAGCGCCGTGGAGGGCGCGAAGGACTTAGCCGGATATATGGCAACCGGTAACCTGGTGGTTCCGTCTCCGCCGAACGGCGTCAAAAGTTGGCCTCTCATCGGCCCGCAGCTCCACGAATTCTGGAATCAGGCCTCCAGCAACATCCGATCCGTTCTGCGCGATGTCGCGCCCCATCTGAAACCATTAGCCGGGATTGTGCTCGCACTCGCGAGCAATGCTGGCGTTGGAACGCTCAAATTCCTGCTGTCGGTGGCGCTCGCTGGCTTTCTCTTTCCCTACGGGTCGCAGCTCGCGGCAGCGGGCAGGGACTTCCTCTACCGCGTCGTGCCCGAGCATAGCGAGCATTTCCTGGAATTGGCCGGTGCCACCATTCGCGCGGTGTCCCAAGGCGTCATCGGCGTTGCAATCATCCAGTCCTTGCTGGCCGGTATCGGTTTCAAGCTGGCCGGCATTCCCGGCGCGGGCCTGCTGGCCTTCGCCGTCATGATCCTGACGATCGTGCAAATCGGCGCAGCGATCGTCCTGCTTCCGGTGATCATCTGGATCTGGATAGACAAGGATTTCACTACCGCGCTCCTGCTAACGCTGTTCCTTGTCATGGTCGGCATTCTCGACAACATATTGAAGCCCCTCGTCATGGGACGTGGCCTGACGACGCCGACCCTGGTCATCTTCATTGGGGTAATCGGGGGAACACTCGCGCACGGAATTGTCGGTCTCTTTATCGGGCCGATCATTCTGTCCCTGGCCTGGGAACTGACCGTCGCCTGGATACGCGCTGGCCGTGCCGACCCGGCATTGCCGAACCGACTTTCGAACGTTGACCTAGATCAACGTTCGATTTCTCGAAGCTCCTTGAGTGAATTTCGGGACAAGTGAGGTCGAAACATGCCGATGGATAATGTAACGCTGCCGGGCGGCCCGATGTCAGGGTTTGTCGCTTCGGCTGTAGAATACATGACGGATGCCAGCCAGCGCAGCGTCCTGTTCCTAGACGTCATGCGACAGCGGGGTGACCAATACAGGGAACATGTCGCTCAGACCGCCCCGCACGTCCTGAGCTACGCCGCCGAACTGATTATCGACGGCCGCAAGCTGGAACAGCCCGTCAACTATGCGCTGGTACGCATCATTCCGCCCAAGGGCGTCGAGATCGACCTGAAGCGCCGGCCATTCGTCGTGGTCGACCCTCGCGCCGGCCACGGCCCCGGGATTGGCGGATTCAAGGCCGACAGCGAGATCGGCGTCGCCATGAAGGCGGGCCATCCCTGCTACTTCATCGGCTTCCTGCCGGAACCCGTGCCGGGCCAGACCATCGAACGCATCGCGCACGCCGAAGCCATCTTCCTTGCGAAGGTGATCGAGCGGCACCCTGATGCCGACGGCAAACCATGCGTGATCGGCAATTGCCAAGCCGGCTGGGCCGTGATGATTCTCGCTTCGCTGCGCCCGGAACTGTTCGGCCCGCTGATCATCGCCGGCGCGCCTTTGGCCTACTGGGCCGGCGTACACGGCAAATATCCGATGCGCTACTCGGGCGGCCTGCTCGGCGGCAGCTGGCTCACGGCGCTCACCGGCGACCTCGGCGGCGGCAAATTCGACGGTGCCTGGCTGGTGCAGAATTTCGAGGGCCAGAATCCATCAAACACGCTGTGGAGTAAGCAATACAATGTTTACTCCAAGGTCGATACCGAGGCCGACCGCTATCTCGAGTTCGAGCGTTGGTGGGGTGGCCATGTCAATCTGAACGCTGAAGAGATCCAGTTCATCGTCGATGAACTCTTCATCGGCAATAACCTCGCTGCCGGCCGCATCAAGATGTCCGATGGCACGGCGGTCGACCTGCGCAACATCCGCTCGCCGATCGTGGTGTTCTGTTCCCAGGGCGACAACATCACCCCGCCGCAGCAGGCGCTGGACTGGATCCTCGAGCTTTATGCCGACGTCGACGAGATCAGGGCCTACGGGCAAACCATCGTTTACACGGTGCACGAAACCGTCGGCCATCTCGGCATCTTTGTCTCCGGCGGTGTCGCGAAGAAGGAACATGCCGAGTTTTCCAGCAACATCGACCTGATCGACGTGCTGCCGCCTGGCCTTTACGAGGCGACCTTTGAGGCGAGGGGCGCCGAGACCACCAATGCCGATCTGGCGGTCGGGCAATGGGTAATGCGCTGCGAGGCCCGAACGCTGGATGACATCAGGGCGATGGGCGGCAACTCGGCCGAGGACGAGCGCCGGTTCGAGACCGCCAAGCGCGTCTCGGAGAAGAACCTCGAGGCCTACCGCAAATACGTCCAGCCCTGGATCAAGTCGATGGTGACGCCGCAGATGGCGGAACTGATGCGCAACTGGCATCCGCTGCGGGTGCAATACGAGGCGTTCTCCAGCCATAATCCGTTCATGACGGCGGTGGAGAACGCAGCCGACAAGGCGCGCGAAGAGCGCAAGCCGGCGGCCAAGGACAATCCCTTCCTCGCTTTCCAGGAGAGGATTTCGAAACAGATCGTCAGCTCGCTGGATAAATGGCGTGATACGCAGGAGGCGCTGAGCGAGGCGATGTTCCTCACGATTTATGGCTCGCCGGCACTGCAGTCGGCCGTAGGCGTAGATCCGCAATCCACGCCGTCGCAACGACGCGAGATGGATCCCAAACACCGGGCGCTTCTGCAGGCCCGCATCGCCGAGATCAAATCGAAGGTCGGCTCCGGCGGGTTGAGAGAAGCCGGCATCCGCGCGCTGCTCTATGTCGGATCGGCTCGCGGCATGGTGGACGAGCGCAGCCTCGAGGCGCTGCGGCGGCTTCGGCAGGCCGACGAATCGGCGCGAATTACGGTGCCGGAATTCAAGATGCTGGTGCGCGAGCAATTCTTCATGCTGCTGCTCGACCAGGAGGCGGCGCTTGCCGCCATCCCGAAGCTTCTGCCGGACGGCATCGACGACCGCCGCAAGGTGTTCGCGGCGATCCAGGAGGTCCTGTCGGCAAGCGCCGAGATATCCGGTGAAGTCGCAAAACGTCTGGAGCGGGTCGCCGGACTGTTCGGCGTTGACGCTACGGGATTTTTGGAGCGGTCGTCCAAAGTGACTTCGCTCGATCCGAAAGCGAAGGCGTCGTAGTCGTACGGTAGGGCGCACAATAGCCTCGAAAGGAAACCCCACGACTTTTCTTGGTCGTGGCGCGAAAAGCGTGGATGCCCGGCACAAGGCCGGGCATGACGGTCGCGGTCGAACAACCAGCGCAACTGATCAAATCGACGACTAATATCCGTCGTCGATATAGATCGTGGGCGAGGAGATAGTCCTGTGCGGGTTGGAAAATCTGAACTGGCTATTTCTCGCCCCGATAGTTCGCCTCGAACGTCACGCGATAGATCGCCCAGTATACGGCGCCAACGAAACCGGCACCGCCGACGATATTGCCGAACGTTACCGGTACCAGATTGTGGACGATGCCGGAGATGGTGATGAGCGAGGCGTCGAAATTCGCCGGCGCGTGACCCGTTTGGACCAGCAGCCACGCCAGCGGCAGGAAGTACATATTGGCCACGCAATGCTCGAAACCCGCAGCTATGAAGGCAGAAACCGGCAAAAGGACAGCAATCATTTTGTCCGTGACCGATCGGCCTGCATAAGCAAGCCAGACTGCCGCGCATACCAGCACGTTGCACAAGATGCCCTTGAAAAACAGCGTCACCATATCCGGGCGGATCTTGCCGGCTGCCGTGCTCAGCACCGACAACCCGATGCGGCCGTCGTTCATGTCCAGATGATGGGAATAAAACACCAGGACGATGAGCCCAAGCGCTCCAAGGAAGTTGCCAAGGTAGACGATGACCCAGTTGCGCAGCATCGTGCGGGTGGAGACCTGGCCGCTGGCCCAGGCCATCACGATCAGGTTGTTGCCCGTAAACAACTCGGCTCCTCCAACGAGGACGAGCGCCAGGCCGAGAGAGAAAACGAATCCTCCGAGGACACGTGTCGTGGCGAAGCCGAGCGTGGGGTCGCTGGCTACGATGGTGTAGTAGAGTGCACCGAAGCCGACGCCTCCGCCCGCCACGATCGCCAGCATGAATGAGGCCAGAAAGGGCAGATTGGCCTTCTTCACACCGACCTTCTCGACAGCCTCCTTGATCTCCGCAGGGCTGTACGCCTGCAAATTGAAAATCGGCGCCTGTGCCGAGAGTAAAGGTTCAGCCATGCTCGGGTTTCCCTGCTCGCCGGGTACGCCGTCACCCGCCCGGACCGCCTAGCGTCAGAAGGCCGACGATCTGCACGGCGATTACCTTCACCAGTGTCATTGAAGGGAAGATCATCGCGTAGCCGATGTCAGGCCGATCGGTCGGCGCCATCTTGGTCGAGTAGACGAGAATGGCGGGATTGCCGGTCGCTCCCGAAGCGACGCCGACGAGATCGTCATAGGGGATTCGCATAATGTAGTGACCAACCAGCAGCACGATCGCGACGGTGGTGAGGAGGACTGCGACGCCAATGAACAGCATGGTGAAGCCGGATTCGGCGACGGTGCGGACAAAGGGCTGGCCGGCATTGACGCCGACTGTGGCAAGAAATATGGCAAGGCCGAAATTTCGCAGCACGATGTTTGCCGGCAGCGGCATCGTCCAGAGCATCGGTCCCGTGCGGCGCAGTTTACCGAGAATGAGGGCGACGATGAGCGGGCCGCCGCCGATACCAAGGGTCACGACACCCACGCCGGGGATCGGAATCGGGATCAAGCCGAGGAGAACGCCGAGCACCATTCCCAGACCAAGCGACACATAGCTGAACTCGGCGGTTGCCTTGACCGTGTCGCCAAAGTGTTTGCGGATTTCCTCTTTGCGCTCCGGCGGCGTCAACACGCCGACCCGGTCGCCAAATTCGAGCATCAAGTCGGATGAGGGTACGAGATCGGCATCGTAGCGCCGAACATGCAGAAGGTGCGCTGGAAAGCCTGAAGGCATCGGCAGACTGGAAAGCGGAATACCCACCACGCTGGCCTTGCCGACGAATACCCGGATGTAGTCGAGATCGGCCCTGTCACTGGCCAGCCGACCCGGTTCCAGCTTCCCGAGCTTGCCCGCGGCGTTCGCAATCGCGTCCTGGCTTTCGGCCACGACCAGCACCGCGTCGCCGGCGGCGAGAACGGTATCGCCCGTGGGAACGATATTCTGCCCCGCTTTGCGAACCATCGTCACCTGGACATTATGCAAGAACTCCTTGGTCAACTGGTCGAGCGTGCTGCCGGCAAAGCTTGCGCCGATGGATATCTCGCCCATGTGAAAGCGCTGGGCCTTGGCGGGAAATTTCGGCCGCACCATTCGTGTCATGAAATAGATGCACAGAATGGGGCCAATCACGCCGAATGGATAGGCGATCGAGTAGCCGATCGACGGATCCTTGCTCTTGGTGACGTCAAGCGCCGCCTGAAGTGTTGCGGTGCTCGTCATCGATCCCGCGTAAAGGCCGAGCGTATGGCCGGTCTTGATTCCGAAGGCTTGACCGAGCCCGAGCGCCACGGCAAGGCCGGCGAGGCACGCGACAAGTGCCAGCAGGTTGTATTTCCGGCCCGACCCGACGATGCCTTCGAAGAATTGCCGCCCGTAGAGAATCCCGATCCCGTACAGGAACATGATCAGACCGGTGAGGCCGATCGGACCGATGATCTGGGCTTTCGGCGCGAATGCACCGATGGCGAGGCCGACAAAGAGCACGGCGCCGACGCCGAGCGAGAAGCCGAAGATATTGATCTGGCCGACCAAATAACCGACGCCGATGGCGAGAAATGCTGTCAGGATCGGCTGGCTTCCGATGATGTCGCGCGCAAGATCCAACATTTCCATCTCCGGCTCGAGTTGGTGCTAGTTAGCGGGCACGACAGCCCGCATCGCGAAATTGGCCGATAACCCGGTCCACCAGTTCGCGCGAAGGCGGTGGCGTATCGTGGTGTTTGTATTCAAGTCCCATCGCCTTCCACTTGAACGAACCCATCTGATGGAAGGGCTGCACCTCGACCCATTCGACGTTCTTCATGGGGGCGACGAAGCGGGCGATCCCTTCGACATTCGCCGGATCGTCGGTGGCGCCGGGCACGAGGGTGAAACGAACCCACACCGGCTTTGAGACCGACGCGAGGCGCTCCGCAAAGCGCAGCGTCGGCGCGATATCCCGACCGGTCACCCGTCGATAGGTATCGGGATCGGAGCTTTTGATATCGAGCAGCACAAGGTCGACGACCGAGAGAAAAGAATCGTCAGCGCGATCGCCAAGGAAACCGGACGTCTCGATCGCCGTGTGCAGGCCCATCGCCTTGGCGCCGGCGAAGATGCGCTTCGTGAAGGCGAGCTGCACCATCGCTTCGCCACCCGATATCGTCAGTCCACCGCCGAGGCTGCGCAGCGAGGGAGCGAAGTCGCCAAGCCGACGCAGCACCTCCTCGGCCGAAACGTAGGTTCCGTCCTTCAGGTGCCAGGTGTCCGGGTTGTGGCAATAGGTACACCGCAACAGACAGCCCGAGAGGAACAGCACGATACGCAGACCCGGGCCATCGTATCGCGACGACGTCTCGTAAGAATGGCAGTATCCGAATGCGCCGGCCTCGTCCTTGAACTTGTCCTCGTCCGGCGCATCCGGCGAAACACCGGTTCGGAGGTCGTGACGACTTCCGGATTCGAGTGGCTGCACCGTCGACATTGGCAGACCCTTGAGTTCAAATCTGGCCGTGGAAGGTGCGGCTGATCACATCCCTTTGTTGCTCCGGCGTCAGGCGCACGAAATTGACCGCATAGCCCGACACCCGGATGGTCAGCTGCGGATACTTGTCCGGGTTCTTGATGGCGTCTTCCAGCACCTCCCGATCGATCACGTTCAGGTTCATGTGGAAGCCGCCGCGCTCGAAATAGAGATCGAACGCCTTGGTTGCCTCTTCGATGAGCTGGCTTTCGGACAGATGCGCCTTTTGCGGCGCGATCGACACGGTGTAGCTGATCCCGTCCTGCGCGTCCTTGTAAGGAAGCTTCGCAACCGACAGGCAGGAGGCAAGCCAGCCATGGCTGTCGCGGCCGTGCATCGGATTTGCGCCCGGTCCGAACGGTTCGCCCTTTCTGCGGCCGTCCGGCGTGTTGCCGGTGGCCTTTCCGTAGACGACGTTCGAGGTGATGGTGAGAACGCTCTGGGTATGCGTCGCGTTGCGGTAGGTCGGATGCTTGCGAATCTTCTCCATGAACGCCGTGACGATCTCCGAAGCAATCTGGTCGACCCGGTCGTCGTTGTTGCCGAACTGCGGGGTCGAGGCATTGCCTTCGTTCTGGTAGTCGACCACCAATCCGGCCGCATCGCGGGCCACGCGGATCTTGCCGTATTTGATCGCGCTCAGACTGTCGGCGACCACGGAAAGTCCGGCGATACCGAACGCCATGGTACGCAGAACATCGCGGTCATGCAGCGCCATTTCGAGCCGCTCGTAGAAATACTTGTCGTGCATGTAGTGGATGCAGTTCATGGCATGCACATAGGTCTTTGCGAGCCACTCCATGGTGGTGTCGAACTTCGCCATGACATCGTCGTAGTCGAGGAAGTCGCCCGTGACCGGCATGGTTCGGGGCGCCACCTGATCGCCGGAGACCTCGTCGCGGCCGCCATTGATGGCGTAGAGCAGGGCCTTTGCCAGGTTGACCCGGGCGCCGAAGAACTGCATCTGCTTGCCGAGCCGCATGGCCGACACGCAGCAGGCGATCGCATAGTCATCGCCCCAGAACGGCCGCATCAGATCGTCGTTCTCGTATTGCAGCGAGGACGTATCCTTGCTGACCTTGACGCAGTAGCGCTTGAAGGCCTGCGGCATATGGTTGGACCACAGCACGGTGATGTTCGGCTCCGGGGCGGGACCGAGATTGTAGAGCGTATGCAGCATGCGGTAGCTGCTCCTGGTCACCAGCGAGCGTCCGTCGAGGTCCATGCCGCCGATGCACTCGGTCGCCCAGTAGGGGTCGCCGCTGAACAGCGCATCGTAGTCAGGCGTGCGGAGGAAGCGGACGATCCGCAGCTTCTGCACCAGCTGGTCCCAAAGCTCCTGCGCTCCGGCTTCATCGAGAACGCCTTGCTTCAGGTCGCGTTCGATGTAGATGTCAAGGAAGCTCGATATGCGCCCGATCGACATTGCCGCGCCATTGGCCTCCTTGATCGCGCCCAGATACGCGAAGTAGGTCCATTGGAACGCTTCGCGGGCATTGGTTGCGGGCTGGGTGATGTCGCAGCCATAGCGCTTTGCCATCGCAGCGAGGTCCTGCAGCGCGCGCATTTGCTCGGCCAACTCTTCGCGCGAACGGATGATCTCGTCGGTCGGCCACATGTCGTCGATCTGGTCGCGTTCCTGGCGCTTGACTTCCAGCAGACGATCGGTCCCGTACAGAGCCACGCGGCGGTAGTCGCCGATGATGCGGCCTCGGCCATAGGAGTCCGGAAGGCCGGTGATGATGCCGGAGCGGCGGCAATTCATGATCTCCGGCGTGTAGGCGTCGAAGACGCCGTCATTGTGCGATTTGCGGTACTTGGTGAAGGCTTCATGGACCTTGGCATCCGGCTCGAAACCTGCGGCCTTCACGCCGGTTTCCACCATACGAAGGCCACCGAATGGAAAGATCGCCCGCTTGAACGGCTGGTCCGTCTGCAGGCCGACGATGACCTCATTGTCGCGGTCGATGTAGCCGGCCTCGTGCGCCAGCAATGTCGAGGGAGTCTTTGCATCGACCGCGAGAACCCCCTTCTTTCGCTCCTCGGCGAAATAGGGCTGCAGCTTTGCCCAAACGGCCTTGGTGCGTTGAGACGCCGGCGCCAGGAATTTCTCGTCGCCTGGATAGGAGGTGACGTTGCGAACGATGAAGTCGCGCACATTGATGGAGGATGACCAGTCGCCCGGCTGGAACCCGCTCCAGCTATCGCCCGCACCGACGTCCTTCTTGAGCGCTGCGCTGCCCTTCATGATGCGTCTCCCCTTGCCAGATTTGCATTGGCTTGTCTTCGCATCCGGGCAGCGAAACCGCCGTCACGGGTAACAAGCTGTCCGATCATGGTAGGGAGGACTTGCGGGTGCGCCTCTTGATCTATGTCAACGGACGCGCAGAGCCGGTGGCGTCGCCACCGAATTGCTCGCAACGGACGCGGCGGCCTAGAACAAGAGCCCCGATAGATTGACTTAGATCAAAGTCCCGGCGCGGCACCCTCCGATGAATGGGGCACAGTTGATCAAGCACACCGGAGCGAAGCGATGAGTGCCATGCCAGCAAGCGCAAGTTCCCCCCAGCCAGGGTCAAAATATGACCGTCTGATCGCAGCCGCCAAGGGCGTACGCACGGTGTCGACGGTCGTCGTGCACCCCTGCGATGAAAGCTCGCTGCGCGGTGCGATCGAGTCGGCGGAAGCCGGGATCATCAAGGCAACGCTCGTTGGGCCCGCCGTCAGGATCAGGGACGTCGCCGCCAGGCACAGTCTGAACATTTCGGACTGCGAGATCGTCGATACCGCGCCGACCGAGGCAGCTGCCGCCGCGCGGGGCGTCGAGCTGATCCACGAAGGCAAGGGCGAAGTCCTGATGAAAGGCAGCTTGCACACCGATGAGATCATGCGTGCCGTCGCCGCCAAGGTTGGGGGACTTCGCACCGACCGGCGCATCAGTCACGTCTTTGTCATGGACGTGCCGGCCTATACCGATACCGTATTCGTAACGGACGCGGCCATCAATATCTTCCCGGACCTCGACGCCAAGCGGGATATCATCCAGAACGCTGTCGATCTGTTCAATCAGGCCGGTTTCGGCACCATGCCAAGGGTCGCAATCCTGTCGGCGGTCGAAACCGTCACCTCCAAGATTCCGTCCACCATCGAGGCCGCCGCGCTGTGCAAGATGGCCGACCGGAAACAGATAACCGGAGCACTTCTCGACGGACCGCTTGCGTTCGATAATGCGATCGACCTGGAAGCTGCGCGCATCAAGGGCATCAAGTCGGAGGTCGCAGGCCGGGCGCAGATCCTGGTCGTGCCGGATCTGGAGTCCGGCAACATGCTGGCGAAGAATCTTACGTATTTCGCCAAGGCCGACGGCGCCGGCATCGTGCTTGGGGCGCGTGTGCCCGTCGTGCTGACCTCGCGGGCGGATACCGCGCGGTCGCGAATGGCGTCTGCCGCGGTTGCTGCCCTCCTGGCAGACGCGCGTCGACGCAGCACCCCAATAGCCGCCGCGTGACCGCCATGGACACGATCCTCGTCGTCAATGCAGGTTCCTCCAGCGTGAAGTTCCAGGTCTTCGCGGTAGCAGGCGAGGGCGGACTGCGGCGGGAGATCAAGGGGCAGATGGACGGGATCGGCAGCCGTCCGCGCTTGCGCGCCAGCGGCCCGGACGGCGATCCGCTGGCCGACCGCGCCTACCCGATCGAGACCGTGGCGGACGTGCCTGCCGCCATGGCCGTCGCGGGCGCCTGGCTGCGTGAGGAACGCAATATCAATCCCATCGCCGTCGGTCATCGCGTCGTTCATGGCGGTCCCGATTACGCACGCCCGGTGCTGATCGACCATGCGGTCGTAACGCGACTGGAACGATACGGCTCGCTGGCGCCACTGCACCAGCCGCATAACCTCGCGCCGATCAGGACGCTGCTTGGCAATTTTCCGTCACTACCGCAGGTGGCCTGTTTCGATACCGCCTTTCATCGCGACCACGATGCGCTGGCAGACCATTACGCGATACCGCACCAGCTCCATGCCGAAGGCATCAGGCGCTATGGCTTCCACGGCCTGTCCTACGAGTACATTGCAAAGCGCCTGCCGCAGGTGGCGCCTGATATCGCCGGCGGTCGCGTGATCGTCGCCCATCTCGGCAGCGGCGCCTCGATGTGCGCGATGAAGGGCGGAAAGAGCGTCGAGAGCACCATGGGTTTCACGGCGCTCGACGGACTAGCGATGGGAACGCGGCCGGGCCAGCTCGATCCCGGCGTGGTGCTCTACCTCATCGCGGAAAAGGGCATGTCGGTATCAAACGTGCAGAACTTCCTTTATCGCGACTGCGGCCTGAAGGGCCTGTCAGGCGTCAGCAACGACATGCGAGAGCTCGAGACCAGCGAGGATCCGCGCGCGGCCTTCGCGATCGATTATTTTGTCTACCGGGTCGGCCTCAACGCCGGTATGCTGGCGGCGGCGCTGCAGGGCCTCGACGCCTTCGTGTTTACCGCAGGAATCGGCGAGAACTCGGCCTCGATCCGCGCCCGCATTGCCGACAAGCTGGCCTGGCTCGGTGTCACGCTCGATCCGGCCGAGAATGCCAGGCACGCCGCAAAAATATCGCGGTCCGACAGCCGCATTCCCGTCTATGTCGTCCCCACCGATGAAGAGCTGATGATTGCGCAGCATACGCTTGCGCTGCTCATGAACCGGCAATCTCCAAACCAGAAGCGCGAGAGAGTGTCATGAACATCCCGGTATTTCCCGAGACCAAGGTCGCACTGAAAGGCAAAAAGGGACTGATCGTCGGCATTGCCAATGATCAATCAATCGCGTGGGGCTGCGCCAAGGCATTTCGTGCGCTGGGGGCCGATATCGCCGTCACCTATCTGAACGAAAAGGCCAAAAAGCACGTCGAGCCGCTCGCCAAGGCGCTGGAGTCGCAGATCTTCCTGCCGCTCGACGTCATGGTCGAAGGCGAAACCGAAAAGGTATTCGAACACATCGCGAAGGAGTGGGGGCAGCTCGACTTCCTGCTTCATTCCATCGCCTTTTCGCCAAAGGGCGCGTTGCACGGCCGTGTGGTCGATGTCGACCGCGATGGCTTTCAGAAGACCATGGATGTGTCGTGCTGGTCGTTCTTGCGGATGGCCCATCTGGCGGAGCCGCTGATGAAGAATGGCGGCACCATCTTCACCATGACTTATTACGGCAGCCAGATGGTGGTGAAGAACTACAATATCATGGGCGTCGCAAAGGCGGCGCTCGAGGCAGCGGTGCGCTACGTCGCGGCCGAGCTCGGCCCGAAAGGCATTCGCGTTCATGCCATTTCACCCGGTCCGCTAGCCACACGCGCGGCGTCCGGCATTCCCGAGTTCGACGAGTTGATGGACAAGGCGCAGTCGCAGGCACCGACGCGCAGCCTTGTCAGCATCGACGACGTCGGGAAGGCGACCGCGTTCCTTGCGCTCGACGGCGCCAAGCTGATTACGGGCAGCGTGCTCTATATCGATGGCGGCTACCACATCATCGATTGATAACCGCGGCTTCCCGTTTCAGCTGTAGTGCAGCCCGATCACTTCGGCGACGCAGGCCGGGCGCTGGCCGCCCTTGATCTCTATCACCGCGCGATAATGCACCCGCAAGCCATTGGGCGGCACGTCCTCGGCTTCGGCGATGCTGATGCGTCCGCGCAGTTCTGAACCTGCCGGCACCGGCGATAGGTAGCGGATGCGGTCCGCACCGTAGTTCAACGTGTTCTTCAACCCCTTCAGGCCCATTACGGAGCGGATGAACATCGGCGTCAGGCTCAACGATAACAGGCCATGCGCGATGGTTTTGCCGCCTGGCATTTCCGCCATGGCCCGTTCCTGGTCGACATGAATCCACTGCTCGTCGCAGGTCGCCTCCGCAAACTTGTTGATGCGATCCTGTGTCACCTCGATCCAGTCGCTGACGCCGACCTCGGTACCGACAGCGGCCCTGAGATCTTCGAACCCGTTGAATATCCGCATGTCGTCGATCCGCGTTTCTAAAGCTTCATTTCCGGGACTTCGTCGGGAATGATGAGTTCGGCCTCCGTCACCGCCAGCACTTCGGCGACGGTGACGCCGGGCGCCGTCTCCTGCAGCGTCGCCTTGCCGCCGGGAAAGGCGATCACCGCCATGTCGGTCACCACGAGATCGACCGGCCGTGCCGAGGTCAGGGGCAGGTTGCACTTGGCCACGATCTTCGATTTGCCCTTGGCGGCGTGCTGCATGGCGACAATCACGCGCTTGGCCCCGCTCACCAGATCCATGGCCCCGCCCATACCCGGCACCATCTTGCCGGGGATCATCCAGTTGGCGAGATGACCGCCGGCATCGACCTGCAGGCCGCCGAGCACGGTGAGGTCGACGTGGCCGCCGCGGATCAGGCCGAACGACATGGCGCTATCGAAGGTGGCCGCGCCCGGCAGAGCGCTGATCGACTTGCCGCCGGCGTCGGTCAGCAGCGGATGCGCCATGCCTTGCTCGGGAATCGGCCCGGTGCCGATCAGCCCGTTCTCGGACTGAAAAAACACTTTCAATCCTTCGGGAACGTAGTTCGCGACCAGCGTCGGAATACCGATGCCGAGATTGACGAGATTGCCGGGGCGAAGCTCGTGCGCCACGCGCCGAGCGATGAGGGTTTGTGCATCCATGGGTCACCCGTTCGCGACGAGATAATCGACCAGCGGGCCTGGCGTGACGACATGGTCGGGTGCGATCACGCCGATCGGTACGATATGTTCGGCCGTGACGATCACGGTGTCCGCGGCCATCGCCATCACAGGATTGAAATTACGCGCGGTTAGGGCATAGGAAAGATTGCCGGCATAGTCGGCGAGGAACGCGTGCACCAGCGCAAAGTCAGCTCGCAGGGCGGTTTCCAGCAGATACGGCCTGCCGTTGACCTCGATTTTCTGCTTGCCCTGCTCGACGAGGGTGCCGACGCCGGTTGGCGTCAGCACGCCGCCGAGGCCACAGCCGCCGGCGCGAATCCGCTCGACGAAGGTGCCCTGCGGAATAAGATCGACGGTGATCTGGTTGCCGAGCATCTGCTGCTGTGCCTTCGGGTTCAGTCCGATGTGGGTGGCGATCATGCGCGACACCTGCGCCGCCTCGAAAAGTTTGCCGACGCCTTTGCCGGGGACGGCCGCATCATTGCTGATCAGGGAAAGGCCGGACTTTTTCTGCCGTACCAGCTCGTCGAGCAGGCGCTCCGGCGTGCCGACCCCCATGAAGCCACCGACCATGATGCTGGCGCCGTTCGGGATCATGGCAACGGCTTCTTCGGCGGAAACGGGCTTCATGATCGGACTCCGCAGTCGATCGGAGATGGGCGATTGATGAAAAATCTTGTCGCGGCGCCGGATGACGACCTTGATCTGAGTCAAGGATCCGGGGTTTCGCTTTCCGCCTCGCGCTTGATCCCGATACCTTCGAGCAGCTCCGCCCACAAATTCCTGACCTGCCGGTGGCGGCTCTCGACAGCGGCGCTGACCGCCTCACGTTGCGGTGCGAGCCATGCGCCAGGAAGGGCATGTAATTCACTTTGTCCCTGCTGTCGGGCTCAACCTTGGGATCGGCCGAATGCCATTCCCTTGAGATAGATCAATACCGGCGGGGGACCTCGGCTGGAAATTTTCCGAAATTCTTGGTCAGGGAAGCTTTCCATGAACCGTCTTTTTGTCGGCCTATTGTTGATTGCGCTGAGCGCGTCGGTCGCCACGGCACAGCCGTTCACGCGGCGCTCCTCGCAGGTTCAGCATGACGGCCTCAAGCAATATTACGAGGTAGCCAATTTCAAGCTCGGCGGCAAATACGATCTTGCCAATCCCTCCAAGTGGGAGAATGGCGGCGAGGGCGGTGTCACCCTGGAATCGCTCGGCGGCGGCAAGCTGCGCACCGCCTACATTGCTGTCGGTACGCCGCGGCGCAATGCCGCGGGCGAGATCACCAACGCCGTCGTCATCAGCTCCTATTACTCTGGCGACTCAACCGACATGTATGAGCAGTGGGTTAAAGGCGCCGCGCTCTCGGGCGCCGTACCCATCATCGGACCGGGCCGCCCAATCGACACCGACCGCTATTATGTCGTGATGGTTGATCCGCTCGGAACCTCCTGGTTTGGCGGGCTCGCCAGATAGGAAATTTCCTCAGAACAAGGGAGAGTACCATGTCGGAACAGTCAATGTCGGCGGAGAAGGTTCGCACCATGCTGACCGAAAACCTCGGACGGGTCCGCAAGGCCAGCGACGAGTATTTTCAGCTACTGGAGAAGGGGCTGAGCTCTTCGCAATTGCCGGTCGGCGATCAGGCCAAGCACTTCACGGGTCTCATGCAGCACAACGTCGCGGCGACGTTCGACTTCTGCGACAAGCTGATCAAGGCCAATGACGCGCAGGATGCCATGCGGATCCAGTCCGACTTTTTTCAGGCCCAGATGCGCGCCATGACGGACCAGGCCAGGAGCATGGGAGAGTCCGCCATGAAGGCCATGACCGGCGCTTTCACTCCCAAGAAATGACAGAGAAGCCGCTTTGGCGACCCGCGTTAGCGGTCACGACGATCCGGTCGGGGCCGACCACGACGACGTTGATTCCTCAACGGCCGCACATGGCCGCCGATCGGTGACATTCGTCGAAATGGCGTTTGCCAGCGCCGGTAAGTAGCCGTTTCTCGATCAACAGCTTTTCGCACGAAGGACGCGCATACATCATGGCTGAAACCAGAAAACTCTCGGTGGAAAAGGCGCTCAACAAGATACGCGCTGACGAGACGCCCAAGTCGCGGTCGGAAAGACACGACGAGAAGATGGACGAGCTTGATGAGGAGATCAAGCGGATGAGAGCGCAGCGGTTGCGCCTCGAGCGGCACCAACGGAAGCGCGATTGAGCCCAGGAGCGGGACGGCAATCGTGCTCAGGGCAGTTCTCGTGGTGTCGACGCGCCGCGTGCGGCTGCGCGCCGCATTGAAGCGGTGGCGAAGAACCTGGCGCGACGCAGGGAGTTCGGGAAGGGCGTGATGCTACTGCAGCTTTTGGTCGGCTCACTCGTCAGCGCGATCGCCATCATGATTCATGCGTTGGCGACGGTCGGAGCGATCGGAATTGCTCGCGCCGCGGCGCGACGGTACAGCGCGTTTCCGCGGCTGCATTTGATGGGCGTCATGATTGCGACCGTGCTGCTGTTGATGCTGGCGCACACCGTCGAGATCGTCGTCTGGTCGCTGTCCTATGCCATCGTCGGTGCGGCCCCCGCAGGCAGCGACCTCCTGTATTTCGCCTTCGTCAACTATACCACGCTCGGCTATGGCGACGTCACGCCCGTGAAGGCGTGGCAACTCCTCGGACCGATGGCCGCGATGAACGGCATCTTGATGTTCGGCTGGTCTACCGCCGTGCTGTTCGAGGTGCTGGTCAAGACCATCGCGCATCTCGGCGCGAGCGCCGCGCCCAACACGATGTTCAGTGCTGAAGATCGAGGCTAGCCAGCTTCTTGCGGTCGAGCAGCACGATCTGGCGCTGGTTGTTGCCGATGAAGCCGAGAATGCCGAAGCCATGCAGGCGCGACAGTGCGCGCGACACCGTTTCCAGCGTGAGCCCGAGATAGTCGGCGATATCGCGGCGGCACATCGGCAGCGCAAGGATGCCGGCTGCCGTCGATCGCTTGTCCATCTCCATCAGGAAGGCTGCCACCCGCTCCAGCGATGTCTTGCGGCCGAGCAGCAACATGTGATCCTCGGCATGCCTCAGATTGCTGGTCGTCATGCTGAGAAGATTGCGGGCCACCGCCACGTCGATCTCGGCAACGCGCTCGAGGCTTAATCGCTTCATCAGCCGGACGGTGGTGTCGACGATCGCCTCGGCGGTGAAGCGATGATCGGTCCCGATCTCCAGGCCGAAGATATCGCCAGTGAGATGGAAGGCGCCGATCTGCCGGCGGCCGTCCGAAAGCAGTTTGTAGCTTCGGACTGCGCCGGTCATAACCTGATACACGTAGTCGGCAGGCTCCTTCTCGCCGAAAATCTCGCATCCTTTTTTGTAGCTGAATTCGTTTGAATTGACTCTGGCGGGCGAGCCGTTTTCGGGACCGTTCACACCCAAAAGGCCGGGAAACTCGACGGAGGCGGTACTGACGCGGGCAAACATGGACCAACTCCTTGCTCGAACGATGCAATCGTCTGGGCGGTGGCCTTCGGAATTCGCAATACGACGCCGCTGTCACATTTCGGGAATAACCAGTACTGAGGCGGGTCATTCTCCCCATCGACAACCGCCGGTCCATTGTCCCAAAGGACAGGTAGGATGCGTCAATCTGGCTGTCGGGTTGGGTCACGTGGAGGTTGTAAAGATTTGCACTGAGCCAACGAGGTGCTAGTTTCTCCCGGAAAGTTCACCCGGGCCATGATCGCAATCATTTCGCCTATAGGACTTGTCGTCGGGTTGCTCGCGCTGCTTGCGCCGATGTCTTTGTCGGCCCAGGAACGGCGCCCGCAATCGATTTTGGTGCTCGATCAGTCGGATCTGCGCGGACCGTTCTATTATCAACTGTCGTCCGGGTTGCGGACGGTGTTGGGCGCCAATGGGCGCATCACGATCTATAGCGAGAATCTCGACCTGCCCCGTTTTGGCGGCGCCCCCTACAAAGAGAGCCTGAAGCGGCACCTCAAGGAAAAATACCGAGACAGGCCGATCGGCGTCATCGTGGCGAACGGCGAAGGCGCGCTCGAACATGCGTTGCGCTGGCGTGAGGAATTGTGGCCCGGCGTGCCGGTCGTCTTCGCCATGCTGGACGCCACCCAATTGGAAAAGCTTGGGCAGCCGGCGGACGTCACCGGCGTTGTTACGAAAAATTCCCTGACGGGAGCGATCAAGGCCGCGCGTGCGGTGATGCCCGGCCTCGATACGATCGTCTTGGTCGGGGATAGCTGGGACCGGCAGGCACTCTTCCGACACTGGGGTATGGAAATCCCGGCAGCAACAGCCGGCCTGACGGTGATCGACCTGGTCGGGCAAAAAATGTCGGAGATCCGCAAACGGGTGGCCGAATTGCCCGAGCGGAGTGCCATCGTCTATTCGGGCGTATTTTCTGATGGTGAAGGCACTTACTATCCGGCCGCAACTGCGATGGAGATGATCGCAGAAGCGGCGAACCGTCCCATCATTGTTGGAACCGAGGCATTATTGGCCGCCGGCGGAATCGGCGGATACGGCCTGATTGCAGCCGAGATCGGCGCCGATGCGGGGAGGCTCGCATTGCGTATTCTCGACGGAGAGCAGGCGGGGGAAATCGCGCCGGTCGTATGGGAGGCCAGGCCGCTCTTCAACTGGAAACAGATGCAGCGCTGGAATGTCAGCGCATCTGATCTGCCGGAAGGTAGCGAGATTCGTCTCCGCGAGCCTACGTTCTTCGAGCGATATCGCTGGCAAAGCATGGCGATATTCGCCACGCTGTTCCTTCAGGCGGGCTTGATCGCGTTCCTGCTGCATGAGCGCCACTTGCGGCGCGATGCAGAGGCGGAAGCGCGCAAGCGGATGTCGGAACTCGCGCATGTAAACCGGCAAACAACGGCCGGGGAGTTGTCATCGTCGATCGCACATGAACTCAATCAACCGCTGGGATCGATTCTCGCCAATGCCGAGACCGCCGAGATGATGCTGAAATCGGAAAATCCCGATCTCGCTGAGATCGGCGAAATCCTGGCCGATATCAAGCGCGACGACCAGCGCGCCGGCGAGGTCATCCGCCGCCTGCGTAGCTATTTGACGCGTACTCCCTTTGAGGCCAAGGAGATCGATCTCAACCTGATCATAGGCGAAGCTTTCAAGTTTCTTTCCATGCAGGCCTCTGCGCGCAACATCGCGTTGTATCTCCAGACCTCGCCCGGTGAGCTCCGTATCAGGGGCGATCCGGTCCAGCTTCAGCAGGTGATCCTCAATCTGGTCGTCAACAGCATGGATGCCATGGCCGGGCTTCCGTATGGCCGCACCGTGATCGGGCGTACTGAATTGAACGGCGGCTCGACGGTGGAGATTTCGATTTCCGATTCCGGCCCCGGCATCCCGCCGGACAAGCTTGCCCACGTGTTCGATCCTTTCTTCACCACCAAGCACCAGGGCATGGGGATAGGGCTTTCTATCGCCCGTACCATCATTCTCGCGCACAAGGGCCGGATCTGGGCAGAGAACCAGACGGGCGGCGGGGCTGCATTTCGTTTTATCCTGCCGCTAGGTGCATAGGAGGGGCGATTGCCGGGACGCATTCATGTCGTTGACGACGACGACTCCTTTCGTACCGCGATGGAGCGGCGGCTGAAGCTCGCGGGCTATCAGGTTGCGACTTATCCGTCGGCGCAGCAATTGCTCGACCGCTTGCCGGATGAGAACGAACCAGGCTGCATCCTGCTCGATGTGCGGATACCCGGCCTGAGCGGCCCCGAATTGCAGGGGCGTCTGAACGAACTGGGCTCCGCACTGCCGATCGTGTTCCTGAGCGGCCATGCCGATACGCCTACGACTGTGCGGGCCATCAAGGCAGGCGCGGAAGATTTCCTCACGAAGCCGGTTGAATCGGCGCAATTGCTCGGCGCCATCGAACGCGCCTTGGCGCATCACGCCACGGTGCGCGGCGACCGGCACAGGGCTGGGAAGATGCGGGCGCTGATGACAGCTCTGACCCCCCGGGAGCAGCAGGTATTCGGGCTCGTCGTGCGCGGCAAGCTCAACAAGCAGATCGCGCATGAACTGGGTGCGACCGAGCGCACCATCAAGGCACATCGCCATCAGGTGATGGAGAAGATGAAGGTCCAATCCCTGGCGGAATTGGTTACTATTGCCGAGCGGCTCGGCCTGCTTGGCTGACGGGCCTGTCCCAAGGGACAATATGAACATTTTCTCGCGGGCAGCAACATACGTTATGTGCTGACGAGCCGGGTGACGAGGAGGCAAGTCACCTGGATCTTAGGAACCTTCGTTCTTCAGAGGAATTGAGGGCTGTTTTCCGGGCCCGTCCCGGGAATGACGTCCATGATCTGGGAGCCAAAGAACCTTGCCCCAACTGCATAACAAAGTCGTCCTGGTCGTCGATGACGATCCTTCCATGTTGAAGGGTATGCGCCGGCTGCTCCGGCAATTTGGATACGAGTCCGTGCCGTTCGAGACGACGAAGGCCTTGAAAGATCATGCTGATTTCGATCGAGCCTTTTGTATCGTTCTAGACGTCAATCTAAGCGACGGATCCGGTATCGAACTACGGTACCAACTGACGGAGCAGGGTATTGCGCTGCCGGTGATCTACATCACCGGAAATGATAGCCACGCCACCCGCATGTCGGCAATGGCGTCGGGTTGTGTTGCCTACCTGACAAAGCCGTTCACGGCCCGATCGCTGATGGAACCGATTGAAAGGGCCGCGGGCCTCGCATAGGGACGCGGCAATCCCGTATCACTCGTCGATCTGCTGTTCAAAGACCTGCGTCGGCGCACCCTTGCGGACGGCAGCGAATTGCTGGAGCGGCAGCGACGTCGTGACCGCCAGCAGGTTGGTATCCACCACTTCCACCGTCAGGTTTTTGCCGGCTTCCATTTCGCGCAGCAGCGCCGGTGCGGCAAGGTCGGCGGCGATGCAGGTATTGGTCAGGCACCAAGTGAACGGAATCTTGTGTGACGTTCCCTTGTCGACCGTGAGCTTGGCGCCGGGCTTCATATAAAGTCCGACCGGCAGAAATAACTGCAACCTGGCAGCGCTGTCACCCTCGCGCTCCGTGAGGTAGATGCGTACGGCCGTCTGGCCGGTTTCGAATGTTCCGCTGATCGTGGTGCGGCATACCATCTTCGCGCCACCGGGCTTGAAGCAGAGCTTTTGCCAGTCGCCGTACTTGATGCTGCGGGCCTCGCGCGGACCACGTGCTGCGAACTCGTCCGTCGCGATTTTGGCGGCAGTGGGAGGAGTCGCCTGCGCAAAAGCCGCTTCAGTAGCGGTCAGGGCAACGGCAACGCCGAAGACAAGGCAACGCCATGATGAATGTTGCATCGCTGCTCACCTGTGTTTGTCAAGGAAGGCGGCGACCAGCGGCGACCAGATCGGTACGGCGTCCGCCGCGCCCACAAAGAAGTGCCCGTCACCGCCATGCGGGGGAAACAGGTGATATTCGGCGTTACCGCCGGCGGCGGTGAAGGCAGCATGCATCCGCTTCGACAGTTCGGGTCCGAAAAAGGTGTCGTTCTCGATATACATCCACAGCATCGGCACACGGGAAGTGCGGCCGAATTCGCCGGTTGCCTCGACGAGTTTGTCGGGCGCGCAGTTGTTGTTGGGTTTGCCGTCGACACGGCCGCCGCGCCCGGCGGCAAAGGTGATGATCGCCTTCACCGGCGGCGGATTGACGCTCGACAGCGCAATTGACGCCCAGCCGCCGGCGGACTGGCCGACGACGATGACGTTATTGGGCACGATGCGCTTGAGCGTGCTCATGTACTCGATGATCCAGAGATCGAGTTTTGCGACGGCAAGGCCGGCATCGTGGAAATTGGGGTTGGTACACTTGCCGACCTTGGAAAAGAACACGCCGGCGAACAATCCGGCCTCAGCGACTTCGACGGCGGCCGCGCCATATCCCGAGCCCGCCGGTGCCACGACCATGTAGCCGCGGCGCGCGAACCACATGGCGGCGTCGCGGAATTCCACCAGCGGTAAGAAGCTGCGCTGCAGGGGATCGAGCGACACGCCATGGTTCATGATCGCAAGCGGGAAGGGGCCGTCGCCGACCGGGCGCACCACATAGGCAATCGTCGGCAAGGGGAGCGGCAGCGCCCATACTTCTTCCTGGAGCCGGGGCTCGTCATCGGCGGCAAACGCGAGCGAGGAGGTGGTGACGGCTATGGCGACGATCAGCAAACGAAACAGATTCATGCCTTGCGTCCGGCTTGTGCGCCCGGTCGAAGTCTTTGCCGCCGTTATGCCGAAGCGTTGATCTGGATCAACGGACTTTCAGCCGGGCTCAGGCAGCACGGCGACATTGGCCAACTGCTGGTTCAGCCGTTCTCCGGCGGGCCGATTGCGAGAGTGTATCGGATGCCGTTGAATCCCCAGGGGCGATTGATCCAGATCAATCCGGAAGACGGCACCTGGATCGCTTATTCACCCGATGAACTTGAGCGTATCCGCGACGCGCGCCGTCGATCCGCCTGTGCGGCGCGAGGAGATCTTGCCGGTTGCTCTGCTGCTGGCGTTTGCCGGCGGCTATATCGATACCTACACATGGATCACGCACGGCGTTCTCGCCAACGCGCAAACCGCAAACGTGGTATTCCTGTGGGTACATGCCATGGCGGGGCAGTGGCAGCAGGCACTTCACTTCGTGCCTCCGCTGTTCGCCTTCGGCGTCGGCGTCGTGATCGCTGCTTGGCTGCGCCGTGCGGCCGGCGGGAGGACCGGTCAACTCAGCCTTCTCGTGGAAATCGGGATGCTGATTCTCGTCGGCATCCTGCACAATCGCGTGCCCGAAGTTGCGGGAACGCTCGGCATTTCCATGGTTGCCGCCATGCAGACCTCGATCTTCACCAAGGTGGAGGGCGCGACCTACAGCTCAGTCATGATCACCGGCAATTTTCGCCAGGCGATCGAGGGAGCATTTTCTCTGGCTTCGGGCGGGCGGGAGCCTGGGCGGCTGCGGAAGTCCTGCATCTTCATCGGCGTGTGCGCCGCCTTTGGGACCGGCGCCGGCGCAGGTGCTTTCCTGACCGAACGAATCCCAACGCTCACATTGGGTATTCCGGTTGCAGCACTGCTGATGGTCCTGCTGCTCTGTGAGATGCCGAACACGGCCAAGGCGTCGCAAGAGTAACCGGGAGGATGCTATGGCGGCGAGGTGGACAAGGTTCTTTCCTCCGGCGGAATGGCTCGTTGGATACCGGGCTTCCTGGCTGCCTTCCGACGTGATCGGTGGCGTCACGCTCGCCGCCTACGCGATCCCGGTCTCGCTGGCCTATGCGGCGCTTGCCGGGCTGCCGCCGCAGGTCGGGGTCTATGGCTATATGCTAGGAGGGGTCGGCTACGCACTGCTCGGCTCCTCGCGCCAGCTCGCGGTCGGTCCAACCTCGGCGATCTCGCTGATGATCGCGGGTGCAGTCGGGACGCTCGCCGCCGGCGATGCGGTACGCTACGCGCAGATCGCGAGCATATCGGCGCTCGCGGTAGCCGCGCTCTGCCTGATCGCGTGGATCTTCCGGCTGAGTATGCTGGTACGGCTGATCAGCGACAGCATTCTGGTCGGCTTCAAGGCGGGCGCGGGCCTGACCATCATCATGACCCAGCTGCCGAGCCTGTTTGGCGTGGGCGGCGGCGGGCGACACTTCTTCGATCGTCTGGTTACGCTTGTCGGACAGCTTGGCGCCATCCATTGGGGTGTGCTGGCGCTCGGGCTTATTGCGATCCTGCTGCTCCTGCTGGGCGAGCGCATGCTTCCGGGCAGACCGGTGGGGCTTGCGGTTGTCATCCTGTCGATCGCTATCGCAACGGTGCTCGGCCTGCCGGCGCTCGGCATTCCCGTCACCGGTGAAATCCCGAAGGGCCTGCCGAGCTTTGCCATGCCGACTTTCGGACTGCTGGAGTTCGACGAACTGTTTCCGCTCGCCGCCGGCATTCTGTTACTTGCCTATGTCGAGGGCGTTTCTGCCGCGCGAAGTTTTGCCGCCAAGCACGGCTATTCCCTCGACGTGCGGCAGGAGTTCCTGGGGTTAGGCGCCGCCAATCTCGCGGTATCGCTCGGTCATGGCTATCCCGTCGCGGGCGGACTGTCGCAATCCGCCGTCAACGACCAGGCGGGCGCGAAAACGCCTCTTGCGCTCGTGATCTGCTCTGCCACGCTTGCCGTCTGCCTGCTGTTTCTCACGGGGCTGTTGACCAATCTGCCAAAGGCCGTGCTGGCGGCGATCGTCTTCACCGCGGTTTACAAACTGGTCGATGTTGCCGCGCTTCTGCGGATGTGGCGGATCAGCCGGATCGACTTTTACGCTGCTGCGATAGCGCTGATCTCGGTGCTGCTGCTTGGCATCCTGCAAGGCATTTTGCTGGCGGCGATCGCCTCCATATTCCTGCTGCTGGTGCGGGCTTCGCAGCCGAACGTCGCCTTCCTCGGCCGTCTGCCAGGAACCGGCCGTTATGCCGACAGCGCGCGCAACCCCGATGTCGAGCCGCTTGCAAGTGTGGTCGCATTCCGCCCCGAGGCTTCGCTGCTCTATATCAATGCGGAAACAGTGCGCGACACGGTGCTGGCAAAGGTCGATGCGACGCCTCGCATCAAGCTTGTCGTCTGCGGTCTTTCGTCGTCGCCCTTCATCGATTTGGCCGGCGTAAGAATGCTGAGCGATCTGCACGGCGAACTCGCTTCACGCGGCATCGCCTTCCAGATCGTGGGCGCCCGCGGGCAGGTCCGGGAGGTCCTGCAGGCAGACGGCATGGCGGAAAAAACCGACAGCGCCAATTGGACGCGCAGAATGGACAGTCTGCTCGGCGATTTGAGAAACGGCTGATCGTGTTGCAGCGCGGCGGCGCGGGCGACGCAGGGAACGCGAGTCGTGGCTTACAAGAGCAGCTTGCGTTGACTTGGATCAAGAAGCGCCGCTGGGGCGGGGACGAGCATCAAGCACATGCCCGCAGATCCCCGAGATAAACAGGAAAAGGAAGCGTTATGAAGAAAACTCGGACAGGAATGATGCTTGCCACCGTGCTGGGACTTTTGGCCTCGACTGGCGCTGCAACGCCGAGCCTTGCGGAGGTCGGCCAGGTAGCCGTTGTCTTCACCAAGGGTGGCTTCATCATCGGTGTCGGCGGCGGGCAGGGCGTGCTGAGCTTCCGGGGCAAGAAGTATCCCTTCACGGTGTCGGGCATGAGCGTGGGCTTCACGATCGGCGCCTCGACCACCAAGTTCGTCGGCAGGGCCTTGAACCTCCGAAGCCCCGGCGATCTGGCCGGCAGCTATGCCGTGGGCGGAGCCGGCGGCGCGCTCGCAGCAGGCGCCGGCGCCGTGCAGTTGCAGAATGCCAATGGCGTGATCCTGCAGCTCAGTGGACCAAGGATCGGAGTGGAAGCCTCGGCGGCCGTGGGAGGCGTTACCATCTCGATGCAATGAGAAGCGCGCGGGAGTCGCCTTTCGCGGCTCCCGTTCGCTGCGATCGCCCGCGTACCGTCGCAGGTTGCACGTAGAACTACGGTGTCGGGAAAAGATGGCAGTTAATCGGAGTAGCGGCTGTCGGGAACGCGCTTTGGGCCTTACGGTCCAAGGGTGAATGACCGCCAGTTCCTTCTTCTAGTCCTTGTTCTTAGCGCGCTTTCGGTGATGCTCCTTAGCATTGCGCTATTTTTTCCCTTTATTTCCAATTGGGGCTAGTAGCGTTCCTCGAGGAACTTCATCCGGCGCAAGCTGGCCTGATCGTTATAGCTACCCTTGCTGGATCGCTTCGGCAGCTTGATCTTGTCACGCGCGATCTTCTTGTAGGGGATCGCCTTGAGGATATGGGAGATGACGTTCAGACGTGCCCGCCGCTTGTCGTCGGAACGAACCAGCCGCCACGGGGCATGTTTCGTGTCGGTCGCCTCGAACATCATATCGCGCGCCCGTGAGTAATCGTACCAGCGTCCGAACGACTCGGTGTCCATCGGGCTCAGCTTCCACTGCCGCAACGGATCCTCGATCCTCGCGTTGAAGCGGGCTTCCTGCTCCTCCATTCCGACTTCAAGCCACAGCTTGATCAGGATGATGCCGGCATCGACCGCGAATTTCTCGACCAGTGGGCACAGTTCCAGGAAACGCTTGTGCTCCGCCGGGCTGCAGAAGCCCATGACATATTCGACGCCAGCACGGTTGTACCAACTGCGATCGAAGATCACGATCTCGCCGCCGGCTGGAAATTGTTCGATGTAGCGCTGCAGGAACAATTGGCTCTTTTGCCGATCGGACGGCGCGGGCAGGGCGCAGACGCGGAATACCCGCGGGCTGACCTTTTCGGTGAGGGCCTTGATGGTGCCGCCCTTGCCGGCGGCGTCGCGTCCCTCGAACAGGATGATCACCTTCAGCTTCTCGGCCTTCACCCATTCCTGCAGATGGCAGAGCTCAACCTGCAGCTTGCGCAGCTCCTTTTCATAAGCCTTTCGCTTTGTTTTCGGCGAAGCCTCGTCCTTGGCCATTTGCTATGAGCCCCGTTCCACTGTGACTGGAGGCGAAACGACTAGCCATCCCAGCTTATGGTGATGGCGATATCGCCGGGCATGCCGCCCGAAAAATCGATGATCTGGTAGCTGATACGATAGCCGCGTGGCTGAAGATAATCGCTCCAGAGCTGGTAGATTTCCTTCGGAATCCCGGTCAGTGTCGTTTCCCAACCCTTTTCCATCTGGTTGATGGCGCGGCCACGGTCGGTGCACAGCGTGTTGGGGAAACGATAGACCTGCACTTCGGACAAGCCGTTGCGCACCGCGCGCTGGATGACGGTCGAGGCAAGCTGGACTTTCTCGTCTTCGGACAGTCCCGAAGGCTGGCTCAGCTTCTCGATCAGGGCCCGCTTCTCGGCCTCGGCCACCGCCACGCGCTTGGCCTGCTGGTCGGCCTTCTCGGCCTCTTTCAGGGCAGCTTGTTTCTGGATTTCCTTCGCGTTGGGGATCAGGTCGTCGATCTTTGGCATGGCACGCCTCTCCTGAAATGACCGTATGCCGCTTGTTGTGTTCCAAGGTTAGGCCCGCCGTTACGGAGTACCTCTTGATCCAGATCAAGCCTCCTCGAGGCGGGAACGGCACGGTGCCGGGCACAAGACCGGCACCGCTTGCCCCGCACGCCGTCGATGCGATCGGGCTCGTGCATGCGCTGCTGCCAATCCTGGTGCCGAGCGGACATTGAGGTGAAAGCGATGAAATCCACGTTCCGGAATACCGCACTTGCGGCGCTGCTCGCAGGCGCCTCCCTCGTCATGCCTGGCCCTGCCTTTGCCTTCGATCTCAATGGCGCCTGGGCGAGCGACGCCGATAATTGCGCCAAGGTCTTCGTCCGCAGGGGCGCGCAGGTGGCCTTTACCGACATGTCGGACGTCTATGGCGGCGGATTCATTATCGAGGGCGACCAGATCACCGGAAAATTTGCACGATGCCGGATCAAGGCGAAGAAGGATGAAGGCGCGACGATCAATCTGGTCGCAGCCTGTGCTTCCGACATCATGCTGCAGAATGTGCAATTCAGCCTTAGGGAGGCCGATGCCAACACTGTGATCCGGATATTCCCCGGCATGGGGGACATGGAAATCAAGTATGCGCGCTGTCCCGCCCCTTAGCCGATGGGGCGGCTTGATTCATGTCAAGGTTGGCCCGCATCGACGCGCGCTCAATGTTGCGACCCTTGGAGGAGCCCAGACGAGTCAGCCAACACGATCTCGGAAAAAGTTTTGGATTTTCGCCACGGCCGCCTCGGTCGCCGTGCTTTCGCTCGCTCCCACCTGGCACACCCGCAGGAGCAAAGAAATGACCGTCTTGTCCCGAAAGCTGATCGTGCCCGCTGCGGCCGCTGCAGCGCTTACCGTAGGCCTGTTCTGGAATGGAGAGACGGCGATCGATGGCGGCCTGATCACGTCCGCCGAGGCGCGCGTCGGACGTCCGCTGACGCCGATGAGCTATGCCGGCGTGGCGCGACGAACCACCCGCCGCGCCGTTGCGGTCGGTGCAGGTGCCGCAGCAGCCGGAGCCTATTACGGGTCCGGTTGCGTCCAGGCGGTCGATGCCTACGGGCGGGTCGTCACGCGCTGCTAGGGAACCAGTGACGGCGGGCCGGCTCGCGACGGTTTCCTCGCGCGCTGAATCGTGCTGCTATTGGCCTCGTTTTGTGCGTGCAGCAGGGTGCCTAGGGCGTTGAGTGGTCGCAGGCTGATCGTCGACCGGGAAGGGCGTCTGGCCAAATCGGTCTGGCGGCTCATCCTGCTGCTGACGTTGATCAACGCGCCGCTTGCCGCGCTCGATGCCGCCGAGCTCGGGCACAAGCGGATCATGATCCTGCATTCAGTAGGCCGGGAATTCCGGCCATGGAACGAATATGCCAGGGCCATTCGCGCCGAGTTGGACCGGCAATCGCCTTGGCCGTTGGATGTTCAGGAGCATTCGCTGGTTGCCGCGCGCTCAGCGGACGCAAATCCGGAAACCCCGTTTCTCGAATATCTGCGTGCGCTCTATGCCAGTCAGCCGCCCGACCTGATTATTGGCGTTGGCGCGCCTGCGGCGTCCTTCCTCCAACGTCATCGCCGACAACTCTTCCCGGCCGCACCGGTGCTGTTGACCACGCTCGAGGCGCGCCGCGTCCAATACTCAAGCATGACCGACAATGACACTGTCGTGTCGGTTACCCACCGATTCCTGGTCCTGTTCGAAAGCTTCCTGAAGATATCGCCGGAAACGAATACCATCGCCGTCGTCAATGGAGATTCGCCGAATGAGAGATTCTGGCGAGGCGAAATGGAAAGGGAGCTGAAGCCGCTCGAGGGCAAGGTCGAGATCAGATGGTACGACAAGCTTTCCTACGAGGACACGCTGAAGCAGCTCGCCGCCCTGCCACCGCATGCCGCGATCTTCTGGTACCAGATGGTCGTCGATGCCGCCGGTGTCGCACATGAGGGCGATCGCGCGCTGACCAGACTCTATAACGTTGCTAACGCGCCGATCTTCACGCATGACGACGCCTTTTTTGGCAGGGAAGTTATCGGTGGCCCCATGCACTCGGCCTTGGGCGGCAGCCGAACCGCCGTGGGCGTCGCCATCCGCATTCTCAACGGAGAGAAGCCGGGCGATATCAAGACGCCGTCCAGCGAGTTTGCAGCGGCCAAATATGATTGGCGGGAGCTGCAACGCTGGAACGTCGGCGAACACATTTTGCTGCCGGGCAGCTCCGTGTACTTTCGCGAACCCTCCGCCTGGGAGAAGTATCGCTGGCAGGTCATGTTCGTAAGTGCATTATTTTTACTGCAGGCTGGCCTGATCACCATTTTGCTTTACGAACGACGGCGGCGTCGCTTTGCTGAGGTCGAGGCGCGCCAGCGCATGTCGGAGCTCGCGCACGTCAATCGTTTCTCGATGGCGGGAGAACTCACCGCGTCGATCGCGCATGAACTCAATCAGCCGCTCGGCTCCATCCTCGTCAACACAGAAACGGCCGAATTGTTGCTCGGTAAGCCGTCACCTGATGTGGTGGAGTTGAAGGAAATCATCTCCGACATCAGGCGTGACGACCAGCGCGCCGGTGAAGTGATCAGGCGTCTGCGCAGCCTGCTCAAGCGCGCGCCGTTCGAGACAAGAGAAATCGACGTCAATGATGCTGTTAGCGAGTCCATCGATCTCGTTTCAGGCCTTATCCACGACCGGGAGGTTACCGTGAGCAGCACACTTGCGCCTGGGTTGCTGCCGGTCCGCGGTGATCGCATTCAACTGCAGCAGGTTTTTCTCAACCTGGTCGTGAATGCGGCTGACGCGATGGCGCATCTCGACAAGACGCAGCGCAAGATCGTGGTGCGCACGGCGCGAAATGGGGACACCGCCGAGATCGAGATCGCCGACAGCGGTCCGGGTATCCTGGCGGGAAAGCTCAACGAGGTGTTCGAGCCGTTCTATACGACCAAACCGCACGGCATGGGGATGGGTCTGTCGATCGCCCGCACCATCATTGAGGCGCATGATGGCCAGATTTCCGCGGAGAACCGGGCAGGTCAGGGCGCGCTGTTCCGGATCACGCTGCCGCTCGCGCGCACCACGGTTAGCGCGGCCGCGGCATCTTAATGCCGAGCGCCCGCTCGGCTGCCGACATTACCGACGCGCGCGGGCTGGTCTCGCAGAAATCCTTCACCGTCTTGGCGGCCTGTGCATATTGATAGAGGTCGATGACGGTATTGCGGACGCTCGCATTGTAATAGCCGCTTAGCCACATGGTGACGCCGGCGAAATCCTGGAAGCCGAGCTTCGTCAGCTCGCCACAGGTCATCTTGCTCATATCGACCACCATCTTGTCTTCGGCCGCCGCGGGCGCGCGACTCAATGAGAGTGTGACGACAATCCCGATGAACAGTCTCAACATGCCGCATCTCAATCGGTTTGGCTGGCAGCGGTTAGTTCTGTCTGCCCTGGCCGGTCAATGAAAGAGGCCGCCATTGGGGGTGACGGCCTCTTCGGCGCGCCCGAGGGGAGGGCGCAGACCAGCGAGAGTGGGCTCGCCGGGTGCCTTGATTGAAATCTGGCAGCGAGGGGATGACGCCCCGTTGATCTGGATCAATGGAAGGCTTTTCCCCTGCACCGATTAAGCTCATCGCGCTGAATGTGGCGGCGCACCGGCTGGAGAATCTGATCCACGATCGCCGGCTGCTCCTCGCGTCAGCGCAGGGCGCGCCGCCGGAACCGGTGCAAGGCTGAGCCTGGCAAAATTCCATTGATCTTTGTCAAACCTCCGATCTCCCGACGGGGTGAACCTCGGCGGACAATGCGAACGGAGGCGACAATGCTTGGTTGCGGCAAGGTTCTGCTGGCGCTGGCGCTGCTGATGGCGGCGCCCGTCGCGACGATGGCGCAAACGACGGACAATCAGCCCGCGCCGTCAGGACAATCGAGCCAACCGCCGCCGGGTCAGCCGGCCGCCCAGACGCCTGCCAGTCCGCCACCGGCCCAGCCGCAAGCCGACCTGCTGAAGCCCGAGCAGCTCGAGGCGCTGGTTGCGCCGATCGCGCTGTATCCGGACGAACTTCTCGCCAACGTGCTGGCGGCGTCAACCTATCCGCTCGAAGTCGTGCAGGCCGACCGCTGGGTGAAAGGCAACAAGAGCCTGAAAGGCGACGCGCTCAAGGCGGGGGTCGACAAGCAGGCCTGGGACGACAGCGTCAAGGCGCTGGCGTCGACGCCCGAGGTGATCGCCATGATGAGTGACAAGATCGACTGGACCAAGAATCTCGGCGACGCCGTGCTGGCGCAGCAGCCGGACGTGATGGACGCAGTCCAGCGGCTGCGGGCGAAGGCGCAGGCGCGCAACAAGCTCGTCACCAACAAGCAACAGAAGGTCAGCGTCCAGAAGCAGGATAACCGGGACGTCATCGTGATCCAGCAGGCACAGCCCGATACGATGTACGTTCCCTATTACGATCCAGCCACCGTGTACGGCGAATGGCCTTACGCAGCCTATCCGCCCTATTACTTCGGCTACCCATCCTATATCGGCGCCGGCGTGGTCGCGGCCGGTCTTGCCTTTGGTACAGCCTGGGCGATCGGGCGCTGGGGCAATTACTGGGGCGGTGGCTTCAACTGGGGAAACCGTAACCTCTATGTCAATCACTACAACAGGGTCACCAACGTCGGGAATAACTGGCAGCATAACCCGGCGCATCGCCAGGGCGTTCGATACAACAACGTCAACGTTCAGCAACGCTTCGGCAACAACAACATACAGGCCGGTGCCGCCAATCGGATGGATTTCCGTGGCCGTGACGGCCAGCAGGTGCTGCGGCCCAACCAGGATCGTCCGGGTGATCGCGCCGGTGACCGTGCGGGAGATCGTGCAGGTGACCGCAGTGGAAATCGAGACGGAGATCGGGCCGGCAATCGCGGCGGCGATCGCGCCGGTGCTGCCGATCGGGCCAAGGGCGGCGATCGTGCCAAAGCTAGCGGCAAGACTGCCAAGGCTGGCGCCAAGGGCGGCGGCAACCGCGCAGCGACCGCTGATCGCGGCCGCGGTGGTGGTGCGGCGAATCGCGGCGGTGGCGGTCGTGGCAACGCATTCTCCGGCGTGTCGGCGGGACGTGCGGCCAATATTGCTTCCGCGCGTGGCCAGATGAGCATGGCCGGCCGCGGCGGCGGCGGCGGGTTTGCCGGAGGAGGCGGAGGTGGTTTCCGTGGCGGCGGCGGCGGCGGAGGCGGAGGCGGAGGCGGAGGATTCCGGGGAGGTGGCGGTGGTGGCCGGCGTTCCGACATCGCGCTGAAGCACGATGTGGTCCTGCTCGGCCATCTCGACAACGGCCTCGGCTACTACCGTTTCAGCTATCTCGGCAGTACCAAGGCCTATGTCGGCGTGATGGCGCAGGAGGTGCAGACGGTGACGCCGGACGCGGTGACGCGCGGCAGCGACGGCTATTTGCGCGTCCACTACGACAGGCTCGGTCTGAAATTCCAGACTTATCGCGACTGGCTCGCCGCGGGCGGGCAGATCCCTGCGCGATCGAGGATTTGACGATGACCAAACATCATTCGCTTCCGCTCGCTCGTGCCTTCTCGGCAAGCCTGGTACTGGCCGGCATGCTCTGTATCGCGGCGCCGGACGCCCGCGCGCAACAGGCGTTTACGTCGCCGGAAGACGCTGCGGCGGCGTTGGCAGCCGCAGTCAAGACCGGGACAACAAGCGCGCTGCTGAAGGTCCTCGGCAAGGATGGGAAAGACATTGTCGAATCCGGCGATGATGTTGCCGATGCCGAGGCACGCCAGCGTTTCCTGTCTGCCTATGATGCAAAGCATTCTGTCAAGGCCGAAGGAAACAAGAAGGCGACGCTCATCCTCGGCGCGGACGAGTTTCCGTTCCCGATTCCTTTGGTGAACAACAGGACGGGCTGGGAGTTCGATCCGGCGGCCGGGCGGCTTGAGATCCTGTATCGTCGCATCGGTCGCAATGAACTGGACGCCATTCAGACCAGCCTGGCCTTTGTGGACGCTCAGAACGAATATGCCGAAAAAGATCGCACCGGCAGCGGGGCGGGGGTTTACGCGCAGCGTATCGTCAGCAGCCCGGGCAAGAAGGATGGACTGTTCTGGCGCGACGATCGCGATCCGAGCCCGCTTGGCGAACTGGCCGCGCAGGCTTCGGCCGAAGGGTACAAGGTTGGCGATCAGCCGGAGCCCTATCATGGATACTATTTCCGGATCCTGACGGCGCAGGGATCCGACGCGCCGGGCGGAGCTCTCAACTACGTCGTCGGCGGTAAGATGATCGGCGGCTTCGCATTGATCGCATACCCTGCCGAGTACGGAAATTCCGGCGTCATGACCTTCATGGTCAATCATGCCGGTACGGTCTACGAGAAGGATCTCGGAAAACGGACCGAGAGCATCGCGAAACGCATCTACCTATTCGATCCGGATCAGACCTGGAAGAAGGTCGATGTGGCGGTCCCTTGAACGCGGGGAAGCTGAAGCGATGTCATCTATGATTCGGCTCGCAGCGATTACGCTTTTCGCCGGCGTTCTTTCGGCGACATCATCGCTCGCGCAGGCGCCCGGCTATGTCCGGGTCAAGTTGGTGAAGGCGGGCTTGATGGTGGGCGCCGGCGGCGGCAGCGGCGTGCTGACGTATCGCGGCCGCAACTATCCGTTCAGAGTATCGGGTCTCAGTCTGGGTGTTACGGCTGGAGCATCGGTCAGCCGGCTGGAAGGATGGGCGTCAGGCATAAAGCAGGTCAACGATTTTTCCGGCACCTACAGTTCCGTCGGTGGCGGCGGCGCCTTTGTTGGTGGCGTCGGAGGCGTTCACCTGGCGAACCAAAAAGGTGTGAAGATTGACCTGCAAGGGCCCAAGGCGGGAATGGAGTTCGCGGCGAACCTCAGCGAGGTCAGGATTTCACTGAAGTGAGCCAACTCGGCTTCCGACCGTCGGCCGAAGTGCAGTTCCCATCTATCAACACTTCCTGGACCAGCATGGCGAGCCCGTCGATGCCCTTCGGCATATCGGCGTAGCCCGGCGCGGTGATCTCCGGCTTTTCAGTTCTGAACTGCATGGCGGACTGGCGCGCTCGGAGAGATTCGAACTCCCGACCCTCGGAATCGAAATCCGATGCTCTATCCAGCTGAGCTACGAGCGCGTGCGACGGGTCGATTATCAGACTTGGGCCGGCAGGGCCAGCAGCCGAACGCTAGTAGCAGGGATGCCGGCGGCGGTCCTGGCCGATATAGGCCGCCGCGCCCTGGCGGCAGAGCACCGTGGAGGGGCCATCATAATAGGCGAAGGTGCCAGGCTGCGGTCCGGGGCCGTAATTGTGCAGGTAGCTGATCTGGTAGGGCAGCCCCCAGTTGTGCAGGTGATGGTGGTGGTGCCGATTGTGGCGGGCGTCTGCCAGGTTCGGGGCCAGGGCCGCGGCCGACAGCAGGGCGGCGGCCATCAAAAACTTCGCTTTGGTCATTTCGATTCTCCGGAAGTCCTGCCTGGAACTATAGCAATTTCGGGCGGGGCGGATAGCCGCCCGTGTGGAAGAAGAAAATCATGTGAAAACAATAGGATAGGAGCCTGACGTCTGGTTTTGCCGAACTCTGCGCCTCCCTGCGACCGGCCCGATCTGATTTCGCATTCCCGGAGAAGCGGAGTAGAAAAGCTGCGGAGAAAACCACCCTAACGCGCCCATTTTTGGCCTCAAGGGATGCTTAACGAATTCCCAACACAGTCCGGCCAGAGTTCTGCTGTCTTCTCTACGGACCGACTATCCCGCATCTAACCACGGCTATCCGGTTCCCAATCGATCCATGCGCATCACGCCTCTTGCCCTGCTGTCCCTCTCGGTTCTGGTCGCGACGCCAGCGCGCGCCGACCTGCATATCACGCGCGATCATGGCGGATATGTCGAGGAGTACAAGGCCAAGTACAAGCGCATCCGCGAACGCAAGGAGCGCGTCATCATCGACGGGATCTGCAACTCGGCCTGCACGCTGGTGTTCGGCATCGTGCCGATGAACAAGATTTGCGTCACGCCAAGGGCGAGCATCGGATTCCACCAAGCCTATTACGACAAGGCCTTCACCTTCGGCATCAAGGTCACGAGTTCGGAAGGGACATCGGATCTGATGTCCTACTACCCCGATACGGTGAAGGACTGGATCCGCCGTAATGGCGGGCTCACCACCGAGATGAAGAAGATCAAGAACGGCGGCGAGCTCTGGCGAATCGTCGATGCCTGCCCGGAAGAGTGGTAGCGCTCGCGCCTTCGGCGCGATGTGGCGCTCCCCTTAATACGAGATCGATCTCACCCTAGAACGTCACCACGCCGCGGATCGATTCGCCGCGCTTCATCAGCTCGAACGCGTTGTTGATCTCGGCGAGCGGCATCACATGCGTGATCATCGGGTCGATCTGGATCTTGCCCTGCATGTACCAGTCGACGATTTTCGGCACGTCGGTGCGGCCCCGCGCGCCGCCGAAGGCGGTGCCTTTCCAGACCCGACCGGTGACGAGTTGGAACGGCCGCGTCGAAATCTCGGCGCCTGCCGGCGCCACACCGATCACGATCGACTGGCCCCAGCCGCGGTGGCTGGCTTCCAACGCCTGCCGCATCACGGTGACGTTGCCGGTGCAGTCGAACGTGTAGTCGGCGCCGCCGATCTGGTCCGCGCCGGCCTTCGTCATGTCGACGAGGTGAGGCACGAGCTCCTTGCCGAGCTCTTTCGGGTTGACGAAGTGCGTCATGCCAAAGCGCTCGCCCCACGCCTTGCGGTCATTGTTGATGTCGACGCCGATGATCATGTCGGCGCCGGCGAGCCGCAGCCCCTGCAGCACGTTGAGCCCGATGCCGCCAAGGCCGAACACGATCGCTTTCGCGCCTTCCTCCACCTTGGCGGTGTTGATGACGGCGCCGATGCCTGTCGTGACGCCGCAACCGATATAGCAGACCTTGTCGAACGGCGCGTCCTCGCGGATTTTCGCCACCGCGATTTCCGGCAACACGGTGTAGTTCGCAAATGTCGATGTGCCCATGTAGTGATGAATCGGCTTGCCGCCCATCGAAAAGCGTGAGGTGCCGTCGGGCATCAGGCCCTGGCCCTGGGTGGCGCGGATCGCGGTGCAGAGATTGGTCTTGCGCGACAGGCAGGACGGGCACTGCCGGCATTCCGGGTGTACAGCGGAATGACGTGATCGCCTTTCTTCACGCTGGTCACGCCCTTGCCGATGTCGACCACGACGCCCGCGCCTTCATGGCCGAGGATCGCTGGAAACAGTCCTTCCGGGTCGGCGCCGGACAATGTGAATTCATCGGTGTGGCAAACACCGGTCGCCTTGATCTCGACCAGCACTTCGCCTTCGCGCGGTCCCTCAAGCTGAACGGTCGTTACTTCCAGCGGCTTTCCGGCAGCGACGGCGACGGCGGCGCGAACATCCATGGCGTTCCTGGTTGGAGATCTTCGGGTAGCAGGCTTCGATATGTGAAATCGCGCAGGTCTCCCGGCGCGATCAGTTCTTGCCGCATAGCATATGATCGGGCAACAGGGACGGCAAATGACAGAGGATTTTGACAGATTCGCCGCCCGCGCGGCGCCGGCGATTTTCGTCCTGCTGTGGAGCACCGGCTTCATCGGTACCAAGTATGTCATCAACAATGCCGATCCCTTGACGTATCTGGCGATCCGCATGGCGATCGTGGTGATACTGATGGCCGTCATCTGCGCCATCGCGCGGCCGGCATGGCCGAACCGCGTCGAGATCGGGCACAGCGCCGTCGCCGGCATTCTGGTGCATGGAATCTATCTCGGCGGCACGGCGATCGCGATCTCGCTATCCATTCCTGCGGGCCTGTCGGCGCTGATCCCGGGTTTGCAGCCGATCCTGACATCCACCATCGCGAACCGCTGGCTCGGCGAGCGCGTGACCGCAATGCAGTGGGGCGGCCTGTTGATCGGGCTTGCTGGCGTTGCGCTGATCCTGCACGACCGGCCGATGGGCGGACAGGCCGGCTGGGGCTGGCTTGCTTCTGCGGTATCGCTGGTCAGCATCACGCTCGGCACGCTCTATCAGCGGCGTTATTGCAGCCGCATCGACTGGCGCAGCGGCAATCTCGTGCAGTATGTCGCGGTGACCGTGTTCTTTACGATCGGCGCTTTCCTGTTCGAGCAGCGCGTCGTGCATTGGACCACCGAATTCATTCTCGCCCTGGCCTGGCTCGCGGTGGCGCTGTCGATCGGCTCGATCGGTTTGCTGTATTGGCTGATCCGCCATCAGGCCGCGACATCGGTGGCGAGCCTGTTCTATCTGGTGCCGGCCGTGACCTCGCTGATGGCCTTCGTGTTGTTCGACGAACGGCTCGATGCCGTCGCGATTGCCGGCATGATCGCCTGTGCCGCCGCGGTGCTGGTGGTCAATCGCGCGTCGACGAAGAGCTAAATTTTCAATTTGACGCGTTTTCTTGACGCGAACCGGTTCCCACTTCGCTCGAAAACGCTACGAGTTGCCGCGGATCGTGGCGTAGGCTGCAAGCGCGCGTTCGCGGCCTGCTTTATGATCGATGATCGGACGCGGATAGGTCTTGCCGAGTTCGATGCCTGCGCTTGCAAGTTCAAGCGGCGTTGCGGTCCAGGGCTGATGAAGCAGCTTGTCGGGCAATGGCGCCAACTCCGGGACCCAGCGCCTGACATAGACGCCATCGGGATCGAACTTCTCGCCCTGCAGGATCGGATTGAAGACACGGAAATAGGGGGCGGCGTCGGCGCCCGAGCCTGCCACCCATTGCCAGTTCGCCGGGTTGCTGCCGGCATCGGCATCGACCAGCGTATCCCAGAACCATTGCTCGCCTTCGCGCCAGTCGATCAGGAGATGCTTGACCAGGAACGACGCCACCACCATCCGCACCCGGTTGTGCATGACGCCGGTGTACCAGAGTTCGCGCATGCCGGCATCGACGATCGGGTAGCCGGTCTGGCCGCGTTGCCATGCCTGCAATGCTTTGGCATCGTGCTTCCACGGAAAGCCGTCGAAGTGGGGCTGCAGATTGCGCGTCGCGAGATCGGGGACGTCGAACAGCAGATGACGGCAGAACTCGCGCCAACCGAGTTCGCTGAGAAACTTTTCGATATCGGCAGACAGGCGCGGGTGTTCGGCCGCGGCAAAGCGCGCGGCATGCCAGACTTGGCGCGGACTGATTTCGCCGAAGCGAAGATGCGGTGAGAGCCGCGAGGTGCCGTCGCGGTCCGGCCGGTCGCGATCGCCGGAATAGCCGGCAATGCCGCCGCCAAGGAACGCCTTGAGGGCGGCTTGCGCGGAGGCCTCACCCGGCTGCCAATTGTCGCGCAGGCCGCCAGCCCAATCCGGCCGGGTCGGTTCGAGCTTCCAGTCTTCCAGCCTGTCACTGGCGAGGTCCGCCACGCCCTTCAGCGTCTTCGGCGCCGGTAGTGGTTTCGGCGGATCGCCCAGCGCCTGCACCCGCCGCCAGAACGGGGTGAACACGCGCAGGCCCCGGTTCTCCTTGGTGCGGATCTGGTTCGGCGAGGCCAGCAGGTCACCGGGGAAGCGATGCGTGACGATACCGATCTCACTCAGCGCGGCGGCAACCTGATCTTCAACGGCCCGGTGTGGCGCCTGCGCGATCTCGTTCCAGTAGACCGCTTCGGCGCCAACCTCGCGGGCGAGCGCGGCGATGACCGCAGGCGCGGATCCCTTGCGCAACACCAGCGATGCACCCCGCTGGCGCAGGCTCGCTTGCAGGGCGCGCAACGACTGCGCCAGCCACCACAGCGCCGCGCCGCCGAGCGGCCGAATGCCCGGCGCCCTGTCGTCGAGCACGTAAACGAACGCAACCGATGCGTGCGATCTGGCGGCTGCGTGCAGCGCAAAATGGTCGGAAACACGGAGGTCGTCACGGTACCAAACGAGGGCGGTCATGCGCGCATGGGTTCCATTGAATTTCTCAGTATTTGCTCAGGGTTGTGCCCATTAATGCGATCGTAAGCAAAACGGGGCAGATTGGGCCCGATTTTGGGGGATTTCTCGTTATGACTACGCGATCCGTTGGAAAGTTCCTGCCTGCGCTCAAGCTGCGGCTCGGTACCAAGGCTGTCATCTCGGCCATCCTCTTGATCGCAGTAAATACCGCGCTGGTTGTAGGAGCCGCTCATTGGTCGCTGACGTCCAAATTCGGCGACCGGGCGCTGCGGGACATCGAGGTCAATTTGCGCACGCTGGGCCTGGCGTTTGCCGAGACCTATAGCGACGCCAAGATCACCATGAAGGACGGGGCCGTCGCCCGCGCCGAAATTCCCAAAATGCCCGAGTTCAAGGACCACGCGATTGTCGATCGTGCGGTCGGCTATACCGGCGGCAACGCGACCCTGTTCGCCTATGACGAGGCCAGCAACCAGTTCGTTCGCCGTACCACCAACGTCAAGAAGGAGAACGGCGACCGCGCCGTGGGCACCCAACTCGCGCCTGATCATCCCGCACAGGCCGTTCTGCGCCGCGGCGAGGCCTACAAGGGCCCGGCGACGCTGTTCGGCAAGACGTTCATGACGGCGTATTATCCGGTCATGAGTTCGGCCGGCAAGGTCATCGGCATTATCTATGTCGGCATTCCGATGGCGCATTACGAGAGCATGCTTGCGGAAGCCATTCGGAATATGGCCATCGCCGCGGTCGTCGCCGCACTTCTCGTGATGCTTCTGACCACGTTGATCGTGCGCCGGGTGACCAAGCCGCTGACCTCTGTCACGGCCTCGCTCACCGCGATCGCCAACGGTAAAGCCGATGTTGCGATCGATTGCGAAGAGCGCATGGACGAGATCGGCGAGATTGCGCGTACGCTTGCCGTCTTCAAGAACAACTCGGCCGAACGCCGCCGGATGCGCGAGGAGCAGACCGCGGCCGCCATTGCCGCCGCCGATCAGCGCAAGGCTGAACTGCGCGGCTTCGTCGACGAGTTTCAGACCAGCGTCGGCAGCATCCTCGACAAGGTTTTGAACTCCTCCAGCGAATTCGAGCGCGTCGCGCGGCAACTCACCGAGACGGCGCGGACCACCGCCGGGCTCTCGGGCAAGTCGGCGGGCGCCTCGGAAACCGCCTCCGAGCATGTCCGCACCGCGGCGACCGCCTCTGACGAACTCTCCAGCTCGATCGCGGAAATCACCCGCCGGGTCCAGGAATCGAACGGGATCGCGGCCGATGCCGTCAAGCAGGCGGCCGCCACCGACCAGCGCATCAACGAATTGTCGGAAGCGGGCTCCCGGATCGGCGACGTGGTGAAATTGATCACCTCGATCGCCGAGCAGACTAATTTGCTGGCGCTCAACGCCACCATCGAGGCGGCGCGGGCAGGCGACGCTGGCCGCGGCTTTGCCGTGGTGGCGCAGGAGGTCAAGAGTCTCGCCGGTCAGACCGCGAAGGCGACCGAGGAGATCTCCAGCCAGATCGGCAACATGCAGCTTGCGACTGAAGAGTCGGTCAGCGCGATCAAGGCGATCGGCCAGACCATCGAGCGCATCAGCGATATTGCCACCTCGATCTCGGCGGCGGTCGAGCAGCAGCGCGGCGCCACCCAGAACATCGCCCAGAGCGTTCGCGCAGCGGCGAGCGGCACGGCCGACGTCGCCGCCAACATCCGCAACGCCGCGCAGGGCGCCGACGAGACCGGCGAGACTTCGAGCCGGATGTTTGCGTCGGCGCAGCATCTGTCGAGCGAGAGCCTGCAGTTGAAGGCCGAGGTCGAAAAATTCCTCGACCGCGTCCGCGCCGCCTGAGCGGAGCGTCACGGCGGCAGAACCCGCTGCCCGTGAAACCCGAAGCCTCCACATACGTAATTACTCCGTATGATTTCCCTCGTTTCCCGGGCTGGAGGCCACCGTGAACCGATACGTCGTACTCTACCTGGTGACGCTGTTCGTCATCGTCCCGATTGATTTCCTGTTCCTTGGCGTTGTCGCCAAGGCGCTCTTCACGTCGCAGATCGGCCACCACCTGGGCGAGATAAAGCTCCTGCCGGCGGTCCTGTTTTACCTGCTCTATGTCGGCGGAGTCGTGATCTTCGTTAGCGGCGGCGCGGGCACGACCTGGCAATCGTCGCTGCTCTACGGCGCGCTGTTCGGCCTGTTCTGCTACGCGACCTTCGAACTCACCTCGATGTCAATGCTCAAGGACTGGAGCTGGACGGTCGTCATCGTCGACATCGCCTGGGGCTCGTTGGTGACGGCGGTCTCATCGACCGCCGGATTGCTGGTGGCGAATTGGGTGGGGGCGAAGGCGTGAATAGTAGGGTGGGCAAAGCGAAGCGTGCCCACCACTACTTGCATCACCCGTGATGGTGGGCACGGCGCAAGCGCGCCTTTGCCCACCCTACGAAGCCACGAAACGTCCTTGCCGTCACTTCGGCTGTGGCACGATCCGGATATACGGCTTCGGCGCCTTCCAGCCGGCCGGATATATCGTCTTGGCCTCGTCGTCGCTGACCGAGCCGGCGATGATGACGTCCTCGCCCTGCTTCCAGTCGGCGGGCGTCGCGACGCGATGCTTGGCCGTCATCTGCAGGGAGTCGATCACGCGCAGGATTTCCGCGAAATTGCGGCCCGTCGTCATCGGATAGACCAGCACCAGCTTGATCTTCTTGTCCGGTCCGATGATGAAGACGTTGCGGACGGTCATGTTGTCGGCGGCAGTCCGCGTGGCAACGTCGCCCGAGGTGGAAGCGGGCAACATGTCGTAGAGCTTCGACACGTTGAAATCGGTGTCGCCGATCATCGGATAGTTCGGCGCCGCGCCCTGCGTTTCCTTGATATCCTCAGACCATTTCGAATGCTTGTCGACGGGATCGACGCTCAAGCCCATCAGCTTGACGCCGCGCTTGTCGAATTCCGGCTTCAACTTCGCGAGAGCGCCGAGTTCGGTGGTGCAAACCGGGGTGAAATCCTTCGGGTGCGAGAACAAAAGCGCCCAGCTATTGCCGATCCAGTCGTGGAATTTGATCTTTCCCTCGGTGGTCTGGGCTTCGAAATCGGGGGCGGTTGCGCCAATCTGGAGTGCCATGGTTCGACCTCATCTTATTCTAGTTACAGGGGAATTCGTCTTCGACATTATAGGAGTCTGATGCGGTTAAGTGAACGGGTTCACGCAAAAGGCGAGATCCTTCTCCGCAAGCCTGGAACTCCTAGCATCTTCTTTTAATCAGCGCCTCTGCCACGAAAAGAACCCTCTCGCTCCTGCATTCAACGGAGATAGGTCAGATTCTGGCGCCATCCTTTTGTTTGACCGCAATCTTTCCAAAACCGTTCCACTTTTCTGCCCTCGCTGCCCCGATTTTGCCTTTTATCGCCCGCATCACGCCGGGCCGCTTTGCCATCAGGCCGCTGCGGCCTGAACCGTGACCGATGTCACAGCGACCAATTGGCAACCATCTAAAAATCTCGAACTGCCAGTTTCGAATCGTTAACCGCTCGTTCATGCCCCGTATGGAAATGCTGGGTCTGAAAAAAGAAATTGAGAAGTACAACTATGCCTGCCCCGACTGCCAAGACCGCTGAAACGTCCACTGATACGTCCGACGTCCCGCAACCGTCCTGCCGCAAGACCGCAGCCCACGCGCTCACGATCGTGCGCGACGGCGTGATCACGGGCGAGGGACCCACGACCAAGGGCCGTATCCATTTTTCCCGCGCACTCGATGCCGACGACGCCGCCTGGTGCGCGCGCTTCCTGACCGTGAGCGCGGTCGAGCATCAGCCGGTGAGCCGCGCCGAAGTCGAGGCGCTGTTTGAAATCAGCGACGCCGCCGCCGAGCGTACCGACGACGGACGTTTTGACGATCTTTTGGCCAAGGCGGTCACCCATCATGCGGCGTCCGAGTCCGGCCTGCCGGTGCCGCCGCGCACCGTTGCGCTGTCGCCCGATACCGACATCGAGAGCTGGGCGCCGACGCAGGCCGCCAGCATCGATACCAAAGTGCTGGAATGGCTTGCCAGCCAGATGCGTGGCAAGCGCCGCATCAACCACCGCCTCACGGCGCTGGTCGCAACCCTGATCGGCGCCGCCGCCCTGCCGCTCGCGCAACTGCCGGGCATGCTGGACATGGGGATGCTATAGTATCATCCGGCGATTGATCGGTTTCAAAACGGCGGGGTCATTCCCGCCGTTTTTGTTTGATTGGTCCTGCGTCGTCCTCCGCGAAAGCGGGATACCAGTACGCTGCAGCCTACCACGTCATTGCGAGCGCAGCGAAGCAATCCATGGCGCCGCAAGTGGAGAGGTGGATTGCGTCGCTGCGCTCGCAATGAAGGCTGAATGAGCTTGCGCATTCTTGCGATGTGATACGCCTGAGGTTTGCCCTCGAAACTTAGAGGGGCGCAGGGCCACTGCCCACTTGAGGGTGGTTACCACGTCGCTTCGGGTCATTTGCGCCGATTTTGGCCACACGCTGGGGTTCCCGGAGTTTAGGTTCCGGGCTTTAATTCTCGTTCGGGCACCCCATATAAATACACATGGCACAATGGAAAGCATCGACCACACGGCAACCACCGATGTCCAAGGATGAGTTGCGCCTCATGCTGGCCGAGGCGGTCCGCAATACACAGCCCACCACGGAGCAGAGGCCGAAACGGTCTCCTGAGGCTGAGGACGATCAGCACTAGCTGGCCATCGCTCATTCGCAAGCTTAAGAAACAGACCGGGGCGCGGCGGTTCATGCCGGTTTCGGCAGCTTGGCCCAATCAGGCGCTCACAAAGGAATAGCGATGCGGATAGCTGCCAAGCCCACCGAACAAGAGATCATCGAGGGGCCGCAAGCGGTGTCCTTTCAAATCGCGAACGGAAACGTGCGGCAGAACTGCATTCTGCAAACGGAGCTTCCGACCAAGGCGCTGGCTCAAAAATATCTTCTTGCAAACTGGCCTGTGATCGAAAAGATGGCGCGCGACGCGCTCGCGGCGGGAAGCTTTGAAGACGGTCAGATCAAACTCGTCGCGGCCTGAGCAGCTCATCATGAACGCCAATTGGGGATTGCAGGACCAAGTATGCTGAAAGATCGCGAGAATATCCTGAATGCGCTTCGCGAGAAGCCGCAGAAGGCCTACCAGCTCATGCGGCGTGCCAATCTTCCGAATGAGGAAGCCTGCCAATCCCTGCTTCTGAAAATGCGCGACGAAGGTCTGGTGAAATTCGACATCCACAAGGGGCTATGGAACATCGGATGATCCGACGCTCGGCGGAGTTATTTCCCCGCCGTCTTCTGCTTGCCTTCGCCCGCGTCGAGCCCCAGCGTGCGGCCGGGAAAACCCGCCGTGTCGAAATAGCGCTGCGATCCGACGCGCTGGAAGTTCAGCACGGTGCGCAAGCCGTTCGCCGCCGGCTTCGACTTCACGGTGCCGGCATAGGCCTTCGGCGTTGCGCCGTTGGGCATGGCCTCGGTCATGATGCGGCCGATCAGCTTGCCCTTGGCTTTCTGCGTGAGGCCCATGATCTTTGCTGCGGTCGCGCCGACATCGGCGTTGCTGACGGGGAGGGGATTGACATACGCTGATTTGAAATCGGGCCCGATCGCCGCCGTGAAGTTCAAGGTATCGCCGCGGCTGAAGCTGCCATGCATGCCCTGGCCCTGGCGCAGGACGGTATCGGCAATCTGCACCGAGCAGTTGGTCGGCTCGTCGCATCCCGATGACCAGGAGCGGAAATTGACCACGATCGACGGGTGCGGCACGACCGCCTTGCCCTTGAGACCAAGTTGCGACATCGGCAGCGTACCGGGGAAATTTCCGAACTCGTCGTCGACGAAGATGCCGCTGACGTAATCCTGTTCCAGCAGCGCCTTGATGGTGCGGTCCGCGAGCTTGCGGTCTTTGCCGGGAATGTAGATCAGGTCAGATCCGCCATTGGTGGCGATCACCAGATCGGGTTTCGTCGGGTCCTTTCCCAGCACGCCGTTACCGGCCTTGGGATGGGCGTTATCAGCCACGGGCGCGTTCTTGTTATTAGGATCGTGCAGCGGCAGGTTCAGCGCCTTTGCAAGGTCGATCGCTACAAAGCCCATCGGGAGGAAATCCTTCGGTGTGTCGTCGTAGGACATCTTGGCCGACGGACTGGTCTTGCTTTCCTTCGAAATGGTCGAGAAGCCATGATCGGAGGAAATGATGATGTTGGTCGAGGCGGCGAGGCCGAGGTCGTCCAGCGCCTTGCGCAGTTGGGCCAGATTATTGTCCGCGTTCTTGATGCCGGCCATCGAGGTCGGCCCGTTGATGCCGGGGGTAATGGTGTTGAGGCTGTCGCCGGTGTTGTGCTGGCTGCCGTCCGGATCGCGCGACCAGAACACCAGCACGAACGGTTTGTTGCGCGCCTTGAACATCGGCAGCACGACTTTGGCGGCGACGTCGGCCATGTAAGCTTGCTGGGCGACATTCGCCGTCGTGGTGCCCGGTGTCTTGGCGTCGCCGGCCTTGCTGTTTTCGCCGCGTGGCGTCGTTACCAAAGGCAGGCCGGCCTTGGTCAGCGCGTCCTTCATTTCGTCGGACAGCGGCACGCCATTCTTGCCGCCGGTGGAATCGTCGATCACGATGGTGTTCTTGCCACCGTCGGTATGGTCGAAAAGATAGGTCGGGCCGAGCTTGCCGATCGCGGCGGTCGAGAAGTTTTGCGCGCGGGCCATCTTCAGAATGGTTTCCTCGTTCAGATAGTCGCCGTTGAAATGCTCATCGACGTCGCCGAGCACCGCGTCGTTTTCGATGAAGGGCACGACGGTGTCGCCGGCCGGCACGGACGAATAGCCGGTGTAGATCGTGTTGCTGAAGGTGCCGGTATCGCCGAGGTAATGGCCGCTGGCCATCGCGGAGCCGTTCGCCATGGTGAAGGTCGGAAACAGCGAATGCGAATTCTTGAAGTTGACGCCCTTGTCACGCACCTCGGCCATCGCGGGGGCGGTCTGCGGTGTCACGATGCGCCCGCGCAGGCCGTCCGGCACGAACAGGATCAGGTTACGCGGCGTGGCGTTTTGCGCGGAGGCCGCACTTGCGGCGAACGTGAACAGGCTGGCCGATAGCAATACGATTGTGCGGCGCATGAGATCTTCCTCATATGAAGCAGCCCGTCGAGCCGCCGTTATCTTGGTCTAATTTTTCTCTGCGACAGGATTGTTACATTGGCTGGAACCGGCCTCAAGGGCAGCGCGCGGCGGCAGGCGGTCAAAACCCGATATTCCCGGGCAATCCAAGGAAAACATGGAGCCCGGATCGCCCGCGCGGGGGTCATGAGCAGGGCATCGTCCGTGACGACCACGGACGGGACCAGCCCACCGACAAGGAACGCGCCCGGCGCGAGAGCAGGGTAGACCGAGGCGGCGATCGCCCGGACAAAGCCGTGGCAGTCGGCCAGCACGGGCTAACGTCCGACGCCTTCGTTGCGCGAGGGGCCGGCGTTCGCCGTTACACGTTGGAGCGAAGGGACATGGCGTCGCAGACGCCGTTATTTCTGTCCAGCCCGCCATCGAAGAAAGTCGTTGTAAGCCTTGGCTGTATCCTGTTGAGAAACGTTTTCACCGCCGTTTTTCTGGACGAGGAAGCTACGGAATTCTTCGGCCGTTGCAGCGGTCGGGCCTTGTTGTGTGGTCCCCGGTTGGGTTTTGTCGAGCCAGTCCTGTGCCGGCTTGAAACGTTCCAGCCCGGCGACGTTGATTGATATTCCGGTGTCTTTCCATTTCGGGTGACGGGGCGGCTGCTGCAATTGCCCGATCTTGCCGAACAACGCATCAACGAACCGCGCCACCCTCCGGTAGCGCTCGCTCTCGGGTGGCCAGTTATACACCATCAGTACGGTTGGAACGGCAAGGGCATAGACCTTGGTGTCTTTGGCCACGAGGTTTGGGTATTCTTCGGATGTGAAAGACGACGGCAGATAGATGTCCTGCAATGGTTTTGCGTAGGGGATCTCCAGCAGATGGAATTTGCCTGCTTCGTTCTTGATATTCTTGATGACCGGGGCGCCCTTCGAAACGCTCGCGATCCACGCGTCCCGCTCGCCGCCGAGCAGCTTTTGCAGGCCGCCGTCGGGATCGGTCTGCGAATCGATGTCAGCCTGGATGCCCATGCGGCGGAAGATGATGCGCGCCGCCGGCAATCCGATGCTCCGTTCGGCGAATATCTTCTTTCCCTGCAGATCCTGCAGGCTGCGGATCTCCTGCCGTGCCACGATGTGAATGTCGTTGTGAAACAGACGGGTGATATACCGGACGCGCTTGGGGATGTCAGGAATGTTGTATTCGGTCTTGGCAAACTCCAGCGCATCGGACGTGACGAAGCCCATGTCGATGTTCTTGAGACGGAGGATGTCGATGAGATTTTGGACCGAGCCCTTGCCGAGGATCGGCAGCACCCGGAGCTTGTCGCCATCGTCGAGCACCGATGCCATGTCCGAGCCCATGATCGACATCGGACCGCCAATCGGAGCCGTGATCACCGTGACCGTGCCGGCATTGAGAAGGTCACGCTCGGGGAGTTCGTTGCCTTGAGCGGGGGCGCGCTGCTGCGCACCTGCGGCGCCTGCGAACAAAGCCCACAGCATGCAAACGGCAACGCCAACGATTGCGCGCATGAAATTCCCCCTCAGCAATTTTGTTTTTAAGCAATAATTGGAAAGGCTAAGCGGCAAATGATGGCCGAATTGCGTATCGCAACGCGCCGCAACATGCGTGTTTCCGATCACCATCACGATTGATCCTTCGCAAGATGACCGCGGTCTCGGCGCCCCGTAGTTTACGTTCCTGCACTTCACAATCGGAGGTCATGCTCGCGCTCGCCATGGCAATTGAGGCAGGCAGGCTGGACAAACAACTCGGCCGTGCCGTCCATCACGGCCCACCTGGACGATCGCCCGCGCGCTGAAGCTCGGGCGGGTCGGCATAGGAACCATTCCGTTCAATCCAACGTTGTCGGCGCACCAACAATGGAGAACGTCATGGCTGAGAAAGACCTCAACGAACTATTTCTCGATACACTCAAGGACATCTACTATGCCGAAAAGCAGATACTGAAGGCGCTTCCGAAAATGGCGAAGGCGGCCAATTCGGACAAGCTGCGGGCCGCTTTCGAAAAGCACCACGACGAGACGGAAGGGCAGATCGAGCGCCTCGAAAAGGTATTCGAGCTGCTCGGCAAGGCCGCGCGCGGCAAGAAGTGCGACGCCATCGAGGGCATCCTCGACGAAGGCAAGGAGATCATGGAAGAGTATGCCGACACGCCCGCGCTCGACGCCGGCCTGCTGGCGGCGGCTCAGGCGGTCGAGCATTACGAGATTTCACGCTACGGCACGCTGAAGGCCTGGGCGCTCAAGCTCAACAACCCGCAAGCCGCGAAGCTGCTCGACCAGACCCTGGCCGAAGAGAAGAAGACCGACGAAAGCCTGACCAAGCTTGCCGAGACCGCCGTCAATTATGAGGCCGCGGCCTAACGCCAAGTAGCGGCCGGCGGTGCTGATGTCTTTAGGCAAGCGCCGCCGGATTTGCTTGCAAGGATGCCTCGGGGTCCAACTATTCCCGGCGGAGCAATCCGAAACCCGTCCAACGCCTGAGCAGGCGCTCGACCACGGCTCCGTTTGCGAGGCCCGCGATCACATCGCTGGTCCAGTGCGCCAGCAGAACGATCCGCGTCAGGACCAGGCCCGCGCCGATCGACCAGACCAGATTGCGTTTCGCAGGCGGCAGCACCGTAGCGGCCGATGCCAGCGCGCCGACATGGATGGCATGGCCGGATGGAAAGGCGTCGAGCGGCTTTCCCGAAAATGGCACGCCATGGAGGTGCCCGCGGACCGTCAGACGGTCCGGCCGCCTCTGGTCGAAGATCGACTTCAAAAAATGGGGCAGAAGCGTCACGGCGACCGTCGTGAGCAGGATATGGTTGCTGTCGGCGCGATGGCGCGGGCTTCGACGCCTGCAGTAGAACCACCAGCCGGCGGCGAGCGCGCACATGACATGTTCGTCGGCGCCCCAGGTGAGGGCCTCGGCAATCCGTTCGACTTCCGGACTGGTACGATCCGAAATCTGTTCGGCGATTTCGATGTCGGCCCGAGAGGGCCGTATCCGAAGCAGTGCCATCGTCAGCCCTCGCGAGATGAGAAGAAGCAGCCCCGCCAACCCCGTTCATGGGATTTGCGGGGCTCAGGCTCGACGTTGCGGGGGGAAGGAACGCCGATACGGGAAAACCCGCACCCGGCACGATCGTTCCTGTAGTCCGGGAGCCATTGTCTTGCACATGACTGGAACGATCGCCTTGCGTACGCGTCGTAGCAGGCACCTCCAGCGGCGACAGCAGGCCCGCACAGGACGACAGAAGAAATGCAATTTCTCGAAACTGTCGTCGGCGCGATTGCAGCGCTGTTGAGTTCGCTCTCCAACATTCCGCAGGTGAAGAAAGTCTGGTCCGGTCAACCGACCGACGACCTCTCATCGCGCACGCTGATCGCGTTGACTTCCCGGTCTTGTGTTTTGGGTGGCGTATGGGGCCATCAAAGCGGACTGGATCATTGTTGTGGCAAACCTCGTAGGAGCAAGCCTCACCGGATTTGTCCTCTACAGCAAACAACGCGCGGGATCCCTCGCGCGGCCAAGTCACGCCGGATCGCGCTTAAACCATTGATGGAGCTGGTTGGAAGCACTCGCGCAGGTCGTTGTTTTGCAGTTCCGTACTAATACCGGCCGGGCAGTTCCACACGTAAGCAAACGTTTAGTCGCAGGCTGTAAGGTACTGATGAGCAAATCTGCATTTAACCCCCGGTTAAGCAATGCGCCTTCTGCCGATGAAAGATCCGGACAGGTCCTGGCGGTCGATCAAGGGCCAATGGAAGAAGGATGCCGAAAGCGTCGGCGAGGACTTTTCGACCTTCTCGACCGGAATGTTCTCCGCCTACGACGCCCTGACCAAGGACGGCGACAATCCCAACCTTTACTGCCTTTCCGACGGCGAGCGGGTTCATGCGACCTGTCAGGTCAGCCGCCTGATGATGAGCAAGTTTCCAAACCCGATCCTGCGTGCGCGCTTCATTGTGGTGTCGCCGATTTACGAACTGGGGATCGCGAGCGCCGGGCAATATGCCCAGATGATGGTGGAGCTGTTCTCCGGCATCGTATGGCTGTCGAGGGACACGATGACCGCCAGCCACATCCGCTTCTTTCTGAAGAGCCCCGGGGACTCGCAGTTCTTCGCGCCGCTGCAGGCCGCGACCGAGCAGTCGCCGTTCTCGGAGTTTACGATCGGCGGGGCGCTGATCGAATGCAGCCTCAAGGAAGCTGAACTGGCGGAATCCGCCTGATTCCGTCGCCGCTTTAACCTCGCGATAACTCACTTTGCTAACGCCCTTTTGGGTTGTGTTCCCCTACAACAAGCGCCTGTGGGGGCAGCGGAAGTGCTGAATAATTCATCGCAAGAAATCATCGCGGGGAGCCAGCCGCTGTTCGGTGCCGGCATGCCGTGGCGGATCAGGCTGGGAGCCATCCAGTGGCTGATCCTGAGTGCGGCGGCGCTCGTGATCGCGATCATGCTTGCCACCGGCTATTTCGCGATGCAGTACCGCGAGCGGGCGCTGCAAGTCGCCGAGCGCGCACTCAATAACAGCGCGCTGTTGCTGTCGCGGCATTTCGACCAGCAACTGCTCGACCTCCAGCATGTCCAGGAAGACGTCGTGAACGGCCTGCGGGCGGACGGGGTCCACACCGCAGACGACTTCGAGACGAAGATGTCGACGTTGGGCGCGCACGAGTTGCTGCGCACGAAGCTCTCGGTGCTGCCGTATGTCGGCGCCCTCAATCTGTGGAGCGCCAAGGGCGCACTGATCAACTCATCCGAGATGTGGCCGGTGGCCGATAGCACCGTCACTGACCGGCGCTACTTCCGGGAGTTCATGTCGGGCGAGCCGACGCCTGACGTGATCGTCGAGGCGGTCGTAAGCAAGGTGACCAAGGTCTGGACGACGGTGTTTGCGCGAAAGATCATCGGCCGCAAGGGCGAGATCATCGGCTTTGCCGTCCGCGGCGTCGAACCTTCCCACTTCGAAAACTTCGTCGCGTCGCTGGCGCTCGACAGCGGCACCGCGATTTCGATGATTCACCGCGACGGCACCGTCATCGCCCGCTACCCCAAGAACGACAGGTTGATCGGCCAGAACGTCGCGAACTCGGCCGGGTTTCAGCGTGCGCTCGCGGTGGACGGCAACATTTCGGGACGTTTCACCAGCGAGAGATTTTTGGATGACAAGGTCGGCGCGGTCAAGTCGCTGGAGCACTTCCCGATCCTGATCGTCGCGACCACCCAGACCTCGGCCGCACTGCATGATTGGCGCGCGCAGACCAGGCTGCAATTCTTTGCGGCCGCAGCGGCGGTCATCGTCGTGATCGGCATGGTGTTCCTGATCGTGCGACAGCTGCGCCGGCAGCATGCCGCAGCCCAGCGCAAGCTCTCGGAAAAGAGCCAGCATCTCGACACCGCCATCAACAACATGACGCAGGGCCTGCTGCTGTTCGATTCCTCAGGCCGGCTCGTGATCTGCAACCAGCAATATATCGACATGTTCGGGCTTTCGACCGACGTGGTCAAACCCGGCTGCCATCTGCGCGACCTGATCCTCTACCGTCAGCAGCGCGGTTCCTTTGTCGGTGACGTGGATGCCTATTGCGCCAGGTTTCTCGATCCGACCGGCAACCTGGTTCAGGATACGGTGACCTCGACGCCGGACGGACGCACGATCCGGCTGATCTACAAGCGGTCGCCGGACGGCGGCTGGGCCACGACGCTGGAAGACGTTACCGAAGTGCGGCGCGACCAGGCCAGGATCGAACATCTGGCGCATTACGACGCGCTGACCGATCTCCCGAACCGGACGATGCTCCAGCGCCATGCCGAGGAATTGCTCCGCGACGGCGATGGGCGCCCGTTCGCAATCCTCTATATCGACATCGACGAGTTCAAGCGTATCAACGATACGCTGGGACATCTGATCGGCGACGAGTTTCTCAAGGGCGTGGCGGAGCGGTTGCGCCAGTCGGTCGGGCCCGAGGATTTCATCGCCCGCCTCGGCGGCGATGAATTCGCCATCGTGCAGCGTGGCATCGGCAGCACCGGGGACGTCCAGGCGGCGGTCGGGCGAATCTATCAGGCGCTGCGAACCCCGTTCGATTGCCACGGCCACCAGCTTTCCAGCGACGCCAGCATCGGCATCGCGATCGCCCCGCGCGACGGCTCAGACCTGTTCGATCTCCTGAAGAACGCCGATCTCGCGATGTATGCGGCGAAGGCGGCCGGCCGCAGAACCTATCGCTTCTTCGATCCCGCGATGGAGCAGCAGGCCAACCATCGCCGCGAACTGGAGGCGGATTTGCGCGCGGCGCTGGCGCAGGGCGGCCTCGAACTGCACTATCAGCCGCAGGTCGATCTGAACAGCGACCGTGTCACCGGCTGCGAGGCGCTGCTGCGCTGGCGGCATCCGGTGCGCGGCATGGTCTCTCCGGCCGACTTCGTTCCGGTCGCCGAGGAAACCGGCCTGATCGAGGAGATCGGGCAGTGGGTGTTGCGCACCGCCTGCGCGGAAGCAACCGCATGGCCGGCCGATGTCCGCGTTGCCGTCAACGTCTCGCCGATTCAATTCCGGTCGGAAACACTGTCGCTGAAGGTCGCTTCCGTTCTGTCCGAGACCGGGCTCGACCCGCGCCGGCTGGAACTGGAGATTACGGAAGCCGTCCTGATCGCGGACGATGATGCGGCGCTCGCGACGCTGAACCAGCTTCGCGCGCTCGGGGTTCATATCGCGCTCGACGATTTCGGAACCGGCTATTCGTCGCTGCAATATCTGCAGCATTTCCCGTTCGACAAGATCAAGATCGACCGTTCCTTCGTCAAGGAAGTGACGCGCAATTCATCGTCGGCCTCGATCATCCGCGCGGTGGTGAGCATCGCAGCCGACCGCAACATGGTCACGACCGCGGAAGGCGTTGAGACCCTGCAGCAGCGCGAGACCGTACAGAATCTCGGATGTACCCAGATGCAGGGTTTTCTGTTCAGCGCGGCGCGCCCGGCGCAGGAGATCCGCACGTTACTGGCATCGGGCCAGGCCGGCGTCGAGGCTGCGGCTTGAGCTAGCGGCGCGCCTCGGAAATCGCCTTCCTGAGACTGCGCGACAGCAATTCCACTGAATAGGGTTTCTGGATCAGCTCGAAGCCGCGGTGGGCATTCTCCGCCAGCACGTTGCTGTAGCCGCTGGTCAGGACCACGGGCAGGCCGGGATAGCGCTCGCGCACGATGCCGGCGAGTTCGACGCCGTTCATCCCGGGCATGATGACGTCGGAAAACACGAGATCAGCGGAAAACTCGTCCTGGGCAAGGATCGCGAGCGCGGCATCCGCGCTGGCGACGCGGCGGACCGTGTAGCCGAGATCTTCCAACAGCTCGGTAGAGAACTGTCCGACGTCGTCATTGTCCTCGACCACGAGCACGCGGTAGCCGCGGCCGCGCGCGGCGGGTTCGCTCCCCGTGGCGGCGGCCTCGACGGCATCGGCCGGGACAGCCGCCTGCGGCAGGTAGATCGTGAACGTCGCGCCTTGGCCGTGCTCACTCGCGACCGCGATGTCGCCGTCGGATTGCTTGGCAAAGCCGAACGCCTGGCTGAGGCCGAGGCCGGTGCCCTTGCCGACTTCCTTGGTGGTGAAGAACGGCTCGAAGATGGTCTCGAGCAAAGCGGGCGCGATGCCGCTGCCGGTGTCGGTCACGGTGATGGCGACGAAGTCGCCGCTGCGGGCGGGCTGGGCGCGCAGCGGCGGAATGGCATCCACCTTGCGGACGCGGATGTTCAGCCGGCCCTCGCTGTTCATGGCATCGCGGCTGTTGACGGCAAGATTCATCAGCGCGGTTTCGAACTGCGCGATATCGGCGATCGCGAAACAATTGGTGGCGGCAATGTCGACGTCGATCCTGATCCGGGCGCCGACCAGCGGGCGGATCAGTTGCGCGACTGCCTCGACCTGGGTGCCGACATTGAATACCTGCGGCTTCAAGGGCTGCCTGCGGGCGAATGCCAGCAATTGTCCGGTCAGCTTGGAGGCGCGCTCCACCGTCTCGGCTATCGCGTCGATATAACGCCGGCGGCGCTCCTCGGGGAGTTCGCGGCGGCGCAGGAAATCGGTCGCGGAGCGGATGATGGTCAAGAGATTGTTGAAATCGTGCGCGACGCCGCCGGTCAATTGTCCGACCGCTTCCATCTTCTGCGACTGGCGCAGCGCTTCCTCGCCCTGGCGGCGTTCGGTGACGTCGATGGCCTCCGGTACCGCGCCGATCACCGCGCCGTGCTGGTTGTGCAGCGGGCGCATCGCGAAGTCGAAATAGCGATCGCCAATTGGCAGATGCAGCATCATCTCGGTCTGGATTTCTTCGCCCCGCATGACGGCGATAAAGGCGTCGCGGACGGTGTCGCGCATGCCAGGCGTCGCGGAAAACCACGGCGTTTCCCAGAACGGCTGGCCGATCACTTCACGGGCGTCGGTGCTGATTCCGGCGAGCGCCGTCTTGTTGGCATACAGCACGTCGCCGTGCAGGTTGAGCAGGCTCTGATACTGATGGCTGGTTTCGAAGATTGCCCGCATCTGGGCTTCGCTGGATTCGAGCTGCGCCGTCCGCTCGGTGATCCGCATTTCGAGAATTTCGTTCAGCCGGCGCAGATCGTGCTCGGCCTGCTTGGCTGCCGTGATGTCGTGAGCGACGCCGATGAAGCCGATGTGGCCTCCGGTCGGGTCCCAGCGCGGCTGGGATTCGGAGCGCAACCACCGCCATTCGCCGTCGGCGCGCTGGTAGCGGGCTTCCAGCACGAATGGCTTGAGCGAAGCCTCGCCGGCGATTGATTCCTGCACGACGCGTTGCTGGTCGTCCGGATGCAGCCGCTTGCGCCAGTCGAACACGATGGCTTCCTCGAACGGCAGCCCGAGGAAATCGAGATAGGCCTGGTTGGCGAAGGAACGCGTGCGGTCGAGCTTGGTAACCCAGACCGGCACCGGCGCGCTGTCGGCGATCAGGCGAAAGCGCTCCTCACTTTCGCGCAACGTGGCCTGCGCCAGCGCCTGGGGGGTGACGTCGCAATCGGCGCCGACCAGGCGCTGCGCGCGGCCGCTAGCGTCACGCTCGACCTTGCCGACGACGCGAATCCAGCGGGTCGCGCCGTCATTCGGCCTGATGATGCGGTATTCGGCCGAATAATCCTCGCTCTTGCCTTTCAGCGTGCGAACCAGATGCCGGATCGTTCGCTCGCGGTCCTCAGGATGGATTCGTTCGACCCATTCCCCGTAGGTCTCGTTGGCCGATTCGGGCGGCAGGCCGTGAACCAGCAGATATTCGGGAGAGCGGCGATTCTTGACGCCGCCGCGGAAGTCGATTTCGAGACCGCCGACGCCGGCGATGCGCTGGATCCGCGCCAGTTCCGCCTCGCGCTCCTGCAGCGCGCGGTGCGCACTGTCGCGCTCGTTGGCGATTTCCTGCAGATGTTGCCGCAGGCGCTCGGCGGCGGCGATTTCAGGCGAGACGCTCGAAGTGTCCGAATGGGTCATGCGTACCGGCAACCTTTGCCGGTACTTTCACACAGGAAGCGGCGGTTTTGCCAGCTTCATTTGCTCTTTGTGGTTGATCGGCAGTTATAGGCCCTGCGGAACCCGGCGGCCTGCGCGTCTTCCTCGGAACAAAACCAGCGATCCGGATTGGTCAGCCCCGGATAGGAGCGGCACGCCTGCAGATGATAGATGCCGAGGTTCCCGGTGACGCGCGCGCGGACGGCGTATTTGCCCTTGATGTTGCAGGCAGCCGGCATCACCAGATCCTCCGGGAACAAGGCCTCGCGGATTTCGCGGTCGCGGTCGGTCCGGCACGCGGCGCCGAGCAGGGCGCCGTCCTTCTTCGCAACGCGGAACTCGCGCGGCGCGGCGAAGCAGCCTTTCCATAATCCCTGGCGGTTTTCCTTGGCGCGGGCCTCGTCCACCTGGAAGCGTCCGGTGGCGGAGGCTTCGACATTCAGGGCAAAGCCGTTGCGGACCAGCAACTGGCTGAGACTTGTGGTTTCGCCCTCGACCTTGCAGACGCCAATGTGCCGTTTCTTGAAGGCGGGATCGGGGCCGAGATCGTCGCAGCGGACCTGCCTGCCGCCGATCAATTTGGTCAGTTGATCGCGCGCCTCGATCCCGCAGGTCCAGCTATCGGCGTGCTCGTCGATGCAGAGCTGGTCGACGGTCGGGACATCGATGCCGTCGAGCCGGTAGGTGAGGTTGCCAAGCTGAAGCGTGCCGCCATCGCGGACGATGGCGGTGGCGGCCGAACTCTGGCTGGCCGGAAGTATCGATAGCAGCGCTGCAACCAGAAAAATTCGTAACCGCATCTGTTTCATTTCAAATCAATTCCACACCCGCGTGCGCCTTCTAGCATAAGGTGAGGTGATTGAACCAAGGCGCTCGCGCTAATCGCGCATCGAAGCAGGTTGGGGAAAATTGTCAGCGCCGCCGTGGCCACCTACCGAATGGCCCATTGACTTCGTAAGAACAAAATAGGAACATTAGCGCCGTCGCTCAACACGGAATATTTGCCATGACGTCCTCTTCGCAGCCGAAATTCGAAGAGGACGACGGGCTGGAAACCGCGGTGGATCAAGCGATTTCAGCCTGCGGCGGCGACACGAGGGCGACGATCCGTGCGCTGATTGTCGCCAATGAATATCTGGAATCCGAGGTCGGCGAGCTGATGAAGGCGGTATCCCGCGCCTATGCGCGGGGGCGCTTCAACGCCTATTCCGGATAAATTGCCGCCGCCTGGCGCCATCGGCCGATACGAGACCCGTTGCCTCCATCGATTTTTGCTGTACGACGGGTTTGTTACCCGCGTCCCCGCATGTCACATTGCGGGTGAGGATCCTGCCCAAAGCTCAAGCAAGAAGAACATGTTCAAGAGAATTTTGATCGCAAATCGCGGCGAGATCGCCTGCCGGGTCATCAAGACTGCGCGCCGGATGGGGATCGAGACGGTGGCCGTGTATTCCGAGGCCGACCGTGATGCGCTCCATGTCGAAATGGCCGATGACGCCGTGCTGATCGGCCCGCCGGCAGCAAGCGAGAGTTACCTGCTGATCGACAAGATCGTCGAGGCCTGCCGCAAGACCGGCGCGGAGGCCGTGCATCCCGGCTATGGCTTCCTGTCCGAGCGCGAGGCGTTTCCGCGCGAGCTCGCCAAGGCGGGTATCGTCTTCATCGGTCCCAATCCAGGCGCCATTGCCGCGATGGGCGACAAGATCGAATCCAAGAAGGCCGCGGCGAAGGCAAAAGTTTCGACGGTGCCGGGACATCTCGGCGTCATCGAGGACGAAAAGCACGCGGTGAAGATCGCCGACGAGATCGGCTACCCCGTGATGATCAAGGCCTCCGCCGGCGGCGGTGGCAAGGGGATGCGGATCGCGCATTCGAAATCGGAAGTCGCCGAAGGTTTCAACCTCGCCAAGGCCGAGGCAAAATCGTCGTTCGGCGACGACCGCGTCTTCATCGAAAAGTTCATCGTCGATCCCCGCCATATCGAGATCCAGGTGCTGGGCGACAAGCATGGCAACGTGATCTATCTCGGCGAGCGCGAATGTTCGATCCAGCGCCGCAACCAGAAGGTCATCGAGGAGGCGCCGTCGCCGCTGCTCGACGAGACCACCCGCCGCAAGATGGGCGAGCAGGCGGTGTCGTTGGCAAAAGCGGTGAATTACGATTCCGCAGGCACGGTCGAATTCGTCGCCGGCCAGGACAAGAGTTTTTATTTCCTGGAGATGAATACCCGCCTGCAGGTCGAACATCCCGTCACCGAACTGATCACCGGCATCGACCTCGTCGAGCAGATGATCCGGGTCGCGGCCGGCGAGAAGCTCTCGATTGCGCAGAAGGACGTCACGCTGACCGGCTGGGCGGTGGAATCCCGCGTCTATGCCGAGGATCCGTTCCGCAATTTTCTCCCCTCCATTGGCCGGCTGGTGAAATACCGGCCGCCGGCCGAAGCGAGCTATGACGGCATTACGATCCGCAACGACACCGGCGTGCAGGAAGGCGGCGAAATCTCGATCCACTACGATCCGATGATCGCAAAGCTCGTCACGCATGCGCCGTCGCGCGCCGCTGCGATCGAGGCGCAATCGACCGCGCTGGACGCGTTTTACGTCGACGGCATCAGGCATAACATTCCGTTCCTGTCGGCGCTGATGAACCATCCGCGCTGGCGCGAGGGCAAGCTTTCCACCGGTTTCATTGCCGAGGAGTTTCCGAAAGGCTTTTCCGCGCGTCCGCCGGAAGGTGAGGTCGCGCGGCGGCTGGCTGCGGTCGGTGCTGCCATCGACCACGTGCTCGGCGAACGCAAGCGGCAGATTTCCGGACAGTTGACCGGGCGCCTGGTGCAACGCGAGCGGCGTCGCGCCGTATGGCTCGATCGCGACGAAATCGGGCTCGACGTGGCACGCGAGGCTGACGGCATCGCGGTGCGCTTCATCGGCGCCGATGGTCTGCCCGGCAATCCGCACAATCTGGCTTCCAACTGGACGCCCGGCGAGCCGGTCTGGCAGGGCACCATCGACGGCCACTTCGTGGCGATGCAGGTGCGCGCGATCCCGAACGGCATCCGCCTGGCGCATCAGGGCTTTGACGTCGCGGTCAACGTCTTCACCGAAAGTGAGGCCGCGGCCGCCCGGCTGATGCCGGTGACATCGGCCGCCGACACCGGCAAGAAGCTGCTGTGTCCGATGCCGGGGCTCGTGGTGTCGATTGCCGTGAGCGAAGGGCAGGAGGTCAAGTCCGGCGAGACGCTGGCCGTGGTCGAGGCAATGAAGATGCAGAACGTGCTGCGCGCCGAGCGCGACGGCACGGTGAAGAAGATCCATGCGGCGGCCGGCGCCACGCTGGCGGTCGACGCGCTGATCCTGGAATTTGCGTAACCGTCGTTGCGAGCGCAGCGAAGCAATCCATAGCGTCGCCGCGGAAGCATGGATTGCTTCGCTGCGCTCGCAATGACGAAAGAGGGAGCCTTTGTAATGGCCTTTCGCCAACGCCGCGAAGTCCTGCGCGCGATCCTTGCCGGCCCCACCTGCATCCGGCCCGGGTCGGTCTATGACGCGACATCGATCCGCATTGCCGAAGACCTCGGCTTTGAACTCGGCATGTTCGGCGGCTCCGTGGCCTCGCTGGTGGTGCTCGGCGATCCCGATATTGCGCTGATCACGTTGACGGAGTTGGCTGAGCAAATGCGCCGGATGTCGCGCGCCTCGACCCTGCCGGTGCTGGTCGATGCCGACCATGGCTATGGCAACGCGCTTAACGTCCGCCGCACCGTGCAGGAGCTGGAGACGGCTGGCGCCGCCGGCCTGACGATCGAGGATACGCTGCTGCCGCAGGCGTTCGCGCAGTCAGGGACGCAACTGATCCCGCTGGAGGAGGGCGTCGGCAAAATGAAGGCCGCGCTCGATGGCCGCAGCGATCCCACGCTGGTCGTGATCGGCCGCACCGGCGCCGTATCCGTCACCGGTCTTGATGACGCCATTGCGCGCGCGAAGGCGTATGAGGCCACCGGCGTCGATGCGCTGTTCTTCACCGGCATCAAGAACCGCGGCGAACTCGAAGCCATTTCCGCCGCCACCCGGTTGCCGATCGTGCTCGGCGGCGCGCCCGATGACATGACCGCGCTCGATTATCTCGCAAGCCAGCGCGTGCGGATCGCATTGCAGGGCCACGCGCCGTTCGCCGCCGCCACCCAGGCCGTCTATGACACGCTGAAGGCGTTGCGTGAGGGAGGTTCGCCGAAGAACCTGAAGGGTATGGCGTCGTCCGAACTGACCGGCAGGGCGATGCGCGAGGCGGACGTGAAGGCGCGCAGTGGCGCATTCCTCGGATTGAAGAAGCCGTGAGCGCCGCGATCCGCCATGTCACGATCAGCGGGCGGGTTCAGGGCGTCGGCTATCGCTACTTTGTCGAACACGAGGCGCGGTCGCGTGATCTCGAAGGCTGGGTGCGCAATCGCCGGGATGGCAGCGTCGAGGCGGTGTTCTCAGGCCCCGCGGAAGCCGTAACCGCCATGATCGCGGCATGCCGGCGCGGGCCATCATCGGCGCGAGTGGAGGCGCTGCGGGATGAATCCGGCAATCCCGACATGCTGAACTTGCGGGAGGCGAGCGAGCGGTTCTCGGTGCTGCGGACCGTCTGACCGCCCTGACAGGCTGATACGCACCCACGAGGTGACCAAATGACGCCGCAACACCCTGGACGGGACTGGAGACGGATCCATCATTCCCCGATCTTCTGGATCGGTGTCGTGATGTGCCTGGCCGCGATCATGATCTATGTGCTGTCTGACGACCTCTCGTGGCGGCCTGGACCGCGATAGGATCCGGAGGGCGCTAGAAGAACCCCGGGCTTAGATCCACACCGTAAGTCAGCATCAGCAGGGAAACGAGCAGGCCGGCTGCGCAGAGAAGCACGATCTGTTTGAGAACCTCGTTGCCGTTAATGCTGACAATGGCGCGTGAAAGCGCTCGTTCGATAGCAGTCATCCGTGACCTCCATGCGTCGGCGCCCGTGCATTGATAGCGCGGAGGGCTGTGCATGAATGTGAGCTGGCTCACCAGTCGGCCAAATGGTCGCCGGAATTTCTTGACGCGAACGGGGGCTTACACCCGGGTCAAGTCGGGGGCAGGCGCTTTCGCCGGAAATTGCACTAACGCGTCCGTTCGCCCGGCGTGAACTCGCCGTCGTGCTGGATCGATTCGCTCTCGACATAGTGCAGGTCGAGGGAGGAATACAGGATGCTGCGATTCCGGCCGAGACGCTTGGCTTGATAGAGCGCGGTGTCGGCTTCTCCCACCAACGCGGCCTCGTCGATCGTCGAGCGGTTTCTGGCGGCGACGCCCGCGCTGATGGTGATGTATCCGCGGCTGGAGGCCGTGTTCGGAATGCCCAGCGCCCGAACCGTCAGCCGAATGCTTTCGGCGACCTTCAGGGCGGCGCTTTCCGTGGTATTCGGCAGCACGACGGCGAATTCCTCGCCGCCATAGCGTGCCGACAGGCCCGACGTATTCGAGGTCGTATCGCCGATCGCCTTTGCGACCGCCTGCAGGCAACGGTCGCCGGCCTGGTGTCCGTTGGTGTCGTTGTAACCCTTGAAATTGTCAATATCGAACAGCAATACCGCAATCTCGTCGCAGGATTCGTATTCGCGCCGCAGGAAGCCGTCGAAGGTGCGGCGGTTGGTGAGCCCGGTCAGTCCGTCGGTTGCAGCGAGCTGGGTGAGGCGGCGGTTGAGCTGGGTCAGCTCGTCTTCCATGCGCTTGCGTTCGGTGACGTCGCGGATGACGCAGAGGAATTCCGTCCGGGTGGGATCGCCCGGTTCCGTCGCCAGCTTGAACTTGCTTTCCACCCACGCCAGCGTGCCGTCGCCGCGATAGTGTCGGAACACGACGGTGCTGACACTGTCGACGCTATTGATCCCCGCGGTCGCCGATTTGATGCTCTCCCTGTCGTCGGGATGCACCAGGTCGAAGCACGATTTGCCGACAATATCCTTCGGGCGGAATCCCAGCACCGATTCGGCCGACCGCGAAACATAGCGCAACAGGCCGCGGGCATCGATCAGGATGATGATGTCGGCGATGTTGTCCGCGAGCAGGCGGTAATGGGCCTCACTCTGGCGCAATGCACGCACAGCCTTTATTCGGGAGCGCAGTTGCAGGGAGAGCAGCGCGGCCAGCAGAACGATCATGCACAGCAGCGCGCCGGCAACGATGGCGTCGGTTCGTAGCGTTCTCCGCCAATCCGCCAGCAGCCAGTCTTCCGACATTGCCAGGGTGACGATCGTCGGATAATGCGGTGTTTCCTCATAGCCGAAATATTTCACGATACCGTCGAACGGGGAGATGATCTTGTAGTACCCGACGGAACTGAGCTTCAGGTACCTCGAAAACAGATCGGTCCCGGAAAGATTCGTACTTCTGTCGGAGAACGGCCAGCGGATCAGGACGGCGCCGTCATTCCGTAACAGGCTGATGCTGCCGTCGGGACCGAGCTGGAAGGTCTTGTAGAAGCGATTGAAGTAGTCGCTGTCGATTGCGGCGGTGAGGACACCGGCGAAGCTGCCGTCCTGCCTGTCGATGCGTTTCGAAAGGATGATCGTGGACCGTCCGGTCAAGCGTGACTGAAGCGGTTCGTTGATGCGCAGTGCGCCTCCCGGTGTGTCCCGATGATGGATGAAGTAGCTTCGGTCGGAATTACTGTGCCCTGGTGTTTCCGGCAACGACGAATATCGCCATTTGCCGTCGACATCGAGCACGCCGATCTCGCGAAGCTGAGGCAGCGAACTGACCGTCTCTGCCAGGTATGGGTTGAACCGCTCCGGCAGCGGATCCCGATACTTAAGCAAATCGACCATTCCGGCCATCGCGATATCGGCTGATCGGATGGTATGCGATGCGTGCTCGGCCAACGAGTGCGTGAGGTTCTGAATGTCGGTCTGGCCGCCCGCGAGCGCGGTCGCCTTGGCCTCGAGCGATTTCCAGATCACGACGCCCAGAACACAGGCGGTCATCGCCAGCGCAAAGGCGATCACCGCCGCTACGGGAGATATCCGGCGCAGCAGCCTGCCGGGGCCTGGGAAGTTTCGATCGGGCATCTTCCGCCTTGATGGCCGTGCCAGACCTCGTTGCCGGCAATGCGTGAGGGGAATCTAAGAGGCGGCCGGTGCCAAAGGGTTAACGAATTGACCCGGGAAACGACGGAACCGGAATTTCGTTCGGGTTCCGTGGCCGGAACCCGAAAGCCGGGGGCAGGAGGTCATTCCAACGCAAGTTTCCGACCGCGACACTGGCGCTGCGCGCGGGACTTGACATTCAGGCAGTTCCGTCAGATATTTCTGTTATGACAGAAACAACCGATAAAAAGAAACTCCCGGCCGCCGTCGAGCGGTTCATCCTGCACTGGGGCGACATGGGGGACGAGTGGGGCGTCAACCGCTCCGTCAGCCAGATCCACGGCCTGCTGTATCTCGCCGAGGTGCCGATGACCGCCGAGGACATCGCCGAGACGCTCGGCATGGCGCGGTCCAACGTCTCCAACTCGATCAAGGAATTGCTGGCCTGGAATCTGATCCGCCGGGTGCCGATCCTCGGCGACCGCCGCGATCATTTCGAGGCGGAGACCGACATCTGGGAAGTGGCGGCGCGGATCGCCGCCGGCCGCAAGGAGCGCGAGATCGATCCCGCGGTCGATGCGCTGCGCGCCTGCGTTTCGGACGCGGCTGACGATCCGACCATCAGCCCGATCGCGAGCAAGCGGCTGAAGGAAATGCTGGCGTTCACTGAACTGGTCGACCGCTGGTACATGCAGATGCTGAACGTGCCGCGGCCGAGACTGGTCGCGCTGATCAAGCTTGGCGAGAAGATCGTCAGTTTCTTGCCGGTGGGGAAATCCAGGTAGGGCAGAGGGGCAAAGCAGGAGCGTGTGATGGCGTCTACAAGAGTACCAAGGCTTCCCGCAACGCCCGCCTCGAACACCATCCTGCTAGACGACCGCCGCTTCCACAATCTGTTGCCCGACCAGGAGTGGGGCCGGCTGCCGCTGGCGATCTGGCGGCGTTTTTCAAAGCGTTTTGCCGATGGCGAGACCGTCGTCTATGTCGGCACAATCGAGGAGGCGAGTTTTAGCCGCGCCGGCTGGTGGCTGGCGCAGCTTGCGCGCCTGATCGGCGGGCCGCTGCCGACTGGGGCCGAGACCGGCGTCCCGATGGTCGTGACGGTGACCGAGGATGCGGCGAGCGGCGGCCAGATCTGGACCCGCATCTGTGCGCGCAGCAACGGCTTTCCGCAGGTGATCCATTCCGCCAAACGCTTCGCCGGTCCGACCGGGCTCGAAGAATATGTCGGCTACGGCATCGCCATGGCGCTGCGCATCTCCGTCGAGCACGAGGCGCTGGTGTTTCGCAGCGTCGGATATTCCCTGCAGATCGGGCCGTTGCGATTGCCGCTGCCCACGCGGTTCACGCCCGGCGACCTCACCGTGATGCATTCCGATCTCGGCGGCGGCACGTTCCGCTTCACGCTGGATATCGTTCATCCGCGCTTTGGCAAACTCATTCGTCAATCCGCATTGTTCCGGGAGGCCGCATCATGACGTCGCTGCTTTGGATCCTGATCGCGATTCAGGTCGTGATGGGTGTGTTCGACACGTTCTATCACCATGAACTGACCGAGCGGCTCGCCTGGCGTCCCTCGCAGCGCTACGAGCTGCAGCTCCACAGCCTGCGCAACATGCTTTATGCGCTGCTGTTCCTGGTGCTGGGCTGGCTGGAAGTGCACGGCATCCTGGCGATGCTGATCATCGCGGTGCTGGCCGCCGAAATCGTCATCACGCTGATGGATTTCGTCGAGGAGGACATGAGCCGGAAATTGCCGGCCAGCGAACGCATCAATCACACGCTGCTCGCGATCAATTACGGCGCCATCCTGGTGCTGCTGCTGCCGGTCCTGATCGATTGGGCGATGCAGCCGACCGGCGTCACATCGGCCTACACGGGCTGGCTCAGCCTGATCGCGGCGGCGGCCGCCGCGGGCGCCGCGCTGTGCGGCCTGCGCGATTTTACCGCGTCAAAGCGCCTTTCGCGCATGACCTGCGCACCCGCCGCAGGCCTGGTCGAAAAACTGCCCGCGCGGCAGACCGTGCTGGTCACCGGCGCCACCGGCTTCATCGGCAGCCGTCTGGTCGCAGGCCTGAGCGGCGCAGGCCATCAGGTGATCGCGCTTGTGCGCAACCCAGCGAAAGCCGAGATGTTGCCGCCGCCGATCACGCTGATCACGAGCCTCGATCAGCTTCCGGCGAACACCCATATCGATGCGATCGTCAATCTCGCGGGCGAGCCGATCGGCAACGGGCTGTGGACCGAAGCCAAGCGTCGAAAAATCCTCGACTCCCGCATCAACATGACAGGCGATGTCGTTGCCCTGATCGCGCGGCTGGAACGCAAGCCGGCGGTGCTGGTCTCGGGCTCCGCGATCGGCTGGTACGGGCTGTGGCAGGACCAGGTGCTGACCGAGTCGGCAAAATCCCATACCTGCTTCAGCCACGAACTCTGCGACGCCTGGGAGAACGCGGCGGGTCTGGCCGAAGCGCACGGCGTGCGCGTGGTCTGTCTGCGGATCGGCCTCGTGATCGGCACCGATGGCGGCTTCATCACGCGGATGCTGACACCGTTCGAATTCGGCCTCGGCGGACCGCTGGGCTCGGGCCGGCAGTGGATGTCGTGGATCGAGCGCGACGATCTGATCCGGCTGATCGCGCATGTGATCGCAAAGCCTGAACTGGTTGGGCCGATCAATGCCACCGCGCCGATTCCCGTGACCAATACGAAGTTCACCGAGGAATTGGGCCGCCGGCTGCACCGGCCCGCGATCTTCCGGATTCCCGGCGGTTTGCTGCGCCGTGTCGGCGGTGACTTTGCCAATGAATTGCTGTTGGGCGGCCAGCGCGTACTGCCGAACAAGGCGCTCAGCAACGGCTTCGTATTCCGTCACGAAACGCTGCGCAGCGCGTTCGAGGCGATCCTGTGAGGGGCGCTGCGATCAGCCGCCCCTCAACATCGACAGAATCTGTCTTGTCGATTTGTAGCTGGCGACCGCATGGTCGCGGAAGCTCGGTGTCCAGTTCACGGCCTGGCGTTCCTCTGAACTCATCGACGAGTAGGTGTTGAGGATTCCGAGGCTGAGCTGGGACGGGTCGCCGCTGGTCTGGCTCTGATTGAGTGCGGCGAGAATGCTGGCACGGCTGCGCGAAGCCAGCAACTGCTTGGCGGCAAAGCTCTCCAGCTTCGAGAACAAGCCATCCTGGTTGAGCGAGATCGCCGCCAGCGAACGGTTGTCGAGCGAAGCGAGGTCCGCCTGCTGACCGGTCTTGCGGCCCGGATCGTACACCAGCTCCTTGCCAGCGGCAGTGGCGGCCTTGGCCTGCGCGTCGAGCGCGGCGCGGACTTTCCTGGCGACGGTCGAGATATTCTGGGTTGCGGTGCTGTCGCCAGCGGCATTCTGCGACAGATAGGCACCGACCGGATCGTTGGCGATGTCGGGCACGACAGCCGGATTTTGCAGCGTGGCCTGGACGCCCTTGAGCACCGCAGCCCGCTGTGCCGACCAGGTCACCGTTGCCTTCTCCTCGTCGCTCGCGCCATCGAGATAGTCGAGCGCTGCCTTGTAAAGCGAACTGAAGTCGCCTGTCAGCTTCGACGTCGCCGCGGCCGGCGCCAGCACGTTGTCGAAGCGGCTGCCGAGTTCGGTTGTGGCGGCCTTCTGTTCGTCGGGGCTGAACTTGCCGCCATTGTTGGTCGCAACCGCAAACAGCGAACGTCGGTCGAGCGACGACAGGTCGACCGTCGTCTTGCCGTCGGTGCCGATCGGCCCCTCGACCTTGGCGGCGGCGTAGAGCGCATCGAGCGCTGAGCGTGCCTCGGCAGTCACTGTCGTAAAATCCTTCGATGCCGCCCCGCTGGCGAGCCGCGCTCGCGCCGCTGCCGACAGCGTCAAATTGGTCGCCGCGGAGCTGTCAGGCGGATTGCCATTCTCCGCATCGTTGAGCGTGTTGGCCAGCGACGGTTGGGTGGCAGCCGCACGGGCATAGGCCGAGCCCAGTTGGGCGTACGGATTCGGTCCGGTGTTTATCGAGGTCATTCGCGTTCCCCGTTTGGGCGACGGTTAAGGGACCGTTACCGCCGCGGACCATTTCAAAGCATGGTTAAGGGGTCGTAAATGTTTCCCGATGTTTCCGGATATTTTCCGGCGTGTCCTGCCTGGTGTCGTCACCGCGGCAGCTTCGCGATCGCCTGGCTGAGTTCGTGGATTTCATAGGGCTTGCGCAGAATCGGAAAATCGCCGCGCACACTCAGCGCGGCATCGCTGTAGCCGCTGGCTAGCAGGATCGGCAGTCTGGGCCTGACAGCCTTCAGGTGGCGCGCCAGACCGAGGCCGTCCATTTTGCCGGGCATCACGATGTCGGAGAAGACGAGGTCTATTCCGTCGAGCTCGATTTCGCGCAAGGCCGCTTCGGCATTCGCCACCTTGCGGACGGTGTAGCCGAGCTGTTCGAGCAGGCCGGCGCTGACGGATGCGACCTCCGGATTGTCCTCGACCAGCAGCACGATGCCGCTGCCGCTGATCTCCGCCGCATTGGCGTCCTCGGCCGCGGGCGCGGTTTCCTTTCGCGGCAGCAGGATCGTGACCCGGGTGCCCTTGCCGAGTTCGCTCGCCACCTTGACCGTTCCGCCGGCCTGATGCGCGAAGCCATGAACCTGAGACAGTCCCAACCCGGTGCCCTTGCCGATCGGCTTGGTGGTGAAGAATGGATCGAAGATCTTGCTGAGAATATCGGGCGCGATGCCGGAGCCGCTGTCTTCGACAGCAATGGCGACATACTCGCCGGCGTTGATCTCGTCGCGGAGCGTGTCGTTACGCGCCGATATCGTGATGACGCCGCCGGTCATCGCGTCGCGCGCGTTGATGACGAGATTGACCAGCGCCGTCTCGAACTCGGCGACGTCGACCATGACCGGCCAGACCCCCGGGGCGACCTCGAATTGCAGCGTCACCGCGCTGCCGACGCCGGTGTTGAGCACTTCGCGCACCGCATAGATGCGCTCGGCGATGTCGACCGCCTGCGGATTGACGCTCTGCCGCCGTGCGAACGTCAGCAACTGGCTGGTGAGGGAGGCGCCGCGCTTGGTTGCCCCTTCGATCGCCGCCAGCGCCCGCAGGCATTTGGGATCGGTGTCCATGGCTTTCCTCAGCGTGTGAAGACTGCCGCTGATGATCATCAAGAGGTTGTTGAAATCATGCGCCACGCCGCCGGTCAGCTGGCCGAGTGCGTCGAGCTTCTGCGATTCTGCAAGCTGCTGGTGCACCTGTTCGAGCTTGAGCTGGGCTTCGCGGCGTTCGGTAATGTCCCGGGTGATCTTGGCGAAGCCGACCAGCTTGCCGTCTTCATAGATGGTGTCGATGATGACGCTGGCCCAGAAGAAGGTGCCGTCCTTGCGGACGCGCCAGCCTTCCTCCTCGTAGCGGCCCTGTTCGCGGGCAATGCGCAAGGCGCGGATCGGCTTGCCGTTGGCGCGGTCGACTTCGGTATAGAAACGGGAAAAGTGCTGCCCGATGATTTCGTCGGGCGCGTAACCCTTGATCCGCTGGCCGCCGATGTTCCAGCTCGTCACCACGCCGTCAGGGTCCAGCATGTAAAGCGCGTAGTCGGCAACGCCTTCAACCAGGAGTCGGAAATTACGTTCGGATTCGTATAGATCCCTTTGCCGTTGCTGATCTTTTTTGAACATCCGACTGTCCGTTTCAGTGGCGCAAACGTACAACGCGCGCATTGGTTCCCGAAAAATCGGCTTTTTAACGAAATGGTCCGTTACGCCGGCGAAACGGACCGCTTCGCCTAGGCAACCGCGCTCCTGAACGTCGCCGCCAGCGTCCGCAATGCCGCGCGCTTGGCGGGGTCGCTGACCTTTGAGTGCAGCATCACCTTCGAGGAAGAAAGCCGCGGCATCCCTTCGGCCGGTCCGATGTCGACCAAGCCTGGCGGCGCGATCCGCCGGGCCAGCGGCGCTACCGCAAGGCCGGCCAATGCGGCTGCGGCCACGGCGGTGACGCCGCCGCCCACAAAGCGCTCGGTCCATGCGATGCCGGCCTTGTCGAGGGCGCGGATGGCGAGCGCGCGCACGCCGCAGGGCGGCGCCAGCGTGGCAAGAGGCAGCGTCTCGCCGCGGCGCCAGGCCAGGCGTTTGGCGGCGAACCAGCCGAACTCATCCTCGGTCAGCTTCTCGCCGCCGCGACGGCTGCCTTCCTGCCGCACCACCACGGCGTCGAGTTCGCCGGCATCGTAGGCATCCAGCATCGCGCGCGAAAAGCCGATGGTCACGGAAAGCGCCAGTTGCGACGACATCGCGTGCAACCGTTCGAGCAGCGGCACCAGTTCCGGCCCCGCGGCGTGATCGGAGATGCCGAGCGACAATTGCTGGCGCGCGGGCGTCTCGCCCGATAACGCGCGGTCATGCGCTTCGATCAGCGCGCGGGCGTGGGACAGGAACGCCGCGCCTTCGGCGGTCAGGGCGACCGCCCGCGGCGAGCGCTCGACCAGCCGCTTGCCGACCACGCTCTCCAGCCGCTGCAGCTTCATGCTGACGGCGGCTTGCGTGGTGCCGAGCACCTCGGCGGCGCGGGTGAAGCCCTGCAGTTCGGCGACCAGCAGGAACGCCTGAACGGTGTCGATATCCAGCGTGCTCATATCATCATCAACATATGTTATCACTGTTATGAACAGAGATAAGATACCAAAATGATGGCCCCGGGTCTACATCAATGGGAGCGCGATGCTAGCGCGATCCATCGAAGGAGAAACGACCATGCCGCTCATCACCGTCACCTATTCCAGCGTCCGCAAGTCGCCGTCGCTGAAGGCGGAAATCGCCACTGCCGTCAGCGATCTCACCGCTCGAATCCTGCGCAAGGACCCCAAGGTCACGGCCATCATCGTGAAGTCGGTCGATGCCGCCGACTGGTTCGCCGGCGGAAAGTCGCTCGCCGAGCAGAGCCTCGCCAGCTTCTGGCTCGACGTCCATGTCAGCGAGGGCACCAACACCAAGGACGAGAAGGCGGCCTATCTGGCCGAGCTGTTCCGGCGCATGGGCGAACTGCTCGGGCCGCTGCACGAGGAAAGCTATGCCCATGTCGACGAGGTCAAGGGAGACGCCTACGGCTTCGGCGGCCTCACCCAGGAGCGCCGCTACATCGCAGGCAAGCTGGAGGTGGCGCCGCGGAAGGCTGCGGCGTGAACTTTATCGGGAAGCGCGTGTCACGTCCTTAGTACGCCCAGCACGGCCGCCGTCGCAGCAACACCCGAGAGCGCAATCACGGTTGCGCGCCAAAGCAGTTGTTGCCGCGCGGCGCGCCGATCCTGGAACGCCAGCCAGTCCCGGACAAAGCCGGCCGGAACGTCCTGCACGACGTTGCGCCGGGTGGGATGCCGGGTTTCGTGATCCACGAACATGGCCCGCACGTTCGCCACGCCCAGATGGTCAAGCTCGCAATTCCATTGCAGGGCATTCGCATTGTTGGTCCACCGGTTTTCGAAGGGAAGTCTGTCCGTCGTCATCGCGACCCCCTGTTCCAAATCCGCTTGCTCAGAATATGTGCGCCCGGTTCACGCCCGGCGGAAGATCTGTCGCCGCCAAATCGCAAAAAAAGAGGAAGTCGCTGGCGGAACAAAGCCTCGGGCCAAAGACAGATCAGATATCAGTGCCGATCGGCAACGGGGAGCTCATGGAGCAACTCGTATCAACCAAAACTGCTTGCCCAAGCGACTGGACGCCGTATGATTTTCCGACACTGACGGGTAGCGGGAGAGGTATGAGGGGATGCGCACGGCGACCTGCCAATGTGGGCAGCTAAGCGTTACTGTCGAAGGCGAACCTGCGATGGTGACAGCCTGTAACTGCACGCGATGCCAACGGCGTTCGGGAAGCGCATTTTCTCTCTCGTCCCGATGGACCTCCGAACAGGTAATCAACCGCCTGGGCGATAGCTCGATCTTCACCCGCAAAGGAGCGTCAGGCGGGAACGTTCACTGTGTATTTTGCCCTCGATGTGGCTCGACAGTAAGCACGAGCCTCGAACTTTTTCCCGGCCTCATCGGCATACCGGTTGGTTGCTTTGCCGACCCATCTTTCCCTGCGCCGCAGGTGGCGGCCTGGTGCGATTCGAAGTTTGGATGGGTTCGCTTTCCTGAGGGGCTTGTGTTGCTGCGGGACCAGAGCCGACCGATGGAAACATGACAGGGTAGATCGAGATCAAATCGGTTCGGGATCGCCCTCACGGATTTCCGGTGATCAAGCGGCCTAAATCGCTTCCGGCAGGCGCGCAGCTGTGGCGCCGAACACGTCTTCAAACGCCCGCCGCAGCGCGACGTCGACATCTTCCATCGTCACGGGCAGGCCGAGATCCACCAGCGAGGTGACGCCATAACGTGGATCGACGACGCCGCAGGGAACGATCGCGGAAAAATGCGAAAGCTCCGGCTCGACATTGATGGCGATGCCGTGGAACGACACCCAGCGCCGCAGCCGCACGCCGATCGCGGCGATCTTGTCCTCGTAGCCCGCGCCCTTGTCCGGCCGCCTGACCCAGACGCCGACGCGGTCCTCGCGCCGTTCGCCGCGCACGTTGAAGGCGTCGAGCGTGCGGATGATCCATTCTTCAAGGCCGGCCACATAGGCCCGCACGTCCGGCCGGCGGCGCTTGAGGTCGAGCATCACATAGGCCACCCGCTGGCCGGGGCCGTGATAGGTGAGTTGCCCGCCACGGCCGGTGGTGAAGAGCGGGAATCGGGGATCGAGCAGGTCGCCTTCCTTGCCGCTGGTGCCCGAAGTGTAGAGCGGGGGATGCTCCAGCAGCCAGACAAGTTCGGCGGCTCTGTGCTCGGCGATATCGGCCGCGCGTGATTCCATCTCGGCCACGGCCTCGGGGTAGGGCACAGGAGCAGCCGAAATCCGCCATTCGACCTCACCGCCGCCCTGGGCTCGCGCGAATGTCGTCAAATCAAGGCTTTGGCGGTCATTAACCATTGGCTAACCATAACGTGGTCAGGTGGAACCACGCAATTTAGTCCCCCTTTAGGCGGTTCAGTAGTGGCGACTCTCGATAAAGTCAGCGTCGATCTCATGGTGGTGCTCGGCACCACGACCATGCCCATCCACCAGGTGATGCGGCTTTCCCGCGGCGCCATCATCGAACTGGACGCCACCGAGGCGGACGAGGTCAAGATCCTCGCCAACAACCTGCCGGTGGCTTCCGGCGTGGTGCTGGTCGATCGCAACCGTATCGCGGTCGAAGTCAAGCAAATGCTGCCGAAATCGCCTGATGTCAGGTAGTTATTCGTAGTTATTCAGTCGCAAAACTGCCTTGTCCCCCCATCCCTGATTTGTTACATCGGCGCCGTTGATCCGGCGGACGCTAGTCCTTCCAGCCGGTATCCCAAGCGCTCGTGGCGGAATTGGTAGACGCGCTGCCTTGAGGTGGCAGTGAGTAAAATCGTGGGGGTTCGAGTCCCTCCGAGCGCACCAAGGGCATAAGTCATTAATGCGAAAAATGTTTTCGCGATCGTTCTGTTCCCACGTCGTTGCCGGCAGCGAATTCTGGAATGCTTTTCCGCTAATCCTCGCTGTTTGATCTCCTGGCCGGCATTTGCTCTCATAGCCACCGGACATTTGTGGTGGCGATCAAGGCCGCTCAGGCCAAAAGTTGGCGTTGTGAGCGGGCGAGCCCTCGCAATGCCGCCGCAGCTTCTTCCACGTCGTACGGAAATATCCAGGCCGCGGCCGACATCCATTCCCGCATCCGCTCCCCCTGTTCGGAAGGGTTTCCGGCTGCGGATCGGTAGAACCTGCCAGCGAGGCGCGAGGCGGCCTGGACACCGCTCGTGCGTTCCAGCCTCAGGTTCTGGTAGGCCTGCAGCCTCGCCGGAATTTCGTCGCGCCGTGCGTGCTCGAGCAGAACGGCAAGGGCAAAACCGTCCTCAATGGCTTGCCCGGCACCCTGGCCGAAATGCGGGACCATCGGGTGAGCGGCGTCGCCAAGAAGCGTGACACAGCCTTTCGACCAATAGGGCAAGGGGGGCCTGTCATAGATGCCCCAGCGAAAGGTGTGATCGAGCCCTGCGATGAGGTCCCGGACGGGAGCATCCCAATTCCGATACTCGCCCGCGAGTGTCGCGACGTCGCCCGGCGCAAACCAGGTTTCTTCCATATCGAGGGGGCTCGGCACGAACGCGACAATATTGATCAGGCGCCCCTGGGACACCGGAAAGCAAATAAAGCTGCGGCCGTCCCCCATCCACATGTTCAAGCCGCGCAGTTCTCCGGCCCACGACAGCTGTTCCGCCCGCACGAGTCCCCTGTAAGCCACGATACCTTCGCTGGTCGGGCGCGCCGTCAGGCCAATCTCGCGCTGAACGATTGAATGGATGCCATCCGCACCGATGACCACATCCGCATCGCAGACGGCACCATTGGCAAATCTCAACCGCGCTCCGGTTGGCGCTTCATCGACGGCAATACAGCGATGTCCGAAGCGGACTGGTCCTTTCACCGCACCAAGCAGCATCTCGAGGAGCTCGGCGCGGTGGATCTGATAGCTCAGCACCGCGGGAGAACCGGACGAGATAGGCTCTCCCCGTGAACTCCGCAGCGTGAGGCCCGGGCTCCTTGTGGTGATCCTCTCGATGTCATCGCGAAGCGGCGTGCGCTTGAGCAAGAGCACTGCATTCGGAGGGATGGACAGTCCGGCCCCGGCCTCACGCGGGGACTCCGCGGCTTCGAAAACGGTGACGTTCATGCCCCGCGCGCTCAACGCGAGCGCCGCAGACAATCCACCAATCCCTGCGCCGACGATGGCAATATTCAGTCTGTCGGTCATTGGCCCCGATCCACCCATCGAACATGTTCGTTTGCGAAGCGATCAATCGTCAGTTGCCGATGGCATCATCGAGCGGCACCCATCTGGTGCCGTTGAAACGTGCCATCCTGGCCGTTCTCCAGCCGATCCGGCTCGAGGGGGTGACGTTGATCGTCAGGCCAGGCAGAAACGTCGCCAGCTGAAACCCTTGAATATCGGTTGCCTGCCTGATGAGGTTTTCCCGCGACAGGTCGTCGCCGCACTTCTTCAGGACCTCGACAATCATCTGGGCGGTCGCATAGGGGAAAATCGATTCCTCGATATCGTCGTTCGGTGCCCACTCCTTCATGAAGGCCCGATACTCCCGCATACCGGCATCGTCATCCCACATGGGATCCTCTGTTGTCTTCAGCCAGAACGCGCTGACCGCGCCGGTCGAGGCCGCAAGTCCTGCCGGACGCAGGACAGCCGAAATGCTGCTGACTCCGGATAGCAGCACATGCTGGACCTTCCAGCCAAGCTCATGCGCCTTGCGGATGGCTTGCGCGGCAAAGCGTGCGTTGGAGGCATGAAACAACGTATCGGCACCGGAGGCCTTGAGTGCCACGATTTGTGAATCGACCGTTGGATCCAGGATGTCGTAGGCGGCCTCTCCGACCACCATGGCCGAGGCTCTCGATCCCAGAGCCGCCTTGAAGCCGGCCAGGTTGCCCTTGCCCAGATCGTCGTTCTGATAGATCACCGCGACCTTCGCGTCAGGCTTGGTCTTCAGCAGATACTCCGCGTAGATCCTGGTCTCGACCGGCTGCGGAATCATGAATGTGGTCGTCCATGGCAGATTCTCGGGGTCGTCGAGCTTCGGCGTGCTGGAGAGCACGAGGATTTGCGGCACGGCCTTGCTGTTGAGATATTTCGCAATCGCAAGATTGGTTGGGGTCCCAACCGATCCCACGATCGCCAGCACGCCATCGCTCTCCACCAGCTTCCGCGTCTGCTCGACCGTCTTGGCCGGCGCGAACGCATCGTCGAGCGAGACCAGCGTGACCCGGCGGCCATTGATCCCGCCGGACGCGTTGATCTTTCTGAGATAAGCCGCCTCCACCCGGCCGAACCTGCTGAGCGAAGAAAGCGGTCCGCTATACGGCATGGTCTGTCCGAGTTTGATTTCGGTGTCGTTGACACCGGGCCCATATTTCTTGTCGGCCGCCGCAACGGGCGAAAAGCCGACGATCGAGAGACCCAACGCAGCGAGGATCAGGGGCCGGTTCATGGAGGCGTACCTCATATTGGCGGCTTCGACGGGGAGCGTTTTGCTATCCCGGGCTGTACGATGATGCTGTACAATCGTCGCTGCGTCCCGAAACTCCGCCGAAATTTTCCGAAAGCAAGTTCCACGAGCCGTCGTTGTTGAAGTCATCGCAGCATTCCATCGTTGTTGGCGACCGGACCGTGGATCTGGCCCGGGAAACGTTGCGCGACGAACGCGGCCACATCGTCCCCCTGCGTCCGCGGGCCTGGGCGGTGCTGCGCCTGCTTGCGACACGGGCCGGGCAGCTGGTTGGCAAGGACGAAATCATGGACGAGGTCTGGTCGGACTGCGAGGTCACGGAGGACTCCCTCGTTCAGGCCATCGGCGACATCAGGCGCGCCCTGGGAGACGCGGGCCGGCCGGCCCTGAAAACCTTGCCTCGCCGCGGCTACATGTTGGTCACGAACGGTGCGCCGACTGACGGCACGGTCGTTTCCGGCGACGCGACTTCGAGGTCGTCAAATATTGAAGAGCTGCCGGCACCGTCTTCGATGCCGCATTTGTCGATCATTGTCCTGCCGTTCGCCAACATCGGCGGCGATTCCGCGCAGGATTATTTCGTCGATGGCGTGACCGAAAGCCTGACGACGGACTTGTCGCGGATCGCCGGCTCGTTCGTCATCGGCCGCAACACCGCCTTCACCTTCAAGGGAAAAGCCGTCGACGCGAGGCAGATCGGCCGTGACCTGAACGTACGCTATGTGCTGGAAGGCTCGGTACAACGCGGCGGCAACCGCTTTCGCCTGAATGCCCAGTTGACCGACACCGAGACCGGAAGCCATGTGTGGGCTGATCGCTTTGACAAGCCGGCGGCCGAACTCCTGGACATGCAGGACGAGATCGTGTCGCGACTGGCCAACACCTTGAATGCCGAACTCATCGCCGCCGAAGCGCGACGCGCGGAACGATCGCCCCGCCCGGACGCCGTGGACCTGTATTTCCAGGGCAGAGCTCTCCAGAACAGAGGCGTGACTCGCGTGCTTCTGGCGCAGGCAAGCGATTTCTTCGCGCGATCCCTGGCGCTCGATCCCGGTAATATCGAAGCGGCGGTCGCCGCGGCGCAGGTCGATGTGTCCCTGGGCTCGGCCTTCATGGCCGATGACGTCAACGTGCATTTCGACGTCGCGGAGGCTGCCTTGAACAGCGCGTTGCTCCATGCTCCCAACCATCCCAGGGCCCACATGCTGCTCGGCGCCGTGCGGATTCAGACGGGCCGCGTCGCCAACGGTATCGCCCAATGCCGGCGGTCTCTGGCGCTGGATCGAAATCTCGCCGATGCACACGGGTTCATCGGCCTCGGTAAATATACATCAGGCCATAGTGAGGAGGTCGAGGGACACATTCAGGAGGCCTTTCGGCTGTCCCCACGCGATACGCGCGCCTTCTTGTGGTTCATGTTTGTCGGGCTGGCCAAGATGAGCATCAATGCAGACCGCGAAGCGGTCGACTGGTTTCGCCGGAGCCTTGAAGTCAACCGCAATCACGCGCTGTCTCATTTTCACTTTGCGACCGCGCTGGCGCTGGTGGGGGACCTGAAGGAGGCGCGATCGATTGCCGAGGCAGGACTTGCCCTCGATCCCGCCTTCACGATCCGCCGCTACCGCATTAACGCCAAGGGCGACCATCCCATCTATCTCGCGCGGCGCCAGCGCTACTTCGAGGGTTTGCGCCTGGCCGGCGTGCCGGAGGGCTAACAGTCTGGCTATGGGTCAAACTGCGACCTCGTTGGGGAGGGCGGCTCCGTGGCCGGCACCTTGTCACGGGTGCGGCCTTTCCGAGCGGTTACGGCTTGGCCGGGCTCGATCGCGGCGAGAGCGGGACTTGAAAGATCCTGAAGCGCGGGATCTCAGGAAAGCTATGCGCGGCGTTGACAGAGACCAGCCCGACGACCGCGGCCGGGACCTCTTTTCTGACGAGCCGTTTGATTGCGGTGGTTTGGCCTTTGCTCAGTTCGACTTGGAGCGCGCCCGCCGCCGCCATCGCGGTCCTGACGCGGCTGATCGACTGCTCGGAATACCGATCGTCGATCGCGATTGTCTTGCCGGCCAGGTCGGAGACCGACTTGACGTCGGGACCCGCCACCAGGACGGCCACCAGCGCGTCCAGCGATGCATCCAACGTCGGGACCGACATTCGTTCCGCCACGGCGGAGGCCGCCGCTACCTCCTCCTGGGTCGTTCGGGTCTGCGGGACGTCGGTCGCTGAATTGGGATCGGTGGCGTTTGCGCGAGTGCCTTCGGCAGCAACGGCATTGCCGATCGTCTGCTGGCTCGCTTGCGGAGAAGGAACCGGTATGGGAACGGCAGCCGCGGATTTCGCCGCGACCTTGATGGGCCTGGGCGTTCGACTGATGGCGTGGTGCGCGTGAGGTCGCGGCGGGCTGTCGCCGTGCCACGTGACGAGGGACGCGGGTTCCGCTGTGGCGGAATCGCTGCCATGTGATTCAGGTTCAATCGGCACATGAACCGCGGTCAGGCAGGCTAATGGGTTCAGGCCAACGCATGATGGCTGCGTTGGTTGTTGGCTGCTGCAACCGACCAGGGTCGTAGCCAGCGCGCAAACAAGAAGCGTCCTCAATGGATCCTCCTAGAGAGGTTGAGTGCGGCCCGCAATTCTTGCGGCTTGAAAGATGTTGCGCTGGGTCGTCTATCAATGATGCAAAACTGTTAAACGGGCCTTAATCGCCACGCGCAGCCGGATGCGCCGTGTGGTCAATGCGCAGGTCTATGCAGCTTCGCGTGAATAGAGGCGCGTCAACCATCACCCCGCTACTTGTATTCACATTCCCGCCTTCTCGCCGCTTCCTTCGACTCAGGATTTCGCCACGAATCGGTCGCCATGCTCACGTGCTGGGGGTTGTTCATCGAGTGATGGAGAATGGCCGATGGCCACTATCGAACGACTTCACCGAACTGCGCCGCTGGATTTAGCCAAGCTTGAAGAAGACGTCGTCGGGAGTCTTCCCGCGATCAAGGCGGCACCATCGGGACCGATGCCGGATTACGTCGAGCATGAAGAGGGGGTGACCCGCGTTGGCGCGCTGACTGCCGAGGCCGTGGTACGCGACTACGAAGCCGCCGCCAGGGAAATCGAAGCCATGGGCGCGGAGCTGATCAGCGCGGCGAAGAAATGCGAGGCGATGACCGCCGAAGTGCATAATGCCATTGCCTTCATGCGCGATACCGCCACCTCGTATCGTGAGGAAGCCAAGAAGATCTTCAAGCGCATCGAAGAATGCGCGATCTTTACCGAGCACGTTCGCAAGACCTGCGAGACCGTCAAACTCAAGATGATCGAAGGCAAGGTGTAGCCGCCGTGCGTATCCGGAACATCGATCAGATTTGTTTTTTCCAATAGCGTGTGTGAATTGCGGTACAGGCAGGTGCCGCGAATCGGCTTAGTTTGTTACTTCCTCCCTAGACTCGCACCCGCCGCAAATGGCGGGTCCTCTTTTACGGTATCCGACAGTCAGAATAGCCTCACAGGCGACGCTGCGGTGGCCGCAGCCGCTGATCAGGGTCCGCATCCGCTCGTAACAGCTTCGTATCCTTGAGTGATCCGGCATCCTCCGAGCGCACCACTGCGTTGCAGTTTGAGCGTAATACAATCGGTTTTGTGAGGTGTTCGCGTGTCCGCAATGCCACGGCGCGCGAATCCTTTGCTGCGGGGTGCGGGTTGTTGCCCCTACAGTCGCACCGTTCGCGTAAACTGAGCGCGCCTGCCGGCGGCTGACTCCTGCCGGCTTCGCCGCCGTTCGGCGCTTCCAGTAAGTTCGACACTACCAAGACCACCCGGAGCATCTTCATGCTGTTTCTGAGCTACCTCTATCGTTTCCTCTCCAACTTCGTGTTCCTGGCGCTGGTTTATCTCGCTCTGAATTTCCTTGAAAAGTATCAGCACCGCGTGGTGGTCGCGGTTCTCGTGCTGGTCTATGCCGGCATGCATGCGGCGTCCGCGCTGCGGTCGTTTCACTTCTTCCAACGCATCGAGCGGCTGGAACTGGAGGCGCGTCGATTGGTGGCGGCGCTGGGCGAGGGGCCGAATTCGACGTCGACCCGCAAGCAGGTCATCACCGAAGTGAGCGCGCTGCGCCAGGCCGGTGAGATAAAGGCCTATATCGACATCCTGTTCCTCGCCATCGTCATCCTGCTTTGTGTCGCCAAGATCGTGACGAACTGAGCCGGTGTCTGATTGCGGGCTTTAGGAAAAAGGCATCGAAACAGATGGATTAGCTGACGGTCCTGATCCGTTCGATCGGAACCGGCCGATCAGCGTTTCTTCAACCCGGCGACCCGAACCGATCGCCCGTTCCGCTTGGCTTGCGCCGCCGGCTTGGGGGTGGTGCCAGCGCTTTGCGTTTGCGGCGTCTGCTCGGCGTGTCCGGCAGACTCTGGCGGCTGGGCCGCGGCCGTGCGGCCGTGGCGGCGAGATTTGCCGGCAAGCTTTGCGGAGGAGGCTTCCGTTGAACGGGCTTGCGCAGCCGCTGCCCGGTGCGTGGATGAGGCCAACAGCGTCAGGCGCGCCGATTCCGGCATTTTAAAAAGGCTCGCCGCTGGAACCGGCAGCGCGGCCAGCGTGACGACCGGCGGTAATGTCATTTGCCGCGGCCACAGGGCCGCGGGCGGCAAGGGGACGCCGCGTCCACGCCGCGCGGCGCGTGCGCCGAGATCGCTCGTGTGCCAATCGAGATGCGACAATGCCGGGACGGGAAGGGCCGCCGGGCCGGCCGAAGCAAATTTCGGGACCTTCGGCCAGCGCGATATTGCCACCGCCTCCGACGGCGGATGCAGCTGCCATTGCGCTGGCTCTGTCGGCGTTGCCGGACGATCAGCCGTCGCCGGCACCACATGGACGATGCGATAGCCGCGCACTTTCAGCTCGTGCAGAATCCTCGGCAGCGCTGCGACAGTCCGCGGCTGAATGTCGTGCAGCAGCAGGATGCCTTTTCCCTTGGCTTCCAGCCGCTGGATCGCGAGATCATAGACGCGATTGGCGGAGACGTTGCGCCAGTCGTCAGCCGGAAAATCAGCGCTCCAGATTTGAAGCCCCTTGGAGGCGGCGTACGCCTCCATCCCATCGTTCACGCGCAGGCCGGGAATGCGGAGGAACGGCGCGGGTGCAGTCCCATCTCCCAGCGCCGCGGTCACCGAGGCGATGCCCTGCTCGATCTCCTGCAGGGAGCGGTCGAGCGGCAGGCGGTGCATGCCGCTCGGATGGTTCTGGGTGTGGGTGGCCACCGTATGGCCGGCGTCGCGCACCTTGCGCACGCCTTCGGGATTGCCGTTGGCCTGGCGCCCGACCAGGAAGAAGGTCGCCTTGGCGCAATGGGCGGCGAGAATGTCGAGGATCTGGTTGGAGTATTTCGGCAGCGGACCGTCGTCGAAGGTCAGCACCACCTCATGGTCTTCAAGCGGCAAGGTCTTGGCATATTGCATGGTGCCGATGATGGGATGGGCGCGCGGATCGACCACGATGGTGCGTGACGTGCCGATGGCATCGGGATGGCCCGGGCAATCGGCCGCCGACGCAGCCTGCGCGGCAACTGACCCGAGGAATCCCACGCACAAGGCGGTGAAAGGCCGCCGCCAAACTCCTCCAAATACGCTAGCGATCATAGAACCCCGGCTTCATTCCAAGAGCACGCAACGGCTCATATCTGTCGCCATGAATGCCGCCTTAATCACCTGATTTCTACACCTAATTTCGCTTCGGGACATGATACAGGCCACAGAACCGGGGCGGCCAAAAAGATCGTGATCTAATGTGCTTTGTCGGACACGGTTTTGGCACCTGCCGGCACCAGGTGGACCACGCGATATCTGTTGTCGCGGAGGTAGCGCAGGAAGGCCGGCAGCATGGCAGCCGTCTGGGCCTTGGGATCGTGCAGCAGGATGATGCCCTTGCGGGCCACTTGCAGCCGCTCGGTGAGCAGTTTCAACTGCTGTGCCGGCTTCATCGGATTCCAGTCGCTGGCCCAAAGGTCGGCGCCGAACACGACGATGCCGCGATTTTGCAAGGCGTCCAGTGTCGCGGGCGTCATTTCAAAGAAGGGAAAGCGAAAGAACGGCGTGCTGGGGGTCGTGGTGGCCTTTCCGTGAAGCGCCATTTCGACTGCCGCGATGCCCTTGTCGATCTCGTCGATCGCCGCTTCCGGCTTCATGTATTTGAGATTGTGATGGGTCCAGGTGTGGTGCGCGAGGGTATGGCCCTGCGCCGCTATTCTCCGCACCAGCTCGGGATGTTCGGAAGCCGGCTTGCCGATCAGGAAGAAGGTGGCGCGCACGCATTCATGCGCCAGCGCGGCCAGTATCTTCGGGTCCGTCGCGGGCCACGGTCCGTCGTCGAAGGTCAGCACCACCTCGTGGTCATCAAGCGGGAGCGTCTGTGGAAAGCTCTTGAGGCCCACGCGCGGGGTGGTGGCGGCATCCACCGCGAGAACGCGCGAGGTGCCGAGCGCGTCCTTGCGGGGACATTCGGCGGCCTCAGCCGTCGCAACGAAGGTCATCCACGCTGCGACCGCTGCGCACAGCGCCACGCTGAAATTTCGGGTCATTTGGGATTGGACATATTTGGCATTGCGCTGGGTGTTACCGATTAGGTAAGCGTGCAGCGTAGCTCAGACAAGTTCCCATATCTGTCAAACCGGCGAGGCGCGGCATGGCCGAGAATATCGACGTTGCCGAGGCGCAACCTGCGCAAGGCTCCGTGCTCGACCCTCTCCTGATGCGGGATGAAGAGGGGCAACTGCGTCACGCGTTTGTCGAAGGGATCACGCGCGCCATCCACGCCGCCGACCGGCCGTTGTTGTGCGAGGTGGTGGCGGAACTTCACGAGGCCGATCTCGGCGATTTGATCGCGGCGCTCGAACCCGACGACCGCGTCACACTGGTCGAACTGACGGGCACCGATTTCGACTTCTCGGCGCTGAACGAGGTCGACGATTCCGTCCGCGAGGAAATCCTCGAGGAACTCGAACCGGAGACGGTCGCGGAGGGCGTTCGCGAACTGGAATCGGACGACGCCGTTGAACTGCTCGAAGGCCTCGATGAGGCCGACCAGGAAGAGATCCTTGAAAAGCTGCCGCCGGCCGAGCGCGAGCCGCTGGAGCGGAGCCTGCTTTATCCGGAAAATTCCGCCGGCCGGCGGATGCAGTCGGAGTTCATCGCGGTGCCGCCGGACTGGACCGTGGGGCAGGCGATCGACTACATGCGCGACACCCCCGATCTGCCGGACCGGTTTTACGAGATCTATGCGGTGGATTCCGAAAAGCACTGGCAGGGCGCGGTCTCGCTCGACACGCTGCTGCGGGCGCGGCGACCGGTGCAGATCCGCGATCTGATCGACGAAGACCGCCGTCGGGTCTCCGTGCTGGACGACCAGGAAGAGGTCGCGCGGATGTTCGGCAAATATAATCTGGTCGCGGCCCCTGTCGTCGACACCACCAACCGGCTGGTCGGCGTCATCACCATCGACGACGTCGTCGACGTCATCGAGGAAGAAGCCGACGAGGATTTGAAGGCACTCGGCGGCGTCACCAGCGACGAAGAACTGTCCGACAGCGTTTGGACCATTGCGCGCGCCCGCTTCAACTGGCTCTTGGTCAATCTGGCGACCGCGTTCCTGGCGTCTTCCGTGCTCGGCCTGTTCGAAGGTCAGCTCGAGAAGATGGTGGCGCTCGCCGTGTTGGCGCCGATCGTGGCTAGCCAGGGCGGCAACGCGGCGACCCAGACCATGACGGTGGCGGTGCGGGCGCTCGCCACCCGCGAGCTCGGTTCCAATAATGCGTTTCGCGTCGTGATGCGCGAGGCGATGGTCGGCCTCGTCAACGGTCTCGCCTTTGCCGTCATCACCGGCATTGCCGCTTTTGCCTGGTTCAATATTCCGGGCCTGGGGATCGTGATCGGCCTTGCCATGATCTGCAACCTGGTGGCCGGGGCGCTCGGCGGCATCCTGATCCCGATGGTGCTGGAACGGGTACGCGCAGACCCCGCGGTGGCGTCGGGAACCTTCGTTACCACCATCACCGACGTGGTCGGCTTCTTCTCGTTTCTCGGTATCGCCACGCTGTGGTTCGGGCTGAAGTAGCTTGCGCCTCTGTTGCCTCTTTTATCGTTAATCGGGCCTTAACGCGCTTGGCCGATGATGTTGGCTCACGAGGTCAACATGCAGCGCTTGCGGCTGAAAGCGGACGGACGGATCGTCGAACTGCGGGACGGGCAGGAGTTCCCGCTCGCGCCGGCGATGCCCGGACTCGAACCCGCACCTGCAAGGGCTGCCGCTTCGCCCACAGCGCCGGACGTTACATCAGGCGAACCCCCGGCCTTGCCGGCGGTGCGCGACCTGCGCCGCCGGGCGCAGCTGACGCAACTCGAATTCGCGGCCCGGCTTGGCGTGCCCGTCGAAACCATCCGTAACTGGGAGCAGGGCAAGCGTGCGCCGCGCGGCCCGGCGCGGGCCTTGCTCGCCGTGATCGCCCATTCGCCGGAAACCGTGTTCGCCGCGCTGGCCACCGAGGAGCCGTCGCCGGCTTAAGCCTCATGGTTGACGTATCCTTACACGATCCGGAATGCATTCCGGGATCGGGCCGGCTCGTAAACGCAATCTGTTGGCACGGCTGTTTCCGCAGCCCATAATGGGGCCGGTCAGCGGATACAACCGATGCTGTTTGTCGAAGCCAATGGCGCAAGAATTCCGGCGATCGGGCTGGGCACCTGGGATTTGCGCGGACGGGCCTGCGCGCGGATCGTCGAGCAGGCGTTGCGGCTCGGCTATCGCCACATCGACACCGCGCAGATGTACGAGAACGAGCGAGAGGTCGGCGAGGGGCTGCGCGCCTCGGCCGTGAAGCGCGATCAAGTCTTCCTCACCACCAAGATCTGGCCCACGCATTTCGCGCCCCACGATCTGGAGCGTTCGGCCAAGGAAAGCCTGGTGCGACTGCGCCTGACCGAGGTCGACCTGTTGCTGCTGCACTGGCCGAACCCGCAGGTGCCGCTGGTGGAGACGCTGGGCGCGCTGGCGCGGATCAGGCAACAGGGGCTCGCGCGTCACATCGGCGTATCCAATTTCACCGTGGCCCTGATCGAGGAGGCGGTGGCTTCATGTGCGGAGCCGCTGGTATGCGACCAGGTCGAGTACCATCCCTATCTCGACCAGACCAAGGTGAGGGAGGCCTGCGCACGCCACGGCATGGCGCTGGTGGCCTATAGCCCGGTCGCCCGGGGCCGCATCAAGAGCGACAGCGCGCTGCAGCGGATCGGCGAACGCCATCGCAAGACGGCGGCGCAAATCTGCCTGCGCTGGCTGGTGCAGCAGGGCGTGGCGGCTATCCCAAGAACGTCGAAACTCGAACGGCTCTCGGAGAACATCGAGATCTTCGATTTCGAGCTGTCAGAAGAGGAGATGCAGCAGATTTCCGCCATGGGCAGCGCCAGCGGCCGGCTCACGGATTTCGGTTTCGCGCCGAAATGGGATTGAGGAGTTGCGCCGGCGGGCGCTATGCTGGCGGGATACGGGAATATCGAACATCGTTCCGATGCGATGGAGCTGCGGCGGATCATACCCTCTGACATCACGGCGTCTGCCATCGCGCATGTGTCGCTGCTGACGTTGTTTGTCCTGTTTTCCGAAGTGCATCCGTTCGGCGCAGTGACCGCCGAGCAGATACCGGTCGAGATCGTGACCCCGCAGGAGCTTGCCGAACAGCAGACGCCTCCCGACGAACCGCCTGCTGAAAACAAGCTGGAACCGGCGCCGTCGCCACAGCCCGATTTCTCCCGGCTCGACAAGCCGCCTGCCGACACCGCACCCCCGCCGGCGGCACCGCCTGCGCCTGCCGCGCAGCCGCAGAAGCAGGCTGCGCTCGCCACGCCGCGCGCGGCCCAGCCGCCGCCATCGCAGCAGGTGGCGCCGCCGCCACCGGCCACGCCGACCTACAAGCCGCCCGAGCCGGATGTCTCGATCAAGTATCAGGTGCTGCTTGGCCTGCCGCCCGACCTCTCGCCATCGTTGCCGTCGGCTCCCGCGCAAGGCCCCAATAAAGGTGACGATAATTTCGACGCGCCGGCGACCGACGCCGCCGATATCGCGAGCACGCTGATCGCGGCATTCCGGCGGCACCTCAAGGCCTGCTCGAAACTGCCGCCCTCGCTCTCCGGCACCGACGACGTCAGGGTCAAGCTGCGCGTGCTGATGACACCGGACGGCAGGCTCGCCGCCGAGCCGATCTTGATCGAGGCCAGCGCCTCGATGAAGGGGCCGTTGCTGATGCAGGGCGCGATCCGTGCGCTGCAGGCCTGCCAGCCCTACGCCATGCTGCCGGCCGACCGCTACGGCGAATGGAAGGTGCTCGATCTCAGCTTCACGCCGCAGGATTTTACAAGCGGCTGACAATCCTCGCGAACGCCGCCCGGTTCAGATCTCGCGATCCGGACGGCGTCAGTCGCTTGTCAGCCCAACTCTTCTATCAGGGCGCGCCGGATCGCCATTTCAACCGGCGAATAGCCGCCATCTTCCCGTTCAAGCCGGACAGGTTCGGCCTGATGCAAGGGCGGCTGCGCCATGAAGCGTGGCACCAAACCACGGTGCGGCTGCGCGGCATGGATCAGGAAGGGATGACACAAATAGACCGTGCCGGCCTCTCCGACGGCCAGGGCTTCCGGACGGTCGGCCGCTACGTCGCTGAGCACCAGGTGCGACATGCCGGCTTCGCCCGCGGGTTTGAGCAATCGCGCCATATCGAGGTGCGAGCCTGCCCGTATGCGGGTTGGAGCATCCGGTGTGCCAACATCGGAAAACAGGAACAGCATCAACAGGGCGCGACCACGCGACGTAACGTTGACCCGCCATGTGGAGAAATCGTCCCGCTCGTTTGGATCGTCCGATGGGCCGGGGAAGCTTAGGTCGACGTGCCAGCCGGTGTCGCCGGGATCGTCGGGGTGTGGGAAGCGCACCGGAAAGGAGCCGAGGTCGGCGCGCGGATGCCAGCGACCGCTCCCGACAAGCTGGTCGAAGGCCGCGTGGAGCACCGGCGTATTCACCGCTTGGCGAAACGGTTCTTCACCGTAATGTCCGAGCCGGACAACCGGCCGCGTCCAGGTTTTCCTCTCGTCGGGATCGCATCCCGTGTCGTGCCAGAGGATGGCGCGGCCTTCCTCGGCAAGTCGGCGAGGGAAGGCGTTGTCCAGCCGGACAAACCCGTCTTGGACAAATTGGTCTAGTTGTGCGTCGCTGAGCGCGCGCACCTGTCGAATTGTATTCGAAGGCATGAAGTCCTCATATCGCTTGGTCAGCCGACATCATCTCCCGAAGCGGGGATGGGCCGGTTCATTCGGTCTTTGGATCGCGCAGTTGCCGAAAACGGCACGAGCGCGCTCGTTCCACCCGCTGCCGCGGGCGAGCCTTAGCGGCTGAGGAAGAAGACCAATGCGATATTGCGGATCATCATCATGATGGTCGAAGAAATAACACGGATGGCTTGAGGCATCAATAAAGCCGGTCTCGCGTCAATAGCGCGGTCAGGATCGCGTGAAGGATGACCGCCGGCCACAGAAGGATGCCGGTCAAACCACCTGCAAAACCGAGATAGGCAAGATACAGCGTTACCAGTGCGCTGTAGGTCAGCATGCCGAGGAGCGGCGGACCAGGCCAGCAGGCGATCCCCAAGGCAATCAGGGCGATGCCGGCCACGCGCGCAACCGGTATGGCGACGCCTACAAGTTGCTCGCCAAGCAACAACTGACCGACGAGCGAGGGCGCAATCATCAACGCAAATCCCGTGACCGCCTCGCTGATGGCCGCGAATGCCAGCGCGCCTTTCATCGCTTCCCGGCGTTCGTGTCGGTTTTTTTTGGCTCCGGTTCTTCAATGGGATCCGGCTCTGGCGCTGCCGTAGGTCCGAGTTCTGCCTTGGCTTGCGCCGGGTCCTTCAACTCCGGTTCGAGCTTGAACGTCAGCTTGTGTATCTTACCGGTAAACTTGAACGGAGGATCGTAGCGATACTCGATCATCGCGACGCCCGTGCGGCTGTCCTGGCCGACATCGAAAGTTTCATCTTCCGGGAAAGTGATCGGCGTGCCGTGTTCAATGGACTTCCGGTCCACTTCCTTGCCGTCCACGGAGAGCACGCCCGTGCCGCCCTTGCCGAGGCCCGGACCATCCGACTTGAAGTCGAAGACGATAGTGTGCTTGCCGGCGTCCAACTCCGGCCCCGACCAGATCGTGCGCTTGAGGTTGAGAAGGTTGTAGAGGAACACGGGTTTGCCAGACCGAATGCCCGCCACACCCTTGCTCAGGAACAGCCCGTAGCCGCCGAAGCGCCCGCCTTCGGTGACAATCATTCCCTCTGCACCGCCCTCGGGGATCTCGACCTCGGCGGTGATGGTGTAGGACTTGTTCAGGATGCTCGGCGCGGCGCTGGCCGGCACGCCCGAAAGCTCGCCCGAATAGGTGAAGACGGTCTGCCCGGCTGTCAGGCTCGGGCGCGGTGTATTCCAGCGCAAGAGCGTCGTGTTATCTAGCGGCAGCACGTTGTACTTCTTCGCTTCGGAATCGAAGAGAGCCTGCAACTCCTTGACCTTCTCCGGCATTTGGGCAGCAAGGTCGTTGTACTGGGTGGGGTCGTCCTGGACGTTGTAGAGCTCCCACTTGTACCCGGTGATGACATCCGGCGGTGGCGCGCTGCTCAGCTCCCAGGGAAGCGTAATAGGCGTAGTGGCCGCCACCCACCCGTCGTGATAAATGGAGCGATTGCCGAGCATCTCGAAATATTGGGTCGTGTGCGTCGACTTGGCGTTGGCGTTCGACTTGTCCCATGTGTACCCCATGCTCACCCCCTCCATGGGGCTTTGCTTGATACCGTCGATCGTATCGGGCTGCGAAATGCCGGTCGCTTCGAGGATGGTCGGGGCGATGTCGATGACGTGATGGAACTGGCGGCGAATACCTCCGACGTCGTTGATATGGCCAGGCCAGCACATGACCACGCCTTGGGCGGTCCCGCCGAAATGCGACGGCACCTGCTTCACCCACTTGAACGGGGTGTCCATCGCCCACGCCCACGGTGCGGCAAAATGCGGGAAGGTCGCGTCCGAGCCCCAGAACGGGTACCAGAGGTACTGAGCCTTCACCGGCACAGGGATGCCATTGAAGGTGGTGAATTCGTTGGGCGTGCCGTTGATCATGCCTTCGGCGCTAGCGCCGTTATCACCGCCGATATAGATGATCAGGGTGTTGTTGAGCTCTCCGAGATCTTCGACCGCCTGGATGACCCGACCGATCTCGTTGTCGGCGTAAGCAAGGTAAGCTCCATAGACATCGGCTTGCTTGATAAAGAGCTTCTTCTCCAGCAAACCGAGCGAGTCCCATTCCGGTAATTCTTTCGGCCACGGCGTCAGCTTGGCGTTTTCGGGCATGATGCCCAGGCGTTTCTGGTTGGCGAAGATCTTCTCGCGCACCTTGTTCCATCCATCATCGAACAGGTGCATATCGCTGATCTTCTTTATCCACTCCGGTGTCGGATGATGCGGCGCATGGGTTGCGCCTGGCACGTAGTAGACAAAGAACGGCTTCTGAGGCGCAATTTCCTTCAGTTGCTTGATGTGCTGGATGGCCTCGTCGGCCATGGCCGTCTCCAGGTTCCAACTGGGATTGTCCTGGAACGGATAAATGGCTGTTGTGTTGCGAAACAGGTTCGGCTGCCACTGGCTGGCGTCGCCGCCGACGAAGCCGTAAAAATACTCGAAGCCCATGCCGTTGGGCCATTGATTGAAGGGCCCTGCCTGGCTCGACTGGAACGACGGTGTGTTGTGGTCCTTTCCGAACCACGAGGTGGCATACCCGTTCGTCTTCAGGATGGTACCGATGGTCCCCTTCTCGATCGGGATGATGGAATCGTAGCCCGGGAACCCCGTCGATATTTCGCCCACCACTCCGAATCCCACCGAATGATGATTGCGGCCGGTGATGAGCGCCGCCCGCGTCGGTGAGCAGAGCGAGGTGGAATGAAAATTGGTGTAACGCAGGCCCTGCGCTGCGATTCGATCCATGGCAGGCGTGGGGACGACGCCGCCGAAGGTGCTCGGCGCTCCGAAACCCTGGTCGTCCGTCATGATGAGCAACACGTTGGGCGCCGCCTTCGGCGGCACGACGCGTGGCGCCCACCACGCCGTCGACTCCGAAGCCTTCTCCTTGATCACCCCGCCGAATGCCGGAGGGGGCGGCGGAAGTTGTTTTCCGTCGATCGTGGTAGTCGCACCGGGCGAACCTGGGACTCCCGTAACTTGCTGAGCCAACACCGAGACGCAACCGAGGGCCAGAAGACTGACGCCCGCAAACACACCCTGACGGATTTTCATGGTGGAACTCCCGTTGAGAAGCCGCACTTGGCAAAAAGGGAGGCGCGTAATTTCAAGCGTGGCTCCGTTGTGAGAACCGCCGCTTGACGCAGATCAAGTTTCCTGGCGGCGCTGGATGCGGCAGGACGTTTAACGGTTAAGCAGCCGTGGGATGCCGGTTGGGTCTATCGCAACCAGGTCGAGCGAGCAGCAATTGCGGCAATATCCACTATGCTGCCAAAGCGGAAGTAAGCTCGGCGCGTTGGCCGCGGCGCAGCTCTTCGGTATGCTTTCCGCTAGTGCCCCATCGCTTGCCACGCGTTAGAGACGAACTGCCGCCGCCAGGTCACGATCACGACCAGCGCGGTGGTCGCCAGCAAGACCCAGGGACTGACGAACCAGCCGAGATAGCCGAGCGCGAAGAAGAACGCGCGCTGGCCGCGGTTGAAATGCCGCCCCGCGGCTTCAAACAATCGCGTCGTGCGCATCACATGGGCTTCGGCTTCCGCGGTGTCGCGCTGGGATGACGGCGGCATCGCGCCGAGCAGGATCGCGACGTAGTTGAACAGGCGGTACGACCAGGCGAATTTGAAGAAGGCGTAGATGAAGATCAGGATCAGACCGACGCATTTGATTTCCCATAATGCGGGCGAGGGGGTGAGATCGACCGGCAGTTCGCGCAGCACGGCTAGCGCATCGTTGGTCGCCCGCAGCAGCGCCAGCCCGCCGCCGATCGCGATCAGGCTGGTGGAGGCGAAGAAGGCGGTGCCGTTCTGCAGCGAGGCCATGATCTGCATGTCGACCATGCGCGCCTCGCGGTCGAGCATGTTGCGCACCCAGACCTCGCGATAGCGGTTCATGCGCGCCGACAGGCTGTCGCGGCCATAAGCGGTGTGCTCGAGCGTGAAGCCGTAGGCCAGCCATTCCACGACGAAGAAGGCGACGGCGGCAATATCGACCCAATAGGCGCGCATGCGGCGAGATCCCCGGTGATGGCTCGGCTTCGTGATGTACAGGTTGAACGCGCGCGGTGCACTATGGCAAGATCAGGATCGCAACAGGATTTCCCCGCAAATGTTGAAACTGGTCATCGGCAACAAGAACTATTCGTCATGGTCGATGCGGCCATGGCTGGCGCTGCGCGCCAATGACATTCCGTTCGAGGAAGTGTTCATCCCGCTCTACACCAATGACAAGGCGGACAAGGACCGGATCCTCAGCTTTTCCCGTGCGGGCAAGGTGCCGGCGCTGATCGATGGCGACGTCACGGTGTGGGATTCGCTTTCGATCATCGAGTATCTCGCCGAGAAATTTCCGCAAGCAAAGCTGTGGCCGGAGGACCGCGCGCGCCGGGCGCATGCGCGGTCGATTTCGGCGGAAATGCATTCGGGCTTCATGCCGCTGCGTAATGAATGCGGCATGAACCTGCATCGCCCGGTCGGTGCGATCGATCTGTCGGATGACGCACGCGCGAATGTGACGCGCATTCAGGATATCTGGGCCGATTGCTATCGCCGTTACGGCAAGGACGGACCGTTCCTGTTCGGCGCGTTCGGCGGCGCGGATGCGATGTTTGCGCCGGTGGTGCATCGCTTCCGCACCTATGCGATCGAGGTGGGCGGTGAGGCACGGCATTATTTCGATGCGATGATATCGTTGCCGGCATTCCAGGAATGGACCCGCGCGGGTCTCGCCGAAACGATTGTGATCGAACGCTTCGAGACGGTCTGATTTGGGATGCGGGGCCGGCAGCCGGGGCGGGGCGCCAAGGCGCCTCGCAGCTTTGGATAAATTATAAGCGGCTGTCCGATTTTGGGAATACCGGACCTCCATACCCGGTAACCGGATTCACGGGAACCGTCGAAATCACCGCTTATCGCTCTGAAAAACATGCGGAATTTGCGTATTTGCCATGCCTCGATGTTGCTGGCTTTTGGGCGGTCGGCTGTGCTAGGTTGCCACAGGGTTCTCAAGTCGGTCGAAAGCTAGCGGGACCGTGAGCGCGGCCGGCGTTCTTGCGTAATGGAGAGGGCGTTGAAGCATAAGTACTCCGTTGGAGAGACTGTCTATTTTACTGCCAGTAACGTTGCCCGTCCTGCCGCCAGCGGCACCTATGAGGTGATCCGGCTGCTTCCGACAGATGGCGACGATTGTCAGTATCGCATCAAAAGCTCGACCGAAGCTTTCGAACGGGTCGCCAAGGAAAGCCAGCTCGCGATTTCCTGAAACAGTTGTGTGCAAGCGGCCGGCTGACGGGGTTCCATTTCGATCGCCGTCAAAAGGCCCCGTTCGCAGAACCATTCTGCCGAAAAGCGAATGCGACAAAGCCGCATTCGTCGTTCGATCGCGCTTGATGCTGCGTAAGGGATACCGCGCATGAACTGGGACTGGGCTGCTTCGCTGGATCACATCTGGAGCTCGCCGAACATTCCATTGTACCTGACGCTGGCGACGGGTGGATTTGTCGGGATCATCGTTCTGATCACGCTGCTGCGCTCGGAGAGATCCGTGGCCAACGGCGTGCTTGCGCTGATCACGCTGCTCGCGATCGGGGTCGCCGGCGCCGCGGCCTTCCGCGGCTTCGGCACGGCCAACGTGGCCAACGTGGCTCAGTCGAGCGAGGCGCGTCCGGTTCAGACGGCTACCGCGCCGTTGGCGCAGCTTTCCTGCATTGACGAACTGGCCGGCGATGTCGTCCTCGCCGCGTGCGAGAAGGCGCTGTTCGGTTCGGCCGAGTCGGTGGCTGCGGCCGTGGCCTACGCCGCCTCGCAGATCACGCTGCTGACCTCGCTCGGGGATGTCGCCACCGCGAACAAGGGGGCCGGCTCCGACTTGCAGGCACTGCGCCGCGCCGTCGAGCGCGACCGTTACGGGTTGATGGCCTATGTGCTGACTGTGCGGGACCGTTGCACGCCGTCGGCCTGCCGCGCGTTCCGCTCGCTGACCGAGCCGCGCCAGATTGCGGCCAACATGGAAGACCGCGTCTATGAGGGCCTGGTCATGCGCTACGCGGCGTCCTGGAACACGCCGCAGGCTGCAACCGGCATGATCGCGGCGCTGCCGCCGTCGCTCCCCACGGGCAAGCCCACCAACGCCGAATTCCCGACCTCGGCCTCCACCCCGGCGGTCAACATCATGACGCCCGAGCCGCCGCTCGCCGCCGCGCCGAAGCCGTCGGCTGCGGCTGTGCCGGCATCGCCTGCCGTGCCGCGTCCGGCCGCGGCGACACCGCCGGCCCCGACGCGGGCGCAGGCCGCCGCCAAGAAGCCGCCGCCGGCGCCAAAGCCGCCGTCCTCCGCGGCGCCGGTCCAACTCGCGCCATCGGGTGCGGCGCCCACAGCTGATAACAACGAGTGATCTTTTCAAAGCGCGCACGGGCCGCTACATCGGCGGGATCATGCCGCTTCATCTCATCAAGCTTGCCGTCGGCTGCGAGTCAGTCAAGGAACTCAAGGGCTGGGTTGCCGAACGCATGGCAACCGCCAAGAAAAAGGGCCTGCCGCTTCGTCATGTCCACATCACACGGATGACGCCGAAGCGCGATGGCGAGCTGCTGGCCGGCGGCTCGCTTTATTGGGTGATCAAGGGCGAAATCGCCGCACGCGAAAAGATCATCGCAATCGAGCCGTTCCGCGACAAGGATGGCATCGGGCGCTGCCGCCTGGTGATGCAGCCCAAGGTGTTTGCGGTCTCGCCGCGGCCGATGCGCCCGTTCCAGGGCTGGCGCTACCTCGCCGAGGACGCCGCGCCGGCCGATCTCACCAAGTCCTCAGCCGCCAGCGTGGCCGCGATGCCGGAACCGATGCGGCGCGAATTACGCGATCTGGGGCTGCTCTAACTGTCGTTCAGGCCCGCGGCCTGCTCGAAAACGCGCCCGCTCTCACCCGAGCTACATCGCGGCTGACGTGACGATGTGCAAACGAAGCCATTCGGATGGCGGCATTTCGATCGGGCGCCTGGTTTCCGGATTCCGGTCGACGATATCGAGCAGTTCAGGGTCGACACCCATGTCATTGAGGTAGCGGCGGAACTGATCGCCGAACACGGCGGTCAGGCCCTGACGCCGTTCCTCCGAGACATTGGGCGCCAGCCGGTTGCGGATCGACATGCCGCTCAGGACCATCCTGGTGCCGGCGGGGAGGGTTCGGTGCACGCCGCCGGCCAGTGTCAACACGCAGGCGAGATCGCAGCGGGTGTCCGTCAGGGTCACCTTGGCATCGAGGGGCCCGCCCGGACGCTTGAGCGCGAAACATTCCGTCTCGTCTTTTCCATGGCAGGCCTCGACGTCGGTCGTCCCCGCTGATGTGTCGATGCCGTGGTCGCGCAGGATACGCCCGAGGCTGGCCGCGACGTTGAGATTGGAATCGCCCCAGGCATGGATGATCACGGGAAGCTTGCGTCCAACCTGGCGGTCGAGGACGGCGATCAGCCGCTTGTGGGTGTCCCACTGAACGGTGCCTTCGGCGGCGATCCACTCGGAACAGCCTTTCCCGCAGGCGCCGTCCGCACCGTGCGCGACATAAAAGATCATGGCATTGATCGGCGAACCGATGCCGCCGACCGCCGGCCGGTGCGGATCCTGGGCTTGCGCGCAACCGGCCGAGATGAGGCCGATCAGTGCTCCGAAAATGGCAGCGCGTAGAGACATGGCTACTTGGCGACCCTAGCTGGAAATCCCCGGACGATATTCGACCGAGTATTTGGCTGGCGCAAGGCAGGACGATCCGGCGGCTGGCGCTCCGTTTCGATAAAATCGAAGCGGAGCTCCAGATTCTTGATGGACGCGTTTTCTTGACGCGAACCGGCCACCACTTCGCTTGAAAACGCTTTCTAGACCCCGATGTTATCAATCAGGCGCGTCGTGCCGAGTTTTGCGGCGACGAGGATCCGCACCGGCCCGTCCTTCATCGAGGTGACCGGCGCCAGCGTCTCGGCGTGCCGGGCCTCGAAATAGTCCAGCGCGAAGCCGGCGGCGCTGATCAGTTCACGGCCGGCTTGCATCGCGGCCGCCAAATCCTCGCCGGCTTTCAGCCGCTTGGCGCTTTCCTTCATGGCGCGGTAGAGCGTCGGCGCGGTCTGCCGTTCCTCCGGCGAGAGGTAGACGTTGCGCGAGGACATCGCCAGCCCGTCGCGTTCCCGCACGGTGCGCGAGCCGATCACCCGAACGCCGAGATCGAGATCGGCGGCCATCTGCGTCACCACCCGCAATTGCTGAAAATCCTTCTCGCCGAAGATCGCCACGTCCGGCCGGACTTGCGTGAACAGCTTGCCGACCACGGTGGCGACGCCTCCGAAGAAATGCGGCCGGAAACGATCCTCGAGGTCGGCGGTGGCCGGACCTTCCGGCACGATCCGGGTGGCGAAGCCTTCCGGGTACATCGCCTTGACGTCCGGATTCCAGATCAGCTCGACCTTCTCGGCGGCGAGTTTGGCAACATCGTCCTTCCAGGTGCGCGGGTATGAGCCGAAATCTTCTGTCGGTGCGAACTGCGTCGGGTTGACGAAGATCGAGACGACCACTTTTTGGGCGCGGCGCCTGGCGAGCCGCACCAGCGACACATGTCCGTCATGGAGTGCTCCCATGGTCGGCACCAGTGCGACGGCGGCCTTTCGGGCGCGCAAGGCCTCGACGGCGCGGCGCAAGGCTGGAACGGTACGGACGACGATGGGACTTCGCGACATCGGGCCTCGATCTATTGCAGTTTCTGACGGGGTGAGGGGCCGTCGGCCCCAAGTCTTTCGGCGGGCGCGCCGACCTTATAAGGCCAGAGCATCGCCGCCAAGTTTGCTTGGGAATGACACGTCTGCGGCAGCTAACGCGAGTCCGGAAGCATCACCGCAACCGTCGCGATTCATGATTAAGACACACGTCGTGCGATTTGAATGCGTCGTCGCGCATTTCACTTGACCGCAGCCGCGCGTGGTTGAAGATATTGTGCGGGGGTCGAGTCATGTTGGTTCAGGCGAGTCAGGGACAATTCGGTTCGGCGCATGTCGTCGTGCTGGGCAACGAGAAGGGCGGATCGGGAAAATCGACCTCCGCGCTGCACATCGCTGTCGCCCTGCTGAAGGCCGGACAACGCGTCGCCACCATCGATCTCGACTGCCGCCAGCAGAGCTTCACCCGCTACATCGCCAACCGGAGCGCGTGGGCGCGTCGCACCGGCCTCGACCTCGAAATCCCCGTGCACTACTGCGTCAAGCTCGGCGAGACGATGCAGATCGCCGACAATGAAAATGCCGAGTTCCAGCAGTTCATGGAGGCGGTCAGCGCGATCGAGCGCGCCTTCGATTTCATCGTCATCGATACGCCGGGTTCCGACTCCTATCTGATGCGTCTGGCGCATTCGATGGCCGACACGCTGGTGACCCCGATCAACGACAGCTTCCTCGATTTCGACGTGCTCGGCACCGTCGATCCCGCGACCTATTCGGTGACCGGCGAGAGCCATTATGCGGAGATGGTGCGCGACGTCAGGCGCAAGCGCCGCCAGATCGACGGCGCCACCACTGACTGGATCGTGGTGCGCAACCGCCTGTCGATGATCGGCTCGCGCAACAAGCAGCTGGTCGCCGACAGCCTGAAGGACCTTTCGCTGCGGCTCGGCTTCCGCTCGATCGACGGATTTGCCGAACGGGTGGTCTACCGCGAATTCTTCCCGCGCGGGCTGACGGCGCTGGACGACATCGACGAGGCGACGCTGGGAACCCGGCCGAGCATGGGCCATGTCACGGCCCGCGAGGAAGTGACCAGCCTGTTGCGCCAGCTCAAGCTGCCGCTCGACGAGCGCGGCCGCCGCCGCGCCGCCAACCGCGCCGAATGGTTCACCCAGGTCGACAAGCCGCTTGAGGTCCACGACATCATCGGCGACATCATCAGCGCCTGAGACTTATCAGTGCCTGGGCGTTGGCCTATCGCGGCTCTATCACCGTCATTTTGAAAGGACCGGCATTGGCAGCGGCATGCGCCACCGCTTCGTTGGCGCGGTCGAGCCCGAACGGGGTGACCTCGAAATGATCGAGGTCGACCAAGCCGGAGCGGATCAGGCCGGCCATCAGGGTGGCCGCATGCGGCGGGTACATCCATTGTCCGCGGAGCGTGATGCAGTTCCGCATCATCCAGGGGTAGGGCAGCTCAAGGCCGGCGCCGCCTTGCATGCCGACGCCGCCCATCAGCACCACCCGTCCGTACGGCCGCACCGCCAGGATGGCGGTCCGCACCTGCAAGGCATTGGCCTCGGGCGGCAGGATATCGAGCACGCAGTCGATCGGGCCGGGCGCCGCCTGCAGGATGCGGGCGCGATCGTCAGCCTCGTGGCCGCGCATCGGCACGGTCCGGACTCGGGCGCCGAACCGCCGCGTCAGCGCGGTCAGCGCCTGCTCGTTGCGTCCGGTCGCGACGACACACTGCGCACCCATTCCCAACGCGACGGCGACGGCGGCGCTGCCGAAACTGCCGGTGGCGCCATTGACCAGCGCGATTTCTCCGGCTTGCAGGTTCGCGGCGAGGAACCCGCCATAGGGCACGAGCAGCGTGCCGAGCGCGCACCAGCGGCCGGCGTCCTGCTCGGCGATGTCGCCGATCGGGACGGCGTTTTCCGTCGGCAGCCGCATTTGTTCGGCCCAGGCGCCGTCATGGAAATAGCGTTGCAGGCGCAGGCCTCCCTCGCTGCCGCCGGTGAGGCCCTGCAGCGCGATGTCGGGTGAGAGCGCATTGTCGCGCGAGCGCACGGTCGGATCGCAATAGACCCAATCGCCGGGACGAAGCCGGGTCGCGTCGGGGCCGGTGGCACGGATGCGACCGATCGCGCCGGGGCCGGGCACGATAGGCAGTTCCAAAAGGTATTTTCGTTCCCCGCTGAGCACCTCGTTGGCGTAGGCCAGCACGCGGCTCGCCGCGACGTCGACGATGACCTCGCCAGTACCAAGCCTTGGTTCGGGGATGGTCTCGATCGCCAACGGCGATCCGAAAGCATTCAAAACAGCAGCCTTCATGGGGCCTCCTCATTTTCGATGAAGCCGCATTCTCACGAGCCTTCAAGGTCCCAACAAGACCTGGTATTATCCTAGGACTCTGAAACCCTCTCAAAGGCACGGCACGCATGGCGGTATCAGGCACGAATTCCAGGCAAAGCGAACTCGGCGACTTTCTGCGGTCGCGGCGGCAGAAGCTGACGCCGAAGGTGGTCGGCCTGCCGGTGGGCCGGCGCCGGCGTACGCCCGGCCTGCGCCGGGAGGAAGTCGCCGAACTCGCCGGCATCGGCGTCGACTGGTACGTCCGCCTCGAGCAGGGACGATCCGTCAGTCCGTCGGCGGCGACGATCGACGCATTGGCGCGCGCGTTGCGGCTGACCAAAGCCGAACATCGGCATCTGACGGAGCTGACGCAAAATGCCGACCGACGCCCCTTCGTCCGCGAGATCGTTCCGCCCGCGATCCGGCGCACGATCGAACAGCTCAACCTGCCGGCCTATGTCACCGGACGGCGCTGGGACATTCTTGCCTGGAACGCGGCTGCGGAGGAAATCTTTGCGTTCAGCAAGCTCGCGGAGGCCGATCGCAACAGCCTGCTGTCGGTGCTGACCAACCCCGCGACGCGGCGGTTGTTCGGCGCATCATGGGCGGATGAGGCCCGCCGCATCGTCGCCCAGTTCCGTTCGACACATGACCTGTGGGCCGGCGACCCGGCCTTCCGCGACCTGCTGGGGCGGCTGCGGGAAGGCTGTCCCGAATTTGCAGGCTGGTGGGAAGCCCATGACGTCAGCGGTGTCGCGGCAGGACGAAAATCCTTGATCCATCCCAAAAAGGGCCGCATCAAACTGGAGTATGCAACCTTCCAGGCCAATGACGACCCGGCGTTGAAGCTCGTCATCTACACGACCGTCTAAGCTTTTGGGAATTTCGGTATTGCCGCACCTGCAGGCTGACGGGTTCCCTGGAACCAAGCTTGCAGCACGCGGTTTTCCCTAGAATTTTACCTAACCATCGAACCGAAGCTTGATAGGAGGCGTCGTAAGGGAAAACGGGGTCAAATTGTGGGGATTGAGCGGCTGCACAATGGATAGGTGCATCGCACAACGATAAGGCGGTCAACACACAACATTTGGCCTTTATGTCACGCCATCGTGACATATATCATCAACAAGAGACCGAAAGAGTCTCAAGAACAGGGATGGCCCTTAGCGGGGCCCGAGGACGAATATGAAACGTGGAATTCTCGTTCTGCTTTCACTCTCCGTGCTGCTCGCTGTCGCGTATTTCACCGCGAGCAAGTGGGCGATCCGGCATGAGACGATCGCGTTCCACGATCCCGATCGCGGCAATCGTCTTGTCGCCGTCCATATCGCCGTTCGCCGCGACAAGGAAACACAGGCCGATGTTGGGTTGATCAAACTCCCGGTCGCGATCCTCAATCACGGCAACACCGTCAAGAACACCGAGTACTCGTTCCTGTCCAATGTCTTCGCGTGGCGTGGTTACCTTGCGATCAGTCCGCAGCATGATTTGCCGACCGATCCGCCGATGGTGACCAAGGTCGGCGAGCCCTATGTCGGCCGACTGCCGCAGATTCAGCGCGGCGTGGCCAACATCCATTTCGCCATCCAGGAAATGAAAAAGATCCAGCCCAACGCCGACTATGAAAAGGTGACGATGGTCGGCCATTCGATGGGCGGCGACATCTCGATGTATTTCGCCAAGCAGTATCCCGACGAGATTAAGAAAGTCGTGACGCTGGACAATCTGCGCGTGCCGTTCCTGACCGACGGCAAGTTCAAGATCCTGTCGTTCCGTTCCAAGGACACGCATTTCAAACCTGACCCCGGCGTGGTGCCTGACGACGAGCAGTGCGAGCAGGCCGGGATCACCGTCGTGAACACTGGCTTCCAGCACAACGACATGCGGGACACCGGGCCTGACGCCGCCAAAACCTCGATCCAGTCGATGCTCGACAAGTTCCTCGACGAGTCGGACAGGAGCGGCGCGTTGAAGCCGGTGCCAACCAGGGTGCCAGACCTTCTGACCGAGAGCCCCGGACCGGTGCCGCTGTCCGTCCCGTTGGCCAGCAATCCGACGCCGAAGAACAAGCCCATCACGAACTAGGCGGCCGTGCGGCGTGCGTCACTGTCCGGCGCATTGACCGGCGCCAAACGCCGTCCCACATAGAGCTTGCTGCTTAACTGCGAGCGCTCATGGCCGGCGAACCCATCAAACCAAAATCGGCGGGCGATGTTGCCTCGGCAAAGGCCGAGGCGCGCGAGGGTGGCCCGTTGCCGCAGACCAAGCCGTCAGCGGCGGACGACATCGCCGCCTTCGTGGCAAAAGCGCGCGCAATGTCGCCGCATCGGCCGGGCGCCAGGGGCAGGCTGGTGTTTGCGCTCGACGCCACCATGAGCCGGCAGCCGACCTGGGACATGGCCTGCGCGCTGCAGGCCGACATGTTTCGCGAGGCGGCCTCGCTCGGCAGCCTCGATATAAGGCTGGTCTATTACCGTGGCTTCAACGAGTGCCGCGCCACGGGCTGGATCTCCGATTCCGCGCAACTGGCAAGGTTGATGGGCAAGATCGATTGCCAGGGCGGCAACACCCAGATCGGCAAGGTGCTGTCGGAAGCGCGCCGCGAGGCGGTGGCGTCCGGCGTGCGCGCCGTGGTGTTCGTCGGCGACGCCATGGAGGAGGCGGTCGACGATCTCTGCGCCAGGGCCGGCGAGCTCGGCCTGCTCAAGGTGCCGGTATTCATGTTTCAGGAAGGCCACGACGCCGCAGCCGAACAGGCCTTCGGCGAGATTGCGCGGCTCACCGGCGGCGCATGGTGCAGATTCGATCCTGGCGCGGCGGCGCAGCTGCGCGAGCTGCTGCGCGCCGCCGCAGCCTATGCCGCCGGCGGGCGCGAAGCGCTGCTGGCGCTGTCGAAAACCGCCGGCGGCGCGGCCGCGCTGATCGGCCAGATGAAGTGATTACGACTTTGGTTGCCACCGGGCCTGGCGCCATGCTTTTCGGCGCCGATGCAGCTATATTAGAACCATGCCAACCCTGATTGCCGGCGTCGTCGCCGTTGTCGTTCTTTATATGCTGCTGCAGATGTTTCGTGCGGCCAACCCCGTCGTGCTCGCGCGCGGGATCAAGATCGGGGGTGGCATCGTGGCGCTGGCGGTTGCGGCCTTCACCGGCCTGCGCGGCGAACTTGCGGTGGCTATTCCGCTCGGCATCTTCGGCGCCGGGCTGCTCGGCTGGTCACCGTTTGGGCCGGGCGGCTTCAGCAGTATCGGGGGAATATTCGGCGGCGGTGCGCAACGTTCTTCGGGGCAGGCCTCGCGCGTTCGCTCGCAGTTTCTCGATATGAGTCTCGACCACGACAGCGGCGCATTGTCGGGCCAGATCGTGGACGGACCGAATGCCGGGCGCTCGCTCGACGAATTCGACCTGCCGCAGTTGATCGCGATGATATCGGTCTTCGACGCCGAGAGCGTCGCCTTACTTGAAAGCTATCTTGACCGCCGGTTTCCCGCCTGGCGTCAGAACGCGCAAGGCGACACGGCAGGGGGGCAGCGTCGCCCGGCGGCGAGTGGAAAAATGACGGATGAGGAGGCCTATCAGATCCTTGGCCTGCAGCCGGGGGCGGGGCGTGACGACATCAGCCGGGCGCACCGCGCCCTTATGAAGAAACTGCATCCCGATCAGGGGGGCTCGACGTACCTCGCTGCCCGCGTAAACGAGGCCAAGGATATTCTTCTTCGCACGCATCTTTAGCTAACTCCGGCTCACGCCACCGACGCTACAAACCGAGAGTTGCTTCCGTGTCTCTGACTGACGCCCCACATCGCCCGCCGTTGTCCGGCGTGGTCGATCTTCCCTTGCAGGGAAACCTAACCGCAAATGCTTGACGAGAAGTTTTCGCTGGGCCGATTGGGCGTGATCGCGCGCGCGCCGCGCCGACTGTGTTTGGAAAACAACAAAGCCGGCGCTTGCGGCGCCGGCTTTGCGAACTTCAAAGGAAAGTTCCGGATCAGTTGCGAACGGTCATGCAGGAAATGTCGGCGCGCTTGAGCGTTTTGCAGACAGCTTCGGCAGAATCGCGATCGAGGCCGGCGAAGCGGGCGCGGTAGAGCGTGCGGTTGTCCTTGGACACGATCGTTTCGGTGAAGGGATCGGCCTTGCTGAGCAGCGCGCTCGCTTTGGTGCGGGCGAGATCGATCCGCTGCTTGGCTTCGCTTTCGCTTTCGAGTGCGCCGACCTGGACGATCCAGCCGGTGCGAACCACCGCCGGTGCGACCGGCTTGACGGCGTCGTTCTGTTGCGCGGCCAGCGGCTGGGCGCGCGGCGCCGGATCGGCATAGGCCAGCGCCTGCGCGTGCGAGGCGTGCGCCGGTGCCAGACTGGACGCGGGTAGCACGCCGAGCACGCCGTTTCCGGTGCCGTGGCCGGCCGGCTGCTGCGGCATGGCCGCCCTGAGGGCTTCCTTGGCGGCTTCGGCCTTGGCCTCGGCGACGTTTGCAACGACGGCGCTGGAGGTCTCGGCGACTTCAGAGCGGGCTTGGATCGCGTTGGTGATCGGCGGTGTCGCCACCGGCTGCGAGGGGCCGGCAGACGCCAGTTTCATCGGGCCGGCCTTGACCTGAACCGTCTTGACCTTGACCGGCTTCATCGGTTCAGCCGAGCCCGGGATCGCCGATATCGACTGGCTCTGGATGACGCCGCTGGTCAATGGCGCGGGCTCGGGCTTGGCTTGCTGCTCGAATTTGTTCTGCTCGATCTTGGCCGGCGGCAGGGCAGCGGCGGCGGCCGCCATCAGCGACGGCTTTACCGGCGCGATCGAACGGGTTGTGGGCAAGGCGGCGAGGCCCGGTTCGGCGGCGGCGAGAGCGCTGCCGGACTGGCCCGTTTCGGCCGGACGCGCAGCGGTCTCGGCTTCGGCCACATCGACGGCGCCGTCCGCGGGATTGCGCTCGCTGATCGCGGCCACGGTACGCTTGGTCGCGCCCTTTTCGAGGTTTTCAGCCAGCAGATTGCGCATGGTCGCGTCACGCGAACCGCCGCTGCGGCCGCCCAGCACCACGCCGACGAGGTGGCGGTTGCCGCGACGCATCGAGCTGACAAGGTTGAAGCCGGAGGCGCGGGTGTAGCCGGTCTTGATGCCGTCGATACCTTCCACATTGCCGAGCAGGCGATTGTGGTTGCGGATCGACTGGCCGTGATAGTTGAACACGGTGGTCGCGAAATAACGGTAATAGCGCGGATAGCGATCCTGGATCGCGCGGCCGAGGGTCGCCTGATCGCGCGCCGTGGTCAGTTGCTCGTCATTGGGCAGGCCCGACGCGTTGCGGTAGGTGGTCTTGCTCATGCCGAGCGAGCGCGCCTTGCGCGTCATCAGCTTGGCGAATTCGTCTTCATCGCCGGCAATGGCTTCGGCGATCACGACGGCGGCGTCGTTGGCGGAACGCGTCACCAGGCCCTTGATGGCATCCTCGACCTTAAGCGTCTGGCCGGGCTTCAGGCCGAGTTTGGTCGGCGCCTGTTCGGAGGCGTGCTCGGAGACCTCCATCTCGGTGTCCAGCTTCATCTTGCCGGAGTCGAGGCGCTCGAACAGCAGATAAAGCGTCATGATCTTGGTCAGCGATGCCGGGCGGCGGATACCGTCGGGATTATTGGAGGAGAGCACCGCGCCGGAGTTGCCGTCGACGATGATCGAGGAGAACTGCGGGCTGTAGCTTTCGCGCACGACGTGGTGCTGGTGTCGACGATGCTTGTAGCGGCGCGCTTCGGCGCTCTCGCTACTGATCAGTATCGTGGTCGTGAAGGTAATGAGCCCGAGGGCGCACACGCGCAAAGCGCGTGAGGAAGCCAAGGTTGTACGAAGCATTTACTTCCCCGTCCCAATTTCTGTCTTGATCACCGGCTCGTGAGGCAAAATTGTGCCCAACAACCGCTGATGCTCCCCTGTTCGAAGTACCGATCCGGCCCTTACGCGCGGCCGGGTTGGCCGATCAGGTCGCTGCTCTAGCTAAGATACTGTTCGCAAACAGCTTTCAAGCTGTCTGTCGGAAGGCGAACAAGTCCAAGAATCAGGTTAGGCCGAGCGGGTTTCCAAAAGATTAATTAACCGTTGCGTAAGACCCCGGATTTTAGCGCTAATCCGCCACATTTGTGCGTCGCACAATATTTGTTGACTTTATTGTGCGGTGCACATATAAGGACGGTGGTCAGGGGGCCGGGACCTCCCGGCAATCAGTTTACACCTGCAGTCTGGGAAAGGACTCCATGATGGTCAAGGTTGAAGACATTCAGAACTACGGCAAAGAGCATCTCGAATCGGTTGCTGCTTCCGCGAGCAACCTGCAGAGCGGCGTTCAGGCGATCGCCACCGCCTATGGCGATTACGCCAAGAAGTCGTTCGAAGACACCAAATCGTACGTTGAAAAGCTCTCCGGCGTGAAGTCGCTGGACAAGGCGATCGAAGCGCAGACCGAATTCGCGCGCTCCTCCTACGAGACTTTCGTCGCCGAAACCCAAAAGATCGCGAGCCTCTACACCGATCTCGCCAAGCAGACCTTCAAGCCCTACGAAGGCCTGGTCGCGAAGTTCACCCCGGCCGCGCACTAATTTGTTCGCGATCTGATACTTCGACAATAAAAAAAGCCCGGCCGTTGCGGCCGGGCTTTTTCTTGAGGTTTTTTCTCGGCATCTTGTTGCCGTTTCTCTTGGCGCTCGAATTCCTGGCGCGGCTGGACTGTTATTTCGCGACGCACAGCCTGGCCGGCGCGGCCCGATCGAATTGAAAGCCGACGAGGTCTGGTTGGGCTCGGTAACAAGGTAGAACATTGTCCGTACCGCTGGCGCACTATTGCAGTGCGCATGTGCGTCGCGATGGTGGTCGACGTAAGGGGATCGAAGAGACAGGTCGGGCGGCTAAAACACGCGAAAGCCGGTTCCGCTAAAAACGGGTCACAGCCGATCCTCAGCAGCGGCTAAACGACCGGTCGCTGTCCTTTGTCAAATCGCACAGAAACGATTAATCTTGGCCCGGATAGCCGAGCCGGGAATCGGGCCGGTTGCCGAGGTGCGCCAGGGCAGTGTCAATGCTTGCGGCGGTCCGGCGGCAGACCCATATTCCAGGTGCCGATCCGGCCAACGGGTCGGACCGGGAGCGGCGATCTGGAAAAAAGCGTTGCTGGGTGCTTCGCGGTGGCTCACGCCAGAGCCGTTTGCGAGTGCGTCGGGATGCGCTCTCCGGTCACCCCTTTTTGGAATTCGAACGCCTGAGCCATGTTGCAGCCAACCTTCAAAGCTTGTTCGTCCGTGCCGGCAAAGTCATCTGCTTCTGCTCCCCGAATGAGCAATGACGAGAACCGCAATACCGGAACCAGTGGGCCGTCGACGTCGGTCATCACCAAGGTCAAGCCGAAGACCAAGCGTCCGAACCTGTATCGCGTCCTGATTCTGAACGACGACTACACGCCGATGGAGTTCGTCGTTCATGTGCTGGAAAAGTTCTTCCAGAAGGACGCCGAAGCAGCCACCAAGATCATGCTCCATGTGCATCATCATGGGATCGGCGAGTGCGGCGTGTTCACCTACGAGATTGCCGAGACCAAGGTCACGCAGGTGATGGATTTTGCGCGCAAGCACCAGCATCCCCTGCAATGCGTGATGGAAAAGAAATAGCCGCGCGCGGCTCATGACCCGGCTGGAGAGAAGGAACGGGTCTTGCATCGATGAGTGCTGGCGGAAGCCGATCGTATTCCCGGTAGTTTTTCGGGGGAGGGTTGCATATCGCAGCCGCGGATGCGGCGAATTTAGAGGAAAACCACGCTTGCGGAACCGGTCTTTCGCCACGATCGTAAGTAACTATATGACAGGGGATGATGAAGGTTGTTGTTGCCTGACCGGGTAATGGCGATCATGATGACTGGGGGCCATAGAGGACGCGAATGCCAACTTTTTCCCAAAGCCTTGAACAATCCCTGCATCGTGCGCTGGCGATTGCAAACGAGCGGCATCATCAGTATGCGACGCTCGAACATCTTCTGCTGTCGCTGATCGATGACTCGGATGCGGCGGCGGTGATGCGTGCCTGCAGCGTCGATCTCGACAAGCTGCGCACCAGCCTTGTCAACTATCTCGAAACCGAATTCGAAAATCTGGTGACCGACGGCGCCGACGATGCCAAGCCGACCGCCGGATTCCAGCGCGTGATCCAGCGCGCAGTGATTCATGTGCAGTCCTCGGGACGCGAAGAAGTGACCGGGGCCAACGTGCTGATCGCGATCTTCGCGGAGCGCGAAAGCCACGCCGCCTATTTCCTGCAGGAGCAGGACATGACGCGGTACGACGCGGTCAACTATATCAGCCACGGCATCGCCAAGCGGCCGGGCGTCTCCGAGGCGCGGCCGGTGCGCGGCGTCGACGAGGAGACCGAGACCAAGGGCAACGAGGACGCCAAGAAAAAGGGCGAGGCGCTCGATACCTATTGCGTCAACCTCAACAAGAAGGCGCGCGACGGCAAGATCGATCCGGTGATCGGGCGTAATTCCGAGATCAACCGCGCAATTCAGGTGCTGTGCCGTCGGCAGAAGAACAATCCGCTGTTCGTGGGCGAAGCCGGCGTCGGCAAGACCGCGATCGCGGAAGGGCTCGCCAAGCGCATCGTCGATTCCGAAGTGCCGGAAGTGCTGGCGGCAGCCACCGTGTTCTCGCTCGACATGGGCACGCTGCTCGCTGGTACGCGCTACCGCGGCGATTTCGAGGAGCGCCTGAAGCAGGTGCTGAAGGAGCTGGAGGCGCATCCCAACGCCATCCTGTTCATCGACGAAATCCACACCGTGATCGGCGCCGGCGCCACCTCCGGCGGCGCGATGGACGCGTCCAACCTGCTCAAGCCGGCGCTGGCCTCCGGCACGATCCGCTGCATGGGTTCGACCACCTACAAGGAATACCGCCAGCATTTTGAGAAGGACCGTGCGCTGGTGCGCCGGTTCCAGAAGATCGACGTCAACGAGCCGACGGTGGAAGATGCCATCGCGATCCTCAAGGGCCTGAAACCCTATTTCGAGGATTACCACCGGCTGAAATACACCAACGAGGCGATCGAGGCGGCGGTGCAATTGTCGTCGCGCTACATCCACGACCGCAAATTGCCGGACAAGGCAATCGATGTGATCGACGAGTCGGGCGCGGCGCAGATGCTGGTCGCCGAGAACCGGCGCAAGAAGACCATCGGCATCAAGGAGATCGAGACCACGATCGCGACCATGGCGCGGATTCCGCCCAAGAGCGTGTCGAAGGACGATGCCGAGGTGCTCAGGCATCTCGAGCAGACCCTGAAGCGTGTCGTGTTCGGCCAGGACAAGGCGATCGAGGCGCTGTCGGCGTCGATCAAGCTGGCGCGGGCCGGCCTGCGCGAGCCGGAGAAGCCGATCGGCTCCTATTTGTTTTCGGGTCCGACCGGCGTCGGCAAGACCGAGGTTGCAAAACAGCTTGCGGCATCGCTCGGCGTCGAGCTGATCCGCTTCGACATGTCCGAATATATGGAGCGGCACACGGTGTCGCGCCTGATCGGCGCGCCTCCCGGCTATGTCGGCTTCGACCAGGGCGGTCTGTTGACCGATGGCGTGGATCAGCACCCGCATTGCGTGGTGCTGCTCGACGAAATCGAGAAGGCGCATCCGGATCTCTATAACGTGCTGCTGCAGATCATGGATCACGGCCGGCTCACCGACCACAACGGCAAGCAGGTCAACTTCCGCAACGTGATCCTGATCATGACCACGAACGCGGGCGCTGCCGATCTCGCGCGCCAGGCCTTCGGCTTCACGCGCAACAAGCGGGAAGGCGACGACCACGAAGCGATCAACCGCCAGTTCGCACCGGAATTCCGCAACCGGCTGGATGCGATCGTCTCGTTCGCCCACCTCAATGCCGACGTCATCGGCATGGTGGTGGAGAAGTTCGTCCTTCAGCTCGAGGCGCAGCTGGCCGACCGCGACGTCACCATCGAATTGTCGGAGCCCGCCAAGGCCTGGCTGATCGAACATGGTTACGACGAGCAGATGGGCGCGCGTCCGATGGCACGCGTGATCCAGGAGCACATCAAGAAGCCGCTGGCAGACGAAGTACTGTTCGGTCACTTGAAGGGCGGCGGCCATGTTCGCGTCGTGCTGGTCAAGGACGAGGCAAGCGCGGACGGCAAGGACAAGATCGGCTTCGAGTTCGTCGAGGGGCCGGTCACGCCGAAGCCGGAGAAACTGCCCGGCGCCCGCAAGCGCAAGCCGAAATCGGGTGGCCCGAACGGAGGCGGCGGCTCGAAGGGGCCGGCCTCGCGGGGGCCGCTGGTCAAGGCGTAAGCAGCCTCAATCCAAAACGAAGAGCCGGCGTGTCGCAAGACCGCCGGCTTTTTGCTTGATAGCGCAGGGCGCGTCGGCGCGTTAACGTGTTGTTAGCGACGTGGACAAAACCGGGGCCCTGGGAGCCCGGTTGGATCATACCGGTTAAGCCAGTTTAAGATTACCCGGTTGGATATTTCGGGCGGAGCCCAACCGGAATCGCCGCCATGAGCGAACAGAAATCCATATCCCGCGGCCGTACGTTTCTGACCGGCAGGGTCATTTCCAACTACGGCCAATCGTCGATCGACTGCATCGTCCGCCGGATGTCCGATGTCGGCGCGATCATCGAGGTTGAAAACGTGCTCGGCATTCCCGAGCATTTGCATTTGCTGATCCCGGGCGAAGGCCCGCCGCAGCCGTGCAAACGGGCGTGGCAATCCGACAAGCAGGTCGGCCTGGTGTTCGAGACGGCGGAGGCGGCCAAAGAGGACGCCGCCCGGAACAGCGCCGAGGAGGCGAAGGGCGGCGAACACATCGTGCGGGGTCAGTTGCTGGCGCTGCGCGCGGCGCTCGATGTCATCGATGTCGGTGTGCTGCTGCTCGATGCCGACATGAAATCGCAATTCATCAACCGCGCGTTCCGTCGCATGTGGGACTTGCCGGATGCTGCCGCCGATCGAAATCCGGCATTCGTCGCGTTGATGTATCACGGCCGCGACACCAAGGCCTACGAGATCGACGCCAAAACCATCGACGCCTATGTCGCCGAGCGCGTCCGCCTGGTGCGGGCAGGCGACGCCAAGCCGATCGACCTGCGCCGGACCAATGGCGAGGTGATCCGGATGCAGTGCGCGAACCTGCCGAACGGCGGCAGGATGATCAGCTATACCTACGTGACCGACATCGTCCGCCATGCCGACCAACTGGAGGTGCTGCGCGGTGCGCTCGACAACGTCTCCGAAGGCGTCGTCATGCTGGACAGCACGCTCAACGCCCAGTTCCTGAACAAGAAGATGCGAACCTTCTGGGGTGTGACCGAGGAGCACGCCGCCAGGCGTCCGTCCTACGAGTCGCTGATCAGGAATTCACCGCATGCAAACGATCGCGGAATGACGGCGGACCAACTGGACGCATTCTACGCCAGCCGGGTTGCCGCCGTACGCGACGGCAGCGAGCCGTTGCGGGACCTGCGAACCACCGATGGCCGCAACATCCGGGCGCATTGCGCGGTTCTCAAGAATGGCGGCCGGATGCTGACCTATTGCGACGTCACCGATCTGGTTCGCAATGCGCAGCAGATGGAAGAACTGGCGACCATCGATTCGATGACGGGCCTGTACAACAGGCGGCATTTCTGGACGCTGGCCACGGCGGAATGGAGCCGGTTTCAGCGCTACTACCGGCCACTATCGGTGCTGATGATCGACGTCGATCACTTCAAGGCGGTCAACGACCGTTACGGACATGCGGTCGGCGACGAAGCGCTGGTCGCCGTCGCCGATGCCTGCCGGGAGGGCAAGCGCAGCCCCGATATCGTCGGCCGGCTCGGGGGCGAGGAGTTCGTCATGCTGCTGCCGGAAACCGATCTCGATCAGGCGAGAATCGTGGCGGAGCGGGTTCGCCGGCGTGTTGCCGCCAGCGCGTTGAGGGCGAACGAGGTCCACTTCAACGTAACGGCCAGTGTCGGTTTTGCGGCCGCCAGCGTGGGCATGCCGGGATTCGAAGCCTTGCTGCATGCGGCCGACAGCGCCTTGTACCAGGCCAAGGCGGCGGGCCGCAATCGCATCGTGGCATGGTCACCGCCACCGGCAGCGAAGCTCGCGGCCGAGTAGCCCATCGACGGGCCTCTAGCGCTCGTTAAGCAGTTCGTCGATCCGTTGCTGCAGCTGCCGCTTCTTGATTTCGCTTCTGCGCAGCCGCTCCGCGATATCGGAGACGGGCTCGGCGGGCGTCTCCGCCCTGAAAACGACGCCGACGAAATTGTCGTGCCACCAGACCACCTTGGCGAGGAAGGAGCGGCCCTTGCGCGCGATGCGCAGCGAGAGCTGCTCTTTTGGCAACTGGAAATCATTGCTGAATTCGATGCTGGCGCCTTTGTTGGAGATGTTGCGGACGATGCATTCGCGCGTCGTACCGCGTTCGCCGATCTCGGCGACGCCGCCATACATTACCTTGTCGCGCACGCTCTCGCGCCGGTCCCGCATTGAAAGTCTCCCAACAAAGAGGGAGACTTTTACCCGGCTTTGTTCCCCGTAAAAGACCGGCTGACGCAAAATGCGGCATTAACGTAAATTAACGGCGGTTCCGATGGCGCGGTTTTCGGGACAATTGCAGTGCAAAATGGCGTGTTGCCGCGGTGAAACCGCGGATCCACCTGCCAGCCGCGATCGTTTAACCAGCGTGTTAACCACCATACGCGCGCCCGGATTGCAGTCGGCCCTGCCAGGAGGCCGGCTTCTTCGCGCCCTGTGGTGCGCCCTGTCGCTTTTGTCTTCCGTTGCGAATGCCTTCGCTGAGGACGCCGGCGAGGCCACCCGGTCGAGCTTCGAACCACGCGCGAGCGCGGTCGAGAGGCCGGCTGACGGCGCGCGGGAAAGTGACGCGCGCGAGGCGATGTGCCTGATGATCGAGTCGGCCGCGAAAGCCTCAAACCTGCCGCTCGAATTCTTCGCCCGCGTGATCTGGCAGGAGAGCCGCTTCCGCTCCGATGCGATCGGGCCAATGACGCGCCGCGGCCAGCGGGCGCAGGGGATCGCGCAGTTCATGCCCGGCACCGCGAACGAGCGGGGGCTGCTCGATCCCTTCAATCCGGTGCAGGCGCTGCCGAAATCGGCGGAGTTTTTGGCCGAGCTGCGCGACCAGTTCGGCAATCTGGGACTGGCGGCCGCCGCCTACAATGCCGGTCCGCGCCGGGTTCAGGAGTGGCTCACCGGCACCGGGGCGATGCCGCAGGAGACGCGCAGCTACGTTCTCGCCATCACGGGCTCCACCGTCGAGGATTGGTCGAAGGCGCAGAAAGGCGGCAGGACGCCGGAGCGCATACCGACGTCGAGCTGCCGCGACTTGATGGCGCTGCTGAAGCAGGCGCCCAATCCGTTCGTCGCCGGCCTCGAACAGCGCATCACGCTCAGTGCCGCCAAATTGTGGGGCGTGCAGCTTGCCGCCGGCTTTTCCCGCGACAAGGCGCTCGCGATGTATGCTCGCGCCATGAAGCGGCTCAGCGCCGTGATCGGCGACCAGGACCCGAGCCTGCTCTCGTCGGTGATGCGCAGTCGCGGCACGCGCGCCTTCTACCAGGTGCGGATCGGCGCCGACACACGGCCCGCCGCGGATGATCTCTGCAGCCGCATCCGCAAGGCGGGCGGGGCGTGCTTCGTGCTGAAAAACAGAGGGGTGCCGGGGTGACCAGACGCCGAAGCGCATAGTAAGAAAGCTCATGAATGTTGACCCCTTCGCCTCACTTGCAGTCGCACACTCTAATAGTGCGCGCTCGGCTCTCGCTGCCGCGTTTGGCCGGGCCCGGATCGGCCCGATCATGGCGCTCACCGGTGGCGCGACGACGGCATCGGTCTATCGGATAGAGGTTGGCGAGCGGCTGTATTTGTTACGGATCGAAGGACAGCCAAGCCCGCTTCGCAATCCGCACCAATATGTGTCCATGCGCATTGCCGCGGAGGCCGGGATTGCGCCCAAAATCCTTTATGTGGACGAGGCGGCCCGCATTGTGGTGACCGATTTCATCGAGCAGGTGCCGCTGCAGACTTATCCTGGCGGTCCACGCGCACTGGCGCAGGCGTTGGGCGAATTGCTCGCGCGCGTTCAGGCGACGCAGGCCTTTCCTTACTTCGTCGAGTATCCCGATATCGTTGCCCGGCTGTTTGCACATGTGTGCCGTACCGGGCTTTTTGCCGGCGGCGTGCTCGATCAACATGTGGAGCGACTGGAGTTGCTCCGCGAAGCGTATCGAGCGAACTCGAGCACGCTGGTGTCCAGCCACAATGATGCCGTACCGAACAATATTCTTTTCGACGGCCGGCGTCTTTGGTTGATCGACTGGGAGTCCGCATATTGCAATGATCCTCTGGTCGATGTGGCGATCATACTCGACGGTGTCGCGCGTTGCCCTGAGATGGAGGAGGTTTTGCTGGGTGCCTGGCTTGGTCGCGCGCCTGATGAAGCCATTCGCAGACGCCTCGATGTTGTCCGCGCGTTTACCCGTCTCTATTACGCGGGTGTTTTTCTCAGCGCATCCGCTGCGGTCTCATGGGTCAAGGAAGAGACCGATCTCTCCGTTCCTTCCGCGGTCGATTTTCAACGGGCTATCAGGGCGGGCTGGCTGAAGGCCGGTACAGCCGAAACCAAACACATCCTCGGCAAGATGTTTCTAGCATCATTTCTGTCCGGTGTGGCCGCACCGGGATTTGACGCCGCAGTCTAGAGGCGGGCGCGCCAGAATGTTGCATGCTTCGAGACGAGCGGAATAGCAGATCTGCCCGCAGGTCAGCTTGACGCAGGCCGCTTTGGCCAGCCCTATGCCCGCAACGACTCAAATCCTCATCCGGTCCCGTGGCACTACCTCAGCTCGATTCTCCCCAATGGAAAAGCCCGCTCCGCGCCTTCGCATGGGGCATGAGTTCCGTCGCATCCACCGTGCTGACGCTGGTGCTGTTCGCGACCTATCTCGGCATCGGTGCGCTGGCCCATGACAGCCAGTTCAGCCTGGGCTGGGTGCTGGGCTCTACGCTGCTGGTCTGGGCGGGCCCGGCGCAGATCATCCTGATCTCGACGCTGGGCTCCGGGGCGACGGCGGTTCAGGCGGCGATTGCGGTGACGGTGAGTGCGATCCGGTTGTTTCCGATGGTGGTGTCGGTGCTGCCGCTGATGCGGACGCCGCAGACAAAACGCCGTCACCTCGTGCTGGCGACGCATTTCATCGCCGTCACCCTGTGGGTTGAGTGCTACCGGCTGCTGCCAAAAGTGCCGCGCGAGCGGCGGATTGCATTCACGCATGGGCTCGGCTGCGGGCTGCTCACCGTTTGCATGGTCGCCACCACGCTCGGCTATGGCCTTGCCGCCAATTTGCCGCCGCTGTTTGCAGCGGCGATCCTGCTGCTGACGCCACTGGCGTTCCTGCTTTCGACCGCGCGCAACTGCCGGGAGATATCGGACATACTGGCGCTGGTGCTCGGGATCGCGCTGTTTCCGCTGGTCTCACAGCTGCATACCGGCGTCGATATTTTGATCAGCGGCGTTACCGCCGGCAGCATCGCCTACGGCGTGCACTGGTGGCGGGAGAGGGGCGCATGAGCGAGTTTTTCGGCAGTCCTCACGCGCTCTTGGTCCTGGTGCTCGCAGGCTTCCTGCCCAACGAGGTCTGGCGGATGGCCGGGCTGTGGTTCGGCGCCGGCGTCGACGAGGGCTCGGAAATTCTGGTGTGGGTGAGGGCGGTGGCGACCGCAATTCTCGCCGGCGTCATCGCCCAGATACTGGTGCAGCCGCCGGGCGCGCTAGCCGGCGTGCCGGACTGGCTGCGCTATGGCGCGGTCGCGGCGGGCTTTGCGGTGTTCATGCTGACGCGACGCTCGATCTTTGCCGGTGTGGTCGCGGGCGAGTTCGTTCTGGTGGCCGGGAAATGGTGGCTCGGTTGATTGCAGCCGGCGCGTAATCCGTTACTGTTCGCCTTGGGAAACCCAAGGAAAAACAAAATGAACTGGCGAACATTCTTAGGCTTGGCGTGCAGCCTTGTTTTCGTCGCAACGCAGGGCCATGCGGCCGACTATCCGACGCGGCCGATCAAGCTGGTGGTGCCGTATGCTGCGGGCGGTCCGACCGACGTGCTCGGCCGCATGGTCGGCGATTATCTTTCCCGCGATCTCAAGCAGACTGTCGTGGTCGAGAACAAGGCCGGCGCGCAGGGCGCGATCGGCGCTGAAGTGGCGGCGCGCGCCGAGCCCGACGGCTACACGCTGTTCTTCACTGCGGCCTCGATCGTCGTGCTCAACCCGCAGCTCTACAAGAAGCTGCCATATGATCCGGTGAAGGATTTCCGGATGTTGGCGATTATCACCGATCTGCCGGTGCTGATGGAAGTCCACCCGTCCGTACCCGCCAAGACCGTCGCCGAGTTCGTGGCTTACGCCAAGCAGAACCCGGGCAAGCTCAATTTCGGATCGGCCGGCACCGGCGGCACGACGCATCTGGCCGGCGAGATGTTCCGCCAGATGGCCGGCATCGACATGGTCCACATCGCTTACAAGGGGGCAGGGCCGGCGCTGACCGACCTGCTGTCGGGCAACATCCAGCTGATGTTCGACACGCTCGGAACTGCGCTGCCGCCGGTCAAGGCCGGCTTGCTGCGGCCGCTGGCGGTCTCTTCGGCGCAGCGCATTCCCGATCTGCCTGACGTGCCGACCATGGCCGAAGCCGGCTATCCCCAATATGCAGTCAGCGTCTGGTACGGTGTTGCCGCGCAATCGAAACTGCCCGATGAGATCGCGCAGAAGCTCAAGGCCAGTCTCGATCGCGCCCTGAGCGACGACACCTTCCGCGCCTCGCTCGACAAATCAGGCTTTGCGCCGCTGCGCCCGAAGAGTCTTGCCGACATCGACAAGTTCATCGACGCCGATCGCAAATTGTGGGCAGGCGTGATAAAGGCACTCAACATTTCACTGGATTAGATGATGGTCAGAGAAAGCGAAGTCCGCGAGGGCGAAATCACTGTCGACATGCCGCCCGCGCGCGATGCCGGGCTGGTGTTCGTCGGCCGCATCCGCACGCCCTGGAAATCGCGACTGGAGACGCCGCGGCAGGGCCGTCAGGACGGCCCGGTCTGCCGGCTGGAGATTTTCGAGCCCTGGGTGCCCGCGATCAAGGGCGTCGACTTCTATGAAAATCTCGAAGTGATCTACTGGCTGCACCAGTCGCGCCGCGACCTGGTGCTGCAAAGCCCGAAGAACAACCAGAAAACCCGCGGCACGTTCTCGCTGCGCTCGCCGGTGCGGCCGAACCCGATCGGCACCTCGATCGTGAAGTTCGTCAAGATCGAGGGCAACGTCATCCTGGTGCGCGGTCTCGATTGCCTCGATGAGACGCCGCTGCTCGACATCAAGCCCGACCGCTGCGAGTTCACGCCGCTGGCGCCACCGCAGCCCGGGGATTTTGAGACGGAGTGAGCGGTCCGGTTCGAGTGGATGGATCGGTCATGGCCACCTTGCTGCCTGTAGCCGGGACGATCGGATGCGATCGGGGGGCGCCGCATTGACGGCGTGAATTCTGCAGCCGGTTGTTGCGCGCCGCCAACAACTCGTCGTAAGGTGGTCTGGAAGCGCAAGCGCTACAAGGTCTCCTACCAGCGGGGAACCGGGCGGAAATGCGAATCGTCGTTGCGATAACGGGTGCGACGGGCGCGGCTTATGGCGTCCGCCTGCTATCTGCGCTCCGGGAGCTCGACGTCGAGCGTCACCTCATTTTGAGCAAGTGGGCCGAGGTGACGATCCCGAAGGAAACTGGCCTCAGCACGCGCGAGGTTGGTGCGATGGCCTCAATTGTGCATCCGCACAACAATCAGGGAGCAACGATTGCCAGCGGCTCGTTCCGCCACGACGGCATGATCGTTGCGCCCTGTACCATGAAGACGCTTTCGGCGATCCGCTTCGGGCATTCCGATGGACTGATTTCGCGTGCCGCCGATGTTACGCTGAAGGAACGGCGCCGCCTTGTGCTGTTGGCGCGCGAAACGCCGCTGAACGATATCCATCTGGAAAATATGCTGGCGCTGAGTCGCATGGGCGTGATCATCGCCCCGCCGGTGCCGGCATTCTACAACAATCCTCAGACCATCGAAGACCTCATCGACCACACCGTCGGCCGCGTGCTGGACCTGTTCGGCCTGGAAATGCCGCAGCGGCGTTGGAACGGGATGCGTGCGGAAGGTGATCTTCCTGCGGTGGTCGAGCGCCCGCATGTCGTTGCCAAGGGGAGCGGAACATGAACGAAGCCGAGCACACCTATTCGCGGCCCCAGGCGTCGGACGGCAATGCGGTGCCGGCCGAACTGGCGCGCTACCTCGATGGCACAGACCTGCTGGCGAAAACGCAGGCGATACGCTTGTCCACCGTCGATCAAGAGGGGTGGCCGCACGCTTCGCTGCTGAGTGCAGGTGATATGGTCGCGTTGCCGTCCGGCCGTATCCGCTTCGCGTTGTTTCCACAGTCTGCGACGTGCGCCAATTTGATGTGTGACGGGCGGCTGACGCTGACCCTTTCGATCGCCGGCGGCATGTGCGAGTTGCGGTTGCGCGCTCGCCGGCTTGCGCGTTCTTTGCCCGAAATTCCACTGGCCTGCTTTGAGGCCGAGGTGGAGACGGTACGAACGCACATCGCGCCCTACGCCGCTGTGTCCAGCGGCATCACTTTCGCGCTGCACGAGCCGCAAGCAGTTCTACCGCGCTGGCAACGCCAGATCGCCGCGTTGCGGGCCATGACCTGAAAGGCGGCACATCCATGCGAGCCTACAAGGATCTTCGAGAATTCTTGTCCGTGCTTGAGCAGGAACGCCAGTTGTTGCGGATCGCCGAACCGGTTCGCCTGGAGCCGGATCTGGGGGCGGCGGCTTGTGCACTGGCGCATCTCGGCGAAAGCAACCCGGCAATCCGCTTCGACAATATTGCCGGCTACACCAATGCGCATGTCGCGATGAACGTGCACGGCTCCTGGCCCAACCACGCGCTCGCGCTTGGCATGGACAAGGAGGCGCCGTTGCGCGACCAGTTCTTCGAGTTCGTTCGCCGCTTCCAGCAATATCCCGGCGAGCTGGAGCGCGTCGCCAGCGCGCCATGGCAGGAGGTGGTGATCGACAAGGACGTGAACCTTTACGATCTGATGCCGCTGTTTCGTCTCAACCGGGGTGACGGCGGCTACTTCATCGATAAGCCATGTGTCGTCAGCCGCGACCTCGACGATTGGAACAACGACGACGTCGAGAACGTGGGCGTCTATCGTCTGCAGGTGAAGGGCCGCAACCGGATTGGCATCCAGACGGTGCCGCAGCACGACATCGCGATCCATCTGGCGCACGCCGAAGAGCGCGGTGAGGATCTGCCGGTTGCGATCGCGCTCGGCAACGAGCCCATCATCACGCTGATGGGTGCGACACCGATGCGTTACGATCAGCTCGAATACAAGATGGCCGCCGTCATGCAGGGCGCACCGTACCGCGTGGTCAAGACGGCGAAGGGGTTGGATGTTCCCTGGGGATCGGAATACGTGCTGGAAGGCAGGGTACTGAACCGGCAACGCGAGGCTGAAGGGCCGTTTGGCGAGTTTCCCGGCTATTACTCGGGTTGTCACCAATATCCCGTGATCGAAATCGACCGGGTCTCGCATCGCAAGGATCCGATCTACGACGCAGTCTATGTCGGCAGGCCCTGGACCGAGCTGGATTTCTTGCAGGCGATGACGACAAGCGCGCCGATCTTTGTTCAGCTCAAGGCGTCATTCCCGGAGATCGTGGCGGTAAATGCGCTGTATACGCACGGGCTGGTGGTGATCGTATCGACGAAGACACGTTACGGCGGCTTCGCCAAGTCGGTCGGCCTGAGCGTGCTGTCCACGCCGCACGGCCTTGGCTACGCCAAGATCATCATCGTCGTCGATGCCGATGTCGACCCGTTCGACCTGAAGCAGGTGATGTGGGCGCTGTCCGTCAAGGTCAACCCCGCCGGCGACGTCATCATCCTGCCGAACCTTCCCGAGAATCTGCTGGACCCCGCGGGTCAGCCGGGCGGCATGTCACACAAGATGATCATCGATGCCACCACGCCGGTCGCCCCGGATATTCGTGGTCACTACGGCGAGGAACTGGACATTCCGCAGGGGATGGACGCGTGGCGGCTCAAGCTTGGTGCGTTGATAAAGGATCTGCAGAAATGAGTCAGACGGAGCAGGCCGGCCAGCATCGATTTTGTCCGCGCTGTCGTTCGGTCACCGTCAAGGTGCTGAGCACATCGCCTGTCGCGGGAGTCTGGTCCGTGTTCGGTTGTGCGACCTGTCTCTATGCGTGGCGTTCGACCGAGCCAGACGAGAATACCGACCCCGACAAGTATCCCGCCGTGTTCCGGCTGAAACCGGAAGACCTCCCAAATCTTCCGGTGGCCCCCAGTATTCCGGCGCGGCGCCGATCGGGCGCCGGGTGAAGAAGGGAATAGCCCGCCGATTGCGCCGATCCTGAACCAACGATCCAGCCACATCGCGTGGAGGACCTCGAGACGGAGTGATTGTCTCGCGGTCATTCGCGCGACCCGTGGGCTCGCAATGACGCAGTGAGACGGTTGCTACCCCAGCGCCGCCGCCAGCTTGGTCGCATTGTCCTCCAGCACCTTCACGTCTTCCTTGCGGCTGGCGGGCGGCAGCAGCGCTACGCCATCATGGCGCGGCATCACGTGCATGTGCAGGTGGAACACGACCTGCCCGCCGGCGGGTTCGTTGAATTGCTGCACGGTGATGCCGTCGGCGTTGAACGCCTTCATGGCAGCGGCGGCGATCTTGTGGGCGGCACGGGCGACGTGGGCGTAATCGTCGGGGGTGATATCGAGGATATTGCGGGCAGGGGCTTTCGGGATCACCAGCGTATGGCCCGGCGAACGCGGCATGATGTCGAGGAACGCCAGCACGTGATCGTCCTCGTAGACCTTGTGGCAGGGAAACTCGCCGCGCAGGACTTTTGCGAAGGGGTTGTTGGTGTCATAGGCGGGCATGGCTTTTCCCTCGGGTTCGTTTTCAATTTCATGTCGGCTGCCGCACGAGGTCAAGCCTCGTCGGCAGCCTTGCGGAACGGGCCGGACTCCGCCAGTTCGCGCCCGACTTCCGCGACGTAGGCGCGCTCTCGCTTCAAGTAGTCCGCGATCGCCCGGCGCAAATCGGGATCGGCGATAAAGTGCGCGGAGTAGGTGGTTTGCGGCAGGTAGCCGCGCGCCAGCTTGTGCTCGCCCTGCGCGCCGGCCTCCACGATCCTAAGGCCGCGCTGGATCGCGAAATCGATCGCCTGATAGTAGCAGACCTCGAAATGCAGGAACGGGTGGTGCTCGACCGCGCCCCAGTTGCGGCCGAACAGCGTGTCGGAGCCGATGAAATTGATGGCGCCGGCGATCCAGCGGCCGTTGCGTTTGGCCATCACCAGCAGCACGTCGCGGCTCATGCTCTCGCCGATCAGCGAGAAGAATTTGCGGGTGAGGTAGGGCCGGCCCCATTTGCGCGAACCCGTCTCCATGTAGAACGCGAAGAATGCATCCCACGCGTCCTCGGTGATGTCGCTGCCGGTCAGATGGTGGATCGTGATCCCGGCTGCCACCGCTTCGCGCCGTTCGCGCTTGATCGCCTTGCGATGGCGCGAGTTCAGCGACGTCAGGAAATCGTCAAACGTCCCGTAGCCTTCATTGTGCCAGTGAAACTGCTGGTCGTTCCGCACCAGAAAGCCGTGCTGCCCTAAAAACTTCGCTTCCGGCTCGCGGGCAAAGGTCACATGCACGGAGGAGGCGTTGGTCGCGTTGCACAGCGCCATCAGGCCGCTCGCCAGCGCGGTTCCGATCTGGTCGCGGTCGACGCCATCGCGGATCAAGAGCCGCGGACCGGTGGCGGGCGTGAACGGCACCGAGGCCTGCAGTTTGGGATAATAACGCCCGCCGGCACGCTCATAGGCATCCGCCCAGCCGCGGTCGAAGACATATTCGCCCTGCGAATGCGATTTCAGATAGCACGGCACGATGCCGGCGATCTCGCCGTCGAGCCGCGCCAGCAGATGCCGCCCACCCCAGCCGGTGCGGGCGCAGGCCGAGCCGGAGGCTTCGGCGGCTGCGAAAAAGGCGTGAGAAACGAAGGGGTTATAGGCGCTCTTGCAGGAATCGCTTTGAGACCCGCTTGCGGCCAGCGTGTCGAGGTTTTCGAGGCTGTCTGGATTTGGCTTCGGATTGGCGCAGGCGTCCCAATCCGCAGCCTTGATGTCGCTGACGGAGGGGACGGCTTCGAGGGTGATTTCGGATGACGCCATCTAGAAATTCGGACCGGTCCCATCGTGCGATCAGCCATCGCGCAGGGTGGCCAACACTTCAAAGATCGTGCATCGGGCGGGCGAGTTCAAGGTGGCACTGCGCGGATCAGGTTCCCGGCAGGAACCCCTCGAAGATCATCTGGTCGGCGTTCTGCGCCGCCCGCGCGCGCTGCTCGGGCGTGCGCACGGTCCAGGTCAACAGCGGCAGCCCAAATATGTTGCGGGCGATCCAGGGGGCGGCTGCCGGCAGCTCATCCACCCAGTAAGCGACGAAATGCGGGCGGGTGCGGAAGGCGTGGCGCAGATGGGTCATGCCCTGGCGTTGCGCCGGCGACGCTTCCGGCCATTCCTCGGCGGTATATTCGCGCTCCGCGACAATGCCGCGAGGGCGGCCGGGGATCAGTTCGCGCAGTGCCGCCACCTGGTCCGGATCAAAGGACATGCCGACCGCAGGGCCGGAATAGGCGCCGAGCACCTCGGCCATCCGTTTCACCAGCCGGCGATCGCCATCGAAATGGCTTTTCACCTCTATCACGAGCGGCACGCGGCCGGCGATGAGCGAACAGAGATCGCCGAGCGTCATCATCCGCTCCGCCGTGTTCTTGAACGCGACCGCCTTCAGTTCGGCCGCGGTCTTGCCGAGCAACGCGCCGGAACCGTCGGTGAGCCGGCCGAGCGCATTGTCATGATGCACCATCGCCTCGCCGTCCGAGGAAAGCTGGATGTCGCATTCGATGGCGAAGTTTCCATCGACGGCGGCCTGCGCGGCCGCCGGCATGTTCTCGACGATGCCGCGCGAGATATCATGCAGGCCGCGATGGGCGACCGGCCGTGCCGTCAGCCAGTCCGGCGCGCGCATCAGGGGAGTCCCGCTCAGGATACCTCGAAGATGGCGTCGACCTCGACGGCGGCATCCGAGGGTAGCGAAGCGACGCCGACGGTGGTGCGGGCATGCCGGCCCTTGTCGCCGAAGGCTGCGACCATCAGGTCGGAAGTGCCGTTGAGCACCTTGGGTCCGTCGAGGAAATCGGGCGCGGAATTGATGAAGCCGCCGAGCCTGACGACGCGGACCACCTTGTCGAGATCGCCAAGCGCTGCCTTGACCTGCGCCAGCAGGTTGACGCCGCAACCTTGCGCCGCCGCGTAGCCCTGTTCGATGGTGACGCCGGCGCCCAGCTTGCCCTTGGCGATCAGCTTGCCTTCAGCATTGGCGCAAACCTGGCCGGACACGAACAGCAGGTTACCGGTACGCACGAAGCCGACGTAATTTGCCATCGGCGTGCGCGGCTCTGTCAGGACGATGCCTTGCGCCGCCAGCTTCTGTTCGACCGTGCCCGCCATTTTTCTTGTCCCCGATTGATTCATTATCCTGACCCGCGATCAGGCCGCACTGTTTCGCGCATCGCGCCGCCGGTTGCAAGCAAGGGCAGATCGCCGCCGCGCGGTCGTGACCACCGTAATCGTTGCGTAATATTGCCGAAAAGCAAGGCTCCCCGACGTCAAATTCCTGCGTTTTGAGGGCGTCGCCCTAGTTGCGACGCAATAGGGCCATCACTAATGTAACGAATCTCCCTCAAGGAAAAAACAACACATGGCTTGCTCGTTTCCGGTTCCGGTTCGTGCTTTGGCGTTTTCGGCTGTGGCCGCTTTGCTCTCAGGCTTCGCAAGCGGACCGGCGCTGGCGGCCGCCGGCGGGCCGTTCCTATCCCATCAGGCGCTGTATGAATTGAAGCTGGTCAAGTCGCGTGGGTCCAACGCGATATCGGGGGCGCGCGGGCGCATCCTCTACAATTTCTCGGGCAGCGCCTGCGAGGGCTACACGTCCGAATTTCGCCAGGTGTCGGAACTCGACAGCGGCGAGGGCAAGCTGACGCTGAGCGATCTGCGCTCGCATTCCTGGGAAGATGCCGCGGGCAAGAGCTACCGTTTCAAGATCGATACCCGCATGAACGATACCGACGCGGCCCCGGTCGACGGCATGGCGGAGCGGGTCGGCGACCACATCACGGTAAAGCTGAAAGCGCCGGTTGCGAAGACGTTCGAACTCGACGGCAAGATCGTGTTTCCGACCGAGCAGATCCAGCACATCATCGCTGCCGCTCGCGAGGGCAAATCGGTGCTTGAGCTGATGGTCTATGACGGCTCCGACAATGGCGAGAAGGTCTACAATACGCTGTCGGTGATCGGGCAGCCGATTCCGGGCACCCGCGACATCGCTTCGCCCGATCCCTCGACCGCCAACGACCAGATGAAGACGCTGACCCGCTGGCCGGTGACCGTGAGCTATTACGACCGCGACACCAAGACCAAGGAAGGCGAGCAGACGCCGGTTTACGCGATGTCGTTCGAGCTGTTCGAGAACGGCGTCTCCCGCGCGCTGGTGCTCGATTACAACGACTTCGTGATCGCGGGCGCGATGGGCCGGTTCGACGTCAGGGATTCCAAGCCGTGTAAGTGAGGGGCTCCGTCCAGTCGGTCATCCGCGTGTGAAGTCGCCGGGCTTCAATCCGAGCGCTTTGACGGCTGGCTCCGGAAGCAGCCCCCAGGCTTCGACCCTCTCGTTCGGGGCCATCATTGCGGCGACAATTGCCTCAGCCTTTGTCGGATCCTGTTCAGCCACATAGTAGACCGAGCGGACGGGCGAACCGCCTCCCAACGGTTCAGTTGTTACGAGGACAACCTGACCATTTGCCATGGCTTGATATACCATTGACGCGCTGCCGTTTCCACGACGGTGAAAGCTGATCTCCGCGAGCCCGATTCACCGGGAAACGCTGCGGACCGCCAATCCCTGATATATTGAGGTTCGAGGAGGACACCCCCATATCATGTCGATAAGGGAGTCCTTGCTGTGCAGAATGTACGGGCGACTCTTGTTGCGGCCGTTGTAGCGGTCGCTCTCGCTGTCTTTTCCCCTGTGGCCTCAGCGGGGGAGAACAACAGCAAGCTTGCGCTGACCGTCTCGGTCGAAGGAGCTATCGGGCCGGCAACCGCCCGTTACGTGAAAGACGCTCTTACCAAGGCAGACGAACGACATGCCGAAATTGTCGTTCTGCGTTTGAATACACCGGGCGGTCTCTCAACCAGCATGCGCGAGATTATCGCAGACGTGCTGGCGTCGCGCGTTCCCGTCGTCGGCTACGTTGCCCCCTCCGGAGCCCATGCGGCCAGCGCCGGGACCTATATCCTCTACGCCACGCATATCGCGGCCATGGCGCCGGGCACCAATCTCGGAGCGGCGACGCCGGTGCAGATTGGCGGCCCGCTGCCGGGTCTGCCGGACGCAAGCCCTGACAAGGGCGATAAGGAAAAGAAGGACGGCAGCGACCAGCAGCCGAAGACAAAGGATGCCATGGCCGCGAAGGCGACGAACGACGCCGTCGCCTTGATCCGCAGTCTTGCCGAGATGCGCGGCCGCAATGCCGATTGGGCGGAGAAAGCGGTGCGGGAGGCCGCCAGCCTGTCCGCCAATGCCGCGTTGCAGGCGAATGTGATCGACCTCGTCGCGCGCGACCAGGCCGAACTGCTCAGGCAGATCGATGGTCGCACGGTCGAGGTTGCGGGCGGCGAGACGCGGCATCTGGCGACCAGGGAGGCCGCGCGTGAAGCGATCGATCCTGGATGGATCTCACGATTTCTGAGAGTGATCACCGATCCCAACGTCGCCTTCATTCTCATGCTGGTCGGCATCTACGGCCTGATCTTCGAACTTTCCTCGCCCGGTGCGGTCGCGCCCGGGGTGATCGGCACGATCTGTCTGCTGTTGGGCCTCTATGCGCTCAACATGCTGCCCGTCAATTATGCGGGCCTCGGCCTGATCCTGTTGGGCACCACGCTTCTGGTCATCGAAGTCTTCAACCCGACCGTGGTTCTCGGCCTTGGCGGGATCGTCGCATTCGTCCTCGGAGCCGTGATGCTGTTCGAGCTCGAAGCGCCCGGATTCCGGCTGTCATGGCCGGTGATCGGCGTCACGGCGGCGATCTTCGTCGGGCTGATCCTGGTTGTCCTCGGCTCGCTTCGACGTGCCCAAAGAGGCCCCATGCGCCTCGGCGCACAGGCCATGCGCGGCCTGTCCGCCGAAATCCTCGACTGGTCCGAGAGCGAAGGCCACGTCTTCGCCCATGGTGAGCGGTGGCAGGCGCGCGGCACCGAAGCCTTCAAGCCCGGAGAGGTGGTCGAAGTGGCCAACATCGTGGATTTGACGCTGGTGGTACGGCGCCGGCCGGTGCTCACCGTCCCCGAAGGAGGTACGTGATGATGCTTGATTATTTGACTTATGGGGTGCTCGCGGTCGTCGTGGTCCTGTTTCTGTCCTCGGCCATTCGCATCCTGCGCGAATATGAGCGCGGCGTCGTGTTCACGCTCGGCCGCTTTACCGGCGTGAAGGGCCCGGGATTGATCATCCTGATCCCGGTCGTGCAGCAGATGGTGAAGGTCGATCTCAGGGTGATGGTACAGGTCGTGCCGCCGCAGGACGTGATTTCGCGCGACAACGTTTCGGTCAAGGTCAATGCCGTACTTTACTTCCGCATCATCGATCCCGAGCGCGCGATCATCAAGGTCGGCGATTACATGGCCGCGACCAGCCAACTGGCGCAGACCACGCTGCGCTCGGTGCTCGGCAAGCACGAACTGGACGAGATGCTCGCCGAACGGGACCGGCTTAATGCCGACGTCCAGGAAATTCTCGATCAGCAGACCGACGTATGGGGTATCAAGGTCACCACCGTCGAGATCAAGGATATCGATCTCAATGAAACCATGGTGCGCGCGATTGCCAAGCAGGCCGAGGCGGAGCGGTTGCGGCGCGCCAAAGTAATTAATGCGATGGGCGAGCAGCAAGCCGCCGAGAAGCTCGTCGAAGCCGGCCGAACGCTTGCGCAGGAGCCGCAGGCGATGCAGCTGCGCTATTTCGCGGCGCTGCACGACATTGCCGGCGAGCGATCATCGACCGTGGTCTTTCCGCTGCCGATGGATTTGCTCGGTCATATGCCCGGGCGGCGGAACGAAGCAACGTGACTTGTTGCCGGCAACAAGCCGATCGCGTGATGCCGCCGGACGGGTCAAGAACGCTGATCTATCGGTGCAGCCGAACAATCGGCCAGAAAGTTCGGCTGACACCGACAACCAGGGAGAGCCACGATGGTAACTTATGTCGTGCTTGGCAACTTCACCGACCAGGGAATCCGTGCCGCCAAGGACTCGCCGAAGCGGGCAGATGCTTTCAAGAAAATGGCCGAGACCTTCGGAGTCACCGTAAAGGAGCTGTTCTGGACGCAGGGACGATATGACGTTGTGACAGTCCTCGATGCGCCGGATGAACTTTCCGCCATGACGCTTAGCCTGAGTCTTGGCGCCCTTGGCAATGTTCGCACCGAGTCGTTGCGTGCCTTCTCGGCGGCGGACATGACCAAGGTTGTCGGCAAGATGCTCTGACGGCAGCTCCGCAGTTCGATCATCCCTTCAAGCCGCGGCCTGGCCTTCCGTCATGCCATCGGCGAGGATCAGTCTGGTCGAGAGCGCCGGACCCGGATACGCTTCGGCCCAACCATGCACGTCAGGGAAGCGCAAACATGAGCAAGCAACATCTCAGGCCAAGCGGCCTTCATCACAATCCGGCTTACTCACACGTCGTCGTCGCCCAGGGCGCGCGCACGATCTATATCTCGGGACAAGTGTCCACCGACGACGAGGGACGGGTGGTCGGCGAGGGTGATCTGGCCGCGCAGACGACCCAGGTGATGCACAACCTCGGCCTTGCGCTGAAGGCTGCCGGTGCGAGCTATTCCAATATCGTCAAGATCACTACTTTTGTCGTCGGCTACAGACCGGAGCTGCGTCCCATCATCGGCAAGGCGCGCTCGGCGTTCTTTGAAGGCATGGAGCCGCCGGCGAGCACGCTGGTCGGTGTAACGGCGCTCGCGGCCCCTGAATGGCTGATCGAGATTGAGGCTGTCGCTGTCGTGGACTGACGTCATTGCGCGTCGCTGGAACAGCCGTCATTGCGAGGGGCGAAGCGACGAAGCAATCCATCTCTCCGCTTGTTGGGCCATGGATTGCTTCGCTGCGCTCGCAATGACGCGGAGAGGGCGGCGCGCTACTATTCTTCTTCCTCGTCGTCTTCCTTCGCCGGCCCCTTGTAGGCGATGCCTCGGATCACGGCGGCATTACCAAATTTCTTCCGCAGATCATCCATCGCGCGTTCGGCGTGGGCCGAACGGCGATCGAGCATGTCGGTGTCGTCGGCCTGTGAGCCCTCGCGCAGCGCGCTGACGCCGGTGCCGATCAGGCGGAACGCCGTGCCGTCGATCTCCTTCGCCAGCATTTCGCGCGACACCGCGAAGATTTTCGCGGCGAGCTGGGTCGGCGCCTGAATCGACTGCGAGCGGGTGCGCTGCCTGAAATCCGCGGTCTTCAGTTTCAAGGTGATGGTGAGGCCTGACAGATCGCCGCTCTTCAGCCGCGACGACACTTTTTCGGACAGCCGCCACAGCACCTTTTCCAGCGTGGCGAAATCCTTGATGTCGTTCTCGAACGTGGTCTCGTTGGAAATGGTTTTGGCGCCGCGGTCCGCCACCACGCTGCGGTCGTCGATGCCGCGGGCCAGCCGCCACAGCCGGCGGCCTTCGCCGCCGAACTGCTTCATCAGTTCGACCTCGTCGGCGCGCTGCAGGTCCGCGATGGTGCGAAAACCGCGCTGCACCAGCTTCTCCTGGGTCGCGGGGCCGACCCCGTAGATGAAGCCGACCGGCTTGTCCGCCAGCATTTCGCGGGCCTCGTCCTGGTCGAGCGTGGCAAAGCCGCGCGGCTTGTCGAGATCGGAGGCGATCTTGGCCAGAAACTTGTTGCAGGACAGGCCGACCGACACCGTGATGCCGATGTCGCGCTCGACGTCGCGGGCAAAGCGCGCCAGTACTTTTGCCGGAATCATGCCGTGGACGCGTTGTGTGCCGGCCAGATCCAGGAATGCCTCGTCGATCGACAGCGGTTCCACCAGCGGCGTCAGCGTCTGCATGGCGTGGCGCACCTCGCGGCCGACGCGGACATATTTCGCCATGTCGGGGGGGATGACGGCAGCCTGCGGGCAGAGCGCCAGCGCTTTAAACATCGGCATCGCCGAGCGCACGCCATAGGTGCGCGAGACGTAGCAGGCGGCCGACACCACGCCGCGCTTGCCGCCGCCGATGATCACGGGCCTGTCGGCCAGCTCCGGATTGTCGCGCTTCTCCACCGTGGCGTAGAACGCGTCGCAATCGATATGCGCCAGCGTCAGCGAGGGCAGCGCATGGTGGCGGACGAGCCGCGGCGAGCCGCATGCGCCGCATCGTCGGGCCTTGATATCGAGGTCGCCGAGGCAATCCCGGCAAAACGCGCGCGGACCGTCTAAGGTTGGCGCGGGCGCGCTCACGGCACGTCGCGCTCCCAGTCCGGGTCGCCCAGCACCTGGCGTGCGGCGGCAATGTTGGTCGGATGCAGTTGTGAGACGCTGGCAAACGCCTTCACGGTTGCATCGTCGCGCATCACGAAATCGAGCACGGAACTCAGAAACTGCGGGTCAGCCGCCGCCGTCCGCAGCGTCTCCGGGCCGATCCCGCTTTCGGCCAGGAAAAGCCCCAATCTTTCAGGGTCGCTGGCAATGAAACTCAGCGCCTGAACTGCAACGATTTCAGCTACTTCGCGGGGGTTGTGAACAGGCTTTTTCAACGATGGGTTTGCCTTTCCGTTAACTTATGGTGTCTAGTTTGGAACCATCATGCCCGAGTCTGCGCAGTGTGTTCAAGCAAGTGGAAACCACACCGCGAAAGTTGGCGCATCGATTTAACGGCTTAGAGCGAAATCTGACGCTAGTTTGAATTCACTTTTCGGCAGCCCGGCGGCGGTACAGGATCGTGCTGAAGTCGGATCTGTTTCCTGGGATGAGGGGAGGGACGGGATGGCAAAAACCGTCCTGATCGTGGAGGACAACGAGCTCAACATGAAGCTCTTTCGCGACCTGTTGGAAGCGCACGGCTATCAGACCTCGGGCACCAGCAATGGTTTCGAGGCGCTCGATCTCGTCCGCAAGCTGCGCCCCGATCTGATCCTGATGGATATCCAGCTTCCGCAAGTGTCCGGCCTCGAAGTGACGCGCTGGATCAAGGACGATCCGGAGTTGCGCGCCATTCCGGTGGTTGCGGTCACCGCATTCGCGATGAAGGGCGACGAAGAGCGCATCCGCGAGGGCGGCTGCGAGGCGTATTTGTCCAAACCAATTTCCGTCGGCAAGTTTATCGAAACCGTGCGGCGCTTTATCGGCTAGGGGTAGGAGTGAGTTTCGATGTCTGCGCGTATCCTCGTCGTCGATGACGTCCCAGCGAACGTCAAGCTGCTGGAAGCCCGTCTGTCGGCGGAATATTTCGATGTGCTGACGGCATCCAATGGTGCCGAGGCGCTCGACATCTGTTCGCGCTCCGACTGCGACATCATCCTGCTCGACGTCATGATGCCCGATCTCGACGGTTTCGAGGTCTGCCGCCGGCTGAAATCCAATCCGGCCACCCATTTCATCCCCGTCGTGATCGTCACCGCGCTGGACAGCCCGTCCGATCGCGTCCGCGGGCTGGAAGCCGGCGCCGACGATTTTCTCACCAAGCCGGTATCCGACATCGTCCTGATCGCGCGCGTTCGTTCGCTGACGCGGCTGAAGATGATGACGGATGAGCTGCGGATGCGCGCCATCACCTCGCTCGAGATCGGCATGGAGGCGCCCGAACGCAGCGCGATCGCCGACAAGGGCGTCGGCGGGCGGATCCTGCTGGTCGACGACCGGCCGTCGTCCTACGAGCGGCTGGCGCCGATCCTTTCCGCCGAGCACACCGTCGACGTCGAAATCAATCCGGCGGAGGCGCTGTTTCACGCCGCCGAGGGCAATTACGATCTGCTGATCGTTTCGCTCAGCCTGGAAAATTACGATGGCTTGCGGCTGTGCAGCCAGGCGCGCTCGCTGGAGCGCACCCGGCAGTTGCCGATCCTCGCGATCTCCGATGCCGACAACAATGCGCGGCTGCTGCGCGGGCTCGAAATCGGCGTCAACGATTATCTGCTGCGTCCCGTCGACAAGAACGAATTGCTGGCGCGGGCGCGCACCCAGATCCGCAAGCGGCGCTATACCGATCACCTGCGCGACAATGTGCAGAACTCGATCGAAATGGCGATCCTCGATGTGCTGACCGGCCTGCATAACCGCCGCTATATGGAAACCCATCTGGCGACGCTGGCCGAGCAGGCCTCGAGTCGCGGCAAGCCGCTCGCGCTGATGATCCTCGACATCGACTTCTTCAAATCGATCAACGACACCTATGGCCACGACGCCGGCGACGACGTGCTGCGCGAATTCGCCGTGCGCATCCGCAAGTCGATCCGCGGCATCGATCTCGCCTGCCGCTATGGCGGCGAGGAATTCGTGATCGTGATGCCGGAAACCGACCTGACCGTCGCCGGCATGGTCGCCGAGCGCCTGCGCCGCTCGATCGCCGGCGAAACCTTTGCGGTCAACAAGGGCACCAAGCGGATCGACGTCACGATTTCAATCGGCTTGGCGACGCTGGACCACAAGGGAGAGCCGGTCGCCGACGTGCTCAAGCGCGCCGACGTGGCGCTGTATCAGGCGAAGCACGACGGGCGGAACAGGGTGGTTTCGACGGCGGCGTGAGCCGTCATCGCAGTTGCACCAACCGGTCGTCATACCCCGCGCATGCGGGGTATCCAGTACGCCGCGGCTTCTCGGCTTGATTACGAACGTCTCTGGGATACTGGGTCACCCGCCTTCGCGGGTGACGACAGTCAAGCCGACGCACGCATTCCTTCCGCACCTTGCTTCACCGCCTCATACGCCAGCCGCTTGAACTCGAACGAGAACGGATGGACGAACGCCATCTGGCGCTGCGCCATCATCACGCCGGCCATGTTGCGCTTCGGCGATATCCACCACTGCGTGCCGGCCACGCCGCCCCAATAGAATTCGCCCGACGCGTCGGGATGGTCGAACGCCGAGGGCTGCAGGATCAACCCGCCGGCGAGGCCATGTGCCTTGCCAGGCTGTGGTCCCATCAAGGCAAAGCGGATCCATTGGCCCTCGGGCAATTGATTGGTCATCATCTGCGCAATCGTCTCCGGCTTGAGCAGGGTCTTGCCGCCGGGCAGCAGGCTTCGGATCAGCGCGACCATGTCAGGCATGGTTGAAACCAGGCCGCCGCCGCCATTGAGCCTTGCGATGGGATGCAGATATGCGCCGGGAAACGGCGCATTGTCGGTCCGGGTAAGACCCGGCTTCATCGGCTCCATCAGGTCGGCACCGGCGTAATAGGCGACCAGCCGTCCCTGATCCTTTTCCGGCACGACGAAACCGGTATCGACCATGCCGAGCGGATCGAGGATCCGCGCCTGGATGAACTTATCGAAACTCTGGCCGCTGATGACTTCAACCAGCCGCGCCACGACGTCGATGGCGAGCGAGTATTCCCAGGATGTCCCGGGTTGATAGATCAGCGGCAGTCCGGCCAGCACGTCCACCATGTCAGCCAGCGTGGTCCTGGGATCGTGCACCCCGCGCTCGTTCAGCGCCTTGTAGATGGCAGTGCCCGGATCGAAAAAGCCGTAGCTCAGGCCGGAGCTGTGGCTCAGGAGCTGACGGATGGTGATCGAGCTCTTCGCCGGCTCGGTGTCATCCAGCGACGTGGCGCCCGGGCGCAGCACTTTTCGATTTCCGAGCTGCGGAATAAATTTTTCAATGGGGTCGTCGAGCTTGAATTTGCCTTCCTCGAACAGCAATAGCGCGGCGCAGGAAGTGACCAGCTTGGTATTGGAAAAGACACGGAAGATGTGGTCGGTGCGGAGCGGCGTCTGGGCTTCCTTGTCGGCCCAGCCGACGCAATTCACGTCCACCAGGTCGCGCCCGACCATGACCGCCCAGGAAATGCCTGATAGCAAATTGTTGTCGATGTAGCGCTGCATCGCCGCCTGCGCCGGTTTGAAGTCGTAACCGTTGGCGGTGACTTTCAGATCTTCCATTTTCGCTCCCTTTTGCCGTCATGGTTCTTGCGCGGCTTTTGCTATCTGTCGTCCCTGCGAACGCAGGGACCCATAGCCACCGATGCCGGTTATTGTGAGAAGGTAACTACCACATCGCCCAACTGAAAAGCCACGGCGTATGGGTCCCTGCGTTCGCAGGGACGACGGCGGAGAGGGTCTCAAGAGGCCGGTCTGGACTGCCGTTTTCCAGCGCTGTTCCTCGCTGCACTCCCACCCACCTTCACCCCGGCATTCCTCAGCAGCACGGTCGCTGCCTGCTTTGCCGCCCGCGCCATCGCCGGATCGTTTCGGACGAGGTTCTGCGCGATCGAGCCGTCGACCAGCAGCGCGAGCTGCGTTGCCAGCGCTTCCGCATCCATGACGCCGAGCTGCAGCAGCAGATTGCGAAACCAGAGGCGGCGGCTTTCCTTGAAGGCGATGGCAACCTTCCGGACCGAGCGGTCTTCGCCGAGTTCAGCCACCGCGTTGACGAAGGGACAGCCGCGAAAATCCTTTGCCGAGAAGCGTCGCTCCAGCGAATCGAAGGTGCCGAGAATCTGCTCGACCGGCGACTTGTCCGATGGCCGCGGCGCCACGAAGCGCCGCGCCAGATAGGCCGAGATCAACGCGTCCTTGGACGGGAAATGATTGTAGAGCGTGCGCTTGCTGATGCCGATTTCGGCCGCGATGGTATCGACGCCGACCGCGCGAATTCCCTGCAGATAGAACAACCTGTCTGCGGTTTCGAGAATCCGGTCTTTCATGTCGGGTTTGGCGGGCAGGGTAGCCATGCGAATGCGCGGGTCACCGGTTGCTTGACAGCGGCACCTCTCTATAGCCTAGTTACACAGGTCTGTGTACCTATTTCAGATATCAATTTCAGCACGCGGCGGTCGAATCGCGCCCCTGGGGAGAATAAAAACAATGGCCCTGCTGCAAATCCTGCGGCCCACGCTTCCCATCCTGATCGGCGCCTCGCTGATGCTCACCTTGAGCATGGGCCTGCGGCAGAGCTTTGGCATCTTCATGCAGCCGTTGACGCACGACATCGGAATTTCGGTGTCGCAGTTCACGTTGGCGCTGGCTGTGCAGAACCTCGCCTGGGGATTCCTGCAGCCGGTCGCCGGCGCCATGACGGTGCGCTACGGCTTCCGTCCGATCATGATCGTGGGCTCGCTGATGTACATCGTGGGCCTTGCCCTGATGGCGACCGCGCAGGGGATGATCCCGATCCTGATCGGCGCGGGCGTGCTGATCGGCGTCTCGCTGGCCTGCACGGCCAATGCGATTGCGATGTCGGTTTCGGCGCGCGCGGTGCCGGCCACCGTGCGCAGCACCGTGATGGGCATGGTCTCGGCGGCGGGATCGCTCGGCGCGTTGGTGTCGGCGCCGGTCGGGCAAATGTTGAATGAAGGTTTTGGCTGGCGCGTGGGCGTCGCCGGCTTCGTGATCCTGTCGCTGTTCATGCTGCCGGCGGCCTGGTATGCGGGCCGGGCCGACAGGATTCCGCTGCCGCCCAAGGCCGCCGACGACATCGGCGACACGTCCGCTGCAACAGCCACGAAGATCGCTTTCGGCAACGCCTCGTTCGTGGTGATGACCTGCGCCTATTTCGTCTGCGGCATGCAGCTCGTGTTCCTGACCACGCACCTGCCGTCCTATCTCCTGATCTGCGGCCTCGATCCGATGCTGAGTGCGCAGACGCTCGGCATGATCGGCGGCTTCAACGTGCTGGGCAGCCTGTTCTTCGGCTGGGCCGGTCAGCGCTGGAACAAGCTGGCGCTGCTCGGGATGATCTACATCCTGCGCTCGCTCGCACTCGCCTGGTACTTCATGCTGCCGGCGACGCCGGCGACCACGCTCCTGTTCGGGGCGATCATGGGTTTCCTCTGGATGGGCGTCGGTCCGCTGGTTGCGGGCGCCGTCGTCGAAATGTTCGGCATGAAATGGCAGGCGATGATTCAGGGCCTCGCCTTCATGAGCCACCAGATCGGCTCGTTCCTCGGCGCTTATGGTGGAGGGCTGATCTACGACCAGCTCGGCTCCTACACCATGGCGTGGCGGATCGGTGTAGCCCTGGGGCTGGCCGGCGGCATCATCCAGGTCGCGTTCGCGCTGATCCGGCCGAGTGAGCCGCCCCGGCAAATGCAGACGGCGTAAGGATCCAACCCATCACCAGTCGTCATCACCCGCGAAAGCGGGTGATCCAGTATTCCAGAGGCAGCAGTGGCGTAATCGAGAGGCCGCGGCGTACTGGGTCCCCCGCTTTCGCGGAGGACGACAACGGAGGGTGCAGCGGCCAAGCGGAGCGCAACAAAAAACGGGGCCTAAAGGGCCCCGTTCAAATCCGTCAGCGATGCGCCTACGAATTACTTGATCTTCGATTCCTTGAACTCGACGTGCTTGCGCGCGACCGGGTCGTACTTCTTCTTGACCAGCTTGTCGGTCATGGTGCGCGAGTTCTTCTTGGCGACGTAATAGAAGCCGGTATCCGCCGTGGAAACGAGCTTGACCTTGATGGTGACCGCTTTGGCCATGTTCTCAAACCTCAAATAGGGGGATATCAGGCGCCGGCCAAACCGGCCTGCATCTGCCGCGCAACCTAGCTTCTGATCGCCCAAAGTCAAGGTTTTCGGGGCAAAAACCGGCTTGATTCGGCGGGATTAACCCTCAAAGAACCGGTTTTTCGGCCTCGGCAGCCCCAGATTCTCCCGCAGCGTCTTGCCCTCATACTCTTTCCGGAAAATCTCGCGCTTCTGCAGTTCCGGCACCACCTTGTCGACGAAATCGTCAAGCCCCGCGGGCAGGAACGGGAACATGATGTTGAAACCGTCGCTGCCGCGGCTCATCAGCCAGTCCTCCATCTGGTCGGCAATCGTCTGCGGCGTGCCGACGAACGATAGCCCGCCATAGCCGCCGACGCGCTGGGCGAGCTGGCGCACGGTGAGCTTGTCGCGCGCGGCGACATCGACGAGGCGCTGGCGTCCGCTCTTGCTGGCGTTGGTTTCGGGGATCGGCGGCAACTGCCCGTCGGGATCGAAGCCGGAGGCGTCGGTGCCGAGCTGGACCGAGAGCGAGGCGATGGCTGAATCGTAATGCACCATGCTGTCGAGTTTTGCTCTTTTCTCTTTGGCTTCATCGACGCTGTCGCCGACCACGACGAAGGCACCGGGCAGGATTTTCAGGTGCTCGGGGTTGCGGCCGATCTTCTCCATGCGGCCCTTGATGTCGGCATAAAGCTTCTGCGCGTCGGCGAGAGGGCCGCCACCGGTGAATACGGCTTCTGCCGTTTCCGCCGCGAGCTGCTTGCCGTCCTCGGACGCGCCGGCCTGCACGATCAGCGGCCAGCCCTGGACGGGACGGGCAATGTTGAGCGGCCCGCGCACTGAGAGATATTTGCCCTTGTGATTGAGCACGTGCATTTTCGCAGGGTCGAAAAAGAGCCCGGATTCGACGTCGCGCACGAAGGCGTCGTCAGCAAAGGAATCCCACAAACCCGTCACCACGTCGTAGAACTCCCGCGCCCGCTTGTAGCGCTCGGCGTGCTCCATATGGTCGTCGAGCCCGAAATTCAGCGCGGCGTCCGGATTGGAAGTGGTCACGATATTCCAGCCCGCGCGCCCGCCCGAGATGTGGTCAAGCGAAGCAAAGCGCCGGGCGACGTGATAGGGCTCGTCGAACGTGGTCGATCCCGTCGCGATCAGGCCGATATGTTCGGTGGCGCCGGCCAGCGCCGACAGCAGCGTGAACGGCTCGAACGACGTCACCGTGTGGCTGCGCTTGAGCGCATTGACGGGCATGTTCAGCACGGCGAGGTGATCGGCCATGAAGAAGGCGTCGAACTTGCCGGCCTCCAGCTTCTGGATCAGCTTCTTGATATGCGGGAAATTGAAGTTGGCGTCAGGCCATGCGCCGGGATAGCGCCAGGCGCCGGTGTGGATGGAGACCGGCCGCATGAACGCGCCGAGCTTGAGTTGCCGCTGTGCCATTGCCCCGTTCCGTAGCTGTTATTGTTGGGGAACAGATAGGGAGGCGGTCAGGATTGCGCCATCAGGTCGGGCCGAGAAGAATTTTGCGAATTAAACGACATCAGGAGGATATTTCCGCGTCACTTCTCGCCGTGAGCGTGCATATCGGATATTTTGTTGGTGGTGCGGGTTACCGTTGTACGAACTAGCCGTAACCCCGTCGCATGGAGGGGCGCATGAGTTTTGCGGCAAGGCTGTTTCTGCTCGTTGGTTTCCTCGTTGTGCCGATGCTCGGTTCAGCCGATCCGGCGCAGGCCCAGATCGTCGCCATCGGCGCGAGCAATGTTGCGGGACGAGGCGTCAGCAGTTCAGATGCCTGGCCGGCGCAACTCGAGCGCATGCTGGTGGCGAAGGGCCGCAGCGTTCACGTGACAAACGCCGGAATTAACGGGGATACCAATGCGGGAATGCTGGCCCGGATCGATTCCGTGGTCCCGCAGGGGACGAAGATCGTGCTCCTCGATCGATATGGCGGTGGCTGGAACGGGAGGCGGCTGGGTAAGGGTGATCAGAACGCGGAACTGGCCGCGATCGAAGCTCGGCTTCGTAGCCGAGGCATCAAAATTATCCCAATGTGGTGGAACGCCGCCTTGCGCCAATACTTGCAGCCAGACGGCATTCACTTCACGGTGGAGGGGCACCGGCTGGTCGCCACCAGAATGCTGCCAGCGGTCATGGCCGCCGTTCGCTGATCGGCGGAAGCCTAAGCCCCCAGCACGTCCTTCTGCATCTTGCCGCCGTAGAAATGAAAGAACGGCACCGGTGCGTCGTGTTTCAACGGCCCAGTGGCCAGCCGTCGGTCGAGTTCGGCGAGCACGTTCTTGGTCATGGCATGCGCGTCGGCGAGCGGCCGCGAGCCGATCTCGACCCACACCAGTTCGACCAGCTCGGCATCGGCATGGATCACGCCTTCGACGCGATGGGCGATGCTGGAGGCATCAGCGGTGAAGAAGCGCGTATCGAAGCGGCGGACGCGGCCGGGCGGGGTGATCGCGCGCGCGATCAGGAACAGGCTCGACGGATCGGGCAGCAGGCCTGCTTCCGTGAACGGTTGCCAGGCGCCGTCGAGCTTCGCAGGCTTGTCGACCTTGCGGCCGAGGCAGAGCCCGGTTTCCTCGCAGGCCTCGCGGATCGCGGCAACCGCGAGCGCGCGCGCCCGCGAAGGCGCGATCTTCGGACTGCCCTTGAGCAGGTTCGCCTCAAGCTCGGCGGAGATCGGAGCGGCGACGGGAATGCGGTTGTCGGCTTTATCGACACGGCCGCCCGGGAAAACATACTTGCCCGGCATGAACACGACCTTGTCGTGGCGTTTGCCGACCAAGACTTTCGGCTTGTCACCGGATCGGTCGATCAGGATCAGCGTCGCCGCGTCCTTCGGACGAAAGTAAGGATGGTGATCGGCTTCTTTTCCTTCGATGACGGCGGTCGCGGCTTCGGTCATTCCATCCCCGTTTGATGCTCTTGTTCTTTTTGGTTTAGCTAGACCGGCGGAATGTCGGAAGGGGCATTCTCGTCAAAGCCATGCATGCGCAATGCCCATTGGAAGCCGACCACGGCGCCTTTCACCGGCTGCAGCAACGCGAGCGATGCGATGAAGGTGAATGGCAGATAGATCGCCAGTTGCAGCCACACGGCCGGCGAATAATTGGTTTCGATCCACAGTACCGCGGGCACGACGATATGGCCGACGATGATGATCACGAGATAGGCGGGCAGGTCGTCGGCCCGATGCGGCGTGTAGTCGAGGCTGCAGACCGAGCAGTGGTCATCGACCTTCAGGAAGGCGCGAAACAGCTTGCCTTGGCCGCAGCGGGGACAGCGGCCGCGAAAGCCGCGCTTCATCGCGGTCCAGACGTCACGCTTCTCGGCCTGCACGGTATTCCGGCTCCATGTCGTCGCGGTGCTCACCGTTTCCATGACTTGCCTTTCTTCGGTTTACCGGGCTTTGGTTTGCCCGGCTTGCGATCCTTCTTGCGCGGGCTACGGCCCGGATGCGCTTTCGACGGTGTGGCCTGCGCTCTCGAACCTTCGCGCCCGCCGTCGCGTTTTCTGCCGCGCGGAATGACCTGGCCTTCCGTCAATAGCTCAAACCGTAACGCGCCGGCCACAGGTGCAGCTTCTACCAGACGCACGTCGACAACGTCACCCAATCGGTGCATGGCACCGCTGCGTGAGCCGACGAGCGCGTGACGCGTCTCGTCGAAATTGTAGTATTCGGTGCCAAGCGTGCGGATCGGGATCAGCCCGTCGGCGCCGGTATCAGATAACTTCACAAACAGGCCGGCGCGGGTGACGCCGGAAATTCGCCCCTGAAACGTCGCGCCGATACGGTCGGCGAGGAAATGCGCGATCAGCCGATCGGCCGTCTCGCGTTCCGCCTTCATCGCGCGGCGCTCGGTCACCGAAATCTGCGCCGCGACCTCGCTGAGCGTCTCCAGCGTCTCGGTTTCCGGCAATGCGCCTTCGCCGAGGCCGAGCGCGCGGATCAGCGCGCGATGCACGATCAAATCAGCGTATCGCCTGATTGGCGAAGTGAAATGCGCGTAGCGGCGAAGGTTGAGGCCGAAATGGCCATAATTCTCCGCCGAATATTCCGCCTGCGCCTGCGAGCGCAGCACCACCTCGTTGACCAGCGGTTCGTAATCCTCACCGCGAACCTGGCCGAGCACGCGGTTGAACAAAGCAGGGCGCAACGCACCGGTTTTCGCAAACGGCAGGTCGAGCGTTTTCAGAAACTCCTGGAGGTTATGAACCTTCTCCTGGGACGGCTCGTCGTGTACCCGATAGATAAGCGGCAACGCCTTCTTTTCAAGCATTTCGGCGGCGGCGACGTTGGCGAGGATCATGAATTCCTCGATCAAGCGATGCGCGTCGAGCCGCTCGGGCACGATGACGCGATCGACTGACCCGTCGGGCTTGAGCAGGATTTTTCGCTCGGGCAGATCGAGATCGAGCGGATCGCGCTCGTCGCGGGCGAGCTTTACCAGCGCGTAGGCGGTGTAGAGCGGCTTCAGGATCGGCTCCAGCAGCGGGCTGGTGGTGTCGTCGGGCCTTCCGTCAATGGCGGCCTGCGCCTGCGCGTAATTCAGCTTGGCGGCCGAGCGCATCAGCACGCGATGAAAGCTGTGGGAACGCTTGCGGCCGTCGGGGCCGATTACCATTCGCACCGCGAGCGCGCCGCGTGGCTCGCCGGGCACCAGCGAACAGAGATCGTTGGAGATGCGTTCGGGCAGCATCGGCACGACGCGGTCGGGGAAATACACCGAGTTGCCGCGCGTCAGCGCGTCGCGGTCGAGCGCGGAGCCCGGCCGCACATAGAAGGCGACGTCGGCAATGGCGACATGGACGATGTAGCCACCCTTGTTGCCCGGATCGGGGTCGGGCGCCGCATGCACCGCGTCGTCATGATCCTTGGCGTCGGGCGGGTCGATGGTGACCAGCGGCAGTTCGCGCCAATCCTCGCGGCCCTTCAGTGTGGCAGGCTGCGCTTCCTCGGCCTCGCGCACCGCGCTCGGCGAAAAGGCTTGCGGAATTTCGTGAGCGTGGATCGCGATCAGGCTGATCGCCTTCTCGGTCGCAAGCGATCCAAGCCGCTCCTTCACCTTGCCGGAAGCAAGCCCATAGCCGCGGGTGCGCACGAGATCGACGCTGACGAGGTCGCCATCCTCGGCGCCACCGGTGTCCGATGGCGCGATGTTCAGTTCGCGCCCGGCCTGCTTCTTGTCGACGGGCACAAGACGCCCGCCACCGCCGGGCGCTTTCCGGAAGATGCCGAGTAGGCGCGTCCGGGCGTGATCGAGGACCTTGATGACGCGCCCGCGATAAAGCGCGCCGTCACCCTCATCCAGCTTCTCGACGCGCATCAGCACGCGGTCGCCGACGCCGGCAGCGGTTCCCGGCTGCGGGCGGCGCGGCACGTGAATGCGGATTTTTGGCGCGGGGCCGCTTTCTTCCGTGTCCCACTCGGTGGGTGTAGCGAGCAATTCGCCGTCGGTGTCGCGGCCGGTGATGTCCGCGACCACGGTGGGCGGCAGGGTGGCGGGCTGGTGGATTTTCCGCCCGCGTTTGGCGATCGCGCCGTCATCGGCAAGTTCGCGCAGAATGCGCTTCAGCTCGACGCGGTCGGCATTCTTCAGGCCGAACTCGCGGGCGATTTCCCGCGTGCCGATCTTGCCCGGATTCGCACGGATAAAGGCGACGATGGCGTCCCGGCTTGGAAAACCATTGTCGTGTTTTGTCTTCACTTATCCCCGGGCCTTGCCCGCGCTCTTCTTCGCAGGCGTCTTGGGTGCAGGGGCGGGCTTCGCCGCCGATGTCTTCGCGGCGGAGGCGACCGGCGCGCGCGCCTTGCTGACGGCTTCCGATTTCGGCTTCACTGCTGCTTTTTTCGCGGCCGCCTTCTTCGCTGGCTTTGGCGCATCGGGATCGGCTGCTTTGGCGGCTGCTTTCTTCGGCGCGGCCTTCTTCGCTGCAGCCTTCTTGGCGCCGCGCTTCGGCTTGCCGCCGCCCTTGGCGGCGCGCTCGTCGATCAGCGAGATGGCTTCGGCGAGCGTGATCGTTTCCGGCGTCTTGTCGCTCGGGATCGTGGCATTGACGCCGCCGGCCGTGACATAGGCGCCATAGCGGCCGTTCTTGACCGCGACGCCGCCAAGGCTCGGATGCTCGCCAAGCGGCTTGCCAGGATCGGCGCCGAAGCGGCGGCCGCTCGGGCCTTTTGCGATCTTCTCCGCAATCAGCGTCACCGCGCGGTTGAGGCCGATGTCGAACACTTCATCCCCGGCTTCCAGGCTCGCATAGGTCTTTTCGTGTCGCACGAACGGGCCGAAACGGCCGATGCCGGCGGTGATCGGTTCGCCGGTCTCCGGATGTTTTCCGATTTCGCGCGGCAGCGATAACAGCTTCAACGCCAGTTCGAGCTCCATGTCGCCGGGCGACATGTTCTTCGGAATGCCGGCGCGCCGGGGTTTTTCGCCCTCGGCATAATCCTTCTGCTCGCCGAGCTGGATATAGGGGCCGAAGCGTCCGGCCTTCACCGTCACGTCGAGATCGGTTTCCGGGTCCTTGCCGAGGACGCGGTCGGCGCTGGCTTCGCTATCGGCGGCGAGCGGCCGGGTGTAGCGGCATTCCGGATAGTTCGAGCAGCCGACGAAAGCGCCGAACTTGCCGGCCTTGAGATTGAGTTTACCGGTACCGCAGGTCGGGCACTGCCTGACATCGCCGCCATCGGCGCGGGCGGGGTAAATGTGCGGACCCAGCATGTCGTCGAGCGCATCCAGCACTTCGGAGACGCGCAGATCCTTGATGTCGTTGACCGCGCCGATGAAGCCGGTCCAGAATTCCTTCAGCACCTGCTGCCAGGAAATCTCGTTGTTGGAGACGCGGTCGAGTTGTTCTTCCAGCGCGGCGGTGAAGTCATACTCCACATAGCGGGCGAAGAAGTTTTCGAGGAACGCGACCACGACGCGGCCCTTGTCCTCGCCATGCAGCCGCTTCTTTTCCAGCTTGACGTAACCGCGGTCCTTCAGGACCTGCAGGATCGAGGCGTAGGTCGAGGGACGGCCGATGCCGAGCTCCTCCATGCGCTTGACCAGCGACGCTTCGGAGAAGCGCGGCGGCGGCTCGGTGAAATGCTGCGTGACGGCGAGATCCTGCCGCTTCAGGGCTTCGCCCGCGCTCATGGCGGGGAGGCGGCGCGAATCCTCGTCGTCGCCGTCGTCGTCCTTGCCTTCCTGGTAGAGCGCAAGGAAGCCGTCGAACTTGATGACCTGGCCCGAGGCGCGTAATTCCAGCATGCGTGCGCCGGCCTTTGCCGCGATATCGACGGTGGTGCGCTCGAGCTCGGCCGATTCCATCTGGCTGGCGATGGTGCGGATCCAGATCAGCTCGTAGAGCTTGGCCTGATCAACATCGAGACGCCGGCGCATCTCGGCGGGACGGCGCGACAAATCGGTCGGGCGGATCGCTTCGTGCGCTTCCTGCGCATTCTTGGCCTTGGTTTGGTACTGGCGCGGCGCGTCCGGCACATAGGCTTTGCCGTAATCCTCGCCGATCACGTTGCGGGCCTGCGTGATCGCGGAGCCGTCGATCTGCACGCCGTCGGTTCGCATATAGGTGATGAGGCCGGTGGTCTCGCCGCCGATGTCGATACCTTCATAAAGCCGTTGCGCGATCCGCATGGTGTGCGCGGGCGCAAAGCCGAGCTTGCGGCTGGCCTCCTGCTGCAGTGTCGAGGTGGTGAAGGGGGCCTGCGGATTGCGGCGCGCGGGTTTTGCCTCAACGGTCGAAACCGTGAAGTTTGCCGCTTCAATCGCCTTCTTGAGGTCTTCGGCTTCCGCGCCCGAGCCGATGTCGAGGCGCTGGATCTTCTTGCCGTCGGCGCCGACAAGGCGCGCTTCAAAACTGTCGCCGCGCGGCGTCGTCAGCGTCGCCACCAGCGACCAGTATTCGCGCGGCACGAACTTTTCGATTTCGAGTTCGCGGTCGCAGACCAGCCGCAGCGCGACCGACTGCACGCGGCCCGCCGAGCGCGCGCCCGGCAGCTTGCGCCACAACACCGGCGAGAGCGTGAAGCCGACCAAATAGTCCAGCGCGCGGCGCGCCATGTAGGCGTCGACCAGCGCGCCATCGATCTGGCGCGGCGACTTCATCGCATCGGTCACAGCCTGTTTGGTGATGGCGTTGAACACCACGCGCTCGATCTTCTGATCTTTCAGCGCGCGTTTCTCTTTCATCACTTCCAGCACGTGCCAGGAGATCGCTTCACCCTCGCGATCAGGGTCGGTTGCGAGAATCAGCCGGTCGGCGCCCTTCAGCGCCTTGGCGATGTCGTTGAGCCGGCCGGCCGCCTTGGGGTCGACCTCCCAGATCATCTGGAAATTGGCCTCCGGATCGACGGAGCCATTTTTGGCGGGGAGGTCGCGAACATGGCCGAACGAGGCCAAAACCTCGTAGGAGGCGCCCAAATACTTATTGATAGTCTTGGCTTTCGCCGGCGACTCCACGATGACGATATTCATGTCATTCCAATGGCTTACGGGAGGAGATAAAGGCGGGTTCCGCGAGACTCGCGGCCCACCGATTGGACCCGAACATGGGTGGTGAGGCGGCCCCTGTCAAATCGGCAGATGTCCACCACGTAACTTTACGGATCGACTTTATGTCTAGGCAGCTCCGAAATGCGCCCTAGAGTTGCGCCCGCAAAGGGGTTATTTTTGAGCAATATTGTATTCGATTGGATGCAAGTTTTTTGAGCAAGGCTGGAGGCGGCCGGAAGCGAAAAGCTTCAGGCAAACGTCGGGAAGCGCCGCCCGAGGAACGTACCGCTGAACGAGGCGAGGAGGGCGGCCCCGACGAGGCCGTGGCCTTCATTGCGGAGACCGTTGCCGAACTGGTCAAGCTGGCGGCGCGCCACCGGCTCGAGGTGCTCGGCCATTTGCTCGGCATGGCGCAGCTCGAGGCGGAAGAACGCCTGCGCACCCGGAGCAAGCACAAGCTGTCGTGACGAGCGGGTTTGTTTACCTCGCCCCGCCTGCGGGGAGAGGTCGGATCGCCATCGGCGATCCGGGTGAGGGGGTACAGGTCTATCAATTGGCGGGAGCGCTTGCGGCAGCCCCTCACCCCAACCCTCTCCCCGCAAGAACGGGGAGAGGGAGAAAACTCGCTCATCCGACCACGCGCTTGCCCTGCTTTCCTGCCGTTCGCGGCTTCAGCGCGATATCGCCCGCACTCAATATCCGCCCGTCCTGCGAATAGAGTTCGAGCTTGCGCACCGGCTTGCCCTTTTCCTTGTCGACGAGAATGGTGGCGATCTCTTCCGGGTGCGCGTCGAATTCCTCGCTCCATTGCCGCAGGGCGACCATGATCGGGAATACACCATGGCCTTTCGGCGTCAGCAGATATTCCTGATACGCGCTGCCCTCGGAGGCCGGCGCGGTCTTCAGGATGCCCTGATCGACCAGCGCGCGCAGCCGCACGGTGAGAATGTTCTTGGCCAGCCCCAGTCTCTTCTGGAATTCGCCGAAGCGGCTGACCCCGAGAAATGCCTCGCGAAGGATCAGCATCGACCACCAGTCGCCGATCGCATCCAGCGAGCGCGCCACCGGGCAGCCGTCGTGCTCAAAGCTCGTCTTTTTCACCATCGCAAACTCCGGGCGGGATTGAGAAACGATCACGGCCTTGTGTAGTTGCAATATTAAACCAGATGCCCTAGGTAGGCAATCTAGTTTAATAACGCAACCATCGGAGACAGCCATGAGGCTCGCGAACAAGACGGCGCTGATCACAGGCGGCAACAGCGGCATCGGTCTGGCGACCGCAAAACTGTTCGTGGCGGAGGGGGCCAAGGTCGTCATCACGGGGCGCAATCAGGCGACGCTCGATGCTGCGGCCAGGGAATTAGGTCCGAACGCGCTTGCGCTCGTGGCTGATGCCACCGACATCGCAGCGACCGAAGCAGCGATCAGGAAGGGGGCCGAAAAATTCGGCAAGTACGACATCCTGTTTGCGAATGCCGGTATCCCGGGAGCCACGCCGCTCGGCGGCGCCGACCTCGAGACGTTCGAAAAAGTCATCCGCACCAACCTCACCAGCGTGTTCTTCACCGTGCAATCCGCGCTGCCATATCTCAACGATAACGCCTCCATCATCCTCAACGGGTCGGTGATTTCCGTGCTCGGCAGTCCCGGCTATTCGGCCTATGGCGCGGCGAAAGCCGGGGTGCGCGCAATGGCGCGGATCATGGCGTCGGAATTGTCGCCGCGCGGTATCCGCGTCAACGTGGTCTCGCCCGGGGCGATTCGCACCCCGATCTGGGGCGCTGCGATCGCGACGCCCGAAGCCGAGAAGGCGTTCGAGAAGCGCATCGGCGCAACCACGCCGCTCGGCCGCATCGGCGAACCCGACCACATTTCCAAGACGGTCCTGTTCCTGGCATCAGATGATGCGGCCCATGTGCAGGGCCAGGAATTGTTCGTCGACGGTGGCGCGACAGCCTCTCCGAGCGGTGCGCCGATCTATCGGGGATGAGATGGTTTTGCAGCAATTAGGCATACCTATGCGAACGAGGAGAGCCGCTTGAGTGAACAAGCGGCTCTCGAACGCAACCAGGTGAGCCATCAGGCGGCCCGAACCGAAGTGAGGAACTTCGCGACTTCGATCTTGAGGCGATTGCTGTCGCCCGACAGCATTTGCGCCGAGGACAGTACCTGCGAGGATGCCGACCCGGTCTCGGTGGCACCGCGCTGGACGTTGGTGATGTTGGAGGAGACCTGCTGGGTGCCTTCGGCAGCCTGCTGGACATTGCGGGAAATTTCCTGAGTGGCTGCACCTTGCTCCTCCACCGCAGCCGCAATGGTCGAGGAAATCTCCGATAGCCGTTCGATCGTGCCACTGATCTCCCTGATTGCGTGCACCGACACCTGGGTCGCTCCCTGGATGCCCGAAATCTGCTGACTGATCTCGCCGGTAGCCTTCGCAGTCTGCTCGGCAAGAGCCTTGACCTCGGAAGCCACGACCGCAAAGCCACGGCCCGCCTCGCCTGCGCGCGCCGCCTCGATCGTAGCGTTCAGTGCCAGAAGATTGGTCTGGCCGGCGATGGTATTGATCAGTTCGACAACGTCCCCGATACGGGCTGCCGCCTTGGACAATTCGCCGACGCGATCATTGGTCGCCTTGGCCTGCTGGACCGCTTCGGATGCCATCCGAGCTGATTCCTGGACCTGACGGCTTATTTCGTTGACTGAAGAAGATAGTTCCTCCGTCGCGGAGGCCACCGATTGCACATTGGTGGACGCTTCTTCTGAAGCGGCCGAAACCACCGTGGCTAATTCCTGGGAGCGTTCGGCGGTCGAGGTCAATGTCGTGGCAGATGCTTCAAGTTCGGTCGAGGCTGAAGCGACAGTCTCCACGATCTCGCCGATCGCGCGTTCAAAGCCGTCAGCGAGCTGCAGCATGTCCGCTCGACGCTGTGCGGCCACGCCGGCTTCAGCCTCTTTCTGTTCCTGTTCCATGCGGATCTTGGCGAGGCCGTTCTGCTTGAAAACCAGCGCTGTCCGCGCGACGTCACCGACCTCGTCCGCTCGTTCCGTGCCATGTACGTCCAGGTCATACTTGCCAGCGGCGAGCTGTTTCAGCAGCTCGACCACCGCGCGGATCGGCCCGGCAACCCCGTACTGGCCGACAATAAAGCCGAACAGCACACCAACGAACACGCTGCTGAAGGCGAGAATTTCCAGAAGCCGCGAGGCGGATGCATACTCTTCCTCCGCTGCCTTGTTGTTCTCGGCGACTCGCTCGTCCATCCGCGTCGCCACCGCCCGGATAGCAACCTGCAGGGCCTCTGCCGCGGCCCGGCTCTTCATCGCGACGTCGCGTAGCTTCGCGGCCGATTGCGTGATATCGGCGGACTTTGCTTCGTCCACAGAGTGAAGCGTTTGCGCCAATTGCGTCTGGTAGGTGGCGAGAGCCGATCTGACCGCCGGGAACAATGCCTGGGTTTTCTGATCGCTGGTCTTGGCAACTTCAGTAAGCCGCTCCTCCAGCTGCTTGACCTGCTCGTCTATAACGGCGCGCGCAGCCAGCCTGTTTTCATCGCGCGGGTCGAGCGCACTGCGAAATTCGGCGCGATTCATCGACACCACGTTGTTGTTGGCGCGGGTGGCGAGCAGGGCCCGTTCCGCAGACCTCTTCATCGTATCGGACCGCTCGCTCACCGAATGCAGGGACGACACACCTATCCAGGCCATCACGCCGGTGATCATCGACAGCACAGCGATGATCGCCAATATTTTCGTGAGTATGCGAAACCTGGCCATGAACAGCCCCCTTTTTTCTTCGGATCGAATCCCGAAAACAAAGGTAAGAGGCCGTTCTTTCGCTAGTGTAAAGTTGACGGACCGTACAATTACGGCTCCGCTGCCGGTTGCTGGCAAGCGAAGTGCGTGACCCAAACACCATGCATCCATTATGCGTCAACTTCAGACGCCACGTGTGCAGTAATGCCGGCTCTTTGCGCTGCTGATCTGGCTTCGCTATGGTGCGGAAAGCGGCTGCCGTCGGGCTCCGCGACGGCAGCCGCTCACGCCTCAACTCAGGCCGCGCTCAGATCGCTTGCCGCCTTCAGCGCGCCGGCTACCGCCTTTTCGCGATGCTCGGGACCGACCTGGATGCCGTCGGCGGAAATGAATTCCGGATTCTTGATTCCGATGAAGCCGAACACCCAGCGCAAGTAAGTTTCGAGATGTTCCCCGACCGCGGCCGGCGTGCCGGGGCCATAGAAGCCGCCACGCGAGATCGCGACGATGACGCGCTTGTTGCCGGCCAGACCCTCGACGCCTTGCGCGCCGTACTTAAATGTCTTGCCCGCGACCAGGATGCGGTCGATCCAGGCCTTGAGCTGGCTCGGAATCGTAAAATTGTACATCGGCGCGCCGAGCACGATGATTTCGGCGGCCAGAAACTCTTCCAGCACGGTCTGACCGGCGGCGATATCCTCCCGCAGCGATGCGTCCGGGGTGGCCCCTTGGCCAGCGGCGAGGTGCGAACCGGTGAGATGCGCCAGCGGCGTCAGCGTGAGATCGCGATAGCTGACGTCGAGGCCGGGCGTCGATTGGCGCAGCCGTTCGACAATGGCGGCGGAAACCTGGCGGCTGACGGAGTGGGGGCCGAGAACGCTGGAGTCGATGTGCAGAAGTTTCATGGTAGATGTCACCCTTCGGTATAGGTTTGTAACTGGCGCTATATGAGTGACCGTGGCAAACCCCCGCAAGAACGCACATTTTTTACACCCGAGCACAGCCATGAGACCCGAGCACAAGATTGTGCCTGCCTTGCCACCGAGCCCGCATGCCGACGGCAGTTGCCGCGCGGTGGCTTCCGTGCTGGCCCGCGTCGGCGACAAATGGAGTGTGTTGGTCATCATGATGCTGATCGACGGGCCGGTGCGCTTCAACGAGCTCAAGCGCAAGATCGGCGGCATCTCGCAGCGGATGCTGACGCTCACCTTGCGCGGGCTGGAGCGCGACGGGCTGGTGACGCGCACGATCTTTCCGACCATCCCGCCTCGGGTCGATTACGAACTCACCAATCTCGGCCGCGGGCTGGCGCAGCCGGTGCAGGCGCTCGGCCAATGGGCGTTCGCGCACCTGCCGGAGATCGAGGGCGCGCGGACCAGTTTCGACACGCGCAATGACAAGGGATAGCGTTTTCGAGCGAAGTGGGGACCGTCCGCGCTAAGAAAACGCGTCAAACAGGATTCTAGAGCAGCGACACCAGCCCGCCGCCGTGGCGCTCAAGCCGGCCGGCGAGTTCAAGTTCGAGCAGCACCGTCCGCACGATGGTGGGGGAGAGGCCCGACATCCGGATCAGGTCGTCGAGGCTGACCGGGCTTGGCCCGAGCAGCGTGATGATGCGTCCGCGTACATCCGGATCGATGTCGAAGTCGAGCGGCTCGTCATCGCCTTCACGCGCCTCGAGCACCATCGGCCGCTCCAGGATCGGTTGAATAGCGTTGATGACGTCGCTGGCGTCGGTGACCAGCGCTGCGCCCTGCTTGATCAGATCGTTGGTGCCGGCGGCGCGCGGATCGAGCGGCGAGCCCGGCACGGCAAACACCTCGCGGCCCTGTTCGGCCGCCATCCGCGCCGTGATCAGCGAGCCTGAACGGTGCGCGGCCTCGATCACGACGACGCCGAGCGAGGCGCCCGAGATCAGGCGGTTGCGCCGGGGAAAATCGTGGGCGCGCGGCACATGGCCGAGCGCCATTTCGGAAATCGCACCACCTTGATCGAGCAGGGCGGCGAGCAGGTTTTCATGCTCCGGCGGATAGATCCGGTCGTGACCGCCGGCCAGCACTGCGACCGTGCCGCTTTCGATCGTCGCGCGATGCGCGGCCTGATCGATGCCGCGCGCCAGGCCCGAGATGACGACGAAGCCGGCCTCGCCGAGATCGCGCGCCAATTGGCCGGCGAATTTCAGCCCAGCGCCGGAAGCGTTGCGCGAGCCGACGATCGCGATCATCGGCCGGATCAGGACGTCGGGCACGGCGCGCACGCGCACGCCGAGCAGCGGCGGCGCATCTTCAAGGGTCGCCAGCCGCGGCGGATAGGCGGCTTCGCCGGGCGCGACCAGCGTGACGCCGATCCTTTTCGACGCAGCGATCTCAGTCCGCGCTTCCTCCTCGCTGCAGATCCGCCCCGAGCGCGAAGCGCCGCCGCGCCGCGCCAGATCGGGCAACCGCTCCAGCGCCGCGCGCGCATCGCCGAAGTGGGCGATGAGCGAGTTGAAGGTGCGCGGACCGACATTGTCGCTGCGGATCAGCCGCAGCCGGTCGACCCGGTCGGTCTCGGAGAGGTGGGGCGTGAGTTGGGTCCGGTCATGCATGCGGCGGCAGCATTGCCCAACCTGAGATTGTGATCAACCTGTTTGATTGTGATGGGTGTTACGCTTGCTCGATGCCGAGGCCATCCGTAACCTGTGTTCTCATCACAGGAATGCCTTCATGATCTCGCTTGCCGACCTCCAGCGCCGCATCGATGCCGGCGACCTTTCCGCAGACGCTGCGATCGCGCAGTCGCTCGAAGCAGTCCGTGCGCATGAAAAGTCCATCGGCGCTTTCGTCTGCCATGATCCAGACGCCCGCGTCCAAAGCGCCGGGCCGTTGCGCGGCATTGCGGTCGGCATCAAGGACATTATGGACACCGCGGATTTCCCGACTGAAATGGGCTCGCCGATCTACCGAGGATTTCGGTCGCGCGGCGACGCGGCCGTGGTGATGATGCTGAAGCAGGCAGGTGCAACCATCGTGGGCAAGACCACGACCACGGCATTCGCTTCCTCGGATCCGACGCCGACGCTCAATCCGCACAACCATGGCCACACACCCGGCGGATCGTCGTCGGGGTCGGCGGCGGCGGTGGGCGCCGGCATGATCCCGCTCGCGCTGGGAACGCAGACCGGCGGCTCGGTGATCCGGCCGGCTTCGTTCTGTGGCACGGCTGCGATCAAGCCGTCCTACCGCTTGCTGCCCACCGTCGGCGTAAAATGCTATTCGTGGACACTCGATACCGTTGGGTTATTTGCGGCCGGCGTGGACGACGTGGCGCGCGGGCTTGCCGCGATGACCGGCCGGCCCGAATTGCTGCTGCCATCAGGCATTCCAACCCCGCGCATCGGCATCGTGACGCAGGATTTTGCCGATGCGCCGGAAGCAGCAGGCACGGAGGCGCTGCGGATCGCGACCAAGGCTGCGGAGCGGGCCGGCGCCTCTGTGCGAGCGCTGGCTTTGCCCGAAATCATTGCGGAGGCGTGGCGCGTGCACCCGGTGATCCAGGAATTCGAGGCCCATCAGGCGCTCGCCTGGGAATACCGCGAAAATTACGACGCGATGGCGCCCAACCTTCGCGGGCGGCTCGACGAAAGCAAGGGAGGGACACCGACCGAATACGACGAAGCCATGGCTGTTGCGGGCCGCGCGCGGCATGCGCTCGCCAAAACATTCGACGATGTCGATGTGATATTGACCTTGTCGGCGCCGGGCGCCGCGCCCAAGGGATTAAGCTCGACCGGCGACGCCCGTTACAACCGTCTCTGGACGCTGATGGGCGTGCCTTGTGTCAATGTGCCTACGTTGATTGCGGAAGGCGGCTTGCCTGTCGGCGTTACCGTGATCGCGCGATATGGCGCCGATGCGAAGGCGCTGGCGGCGGCGCGGTTTGTGGAGGACGCGCTTAAGCGGTGATGACGTGTAGCCCGGATGAGCGCAGCGACATCCGGGACGGTGTTAGACTTTTCCCGGATATCGCTGCGCTCATCCGGGCTACGAGGGCGGAGATGCTTTACGCGCCGATGCGCCCCTCAGTCCCGGACTGCAGCCGCTTGATGTTCTCGGTGTGCTTCCAGAACAAAAGCAACGTCAGCACGACGAACAGTGAGGCCAGCGCCGGGTGGCCGAACCACCACAGGAACAGCGGCGTCACGAACGCTGCGACCAATGCCGAAAGCGACGAATAGCGCGTGGTGACGGCGGTCGCGAGCCAGATCAGGCAGAACATCAAAGCCGCCGGCCAGAACAGCCCGATCAGCACGCCGATGTAAGTCGCGACGCCCTTGCCGCCGTTGAACTTGAGCCAGACCGGGAACAGGTGGCCGAGGAAGGCACCGAGCGCGGCCAGCATTGCGGCATTGGCGCCGCCGTAATAGCCGGCGATGATCACGGCGACCGTGCCCTTGAGCATGTCGCCGATCAGCGTCGCCGCGGCGAGCCCCTTGCGGCCGGTGCGCAGCACGTTGGTGGCGCCGATATTGCCGCTTCCGATCGAGCGCAGATCCTGTGTACCGGCCAGTTTGGTCAGCACCATCCCGAACGGGATCGAGCCGAGCAGATAGCCGAGCAGGAAGGCGACGATGAGGAATGCGTCAGACATGGCGGTAGCTCCCACCGCGGGATGAATCAGACATGTTCGTAGACCGTCCGTCCGCCCACGATAGTACGCACGACGCGCCCCGAGAAGCGGGCTTCGTCGAACGGCGTGTTCTTGCACTGCGATTTGAGATCGGCGGGATCGAGCACCCAGGGCGTATCGGGGTCGATCACGACGAGGTCGGCCGGGGAACCCGCACGTAGCGTGCCGCCGGGCAGGCCGAGCAGCTCCGCAGGCCGGGTCGACATCGCCCGGATCAGCGTCTTGAAGTCCATCTCGCCATTATGAATCAGCCGCAGCGCCGCCGGCAGCATGGTCTGCAGTCCGACCGCGCCGGCGGCCGCTTCCGCGAACGGCAGCCGCTTGACCTCGACGTCCTGCGGATTGTGATCGGACATCACGACGTCGATCAGGCCGGAGGCGACGGCGGCGACCAGCGCGAGGCGGTCCTCCTCGGCGCGCAGCGGCGGCGACAGTTTCAGGAAGGTGCGGTAGGGGCCGATGTCGTTTTCGTTCAGCGTGACATGGTTGATCGACACTGAGGCGCTGACATAGAGGCCGGCGTCGCGCGCGCGCTTGAGGATTTCCAGCGACTCCAGCGAGGACAGCGAGGCGGCATGATAGCGCCCGCCGGTCAGCGCCACGAGGCGCATATCGCGCTCCAGCATGACAGCTTCGGCGGCGTTGGGAATGCCGACCAGGCCGAGCCGGGCTGCGAATTCGCCCTCGTTCATCACGCCTTCGCCGACCAGGTCGGGATCCTCGGTGTGGTGCACGATCAGCGCGTCGAAATCGCGGGCATAGGTCAGCGCCCGGCGCATCACCTGGGCGTTGGTGACGCTTCGGTCGCCATCCGTGAAGGCGACCGCGCCGGCAGCCTTCAGGAGCCCGATCTCGGTCATCTCCTCGCCGCGCATGCCTTTGGTCAGCGCGGCCATCGGGTGGATGTTGACGATCGCGGTGTCGCGGGCGCGGCGCAGCACGAAGTCGACCGTCGCCGAATTGTCGATGACGGGCGAGGTATCCGGCTGGCAGATGATGGTGGTGATGCCGCCGGCGGCCGCTGCCTGGCTGGCGGAGGCAAAGGTTTCGCGGTGGCTGGCGCCGGGCTCGCCGACAAAGGCGCGCATGTCGATCAGCCCAGGAGCGACGATCTTGCCGGCGCAATTGATGATGTCGGTGCCCTCGGGCACGCCGGCCGCGCCGATGCCGCGCTTGGAGTCGCGGATGGTGCCATCGGCAATCAGGACGTCGCCGGGGCCGTCAAAGTCCCTGGAGGGATCGACGACGCGGGCATTGGCAAGCAGGATCGGGCGGCGGTCGGTCAGCATGATCTCACGCGTTCGGCAGGTTGCGGGCGAGCGCTTCGAGCACCGCCATCCGCACCGCCACTCCCATTTCCACCTGTTCACGGATCAGCGATTGCGCGCCGTCCGCCACGATCGAGTCGATCTCGACACCGCGGTTCATCGGCCCCGGGTGCATGACGAGCGCATCCGGCTTGGCATAAGCGAGCTTCTTCTGGTCGAGACCGAAATAGTGGAAGTACTCCTGACTCGACGGCACGAAGGAGCCGTTCATCCGCTCGCGCTGCAGCCGCAGCATCATCACGATATCGGCACCATTGAGGCCTTCGCGCATGTCGCGCGCGACCTCGACACCCATGCGCTCGATGCCGCGCGGCAGCAGCGTGGAGGGGGCCACCACGCGGACGCGGGCGCCCATGGTGTTGAGCAGCAGGATATTGGAGCGCGCTACCCGCGAGTGCATCACATCGCCGCAGATCGCGATGACGAGCCCTTCCAGCCGGCCTTTGTTGCGGCGGATGGTCAGCGCGTCCAGCAGCGCCTGGGTCGGATGCTCGTGGGCGCCGTCGCCCGCATTGATCACAGAACCGTCAACCTTGCGTGCCAAAAGTTCCACCGCGCCAGAGGCGTGGTGCCGCACCACCAGGATGTCCGGATGCATGGCGTTGAGCGTCACCGCCGTGTCCATCAGCGTCTCGCCCTTGCGGATCGAGGACGAGGACACCGACATGTTCATGACGTCGGCGCCAAGCCGTTTCCCCGCCAACTCGAACGAGGATTGGGTTCGGGTCGAGGCCTCGAAAAACAGGTTGATCTGGGTGCGGCCGCGCAGCGAGGCCCGCTTCTTGTCGACTTGGCGGTTGAGTTCGACATACTCCTCGGAGAGGTCGAGCAGGCCGGTGATGTCGTCGGCGGAAAGGCCCTCAATGCCCAGCAGATGCCGGTGACCGAGGACGAAAGTCGATTTTAATGCTGGGGTCATTAAAGCCAGAGCTATAGGCAGAGATGCCGGGTAGGGCAAGCCTCAAATCCCGTGTTCGGACTTATCCACTAGCGCTTCGGCGACAGGGTAAACGGTGCCTGCCGGTGTTCCGTACCGCCGGTTTCGGCTAGGGTGGCCGCGATGCATCAGGCCATGAAGAACGTGCGGCATTTCATTCAATCCGTCCGGATCATGTCGTGGGCATTGGTGATCGCCGGCAAGGGTGCGGGAAGGCCGACGGCCCTCGCGGCGATAGTCGCGGCGGTTTGCCTGGCGAGCGCCGCCGCGCAGGCGCAAAAACTGCCCGCCGGCTTCGTCTATTTGCGCGATATCGATCCGACCATCATTCAGGACATGCGCTACGCCGGCGCCAACAATTTCGTCGGCCGGCCCCTCAAGGGGTATCAAGCCGCCGAATGCGTGGTGAAGCGTGAAGTGGGCGCGCTGCTGAAGAGCGTTCAGGAAGAACTCGCGCTGCAGAGCCTGTCGCTGAAGATGTTCGACTGCTACCGGCCGACGCGCGCGGTTGCCGACATGGTGGCGTGGTCGCGCGACGGCCGCGAAACGCCGGCGCAAAAACGCTACAATCCGGCGTTCAGCAAGGCCGACCTGTTTCGCCTGGGCTACATCGCTACCCATTCGGGCCATTCCACCGGCGCCGCGCTCGACCTCAGTTTGGTCGATCTGAAAGCCGACAATTCGGCCACCTTCGATGCTGCCAAGGACTATGGCGACTGCACCGCCAATGTGAACCTGCGCGCGCCGGACGGCAGCGTCGACATGGGCACCGGGTATGATTGTTCTGACGTCAGGTCGCACACGGCGGCAAAATCCATCACGGCTGCCCAGCGCCGCTGGCGGGAGAAGCTGGTTCTGCTGATGGCGCGGCGAGGATTTGTAAACTATTCGAAGGAGTGGTGGCACTTTTCACTGCCGGGCGCGGGCGGGCAGGCCTATGATTTCCCGATCATGCCGCGGAAGTGATTCACGGTTCCCAGGACCAGCCATGAGCCAGGCAACATTTGCGACCCACGAAGTCTTCAACCAGTCGCCGCCGTTCGAAGATATCGACCTGTACGCGGTCGACCGACCGCTGGTCGAGGCGGTCGCGGCCAATGGCGGCGCGTCGGCGCAGAGCGAACTATGCGAGTTCGGCAAGCATTGGGGCTCGGCTGCGATGGCGCAGCGCGGCCGCATCGCCAACGAGAACACGCCGAAACTGCGCACCTTCGATTCACGCGGCAATCGCCGCGACGAGGTCGAGTTTCATCCGGCCTATCACGAGTTGATGGCGCACAGTGCGCATGCCGGCGTGCACAATTCGACCTGGACCGCCGACGGCAGGCCGGCGGGCGGCGCATCCGAAGTGATACGCGCGGCGAAATTCTACATGGCCGCGCAGGTCGAGACCGGGCATCTCTGCCCGATCACCATGACGCGCGCCTCCGTCGCCGCGCTCGCGGAGCAGCCCGACCTGTTGGCGAAGGTGATGCCGGTCCTCGCAACGCGTTCCTATGACCCCAGCTTTGCGCCGTGGCCGACAAAACGCGGCATGACGCTCGGCATGGGCATGACCGAGAAGCAGGGCGGCACCGACGTGCGATCCAACATGACGCGGGCGGAGCGCGACGGCAGCGCCTACCGCATCACCGGGCACAAATGGTTCATGTCGGCGCCGATGTGCGACGCCTTCCTGGTGCTGGCGCAGGCCGAGGAGGGCCTGAGCTGCTTCCTGATGCCGCGTTTTGCGCCGGATGGCACCATCAACGCGATCCATTTCCAGCGGCTCAAGGACAAGCTCGGCAACCGCTCGAATGCTTCCTCCGAAGTCGAGTTTCACGGCGCCTATGCCGAGCGCGTCGGCGCCGAGGGCAAGGGCATCCGTACCATCATCCAGATGGTGCAGTTGACGCGGCAGGATTGCGCGATTGCTTCCGCCGGCCTGATGCGATCAGGCCTGGCGCACGCGTTGCATCATGCGCGGCATCGCAGCGTGTTCCAGAAACATCTCGCCGATCAGCCGCTGATGCAGGCGGTGCTGTCGGACATGGCGCTGCATGTCGAGGCGACCATCGCGCTGGTGATGCGGCTGTGCCGGTCGTTCGATCGCGCGCCCGTTGATGCCAAGGAAGCGGCCTATATGCGGCTGCTGACGCCCGCCATCAAATACTGGGTCTGCAAGAGTGCGCCAGGCTTTCTCTATGAGGCGATGGAGTGCCTCGGCGGCAATGGTTACGTGGAGGAGGGCATACTGGCGCGGCATTACCGGGAGTCGCCGGTCAATGCGATCTGGGAAGGCTCCGGCAATGTGATGTGTCTCGATGTCCTTCGTGCGCTGTCGCGGGAGCCGGAAGTCGCGTCCAGCATCGTGCATGAACTGACCGGCGAGACACTCGGATTGCCGGGCGCGGGTGAGGCCGTCACCTTCATCGGCAAGGCGTTCCGCCGGCCGGACAGCGAGCGTGTCGCGCGGCTGGCGGTCGAGAAGCTGGCGCTGCTGGCGGCTTCCGCCGCGCTCAATGCCGTCTCAGTGCGGCATGCGCAGTTGTTCGCCGCCACGCGCCTTGCCGGGAATCACGCCGGCATGTACGGCGCGGTCGATCTGGCCCATGACGACATCAGCGGCCTCTTCGGGCGCGCGCTGCCGTGAATTCGATCTCCCCAATGAAAGCCTTCTGATGGACTCCCTTACGCCCGCAAGCGCTGTTGCCGTTCCGCCCGCGGTTCCCGACCAGCCGCCACGCGTCTGGAAGTTCTGGGGCACGACGCTGTGGGGCCTGTTCATCTTCGCTGCGATGTTTCTCGGCCAGGCCGCGGTCATCGCCTACTTTGTGCTGCGGCAGGGCGGATCGTTCGATATCGCCGAAGCGATCCGCGTGGTTGGCAGCGGTCTGACCATCTCGCTCTCGGTCATCCTGGGATTGCCCGCCGTGCTGCTGGCGACGTGGATCGCGATCCGTCCGACGCGGATGACCTTTACCGATTATCTGGCGCTGCACGGGACCTCATGGCGCAATTTCTTCGTCGGTGTCGCGGCGCTGGCCATCCTTGTCGGTGGCTGGGACCTGCTGTCGCGGGCGCTCGGACGCGAGGTGACGCCAGGCTTCATGGGCGAGGTGCTGAAATCCGCGCAGGCCGACGGCGCGCTGTGGCTGCTGGCGATCGCGTTCTGCCTCGCCGCGCCGATGTGGGAAGAGATATTTTCGCGCGGCTTCCTCTATCGCGGTTGGTCGGAATCTAAGCTCGGCGTCGCCGGCGCGATCTTCCTGTCGTCGCTGGCCTGGACCTCGCTGCATCTGCAATACGACTGGTTCTTCTTCGGCGAGGTTTTTTCGCTCGGCCTGCTGCTGGGATATCTGCGCTACCGCACCAATTCGACTTGGCTCACGATCGCCCTGCACGGCATCAACAATCTGGCCGCGACGATTCAGACGTTCTGGCTCGCTGGACATTCCTGATCTCGAACTGAAAACCGCGCTACAGCGACCTCCGAGCGGAGTTCCCATGTCGTCAACCGAGATTGCCACGCCACCCCCTTTGCCGGTTGTGCAGCGCCCGCCCCGGACCTGGTATTTCCTGGGCTCGACGATTGCCGTCCTGATCGCCTATGCGACGCTGAATCTTGCCCATATGATCGCGATCATCGCGGTGGTGATCCAGCATGGTGATCCCTCGATCATCCCATCCAAAGTGCAGGAATTGGCCAAGGGCGGGCCGACGATGGCGGCGGGCGCGATCCTCGCGTGTCCGCTCGTGCTGGCCGTGCTGTGGGTCACGATCCGGATTGCGCGAAGGCGCTTTGCCGAGTACCTGGCCCTGAACCTGCCGAGCCGCGCCGAACTTCTGCGCGGCCTCGCCATCAGCCTTGCGTTTCTGCTGGCTTGGGATCTGCTGACATATCTGACGGGGCAGGCGGTTCCCGCCTTCGTGATCGACAGCTATCGGACGGCGCGAGACGCCGGGCAGCTGTGGCTGCTGCTCGTCGGATACTGTATCGCTGCCCCGATCACCGAAGAATTGACCGTCCGGGGTTTTCTGTTTCGCGGCTGGTCGCAATCCTTCCTCGGGCCGCTCGGCGCAATCGTTGCATCATCGGCGATATGGGCGATCATTCATTTTCAATATAACTGGTATTTTGTTGGCGAGGTTTTCTGTGTCGGCCTGATTTTCGGCTACCTGCGGTACCGCAGCGATTCGACTTGGCTGACCGTGGCGGCCCATGCCTTCTTCAACCTTGCGGTCATGGCTCAGACGGCGCTGTTTGTGGCTTACTTCTTATGAGACAAGCGCAATCGCGATCGGCATCGTCACTGCCGCCAGAATGGTCTGCAGCGTGATGATCTGCGCGAGTAGCGGCGCGTCGCCGCCCATCTGGCGCGCCAGCACATAGGCGCTCGATGCCGTGGGGACCGCCGAACAAATCGCCACGACGGCGAGGTTGGAACCGGTGATCCCAAATTGTATCGCCAGCGCGACGGCGATCGCCGGCATCAGTACCAGCTTGAGGAATACCGTCACGCTGGCGGCGAGGCTGGGCCTGAACAAGCCTTCGAGGTGCAGGCCGGCGCCGGTCACCAGGAGGCCAATAGCGAGCGATGAACGGCCGAGCGCGTCCGCCACCTCGTGCCAGAGTTTTGGCAGCGGAATGTGCGTGACGTTGAGCGCCAGCCCGATCGCGCAGGCCCAGATCAGCGGGTTGCCCGCCACGGTCACGACGATTGAACCGGCCGAGCGCTTGTTTGGGGAGGCGTACTGGGCGAGCACCGCGACACAGAACACGTTGGCCATCGGAACGATGGCGACCAACGCGACCGATGCCAGCGCAAGCCCGAGATCGCCATACAGGCTGCCGGAAACGGCGAGCGCGACATAACTCTGCCAGCGCGTTGCGCCCTGGAAGATCGAGGTAAAGGCGGGACCATCGACCGCGGCGCGGGCGAGCAGGGGGCGCAGCGCAAGACACATCAGCGAGATCGCGAGCGCCGCCAGCAGCAAGGCGCCGCCGACGCCGGCGACCGGCACGCTGGCGAAGTCGGCCCTCACCAGCGTTTGGATCAGCAAGGCCGGAAGCAGCACGTAATAGGTCAACCGCTCGAGCCCTTGCCATTGCGTTTCGGGCTGTATCAGGGTCCGCTTCAGGATAAAGCCGAACACGATCAGCAGAAACACCGGCAGCAGCGCCGCGATGACGACTGCCATGCTTAAGCGTCTCCGCGCAGCTTCGTCAGCCGGTCCAGCGCGCCCTGCAGGATGAAGATGGCGGCATGCTCGTCGATCACCTCGGCGCGGCGGGCGCGGGAGACGTCCATGCCGATCAATTCGCGCTCCACGGCCGCCGTCGACAGCCGCTCGTCCCACAGCGCGATGGCAAGCCCGGTGAGATTGGAAAAATTGCGGGCAAAGGCGCGGGTCGATTGCGCGCGCGGCCCCTCGCTGCCGTCCATGTTGATCGGAAGTCCCAGCACGAAGCCGACCGCGTTACGCTCGCCCGATATCGCCAGCAGCCGCGCCGCGTCGGCCTTGAACGCCTTGCGGTGGAGCGTTTCGACGCCGGTGGCCAGCCGGCGGTCGGGATCGGAGACGGCGACACCAATGGTCTTGGTGCCGAGATCGAGGCCGACGAGGGCGCCGCGCTCGGGCCAGTGCGTGACGGCTTCGATCAGGGGGAGGATAGGGGCGGGCATCGTCCCGCATAACACCGGCGCGGCGCAGGCGCAAAGCCGATCATGGCGTGGCGTCCATGCGGAACGCCACGCCATCTGTCGATGCGCGGTCTTAGCGGATCGCGACCGGGTTGATCATGCTCTGCACGCCGCCGCGGAAGCGCGGTTGGCCGAGGACGAACAGGAACTCATAGGCCTTGTCCTTGGCGAGTTCGGCGGTATCCATGTTTTCGAGGATGTAGGTACCGTTCATCGGCAACAGGATCTGGTGCACCTCGAACACGTTCTTGGACTCGAACGGGATCACCTCGACCGCCCAGGTGTCGGAGCCAACAGCGACGACACCCTTGCCCGTGAGATACTTGGCGCCTTCGACGCCGAGGCCGGGTTCGCCGGTCGAGTAGCGCTTGTCGTCCTTGCCGATCAGGCTGAGCCAGCCGGTGTGGAAGATCACGACGTCGCCCTGGCGGATCTCGACGTTCTGTTTCTTGGCGACCTCCTCGATCTCCTTGACGTTGAAGGCGGTGCCTTCCTTGACCACGTCGGTGCCGAAATGGGCGGCCATGTCGAGCAGCACGCCGCGCGTCACCATCGGCGGGACCTTTTCGATACCCAGTTTCTTCAGGCCGGTGGGATCGGCGAAATCGAGCAGCTTGTTACCGTTGTAGTAGACGTGCTCGACGCCGATATGGCCGAGGCCGTCGAGCTGGCTGCCGATGCCGACCCAGGTGTCGAGGATGTCGTCATTATAGGTTGTCTTGCTCGGCCCGAGTCCGGCGATGCCGGCCTGTCCGGGCTGCACAATGGTGATCTTGAAGGCGCGCGGCGGGTAGGCGGGGGTTTTGGAGTCGACGGGAATGCCGAGCGCGTAGGTCTTGCCGGTCTTGATCAGTGAAGCCGCTTTCAGGACAAGTTCGGGCTTCATGTAATTGGCGGCGCCGATCTCGTCGTCCGGCCCCCATTTCGATTTCGTCCAGTCTTGAGCGCCTGCCGTTCCGACCGTACCCAACAAGGCAACAGAACAGCACAATACGAACGCTGTGCGCATCGCAGTCCCTCCCAGAGTTGACGTTATGGTTGTTGGTAGCTAACGGCTCATACTAACGTAGCAGGGCGTGGCGTCCAAAAATTTCTGGAGGTGATGCGCGCGTTGCGATGGATAGCCGCAGCGCGCAAACGCTGCACTGCAAATCGGTTTGTTACAAAAATATGGCAGAGAAATTTCGCACAACGGAACGAATGAGAATCCGATGGATGCGCTGAGCCTGTTCGGCCTGTTCGCAGTGACCGCGATGCTGGTGGCTTATGCGCTGGAGGATCGCAGCCACTGGTTCATCCTCGCCTTCGCCGGCGCGTGCGCGCTCGGCTCGGTCTACGGATTTCTGCAGGGCGCCTGGCCGTTCGGGCTGGTCGAGGCGATTTGGGCCGGCGTCGCGTTGCGGCGTTGGTATGTCAGGCGGCGATAACCTCGCCATGGCTGCTCAGGCACGACGCAAAGCCCTGCAATGCACTGTATTGATGCGCGCTGCGGCGGGTAATGAAGAGCGTCTCCACCCTGGACTGCGCCGGCGTGAGCGTGTGGATGCCGACGCTTTCGTTCCGGCCGACCACGGCGCGCGGCAACAGCGTCACGCCCATGTCGGCGGCGACGCAGCCGATCATGCCGTCGAGCGTGCCGAGTTCAAACCGCGCGGAAGACGGCCAGCCGAATTCCGAAAAAATCTGCTCGAGGCGCTGGCGGTAGGTGCAGCCGGTGCGGAACACCAGTGCGGTGGGGCCGGACTCCGGCGTGCCGGCACGTAAGGCGCCGAGGCTCGCCCATCGCCGCGCCGTCACCAGCACCAGTTCTTCGCGGAAGGCGACCGTTGCATCGAGTTCGGCGTGGTCGATGGGACCCGCGACGAATGCGCCGTCGAACGTACCGCTGAGCACACCGGCCACGAGCTCGGCCGTCGTCGAGGTCCGCAAGCTCAATCGCACCTGCGGGAAGCGGCGATGGAATTCGGCGAGCAGTGAGGGCAGGCGTACCGCCGCCGTCGTCTCCATCGAGCCGATCGCGAGCGGTCCCTTCGGTTCGCCGTCGTCGCGCGCGGCCAGCAACGCCTCGCGCGACAGCGCGGCCATCCGCTGCGCATAGGGCAGCAGGCGGCGGCCGGCGCCGGTCAGGGTCATGCCGCGGCTGTGCCGCTCGAACAGCGCGGTGCCGATCTCGGCTTCCAGCGCCTTCACCCGTTGGGTGACGTTGGACTGCACGGTGTTGAGTTCGTCGGCGGCGCGGGTGATGCCACCCAGCCGGGCAACCGTCGAAAAGGTCAGGAGATCGCTCAACTCCATGGGGCGAACCGTTTCATTTTAGAGATGTCTGCGTTCTCTAGTATTCATTTTTAGAGAATGATAGTTCGCTTTAAGCTGCGTGTCCAGATTGCGGGAAACGTACATGCCGATCTCAACGCCACTGACCGCTCGCTTGGGCATTGCACACCCGATCCTTTCGGCGCCGATGGATTTCATTGCCGGTGCACGCCTCACAAGGGCCGTCAGCGCCGCTGGTGGGTTCGGCATTCTTGGCGGCGGCTACGGTGACAAAGCGTGGCTCGAGCAGGAGGTGGCCAAGCTTGCCGATGCATCCGATCCGTTCGGCATCGGCTTCATCACCTGGAGCCTTGCCAAACAGCCGGCGCTGCTGGACATCGCGCTTGAAGCCGGTCCGCGCGCGATCATGCTCTCGTTCGGCGACCCAAAGCCGTTCACACCACGCATCAAGTCGTCGGGTGCGCTCCTGATCTGTCAGGTACAGGACGAGGCGATGGCGCGGCAGGCGCTCGATGCCGGCGCCGACGTCCTGATCGCGCAGGGCACCGAGGCCGGCGGCCATGGCGCGTCGCGGACGATAATCGATATCGTGCCGGCGATCGTCGATCTCGCGGCCGGCCGGGTGCCGGTCGCGGCGGCCGGCGGTATCGGCGATGGCCGCGGGCTCGCCGCGATGATGATGCTGGGGGCTTCCGGCGTGCTGCTCGGCACGCGCTTCTATGCCAGCCAGGAATGCGACGGCCCGGAGGAAGCGAAACGGCGCATCTGCGCGGCGTCGAGTGGCAACAGCGTTCGCGGCATCATCTTCGATCTGTCGCGCAACAATGTCTGGCCGGCGCCGTTCACCGGCCGCTGCCTGATCAACGATCATGCGCGGCGCTGGATGGGCCGGGAGGTCGAACTCTTGCAAAATGTCAAAGCGGTCGCGGCCGAATATGCGGCGGCGAAGGCGGCGGGGAATTTCGATATCGCCGCCGTCATTGCCGGCGAAGCCGTCGGGCTGATCCATGATGTTCCGCCGGCGGCCGAAATCGTTGACAGGATCGTTACCGAGGCTGGCCAGATACTGAACGGGCAACGCAACTCCTTCGCCGCCTGACGCCTTACATCTTCACTTCACCCAAGCGAGCAAAACCATGTGGCCAGACCGCCGGATCATCGACCTCTTCAAGACCGAATTTCCGATCGTGCTGGCGCCGATGGCCGGCATCATGGACGCTGACCTCGTGATCGCGGCGGCGCAGGGCGGGGCGCTGGGCTCGCTGCCTTGCGCGATGCTCTCAGCCGAGAAGACGCGCGAGCAGGTCAACATCATCCGCCAGCGGGTCTCGGCGCCGGTCAATATGAACTTCTTCTGCCACACGGCAGGCGATGCCGATCCCGCGCGCGAGGCCGGATGGAAGACGCGGCTTGGCTCTTATTACAAGGAATTGGGGGTCGATCCCGCAGCGCCTGTCAACGCCGCCAACCGCGCGCCGTTCGATGAGGCGATGTGCGCTTTGGTGGAGGAACTGAAGCCGGAAGTGGTCAGCTTCCATTTTGGGTTGCCGGATGCGGCGCTGGTCAGGCGCGTCAAGGCGGCGGGGGGAATCGTGATGTCGTCGGCGACCATCGTGAAGGAAGCGATCTGGCTGGAGGAGAACGGTGCCGACGTCATCATCGCGCAAGGCGCGGAGGCGGGCGGTCATCGCGGCATGTTCCTGACCGACAATATCGCCCAGCAGCCCGGCACGTTTGCGCTGGTGCCGCAGGTGGTCGATGCGGTGAAGGTGCCAGTCATCGCGGCCGGCGGCATCGCCGACGGGCGCGGCATCGCGGCGGCATTTGCGCTGGGCGCTTCCGGCGTGCAGATCGGCAGCGCCTATCTGCGCTGTCCGGAGTCGAAGGTGACTGCGCCGGCGCGCACGGCGCTGGCCCAGGCGCATGATGATACCACCTTCATCACCAATGTCATGACCGGCCGGCCCGCGCGCGGCGTCCCCAACCGCGTCATGCGCGAAGTCGGTCCGATCTCGCCGGACGCGCCGGCATTCCCGCACGCGGCCACGGCGCTCGGGCCGCTGAAAGCGGCGGCCGAAAAGCTCGGCAAGGTCGATTTCACCAATCTCTGGGCCGGGCAGGCGGTGCGGATGGGCCGCGAGATGCCGGCGGCGGAGCTGACGCGCTCGCTCGCTGGCGCGGCGCTGGCGCGATTGCGCACGCTGGGCGGCTAGGGCGTGTGCGCAAAAGCCCGTCCGGCAGGGCATGAGATCGGCTCTGCGTTTGATCGCTGCGCAATAGGATGCCTGGCTCGAAGTCAAAATTGGGACAAAAGCAGCTATTAACACTCGTCCAGATCGGCCGCCGGAGTTCACTACCGAAATTACCGAGAGCCGACTTCCGGTTTGGCGCGAGGCTGGGGAACCGTCTGCCATGGACAACAATTATCCCCGCGACGAAGCGGAGTGGGGCCTCCGTCTGTCGATAGCTCGGGGGCGGCGCGATGTATCCTTGTCTTCCAGACCGCAACATCAGCCGAGGAGAGGGCAAAGGAAGGGTCATGCGCGCCTTGATCTTGGCATTGTCCATCCTGGCGATCATCGACAGCGCGCACTTTGCCAAGGCTGGTCTGAGCGGCGCGCCCCGCGAAACGTCGGCACCCGCCGATACGGCGATCGCTGCCGGCGAAGCGACCCAGGAGACCGAGCAACAGATCGGCTTCACCAAGGCAAAGCGTCGTGACGTGCAACGTCGGCTGACCAGGCTCGGGTTCGACACGAAGATCAATGGGAAGTTCGATGAATCGACGCGCGCGGCCATCGCGCGCTGGCAGGAGGAGACCGGCTACCCGACGACCGGCTTCCTCAACGCTGGCCAGCACAAGGCGCTGACCGACGCGGCGAAGGAGGCTGTCAAATCTGACCGTAAGGACCGTCGTCGCGCTGGAGGCCGTGCCCGCTATTCGCGTGGTGTCGGCGGTCCAATCGGTGCGATCGGCGGCGCGGTGCGCGGCGTAGGGAGGGGCGTGGGGAGCGCGGTGGGCGGAATATTCCGTAGGTGACCGGAGCGTTTTCAAGCGAAGTGGACACCGGTTCGCATCAAGAAAACGCGTCAAAACAAAAATCTAGAGCCCCGGTTCTGATTCAATCAGAACCGAAAAGGCTCCAGTCCAGCCCAAGATAGCTGGAAGCTCGACGACGCAGCCTCATAGCGCGTGGACCCAGGCCTCCGGATACAGCGCGTAGGCGTCGCCGCGCCGGGCCAGCCGCGAGAACGCCGGGAAGTGCAGATGCATCCCGGCAATCAAGATGCCGTCGGCGGAAACGCGGTCGAACATTCGTTTGCGCGCGGCGGCGGCTGCGGCGAGATCAGTGTCGAAGGCCATGCCGGCCTCTGGAAACGCGGTCTGCACCTCCGGCACGTGCACGGTGTCGCCCCAGATCATCAGCTGATCGTTGCCTGAGGCGATCAGGTACGCGGTATGGCCCGGTGTATGGCCGTGGCTCGGCACCGCGGTAACGCCAGGAAACACCTCGCCCTCGCGGAACAATCGCGTCTGCTTCTTGTAAGGCGCGACCTGCTCGCGGCCGGCCTGGAAAAACAGCTTGGCCGACCGCTCGTCGGCTTTGGCCATCGCGCCGTCGTCAAACCAGTGCGGCAGCTCGTTCTCGTGCATGACCAGTTCGGCATTCGGAAACAGCAACTGTCCGTTGGTCATGTCGGTGAGGCCGGCCGAGTGGTCCGGGTGCATATGGGTCAGCAACACCGTGTCGATCGATTTCGGATCGATTCCGGACGCAACGAGGTTGCGCTGAACGAAGCCGGCTGTGGGCGCCATGTAATTGCCTGATCCGGTGTCGACGAGGGCTGTGCGCCCCTTCGAATGGATCAGGAAGGTGTTGACGCTGGTCCGCCGCGCCGGCCGGAACGCATCCGTCAAGATCTGCTTCGCCTTGTCGAGATCGACATTGCGCATCACGTCGAGGGTGCCGTCGAGATAGCCGTCGCTGATGGTGGTGACGACGATGTCGCCGATCTTGCGGTGATAGACGCCGGGAATTTGCGCTGCCGGTTGGTTCATGCGGAGTGACCTCGAGGCTGTAGCCGGCTCAGGCGCCGACCGATTTCAGGAATTCTTCGATGGTGTCGGAGAGCAGGTCAGGGGTCTGCACCGACATGTAATGCCCGGTGCGGATTTCGACGTAGCGGGCGCCGGGAATGGTCTTGGCGGTGCCTTCCGCCAGCGCCGGCTGTCGCACCCGATCGAGGCTCCCGCCGATCACGAGGACCGGACAGGTGAGCCTTGCCAGATCGTCCTGCATCTCGGCGGCCGCCAGCATGCGCCAGATCGTGGCATAGCTGGAGGGATCGTTGCCGAGCCATCGGGTCCGAAAGCGCTCGAAGCGCTTGCTGTCGCCGCGCAGCTCGGGCGCATAGCCGTTCAGCATGGATTCCTCGACCGCGAACCCCATGCCGGCGGCTTCGATCCGCGCCAGCCGCTCCATTGCCGGCACGCGGCGTTCCGCGGCAATCCCGGTCGCCGGGCTGCCGACGACGACGGCGCTGGTGCGCGCCGGGTAGCGGGCCGCAAACTGCAGGGCGATGGCACCGCCGACCGCGATCCCCGCAAGCGCGACCTTGCCGGCGATTCCAAAGTGATCGAGCAGGGCCGCGATGTCGTCGGCCATCGTGTCGAGAGCGAGTTCGCCACGCACCTTCTGCGACAGTCCGGCGCCGCGGGTGTCATAGCGCAGCACGCGGCGCGATTTCGCGAATTTTGGCGCGACGTCGTCCCAGCTTTCGAGCGAGCCGCCCATTTCGTGAACCAGCACCAGCGTGCGGTCGCCTTCGCCGCTCAACTCGCAGCGCAGGCCTGCGCCATTGGCTTCAATGAAATCCATCCCAAGCGCCCCCCGGTTGTTTTGATCTTCTTGTTGTCACGGCGAGCGACTGGCCAGTCAGCCTCGATATCCGAACTCCACGATACCGGAGACGGTATAAATCTCAAATTCTTGAAGTGGGGGAGCAGGAAGCCATGCTGATTTCTGGCGCCTGTCGGCGGCGCGGGGGACGATCGACGGCCACAGCTTCGGCCGCGCCGATCAGCCGGCCCGCGTTCCCGGCCAACCGGGCCGCTGGCCGAATGCGGCGCCTTTGCGGACTAGTGCGCCGGTTCGTCGCGCTTGACGTCCAGATGCTCGACGGCGAGCGACCGGTAGTGCGCGGCCATCTCCTTGTAATGCTGTCTGGAAATCGGATCGGGCGCGCTCTCCGCGCGGCGTTCGAACATTTCGGCCTTTTCCTGCAGGACTTTAGCCTGGGACATGGCTCTCCCTCCCGTTCGTCAGGTTAGACAGGCGAGGTAGACGATCGCGGCGCCGAGGACGGTCCCGATTGACCAAAGGGCGGGATCCCAGCTTTCCGATCCGGCGCTGCCGTTTTCGAGGGTCGACATGACGCGGCCTCCAATTGCTTGGCCGCCGATTCGATTCCCCGTCTGTTTCAGGACGACTACGTGAGGGGGTAAAAATGGTTTCGTCGGGGCGCTTTTGCGCAGGAAATGGGCGCTTTACGCACGATCGCGTGCGCTGGCCGTGTTTCGGTCCGTCCACAGGGGACGGACCGGCGTTTGCCGGCTCCGGCGGCATGTTCCCCGCGGTTGCGGCGCAAAAGCCGCCTCTGCTATACGGCGGATGCGAATTCTCCATTCGAGGCCTATATTTATGTCCGTTGATGCCGCCACCGTTCGCCGCATCGCGCAGCTGGCGCGAATTGCGGTTACCGAGGCCGAGGTTCCCCATCTGCAGGGCGAGCTGAACGCCATGCTGGCTTTTGTGGAGCAGCTTTCGGAAGTGAACGTCGACGGCGTCGAACCGATGACCTCGGTGACCCCGATGGAAATGAAGAAGCGTGCCGACGTGGTCAATGACGGCGGGATTCCCGACGACATCGTCAGGAATGCGCCGGAAACGCAAAACCATTTCTTCCTGGTGCCGAAGGTTGTTGAATAGCCTCTATTCGTTATGAGATCGGAAGTCCGATGTGTCTGCTATGCGACGATGAAAAGGCCTATCAGGCCTATATGAACTACCTCGACGCGATGGAGCGGCAGGGCAAGGCCGCCGATCCCGACAAGGCGATGGATGCTGTGCTCGATCAGCTCGAGGCCAATGAGCGGACGCGGCCCAAGCCGAACGATCCCGCCAACGACAAGACGCTTTCTCCGTTCTTCTGCAGCCCGATCAATAAATGACCGATTTAACTTCGATGACGATCGCCGAGGCCAAGGCCGGCCTCGCGAGCAAGTCTTTCACCTCGCTTGAACTGACGGATGCGCATCTCGCCGCCATCGAAGCGGCGCGTTCGCTCAATGCCTTCATCCTGGAGACGCCGGAGAAGGCGCGCGACATGGCGCGTGCGATCGACGCCAGGATCGCCAAGGGCGAGGGCGGGCCGCTGGCCGGCATTCCGCTCGGGATCAAGGACCTGTTCGCGACCAAGGATGTGCGCACCACCGCGTGCTCAAAAATCCTCGGCAATTTCGTGCCGCCTTATGAGTCCACCATCACGTCGCAGCTTTGGCGCGACGGCGCTGTCATGCTCGGCAAGCTCAACAACGACGAATTCGCGATGGGCTCGTCGAACGAGACCTCGTGCTTCGGCCCGGTGGTCAACCCGTGGCGGCGCGAGGGTTCCAACACCACGCTGGTTCCGGGCGGTTCGTCCGGCGGATCGGCGTCTGCGGTAGCGGCGCTGCTCTGCATGGGCGCGACCGCGACCGATACCGGCGGCTCGATCCGCCAGCCCGCCGCCTTCACCGCCACCGTCGGCGTCAAGCCGACTTACGGCCGCTGCTCGCGCTGGGGCATCGTCGCGTTCGCGTCTTCGCTCGACCAGGCCGGACCGATTGCGCGGACCACGCGCGATGCTGCAATCCTGATGCGCTCGATGGCGGGGCATGATCCGAAGGACACGACCTCGGTCGATCGTCCGGTGCCGGACTACGAGGCCGCGATCGGCAAGTCGGTGAAAGGCATGAAGATCGGTATTCCGAAGGAATACCGTCTCGACGGCATGCCGGCCGAAATCGAAAAACTCTGGAGCGAAGGCGCGGCGTGGCTGAAGGCGGCCGGCGCCGAACTGGTCGACGTGTCGCTGCCGCACACCAAATACGCGCTGCCCGCCTATTACATCGTGGCTCCGGCGGAGGCCTCGTCCAACCTCGCGCGTTACGACGGCGTGCGCTACGGCCTGCGCGTCCCCGGCCGCAACATTGGCGAGTTGTACGAGAACACCCGCGCTGACGGTTTTGGCGACGAAGTCCGCCGCCGCGTCATGATCGGCACCTACGTGCTCTCGGCCGGCTATTACGACGCTTATTATTTGCGCGCGCAAAAAGTCCGTACCCTGATCAAGAAGGATTTCGAGGACTGTTTTGCAAAAGGCATCAACGCGATCCTGACGCCTGCGACGCCGTCGGCGGCCTTCGGCGTCGGCGAAAAGGGCGCCGATCCGGTCGAGATGTATCTCAACGACATCTTTACGGTGACGGTGAACATGGCCGGACTCCCGGGCATCGCCGTGCCCGCCGGAAAGGACGTGCAAGGTTTGCCCCTCGGCCTGCAACTGATCGGCCGTCCGTTCGACGAAGAGACGCTGTTCTCGCTCGGCGAAGTGGTGGAACAGGCGGCCGGCCGCTTCACGCCGCCGCGCTGGTGGTGACATGGCGGATTTCCGCGCCAGCCTGACGGACGCAGCCCCGGCTCCGGGTCTGGAACCGCCGCTGGCTGCGCTGTGGTGGGCCGCCAAGGGCGGCTGGGACCAGGCGCACAAGATCGTGCAGGACGAGAGCGACGCGAATTCGGCCTGGGTGCACGCCTATCTGCACCGCGTCGAGGGAGATCTCGGCAATGCCGGCTACTGGTACCGCCAGGCCGGCCAGCCGGTGGCGAAGGATTCTCTGGAAGCCGAATGGGAGCGGATCGTGTCCGCGCTGCTCGGGAGTGGGAAAGCATGAACGAGACAGTCAAACCGGGAAAACTCATCAAGGGCCAGACCGGCGACTGGGAAGTCGTGATCGGGTTGGAAGTGCACGCCCAGGTCACCTCAAAGTCAAAACTGTTCTCGGGCGCCTCGACCGAATTCGGCGGCGAGCCGAACAGCCATGTCTCCCTGGTCGATGCCGCTATGCCGGGCATGCTGCCCGTGATCAATGAGGAGTGCGTCCGTCAGGCGGTGCGCACCGGGCTCGGCCTCAATGCGCAGATCAACCTGCGCTCGGTGTTCGACCGCAAGAACTATTTTTATGCGGATTCGCCGCAGGGCTACCAGATCAGCCAGTACAAGTCGCCGATCGTCGGCGAGGGCGAGGTCGTGGTCGAGCTGGACGGCGGCAAGACCGCGACGATCGGGATCGAGCGGCTGCATCTGGAGCAGGATGCCGGCAAGTTGTTGCACGACCAATCTCCGACCATGTCCTATGTCGACCTCAACCGGTGCGGCGTGGCGCTGATGGAGATCGTGTCAAAACCCGATATCCGCGATGCCGAGCAGGCCAAGGCCTATGTGACCAAGCTGCGCTCGATCCTGCGCTATCTCGGCACCTGCGACGGCGACATGGAGAAGGGCTCATTGCGCGCCGATGTGAACGTTTCCGTGCGCAAGCCGGGCGGGCCGCTCGGCACCCGCTGCGAAATCAAAAACATGAACTCGATCACCTTCATCGGCCAGGCGATCGAGTACGAGGCGCGGCGCCAGATCGAGATCATCGAGGATGGCGGCGCGATCGACCAGGAGACGCGGCTGTTCGACCCCAACAAGGGCGAGACGCGCTCGATGCGCTCCAAGGAAGAAGCGCATGACTATCGCTATTTCCCGGATCCCGACCTGCTGCCGCTCGAGTTCACGCAGAGCTATGTCGATGAGCTCAGATCGAAGCTGCCGGAACTACCGGACCAGAAGAGGGCGCGCTTCATCGAGAGCCTCGGCCTGTCGCCCTATGATGCCGGCGTGCTGGTGGCCGAGCGCGACAGCGCGGTATTTTATGAAACCGTGCTCGCGGGCTTTGCCGACAAGGTGCGCGACGGCAAGCTCGCGGCCAATTGGGTGATCAACGAGCTGTTCGGGCGTCTCAACAAGGAAGGCCACGATATTACGGCATCGCCAGTGTCGGCGGCGCAGCTGGCCGCGATCGTAGACTTGATCGGCGAGGGCACCATATCAGGCAAGATCGCAAAGGACCTGTTCGAGATCGTCTGGACGGAAGGCGGCGACCCGCGCGAGCTGGTCGAAAGCCGCGGCATGAAGCAGGTCACGGACTTGGGCGCGATCGAGAAGGTCGTCGACGACATCATCGCGGCCAATCCGGACAAGGTCGCGCAGGCGAAAGCCAAGCCGCAGCTCGCCGGCTGGTTCGTCGGCCAAGTGATGAAGCAATCCGGCGGCAAGGCCAACCCGCAAGCCGTCAACGATCTCCTGAAAGCGAAGCTCGGCATCTGAAAGCGTCCCGTAACGGGACACGCCACGACGCTCTTGATGTCGCGATCGCGGCGTGCGTGGATGCATCGATCGTCTGTCGCGATCCGAAACCCGACCGTCGCGATGGCAAGCGCGCTTCCGAATCGCCGATCGCGATTCGTCCGAAAAGTTCGTTTTGGTGCGCGTTGGCGAGACCTGAGCGCTGTGACCACGAAAATTTTTTTGTTGCCAAACCGTGCGACTCAGAGTCCGCGCGCACGTCATTTTGACGCAGTTGATGAGTCGATGCGAGCATGATCGTTGATCGATCGTCATCGTCGCAAATTCAAAAATGCGCAACTGTACAGGCGATTCCTGCAATGCTTGGCAGTGAGAGCATGCGTCGCTTCGGCATTTTTCGCATCGACGCGAGAGCATGTTGCGATGTCGCCGATATCGTCGCACTGCGCGCACCCACATTGCTGCGTCAACACTTCTTTAAGCGGGAAGCTGTTTTTTTGAGTGCGTTGGTGTATTCGGGATGTAGTGCATCTCGATTCCCGAGTGCACGCAGCGACTAAAGCCATCTCACTTAACATTAGGAGGGCAACATGGCCAAGAAAGCTAAGAAGGCAAAGAAGGCGAAGAGCGCAGTGAAGAAGACTGCGAAGAAGACCCGCAAGGTCGCGAAGAAGAAGAAGTAACTTCGCTTCTTTCAAGAATTGCCGGCGGCTTGATGCCGGCACGTCACACGAGCCCTGGATGAAAGTCTGAAGGCTCTGGTCGACGAAAGAGGGTGTCGGCGAGACATCAGGTCAAACGGCTGGATCGTATTTCGGAAGAGCGTTCTTTCAAAAGAGGCCCGCTCCTTCAAAACCGGTCCGGCAGAAGAAACAAGCTTTTCTTCGTTCGGTGCGGGTATCCTTAACTATCCGCAGTTTCTACCGGCGCCAAAAGCCCGGAATGAAATCTGGTCCTGACGTGTTCGCCGACGCCCTCGTTCCCTCGGGGCGTACTTCTACCCGGAACGCATCGTTCCCGGAACGTAACTTTTCCCGAAGCGCATCGTTTCGATGGCGACGCCTCCCGGCCCTGGCCCCGTAATCCTTTCAATCTCTATGACTTCGACGCCCGCAGCGCGGACTTGTGCCTGTCTTTGACGGCTTCGAGGCCGCGGCGGCCCGCTCCACGAGCAGCGGCTCGTTGAAGACGTGGCCGGGTAACGCGTATGCTTGCCCCATGTTGGATGTCCGTCGGGAAGACCCTTGCTCACTCGCCTTGACGCTACGGCTGGTCCGCCGGCTCCGCGGCATCAAGCAGGCACACGCCGCCGAGCTGCTCGGGGTCACCCAGTCGACCGTAAGCCGCATCGAGCGCGGTGAGCTGAATCCCGCGGGCGCGTTGCGAAGCCGGCTGCTCGATCTCGTCTTTGCCCGCATCCATCCGGCGCGCGATGCCGCGCTTCGTCGTCTCGTGGAAAGCTCGGCCGGTCCAGTCCATCTGGTCTGCGATCTCACCCATCGATTACTGGCCGCCTCCGGTCCCCGCGAGCGCGAATGGCGGCGTGCTGCGAGCGAGTTGCAGGGCCAGCCGCTCTGGCGGTATGCGAGCGAGGCGATCCGATCGGCCGAGGCGCGATTACCGGACCTCGGCTGGGGCGAGCGCGACGGGACGCACGCGCTCAGCTTCGTCACAGAGGCCAATGGTTCGGACGAACTGCCCATCGTGCAAGGCGTGCTGATCTGGGAGCGCACCCTGCTGTCCGATGGCTCGCCTGCGCGGCTCGTCACAAGCCCGGCTGAAACTGCTCCCGTCTAGCTTCATGCGCGCATATCTTATGCGTGGCGGCCACCTGCGGGCTCCTTCATGCTGGCGGCATGACTCGGGAACAGGGCGTCTGGCCCTTCGATTTGCCACAGCTTGCTGAACCGCTCGCCTCGCAGCTTCGCTTCCTGCTCGAGGCCGACCGGCTCAAATCCGTTGTCCGCGGCAGCCGCATTGCCGACGGCTCGCGACGCGAGAATAGCGCCGAGCATAGTTGGCATATCGCGCTCTTCGCGCTGGTGCTGGCGCGACACGCGGCGGAGCGCGCTGACGTGCTTCGCGTCGTATCGATGCTCCTGATTCACGATCTGGTCGAAATCGACTGTGGCGACACGCCTCTGTTCGACGAAGCCGCAGCCGCCACGCAGGCTGCGCGTGAGGCGGTCGCCGCCCGCCGGCTGTTCAGCTTGCTGCCGGCGGAGCAGGCCGCCGAATTTCTCGCGCTCTGGCAGGAGTTCGAGGCCGCCGTGACGGCGGATGCGCGGTTCGCAAAGTCGGTCGACCGCCTGCAGCCCATCTTGCTCAACCACGCGGTCGGCGGTGGCACCTGGACCGATTATGACGTGGACGAGGCGCGTGAGCGCGCGCTGACCTGCCGTATTGCCGAAGGGTCGCCTGCGCTTTGGAGAGCGGCGGAGACGGTCATCAGGGACGCGGTATGTCGGGGATGGCTCAAGCCTGCTCCGGGAAGCTGAGCGGTCAGGCCTCCTGCAAGGTGTGTGATGCCGCGAATGGTTATCGTTCCACGAAACCGCAGGGTAAATCGAATTTCCCGATTGGTAACTTATCCCTGTGCCGCAGGCATTTTTGCGATTTCGCGCTCGGTGGCGCAATGCGCGCATTTACATCCCGTTCATCGCGAACCTTAAACTGCCCTTCAAATTTGATCGGCCATGATCATCCCAACAACAGACCGGGAAACGGCGTTGGATAACGGGAAGTTTGACAGTGGACAGGGGCCGCACTCGGGGGAGGGCGGCAACGATAAAAAGGGGAGCTACGGATGTTTCAGGGGCAGATTGATCTCGACGCGGCCATTGCGGTGGAGGCGACGGCGATCCCGGACGTGCTGTTCGAGCGCGGCCTCTACTGGGCGAGCGGCCGTTCCGGCGTGGTGAACCTCGTCGCGGCCCACAAATGGTTCAATCTCGCCGCGCTGAAGGGACGCGCGGATGCCATCTCGATGCGCCGCGAGGTCGCCGCGATGATGTCGGATGCGGAGATCGCCACCGCGCAGCGCGAAGCCCGTGCGTGGATGACGGCGCATTGAGATTCCAGGCGGCCGGCGTTAGGTCGGCGGCTCGCGACGGGCAAGGCAGCATTTCTTCGCTTTCTTGCCGCTCCCGCAAGGGCAGGGATCGTTACGTCCGACGTCGCGCCAGGGATTCCTGACAGGCTCGTTCGGGTACGCCAAATCGCTCCACGGAACTTCCTCGTCGTCGTCATCGAAGACGTCTTGGCGAATTTTTGCTACTCATTTCTTCGCCTTCAGCCTTGGCTCGACTGCCTCTCGCGCCAGCCTTTCTGCTCTCAGGCGCTTGTGGTTTGCATGGAATTCGGGCTCGGCTTGGCTGTCCGATATCGTCTGCCTCGACGAAAGCGGGTGGAGAGCCCGTCGCTCGAGCTCGTCCGCAACCTGTTGCTCGGCAGACCGCTTCGGCTTGATCACTTGCTTTTTTCCTTCAGCCGAGGTTCGACAAGCCGTCGGATGGCTTCGGGTGGCCTCAGGTGGCGTCCGTGACCTTGCCCTTACCGTCGCAGGACGTGCACTTGACGGGGTAGATTTTACGATCTGGTTGCACTGGCTGCATCACGACTGGGTAGCCCGTTCCACTGCAGGCCGGGCATGTGTGCTCTTTGATCTTTGGTGTCATATCGAACCCTTCATGCGGCCTGATTGGCAGACCTGCGGAACAGTGGTGGCCTTACGGCCTCTGCAAAACGACCCAGATCAGGAAAACCAGGGCACCAATAATCCAGACGAGGATCTTGGGATCTTGGGTCCACTTCCAATCCTTCATTTCCCTTTGACCTTCAGCCCCAGCTCTACTAGCCGGTCGACCGTCGCCATCACATTTCGCCCGCTGGCGATCCCGATTTTCAGCTTTGCAGCGTGTCTACGAATTACGTTGTGGGATCGATTCATTCGAAGGGCGATTTGCCTTATTGCCAAACCCGACTGCGCAAGACTGCGGAGGCGCTGATCTTCGTCATCCGACCACAGAACGCCGCTGCTCATCGCTTCTTCTTCGGCCCGTTACGCCGGGCTGGTGTTGTACAACATCGCCGCGACGATGAGCAGAACAAGAAAGATCGGCAGCAACACTGGCGGTACCAGCCACTCACGAAAATTGAACGAAGAAGGTTTCGACATTTGACCGCCTATGATTGGGCGGGAGCGCTGGCGCTCTCAGTCACCGATAACAGCCTAGGGGCGGGCGGCGATTGGTCTATTTAAACTCCTCCGGCTCAAATAGCGAGTAAACAATTTGGGCTCTCACTTCCGCTTGGCCGTTGACCTGTCCACCCTCACATCGCGAAATTCTTCCGGTCCTTTGAGCAGACGGCGCTTACGGCTGTCCTGATCACTTGGGTGGGCGGAACTATCGCTCATATCGTCGATCGCTTCGTTCGCCATTTCGCGGGCGCGCAGCTGCTGACCTTCGCTGAATTTCCGTCCCTTCTGCTGCACGGTAAGCCCTAGCTCGACCAGCCGGCGGATAGCTTCAGAGCGGTTGGCTTTGTGACCCTCGGCCCATTTGTCCACTTCCGCGGTCAGCTCCACCGGTAAGCGCACGGCGCTGACAGGGTCTCGCCCCGTGGCTGGGCGGCCCCGCTTTTTCTGGTTTACCTTAATTGACTTCGCCATAATAAAGGTTTACCAAAATTGCAAGCCGAGGGGAAGCGCTAACTCGGTCATCATTGCCTCGGGCGGGTGAAGTGGCTGGAACAAACTTGCCATTTGTTCCCGAATTCCTAGCGCCGGCAGTCACCGCCAATGGGCATCGAGCCGATTTTTAAACAATTCGGCGGCGCCGGCGTGCAGAACCACAAGAACAGGACGAGCAATACCGCCAGGATAACGCAGAGGCAGATGCGGCCGATGCTCATTGGCATCCCTCCACATCTGAGCTCGGGCGTAAGGTCTGGCCGCTGCATAGGAATTCGAGAACAGCGCGCCGCTGAGCCTCGGTCTGACTTTCTCTCACCTGATGAAAGGACTCGACGAGCGCGACGACGGCGGCAATCACGGCAAGCAACGCCGCAGCTTGCTTGAGCCATCGGCCAAAGTCGAATTCCGGAGGCTCACCCCGTCGCCGCAACCGGTTTGCAGAAGCTACGCAGCTGGGTGGGCAGATGTGTGGGTAAAAAAATGAATTGGCCAAAAATTGCGGTAATTTTGCAGTTTTGGCGGAGCCGGAGGGATTCGAACCCTCGATAGGGCTTTACAACCCTATAACGGTTTAGCAAACCGCCGCCTTCAGCCACTCGGCCACAGCTCCATGAGCGCGGATATGCCTGACGCGGGGGCCAGCCGCAAGCGGCAGATTCAGATTACGCCGAGGCTATTGAGAGACGCCGGCGCTTCGCGTGCATTCCTCACGAACGGCCGATATCCCGTATCGCACGTTTGGGCACATCTTTCCCGGCCCCGCGGTCTTCAGGACGCGCAAACGGCTCAGCGATCGGCATAACATGCGCGAAGCGGGATCCGGTTTCCGGGGGAGTTGCCTCACGCGCGAGGTCGAAGTCGCGTGAAATTGATTCGATTTCGCCGGCGAGTCGATTCGATTCCACGCGCATCGCGGTTCCAGGCGGTTGCGCGCAAGCGCAAGGGCTGCTGCGCTCCACAGATGGATCGCTGGAATCTCGGACTTCCATCATCTTTCGCCGGCTTTTGCCCTGGTTGGGGCGTCCGTCGGTGGAGAGAGGCCCGTCGCGGCCTGCGCCCATAGGCGATGAACCTCGTCCGTTGTCTCTATAATAGGTGTGTAATCGCCCGTTGCGGATTCGGCGACCTCGCCTGCGATTCGGCGCGAGAGGGGTGTCCAGGCGGGCATCGGTCGCTTGTTGCGGTGCGCACGCCGACAGTTGCGGAGTCAACGAGAGCTATTCGAAAATACCGAATAGAAACAATGCCTTGCAGAGAAAGTTTGATCACAAACGCGTGTTATTTGTGCAACACCCTTGGGAAAAGGGGAGGACTGAGGTCGCTCGACGCGGTTCCTTTGTTGCGTGTGCAGAAGTCCTCGGTAATTGTGATCGGGCGACGGAGGGGGGCATCCCGAGGTCGTCCCGTTAGGTGGTTCGCTTAAGTCCCTCGCGTTCATGCGGGAGTGTCCGAAGGCGCGAAGCGACTAAGCGGGTTTCAGGGGATTAAGGGAACCAACCTTAGGGTGTCAGCACCCGGCGGATCCGGAACCTTCCCTACAGAGCAACTTGGAGGTTTAACATGAAGATGGTTAAGAGCCTTATTCTCGGCTCAGCGGCGGGTCTGGTCGCCATGAGCGGAGCTCAGGCGGCCGATCTTCCCGTCAAGGCCAAAGCGGTCGAGTACGTGAGGATTTGCTCCCTGTATGGCGCGGGTTTCTTCTACATCCCGGGCACCGACACCTGCATCAAGCTGGGTGGTTATCTGCGCGTTGACACCACGTTCAACGGTGGCGTCTACGGCCAGCCCTTCTATTCGGGCGATCCCGGCCAGGGCAATCGCTTCCGCGATTACTTCAACTCCCGTTCCCGTATGGCGATCACGGTTGATACCCGTACCGCTACCGAATACGGCGTGGTCCGCACCTTCGGTCAGGGTGACTTCCAGTTCCAGAACTTCGGCACGTCGAACATCGGATCGACGACCAACTTCACCGGCGCGCCGCTCAACAACGCTCTGCTTTCCACGGCAGGCGGTGGTTACGTCGCGGTTGAAATGGTGTTCATCCAGTTCGCTGGTTTCACCTTCGGTAAGTCGGCTTCGGCCTACGCGACGCCCTGGAACGGCTATCCGGGCAACAACAACTCGTTCTTGATGGGCGGTGCTGACTACGTCACCGGCGTCAACAACATCCAGTACACCGCGCAGTTCGGTAACGGCGTGTCGGGCACCATCGGCCTCGATGATCCGACCGTGTTCAACCGCACCGCCGTGCTAAACTTGGGCGTGGCCGCTACACCCGCAGGGTTTGCAGCGGGTTCCAGCCAAGCCACGGCCGCTGGTGCCAACACTTACGGCGGCACGCATGCTCCCGACATCGTCGGCAACATCCGCGTCGACCAGGCTTGGGGTCTGTTCCAGATTTCAGGTATGGCGCACCTCGTGAACGCTTCCTACAACATCGTCGGCGCCGGTGGCGCTGCGACCGCTCTGTCGGAAATCTCCGGTCACCCCGACGACAAGTGGGGCGGTGCGGTGATGGCCGCGTTGCAGATCAAGAACCTCCCGACCGGTGCCGGCGACGATTTCAAGATCGACGTCTCGTACTCCAAGGGTGATACCAAGGCTGTGATCTCCACGAGCGGTGGTTCGCCGAGCTTCGGCATGTTCGGTTCGACCGGTCGTGCGGGCGCCTACCAGAGCATTGGATTTGGCCAAACGGCTGATGCGGTGTTCCTGCCCGGGTTCCTTACCGGCGGTGCTACCGGCGACCTCAAGCTGGTGGATGCATGGGGTGTCCGTGGTGCGTTCAACCACAACTGGGATCCTTACTGGTCGTCCAGCCTCTGGGGCAGCTACGCCTCGGTGCGCTATGGTGGTAATTCAACCGACATCCTCACCGCCAAGGGTCAGTTCTGCGCGAGCTTCAACTTCGCCAAGGCTGTTTCTGCAGACTATAGCTGCAACCCGGACTACAACATTGCCCAGGTTGGTGTGGTCACCCGCTGGACTCCCGTCAAGAACCTGACGTTCTCGGCTGAAGTCGGCGCGTTCTTCCTCGACCAGAAGTTCACTGGCGCCGCCACTCTGTCGCCAGCGGCTCCGAAGCCGACCGCCGTGTACGAGTTCAAGGACCAGAGCACTGTGTTCCTGAACGTTCGCGCTCAGCGTAACTTCTGATCCCGAAAGACTTGAAACACTCGGAGAACCCCCGGCAGGCAACTGCCGGGGGTTTTTCTTTGGTGCTGCAAGCCGGGGCCCATTGTACTTTGCATGGGGTTGTTTTCGCGATTTTGTGTCTGGGCCCTGCCGTGTACCGCCGAACAGTATCTGCACTGCGTCCGGGCATTGGATCGTTAGTGCTTCGCGGCTAACCGCGTATCGATCCGGCTCCAGGTTCTCCCGTTCTAACGGCGTCAACGCAAACAAGGTTGGATGGTGTTGGCCGGCAACGTCGAGCCGATGCATGGAGGTGTGGCCGTAAACGGCGCGAAGCGGCCGTACGCGCAGCGTTGACGCGCAACCCCGCTATTCGACGCTGGCGCCGCGATACAGGTCAGCTTCGATCTGGAGCCTGGTCCCGCCGCCGAACCGCGCACGATAGACCTGCAGGTTCTCCATGATCCGCTGCACGTAGTTCCGCGTCTCGGAGAACGGGATCAGTCCACCGCGTCGACCTTGGGATCGCGCGGATCGCCGTAACGCTCGATCCATTTCTTGACGCTGCCGCGGCCGGCATTGTAGCCGGCAAAGGTCAGGATGTAGGAGCCGCGGTAGTCCTCGAGCAGGCGCCGAGCGTGGCATTGTGGACCGTGTCGGTCTTCATCCGATTGAGGTCGAAGCTGACGCCAGCCCGTTTGCAGACGTAGCGTCCGGCATCCGGCGTCACCTGCATCAGCCCGTAGGCCTGCGCCAATGAGACCACGGCCGGGTTGAAGGCGCTTTCCTGCCGCGCGATCGAATAGACGACGCTCGGCTTGACCTCGGGGCCGATCGGCTTGAACGACGGAATGCCGTTGACGGGATAGGCGTAATGGTCGAACGGCAGGCCTCTGGTCGCAATTAGGCTCATTGATCTAGATCAAGATCGCCATTTTGCCCACAGGTGAAATCGCGCTGTGCTTGCGGGAGCGGCCCTGCGCATCCAGCGATCACCCGGGGGGCACGTGACATGGCGGCGCTCTTCTCTGCCTTTGCCGAGGCTGATGTCGCGGTTGATGGCTGCTCCTCGCAGCCGGACGGGATGATCTGGATACCCGGCGGCACATTCCGCATGGGCTCGGACAGGCATTATCCTGAGGAAGGCCCCGCGCACCGCGTCACGGTGGACGGTTTTTGGATGGACCGCTATCCCGTGACGAACCGGCAATTCAAGGAATTCGTACGAGCTACTAAACACGTCACCATCGCCGAAATCATACCCGACCCGAAGGATTATCCAGGAATGCTCCCGCATATGATCTATGCGGGCTCGCTGGTGTTCTCCCCGCCTGAGCACCCTGTCAGTCTCCGGGACTTCAGCCAGTGGTGGACCTTTGCCAAGGGCGCGCAATGGCGGCATCCCTACGGACCCGGAAGCAACATTCGTGGTCTGGACGATCATCCGGTCGTACATGTGGCCTTCAACGATGCAATCGCCTACGCGAAATGGGCCGGCAAGGATTTGCCAACCGAAGCGGAATGGGAATTCGCGGCGCGCGGCGGGCTCGAGGACGCCGAATTCGCGTGGGGCGATGAATTCACGCCGGCCGGCCGTCACATGGCCAATACCTGGCAGGGTGAGTTTCCACGGCAGAACGTCAATGCTGACGGCTTCGAGCGCACTTCGCCGGTCAGCGCATTCCCGCCGAACGGCTACGGGTTGCACGACATGATCGGCAATGTCTGGGAATGGACTGCCGACTGGTATTCCCCAAAGCATCAGGCGGATGCTCCGAAGGCTTGCTGCATTCCGGAGAACCCGCGCGGCGGCAGCGAGGCCGACAGCTACGACCCCAGAACCACCAATGTGAAAATTCCACGAAAGGTCATTAAAGGCGGCTCGCATTTGTGCGCGCCGAACTACTGCCGACGCTACCGGCCGGCAGCGCGACACGCGGAGCCGGTCGATACTTCCACCAGTCACCTCGGCTTTCGATGCATCAGGCGAGGAGCCACTGACGCATCATAAAAAGGGAGAGCGAAGCCATGTTGAGTACCGTATTCGCTGCCAAGCCGCCATTTATTGCAACGCCGCCACGCAAGACGCCTGGTTTGCGGTCCTGGGCCTCGCTGCTCGGGGCAACGATGTTGATGTCGCTGTCCGTGCCAGCCAGCACGCCGGCAACCGCACAGCCGGCCCAGAAGCCCAACATCCTCTTCATCATGGGCGATGACATCGGCTGGATGCAGCCAGGTATCTACCACCGCGGCCTGATGGTCGGCGAGACGCCCAACATTGATCGCATCGGCAACGAGGGCGCGATCTTCATGACTTACTACGCCGAGCAGAGTTGCACGGCCGGGCGGAATGCCTTCTTCACCGGCATGAATCCGCTGCGCACCGGCATGATCCCCCCGCAACTGCCCGGCAGCCCGTCCTATCTGCGTCCCGGCACTCCGGCGCTCGCCAAATTCCTGCTCGATCTCGGCTACAACACCGGCGAGTTCGGCAAGAACCATCTCGGCGACCACACCGACGCACTGCCGACCGCGCACGGCTTCCAGGAATTCTGGGGCTACCTGTATCACCTCGACGCCATGCAGGGCGTGAGCTTCCCTGATATCAACAAGTCCCCCACCCAGCAGACGGTTGCCCCGCCCTGCAAGAATACGCCGATCCCCGGCATCCCGGAAGTACCGGGCGCGGTCGATCCGCAAACGACGGTTTGCCTGACGCCTCCGCGCAACGTGCTGGCGTGCAAGTCGGACGGTACAGCCAGGACTCAGCAGTGCGTCGATCAGGGCCCGCTGACACTCGAGCGATCGAAGGGTGTCGACGAGGAAATCTCGGCCAAGGTCATCGACTTCATGGATCGCAACGATCCGAAGACGACGGGCAAGCCTTTCTTCGTCTGGTACAATCCGGCGCGCATGCACGTCACCACCGTGCTGAACGACAAGTACATGGCCATGGTCGGCGAGCCGGGCGGCAAGGATTGGGGCGTCAACGAAGCCGGCATGAAGCAGATGGATGACAACATTGGCTATGTGCTGAAGAAGCTCCAGGACATGGGCCAGCTCGACAACACGATCGTCGTGTTCACCACCGACAACGGCGCCGAGACGTTCACCTTCCCGGACGGCGGCGTCACGCCGTTCAAGGGCTCGAAGATGACCACCTGGGAAGGCGGCATGCGCGCTCCGTGTGTCATTCGCTGGCCGGGCGTCATCAAGCCCGGGACGGTCAAGAACGACATCTTCGCGTCGCTCGACTGGCTGCCCACGCTTGTCAACATTGCCGGCGGAGCCAAGGGCGATGCGCTGAACAAGCGGATCATGGCCGGTGCCTATCCGGGCATCCTCAAGACCAGGCTCGATGGCGTCGACCAGACCGAGTACCTCTCGGGACGTTCGGAGAAGTCGGCGCGCGATACCTTCTTCTACTATTCCAGCAGCCACCCGTCGGCGGTGCGCTACAAGAATTGGAAGATGTATTTCGCGATCGCGCCCGAAAACGCGACGGGCTTCGTGAACCCGGGAGTCCAGACCCAGTTCGTGGCCGGCATGGTAAACCTCAAGCGCGATCCATTCGAGATGTCGTGGGGCGATGAGAAAAAGGCGGCTTTCTGGTTCAGCGGCGCGCTCGCCGGGCCGGTCACAGGTTACATATACGACTGGAACCTGCTGCCCATCGGACAGATCCTGTGGCTCAAGGAACTGGAAACCTACAAGGAGTTTCCCCCCCTTCAGGATCCGGCGAGCTACAACCTGGATCAGGTCATGGAACAGCTCAAGAAGGGTCAGGGGCACGCGAGCCAGTAGTTCGGATGCTTGCGGGTGATGCGGGCGCCCCACGGACGGGGCGCCCGTCAACGGAATAGCGAGCAACGTGATAAGGGGCCGCGCCCGGGCCGGTCGCCACTTCCACAAGCCACGTCCGCTTCCGATGCATCAAGCGAACAGCGCCAATTGCATAACAACAGGAGGAGCACGTCCATGAGTAACGAGCATCCACCAGAAGAATTCCACGACATTGCGCCGCAATCGGGGGGCGGAATGAAACGCCGCGATCTGCTGCTGAGCGGAAGTTCGCTTGTGGCCGCTTCGGCGCTCTCGGCTGTCGGGCTGATAACCCCGGCACAAGCGCAGCAGCCGGCAGCAGCGCCCGCAGCGGCCGGCCAGCGGCCGAACATCGTCTTCATCATGGGTGACGACATCGGCTGGTTCAACATCGGCGCCTACCACCAGGGCATCATGGCAAGCCGGACACCGAACCTCGACAAGCTCGCCGCGGAAGGCATGCGCTTCACCGACTACTACGCCGAAGCGAGCTGCACCGCGGGCCGCGCCAACTTCATCACCGGCGAACTGCCGATCCGCACCGGGCTTACCACGGTCGGCCAGGCTGGCTCTCCGATCGGCATGCCGGCGCAAGCGCCGACCATTGCGGCCGCGCTGAAATCCATGGGGTACACCACCGGACAGTTCGGCAAGAACCACCTCGGCGACCTCAACGAATTCCTGCCGACCGTGCACGGCTTCGACGAGTTCTTCGGCTATCTGTATCACCTCGACGCGATGGAAGACCCGGCCCACCGCAATTATCCGCAGGCGCTATTGGCCACCGTCGGCCCCCGCAACATGGTTCATTCCTGGGCGACCAATGTCGACGATCCGACGGTGCAGACGCGCTGGGGCAAGATCGGCAAGCAAAAGATCGAGGACGCCGGACCGCTTTATCCGAGGCGGATGGAGACGGTGGATGACGAAATCCTGAAAATCACGTTCGATTTCATCGACAAGGCCAAACGGGACAACAAGCCGTTTTTCGTTTGGCTCAACCCGACGCGCATGCACGTGGTCACCCACCTCTCGGAGAAATACGAGAACATGCGCAACTCTGACAACGGCTGGTCGGTTTCCGAGGGCGGATTCGCCCAACTGGACGATATCGTCGGCGCTGTCATGAAGAAGCTCAAGGACGAGGGCTTCGACGACAACACGATCGTCGCATTCACAACCGACAACGGCGCGGAGAACTTCACCTGGCCGGATGGCGGACAGACGCCGTTTGCGGGCGGCAAGGGAACGGCGCTGGAAGGCGGCTTCCGCGTACCCTGCATGATCCGCTGGCCGGGCAAAGTGCCGGCGGGAAAGGTCGAGAACGGCATTATGTCAGGACTCGACTGGTTCCCGACCTTCGTCGCCGCCGCCGGCAATCCGAATATCGCCGACGAGTTGAAGAAGGGAAAGCAGCTCGGCGACAAGACCTATAAGGTCTATCTCGACGGGTACAACCAGATGGACCTGATTACCGGAAAAGGCCCGTCTGCCCGCCACTCGATCTTCTATTTCACTGAGAGCACACTGAGCGCGGTGCGCCTCGACGACTTCAAATATCGCTTCACCGATCAGCCGGGCGGCTGGTTGGGCGGAACGGTCAAGGTTGATTGGCCGATCCTCACCAATCTCCGCCTTGATCCCTTCGAACGCACGAACTTGCCCAACGGCGCGCAGGGGTCGTTGGCATTCTATAACTGGTTTGCTTTCGAGTTCTGGCGATTCCAGTTCGTGCAGCAGGAAGTCGGCAAGCTCGCCCAGACGGCGATCGAGTTTCCGCCGATGCAGAAGGGCGCGAGCTTCAATCTCGAAGCCGTCAAGGAGCAGATCGAGAAGGCCATGCAGTCGCATGCTGGCAAGTAGAATGTGCGGTGAGCGGGCGCACCGCCTTGGGGCGCCCGCCAACGGAATAGCGAGCAAGTGATCAAAGAGGCCGCACCGGGCCGGTCGCCACCTCCAAAAGCCACGCCGGCTTCCGATGCGTCAAGCGAACAGAGCCAATTGCGTAACAGCGGGAGGAGCACGTTATGAGTAACAAGCGTCCGCCTGGAGAATCCCACGATGCTACTCCACAATCGGGCAGCGGAATGAAACGCCGCGATCTCTTGCTGAGCGGGAGTTCTCTTGTCGCCGCTTCGGCGTTCTCCGCTGTCGGGTTAACAAGTTCTGCGCAGGCGCAGCAATCAACACCGTCACCCGCGCCAGCGGGGCAGCGGCCGAACATCATCGTCATCATGGGTGACGACATCGGCATGTGGAATATCGGCGCTTATCACCGCGGTCTGATGGCCGGCCGGACGCCCAATCTCGACAAGCTCGCCGCTGAAGGCATGCTGTTTACCGACTATTATGCCGAGGCGAGCTGCACGGCAGGTCGCGCGAACTTCATCACCGGTGAGCTGCCAATCCGCACAGGCATGACCACGGTCGGCCAGGCGGGCGCAGCCATCGGGATACCCGCGCAGGCCGTGACCATCGCCACGGCGTTGAAAGGAATGGGCTACGCCACCGGCCAGTTTGGCAAAAATCACCTTGGCGACAAGAATGAATTCTTGCCGACGGTGCACGGCTTCGACGAGTTCTTCGGTTACCTCTATCACCTGGACGCAATGGAAGACCCTGCGCACCCAAACTACCCGCAGGAGCTGCTGAACGTCGTCGGTCCGCGCAACATGCTCCATACGTACGCGACCGCCGTGGACGACCCCACCGTGGATCCACGCTGGGGCAAGGTCGGCAAACAGAGGATCGAGGATGCCGGAACGCTTTATCCCAAGAGGATGGAAACCGTAGATGACGAAATTCGCGATCTTGCCCTGAAGTTCATCGAGAAGGCCAAGGCCGACAACAAGCCGTTCTTCCTGTGGCTCAACCCAACCCGGATGCACATCGTCACCCACCTCTCGCCCAAATACCAGGGCCTGCGAAACTCCAAGAACGGCTGGTCGATACATGAAGCCGGCATGGCGCAGCTCGATGACGACGTCGGCATCGTGATGAACAAGCTCAAGGAGATGGGCGTCGACGACAACACCATCGTGGTCTTCACCACCGACAACGGCACCGAGGTCTTTACTTGGCCTGATGGCGGACAGACCCCTTTTGCGCAGAGCAAAGGCACCGTCATGGAAGGTGGCTTCCGCGTACCCTGCATGATCCGTTGGCCGGGCAAGGTGCCGGCCGGCAAGGTCGAGAACGGCATCATTTCCGGTCTGGACTGGTTTCCCACCTTCCTGGCGGCGGCCGGCAACCCGAACATCGCAGAGGAGCTGAAGAAGGGCAAACAGATCGGTGACACGACCTATAAGTGCTATCTGGACGGCTATAACCAGATGGACATGATCACCGGCAAAGGCCCATCGAACCGGCACGAAATCTTTTACTTCGGCGAGAGCGAACTAGGTGCCGTTCGCATCGACGACTTCAAGTACCGTTTCATCGACCAGCCCAGAGGCTGGCTCGGTGAAAAAACCAAGGCTGACGTGCCCTACCTGACCAACCTTCGCCTTGATCCGTTCGAGCGCACGGGCTGGCCCGATAACGGGACGAAAGAGGGCGCGCAGCAATACTTCGACTGGTTCAAATACGAATTCTGGCGCTTTGTGTTTGTTCAGCAGCAGGTGGAAAAGCTGGCGATGACGGCGATCGAGTTTCCGCCGATGCAAAAGGGCGCGAGCTTCAACCTCGATGCCGTGAAGGCGAAAATCGAGGCGGCGCGGGCGGCAGTGAGTAAGTAGCCGCCAGGGCATCGACTGGTTTCATGGCGGGTGCGCCGAGTTCCTGTGCGCCCGCTTGGCAACGGAAAGGAATCGACCATGAAGCCGATCATCCGTTTTCCAGCTATCGATCGCCGCGTCCTTCTCTCGTCCCTGGCGATGCTTCCGGTACTGTCAGTCGCACTCCGCTCCACCTCCGCGCTGGCACAGGCAGGCGATCCGCTGCCCTCCTGGAACGAGGGCGCGACCAAGGCCTCGATCCTCGATTTTGTCGCGCGCGTCACGACGCAAGGCGCGCCATTCTTCGTACCGGTCGATCAGCGCATCGCGACCTTCGACAATGACGGCACGCTATGGGTCGAGCAGCCCATGTATGTGCAACTGGCCTTCGCACTCGACCGCGTGAAGTCCATGGCGCCCATGCATCCGGAATGGAAGACCAAGCAGCCGTTCGCGGGGGTGCTGGACGGCGATCTGAAGGCGATGATGGAGTCCGGGGAAAAGGGATTGGTCGAACTGATCGCGGTGACACATGCCGGCATGACCACGGCAGAGTTCGAGAAGATCACCTCCGAGTGGCTCGCGGCCGCGCGCGATCATCGCTTCAAGCGGCCCTATACCGAACTGGTCTACCAGCCGATGCTGGAATTGCTCGCCTACCTCCGGGCCAGCGGCTTCAAGACCTTCATCGCGTCAGGCGGCGGCATCGAGTTCATGCGGCCGTGGACCGAGCGGATCTACGGAATACCGCCGGAGCAGGTCATCGGGTCGTCGATCAAGACCCGATTTGAGATCAAGGACGGTGCGCCAACGCTCTTCCGGCTGCCCGACATCAACTTCATCGACGACAAGGCGGGAAAGCCGATCGGCATCAACGAGCACATCGGCCGCCGTCCGATCGCGGCGTTCGGCAATTCCGACGGCGATCTCGAAATGCTGCAATGGACGACGCTCGGCGCCAGTGGCGTGCGGTTCGGCCTGATTGTGCACCACACCGACGCGGAACGCGAATACGCCTACGACCGTCAGTCGCATTTCGGGAAGCTCGACGTGGCGCTGGACGCCGCAGCGGTGAACAGGTGGACCGTGGTTAACATGAAGAACGACTGGAAGCGTATCTTTGCGTTCGACTAGGCTACGTGCCCTCGAGAAGCGGCCGCCTTGCTACTGAGACGGCCGACGACAGGCGGCGTCCATTCAATAAGCACGCCAACGGAGAACGGAAATGCTTCGATCCTTGATCTTCGCAGCGGCCCTCTTGACAAGCGTTCAGGCGGCAATGGCCCAGACACCCAAGACGTGGACGCAGGTAGGAATGCTGACGTGCAAGCTCAACCCAAGCATTGGCTTCGTCATCTTCGGCCATCAATCCATGGAATGCCGTTTCGTTCAAAACCCGCCATTCCCGGTACAATTCTATGAGGGCGCGCTTAATACCGTAGGTGTCGATATCGGCATTTCGGCAGGCGGCGAACTGGGCTGGGCCGTGCTCGCGCCTACCGCCGGCCCCCCACCGGGAGCCCTTGCTGGCGAATACATCGGTGCCACGGGGGAGGTTGGCATGGGTCTCGGAGCCGGCGTCAACGTTTTGGTCGGGGGCTCTGGAAGAAGTTTCGCTTTGCAGCCGGTCTCCGTCGAAGGATCGGTGGCGCTGAATGTCACGCTCGGCCTGTCGCATCTTCAATTACGTGCCGCGCGCTGAACCCGTACCTTTGCCTTCGATTGACGTCGGAGCTCGGTGAACGTGATATGCTGTCTAACGCAATCAGCTTCCTCCGGGATTACCTCTTCACCATGCCGGTGCTCGCGAGGTTCTCGGTATTGATGGTGCTGCTTGTTACCATCCCCCGGCTTTCCCGCCGAGTGAATGTTCCTGTACCGGTAGGTTTGCTGCTCAGCGGCGTTATCGTTGGGCCGTATGTGCTGGACATCTTTGGCACGGTCCGACCGGTCGCAGATTTCCTGGCGGAATTGGGCAAACTGCTGTTGATGTTTTTTGCGGGCTTGGAGATCGATCTCGCGTTGTTCCGGCGCGCCCGTCACCGCTCGATTGCACTCGGCATCGCCACGACCGCAATGCCTTTGCTGCTCGGCACCATCGTTGGGCTTGCATTCGGCTACGCCGCAATTCCGGCGATCGTGATCGGATCGCTGCTGGCCTCGCATACATTGCTGGGGCTGAGCATAGTGAGCAGGCTCGGCCTGGGCGGCCTGGAGCCGGTGACGGTAGCAGTTGGTGCCACTGTTATGTCCGACACGCTGTCGCTCGTGGTGTTCGCCATTTGCGTCTCGATTTACACGACGGGTTTTTCTCCGTCGGGTCTGGCGATCCTGCTGGCCGAGATCGCAGGCTATATCGCGCTGGTCCTGTTCGGCCTAAGCCGCCTTGGCGCCTATGTACTCAAGCGGGTAGAGGATGAGGAGGACGCTTACTTTGTGTTGATGCTAAGCATCATGGCCATCGCGGGAGTGCTTGCGGATGCGATTCAGCTGCCGGGCATCGTGGGTGCGTTCCTTGCGGGTCTGGCCATCAACGCCTCGGCACAACACGCGCCAGCTAGTGTCAAGCTTCAGTTTATGGGTAAATCGCTGTTCATTCCGATCTTCTTTGTCGTTACCGGATTCCTGATCAACCCGATCACCTTTGTTTACGGGATATTCGACAACTTCCTGCTCGTTGTCAGCATCATCGGTGCTCTGCTCGTCGGCAAATGGATTGCCGCCTGGGGAGTGGGTCGCGCATTTGGCTACAGCCGGAGTGAACAGCTCACGATCTGGTCGCTGACGCTGCCACAAGTTGCCGCCACGCTTGCCGCGACACTGGTCGCGCATGACACGCTCGGTGCGGCCGGTCAACGGCTGCTCGACGATCGAATGCTCAATGTCGTGCTTGTGCTCGTGTTCGCAACATCAATCCTTGGTCCGGTGTTGACTGAGCGGTTTGCGTCTCGTCTGACGACTGGCACCCCCCGACCTGAATTCGATCGTCGATCGGTTCCAAGCTGAACTACCGGTGAGCATGAGCGGCTGTTTTGTCGTGGGTAGGCGGTGCAGGAGTTGACAGCCTTGCGGAGGTACTCGGATGAAAAACGTTGCCATTGGAAATGGCCTCATCGTTCTTGCTGCCTCGGTTGCGCTGCTTTGCAGTGTTGCATCCGCCCAGTCGCCACCGGTCGCGCCAGCGCCGGCCTCATTGTCATTTGGCGTAGTAGTCGGCCAATGGGCGCGGACCGAGGGACCCTACGTAATCAACATCAATAGCGTTGACGTGAATGGCAAACTTGATGCCAGCTACGCTAATCCGAGGCCGCTGCCTTTTCACACCGCAGAGGTGGTCCGCGACGGCAACGGGCTTAAACTTGTCTTCGAATTGCGCGCTGCGGGTTACGGCGGGTCAACCTATACACTCAACTACGATGCTGCCAGCGACAGTCTGAGAGGCGTCTACGATCAAGTTGTCGTAAAGCAGAAGTTCGACGTCGTTTTCAGGCGTACGAAGTGATGGGTTACATCTGCGCGTACCCGCATTTGAACGAGCCAACGCGAAAGTTTTATTCGACGCTGGCGCCGCGATGCAGGTCGGCTTCGATCTGGAGCCTGGTCCCGCCGCCGAACCGCGCGCGATAGACCTGCAGGTTCTCCATGATCCGCTGCACGTAGTTCCGCGTCTCGGAGAACGGGATCAGCTCGACCCAGTCGACTGCGTCGACCTTGGGATCGCGCGGATCGCCGTAACGCTCGATCCATTTCTTGACGCTGCCGCGACCGGCATTGTAGCCGGCAAAGGTCAGGATGTAGGAGCCGCGATAGTCTTCGAGCAGGCCGCCGAGCTCGGCGGCGCCAAGCGTGGCGTTGTAGACCGAGTCGGTCTTCATCCGGTTGAGGTCGAAGCTGACGCCGGCCCGCTTGCAGACATAGCGTCCGGCGTCCGGCGTTACCTGCATCAGCCCGTAGGCCTGCGCCGGCGAGACCACGGCCGGGTTGAAGGCGCTTTCCTGCCGCGCGATCGAATAGACGACGCTGGGCTCGACCTCGGGCCCGATCTGCTTGAACGAGGGGATGCCGTTGACGGGATAGGCGTAATGATCGAACGGCAGGCCGCGGTTGAGCGCAGCCTTGCCGAGCAGCAGCATGCCGCGGGCATCGCTGTGGCGCGAGGTGAGTTCGCCGAGGCCGACCAATGCATCGGGATCGCCATTCTCGCCCATGTCGGCGAAAATCGGGATCGCAATCTCGCGCTCGTCGAGTTCGTAGAGCAGTTGCACCGCGCGGACGATCTCCAGCCGTTCGATCCCGCGGCCGCGGCCGCCCGGGACGCCGTTCAATTCGAGCTGCGGCATGCCGAGCTTGGCGCGCGCGAGCTGGCCGTAATAGCTGGTCGACTGTTCGGCGGCGCGGCCGTAGGCGGCGCGGGCCTCCTGCTGCCGCCCGGCCGCTTCCGCCGCGCGGCCCTGCCAGTAGCCGGCGCGTGCCAGCGCGGTCGGGTTCGCGCTGCCGACACCGATGCGTGCGAAGTGCTGGGCGGCGACCGCCGGATCTTTCAGGAAGCGCAGCGCAATCCAGCCCGCGGTGAATTCCTGCTCGGTCTTGTAGATGTCGCGGGAGGGAAGCGCTGCGTCGCGGGCGATCAGATAGGCGGTGCGGTGTTCGCCTACGTCGAGCATCTTGCGCGACAACAGGCGCCGTTCGATCCACCATTCGTTGAGGTTGTGCAGGCGGTTCGGATCTTTCGGCACCGCCAGCATGAGCTGCGCGGCCTCGTGGAATTTCTCTTCGCGGCGCAGCCACTGGATCCGGGCGAACATGTAGCCGGGGTCGCTGTGCAGTTCCTGCGGCACCGCATCGAGCAGTGCCTTGAGGTTGGAGGATTTCTTGTTGGCCGCAATCCGCGCCCTGGCCAGCGCGACGTGGCCTGAACCGAGCCGCTTGGCGGCGCGCATGCCGCCGGCTTCCTGCTCGGTGCCGTAGAGCAGTGTGTCCATCCGCGTCTTGTGGTCGCCGGCCGTCAGCAAGGCGCCGAACATATCGAGCGCCGCAGTCTCGGTGTCTTCCGACATGCCGTCATTGCGCCAGGCCTCGCGGACCAGCCGTTCGGCATTGGTGCGATCGCCGCGCGCGAGCATCGCCTTCGCCAGCGCGAATTTGCCTTTCGCCGAAATCGGCGATTCGTTTTCAAACCACGACCACACCGAGGCGTCGTCGCGACGGTCGTCCCAAATGGCGGCCTCGATGCGCCGGCGCAGGAAGGTCTGCGACGGCCAGCTCGGATTGGCCGCGACAAAGGCACGATAGCGCTCCACGGAGGCGCCATTGTTGTCGCTGCGCAGGATCAGCCATTCCGCGAGCTTGCGGGCGACCGGGTCCGATATCGCGGCCTGCGCCTGGCTGGCGTCCCCGGGCTTCTGCTTGCGCACCAGATCGATGACGCTTTCCAGGGCGTCCTTGTCGGCCTGCGACGTCGAGGACGTCGCGGCTACCGCTGCCGGCGCCACCTGCTTGCGCGGGGGCGGCAAGGCGGCGTGCTGGCGGGTTGCAGGCGCGAGAACCGGCGGCGCAGGAGCGGGGGCGGCGAATGCCGCAGGGGCCGCCGTGGTCGGGGCCCGGGCAGCGGCTGGTGCGCCGGTCTGCGTCGCGGGCTTTGGAACGACGTTGCGGGCGATCGGCCGCGGCTTCGGCAGCGGAACTTTCGGGTTGGCCCAGACATCTAGCGGGAACGCCGCAAGTCCGACGGCCAGCGCCAAGCTCGTGGCCAGTGCGGTCGATCGCAAGGCTGTGGCGCGGGCGGAAGGGATCACGGTATTCCTCTGCGGCGGCGAATCATTCAATCGGTCCAGCCTTAGGTCTATTTGACTGAATTTGTGGACAAAATGCTAAAACGTCGCGGCCCGACCTGTTTGCGCCATCACCGCGGCAAAATCGCGGCTGTCGCCGTGTCGCGGACGCGGCCCGGCCAAGCCTGAGAAAGAGCGTCGAAACAAAGCGCTAGCGCCATACGGCACAGCCCTTTCGCCTGACCGTCAGACCCGATATGAGTTGAAGTCAATTTTTCGGTGGTGCCGTTTCGTTGGAGGATGTCCATGGCAGCCAAGACAAAGTTCCGGGGATCGCTCACCGCCTTGGTAACGCCATTCAAGAACGGCTCGCTCGACGAGGCGGCCTTCCGCGGGCTCGTGAGCTGGCAGATCGAACAGGGGTCACACGGTCTCGTTCCCGTGGGTACCACCGGCGAAAGCCCGACCTTGAGCCATGCCGAGCATCATCGGGTAGTCGAGATGTGCATCGATGAGGCGAATGGACGCGTACCTGTCATCGCCGGCGCGGGCTCGAACTCAACGCGCGAAGCTGTCGACCTTGCTGTTCACGCCGAGAAGGCCGGTGCCGATGCCGTGCTGGTGGTGACGCCGTACTACAACAAGCCGACCCAGGAAGGGATGTATCAGCATTTCAAGGCGGTGAATGACGCGATCGGGATCCCGATCATCATTTATAACATCCCGCCACGCTCCGTCGTCGATATGTCGGTCGAGACCATGACCAGGCTGTTCGAATTGAAGAACATCGCCGGCGTCAAGGACGCCACCGCCAATCTTGCGCGGGTGTCGCAGCAACGCCATGCGATGGGGCCGGATTTCATCCAGCTGTCCGGCGAGGACATGACCGCACTGGCCTATATGGCGGCGGGAGGACATGGTTGCATTTCGGTGGTCGCCAACGTGGCGCCGAAGCTGTGTGCCGACCTGATGTCAGCTGTTATGCAGGGTGATTACGCTGCCGGACTGAGGATTCAGGACCGCCTGACGCCGCTGCATGATGCTGTCTTCAAGGAGCCCGGCCTCGCGGGAGCCAAACATGGTCTCAAACTGCTGGGGCGGCTCGAAGAAGAAGTGCGCCTTCCGTTGATGAACGTGACGCCGCCAACCGGCAACGTGATACGCGATGCCATGGTGCATGCGGGCCTGATCAATTAAGCCGGCAGGGTTTCGTCGGAACCGCGAGAAGGGGCCTCAATATGCTGAAGGAATTCCGCGAATTCGCGATGAAGGGCAACGTCGTCGATCTCGCCGTCGGCGTCATCATCGGTGCGGCCTTCGGCGCCATCGTGACCTCGCTGGTCGGCGACATCATCATGCCGATCATCGGCGCGATCACCGGCGGCCTCGATTTCTCGAACTACTTCACGGGGCTTTCCGGCAAGGTTACGGCCACCAATCTGGCCGACGCCAAAAAGCAGGGCGCCGTACTGGCCTGGGGCAGCTTTCTCACGCTGACGATCAATTTCGCGATCATCGCCTTCGTGCTGTTCATGGTCATTCGCGCCATGAACACGTTGAAGCGGAAGGATGAAGCGAAACCTGCCGAGCCGCCGAAGCCGTCGGCCGAGGTGGCGCTGCTGACCGAGATCCGCGATCTGCTCAAGAAGGCTTGATGTGGCCGAGAAGAACGAACGCCCGATCAAGATCGTCGCCGAAAACCGCAAGGCCCGGTTCAACTACGCGATCGAGGACACCATCGAAACCGGCATTGCGCTGACCGGCACCGAGGTGAAGTCGATCCGCAATGGCAAGACCACGATTGCGGAATCCTATGCCGATACCAAGGACGGCGAGATCTGGCTGATCAACGCCAACATTCCGGAATATCTGCAGGCCAACCGCTTCAACCATGAGCCGAAACGGCCCCGCAAGCTGCTGCTGCACCGAAAGCAGATCAACAAGCTGATGGGCGCGGTCGATCGCGAAGGCATGACGCTGATTCCGCTCAAGCTCTATTTCAACGAGCGCGGCCGGGCCAAGCTGTTGCTGGCGATTGCCAAGGGCAAGAAGCTGCACGACAAGCGCGAGACCGAAAAGAAACGCGACTGGGGCCGGGAAAAAGGCCGTCTGATGCGGGCAAGGGGATAGAAAGGTCTATCCGTCATTGCGAGCGAAGCGAAGCAATCCATTGTGCTGCAAGGAAGCGTGGATTGCTTCGCTTCGATCGCAATGACGGCTGATGGAGAATGGTGTCCATGAACCAGAAAAACCTGCTCGAAGTCGACTGGAGCAAGATCCCGGCGCCGACAGACGACGGCGCGGCGGCGCATCTCGTGGGCATGACGATCCCGCCGGTCACGCTGCTTGCCACCGACGACAGTTCGGTGACGCTGTCCGCGCTTGCCGGCCGCACCGTCGTATTCGCCTATCCCCGCACCGGCGAGCCCGGCAAGATCAGTTTGGTCGATGACTGGGACATGATCCCCGGCGCACGCGGCTGCACGCCGCAGACCTGCTCGTTCCGCGATCTGTTTGCGGAGCTGAAGGCCGCCGGCGCCAAACACGTGTTCGGCCTCTCGACGCAGGACAATGTCTACCAGACCGAGATGGCGTCACGGCTGCATCTGCCGTTTCCGGTGCTGTCGGACGAGAAGCTGGCGCTCACCCGCGCCCTGAAGCTGCCGACCATGGAGGTGGCGGGCCTGACGCTGATCAAGCGTTTGGCGCTGATCGTCGATGGCGGCCGTATCACGCACGTCTTCTATCCGGTGTTTCCGCCGGACCGAAACGCCGCCGACGTGCTGGAATGGCTGAAGGCAAATCCGGCTTGATTGTAGGGTGGGCAAAGCGAAGCGTGCCCACCAATATCCGCGGTGATCTGAATGGTGGGCACGCTGCGCTTTGCCCACCCTACGAACCGCGAAGCTACGATTCCAGGTCCTTCCGCACCTTCGCAAACACGTTGCGAAACATCTCAGGCGTCAGCACCCGCGTATTCGTGTTGTAGCGCGAGCAGTGATAGCTGTCGTAGAGCTTGACGGTGTCGGCCTTGTGCACGGCGCCGTGTCCGAACGGGGCGGCGGCATTGCGAAGCCCGAGCGCCTTCAATGTCGAGTCATGGGCGATCCGCCCGAGCGCCACGATCGCGCGAAGTTTTGGCATCGTCGCAATCGTCTTCACCAGGAATTGCCGGCAGGTGTTGATCTCGGCCGGCAATGGCTTGTTCTGCGGCGGCACACACCGCACCGCGTTGCTGATCCGGCAGTTGACCAGCTTCAGTCCGTCGTCTGGACGGGCCTGATAGACACCTTTGGCAAAGCCGTATTCGAGCAGGGTCGCATACAGCAGGTCGCCGGCGTAGTCGCCGGTGAACGGGCGACCGGTGCGGTTGGCGCCCTGCATGCCGGGCGCGAGCCCGACGATCAGGAGCTGCGCGTTGGGATCGCCGAATGAGTCGACCGGCGCATTGTACCAATCCGGATGTTTCGCGCTTGCTTCGGCGCGAAATTCGGCGAGCCTCGGGCAAAGCGGGCAATCGCGGCCGGGTTCGAAAGGGTCACGGGCGGGGAGGCTAGCCATGTTTCCAAAGCGTTTTCGAGCGAAAGCCGGCCACGGACCTAAATCCGGGATCGAGGCCGGGTCGCGTCGACCACGCGCGCCAAACAAAAAGCCCCGGTTCTGTTTCAATCAGAACCGAGGCTCTAGCAGCGTATTGGCGCATTCTCAATCGTCGAATTCGTCGTCGCCCGCGCCGGCGGTCCGCGGCGCCATGGTGGTCGCGCGCTGCAGGAATTGCGGCGCGTGATGGCGCGGTTCGCGCGGGGCAGGGCGCTCGGAGGGATCGCGGCCCAGTTTGGATTGCAGCTCGACGAGGTCGGTAAAGACGTCGGCCTGGCGCCGCAACTCGTCGGCGATCATCGGCGGCTGGCTCGAAATGGTCGAAACCACCGTGACGCGAACACCGCGACGCTGCACCGCTTCGACCAGCGAGCGGAAATCGCCGTCGCCCGAGAACAGCACGATCTGGTCGACATGCTCGGCGAGTTCCATGGCATCGACGGCGAGTTCGATGTCCATGTTGCCCTTCACCTTGCGCCGGCCGGAGGCGTCGATGAATTCCTTGGTCGCCTTGGTGACGACGGTGTAGCCGTTGTAGTCGAGCCAATCGATCAGCGGACGGATCGAGGAGTATTCCTGATCCTCGATGATCGCCGTGTAGTAGAACGCACGCAACAGCGTCCCGCGGCTCTGGAATTCTTTGAGAAGGCGCTTGTAGTCGATGTCGAAGCCGAGCGTCTTGGCCGTTGCGTAGAGGTTGGCGCCGTCAATGAATAGCGCGATCTTGTTGGAAGCGGGTGACATCAAATGGTTCTCACGTTGTGGTTAGCTTTTCTAGCGCAGCAGCCATTGGCCGCGCGCACTTTCCAGTTCGGTTGCCTAAAGTTCGGTGAATCGAGCCCCACGACAGTCACCACTGCAATTATGGTGCGGCGAGGGCGAAAAACCTATACTTTTGACTGTGCAATGAAGAGATTTACTTGTCCTGTACGGCAACCTCGCCGCGTCTGGACGCTCCGGCCATTCTGGCCCCGAAGCTGGGGTTAGCAGAGCCCATTAGGAAGGCAAATCACAAATTTAGTCTTGCGAAATCGCCCCTGCCGCTATAACTAGCCCCCAATACCGACATATTTGGCCCCAAATAACGGAGCGACAGTCTATGGCGCGCGTCACCGTGGAAGATTGCATTGACAAGGTCGACAACCGGTTCGACCTGGTGCTGCTGGCGGCGCATCGCGCCCGTATGATTTCATCCGGCTCACAACTCACGGTTGATCGTGATAACGACAAGAACCCGGTCGTTTCACTGCGGGAAATCGCCGATTCGACTATTTCCCCGGAAGACCTCCGCGAGGAACTGGTTCATTCCCTGCAGAAATTCGTCGAGGTCGACGAGCCAGAGCCCGATACCGTGCCTTTGATCGGCTCGGCCGGCGCCAGCGTCGATGCCGACGACACCGAGGTCGCGGTCGAGCGCATGACCGAGGAAGAGCTCCTCAAGGGTCTGGAAGGCCTAGCGCCGCCGGAAGAACAGCCCGAAGAGGACGAGTAATCCGGAACATTCCGGGCCGTCCCAAACTCCCCGATCTGCCAAAGGCCCGGACATCCGTCCGGGCCTTTGCTTTTGTTGACATTTTGGCGGTTACAATGCGTCCTTGGTCGATGCGGCCGAAATCGGATGACTCGCCTGGCCGGCTGGTCACCGGGGTGGGCGTTGGATGGCCGCTGGCCCCAAGCGAAATTGAACCGTTTTGCGGCCCGAGCGGCGTGCATCGCCGTTCGAAAACGCATTAGATATGTAGACGGCGGGACCCGTCCGGGTCTGGTGGAAGAAGGTAGTGATTGGATGGCGTATTGGCGCCGCAGCTCCCGGCAAATGCAGGCCGCGACCGGCCAGGTCGCGGTCGCGCCGACTTCGCCTGTGACGGAGAAGCCCAAATCGCGCTCGCGCATGATGCGGCAATACGATCTGGTCGAGCGCGTCCGCTCGTATAATCCCGATACCAACGAAGACCTGCTCAACCGCGCCTATGTCTACGCCATGAAGGCGCACGGCACCCAGACGCGTGCGTCCGGCGATCCCTATTTTTCCCATCCGCTCGAGGTCGCGGCGATCCTGACCAACCTCAAGCTCGATGACGCCACCATCGTTGCTGCCCTGCTGCACGACACCATCGAGGATACCGAGGCGACGCGGGCCGAGATCGACAACATTTTCGGCCACGAGATCGGCGCGCTGGTCGAAGGGCTCACCAAGCTGAAGCGGCTCGAGCTGGTCTCGCGTGAAGCCAAGCAGGCCGAGAACCTGCGCAAGCTTCTGCTCGCAATCGCCGACGATGTTCGCGTGCTGCTGATCAAGCTCGCCGATCGCCTGCACAACATGCGCACGCTGGAATTCGTGCCGCACGCCTCGCGCCGCCGCATCGCCGAGGAGACGCTGGACATCTATGCGCCGCTCGCCGGCCGCATGGGCATGCAGGAGATGCGTGAAGAGCTCGAGGATCTCTCGTTCCACACGCTCGATCCGGAAGCCTATGCGGTGGTGATGCAGCGGCTCGATGCGCTGGCTGACCGCAACCGCAATCTGATCGGCGAGATCGAAAGCCAGCTCTCCAAGAATTTGCAGAAGAACGGCATCACCGCGCGGGTCTATGGCCGCCGCAAGCAGCCGTTTTCGATCTGGACCAAGATGGAGCGCAAATCGGTCGGCTTCGAGCAGTTGTCCGACATCTTCGGATTCCGCGTCGTGATGCCGGATGTCGAAGCCTGCTACCGCGCGCTCGGCGTCGTGCACACCACCTGGCCGGTGGTGCCGGGCCGCTTCAAGGACTACATCTCGACGCCGAAGCAGAACGACTACCGTTCGCTCCACACCACCGTGATCGGCCCCGGCAATCAGCGCGTCGAGCTGCAGATCCGCACCGAGGAAATGAACCAGATCGCCGAATTCGGCATCGCCGCCCACGCCTTCTACAAGGAAGGCATGGGCTCGCCGACCGAGCGGCTCGAGCACGAATCCAACGCCTTTGCCTGGCTCCGCCACACCGTCGGCATCCTGTCCGAAAGCGCCAATCCGGAAGAGTTTCTGGAGCACACCAAGCTCGAGCTGTTCCACGACCAGGTGTTCTGCTTCACGCCGAAGGGTAAGCTGATTGCACTGCCGCGTCAGGCCAATGTGATCGACTTCGCTTATGCCGTGCATACCGATGTCGGCAACTCGGCGGTCGGCTGCAAGATCAACGGCAAATTCGCGCCGTTGTCGTCCGAGCTGCAGAACGGCGACGAGGTCGAGGTTTTGACCTCGGCGGCGCAGTCGGCGCCGCCCTCGGCCTGGGAATCGCTGGCGGTCACGGGCAAGGCCCGCGCCGCGATCCGCCGCGCGACCCGCACCGCCGTCCGCGATCAATATGCCGGCCTCGGCCGGCGCATCATCGATCGCCTGTTTGCCCGCGCCAAGATCGAATACGCCGACGACAAGCTGAAGGGCGCGCTTCCCCGGCTGGCGCGCGCCTCGATCGAGGACGTGATGGCCTCCGTGGGTCGCGGCGAGCTGAAGGCCTCCGACGTCGCCCGCGCCATGTATCCGGACTATAAGGAAGAGCGCATGGTGCGTTACGGGGCCAAAAAGAGCCTCGCGGTCAAACTCAAGCTGAAATCGGAACCGCCGCATCCGGCGCGCAGCGCCTCCGTCATCCCGGTGCGCGGCATCAATTCCGATCTGCCGGTCAAGTTCGCGCCGAACGGCGGCGCGGTGCCGGGCGACCGCATCGTCGGCATCGTCACGCCGGGCGAGGGGATCACGATCTATCCGATCCAGTCGCCGGCGCTGAAGGATTTCGAGGAGGAGCCGGAGCGCTGGCTCGACGTGCGCTGGGATATCGATGAGACCATGCCGCAGCGTTTCCCGGCGCGGATCCTGGTCCATAACGTCAACGAGCCCGGCAGCCTTGCCCAGGTTGCCACCGTGATCGCCGAGCATGACGGCAATATCGACAATATCAGCATGTCGCGCCGCTCGCCTGATTTCACCGAGCTGACGATCGATCTGGAGGTCTATGACCTCAAGCATCTCAGTGCAATTATCGCACAATTGCGCGCCAAAGCCGTCGTCGCCAAGGTTGAGCGCGTCAACGGATAGGCGGTATCTTCGTGTCGGGCTTGACCCCGCAATCCATCCTTCTCAATTAGATGGGAGCGCGGGTCACGCCCGCGCGTGGCACTTTGTGCTAACGATGTCGCGTCAGATTGCCTGAGAGATCCGCAATGCCCGTCCCCCCGCTGCGCCTCGGCGTAAATGTCGATCACGTCGCAACCCTTCGCAATGCCCGGGGCGGCGAGCGGCCGGACCCGGTGCGCGCGGCGCTGGCCGCGATCGAGGCGGGCGCCGACGGCATCACCGCGCATCTGCGCGAGGACCGTCGCCACATCCGCGACAGCGACATGGCCCGGCTGAAGGCCGAAATCTCGAAGCCGCTGAATTTCGAGATGGCGGCGACCGAAGACATGCTGCGGATCTCGCTCGCCACCAAACCCCACGCGGTGTGCCTGGTGCCGGAACGGCGGGAAGAACTCACCACCGAGGGCGGGCTGGACGTGGTCGGCCAGCACAATGCGCTGGCGCCCTTCATCGCCCGGCTCAGCGATGCCGGCATCCGGGTGTCGCTGTTCATCTCGGCCGACCCGCAACAGATCGAGATGGCGGCAAGGTTGCGCGCCCCCGTGATCGAGATCCATACCGGCGGCTGGTGCGATGCCGTCGTCGACGGCCACACCGCGAAGGCCGAGGCGGAATGGCAGCGAATCGTGGAGGGGGCCGTCCTTGCACGCGCGGCCGGGCTGGAGGTCCATGCCGGCCACGGCCTCGACTACCAGACGGCCGAGACGATTTCCGCGCTGCCCGAGATCGCCGAACTCAACATCGGCTACTTCATGATGGGGGAGGCGCTGTTCGTAGGTCTTGGCGAGACCGTGCGGCAGATGCGGGCCGCGATGGATCGCGGCCGCCGGAACATCGCGGGCGGGCAATGATCATCGGCATCGGCTCCGACCTGATCGACATCACGAGGGTTGCCAAGGTGATCGAGCGCCATGGCGACCGCTTCCTCGACCGCATCTTCACCGACGCCGAACGTGCCAGGGCGGCGCGCCGCGCCAACAGCGAAAAGATGGTGGTCGCGACCTACGCCAAGCGATTCGCTGCCAAGGAGGCCTGTTCCAAGGCGCTCGGCACCGGGATCCGGCGCGGCGTCTGGTGGCGGGACATGGGGGTGGTGAACCTGCCGGGCGGCCGTCCGACCATGAAACTCACCGGCGGCGCGCTGGCCCGGCTGGAGGCGCTGACCCCGGAGGGGTTCGAGGCGCGGATCGACCTGTCGATCACCGATGACTGGCCGCTGGCGCAGGCCTTCGTCATAATTTCGGCGGTCGTTCCCGCCAAACCTTGAGCCGCGCTGGCGTTTGCGCCGGGGGTTCAATACAAAACTAAAAATCGTTGATTTATCAATGGATTATGAAGTTTTGACGAGGCGCTTGATTGCGCGCCCACGAACAACCGTCTAAAACGCCGCGAACGACGTGTTCGAGCCAGGGCCGATTCAGGGTAACGCCGGAATGGGCCTTCAACATCAGTAATGAGACCATTTTCCTGACGCGAACGGATCAGCGATTCGCGTGCGGAAAACGTTCTGCCACCGTGCGGGCAAAGGCCTGCGGGAATTGGGAAAGCGATGAGCGTGACCTCCAGCACAAAATCTGAAAGCGGTTTGGGTGAAACCATCCGCGTCGTCATCCACGCTCTCCTGATCGCGCTTGTGATCCGCACTTTCCTGTTCCAGCCGTTCAACATCCCCTCGGGGTCGATGAAGGCAACGCTTCTGGTCGGCGATTACCTGTTCGTCTCGAAATATTCCTACGGCTACAGCCACTATTCGATTCCGCTGTCGCCGCCGCTGTTCTCGGGCCGCATCTTCGGCTCGGAGCCGAACCGGGGCGACATCGTGGTATTTCGCCTGCCGAAGGACGACTCCACCGATTACATCAAGCGCGTGATCGGCCTGCCGGGCGACCGCATCCAGATGCGGGAAGGCCTGCTCTACATCAACGAGAAGCCGGTCAAGCGCGAGCGGCTTTCCGATTTCATCGGCGAGGACCCTTGCGGTTCGGATGCCACCGCGCGGGTCAAGCGCTGGAAGGAAACGCTGCCGAACGGTGTCAGCTATGAATCGCTCGATTGCGTCGACAACGGCTTCTACGACAACACCAACGTCTACACCGTTCCCGCCGGCCACTTCTTCATGATGGGCGACAACCGCGACAACTCGACCGACAGCCGCGTGCTGTCGGCGGTCGGCTATGTACCGTTCGAGAACATCGTCGGCCGCGCGCAAATGATTTTCTTCTCCATCGCCGAGGGTGAACACGCCTGGATGTTCTGGCGCTGGCCGACGGCTGTGCGCTGGAATCGCCTCTTCACAATCGTGCGATGATCGACGAAACAGCGACCATTCCTGACACATCGACCTCGGGCGAGCCGGGCCCGCAGGCCGAAGCCGCCGGCGTCGCCGCGCCGAAAAAGAAGCGCGGCAAGGCCGGGGCCAAGGCGGCCGCCGCCGCGATCGAGGGACGAATCGGCTACAAGTTTTCCGATCCCGCACTGCTGACGACCGCCTTCACCCATGTTTCGGCCTTGAAGCCCGCCACCCGCCATCGCGCGGACAGCTATCAGCGGCTGGAATTCCTCGGCGATCACGTGCTCGGGCTGATCATCTCCGACATGCTGTATCGCGCCTATCCGCGGGCCGACGAGGGCGAATTGTCGAAGCGGCTCGCCGATCTCGTGCGCAAGGAAAGCTGCGCGGACGTCGCAAAATCGCTCGGGCTGCTCGACGATATCAAGCTCGGTGCGGTCGGCGCTGGCGCCGGCGCGCGGCTGCGCAAATCCGTGCTCGGCGACATCTGCGAGGCGGTGATCGGGGCGATCTATCTCGACGGCGGCTATGCGGCGGCGTCGCAATTCGTCGAGCGCAACTGGCTGGAGCGGATGCGCAAGCCGCGCCGGCCGCTGCGCGATCCCAAGACGGTGTTGCAGGAATGGGCCCAGAGCAAGGGATTGCCGACGCCGGTCTATCGCGAGATCGAGCGCACCGGGCCGCATCACGACCCGCAGTTCCGGGTCGCCGTCGATTTGCCGGGACTGACGCCAGCCGAAGGCGTGGGCGGCTCCAAGCGCGCCGCCGAGAAGGTCGCGGCCTCCGTAATGATCGAACGCGAAGGCGTCGGCGGCGGCAGCAATGACAGTTGAACCCACACCCGGCGCGGCCAGTGAGACCCGCTGCGGCTTCGTAGCCCTGATCGGCGCCCCCAATGTCGGCAAGTCCACGCTGGTCAACGCTCTCGTCGGCTCCAAGGTCACCATCGTCTCGCGCAAGGTGCAGACGACGCGCGCCCTGATCCGCGGCATCGTGATCGAGGACAACGCCCAGATCATCCTGGTCGACACGCCCGGGATCTTCTCGCCCAAACGAAGGCTCGACCGCGCCATGGTCTCCACCGCCTGGAGCGGGGCCCATGACGCCGACCTCGTCTGCGTGCTGCTCGATGCGAAAGCCGGCATCGACGAGGAAGCCGACGCGATCCTGAACAAGCTTGCCACCGTCCAGCACCCGAAAATCCTGGTGCTGAACAAGATCGACCTGATTCCGCGCGAGAAGCTTTTGGCGCTGGCGCAGGCCGCCAACGAGCGCATGAAGTTCGAGCACACCTTCATGATCTCGGCGCTGTCGGGCGATGGCGTCGACGATCTGCGCAAGACGCTTGCGAAGATGGTGCCGCCGGGGCCGTTTCATTACCCCGAGGACCAGATGTCGGATGCGCCGCTGCGGCATCTGGCGGCCGAAATCACCCGTGAAAAGATTTACCGCCACCTGCACCAGGAACTGCCGTATCAATCGACGGTCGAGACCGACAGCTGGACCGAGCGCAACAACAAGTCGGTGCGGATCGAGCAGACCATCTTTGTCGAACGCGAGAGCCAGCGCAAGATCGTGCTCGGAAAGGGCGGCGCCACCATCAAGTCGATCGGCGCGGATTCGCGCAAGGAGATCGCCGAGATTCTGGGCGTGCCCGTGCACCTGTTCCTGTTCGTCAAGGTTCGCGAGAACTGGGGCGACGATCCCGACCGTTACCGGGAAATGGGGCTGGAATTCCCCAAGGAATGATCGAGGAATGTTGCGATCGTCATTGCGAGCGAAGCGAAGCAATCCATGTATCAGCGAATGCGGAAGCATGGATTGCTTCGTCGCTTTGCTCCCTTGCGCAAACGCTTTGCGTTTGTCGCAGGCAATGACGGAGTAGGCCCGATGAGCGTACCCCGAAACGTGCTGTGGTTTGAGGTTCTGCTGTATCTGTCGCTGACGCTGGATTCGGTGTCGGTAGCGTTTCAGGACCGCACGCCGGACGCCAGCATGACGGAGCAGATGATCAATGTCGGGACCGTGATGGCGGCCGGCCTGATCCTGCTTTTGGCTTTTTTCGTCTGGCTCGCCGCTGAACGCCGCAAGAACTGGCCGCGCTGGGCGCTGGCGGCAGCGCTGGTGCTCTCGGTGATTTCCCTCGTGCAGCTGATCGGCGAGAAGGGTCTGGCGTTCGACAGCGGCATTGAGGTGATCTCCTGCGCGCTGACCGCGGCGGGGTTGTATTTCTCCTTCACCGGCGACGCGGTGGGATGGTTCGACGCGTGATCGCCGGATTGCGTAGGGTGGGCAAAGCGTAGCGTGCCCACCACCACGACGCAGTTTGTTGATCGTTGGTGGGCACGCTACGCTTTACCCACCCTACATGCCGCAATTTCCTATAAACTCTCCCCATGGAATGGACCGACGAAGGCATCGTGCTGGGTGTGCGGCGGCATGGCGAATCTTCCGCTATTGTCGAACTTCTGACGCGCGAGCATGGCCGTCATCTCGGCCTGGTGCGCGGCGGCGCGGGCAAGCGGATGCGGCCGTTGCTGCAGCCGGGCAATAGCGTCACCACGGTGTGGCGGGCGCGGCTCGACGAGCATCTCGGATATTACGCCGTTGAGGGCACGCGTCTGCGCGCGGCCACCCTGCTGGCGTCGGCGCACGCGACCTATGGCATCACCCATCTGGCTTCGCTGGTGCGGCTGCTGCCGGAGCGCGATCCGCACGAGGACATCTACGAGATGCTCGACCGCACACTGGATGACTTTGACGATGCCGGCGGTGCGGCCGCCCACCTCATCCGGTTCGAGCTTGCGATGCTGGCCGAACTCGGCTTCGGCCTCGATCTGGAAAACTGCGCCGCCACGGGCGGGACCGCGGACCTGATCTACGTCTCGCCAAAGTCCGGCGGCGCGGTGTCGCGAGCTGCCGGCGAGCCCTACCGGGACCGCCTGCTGCGGCTGCCGGCCTTCCTGCGCGAAGGCGAGGGCGGGGCGAATGGCTGGTCGGACCAGGACCTGCAGGACGGTTTTCGCCTCACAGGGCTCTTCCTGCTCCGCCACGTGCTGGAGCCGCGCGGGCAGGGCCATTCCGACGCCCGAGACGGGTTCATCAACGCGGTGACGCGGAATCGGGCGCGAATCAGTTCGGTTTCGTAGCTTTCCGCGGTCTCTCAGAGGGTCGTCCCTGCGAACGCAGGGACCCATACTCCGCGGCCCATCAATTCGCCCCCGTGGCCTAAGCCACTTTTTGCCACAAACACCGGTGGTTATGGGTCCCTGCGTTCGCAGGGACGACAGTTGGGGGGGGGGTCGCCTCACTGGCGTCTTGCCCGATTCAGCCGAAAAGTTTAACGCCTCCCCATGGGAAAACGACAGCTACCGCCGGAAGAGCCGGCCGAAATCCACGAGGTGATGCTGCGCGATGCGCTGGAAGAGCGCTATCTCGCCTATGCGCTCTCGACCATCATGCATCGCGCCTTGCCGGACGCCCGCGACGGGTTGAAGCCGGTGCACCGGCGCATTCTCTACGGCATGCGGCTGTTGCGCCTCGACCCCGGTACGCCGTTCAAGAAGTCCGCCAAGATCGTCGGCGACGTGATGGGCTCGTTCCATCCCCATGGCGACCAGGCGATCTACGACGCCATGGTGCGTCTGGCGCAGGACTTCTCCTCACGCTACCCGCTGGTCGACGGCCAGGGCAACTTTGGCAATATCGACGGCGATAATCCTGCCGCCTACCGTTACACCGAAGCGCGCATGACCGAGGTCGCGCGGCTGCTGCTGGAGGGCATCGACGAGGACGGCGTCGAGTTCCGCCCCAATTACGACGGCCAGAGCAAGGAGCCGGTGGTTCTGCCCGGCGGCTTCCCGAATCTGCTCGCCAACGGTTCGCAGGGCATCGCGGTCGGCATGGCCACCTCGATCCCGCCGCACAACGCTGCCGAACTCTGCGACGCCGCGCTGCACCTGATCGACAAGCCCGACGCCAAGTCGAAATCGCTGCTGAAATGGGTCAAGGGTCCTGACTTCCCGACCGGCGGCATCATCGTCGATTCCAAGGAAAGCATCGCCGAAGCCTACATGACCGGGCGCGGCTCGTTCCGCACCCGCGCCAAGTGGACCCAGGAAGAGGGCGCCCGCGGCACCTGGGTGGTCGTCATTACCGAGATCCCGTGGCTGGTGCAGAAATCCCGGCTGGTCGAGAAGATCGCCGAGCTCTTGAACGAGAAGAAGCTGCCGCTGGTCGGCGACGTCCGCGACGAATCGGCCGAAGACGTCCGTCTCGTGATCGAGCCGAAATCCCGCGCGGTCGATCCTGCGCTGATGATGGAATCGCTGTTCCGGCTCACCGAGCTCGAGAGCAAGATTTCGCTGAACCTCAACGTGCTGATCAAGGGCAAGATTCCCAAGGTGGTGGGGCTTGCGGAATGTTTGCGCGAATGGCTCGACCATCTGCGTGACGTGCTGGTGCGCCGCTCGAACTATCGCAAGACCCAGATCGAGAACCGGCTCGAAATTCTCGGCGGTTACCTGATCGCCTATCTGAACATCGACAAGGTGATCAAGATCATCCGCACCGAGGACGAGCCGAAGCCGGCGCTGATCAAGGCGTTCAAGCTGACGGAAGTCCAGGCCGACGCCATCCTCAACATGCGCCTGCGCTCCCTGCGCAAGCTCGAGGAATTCGAAATCCGCACCGAGGACAAGAACCTTCGTGGCGAGTTGAAAGGCCTCATATCGCTGCTTGGCTCCGAGACCCAGCAATGGTCCAAGGTCGGCGAGCAGGTCCGCAAGGTCAGGGACCTTTTTGGACCGAAGACGCCGCTCGGCAAGCGCCGCACGATGTTCGCCGACGCGCCCGAGCACGATCTCGCCGCGATCGAGGAAGCCTTTGTCGAGCGCGAGCCGTGTACGGTTGTGATCTCCGAGAAGGGCTGGGTCCGTACGCTGAAGGGCCATGTCGAGGATATTTCGGGGCTGGCCTTCAAGACCGACGACAAGCTCGATCACGCCTTCTTCGCCGAGACCACGTCAAAACTGCTGCTGTTCGCCACCAACGGCAAATTCTATTCGCTCGATGTCGCAAAACTGCCGGGCGGTCGCGGCCATGGCGAGCCGATCCGCATGTTCATCGACATGGAGCAGGATGCCGCGATCGTCTCGCTGTTCGTCAACAAGGGCGAACGCAAGTTCCTGATCGCGAGCAGCGAAGGGCAGGGCTTCGTCGTCAAGGAAGAGGACTGCGTCGGCAACACCCGCAAGGGCAAGCAAGTGCTCAACGTCACCATGCCGAACGAAGCCTGCGCGATCGCGACCGTGCAGGGTGATACCGTGGCCGCGATCGGCACCAACCACAAGATGGTGCTGTTCCCGCTTGACCAGGTGCCTGAGATGGCGCGTGGCCGCGGCGTGCGCTTGCAAAAATATTCCAGCGCCAAGCTGTCTGATGTCGCTGTGTTCGAACTCAAGGCGGGGCTGACCTGGAAGGATTCCGCCGGCCGCGAGCAGAGTATGAGCGCCAAGGAATTGTCCGACTGGCGCGGCAACCGCGCCGACGCCGGCCGCCTCGCGGGCGGCCTGCCGAAGTCGAACAAGTTCTTGCGCGGGGTGGAATAGGCGAGAATGTAGAATAAACGTAGGGTGGGCAAAGGCGCGCCAGCGCCGTGCCCACCACCTATCCGCATGTTCATCGAGCATGGTGGGCACGCTTCGCTTTGCCCACCCTACGATTCCCGCCTGTAATAGTATTCGACATTCGCCGCGCTATATAACTCGCCATCGCGACTCACCGAGGCGGAATGGCGCACGATCACGCTCACCCCGATCATTCCCACGCCCATGATCATTCCCATGATCACGCCGGCCATAGCCATGCGCCGGACAATTTCGGCTGGACATTCGCCATCGGCGCCGCGCTCAATACGGCGTTCGTCATTGCGGAGCTGATCTTCGGCTATGCCGCCAACTCGCTGGCGCTGATTTCGGATGCGATCCACAATCTCTCCGACGTGATCGCGCTGCTTTTGGCATGGGGCGCGGCGTGGCTGTCGCAGAAGCAGCCGACGCAACGGCATACCTATGGCTATCGCCGTGCTTCGATCCTGGCGGCCCTGTTCAACGCCGGGCTGTTGCTGGTCGCAGTCGGCGGTATCGTCGTCGAGGCGGTCAATCGCCTGGTGGAACCTGCGCCGGTCGCGGGGTTAACCGTCATTCTGGTCGCAGCGCTCGGCGTCGTCATCAATGGCGGCACTGCGCTGTTGTTCATGCGGGGTCGTCACGGCGACCTCAATATTCGCGGCGCCTACCTGCATATGGTGGCGGACGCCGGTGTCTCGCTCGGCGTAGTGATTGCCGCCAGCGTAATCATGCTGACGGGGTGGCTGTGGCTCGATCCCGCGATCAGTCTCGTCATCGCCGCCGTGGTGTTCTGGAGCGGCTGGGGGCTGGCGCGGGACAGCGTCAACCTCGCGCTCGACGGCGTGCCGCGCGGCATCGAGCTGGCGCAGGTGAGGGATTATCTCGCCGGGCTGCAGGGTGTCATTGAAGTGCATGACCTGCACATCTGGGCGATGAGCACCAATGAGACCGCACTGACCGCGCATCTGGTGCGGCCCGGCGGCAACGACGACGCCTTCTTGCACGGGGTTTGCGAGGAACTCTCGCACCGTTTCAACATCCACCACGCCACGCTGCAGGTCGAAGCCGCCGCCGATGTGTGCAAGCTGGCGCCGGCCGAACGGGTGTAATGCCCGATTTGTAGGATGGGTAGAGCGCAGCGAAACCCATCACCTTGGAACGGCAAATCACGTAGGATGGGTTTCGCTGCGCTCTACCCATCCTACGAGATCACGGCCACGTTCAAACCATCCCCGCAAACCTGAGCGCCACGCCCGCTGCGCACGACCCTACCAGCACCCACAGCATCCCGATGTTGAAACGGAAAATCGCGGTCGCCGCGGCAGCCGCCAGCACGAAGGCTGCGATGTCGAGGCTTGACCACACCGGCATGTCGAACGACAGCCCGAACGAGCGAACCGGAATGGTCTGCCGGAACAGCGTGTGCAATCCAAACCAGATCGAGAGGTTCAGGATCACGCCGACGACCGCGGCGGTGATCGCCGACAGTGCGCCCGCCAGCCCCTTGTTGCCGCGCAGCGTCTCGATGTAGGGCGCGCCGAGGAAGATCCAGAGGAAGCAGGGGATGAAGGTGACCCAGGTCGCCAGCAATCCGCCCAGCGTCGCCGCAACCATGGGCGACAACGCGCCGGGATCGCGATAGGCGGCCATGAAGCCCACGAATTGCAGCACCATGATCAGCGGGCCCGGCGTGGTCTCGGCCATGCCGAGTCCATCCAGCATCTCGCGCGGCTGCAGCCACTGATAATGCTCGACCGCCTGCTGGGCGACGTAGGCCAGCACCGCATAGGCGCCGCCGAACGTCACCATCGCCATCTTGGAGAAGAACAGCGCGATCTGACTGAACACGTTTGCCTGTCCAAGCCCGATCGGCAGCGCTGCGACCGGCACCACCCACAGCACCAGCCACACCGAGCTTACTTTGAGTGCGCGTGCCACCGTGGGACGAACGTGATCGGGCAGTTGTTCGTCGAACAGGCTGTCGATCGCCGCCGTCTTCTTGTTGCCGCCGCCGTGTTCGATAGCGGCGAATTCCGGCCGCCCGCCGCGCGCGCCCAGGTAACCGATCACGCCCGCCGCGATGATGATGATCGGGAAGGGGACGTTGAAAAAGAAGATCGCGACAAAGGCGATCGCCGCCAGCGCAATCATCACCCGGTTGCGCAACGCGCGTTTTCCCACGCGGACCACGGCGTGGACCACGATCGCGAGCACCGCGGCCTTCAGGCCAAAAAACACCGCCTCGACGAAGCCGACATTGCCATAGGCCGCGTAGACGTAGCTCAGGCCCATGATGGCGATGATTCCGGGCAGGATGAACAGGCCGCCGGCCATGATGCCGCCGGCGGTCCGGTGCAACAGCCAGCCGATATAGGTTGCCAGCTGCTGCGCCTCCGGGCCCGGCAGCAGCATGCAGTAATTCAGCGCATGCAAAAACCGGCTCTCCGAGATCCAGTTCTTTTCCTCGACCAGGATACGGTGCATCACCGCGATCTGCCCGGCCGGGCCGCCGAAACTCAAGACGGCGACCCGCAGCCAGACCCGGAAGGCTTCACCAAAACTGATGCCGTGACCGAGGTCGCGGCTTGCGCCGGCCTCGGTCGTCTTGTCCATCATGGCATCCATTACGGCTTCGCCTTGTTGGTGGGCCAATTATGCGTCTCGCCCGAGGCGTCGCGGCACCAGCGATAGAACGCGTCGTACAGCAACATGCCGGCCTCGAGCTGCTCGAGATCGTCGTCGAACATGCGCGACAGGCCAAGCGAGGCGGCGAGCAGGCCAGGCGCTTCCGGTGACAGATCAAGCCGCCCGGTGTCGGCGCCGCGCACCATCGCCGCCAGCCGCAGCAGAGGCGGTGTCGCCAGGCCGAATTCCTCGATCATGACGTCGAAGGTGCAGAGCTCGCCGCGGTGGCTCCAGAACACGTTTTCGATGTCGAAGGGGGCCGCGCCGAAGCGCTCGCCGACGGCGACAACCTCGGACGGCGCCACGAACAGGAACACCGCGGTCGGATCGACAAAGCGGCGGATCAGCCACGGGCAGGCGATGCGATCGATCTTCGGCCGCGCCCTGGTCACCCAGACGGTGCGGCCCTGCGCATCGCGCGGCGGCAATTTCGATGCGTCCACCAGCGGAAGCTTTGCTTCCTTCCAGCCTTCAAAGCCGCCTTCAAGCGTCTCCGCGGCAACATTGGCATGCCGCAGCCAGGCCGCCGTGCCCTGCGCGAGCTTTGCCCCGCGCATGCAGACGACGATGGCTGAGTTTCCGGAAAATTTGCCGGTCCAGTCGCCGGCATCCTTGTGGCTGCGTCTGACCGCGCCGGGAATCAGCCGCTGGTCGGCGGCGAAATCCTCGTCGGTACGAACGTCGATCAACGCCGGCATATGCGCCGTGCCGATCAGTCGTGAAAGCTTGTCTGGAGATATTGTGGTGTAGGATGACATGGCTGCGCCCTCGTAAAAGAAAACGGGACGCGATACTTGGGCATGTCGCCTCGTGGGGGGATCGCAAAACCCCCATGGGCCGAATTAACCGCCTGCGGCTTCGACTGTCAACTGGCGTCGCGTCGGTTCCCGACGGGAGGGAGGCTTGCGGAATCCCGCGTTCGGTCCTAGCTTGGTCGGCATCGGGGATAAAGCAGGCTCCCCGTCAGACGGCCCTTCCGTCCAAGCTCTGCGCACACTCGACGTGTCGAGGATTGCGCATGGACGGAACCGGGCCGATATTTTTTTATCCCCGCAGATCAGTTCTGACCGCTTTTCTCGCCGCGTGTTTCCTCGCGGACGCGACGCTGTTCGCATCCGCGCAAACGGGAGCCGCCATGATTGCCATCGATCGTATGACAGCCGGATCACCTCCGGCGGGATTTTCGTTTGCACGAACCGGCCAGGGCAGCGGGAGCGAATGGACCGTGACTGCCGATCAGACCGCCGCGGCGGGCAAGGTGATCGAGCAGACCAGCACCGACCGCACCGATTACCGGTTTCCGCTCGCGATCCACGAAAGCCTCTCGGCCGCCAATGTCGACGTCGAGGTCAGATTCAAGGCGGTTGCCGGCAAGACGGATCAGGCCGGCGGCATCGCCGTGCGGCTGGCGGACGCCGACAATTACTATGTCGCCCGCGCCAATGCGCTGGAGGACAACGTGCGCTTCTATCGCGTCGTCGCCGGCCGGCGCGAGCAACTCGAAGGCGCCAATTTGAAGGTCAGCCCCAATGAATGGCATACGCTCGGCTTGCGCGCGGAGGGTCAGCGCTTCACGGTCTCCTTCGATGGCAAGAAATTATTCAGCGCGACGGACAGGACTTTTGCCGAGGCCGGCGGCGTGGCGCTGTGGACCAAGTCCGACAGCGTGACGCGCTTTGATCAGTTCAAGATTACCGTCTTGCCGTAACGGGAACGCAGGAATGGCCGATTTCGCGACCGAACCAAAGGCTTCTGCCGGAAACGCGCTGATCTCGCTGCTCTATGCCGCGCGCGCCTTGCGTGGCTTCGGGGACGGTTTCGCCATCATCATTCTGCCGGCCTACATGACGGCGCTGGGATACGACGCCATCGCGGTCGGCATCGTCGCGACCGCATCGCTGCTCGGCACGGCGCTGCTCACACTGATAACAGGCTGGATCGCGCCGCGTCACGACCTGCGCGCGCTCCTGATCTTTGGCGCAGGTCTGATGGCGGCGACCGGCCTTGCATTTCCGGGCGCGGAGCATTTCGTTCCAATCGTGCTTGTGGCGTTCATCGGTACCATAAATCCCTCGGGCGGCGATCTTGGCGTATTGGTTCCGCTCGAACACGCGGTGCTGGCGAAGAGCGCCACCGACGACCGCCGGACCGAGGTGTTTGCGCGCTACAGCCTGATCGGGGCGCTCTGCACCGCCGCGGGCTCGCTTGCGGCAACCTTGCCTGATTTTCTGGTTTCGCGCGGCGGCACCACGCTCGGCGCGTTCCGTGTGATGTTTTATGCATATGCCGCGCTCGGGATACTGAGCGCCGCGCTCTATCGTTACGTCCCGCATACGCGCGGCGAGGAGCGGGCACAGCAAGCGCCGCTCGGGCCATCGCGCGGCACCGTCTACAAGCTGGCGGCGCTGTTCAGCATCGATGCCTTTGCCGGCGGTTTCGTTGCGCAGTCGCTGCTGGTGCTCTGGCTGTTCGAGCGCTTTGATCTGTCATTGTCCGCGGCCGGATTGTTTTTCTTCTGGTCGAGCACGCTGAGCGCCTTTTCCTATCCGGTCGCGGCCTGGATCGCCAGGCGCATCGGTCTCGTCAACACCATGGTGTTCACGCATATTCCTTCCAGCATCTTCCTGATCCTGGCGGCGTTCTCGCCTAACCTCTATCTGGCGCTTGGGTTGCTGCTGTTGCGTTCGGCGCTGTCGCAGATGGACGTGCCGACCCGTACCTCCTACGTCATGGCCGTGGTGACGCCGGCGGAACGGCCCGCTGCCGCCAGCGTCACCGCTGTGCCGCGCAGCCTCGCATCCGCGATCAGCCCGGCAATCTCGGGCGCGCTCTTGATGACGTCTTTTACGGGGCTTCCGCTGGTGGTCTGCGGCACGCTGAAGATCGCCTACGATCTCGCGCTGCTGTTCTCGTTCCGCCACATCAAGCCGCCGGAGGAGCAGGGACGTTAGAGCTTTTCAGGCGCGCGCCTACCAGGGGCTTCGCCGTCCGTCGGGGAGGGGCTCCATCACGCGTCGCTCATCTCGAACGTGCGACCATTGCGCCAGCTTGATCTCCGGAGAGTCGGGGGCGTTGGCCTCTTCCGAGTGAAAGGCGAGTTTCTGGTTTGCCCGCACCTGGTATTTGGCGGCCTGCGCCAGCCAGTACCATTTCTTGTCCGGCTCGCTCAGTGCGCGTTGCCGGCACTCGGCTTCCAATTCACGTAAACGGATCGCTTCTTGCATTGCCAATTCCAGAGCCTGGAAGCCCCGGCCTGCCGGAGCTTCGAAACCACCGAACCCGGGGCCCGGTAACCTGTCATGACAAAAACTTCTTGACGGCATGCTATGCCGGATCGATGCAATTGATTGAAATTTACCAATGGATTGATGCGAAAATTTGCGTGCAGCGCCAATCCGTTACGATATTTCCTGTAAATGCCGGCCTAGACTATCAGCAAGGCGCCCGACACCAGAAGCAGCCCCAGCACGATTGTCCGGAACGTGGCCTCGTCGAGCCGCCCGAACAGTTTCAGCCCGAGCCAGGTCCCGGCGAACAGGGCCGGTAATCCGATCAGGAATAGCTTGATCACCTCAGGCGTGATCGCGCCCCTGGCGCCGATCCACACGGCGCTCATGATGAAGATCGCCACCGCCACCGGCTGAAACACCGCGCGCTGCACGTCTTTGGACCAGCCGCGCAGGCCGCACCAGATGATCACGAGAATTCCGGCAAGCCCGGTGATGCCGCCGAGCACGCCGTTGAGGAAGCCGACACCCGCGTCGGCCGCGGCGCCGCCCGCTTTCATCGCGGGGATGGCCGGCCGCAGCAGCGCGTAGAGACTGTAGAGCACCAGGAACGCGCCGACGCCCATGCGGACATGGGCGGGGTTCGCCCAGGTCAGGACGCCGGCGCCGACGGGAACGCCGAGCGCGGCGCCGGCCATGAACGGCCAGAGTCGTCGCCAGTCCAGCGTGCCGCGCAGCTTCCAGACCGAATAACCCTGCACGAGCAACCCGAATGCGATGATCAGCGTCGCGGTTTGCAGCGGGGTGAGGATGTAGAGCCAGATCGCGGAGACGACGAGGCCGAAGGCGAAACCGGTGAGGCCGGCGACCAGCGCGCCGGCAAAGGTCGCGAGAAGAAATAGCGTCAGTTCGAGTGTCGATCCATCCATGTGCCCGCTCCACAAAAAAGCGAGCAGCGCTTGAATGGGATCGCCATTTGACGGGGAGGCTGCGATATCCCCGCGGTCACGTTATTCCCGGCAGAGCCGTGGCGGCAAGATGCAACGTCATACATTCGCCCTGATCCTGCTGCTGACACTTGCCGCCATCGGATGGACAAACTCTTACCCGGGGACTGCTAGCGCCCCAGCTGCACCTTGTTCGATCCATCCGCGCAGTACGCGAGCGGTCGCGTCATCGATTGGAAAGAAGCTCTCAATGCGAAGCTCCTGCAGCGTAATGTCCTGCGGGATGCCCAGTGTCGCGATGGTCGTGAATAGCCGCAGGTCGGTCGTGCCCTTGCGAAAATGCATTGGCAGCACTGGCGCGATCGCCGGTTCGGCCGGCGGCGCATTGACCGCCGCCTGGACGCCTTCATAAGCCAGCAATCGTGTCAGAAGGGCCGCGGTCTCCGCCGATCCGTCGGCGGCAGCGTCGGCTTCCACGCTCCGGATGAAATAGCCGACCACCTCGACCCAATTTAAAAGGTACGGCCGCAGCACGTCCGGGGCGACCAGCGCGTCGGCCAGATTGATCGCGGCGTCCGGCGCCAACGGTCCGACCAGGAATTCGACCAGGCGGACGGCGCCGGAATTGCTTTGCAGCAGATTCCAGTGCCGATCGACCGCAACGGCAGGAAACGGTTCTTGCTGGGCCAGCATGAAATCGAGCGCGATACGAATTTGAGCGAATTCGGGGGCGGCGAGGTTGGTCTGCCGCCACACCGGCGCGAAGCCGGCCGCCATCAGCATCGAATTGTGCTGGCGCAGCGGCACGTCGAGGGCGATGGCGAGCCGTATCACCATGTCGCGGCTTGGCGATGCGCGGCCGAGCTCGAGAAAACTCAGGTGTCGTTGCGAGATGTTCGTCCGACCGGCGAGTTCAAGCTGCGACAGGCCCCTTTTGCGCCGCCACAACCGGAGGCTTGCTGCGAAATCGTGCGGATGCGCCATGAGTACCTGCCAGGTAGTTGCGGAAGCTGTGCTGACCGGCAAGATGCCACAACCGGACTGGGCAAGACACGGTAACAAGACCTGGAGGGACCGCGTGGGTGAATGGGTTGGGGTCACGATCGCGCTGGTCTCGAGTTGCCTCGGCGGCACTGCCGCTGCGATCACGCGCTATCTCGCCGGCAACACCGATCCGATCACGCTTGCGATCCTGCGCTGGGCGATCGGCTTTTGTTGCGTGCTGCCGGCGGCGCTGCTGCTGAGGGCGCGATGGCCGCAACAGCGGGACTTGCCGGCCGTCGCCGCGCTGGGTTTTTGCTTCTTCGGCGTGTTCTTCGTTCTCTACAACATCGCGATGTCCTACACGACCGCGGCGCGCGCCTCGCTCGCGCTGGCGACATTGCCGCTGCACACGATGGTAGTCGGTGCACTGCTCGGCATCGAGCCGCTGACGAGACGGAAATCGATCGGGGTCTGCATCGCGGTGCTCGGCGTCGTCGCCGCGCTTGCGACGGGATTGTCGGCCGCGCCGCCGGGCGCCTGGCGCGGCGAGCTGATCATGACCGCGGCTGTATTGTGCATGGCGTTCTACAATGTCTGGTCTCGCCCCTTCATCCAGCGATCGAGCGCGCTTGGCTTCCTCACCGTCGGCATGGGGACCGGCGCCGTAGCCCTGGTCCTGGTCGGCGCGCTGACGGGAAGCGTCGCGGCATTGAGCCAGTTCAGCACGCCGCAATGGATCGCCGGCATTTATCTCGGTGTTGCCGGCGGCGCGCTGGCGTTCATCCTGTGGGTGCTCGCGCTGGAACGGGCGACGCCGACGCGCGTCGCCAATACCATGACCGTCAATCCGCTCGCGGCGGCGCTGCTCGCCACGCAACTCGTCGGCGAGCCGATCACGCCCAATCTTATGCTCGGGCTGATCGCGGTGTTCGCCGGGATCTGGATCGCAACGTCGGAGGTAAAAAGTGCGTAACCACCAATCAAGGCGCCCGGAGATGAGGTAGGATGGCTGACAGTGAGCTCTCGGGAGGAACAACGTGAAACGCACGATCACTCTTGCGGTGCTGCTGGTGGCCGCCGCGCTTACCGGCAATTCCGGTCATGCCCAACCAGCCAAGCCAGGCGTCGAAAAACTCTACATTCTCAACTGCGGCGAGGGCGTTGCGGGCGACATCTCGCGCTGGTCGCCGGGAATTAACGAAGGCAAGTCGATGAACTTCGTCGATAGCTGCTATCTGATCAAGCACGCGCAGGGCTGGTTCCTGTGGGACACCGGAGTCGCGGACGCCGTTGCGGCGATGCCGGATGGTCTTGCGCCGGCCGATCCCAAGGCCGTGTTGTGGCGCCGGCCAAAGACCTTGGCAGGGGAGCTTGACAGGCTCGGGGTGAAACCCGCGGACATCAAGGGAATGGCAGTTTCGCACACCCATCCCGACCACGTCGGCAATGTCGAGTTGTTTCCGACCACCATGCTGTATGTGCAGAAGGCCGAATATGAATGGCCCGGGGCCAACAACGCGCCGCGCTTCAAGGCCGAGCACCCGGTCACCAAACTGGAAGGAGACCGGGACATATTTGGTGATGGCAGCGTGACCATCCTCTCGACGCCGGGGCATACGCCCGGTCATCAATCGCTATTGGTGAAGCTGCCGAAATCGGGCGCGATCGTGCTGTCGGGCGACGCCGTTCATTTTACAAGCAATTGGGAAATTCGCGCGGTCCCGTCCATGAACTCCAACAAGGAGCAGACGCAGGCCTCGATGCTGAAAATTGCCGATACGCTCGCGAAAGAGAAGGCGCAGCTCTGGATCAACCACGACAAGGCGCAGCGGGACAGCTTGAAGATGTCACCGGAGTTCTACGAATGACACTCACGCCGCCGCGATGGCTTCGATCTCGCTCGGCCTGGACGGCGAAATCGTTCCGGCCCACCACATTGCCGTCGCGGTCGAGCGCCGTCTGACCGGCGATGAAGACGATGCGGCCCGGCGTCTCCTCGACGATCTGCGAGTAACCGGGCGGTGCACCGAGTCCGGGTGGATCGATGCGGATGATCGAAGGCATGGTCTCGCGCGTCATGCCGATCGTTTCCCCTCAGTCGCGCGGAACGGAGACGGCCGGCGGCGCCAGGCCTACGGAATGCTTCGGCTTCAGGGTGCCGGCGTAGAACGACATCCCGGCAACCAGGAACAGGCCGATCAGATAGACCGCATAGGATTGCGGCGGCGTGATCGTCCATCGGACGAGGTTGCGGATCGATGTTGCAGGGCCGCGGTCGTTTTCCATTCGGTGTTTGTGCGCGAAAGCTCGGGCGAAAGGAAGGACAAATTTTCTCCCGCGTTCACGCCTCCGGTTGGCGCGGGCTCGCGCGGAGCAGCAACAGCGCAAACAGCGCGGACAGCGACAGTGCCGACGAGACAATCAGAACGCCGCTGCCCATGACGTCGATCAAGAGACTGAACGCCAGTGGTGCGCCGGCCTGCGCGATACGCGCTGGTGCGCCGACGATCCCGAGGCGATAGGCGTAATTTTGCGGCCCGAAGATCGCAAGCGGCATCGTGCCGCGCGCAATCGTCAGGATGCCGTTGCCGGTGCCGTGGAAGACGGCGAACACGCTCGCCGCGCCGCCCCCGACCAATCCGATAATGGCGGCACCGATCGGATGCGTCAGGCAGGCGAGCCGCCCCGAAACCAGCGGGTGATACCGCGACAGAAAGCTCGCCTCGAAGATACGCGCCGCCACCTGCGATGGTCCGATCAGCGCGCCGGCCGCCACCGCCTGCAACGAGGTCGCACCTGCGGCTTCGAGAATGCGCGGCAGATGCGCGGCCATCGCCCCGGTGACGCTCCAGGCGGCGGCAAAGGCGAACGCCAGCAGGATCATGGTGCGGTCGAGCGGAATGTGCGGCTTGACGGCTGCGGCAACGGCCGCTTTGGCGCCAGCAACGGGGGGCAGCATCAGCCAGTTGATCGGCAGCCCGATCAGGATGTGCGCTGCCGCCCAGGCAAAGCAGGTGTTGCGCCAGCCGATCGTTTCCAGCCCCCACGCGGTCAGCGGCCATCCGACGGTGGAGGCGAAGCCTGCGAACAGGGTGATGCCGGTGATCGAACGCCGCGCCGCGTCGCCGTAGATGCGGCCGAGGGCGCCGAAGGCGGCGTCGTAAAGACCCGCGCCCATGCCGATGCCGAGCAGGAGCCAGGCGGCGAGCAGTACCGGTATCGAATAGGTGAGGCCGAGCAGGGCGAGCCCCGCGGCCAGCACGAGGTTGGAAAGCGAGAGCACGGAACGGCCGCCGACCAGATCGATCTGCCGGCCGATGCGCGGGCCCAGCATGGCCGAGATGACCAGCGATGCCGAGAAGGCAGCAAATATCCAGTTCGAGGAAACGCCGAGATCGCGCGCGATCGGATCGGCGAGGATCGCCGGCAGGTAATAGCTGGAAGCCCAGGCCAGCGTCTGCGTCGTGCCGAGAGCGACAATGATGGAAAGCTGGCTGCGGTTCACGGCTGTGGTGTCTCTCTTCTCGACCAGTAGAGCGCCAGCGGTCCAAGCAGGATCCCCGCCGCCAGCACTGAAAATGCGGCCATCCAGGCCGATGAACTCTGCGGGCCGCCCGTTGCATCGAGCGCCATGCCCAGCGCCCATGCACCAAGCGCGGACAGGCTGAAGCCGACTGTCGAATGCATTGCCATGGTCGCGCCGCGATAGTTCGGTTTTGCGGCCATCGACATGCCCGAGGTCAATGCGCCGGAATCGGCGGGAACCGTGATGGCGTAGATCAGCATCAAAGGCAGCAGCACCCAGGGCGACTTGTCGGCAAATAGGCCGATCAGAAGCGCCACCACGGCGGAGGCGAACATCACCGCCGTGATGGCGCGGTGGCGGCCGAACCGGAGCGCGAATTCATTGCCGAGAATGCTTGCGGGCATCGCGAGCAGCGAGAACACGACGCTCACGAGGATAGGCGTCAGGATCGAGGCGTCCGGATTTCTCAGCGACACGAAAGTCCAGAACGCCACGATCCAGGTCCGGATGGCGTACAGCTCGAAACAATGCGCGCCATAGCCGAGGATAAATCCCATGGCTTTCCGGTTCTGGAACACCGGCGCGAAATCCAGCAGGCGTCCCGTCGCCGGCTTCGGCTCGATCGGCCGCAGCATGAAGCAGACGATGAGCATGACGAGCGGCCCGGCGGCCGTGACAAAAAATGCGCTGCGCCAGCCCCAGGCTTCCGCAACGAGTTGGGAAACCAGAAACGACACGCCGACGCCGAGCGAGAAGCTTGAAGTGTAGAGCGTGATGGCGCGGGATGAGTCACCGGGATCGAGACGATCCGTCAGCGCTTTGAGGCCCGGCATATAGGCGCCGGCAAAACCCACGCCGGCGATTGCGTTGAAGAGGGCGCCCGACCACAGGCTGGTGGCGAACAGGCCGAACAGCAGCGTGCCGAGCGCGCTGACCGCCGAGCCTGCGATCAGGATTTTGCGTGCGTCGATGCGGTCGGTCAGCGTCGCCAGCACCGGCACGGTCAGCATGTAGCCGGCGGCGCCCGAGCCCGCCAGCAGGCCTGCCTGTGCGCCGCTCAGATGCCATTCCGGAATCAGGAATGCTGCCAGAATGGAAGGCACGACGACGTGCGGCAGCAGGCTGCCAAGCTGCCCCATGCACATCGCCACAATGACGGAGCGTCCCTCCAGAAAAATTCCACTCACTCCCTATTGATCAGGACGCGCAGCCGCATCCTGTCTTGCCCTGCTGCTTTGCTTTCTCATCCGCGACGCAACACGCGTCAACATCCGATAGTGCGGGGCCACCGCAGCAATTGCTGGCATCTGGCGCGGGCGAGCGGCTGCAGACGCCGGTCTCGGGCAGCACCAGTTCGACCCGCTCCGCGGCTGCGCGGTCGCCGGCGATGTCGGCTGCGATCGAACGCACCTGTTCGTATCCGGTGAGCATCAGGAAGGTCGGCGCGCGGCCATATGATTTGATGCCGGCGAAATAGAAGCCGGGTTCATCCTGCGCCAGTTCGCGCGCGCCATGCGGCCGCACGGTGCCACAGCTATGCTCGTTGGGGTCGATCAGCGGCGCCAGCGCGACCGGGCATTCGATCGCCGGATCGAGCCGGATGCGCAACTCGCGCGCAAAGTCGAGGTCCGGGCGGAAACCTGTCGCGACGATGAGTTCGTCGACGGCGACCCGACGAGCACTGCAGCCCGATATAGCACCGACGACGAGGCGAGCGCCGTGGGCGACAAGATGCGAAACGCGGAACTCGCTTTCGACCTTGATCCGGCCTGCCGTTACCAAGACGGCAAAGGCGGCACCAAGTTCGCCGCGGGCGACCAGCTTGTCATTGGCGCCGCCAAAGGCCTTGGCGGGATCGCTGCCCCGCAACAGCCAGATCGGTTGGGTCTCCGGCACTTCTGCCGCAAGCTTCGCCAGATCGGTCAGCGTGCCGATCGCAGAATGCCCTGATCCGAGCACCGCGACAGTCTTACCGGCATAGCGGGCGCGGTCTTTACCGAGCACATCGGGCATGCCGTAGGCAATCCGGCCCATGGCCTCCGTCTCACCGATGGCGGGAAGGCCATTGGCGCCTGCCGGGTTCGGTGAAAGCCAGGTGCCGGATGCATCGATGATCGCATCGGCCTTGACGGTCTCAGGGCCTTTCCCATTCTGGTAACGGATTTCGAACGGCGCGGCCTCGCGGCCTTTTGTTTTCAGCTTGTCGAAGCCGGCACGGCTGATTCCGGTAACGCGGCTCGAGGTGCGGATGTGAGACTGGAGCGCGGCGTGGGCTGCGAGCGGTTCGAGATAGCGTTCAATCATCTCCGCGCCGGTCGGATACTGGTCTGGCGCAGGCGAATTCCAGCCCGCCGTCGCCAGCAAACGCGCCGCCGCCTTGTCGATGTTGTATTCCCACGGCGAGAACAGTTGAACATGGCCCCATTGGCGCATGGCGTGGCCGATATGCTCACCGGCTTCCAGCACGATCGGCTCAAGGCCACGCTCCAGCACATGGGCGGCGGCGGCAAGGCCGACCGGCCCGGCTCCGATGATGGCGACGGTTTTGGCTCCGCTCATATCGTCCTCCCGTAAAACCAGAAATATCGAAATAAAGGTCGAAAAACGCGGCGCGCTATGCCGCGGTCTTGGCATCCGTGGTTTCGGCGCTTTCCGTGCAGCATTCGGCGGCCAAAAATCCCAACAGCTCCCGCATCACTTCGTAGTTGGCGTGGCAGATCAGCGTGGTCGCATCGCGCACCTGGGTCACAAGGCCGACCACCACCAGCGCCTTAATGTGGTGGGAGAGGGTAGAGGGTGCGATCTTCAGTTTCTCCTGCAGGCGCCCAACGGCAAGTCCGGCTCCGCCGGCGCGGATCAGCATCCGGTAGATCTTGAGCCGGGTGGGATTACCCAGTGCTTCGAGATGGGCGGCGGCGTCATCGATTTTCATGAGGGTATCTTCCCACGTTCATTCGGATTCGTCAACCGTATTTCTAGAATAATAGAAATAAGGTGTCCGGGTATCGCTTTAGATTCCTCGAAGGGAAAGAGGCGCGTGATGGGATTTTAAGTTGCCTTTGGCAAAGAGGGGAAATCGAGATGGAGGCTGCCAACGAACTAGCGACAGCACGCGCCTTTGCCGTCCTCTTGAACGGGCGGACATGGCACGGTGCCGTAGGAACAGAACACGCAACAGTCGCCGGGAAGTGGCTTCAACCGCTGACTGCATTCCGCGCAGTCGTAGTAAAACTGACACGCATCGGTAGGCATGGTCTCGGTCGCTCGGTGTCCGCAAGCGGGACAGGTCAAGGTCGATTGCAACTGCATCACCCATCCTAAATGGAGATGGGGCAGTTTCCCAAATCAACTCGTGGTCAAATACGGAAGTGTCTCGGGTTGACATGGGGTTATATATCGATAAGTCTGGATATATGGAATCAGAGCAAGCCATTCTCGCGCTGGCCGCGCTCGCCCAATCCACCCGTCTCGATGTGTTTCGCCTGCTGGCGAAGCACGAGCCAGAGGGGCTTGCCGCTGGTGACATCGCCAAAATGCTGGCAGTCCCGCAAAACACGATGTCTTCGCATCTCGCCATCCTGTCCCGCGCGGGGCTGGTGACGGCGCGGCGTATCAGCCGCTCGATTGTCTATCGTGCCGATCTCAAGGCCTTCCAGGCGGTGGTGCTGTTCATGCTGCGGGATTGTTGCGACGGGCGGCCCGAGATCTGCGGGCCGCTGATCGAAGACCTCACGCCTTGCTGTCCACCGAAGACAAGGAGGAAAGCGCATGTCTGATCGCATCTACAACGTTCTCTTCCTGTGCACCGGAAATACCGCCCGTTCGATCCTGGCGGAATCGATCCTGCGCAAGGATGGTCATCGCAACTTCCGCGCTTTCTCCGCCGGCAGTCAACCGAAGGGAACGGTCAATCCATTCGCGATCAAGGTTCTCGACCGTCTCGATTATCCCACCGACGGGCTGCGCTCGAAGAGTTGGGAAGAATTCGCGCGAAGCGACGCGCCCGTGATGGATTTCGTTTTCACGGTTTGCGACAACGCGGCGGGCGAATCCTGTCCGATTTGGCCGGGACAGCCGATGACGGCGCATTGGGGGATCGAAGACCCGGCGGGCATAAAGGGGACGGACATCGAGAAGGAAGCGGCCTTCGTCGCGGCCTTCCGCTATCTCAAGAATCGCATCGCCGCCTTCACAAGCTTGCCGTTGGAAAGCATTGACCAACTGTCGCTTGGGGCCAGATTGCGCGATATCGGCCGCGGCGACGGTTCGACCTCGGGCCGGGAGAAGGCCAGCTGATGTCCGAATTTGATCTGCCGCGCCGGCTCTCCGCCGAAGCGCTTGGCACTGCGCTTCTTGTCGCGACTGTCGTCGGCTCCGGCATCATGGCCGAAACCCTGACGAAGGATGTCGCGCTGGCGCTGCTTGGCAATACGCTGCCGACCGGAGCGATCCTGGTGGTCCTCATCAGCATTCTCGGACCGATCTCGGGCGCGCATTTCAATCCTGCGGTATCGCTGGTCTTTGCCTTGAAGGGCGAACTGACGCCGCGCGACGCGCTGGGTTACGTCGTCGCGCAAGTAGCCGGGGGGATCGCCGGAACCATGATCGCGCATGCGATGTTCGCGCTGCCGCTGATCGACGCCTCGCTGAAAACGCGAACCGGCGGCGCGCAATGGTTCGCGGAGGGCGTCGCCGCGTTCGGCCTGGTGGCGACCATCCTCGCCGGTATCAGGTTCAACCGCGCCGCGGTGCCGTGGCTGGTCGGCCTCTACATCACCGCGGCCTACTGGTTCACCGCCTCGACCTCATTTGCCAATCCCGCGGTTGCCATCGCACGCTCGATGACCAATACGTTTTCCGGCATTCGCCCCGCCGATCTTCCCGGTTTCATCGCGGCCGAACTCTGCGGCGCCGTCGTGGCGCTGATTTTCATGAACTGGCTGCTGCGCGGGGCAGGCGAGGCGGCAAAGACCACGGAGGCCCGGCCATGAGCGTGACCATCTATCACAACCCCGCCTGCGGCACCTCGCGCAACACGCTGGCGATGATCAGGCAGAGTGGTGAGGAACCCGAGGTGATCGAGTATCTGAAGACGCCGCCGAGCCGCGCCCGGCTGGTGGAGTTGATCGGCGCACTCGGCATCTCGGCACGCGAGCTGCTGCGCGAGAAGGGCACGCCCTATGCCGAACTGGGCCTTGCCGATCCCAAATGGAGCGATGACGAGCTGATCGACTTCATGCTGGCTCATCCGATCCTGATCAACCGGCCCATCGTGGTGACGCCAAAGGGCGTCCGGCTGTGCCGTCCCTCGGAGCTGGTGCTAGACCTGCTCGATAACCCCGTCCAGTCCTTCGTCAAGGAGGACGGCGAGGCGGTCACGCGCGCGAAGGGTTAAAGGGCGCAAGGCTTTTACTCGTCACGATTGCGCGGCATAATGGCGTATGGAACTCACGCCCCGTCTGCGCCTGATGAACTGGCTGGTCAGCCAGGGTCTCACAGGCCTGCCCGAAAATGACCTGATCCGCGGTTTCTGCGAACGCTGCTGCGCTGAAGGCCTCCCCGTGTCGCGCGGGATGGTCTTCATCGATACGCTGCACCCGATCTTCGAGGGCCGCGGCTTTCGCTGGAACGACGCCGACACCAACGAAAGCGATGTCTTCGAATATGGCTCGACCAACGAGGGCGAGGCCGCGGAGGCGTGGCGCAGTTCGGTCTTCTATTACATGCTCGAAAACGGCCACGAGGAACTGCCGGTCGAGCTCGCCAACGGCGTGGGCCCCAATTTCAAATTCATGGGCGATCTCGCCGAGAAAGGTCACAAGCATGTAGTGGCCTATGTGCATCGGTTCGGCGAGGCCGGCACCATGGGGCAGATGGATTGCGTCTATTCCTATTGGGTGACCCGGCACGACGACGGCTTTGGCGCGCAGGGACTGGCGGCATTGCGCGACCTGGTGCCGGTGCTGGGGCTTGCGATCAAGACCGCGGCGCAGGCCGATATCGCCAAGACGCTGGCCCGGGTCTATCTCGGGCGCGACGCGGCCGAACAGGTGCTGCGCGGCCGGATCGCGCGCGGCGTCACCGAGCGCATCAACACGGTGCTGTGGTTCTCCGACCTGCGCGGCTCGACCGCGATCAGCGAGAGCATCGAGCCGGATGAGATCATCCCGTTCCTCAACGATTATGCGCAGGCCTCGATCGATGCGATTCACGACGCCGGCGGCGAGGTGCTGAAGCTGATCGGCGACGGCGTGCTGGCGATGTTTACCCACGAGAACCTGGCGGCGGCCAAGCGCGCCGCGCTGCGCGCCGAGCACCGCTTCCGCCGCAACATGAAGGCGCTCACCGCCCGCCGCGTGGCCGAAAGCCGCTCGGTGACGACGGCTCATGTCGGCCTGCATGTCGGCGAGGTGTTTTACGGCAATATCGGCAGCGATGACCGGCTCGATTTCACCGTAGTGGGACCGGCCGTCAACGAGGTCAGCCGCATCGCCTCGATGTGCCGCTCGGTCGACCGGGAGCTATTGATGTCCTCGGCGTTCCGCGCCGGCCTCGATGCGGCGGGGCGAAACTACCTGGTGTCCACCGGCCGCTATGCGCTGCGCGGCATCGGCCGCGCCCAGGACCTCTATACGCTGGATCCGGACATTGCCGCGGACGAAGTCGTGGCCGGGAAGTATGAGCGGTATCTGGCGTCTTGAGGCGCTTCCGAGCCGTGCCGATTTGACGGCATCTTGACCAGGATCAAGAGCTTCGCGGGCATTTCCAGGCACAAGGCTCCAAACTGGAAAATCGGGAGCCGGAATGTCAGCAACGGAAATCGCCGAGCGTCACTTTTCTGCTGCCATGGTCGAGGCCGGAGCAGGCCATGACGCCGTTTGCCGGGCGCTGCTCAGTCTTGTTGTCGCAAAATATCTCGAGAGCCGGCAGCTCGCCGACGTTCAGTCGGAACTTCGCTTTGTCGCCGACAATTGCGATCCTGACACCGACTTCATGTTCATGCGGCCCTAGCGGGCTTTGGCCCGCAGCGTGTAGAGCCCGACCGCAGAAAGCGAGAACACCGTCAGCACCACGCCGAGCGCGAACAGCGCCTCATGCGAGATCGTGGCGGCAAGCCAGACGCCGATCGCGGCCGTCATCATCTGCCAGAAGCCGACGAGGGCGGAGGCCGCGCCCGCCTTTTCGCCGAACGGGGAAAGTGCCTGCGCCGTCCCCAACGGATTGACGATGCCCATGCCGAGCAGGAATACGCTCATCGCCGCGAGGAACGGCAGGAAAGACGGGCTGTACAGCGCGACCAGCAGCATCGCGATGCTGCCGGTGGCTGCCGCGAACAATCCGCCCCGGATCGAGCGGTCGAGCCCGTAGCGCGGCGCCAGCTTTGTCGCGAGCATGCCGGCGGCGAACACGATCAACACGGTTCCCGCGAAGAACAGGCCCAGTTGAATCGGCGTGAAATGCATCGCCTCGATCAAGATGCGTGGCGCGGCCGAGAAGATCGAGAACAGGCCGCCCATGATCAGGCTCACGGTTGCGGCCGGCACCACGAAGCGGCGATCAACGATCAGGTCAAAATAGTTTTTGGCGATAGCGAGCGGATCGAGCGGCGTCCGCGTCGCATGGTGGGTCTCGCCGAGCACGGTGCCGTAGGCGAGGGCGCCGAGCGCGGCGAAGGCCGCGACCAGCACGAACTCGGAACGCCAGCCAAAATAGTGATCGAGCGCGCCGCCGAGCAACGGCGAGAAGCCGGGTGCCGCCGCCATTGCAATCATGATCAGCGCCATCGCGCGCGCCAGCGCCGCGCCGGAGAACAGGTCGCGGGCGATTGCCCGGGACAGCACCGAGGTGGCGCACGCTCCGGCCGCCTGGATCACACGGCCGGCCAGCAGGCCTGGCAGATCGGTGGCGAGGGCGCACCAGATGCTACCGGCGAAGAATACCGCGAAGCCGATTAGCACCGGCCAGCGGCGGCCGTAGCGGTCCGAGATCGGCCCAACCACGAGCTGGCCTACCGCGAATACCGCCAGGAAGATGGTGATGGCGGAGGTGACCGCAGCACTCGATACCTTCAGCGACGCCGCCATTTGCGGCAGCGACGGTAGCAGGATGTTGGTAGCGAGCGTTCCGGTCGCGGCAAGGCCGGCCAGCACAGCGATCTGCAGGACGGTCGAGGAGGCCTCGGCGCGGGGCGGGACGTCGATCGCGGCGCTCTGGTCGGTCATGGAGGGGTTCCCTGGTCTGTATGGTTTAAATGATATGTATCATATAAAGTGGGGCGGGAAAGCAACAATCGACCGCGTATCGGGACTTTGGAAGAAAATACGCGCTCACCCCATCATTGCGAGCGAGGCGAAGCAATCCATTTGACCACGGAGAGAATGGATTGTCTCGCTGGACCGGGATGTTGTGTGATCGGGTCGAACCACGATGGGCTTCGCACGGCGCGGACGGATTCGGCCTGATGCGGATGCCAGGCGGAGCCTGCTTGCGTAATCAGCCCGTGACAATTATGCCGGTGGTCTCGAAGCGTCGCGAGATATGGCTTCCAGCTGAATGAAGATCACGCCGCCGAGGTATTCGTTCCAACTCATCCTGGCTTGGTTCCATGACTGATCCTCACACATCCCTGACCGGCGCCTGCTACTGCCGTGCTGTCACATACACGGTTGCCGATGCATTCGAATATGCCTTCATCTGCCATTGTTCGGATTGTCAGCGCACGACAGGCTCGGCGTTCAAGCCATTCGCCGGGATTGCCGCGCACCATCTGTGTCTGACATCCGGGCGGGAGGAGATCGAAAAATTTGGCGACGAAGCGAACCACAACGCATTCTGCAGGAAGTGCGGTTCGCTGCTGTACTCCGTTGTGCGCGGCGGCAAATATGTCCATGTGACACTCGGAACCCTGATTGAACCTCCGGCCAGGACGCCAAGCGCGCATATCTTCGTGCGTTCGAAGGCTCCGTGGCACGTGATCGGAGACGCGCTGCCGCAGTTCGAGCAATTCCCGCCGGCGGTTGGCAAATGAAGCTCAAGGGGCGGCTTTTGCAAAGTAGACGAAACGGCCACTTGTGATTTAAAGACCAATTGGTCTATATATCGGCAATGAGCCGCCAGACCCCAGTGCCGTTGCTCCGTGGCCGCCCCCGAAGTTTCGACATGGAGGCCGCTGTCGAACGCGCGATGGGCGTGTTCTGGTCGCGCGGCTATCACGCCACGGCGCTCCCGGACCTTCTTCGCGCGACAAAACTCTCGCGTGGCAGCCTTTACGCTGCTTTCGGTGACAAGCACTCGCTCTTCCTGCGTGCGCTCGATCGCTACATTGCCGATGCCCTGACCCGGATGGACGTCGAACTCGATCCACGCTGGGACCCGGTCGACGGCCTGCGGGCCTACCTTGCCGGCTACGTCGACCGCACGACCGGCGCCAAGGGCCGGCGCGGATGCCTGCTGGTGGCCACAGCCATGGAACTGGCCGGCCAGGATGCTGAAGTCGGTCGTCGCGTCGCGGGCTTTTTCAAAGCCATGGAGGCCAGGGTGGCGGATGCACTTTCCCGTGCGAAGACGGCGGGCAAGCTGGCTGATGGCGTTGAGCCTTCAAGCGCTGCTCGAATTCTCGTCTGCTTCGTTGAGGGGCTGCGCGTGGTTGGCAAAACGGCGCCGGCGCGGACCACATCGCAATCCACCGCTGACGCTCTTCTCGACCGCTTCATGAAGTAACAGCCCTGGGGCCCCCCTCTTTTGGCACGCCGATATCTAGACTGATCGGTCTTGAAAGGAAGAATGCCATGTCTGCGATCCAGATCCTCTTCGCGGTGGCTGTTCCCTTGCTCTGGGGTTATCAGTTCGTGGCCATCAAGGTGGGCGTAACGGAGTTTCCGCCTCTCTTCTTCCTCGCACTGCGCTTCCTGGCCATCGCGCTGCTGCTTGTTCCGTTCGTCAAAAGGCCCGCGCGTCAACAGTTCGGCCCGATCGCAGCCATTTCTATTTTCCTCGGCGGACTGAACTTCGGGCTGTTCTATGTTGGCCTTGGGCTCGGCTCGGGAAGCATGTCAGCCGTCGCATATCAACTCGCTACGCCCTTCACCGTCCTGTTGGCCTGGCCGCTGCTTGCGGAGAGGCCGTCTCTCACCACGTCCACCGGAGTGGTGATCGCATTCGTCGGCGTGGTCGTATTGGCAGCCGGGCCTGGCCTGTCGGCAAACGCGCTTCCGCTGTTGCTTGTGATCGGGGCAGCCTTCGCATTCGCGGTGTCCAACGTCCTGACGAAACGCTACGGCCCTTTTGATCCCCTGATGTTGATGGGGTGGTCGTCGCTGCTCACGGTGCCTCAGGTCATGGTGATGTCGTTGCTGTTCGAGCATGGCCAACTGGCGAGCCTTGTCACGGCGGATGAACGTGGCTGGCTGGCGCTCGCCTACACCATTTTCATCGGAGGAATTGTCGGGTTCGGGCTTTGGTTCTGGCTGATCGGCCGTTGCTCCATGACCCGTGTCGCCCCCTTCGGTCTACTGCTTCCGGTGTTCGCCTTGATTTCGAGCGTGTTGTTCCTTGGCGACCGCATGACTCCAAAGTTGATTGTCGGTGGGCTGCTCGCGATCTCTGGCGTCGCCATTACACAGATAAGACCGAGCGCTCGACCAGTTTGAACCCCGGAAGAAGTCGCGTCGTGGCGACTTCGGGGTTTGGCATTCGCCATGCTGCGCCGCTTTCATCGCTCCCGAGCACGGAGCATTCAACGGCACGAACACATACTCCGCTACGCTATTTCCTGACGAACAAACCGGGTCGGGTCATCAATTGATCTGAGCACCGCGATCACCTGCCATCGCGACTCGAGGCCTGAAACTTGATCGCTTCCAGCTTCGAGAGCAAAAACTTCAGCAACGGAGAGCTGTTAGCTTCGTTGTAACCGATCACAAGATCGACCATCGGTGCTGCGCCCTGGATTGGACGGCTGGCGATGGTTTTAGGCAGCAGATTTTGCGCATAGAGCGGAAGCAGGCTGATGCCACCCGTTGAGGCTATCAGCGAGATCGCCATCGCCAAATTCTCTGCCTGATGCGCAGGCTTGATCGTCAGTCCGTTGCGCTTGAAGAAATCCTCGATTGCGGTTCGCAAGGTCGGCGCCCGCACCGGGGACACGCCGATATAGGGCTGACCCGCCAGATCCTCCGGCCGAATCGCGCTGCGTGCAGCGAGCGGATGGTCGCGCGGCATAAAGACCAGCACCGGATCATGCCTTAGCAGTTTGAATTGCACCCCCGGTGAGTGCTTCTCAGGACGCATGAATGCCAGGTCGATCTTGCCGCGCACCAGTCCAGCGGCGAGGTCCGGCGAGTCCTCGCTATGGATCGTGATTTCGGTGCTCGGTAGTTTGCTGCGCAGGATACCCATCACCGCCGGAAGCCAATCCATTTCGTAGCCGGTGAGAAATCCGATCGAGAAGGATGATTTTGCCGACTGAGCGGCACGCCGCGCGGCTTCGCTTGCGGCCTGACCTGCAACAGCGCCACTCGCGCGTGATCGAGGAATACTCGCCCTGATGGCGTTAGTTCGATGCCGCGCGGTCCGCGGATGAGCAACTGCACGCCGAGCTCCAGCTCAAGATCATGGATCTGACGGCTTAGCGACGGCTGCGCGGTGTGGAGGCGTTTCTGGGCAGCCACCGTGAGGCTGCCTTCTTCGGCCACGGCGACGAAATAGCGGAGGTGTCGGAGCTCCATGAGCTAGTCCTGAAAAGTATGGCCCTGACCTTACAAAGTCTTTCTCCGGGACGCCAGTCTTTCCTAAATCTCCTGCAGCAGAAGATGAAACTACTCAAGTCCCGCACAGGCGCGCTTGAGTTGATCGCGCCAGATAGGCCGGATGGGTATATCGGCCGAACCACTAAGGAGAATTATTATGAACAATCCCGTCGTCCTGATAACCGGGGGTATCACCGGCATCGGCCGTGCCACGGCGCTGGCCTTCGCCCGCGTAGGCGCCCGGGTGGTCATCTCAGGTCGCCGCGACGATGCCGGCATGGCGGTTGCAGCCGAGCTGCGCGCGCTTGGCGCTGAAGCGGAATTCATTCGCGCCGACGTGCGACGCGAGAGCGACGTGGAGGCGTTGGTCGGGCAAACGGTCAAGCGGTTCGGCCGCCTCGACGTCGCCGTCAACAATGCCGGCACCGAGGGATCGCCCGGCCCGGTGACCGAACAGACCGCAGAGAGTTATGCGGCGACCTTCGATACCAATGTGCTCGGCGTTCTTCTTTCGATGAAGCACGAGCTCCGGGTGATGCAGCCACAGGGCTCGGGCAGCATCGTCAATATTTCCTCGACCATGGGCAGCCGGGGCGCGCCGAATGCATCGCTCTACACCGCGAGCAAGCACGCCGTCGAAGGCCTGACCAAATCTGCCGCGCTGGAGGCCGCCGCCTTCGGCGTTCGCGTCAACGCGGTTGCGCCCGGCCCGGTGGAGACCGCGATGCTCAACCGCTTCACCGGCTCGGCCGACCGCAAGGCTGGAATGTTGGCCGGCATCCCGCTCAAGCGCGCGGGCAAGCCCGAGGAACTCGCCGACGCAATCCTGTTCGTGGCCTCGGACAAGGCGTCGTTCATCACCGGCCAGATCATCAGCGTCAATGGCGGCAAGACCGCCGCGTAATCCATTCACGACAACCATCGACATCAGGAGATTAGTGATGACCGACCTCATCAGCCGAACCGCGCTGGTCACCGGTGCCTCACGTGGCATAGGCCGCGCCACCGCCCGTGCACTGGCTCACGCCGGCGCCCGCGTCATCGTCCACTACGGCAATTCTGCCAAGGATGCGGACTCGCTGGTCGCCGAAATTCGTGAAGCTGGCGGGCAGGCCGACGCCGTCGGTGCCGACCTGTTGGCGCCCGATGGCGCGCACAAGCTTGCGGCGGAAGTCGGCAAACTTGTTGGCGGCAAGCTCGACATTGTTGTGGCCAATGCCGGCATTGCGGTACCCGCCAGCATCGAGGCGCAGACCGTCGAAGACTTTGACCGCATGTTCGCTGTCAACGTCCGCGCACCGTTCTTCCTGGTGCAACAATTGTTGCCCTTGATGACGAAAGGCTCCAGCATCGTGATGACGTCATCGCTGGCAGCGCGGGCTGCAGTGGGCCAACTACCCGCGTATTCCGCCACCAAGGGCGCCATCGATACGCTCGTGAAGCATTTTGCCTCGCTGCTGGGATCACGCGGCATCCGCGTCAACGCCGTCGCGCCGGGGATCATCGACACCGACATGTCGGAGTTTTCCAGGACCGAGGAGGGGCGCAACTACGCTCTCGGCATGCAAGCGCTTCAACGTATCGGTCATGCGGATGACGTCGCCGATGTCGTGACTTTCCTGGCGTCGGATTCGGCGCGCTGGGTGACCGGCGACACCGTCCAGGTGGGCGGCGGTTCGAAACTCTGACGCCGGGACAGGAAAGCGACATGAAACTATATCAGTCCAGCGGCTCACCTAATTCGCGCCGCGTCAGGATCTATCTGGCGGAGAAGGGCATCACGATGTCGGTGGTGCCGGTCGATCTCGGCGGAGGCGAACAATTCTCCGAAGCCTATGCGGCGATCAATCCGCGCCGCGTCGTTCCTGCCCTTGTTCTCGACGACGGATCGACCATAGGCGAAGTACCGGCCATCATCCGCTATCTTGAAGAAACGCATCCCAACCTGCCGCTGCTCGGAGATACACCGAAGGAAAAAGCGGTGATTGCCATGTGGGAGCGTCGAATGGAGCAGGAAGGCTTTGCCGCAGTCATGGAGACGGTTCGCAATGGTGCCTCCGGTCTCAAGGGGCGCGCCATCGCAGGACCGCATGGCTACGACCAGATTCCGGAATTGGTCGAGCGCGGCCGGCGTCGCATCGCCAATTTCTACGGCGATCTAGAGACCCGTTTAGCGGAAGCCCCTTTCATAGCTGGGTATCAGTTCAGCGTTGCTGATATCACGGCAGTTGTCGCAATCGACTTCGCGACAAACGCCTTGAGTCTATCGATACCGGCAGAAAACGTGGCATCGAAGCGTTGGTACGACTCTGTGACTTCGCGTCCAAGCATGAGCTTCTAGGGCTCTGAGCGCACAGGAAGCCGATCCGACATCGATGCGCGCAGCCTCATGACTTGTCCGCATTCGGCACTTTTCGGAAAGTCGCGTCGCGGCGACTTCCGGGTTTGGACCTTGGCGGACATGGTCGCGCATTCGCCTCAACACCGCGCCGGCTCGCCCACCATGTCCGGCTGCCGCGCCAGCGCGACGGCCGGCGAGACCCAGATCACCAGCGCCTGCGCGCCGAAGATCGCGGCTGCCAGATAGAGGCAGGCTTCCGCGCCATAGAGCCCGCCGACGATGGCGCCGAGCGCGGAGCCGAGTGGACGGGCGCCATAGCTCATGATGTTGATGGCAGAAACCCGTCCGAGCAGCGACGGCGGCGTCACCGATTGCCGCAAGGTGGTGGTCGAGATCACCCACAGGATCGGACCTACGCCAAGCAGGAAGAAGCTCAAGCCCGCCAGCAGCGGCGTCGGCACGATGGTGGTGAGTGCCATCACGGCGGCGGCGATAAAACCGGTTACCGGTCCGAGCCCGATCACGGTGCCGAAGGCCAGCCGCTGCATCACCCGCGTCGCCGCGAGCGCACCGACCACCATGCCGACGCCATACATCCCAAGCGTCACGCCGACGCCTGCGGCCGACAGGCCGAGGCGGTGCACGGCGTAGGGCACGAATACGGCCAGCAGCAGGAACGAGGCCGTGTTGAAGATGAACTGCGTGATGAACACCGGCCGCAGCAGCGGGTGATGCAGCACGAACGCGGCGCCTTCCTTGATGTCCTGCAGCGGATGGCGGCGCGGCGCGGGGGCGCGTGCCGGTTCATAGATGCCGGACAGCAGCTCGACCGCGATCACGGAGAGCGCCGCGGCAAATCCGAACGCGGGCGCCGCACCAACCCACCCAACCAGCACGCCGCCGAGCGCCGGCCCGCTGGCGAACGCGATCGTGCGCGCCAGTTCGATCCGCGCATTGGCTGCGGGCAGTTGTTGCGAGGTCACCAGTGACGGCACCAGAGCGGGCGCGGCGACGCTGTAGGCGACCGTTCCGCACACCGCGATGAAGCCGAGCAGCGAAAGCAACGGCAGCGTCATCTGGCCGAGCCAGATCAGCAGCAGGATGCCGGCGAGCGCCGCGGCACGCAGCGCTTCGGAGCCCGCCATCACCCAGCGCCGCGAGATGCGGTCGGCGAGGAGACCTGCCGGAATCGCAAACAGGATGAAGGGCAGCGTCAGCGCCGTCTGCAGCAGGCCGGTCTGGCCTTCGCCGACGCCGAGCAGCAGCACGGCGACGATCGGCGCTGCGGCGAGCGCGATCTGTTCGGCGGACTGTGCAGCGAGGTTGGACCAGGCCAGTCGGTTGAACGTTGCGGGCAGACGAGGTGTGTCGGCGACGGACATGGTGAAATTCCCTGAAATTCGATCTGTCCTCATTGTCTGGTCCGGGGACGATCAAACCCACCCGTTTCCCGACAAGGCCAGGCGCGGCTCAGATCGAATTTCAGGAAAGATCGGGTTCCGGAGACGCCAGTTGGTCGGTCTCCGGCGTCAGGGCGCCTAATCAAGTGCCTGTGCGGCCGCGGCGGGCCGGCTATTGCGACGCTTCAAGCCGGTGAGGACCGAATCGATTCCGAAGGCGATCGGGAAAATGCTCAGTGCGATCGCGACCGAGGCAACTTCGACTCCCTTGGCATGGAACGCCCATGCCGCAAGCGAGGGCCCGGCGGTCAGCACCATCGCTCCGCCGGCGATCAGCCAGCCAGCAGATTCGATTGACCGGTCGTCGCGTCCTGCGGCGCGGTCGGCTGCGACCGCCTTCGCGAGCACCCGGTTGCACAGCTTGATGACGAAGATCGAGGAGGCGACGATGACCAAAAGCCACGACACTCCAAACCATGTTATCGCGATGTCCTTATGCAATGCGAGCAACGGAAAATCATACGCCGCGTGCAGCAGGACCGGCACGATCAGCGCCAGCCTCACGTCCTCGGCACGCTCGCTCAGGCGCGCTCTGATCAACAGCGCGCCCATCGCAAGTCCGTCGATGCCGTGGCCGGGGACGGCGGTGATCGCCCGCAGCGCTGCAGTCATTTTCCAGCCGCCGGCCGAGATGACGAAGAAGAAGTTCTCGAGGGTGGCAAAGCCGAGCGAGACGGCAAGCGCCAGCACGAGGAGATCCTGCAGGCGGCGTACGTCGACGTGCTTTTCGGCGAGGCTGACGAGAACAAAGAATTTGATCGATTCTTCCGGGATCGCTGCGACCAGGACCGCTGTGATGGCCGCTTCCGCGAGCGTGCCGGTCCGCTCCAGCGGCAGGACATAGCTGAGCGCCAGTTCAATGACGACCGCCGCCAGCGCGCTCACCGCGCCGATCAGAAACGCATTCCAGGTCGCTTCAGACTTCCAGCTGTCGCGCGCCTTGGCGATCCCGTAGGCCAGGATGACCAACGGCGGGGTAATCGCGGCCAGCAGGACGATGAATTTCATCAGTGGCCGGCTTTGGGGCCCATGGTCGCGGCCAGGATGACGAGGGCCAGCAGGGCGGCGTAGAGCAATCCGGCGAAGATGCCGGCGGGTAACGACACGCCGCCGGCGCGTTGCAGATAATCGCTGCGCTCGGCGCCGATGAGCCCCAGCGTGTCGGCTTTGATGATCCGGTTGAGGGCGTAGGTGACATACCAGCCCTTGGCCCATACTGCGAACAGGATAGGCAGTGCGCTGCCGGCCGAGCCGAACAGATAGCCCAGGATGATCGGCAAGATGATGATCATCGCGCCATAGGCGTACATCTTCCGATAGAAGAACCACGTGAACGATCCGAGGAAGACCGGCCAGCTCCACGATTTCGGCGCGGTTCGGCGTGCACCGGTTCCCGATCGCATTTTCTCGTAAGTATCGAGAAACACCTCGGCGCGCGGCCCGAAGAACGTCGTCAGGTCCGCATAAACCCGATGCTGGTCGACCTCGTCAAGCAACTCGGCCGCTTTTTTGGCGCGTGGCTTGGACTCGGTATTGTCGGCGATGTCGGTCATCGATCACCTGGGATGCTGTGGCGGGCGCACAAAATATGCTCAAGCCGACAAGGCGGGAATCGGGGTGCACCTTTAAGTTGGCGTGAAGCCTCGACCCCGTCAACGACGAGCAGGGATCATCGTTGACAGATCTTGAAATCGCGACGCTCGGCGTTCCGGTTTGATTACGATTTGGGTCCGAGCGTCGCCTTGGCCGTTCCCGAGATGGTCGCGGGCGGCGTTATCACGTCATCGGCATCCACCGCAGGCGGCGGCTCGGCGGGACCTGCCAGCTGTTGTGCCGCCAGCGCGTTGGTCAGGCTGGTCAAAGCGTCCGGACCGGCGGCGAAACCGCCCTCGACGAGGATCTTGTCGATGATCGGCTTGAACGCCGAGACCGACAGCAACTGCGCCGCAAGTCCGTCGCCGAGGCCAAGGCCGTTGCCATGGCCGTTCATGGCGCCATTGCCGCCGCCGCGGCCGAGCAGGCCACCGGTGTCGAAGATCCGGATGTCGGAAATCTTCTCGATCGGCTTGACCGCTTCGGCCAGCGCATTCGGGATGATGTTGATGCGCGCCAGTGTGAGATCGTAATCGACGATCGCCTGGGAGAGCTTGTTGCGGGCTTCCGCCTTCAACGCGGCTACCTCGGCCTCGGCCTGGCCGAGCGATTTGACGCCGGCCGCGCGGGTGGTCGCCGCATCGGCGTCGGCCCTGGCCAGCATGGTGATCGCTTCCGCCTTGTTGGTGGCGGCCTGGTTTTCGGCTTCCGCCATCACGGTGATCGGCATCGCATCGGTTTCAGCAGCCTTGCGGGCCGCGATCACGTTGATGATCTTGTCGCGCTCGGCGATTTCGGTGGCGCGGGCGGTCGTGACCTTTTCTTCAGCCGCAATGGCGAGCGCACGCGCGGTTTCGGCGATGGTCTGGGCCTCGGATTGCTCCTTGCTCTTGACCGCCACCGCGATCGCGCTCTCCTGTGCGACGATCTGCAGGTCGCGATCCATTTCGGTATTGCGGCGCTTCACCGCGAGATCGGCCTCGATCTTCCTGGTGTCGCGCAGCTGATTGGCTTCGGTCTGCTTGTTGGCGACCGCGAGTTCCTGCTGGATGCGATATTCCGCCTCGTTCTGCACGGCGGTCTGCTCGACCTGCGCGGTTTGCGCGCGCATGGCGGCGGTCTTGTTGGCGATGTCGCGCTGCTGCGCCAGCTCCGCCTCGCGCTTGGTGGATTCGATCGTCAGCGTGGTCTGGCGGGCGACGAGGTCCTGCTGGGCGATGTTCACTTCGGTGGTGCGGACGATCTGGTTACGTTCCTGTTCGCGCTCCCTTGTGACCTTGGTCAGCGTCGTCAGGCCGTGAGCATCGAAGAAATTGCTCGGGTTGAAATGCTTGATGTCGCTCTGGTCGAGCCGCGTCAGCGATACCGATTCGAGTTCGAGGCCGTTGTTCTGGATGTCAGCGCCGACAGCATCCTGCACCGCCTTGACGAAGGTAGCGCGCTGCTCTTGCAGCTCTTCGAGGTTCATGGTGGCCGCCACCGACCGCAGGCCGTCGACGAATTTTGCTTCGACCAGCTCGCGCAATTCGGCGGCATCATTGGTGCGGCTGCCGAGCGTCTGCGCGGCCAGCGCGATCGACGACGCATCGGGCTTGACGCGCAAATAGAATTCGGCGCCGATGTCGACGCGCATGCGGTCCTTGGTGATCAGCGAGTCCGGTCCGCCGCGGGCGACCTCGAGCCGCAGCGTCTTCAAATTGACCGCCGCCGTGGAGTGGAAAACGGGAAGAACGAGCGAGCCGCCGTCGAGCACGACTTTCTGGCCGCCGAGGCCGGTGCGGACATAGGCTTCGTCACGCGTCGAACGGCGGTAGAGTTTTGCGAGGAAGATGCCGATAATAAGAACAACGAGAACGCTGATAACGACGGGTACTGCAAGTTCCCACATATTTATGCCCTGTGTGATGTTTGCTGTTGGCTAATGAGGTCGGCTGGTGCGGAAATGGCGATGAAGCTTTTGGCGTCGCGGTCGACGAGCAACACGCTGGCGCCGACCGGAAGCGGGGTGGATTCGGGACTGGCGCGCGCCACCAGAGAGTGCCAGTTGCCGAAGACATCCTTGAGACGGACCTTGCCGGGCAATCCCTGGTCGAGCGGCCCGATCGAAACCTCGGCGACATGGCCGACGAAATCGGCCTCGTCTACCGCATAGGTCTCGTCGCGCGGCATGATGCGGGCGATACCGCGGCTACTCACCCGGATCGCCGGCAGGCTGAGCGCTGCGGCGGCAAGCGCCGCAAGTGTGACCGGCACGGCCATGCCGGCGCTGTGTGCAATTCCTTGCAGCAGGAAGCCCGCGATCGCGAACACCCCGAGTGCCAGGATCATCAGGATCAATAGCGGCAGCCGCCCCGCATTGATCCAGAGGAACAAGCCGCCGATGGCGCTATGGCTCTCGGTTTCGAGCGAGAAATCCTTGCCGATGAGTTCGCTGATCGAGAAACCGATGATCATCGTCAGCAATTCGATGCCACCCAGGGTAAGCATGATAGCGGCTGATATCGCAAAGGGACGTACGTCGGGCGCCAGCAGGATATCGGTCACTGCACTCATTGCTGCGATTTGATCCTTTCAAGCCTTGCTGCGATTTCCTTTTCGCGATGCAGGCGGTCGAGTTCGTCAAGCTCCTTGTCGCCGAGCACGCTGGAAGCGGGCACGCCGGTGACGCGTGCGATCGCCGCCATGGCTCGGTCGGCACTCATTGTTTTAGTCGTGGCAACTGCCCGTCCGGTTTCAAGTGGCGCCGGCTGCATCAGGCTCGCTTCGAGATCGGCGAGACGGGTTTCGGCTTCACGTCGCGCGCCAAGCATCGCCTGCAAGGCCTTGGTCTGCTCATCGATTTCGAGTTCGACGAAATCCATCGCGCGTTCGAGCGCAATCTTCTGCGACTCCAGATCAATTTGCCGTGCGACGCCGGCGCGCGCGAGATCTTCGCGGTTTTCCGCAAGTGCGAGACGGATTTTTTCTGTTAACCCTGTGACCTCGGCGTCGAGCTCCTGCTGTCGGCGATTCAGTCGGAATTCCTCGGCACGCGATTTGCCGAGTGCATAGCGCGCTTCGTCGGCGCCGGCGTCGATCTCGCGGATCGCCTGTTTGACCAGCGCGAGCTTGTTGCTGTTCTCGGCATTGTCGATGGTCTGGCTGGCGATGGCGGCGAGAAGCCGGCCCATACGTGCAAGGATGCCTTCGTGAAGCATGGTCTTCTCCTCCGGTTGAATTGATTTCGATTTGACGGCGATCTGGATTTCGTAGGCGTGGCCGTCTGAGACCAAGTGAGCCGGGAAGGGACCTTCCCAGCCGGCAACGTAGCCCGGGACATCGAACGGGACCAAGACGCGTCCCTGCACAGTGCTAATGGTCAGTGAAGTTGGACCCTTGATCGCAAACAACTTGTCGTCGAGCGGAATCCGGCGCACGGCCCTCGCAGCTACATAGAAGGCGCGGTCGCGCAGGCCCAGCGTCACCAGCCGCGCCGGCAGGCCGGTTTCGACGCGGATTTTTTCGTAAGCTTGGGCGTGAAGCGCGACGAGGTTGGCGCCAACTGGCGCAACCTCGGCGAGGATCGCCATCATCCGGTCGTAGGCGGTAAAGGTCGCCTCGATGGCGGCGATGCCGGCCTCGTCGGGGGCGAGTGCGTATCGCAGCGTGGCCGTGGGCGTCTCGACCGGGATCTTGATCATGCTTTCATCATAAAGCACTTCCTCAGTACTTTCCATATCGCGCCGGTATCATTTTCGTGATTGCTAGATGCAGTTGCAAATGAGTTGCAATAAGGGGGGATATCGGTCATCTTGGCGAAATGGACGCCCGCACGCCTGCACTTGGCTCGAAGCCCCCGATTGAGAGTGTACCGATGACCGACACGACTGCCGCCGGCTGGCGCGCGGACGCCGCCGCTGGCACCCAGCGGAGCCTGCCCGAGGTCAATTCGACCATTTCGGTACCCTTTGGCGGGCATTGGTCGCGCCGGCTGCTGGCCTTCGTCGGTCCCGGCTATCTGGTCTCCGTCGGTTACATGGACCCGGGCAACTGGGCGACCGATCTCGCGGGTGGGTCGAAGTTCGGTTACACGCTGCTGTCGGTAATCCTGCTCTCGAACCTGATGGCGATCCTGTTGCAGGCGCTCGCCGCGCGGCTTGGCATCGTCACCGACCGCGACCTCGCGCAAGCCTGCCGCGCTAGCTTTTCGCGCCCCGTCAACTTCCTGCTCTGGCTGGCCTGCGAGGCCGCCATCATCGCCTGCGATCTCGCCGAGGTCATAGGCACCGCGATCGCCCTCAAATTGCTGTTCGGCATTCCCTTGATCGGCGGCGCGCTGATCACCGCGCTCGACGCCTTCCTGCTGCTGTTGCTGATGAACAAGGGCTTTCGCTTCCTCGAAGCCTTCGTCATCTCGCTGTTGATCGTGATTGCGATCTGTTTTGGGATCCAGATCGTGGCCGCCGCTCCGTCGGTTGCCGGGGTCCTGAAGGGTTTTATGCCCTCGACCGAGATCGTCACCAATCCCGAGATGCTCTACATCGCCATCGGCATCATCGGCGCCACCGTGATGCCGCATAATCTCTATCTGCACTCATCGATCGTGCAGACCCGCGCCTATGAACGTAACGATGAAGGCCGCCGCGAGGCGATCAAATGGGCGACGACGGATTCGACGATCGCCTTGATGCTGGCGCTGTTCATCAACGCCGCAATCCTGATCGTCGCGGCCGCGACGTTCCATGCGACCGGCCGCACCGAGGTCGCCGAAATCGGCCAGGCGTATGAACTGCTGTCGCCGCTGCTCGGCCTCGGCATGGCCTCGACCCTGTTTGCGGTAGCGCTGCTCGCTTCCGGCCTGAACTCGACGGTGACCGCAACGCTGGCCGGCCAGATCGTGATGGAAGGCTTTTTACATCTGCGCCTGCCGAGCTGGGCGCGGCGGCTATTGACCCGCGGCATCGCCATCGTTCCGGTCGTGATCGTCACGGCCCTCTACGGCGAGCGCGGCACCAGCCAGCTTCTGGTTTTCAGCCAGGTCATCCTGTCGATGCAACTGCCGTTCGCGGTGATCCCGCTGGTGAGGTTCGTTTCCGACCGCCGCAAGATGGGCCAGTTCGCGATCTCCCGCTCGGTCGCCGCGGTGGCGTGGATCGTCGCCGCGATCATCGTCGCGCTGAACGTAAAACTCTTGTTCGAGACGTTCTTCGGCTGAGACGCTGCCGCCTCACGCGTCGCTGGGCTGGTTGCCTGCAATCGCCCTGCGAACCATCTGTGCGAGGTCGCTGGCGCGGAACGGCTTCGATAGCAACAGGACGCCCGGGTCGAGCCGGCCGTGATGCACGATGGCATTCTCGGTATAGCCGGACATGAACAGCACCTTGAGGTCCGGCCGCCGCCGCTGGGCTGTGTCGGCGACCTGCTTACCCGTCAGCGCACCCGGCAGGATCACGTCAGTCAGCAGCAGGTCGATCCCGGCGCCGTCGTCGAGAGCCGCCAGGGCTTCCCTGCCATTGCCGGCCAGTCGCGTCCGGTAGCCAAGCTGCCGCAACTGCTGCACGACGAAATCGCGCACCATTGCATCGTCCTCGACCACCAGCACGGTCTCGTTGCCGGTCTGGTCCAGTTCGGCCGCGGTGGCGGGAGCTTCCACCAGCGCCGTGGTCTCGCTTCGCGGAAGATAGAGTTTTACGGTCGTACCGTGCCCGACTTCGCTGTAGATCTTGATGTGACCATTCGACTGCTTGATGAAGCCGTAGACCATGCTTAATCCGAGCCCGGTTCCTTTGCCGGTTTCCTTGGTCGTGAAAAACGGTTCGAACACGCGATCGAGGATGGCGGCAGGAATGCCGGAGCCGGTATCGCTGACGGCCAGCAGGACATAGGGGCCGGGCCTGGCATCCGCGTTCAGCCGCGCGTAGTGCTCATCCAGCACGACGTTGCCGGTCTCGATCGTCAACTTGCCGCCTTGCGTCATGGCATCGCGCGCGTTCACCGCCAGGTTGATCAGCGCAGCCTGCAACTGCGCGGGATCGACCATGGTCAGCCAGATCTTCTGTTCCGGGCTGGTCTCCAGCTCCACCTGTTCGCCGAGGGTTCGCCGCAGCAGATGGTCGGTTTCCAGGACGATCTCGTTCAGATTGACCACGCGCGGCTGCAGCGGCTGCTTTCGCGAGAAGGCCAGTAGACTGCGCACGAGATCAGCGCCGCGATCGGCAGCCTTCAGCGCGATCTCGGCCGTCTCGCGGGCGCGCGCGTCCGCACCGGGCCATTCGGCCAGCATGTCCAGATTACCGATGATCACGGTCAGGAGGTTGTTGAAGTCGTGGGCGACGCCACCGGTGAGCTGGCCGACGCCTTCCATCTTGAGCGCCTGCGCCAGTTGGCGTTCCGCCATCCGGCGATCGGTTACATCCTGGCAGATGGCGACGACTCCGGCCGCTGAGGCGCGCGTGCCCTTGTCCTGAAACCCTTCGGACCAGATGATGCGCACGCTGCCGTCCGGGCGCGCGATGCGAAATTCCTGGCGATACGGCCCGCCGCCTTCGGCGCAGCGCGCGATCGCTTGGCTGAGCGGCTGCCGGTCGGCTTCATGCACGGCCGCAAGGAACGCCGGCAGCGGAATTTCCTCGACGGGCTCCGGCCAGCCGAAAATGGCGGCGATCTGCGGCGATGGCCGCACCGTAGCGGTCGCGACGTCGAAGGTGACGGCGCCCATGTGAGCGATCGACTCGGCCAGCAGCAACTGCCGCTCCCGGCTTGCCAGCCGCAATGTCGCGGTGTGACGCGCCCGCAGCAATTGCAGGATTGTCGCGGTCGCGATCGCGAGAACCAGAAGCTCCGCAGCGAGGAGGCCGCCATCGACGGCGAGATTGTTGCGCCATTCCGCGGACGTCGCCTTGCGATCGAGAGAGACCGCAAGCAGCAGTCCGGGCGATGGCAGGGCATGGAAGGCAGTGATGAGGGGACGCCCGTTGGGGCCGGATTCCTCGTCCAACAGGCCATCGGCCTTGCCGGCCCGGAAAGCCCGGTAGACCGGGTCATCCAGCGCGGGTTCGCCGATTGGGTCCTGCGACGACGGCTCGCGGAACAGAACCTGCCCGTCAGGATGCAGGATGCGGATCAGTCCACCGGGACCGACATCGATCGAGTGGTAGAATTCGCGCAGCTGCGGCAAGCGCATCGTGGCCACAGCTATGCCTTGGAACGTGTCAGCCGGGCCTTCCAGCCGTCGCCCGAGAGGTATCAGCATCTCGCCGGTCACGCCCTTGAAGGGTCTGTCCGCCACCATTCCGGCATTCGCCTGGCGGCGGAGGGTCTGAAACAAATAGAGATCCTGCCGCGACTGACCCAGGACGTTCGCGACCGTCGAATGCCGGATGACGCCTTGGCTGTCGGTAACGCTGAGCGATCCCGTGTTTGGCAAGCCGGCGATCGCGCCCGTCAGCACGGCGCTCCAGTCGCCCGCGTCGCCGGACGGACCGCCCAGCCGCGCGCTGGCTGCTCCGATCTGCACCAGTGAGGCATCGAGCGCGGCCACCGCCTCCTGCATGTGGGCGCTCAGAATGTAGACCAGGTTGGTCGCCCGCCGTTCGGCCTTGGTGCGGGCCGTGCGATAGCCATTCCAGGCCTGGAAGGCCTGCACGGCGAGAAGCGCCAGCGCGAACGTGACCGCTGCGAAGACGATCCGTCGCTGCAGCCAGTCGTAAGATGCTTGAGCTGGCATCGTGACGGCCGAAGGGCCCGGTTCGTTCATGAGGGCTGACTGCTCCAGCGACCGTCCCGCGTGTGAATCACTCATCGACCGTTATCACGACACGCTACTACAAGCTGAAGGTATTCGGTCCAGGATGCCGATGACGGGCTTGAAGGTGTCGGGATGTGGTTTCGCTGATGACGGGGATTTGGCGCGGCATGAAACTCAGCGGTGGATTCGCCGCTCAGTCCTGCGGCTCGGACAGCATTTCGCCCGATGCGTCGATCCGCAGCCAGCCTGACGGCGCCAGCCGCTGCTGCGGCAGGAAGCGGCCCTTGTAGTCCATCTTCTTGGAGCCCTCGATCCAGTAGCCGAGATAGACGTAAGGCAGGCCTAGCCTGCGGGCGCGGGTGATGTGATCAAGGATCATGAAGGTGCCGAGCGAGCGGCTCTGCTGCGACGGCTCGAAGAACGAATACACCATCGACAGCCCGTCGCTGAGCACGTCGGTCAGCGCCACCGCGATCAGCTCCTCGCCGCGGCCGGTGATGCCGGTATCGATGCCGCGCTTGCGGTATTCGATGATGCGGGTCTCGACATGGCTGTCCTCCACCATCATCGCGTAGTCGAGCACGGTCATGTCGGCCATGCCGCCATGGCGGTGACGCTTGTCGAGGTAGGCGCGGAACACCGAATACTGCTCCGACGTCGGCACGGCGCTGCGCTGTTCGCCGACGATGTCGGCATTGCGCGCCAAAACCTTCTTGAAATTGCGCGAGGGGCGGAATTCGTTGGCGACCACGCGCACGGAGACGCAGGCCCGGCACTGGTCGCAGGCCGGGCGGTAGGCGATCGACTGGCTGCGGCGGAAGCCGCCATGGGTCAGGAGGTCGTTGAGGTCGCCGGCCTTGTCGCCGACCAGATGCGTGAAGACCTTGCGCTCGTGCCGGCCCGGCAGATAGGGGCAGGGCGAGGGCGCCGTGAGATAGAATTGCGGGGTGTCACGCGAATGCTGGGTCACGAGGGGTCGTCAGGCCTCCGAAACAGATCACAACCATACGCTTTCGCGCGAAGTAGACACCGGTTCCCGTTAAGAAAACGCATCAAAACGAAAAAAGAGCCGCTCCGGTCCCGACACATTTCCGGGACCGGAGAAACTCTAGCATCGCGCCGGCAGGGCCGACCGTCAATTACAGTTTGCGGCTCGCTCAGTAGCTGCTGCGGGCCGAAGGCACTACCTGGGTACGAACCGAGCTGTTGATGACTACGGTTCCCAGGATGATGTCGTGCAGCAACCGGCGGCGGCCGTTGAACAGCCCAACCAGCAGCACCAGCGGCGTCAGGAACGAGACCGAGACCCAATACAGCACGGCATGGCAGGCGCCGAGCACGAAATAGCCCGGTGCGCCGTACCAGGTGCGCACTTCCAGATCCATCGCGCGCATGCCCATAGTAGCCGAATGCGGCCCGCCGATCGAGGCGCCGTAGTAGACGATCGCCCACACGATGGTAGCCGGCCACGCCAGCCAGAACAGCATCCAGCCGAGCCCGAGCGTGATCACACCGAACACGGCAATGAAGATGTAGCCGAGGATGACAGGAACCGACAGCACGACGAGATCGATCAGGAACGCAAACACCCGCCGCGTCAGCACGCCGCGAAACAGTTCCGGCTGCAAATCGGGATCAAACGCATGGGGCGGCACTCCGCCGTCGTTCCGCCAGGCGCCGCCGGCATTTGAAGCGCCGCCGTTGGTATTGCCAGAGCCGCTATAAGACATGGTCTGTCCTCCAGGCCAGATATTCCCGACCGAAACATGGGAGCCGTCCGCGCCGCCGCCAAGGGCCTGCGACCATTAACAGCGTGCAATATTCGGGGGTGGGCCCAATGTTTCGTCGTCCCTGCGAACGCAGGGATCCATAACCACCGCTGCACATTGCAGCAAAGGCAACCGGCCCCATCGTTCTATCGATAGGCCGCCGCGTATGGGTCCCTGCGTTCGCAGGGACGACAGGGGAGACTTACCCGCCCGCCTTCAACCTCTCCGCCGCCTTCGGTGCAAAGTACGTCAAGATTCCATCCGCCCCGGCGCGCTTGAAGCCGAGCAGGCTTTCCATCATCGCGCGGTCGCCGTCGATCCAGCCATTGTTGGCGGCGGCTGCGATCATCGCGTATTCGCCGGACACCTGGTAGACGAAGGTCGGCATCGAAAACGTGTCCTTCACCCGCCGTACCACGTCGAGATAGGGCATGCCGGGCTTCACCATCACCATGTCGGCGCCTTCCGCGATGTCGAGTTCGACTTCGCGCAGCGCCTCGTCGGTATTGGCGCTGTCCATCTGGTAGGTACGCTTGTCGCCTGTCAGCGTCTTTGCCGAGCCGATGGCGTCGCGGAACGGGCCGTAGAAGGCGGACGCATATTTCGCCGCATAGGACATGATCTGCACGTCGAGGAAACCCGCCTCGTCCAGCGCATCCCGGATCGCGCCGACGCGGCCATCCATCATGTCCGACGGCGCGATGACGTCGCAGCCGGCTTCCGCCTGCACCAGCGCCTGTCGCACCAGCACCGCCACCGTCTCGTCGTTGAGGATCTTGCCGTCCTCGATCAGCCCGTCATGGCCGTGGCTGGTAAAAGGATCCAGCGCGACGTCGCAGAGCACGCCGATGTCAGGGAATTCCTTCTTGATCGCGCGCACCGACTGGCAGACCAGGTTGTTCGGGTTCAGCGCCTCGGAGCCGGTCTCGTCGCGCAGGGACGCCTCGGTATAGGGGAACAGTGCGATGCAGGGGATCTCGAGCTTCATCGCGCGCTCGGCATCGCGCACCGCCTGATCGACGGTGAGGCGGTCGACGCCGGGCATCGAGGCAACAGGCGTGCGCGTGTTGTTTCCGTCGACCACGAACATCGGCCAGATCAGGTCGTTCGTCGTCAGCACGTTTTCGCGCACCAGCCGCCGCGCCCATTCCGCCTTGCGGTTGCGCCGGGGACGGATCGCGAGGTCCAGCGAGGTGGAGGCGAGGGCGGTCTGCCGCCGCGGGGCGTCACGCATTTCGATCGGACGCCCGAATTTGATCGCCATATGATGGGTACTCCTGAAGGCGGCGGGTCAGTTTTGATTTGTTCCAATTCTAGCACCTTGCGACTTCCCCGTCACCGCACCTTGATCTGCCTCATGGGCGATTGATTTTGCCGTTCCGGCGGGCCAAGACAGGGCTATGAGAGCATTTGGGGTCACGAGTCCATTCCAGCCCGCGGTGAGCCCCGATTTCGAGGTCGGCTTCCAGGTCAGCTGGCATGTCTGATGCGTCGGCGCGCGATCAAGGGCGGGACAAGGGCCGGGACGCGATGTCGATGGCGGCGATGTCGTCGGAGCGGATCGAGCCCGACGAGAACGTGTGGACGCGCCGCCTGGTGCTGTTCCTGCGGATCATGGCTGTTCTCTCTATCCTGAAGGGCCTGTACCACTGGGCGCAGGTCACGGGATTCATCGGCGGCGAGGAAGAGGCGTTCGAAAACCAGTCGATGGCCTGGCAGACCGCGACCGTCTATTTCGCTGTGATCGAGCTCGTCGCCGCTGTCGGCCTGTGGCTTGCGACGCCCTGGGGCGCGGTGGTCTGGCTCACCACCGTGGTGTCGATGGCGGTGATCGAACTGATGTTTCCCGGCATCTATGGCGGCAGCCTGACGGTGGTGGGATTGGAAGCCGTGATGCTGGCGGCGTATCTGGCGCTCGCCTGGATGGCCGCGCGCGAACGCCCGCCGTAGGGGCTTTCGCAAGCGAGAGAATCGAGATGGAAGCGGCGATCTGCTCCCTCGCCCCGCTCTTTTGCGGGGTCGAGACAAGCGAAGCTTGCTCTTAGAGGGTTGGGGTGAGGGGTCTCACCGCGAGTCCGAATGCGTCGATAGAGCCCCTCTTCCCCTTCTCCCCGCGCGCGGGGAGAAGGGGAAGAGAAGCGTGTCAGTTTCCCGCCATAATTCATCCGCGTGCAGAAACTGCGATGCAATCCCGCACAATTTTCAAAAATTTTTCCGGTAACGTTTCAGTCACCGTTAAGGGCCGTAAAGGGTTCCACCACACACCTTACGCGAGCGTTTCGATTTCAGACGCACCTGTTTTGGAATGCGACAGGGCTTGCAGACGAAGCGTGAACAGGGCGCGTTCACCGTCAATGAAAAGTTGCAAAAAGCCTTGATCCACGGGGCTTAATCGACAATTCACTCTGTTAAATTCATGATCTCTTTATTCTCTTATTTAAGCGGATCTTCAAACCGCCCCCTTAAGTTGAGGCTATCAGGCGGGACAGAAGTTTCGTCGAAATAAGTCGAAAAACGACGACAGGGGAAGTGTCATGATCAAAGCCGTTGCAACGGCGGTGGAAACCGCTGAACGCTCTGCCGGTCAAGCTCCGGTGCAGCCGCTCTATCTGGAAGCGTTGACTTTGGTGGAGCGGCTTCACCGCCGGCTGCTCGACGTCATCAAGGACGAATTCGATCGCCGCGGCCGCGCCGACATCAATTCGGTGCAGGCGTTGCTGCTCTATAACATCGGCGACAAGGAGCTGACCGCGGGCGAACTGCGCACGCGCGGTTACTACCTCGGCTCCAACGTCTCCTATAACCTGAAGAAGCTCGTCGAGCTCGGCTTCCTCGATCATCAGCGCTCGCGCGTCGATCGCCGCTCGGTCCGCATCCGCCTGACCGCGCAGGGCCAGGAAATCCGCAAGATCGTCGACGCGCTCTACCAGAAGCACGTCAAGACGGTGGAGCAGGTCGGCGGCATCTCGAACGAAGAGTTCGCGACGCTGAACAAGTCGCTGCACCGGCTCGAGCGGTTCTGGACCGACCAGATCCTGTATCGGCTCTGAGATTTTCTTTTCCGCAAGCGGTCAAGCCGGCCTGATCATGATCCGAAGTATCGGATCATGATCGAGAAGACCGGCGGCCAACTGCGGACAATGAACTGGCAGGGCAGTGAGCCCTGCTGAAAGCGCATCGCGCCCGGCTTTTCCGGGTCCGGTGCGTTTTGTTTTTTGAAGTACCTCAAGTTGAAGTTTTGCGTGAGCGCCTGCCCAATCGCTCGCCTGTTTCACAATCCGAATTTGCTGCTGCACAATCCGGTTGTGCCTTTGCACAATCCGGATTGACTAGCCTTCGACGCCCCGCCCATACTCCCTGAAAATACAGGCTTCACGCACGTACCGGCCGCAAAAGTCGTGACGGTTTGACGCCCAAATGGGGAAAACCGGCTTGTCGGCATCGCGGCGTCCTATGTTCGGCGAGCAACAGCGCTTTGTGCTGCTTCTGATCGCGCCGGCTGCGCTGTTGATGCTGCTGTTTCAGGTCGTGCCGATCGTGATCGGCGCCAACGCCAGCTTTCGCAACTGGGCGCTCTATAATCCCAAAAAGACCTGGATCGGCTTCGACCACTATGTCGCCGTGATCACGGATCCGGCGTTCCTTTACGTGGTGCTGCCGAACACCTTCCTGTTCATGGTGCTCAGCGTCGCCGGGGCGCTGGTGGCGGGGCTGGCGCTCGCGCTGCTGCTCAACCGCCCGTTTCGCGGACAAAAGCTGGTGCAGACGATCCTGCTGGTACCGCTGATGGTGGCCCCGGTCGTCGCCGCGATCATGATCCGCTGGATCTTCAACGACCAGTTCGGCATTGTGAATGTGGTGCTTGAGGCCATCGGCTTCGAAGGGCAGCCCTGGCTGGTGCAGCGCTGGAGCGCGTTCGGCATCATCCTTCTGACCGACATCTGGCTGTGGACGCCGTGGTTCACGCTGCTGCTGCTGGCGGGCTTGCAGAGCCTGCCGAAGGAGCCGTTCGAGGCCGCCGCGATCGACGGCACCACCACCTGGCGCGTGTTTCGCTTCCTGACGCTGCCGATGCTGCGCCCGGTGATCGTGGTGTGCGTGGTGATCCGCGCCATCGACGCCTTCCGCACGTTTGACATCGTGTGGACGCTGACCGGCGGCGGGCCCGGCCGCTCGACCGAGTTGTTCAGCCTCTATGCTTACGTCCACGCCTTCCTCAACCTCGATCTCGGCCGCGGTTCGGCAGCCGCGATCATCGGCGGGCTCATCATCCTCGTGATCGGCGTGGTGCTCTACCGCCTCGTCGACCGCATCGCAAAGGCCTGACCCGATGGCGATGGTAAGCCGCTCCGAATTCCTGCCCTGGCTGCCGCCGATCGGCCGCAAGACGCTGTTCGCGCTGGCGCTCGCTTTCGTCTGCTTCGCGTTCGCCTTTCCGGTGCTGTGGCTGATCCTGACCTCGCTGCGGCCGGAATCCGGCGTCTATTACGTCCATCGCGGCACTGAATTCACACTCGCCAGCTTCGCCGAGGTGCTGAGCGACGAGCGGATCGTCGGAGCCTTCCTCAACAGCGCGCTGATCTCGACACTGGCGACCGTGTTCTCGCTGCTGGTGACGGTCTCGAGCGGCTACATGCTGTCGCGCTTCACCGGGCCGGCCTCGCGGATCTGGTTCGGAACGATCTATGTGTTCCGTTGCGTGCCCTATATTTCCTGGGTGCTGCCGCTGTATTTCGTGACGCAAAGCTGGGGCATCTACGACACCTATACCGGGCTGCTGCTGCCGCATGTCGCGGTGCATATCTGCTTCTTCTCGTGGCTGATGAAGGGCTTTTTCGACGGCATCGACCCGTCGATGGAATACGCCGCGATGATCGACGGCTGCACGCGATGGGGCGCCTTCATCCGCGTCGCGGTACCGTCGGCGCTACCGGCGATCTCGGCGCTCGCCGTGCTGTGCTGGTTGTTCACCTGGAACGAATTTCTGTTCGCGCTGATCCTGACCGGCAACCGTGTGCCGATGATTACGGTGGTGATGGCGCAATTCGTCACCGAGATGGGGCTGCGCTGGAATCTGATGGCGGCGACCGCCGTGATGGCGCTGGTGCCGGCCTTCCTGATCGCGCTGTTCGGTCAGAAATATGTGATCCGGGGGTTGAGGATTTAGGCGAACAAGAAAGACCGAGACACGACACAACGACAAAAAACAGGAGGAGAGGCTATGCAGGGACTGGCGAAATGGTTCACCGCAGCGACCGTGGCCCTGGCGGCTGCAACCGGTAGTGCCGCCGCACAGGTGAAGGAGCTTCGGATCGGCTACCAGCCGAGCCCGATTCAGGACGCCTCGATTGCGATGTTCGAGACCTGGGGCGCCAAGAACGGCGTCAAGATCGTCAAGGTGCCGAATTCCTACGGCGTCTATGTCGAGAAGATGACGGCATCGCTGACCTCGAACTCGGATCAGTACGACGTGATCTGGCACAATGACGATTGGGGGCAGACCTGGGCGCATCTGCTAGAGCCGACCGACGATATCGCGGCCAACAAGTTTGCCGAGAAGTGGGGCATGGACAAGATCGTGTTCGGCAACGCTCAGGGCCAGAACACCGTCGTGCCGATGGGCCAGACGTTCAGCGTGTTCTTCTACCGCTCCGACCTCGTCAAGCCGGAGGAAGTGCCGAAGACGCTGGCAGAACTCGTCACCGTGAGCAAGAAGCTGCAGGCGGACGGCAAGGTCAAGTTTGGCTATGTCGGCGGCATGTCGATGAACAACAGCTGGTTCAGCTGGCTCTGGTCGATGTGGGGCAACAATTGCGACGTGCTGATGCCGCCCTATGAGCGCGACAATGCAAAACTCGCCGCGGCCGGCTGGAAATCCGGCATGACCGAGCCGTGCATGCAGGAGACCGTCGAATATTGGTGGGATGCGATCAACACCCACAAGATCGTGCCGCGCGGCATGCCGGCCTACGACCGCAACGAAGCCAACGCCGTGTTCATGTCGGGCGATGCCGCCTTCACCGTGGCGGACTCGCTGTGGTGGGGCACCTTCAACGATCCGGCCAAGTCGAAAATCGCCGGCAAGGTGGCCGCCACGCGCTTCCCGCTCGGTCCCAACCGGGCCAAACCGTTCGCCTGGGACGACATCTGGGGCTGGGCGATCCCGAAGTCGATCGCGCCGGAGCGCAAGAAACTCGCCAAGGAGATGCTGGACGCAATGATGCTCGACAAGGAAGGCCAGAAGAAGCTGTTCAAGGCGACCGGCGCGCCGCCACCCAACACCGAGTTCTGGGCGGAAATCGCGGCGGAAGATTCGTTCATGAAGCTGCTGAAGGAATCGGTGCTGGATTCGCCGGACAAGGTGCGCGGCGCCTATTACTTCCCGCAATGGCCCGCCGTGCACAAGGCGTTCAACGACACCGTCACCAAGGCCGTCACCGGCAAGCGCGAGGACATCGCAAAGGTGCTGGCCGAGGGCGCGCCGCTGGTCAGCAAGGCCGCGCAATAATCAAGAACGTGAAGCCCGCCGCGTCAGCGCGCGGCGGGCTTTTTTGAAACAGGCTTCAGGTTCGGGTAGCGGCGGGGCAATGGCAGCAATTTCACTCAGCAAGCTCAACAAGCATTATGGCTCGCTGTTTCACGCCGTGAAGGACGTCGATCTCGAGATTGCCGACAAGGAGTTCGTGGCGCTGGTCGGACCGTCCGGCTGCGGCAAGTCGACGACGCTGCGCATGATCGCAGGCCTGGAGGACATCAGCAGCGGCGACATCCGCATCGGCGACCGGCTGGTGAACAATCTGCCGCCGCGCGATCGCGACATCGCGATGGTGTTCCAGAACTACGCGCTCTACCAGCACATGAGCGTCTACGACAATCTGGCCTTCGGCTTACGCAACAAGAAAACCGCGGAGGCCGAGATCAAGGCCGCGATCGACCGCGCCGCCGGCATGCTCGGGCTTCATGAATTGCTTCAGCGCAAGCCCAAGCAATTATCCGGCGGGCAGCAGCAGCGCGTCGCGCTCGGCCGCTGCATCGTGCGCAATCCTCAAGTGTTCCTGTTCGACGAGCCGCTGTCGAACCTGGATGCCAAGCTGCGCGCGCAGATGCGCATCGAGATCAAGCGCCTGCATGCGGCGATCCCGACGACGTCGGTGTTCGTGACCCACGACCAGGTCGAGGCCATGACGCTCGGCGACCGCGTCGTCATCATGCGCGACGGCAGGGTTCAGCAGATCGGTACCCCGCTGCAGGTCTACGGCAAGCCGGCCAACAAGTTCGTCGCGGGCTTCATCGGCGCGCCTGCGATGAACTTTATCGACGTCACCGTGCGCAGCGCAGCGGGTGTGACGTCAGTCGAGGCCGAAGGCTTGCGGCTCACGGTCGGGCCGGCGGACGCGTCGGCGCTCGCGGCCTTAAATGGCCGTCGCGTGATCCTGGGCATGCGGCCCGAGCACCTTGTGCTCGGCAACGGCCCCCCGGGCCTTGGTTTCGATGCCCGCGTCGAGGTGGTCGAACAGCTCGGCTCCGAGATATTGCTGGAGACGAGGGTGGGCGGGGCCAGCGTCACCGCCGCCCGCGTGCCTGCCGAAACCGTCATCGTGCGCGGCGATCAGGTTCGCCTGTCGGCGCAGGTGGGCCGGCTGCATTTCTTCGATCCCGAGACCGAGTTGCCGGTTTCGGTGTGAAATAGGGCCGAAGCGCTTGGTTTTGCTGCCAGAACGACCGGATTTCCCAGGCGGGTTTCACAGGATGGAACCATCCGGGCCCTCGTGCATTATTGAGCCTGTCACGGAACAGGTGAGACATGCTGGTCGAACGCGGAATTCAGGTGATGAACTTCGAGGTGGTGGGGGATGCCTACGCCATCGCGTCGAACTACCTGTGCAGGAGCGGCGCCATTGCCGATAGCTTCGCCACCGACGAGCGGCTGCTCGAGATCATCGTGAAGCTGGTTCAGCACGGCGAATTCAACCGGATCCGGCTCGCCAACAAGGCGATCGCCGAATTCGAAGCGCAATCACTGGCCTGACCGCATCACCCGCATCACGCACTTCAGGAGAACTCCATGGAAGCCGCGATCGACCGCATCATGCAGACCTACGACCTGCTTGTGAACCAAACCGCCGCGGCCAACGCCGAGGCACGTACCAAGGTGACGGAATATCTCACCACGCTGATGGAGGCGGGCGAGAAGGATCCGCACCGGCTCACCGTGTGCGGGCTGACCTATCTGCGCCAGCTCGACGGCAGCAGCGATCCGGTGAAGGCGGGTTTTACCGGGCTGTAGGCAGCGGCAGCTTTTGCCGCGTCTTGACCGAGGAAGTGCCGGAAGGAATGCTTTCCGAGCCGGTGCCTAGCGCCCGCTTCTTCGAGAACCGCCGCCATGCGCCGCATGCGCCTTGTCATCTTCACAGTTCTGCTTCTGCTCGGCCTCTGCGGCACGGCACAGGTCGCCGGCGCCGACGACGCGGCTGATGCCTGGAAGGCGTTGCGGGCGGGCGGCCACGTCGCCCTGATGCGCCATGCCGATGCGCCGGGTGGTGTTGGGGATCCGCCGGGATTTCGCGTCGATGATTGTGCTACCCAGCGCAACCTCAGTGAAAAGGGAAGGGGGGACGCAGAGAAAATCGGATCGCGGCTCAAAGGGGAAGGGATCGCGTTCGAAAAAATCCTGAGTTCGCCGTGGTGCCGATGTATCGATACGGTCAGGCTGATGGATCTGGGGACGATCGAGACTGAAGTGACATTCGGCAATGTCGTGGTGCTGAAGGATCAAAGGCAGACCTTGACCGCCGGCGCCCGCGCGCTCATTGCGCAATGGACGGCAGGCGGAAATCTGCTTGTCGTAAGCCATGGTGCGAACATTCAGGCACTGACCGGTGTCTGGCTGGCCAGCGGCGAGATCGTCGTGGTCAAAGGTGGGAGCGACCGCGCTGAGCCTGTCGGTCGTTTGCTGCTCGATTGAGCCGGACCCGTTTGTGTTATCGCGCTTCCGCCCTCGCGTCCTTTGTTCGATAGCGGTTCCAGTTGGCGATCACGGCCTCATATCTGGCCGCCTTCGCGGCAGTTTGCACGGGCGCGCCTTCGTCTTGCTGGGTCCTCGTATCCGGAAAGACGATAAAGATTCCGAGCAGGCCGACGACCATCATCCCGTAGATCAGGAAGGCCGTTCTCAGCCAGTGTCCCGACTTAGCCTTGTATTCACCGGGTGGGCGTGATTCAGGCATTTGCGAATCCATCTGTCAGCCCCAAGCGTTTATGGACCCAGCCAAAGCATCGCATTGTGAACTGGATCACGTCGGGCGCATTTCGATGAGGCCGGCCACGCAGGCTGCGGGGCATGTGGCTAATAGCGCTTCGCCGAATAAACAAAGGACTGATCGTCGTAGTCGTCCGTCGCAAGCTTGTTCACGTCGACCTTCAATTCACTGAGCGACATGATGCCGGCGGATGCGTCTGGATGGTGCTTTGATGGCAGCGGTCGCAAGGTGGCGGCCGTTGCAGCGCCCGTAAGCAGAGCGAGGGCTACGAAGCCGGTGATCGTTCGATGCTTCGTCATGAGAAACTCCGTCGTTTCCCCAGCCCATGACTGTACGTCAAGGGAACGGCGGCGTGGTTCAACGTCAGACCCAATTAAATGAAGCGCGGGACCCACGACGGAAATTGGGGGCTTCCTGACGGGAGCCGGCCGCGCGTGATGCGGGTAAGCATGTCACACTCTACGGCAGGCAGGACCAGTCGGGAGCCGTGTGTCTCGGCCTGCAAAAGCTGATTGGTCGGGCGGATATCGAACGCGTTGGCAGACAGTCAAATCACTTCGGATTTTCAGAAATCGTGTCAAGCCCGCAAATCGAAAATATTCCGCTTCCGTTCTCACCCAAATCAGTCGCACAACTCCGCCTGTCTCACGGCGGATGAGGGGCGTTGGCCATCGTCACGAACGCGCGGTGAGGTGCGATGGACGCGAGAGCCGCGACTGACGTGTGTGGCTCGAGCGTACGGTGAAGTCGTGTGGTTCGGGCGCCGCGGTGCTGGCGTTAAGCGTGCGATAAGAAGCGCAGGCGACGGAGGCAAAAGAGCCGTTCTCCGGGAAGAGCACGAAGTAAGCCGTAAAGCCATTGCGCAGGGAAGGCCGGAATGCTCCAGCTGCCCTGTATGCTCGTGTGCCGTTTTGTTTGCGCAAATCGCACGCGAGATCGCGGGTGCAGCAAGCACCCGGTCTTCCCTGCACCCTCTGATTTCCGGAGGGACATCAAAGATGCAAACCTCGGGCGAATGCGCCGCGAGAATGCGAACGCATATTCAGTTCGTAGCCCGGATGAGCGACGCGACATCCGGGACCACGCTATTACCGCCCCGGATATCGCTTCGCTCATCCGGGCTACAAGCGACAAGCTGGATTGCCTCGCTTCGCCCGCAATGACACTGTCAGGCCAACCGTGCCCAGCCAACGACAACCGGAGGAAACCCCCATGCTGACGCTTCATCACCTCAACGACTCCCGCTCGCAGCGCATTCTGTGGCTGCTGGAGGAACTGGGTACGCCGTATGAGATGAAGCGCTACCAGCGCAACGCAGAGACCCGGCTGGCGCCGCCGGAACTCACGAAGATCCATCCGCTCGGCAAGTCGCCCGTCATCACCGACGGCGATACGACGATCGCGGAGTCCGGCGCCGTCGTCGACTACATCATTCGCCGCTACGGCAAGGGAGCGATGATGCCGGCGCCGGCAAGCGCCGATTACGAAGCCTACAATGAGTGGATGCACTACTCGGAAGGCTCGGCGATGTTGCCGCTGATGCTGAACCTCTACGTGTCCCGGCTGAAGGAGGCGGGCGCGCCGCTGCATCCGCGCATTGACAGCGAACTCGCCAACCATCTCGGCTATGTCGACGGCGCGCTGAAGGGGCGGGAGTTCTTTGTCGCGGCGTCGCTATCAGGCGCCGACATCCAGATGAGCTTTGTCGGCGAGATGGCAAAGGTGTTCGGCAAGCTGGAGCCATACCCGAACCTCGCGGCCTGGCTGGGAAGGATGCACGCCCGCCCGGCGTTCCAGCGGAGCATCGAGAAGGGCGGGGCCTACCGGTTCGCGTAGTCAATCTCGGTGTCGTCCCGGCGAACGCCGGGACCCATACGCTGCGGCCAACGGAAGGGGGCACCTTGGCGGACGCCTTCCTCCTTCAATTACCGCCGGTGGTTATGGGCCCCGGCTCAAGGCCGGGGCGACAGTGGAGGGTGGGGAACCCCTTCCACCCCACCATATCTTGCATAAATATCAGCCGCATACCGCAAGTGCTTGGCCAATTCCGGGCGATGTGGTATCCCGCAGACACTTCTTTCGACCGCCACACATAGCCGACCGCCTTGCCCCTAAGGGCCTGCGGCGGTGGAGATATTTCGCCCAATGACCTCCTCGTCCTCCAGCTCCAAGACCGCCTCCGCGCCCGACTCGTTCTTCACGGCGACACTCGCCGAGGCCGACCCGGAAATCGCAGCCGCGATCAAGGGCGAACTCGGCCGTCAGCGGCATGAGATCGAGCTGATCGCGTCCGAAAACATCGTCAGCCGGGCGGTGCTGGAAGCGCAGGGTTCGGTGATGACGAACAAGTATGCGGAAGGGTATCCGGGTGCGCGGTACTATGGCGGCTGCGAATGGGTCGACGTCGCCGAGACGCTGGCGATCGAGCGCGCCAAAAAGCTGTTCGGCGCGCAGTTCGCCAACGTGCAGCCGAATTCCGGCAGCCAGATGAACCAGGCGGTGTTTCTGGCGCTGCTGCAGCCCGGCGACACGTTTATGGGCCTCGACCTCGCCGCCGGCGGCCATCTCACCCATGGTTCGCCCGTCAACATGTCCGGCAAGTGGTTCAAGGCTTCGCACTACACGGTGCGGCGTGAGGACCAGATCATCGACATGGATGAGGTTGCCAAGCAGGCCGCGCAGGTGAAGCCGAAGCTGATCATCGCCGGCGGTTCGGCCTATTCGCGTGCCTGGGACTTCAAGCGCTTCCGCGAGATCGCCGACTCTGTCGGCGCCTACCTGCTGGTCGACATGGCGCATTTCGCCGGCCTCGTTGCGGGCGGCGTCCATGCCTCGCCGGTGCCGCATGCCCACGTCACCACCACCACCACGCATAAATCGCTGCGCGGCCCGCGCGGCGGCCTGATCCTCTGCAACGACGAGGCGATCGCCAAGAAGCTGAATTCGGCGATCTTCCCCGGCCTGCAGGGCGGTCCGCTGATGCATGTGATCGCCGCCAAGGCCGTCGCCTTCGCCGAGGCGCTGCGGCCCGACTTCAAGGTCTATGCCAAGAACGTGGTCGAGAACGCCAAGGCGCTGGCGGAAACGCTGCGCGGCCACGGCCTCGACATCGTCTCCGGCGGCACCGACAACCATCTGATGCTGGTCGATCTGCGGCCCAAGGGCCTGAAGGGCAACGTCTCGGAGAAGGCGCTGGTGCGCGCCGCGATCACCTGCAACAAGAACGGTATCCCGTTCGATCCCGAAAAGCCGTTCGTCACCTCCGGCCTGCGTCTCGGCACGCCCGCGGCGACCACGCGCGGTTTCGGCGTCGCCGAATTCAAGCAGGTCGGCGGCATGATCGCCGAAGTGCTGAATGCGCTGGCGCAGTCGGAGGACGGCAAGGCGCCGCTGGTCGAAGCCGCGATCAAGGAACGCGTCAAGGCACTCACCGACCGCTTCCCGATTTATCAGTAAAGGCTTCATTGGATGCGTTGTCCCAGCTGCAACAGTCTCGATACGCAGGTGAAGGACTCGCGTCCGACCGAGGATTCGGCCGTGATCCGGCGGCGGCGGGTGTGCATCGCCTGCAACTTCCGTTTCACGACCTTCGAGCGGGTGCAGTTGCGCGAACTCACCGTGATCAAGCGCAACGGCCGCCGGGTGCCGTTCGACCGCGACAAGCTGGTCCGCTCACTGCAGATCAGTTTACGCAAGCGGCCGGTCGATCCTGAAAGGGTCGAGAAGATGGTTTCCGCGATCGTGCGCGAGCTCGAAAGCGGCGGCGAGGCGGAAGTATCCTCCGAGGCGATCGGCGAGATCGTGATGGAGCATCTGCGCCAGCTCGACGACGTCGCTTATGTTCGCTTTGCCTCCGTGTATCGCAATTTCCGCGAGGCCAAAGACTTCGAGGCCGTGCTCGGCGAACTCTCCGCGGAAGACGACGCGCGGGTTGCCACGTTGCGCAAATGATCTTCCGCATTCTGGAAGACCAGTACGCGCAGAAATCCAGAGAGGCCAAAGCGGCGGACCAGCGCTTCATGCAGCTTGCGCTGTCGCTCGGCCGGCGCGGGCTGGGGCGCACCTGGCCGAACCCGGCGGTCGGCGCGGTCGTCGTCAAGGACGGCGTAATCGTCGGCCGTGGCTGGACCCAGCCCGGCGGACGGCCCCATGCCGAGCCCGAGGCGCTGCAACGCGCCGGCGAGGCCGCGCGGGGCGCTACGCTCTATGTAACGTTGGAGCCCTGCTCGCATTTTGGCAAATCGCCGCCATGTGTCGATGCGGTGATCGCCTCCGGCATTGCGCGGGTAGTGTCGGCGACCGAAGACCCCAATCCTGAAGTGGCCGGCCAGGGGCATACCAAGCTTCGCGCGGCCGGGATCACGGTCGATGTTGGCCTGGGCGCCGCGGAAGCCGCCTACGATCACGCCGGGCATTTCCGCCGCATCCGCGACAGGCGCCCCCATGTGATCCTGAAACTCGCCGTCTCCGCCGACGACAAGATCGGCGCCGCCGGCCACAAGCCGGTCGCGATCACGGGCGAGGCGGCGAAGACGCGCGTGCATCTGCTGCGCGCGCAATGCGACGCCATCCTGGTCGGCATCGGCACCGTGCTGGCGGACGATCCGGCTCTCACCTGCCGCCTGCCTGGGATGGACGCGCGATCGCCGGTGCGGGTGGTGCTGGATCGCGCGCTGCGGCTGCCTGGCACCAGCAGACTGGTCCATTCCGCACGCCAGACGCCGCTCTGGGTCATGACTTCGGATTTCGCCGAAGCGCCTGCGGCCATGAAACTCGGCGCGGCCGGCGCGCAGGTGATGCGCGTTGCGGCTATCGCGCAGCCGCCCGGGCTCGATCTGCCGGCGGTGCTGCGCGCGCTGTCCGACAAGGGCATTACGAGGCTGATGGTGGAAGGCGGTTCGCGGGTAGCGTCGTCCTTCGTCGCCGCGGGCCTTGTCGATGAAATCTGGCTGCTGCGCGGCCCTGAGACTATCGGCACGGACGGCATTCCCGCGCTGGACGCATTGCCGCTGTCGGCTCTCACCGGGTCGCCTGCCTTCAAGACACGTGGTAGCGAAAGCCTCGGCAAAGACACCCTTACCATTTACGAGCGCGCCTAATGTTTACCGGAATTGTCACCGACATCGGCGAGATAGCGAGCCTCACGCCAACGGCGCAGGGCCAGTTGCACCGCATGCGGATCGCCTGCCGCTACGACCAGACGACGATTGCCGACGGCGCATCGATCGCCTGCAATGGCGTCTGCCTGACCGTGGTCGCTTCCGGCGTCGAAGGCGGCAAGACCTGGTTCGACGTCGACGCCGCCGCCGAAACGCTCGGCATGACCACGGCGAAGCATTGGGCCAAAGGTACCAAACTCAACCTTGAGCGCGCGCTGAAGATCGGCGACGAACTCGGCGGCCATATTGTCGCGGGGCATGCGGATGGCATTGCGACCATCGTCAAGCGTGACGATCTGCCTGACATGGCGCGGTTCGAACTTCGCACCACGCGGGAGCTGGCGCGTTTCATCGCCGCCAAGGGCTCGGTGACGCTGGACGGCGTGTCGTTGACGGTGAATACGGTCGAGGATGTCACGTTTTCGGTGCTGATCATCCCGCACACGCTCAGCGTCACCACGCTCAGCGGCTGGCGCGTCGGCAGCGAGGTCAATATCGAGGTCGATCTGATGGCCCGTTATGCGGCGCGGCTGTCGGAAATGAAGTGACGGCGCAGCCGTCATTCCGGGGCGATGCGTTAGCATCGAACCCGGAATCTCGAGATTCCGGGCCTGGTCCTTCGGACCATCCCGGAATGACGATGTATCGAGTTCGTGCTTGGCTTAGTCACCCGTGGCGATTACATAGCCCACCAGTACCTGAGTGAAACGGATTGAAAGATGGCAGACGCACGGCGCGCCCCTCTGAAAGACCAGACCGACATTTCAGGCGCGCGCGCGCTGATTGTCGAGGCGCGGTTTTATGACGACATCCAGGACGCGCTGCTGGAAGGCGCCGTTGCCGAGCTCAAGTCGGCCGGCGTGACGCACGATCTCATTACGGTGCCCGGCGCGCTGGAGATTCCGGCAGCGATCGCGATCGCGCTCGATGCTGCCGAAAAGAACGGCAAGCCTTATGATGCGGCAATCGCGCTCGGCTGCGTGGTGCGCGGCGACACCATCCATTTCGAAATCGTGTCGATCGAATCCTCGCGCGCGCTGATGGATCTCGCGGTCGCCAGAGGTTTCCCGCTCGGCAACGGCATCATAACGGTCAATACCGACGCGCAGGCCTGGGCGAGGGCGCGCGCCAGCGAACTCAACAAGGGCGGCGACGCCGCGCGCGCGGCGCTGGCGATGTTGCGGATCAAGCGGCGGCTGACAAAGGCCTGACGATGGCAGACAGCAAGAAGCCAGCGAAAAGTCCCGACAAGAAAGCCAACCGCCGTGGCGCGGCGCGGCTTGCCGCCGTGCAGGCGCTCTACCAGATGGACATCGCCGGTGCCGGGATCAACGATATCTTCGCCGAGTTCGAAAGCCACTGGCTCGGCAACGAGGTTGAAGGCGACAAATATCTGCCGGCGGAGGCTGCGTTCTTCAAGGACGTGGTGGCCGGCGTGGTGCGCGACCAGGCCAAGCTCGATCCCCTGATCGACGATGCGCTGCAGAAGGGTTGGCCGCTCAAGCGGATCGACGCGATTTTGCGCGCGGTATTGCGGGCAGGCTCCTATGAGCTGGAGCACCGCAAGGATGTGCCGGGCCGTGTGGTCGTGTCGGAATATGTCGACGTCGCGCACGCCTTCGTCGAAAAGGAAGAGACCGGCATGGTGAATGCCGTGCTCGACCAGATCGCGCGCCAGTTCCGCGCCGAAGAGTTCGCGCGTGGCTAGCGGGAAACCCGCGTCCGGCGAGGACTCGTTGATCGCGCGTTATTTCCGGCCGCTTGCAACACACCCAGGCGCCTTCGGTCTCGACGACGACGCCGCGGCGTTGCGGCCTGACGGCAACGACATCGTGGTGACAACGGACGCCATCGTCGAAGGCGTGCATTTTCTGCCCGACGATCCGCCCGATACGGTCGCGCGCAAAGCGCTGCGGGTGAACCTTTCCGATCTCGCGGCAAAAGGGGCAATTCCGGCCGGCTTCGTGCTGACGCTGGCGTTGCGGCATGCTGACGAGGCCTGGCTAAAACCGTTCGCGGCGGCGCTGGGCGAGGATGCCGCGCAGTTCGGCTGTCCGCTGCTGGGTGGGGACACCGTCTCAACGCCCGGGCCGCTGATGGTCTCGGTCACCGCCTTCGGCCGCGTGCCACCGGGCAAGATGGTTCATCGCAGCGGAGCCAAACCCGGCGAGCGCGTGATGGTAACGGGCACGATCGGCGACGCCGCGCTGGGGCTTGCCGTTCTCAAGGGCGGAAAGGTCCACGCCGCGGCAAGCGATATCGCCGCGCGCGACGCCTTGGTCGGGCGCTACCGCGTGCCGCAGCCGCGCGTGGCCATGGCGGAAATCGTTCGCGGCTATGCCAGCGCGGCGATGGATGTGTCGGATGGCCTCGCTGGCGATTTGACAAAACTGTGCGGTGTGTCTGGCGTATCCGCGGTGATCGATCTGGTGTCGGTCCCGCTGTCCGGCGCGGCGCAGGATCTGGTGTCGCGCGGCGTTGTTGGACTGGAAACACTGATAGCGGGTGGTGACGATTACGAGATCCTGTGCACGCTGCCGGAGGATCGCGTCGAGGCGTTCGCGCAAGCCGCAAAGGATGCCGGCATCGCCGTGAGTTCCATCGGAACGGTCGTCGCGGGCAGCGCGGTTCCGAAGTTCATCGACCGGCAGGGCGCCGAAATCGCGCTGGAACAGCTGTCCTACAGCCATTTTTGATGGCGGGCTCGTTAACGCCGTCGGCCTTTATTTCCCGCCAGCCATTGCTATTTCGCCGAAAACCTATAGGTGTAAAGCCATTCGATTACCGTCGTGCCTTTTCGAACGCGCTCCCTAAGGGGCTTCTTCCAGAGACATCGTCGTGAACGGATTTGAATCCGTGCGATCGCCGCGCGGAATTAAAAGCCAACGTGCTTTGGAGAAGAGAAAATGGCTACGGGAACTGTGAAGTGGTTCAACGGTCAAAAGGGTTTCGGTTTCATTGAGCCGAGCGATGGCAGCAAGGATGTGTTCGTGCACATCTCGGCCGTCGAGCGTGCGGGCCTCGGCGGACTTGCCGAAGGTCAGAAGGTTCAGTTCGAACTCAAGACCGACAAGATGCGGGGCAAGGTGAGCGCGGAAAACCTGTCGCTCGTCTAAGGCCTCGAAACGGTCGTTTCACGGATGTACTGGAATGGCTAGTGAGCCCGCTCGATCCTGATGGGATTGGGCGGGTTCTTGTATTTTGGGCCCAGCGCCAACACCCGCCGCCGCGGGCGGCGATTGGCCGGCCCCGGTTAGCGGTGAATCCTTTCAAAAATCGACGGATTCTGGCCTCCGCGGCGTTGCGCCGGGGAGACGATTTTGGCATGGTCCCGCCGATTTGAGGCCACCCTTCTGGGCAGGGAAGGCTTCCATAACATGCGCCGGCCGCGCTCGCGGGATGGCGTGGGGCGGAAAACCAGCATCTGAGGCAACTTCTATGACAGCATTATGGGTGATTGTGCTCTGCGGAGCGCTTTCGATCGTTTACGCCATCTGGGCGACGTCTTCCGTCCTGAAAGCGGACGCCGGCAACGCACGCATGCAGGAGATCGCGGCCGCGGTGGCCGAGGGCGCGCAGGCTTATCTCAAGCGCCAGTACATGACGATCGGCATGGTCGGCGTCGTGATTTTCGCCCTTCTGGCCTACTTCCTCGGCATGCTGGTTGCGATCGGCTTCCTGATCGGTGCGGTGCTGTCGGGCGCCGCCGGCTTCATCGGCATGAACGTCTCGGTTCGCGCCAACGTGCGTACCGCCCAGGCCGCGACGACGTCGCTTGCCGGTGGCCTCGAACTCGCCTTCAAGGCCGGTGCGATCACGGGTATGCTGGTTGCAGGTCTCGCGCTGCTCGGCGTCACGATCTACTTCGCCTATCTCACGCAGTTCATGGGCCTCAAGGCCAACGACCGCGTCGTCGTCGACGCGCTGGTAGCGCTCGGTTTCGGCGCCTCGCTGATCTCGATCTTCGCCCGTCTCGGCGGCGGCATCTTCACCAAGGGTGCTGACGTCGGCGGCGATCTCGTCGGCAAGGTCGAGGCCGGTATCCCTGAAGACGATCCGCGCAACCCGGCGACCATCGCCGACAACGTCGGCGACAACGTCGGTGACTGCGCCGGCATGGCGGCCGACCTGTTCGAGACCTATGCGGTGACCGCGGTCGCCACCATGGTGCTCGCCGCGATCTTCTTCGCGAACTCGCCGCTGCTGGTGAACATGATGACCCTGCCGCTGGCCATCGGCGGCATCTGCATCGTCACCTCGATCATCGGCACCTTCTTCGTCAAACTCGGCGCCAGCCAGTCGATCATGGGCGCGCTGTACAAGGGCCTGATCGCGACCGGCGTGCTGTCGCTCGTGGGTGTTGCCGTCGTGATCAACTGGCTGATCGGCTTCGGTCCGCTGGAGGGCGTGAAATATACCGGCATGGCGCTGTTCGAATGCGGCGTCGTCGGCCTCGTCGTCACCGGCCTGATCATCTGGATCACCGAATACTACACCGGTACTGAATATCGCCCGGTGAAGTCGATTGCGGCGTCCTCGGTCACCGGCCACGGCACCAACGTGATCCAGGGTCTGGCGATCTCGATGGAATCGACCGCCGGTCCGGCCATCGTGATCATTGCCGGCATCCTCGTTACCTACAGCCTTGCCGGCCTGTTCGGCATCGCGATTGCCACCGCCACGATGCTGGCGCTGGCCGGCATGATCGTGGCGCTCGACGCCTTCGGTCCGGTCACGGACAACGCGGGTGGCATTGCCGAAATGGCCGGCCTGCCGAAGGAAGTCCGCAAGTCGACCGACGCGCTCGACGCGGTCGGCAACACCACCAAGGCCGTCACCAAGGGCTACGCGATCGGTTCCGCCGGTCTCGGCGCGCTGGTGCTGTTTGCGGCCTACAATGAAGACCTCAAGTTCTTCATCGCCAACTCCGCCAAGCATCCGTACTTCCAGGGCGTGCTGCCCGATTTCTCGCTCAACAACCCCTACGTCGTGGTCGGCCTGCTGTTCGGCGGCCTGCTGCCGTATCTGTTCGGCGCGATGGGCATGACCGCGGTTGGCCGTGCGGCCGGCGCGATCGTCGAGGAAGTGCGGCGTCAGTTCCGCGAAAAACCCGGCATCATGCAGGGCACCGACAAGCCGGACTACGGCAAGGCAGTCGACCTGCTGACTAAGGCGGCGATCAAGGAAATGATCATCCCGTCGCTGCTGCCGGTGCTGTCGCCGATCTTCGTCTACTTCGTGATCTACGCGATCGCGGGCGGCGGTGCGGCCGGCAAGTCGGCGGCGTTCTCCGCCGTCGGCGCCATGCTGCTCGGCGTGATTGTGACCGGTTTGTTCGTCGCGATCTCGATGACCTCGGGCGGTGGCGCCTGGGACAATGCCAAGAAGTACATCGAAGACGGTCACTACGGCGGCAAGGGCTCCGACGCCCATAAGGCGGCTGTGACCGGTGACACCGTCGGCGATCCCTACAAGGATACGGCGGGTCCCGCCGTCAACCCGATGATCAAGATCACCAACATCGTGGCGCTCTTGCTGCTGGCGATCCTGGCGCACTGAGCGGCGAGAAGCCGATCAAACGGAAAACCCCGCGGTGCGAGCCGCGGGTTTTTTGTTTGGATACCAATTGGGCAGAGACGCATCCTCCGGTCGGAATGCGACAATCATCGCAGTCCATCGCGCGCGCTCGCTCGGACGCGCCCGGAGGCTATCAAGCCTCCAGCGCAGCACGGCCTTCGACGAAACCGTCCATGGCGCCGGCCGTATCAAGCGGCGATGGTGGCGGCGCGGCGGATCGCCGGCAACAGATCTTCCGGCTCGGGGCGGCGGGTATAGTCCGGATTCACCTCCCCATAGCGGATCGTCCCATCCTGTCCGATGACATAGCGCGCCGGCATCGGCAACGTCCAACCCGGGTCGCCATTGAAGGCCGGCAAGTCGTTCTTCAGTCCCTTGTAAAGCTCGACCAGATAATCGGGCATTTCGAAGCGCAAGCCGAACGCGGCGGCGACCTCGTTGCGAGGGTCTGACAGGATCGGGAAACTCAGGCCGTTCTGGCGTAGCGACTTGCGGCTGTTGGGCGCGGTCTGGGGCGAGATCGCGATTAGCCTGGCTCCGGCGGCTTCGAATTCGGGCAACGCTGCCTGAAGCGCCTCGAGTTCCATATTGCAATAAGGACACCAGACACCGCGGTAGAAGCTGACAACCAGTACGCCTTCGTTCAGCAGGTCGATGGACGAGACCGCGCGCCCCTCCGGGTCCTTGAGCGTGAAGGCTGGCGCCTTGTCGCCGGCCTTGAGGGCGCGGGTAGCGGCACCCGAAGCGATCAGTTCGTCGGTCGCGCGATGCATCGTCTCGATCACCGAGGAAGGCACGCTATAGGGTGGCTTGCCGGCTTCGAAATCGGCCTTGAACGCGTCGAGCTTGGCTTGCAGGCTCATAGTTCCTCTCCTTGATTGCTGAGATGCTGGCTGAAGGATCACTGTGATCCTTCGAGCGAGTGGGGGCCGGCGGCCCATCATTTGGGCCGTTGATCAGCAAGTAGCTTGAAGCCCGACGCTACGGATGACGGCACGCGGCAATAGTCCTCATTCCCCGAAGGAATGGGATCGCATCGAGAGTAAATTCGGGATTGGCCGTTGCTGTGGCCGGTGGTACGGCGATCTTGCCGGCAACATTTCCAGCCAGGAAGCAAGGAGCTCTGATGGACCGGTTACAGGCAATGACCACCTTCGTCCGGGCGGTGGAGAATGGCTCCTTCTCCGGCGCGGCGAAGCAACTGAACGTCGGTCAACCGGCAGTTTCCAAGACGATCGCGCAACTTGAAGACAGGCTGCAGGTTCGCTTGCTCTTGCGCTCGACGCACGGCCTGACGCCGACCGAAGCGGGGCAGCGCTTTTACGAACGCGCGCGCCGTGCGATCGAGGAAGCGAACGAGGCCGAGCTGGAAGCTCGCGGGGCGGGCGCCGGGCTGTCGGGGCGGCTGCGCGTGTCGGCGGCCACCACATTCGCACGGCTCCATATTGTGCCGCACCTCCCGGCGTTCCTCAAAGCGAACCCCGATCTTGAGATCGACGTGATCCTGGACGATCGGGTGATCGACCTCGTGGCGGAGGGTGTCGACATGGCGCTACGCATGGGTGAGCTTCCCGATTCCGCGGCGGTCGCTCGCAAGCTTGCCAGCGGCCGGCGTTCGGTAATCGCCACGCCCGCCTATCTGGAACGCTGCGGCATCCCGCAGAGCCCGGCCGAACTCGGGTCGCATCAGGCATTGATCTACAGTCAGGCTTCGAGCGGATGGACCTTCAAGCGTGGCAGCGCCGAGACCTCGGTCTCGGTTCACGGCCGCGTTCGCGTCAGTGCAGCCGAGGGCCTGCGGGCCGCGGTGCTCGCCCACATGGGGCTCACCATCGCTTCGGACTGGATGTTCTCGCCCGAGCTTGAAAGCGGTGCGGTTCGCCGGGTACTGGAAGCATGGGCTTTGCCGACCATTGATCTATGGGCCGTTTTCCCTACCGGGCGCCTTGCCAGCGCCAAGGCCCGCGCCTTCGCGGCGTTTGTTGAAGGGGCGCTCGCTCACTGAGCGGCGACCAACTGAAACGAAAACCTCGCGGTGCGAACCGCGGGGTCATTTGTATCGAATGAACCTCGTTCGCTGGACGCGGACAATACGGAGATCAATCTATGTCGCTCTCATCTGCCCGGAATTATGCGCTCCGCGCCTCCAAGTCGCAGGACCAGAAGGAGGCTATCGAACTGCTGTCCAAGGCTATCCTCGAACTGGCTTTGTCGATTGAAGCCACCGATGCCAAGGTCAAGAAGATCAACAAGTCGTCCTAGCCAGCCAGCGCTGACCACTTGCCGTTCTTGTCCACTTCTCGTAGCCCGCATGGAGCGCAGCGAAATCCGGGCCGTAGAATCTGCGGACTCAAGACTCCCGGATTGCGCTGCGCTCCATGCGGGCTACGGGAGTTCAGTTCACGTCCATCTGCAGGCCTTCGCGCTGGATGATTTCGGCGAATTTCGTCGTCTCCTTTTGCACGAAATCGGAAAATTGCTGCGGCGTGCCCCAGTCGCCCGTTGCGCCCATGCCGCCGATGGTCTTCTTGATATCCTCGCGCTCCAGCATGGCTTTGATTTCCTTGTTGAGCGCGTCGACGACCGGCGCGGGTGCTGCTTTCGGCAGGAAGACACCGAACCAGGAGGAGACGTCGAACTTCGAAAGTTCGGCCACGCCCTCGCGCATGGTCGGGATGTTCGGCGCCGCCGGGCTGCGATCAGTCGTAGTGACGCAGAGCGCGGTAAGCTTGCCGTCCTGGGTCTGCGGCAGCGACGGATAGAGGTTGTCGAACAGGATTTGAATATCCCCGGCCAGCGCCGCCTGCAGCGCGGGGCCAGCGCCGCGGAACGGCACGTGCACCATCTTCAAACCGGTCAGCTGAAGGAACCAGGCGCCGGTGAGGTGAGGGCTCTGTCCTACGCCGGAGGAACCGTAATTGAGCTTGTCTGGATTGGCCTTGATGTAGGCGATCAGATCCGGGATCGACTTGATGCCGGTCGACGGATGCGCCGACACGATGTTCGGAATCCGGATCATGTTGCTGACCGGCTGCAACTGGTCGGGCTTGTAGGACAGGTTGCGAAAGATGCTGTAGGCGATCGCATTCGGACCCGGATTGCCGATCAGGATGACGTGGCCGTCCGATTTCCCCCGTACGACTTCAGTGGTGCCGATGGTGCCGCCGCCGCCAGAGCGATTTTCAACGACCGCGGATTGGCCCCAGGCGGTTTGCAGATGCGCCGCCAGCAATCGGCCCATCACGTCGGTGCTGCCGCCGGCTGCAGCCGGCACAATGATGCGGACGTTTTCGGTCGGCCGCCAGTCGGAGCCGTAGCTTGAACGCGGCAAGATCGCGGCCGCTGAAACGGCTGCAGCTCCGGTCAAAACGCGACGTCGAGAAATAGCTCTAATCTTCACAAGTTCGCTCCCTGCTGAATCATTATTTGCAGGAAGCGTAGGCACCGCGCGCCCAGACGGCAAGCGCGCGACTTGGCGCAGGATTTCCGTGTGGCGGAACTGAGCTTGCTGACGGTGCTCCGGCCTGCACTCGCGGGGTTCATCTGGATCGTGGGAGATTAGGTGGATCTGACGGTCGTCTGCGCGCCATGAGGCTGGCCAAACTGGACCAGCGTGGCCGGTCCTGGCGGCGCTGCAGTGGTATTCGAGATGTAGGCGACGTTACCCGTGATGATATTGGCGAGCCTGGCTGCGGGGAGAGAGGCTGCAGTCCAAATCGAGCGCATCGGAACTGGAATATGTTGAGCGGATTATATTCCAATGACGCTCACGCCATCGAAGTCACTGCTGATGTATTCCGCACTCGCGTTGGCGGTTGTGGCGTGCGCTCATTCCGCGGCTTATTCGGAACCACTTTCTGCGAACCAGACGCTGAAAGCCCCCGCTGAGTTTCAGTCGATAGCAAATACCGCGGATCGTTCGCGCGCGATCTTCTCGGAAGTCGCCAAAGTAATCACTCATCCGCGCTGCATGAACTGCCATCCGGCCGGCGACCAGCCTCTGCAAGGAGACGATCAGCACGATCATATGCCGCCGGTATGGCGCGCCGAGACTGGACACTTCGAAGCCAATTGTTCTGGCTGCCATACCGGGAAAAACACGACGCTTCACGAGGCCGCATCTTATAAAAGTATACCCGGCCATCCGCGCTGGGGTTTTGCGCCGCTATCGATGGCTTGGCAGAACAAGTCCGTGGGTGAGATTTGCCGGCAGCTCAAGGATGTAAAACTCAACGGCGGGCGCGATCTTGCTGCCTTGCAGGAGCACATCGCCAAAGATGATCTCGTCAGCTGGGGCTGGAATCCCGGCGAGGGTCGCCAGCCCGCCCCAGGCAGTCAGGAAGCCGCAGGTAAACTGGTTCAAGCCTGGATCGACAGCGGGGCAGAGTGCCCTCAGTGAACCAATGTGGAATCAGATAAGCCGGTTAGCTCTCGGTCACAGCGTCCGTATTGGTACCGCCAGTCGGCGATAATGGCTGCTAGTTGAAGCTCAAGAGCTTGAACAGCGGCGTCAGGTAGCTGAGTTCCTGGCCTGATGTCGGCGTGGTGCGGCTGATGAAGTCGAAGATCTTGCCGTCCTGCAGTCCGTAATTGGCGAGCCGCTGCACCTGGCGATTCTTGTCGAAATAGATCGCGATCACGCGCTGGTCGACGACCTGCTGATTCATGAAGGCGACTTTGCGCTCGGAGCGCTGCGAGATGTAGTAAAATACCTCGCCGTTCAGGGTCGCGACCGTCGACGGCGTTCCCATCACGATCAGCACCTGATCCTGGCTGGCGCCGATCGGGATCTGCTCCAGCGCGTGGGGCGGCAGGATATAGCCCTTCTGAAACTGCTCGCCGGTGCAGCCGCCCAGCGCTGCGCAAATCATTGCCACGGCTGCGGCCGCGCGAAAACCGCGCCGGCGCACGGTCAAGCGGCGCGGCGAGGGCACGCTAGTGCTCAGCTGGCTCATCTCGGTCATGTCAGAAATTGGCCCGTCCTCTTGCATCGCGCGGTGCGTTGACGTACCGGGCAGAACGCTAAATTGCAACACGCGTGGTCTCCGGGCAAACATTCTGGAGGGCCCGCTTGCGGAACCCATAATGCTTTGGCCGTTCAATCACTTCAGGAAACCCCGGACGCCGTCGCGCGGCACCATCGAGGCCATCTATGGCATGATCGTGACGCAGGCGCGAGAACCGTTGTTTTACCGGGACTTTGGGGTTCCGGACACGGTTAACGGCCGTTTTGACCTGCTCCTGCTGCATTTGTGGCTGTTCTTGCGCCGCCTGAAGTCGGCGGAGGGCGGCACAGCCCTGTCGCAGGCGCTGTTCGACCGTTTTTGCAACGATATGGACGATAATCTGCGCGAGATGGGGGTTGGCGACCTCACGGTGCCGAAGCGCATGCAGGCCTTCGGAGAAGCCTTCTACGGCCGGACGGCGGCCTATGACTTTGCGCTGACGGAAGGCCGCGAGGCACTGGCGCGGGCGATGTGCAAGAATATCCTGAACGGCGAGAACATCGAAAAGGCCCGTCTGCTTGCGGCCTATGCCGAGGCGGCGATGGCTGCTCTCGACGGCCTCGATGAGGCGGGTCTGGTGAGCGGTTCGGCCAGGTTCCCTTTGCCGGAGAAGGCAGGCGCGCAGCAATGAGCAAGACTGGTACGACCAAGATTGGCACGACAGAGAAGCCCGACCCGTGGCGCGTCCCCGTCGCGGTGGCGCAGATACCGGAGACCGGCCTGCACCGCGACCTCGAGGCCGATCAGGCGATTCGCAACGCGGTCGCTGATGTCGGAAACTTGCGTGAAGTGCTTTCGGTGCAGGCCTCGTTCGACGTCATGCCGAAGAGCGGCGGCCGCTTCCACGTGGCCGGCCACGTACGGGCGCGGATCGGACAGAACTGCGTGGTGACGCTGGAGGAGATCGAGACCGATATCGACGAGCCGATCGATCTGACCTTCGCGCCGCCCGAGCAGATCCCGCAGATGGCTGCGCTGGTCGATGAGGCCGCGGAAAGCGACGAGGAGACACCCGATCCGCCCGAGCCGATCGAGAATGGAATCATCGATCTCGGCCGGGTCGCCACCGATGCATTGTATCTCGCGGTCGATCCGTATCCGCGCAAACCCGGCGCCGTATTTGAACCGGTGGTCGAAGCCGCCGATCCCGAAGATCACCCGTTCGCCGCGCTCAAGGCATTGAAGGCGGAACCGAAAAAATCGGGTAGCAGGAAGCCCAAGGGCAAGTAGCCGGGAGGTAAAGTGGCCGGCGAAGCTCCCATCGATTCGATGTGGCCGCCATGTTCCGCCCGGAGCCCTGCGTAACGTGTTGAATTATATAGGGATACCTTCTGCCTTTGATTCTGGGCCACAGCGCTTGCCTTTCGCCACAAGAGCGTGGTCAAGAGGTTGTGTCGGGACGGGGACACGCTATTGTCGCGGCCCGGCGGAGGCGCGGGGATGCGTCTTGTCGAGCATCGCTTTGGCGGTGCCATTCCAGTGTGCGGCCGCGCTCTACGAGGGCCGCAAGAGATCAGGTTTCCGGGACGTCCATGCCGCAAAAGGTTCGAATCGCGCTTGACGCCATGGGTGGCGATGTCGGCGCATCGGTCGTCATTCCCGGCGCCGCCATCGCCTTGAAACGGCATCCCGACAGTGAATTTCTGCTCTATGGCGACAGCAAGCAGATCGACGAACAGCTCGCCAGATATCCGGCGCTGAAAAAGGCCTCGCATGTGGTCCATACCGATGTGACCATCAGCATGCACGACAAGCCGAGCCAGGCGCTGCGCCGCGGCCGCAAGAACTCGTCGATGTGGCTTGCGATCGACGCGGTGAAAAAAGGTGAGGCCGACGTGGTGGTTTCCGCCGGCAATACCGGCGCACTGATGGCGATGGCGCGCTTCCATCTGCACACCATGCCCGGCATCGACCGGCCCGCCATTGCCGGGGTATGGCCGACGGCGCGCGGCGATTCCGTCGTACTCGATCTCGGCGCCAGCATCGGCGGCGATGCGCATCATCTGGTGTCGCTCGCGATCATGGGCAGCGCGATGGCGAGCGTGCTGTTCGGCCTGAAGCGTCCGACCGTCGGCCTGCTCAATATCGGAGTCGAGGAGGTCAAGGGCGGCGAGGAGATTCGTAAAGCCTCGGAACAGCTCCGTGCGATGAACCTGCCCGAACTCGATTATCTCGGCTTCGTCGAGGGCGACGGGATCGGCGCGGGCGCGGCCGACGTGATCGTGTCGGAAGGGTTCAGCGGCAACATCGCGTTGAAGGCCGCCGAAGGCACCGCGCGCCAGATGGCGGATTTTCTGCGCAACGCGATGGCGAGCAGCTGGCAATCCAAGATCGGCTATCTGTTCGCCCGCAGCGCCTTCAAGGCGCTCCGGGACAAGCTCGATCCGAACAAATCCAATGGTGGGGTATTGCTTGGATTGAAAGGTGTGGTTGTCAAAAGCCACGGCGGAATCAACGCCGAGGGCTTTGCCTACGCGGTTGATGTTGGCTATGAGATGGTCCGCTGCGATCTCCTCACCAAGATCAGTGCGCTGGTACAGGCGCAGATCGCGCAGGAGGTTGTGTCGTGACTGCAATACGTTCGGTCGTGCTCGGCTGCGGCTCATATTTGCCGGAGCGGATTCTGACCAATGCCGAGTTGGCGACCCGCCTCGATACGTCCGACGAATGGATCGTGCAGCGCACCGGCATCCGCGAACGCCACGTTGCCGCCGAGGGCGAGTTCACCTCGCACCTGGCGATCAAGGCTGCGCGCGCGGCGCTGCATCATGCGAGGCTCGACGCTCAAGCGATCGACCTGATCGTGCTGGCGACCTCGACGCCCGATAACACCTTTCCGGCCACCGCGGTTGCGGTGCAGGACGGACTCGGCATCCATCACGGCGCCGCCTTCGACCTGCAGGCGGTGTGCTCCGGCTTCGTGTTTGCGCTGGCTACCGCCGATAATTTCCTTCGTGCCGGCGCCTACAAGCGCGCGTTGGTGATCGGCGCTGAGACCTTTTCGCGGATTCTGGACTGGGACGACCGCGGCACCTGCGTGCTGTTCGGCGATGGCGCCGGCGCGGTCGTGCTGGAGGCGCAGACGGAGCAGGGCAAAACGAGTGACCGCGGCGTGCTGACGACGCATTTGCGTTCCGACGGCCGCCATAAGTCGAAGCTCTATGTCGACGGCGGTCCGTCCTCAACCCAGACCGTTGGTCTTTTGCGTATGGAAGGCCGCGAGGTGTTCAAGCATGCGGTCGGCATGATCACCGATGTGATCGTCGATGCCTTCAACGCCACCGGTCTGACGGCGGAGGACATCGACTGGTTCATCCCGCATCAGGCCAACAAGCGAATCATCGATGCTTCAGCGCACAAGCTTCATATTGCGCCGCAAAAAGTGGTGCTGACCGTCGATCTGCACGGCAACACGTCGGCGGCATCGATCCCGCTGGCGCTCGCGGTGGCCGTCAAGGACGGGCGCGTGAAGAAAGGCGATCTGGTGCTGTTCGAAGCCATGGGCGGAGGCTTCACCTGGGGCTCCGCGCTCGTGCGCTGGTGAGCCTTGGGTAAAATACTTGTCAAATTTGTTGTGCTGTTCCATGCGTCTGCATGATGGTCGCTGTTGACCATTGCGAGCTAACCTCATAATTTCAGGGAATAAATTGTTCGCCGAGAGCGCGGGGCAGGCGATGACCGGGACCGGAAAAACAGTCACACGTGTCGATTTGTGCGAGGCGGTCTACCAGAAGGTGGGCCTGTCGCGAACGGAATCGTCCGCGTTTGTCGAGCTTGTTTTGAAAGAGATCACCGATTGCCTGGAGAAGGGCGAGACGGTGAAGCTGTCGTCATTCGGCTCCTTCATGGTGCGCAAGAAGGGTCAGCGGATCGGACGTAACCCGAAGACCGGTACCGAAGTGCCGATCTCGCCGCGGCGTGTGATGGTGTTCAAGCCGTCAGCCATCCTGAAGCAGCGGATCAACGGTCATGCGGTCGGCAACGGCGAAGGCAAGGTCGATTAGCGCGACCGAGTAATACGGCCGCGTAACAAGGCGGGTACCGCGTCTTCACCAACGAGATGAGTTGAGAGGAGCTGGCATTTGGACAAAGCGCCGGATGCGTTCCGCACCATCAGCGAAGTCGCTGAAGAACTCGATATACCCCAGCACGTGCTGCGGTTCTGGGAGACGCGATTCGCCCAGATCAAGCCGATGAAGCGAAGCGGCGGGCGGCGTTACTATCGCCCCGACGACGTCGACCTGCTCAAGGGCATCCGCCGGCTGCTCTACGGCGAGGGCTACACCATCCGCGGCGTGCAGCGGATTCTCAAAGAGCACGGCATCAAATCGGTGCAGGGCCTCGCCGACCAGACTTCAGCCGTCTCGTTCGGCGCGGTCGAGGAGGCGATCGGTCTCAGCCTGCAGGAGCCGGAGGACGATGGCGAAACGCCGATCGTCGAAGGTGCCGAGGACGAGGATGAGGACGACGGATCCGAAGAGAAGGAAATCGACTACCGCTTTGTCGATACCGACGACGAAGGCATTCTGCTGCCGTTTGTGAAAAGCAAACCAGGCCCCTCGGACGCCGACCGCGAACGCCTCGAACGGGTGCTGCAGGATCTCGTCACCTGCCGCCAGTTGCTGGACAACGCCATGAAGGACGGCTGAGCGGCGAGGAGCTGGACCAGATCGCCTTTGAAACCGAACAACGGGACAGGCGATGGACACACGACCAGTCCGCCACCGTCCTCGAGATTAGCGTCGGCGACCGCGAGGATCTCAGCCTCCGGTTCTGCGGCGCCAACGACGGATCCGGACTATGAGCGCTGTCAGGAGCTGAAGTGTGCGAAGGACGCCGCACGGAAGCGCAAGTCTCGGGCTGGTCGTAGCACCGGACGGCCGCGCGGCAGACCCGCAGCCCGCATCCGGGAACAAAATGCCGAACGCCGGCGACGTCGCTGCGAGTCACGCAAAAATCCGTCACGCGATATAATAGATATAGGGACGGTGACGCATTTAAGCGTGACGCCTCCCAAATCCCCATCCATGTTCCAGCTCCGCTCGAAGTCCGCCGAGCGCATCAAGCGCGACGGCGCAGGTCACCGGCCGATCTTGATCGAAGGGAAGGTGTCGCCGCCGGAGACCGGCGGCTCCGTTATGGCTGCGCCGCCTCCGCCGATCGATCAGATTTCCTCAGTAGCCATAAGGAGCGTGACATGACGACGCCAGCATTCGACGACGATGATCTCGACACGCCCTTGACCATGCAGAACTATGTGGAAATCACCAGTGACACTCCTCTTGATGAAGCTGTCGACAATGTCGAGCAGCGGGAGATCGAACCGCCTTGCAGGGCCATACCTGAAAAGATCGGCACCATCCTTCAGGAAAATCGCAAATGGCGGCCGGATGATAAGCCACCATCAGAAACTGACCGCGATCCGAACGACCGCTGGTGGGACCGATAACAGAAACTCCAACACGATGAGCATCGCGCTAAGGGCCGCCCGGCAGGCGGCCGTCCCCGGGTGGGCCCAGATGAAGTGAATTCATTTCACCGGGAAGTGAGGGGCATACCATCAACTCCGGGTGCATATTGTTCCGGTGGGCGGGCTTCTTTGTGGAGGAAGGTATGAACAAACTCTCCATCGCCGTCGGTCTGCTCGCCCTGTTGGGTACCGCCGCCATCGCACAACAAACGACGCAAAGTCGACCCACTTCACAGGTCGGCGTCCGTGGCAGCACCTTCACCAGCGGCATGACCAGCGGCAACAGCGGCAGCATGACAAGTTCCGGAATGCGCGACAGCACCACGGGCATGAGCAGCGGGCCCGAGCGCGGCAGTCCCAACGGCTCGCCGACAGCTGCGCCGACGGCGACAACCGGCCCGAATGGTGAGCCATCGAACAACGAGACGCCGCCCAAGTAAGCGGGTACGGCCACGAATCGCGCGCACCCGTCCCGAGATTTTTTCTTGCTGCGATCATCCGCCCCGACGGGGACCTCTCTGGCCACCCGGCAAGGTCTCCGCAAGTTTGCGGTCATTGCCCCGTCGACGGCGATCTCCCATCACCGACGGAGGCCGATACCCCATGGCGGGTCATGGCAAATTCGCACCTAAAACTGGTTGCACCAACCACCGAAAAACGAACAGTTGTCCCGGTGCGCCGGCCGAACGCCGAACGCCGAGCTTCGATCGCGTGAGTACCTGACCGACGCCGAGGTAGAGAAGCTGACCAGTGCAGCCAAGGCCAATCGCCGCGGCCAGCGGGACGCTACGATGATCCTGGTCGCGTATCAGCACGGCCTGAGGGTTTCCGAATTGGTCGACCAGCGGTGGACCAGGTGGACTCATAACGTGACCCTGGCCGTGCGCAGGGCCAAGAAGGGCTCGCCCAGCACGCACACCATCCGCAAGCTGCAGCGGGATCAGAACCCGAAGTCGCCGTTCGTGTTTACCTCTGAGCGCGGCGCCCCGTTCACCACGGCAGGCTTTGCGCGGCTTGTCGAGCGCGCTGGCGCGGCTGCTGAGCTTTGCTTCAAAGCTCACCCCCACATGCTGAGGGCTTAAATATGGGCTTGCTATTATTGAGGAATTTGGTCGGAGCGAGAGGATTTGAACCTCCGACCCCTAGTCTCCCAGACTAGTGCGCTAACCGGGCTGCGCCACGCTCCGATGCCGTTCCATTAGCTGCGATCAGCGCCCGGCGCAAGGCGCGCGAACGGGCCTCATTGTGGCAGCCGCTGGTCAGTTCCCGACCCAGTCCTAGATGCCGAGAAGCCAGACGCCGACAATGGCACCGAGCACAACTAGTCCGCTGACGGTCCAGCCCGTGACATAAGCCGCACCATCCGATTCCGGTCGATCGACCATGGTATCGTGCCAATGGGTCATTGGGGGCCTCCTATGGATACTCCCTCTGGTATGTAGGTCGCTGGCCGAGGGCGAAGGTTCAACGAGCCCTGGGGCGCCCCTGCGACCTAATTCCCGGGCTTCCGATGCGCCCCGCCGCCCCGGTAAGTTTGCCTTAACCCCACTCCAGGCATCGATCCGTGATTAAGATTCCCGGCATACTCTGGGTGTTATGGATATCCCGATACAACCGTTTCGGGGTTGAACCATGAATTTCTTGAAGCGTGCGGCCTTTGTTTTGGGTGGCATTTTTCTGGGCATCAATCTGATCAACTACTTCGTCCTGGGCAACAGCGGGGATTACCTGCCGGGCGGGGAACGTATGGGCGAATGGAAAGAGGCCAAGATACGGGAGGCCTGCTATCCCGCGCTTGAAGCCCCCGAGCGCGATTCCTTGCTGCCAAAGCTTTCGACCAACGAGCATCGCGTCGACTGGCGGGATCTCAACCGGGCGAAAGAGATGACGGCCGCGCTGAACTGTTATCTCGTCACCAATCCGAACGCGATCTGCGAGCGGAATAATCGCGCCTACATCGTCGATTACATCAACCGCTATTTCGCGAAGTTCGATGAAATGCTCGACACCGCCAAGCGATATGGCGAATCCGAAATATCCACGGTCAGGAATCTCTGGGACAGCCCTCGCAACCGCGCGATCAACGCGGCCTTGATGCAGGACACCAGCAATGGCCGCCTGATCAAGGCGGATTTCGGTTGGTCCGTCCCAGCGGCCGTGAAGCCGATGCTCGATCGGTACAACGGCGCGACCGACAACTGCCCCAGGGCTTAGCAGTGGAGTGGGACCTTTGAATTTGATCCGTCAATTTCTCACCCTCATCCTGGCTTTCGCCGGAGGATTCCTCGTGGTCGGCGGGTGGATCTGGGCCCCGAATATATCGAGTGCGATGTCGAGTTTCGTCTCGGTCGGGCCCAGCGTCTCGTTGTTCGCCGATGCCAATCGCCTCGGCCGGCCGGAGGTCGCGCCGGTCGTGCGGGGCTGCATTTTCCGCGTAGTGGACGTCGGTCCAGACGCGAAGATCGAGCCAAGTGCTGGATACTTCATCCTGAAGGCCGGCACCATGCAGGCGAACATTGCCAGCCTGGCGGGTAAACCAGAAGATCCGAGATCTGACTTCCGGACGGTTGAATTAGCCGCCAAATGGGGAGAGCTGGCGGGCTGCATTTATGCGCAGGACGATCGCCAACTCTGTGATCCCGATAACCGCGCGGCGATGGTTGAGGCCACCACGAAGTTCTTTGCATTTGCAAAACAGGCGGAAGCGTCCAAGCCGCCGATGCCAGCCGATGAGGCAAGCGCCATCAGAAATATAAGCGATAAATTGTTGAACGCACTCAAGAACCACCGGCGCTACGGCACGCTTGTTGCTGCTGATTTCGGTAGCTTCGCCGCGCCCGAGATCATGCAGATCATGCGTGAAGACAAAGAGACCCGCGATATCTGCAAGCGTTGACCTGCCTGCGGTGAAATATTGCGAGCTGCGAGCGCGGGGCTCCGCTTTAATCGACATCCAGCTCACGCGGCGTTTCCGATACCCTGTCGTGCCAATTCCGCAACTGGAAAGCTGTCCAGACATCCCATAGGCTTGCCGCAACCGGCTGATATCGCCGGCAAAGCGGGGTACACACCCGCACACAACGGATGGAAACGCGAGGGCAGGCCGATGAAAGCACGTCCCACAGGCGTGATACCGCCGATGACAACGCCGTTCCGCAAAGACGGCGAGATCGACTTCAAACAGGTAGCTCCCCAGGTCGACTGGCTGATCGGCGCCGGCAGCCACGGCATGGCGGCCGGCGGGTCGACCGGCGAGGGGCATACGCTCGACCACGAGGAATATCGCGACCTAATGGCGGCGACGGTGGAAGCCGCGAAGGCGCGCGCCCCCGTGATCGCCGGCATCATCGTCGATTCCACCCGCGATGCGATCCGGCGCGGCAGGCTGGTGCGCGACATGAATGTCGCGGCACTGCAAGTGACGCCGGTGCATTACCTGTTCAAGCCTGACGAGCAGGCGATGGTCGATCACTTCCGCCGCATGGCCGATGAAACCGGCATGCCGATCATCATCTACAACGTGGTGCCGTGGTCCTACCTCTCGCCGGCGCTTTTGACGCGGATCATGAACGAGGTGCCGCTGGTCGTCGGCGTCAAGCAGAGCGCAGGCGATCTGAAACTGTTCGCCGATCTCATGATGATGGCGCCGGACAAACTGATCTACAGCGCCGTCGACGCGTTGATGTATCCGTCCTACACGCTTGGCGCGCACGGATCGATCGCGGCGATCCTGAGCGCCGCGCCGCATGCTTCCGTCGAGCTCTGGAATGCGGTCAAGGCGGGCAATCATGTTCGTGCGCTGGAGTTGCACCAGAAACTGTTGACGTTGTGGAACGCGATCGTCTCGGACAATCTGCCGGCGTGCACGCGCTACGCACAGTCGCTGCAGGGATTGTCGCCAACGTTCTCCCGTGCGCCGATGCCGGAGGCTTCACCCGCGCAACAGGCCGCGATCCGGCAAGCGCTGGATGGATTGGGTGCGCTTGGCGGCTCTCGCGAGGCGGCAGAGTAATTCCGCCTGACGAAACGTCGCTGCGCTTTACCCGCGGTTTGCACCTGCTACTGTCCTGTTGCGCACGGGCTCCGTTGGCCTGAGCTCCAATTCAAAAACGAAAACCGAGGTAACGATCTCAATGAAGGATTTTGCCGGAAAGTTCGCCGTGATCACCGGAGGCGGCACAGGCATGGGCCGCGAACTCGCGCGCCAGCTCGTCGCCGAAGGCTGCAATGTCGCGATGTGCGACGTTTCGGTCGAGGCGATGGCCGAGACCAAGCGGCTGTGTGAGGCGGAAAAGCTGCCGCAGGGTCTGCGCGTCACCACCCATGTCGCCGACGTCTCGATCGAGGCTCATCTCCAGCGTTTTCGCGATGAGCTGATCGAGCAGCAGGCGACCGACAAGATCCATCTCTTGTTCAACAATGCCGGCATCGGCGGCGGCGGCAGCCTGTTCACCAACACACGCGAGCAGTGGGAGCGCACCTTCAACATCTGCTGGGGCGGCGTCTATCTCGGCGTTCGCACCTTCCTGCCGCTGATGCTAAAGGCGGACGAGGCGCACATCGTCAACACATCGAGCGTCAACGGGTTTTGGGCGTCGGTCGGTCCCGGCGCTTCGCACACCGCCTACTGCTCCGCCAAATTCGCGGTGAAAGGCTTTACCGAAGCGCTGATGACGGACCTGCAGCTCAACGCCCCTCACATCAAATGCTCTGTCGTGATGCCCGGGCATATCGGTACCTCGATCGTTTCCAATTCGCGCAAGATCCAGAGCGGATCGGAATCTACCGCACTAACCCCGAATGAAATCCTGGCGACGCGCCAGAGGCTGAAGGGCACAGGCGTCGACGTCGCGGCGATGTCGGACGACGACATCCAGAAAGTCGCGCTCGACCGTGCCCGCAACTTTCTCGAACAGGCGCCGACCACGGCGGCGGCCGCGGCAAAAATCATCCTCGACGGCGTCAAGGCCGAGCGCTGGCGCATTCTCGTCGGCGACGATGCCCACAAGCTCGACGAGCGGGTGCGGCAGGCCCCGGAAAAGGCGTACACGCCGGAGTTCTACAAGAGTCTTGCGGAAGAAGTCGGCTGGCGGCTCGGTTAGGGCAGCATCGGTTCTGATAGAATCGGAACCGATGCTTCTCGTTGTGTCGACGCGTTTTCTTTACGCGAATCGATTGCCTGATCCCCTCACGACGCGCTGGCGCGAGCCCGGACGGTAGGCGAGGCGGTGGTGGCCCGAGCAATAGGGCATGCCTTCCACCGGCGTATTGCCGCAAAAGCAGAAATCCTCGGCGCCGGGCGTGCTGATCGGCCAGCGGCACCGTTCGTTGCTGAGTTCGAACAGCGAGCAGCGGCGCTCGCTTGCGATCGGTTCCTCCTCGAGCGGCTGCGCGTTTTCGTAGACGGCCTGCAGGATTTGATACTGCAGTCTGGGGATGGATTTCCTGGAGCGATCTCTGGCGGTCTTGTCCGGGCGCGGTTTGGCCCTTGGGGGTCCGCGCGTCAATTCCAGGCGAGCGAGCTTGCCGATGACGGCGTTGCGGCTAACGCCGATGCTGGCTGCGATCTCGCGGCAGGTGAGGCCGGCTTCAAAATGACTCTTCAGCAATTCGACGCGATCGGTCGTCCAGGTCGGTACATTCGTAAGCATGTTTCTCGGTTCCACATCCTGTGTGAACCGCCGCGTTCCGAAAATTCCCGTTAGGACGCCTTTCCGTTGTCGCGGATGGCAAGCAGCCCGTCCTTGATGGCGAGCCGAATGCCTTCCTCGATCAAAGTTCTTGCGACGCCGGGAACGCTGGTGCCGTGGGTGCCCTGTCTCACCAGTCTTTCGAGATAGTTGATGGTCGAGAGCGCCAACGTAACGGGAACGCGGTCGGTTTCGGCTTTTTCTGTAGCCATGGAGAACGCTAACTTTTAAACGATGTACTGAAAAGTTACTATTTCGACTCTATTTAGTTTTGCACACATGAGTCAAACGCCTTGTGGATAGCGTTCTATCCATTTGAAAAAGCGGTTAAAAATCCAGGGTCGGGTCTGTGGACGGGCTGCGCGCCTTGTGAACTGAGCTCCCGGAAGGCCTTGGGCAGCGTTCACCGCCGCGGCGAAACGCTCCAGCCGCGCGCCCATTTCTTGATTGCGTCGCACAGCCGGTAATGCCGATGATGTCCGAGGACGACGGCAAGGGCGCAATGACGGTAGCGAACGGTCTCTACACCATTCAGATCGAGATGACGGACGGCGGGCACGGCCGCGCCAACGGCGTGATCGTGTTACACGACGGCAATATCGCCGGCGGCGATTCCTATTTCTATTACACCGGCTCCTACCGCGGCGATCACGGCAAATGGCGCGGCGAATTGATCACCAATGAGCATTCGAAGTCTGCGGGCACCCGGCCGCTGTTCGGCGGGCGCGAGGTCACCTGCGGCTTTACCGGCGTCTATTCAGCCGACGCGGCGGAAGTGAACGGCACGGCGCTGGTCGGAAAAACCAGCGTCGTGTTCCACGCCAGGCTGCAACTGCGTTCCGAGTTCTGAAGCCGGTCTCAGCCGTGCACGACTGCCTTCGCGATCATGCAGTGAATGCCCTTGGAGCCGTTGACGGTCTGCGTCACGCGTAAATCGGCGGCGAGGCTGCACAGCGTGTAAGCATCCTCGCGTGACAGATTGCGCTTCTCGCCGAGCAGCACGATCATGTCGCGGAGCGCGCGCACCACGCATTGATCGAGGTCGGGGTCCATCGCCATCGTCATGTAGTGATCGGCCGTTTCCGCACGGGGATAATCGAGCCGCAGGTCCTTGCGCAGCGTCAGGCGGAAGCGGCCCTGCAGCGCGGTCTCGATCGCGGTGACGCAGACCTCGCCGTCGCCCTGAACGCCGTGGCCGTCGCCGCAGGAGAACAGCGCGCCCGGTACGAATACCGGCAGATACAGTTTGCCGCCGGTGCCCAATTCCTTGTTGTCGAGATTGCCGCCCATCGCGCGCGGGATCAGCGACGTGATGCGGCCCCAGGCGGGTGGCGGTGCCACGCCCATCACGCCGAAGAATGGTTTCAGCGGCAGGTCGAGGCCCCATGGCATCCGGCCCACCATGCGTTCACGGTCAAGCGGAATGTTCAGGATCCGCGTTTCGTGAAAATCGTCCGGCAGGGTGCCCGCCAGCGGTCGGATCAGATTCCAGCCCCAATCCTGCCTGAGCTGGACGTCGAGGATGTCGACTTCCAGCACGTCACCCGGTTCGGCCCCGGCCACCGCAACCGGGCCGGTGAGGATATGGCCCTGCAGTTGCCGCTCGCATTTCGTATGAATCTCCGTGAGTTCGGGCGGGATGTGAAACCTGCTTTTGTCCGGCACGGCCTCGGGGCCGCCGCTGACGGTCTCGATGGTGACTTCGTCGCCGCTGGCGATGGTCAGCACCGGCTTCAATTGCGCGTCGAAGTAGCCCCAATGGCAAGTTTCCGGGCTGGAATGCAGGTGATGATGCGGCATGAAGAGGGCTTTCTTGGTGGGGAAGTGGTGCTCAATTTGTCATTGTCTGACTTGATCCGGCAATCCATTCTTTTCGAAAAGGCCTCTGCGAAGAGGGATGGATACGCGGGTCAAGCCCGCGTATGACGGGTTTACCCATCCGTGAGGCTTCCCTTGTTTTTTGTCCTGTCCAAAACGCTCGGCTATTTGCTGTTGCCGACGAATTTCCTGATCGCTATCGGGTTCGTCGGCGCTATTCTGATGGTGACGCGCTTCGCATCGCTCGGCCGCAAGCTGGTGATAGCGGCCGTGCTGCTTCTCGTGATCTGCGGGCTGTCACCGCTCGGAAACGTGTTGCTCTATCCGCTGGAACAGCGCTTCCCGCAATGGGACGCGACGCGCGGCGCGCCCGATGGCATCATCATTCTGGGGGGATCGATCGATGCCGATCTTTCCGCGGCGTATCGAACACCGGTGGTGCGTGGAGCGCCGGACCGGATCATTGCCGCCGCGGCGTTGGCGAGGCGATATCCGAACGCGCGTGTGGTTTTTTCCGGCGGCAGCGCGAACCTCATTTCGAACGATGCCAGGGAAGCCGATTTCGCCGGCGCCATCTTCGAAAGCCTCGGCGTCGATAAATCGCGGCTGATCATGGAACGGGCATCGCGCAACACCCAGGAGAATGCCGAATTCTCCAAGGCGCTGGTCAAGCCGAAGGACGGCGAACGATGGGTGCTGGTGACCTCGGCCTTTCATATGCCTCGGTCGGTGGGTTTGTTTCGAAAGGCGGGATTTGCGATCGAGCCCTATCCCGTTGATTGGCGGGTCGGCGGACGCGATGATCTGATGGCGCTTTCAAACGTCGCCGTCGAAGGGCTCGGACGGACCGACCTCGCGGTACGTGAATGGATGGGTCTCGTCGCATACCGGCTCACCGGCAAGATCGATGAATTGTTGCCGGGGCCGGCGCCGAAGTAAGAGGTCGCAAGCCCGCTCCAGCCGGGCTACAATCGGGCAAGGCGCTTGTTCAGCGCGCCGATCGGGAGTTTTACGCCATGCAGCAGCAGACACCGCCGGAAGCGTTCGATTTGGCCGGCATGGTGGCCGATCTCAACAGCCTGCTTCGCCTGAAGACGACGGTGATCGGCATCAAGATGTTCGCCCGCGTCGAGGAGATGGCCGCGATCCCAAAGATCCGGCGACCCTCGGCGGTGCATACCACCGACCAGATCGTCAGCATGGCCTCGCGGCTCGGCTGGACCGTCGGCATCACCGGTGACGACCTCGTCGGCGCCCAATGCCGCGCGGTGATCGGGCTGGCGCCGCAGGACGAAAAGTTTCTCGCCGGCGAAAACTATGTCGGCGTCTGGCACGGCACGGCCGAGGATGCACGCAAGCGCCAGGAAGCACTCGATGTCGTGCCTTACGGCCAGTATCAAGCGATGGCGGTGAGCCCGCTCACCAGCGGCCGGCTCAACCCGCCGGATATTTGCCTGGTCTACGCCACGCCCGGGCAGATGATCATTCTGATCAACGGCCTGCAATATACCGGCTACAAGAAATTCGAATGGGGCGTGGTCGGCGAGACCGCGTGCGCGGATTCCTGGGGCAGGGCGCTGAAGACCGGTGAGCCGTCGCTCTCGCTGCCGTGCTTTGCGGAGCGACGCTATGGCGGCGTGCCTGATGAGGAGATGCTGATGGCGCTCAAGCCAGAACATCTCGCCAAGGCCATCGTTGGCATGAAGCAATTGGCCAAGAACGGCCTGCGCTATCCAATCGCGCCCTACGGGATTCAGGCCGATGTGCGCGCCGGGATGGGCGTGTCTTACGCCAAGAAATAGGCTTGCGAAATGTGGCCGAAGCCGTCATTGCCAGCGACAAACGCTTCGCGTTTGAGGCAATGACGAGAAATAGGAATCTAATATGTCATCGTCGAAATTCGACATCGCCGTCTACGGCGCTACCGGCTTCACCGGGCAGCTCATCGCCGAATATCTCGCCGCGCATTACAAGGGCGACGCGAATTTGAAATGGGCGATGGCCGGGCGCAGCAAGGACAAGCTCGCCTCCGTCCGCGACGCCATCGGAGCGCCGGCCGATACGTCGCTGATCGTGGCCGATGCCAGCGATCCCGCATCGTTGAAAGCGATGGTGGATCAGACGAAATCCGTGATCAGCACGGTCGGCCCGTATCAGTTTTATGGCAACGAGCTGCTTGCTGCCTGCGTAGCCTCGGGTACCGACTATTTCGATCTTTGCGGTGAACCGTTGTGGATGCGGGAGATGATCGACAAGCATGAAGCCGCGGCGAAGGCGAGCGGCGCACGCATCGTGTTTTCGTGTGGGTTCGACTCGGTGCCGTTCGAACTTGGCGCCTTCTTCGTGCAGGAGGAAGCCAAGCGTGTATTCGGCGCGCCGGCTTTGCGCGTCAAGGGCCGCGTGCGCGATATGCGCGGCACCCTGTCCGGCGGCACCGCCGCGAGCGCCAAGGCGACGTTCGATGCGGTCGCCAAGGATCTCAGTCTGGTTGCGATCCTCAAGGATGCGTTTGCGCTGACGCCTGGGTTCAAGGGACCCAAGCAGCCGTCGGGCAGCAAGACGGTGTATGAGGAAGACCTGAAGTCCTGGGCCGCACCGTTCATGATGGCGCTCATCAACACCCGCAACGTCCACCGCTCGAACCTGCTGATGGGCTTTCCGTACGGGAAGGAGTTCGTCTACGACGAGATGGTTTTGACGGGGGCCGGCGAGAAGGGCGAGGCCAACGCCAAATTGGTGACGGCCGCAAACACCGAAAAGACCGGTCCGAATGCGCCGAAGCCGGGCGAGGGACCGTCAAAGGAAGAGCGCGAGAACGGGCTCTACGATCTCCTGTATGTCGCGATTGCTCCCGATGGCCGGCAAGTCCGCGCGGCGGTGAAGGGCGACCGCGATCCCGGCTATGGGTCGACCTCGAAGATGATTTCGGAATGCGCGATCTGCTTGCTGCGCGATACGCCCGACGTGCCGGCGGGAATCTGGACGCCTGGCGCAGCGATGCAGCACAAGTTGATCAAGCGGCTGGTGGATCATGCCGGATTGACGTTCACGGTGGAGAAGTAGTCGCGGATCGTGATCCCGTAGGGTGGGCAAAGCGCAGCGTGCCCACCATTCGCTCTAACGGTCGTGGACAGATGGTGGGCACGGCGCAAAGCGCGCCTTTGCCCACCCTACGCAGCTACGCAGCCGCGCGGCGCGATGGCTCACGCCGCGCGGGGATCATAGGCGTACATCCAGTCCATTCCCTTTGCCGTGACCGGCAGCAGCAGTTTCAGCATGCGGTCGCGGATCCAGGCGCCGGTGGCGCCGAATTCGCGCTTGCTGTTGCCGTTGCGGCGGGCGAGCGCGACGATCTTCTCTGCGCGGGGACGGCGTTCGGCCTCGAAATTCTGGAAGGTCAGTCCAAGTTCCTGCCGATCCTGCATCAGCCGGCCGAGCCGCATGGCGTCTTCGAGCGCGAGCGAGGCGCCCTGGCCGGCATGCGGGCTGGTGGCGTGCGCGGCGTCGCCGATCAACAGCGTGCGCTGGCGCGACCAGGTCGGCAGGGTCGCAACATCGAGCGTCGCGGTCACCACGATATTTTCGGCCGCGTCCAGAATGCGCGGGATCGGTTCGTGCCAGCCGGCATGGAAATCGAGCAAATGCCGCTTGATCGCGTCCTGGCTCATGGCGCAGAATTCTTCCGCAGCGATGCCATGCGACGGCTGCGTGCTCCACCACATCACGCCGTCGGCGGGATCGGAACTGCAGAAGCCATAACCGAAAAAGCCGCTTTGCCCGAACGTCGTCACCATGCGTTGGCCGATCGGCGCATCGTCGAGCAGCGATCTCGGCACGAAGCCGCCGAAGCCGATCAGGCCCGTGTCGAACGGCTTTGGACCATCGGGGATCACGTGCGCGCGTACCGCGGAATGCACGCCGTCGGCGCCGATCACGAAATCGCCCTCGGCAAAGGAGCCGTCGGAGAAATGTACGACGACGGGCTTGTCGGCGCGATCCTCGATGGCGACCAGCCGCTTCTCGAACCGCAACTCGACATTCTCGCACCAGGCCTTGTTGATGAGCGCTTCGTTCAGCATGGCGCGGCACATGTTCACCGCGGGCTGGCCGAAACGCTGCCTCATGTTCTGGTTGATGGATCCAAGCGGGACGCCTGATTGGGAATGGAAATCGAAGGATTCGGCGACCGATCCACGGCGGATCATTTCGGAGGCCAAACCGATTTCGGCCAGCACATGCATGCCGTTCGGCGCGATCTGCAGGCCGCCACCAATCCCGGTGGAATAGGGCCACGCCTCGAACAGTTCGGCGTCGATGCCGGCCTTCTTGAGGAAAATCGCCGTCACGGGACCGGCGATACCGCCGCCGATGATCAGGGCTTTCGGTCGTCCGCTCATGCCTTGCTCCATGCGTCCAGGAAGTGATAGGAACGTACAGTAACTAATTATCTTAGTTGCTAAGATGTATATCGACTAAGAGGTGGAGCTGGCTTTGTCAAGAGCGAAGGCGCGGGCTGCGCTGATGCAGGAACTCGAGAACGCGCTGCGTCGGTCGTCGGCGCAGGGCGTCATTTTCGGGCAAACGGTGGCCAACACGGTCGGGATTTCAGGCTCCGACCTCGAATGCCTCGACTTCCTCAGTCTGGAAGGCCGGGTGACCGCCGGGCGGCTCGCGGAGGTCACGGGGCTGACCACGGGCGCCATCACCGGCGTCGTCGACCGGCTGGAAAAGGCCGGTCTGGCTCGCCGCGAGCGCGATCCCGCCGACCGCCGCAAGGTGTTCATCACCACCGTCCCGGAGAACATCGCCAAGGTCGGCCGCTTCTACGAACACATGCAGCGCGGCATGGTCAAACTATGGGAGTCCTACTCGGACGCAGAGTTGCGGCTGCTGCTGGAGTTCGCCACCAAGGGTTACGAGACCATGCTGGCAGCGACCGAGGAGCTCAAGTCGATGGTCGATGCGCCCAGGAAAACGCAAAGGGGAAAGCCGGAGCAAAAGCCGGCCGGGAAAGGCAAGCGGACCTAGGAAGCCGTCGCGGGCACCGTGAGCGCTGGATTGGCGCGGGCCTTCCAGCGTTCGGCGGCGACAAACATGCCCCACATGGTGCCCAGCATCAGCCAGAAGTGCCGCCAATGATCGGTATCGATGATGAAGCTTTCGCCGACGGTTCCGACGAAGGCAGTGAAGATCACGATATAGGCCGGCTGCCACGGTACGCGGACGAAGATATAGCGGAACCCCGTCAGCACGGTGACGAAGACGAGCGCCGGATAGCAGACGCCGGCGAGCCAGCCGCCCGACATGAATGCGTTCAAATAGGAATTGTGGGTATCTTCCGGGAAAAAGCGGTTGAACTGCAGTGGCCCGATGCCGAGCGGCAGCCCGAGCGCCATTTCCGCGCCGAGAACATGTCGGCCGAACCGGCCGAAGCGCCCGGTGTCATAACTCTGGTCGAAGCTGGCGCGCTGCTTGAACAGGTCTGCCACCGAGCTCAGCGATAAAAGTACCGCGACAAGCGCTCCCGCAACCACGACGGCAACGAGCGCAGTCATGATGATGCGTGAGCGCTGCGCCTGTGAGCGGCTGGTCAGCACCATCAGCACAAGCATGAGGCCGGAAACGATGATCAATTGGCCCCACGCCGCGCGCGAGAACGACAGCAGGATGGCCAGCGAGATGATGCCGAATGCGATCGCGCTGCGGAGCGACTTGCCGAACCGGTCGGTGACGACGCTTTGCAGCGCAAGCACCGCCGGCAGGATCAGGAACGCGCCGAGCACGTTCGGGTCCTTGAACGTGCCGCGGGCGCGGTCATACAGCGTCAGCAGATCGCGCCCACCGGGAACAAGGTTGAAATAGCCGGCAATGCCCGCGAGCGAGGCAATCACTGCGCCGACGACGAGACCGCGCCGAAGCATGTCGAGCCGGGCGGTGGTATCCTCCGAGATCACCATGGCGAACAACACGACGGTTATCGCCATGTACCAGGAAGTCATGATCCAGTTCGGCACATTGGGCCGGTCGAACACGGCGACCGAACTGATGGTGTAGCCGATATTGATCAAGAACAGCAGCAAAAGCAGCGGAATGAATACCAGCCGCATCCGCAGGCCGGTTGCGAAAAAGATCACGGTGGCCAACAACGTGACGATCTCGTACGGCGAGGGTTCGATGAAGACGATGGCGATCGATGCGCCGGCCAGCCAGACCAATGCGCGCTGCAAGGCGAGCACGCCAGGCGCGGCCGTCATCGATGGGAGCGATCCCCCGGCTGTCGCGGCATACGCCATTACACACTCACGCAACGTAACTAACTAAGACGCTACATTATCGCCCGTCATTGCGAGCGCAGCGAAGCAATCCATCTTTCCCAGCGATGCGCTATGGATTGCTTCGCTGCGCTCGCAATGACGGCGAGGCCTCAATACGCGTTCTCACTCTTGGTCATCAGCGCCAGCGGCGTCTTGAGCAGAATGTAGAGGTCGAACAGCACCGACCAATTCTCGATGTAATAGAGGTCGAACTCGACGCGCTTCTGGATCTTCTCGTCGGTATCGACTTCGCCGCGCCAGCCGTTGATCTGGGCCCAGCCGGTGATCCCCGGCTTGACGCGGTGGCGTGCGAAATAGCCGTCGACGGCCTCGTCGAACAGCCGGCTCTGCAACTTGCCCTGCACGGCGTGCGGGCGGGGGCCGACCAGCGAGAGGTTGCTCTTGAACACGACGTTGAAGAGTTGCGGCAATTCGTCGAGGCTGGTCTTTCGAATGAAACGTCCAACGCGGGTGACGCGCGGATCGTTCTTCGTCACCACCTTGGAGGCGGTCGGATCGGCCTGATGGTGGTACATCGACCGGAACTTGAAGACGTCGATGCGCTCGTTGTTGAAGCCGAATCTTTTCTGGCGAAACAGCACCGGCCCCGCGCTGTCGAGCTTGACCGCGAGCGCGACCAGGCCCATCACCGGCAATGCCAGCACCAGGATCGCGAAGCCGACGACGTGGTCGAACAGCCACTTCATCACCAGGTCCCAGTCGGTAATCGGCGCCTCGAACACGTCCAGCGTCGGCACCTTGCCGAGATAGGAATAGGAGCGGGGACGGAACCGCAGCTTGTTGGTATGGGCCGACAGCCGGATATCGACGGGCAGCACCCAGAGTTTCTTCAGCATCTCGAGAATGCGCGTCTCGGCCGAGATCGGCAGCGCGAACAGCACGAGGTCGATGCGGGTTCGGCGCGCCAGTTCCAGTACGTCGTCGACCTTGCCGAGCTTGGGACTGCCGGCGCAGGTATCCATCGCGCGATCGTCGTTGCGGTCGTCGAACACGCCGAGCACCTTGATGTCGGAATCATCCTGGATATTGAGCGCCCGGACCAGCTGCTCGCCGTTCTCGTCCGCGCCAACGATGATGGTGCGGCGATCAAGCCGGCCCTGGCGGGCCCAGCTACGCACCAGCGACCGCAAAAACAGCCGCCCGATCACCAGCGCCGCCAGTCCTGAGAAGAAGAACGCGGTGAGCCAGACCCGAGAAATTTCGCTGCCCAGCTTGACGATGAAAGATGCGCCGATGAACAGCAGGAACACGAAAGCCCAGGAAGAGATCATCCGGGTCATCTGGCGCAAATGGCCACGGAACAGCTGTACCTGATAGATATCGGCGGCCTGGAAGCAGATCACGGCCGTCGCGGCCACGCCGAAGATCGCCGCGAGGAATTCCCAGGTGAAGCCTCCGAGCGGAGCGACATATCCGAAATAGAGCGCGATGCCGATCGCGCTCAGGACTACGAAGTCGATGGCGCGAACAACGCCTGCGATCACGATCGGCGAATAGGCGCGGCTGACTTTCTGGTTGCTGACGGCGATGGCGGCAGGGCTGAGCCTGCGGCGGCGTTCGACCGGCGGGCGGCCGGCCGCGGTCATCGCGGACGTTGCCGCGGCATCAAGCATCGAGCGTGCATTAATCGGTTCCACTGGTCCACGTCCGTTCTGGAGCATGCACATAGGAACGTGCCTGCCGGTGCGGAATTCCCCACACCAACGGCTTACGGGACAAATCGGAAGAAACGGTTACGTTGGTAACGTACGGTTAACGATTGGCAAACGCGTCGCGGTAGCCGGCAAAGACGCCCTCGACCATCGCCTTCTGCGAAAAATGCATGAAGATGCGTTCGCGCAGCGATTTGGCCCGCTCCTTTGCTGCGGTCGGGTCTTTCAGTGCGGCGTCGATGGCGTCGGCCATAGCGGCGGCATTGCTCGGCGCAAACAAGGCATCGCCATGATTGCCGAAAATCTCGGGGATGCCGCCGATATTGGCGGCGATCATCGGAATGCCAGCCGCTGCCGCCTCGATAACGACATAGGGCATCGAATCGCCGCGGGAGGGAACCACCAGCAGCGAGCCTTTGGAGAAGCCATAGCGCGCCTTGACATGGCCGATGAACCGCACGGCCTCGGCGAGGCCGAACTGTTCCACCTGGGCCTTGAGGCTTGCGCTTTCCTCGCCGTCGCCCGCCAGCGTGAGCGTCACCGGACGGCCGGCGGCGCGCAGCTTCGCCACGGCGTCGATCAGGAGGTCCGCGCCCTTTATCTGCCGGAACTCGCCGACATAGATCAGGTCGGTGGCGTCTTCGGCCTTCACGACTGGATCGAACTCGCTGGCGGTGACGCCGTTGAACACGCATCGCACAAGCCCCTTCGGCGTGCCGATGGTGCGCTGATAGGTGTCGCGCGCAAATGCGCTTTCGAACAGGAACAGGTCGGTATGGTTCATCAGCGCGCGTTCGATACGGGCGTAGACGTTGCCCTTCAGCGTGGACAACGGATAGTGCAGCGAGCCGCCATGCGGCGTGTAGACCCGGATCCTGTCGCGGGAAGCGGTCTTGAGACGCATGTAGGTGCCGGCCTTGGCGCCGTGGCCGTGCAGCACGTCCGGCTTCAGTTCGCGGATCATCCGCTGAAATCGGGCCCATACCAAAAAATCACTCGGCAGCGGCTCGCGGCGAATCGCGGTGCGGTGAACACCGAGCTTGAGGCGTGGGGCGATTTCAGCCAGCGCCTGCTCGGCGCGTTCACCGCCGGTGAGGCTGTCGGCGATGATGCCGACATGATGGCCGCGGTCGGCCTGGCCGTTGGCGAGATCGAGGATATGGCGGAAAATGCCGCCGACAGGCGCGCGCGTGGCGTGCAGGATGCGAAGCGGCTCACCGTCAATGAGAGGCATGATCAGAACCAGTGCGCGCCGGCGAGCACGAGCGCAGCAACCGGACATGGGATTGGAGCGGGTACGCCTCGCATTACTAATCCTGAAAAAGTTGCCGCCCGATTAAGGCCTTCGATGGTTAACCAAAAATGACCGCATGCCAATAGCCTGTCCTTGCGGCCGGTGTAATGGGGCGAATTAACCCAGCGGCAACCATAATGGAGTGTACTCGGCCGGGTTCGAGCGGACCAGCAGTTGCGTCCGCGGGAGTGTGCGATGCGTTTGGCGTTCTGGCGTGCAGGCAACGACAAGCCGGTGGTGCAGCGGGCGATGGCCAGGCCTGCGCCTGCCGCTACGAAGCCCGTCTCCGCATCCGCATCCGCATCCGCATCCGCATCCGCATCCGCATCCGGCGATCTCGATCTGCATGCGCTCGGCCACGCGCTGATGCGCAAGCGAAGCTGGATCATCGTTCCGACGCTGCTGGCGCTGGTGGCATCGCTCGCCGCGGTCAACATGATCACCCCCCGGTTCAAGTCCGAAGCGCGCATCCTGGTGGACGGCCGCGAGAACGTGTTCCTGCGTCCGACCGGCGAGCGCAACGAGGAGCGCAGCGCGTTCGATGCGGAAGCGGTGACCAGTCAGGTGCAACTGGTGCAGTCGCGCGACCTGGCCCGCGAGATCATCAAGAAGAACAAGCTTGCCGAGCGTCCCGAATTCGATCCGGTGCTGCAGGGATTTTCGCCGCTGAAGTCGTTGCTGGCCCTGATCGGGATCGGCCGCGACCCGTTCTCGCTGACGCCGGAAGAGCGTGTCCTGGAAGCCTATTACGATCGCTTCACGGCCTATGCCGTCGACAAGTCCCGCGTCATCGTCATTGAATTCCAGTCGCGCGATCCCGAGCTTGCCGCGCGCGTCGCCAACTCGATTGCGGAAGGCTATCTGGTGCTGCAGCAGGATGCGCGGCAGCAACAGGCAAAATCGGCGGGCCAGTGGCTGTCGGGTGAAATCGAAAGACTGCGCAAGAAGGTGGCCGAAGACGAGTCCCGCGTCGAGGATTTCCGCTCCAGGTCGAGCCTGTTTGTCGGTACCAACAACACCACGCTCTCCAACCAGCAGATGGGCGAAATCAACACGCAGTTGAACAATGCCCGCGCGCTGAAATCGGATGCCGAATCCAAGGCGCGGCTGATCAAGGATATGCTTCAGAGCGGCAAGCCGATCGAGGCGTCCGAAGTCCTCAACTCGGAACTGGTCCGCCGGTTGTCCGAACAGCGGGTGACCCTGCGCGCGCAGCTGGCCGAGCAGTCGTCGACGCTGCTCGGTGGCCATCCCCGCATCAAGGAGCTGAAGGCGCAGCTTGCCGATATTGATCGCCAGTTGCGCGAGGAGGCGAGCAAGATCTCCCGCTCGCTCGAGAATGACGCGCGCCTCGCCGTCGGCCGGGTCGACGGCCTGGCGGCAAGCCTCGACCAGTTGAAGAAGCAGGCTTCCTCCAACAACGGCCAGGATGTGCAGCTCCGCGCACTCGAGCGTGAAGCGAAGGCGCAACGCGATCTGCTCGAATCCTATCTGGCGAAATACCGCGAGGCGAGCGCCCGCGAGAGCATCGAGGCGGCGCCGGCCGATGGCCGCATCATCTCGCGCGCCTCCGTTTCCAATACCCCGGCCTACCCGAAGAAGCTGCCGATCGTGCTAATCGCGACGCTGGCGACCTTGCTGCTTACTTCGGGCGCCATCGCGACCGGCGAACTCTTGCGCATGACCGCGCCGCGGAGACCCGGTGCGGTTTCGGCGGACATTGAGCGCGAAATTGCACCCGAAATCGTCCTGACTGCTCCGCCGAAGCCAGTGCGAGCGCCGGCGATCGCGCCCGAACTTCCCGCTGCCTCAACCGTCGAGCCAGTCGACATTCCTGATCTCGAGCTTATTGAGCCCGCGATAGATGCCCCTCGGATGGATTCCGTGCTGGAAACCAGTGAAGTCGAGCAGGTGGCGGATATGCTGGTTGGCGCTGACGCCGCGGCGCGCAAGGTGACCGTGCTCGGCACGGCATCGAACGACAGCATCACGCTGACCGCGCTGACACTGGCGCGGCTGATGGCGCAGCAGGCAAAAATCGTGGTCGTCGATCTCGTGGCATCCTCGCCGACAATGACGGCGGCGTCAGCCGATCCGGTTGCGCCCGGGCTTGCCGAACTGATGCAGGGCGAGGCGTCGTTTGCGCAAATCATCACCAGGGACCGGCTGTCGCGCGTTCATCTCGTCAGCGCTGGACGTCCGGGCTTCGACCGCGCGCAGCTTCAGTCGCCGCGGTTGACGCTCGCGATCGACGCGTTGCTGCGGGTCTACGATCATGTGCTGCTGGATGCCGGCGCGGCCTCCGATCTGCCGGCCGAATTGCTGACGTCACAGGCGCAGGCCGTCGTGGTGCCGGACGAGTCGATGACGCAGGACGCGCGCGCGCTGATGTGCGACCAACTCAGGGCAGTTGGCTTCTCTGAGGTGACGATGCTGAGCGAGCCGTGCCAGCCGTCCGATGTAGTCGAGCCGGATCAGCGTGTGTTTGCGGCCTAAGCGGTATCTCGTTCTCGGGAGCCGACGCTTTCAATCAGTCGGGGTGAATGCCGTCGTTTGCACGATGGCTTTCCATCGCCGGGATTCAGATGCAAGAAGGCGAGCAAATTCGTCCGTGGCGATTGCGTCAATCTCGACGCTCAGTTTCGCTATGCCGGATTTCACCTCTTCGGTGCGCAGAGCACGTTGAATGGCGCTATTCAGCCTTTCAACTCTATCCGGTGGAGTCTTCGCCGGTACGAAAAAGCCATACCAGGTAAGATCCTCAAGCGCGGGATAGCCGGCCTCCGCCATTGTAGGTACATCGGGAAGGAGTGGGCTGCGGCGCGGACCGGTGGTCGCCAGCGCGCGTAGCTCTCCGGATTGAACAAGGGCCACCGAGCTGCCGATCGGCAAGATGGCCGATGCGATCTCGCCTTTCAAGAGGTCCTGAATTGCGCCCCTGCCTTGATAGGGGACGTGAAGATATTCGAAGCCTGCGGTGCGCCCCAGCATTGCGCCTATGAAATGCAGCGAGGTCCCAACACCGGGCGTGCCATAGGTGGCGTGCCTGGGGTTGCCACGGCACCATTCGACGAAGTCCGCAAGCGTCCTTGCCTCGCTTGGCACCTTCGGCCCTACAATCAGCGATGTCGCGAATGAGACGGCGGTCGACACCGGAGTAAAATCCCGCGGCTCGTATCGGAGCGTCTTGTAGACATGCGGAAAGAGCGTGATGAAGCCGAGCGGCGCGAACAGGATGATCGATCCGTCGGCCTCGCCAGCTTTCACCGCCTCCACCGCGACACGGCCACTCGCACCGGGCCGGGTTTCGATGACAATCGACGCCGCATAATCCTTCATCTGGTCGGCAATCAGCCTTGCCACCGCGTCGGGCAGTCCGGGCGTGTACCCCGTCAATATATGCGCGGTCGTCAAGCGCGATTGTGCGGCGGCCTGCGGTGGGAGACCAACTGCGGGAAACACGACGCTGGCCGCTGCTCCCGTCAACAAATGGCGACGCGTGATCATGGAATGCCCCCGCGGCTGCAACGATTAGACGCAGCCTGGGCGAGGATGCTTGAAAGCGAGCATACCCGTCCAATACTACTATGTGAGGGTTTCATAACTGTTTTGATAGGTCACACCATGCAACACATCGAGCGAGCACGCCGCCGCCTGAAACTGCGTGATCTGCATATCCTGCTTGTGGTTGCGCTGCGTGGCAGTATGGCGAAGGCCGCGGCCGAGCTTGCAATTTCACAACCGGCCGTTTCGCGGGCGATCGCCGATATGGAGCATGCGCTCGGCCTTCAACTGCTGGACCGCAGCCGCAACGGCATCGAGCCCACGCCGTACGGCCGTGTGCTGATCAAGCGGGCCGTGGCAATTTTCGATGAATTGACGCAGGGCCTGCAAGAGCTAGAGTTTCTGGTGGATCCGACCATTGGACAGCTCCGGATCGGGTGTTCCGAGAGCGTTGCGGCTGGCCTGCTTCCGGCCGTGATCGACCGGTTCACGCGACATCATCCAGGTATTCGCCTGGATGTGGTGCAGACCGTGCTCAGCACCACGCATTACCGGGAATTGCGTGAACGGAGTGTCGATCTGTTGTTGGGGTGGATTCCGACTTCGTTCGCCGAGGAAGATCTGGTCGTGGAATCAGTGTTGAACGATCCACGGGTGGTCGTTGCTGGCACGAAAAGCAAATGGGCGCGGTCTTCCAAACTAAGCCTGGCTGATCTTGCCAATGACGCCTGGATTTTGCCTCCGCCGGATACTTTTCCAGGTCTGGCCACCGCCGATCTGTTTCGCGAAAGCGGATTGAACATGCCTCGCACGCCTCTCATGACGCTGTCGCTTCACCTCTGCAGCAGGCTGGCCGCGACAGGGCGCTTTGTCACCCTGCTGCCAAGTTCGGTCGCGCAGTTCGGCGGGCGCGACCTGTCATTGAAGGTGCTTCCGGTCAAGCTTCCACGAACATCGGCGGTATCGGTTGCAATCGTAACGCTGAAGAACCGCACGCTGAGTCCGGCTGCCAGGATCTTTATCGAATACGTTCGCGAGTTCGCGAAGTCCATGGCAAGCGGGCCGCAGGTCCGCAAGTCATGAGTTGTGCGCCGGCCGTTTCGCTTAGCTGAACGCGTTGCGCAGCTTCTGCGCCATATCCAGCAATGCCGGATTGTGCTTCACCATCCGCTTGGTGCGGTTGAGCCCGGACATGACGCTGGCGGCAAGCTTGCCGCGCTGGCTGAGCGGGATGAAGCTGTCGAAGATCGGCTCGTCGTCCTTGCAGAACAGCCGCTTGTAATCGTCCGATCCGATCCCGAGGTCGAGGGCGCGGTAACCTTGTCCGGCATAGTGATCGATGATGTCACGCATCAGGATCAGGCCGGGGCTGTATTTCGAATTAGCCGACATCGTGTAGGTATTGAACATCATCGAGAAGCGATGGCCGTCGGCGACGCCGGCGAAGATCGCGATCACTTCCTCGTCGCATTCCAGCGCGTGAATATCGATGGCGTGCTTGCCGCCCGAGAGCGGTGCGGTACAAGCGCCGCGGACAAACTCCTCGATGCCGGGATCGGCGAACACATTGGGCAGCTTCTGCTCGGCCATCCGCAGCGGTTTGATGCGGAAGAACCAATCGAGCAGCCGCGCGATGTCGGCTTCCGACGACGCGACGTGACTGCGATAGCCGGGCAGGGACTGCAGCTTGCGCTCCTTGCCTTTGAGGCGGCGCCGGAACGAATTGCTGACCAGCGCCGCAGGCGCCGCGCCGGACTCCATCACCAATACCGGGCAATCATTGGCGGAGGGCTGATGCGGCAGCAGGGCAAGCGGGTTGGGCAGATCGCGCCAGCGAAGTGTTTGCTGATGCAGGGTGAGGACGTCGGCTTCGGACCGCTGTGAGATCGCTAATATCAGGCCTTCGAGATCGGCCTGCGTTGCGCTGGCGGCGAAATCGCGGTCGAACAGCGCCATGTTGAAGGTGGAATGCTTGCCGCCCATGAAGCTGGCGCAACGGGCGCCGTAGGCCTGCCTGAGCGCGAGCGGAAGCAGCAACAGCGGACGGCGCTCCGAATCGTACGCGATCACGATAAAGGGGGCGAGGCCCTCGCGCTCGCCGACCTGCCGCTGCCACGGGCTGAGGAAGTCGAACCGTTGATATGGCGTGAAGGAGGCCTGTGCGTCTTCCAGCTTGCGCCAGATGGTTTCCGCAGCGGCGAGGTCGTGAACGATGTCGATGGCGGCGACGCGGCTCTCCTTCGACCATCCACTTGCATCCGCCGTCCGGTCTTCAATCGCGGCAGCCATGGTCATCGCAAAGCCCGTGCTATATGAAATTGTTTACAATTTTCGGCTTGGGCCGACCTTCGCAGGGAAATGTCAACAAAGGGTAATACAATCCGGCCGCGGCGGGGGGCAGCGCGACTGGTTAAGGGCGGGACGTTGACGTCGGATATCGGAATTTTGCGGCGTGCCGGGATGGAGCTCGCCTATTTCAGCGGCTACTTCCGGCTGAAGCAGCGGCAGACCGGCGGCGCCGGCGTCATTCTGCGATTCGAGCGCGTGCGTCCGCGCGATTCCCGCCCGTTTCAGCCGAACCAGTGGCGCGAAATCACGCCGCAATTTCTCGACCGGACGATTCGTGCGCTCAAGCGCTGGAACTTCGATCTGGTCACGATGGACGAAGTGTGCCGGCGGGCGGTGACGCTGCCAAAGGCCAACCGCTTTGCCTGCCTGACTTTCGACGGCGGCTGCAAGGATGTCATTACGCAGGCCTATCCGGTGCTGTCGAAGCACGGCGTGCCCTTCACCATCTACCTGCCGACTGCGTTTCCGGACGGGATCGGCGAAGCCTGGTGGCTCGTGCTGGAAGAAATGATCAGGCGCGAGGATCGCATCAGCCTGATGATCGACCGCAAGGAACGCCGTTTCGCGACTGGCAGCGTGCCGGAGAAACATGACACGTTCGAATTTCTGGCGAGCTGGATGCGGACGTTGCCGCCGCTAGATCTTTCGTTTGCGGTCCACGACCTCTGCACGCGCTACTCCGTCGATCTCGCGGCGCTGTCGCGCAACGCGTCGATGGATTGGGACGATCTGGCGAAACTCGCGGCCGATCCGCTTGCGACGATCGGCAGCGCCACGGTGAACTATCCCGCGCTGTCCAATCTGAAAGCGGCCGATGCGCAACGTGAAATGACCATGGGCAAGGCCGTCGTGGAGACGGCCTTGCGCCGTCCCGTCAGCCATTTCGCCTATCCGTTCGGCGACCCAAAATCCTGGCGCCGCGAGCATGTCGTGATGGGGCAGGAGGCAGGCTTCGCCAGTGCGGTATCGACGATCCCGGGCGTCGTCGAGGCCAGAGGATATACCAATCTGCACGCGCTGCCGCGGATCGCCTGGGATGGGCGGCAGGGTTCGCTGCGCATGATGCGCGTGATGCTGTCCGGCATCATGTTTCCGCAGGTCAGGCCGAGCAGGGATAACTGGGTTTAGGGCGTGAGTTCATAATTCCGCAACGCCTATCGGCGTGGCGATGTCCAAAATGTCCTCGGAAGCGGCGATCCCGAACTGCTTTCGGTAGGTCTCGATTGGGGCGACCCGTTGGAAACGACAATGAACAGCAGCTTGGAATAACTAAAACATGCCTCTGGCCCGATAGTACGCGGCTCCCATACAAACTGGAACGCCGATGACAAAAACCAAAGCGTTGGCAAGTGCGTCTCGTCTATGATCTGACATTTCAAGTCGATTGAGCAGGAAAAGCAGAACGCCTGCGATGACGACTGCCAGGGCGACAGCCACTGCAAGACTCACTGTCTGCGTAGTCCGGCCATCAAAGCCCATTGCCGATACGCCCAAATTGATCGGCAAGAAGACTGCACTCGCCGGAAGGCCCAGCAGGAACAACGCGAGCACGGCCGCAATCTCGCCGACCCCCGGCGTAGCAATGGCGACGAATACAGCAACAAAAGCCCACCCGAGGACCGGCATTCTCAAAACTCCACAGAGACGACCGACAGTAACTCAAGGTTGTTAATTGCTAATTCAGCTAGTTAAACAATTGGTGCCTTCAGAAAAGCTCGCGTTGTAGCGGTTAGGGCGAATGCGACGGCGGTTATGGGATTACGAGGCGAAATTTCGGAGCGACGAGCGCATGTCTGCCTTAGCCGCTCAAAGCGGACGTCTCTCGTTCTATGCGTAAACGCTCTAATCTAGGCGGCGCGGTCCGGCCGCGACATCCAGCTGATGATCGGCATCGCCGGCAGCACCCATCCGAGCCCGGCCACGACATAGAAGATCGCCTGCAGCAGGCCGGAGTTGGCCAGCCACGGTGTCTGGGCGATGGTCATTCCCAGCAGCGACCACACCACGACCAGCACCAGCAGGGCGATGGTTCCGAAGAATTTGCGGGTGCGTATCGTCATGGCGGTTATGTGAGGCTCTTTGTTGGGTTCTTGGCGGGTTGCGCGCGGGAAGGGGCGGACTATAAGGGGCGCGCCAATTCAATCAAGCGCGCCTTAAGGCAAGCCAAGACCAGCTTACAAGACGGGTTTTATGACCGGTAGTTCCGTACAAGAGGCCCCGCATCCCGGCGCCGTCCGGTGGTGGCTGATCGCGGTCGCTGCGCTGATCGCGGTCATGGTGCTGGTCGGCGGCGCCACGCGGCTGACGGAATCCGGATTGTCGATCGTGGAATGGAAGCCGGTTACCGGCACGCTGCCGCCGCTCAATGAGGCGCAATGGGCGCAGGCGTTCGAGGGCTACAAGGCGATCCCGCAATACCGCGAGCTCAACGCGGGCATGAGTCTTGCTGAGTTCAAGGCCATCTTCTGGTGGGAATGGAGCCACCGCCTGCTCGGGCGCGTGATCGGCGCGGTCTATTTGCTGCCGTTCCTGTACTTCCTGTGGCGCGGCGCGATGAGCCGTGAGCTGAAACGGCGGTTGTGGATGATTTTTGCCCTCGGTGCGCTGCAGGGCGCGGTCGGCTGGTGGATGGTTGCATCGGGCCTCACCCAGCGGACCGAGGTGTCCCAGTATCGGCTGGCAACGCATCTGGTGCTGGCGCTGATCATTTTTGCCTCGATCGTCTGGACGCTACGGCGGATGGGCGCGCGTCCGCAGCCCGTGGTCCCCCGGCGGCTGAAGCTCTCCGCCGTGGCCTTGCTCGCCCTGACTTTCGTCCAGCTTTATTTCGGCGCGCTGGTCGCGGGGCTGCGCGCGGGCAGGGTGTACAACACCTGGCCCGAGATCGACGGCGCCTTCATTCCGTCGGCGGCGCGGCTGTGGTTCGAGGAGCCGTGGTGGCGCAATCTGTTCGACAATACGCTCACCGTGCAGTTCGAGCACCGGATGACCGCCTATGCGCTCCTGGTTCTGGCGGTGCTTCACGCCATCGACGCCATGCGGTCGCGGGGTGGCGCGGCCGTCATCGGCGGTGCGTGGTCGCTGGTCGCGGCGATCATGCTGCAGGCTGTGCTCGGTATCCTCACGCTGCTGCATCAGGTGCCCATCGATCTGGCGCTGGCGCATCAGGCTACTGCAATCGTGGTGCTGACGCTGGCGGTCTCGCACACCGAGCGGCTGGCAGCACGCCGCGTCGCGCACGACCGGCAGAAGCTGGTTCTGCCGATCGGGCAGCCCGGCTGAAATTGAGCAATTCTAATCTGCCGGCATTCCGGGAAGTGCCCGATTTGCGGAGGTTTCTTGCTGTACGACGTTATTGACGCGTTTGTGCGGGCCGCGCCGCTTTACTTGGATGGTTTGGGCGATAAAACGAAACGAAAATAGGTTCGTTTCATGTCCTCAGCATTCATCCAGGCCGCCGTCATCCTGCTCCGCGAGGGGCTCGAAGCCATGCTCGTGATCGCAGCGCTGGCGGGCTATCTGACCAAGGCCGGCGCCGGTCACCGCATTCAGGCGCTGTATGGCGGCGCACTCGCGGCCGTCGGCGCCAGCATTATCGCCGCCTGGCTGTTTGCGGTGCTCAATTCGGGCGAGCACAGCGATGTTCTTGAAGGTGTCATCATCCTCGTCGCCGCCGCGCTGATGCTCTATGTCAGCGGCTGGCTGATGGTGAAGCAGGATCCGCGCGGCTGGCAGGGATATCTCGCGCACAAGGCCGATACCGCTCTGTCGCAGGATACGGTGTGGGCGGTCGGCGCGCTGGCGTTTCTGGCGGTGTTCCGTGAGGGCGCCGAAACCGTGCTGTTCATCAACGCGCTGGCGACGGCCGAAGGCGGCTGGAGCGCCGGCCTGTTCGCCGGCCTGGCGGCTGCCACCGCGGGTCTTGCCGTGCTGTTCTATTTCATCAACCTGATTGCGCGGAAGCTGCCGCTGCGGCCGTTGTTCATCATCACCTCGGCGTTCCTGTTTGCCATGGCAATCAAGTTCATCGGCGAGGCCGTGCAGGAGTTCCAGGAACAGGCGATCATCACCGTCACCGAGGTCAAGGGCTCGGCGTTCCTGACCGCGATCGGCCTCAATCCGTCCATGGAAGCGCTGTCGATCCAGGGCTTGGTGATCCTGTTTGCGCTGGCGACCTATTCGGTGTTCCAGCGCAACAACCGCCTGATGCGCGAGGACAAGGCGATGCGCGCGGCCGAGTAGCTTGCCGCGCTACGCTGCCTGCCGATTGAGTCCGAGATAATCCAGCCCGATATCGAGCGCGGCGGAACTGTGCGTCAGGCAGCCGGCCGAAATCAGGTCAACACCGGTCGAGGCGATCGCCTTGGCGGTCTCTGCCGTGATGCGGCCGGAGGCTTCCGCGATCGCCCGGCCGCCGATCATCGCCACTGCCTGCCGCAGTTGCTCAACCGTCATGTTGTCGAGCAGCACGGCATCGACGCCGATCGCAAGGGCCTGTTCGAGCTGCGGCAGCGTATCGACCTCGACCTCGATCTTGACGAGGTGGCCGGCATGCGCCTTTGCACGCTCGATCGCGGTTCTGACGTCGCCGGCTAGCGCAACGTGGTTGTCCTTGATCAGGACGGCGTCGTCGAGGCCAAAACGGTGATTACTGCCGCCGCCGGCGCGGACCGCATATTTTTCGAGCGTGCGCAATCCGGGCGTGGTCTTGCGGGTACAGACGATGCGCGCCTTGGTGCCTTGCGCCGCCGAGACCAGCGAGGCCGTCGCGGTGGCGACGCCGCTGAGATGGCAGAGGAAGTTCAGCGCCGTCCGTTCGCCGGTCAACAGCCCGCGCGCCGGCCCTTCGATCGCCGCGATCACATCGCCCGGCGCCACCACGGTGCCGTCGGGCCGCTCGGCGGTAAGCCGAATGGCGGGACTGACGAGCTGAAATGCACAGCGCGCGATGTCTAAGCCGGCCACCACGCCGGGCTGGCGCGCGCGCAGCACCAGCGAGGCGTTTCTGTCGGCCGGCACGATCGCATCGGCCGTGATGTCGCCGGCGCGGCCGAGGTCTTCGAGCAGGGCGGTTCGAACCAACGGCTCGTACATGAGAGGCAGAAGCGGCGTAAGCGTCACGGCTGGGCACTCCTAACAGACAGAGATCCGGATTCAGCGATGTCGCGGGCGGTGTCGAGCGCGTCCGCAAGCGAGATGGATGATGGCAGGGCGGTGCGTAGAGCGTCGGGGAAGTCAGTCCGATAATGTCCGCCGCGGCTTTCCTCGCGCCGGTACGCTGTAACTGCGATCATTAATCCAACCAGCGCGGGATCGGCTGCGGCGCTGTGGCCGCTGGCGAGCGGATAGAGGCCGCGGATCGCGCGTTCGATACCGTGGCGCTCGCGGAGCACGCCGAGGCCTTGCGACAGGATCGGCCGCACGGCGGAAGGGTCGGATGCGGGGGGAGGTGCATTGGCCGTGCGTGTTTTCAGCGCGCCGCGGCTCGCGCCCTGGACGCTTTCCGCGACCCATTGTGCGCAGACGATGGCTTCCATCAGCGAATTGCTGGCGAGCCGGTTGGCGCCGTGCAGCCCGGTGCGGCTGACTTCGCCGCAGGCCCACAGGCCATTCACGGTGCTGCGTCCCTCGATATCCACGGCTATCCCGCCCATGTGGTAGTGCACCGCCGGCCTCACCGGAATCGGATCGGTGGCGGGATCGATCCCGGCCATTTTGCAGAAGGCGGAAATGACAGGATAGCGTTTTGCAAATTCCGCTCCCGGATGTTTCCGCGCATCGAGGAAGACGCGATGGCCTTCGGCACGGCGACGCCAGACGGCGCGCGCGACGATATCGCGGGGCGCAAGCTCGGCGCCGGGCTGGTCCGCCATGAAGCGCTGCCCGGTGTCGTCGATCAGGATGGCGCCGTCGCCGCGCACGGCTTCGGTCACCAGCGGCATCGGGCGCGACGGCCCGTCGAAGGCGGTCGGGTGAAACTGGATGAACTCGAGATCGGAAAGTTTTGCGCCCGCGCGTGCAGCCAAGGCAAGCCCCTGGCCGAAGCAGCCGGCAGGATTGGTGCTGTCCAAAAACAGGCCGCCGATCCCGCCGGTCGCGATCACGACGCGGCCGGTATCGATCACCAGCGGACCCTGCGCATTCACCGCGAGTACGCCCTTGATGGCATTGTCCTCGACGATCAGGCTGCGTGCCTCGACGCCTTCCAGCAGCGTGATGGTCGGGCAGCGGCGCACCGCTGCGATCAGGGCGCGCATGATTTCCCGACCGGTGCCGTCGCCGGTGGCGTGCACGATCCGGTTGCGGCCGTGCGCGGCTTCCAGGCCGAGCCGCCAGCCGCCATCCGGCCGGCGGTCGAAAGCGACGCCAAGTCTGGCAAGATGCTCGACCGCCGCGGGAGCCGCGTGGACGATCCGGCTCGCAACGGCTTCATCGCAAAGGCCCGCGCCTGCGGCGAGCGTGTCGGCCAGGTGCAGGGCAGGGGCGTCGTCCCCGCCCATCGCCGCGGCAAGCCCGCCCTGCGCCCACAGGCTCGACGCTTCCGCACCAAGCGGCGCCTTCGACAGCAGCAGCACCGGCTCCGGCGCCATCTGCAGCGCCGTCATCAATCCGGCGGCGCCGCCGCCGATGATGACGGGACGGTTGTTGAGCGCTGAAATCTCCGTGCTCATATCGCCAGCATCCTTTCCACCGCGCGCCGGGCCGGGCCCGCGATCGCGGGATCGATCGTCACCTCGTGCCGGCCGGTTTCCAGCGCATGGCGGATGTTCTTCAGCGTGATCCGCTTCATGTGCGGGCACAGATTGCAGGGCCGGATGAACTCCACGTCGGGGTGGAGCACCGAAACGTTGTCGCTCATCGAGCATTCCGTCAGTAGCACGACCCGGGGCGGTCGCTGCTTGCCGACGAAGTCCGACATCGCTGCCGTGGAGCCGGAGAAATCGGCTTCCGCGACTACTTCGGGCGGGCACTCCGGATGCGCCAGGATGGTCACGTCGGGGTGATTTTCGCGCAGTTGCCGGACGTCCGACGCCGTGAACAGCTCGTGCACCTCGCAATGGCCCTTCCATGCGATGATCTTGACGTTGGTCTGCGCGGCGATGTTCTGCGCGAGATATTCATCGGGCAGCATGATCACGCGCTCGACACCGAGCGACTCCACGACCTTGAGCGCATTACCCGAGGTGCAGCAGATATCGGATTCAGCTTTCACCGCCGACGAGGTGTTGACATAGGTGACGACGGGGACGCCGGGATAACGCTGCCGCATCAGCCGCACGTCCTGCGCGGTGATGGAGTCGGCCAGCGAACAGCCCGCCGCGAGATCCGGGATCAGCACGGTCTTTTCCGGGTTCAACAGCTTGGCCGTCTCGGCCATGAAGTGGACGCCGGCCAGCACGATGATGTCGGCATCGACCTTGGTGGCTTCGCGCGCCAGCAGCAGGCTGTCGCCGACGATATCGGCGACGCCGTGGAAAATTTCAGGCGTCTGGTAGTTGTGCGCGAGGACGACGGCGTTGCGGCTTCGCTTGAGTTCGAGGATGGCGTCGACGTCCTCGGCGAAGGTGGCCCATTCGGGCGGCGGGATGACCCGTTTGACCCGATCGTAAAGCTCTGCGGAACGTGCGCGTGCAGTGGAGCTGAGGTTCGCCATTTATACTCTCCTTGAGTATATATTGGCTTATACTTATCCTGAGTATAATGGATGTCAAGTGCGGGAAAGCGGGAGCTTGGTTCCAGCGATCGCCCGTTCCGCCAGCACGCCATGGCGGAACCGGAACAGCTTGGCGGGGCGGCCGACGGTGTCAGCGGCGATTGCGCCAGTTTCCTCAACGAGTTGCTGCTGCTCGATCAGGCGGCGAAAGTTCTGCTTGTGGACCAGCCGGCCTGCAAGCGCCTCAACACTGCGTTGCAGTTGCAGCAGGGTGAATTCCGCCGGCATCAGTTCGAATACCACCGGACGGTATTTGATCTTGGCGCGCAACCTCGCGATGCCGGTGGCGAGAATGCGGCGGTGATCTCCACTCATCGGCCGGCCGGGAATGACGGCAGTGGCACCTGCCCCGTCACGCACCGCTTCCGGAATCAAGCCGGCCTCGTAGAGCAGTTCGTAGCGCTGCAGGACCAGTTCCTCATTCCATTCGCGCTCGTCGAGGCCGAACGTAATGGCGACGCGCTGCCAGCGTTCGCGCTGCAGGCCGGCAGTAGCTGCGGATTTCGACCACGCCCGCAGCCGCGACGCCAATGTCTTCGCCAGCGCCGCGGGGAGACCGGCCCGTTGATCCTCCCAGGGGAAGTAGTCGTACCAGCCGGACCAATGCGCCTCAAAGCCCGCCCCGACCTGGTCTTCGCGGGTGAGGCCGAGATAGCTGATCGAGATCGAATGTGGCAACTTGGCGTCTCCGCCGCGCCCGCGATCCGCAAAGGTGTAGAGCTGTTCGACATAGCCGAGCGGATGGCCGGTCTGCGCCTCGACCCATGCCCGCAATCCCGTCTGCAGCGAGCGGTGCGCAAATTCGAACGGGCCGCTCGGCAGCGCGCCGTCGTTGGCGATGGTCATGATCTTGGGCTCGCCGTCGGTCACGGCGACGAGAACGGCGACGAGATCCGCCGTGGTCGCATTGGCAGCGCCCGTTCTGCTTGCTTTCCGCGGTGCCCCTGCCACGTCGGTTTTCCGTCTCCGTTGTTTGGTCAGTGTGTGTTTAGCAATAGCCGTAGACGCCGCAAGCATATGGCAGCCGGTTCCAGTACGACGGACTGCCGTAATAGGGCCCGTCATAGCTGTAGGAATGGCTGGTGCCGTAATAGCCGGGCAGCGTGGAAGAGCCCGGCAGCAGCGGCGCGCCGAAGATGCGCGGCGCATAGGGTTTGATGCCGCCCGATATCAGCGGCAGATCGAGGCTTTCTTCTTCGACCACCACCGTGCGGCCGCGGCGCACGTAAAGCGGCGCGGCGCCGGGGGCAACGGTGGTGCGGTATTTGTAGTGCGTGCGGGGCAGGCCCGGCGGCAATTGGCCGGCGGCGCGAACCGTCGCGCGCCGGGCGGCGGCTTGCCTCTCGATCCGCTTTGCTGCGGCCGGGCTGGGAGCGGGTGCCGTGGCGGCCGGGGGCGCTTCCGGCTTGGCGGTTGCCGGAGGTTCGGCGGACTTGGCTGCAGGACTGTCGGCCGTGGTCGCCGCTGCGGGGGCGTCGGCCGGCTTGGCGGCACCGGAATCCTGAGCCGCAACGGTTCCAGCCGCGAACATCGCGGCCAGGAATGGCGTCATCCAGCGCAGCATCGTCGTCTCCGAATCATCAAGGGCGGCTCAGCGCCACTTTATGCCGGAATGCGCATTAACGAGAGGGGTGTGATTTTAGGTGGTTAGTGGGGCGGTGACCAACCTCACCCTCGCTCGTCATCCCCCGCGAAGGCGGGGGATCCAGTATTCCAGAGGCGTCAGCGATTGAACCGATAGGCCGCAGCGTACTGGATCCCCGCCTTGGCGGGGATGACAGTCTTTGTGGGGCAGCACTAATGCCCTGCAACGACGAGCGGTCTTACGCGCTCAGCGCCTGCTCCAGATCCGCGATCAGGTCTTCCTTGTCCTCGATGCCGATCGACAGGCGCACGACGTCGGGTGCGGCGCCGGATTTCACCTTGGCCGCGTCGTCGAGCTGGCTGTGGGTGGTCGAGGCCGGGTGAATCACCAGCGAGCGGGTGTCGCCGACATTGGCCAGATGCGAGAACAGTTTCAGGTTCGACACCAGGTTGACGCCGGCGTCGTAGCCGCCCCGCAGGCTGAAGGTGAATACGGCGCCTGCGCCCTTCGGCGCGTATTTGCGCGCGAGCTTGTTGTACTTGTCGCTGGCGAGGCCGGCATAGTTCACCGAGGCCACCGCGGAATGGCCGGCCAAAAATTCCGCGATCGCCTTGGCATTCTCGCAATGCTTCTGCATGCGCAGCGGCAGCGTCTCGATGCCGGTCAGAATCATGAAGGCGTTGAACGGCGAAATCGCTGGACCTAAGTCGCGCAATCCGAGCACGCGGCAGGCGATCGCGAAGGCGAAATTGCCAAACGTCTCCTGGATCCGGATGCCGTGATATTCCGGCCGCGGCTCGTTGAGCATCGGATATTTGTTGTCCTTCGACCAGTCGAAGGTGCCGCCGTCGACGATGATGCCGCCGAGCGAATTGCCGTGGCCGCCGAGAAATTTGGTCAGCGAGTGCACGACGATATCGGCGCCGTGATCGATCGGACGGATCAGATACGGCGTCGCCAGCGTGTTGTCGACGATCAGCGGCACGCCGGCCTTGCGGGCCACTTCCGCGATCGCCTCGATATCGGTGATGCTGCCGGCCGGGTTGGCGATCGATTCGATGAAGATCGCCTTGGTGCGCGGCGTCACCGCGCGCTCGAAGCTTGCGATATCGTCGGGGTCGGCCCACGCCACGTTCCAGCCAAAGCTCTTGAACGCATGGGTGAACTGGTTGATCGAGCCGCCGTAGAGTTTTCGCGCCGCAATGAATTCGTCGCCCGGCATCAGCAGTTGCTGCAGCACCACGACCTGCGCCGCGTGTCCCGAGGCGACCGCCAGCGCCGCGGTGCCGCCCTCCAGCGCCGCAATGCGCTCTTCCAGCACGGCGGTCGTGGGATTGCCGATGCGGGTATAGATGTTGCCAAACGCCTGCAGCCCGAACAGCGAGGCGGCGTGGTCGGCGTCGTTGAACACAAAGGACGTGGTTTGATAGATCGGCGTCACCCGTGCGCCGGTGGTGGGATCGGGCTGCGCGCCGGCATGCACAGCAAGGGTCGAAAATCCCGGGAGACGGTCGGTCATTCTATGCGTCCTGTTGTTTTGGCTTGTTTCAAAAATGCGCGGCATGCTGATCGCAGCCGCGTGCGCCGTCAAGTTCGGTGGATGACAAATTGGATTAGAAACGGGCGTACTTCTTCGCGCCACCTTGTCGAAACGTTTATTTCACATTCAGGTCACGTCAATTCGTTCTTGTTCTTCGCGGCACGGTCCGATGCCGCGGTCGCACCGCCGCCAACGCTGGTCCGGTTCAGCGACAGCCGCATGCCCTGCGTCGGAATCGGCGCGCGCTTCGAACTCAGCGTGCGCGAATTGACGCCCATCCATGAAATTTCCGACGACAACCGCCCATACTCGATCTTCGGGCATCGGTTCATCACGACCTTGAGGCCGGCGGCTTCGGCCTTCTCGGCGGCCGCGTCATCGCGCGCGCCGAGCTGCATCCAGATCACTTTCGGTGGTGACGACAATGCAAGAGCTTCGTCGACGACCGGCATGATGTGGCTGGAATTGCGAAAGATGTCGATCATGTCGATGGGGCGGCCGATGTCCGACAGCGAGGCGACGAAGGGTTTTCCGAGCAGGCTTTTGCCGACATGGCCGGGATTGACCGGAATCATGTCGTAGCCGCGCTGCGCGAGGTATTTGAAGGCGAAATAGCTCGGTCGCACATTGGCCGGCGAGGCGCCGACCATCGCGATCGACTTCACGCCGTTGAGGATGCTGCGGATGTAATCGTCGTTGTAATTGTCGTGGTTCATTCTATCCTCTTGCGTCATTGCGAGCGCAGCGAAGCAATCCATCTGTCCGTTATGCCGCGCTATGGATTGCTTCGCTGCGCTCGCAATGACGGGTCACTTATCCTGCCATTTCGGCTCGCGCTTCTCGATGAAGGCGCCGATGCCTTCCTCGGCGTCGCGCGCCATCATGTTCTCGGTCATCACTTCCGCGGTATAGCGATAGGCGTCGGCGAGGCTCATTTCGGCCTGGCGATAGAACGCCTCCTTACCGAGCTTGACGGTGTAGGCGGATTTGAGCGCGACCTTCTGTGCCAGCGCGATCGCCGCATCGCGCTCGGTGCCGGCGGCGACGACGCGGTTGACGAGGCCGATATTCTTTGCCGTTGCCGCCGAAATCGGTTCCCCCGTGAGCAGCATCTCCATCGCCTGCTTGCGCGGAATGTTGCGCGACAGCGCCACCATCGGCGTCGAACAGAACAGCCCGATATCGACGCCGGGGGTAGCGAAGCCTGCAGCCTCGGAGGCGACCGCGAGATCGCAACTTGCCACCAGCTGGCAGCCGGCGGCGGTGGCGATGCCCTGCACGGCGGCGACCACGGGCTTCGGCAAATGCACGACCGCCTGCATCATCGCGCTGCAGGCGTCCATGATCTGCGCGAAATAGGCGCGGCCGCGATCGGCATCGCTGCGGCGCGCGGTCAGTTCCTTCATGTCGTGGCCCGCGGAGAAGGCCGGACCATTGGCCGCGATGACGACGGCGCGGACGCTGTTGTCGTCATGGATTTCTTTCAGCGCGCCATGCAGCTCGGCGATCAGGCCCTCCGACAGGCTGTTGCGCGCCGCCGGCCGGTTCAGGGTGAGCAGGCGGATGCTGCCGACGTTTTCCTGCAGCAGGATCGGCGGTTGCGGCGCTGCGGCGCGGGCGGGCTGGCTTGTCATCAAAATATCCGGTCTTTGGCGAGATGCGTCATACCGACATTGTATGCCATCGGCCGATGGATGCGAGTCCCCACATGGTTGAGCGCGCCGGATAGTCGTAGCCCAGGGTTCTCACCCCCGTTGCTTCGCGGTCAGCGTCAGGATTGCGCCCTCGACAAAGCGTTCCATCAGATTGAGGGCCGAAGCCCCGAACATGCGAATGCGGCCGGTATGGGCCAACAACAGCAGCCCTGCCGCGTGCGCGAAAATATCCGCCATCGACGCTCGCGCCTCCTCGCGGCGGGCGCCCAGCGCCAGCGCGGCCTCGGCGATTGGCCGCAGCGCGGATTCCAGCGCGGCATTGAGCATGTCGTCGCGCTCTTTGCCGAGGCCGTGCGGTTTCATGCCACCACGAAACAGGTAGAAACCGAGATCAAGGTCTCTCGGATTGTCGGAGTAGTAGCGGAAGAATGCCATCGCCGCAGCCCGAAGCCGATCGACGGGTGTCTTGGTGCGAGCGACTGAACGATTGACGGCCTGTTCGAGATCGGCGAGCGAGTCTCTCAAAACCTCCGCGTAGATCGCTTCCTTGGACTCGAAATGGAAATAGAGCGCGGCCGGGGTGTAGCCCGCTGCGCCGGCTATCGCCCGCAGCGACGCCCCCTCCAGCCCGTCGGCTTCGAATACCTTGCGGGCGGCATCGAGGATCAGCTCGCGCTTGTGGTCGCTCACGGCCTTCCTGCGGCCCGTCATCCGTTCTTTCGCCATCCGGTTTCAATAGCACACTTGACGGTTTATTTAACGGTGTTAGAATTTCTAACGATGTTAAATTTAATGAACGGTATACGGGAGGCTCGCGATGGCAGTCAGGATCGAAAAGGATGGGTCGGTATGGACAATCGTTCACGATCGGCCCGAGGCCCGCAACGCCATGGATCCGAAAAGCGCGGATGACCTGACCGCAGCCTTTCTTGAATTCGATGCGGACAAGGGTGCCGCCGTTGCGGTGTTCCATGGCGCGGGTGGCGCGTTCTGCGCCGGGTGGGATCTGAAATATGTCAGCACGCTAAATGCAGCTTACCCGCTCGCCGAACTCGACATTCCGACGGCTCGGCCGCGCGGCAATGGCGGCGAAATCCCGCGTGGACCGCTGGGACCCTCCCGTCTCGAATTGGACAAGCCGGTCATTGCCGCGATCGAGGGGCCTGCCGTTGCCGGTGGAATGGAATTAGGACTGTGGTGCGACTTCCGCGTGATGGCTGAGGAGTCCTATTTCGGCGTCTATTGCCGTCGCTGGGGCGTTCCGCTGATCGACGGCGGAACCGTGCGGCTCCCGCGTATTGTTGGCCAGGGCCGCGCACTTGAGATCATTCTCACGGGACGAAAGGTTCCGGCGGAGGAATGTCTGAACATCGGCTTGTGCGAATATGTCGTCCCGAAGGGGGACGCGCGGGCGAAGGCGGAGGAACTCGCGCGGGAGATCGCGCGGTTTCCGCAGGTATGTGCCCGCGCCGACCGACGGTCGGCCATCAAGAGCCATGGCCTTACTATCCGCGAGGCGCTGATTCAGGAATGGTACAACGGACGCGAGGCGTTGATCGAAGACGGCGTGGCTGGGGCAGGCCGCTTCAGCGGGGGACTCGGCCGGCATGGGGATTTCGTGAAAATTTGATAATGGTTCGTCTTGCCGGTTCCTGGAGCCGCGATGATGACAGCAGCGCGAATGACTGCGGCTGAACTCGATGTCTTCCTGCGCACCGAGCTTCCGCAAATGTTTGACTATGACGATCTTACGATCGAGCATGCCGACGGTCGCACCTGTCGGATAAGGCAACGCTTCCGCGAGTCCATGCTTCGCCCCGGCCGAACTGTCTCCGGGGCGACACTGATGGTGCTGGCGGATTGCGCGATGTATGTGCTGCTGCTGTCGGCGATCGGCCCGGTTGGGCTTGCAGTGACGACTAATCTCAACATCAATTTCTTGCGCAAAGGCCTGGCCGGTCAGGACGTGCTGGCGGTTGCGAAGCTGTTGAAGCTCGGCAAGCGGCTGGCGGTTGGCGAGGTCAACCTGCTGTCGGGTTCGTCGCCCGATCCGATCGCCCATGTGACGGCGACCTACTCCATTCCAAACACATAGGGTTTTGAACGGTAATATTACACCATATTTATAAATGATTGTTTTTGCTAGGGTAATTTGTGCGAATTGGCGTTGACGGAAAGCGCGTCGTTCTCTAGAAACCCGCCCAGTTCGGCGCATCTGGCGCCGATTTCCATTTTCACGGATTTCCTCACATGAAAACCTATTCGGCAAAGCCCGCCGAGGTGACGAAGAAGTGGGTCTTGATCGACGCCAAGGGTTTGGTGGTCGGTCGGCTCGCCACCCTGGTCGCCATGCGCCTGCGCGGCAAACACCTCCCGACCTACACGCCCCATGTCGATTGCGGCGACAACGTCGTCATCATCAACGCGGCGCATGTCGTGCTGACCGGTCGCAAGCGCGACAACAAGGTCTACTACAAGCACACCGGCTTCATCGGCGGCATCAAGGAGCGCACCGCGAAGTCGATCCTCGAGGGTCGTTTCCCCGAGCGCGTGGTCGAGAAGGCCATCGAGCGCATGATCCCGCGCGGCCCGCTCGGCCGCGTTCAGATGGGCAATCTGCGCGTTTACCCCGGCGCCGAACATCCGCATGAAGCCCAGCAGCCCGAGACGGTTGATATCGCTTCGATGAACCGCAAGAACATGAGGGCCGCATAAGATGTCGGATACCATGCAGTCGCTCGACCAGTTGGCGTCATTGAAGACGGCCGCTCCGGAAGCGCCGAAATACGTCAAGAAGGTCGACAAATACGGCCGCGCCTATGCCACCGGCAAGCGCAAGGACGCGGTCGCCCGCGTCTGGATCAAGCCGGGCGCCGGCAAGATCGTGGTCAACACCCGTGAGGTCGAGGTTTATTTCGCCCGTCCGGTGCTGCGGATGCTGATCCAGCAGCCGCTGGTCGCCGCCGCGCGCGCCGGCCAGTACGACGTCATCTGCACGGTCGCCGGTGGCGGTCTGTCGGGCCAGGCGGGTGCCGTGCGTCACGGCATCTCGAAGGCACTCACGAACTTCGAGCCCGATCTGCGTGGCGTCCTGAAGAAGGGCGGCTTCCTGACCCGCGACTCCCGTACCGTGGAGCGCAAGAAGTACGGCCGGGCGAAAGCGCGCAAGTCGTTCCAGTTCTCGAAGCGCTAATTGCTTCGCTAAAATTTGCAGCGTATTGCTGCATTCCCGAGACGAAAAGGGCGCCCAATCGGGCGCCCTTTTTGCTTACCATTTAGTGACCGGTTACCACGGATTTTCGTGAAAACTTGCTTACCCGCACGAACGAAAATGGAATACGGCGCTCCTAGTGTCGCCAATGCTCCGGCGCGAAATTGCATCTCAGTGTGCGCCGAACAAGTTGCATCACGCGCGTTCGGGTGAGCCCATGTCGTTTGATACCTCCACGCTATATCTGTTTGCCACGATGGTCGCGGGCATGCTCGGGGCCATGCTGCTGCTGTTCGGGAGGCAGGAAAACATCCCGGCCTTGAAGTGGTGGGGGACGGCCTATCTGCTTGGCGCTTCGTCGGTAGCGATCTGGACCATCGGCGGCGCCACACTCGGCGAGCCGCTGTTGCTGGCGCTGCATGCGCTTGGTTTCGTGGCCTGCGGCATGGTCTGGAACGCCTCGCGCGTGTTCCTCGGCCGCAAGCCCAATCTGCTGGGGCTGTTGTTCGGCGCGGCCGTCTGGGTCGGCGCGGCGCTGGCTGTGCCGTTGAATCCGGCCACGCGGCTGATCGTCGGTGCGGCGATCGTCGCGATCTATGCGGGGCTGACGGCTTCCGAATTGTGGAACGAGCGGCGGCGGACGATGCAGAAGCGCTGGCCGACGATTGCCGTGCCGGTGATGCATGGTTGCGTGCTGGCGCTGCCGATTGTGCTCGGCAGTCTGCTGCGCCCGCATGACGAAACCTTCACCAGCAGCATCTGGGTGACGGCGTTCTCGATTGAACTGGTGCTGTATGCGATCGGCACCGTGTTCGTCATCTTCATGCTGGTATCGGACCGTGCCGTGACGGTGCACAAGACCGCTGCTTCGGTCGATCCGCTAAGCGGAATGCTGAACCGCCGCGGTTTCACGGAAGCCAGCAACCTTCTGATCGAACGCGAGGCCGCCGCGGGACGGCCGGTGACCGTGATGATTTTCGACATCGACCATTTCAAGGGCATCAACGACCGCTTCGGCCATCCGGCGGGTGACGAGATTCTCAAACTGTTCTCCACCGTTGTGGTCAGCAATTTGCGCATCCGCGATCTCTCGGGGCGGATCGGCGGCGAGGAGTTCGCAGCGTTGCTGGCGTGTTCGCTGGCGGAGGGCGTGATCGTGGCCGAGCGCGTGCGCGAGGCATTCGAGGGGTCCAACATCGCCTGCGAGGACGGCCCGGTCGACACCACCGTCAGCATCGGCGTCGCCGGCGGGCCGGCGGGCACCGAGCTCGAAGTGTTGCTGGCGGCTGCCGATACCGCGCTCTATCAGGCCAAGCGCTCTGGCCGCAACCGGGTCGAGGCTGCCGAAGAGCTGCCGCTCTCGCTGGAGAACTGGCGCCGCAAGACCGCCGGCGGCGCCGCTCCGCAACGTCAGGCGTCTGTAGCGACCTAAACTTCGCTTGAACAGGGCGATACCTCCGTCGATTAATCCGACGCTTTCGGGTCGATCGCGGAGGAGGCGGCGCGCGGTAACCGCGCGTTTACCATTCCGTTCATATCATCTGCGCATGGAGTCACCTCGCAGACGAAATTCGCAAGCCGCCCTGACGTCGCTCGAAGCGGCAGAAGCGTCGGCCCGCGGCGGTTTCGGCTGCATGTTCTCGACCTCGGAAGAATTCGAGATGGCGCTGATTACGGAGCGTCGTGCGCAGGGGCGTTACGTTCAGCGCAGAATGCGCTGGCCAGTCATCCTGTTCGTCGGCTGTGCGCTGATGGTTGCCGGCACGGCGCTGCTGTTCGGCTAGCCGCTGGTTACTTCGCCAACGGGTCCGGGCGTACCTGAATATGCACCGCCCGCGGCTTTGAGCCCTTGCCGCCCTCCATCAACCAGGGTGTGCGATCGCCGCTCGAACTCCACAAGCCTCGGCCTTTCCAGCCCGCGCCCGGATCGTCAATGCGCCCGTCGAGGCCCTTGGCAAAAAAGCCGAGCGGATAGGGAATGCGTAGCATCACCATCTGCCCGTCCTTGAGAGCAACGAAGCCGTCGTTGAGGTTGGCGGTGGAGATCGGAATGTTCTCGCCGAGACCGACCGTGTTGTGGTGATCGACCCAGGTGTAGTAGCTCGCCTCGGCGCTCGAGTTCTCGAACCCTTCGAAGCCGGGGCCCGGATATTTGAAGTAGGAGAAACCCTCCGGGCAGTGATTGCCGGTTGCATTCGGCCCGTTCAGCGGGTTCTTGCATTTGCTGCGATCGAAGCGGATCAGGCTGCCGTTCGAGCCCGAGCCCCAGAGCACGCCGTTCTTGTCGATGTCGCCGCCGCGAACGCCGATGCCTTCCTTCGGAATGGCATAGAATTCCGACAGTTTGGTCTTCGGATCGAAGCGCATGAAGCCGGGTTGACCAACGAACGTGTTGACGGTGTACCAGACCGAGCCGTCGGTCGGATGCGGCATCACGGCGTAAGGGCCGGAGCCTGCGACCCGCATGTCCTTGTCCGCCTGCGCCGGAGCGCCCGGCTCGGTATATTCGTCGACCTTGCCGTTGCCGTTGGTATCGAGAACGAACGGCGCCCAGCCTTGCGCTTTGACGGCATCGCCGGTCTCGTCCCATAGCCTGGTGTTGACCCAGCCGGCAACAGGGCCAGTGCCAGAGAGCCAGAGCGTATCATCGGCATCGTAGCCGAACTGCGGGTGATGGGTGCCAAAGCAGGTATCGATGAAGCTGTATTTCTGTGTCTTGGGATCGTACACCGTCACTTGTCGGCCGGAGCGTTCGAGCGGGAAAGCCTTGGCCGACGGATGATCCGACCCTTTCCGGCAATAGGCCGGATTTTCGATGCCACGCACCGCCGCCGCCAGCCACACGCGGCCCTTCTTGTCGAACATGCTGTTGTGATTATTGGCCCGCTGGCTCCAGATCTTCTCTTCACCCCAATAGGCCGAGGGGCTGACCGGATTGAGCACGGCCGTGCCATGGAGCGGGGGTCCGAAAGACTCCGGCGCATTGGGATCTGCGACCGGCATTTTTGAAAACGTCACCTTGTGGGTCTTCGGATCGAGGATCGGCATGTCGTCGGACGAGTATTCGTTGGCGCCGTACAGCGGGCCGTAGGCGTTGACCGTCGGATTACGTCGGTCCGAGGAAATCAGATCGTGGACGAAATGCTTTTCCGTCGCCCATTCCCACGACGAGATGACGACGTTGCGCTCGATACCTGCCGGCCGCGGCGGCTTGGATTTCGGCAACTCGCCCTTGGCGACCCGGTCGGTCCAGTCGCCGAAATATTTGAACGGTACGCCGCCAAGCTGGCCCGCGAGCCGATTTGTCATCCATTCCCCGGTCTGGCCCGAGGAGACGCGGCGCATCCAGGCTTCCTCGCCCGATTTAAATTCGCCGAACGCGCCCGGGATCGTGCGCGTGGATTCCTGGCCAAGCTGATGGCAGCCGATGCAGTCGACATTGTTCATCCGCTGGCGCCAGATGTCTTGCGTGATCTCCTTCGGGATGTCGGTTGAGCCGCCGAAATCCTTCGCCGGCGGGATCTTCATCAGCGTGTACCAATAGATCGCCGAATAGTAATGAGCCGCCGCCGCATCGTTCGGGGCCGGCACTGCCGTGAGATTGACCTGCTGGCCCGGTTTGGCCCGGCGCTTGGGCGAATCCACGAGCCCGTAGCCGCGGACCCAGATCGAATAGTTCACATTCGTTGGCAGGTCCGGGATTACGTAGCGGCCCTGATCGTCGGTGACGACGATCTTGGCGAATTTCGTCGGCAACTCGGTGGTCTCCGCGATCACCCAGACGCCGGCTTCCGGGCCGTTGGGTCCGGCTACCACGCCGCCGATGTCGTCATTGTCGATGGCGACCGCCGGAGGCTGCTGCGCATGCAACGGTCCCGCCGCTACGCTGAGTACGCCCGCCGTAGCCAGCGTGAAAGACAATAGGGTCCGACCGAGATTCATCGTTTCTCTCCCCGTGACCGTGAGCTTGTCGCTCGCTATTTGGCGCGATCCTACACCAAACCAGGGTTGAGGCGAGAGCATGTCGTTCGCGCGACTTCGTCACACGTGATGCGCGTGCGTCGCAGCAACGGATGTACGTTGCATCTGCCTTTTGCTTTTTGGGCGGCTGGGTTAGACACGCCAATTCTCATGAGAAGGCATAACTCCGATGATCACTGAAATCGCACAAATCGACGTCAAGCCGGGCACCGAGAAGGATTTTGAGGCGGCCGTTGCCAAGGCGCGTCCGCTGTTTCTGCGGGCCAAGGGCGGCAAGGGGTTTGAACTGCACAAATCGATCGAGAAGCCGCAGCGTTACCGGCTGATGGCGCAGTGGGAGACCCTGGAAAACCACACCGTGGATTTTCGCGGCTCGGAAGATTTTGCGGCATGGCGCGCGCTGGTCGGGCAGTATTTTGCTGCGCCTCCTGAGGTCGAGCACACCGAGACGGTGCTGACCACGGCCGGCTGACACCCGTTCAGGCCGTCGTGATGGCGGCAGTCGCGTCTTCCGCCTTGAAATGGTCGATCATCACCTTGGCGATCGCCATCAGCGGCAGCGCGAGTGCCAGCCCCCAGATGCCGAACACGACGCCGAGCAGGATCTGGAACGCAAACAGTGTGGCCGGTGGGATATCCAGCGCCTGGCGCTGAATGATCGGCGTCAGCACGTAGCTTTCCAGCGCGTGCACGCCGAGGAACAGGATGAAGGCCGAGAGCGCGGCGACCCATCCCGAGGCGAGGCTCGCCAGCACCACGATCAGCCCGCCGAGGATCGCACCGACGGTGGGGATGAAGGCGAGCAGTCCTGCCTGGATGCCCAGGATGAACGAACTCTGGATGCCGATGATCGACAACCCGATCCAGGTGACCAGAAACACCGCGACCATGGTGATGATTTGCGCGATCAGCCAGCGATCCAGCGTCTCGCCGATCCGGTCGACGATTACTGTGGCGCGCGCGCGGTGCTTGGCCGGCGCCATGAACAGCAGTCCGTCGCGATAGACGCCGGGCTGGGTCGCAAAGGCTATTCCGAGAAACAGCACGATGAAGAAGTTTCCGACTGCGCTTGCGGTGCCGAGAATCAGTTTCAGGCTCTGGCTGAAGATGGCGCCGCCGCTGGCTGCGATCGTGCCGGCGCTGGGAAGCGAGTGCGGCGTCGCGTTGGGCGCCGGTGCGGCATCATCCGACGGAGACGAGAGGCTGCCGAAGTCGAAGAAGCTGGTGTCGATGCCGTTCCTTTCCAGAAAGCCTTTGACACTGACGAGCTGCGACTTGAGCGTGTTACTCAATGCCGTGGTCTGCTGGGCGATCGTGGTGCCGCCGAGAAAGACAATGCCCGACAACATGCCCGCGACCAACAGGCAGACCACCGTCAGCCGCAGCGCATGCGGCAGCCGCACCACGCGCCCAAGCAGGTTGCTCATGGCGTTGAGGGCGACGCCGAGCAGGACACCGGAAAATATCAAAAACAGCGTCGCGGCGAACTGCCAGGTGAATGCGAGCAGGGCGGCGAACAGCACGACGCCGATGCCGCCGACCGATATCGCCCACGCCAGATCGTTGCGGGCCTGAAGGCGATTGTCAGCCGGATCTGTCACGTTGATTCCTTCTCGCAGAATATCCAGCCAGTCTTTCGCCAAAACGCTGCTGGGATCAAGCGGGCGAGCACGCGCTGGTTTGACGCTGCCACAGCCGGTGTGCCAAGCGGTACATCAGCGTGATGGGGCGGGTCGGTGAGGACGAGATGAATTTCAAATGGTTCGGCCCGCTTGCGCTCTTGGCGGCGCTCGTGATCGGCGACCAGATCAGAATCAACCGGCCTGCGCACAAATATCGCCTGACGGTTGAGGTCGAGACGCCGGAGGGGCGTAAATCAGCCTCTGGCGTGGTGGCCGTCCATCCCGATCGCAGCTACACCCGCCGTGGCCAGACCCGCACTTTGGGTGATGCCGTTTTCGTCGATCTCGGGCAGGGCAAGAACCTCGTCGCGCTGCTGGCGCATATCGACAATAACAAGCTCGAACTCGACGGCATCAACTACGTCGCCTTGCGCGCCTATACGGCCGCCTCCGGCGGCAAGCGGATATCATTCAACGCGATGAGCGCGCAGACCGGCATCGTGCCGGTAAAGGCAGAGCTTGTTCCGGTGCTCGTGACCTTCGCCGATCCGGCCGATCCCGCCTCGGCGCGGGCCGTGGCGCCGGACGACGCTGAAGCCGTGCTCGGGAAGGGCCATCGCCTCCAGGGAATCACCACCGAGGTGGTGCCGAACGGATTTTGGCCGATCGACTTCGGCGGCATGCTGGGCGAGCCCGTCACGCGCGGCATAGTGGCGAAATTGCCGTGGCTCAACGGCGCCGATAGTACCGCTGCCACCGCGCTCCGGGCAGCCGGGTTGCCCGGAGTTGACGGGATCGACGCCAGGGAGGCGTTTACGCGGAAATAGCAGGGCAGGCCCGCGCACGCTCGTCGGATATTGATCCGCCGCCCCCTCGCAGGCATTATCTTCTCCAATCATGGCTCAGCCCGGAAGATCCTTGCACAGGACAATGTCAGCGGAATTTTTGCGATGAGGCGGCCCGTGGTTGGTGTGATCGCGAACGCCCATCGCGTCGAAAACCGGTTCCAGACGCAGATGGTCGGTGAGCGCAATTTGCGCGCGGTTACCGACGTGACCGGGGCGTTGCCGCTGATGTTTGCAGGCTCGCCCGAGATAACCGACATCGGCGCACTGCTCGACGTCGTCGACGGGGTGATTCTGACCGGGGCGCGGGCCAATGTCCATCCGACGCGCTTCAAGACCGAGCCGCATGAGAAGCACGAGCCCTACGACATCCACCGCGACGACGTCGCGCTGGCGCTGACGGAAGCCTGCGTCGCCCGCGGCGTGCCGATCTTCGGCATCTGCCGCGGCCTGCAGGAGATGAACGTCGCCTTTGGCGGTTCGCTGCATCCCGAGATCCGCGAGATCCCCGGCCGCATGAACCACCGCATGCCGCGGCTGGAGAACGGAGAAATCCATCCCGACCCGACGGTGGTGTTTGCCGACCGGCACGATGTCCACCTCACGCCCGGCGGCGCGTTTGCAAGCCTGCTCGGCTGCGAGACCATCCGGGTGAACTCGCTGCATGGGCAGGGCATCCTCGAACCCGGCAAGCGCGTCGTCATCGAAGGCATCGCCGAAGACGGCACCATCGAGGCGATCCGGATCGCGGACGCCGCGAGCTTCGCCCTCGGTGTCCAGTGGCACGCCGAGTACGATCCGCAGCGCAACCCGATCAACCGAAAGCTGTTCGAAGCGTTCGGCGAAGCACTGAAGACGCACCAGCGAACCAGCTAGGCGGCCGCAAAGAACGGTCGCGTCACGAAGGAGGATTGCGATGCGGAACCGCAAATGGACGAGGCGCGACCTTCTCAGGGCGTCGACGGTTTCCGCCGCAGGTCTTTTGTTTGCCAACCCGCTGCGGGCAGCGCCGCCGCCGGCGGCGGAGGTGACGCCGGCCTTGATCGAGGCGGCCAGGAAAGAGGGCAAGCTGTCGTTCTATTCGGCGCTTGAACTCAACACCGCCGAACGCCTGGCGCGGACCTTTGAGGCGAAATATCCCGGGATCGCCGTGCTCGTCGAGCGTTCCGGCGCTGAGCGGATTTTCCAGCGCATCGCGCAGGAGCAGGGAAGCGGCATCAAGGCCGTCGACGTCGCCAACTCGACGGACCCTGCGCATTATCTCGAATGGAAGAAGAACGATTGGCTGGCGCCGTACGTTCCGGCCGACGTCGCCCGACATTTTCCGGCGGACCAGATCGATCCCGACGGCATGTACGCGACGTCCTGCGCGTGGATGGAGGTGATCGGCTACAACACCAATCTCGTCAAGCGCGAGGATGCGCCGAAGAGTTATGCCGATCTGCTCGATCCGAAATGGCAGGGCAAGATGGTCAAGGGGCATCCGGGCTATAGCGGCGCCATCCTGACTGCCACCTTCGTGCTGGCGCGCGATCTCGGCTGGCCTTATCTGGAAAAGCTCGCGCAGCAGAAGGTCATGCAGGTGCAATCGGCCGCCGATCCGCCGAAGAAGATCCTGCTCGGCGAGCGTGCCGTGATGGCCGACGGCAATGACTACAATCTGGTGCTGCTGAAGGATCGGGGCAAACCGGTGGAGGTGGTGTATCCCACGGAAGGATCGCCGCTGATCATCGTTCCATCCGGCATTTTCCGCGGCGCGCCGAATCCGAACGCGGCAAGGTTGTTCCAGAGCTTCCTGTTCAGCGCGGAAACCCAGCAAATGCTGGTCGACGTCTTTGCGCATCGCTCCTTTCACGGACAGGTCAAGGAGAAGGGCGAGCACGTCCCGCTTTCCACCCTGAAACTGCTCAAGGCCGATCCGGCGCAGGTGCAGGCGCAAAGCGAGGAGATCAAGGCGCGCTACAGCAGGATCTTCGGCGTGTGATGCCGCCATCCTCCAGGGCAGGAAAAACGCCGCAAGCGATTGCAACTTAAGGAAGCTATCTATCAGTTGCACAATCCGAGATGCGCTGGACGAATCATCGCGGTGACCCGTACCAAGGGCCCTCCGTACTTCTACGGGCCGGAAAGTGTGGGATCGCAAACCTGAAGTCGGGTAAGCAACGAGGAGGCGCTGCAGCATTGCCCGCTGCGGCCGATATGGCCTGTAAAAAGCCGGCGCTTGTCCATTACTTCACGACCGGGGGAGGCTATGAAGATATCAGGCCGCCTTGCGCTCGCGATGGTTTTGCTGGTCGTGGCGACGTCAAGCATGGTCGGCGGATTCGCCTATTACTTCCTTGCTGATGCGCCTCCGCGCGCGGTGTTGACGTCGATCATCAGCGCGGCGCTGGCCGGTGGTGGAATTGCGGCGGTGCTCGCGATCGTGCTTGCCGCCGGCATCGCCAATGTTCTGCACAAGCTGACGCCTCCGGGCACGAAGCCTGCGATGGCCGGCGCGGAGACGGAGCAGGCGCGCGCCTATCAGGCGCTCGCCGACCGCGAGCGAATGGCGCAAGCGATCGTCGAAAATGCGCTCGATGCGTTCGTCCAGACCGATGGATCCTGCATCATTCTCGACTGGAGCCCGCACGCCGAAGCGTTGATGGGATGGGCGCGCGCCGAGGCGCTCGGCAGGAGCGTGGAGCAACTGGTCTTTCCGGTAGTGCAACGCCCCGTGCACCGGCAATGGGTCGACCGCTTTCTGAGCGAGGCATCGGGTGACGCCGCCGGCGGGCGATACGAAACGCCGCTGCTGCACAAGGACGGACGCGAATTTTTCGCCGAGGTGTCGCTGACGGCGCTGCGCAGCGCCGACGGCTACATCATCAACGCCTTCGTCAGGGACATCACCGCAAAGCGCGCCGCCGAAGAACAATTGTTCCAGGCGCAGAAGATGGAATCGGTCGGGCAATTGACCGGCGGCATCGCTCATGACTTCAACAACATGCTCACCGTGATCACGGGCACGATCGAAATCCTGGCCGACGGCGTCAAGCATGATCCGGCGCTGGCCTCGATCGCCAAGATGATCAACGACGCCGCCGACCGGGCGTCGCAGCTTACGGCGAACCTGTTGGCCTTTGCCAGAAAGCAGCCGTTGCGGCCGCTCGAGACCGACGTCAACGCGTTGATCGAGGAGGTGGTCAAACTGCTGGAGCCGACGCTCGGAAGGCAGATCGAGATCGAGACGGCGTTGAGCGATAAGGCCTGGCCGGCCCTGGTCGATCGCAGTCAGCTCACTTCGGCGCTGGTCAATCTCGCCATCAACGCCCGCGACGCCATGCCTGATGGGGGCAGGCTGCTGTTCAGGACGGGAAATTTCACGCGCCATGCATGCGACGCGGAAATAGACGATCTCGGCGCGGGCGACTACGTCGTCATCGAGGTCGTCGATAGCGGCGCCGGCATTCCGCCTGCCATCCGGGACAGGATTTTCGAGCCGTTCTTTTCGACCAAGCAGTTCGGCACCGGCACGGGGCTTGGGCTGAGCATGGTGTTCGGATTTGCCAAGCAATCCGGCGGCGGCATCGTGGTCGACGGCGAGGAGGGCAAGGGCGCCTGTTTCCGCATCTATCTGCCGAAGGCCGACGTCGAGCCTGCGGACGCGTCTGCCGCAAGCGATGCCTCGCCGCCTGAAGATGATAAACTGCGCGGCGGCTCGGAAACCATCCTGTGCGTCGAGGATGACGACGTCGTGCGGGCGCATGTCACCGGCCGTCTCGAAAGTCTCGGCTACGCTGTCATCACCGCGTCCAATGCGGCAGAGGCGCTGATACTGGTGAATGCGGGTGTGGCGTTCGATCTTCTGTTCACCGACATCATCATGCCCGGCGCCATGAACGGCCGGCAGCTTGCGCAAAAGGTCGCCGAACTGCGCCGGCCGCTCCGGGTGCTCTACACCTCGGGCAACACCTTCGGCGCGTTCGATTCGAGCGGCCGTCGCGGCGAGGGCGTGCTGCTGCTGACCAAGCCGTACCGCAAGGCCGAGCTTGCGCGCATGGTGCGCCTCTGCCTCGACCGCGCGATCGACCACATGGGCGATCCGATCCCGCTGCCCTATTCGGTGCAGGAAGATTTGGAGCGTTTTCTGAAGGAATATCCACCGGAGAAGAAATAGCTTTTGGTTGCGGCCTGTCCCGCACTGCTATGCCGGACGGATCGCTCGCCGCGCCCGATAGGCTTGCGGAGACATCATCGCGAGTTTGCGAAACGCCTTGCGAAAACTGCTTTCGTCCTCGTAACCGATCGAGTGCGCAATCGTCTTGATCGATTGCGCCGTCGTTTCCAGCAAAGTGCGGGCATGTTCGATCCGCCGGCGCATGATGAAGGCCTGCGGCGGTTCGTGCGTCAGTTCGATGAACCGGCGATTCAGGGTGCGTTCGCTCAGGCCCAGTGCATCCGCCAGACGACGAACGGTCATCTGCGCCTTGTCCGCGCGACGGACCAGCATGTCGGCTTTGATCAGCAGCGGGTCTCGCGTGAGCACGTAACCGAGCGGCATGAAGTCCGCCTGGGTCCGTTGTGCCGTATCGATCACCGCGTAGTCAGCGCATAGCCTTGCCGTCTCGTGTCCTTCAACCATTTCGATCAACCGTAGCAGCAGGTCGACCCACGACATCGGTCCGGCCGCGCAAACGATGCGATCCTCGCAGGTCACCACGGCATCGCTCGCCAGATCTATTTTCGGAAAACGCCGTTTGAGTTCGCTTTGCAGCCACCATGTGGTGGTAGCCCGGCGGTCGTCCAGCAGACCGGCTTCCGCGAGCAGAAACACGCCGCTGCAAAACGCGCCGATCAATCGCCCTGCGGCGTATTGCCGGCGCAGCCATGCGCCCGCTTGCGCGTATTGCGGTTTCAGTCGTTCTATCGTCGTGTGATCGACGAGGTTTCCGGGCACCAGGATGGCGTCGCAGGGGCCGCGCTTGCCGAGGGCGCCGTCCACCGGAAAGGTCAGGCCGCCTCCCATCCGCACCGGTTTGCCATCGAGCGACAGCGTCTGCCAGCCGAAGCGGACCTTGTTGCCTCTGAGATGCATGACATGGTTGGTCAGCGTCAGGAGGTCGGCTACGCCGGCCACGGCCGAGTTCATGCAGCCTTCCAGCACCAGAATCGAGAGCTTCACAGGGGCCTCCAGGCGGCGTGAACGCATGGCGGATATTGCCTGATCTCTGTCTTATCCGCCACTCCTTCGCACAGGGGTCCGGCGCCATTCTCCGAGGCGTCGTCACAACGCGCACTCGCGCCACAGGAGAACAACCATGCCGTACATCACCGTTTCGACCGTCAGGGGCATTCTGGACATCGGGCAGAAGCAAGCGCTGCTGGAGCGGATCACCGATCTGATGGTCGAGATCGAAGGGCAGGGCAATCCGGAATTCCGCAAGTCGGTCTGGGTCAAGATCGAGGAGGGAGAACCCGCGAACTGGAGCCTCGGCGGCATGAAGCCGACGGCGGAAATGATCGCGACGACTTTTGGACCGATCGGCCACGACGGCAGGCGGATGGCAAAGGCGTAGCCGGGGAGCAAGTAGCCTGCATGAGCGCAGCGATATGCGGGGATCCAGCGGAAATCCCGGATGTCGCTTTCGCTCATCCGGGCTACGCTTGGTCAGGATATCACTAAGCGGAGCATGCAAATGAAATCACGCGTGGAGACGCTCACACCGCCGAACACGCCGACACCGATCGGCCCTTATAGTCACATCGCCAAGGTTGGCGAACACATCTGGATCGGGGGCACTGCCGGCGTCAACCCGGCGACAGGACGGTTGGCGGGGACGGAGGTCGGCGCCCAGACACGGCAAATCCTGAAATCGTTCATCGTGATGCTTGAAGCCGTTGGCTCCGACCTCAGCCATGTCACGCACATCAACATCTTCCTGCAGCACATGTCCGACTTCGAGGCGATGAACGCCGCCTATGTCGAGATCATGGGAGATCGCAGGCCGGCGCGCACGGTCATCGCAGTGCAGGAACTGCCCAAGCCCGGCGTATTGTTGACGATGAATCTTACTGCGGTGACGAAGGAGCGATCCGGATAGTCCGACAAGAGCGGATGATCGAAACATAAAAGGCGCCCGAATGAGCGCCTTTTGCATTTCCCGGTCAGACCTGGCTAGTTGCGAATACCCAGGCTTTGCAGGAACGACGGTGGTTGCGCATTTTGCACCGAAGGATCCGGTGCGCGGGGGTCGGCCACAGGCGGGACCTGTTCCCGTGCATCTAGTTGTTGCTCCCGGACCCTTGCACGATGATGTCGCTGCGGACGGATCTCCGCGCGTGCATTTTGCACGGAGTGGACCCGTCGGTGCTTCTTCGCGGGCCGCGCCTGCGGCGGGCCATCTTGCGCCACACGTACAGGCGCAGCTTGCGCGGACCCGGCCTGTTTCCGCGTCTCTTCTTCGGCTGCCCAGGCCTGGAATTGCTTGAACAATTCTTCAGTGACCGGCAGGTTGTCGGCAGTGATTGGCTGGCTATTCTCGGCCTGGCGCTGACCGACCTCGGCTTGCCTTTGAACGGCAGCCTCGGCCTGGCTTGGCTCGGCAGGTTCCACAACCGCAGCAATTTCCTCGCGCTGCGGCGCGCCCGTCGTTGTCGTCGGAGAATCCTGCGTGCCGGCAATTGTTTGAGTTGTTGACGTCGCCGGATCGGCTTCAGGCTGAAGCGCAGCTTTGTCGACCCACCAATCCGTCACGTTCGCAACGAGCATGACCGGATTTCCGACCGATAGAACCGCGATGCCGATCCCCGTCACTGCGACAGCCAAAATACTCGTCTTGAGAATTCGCGACGAGATCGTCGCGACGTCCCAACCCTTCCCGATATCCGGCTGCCCAGCTTCTTCCGGATACCCGGAGAGAAAGATTGGAGGACGATCCTGCTGAAAACCATCTTCTGTCGTCATTTGGTCGATGCCGCCTCTCATTGATCGCGTCCACCCATACCCCGCCAGCGCGGTCTAAAAGCGACAATCGCCGCCACGATTTGGGAGAAGTTTTGACTTCACTGAGATTTGGGAACCGCATGATCGCGCTGCGGAGCGCACAACTGTAGGATGGGTAGAGCGAAGCGAAACCCATCATGCTTGCGATATACCCCGAAGGTGATGGGTATCGCTGCGCTCCACCCATCCTAAGGGCGAGCGGCCTCCCCAAAAACAAAAGGCGCCCCAAAACGGAGCGCCTTTCGCATCGTTGGACGATGATACCGGCGGCGCGAAAGCCGCGCGGGATCACTGCGAATAGTACATGTCGAATTCGACCGGGTGCGGGGTCATCTCAAAACGCTCGACTTCGGTCATCTTGAGCTCGATGAAGCTGTCGATGAAGTCGTCGTCGAACACGCCGCCGGCCTTGAGGAAGCCGCGGTCCTTGTCGAGGTTTTCCAGCGCCTCGCGAAGCGAGCCGCACACCGTCGGGATCTGCTTCAGCTCTTCCTTCGGCAGATCGTAGAGGTCCTTGTCCATCGCCGGGCCCGGATCGATCTTGTTCTTGACGCCGTCGAGGCCGGCCATCAGCATCGCGGCAAAGCCGAGATAGGGATTGGCCATCGGGTCGGGGAAGCGGACTTCGACGCGCTTGGCTTTCGGGTTTGCCGTATAGGGAATGCGGCAGGAGGCCGAGCGGTTGCGCGCGGAGTAGGCGAGCAGCACCGGAGCTTCATAGCCCGGGACCAGGCGCTTGTAGGAGTTGGTCGACGGGTTGGTGAAGGCGTTGATCGCTTTCGCATGCTTGATGATGCCGCCGATGTAGTGGAGGCAGGTCTCCGAGAGGTCGGCGTACTTGTTGCCGGCGAACACCGGCTTGCCGTCCTTCCAGATCGACTGATGGCAGTGCATGCCCGAGCCGTTGTCGCCATAGACCGGCTTCGGCATGAAGGTGGCGGTCTTGCCGTAGATGTGGGCGACCTGGTGGATGCAGTATTTGTAGATCTGCATCTGGTCGGCCATCAGCGTCATGGTGTCGAACTTCATGCCGAGTTCGTGCTGGGCGGAAGCGACTTCGTGGTGATGCTTCTCGACCTTGACGCCCATCTTGGCCATGGCGCCGAGCATTTCCGAGCGCATGTCCTGCACCGAGTCCTGCGGCGGCACGGGGAAGTAGCCAGCCTTGGTGCGGATGCGGTGACCGAGATTGCCGCCCTCATACTCGGTGTCCGAATTGATCGGCAGTTCCGAGGAGTCGAGCTTGAAGCCGGTGTTGTAGGGGGTGGTCTGGTAGCGCACGTCGTCGAACACGAAGAACTCGGCTTCGGGGCCGAAGAACACAGTGTCGCCGACGCCAGACGATTTCACCATCGCCTCGGCCTTCTTGGCGATGCCGCGGGGGTCGCGGTTGTAGGACTCGCCGGTGGTCGGCTCCAGCACGTCGCATACGATGACCATGGTGGTCTCGGCGAAGAACGGGTCGATCGTCGCGGTGACCGGGTCGGGCATCAGGCACATGTCGGATTCGTTGATCGCCTTCCAGCCGGCAATCGAAGAACCGTCGAACATCTGGCCTTCGGCAAAGGTGTCCTCTTCGATCATGCTGACATCGAAGGTTACGTGCTGCCACTTGCCGCGCGGATCGGTGAAGCGCAGGTCGACGTATTTCACGTCGTTGTCCTTGATCGATTTCAGGACGTCTTTGGCGGTCTTCATGAATACCCCTTTTGGCTACTAACGGGTCGGTTTCCAGGATTCAGGCGACAACGATATTATCGCCGGCGATCGGTGAGCTATCGCAAACGAAATCGGCTGCGGAAGCAGCCGTTTTTGTGATTTTTTAGTCGCGAAATCCGGATAGCACCCGGCTCAGATAGCGTCCAGCCCGGATTCTCCGGTTCTGATCCGGATCGCTTCCTCGATGTTGGAGACGAAGATCTTTCCGTCGCCGATGCGCCCGGTCTGGGCGGCGCGGCGGATCGCATCGATCGCCTTTTCGACCAGCTCATCTGAAATCACGATCTCGATTTTCACCTTGGGCAGGAAGTCGACGATGTATTCCGCACCGCGATAGAGTTCGGCGTGTCCCTTCTGGCGGCCAAAACCCTTGGCTTCGGTGACCGTAATGCCCTGAAGCCCGACTTCCTGAAGCGCCTCTTTCACCTCGTCGAGCTTGAATGGCTTGATGATGGCTTCAATCTTCTTCACTGAGCGCCTCCCGGGCATTTCCAAATTGCAGAGTGCAGATAGTTTCGATGTTGCGCGAGGCGCCGTCTGGTTTGATCCTTGCATCCGGCAAAGCCGGATTGCTCATAATTGCCGCTAACTGCGACGATCATGAGCTCGGTTTTCCGATCGGCTTCCTCAAAAGCAGGGTCTATGCCAAGTTGTTAACGCGGCTGATTTCGGAACGTTATCAGACTTTTAACAGGCAGGTGGAAGAGGTTGAGCCGGACACGGCATGATAGCTGAGCCTACAGAATAGGCAAATAGGTCAAATCATGTGCAGATGAGGCCGGGTGGGCCGCGGGCGTGGCAGCGATGTGCCTCCAGAAAAGGCTGACGGATCGAGGATTCGGCATGGAAGTTTTGACCACGAGTGAAATGGAGCGCGCCGACCGGCTGACGATCACTGCCGGCACGCCCGGCTTCGCGCTGATGATGAGCGCAGGGCAGGCCGTGGCCGAAGCCGCAATGGGTCTCGTCGAGGAGGGACCGATCATGGTGGTCGCCGGCCGCGGCAACAATGGCGGCGATGGTTTTGTGGCGGCGGCCGAACTCGCCGCACGAGGGCGCGACGTCTCGGTCATCCTGCTGTGCGAACGCGACAGCCTGCAGGGCGATGCCGCGCTCGCTGCACGCGGCTGGAAGTATCCGGTGCTGCCGTTCAACCCGCAGGCGATCGGCAAGCCGGCGCTGATCATCGACGCGCTGTTCGGCGCCGGGCTCAACCGTCCCGTCAAGGGCGACCCGCTCGAGATGATCGAGGCGGTCAACGCCAACGGCGCGCCGGTGCTCGCGGTCGACCTGCCGAGCGGGATCAACGGCACGACCGGCGCCGTGATGGGCGCTGCGATCAACGCCGTGGAGACCGTGACCTTCTTCCGCCGCAAGCCGGCGCATCTGCTGATGCCGGGGCGGAAACACTGCGGGCGGGTGCGCGTCGCCGATATCGGCATCGACCCCCGCGTGCTCGAGGAGATCCGGCCGCAGACGTCGGAGATCGTTCCGCAAAGCTGGCAAAAATCCTTCCCCGTGCCTGACATCGACGGCCACAAATACGCCCGCGGCCACGCCCTCGTGCTCTCAGGCGAACTGGCGTCGACCGGCGCGGCACGGCTTGCGGCCCGCGGCGCGCTGCGGGCAGGGGCTGGCCTCGTCACGGTGGCCTCGCCGCGCGACGCGCTGGTGGTCAATGCGGCGGCGCTGACGGCGATCATGGTGCGCGCCGTCGATACGCCCGTCGAATTTGCCGAGATGCTCGGCGACAGGCGGTTCAGTTCGGTCGTGATCGGGCCGGGCGCCGGCGTCAGCGAGCGTACGCGCGATTTCGTCCACACGGCACTGTCGGCGAAGCGCGGCCTGGTGCTCGATGCCGACGCGCTGACGAGTTTTGCCGAAGCGCCGGAGCGGCTGTTTGAATCGATCAAGGCTGCCGAAGACGCCCACGTCGTCCTGACCCCGCATGAAGGCGAGTTTCCGCGCCTGTTCAGCGACATCAGCAACAAGCATCCCGGCCGCTCCAAGCTGGAGCGGGTGCGCGACGCCGCCGAACGTTGCGGCGCGGTGGTGCTGCTGAAGGGACCCGATACGGTGGTGGCTTCGCCAGATGGCCGCGCCAGCATCGCCTCCAACGCGCCGCCCTGGCTCGCCACCGCCGGCGCCGGCGACGTGCTGGCGGGAATGATCGCAGCGTTTCTGGCGCAAGGCGTGCCGGCGTTCGAGGCCGCCTGCATCGGTGTCTGGATGCACGGCGAAGCCGCGGTGGAAGCGGGACCGGGGCTGATCGCCGAAGATCTGCCGGAAGTGCTGCCCGCGGTATTCAGGCGGCTCTATGACGAGTTCGGGATTGAGTATTAGGAAACTCGAACTTGCTGACATGGACGCCGCGGCCGGCGTCCATCGCACGGCGTTCGACCATGCACTGCCCTGGCTCACCGGTCTGCACACGCCCGAAGAAGACCGGTGGTTCTACCGAGAGCGCGTGTTCACGGGATGTCAGGTGCACGGAGCATTCGAGGGCGGCGCGCTGACCGGAATCATCGCCTTCCGGAACGACTGGATCGACCAGTTGTACGTGCTGCCGGAAGTGCAGGGGTGCGGCATCGGCGGTGAGTTGCTGCAGGTCGCCAAGCGCGCGTGCGATTGCCTCCAGCTTTGGACGTTTCAGCGCAATCTAAGAGCGCGACGCTTTTACGAGGCGCGGGGCTTTGCGCTCGTCGAGGAAACCGACGGTGCTCGCAATGAAGAGAAGGAGCCGGACGCGCGCTATCTCTGGACGCGCGCATTGGTTCCGTAGGATGGGTAGAGCGAAGCGAAACCCATCGTCTCTCGAATGGCTATGTAGTTGATGGGTTTCGCTGCGCTCTACCCATCCTACGAAACCAGATACTTCGCCACCGTCGCCTCATTCCATTCCAGCCCGAGCCCAGGTCCTCTTGCCGTCACCGTGCCATCGACGATCTTGGCCGGGTAGGCGAGGATCACGCTGGCAAAGTCGAGGAATTCGAGCCAGTGCGCGGTTGGCGTCACTGCCAGCATGTGGGCGCTGGCCTCCGCGAACAGGTGGCTCGACATCGGAATGTTGGCGGCTGCCGCTTGCGCCGCGACCTGCAGCCAGCCGGTGACGCCGCCGCACTTCATCAGGTCGGGCATGATGAAGTCGCTGGCGCCGGCTTCGATCGCTTCGGCAAAGCCGCGCGGAAACCACCAGTTCTCGCCGGCCTGAATCGGCGTCGGCGATTTCTCGCGCACTTTTGCGTGTCCGGAGAGATTTTCCTGCGGTACCGGTTCTTCGATCCAGAGCAAATCGTAAGGGGCGAGGCGGGCAATCCGGCGCGACGCTTCCGCGGGATCGAGCGACTGGTTGAAGTCAATCATCAGCGCGATGTCAGGACCGAGCAGGGCGCGCACGCCCTTCACCACGCGTTCGTCGTTGGCGGCGTCGCCATCGCCGCCCTTGATCTTGATGCCGCGAAACCCCTGTTCGAGCGAGCGGCGCAGCGCCCTCTCGTCGGCTACGGGATCGACCACGCCATAGCTGTCATACGCTGGAATCGGTTTTGGCGATCCGCCGAGCAGTTCGACGACGGGTTTTCCGGCCAGTTGGCCGAGCGCATCCCAATAGGCCATGTCGAGGCCCGATACCGCCATGCCGACGAGACCCTGCCAGCTGAGCAGGCGGAATTTGGCGTCCATCGCTGCCATTAAATCGTAGGGCGCGACCGGCTTGCCGGTAAGCTCGCGCCCGATCTCCTCGATCAGGTGGACCAGCGGCTTCAGCGTCAGCTTGCTGTAGGCGAAAATGTAGGCGTGGCCGGTAACGCCCTGATCGGTCTCGACATCGATCAGGACAAGCGGCCCGACATCGATCACGCCAAAGGCGTTCTTCACGGGGCGCGCGAGCGGCACGACGACACCGCGCGCCTTGACGCTGCGGATGGCGGGAACGGACTTGCTCATGGTTTCCTCCTCAGGTGACAGCGTACCACCGCACCAGCCGTGGCGCCGTCCAATCCGTGACGACCGATTCAATCAAATAGCGCCCCGGATATTCGGCCAGGAACGCAATGCGCTGGGTCTGCCCGGGCTCGATCGCCAGCGTATCCAGCCAGAACGGTTTCCAGCCATCGTCGAGCCGGTCCAGCAGGCGGAAATGGTGGCCGTGCAGGTGGAAGACCGTCGGGAGCGGGCCAGGATTGGTCAGCGCCAGGACCACCGTGCGGCCGGCGCGAAAGGTGAGCGGGTCTTTCGTTGCGAATTCGCTTGGCGTGACCCAGTTGCTCTGGGGGCCGCCGAGCGCGAGATCGACCCGGGTAGCGTTCTTGAGGTCGAGCCGTTCGGGGAGGCCGTTCGAGGGCAATGGCGGGGCCGGTGGGAGCGGGGTGGGGCGGATCGGCGGCTCGCTGGTGACGCGGATTTTTCCGATCGGGCGGGCTTCCTTGCCGTCGTGCAGTAGGATCGGCGTTTCGGTGCCTGCCGCCGTGGTTACATCGATAAAGGCGTCGACCCGGCCGCCGGGCGCCAGTACCAGCGCGCCGCTGCGGGCCTGAAACGGCTCGGATGGCTGACTGTCGAGGGCCATCACGCGGACCTCGATCCCTTCCAGTTTGACAGCAATAACAGAGCGTTGGCAGCCACTGATGATGCGGAGCCTAATCCGTTCGTGGGTCCGGGCTGAGAGATCGAGCGAGGTTTGGCGGTTAATTGTATGGACCGGCACGGCGTCCCCGGGATCGCTCCCCGGTGTCACCGCGGTTCCATCTTGTCTGACCCGCCAGTCCTCGATCAACAAAACCTCGTCGCGGTCGACGGCGACGGCTTCGCTTTCCTGGACGATCAGCGCCCGTGCCGGTGAAGGTCGCGGTTGGCCGTCCCCTAGCAGGCTGAGGCCGCACAGGAAGGTTCCGGCGTGACGCAGCGGCAGTTTCAGGGCGTCCTTGCCGCCGGCTGCGAGCGGCGGCCGGCCGGTCAGCGGTTCGGCCGCCGGGACGCCATCGATGCCACGCCAGTTGAGGACGGCAGGCGCCGGCAATTCGTTGCCAAAAGCAACATCGAGGGTCTCGCCGCGCTTAAAGCGAAGTTCGGGCCCTTGCAGCGACCAGATCGGCGTGGCCGGGAGGTTCGGGCGGAGAGCGACGCTATCGGCTTTAGCCTGCAGCGCCACCGCGGATCGGGGCTGGGCTCGCCCCACGGCGGGCCACATCGAAGCCAGCGCAGCCGCGCCCAATCCGGCCATCAGCTCGCGTCGATCCAACGGAAATTCGGGGCTTGCCATCGGACCAATGTGGACCATTTTTGGTGTGTCTGGCCTAGCTGTGACGCCTTGCCCCGGCGCTGTCAAAAAGGGCCATTTTTTTGCTGCGGAGGTGGTGGCTCATGTTATAAGCCCGCCGCCCGCGGCATCGCGGCCGGGTATGGATGCTTTTCATGCGGGCGTGGCGGAACTGGTAGACGCGCTGGATTTAGGTTCCAGTGACGAAAGTTGTGGGGGTTCGAGTCCCTCCGCCCGCACCAAGCGCTCTATCCAAGCGTTTGCATGACGAATACTGGAGGGCCTGCTTCCCGGTCGGGGAGCCAGGGTCCGCCGAACCACCGGCGCAGGCTGCAAGGCCACGCCTCGAACATTTGACACTGCCGGGCCGCTCTGGCCCGGCGCAAGCGGAAGAAGATTGACACCATGCAGGTCACCGAAACCCTCGCTGAGGGATTGAAGCACGAGTTCAAGGTCAGCGTTCCCGCATCGGATCTCGATGCCAAGGCGGGCGCCAAGCTGGTCGACCTCAAGGACAAGGTGAAGCTCAACGGCTTCCGCCCCGGCAAGGTGCCGGTGAGCCATCTGAAGAAGGTGTATGGCCGCTCTGTCATGGCCGAGACCATCGACCAGACCATCCGCGACACCAACACGCAGATCTTCACCGACCGCGGTTTCCGCCTCGCGACCGAGCCGAAGATCACCATGCCGACCGAGCAGGCCGAGGTCGAGGAGTTGCTCGCCGGCAAGACCGATCTGACCTACACGGTGGCGATCGAGGTGGTGCCGACGATCCAGCTCGCCGATTTCAAAACCTTCTCGGTGGAGAAGCCGGTGGTCGAAGTCACCGATGCCGAGGTCGATGAGGCCATCAAGCGCATCGCCGACCAGAACCGTCCCTATGCTGCGAAGTCCGAGGGCGCCAAGGCCGCGAACGGCGATCGCGTGACGATCAGCTTCAAGGGCAGCATCAACGGCGAACTGTTCGACGGCGGTACCGGCGAGGGCATCCCGGTGGTGATCGGCGCCGGTCAGTTCATTCCGGGCTTTGAGGAACAGCTGGTCGGTATGGGCGCAGGCGAGACCCGCACGCTGAAAGTGTCGTTCCCGAAGAACTACGCGAGTGAAAAACTCGCCGGCCAGCCGGCCGAGTTCGAGACCACAGCGACCCTGATCGAAGCTCCGGGTGAGACCACGATCGACGACGAGTTCGCCAAGACGCTCGGCCTGGAATCGCTCGACAAGCTAAAGGAAGCCGCGCGCGAGCGCCTGGTCGCCGAATTCGCCGGTGCGACGCGCCAGCGCGTCAAGCGGGCGCTGCTCGATCGTCTCGACGACAGCCACAAGTTCGAGGCGCCGCCGTCGCTGATCGAGGAAGAGTTCAACCTGATGTGGAACTCGATCAAGGCCGAGATGGAATCTTCCGGCAAGACCTTTGCCGACGAGGACACCACCGAGGACGCCGCCAAGGAAGAATATCAGAAGATCGCCGACCGCCGGGTCCGGCTGGGCCTCGTGCTGTCGGAGATCGGCGAGAAGAACAAGATCACCGTGACCGATGACGAAGTCAGCCGCGCGGTGATCGAGCGGGCGCGTTCGATGCCCGGCCGCGAGAAGGAAGTCTGGGACTACTATCGCAACAATGCCAATGCGCTGGCCCAGCTTCGTGCGCCGATTTATGAAGACAAGGTGGTCGATTTCATCCTCGAACTCGCCAACGTGACCGAGAAGAAGGTCTCGCGCGAGGACCTGTTCAAGGAAGACGACGAAAAGAGCGCAGCCTGACCGGTTTGGTCAGGCTAGAGCGTTTTCAAGCGAAGTGGTTACCGGTTCGCGTGAAGAAAACGCGTCAAAACAAAGAATCCAGAGCCCCGTTCCGATTTCAAATCGGAACGGAAAAGGCTCTGACGTTAATGATGAACGGCAAAAGCGGCTGGGCTGCGGCATCCGTCGCTATGAGATCGCCTGCGAATCAGCTTGAACTCGTCTCGTTCGGCTCGCGATGGCCCGGTCTTGTCGCCGGGAAATTGGCTCATATCTGTGAGCGGCTCGCTTACCCGCGAGTTCTGAGTTGAAGTCCCTGCATCACGGGACGTTCGTCCGCGCGCGGCAATCATGGCGATTGGCCTGCCTTGCCGATGGATGTTCGCCCCCGCCTGCTTTCTACCTAACCCTCTACTAACCCTTGGGGTGACTAATGCGCGATCCCGTTGAAACCTACATGAACCTCGTGCCCATGGTGGTCGAGCAGACCAACCGCGGCGAACGCGCCTACGACATTTTCTCGCGGCTCCTGAAAGAGCGCATCATCTTCGTAACCGGTCCGGTCGAAGACGGCATGTCGACGCTGACCGTCGCGCAGCTTCTGTTCCTCGAGGCGGAAAATCCCAAGAAGGAAATCTCGATGTACATCAACTCGCCGGGCGGCGTGGTGACATCGGGGCTTGCGATCTACGACACCATGCAATTCATCCGTCCGCCGGTGTCGACGCTGTGCACCGGGCAGGCGGCCTCGATGGGCTCGCTGCTGCTCGCAGCCGGCGCCAAGGACATGCGCTTCTCGCTGCCGAATTCGCGCATCATGGTGCATCAGCCTTCCGGCGGCTTCCAGGGCCAGGCCACGGACATCATGCTGCATGCGCAGGAGATCCTGAATCTCAAGAAGCGCCTCAACGAAATCTACGTGAAGCACACCGGCCAGACCTACAAGGCGATCGAGGATGCGCTTGAGCGCGACAAATTCCTGACCGCCGATATGGCCCGCGACTTCGGCATCGTCGACAAGGTGATCGACAAGCGTCCCGAAGAGGCGATGCCGGCGAAAATCGGGTAAAGTAAAAACCCCGTAAGGTAACGGATAACGATACCCCGCGTTGACCTTAACGGTTGGTTGAACCGGCAAATGTGGCCGAAAGCTGTGTGCCTATGCCCCCGCATGGGCCGAAAGTTCCGCTTTCGTGCTGGTTTTGCGGCGTGGCAGTTACGCAACGCTCGGTCGATTTCGTGAACTTCTCCCCGTGCGAACGCTACAAATCACGGTATTGTCACGGGTAGCCATTCCGGCCCCGATTAGCGAATTCTTGATAGTCGGGTGTCAGCATGGTTGGCTGTGTGGGATGGGTTAAGATCGCGGGGGATTCGAGAAACCGTGATTCGCACGGTAGGTATTTGAGTTAGGGTCTTTTCTGGTACGGAATTTGCTCTATCTACCTTGAGGTCCGGTGAGTGTACCGGAATGGGTCGATCGGGTAACGGATCGAACGGCGGACGGAGACAGGAATGAGTAAGGTTGGCACGAGCGACTCCAAGAACACGCTGTATTGCTCGTTCTGTGGAAAGAGCCAGCACGAAGTCCGCAAACTCATCGCGGGTCCGACTGTATTCATCTGCGACGAGTGCGTCGAACTCTGCATGGACATCATCCGCGAGGAGAACAAGTCTTCGCTGGTGAAGTCGCGCGACGGCATCCCGACGCCGAAGGAAATCTGCAAGGTGCTGGACGATTACGTGATCGGCCAGAGCCATGCCAAGAAGGTGCTCTCGGTCGCCGTCCACAACCACTACAAGCGGCTCAATCACCAGACCAAGCACAACGACGTCGAACTCGCGAAGTCGAACATCCTGCTGATCGGTCCGACCGGCTCGGGCAAGACGCTGCTGGCGCAGACGCTGGCGCGGATTCTCGACGTGCCGTTCACGATGGCCGATGCGACGACGCTGACCGAAGCCGGTTACGTCGGTGAGGACGTCGAGAACATCATCCTGAAGCTGCTGCAGTCGGCCGACTACAATGTCGAACGCGCGCAGCGCGGCATCGTCTATATCGACGAAATCGACAAGATCAGCCGCAAGTCCGACAATCCGTCGATCACCCGCGACGTGTCGGGTGAAGGCGTGCAGCAGGCGCTGTTGAAGATCATGGAAGGCACGGTCGCCTCCGTGCCTCCGCAGGGCGGCCGCAAGCATCCGCAGCAGGAATTCCTGCAGGTCGACACCACCAATATCCTGTTCATCTGCGGCGGCGCCTTCTCCGGCCTGGAGAAGATCATCTCCGCGCGCGGACGTTCGACCTCGATCGGTTTCGCCGCCCAGGTTCTGGCGCCCGAAGACCGCCGCACCGGCGAAATCTTCCGCCATGTCGAGCCGGAAGACCTGCTGAAGTACGGCCTGATCCCGGAATTCGTCGGCCGTCTGCCGGTGGTCGCGACGCTGGAAGACCTCGACGAGGCTTCGCTGAAGAAGATCCTGACCGATCCGAAGAACGCGCTGGTGAAGCAATACCAGCGGCTGTTCGAGATGGAGAACATCGAGCTCACCTTCGCCGACGAGGCGCTTGGCGCGGTCGCCCGCAAGGCGATCGAGCGCAAGACCGGCGCGCGCGGACTGCGTTCGATCCTCGAAAGCATCCTGCTCGAGACCATGTTCGATCTGCCGGGTCTGGAAGGTGTCGAAGAGGTGGTGATCTCGCGCGAAGTGGTCGAGGGCACCGCCCGTCCGCTCTACATCTACGCGGACCGTTCGGACCGGGCTGTCGAAAGCAGCGCCAGCGCCTGATACCGTCAGGCCGGCCAGAACTCACAACTTTCAATAACGCGGCTGTCGGAGCTCCCGGCAGCCGTTGTAGCGTAAGCGTTTTTCGCGCGTCTGACCCGCTATTTGCGGTCATTTTCCGTGACTTGACACCCCCATAGCCGATAGCCACCTTATGCTCACGGTGGCGGAAATCACGTTCGAGATTCGTCGCAAAATCATCCGGCGAGAGGCGGCAGCGAAGGCGGCCGAGTGACCCGGAACTCCCGGCACCTTGTGGCGGTTGCGCAAGCGAAGCGGACTGCGTGCAAGGGGGCAAAACAAAAGGAATAGGCCATGACGACCCCAAAAACCCGGCCAACCATCGTTCTCGGCGAAAGCCATTCGTATCCGGTGCTGCCGCTCCGCGACATCGTCGTTTTCCCGCACATGATCGTGCCGCTGTTCGTCGGCCGCGAGAAGTCGATCCGCGCCCTCGAAGAGGTGATGAAGAACGACGCGCTGATCCTGCTCGCGACGCAGAAGAACGCGTCCGACGATGATCCAAGCCCGGATTCGATCTATGAGGTCGGTACGCTCGCCAGCGTTCTGCAGCTCCTGAAGCTTCCCGACGGCACCGTGAAGGTGCTGGTCGAAGGGCTGGAGCGCGCGCGCGTGCAGAAATATTCCGACCGCAGCGAATATTACGAGGCGACCGCGATTGCGCTTGCCGACGTCGACGCCAATTCGGTTGAAGCCGAAGCCCTGGCGCGCTCGGTCGTGTCCGACTTCGAAAGCTATGTGAAGCTGAACAAGAAGATCTCCGCCGAAGTCGTCGGCGTGGTTCAGGCGATCACTGATTTCGCCAAGCTGAGCGATCAGGTCGCCCAGCATCTCGCCGTCAAGATCGCCGATCGCCAGGGCATCTTGGAGACGTTGTCCGTCACGCAGCGCCTGGAGAAGGTGCTGGGGCTGATGGAGAGCGAGATCTCGGTCTTGCAGGTCGAGAAGCGCATCCGCTCGCGCGTCAAGCGCCAGATGGAGAAGACCCAGCGCGAATATTACCTGAACGAGCAGATGAAGGCGATCCAGAAGGAGCTCGGCGACGACGAAGGTCGCGATGAGCTCGCCGATCTGGAAGAGAAGATTGCCAAGACCAAGCTTTCCAAGGAAGCGCGGGAGAAGGCGCAGCACGAGTTGAAGAAGCTGCGCCAGATGTCGCCGATGTCCGCGGAAGCAACCGTCGTGCGCAATTATCTCGACTGGCTGCTGTCGATCCCGTGGAACAAGAAGTCCAAGGTCAAGAAGGATCTCGAGGCCGCGCAGGCCGTGCTGGACAACGACCACTACGGGCTCGAGAAGGTCAAGGACCGCATCGTCGAGTATCTCGCGGTACAGTCGCGCGCCAACAAGCTGACCGGACCGATCCTGTGCCTGGTCGGGCCTCCCGGCGTCGGCAAGACCTCGCTCGGCAAGTCGATCGCAAAGGCGACGGGCCGCGAATTCGTGCGCGTCTCGCTCGGCGGCGTGCGGGATGAAGCCGAGATCCGCGGTCACCGCCGCACCTATATCGGCTCGATGCCCGGCAAGATCATCCAGTCGATGCGCAAGGCGAAGAGCTCGAATCCGCTGTTCCTGCTGGACGAGATCGACAAGATGGGCGCCGATTTCCGCGGCGATCCGTCGTCGGCGCTGCTTGAGGTCCTGGACCCTGAGCAGAACTCGACCTTCAACGACCACTATCTGGAGGTCGACTACGATCTGTCGAACGTCATGTTCATCACGACCGCGAATACGCTGAATATTCCCGGACCCCTGATGGACCGCATGGAGATCATCCGGATCGCCGGCTACACCGAGAACGAGAAGGTCGAGATCGCGCGCAAGCATCTGATCCCGAACGCCATCGCCAAGCATGGCCTCGATTCCAAGGAATGGTCGATCGACGACGATGCCTTGCTCTTGATGATCCGCCGCTACACCCGCGAAGCGGGCGTGCGTAACCTGGAGCGTGAGCTCTCCACACTCGCCCGCAAGGCGGTGAAGGAGCTGATGATCTCCAAGAAGAAGTCGGTCAAGGTCACCGAGAAGACTCTCGAAGAGTTCCTCGGCGTGCCGAAGTACCGCTACGGCGAGATCGAGAGCGAACCGCAGGTCGGTATCGTCACGGGCCTTGCCTGGACCGATGTCGGCGGCGAACTGCTGACCATCGAAGGCGTCATGATGCCCGGCAAGGGCAAGATGACGGTTACGGGCAATCTGCGCGACGTGATGAAGGAGTCGATCTCGGCGGCGGCGTCTTACGTCCGCTCGCGGGCGATCAACTACGGCATCGAGCCGCCGCTGTTCGACCGGCGTGACATCCACGTCCACGTGCCGGAGGGGGCAACCCCGAAGGACGGACCGTCGGCGGGTGTCGCGATGGCAACCGCGATCATCTCGGTCATGACCGGTATCCCGGTTCGCCACGATGTCGCGATGACCGGCGAGATCACGCTGCGCGGCAGGGTTTTGCCGATCGGCGGCCTGAAGGAGAAGCTGTTGGCTGCCGCCCGCGGCGGTATCAAGACGGTGCTGATCCCCGAGGACAACGCCAAGGATCTCACGGAGATTTCCGATGCGATCAAGGGCGGCATGGAGATCATCCCGGTGGCCCGGCTCGACGACGTCACCGCCAGGGCGCTGGTCCGCGCACCGGTGCCGATCGTCTGGGAAGAGGACACCAAGGTGCCCGTCAAGGCTGACGGCGGCGACGAGGCGGCCGGTGGGCTGACGGCCCACTAATTCCGATCGGTCATCACTGAAAATGGTAAAACGGCGCCCTCGGGCGCCGTTTTTGTTTGTGCGTACCGGACCTCCATTGGACAGGCGGAGTTGAATGGGATGGAAATCGACGGGCAATGCCATTGCGGGCGGGTGACCTATCGGGCCGAGATCGATCCGAAGAAAGTATCGATCTGTCACTGCACCGATTGCCAGAACCTGACGGGCTCGCCGTATCGGGTCACGGTGATCTGCTCCGAACAACAGGTCCGCATGACGGGCGCGCCGGCGAAGATCTACGCCAAGACCGGCGACAACGGCCGCACGCGCTTCCAGCATTTTTGCGAGGACTGTGGTTCCCCGCTGTTCACCAGCGGCGACGGCGGGCCGGACGATTGGGGCATCCGCTGGGGCAGCATCCTCCAGCGCGACCAGCTCAAGCCCATGCGGCAGATCTGGTGCCGCTCCGCCGCGCCATGGATCAACGATATCAGGGATTTGCCGGGGCGGCCGGGCGACTAGTACAGGCAGACCACCCGAAGTATCCAACCCTTGCATCAAAGGGGGCCGCAGGGCTAAACAGGCGGCTCAAGGGCGGCTAGCTCAGCTGGTTAGAGCATCTCGTTTACACCGAGACTGGCTCCAACGAGCAAACCCTACAAAATAAGGGGTTTTCTCACAGTGGAAGAGCTTACGCCCATGATACCGCCCATGAAACGCTAACAGCGTGGGCGAACGGTTGGGCGGTTAGCTCAGCGGTAGAGCAGGTGCTTTACACGCATCTGGTCGGGAGTTCGATCCTCTCACCGCCCACCATCATCGTATCGCAGCCCCAACATGAGGGCATGCAATGAGCAGCCCTCATATCCTCATCGCCAGCCGTAACCTCGTCGCCAGCCGTAAGCCTGTCTTGGAGGCGCGGGCCATGATGAAAATGGTCACCCGCCTAGATTTAAACACCATTGCCCTCTTGGCAAACCGACACGAAACGTTTTTGAATCGCTGTGTCCCTATAGGGGGCCGATGTGTGATTCGCCGACGACCGCCTTTCTATTGGGGCGCGTGGTGCGGATCATTTATCGGCCCTCTTTTTTGTGCCCAACACTCACCGGAGAAATCTAATGCCGAAGGCAAAAACCGAAGATGACTTTGTTTATTTCAGCATGCGATTTCCAAAGGAAGTCTATGAGCCGTTGAAGATTGAGGCCGAGCGCAACGATCGATCCCTCGCGGGCGAGATGCTGCACCGGTTGCGGCACAGTCTCACTACCGCCAAGCCGACCAAACGCGGCGCAATGCAAGCCGCCGAATAGCGGACGGCGCGAAGCGGCCCGGTGAATGAGACCGGGGCGCTCGCAACACGGCTTGGATGATGGTGGGTTGATCCCTCTGGTTTCTGACGCAAGAAAGATCGAAGCGATGCATAGCACGAAAAAGCCGACGCCGGCAACTGGCATGACCGGAGCGGAATTCCTTAGTCGACTGTTTAAGCCGGGAACGCCGATCTTTTTGGCCAGCTTCGCGAATGATCGTGCAGAGAAGAAGAAGTTTCCGCCGCGTGACAGGGTCATCACCGATCCGGCCCGTGTTGCCAAGTTCGTTGCTCAATTCGATGTGCCCGGCCGCGCTTGCTACTTCGCCTGTAACGAGATGACGGGATTGGTTCGCGACAAGGATCATGTCGCGCAGATCGGAATGCTGTTCACCGATCTCGACTTCAAAGGCATTGTCGAAAACCAGAAGAAGATTGAAGCCGTCATCAGGAATCTGGAGCTGAAGCCGACCGCGTCAGTGTTTAGCGGCAACGGTCTGCATCTATACTGGCGACTGGCGAAGCCTTTGCCGCCTGAATCGACCCCTTCAACCGAAGACATCATGCGGCGTATCTGCGCTGTGCTCGCTGGCGACGTTGCCGCTGCTGAAGTGGCCCGCGTGCCGCGCTTGCCGGGGTCGCACAACAGCAAAAACGGTGAGTGGAAACCGGTTGAAGTGATCGACGAGCTTTCGAGCTGGAAGACTTACGACGTCGCCGCGCTTGACCGCTGGTCTACTAATTCCGAGCCGTTGCTAACGTACAAGCCGACGAAGCGCGATGAGGCCAAGGCGAACGCCGCCCCTCTGAATGCGTTTCAGGAAGCTTACTATAAACTGCGCCACCGGACGGGAGGCTTTGACATCGATGGGGCGCTCGACGACATGGAATACAAGAGCGCGCGCGGCAACGGCATTGACGCCACCATCACGAAGGTTGTCGGCGCGATGGTCGCTGAAGGCCGGAGCTTGCAGGCGTGCCTTCAGGTCATTCTCGGTGAAGCGAAACGGGCGTATGAACGCGGCCGTGGCGCAGGTGCCCCGCCGTGGAACGAACAAGAAGAAATCAAAAACATCAGGGAGAAGTTCAATCGCTTGACGCGACGCGACGCAAACAAGCCGAAGAAATCCGCACCGGTCATCAACATGCAGGATGAGGCTCCCGCCGAACAACCGAAAGCCAAGCCGGGCGAGAAGAAAATACACGAATTCGAATCCGATCCACCGGAGAAACCGGTGTTCACCGTCGCGGGCGGCGAACTTTCAACACTTGCGACCCATGGCGAGAAGACCCTGATGAGGGCACGCGAGCCGATCTACCAGCGTGGCGGCGCGTTGGTGCGTCCAATCATCAGCGAGGTTGACGCCGCGCACGGACGCACGACCAAGATTTGCGAACTTAAGGAGATCGATGCGCATTATCTTCGCGACCGGCTGACGCAAGTCGCAATCTGGCAGCGCCTCGACGGCCGTTCCAACGAAACTGTTGCGGTCAATCCCCCGCTCGAAATCGCGCAAACGATCTTGGCACGTGGCGGGCATTGGAGTTTTCCAGCGCTCGCTGGCGTCATCACGACGCCGACCATGCGCCCCGACGGTTCGTTGTTGACCAAGCCGGGTTACGACAAGGCGACGCGGTTGTTGCTGTCAGAACCACCGGAGCTGCCGGAGATGCCAGAGAAGCCGACGAAGAAAGACGCCGAAGCTGCACTGGCAAAACTCAGAACATTGATCGCGGAATTTCCATTCATCGATGCCGTCGCGGAAGCTGTCGCGCTGTCGGGATTGATCACGCCAATCGTGCGCGGCGCGTTCAACAACACGCCGATGCATATCGCCCGCGCATCAACTCCCGGCTCCGGCAAGTCGTTTCTCTTTGACACCGTGTCGGCAATCGCGATGGGTTTTCCGATGGCAGTGATCGCCGCTGGCCGCACCGAAGAGGAAACCGAAAAGCGGCTTGGCGCGGCACTGCTGTGTGCGCGCTCGCTGGTCGCCCTCGATAACGTCAACGGCGAACTGGGTGGCGATGCGCTTTGCCAGATTATCGAACGCCCCGTCGTCGAAGTTCGACGGCTTGGACATAGCGAATTGACTCGGATCGAAGCGCGCGGCACGACCTGCTTCGCGACGGGCAACAACTTGACCGTTGTCGGCGACCTTACCCGGCGCGTTCTGATCTCAACGCTCGATTCCAAACTGGAACGGCCGGAGCTGCGGAAGTTCAAGGGTAACCCCTACAAGGCCGTGATGGCTGATCGCGGAGCCTACATCGCCGCATGCCTGACGATATGCCGAGCCTACCATCTCGCCGGACGCCCGAAGAAAGCCAAGCCTCTCGGTTCGTTCGAAGGTTGGAGCGATTGCGTTCGGTCGGCGCTGATGTGGTTGGGCACCGCTGATCCCGTCACGTCGATGGAGCTGGCCCGCGCGGAAGACCCCAAGCTGACGCAACTGCGCGACGTCCTCAAGGCGTGGGAAGCCGTTTATGGCAAAGGCAGCGCGAAGTGCGTGACGCTGGCGCGTGTGATCAGGGACGCCAGTCAGGAATGGGGGGGCGTTGGCCCAGAACATCCGGAATTGCACGACGCTATCGACGCCGTCGCTGGCTGGCGCGGACCTGCGGACATCGTCAAGCTTTCCGCTTGGTGCAAGAAACACAAAGGACGCCTCGTTGACGGCTTGCAGTTGATGGTGCGCTCCAACCCGAAGGGCGGTTCGCTTTGGTGGGTGGAAGCCGCCGCGAAATGAGCACCGTATCGGCCAGGGCGAGCCCCCGAATGGCCAAGGGGGGTGACGGGGGTACGAGGGCTGTTTTCACCCTCCCGCCCGTAACTGCAATAATAAAAAATTTCTTTCTTAGTTTTAGGCGGGAGTGAGAAATCACCCCTAATCCCCCCTACACCCCCAGCGGCGTCGTGCTGGCCAAAACGGGGTTCGCGGCACCGGTCCGGCCGCGATTTTCCCCGGCCGAAGCCGGACCGACAACCCCAAAGGGCACCTACGATGACGATTGATGTTGATGACAATGATCTTGCAGCCGCGATCGAGCAAGCCGATGCAGAGATCAAGGCCGCGCTGCGCGAGCGGCTGGAGGCACGGCACAAGCTGGCGATGATCCGGCGCGATCTGGCGCAAGCTCAATTGGACGTCAGCGACGCCACGATGGCGCTTGATGACGCCGAAGAGCGCCGGCGAGTGCTCGGCAGCAAACAAGTCGCCGCCTACAAAGCAACGCGAGCCGCCCGCTATGGCTGACGTCGCAACGTTGCAGCGGCAGAAGCTGAAAGTTGAACCTGTCGCCTTGACCGCTGCGCCGCTGGCCAACCGCGCGCCGACAATCGGCGTGCCGCTGATGGTGATGAACTCAATCGAGATCGTCACCAAGGGCGTAACGAAATCGACATCACGCGTGCACAAGCTTCGCGCGCGCGCGGAGGCTGACGACCCGCTTCGCTGTTTCCGCATCTGGCTACGGGACAGCGAAACCAACGAGATCATCAGGCTGGTCAAGAAAGCCCGGCCGCAGGATCGCGACAGAGAGCTGCCGCGAAAGCTCTGGCGTGCCGAGGTCGAAGGCGCGGCCACGCAAATTCTCCGGCTGGTGTTGCAGCGCAAGAAATAGCGAAACGCGTTTCATCCGTTTCGCTTTGTCCGGGTTATCGTCCCTTCGAATTCGAGAGGGACGACGATGCGGCAGATGATTGGAGTTCTTGGTGTTGACGGGCTAGTGAGTGTAGGAGGCGAAGTGATCGCTCGCCCTGCCGCTGCGCCCGTCCCTGCGCCCGCCGTGGTGCAACCGTCCGCCGTCGAGGTGGTGCCGTATCGCCAGCGACGCAACGATGTCGCGGTGCTCGACCGCGTTGACGAAATCACGGCGCTGTTCGCGCGTGCCTTAAAACTTACGGTCACCTTGAGCCGGGAAGATCAGCAGCGCGTGCGCAATATTATGGAAGCCACGCGGAGCACGCTTTACGCGACGACGTATCTGGACCGGCCAGACCAAGCAAAATTTGAGCAAGCTTTGCGCAACGCCGCGCGCGAGACGTAACCGAGGTAAAACACGATGGACGTGCTGCGAAAAAATTCTGGTACCGCAACGGTCGGCGACGACCCGCTGCAATTCGTCATGAGCGACGGCACGCGAGATAGATACGGTGATGTTGTCGAAGCCAGCGGCTGGGACCTGACGGAATTCGCGGCGAACCCGATTGCGCTGGCAAACCATGACGCCTCGTTCGTCGCTGGCACGTGGCACAACGTGCACGTCGCAAACAACAAACTGCTTGGCCACTTGCAACTCGCACCACCCGGCACAAGCCCGCGTCTCGACGAACTTCGAAAGCTGGTGCTCTCCGGAATCTATCGAGCCTGCTCAGTCGGTTTTCTGCCGATCGATTTTGAACCGCTCTCCGGCGGTGGCCGTCGTTATAAAAAACAGCGGCTGATCGAATGCTCAATCGTAAGCACGCCCGCGAACCCGGCGGCATTGCGTGTCGAGGCCAAGCTTCTCGGCATTAGCGAAGCGACCATCAAGAAACTGATCGACAAGCCGCCAGTGAATGGAAGCTTGGCGCAGCGTCAGCAACATGCCGCGCTGAAGAAGCCGCTGTATTCATCCGCACAGCGCGCGAAGATCATGGCCGCGAAAGCGGCTCTCGACGCTGAGCAGGATCGCTGGCTCAACCGCGTCAGCAAACTCTGTGAGAGGCTCGCAGCACTTCGCGCCGAAGCGGCGGAATTAGAACCGCTGTTCGCGCGCCGCACGTTCGAAGAGGCAGATCGACACAGAAAACTGCTTCAACAAATCGCGGTGCTCGAAGGCGCGCTTGCTCGCGAGGATCAACGACTGCTCAATCTCTGAGACTGACTATCGAAGCGCGAGCCGGGCGAGAAAGCCAGCATCGCGACCGCTTCGAAAACTAAGCGACGCCGAAGTTGAATTGATGACTGGGCAAGCACGCCAGCATTGTCATCGGTTCGAAGAACGTGGCGTGGGATGACCGGAGTTGTTTCCTTGTGGCTCCGGTCATCCTTCGACGCCTAACCCGAAACGATGATGGATCAAACAACATGGCCCAACTGGAAGAAGGCGTTTTGATTTCAAACTTCGCAAACGAAGTGATAGGTCGGCATCGCAATCCTGTGTCGGTGATCAAGTCGTTGGCGAATTTGATGTGCACGATGGCAACGATGCTCGACGACACCACAAAGGCCAAATGCGCGAGCGTGTTGCGCGATGTCGCCGACGTCATGGAGAAAGACCTTATGCGGCGAATGGAAAAGCCGCGATGAAGCTCCGCCGGCCCTCAGTTGCCTCGCGGGACGGTACAACCTTCTCCATAGGGAGGGGGAGGTCACGAAGCAAAACCCCCTTCAAACGACGGAACGGGGCTTGCACTTAGCGTCAAACACGTCCGTAAAAATCATAGGAGATTCAATTGAAGCCCGGCCGACGATCAATCAATGACATCATGACGCCGAACGTGCGGGGCGAAGCACCGCGCATCGTTGCGCCCTCGACACTGACACCGCGCGAGAAAAAGGTTTTCAACGAGATCGTCAACGCCTGTTCGCCGCAACATTTCCGAAGCAGCGACATCCCGCTTTTGCAGAGCTACGTCACCGCGACGTTGACGGCGCGAGCGACAGCGAACAAGCCAAAACTGTTTCCGGTGTTCGAAAAGGCGGCACGTCTGCAAAAATCTCTGGCCACATCGCTGCGCTTGGCCCCGAGCACGCGCTCTGATCCAAAAACGATCGGACGGGAAACGCCGCAAAATAACGCGCCGATGCCGTGGGACAAATCATTCCGATACGTAGGGAGCGACGACGATGACGATGCAGCCTAAGCCGAAGAAGACGCGCAGTCAGAAAAACGTGCGATGGATCGAGAAATATTGCGTCATACCGCGCGGCCCGCGCAAGGGTTCACCTGTTCGTCTCGACACCGATCAGCGCGAGCTGTTGGCCACGATCTATGACGCCGACACGCTGCGATCGTTACCAATTATCGGAGAGCTGGCCGCCTATTTGGTTTTGCTGCACACGGTCGGAATTGAATCGCCGATGGGTGACAAGGAAGACGAGCTGCCTGAGATCGCGGTCGATCGTTTCACGCTCTGGGCCGCCGCTGGCCCAAAGCTTCAAGACTTCATCGAGCGCGACGGCGCTGGCGCAATCGTGTGTCGTGGCCTCGGCACACGCTGGCCCCGTCACCGCGCCGCATAGATCACAAGCCAACACAGAAAAAGGAAACTGCAAATGTCCGACACTGAAACTTCACCGGCCGCCATGTTGCAGGCGTTCGATTCCGTCCTCGAAGCCCGCCTGAATAAAGAAGATGCAAAACTTGCATCTTCTTTAGTTGTCGATCCGAGGCTGAAATCGATTTTCACAACGGCGGTTGCGACGGCCCTCGACATCGTCGATTTCTCGGCAGACGAAGTTTGCGCACAATTCGCGAGCCTCGCGGCGGAAGGCGTCTCTCTGGCCCGACCGCCACATGTCAAAATCAACGGGAAGTTCGAACCGCTGTTGCCGACATCGGATCGCAATATTCCATTGCGGCCGCCTACGGTCGCCGAAGATGACACGCCTCTGGGAGCGCACTGGTGACCGTCATCGCAATCATCGTTCTGGCCCTAACCGTCATCGCTGCCGGTGTCGCCGACACGACGAAGAGGCCTCAATGGTGTTGCCGTCCCTCGCGAGCGTGAAGCGCAATCCGTCCCCGCCTTGGCTCGCTCGTTAGTCGTGCAACACGGCAGCGAAGGAGTGCTATGGATGATGTCCGCTCTCGTGGGCAGAACGGAAGTGGCGCAGATCGGCTGCGATTTCGCCTTTTGACCCGACTCGGACATTGGGGCACTCGTTTGGGCCGAATTGTTTGTGCCGCGCTCCGGCTAATATGCGGTCTTTCGGCTGGGCATGAAATCGGATAATCTTCTTTAGAGCTGCTCTTTGAGACGGGATGTGCCGACGTCTCCGTTAGAGGTGGATGGGCAGCGGGGAATGCCGTCGGCGGGCATCGCACTCTCAATAAAGCCGACAATCCTTTTGTGCCGGTGTCTCACTGAGCATTCGCCGTGCGCACGGCCGGGTTCTTGCGGCGCTGGCCCAAGTGACCTGCCGCCACGCGAGCAAGCGGGAGGATTTCGTCATGTTCATTGGCACATGCAACTGTAATCCCCGAACCTTATCGATGTCGCGGCGCGGCTTGCTTTGCGCCGGCGGAGCGGGTTTCGTGACCGCATTGATCGGCACTCTGGCCGGCAGCTCACGAACCGCACAGGCACAGGAGCTGGCCTCCAAGGCGCCGGAAGTGGACAGCGTCGCGGTGCGGATCGTCACGGATAACCAGATCATCAAATGGATCCCGACTGAGAAGCGAGACGGGCTGACCATCGAGCGGCGGCCGGGCGGCAATTTGAGCCCAGACGCACCACCGAGCGTGGACCTGGTCGCCGAGTGGGGACTATCAATGCATGCGGAGTCCCGGCGCGGCAACGAGGTGCGGAATATTTTGGTCGACTTCGGCTATCAGCCGCAAACGCTCCTCAACAACATATCTGTGCTCAAAATCGATCCCGCTCGCTTCGACGCATTGGTGCTGAGCCATGGCCATTACGATCATTTCGGTGGGCTGGTCGGCTTCCTCTCGGTGAACAAGGGGCGGCTCAAAAAGGGTCTGCCGTTCTTCGTCGGCGGCGAGGATTGCTTTTGCATGCGCCAGACCGCTGCTGGCCAGTATGGGGCGCTTGACCGAAAGGCAATCTTGGACGCGGACCTCTCGCTCATGATGGCTGAAGGGCCTGCCATCGTTGCTGACCATGCCTTCACCACCGGCAAGATCGCACAGGGCGGTTTCGAAAAACCCCTGCGGCCAAGCAGCGAGAAGGTCGGGATCGTCAACGGGTTCGGGTGTTTCCCGGACAAAGTTCCGGCGGCAAAGAACACCGGCAGCTTCATTCCCGATGACTTCGAGCACGAGGTTGGAACGAACTTCGTCGTCAAAGGCAAAGGTCTCGTCGTGCTGACCTCCTGCAGTCATCGCGGTGTGATCAACACAATCAAGCAAGCGCAAGCCGCTTCCGGCATCCAGAAAGTGCACGCGGTCATTGGCGGCTTCCACATCGTGCCGCCCCTGACCGACGAGTACATTCGGCAAGTGATCGCAGCCTTCAAGGAGATCAATCCCGATTATCTGATTCCGGGGCATTGTGCCGGGGAGCGATTCTACGACCTTGTGCGGGTCGAAATGCCCGACAAAGTAATCCACGCAGCGGTCGGAGCTCGCTTCATCTTCGGCGCATGATGTAATTCCAACCGCCCGGCCTGAATTGGTGATCATGTCCGCTGTTGGCCCTTCTCGGACGTGCTGCGGCAGTCTTCCGATGTCCGCTGTTGGGGGTTGAACAGACCTAAATCAGCCGCGCCCGAAGGTCGCCTTTTGACCCGAAGCGGAAATCTCGTCAGAGGATCACTCAGTAATGTCGGGTCGATTTGGCAGGCATCCCTTAGTGTCAAAGTATTTCAAAATGCCGCGCACGGCGAGCGGGATGGCTGCCAGCAGCAGGAGAAAATCGGGCACCAAAACAAGACCGGCAAAGCCCAGACCTTCCCATAGGCTTACCTTCCGCGGACGATACGGCATGCCATTGACGATGCGTTGCGTTTCGGAATGCACGCTACCACCCGTCTTGGCTTGTTCAGCTTGAGGCTTCATGCCCTCAGGTTAACATCCATTCGCGAAACCGCCGTTCACGAATGCGGAACCGACCTTGCCCGAACCGCTGCACAATTAATCGTAGTAAATGTGCATATAAAATGGTGCGCAACTTCTGGTTCTGGCCCTTTTGAGACATGCCCACTGGCCCTCACGACGTCCGTTTACAGGGGAAGACCGGAAGTGGTCCGAACCGACGGCGACTTCCGTTTTTGACCCAAATCGGACCTCTGAGTTGAAGAAATCCCGATGTTTCCCGGCCCATTTTTCGGTAAGCTAGTATTCAACCAAGTGACTGTTCGGCTGTCCCGACCTCTCTTGGCTAGGTCCGGTGGGTACTTACGGCCCCGCCGGGCCGCCATCATTCTGGAAAGAGACCATCCATGAAACGCTCCATTATCGCTGCCGCTCTGATCCTCACTGCGACCGCTGTCGCCGCCCAAACGCCTTACGCTGGAATGCAAAATCGATCTATCAAGGCGCTATCGGAACAGCAGGTGGCAGACCTCGCGGCTGGGCGGGGCATGGGGCTCGCATTGGCGGCAGAGTTGAACGGCTATCCTGGCCCGTCCCACCTCTTAGAATTGGCCGAGAAGCTGGAGTTATCTGCAGATCAGCGCGCCAGCCTCAAGGCAATGTTCGACGCAATGAAATCAGAGGCACTGCCTCTTGGCGCGAAACTGATCGAACAGGAGGCCGATCTGGATAAGCAATTCGTCGAACGTACGATCACGCCGGAAAACCTAAAGGCATCAACAACAGCAGTTGCTGTGACGCAAGGCCAACTTCGCGAGACACACCTCAAGTATCATCTTTCGACGGTGGCTGTTCTTAGTCCCCATCAGATGCACCGCTATGCCGAGTTACGCGGCTACGGCGACAGTCCGATGAAACATCATCGCTGAAAAGTTCGTGGTTGGACAGAACCGTGCTGCCGCCCAATGTCTGTTTGCCCGTTGTTTGCAACCAAACTCAGAAGACTGAGTTGCTAGGGTGCGCACGCCGGGTGACAACCGGACACAATGGGGATGTTGGACGCAGAGCATTTTTCCGATTTCTGCCTGCGACATCAACGCATCGGTACGCGCTGACAACTAACCCATTCCCGGCGGGTGCATCCCTTAAAGCAAAGGCCCCTCTCGGCCGGGGCTGTCGTTTTAGTGCTTCGTTTCCACGATTTCGAGAATGACGGGCCGCAGGTCGCCCACGTCAACCTGACATTCACAGGGCATTCCGGCCCCGCACTGACAGCCATCCAATTCGTCAGACCAAGCCAGCTCGGGGTGGTTCTCGCACACCCATCCGAGACCATGGCAATAACGGCAACGTCGGTCGATCATGCTGTTTCCTTGAACTCCCGAAAGGCGTCGATCGCCCGATTCGAGAGCATCAGCCTGCGGTTCTCGCCCCTGAGAAGCAGCGTCTTGATCGCTCCCAAGAGGACTTCGGCCGTCTGCTGCGGATCTTCAATCTCGCCCGAGGCGTCAAGGAAGTCCCAAGCGATCTGAAGGGAGTTTTCTACGAGGATAGGAAGAGGTTCTGTCATCAAAACAGAACCCCCGCCGGGGCATCACGTTCCTACGCTACGTTCGCAGGTCCTTTAGAAATTCGACTTCCTCGACCGCCTTGGCTCGTGCATCGGTGCCGGGCTTCTTTGACAGAAAATCCAGCAGTGCTTCCTCGGTGCTGTCGGGCTTTTCCTTTTTCGTGAACGCCTGCAAGATTAGCTCGATGACCTTGCCCATGGTTCTCTCTCCCAAAAGAACGGCCGTCTAACGCACGTTAACCTCGTTGGTTCCTGCGGTGGAACATCCGGTGGAAAGGAGCATTTTCCTCCCGAGGAGGAGAAAATGCCTAGGTTTCATTTTGAGATTGTGGACGGATATACGCTCGGAGATCCGGCCGGGATGGAGTTGCCGACCGAGAGGGCGGCAAAAAATCTGGCCCACGAGATCGCCAAGCAAATCTCGATCGATGTTGGGGACACGCGCTTTAAAAACGTCGTTGTAAAAACTGATGAGGGCAAGGCGATTTACAGCACGCCCATCAGGCTCGAACGCGATTAGCACAACTCTAGAAGACTCGTACGCACCCGAGTCCTCGGAGGTTGCCGAATTTGTCCGAGGCATGCGAATCACGCGCTCCGATATGATTCGCTTTCAGTCAAGCCCCCGCCTATTTTGGACTCGGTTAGGTGGAGTTGGTTTATGGGTTCGCCTTCAATTATTCCGAACGATCGATTGGACCGGGATTTTTATTTGGTTCTGGAGGACTTCCGTGGGGGCGCGGCTTTTCGCGAAACAGATGAGGGCGCGGATTACCCAACCATCATTGGCGACCTTCTTTCCGGCCAATACGAGCAGGTGCTTCGCGTTGTAGCGTTCAATCCGTCTGAGGGTTGGTCGCGGGACGCCTCCGAGGACATTGCCCACGAGCTGGAACGACGAATAGCAGCCGAGGACCGCGAGATATCAGACGGCCTCAGAGATTTCATTGAAGGTCAGCTCGGCCGCAAGGTCGGCACCCAACTAGCATTGCCCCTGAGAGATGCCGAAAGATACTGAGTTTTGCTTGCCCACCGCTGGCAAGGCGGTGCCTTCCGGTGATGACTGGATTCACGAGGTGAAATACGACGGCTACCGAATGCGCGTTGTGCGCAACGGCAAAACCGTGCGTTTGTATTCAAAAGGCGGGACCGACTGGACTAAGCGATACCCTCGGATTGTCGAGACCGCACTGAAGATCAAGCAGAGCAATTTTGTCATCGACGGCGAAGCGGTCATTCTCGGGGTCGATGGGATATCGGATTTTAATGCCCTGCATTCTCGGCAGGAGGACCACCAGGCCCAGTTGTACGCCTTTGATTGTCTGGCGTTCGGAGGCGACGACCTGAGACGGCTACCGCTTCACTTGCGTAAAACAAACCTGATGCAGCTCCTGCGAGGGAGAAGCCAAGGCATCTTCGTTGCTCCCTTCGAGGCAGGGGAGATCGGCCCTGACCTATTCGACGCCGCGTGCAGGATGGGACTTGAAGGCCTCGTCTCAAAGCACCGGGAGCGCGCCTATCGCATCGGCCGCTGCGATCACTGGATCAAGGTGAAGAACCGCAAGCATCCCGCATACAGACGGGTCCTAGATTAGCCCACGGCATGAGCTAAGCGAGAAGTTGTTAATTCGCAATCGCGGAGGTTGACTGTCGCAAAACAGCAACAGTCGCGCTGTTTCTTCTCCGGGAACCACGATTTTGGCTACACACCCGGCTGAGTTTGAACCAGCCTTTAAGCGGCTGTTTGCCAAGATGTTTTTAAAGCCCGCGGTTCGTAATGCGCTATCCCGCGATGAAAGCCAATTTTTCAACGTCCCGCTTTTTCGGAGTATTGGAATGGATCGAATACTTGAGATCGCCGGTTGGATTGCGGTCGCGATTATAGGTGTGGTTCTTTGGATCGTACTTCCAGAAGTGCGATCGATCCTCGCTTGCCTTCTGACTGCAACCATCATTTACCGCGTGTTCGTTGCTACCGTTCGTCTAACCGCAAAGCGGATTGTCGGCGATCAGTTGATGGAGCTACGCTCGGAAGTTGGCGCGATTGCAGAGCGCCTTGAACATATCGATCGCAAGACCAATGCACTTTTTTTGGATACGCTGGCCCAGCGCCAAGCGGCAAGCCTTAGAAGCGTTGTACGATCATCTGTTTCAAAAAGATCACCAGCAGTGCATTAATTTCCAATTTGACCGGCTGCACTTGCCCTTCGAATTTCGGTAGACTCCGGAGCAAGCAGGTTCTCTACCAAAACGGGCAAGGATGATAGCTGGTGGGCTGGGTTGAATCGAGGGCACACTGCATGGCGTGGGCTAAGGCACCACTCATTGTTTCGCCTTCGTGTGCTCGTATTTGGTAATGCTGGTGCCTCCGACAACGGAGTGATTTTTTTGACTGGGGTTCTTACCAAAAGCAACTTGCACATTTGCGGCATACAAAAACAGAAACTTCAAATCATCCTTGGCTGGGCCATAAGCAATTTCGATTTCGATTTGTCCTGATATTCTCAAATCTTTGCGGTTTTGGAATGGAATGTTTTCGATCGTCGCAAAGCTAATACTTTGTGTTCCGCCGAACGGCGAAATGACAACGACGTTATCGTCTACTGCGCGTTGCGATGGTACGCGCTGCTCTAAAACAATATTCGTCTTTCGCAACTGATAAAACATGACGGCTTGGCTGTCATTTCTTAAAACGCATTGAAAGGTGATGCCTGTTATCGTCGTTGGTTTCTGTTCAGAGTCCAACGAGACGTTAGGCGTACCTATCGAAGCTAGAGACAGGCGGTGGTACATGCCAAGCATTTGAGAAAGGCGCACCCATAGGAAGACGACGCTCAACCCGAAAGCCATTACCCCCGTAGCGAGAAAAATCGCTCGCGCGATGCCGAGTTCGTGGTATCCAAAGTAAGCCGTCACGCCGGAGAGGGCGGCCGTAATGGCCGTTTGAACGGCAGCAGGAATGAACGTCCAAACGGTTGTAGCGTGCCCGCCGACCTCAATCGCTCTTTTAAAAAAGCTCGCCATGCTTGGCCTCCTTAGTTCGAACGTGAGTGATTTCGATTCGAAGGCGGCCGAGCCAGTTCTTTGCAGTGATCCTAATTTTCGTCAGGACACCGCTTTCCTGCGGCGGACCCCCGGTCTTTGACGGGGGCGTGTTGGCTAAATCCGATATTGACTGCGAGCGTTTGGGCGAGCATCGTTTCATAAGAAAGGTCTTTCCTTAGCGGGTGGACGTTTCGATTCGGATGGCCCCGTCGTTCTCAGCGACGGGGCTTTTCCGTTTGTGTTTGACTGTGTGTTCGAATCACAATCACCACATGCACCGATTGGACACGCGAGCGACTTCACATTGCAATGCAATAGTCGTGCAAAGGGCGCTTGCCTCGTAAAGATACGGTGCCACTTCGCTCGCGTTGTATCCGTGCTGCAACATTTACACCGGGTAACTACCGGACATCAGGCAAAGAGAATTTTAAGGCTTCCGAGTGGCCGGCGTGATTTCATGGTCGCGCACGGCGACATTCACGGCTTTGGCCGCCGTTGGCCCGATTGATTCGACTGGGCCGAATTCGCTATTCTAGATGAATGGATTTTAACGACCTCAGACGCCGCCGCGATCCGCACCGGCCGGATTGCTGGCGCATATGGTGCGGTGATATTTGCGCAGGGTGGATCGCCAAGGCGGTGGGAATGCCGAACGCTAAAAACGTGTGGACGTGGAGCGCCGGCTTCTATCCCGGCTCAAAGCCCGGCTCGATCAAGACCGGCACCGCCGGCACATTCGACGAGGCCAAGACCAAGTTCACGGTGGCTTGGCTCAAGTTCGCTCACTCACGCACGCCTGAAGACTTCGCTGCATGGCGCGACGAACAGCGCTGGACCGCTGGCAAATATGCCGCCCGCGACGCTGGCAACCCCGTGCCCCGGCGCTGATCCCGCAGGACCGCTTTAGAAGCTTCCTGAGAGGGGGTCCAGCTGGCCACCCCTAGGTAAGAAAATAACGAATCCAGACCGGGTTTCCGGCGAAACCGGGGCAGGGAAGGGCACCCCGCCTCGGGGGGCGAACGCACCTGCCTCGAAAAAGGGGGGCGTTTCGTTTCCGGCCGTCGATTATCCCGTGTTTTTCGCATTCACGCGTTGACCCCGGTCGTAACGTAACCACACTTGACTGGGTTACGTTACACGACGGTCTAGATTTCGTGTTGATCGAGGCGAAACGGCGAACCGACACAGGGCCGCAGGTTTTAACACCTCCGGCGACGTCCCCCGATCTCTCAGACAACTACCACCCGGCGACGGATCGCTTTTGCGCGCCCGCTCGCTATCGGGAGATCACCAATGGCGTATGTGACGGCACGTGTGCCGCCGAGGGGCGGCTCTAACTCTCTGAAATCCCGCGACTGTGCCGGTGTGACGGCATGACCAAGTCCGTCGCAAAGCGGTTCAATCGCGAACTTCTCGAAAAGCTATGCCGACAGCTCGGAACCGACAATGCTCATGAGGCTGAGGCTGCGCGCAGCCGCATTGATAGCCTTCTGCAATCGTTCGGCAAGACTTGGGATGGTCTGGTCAGCTTACTCGGTAACGGGGCGGTAATCAGCATCCAGGGTAACGTCGCCGCCGATATCGCTGCGCTCGGCGATCTTGATCTCGGTTGCCGAACTGAAGCGCGTCGACGCATTGTCGAGCTGCTGGAACGTCATCGAAAGAGCTGGAATGACTTGTTCGACGCCTTGATGGGTATCTCGCCGGCGGATTGGTTGAGCCCTTCAGGTGCACCCGAGCCCGAGCGCGTCAAAGATTTGCTTGGGCTGCTCCGGTTTCTTCTCTGGGAATATGTCGAACTTCAAACCGAGCAAGAATATACAGTAGTGGCGCTGTGGGCGATTCATACGCACGTCTTCAGCCACTTCATGGTAACGCCCCGTCTCACGCTGCGCAGTCCTGTTGCGGGTTGCGGAAAGACCCAGCTTATCGACGTCTTGATGTATCTGGCCGCGCGCGCTGATAAATTCGACTCGATTACGCCGTCTACAATCTTTCGCCTGATCGATAGTAGGCATCCAACGCTGCTGATCGATGAGGCCGACAACCTCGATATTCAAAGAAACCACCGGCTTCACGCTCTTTTCAATTCTGGGCATCGCCACGGCGGTCAGTTCGCTCTCGTAGAGCGTCGTAACGGTCATAACAAGGTGACGTATTTTTCAACTTTCGCACCGCTGCTGATGGCGCTGCCCGACGCCAGCGGCGGCCTGCCACGTACACTCAACTCGCGTTGCATCACACTTATGATGAAACGTTCCGGCGGCAGGCGGGAGTTGAAGCGGATGGACCCACGTCGCCGTGATGCAGCGCTCGAGGCGGCCTATGGGCAAATACTGCTGTGGCGAAACGACGTGGAGCTCGATTCCGATCCAGTAATGCCGGAGGGAATCGACAACCGACTGGCGGATAACTGGCGACCGTTGCTGAGCATCGCCGACAATCTTGGATGGGGCGAAGAGGCGCGTAAAGCACTGGCTGAATTTGCGCGACAGTATCAGGACGCCGACGTCAGCATTCAGCTGCTGGAAGGCATCCGCAAAGTATTCGGCACCACAGACCGGATGTCCAGCCAGACGCTGCTTGAAGCATTGATCGAACTTGATGATGCCGACTGGAGCGAGTTTCGCGGCGTTCGTGGAGATCAATCGCCGCACACATTGAAGGCCGGTGAAATGGCTTTACTGCTTCGCAATTTCGGCATCCGTTCGCGGTCGATCTGGCCAGCGAACCGTACCCCCGCCAGCAAAAGCTCAAAGGGTTATCTGAGGCAACATTTCGAAGAAGCGTGGCGGAGGTATTGTTCGGACGGCACAACGGCACAATCCAGAAAAGTCAACGCCTTACCGGGCATCAAGTCCGGCACAGTGTGACGGCACCAATTTACATAGCCGATCCAGAAGAATAGGTTACGTAACCGCAGCTAGGAGAATGACCCAATGGCCTTTACGAATGCAGAGAAGCAAGCCCGCTGGCGCGCCAGACAGGCGGCCGAACTGAAGGCGCTGCGCAAGCTCGCCGCCAAGGTTCAAGCGCCCAAGGCGAATGCCGCCAAGGCTAAGAAAGCCCCGGCAAAGAAACGAGGTTGATCATGCTTACACCACGCTCGAAAAAGATACTCGCCAAACAGCTTCGTGAACTCCTGCAATCATTCGAACAGGGGAGTTCGCTCTCACCCCGATCGAAAAAGATACTCGCAGCCGAAGGCGCTGAATACCTGCGTTCGTTGGAAGAGCCTGACGAGGCCAAGAAGGCCCCGACAAAGAAGCGAGGTTGATCATGTTGATAGTTGGGACACCGACACGGATATAAACGACCCAACTAGCATTGCCCGCCCGCGTGAGATCGCGATGGCCGCTGGCTATGGGCACAGTTACGTTACCAACTGAAGACGAGGTTGATCATGAGTGGATGGGATGCCGTCTTTGGCACCAAGGAAGAGCGGGCCGAGCGCGACCGCCGCCTGATGGCGAAACCTTGGGTTCGGAAAGCCTTGGTCGAGGATATCTGGGAAAATGCGCGCCTCGAAGGACGGCTGCTGCCAAGGCGGCGCGCGAAGAAAACGATTCCGATTCCGGATAACGTAAAGCCGGACACGATGTTGCGCTTGGCTGTGGCTGCACAGGTGGCGTTCCCGGATGGCTCGATGTCGGTGGGAGCGCTGCGCCGTGAAGGCATTGCCGGACGGCTCCGCGTCTATCGAATTGCCGGAAAAGATTACACGACATTGCACGCTATCGAACTCATGCGAGAGGCTTCAGCATCATGCCACGTCCAGCAAAGTCCGCCCGTCTCTTCCTCCGGTCAGCCCGTGGCGACCGAGCCGCAATCTTCGTCATCCTCGACCGAGGCAAGGAAGTTAGCACTGGCTGCGGCGCGAGCGACCTTGATGGGGCCGAGCGAGCCTTCCGAGCCTATCTCGAAGAGAAGCACGACCCCGCCAGCGCAATCAGCGACCGTCATCCAAATCAAATCGCGGTAGCCGACGCCGTCGCGCTGTACTGGAAAGGTCACGTTACCAAGCCGGGCAAGGAGCTGGCGCGGCCGGAAGCGATCCGCGCTCGCTTGAATCATCTTCTCGATTTCTTCGGGGAGCACGTCGTCGGCGAAGTCACCGGCCCGCTGCAAGAGCGTTACGTTACCAAGCGCGCATCCGAGATCGCCGACAACAAGGATATGTTGCCGCACGAATGCCACTCGGCACCGCGCCGTGAGCTGGAAGACTTGTCGGCAGCGATCAATCACGCCTTCCGAAAGGCGGGCGGGGCGTCCGTCGTGTTCCGGCCAACGCTGCCCGATGATGTCGATCCCCGCCAGCGCTGGCTTAGCCGGTCAGAGGCGGCAGCGCTGCTCTGGTCCGCGTGGCGCAGCGGTGCCAAGCACATCGCCCGGTTCGTCTTGGTCGCTCTCTATACAGGGAGCCGGGCAGGCGACATCACCAACGCGGCCATGATGCCGACCATCGGCGCGGGGTTCGTCGATCACAATTCCGGCATCTGGAAGCGCAAGCCGGAGAATAAGAGAGAGACCAACAAGCGCCAGCCAGAGGTTCCAATGCCGCCTAGGCTGCTGGCCCACGTTCGCCGCTGGCACCGGCTCGGCATCTCCAAGCGCTACCTGATCGAATACCAAGGCAATGCGGTGAAGAGCTTCAAGACGGCTTGGCCGGGCATCGTCGAAGAGGCTGGGCTGGCGACCGACGATCCTAAGCAAAAGGTTCTGCGCCACAGCCTGAGGCACACCGGGATTAGCTGGATGCTCCGGGCCAAGATCGCGATCAGCGATGTCAGCGATTACGCGGGCGTGTCGGAGGTCGTCATCCGCCGGGTTTACAAGCACCACCTGCCGGGAACCTTCGACCACTTGCTTCAAGCCTCGCACCGGTTCGGCCGGACGGCTACGCCCACGAAACGCCCATGAAAACCGTGAACCGGCATAGAACAGGATGCAACGAGATGCCACGCAAGTCATTGAAATCGCATGTTGCGAGGTCTTCCGGCCTCGTTTACACCGAGAGGGTCGGCAGTTCGAATCTGTCGCCGCCTACCAGCCTTCGCGCTACGGTTAGCCTGCCAGCCGCGGCGTGAAGCGCGAAGGCTGTCGCGCCGAAGCTCGAAGAGCGAAGGCGGACTGTTCGAACCCCATTGCGCGAAAACTGAACGTTCCGAATATCAAGAGGACCGCGCAATGGACGCCCCCCAAAGCCACGATCAAAACGCCGACCAGGTCGCCTACTGGAACGGTCCCGCCGGCCAGCGCTGGGCCGCGCGGCAGGCGGAGCAGGACGTCGTGCTCGGGCCGGTCGCCGACCTTGTGATCGACCGGGCGAAGCTGAAGCCGGGCGAGCGTGTGATCGATGTCGGCTGTGGCAGCGGCGCCACGACGATGGCGTTCGCACGCGAGGTCGCGCCGTCGGGCCATGTGCTCGGCGTCGACATATCCGGCCCGATGCTGGAGCGGGCGCGGCGGAGTGCGCCGAAGGACCTTTCGATCGATTTCGTGCTGGCGGACGCCACCGTCTATCCGTTTGAGCCCGCCAGTTTCGACGTGCTGGCCTCGCGGTTCGGCGTGATGTTCTTCGCCGATCCCGCGCTGTCGTTTGCCAACATGCGCAAAGCGCTGCGGCCCTCGGGCCGGCTGGCGTTCGCCTGCTGGCGCGAGCCGCGCGAAAACCCGTTCTTCATGGCGCCGCTTGCCGCCGCCTACAAGCACGTGCCGAAACTGCCGCAGCAGGGGCCGGAAGATCCCGGACCGTTTGCATTCGCTTCCGAGGCGCGCGTCCGGCGGATTCTCGGCGAGGCGGGCTTTACCGGCGTCGAGATGGAGCCGTGTCCGCTGCTGCTGGATTCCGCGATCGGCCGCGGTCTCGATGGGGCGGTGCAGGGCGCGTTGGAGATCGGCCCGGTGAGCCGCGCGCTGGAGGGCCAGCCGGAGGAACTCCGCAAGGCTGCGTCTGCTTCCATTCGCGAAGCACTGACGCCGTTCGCCAAGGGCAACACCGTGTTGCTGCCGGCGTCGGTCTGGATCGTCACGGCAAGGGCGTCGTAGCAGAGCGGGCGCAGCCTCGCAGAGCACGCGACGCCCGCGCTTCCATTCGAACGCCGGATAGCCATTACCACGCCACCGAATCGCCTGACGACTCGACGATTCTGGTTGCGCGGGGCTGGCGCCGATGCGCATGGGTGGAGCTTTGGTGCGCGTGTCCGATCCATATTTGACGCCGGCCCGGACCGGGCTGATTTTACTCGCGTTGCTTCTGCTCGGCGCGATCGCCGTTCGAGTCATCACTGCGTCCGAACACAGCAATGTCCGCACGCCTCCCGCTCCCGAGAACGGTGGGCCTGTTACCTCGGGCACGGGTGTCAGAGGCCTGAGAGGATCGGTGGAATAAGCTAATTTGTCGGACGACAATGCGCGGCCGCCATGCAATGGGCGCGAGGAGCGCTATTTGATTGTCGCGTTCACGGTAATGACCGATGTACCCGAAGCCGTCGGCCCCTGACCCGTTGCTTTGATGGCAAAGCTATCGCTTCCCTTGTATCTGGCCTTCGCCTTGTATTCGTAAGTCGTTGCATTGAGCTTCTTCAACTTGCCATGCGCCGGCTTTTGAAAAATCTCCGAGCTGGTCACCGTGCCGCGCATCGTGATCGGAAACAGGCAGCTTTGCCCGGACGCGACGCTGATGTCGCCGGTCGAGTTCTCGCCCCAATTCGCCAGTTCCACTAATTTTGAACAGTCAGAAGCGGCCAGCGCCGGAGATGCGGACATTGAGCCTGTAGCTCCGACGATAAGCGCCAAAGCGGCGACCTTGGACAACCGCATAATAGAGCTCCTCGTTCTAAAAACGCGGGCGTACCCGCTTACAACCACGCCGCTATCGCTTCCTTGCGCAAACGCTTCGCGTTCGGCGCAGGCGATGACGGCGCGAGAGCTACGCTTTTTCTTCCCAGATCATCGCCAGATGCACAATCGTCTCCGCCGCCTTTTCCATGTCCTGGCGGCTGACCCATTCCAGCCGCGAATGAAACGCGTGTTCGCCGGCGAAGATGTTGGGACAGGGCAGGCCCATGAACGACAGCCGCGAGCCGTCGGTGCCGCCACGGATCGAGCTGCGCACCGGCGTTAGCCCTGCGCGTTTTATCGCTTCGATGGCGTAGTCGACGGTCTGGGGGTGGCGGTCGATCACCTGCTTCATGTTGCGGTATTGGTGCCTGACCTCCATCCGGTAGGTCGAGCGCGGATAGTCCTTCATCACCTCTTTGACGATGCCTTCGAGCAGCGCCTCTTTTTCCTTCAGCCCCTCGTCGGTGAAATCGCGCACGATGAAGCCGATGGTGGCTTTCTCCAATGCACCCGAAATGCCGATCGGATGCAAAAAGCCTTGCTTGCCTTCCGTCGTCTCCGGCGAGCAGGTGTCCCTGGGCAGGCGGTCGAGGATGGCGGCCGCGATCTTGATCGCATGCTCCATCTTGCCCTTGGCGAAACCGGGATGGGTTGAGACGCCCTCGATGGTGATGGTGGCGCCGTCCGCCGAAAAGGTTTCGTCCTCGATATTGCCAGCGGATTCGCCGTCCATCGTATAGGCGAAGTCGGCGCCGAGCTTTTTCAGGTCGGCCTTGTCGACGCCACGGCCGATCTCCTCGTCGGGCGTGAACAGGATCTTGATGGTGCCGTGCTTGATATCAGGATTTTGAATCAGGAACCGCGCCGCATCCATGATCTCGGCAAGGCCGGCCTTGTTGTCGGCGCCCAGCAGCGTGGTGCCGTCCGTCGTGACGATGTCGTGGCCGATCTGCTCGGCGAGCGCGGGATGCTCGGCGGCGCGGATTACTTGCGTGGGATCCGCCGGCAGAACGATGTCGCCGCCGCGATAGTTCTTCACGAGCTGCGGCTTGACGTTGGCGCCGGTGCAGTCCGGAGACGTATCCATGTGCGAGCAGAAGCAGATCACCGGGACCTTCTTCCCGGTATTGGCCGGGATCGTCGCATAGACATAGCCGTGCTCGTCGAGATGGGCGTCTTTGAGCCCCATCGCCTGCAACTCCGAAGCCAGCAGGCGGCCCAGATTCTTCTGCTTCTCGGTGGAAGGGCAGGTAGGCGACGCCGGATCGGACTGGGTGTCGATCACGACATAGCGCAGGAAGCGTTCGGTGACATCGTGGGTGAAGGTGATGGGCGAGGCCAGCATGGCGATCCGGAAAAGATGAACAGGGGAAGCGCTCTATAACAGAAAAGCGCCATTCCGGGTCCCCGCCCGAATGGCGCTTTTGGTCGAATCGGGAAGCGTTTTGGATCAGACAGCTTCCTTGAGTTCCTTGGCCGCGCGGAAGGCGACCTTCTTGCTGGCCTTGATCGGGAGGGGTTCCCCGGTGGCGGGGTTGCGGCCCATGCGGGCGGCGCGCTTGCGGACCTGGAGGATGCCCAGCCCCACGATACGGACCCGCTCGCCCTTCTTCAGGTGTTTTGCGATCTTGTCGACCATGTCGGTCAGGATCGCTTCGGCGGCCTTCTTCGACAGGTCATGTTCTTCGGCCAGTGCCGCCGCCAGATGCTTGAGTGTGATGGTGGCTGGAGCCGCTGCCTTCTTCGCCATAACTGGCCTCCTCGTTGGTTGAATCGCTTTGAGCACGTTTGTGAGTATCGGTCCGCGCCGAAAAAACGCCTTGGGTGATGACCTTAAACCCGAAGGTCCGGTGCAACCCAGGCGGGGAGGATTTCAAGAAACCCAGACGTAGCAGGCCTTAAACGATTCGGGTGATCGCCGCCTACGCTGTTTTGCCTGAAAACAGGCCGTTATTTGCATCACCATCGCAGAAACGCCCGTCTGGCAATGGGATTCGCAACGTCCTTGACTAAGCGGGGGCGGCCCTTTATGCCCTCGGTTCTGCGCGGATCAGAACATGATTACGGCATCCGCGGGAGTAGCTCAGTTGGTTAGAGCGCCGCCCTGTCACGGCGGAGGCCGCGGGTTCGAGTCCCGTCTCTCGCGCCATTCTTTCAAGCGCTTAGCTCAAGTCCCGGATTTCTAGCCACTCAACCAGCAAGCGGTCTGCCCCGTTCCGCGTCTGCTCGTCGACGCAGCCGGTAACGATGCCAGTGCAGCGCTGCGCCGACGATCATCGGCGGGACCAACGCGCCGGGGATCATGTAATCTGGCAGTGGCACTGGTGAAATTAATTCGATCCCCATCGATGCGACCAGCCAAAGCACCGTAATGATCATCGCAAAATCGACCTTGGGGATTCGAAGCCAATAGCAAATCGCGGTACCGAAGGCCGCTGGACCGGTTGCTGCAGCGATCAGGTAAACCGTCAATTCTTTGGGCGTCAAAATATCGACGACCATTGAGCCCAACAACCAAAGGGCCAAAAACATGACCGCGATGTCGACCGGATGCCGCACGCATAAACCCCCGCAAAAGTCGGCATAACCCAACGGCAACTGACGCCCAAGAGCAAGTCCAGGCGCGAGAAAATACCTCCGCCGGCACTTTGTGCTGCACCGCAATCAAAAATGGCAGGGGAGGCGCGATTGCGGTGCCAAAGCCTGGGGGCCACGGCGGAGATCAATCTTTCCCTCTCAAATGGCATCGTCCCCGAGTTGTCCGTAACCGGGCGTTCAGCTAAATCTTCGGGAGGATTCGGAGGGTACCGGTGCGGAAAGGCGCGGATTTTCTCCTCAGGCTCAGACCGTGGTCTTCGAAGGCCTTTGCATTGGCATTGCTTGCGACGCTCGCCGCGAGCATCCTCCAGGAGGCGATTGTCTCTGTTGGAATTTCACTGCACTTCGCGACCTTCTTCGTAGCGATCGTCGCAGTAAGCCTGTTGGCTGGCGCCCCGGCGGGCTCCTGCGTGGCTGCAATTGCGATTCCTATAGTTTGGTGGGAGTTTCTGCCCCCGCAGTTTGAGTTCTCCCCGCTTAATGGCGAAGATTATCATCGTTTCGCGCTTTTTCTTGTTCTCAGCGGGCTGGCAATCTCCGCCTGCAGTCTCTACCGCGAGGCACTCGCCATCTTACGCAGATGACCCGGTGGCAGCGACGTAATCGAAGGCCGCGGGTTCGAGTCCCGTTTCTCGCGCCATTTATCGATGGCTTGATGTTGATCCTGGAGACCGCCGCAAACAAAAAGGCCGCCCTCAAGGCGGCCGTTTTTATTCCAAAGCCAGCAATATCGTTTAACGGACCGCCGAGATGCTCGAGCTGGTGACGACCACGGGCTTGCCGGCTTTCACGACCTGCGCGGTCTGGCTGTAATCCGCACCGGTCCGGGCGGAGATGCCAAACGCCGCAACCGCAATACCGGCCACGAGCGCGACGACCACAATCTTCAAATGGGTACTGCGATCAGCTGAATGAATTGAGTGGTTCATGTGATGCCTCCCGGACACCTTTGGCGTCCTCTGTTGGAGAGAGAGGTACGCCTCATCTGTTTCAGGATCGTTTCGCGGTTACGGCAAAATGGTTTCATTCGGTCGGTTTTTTGCCGGTTTTCGTCCTGATTTCTGTGATGGAGAGCACAGACCGGCAGCCGCTGCGACGGGCGCAAAACCCGACGAGAACCAAAAATCTAATAGAAACAATGAGAAGGGTGAGGACGAGTCGACCGGTCAGCTCGCCCGCTGGATATCGCGCCGTATCGACCGTGCCGCCCAGATGAACAACAAGGCGCCAAGCGTGGTCGTGACCGCGGCCGACAGCAGCGAGTACCGCACAGCCTGGGCGCCAAAATCGTTCTTCAGCGCGTCGTTGAGCATGCCGACCGCCAGCGGGCCGATGCCCTGGCCGAATCCGGCGGCCGTCAGCAGCATGATGGCGGACGCCAGCGCCCGCATGCTCGGTTTTGCAACCGTCTGCGCGATCGCAAAGATCGGGCCGAGATGAAAGCCGACCAGGAACGAGGTGGCGGCCAGTGTGGCCACCATCGTGGTGAAGTCGGATGTCAGCATACACAGCGCAAACACGGGTCCCGCGAGGCCTGACGTGATCGCGGGCGCCCACAATTTCCAGCGATCGTCGCGGCGGCTGATCTGGGCCACCACAAAACCGCCGAGCAGGGTGCCGGCGATGCCGCACAGCCCCTTGAAGGTGCCGGCATAGGTGCCGATCTCGGCGCTGGAGAGATGATGCACGCGCGCCAGGAACGGCGGAATCCAGGCCGACGTCGCGTAGTTGGTGTAGGTCGTCAGGCAAAAGCCTGCGAGCAAGATGACGAACGTCCGTTGCGAGGCGAGGAAGCCGAGCGTGGGGCCGATCGGCTCCGGCGTAAACGTCTCCGCCATCGTGCCGCGTTTCGGCTCCGAGACCGTCAGCCACAACACGGCGGCGAGCGCGATGCCGGGGAGACCTGCGACATAGAACGCCATCCGCCAGCCATAGTACTGGTTGATGTAGCCGCCGATGAAATAGCCGAGGAATACGCCGAGATAGGTGCCGATGGCGTAGACGCCGAGCGCGCGCGGGCGATCGTTCTTGTTGAAGAGATCGGCAATGATCGACTGCGAGGCGGGGGTGCCGCCGGATTCGCCGATGCCGACGCCGATACGCGCCAGCGCCAACGTCGCCACGCTCGAGGCCATGCCGCATAAAACCGTCATCGCGCTCCAGAACGCCAGCGCGATCGAGACGATGTTGCGGCGATTGAAGCGGTCGGCGAGGCGCGCGATCGGGATGCCGAGCAGCGAATAGAACAGCACGAAGCCAAAACCCGCAAGCAGGCCCATCGTCGTGTCGCTGAGCGAAAACTCCTTTTTGATCGGCTCGATCAGGACGTTGAAAATGGTGCGGTCGAGGAAGTTCAGCGCATAGATGACGGTCAACAAGCCAAGCACGTAATAGCGCCGGATCGAGGGCTTTGCGGCGGCATCCGTTTGCAACGCTGCCGGTGGCGCGAGATCGACCATGCTTTCCCCCTGGATGTTGTTTTTGCCGAACGGGCCGCCTCACGCCTCGCGAATGAAATTCCCCGCCTCGAATTCAACCGGGGGCGCGTTTTCCTCGAACGAGATGCCGATCGGATCGCGGCCCGCTTCTATCGCTTCGAGCTGATCGCTCAGCATTCGCCGGATCATCAGGATGCCGCGGTCGCTCTGGCCAAAGTGTTCTTCCGAATGCAGCGTCACCGGGCCCTGGCCGACCTGCGCCTCGTAGTCGCCGGGGAATTGCTGGTGCTCCTGTTCGGTCATGTCCCACCAGAATTTGCCGTTGAATTTGGAGCGCATCCGTCCGATGTCGCCTGAATTTTTCACCCGGCCCGCGACATAGATGCGGAACGACGTATCGTCGATCGGCAAGGTCCAGCCGATCGACTCGACGCGGGCGAATTGCGCGACGCGGGGATTGGGCACCACGCGCAGCGTGGGGAGGGCGGCTTCCGTCACCCGGTAAAACACCTTGCCGTCGTCCTGATGCCGGATCGAGCGCACGGTGACGCCGCGCGCCGAGGTTTCGAACTTCACCTCCGGCATCGAGGCCATCATGTTGGTGAATTGCGGTCCTGAGAACGAGCCGTGCAGCACCGGGACATGGTAGGGGTCGACCACGTTCTCAAAATGCTGCAGCCAGTTGCAGGGAATGACGGCTGGACCGCCACCGCCGATCGAGGAATCGTCCGCCTCGACGAACTCGCCGTCGTCCATCTTTTCCAGGCATTGGTAGCGCGGCAGGGCCGGCTTCTTCTCGGCCGGTCCGAGATAGGCGAAGATCAGGCCGTAGCGCTCCTGCACGGGGTACCAGGGCTGGCGCACCTTGTCCTTGAACAGGCCGCCCTCGGGCTCGCAGGGCTGTTCGAGACAACGGCCCTCGGTGTCGAATTTCCAGCCGTGGTAGCAGCAGCGGATGCCGTCTTCCTCGACCTTGCCGTAATACAGCGTGGTGCCGCGATGGCAGCAGCGGGCGTGCAGGAGACCCGCCCGGGCGTGCTTGTCGCGAAACAGCACCAGATCCTCGCCGAGCACGCGTAGTTTTCTGGGGATATCGGTAGCGTCACCGACGAGGCCGACAGGGTGCCAGTAGCGCCGCAGCAGTTCGCCCATCGGCGTGCCGCGGCCGACCGAGGTCAGCTCGGTCCGGGTGGTGGACGGCTTCTTGGCATAGCCGGTCCCGAGATCGCGATCCCGCTGCGTAATGTTCATGCCGTTTCCTCCCGCCGCAGCTTCTGGCGCCGCGGTCGTTCGATGTCCGAGTGAAAAGTAAATAGATGACAATGTCAACGATATCGATATCGTATCGCCTGATCGGCCTGTTCGATCGGGATCGTCGGTGACCTTGGCATCGGCGCGCTTTGTTGGCAGAGGTTTCGGATGAGCCAAAAGCCAGGCAAGCAAACCGCGCCCGCTGCAGGGAATGACGAGGCGTTGGCGCCGATCACCGCGATGATGTCTTCGCGGCTGATGGTGCTGGCCAATCTGCTCAAGCGCGGCGCGATCCTGCGCTACAAGCGGCTGGCGGGGCTGTCCTCGGTGGAGTTCGGCCTGGTGGCCTCGCTGGGGCGGCGGCCGCCGATGAGCGTGGTCAGGCTTGCGGAAGCGGTCGGCATGGACAAGGGGCAGATCAGCCGGGCGCTGGCGGAACTGGTCACGCGAAAGCTGGTCGCCAAGGAAATCAATCCACGGGACAATCGCGAGACGCTGGTCTGCCTGACCAAGGCCGGGCTGGCAGCGCATGACACCATTGTGGCAGGCGCGCAGGACCGCAATCGGCGGCTCCTGGAACAGCTCAGCAAGGACGAGTTCAAGGTGCTGCTCGACCAGATCGATCGGCTGACCGACACGGCTGCCCAGATGCTTGCGGACGAGAAGAACCAGGGCTGAAATTGCGGCCCGTTCGGCTGGCCCCGCGGCGGTCGGGCGAGGCAGGAGCGCAACACTTTTTGGTGTTCTGCCGACGCGCCAAGGACGGGCAGAGGCGTCAGGACGGCTTGTCTTGCGCCCTCTGTTGCGCTGCGCTAAGCCAAGAATAATTCCAATCAACGAATCTGCGGCCGTTCGAAAACCGCAGGAAAAGGCTCCGCCGATGACCGGCATCCTGCAGAATTACCTTCCACTTGTGGTGTTTATCGGGGTGGCAAGCCTGATCGGTCTGGCGCTTCTGATCGCCCCGTTCCTGGTCGCGTTCCAACAGCCGGACCCGGAGAAGCTCTCCGCCTATGAATGCGGATTCAACGCATTCGACGACGCCCGCATGAAGTTCGACGTCCGCTTCTACCTGGTCGCGATCCTCTTCATCATTTTCGACCTCGAAGTGGCGTTCCTGTTCCCGTGGGCGGTCGCCTTCGGCAAGCTCGGCGCCACCGGCTTCTGGTCGATGATGGTGTTCCTCGCCGTCCTCACGGTCGGCTTTGCCTATGAGTGGAAGAAAGGCGCGCTCGAATGGGATTGAGCCCGACAGCTTTAGGCTCTTCGCCAGCCATCGCGCAGGCGCCGAAGGGCATTCTCGACCCCTCGACCGGCAAGCCGGTTGGGGCGAATGACCCGTACTTCCTCGAGGTCAACCACGAACTGTCAGACAAGGGCTTCTTCGTTGCCGCCGCCGACGACCTGGTCACCTGGGCGCGCACGGGATCGTTGATGTGGATGACGTTCGGTCTCGCCTGCTGCGCGGTCGAGATGATGCAGGTGTCGATGCCGCGCTACGACGTCGAGCGTTTTGGTTTCGCGCCGCGCGCCTCGCCGCGGCAGTCCGACGTCATGATCGTGGCCGGCACGCTGACCAACAAGATGGCGCCGGCGCTGCGCAAGGTCTACGACCAGATGCCCGAGCCGCGCTACGTGATCTCGATGGGGTCGTGCGCCAATGGCGGCGGCTACTATCACTACTCCTACTCGGTGGTGCGCGGTTGCGACCGCATCGTGCCGATCGACATCTATGTGCCCGGATGCCCGCCGACGGCGGAAGCGCTGCTCTACGGCGTGCTGCTGCTGCAGAAGAAGATCCGCCGCATCGGGACCATCGAACGCTAAGGTTTTAGGTAATGGACGACGGCAAGCTCGACGCCCTTGGGCAGACGATTGTTAGCGCGCTTCCTGGCGCGGCCTCTGCCCATGCGGTCGCGTTCAACCAGCTCACCGTGACGGTCGATGCGATCAAGATCGTCGAGGTGATGAAGCACCTGCGCGACGATCCCGCGCTGCGTTTCGTCAACATCACCGACGTGACGGCGGTGGACTATCCCGGCCGCGAGAAGCGTTTCGACGTGGTCTATCATCTGCTGTCGCCGACCCTGAACGAGCGTATCCGCATCCGCGCCGAGGCAGACGAGAATACGCAGGTGCCATCGATCATTGACGTGTTTCCCGGCGCCGACTGGTTTGAGCGCGAGGCCTACGATCTCTACGGCGTGATCTTCATCGGCCATCCCGACATGCGTCGGCTCTTGACCGATTACGGTTTTGACGGCCATCCGCTGCGCAAGGATTTTCCGCTCACCGGCTTCGTCGAGGTCCGCTACGACGACCAGGAGAAGCGGGTGGTCTATGAGCCGGTCCGGCTCAACCAGGAATTCCGCAAATTCGATTTCCTCTCGCCATGGGAAGGCGCGGACTATCCGCTGCCGGGCGACGAGAAGGCTGAGCCGAAGGCCTGACCATGAACGAACAACCGCAAAATCTCCGTAACTTCACGATCAACTTCGGGCCGCAGCATCCGGCCGCGCATGGCGTGTTGCGCCTCGTGTTGGAGTTGGATGGCGAAGTCGTCGAGCGCGTCGATCCGCATATCGGTCTGCTGCATCGGGGCACCGAAAAGCTGATCGAGCAGAAGACTTATCTGCAGGCGATCCCGTATTTCGACCGGCTCGATTACGTCGCGCCGATGAACCAGGAGCATGCGTTCTGTCTCGCAGCCGAAAAGCTGCTCGGCATCACGGTGCCGCGCCGCGGCCAGTTGATCCGCGTGCTCTATTGCGAGATCGGCCGCATCCTGTCGCATCTGCTCAACGTCACCACGCAGGCGATGGACGTCGGCGCCCTGACCCCGCCGCTGTGGGGTTTTGAAGAGCGCGAAAAGCTGATGGTGTTTTATGAGCGCGCCTCCGGCTCGCGCATGCACGCGGCCTACTTCCGTCTCGGCGGCGTGCATCAGGACCTGCCGCCGAAGCTGATCGACGACATCGAGGCGTGGTGCGATCCGTTCCTGCAGGTCGTCGCCGACCTCGAAACGCTTCTGACCGGCAACCGCATCTTCAAGCAGCGCAACGTCGATATCGGCGTGGTGTCGCTGAAGGAAGCCTGGGAGTGGGGCTTCTCCGGCGTCATGGTGCGCGGGTCAGGCGCGGCCTGGGACCTGCGAAAGTCGCAGCCTTACGAGTGCTACGCCGAGATGGATTTCGACATTCCGATCGGCAAAAACGGCGATTGCTACGACCGCTACTGCATCCGCATGGAAGAGATGCGACAGTCGGTGCGCATCATGAAGCAGTGCATTGCAAAGCTGCGCGCGGCGGACGGGCAGGGACCGGTGGTCGTCGAGGACAACAAGATTGCGCCGCCGCGCCGCGGCGAGATGAAGCGCTCGATGGAAGCGCTGATCCATCACTTCAAGCTCTATACCGAAGGCGTGCACGTGCCGGCCGGCGAGGTCTATGCCGCGGTCGAGGCGCCGAAGGGCGAGTTCGGCGTCTACCTGGTCGCCGACGGCACCAACAAGCCCTACAAGTGCAAGATCCGCGCGCCGGGCTTCGCCCATCTGCAGGCGATGCATCACATCTGCAAGGGTCATCTGCTCGCCGATGTTTCGGCGATTCTCGGCTCGCTCGACATCGTGTTCGGGGAGGTCGATCGGTAGATGAATGCCGCGACCACGATAGCTGTGACGATCGGAACGATGGTGACGATTGCCGTCGCGGACGATCGCGTGCCGTCCGACCGTCTCCAGGACTTGGTGGATCGTGGGTTTGAAGTGATGGCCGAAGGCCAGCTTCAGGAAGTGGCCGAGTGCACGCGATGGACGATGCGCGTCCTGCCGAACGGGTCGCGTGATTCCTGCACGCCCAAATTCGGCTCTTTCAAGCGGCTGAAGGCCGTTGACCGCGAGTATGTCTGCGTTTCTTTCAGCGGCTGGGCTTGTTATCCAAGCCAGAGCTCCAACTGATGGGAGCCTTGATGTCGACCCAGCAAACCGCATCTTTCTCTCGGGCGCCCATCCAGTTTGACCGGGCTTCGGGCGCGCTCGAAGGTGCGAACGCGTGGGAGCGTTTGGCTGCGCTGGCGTTGTCGACGGGATCGAAGATCTCGTCGCATTTCTCGCATATGGGCTACATCGCGTGCGCCAATCTGCTGCGCAAGACGCTGCAGGAGCGTAACATCGCGGTCAGGCTCAACGACGACGCGGTGTTCGAATTTCCCTATGGCGATGGTTACTGGAGCAAATTGCTCAACCGCTCCTATCATTATGAGGACGAACTGGAGCTGTTGTTTCAGGACTCCGCCGACGTCGATTACACGCTGCTCGACTGCGGCTCCAATTACGGCTACTGGTCGGTCCTGGTCTCAAGCAGGCCGTTCGGCGCGCACAGGGCCATCGCGATCGAGCCGTCGGGGCAGAATTATCCAAAACTCGTCAACAACGCCGATATCAACGGCAACCGTTTCGAGGCGATGAAGTGCGCGATTGGCGCCGGCCGGGGCACCGCAAGACTGTCCGGCACCAAGCACGAGGCGTTCTCGATCGCTGGCGCTCAGGATGATGGCGAGGAAGTGCCGGTGATTGCGCTCGACAACCTGCTCGACGATGGCAAGGTCAGCCCGACCGGCAAATATCTGATCAAGCTCGACGTCGAGGGCGTCGAGATCGAAGCGATGAAGGGCGGCGTGCGGCTGTTGCAGGGCGACAGCGTGATCCTGTGCGAGGAGCATGGCGGCGATCGCGCCCACACCGTGTCGCGCTACATCCTCGAACAGACGCCGATGAAACTGATCGTCTTTGATCCCCATTCCAACCGCCTTGAAACCGTGACCGACCTTTCGATTCTGGACCGGATCAAGGTTTCAACCCATGTCGGCTACAACGTGTTCGGCACCGCAAGCGCATTCTGGCTCGCCCGGATCGATGCGCTCAATGCGAAATCCGCTCGCCGCGTGCAATGAGAGACTGAACGATGTCCGTCCGCCGCCTCGCCCCGAAGGAATTGCAGCCCGCGAGCTTCACGTTCTCGGAAGAGAATCTCGCCTGGGCGAAAGCGCAGATCGAAAAGTATCCGCCGGGTCGTCAGGCGTCCGCGGTCATCGCGATCCTGTGGCGCGTGCAGGAGCAGCATGAGGGATGGGTGTCGGAAGCCGCGATCCGCGCCGTCGCCGATCTGCTCGAAATGCCTTACATCCGCGTGCTGGAGGTGGCGACTTTCTACACCATGTTCCAGCTTCAGCCGGTCGGCAAGAAGGCCCATGTGCAGGTCTGCGGCACCACGCCGTGCCGCCTGCGCGGCGCCGAGGACATCATCAAGGTGTGCCAGAGCCGCATCCATCATGATCCCTTCCATTTGTCGAAGGACGGCAATTTCAGCTGGGAAGAGGTGGAGTGCCTGGGTGCCTGCGTGAATGCGCCGATGGTGCTGATCTGGAAGGACACCTACGAGGACCTGACCAAGGAAAACTTCGGCAAGGTGCTCGACGGTTTCGCGTCCGGCAATCCGCCGAAGCCGGGACCGCAGATCGACCGCCAGTTCTCGGCGCCGGTGGGCGGGCCGACGACGCTGAAGGAAACCACATGACGCGTAACGGCACATGGCCCGTGCAGGGGCCGGAGAGAGGCAGCGCGATGAAGAACTGGCGCTATATCGCTATGCACACCGTCGCAGCGGCCGCGTTCATTTTTCTGCTGCAGCGTTACGGGCTGAACGCGACGCTCGAATCCAGCCTGTTGTGGGCGCTGACCTTCGGCGGATGCGCCGCGGGTCTCGCTTACGCGCAATCCAATCGTTGATCCCCAGGGAAGCTTCAAGTCATGCTCGACGACAAGGATCGCATCTTCAAGAACCTCTACGGCCTCCACGATTGGGGGCTGGAGGGCGCGCGCCGCCGTGGCGCGTGGGACGGCACCAAGGCGATCATCGACAAGGGCCGCGACTGGATCATCGCGGAGATGAAGGCCTCCGGCCTGCGCGGCCGCGGCGGGGCGGGCTTTCCGACCGGCCTGAAATGGTCGTTCATGCCCAAGGAATCCACCGACGGGCGGCCGAGCTATCTGGTCGTCAATGCCGACGAGTCCGAGCCTGGCACCTGCAAGGACCGCGAGATCATGCGGCATGATCCGCATCTGCTGGTCGAAGGCTGCCTCCTGGCGAGCTTCGCGATGAACGCGCATGCCTGCTACATCTATGTGCGCGGCGAATTCATCCGCGAGCGTGAGCATCTGCAGGCCGCGATCGATCAGGCCTACGACGCGAAACTGGTCGGCAAGGACAACATCAACGGCTGGCCGTTCGACATCTATGTCGCCCACGGCGCCGGGGCCTATATCTGCGGCGAGGAAACCGCGCTCTTGGAGAGCCTCGAAGGCAAGAAGGGCCAGCCGCGGCTGAAACCGCCGTTCCCGGCCAATGTCGGTCTCTATGGCTGCCCGACCACCGTCAACAACGTCGAATCCATTGCAGTCGCGCCGGATATCCTGCGGCGCGGCGCGGCGTGGTTTGCCGCGATCGGCCGGCCCAACAATGTCGGCACAAAGCTGTTTTGCATTTCCGGCCATGTCGAGCGGCCCTGCAACGTCGAAGAGGCGATGGGGATTCCGTTCCGCGAACTGATCGAGCGGCATTGCGGCGGCATTCGCGGCGGCTGGGACAATCTGAAGGCCGTGATCCCCGGCGGCTCGTCGGTGCGCATGGTGCCGGCCGAGCAGATCATCGACACGCCGATGGACTTTGACAGTCTGGGCAAGTTGCGTTCGGGCCTCGGCACCGCCGCCGTGATCGTGATGGACAAGTCGACCGACCTGATCCGGGCGATCGCGCGCATCTCCTATTTCTACAAGCATGAGAGCTGCGGCCAGTGCACGCCGTGCCGCGAAGGCACCGGCTGGATGTGGCGCGTACTGACCCGCATGGCCGATGGCCGCGCCCACAAGCGTGAAATCGACATGCTGCTGGAAGTGACCAAGCAGGTCGAAGGCCACACCATCTGCGCGCTCGGCGACGCGGCGGCATGGCCGATCCAGGGCCTGATTGCGCATTTCAGGCACGAGATCGAGGAGCGGATCGCCCAGTATTCGCACAAGGCCGATATCGACGATATCGGCGTGCGCGATCCCGTGAACATGGTCGCGGCGGAGTAGGGACCAATGTCGCAACCGAGCGTTTTCTGGTGGCAGAGATTCGGCACGCTGGCGCAGATGGCGCAGGCGGCCGTGGCGCTGCTCGGCTTTGTTGCGATCCTGTTTCAGATCAACGAGATCCGCACCAACAATCGCGGCGCCAGCGCGCGGGCCGCGTTTCTGGGCTACACCGATCTGGCGTTCAAGAATCCAAAGTTCTCGCAGCCCGACTACGATGCGATCAAGGCCGGTAGCCGTGAAGAGCGGGTGCAGTATGAAAGCTTCGTTTCGTATTTCCTCTACGCCTGCGAGGAGACGATCTCAGCCTTCGCCGACAAGCGCGAATGGCAGGCGTCCTGCGACTATGACCTGAAGCCGCATCTGCCGTTCCTGTGCGAGAAGAACGCGGCGCAGCCGGCCTATCTCGCCACCTACGGCGTCGAGACCCAGCAATGGATCAAGACGTCCTTGAAGACCGCCAGCGTTACACCGCCAGACTGCAAGCTGGGAAAGACTTGAGCGCAATGACCAAACTGATCATCGACGGCAAAGAGATCGATGTCCCCGCGGAGTACACGCTGCTGCAGGCCTGCGAGGCCGCCGGCGCCGAAATCCCGCGCTTCTGCTATCACGAGCGGCTGTCGATCGCCGGCAATTGCCGGATGTGCCTGGTTGAAGTGAAGGGCGGCCCGAAGCCGGTCGCAAGTTGCGCCTGGGGCGTGCGCGACTGCCGGCCCGGGCCGAAGGGCGAGCCGCCGGAAATCTCGACGCGTTCGCCGATGGTCAAGAAGGCCCGCGAGGGCGTGATGGAATTTTTGCTGATCAACCACCCGCTGGATTGCCCGATCTGCGATCAGGGCGGCGAGTGCGATCTGCAGGATCAGGCGATGGGCTATGGCGTCGACACCTCGCGCTTCGCCGAGAACAAGCGCGCGGTCGAGGACAAGTATCTCGGCGCGCTGGTCAAGACCTCGATGAACCGCTGCATCCAGTGCACGCGCTGCGTCCGCTTCTCCGCCGAAGTGGCCGGCGCCCCGGAAATGGGCGCCACCGGCCGCGGCGAGGACATGGAGATCACGACCTATCTGGAGCAGGCGCTGACCTCGGAGCTGCAGGGCAATCTCGTCGATATCTGCCCGGTAGGCGCGCTGACCTCGAAGCCGTATGCGTTCGCCGCGCGCCCGTGGGAGCTCGGCAAGACGCAGTCGGTCGATGTCATGGACGGCGTTGGTTCAGCCATTCGCGTCGATACCCGCGGTCGCGAGGTGATGCGGATCCTGCCGCGGATCAACGAGGCCGTGAACGAGGAATGGATTTCCGACAAGACCCGTCACGTGGTCGACGGCCTGCGCACGCAGCGGCTCGACCGGCCCTATATCCGCGAGAACGGCAAACTCCGTGCGGCGTCGTGGCAGGAAGCTTTTGCAGCCATCGCCGCCAAGACTGGCCGTATCGACGGCAAGCGTATCGGCGCAATCGCCGGCGATCTCGCGGCGGTCGAGGAGATGTTTGCGCTGAAGGAGCTGTTGGCAAAGTGCGGCTCTTCCAATCTGGCGGTGCAGGGCGGCGACGCCTTCGACGCCAAGGCGGGACGGGCGACCTGGATTTTCAATCCCACCATTGCCGGGATCGAGCAGGCCGACGCGCTTTTGATCATCGGCGCCAACCCACGCCGGGAAGCCGCCGTCCTCAACGCGCGCATCCGCAAGCGCTGGCGCACCGGCCAGCTCAAGGTCGGCGTGATCGGCGCCAAGGCCGATCTCACGTATGATTACGACTATCTCGGCGCGGGCACGGATACGCTCAGTGACCTCGCCAGCGGCAAGCATTCCTTCACGGAAGTGCTGAAGGCCGCCAAGAACCCGATCGTGCTGGTCGGCGCCGGCTCGCTTTCGCGGCATGACGGCGCGGCGGCGCTGACGCTGGCGGCCAAGGTCGCGGCCGGCGCAGGCGCGCTCAAGGATGGCTGGAACGGCTTTGCGGTGCTGCAGGATACCGCCTCGCGCGCCGGCGCGCTCGATATCGGCTTTGCGGCCAGCGCTAATGGTCTCAGTCTGGCGCAGATGACGACGTTCGGCACGCTCGACGTGCTGTTCCTGCTCGGCGCGGATGAAGTGAAGGTGCCTGACGGCACGTTCGTGGTCTATATCGGCACCCATGGCGACCGCGGCGCGCATCGCGCCGACGTCATCCTGCCGGGCGCGGCCTATACCGAAAAATCCGGTCTCTACGTCAACACCGAAGGCAGGGCGCAGATCGCCAGCCGTGCGGCGTTCCCGCCCGGCGAGGCGCGCGAGGACTGGGCGATCGTCCGCGCACTGTCGGATGTCTTGGGCAATAAGCTGCCCTATGATTCCCTGCAGGCGTTGCGCCAGGCCCTGTTCAAGGCCGTGCCGCATCTGATGCGGATCGACCAGATCGAGCCCGGCAAGGCCGGCGACGTCAGTGCACTGGCGGGCAAGGGCGGCAAGGTCGACAAGACGCCGTTCAAGAGTTCGGTCGAGGATTTCTATCTGACCAACCCGATCGCGCGGGCTTCCGCTGTCATGGCGGAATGTTCCCGGCTGGCGTCCGGGAAAATGCTGACGGCAGCGGAGTAAGCGTGACCTGATGGCTGATTTCTTCGCAAGCTCGTTCTGGACCGGCTTTCTCTGGCCGCTGATCATCATGGTCGCGCAGAGCCTGCTCTTGCTCGTCGTGCTCCTGATCGCGATCGCCTATATCCTGCTCGCCGACCGTAAGATCTGGGCGGCGGTGCAGATCCGTCGCGGTCCCAACGTCGTCGGCCCCTGGGGCCTGTTGCAGTCCTTCGCGGATCTGCTGAAGTTCGTGCTGAAGGAACCGGTCATCCCGTCCGGCTCCAACAAGGGCGTGTTCCTGCTGGCGCCGCTGGTCTCGTGTGTGCTGGCGCTGGCGGCCTGGGCCGTGATCCCGATGGATCTCGGCTGGGTCATCTCCGACATCAATGTCGGCGTACTCTATATCTTTGCGATTTCGTCGCTGTCGATCTACGGCATCATCATGGCCGGCTGGTCGTCGAACTCGAAATATCCGTTCCTGGCCGCGCTTCGTTCTGCCGCGCAGATGGTGTCATACGAAGTCTCGATCGGCTTCGTCATCATCACGGTGTTGCTGTGCGCCGGCTCGCTCAATCTCTCGGCCGTGGTGGAAGCGCAGAATACAAGAGGGCTGGCCAGCCTGATCGGTCTGCCGCAGCTCACCATCCTGAACTGGTATGTGTGGCCGCTGTTCCCGATGTTCGTGGTGTTCTACGTCTCGGCGCTGGCGGAGACCAACCGTCCGCCGTTCGACCTGGTGGAAGCCGAATCCGAGCTGGTCGCGGGCTTCATGACCGAATACGGCTCGACGCCGTATCTGCTGTTCATGCTCGGCGAATATGTCGCGATCACCACGATGTGCGCGCTGGCGACGATCCTGTTCCTCGGCGGCTGGCTGCCGCCGGTGGCGCTGCCGCCGTTCACCTGGATACCGGGGGTGATCTGGTTCGCGCTGAAAGTGTTTTTCATGTTCTTCATGATCGCGATGGCAAAGGCGATCGTGCCGCGCTACCGCTACGATCAACTGATGCGGCTCGGCTGGAAGGTGTTCCTGCCGATGTCGCTGGCGGCGGTCGTGATCGTCGCCGGTGTGCTGCAGTTCACCGGCATTGCGCCGAAGTGAGGCCGTCATGAGTGTCAACATCAACGCAACCGCCCGCGCGCTTCTCTTGACCGAATTCGTATCGGCGTTCTTTCTCGCCATGCGCTATTTCTTCAAGCCGAAGCCGACGCTGAACTATCCGTTCGAGAAGGGTCCGATCTCTCCGCGCTTCCGCGGCGAGCATGCGCTGCGTCGTTATCCGAACGGCGAGGAACGCTGCATCGCCTGCAAGCTGTGCGAAGCAATCTGTCCGGCGCAGGCGATCACGATCGAAGCCGGCCCGCGCCGCAACGACGGCACCCGCCGCACGGTGCGCTACGACATCGACATGGTGAAATGCATCTATTGCGGGCTGTGCCAGGAAGCCTGCCCGGTCGATGCCATCGTCGAGGGACCGAATTTCGAATTCGCGACCGAGACCCGCGAGGAACTGTATTATGACAAGGCGAAACTGCTCGCCAATGGCGACCGCTGGGAGCGCGAGCTTGCGAAATCAATCGAACTCGACGCGCCGTACCGGTGAGGTGAGGGCATGATCCTAACCGCGCTGTTCTTCTATCTGTTCGCCGGCGTTTGCGTGGCGTCGGCGGTGATGGTGATTGTGTCGCGCAATCCCGTGCACTCGGTGCTGTATCTGATCCTGGCCTTCGTCAACGCTTCCGGCCTGTTCATCCTGATGGGCGCAGAATTTCTTGGCATGATGCTGATCGTGGTCTATGTCGGCGCGGTCGCAGTCCTGTTCCTGTTCGTGATCATGATGCTCGACGTCGATTTTGTCGAACTGCGCGAGGGCTTTCTGGAATATTTGCCGATCGGTCTGGTGATCGGCGGCATCTTCCTCGTCGAACTGCTGCTGGTCGCCGGCGGTTGGGTGATCAATCCCGGCACCGTCAAGCAGATCACGGCGGCGATCCCGACCAATGTCAGCAACACCGAGGCGCTCGGGCTGGTGCTCTATACGAAGTACATCCACTACTTCCAGATCGCAGGCATGGTACTTCTGGTCGCCATGATCGGCGCCATCGTGCTGACGCTGCGCCACAAGGTGAAGGTCAAGCGGCAGGACATCAACGTGCAGAACGCGCGGACGCCGGAGCTCGCGATGACCGTGCGCAAGGTGACGTCCGGGCAGGGGTTGCAGGACGCGGATGCGGCGGAGTGGGTGAAATGACGATCGGTCTGGGGCACTATCTCGCGGTCGGCGCCATCCTGTTCACGCTCGGGATCCTCGGCATCTTCCTGAACCGCAAGAACATCATCGTCATCCTGATGTCGATCGAGCTGATCCTGCTTGCCGTCAACATCAACCTGGTGGCGTTCTCGACCTTCCTCGGCGACATCGTCGGGCAGGTCTTTGCACTGCTGGTGCTGACGGTTGCCGCGGCTGAAGCGGCGATCGGCCTCGCAGTGCTGGTGGTGTACTTCCGCAACCGCGGTTCGATCGCGGTTGAAGACGTCAATCTGATGAAGGGCTAAGGGCAGCTATGGTTCAGGCAATCGTCTTTCTGCCGCTGCTGGGCGCCATTCTGGCCGGCCTGATCGCGATCTTCGGGGCGCATGCCCGCAACCCGACCGGTGATACGGTCGAGCACCACGACGACGGGCATGGCGCTCACGCCCATGCCGCTGATGCCCATGACGACCATGGTCATGACGATCACGGCCACGACGACCACCACGTCTCGGAGCCGCCGGCGCAGGGTTCGCGCGCGGCCGAATTGATCACCACGGGACTTCTGTTCGTTTCCGCGGTTCTTTCCTGGGTGGTGCTGGTCGACATCGGCTTCCTGCACCATGATGTCGTAAGGATCGCGCTGTTTCCCTGGATCAATTCCGGCGATCTGCAGGTCTCGTGGGCACTGCGGGTCGACACGCTGACCGCCGTGATGCTGGTCGTGGTCAACACCGTCTCCTCGCTCGTGCACCTCTATTCCATCGGCTACATGGACGAGGATCCGTACCGGCCGCGCTTCTTCGGTTATCTCAGCCTGTTCACCTTCGCGATGCTGATGCTGGTGACCGCGGACAATCTGGTCCAGCTGTTCTTCGGCTGGGAGGGCGTCGGTCTCGCCAGCTACCTGCTGATCGGCTTCTGGTACCAAAAGCCGTCGGCGAACGCGGCGGCGATCAAGGCGTTCGTAGTCAACCGCGTCGGCGACTTCGGCTTCGCGCTTGGTATTTTCGCCATCTACATGCTGCTCAAGACCACCGATTTCGAAACTATCTTCGCTGGCGCGCCCGGGCTTTCCGGCAAGACCATCAACTTCTTCGGCTGGCACGCCGACGCGCTGACGCTGACCTGCCTCTTACTGTTCATGGGCGCGATGGGCAAATCGGCCCAGTTCCTGCTGCACACCTGGTTGCCGGACGCGATGGAAGGCCCGACGCCGGTCTCCGCGCTGATCCACGCCGCGACCATGGTGACGGCCGGCGTGTTCATGGTGGCGCGGCTGTCGCCGCTGTTCGAGCTCGCGCCCAACGCGCAGGCCGTCGTGATGTTCTTCGGCGCCACCACCGCGTTCTTCGCCGCGACCGTCGGCCTCGTCCAGAACGACATCAAGCGCATCGTTGCCTACTCGACCTGTTCGCAGCTCGGCTACATGTTCGTGGCGATGGGAGCAGGGGCCTATTCGGTCGGCATGTTCCATCTGTTCACGCACGCCTTCTTCAAGGCGCTGCTGTTCCTGGGCTCAGGTTCGGTGATCTACGCGATGCACCACGAGCAGGACATCCGCAACATGGGCGGGCTGTGGCGCAAGATCCCCTACACCTACAGCGTGATGCTGATCGGCACCCTGGCGCTGACCGGCTTCCCGCTCACGGCCGGCTATTTCTCCAAGGACGCGATCATCGAGTCCGCCTATGTCGCGCACAATCCGTTCGCGTTTTACGGCTTTGCGATGACGGTGATCGCGGCCGGCCTGACCTCGTTCTATTCGTGGCGTCTGATCTTCAAGACGTTCCACGGCGAGCCCCACGACCAGCACCATTACGAGGCGGCGCATGAAGCGCCGATGTGGATGCTGGTCCCGATCGGTATTCTCGCCGCGGGCTCCATCCTGGCCGGCTTCCCGTTCTACGAAGCTTTCGCCGGTCACGGCGTGGAAGAGTTCTTCCGCGAGTCGCTGAAGATGCACCCGCACATCATCGACGAGATGCACCACATTTCGAAGACCATTACCAATCTGCCGACCGTCATGATGGCGCTTGGCTTCGTGGTGTCGTGGCTGTTCTACATCCGCCGGCCGTATTTGCCGGTCGAACTCGCCGGCCAGCACCAGATGCTCTACCAGTTCCTGCTCAACAAATGGTATTTCGACGAGCTCTATGACTTTATCTTCGTCCGCCCGGCCAAGCGGATCGGCTACTTCCTGTGGAAGAAGGGCGACGGCTTCGTCATCGACGGCTTTGGCCCGGACGGCGTTTCGGCGCGTGTGCTCGATGTCACCCGTAACGTGGTGAAGATCCAGACCGGCTACCTCTACCACTATGCCTTTGCGATGCTGATCGGCGTCGCGGGGCTGATCACCTGGTTCATGTTCGGCTTGGGAGGCCAGTAATGACAACCTGGCCCATCCTTTCCGTCGTCACGTTCCTGCCGGTCATCGGCGCGCTGGCGATCTATCTCACCCGCGGCGACGACGAGGCCGCGCGTCGCAATGCGCGCTGGATCGCGCTGTGGACCACGCTGGTCACCTTCGCGGTGTCGCTGATCCTGGTCTGGCGCTTCGACGCCGCCAATCCGGATTTCCAGTTCATCGAAAAGGCGAATTGGCTCGCCAGCGGCATCACCTATCACATGGGTGTTGACGGCATTTCGCTGCCGTTCGTGATCCTGACCACTGCCCTGATGCCGTTCTGCATCGTCGCGAGCTGGAAATCGATCACGATGCGGGTGCGCGAATACATGATGGCGTTCCTGCTCCTGGAAACGCTGATGGTCGGCACGTTTTCGGCGCTCGATCTCATGCTGTTCTACCTGTTCTTCGAGGGTGGCCTGATCCCGATGTTCCTGATCATCGGTGTCTGGGGTGGCCCGCGCCGGGTCTACGCGTCGTTCAAGTTCTTCCTCTACACGCTGCTCGGCTCGGTCCTGATGCTGCTCGCCATCATGGCGCTGTACTGGAATGCCGGCACCACCGACATCCCGACGCTGATGCACACCGCCGTGCCGCGCAGCTTGCAGACCTGGGCGTGGCTGGCGTTCTTTGCCTCCTTCGCCGTGAAGATGCCGATGTGGCCGGTGCACACCTGGCTTCCTGACGCCCACGTCGAGGCGCCGACCGCAGGCTCGGTGATCCTGGCCGCGATCCTGCTGAAGATGGGCGGCTACGGCTTCCTGCGGTTCTCGCTGCCGATGTTCCCGCTGGCGTCGCATGATTTCGCCTGGATCATCTTCTCGCTGTCGGTGATCGCCATCGTCTACACCTCGCTGGTGGCCTTGATGCAGGAAGACATCAAGAAGCTGATCGCCTATTCGTCGGTGGCGCATATGGGCTTCGTCACCATGGGCATCTTCGCCGGCACCACGCAGGGCGTAGCCGGCGGCGTGTTCCAGATGGTGTCGCATGGCATCGTCTCCGGGGCGCTGTTCCTGTGTGTCGGCATCGTCTACGACCGCATGCATACCCGCGAGATCGTGGCCTATGGCGGCCTCGTCAACCGGATGCCGCTCTATGCGCTGGTGTTCATGGTGTTCACCATGGCGAATGTCGGGCTGCCCGGCACGTCCGGCTTCGTCGGCGAGTTCATGACGCTGCTCGGCACCTTCAAGGTCTCGATTCCGACTGCGACTTTTGCCACGCTCGGCGTGATCCTGTCGGCCTGCTATGCCCTGTGGCTCTATCGCAAGGTGGTGTTCGGCGCGCTGACAAAGCCGTCGCTCGCCAGCATCAAGGACCTGACGGTCCGAGAGAGCCTGACGCTGTTCCCGCTGGTCGCGCTGACCATCCTGTTCGGCGTCTACCCGAAGCCGGTGCTCGACATGTCGGCGGCCTCGGTTCAGCAACTCGTCAACAATTACAATGCCGCCGTGACTGCCGTGAAGGCAGCCGCGCTGGTCGTCCAATAGGGCCGCCGCCATGAGCTTCTCGAGTGCAGGTTATCAGTTGCTGCCGGTGCTGCCGGAACTGGTGCTGGCCGTCGGCGCCATGGTGCTGCTGATGCTGGGCGCCTATCGCGGCGAGGGGACGACCCGGCTCGTTACCACGCTTGCGGTGGTGCTGCTGGTCGTGACTGGCGCGCTGGAGCTGATGCTGCCGGCCGGCAAGCTCACGACCTTCGGCGGCAGTTTCATCGTCGACGACTTCGCCCGCTTCCTGAAGACCCTTGCCATTATCGGCTCGGCGGTGACGCTGGTCCTGTCGACGGAGTTCCTGTCCGACCCGTCGCGGCGCATTTTCGAATATTCGATCCTGGTGCTGCTTTCGACGCTCGGCATGATGGTGCTGATCTCGGCCGCCGACCTGATCATGCTCTATCTTGGCCTTGAGCTGATGAGCCTTGCGCTCTACGTGGTCGCCGCCTCCAACCGCGACAATGCCAAGTCGACCGAGGCCGGCCTGAAGTACTTCGTGCTCGGTGCGCTGTCCTCCGGCATGCTGCTCTACGGCGCCTCGCTGATCTACGGCTTTACCGGCACGGTCGAATTTGCGGGCATCGCGGCGGCGGTGAAAACCGGCAGCGCCGGCATCGTGTTCGGCCTCGTGTTCCTGCTGGCTGGGCTCTGCTTCAAGGTATCGGCCGTGCCGTTCCACATGTGGACGCCCGACGTCTATGAAGGCGCGCCGACGCCGGTCACGGCGTTCTTTGCCTCGGCGCCGAAAGTCGCCGCACTCGCCGTGTTCACCCGTGTGACGCTGACGGCTTTCCCCGGAATCGTGCCGCAATGGCAGCAGATCCTGGTGTTCGTGGCGATCGCCTCGATGGTGCTGGGCTCGTTTGCCGCGATCGGGCAGAAGAATATCAAGCGCCTGATGGCCTATTCCTCGATCGGCCATATGGGCTTTGCGCTGGTCGGGCTCGCATCGGGCACGGTGGAGGGCGCGCAGGGCGTGCTGGTCTATATCGCGATCTATGTCGCGATGACGCTCGGCACCTTCGCGGTCATCCTGTCCATGAAGCGCGCCGGCCAGCCGATGGAGCAGATCAGCGATTTCTCCGGGCTGTCGCGCACCAATCCGCTGCTGGCGTTCTTCTTCGCCATGCTGCTGTTCTCGCTGGCGGGCATTCCACCGCTCGCGGGCTTCTTTGCCAAATGGTACGTCTTTGTCGCCGCGATCAAGGCCGGCCTGTTCACGCTCGCCGTGATCGGCGTGCTGAGCAGCGTGGTGGGCGCGTTCTACTATCTCACCATCATCAAGGTGATGTATTTCGACGAGCCGGCCGGCGAGATCGAACCGATGCGCATCGAGCTGCGCACGGTGCTGGCCGTTGCCGGCATTTTCAACATCTTCTTCTTCGTCTATCCGGGGCCGCTGGTCAGCGTCGCCACGGCTGCGGCGAAGTCATTGTTCTAGATGGCTCTCGCGCTCGGTCCCCGGGCTACAGCGGCGGGTTACCGTCTCATTGCCTTCGATCAGGCCGGTTCGACCAATGCGGAAGCCATGGCGCATGCACGCCAGGGCGAGCGTGGGCCGACCTGGTTCGTCACCACGGAACAGACGGCGGGCCGGGGCCGCCGGCAGCGCGCCTGGATCGCGCCGCGCGGCAACCTCGCCAGCAGCGTGCTCGAGGTCATGGATGTATCTCCCGCCGTTGCGGCGACCATGGGCTTCGCCTTCGGTTTGGCGCATGAAAGCGCGCTGCAGCGTGTCAGCGTAGAGGCCAACCTTCGGTTGGCCGGATCGGATCAATTGAAATATCTCCTGAAATGGCCGAACGACATTCTGGTGCGCCGGCAGAAGCTTTGCGGCTTGCTGGTGGAGGCTGAGGCGATGACGGACGGCGGCCTCGCCGTTGTGGCGGGGATCGGCACCAACATCATCGCAGCACCCGAGGGTACGCCGACGCCGGCCACTTCGCTGGCCGCGCTCGGCGTCCATGTCGGTGCGGAAGAGCTGTTCGCCGCACTGTCGGATGCCTGGGTCGAGTTCCGCGGCATCTGGGATAATGGCCGCGGCTTCGGCGAGATCCGGAAGCTGTGGCTGGAGCGCGCCTTCGGCGTCGGCGAGCCGGTCGCGATCCAGACCGGAACCACGAAGGTGGAAGGCACGTTCGATACGATTGATGATACCGGCTGCCTGATCATCCGCACCGCGGACGGCAGGCGCACGCCGATCACGGCCGGCGAGGTCTATTTCGGCACGGCAGCGTCGGTAGGAGCAGCTTGATGGCGCGGCCGGATGAATTGACCTTTGCGCCGCTCGGCGGCGTCGGCGAGATCGGCATGAACCTGTCGATCTACGGGCTCGGCAATCGCAACCAGCGTTCCTGGCTCGCGGTCGATCTCGGCGTTTCCTTCGGCGACGAGGAGCATCTGCCGGGGATCGACCTGATCATGCCGGACATCCGCTTTCTGGAAAAGGAGCGCAAGAACCTGATGGGGCTGGTGCTGACGCACGCCCATGAGGACCATTTTGGCGCCATCATAGACCTCTGGCCGAAGCTGCAATGCCCGATCTATGCCACCAAATTCAGCGCCGCTTTGTTCGAGGCCAAATGCGCCGCCGAGCGCAATCCGCCGAAGATCCCCGTGACCGTGGTGCCGTCGGGCGGCCGGATCAATCTCGGGCCGTTCACCGTCGAATTCATCCCGGTCGCGCACTCGATTCCGGAATCGCATGCGCTGGCCATCCATACCTCCGTCGGCACCGTGCTCCATACCGGCGACTGGAAGATCGACCCGACGCCGATCATCGGCCTGCCGACCGACGAGCGGCGCCTGCGCGAACTCGGCGATGCCGGCGTGCTGGCGCTGGTCGGGGATTCCACCAACGCAGTGCGGGAAGGGCGCTCGCCCTCGGAGACCGAGGTTGCCGCCACCATCGCCAAGCTGGTGAAGGCGGCCAAGGGCCGGGTCGCCGTCACGACCTTTGCCTCCAACGTCGCGCGCGTGAAGGCGGTGGCGGATGCCGCCAAGGCCGCCGATCGCGAGGTGGTGGTGGTCGGCCGCGCCATGGAGCGCGTGGTGCAGGTCGCCCGCGAAACCGGCTATCTCGACGGCGTGCAGAATTTCCGTGGTGCCGATTATTACGGGCATTTCCCGCCGGACAAGGTGCTGGCGCTGTGCACCGGCAGCCAGGGCGAGGCGCGGGCGGCGCTCGCCAGGATCGCCAATAACGACCATCCGCAGGTGACGCTGAACAAGGGCGACAGCGTGATCTTTTCCTCGCGCACCATCCCCGGCAACGAGAAGGCGGTCGGCGCCATCATCAATGGCCTGGTCAGCCAGGGCATCGAGGTCATCACCGACCGGACCGATCTGGTCCATGTCTCCGGCCATCCGCGCCGCGACGAGCTGCGCGACATGATCTCATGGGTACGCCCGCAGATCCTGATCCCCGTCCATGGCGAGGCGCTGCATCTCTCCGAGCACGCCAAGCTGGCGCGCACGGCCGGCGTGCCGAAGGTGCTGATCTGCCGCAATGGCGATCTGGTCAAGCTCGGGCCCGGCGACCCCGGCATCATCGACGAATTACCGTCGGGGCGGCTCTACAAGGACGGCAATATCCTGGAGGACTCAAAGTCCCGCGCCGTGGTCGAGCGGCGCCGGATGGGATTTGCCGGTTGCGCCTTCGTGGCGATCGCCATGACCGACAAGGGCGAGCTGGCCGACGATCCCGAGGTTGATCTCGTCGGCATCCCAGAGAAGAATGCGGCCGGCGAGGTGATCGACGAAATCGTGTTCGACACGGTGGTTTCGACGGTGGAAAACCTGCCGCGGGCGCGGCGGCGCGATGCGGACGCGGCGGCGGAATCGGTGCGCCGCGCGGTGCGGGCCGTCATCAACGAACATTGGGGCAAGAAGCCGATTTGCCTCGTTCATGTGCTGACGGTTTGAGGTAAAAGGCGTTTTCCGGCGAGCCGGCGGGCTCTTGCCGGAATCGAAGCAGGGAGTGGAGTGTCATGCTGGGCCGGCTCAATCACGTCGCGATCGCGGTCAAGGACGCGGAAAAGGCCGCCAAAATCTATGGCGGCGCGTTCGGCGCGGAAATCTCCGGCGCGGTGCCGCTGCCGGAGCATGGCGTCATCACCGTGTTCGTGACGCTGTCCAACACCAAGATCGAGTTCATCCAGCCGCTCGGCGAGGCCTCGCCGATCGCCAAATTCGTCGAACGCAACGCCGACGGCGGCATCCATCACATCTGCTACGACGTGCCCGACATCATCGCGGCGCGCGACAGACTGATCAGCGAGGGCGCGCGGGTGCTCGGCGACGGCGTGCCCAAGATCGGCGCCCACGGCAAGCCGGTGCTGTTTTTCCACCCGAAGGATTTTTCCGGCGCACTCGTCGAAATCGAACAGGCCTGAAGCCATGGCCTATAGCGTTTCCACAGCTCTGGCGATCTACTTCGTGCTCTGGTGGGTCGTGCTGTTCGTGACGCTGCCGTTCGGCGTCCGCAGCCAGCACGAGGACGGCGAGGGCGCTCCCGGCACCGATCCCGGCGCACCTGTCATGGCGCGGATGGGCTACAAGCTGCTCTGGACCACGCTGATCTCGGGCGTGATCTTCGGTATCAGCATGTGGGCCTATTATCAGGGCTATCTGAACATCGAGCGGCTGTCGCGGCTGATGGGACTGCCGTTCTAGGGAAGGGACACAATGGCGCGCAGCGTCGTTGCAATCATTTTGCTGCTGGCATCGGTCGGTGGCCCGGCCGCCGCGATGGATCCATCCGCCATGGAGGAGACCAACTGCCTGATGGCCTGCGACGCCAATCAGGAGCATTGCGGTGCCGGGCAGGCTCCACTCAACAGGAACCGTTCCGTTGCCGCACATCTTTCGCAGCCGGAAATGAAAGCGTCTCCGATCCCCGGTATGCGCCGGACGATTGGGCCTTCGACGACGCATGAGGGGAAAGTGTCTCGTTCAAATGAGGGCAAGCATTAGCTTGCCGGGCGAGCTGGAAGGAATTTTCAAAGGGTATTGCTCGCGCTCGTGATCCTGCTCGCGCCAGCCCTGCCGGAGCAATTCAGGGTCCAAACACAAAATCGCGAAAACAACCCCATGCAAAGTAGAAGTGATCCCGGCGCGAAGCACTCGGGCCGCTTGCGTCCGGGGCACGAGATGGTCCGTCGTCACGGCCCAACCTGACCCCATCCTGCTCTAGTCGAACGCGACGCCTATCCGCTTGTCCGTTCGCCAGGCCACCCGGCAATGGCGGCGCGTGTGATCGCCCGAGACCACCAACCAGAAGCTGTCGGGGACGCCGACCGGACTGGCGACTTCGATTGCAGCGCCGGTGTCCGATACATTCCGGATGGTGCAGTCGATGACCCCGCCGTTGAACTCGATGGATCCTGCCTTCAATACCCGGTGCCGGGGCGCGGCGCGATGGTTCTCCAGAACCTGAAGCGGTTCGGGTGCCTTGGGCTCTGCTCCCTTCGCCGCCTGTTGCTCCAGCAGCCCTTGGGCGTGCTGCGTTGCGGCCTGGATGGTCTCGTTGGTCAGCGTAGGCCGGATTCTCGCCCAGGCGAGCCGGAAGCGGACCTGGCAGTCCTTGTAATTGATGGCAGGCCCGCGGTCATTGGGGGTCGGGGGCAGCCCATAGACCGTACAAGCCCACCACCAGTGCGGGCCGTCCGCCTGCTTCATCATCCGTCCGACCGGGAAGCCACGCCAGACCACCTCATAATCGTCGTCCTGGCGGGCGCCGCCGATGACGGTGGGCCGCAATGCAATCGCGTCTGGATCGTCAGTTGTCATCGGATGTCCCTGATCCGATTTTAAAGGCCGAAGGATACCGTTATTCACATCTGAGCTATCGCGGCAATAGCCCGCTGGAGGGTTCCCTGGGGTAGTATTCGGGTTCGGACAAATCCGGTGGGATCGGTTAATTTTGCACTGGTCTGTTCCGGCTGGGGGAAATGAATGAATTTTCAGCGTATTTTATTATTGTTTGTGGTTCTGCTCGCCGCCGGCCTCGCCGGATCGTTTTACATGAACTGGAAGACGCTGGGGCAGCTTCGAACGGTGAAGGCCTTCGTCGAGGGCTCCGTCTTCGCCGACGCGGTAGCTGCCTGTGAGAAGGCGCCGAGCACGACGCCGTTCAAATGGACCGGCGCCAAGCAGACCGCCGTCATCGGCCTGACTTCGGTCAAGCTGAACAAGGATACGATCTTCCCGAGCTACACGCTGGTCGCCGATAGCGTCTTTTGCGACTATGACCCCGTCAAGAAAAAGGCCGACATCGGGTCGAACTTCCTGGAACGGGAAACATTCTAGGGCTCAGTGACGAGTGGTGCGCGATTTGGCGGGGGGCCTAATGGTAACGACCGCCCCGGCCTCAACGTTTCCTCATCAGGATGTACGCGCCCATGTCTCTTTGCGCACGCAAGAGACGCGTCGCTTATCCCAGCATCCATTCGACCGTTCTAACCAAGGCCCAGCCTAGAAAATAGGCCCACGCTGTCATCCCAACGAACGCGACGAGGCCACAAGCGATGACAGCGGCGTATTTCCTTACTACGCGTCTGACAGCCGACCCTATTCTGCGTTGCGCATGGGCTGACGTTGAGGGATTGCCTGCTTTGGTGTCGGCAGGGGGCAACAGGTGAACGGGCTCACGCAAACCGAGCGGAACTGCCATCTATCGAGCCTTGCTTTCGACCGAGGACAAAGGTGCGGTCCGGTCAGCCGCCTCAGCTTCCAGCGCTTTTGCTCTTTCGCGGAGGGCGATGACTTCGTTCATTAGCTGATAGAGGTCGTGTGCTACCCAACGCGACCTGATCGGCGAGACCGATGGGCTCTGCTGGATGGTCATTGAAGTCCCCCTGTTGACGCCCGGGTTTAGGACGCGGCACACAAACGGTTAACTGGAGGACCGGTTCCTGATGTATTGCCACATTTTCCCGGTTACTAGACTGCAATCGCAGCTCATCGCTCCTCATCAGGATGCACCCACTTGTAAGGCGTAATTCCCCGCTGCTCGGTCAACTTGATCATCCGAACCGGCGGCTTGTAGCGACGCGTCCCGCAGGACCGGCATCGGAATGATGCTTCTAGCTTCCAGATCGGCGTATCCCGCGCCCTGCGGATAGCATCCAACGGCAAACTCGCCCTTGTTTTACAGCGGCAGCATTCGATCTCCAGCCACCCGTAACCGCCGTTCAAGCATTGGCCGATCGTTGGGCTTGGCTGTGCTGGCCCGCCGTAGCCTTCCATGCGGACGGACCATGCTTCAGCCTCTGCTCGGTCTGCCGCGCGGGCGGCCTTCCTAGCCTCCTGGCGGGCTGTCTCGGCGCGCATCTTGGCGCCCATGACCCGACCGCCCCATATGACCTCGCGCGTCTTAGTGCTCATCGCTGACGATTACAGCGTCATCCAAGCGTGTGAGCAATCCACGATACCTAGCGGCATAACGCGCCTACAGCGCTCTAACTTGGTCAACCGCTCTGCTGAGGTCGCCCAACGGTAAATGAGGAGGGCGCACGACAATGGCTCGGTGTTGCCATTAGGTAACCAATGCTCTGCTCACCAAGCGATATGATCAACCGTTTTTGGGAGGCACGCATATGGATGTGTATTTAAGCGCAAGACGTGACCTGCTCGTTGTGAGAAGGGGAACTCCGATCCCCGCCGTTGCGGCGCTAGGAAACTGGCGTAAGAGCAAGAAGAAACGGATTGCGAAAGTCAGCGAGGAGATCAGGTCAGCTCTTGAGGCACAGGGGTATTACATGCGGAAACTGAAAGACGTGTATCGTAGAGATTAGTGTGCGAAACGCCGAGAATGCAGGCGCCGAACGCTCGCAGTTTCAACGAATTTAACAGCCGACAAAAAAATGGCCCCGGTTAAGGGGCCATTTTCCGTTAGTCTTTCCGTTAGTCCCAATAGTGGTGACGCCTGATGACTACGTCACGGTCACCGTAGCGATGATACCATCCGCGATGCCAGCCACGGTCGTGTCCATAGAACCCAGCGCGCGGACCGTAGTAGTCGCGGTCGCGATAGTAGTCTCGGTCGCCGCCGATCCGCACACTAAATCCCTGAGCGCTTGCGACTGTAGGGGCCGCAACGGCGATGGTTGCTAACGCGGCGAGAACGTAAGAAAGTTTCCTCATGTGTCGTCTCCTCTCGTTAGTGACACTCACAGGGAAACGAACGGCGGGACGTGATGTTTCGGGAACTCTGTCGAAACTTTTTTGAATGGATGTTCACCAACGTTGCGAACGGTTTAGGAAGAAGAGGTCAACGGTTCCCCAAGCGCCTCGCCTGACAAAGAAGATCAGACATGAAGCGTAAGCCTTAGCGTATTCGCCAAAGTTGCAATGCGACTAGGCGTTTCATTCAAAACCGAGAAGACGAAATAATTTGCCACCGGCACTGCCGCAGTACGGGGGCCGCGCGGCGTCGCGGGGAGTTAGTCCGCGTTCGCTATTCCGCCGAAAGCGGACATCCGTCAGTATTATCTGCTGGTCCGCTTGGTGCCACAACCGGACTTGCAGGAACGACGACGGCCGAACCGAGAGCTTGCGAGTACTTATGGCTTTCTGCCGTCCCGGAGATCATTGGCGCGTCTCATCTCCCGGGCAACGTCGTCGAAAACTTGCGCCAGTGAGCGGCCGTCGCTGGTCGTCATGGCCTTCCGAACCTGTCGTCCGTGCCACGCGATAGCGCCGCAAGCCAGTACGAGCGGAAGGAAAGAGACGATCAAACTTACATACCAAGGCACTTCGTTGGTCATACTCAAAACTCTCAACCATTTGGGCGCAAAGTCTCAGGATATTCACCTATCGAAACTTCCACGGTGATGTCGTCATCGCCGGGGTAGTGGCCGAGGTATTGGTGTCCCGCCACCGATGCCGCCAGCACATCAACCTTTTCAGCGAAATCCTCTGCCAAATCCGATCGGAGCCTCCATTCCAGACCGTCACGGGCGAGGCGCATACCGGTGTCACGTTGGTCAGAGACGGCTCTGACAGATACCGTCCTGCCGTCTACCGCCTCGCAGAACCTCTCGAATGTCGGTGCATTCGGGGCCGCCCGTGCGCCGCGCAGAAAATCCCGCAACTCACGCATGCCCGTTGCATCTCCCCAAAGGAGAATGGTGGAACTGCCTTTCCAGTCTACAAAGTACGCGGATCGCAGGGCCATACTCAACCTCTAAGCGAACGACCGTTACCGTCTGCTTAAAGGCTTAATACAAATGACGTCGGCTTGGTGACGGCTCCCGGCAGCAAGTCTGTTTTGGGTCAAAAGGCGACCTTCGGGCGCGGTTGATTTGGGTCTGTTCGACCCCCAACAGCGGACATCAGAAGACCGCCGCACACGTTCGAAAAAGTGCCGATATTGTTGCAAAAGTCGAAAATCGAACAACCTTAAAAATCTCGCGAAAGTCGATCTTTGGACTTCTCTGCTGCCGCGTCGCTTTTCAACGCCATCACGGAGGTCCGTGATCGATTTTGGATGAAGCGATATGGTCCCTCGCGTCGCCGGGCGCTAGACGCATCAGCGGCTCTAAGAATTGTCGACCGCCACCCCGAAAAGACTTTTGCAACAATATCGGCCAACAACGGAAGTCGTTGTTCTTATTTCCTGCCTCATCGACGCGGGCGAAGCAGAACACAGATTGCCAGCCGAGCGTTCTTAGCGCTCGCGTTCCCAAGTAAGGCTTCCTACCACTCTCTTTCCGGGAAAAACGGAGCTGACTTGTTCAGCCGTTCGAATGGTCAGCTTATCACCTTCCAGCTTGAAAAATCGTATTTGGTCCTGTCCGGTGAGCAGTTCGTTCCCCGATATGTCCACTTTGGTCGTAAACTTGTCTCCTTCGATCATAAATTTTCCGGTGTAGGCAAGGAGCGACTTCAGAAGGACTGCTGACTCCTCATTGCTTGTTGCCGGTTTACGATTTGCCCCCACGATGACGAACGTCACGTACCCATCCGCCGCGAAGATCGCCCTGCCTTTGGGACTGGGACCGAAAGGCTCAGTAGCCTCTCCACCGATAATCTGAATTGTCCATGAGTTTAGCTTCCAACTACCTGCGAGTTGCCCCGCCGTATCCTCACCAAGGGCAGATCCAGCTTGAAAACATACGCATACAACAGCAGCAGCGAGCACACGGAGAAGTACCATATCTTCCTCCCTCTCAGCAGATGACCGGGTGCATTCAAACAAATGCCCAAGGCAGGCTGTGTGAGACGAAATCCGCCAGAGCAAAGGGTTTGGGGAGAGGTCCGCTGTGGGTCACTAAACATCGTCTGCCAAAGCCGGAAGCAAGTCCGCTGAGTGCCAAAGCCGACTTCCCTCAGAGCCACCGGCGGCTTATTCTTGCGCTGCAACTGTCACTGGAGCCGTCGCCGCAGCGGGCAAGGAAGCATAGTTTGCGCTACTTATTCGAGGATTTCGTTCTCGACACCGACCGGCGTGAGCTACGGCGGGGCGCTGACGTGCTCCCGGCAACGCCGCAGGTCTTCGATTTAATCGACTATTTGATCCGGCACAGGGACCGCGTCGTTAGCAAAGACGATCTCATTAACACGGTTTGGAATGGACGCATCGTCTCAGATGCCGCGCTGACGACCCGCATGAATGCTGCTAGGGCGGCGATCGGTGACGACGGTGACAAGCAGCGCCTAATCAAAACATTGCCGCGCAAAGGTTTCCGCTTCGTTGGCGCAGTGAAGGAAGACCGGAGGCCCGCAAATGAGACGATTGGCCTAATTGAGCGAGCCGGCGAAGCGCCGCCGCGCCTGTCCATCGTCGTGCTACCGTTCGCGAACCTGAGCGGTGATCGTGAGCAGGACTATTTCGCGGACGGTATAACCGAGAGTCTGACCACGGACCTGTCGCGCATCGGTGGTTCATTTGTAATGGCACAGAACAGCGCCGTCTCATACAAGGGCAGAGCTGTCGATGTCCGCCAAGTCGGCCGCGAATTGAATGTTCGCTACGTGCTCGAAGGCTCAGTGCAACGCAGCGGCAAGCGACTTCGGATGAATGTTCAGCTGATCGATGCCAGGAGCGGCCAGCATCTTTGGGCCGAGCGCTTCGAGAAGCCTGTCGTCGACCTGTTCGATATGCAGGACGAAATAGTGTCGAGGCTCGCCGGTACATTAGGTGCCCAGCTCATCGAGGCTGAGGCGCGACGAGCCGAGCGTACGCTGCATCCCGATGCGATGGACTTGTGCTTCCAGGGCCGGGCCTGGTTGATGAAGGGGATTAGCCTTGAATGCGTGACGCAAGCGCGGGGCTTCTTCGAACGCTCGCTGGAGTTCGATCCCGGCAACGTCGAAGCAATGATTGGTCTGGCAAATGTTGATACGGTAGTTGGAGGTAGCTTTACGACGGATGATGGGCCCGCGCGGCTTGCGGCGGCCGAGGCGATGGTGGACAAGGTATTGTCGATTAGGCCGAACAGTGCCTCAGCCCACATGGCTCGGGGTTGGGTCCAGACCTTTACGAACCGGGCCGCCCCAGGCATCCGTGAGTTCGAACATGCGTTGGCGCTGGCTCCGAATTTGGTCAACGCTCATGCTGCCCTTGGTTTCGCAAAATCCTACATAGGTCGCGCTACGGAGACTGAAGGCCATATACTCGAAGCTTTACGGCTCTCTCCTCGCGACGTTTTCGCCTACCAGTGGGCGTGTTTTGCGGGCGTGGCCAAGCTGCTGCTTGGTTCAGACGTCGAAGCCGTCAGTTGGCTGCGACGAAGCACCGAGGCGAACCGTAACTTTCATCTCGCTCATATATCGCTCGCCGCTGCCTTGGCCTTGACCGGCGCGCTCGATGAGGCGCGAACTGCTGCGAGAACGGGACTTGCGCTCAACTCAGGTTTCACCATTCGTCGCTTGCTCGCAGCTCAACAAAGCGACAATCCAATTTACCTTGCCGGGCTGCAGCGCTTGTGTGAAGGCTGGCGCCTCGCTGGCGTGCCGGAAGGGTGATGAGCGCTTCGGGCCGACTTCAGTGCTTTACTGCCCTACGTCGGCTTTGGGTCAAAAGGCGACCTTCGGGCGCGTCCGCGTTAGGTCTGTTCATCCCCCAACAGCGGACATCGGAAGATGGTCGCGGCACGTCCGAAAAGTGCCAACAGCGGAAGTGCAGACGGTCTTGTGGAAGCCAGCACTTTGTCTGTAATTAGCGTCCACCAAATTGCGTGATGTTCGGTGCTGGCGGATTTGGATATTTCTTGACCGAAGCCAAGTACTCCTCGACCGTCTTGAGCGCAGGTCCCGATACCCAGCCAAACAATCCAGCGACGACAAGATCCTCATGCGGGTCCATCTCGATATTGTAGACCTTGGGATAGCCTGCCATCGCAGCACTGGCCGAGAAAATCCCCGGCTGCCGCTGCGGTCCGTTGCCGGTTGGATGAATGTCGGTAAAGTAGATACGCCACTGCTTCCAGCGTGCGGCAACGACCTCACCACCGATAAAGCTCAAGAAGCTCTCGCGATGCCCCGTTGCGCTGTTGCCGAGTAATACGTCGATCTGATCCACACCGTCGATTTGACGGTCGGTCGGCATCTGACCACCCACAATGCGAGCGAAGGTCGGCAAGAAATCCATGATCGAAAACATGGCGTATGCAGTGGTGTTCGGCTTGACGTGCCCGGGCCAACGGATAATTGCTGCCGTCCGTATCGAACCCTCGGTTACTTCGCCTAACTCGCCGCGAAACGGGCCGGAACTCCCCTTGTCCGGCGTTCCCTGATTGCCAAACTCGCGGGCGGCCTCGCCAAAAGGCCCGTTGTCAGAAGCAAAGACAACGATGGTATCATTTTCAACACCCAGTGCCCTTAAGGTGTCCATGATTTGCCCGACGTGGAAGTCTCCTTCCATCATCTTGTCGCCGAAGTTGCCAATTCGCGACTTACCTCTGAACTGCTGCGAAGGCAGGTTCGGCACATGCCCCATGGAGAATGGCAGATAGAGGAAGAAAGGCTTGCCAGCGCTCTTCTGCCGACGCATGAAATCTATTGATTTTTCGACCAGTTCATCGTCGATATTGGTGCGCACTTCCTCGGTGAACGGCTTCACCACTCGCAACGGCCCGCCATCCTTCGCCTCGACGATCTGCGGCCCGATCTTCAGCAACTCATCGAACGGAGCATTGATTGAGTGCGTGAGGGCAATTGTCTGCGCGTATGTTGACGCATCCCAGCTGATGTCCGGCGGGATGCCATAGAACTCGTCGAAGCCGTGCGCGGTAGGTAGGCTCTGCGGCGCACTTCCCAAATGCCATTTTCCAAAGATTGCGGTAGCGTAGCCGACACCCTTAAATAACTCACCCATTGTGAACGCGCGGGCGGGAAGCGTGTAGGGAGTACCTTCGATGGCAATCAGCGATAGGCCGTTGCGGATCGAGTACTGTCCCGTCATAAGCGCGGCGCGTGACGGTGTGCACGCCGGTTCGACTAGGAATTGCGTGAGACGCAATCCCTCTTGAGCCATTGCATCGAGACGCGGCGTCGGAGCGCCGCGCAGCTCGCCGCCGCCATATGACCCAAGATCGCCATAGCCCATGTTATCGGCGAGAATGAACACAACGTTGGGCTTATTGCTTTGTTGCGCAAAGGCGGTCGCCGAACCCATCAAAGCAAGTAGCGCCAACCCTGAAGCGAAGCGCTCTAAAGCTGTGACTTTCATGTGCGGTAACTCCTGATCGGGTCGTGCGTCGGCAGACTGGTAGCGGTGTAAAGCCAAAACACGATGACGAACTGCCCGTCGCCCGAGCAGTGCGCAATTGAATTTCGCCTTCGTCCTCTTATGGGGTTGGCCTGCCGGTTCCAGTTTTCTCCATGTTCTGTCTGAGCAGGTCCTGCATCTTCGGGATCAGGTCATACACAGGGGGATTGTTGGACAAGAAGCCGACCTTGAACTGCGGTGGATATTTGATCAGTTCCTTCATGTAAAAGGCTGCGGCTCCAAGGACTGGGACCCCTATGGGGATGTGACGAACGCCTATGACCACGTCTTCCTTGGGGTCGGTATAGAGGTTGAAGCCCACTGCGCCACCCGTGTCAGTGAAAATCGCGCCGCTGAACCCACCCCAATCGCCTTTTTGGACAATCGCGTTTTCAAGTTCCGCCGTCCAAACGTACTTCAACTCATCCACGCGGATCGCCGCAAAGTACTGGTTTAGGGTGTAGGGCCGACTGCGGCGAGCCGACAGGCCATCGTCAGCGACGAGGAACGAGGCTTGGTCCACGCCATCGATGTAAGTGGTCTTGGGAAGTAGGTCAGCCAGCTTGGCTCCCGGGACCCCCGCCAGCGAAAGCGCAGTGGGCATGATGTCCGCGAAATCGAACAGGCCGTCGGATCTGCGCGGTTTGATCATTCCCTTCCAGTAGGCGAAGGTCGGCACGCGCACTCCGCCTTCCCAGCTTGAACCCTTGCAGCCTCGGAATGGCGTGCGGGCGTGGGGCGGGATTTCGCATTCTGGTCCGTTGTCAGATGTGAGAATGATTAGCGTGTTCTCCAGCTCACCAGTCTGCTGCAGCTTATCGACAAGCTGCCCGAGCACATAGTCCATATGCACCATGCAGTCGCTGTATACGGTGCGGGCCTCCGACTTCCCCGCCCATTCATCAGATGGATAGTTGTCGAAGTGACAGCCGCGTGTTGCGTGGTACAGAAAGAAGGGCTGTTTGCTGCCTTTCATTTTGTCCAAGAAGGCCAAGCTCGTGTCCAGCCAATGCTTGTCGAGGTCCTTGATGTAGGTCAGGTCGATCAGCCTGCCGTTCTCGCAGTCATTCGTGTTCGCTGGTGTGCAATGAACTTCGGTGTGGTTGAACTTGTCCTGCTCCATCATTTTGAAGCGGGCGGGCGATAGCGCAACTTCTGGGTTGAAGTACACGTCCCGCCACTCGGAATATTCGTCTGATACGCCAAGGAAGCCGACGTAATCGTCGAAGCCGACGTTCTGCGGCAGCGACTCCTTGTTCTCGCCCATGTGCCATTTGCCGACGCCCTGCGTAACGTACCCCTGCCGCTTGAGCAGGTCGGCGACAGTGACTGCGCCCGAGAGACCGCCGGGTTCATCGTACATCGGCGGGCGCAAGATGCCGTGATGAAGGGGGTTCTGTCCCGTCATGATCGTCGCGCGGCTCGGTGAGCAAGACGGGGTCGAATAGGCAGACGTGAGGATCAGTCCATCGTTGGCGATTTTGTCCATGTTGGGCGTGGCATTGCCAACAGCGACGCCGCCTCCGTTGAAGCCCGGGTCCATCCAGCCGACGTCGTCCATGAGGAAGACCAAGATGTTTGGCTTCTTGCCGGTCTTCGCTGCCAGCGCCGAAAGTTTGTCCTGCGCGCGCCTGTCCTGCTCGAAGTGTTGAACAACAGGATACATGTTGTCCGCAGGTTTGACGTCTTGGAGATGAAGGTATTGACCGGGATGGTCGTATCCGCGAGCAGTGGTCGGTCCGGTCGCGCTTCCACGAATATTTTGGGCGAAACCAACATTCGGCATGCCGAGGGCCGCCAACCCAAGCGCGCACGCCACTAGTGCAGCAATTGAAGCTCCTGATTTCAAGTCGCTGGAACGGTGTACGATACCCATTTTCGCCTCCTGAGCACAATCGAAGGGAAGGACCGGGACGAGCACGGATCGTAGGGCCTGTAAGCCCGCGGCGATTGGTCCCGATGTCGACACGCAATCTGTTGATCTAGATCAATATCTGGCGCAGCCCTGCTGCCGCCCAAGGTCCGAGTTGGGTCAAAAGGCGACCTTCGGGCGCGGCTGATTTAGGTCTGTTCTACCCCCACATAGGAAGACTGCTGCAGCACGTCCGAAAAGTGCCAACAGCGGAAGTTCGCCTCGTTGTGAAAATGGGACCGATCTGTTTATACTAACGGATGGACCTGCTTGCGGAATACGGGGCCCAAGATCGATGGCGTGACTGGGACGCCATGCTCAAACGACTGCCAATTGCGCGAGATCAAACCGTTCTCGATCTAGGATGTGGCCCAGGGTCGGTGTCTGCTCGATTGGCTGCGCGCGCTACGAACGTCGTCGGGGTTGATCATAACGCGGAGTTCATAAGCGCTGCCCGGCAACGGTGCCCAAACAACTGCACATTCATAGAGGCTGATCTTAGAGCGTTGGACCCACGGGTCATTCCGCGTGCGCACGGTCTGTGGTCCAGCTTCGCCGCCGCCTATTTCCCGGATTTTTTGCCCGTATTGAAACATTGGACATCGTGTTTATCACCCGGGGGATGGGTCGCCCTCGTAGAGATCGATGATCTATGGAGAGGACATCATCCGCTACCGGAAGACGTCCGCGCGGCGCTCGAGGAATTTGAGGGACGCTTGCGCACTCAAGGTGGCTACGACTTTCGCATGGGCCGGCGACTCGTCGAGGCTTGCCGGGACATCGGGCTTACAGCAATTTCCGAATCTCGATGGCACGACCCTGAGCTGGCCTTCAACGGCCCGGCTCCGGCGGAAATCCTTGCTGCCTGGCGACGACGCTTTGCACGCCTTCCGGTAATGAAGGCTTATTTCGGCGCAAAACGCTTTGAGCAAATCTCCGAGACCTTTTTAGAGTCTATTAGTCGTCCCGACCATCGATCGACCGCTGTGGTGGTGATGGTCCAAGCAGAACGTCCGCCGCAAATCGGCACGTAAGGTCCGCTTGGGGTCAAAAGGCGACCTTCGGGCGCGGCTGATTTAGATCTCCTCATCCCCCAGCAGCGGACATCGGAGGACTGCGTCAGCACGTCCGAAATGTGCCACTAACCGTCGTCTGCCAAAGCCGGAAGCAAGTCCGCTAAATGCCAAAGCGGACTTCCATCGGAACCACCGACGGCTTATTCTTGCGCTGCAACTGTCTCTAGAGCCTTCGCAGCGGGCAAGGAAGCATAGTTTGCGCTATTTATTTGAGGATTTCGTTCTCGACACCGACCGGCGAGAGCTACGGCGGGGCGCTGACGTAGTCCCGACATCGCCGCAGGTCTTCGATCTACTCGATTATTTGATCCGCCACAGAGAGCACGTCGTCAGCAAAGACGATCTCATCAACACGGTTTGGAATGGACGCATCGTCTCAGATGCCGCGCTGACGACCCGCATGAATGCTGCTAGGGCGGCGATCGGTGACGACGGTGACAAGCAGCGCCTAATCAAAACATTGCCGCGAAAAGGCTTTCGCTTCGTTGGTACAGTGCGAGAACAGGCAAGTTTGAAGGCACCGAGTGAGGGCAAATTTTCACCGCCTCGTCTTTCTATGGTTGTGCTGCCGTTCACCAACCTGAGCGGCGATCCCGAGCAGGACTATTTCGTCGATGGTGTGACGGAGAGCGTAACCACCGACTTATCCCGGATCAGTGGTTCATTCGTGATTGGCCGACACACCGCATTCACCTACAAAGGTAAGGCAGGCGATCTGAAGCAGGTCGGTCGCGAGCTGAACGTTCGGTACGTGCTTGAGGGCTCCGTACAGCGCGGCGACAGCAGACTTCGCGTGAGCGTGCAGCTAACCGACGCGGAAACCGGCTCGCATCTTTGGACAGATCGGTTCGACAAGCCGGTTGCCGACCTATTTGAAATGCAGGATGAAGTGACCGCGAGAATTGCCAACGCGCTCGATGCCCCACTTGTCAAGGCTGAGGCGAGACGCGCAGAACGTTCGCGGCATCCCGATGCCTTAGATTTGTATCTCCAAGGCCGCCACTTCTTAAATCAGGGACGTACATCGAAACATGTGGCCATTGCTCGCAGCTTTTTTGAGCAAGCGCTGGCGCGCGATCCACAGAATATCGAAGCATTGGTTGGTACCTCGTATATCGATTTATTGGGTATTACGACTTTTATGGTCGATGATCGCGGATCGCGCCTCGCTCAGGTCGAAGCAACGCTCACCAACGTCTTGTCGATGGCGCCGCGTCATGCTGCGGCCCGTCTTGTTCTGGCAGTGCTGCATTTATTCACCAATCGCGCAAAGCTGGCTATTAGAGGGTGCGAACTAGCGCTGGAGATTGATGGCAATTTGGCCGATGCCCACGCATTGCTTGGATTTGCAAAGGTCTTCATTGGTCGTGGGTCCGAAAGCGAGGACCACTTTCATCAGGCGTTCCGCCTTTCTCCACGGGATTTAAAAGGTTTCCGGTGGTTGCACTTGCTTGGCGTGGTGAAGTTGATCCTTGGCGCGGAAGGCGAAGCAATTGACTGGTTACGCCGATCCTTGGAAGCCAACCCGAATTTTCCAATCGCACATTTCCAGCTCGCTGCCGCCTTGGCTCTCGTCGGTTCAGTGGAAGAGGCGCGGGCCGCTGCGCTCGCGTACGTCGAACGAAAGGGCTCTCCCTAAGTTCTGACCCGGTCTATCGTGCTGGTAGCAAGCGCATTCGCGAGGGGATGCTTATAGCTGGAATACCTGAGGAGTAGTGTCAGATGTGGGATCCGGGAGCTAACCGCCAGCTCAAGTCAGCTTATTGGCAAACGAAAGTCCCCGGAGATGATCTCTCCGAGGGCCCTTAGATCGTTCGACTTGGGTACATCCGCCAAACTCGAACGACGCTCCTCTCAACATCTCGCCACGGCCCGCGGGTTCTTTCTGTCGGTCTTGCGCTTGGTGCGCTGCTTCAGAATAGGGAAGGGCACGATCATCTTTCTCTCGCGCCAGTCGATTTGCTTCCACAGTGCAGTTCGGTCAAGCTGAACAAGGATACGATCTTCCCGAGCTACACGCTGGTCGCCGATAGCGTCTTTTGCGACTATGACCCGGTAAAAAAAAAGGGCCGACATCGGGTCGAACTTCCTGGAACGGGAAACATTCTAGGGTTCGGTGACAAGTGGTGCGCGAGTTCGCAAATGACGTCGGAAGAAGCTACCCGGATCATCGATCTCTACCAGCGCAAGGCATCGGACTGGATCGAGGGTCGCGCACGCACCAGGTTGATTGAAAAGCCCTGGCTCGATCGGTTCCTTGCGCTGCTTTCGCCTGAAGGGCGAGCCCTCGATCTCGGCTGTGGCTCCGCCGAGCCGATGGCCGCGTATCTGATCGGGCTGGGTCATCCCGTTACTGGCGTGGATTCCTCCCCGGCCATGATCGACGCCTGCCGGAAACGTTTCCCGACGCAGGAATGGATCGTCGCCGATATGCGCAAGCTTGCCTTGCAGCGGAAGTTCTCCGGCATCCTGGCGTGGGACAGTTTCTTCCACCTCTGCCATGACGATCAGCGCAACATGTTTCCGGTGTTTCGTGCGCATGCGGCGCCCCGGGCGGCGCTGATGTTCACCAGCGGGCCTGCGCATGGGGAGGCGATCGGGAGTTTTGCAGGCGAGCCGCTGTATCATGCGAGCCTCGATGCGGCCGAATATCGATCATTGCTCGATCGGAACGGGTTTAATGTGGTGTCGCACGTCGTCGAGGACCCCGACTGCGGTGGCCACACCATCTGGCTCGCGCAGCTCATTTGAGACGCAAGGTACAAATGCGGGCGGTGAACGCTGGTCGCTGACCGTGTTTTGCGACTATGATCCGGACAAGAAAAAGGCAGATATCGGATCGAATTTCCTGAAGCGGGAGTGCGTGAGACCTCCCGTACCGGCGTGGGGGGCGGACTGCGATGAGTTCAGAGCAGGGATCGGTGGCTGGACCCCCGCAGGACGAATATCGAATTCTTCATGAGGCCGATCTGCGGGACTACCTCGCGGCGGTCCCGGCCGTCGCGGCCCGGCTTGGCGGCGCTGCCGAAGCCTGGTCGATCGGCGAGGTCGGCGATGGCAACCTCAATCTTGTGTTCATCGTCAAGGGCGCGGACGGCGGGGTCGCCGTCAAGCAGGCGCTGCCTTACGTGCGGCTTGTCGGCGAAAGCTGGCCGCTGCCGTTGTCGCGTTCGCATTACGAATATTTGGCGCTGACGCATCAGGCGCGGCTGGTGCCCGGGCTGGTCCCGGCCGTGCTGCACCACAACGAGGGGCTCGCGCTGGTCGTCATGGAATTGATCGAGCCCCATATCATCATGCGCAAGGGGCTGATTGCCGGCGCGCTCTATCCGCGCTTTGTCGGGGACATCGCGACCTTTATGGCGCGCACGCTGTTTTTCTCGTCCGACCTCGCGCTTACCGCTGCCAAAAAGAAGGAAGGCATAGCGGCGTTCGCGGGCAACCATGCGCTGTGCAAGATCACTGAGGACCTGATCTTCACCGATCCCTACCGCGTAGCCGAGCAGAACCGCTGGACGCAGCCGTGGCTCGATGCCACCGCCGCCGCGTTTCGCGAGGATCTCGACCTGCATGCCGCGATTTCACGCCTCAAGCTCATCTTTCTGAACGCGCCGGAAGCGTTGATCCACGGCGACCTCCATACCGGCTCGATCATGGTAACGGAAGATTCGACGGTCGTGATTGATCCCGAATTCGCGTTCTATGGACCGATGGGCTTCGATATCGGAGCCGTCATTGCCAATCTGCTGATGGCCTATCTAGCTTCCGCCGGCCATGAAACGTCGTCGGGCGCACGGCGGGTGTTCGAGGTCTGGCTGCTGGAAACGATCGAAAACGTCTGGACGGAGTTTTCCCACGAATTCCTCGAACTCTGGCGCACGGAAGGTCACGGCGATGCCTACCCCCTGACGCTGTTTCCGGGTCCCGCCGGTGCGGCGCGTCTGGAGGTCGAGCGGCAGGCCTACATGGCGCGGCTGTTCGGCGACACTGTGGGATTCTCGGCTGCAAAAATCATCCGCCGCATTCTCGGGCTGGCGCACAATGCCGATTTCGAACTGATCGAGGATCCAAGGCAGCGGGCCATTTGCGAGGCGCGGAGCCTGCGGCTCGCGCGTGCCATGATGCTGGAGCCGTCCGCGTTCCCCACGATCGGCGCCGTGACGATGGCGGCGCGGATGGTGCGGGACTGGCTGCCGGATTTTGCCAACTGAGAGCTGCCGCTGGTGCGGCGGTTTACTCGCAAGGTCCGGTTAGCACTATTTCAGCAGCCGCAGCAGGGCCCGTCCGGCGGGCGATCTCAATTCCTTGGCGTCCAACGTTCCATCCTTGTCCGGATTGGCTGCGTTGAAGCGCTGCTCGACGACAGCAAGATATTCGTCCAGCGTCAGCGTGCCGTCATGGTCAGGATCGGCCGCAGCCAATTCCTTGGCACTCAACCTGCCACGCAACTCGCGGGCGTCGAGCGTGCCATCCCGATCCGGGTCTAGTTTGGCAAACATGGCGGACGCGGCCTTCTTCACCTCGGCCAGATCGAGGGTACCATCATTGTCGGAGTCGAACATCTTGATCGGGCTGACGCGGTCCTTCGCCAAGGCGGGACCGGAAAATGCCACAGCGGCAGCCAGCGCTAGACCAACGAATGGGCGTGAAATCATGCTCTGATCTCCCAAGAAAATTCAGTTGCAGGTACATGCACTAATAAGCGGTCACGGTATCAGTTCCAACCCGTCGCGCACCAATCACTTTAGCCGAGTGCGATCCTGCCCGCAGCTATTTTGAATGGACGCGTCACAAAGCCGGAGGGTGGCTGGCCTGGCTTCCCAAAGGGGCGGAGGCAACAGCCACTGCATTCCGTTGGGGCGTTCAGGCTCGCATCCCGATCGCAGGCCGAAATGGCGGATCGTCTTCGGGCGAAGGTGGCGCAGGAGCGTAGTGATCGAATTGCATTTGGAACGTGGCGCGTCCCTGGCTCATCGAGCGCAGGTTGTTCACGTACCCGAACATTTGCATGAGCGGCACCGTCGCGTTGATGACATTGGCATTGCCGCGCATGTCCTGACCCAGGATCTGGCCGCCCCGCGAATTCAGGTCGCCGATGACCGGGCCGGTACAGTCTTCCGGGGTGACCACTTCGACCCTCATGACCGGCTCGAGCAGAACGGACTTGCCCTTCTGCAGCGCTTCGCGGAATGCCGCGCGCGCCGCGATCTCGAACGCCCGCACCGAAGAGTCGACGTCGTGATACTTGGCGTCGACCAGTTGGACCCTGACGTCCACGACCGGGAAGCCGGCGACCACGCCGGCGGAGAGCACACCTTCGAGACCCTTTTCAATGCCGGGGATGTATTCCTTCATCGCGCCGTCGCCGATCTTTGATTCGAACGCGTAGCCCTTGCCTGGCTCGTTGGGCTCGACGATGAATTTAACGGACGCGAACTCACCTTTCGGGCCGAAAATCTTCTTGTGAGTGTATTCCACTTCGACTTTCGGGCCGAAAATGTTCTTGTAAGTGTATTCCACTTCGACGCGCTGAGTCATGCGCTCGCGAAACGCCACCTGCAGCGCGCCGATATTGGCGTCGACCTCGTAGGTGCGCCTGAGGATGTCGATCTTGGTGTCGAGATGGAGTTCACCCATGCCCTTCAAAATGGTCATGCCGGACTCCAGATCGGTCGACACGCGGAACGACGGATCTTCAGCGGCAAGCTTCGCCAGCGCGATGTCGAGCTTTTCCCGGTCGGCCTTTGACTTCGGCTCGATCGCGACTTCGACCAGCCCTGGCTGCGGCGTATGGATGTCATCCGGCATCGTTCAATCCCCAAACCTTCAATCATTCGACCAGGATCAGGGGGATAATACCCGGCTTCATCGACGGTGGCGCGGCTATTCCACTGTCCCTTCCCGCAACTGCTGCGCATGGACGCTGATGACGCGCGCGGCCGCGGATCAAGATCTTCAGGCGGCGCGCTGCCGGCACCCCGTTGTCTCGCATTCGCTTTATGGTAAAGTTTTTTGCCTGAATTTCCTGGATGGACCGTTCGTCGCCAATTGCTCAGCGGGCAACGTGAGCGAAACCTGGCACATCACCCTCGTGCACGGCACGTTCGCCAGGAACGCGGCCTGGACGCGGCCGGGCTCGGCCCTGCGCGAGCATCTTGAGACTCACCTGCCCGGGCCCGTCGTGTATCACCGGTTCCGCTGGTCGGGTTGGCCGAGCCACTTCGCGCGCGACCACGCGGCGCGCCGCCTTCACGGCAGGCTTCTGAAGTGCGTGCAGAACAACGCGACCGCGCACCACTGCGTCATCGCCCACAGCCATGGCGGCAACATCGTGTGTTACGCCTTGCGCGACGCCGCCGAGCTCGTCGAGCAGCTCGACTGCATCATCACGCTTTCCACGCCATTCCTGTTGGTGCGAAGGCGCAACCTCAGCCTGTTCGGCTTGCTGTCCGCGCTGGGGAGCCTGTGCGTGGCGATATTCGGCCTCTTCCTGCTCGGGATCAGTTGGGCACTTGGCCCGTCGACGGCGGACGAGTTCTTCGACCTGCTGCGCCATGTGGCCGTAAATGGGTGGTGGTCCTACAAGAGCTGGATCGCGTGGCTGATCGGGATGTCGGTGGCCGTGCTGGTTTGGGGAGCGATGACGGTCATTGCGCGCTGGAAGGTCTGGCTCGACGCGACGCTCGCGATGCCGAACCTCGTCAGCGAGCGGTTGCTCATCGTACGCAGCTTCGCCGACGAGGCAACCGCCTTGCTGGTCGCCGCCCAGTTCTTCGAGATCGTGGTGACTATGTTTTGGGGCCGCAGCGGTGCGTTCCAACGCGCATTGCTGTCGTCAGGGACGTGGCTTGGCAAGCGGCTGGTAAAATGGTCGCAGACGCCTGTCGGCGTCGCCCTTTCCCGCCTTGTCGTCGCATGGGCGAAGCTTTCCTTTGCCGGGATGGTCGTGCTCATCCCGGTGGCATGGTATTTCTATTGGACACAGCCCGACGCCTATGTGGCGTTCTTTCTCGGGCCTTATACGCCCACCGCCAGCAGGGTTTGGGGCGGCATCGCGCTCTTCGGGGCTCCGATCGTGGTTGCGTTCGCCGCGGTCGCGTCCTTGCTTCTGCTCGTGCTCGCTTGCGGCGCCACAATCGGGTTCGTCGTTATCATCGCCAACATCTGCCTGTCGCTGCTGATGCTGGTGGTCGTGCCGGAACTCGGTCCGATGGCGTTCGTCATGGCAATCTCGGCCGAGCCGGTGCCGGGCGCTGGCATCTTCCGCGTCCTGCAGATCAGGCCGGAGCACAAGCTCGGCATGGTCGAGACGCGCTTTCACTCGACGACCTATGCGGACCCTGCTGCGCTCGATGCCATGGCGGCCTTCGTCAGGCAGCGGTTCGACGCGCCGGAGCGCCCACGCCAGGCTCCGTCACGGTAGATGCGGGCAAGAGACTTGTGCGACGGGCTTCGGCCATGAGAGTGTTGGGTCCAAACGGGGAGGGGTTCACATGACGGACGGCACTAACGACACTCTCGCTGAATTGATCGCGCAATCGCTGACGTTTCAACGCAAATGGCAGCGACTCTCGATGGTGGCCTATGTGGTGAGCACCGTCGGGGTTCTGATCTGCACCACAGGCGGTACCTACGCAGCTGCCCAGGAAAACGCGAAGGTCGCGGCGGTGCTTGCAGCGATAGCAACAATCCTGATCGGTCTCGAAAAGAGCCTGCTGTTCAGGGAGAAGTGGAAGTTTCACCTGGGGATGGCTACGCGGCTGTCCATTCTTCAGACAAAGCTCCGCCTGCCGGGTGCGGATGCCAAGGCACTCACCGACGACTACGCGGCGATCCTCGACAGCTACGCCAATTCCCTCCCGATCACGGGGCGAGAGAGCCCGTAGCCGCAGCGACGTTCGGCGTTGCTAAACCAGTGCGTGATGACTTTTCTTCCAATCGTCATCCAGCTCCATCTTTTTGTGCGAGCTTAATCTCCGGGCAAACGCCCCGATCATGTCCTAGTCGGCAGTCCGTTCCCGCAATCGCTGCGCATAGACGTTGATCACGAGCGCCGCCAGCAGGATCAGCCCACGGATCAGGATTTTCAAAAAACTGTCGATGTTGACGTGATCGAGGCCATTGTTGAGGACGCCGAGCACGAACAGGCCGACAATGGTGTTGCCGATGCCGCCGCGGCCGCCAAAGAGGCTGGTGCCGCCGACCACCACCGCGGCGATCGAATCAAGGAGATAGGTGTCGAACTCGTTCTGCTGCGCGCTGCCGAAATGCGCCACGCCCAGCATGCCGCCGATCCCCGAACAGACCGCCGAAATCACCATGACGCTGCCGAGGATCAGCTTGACGTTGAGCCCGGAATACTCCGCCGCCTCGCGGTTTCCGCCGACCATGTAAACGTAGCGGCCGAACCGGGTGTAGGTCAGCACCAGATGGCCGCCGAGCAGCATCAGCGCCGCCACGATCACGATCCAGGGAATGCCGCCGATCGATGTCGATCCGAGCGTCGTGACCAGTGGGGGCACCTTGTAGGCAATCTGTCCGCGCACCAGGAGCGCCGAGACGCCCGCTGCGATCTGCATCATCGCCAGCGTCATGATGAACGAGGGGATACCGATCACCGTCAGCCCGAACGCGTTGACGAGGCCGAGCAGGGCGCACAGCGCCAGCGCCAGCAGGATCGCGGCCCATCCGGGCATCGGGACGTTGGCGATGTTGACGTAGGAATCCTGCAGCGTGAAATAGGCGACCGCAATGCCGGTGACGTTGGCAATGGCGGCGATCGACAAATCGATCTCGGCGCACAGAATCACGAAGGTGAGGCCGACGGCGATGATGCCGGTGACCGAGATTTGCGTGAGGATGTTGCCGAGATTGTCCAGCGTCGCAAAGGAGGGGCTGGCAGCGGCGAAGAATCCGAACAGGCAGATCAACGTCAGGAACGGCGCGATGTTGCGCATCTGGGACCGCAACATTGCGGCGATCCCGCGAGGCCGTTTCCGATCCACGGCGACTGTCACGCTCTCACCTGAAGTCATGCCGGTCTCCTCACGCCGCTTCGAGCAGGCGGTCCTTGCTGATCTGTTCGTTGGCAAATTCCTGCACCACAGCGCCGCGCTTGAGCACGAGGACGCGGTCGGCGAGCGACAGCACCGTCTCGGGCTCAGTGGAGAGCACGATGATGGCAAGCCCTTTTGCGCGCAAATCTCTGACGATGTGGATGACGTCGTTCTTGGCGCCGACATCCATGCCGCGGGTCGGCTCGCACAGCACCAGCAGCCGCGGCGGATAGCTCAGCCACTTTGCCAGCGCCACCTTCTGCTGGTTGCCGCCCGACAGCATGCCGAGGTCGAGATCGACGGCCGCCGGCCTGATCCGCAATTGCTCGACCTGCCGGGTCGCGACCGCGCGTTCGCGCGACGGCTTCAGCAGCAGGGAAGAAATGCGGTCGAGGATGCTGATCGAGATGTTCTTGTAGACCGGCTCCTGCAGGAACAGCATGTCGCGGCGGCTCTCGGGCACGAAGGCGATCCCGGCGCGGCGGGCACCCGCCGTGCTGCGGAAGGCTGTTTGTTCTCCGGCGATCGTAAGCGCGCCCTGGTCCGGCTTGAGCTTGCCAAACAGGATCCTTGCCAGTTCGAGTTGCCCGCATCCCATGAAACCGTAGATGCCGAGCACTTCGCCGGCACGGACGTCAAACGAAACCTCCCGCAGGCTGCGGGCCAGCGAAAGCCCGGTCGCATTCAGCACCACCGGCTGATCGGTCGGCGGCGGCAGCATGATGTCGTGGCTGTAGGTCTCTTCCAGCGCCTCGCGGCCTTTGCCGATCATCGCCTCGATCAATGCGGGCTTGCTCGTCTCTGATGCTGCGGTCTCGGCGACCTTCCTGCCGTTGCGGAACACCGTCACGGTGTCGGAGACGCGCAGGATGTCCTCGATGAAATGCGAAATGAAGACGATGCTGGTGCCTTCGTCCCGCAGCCGTTTCAGCGTCGCGAACAGGCGCTCCACTTCCGGCGGCGACAGCGCCGAGGTCGGCTCGTCGAGAATGATGATGCGGGCGCCCGAGGACAGCACGCGGGCGATCTCGATCAGTTGCTGCAGCCCGATCGGCAGGTCGCCGAGCCGCGACATTGGGTCGACGTCGATGCCGAACCGCTTCAATTGCTCGCCGGCCTCGCGCGCCATCCGCCGCCATTGCACGAGGCCGAAGCGGTTGGTCGGCTGGCTGCCCAGAAACACGTTCTCGGCCACGGTTAGATCAGGCGCCACGCTGAGTTCCTGATGCACCATCGCGATCCCGGCCGCATGCGCGTCGCGTACCGAACGAAAGCGGGTCTCCCGGCCGTCGAGCACGAACCGGCCGGAAAAATCCGCATGCACGCCGGCGATGATCTTCATCAGCGTGCTTTTGCCCGCGCCGTTCTCGCCGACGAGACCGTGGATCTCGCCGGCGGTCAGCGCGAAGTCGACACCACGAAGCGCCTCGACGCCGCCGAAGGCCTTCGTGATGTCGTGGAGTTCGAGGATGGGCTGTCCCCTGGGCATGCTGGCTCAGATCAGGAAGTGTTCCTCCATCCATTGCATGCCGGCCGCGTTGGCTTTCGTCACCACCGGGCCGTCCGTGATCACGTGCTTCGGGATGCCCTGTCCGCTCTTCTCGCCTGCGGTCACCGCGGCGACGCCGGCGATGATGGCGCCGCCATGAATGCGGCAGGAGGGGTTGCGGACGGTCGCGAACATGCGGCCTTCGCTCACCGCCTGGATTGCCGGCGGCATGGCGTCGACGCCGCCGATCAGGATGTTGGTGCGGTTGCGCGCCTTCATGATGTTGGCGGCGGCCAGCGCCATGTCGTCATTGTGGAAGAACGCCGCATCGATCTGCGGATACTTCGTCAAATAGGTCTCCCACAGCCGTGCCGCCTTCGAGACGTCCCAATCCGCCGGCTGGGTGTCGAGCACCTCGATGTTCGGGAACTGCTTGACGACGGACTCAAAACCCTTGGCGCGGCCTTGGGCGCCGGTATGGCCGAGCGCACCTTGCGTCATGATGACCTTGCCCTTGCCGCCGATGGCGTTGCAAAGCGCCTGCGTCACCGATGCGCCCATGAACTCATTGTCGGGCGCCAGGAACGAATGAACCTTGAGCTGGTCGAGTGGGGCGATCAGCGTGTCCATGTCGATCACGGGTGTGCCGGCGTCGATCATCTTCTGCACGGGTTGGGTCAGCGTTCCGATGCCGAACGCCTGGATGGCGACAAAATCCCATTTCTGCGAGGCCATGTTGTCGATCGCGGCGCGCTGCTTGACCGCGTCGAGCTGGCCGTCGAACCAGGTGACCTCGACGTTGAACAGCTTGCCCCACCATTCCGCCGCCTGCTTGCCCTGGGCGCACCAGGTGGCCTGCAGGCCGGCGTTGGAGAATGCCGCCTTTAGCGGTTTTTCCGACCGTGCTGCCGCCGCCAGCGCCGGGCTGATGCCCAGCCCGCCGAGCAGGGCGGTTGCCGCGCCGCCAGTCGCCGCCGCCTGAAGAAGATTACGCCTTGTCGTTGAGGATTTCTCAGTCCCGGACATCGCTCGCTCCCTCGCTGTCGTTGTTTTTTTACCGACGGCGTCGATTGCACGCACCGCGGCTGGAGGCAGTGTTTCACACTCGGCGCATTTGCGCCACCGGCCGACTTGATCGCCAGTATCAATGAGCTGCGGGAGTTTTGGAGCTGGTTAGTTCACTGCGCTGCAACGAAACTTTCGATGTCGCCGAGCAGCTTCCGCCACGCCGCATCGATGTCGTCCGACCAGTCCGCGCCGACAATCTCACGCAGCGTCTGCGCAACGACGCCGAAGAACGCCAAGAACAACTCGCGCGGCGTGCCGTAGGCGTCGTGCGAGGAAACTTCCGAGGTGATGAGGCGGAAATGACCGTTGCGTTCTCCGGCGAAATCCAGAATGGCGTCGATCGTCAAGGCCAGCATCGAACCCTTGACGAGTTCGCTGCCCTCGGTGCGGAACATCGTCCGTGCTTCGGGATGCGCGTCGAACAGCCGGCGATAGACCAGCGGCGTCAGATCCTCGCAACGCTCGGCGGCCAGTTCAAAACTTCGTTCGATTGGATTTGGCGATGCCATCATTGCCGTTCGTGATCGTCTTGAAAAAAGACGGCTTTGAAAACAAGATGCTCTCGAAAAAAAAGAGCAGGGCATCAAGCCCTGCTCAAAAATTGTGTCGACCCTTAATTTCCCCGAAAACTTGGATTTGATCTTGATTGTCGAGGCGACGCTGCTTGTGCGCGTCAGGGCTCCTCCCGAGACTTGGACCACCAAGCTTGAGCCTCTCGGCCAGCCTGAGCTTGAATTGGTAGACCATCTTTTTCGTCTTGTCACCATTTTCGGCAACCTTTGTTCAAAATTCCAGCAATCTGCGAAATGATTGGGAATGTACTACTGATGGTTGTGGGTTTTGCTGCAATACCCCCGAAGCTTGGTATCGGGGTATGGCGCCCTTCAAAAGCTGCAAAACGCATCTCTTTTCGCCAGCTTTATTCCCTAAAGCGGCAATATAGTTCCGGGAACCTGATCTCGACTTCGGACTCTCTTGGTGATTAAGGTCTGAAGCGGATGGGTTTGCGATGCGCCGGCTGAAAAATTTTCTGCCAATTGTCCTGATCGCCCTGGCGGTGCAGATTTTTGCACCGATCGGCGCATGCTGGGCGGCGACCATCGCGGCCTCCGATCCGCTCGCTGGCGCCGTCATCTGCCACGGCAATGCCGCACCCGGCTCAGGGCAGACCGATCAGACCGGCCACCGCGCCCATGACGGATGCTGTTCGGTTTGCAGCGTGCTGCAAACCGGTGCGCCGGTCGACGTGCCGCAGATCGCGGCGATCGATGTCGACAGGGTTGCCGAGCAGGTCGCCTGGTTCGATTTTGCCTTCCGGCTAACGAACGCTCGCGCCGGTTCGCATGCGCAGGCGCGCGCCCCTCCCGCCATTTCCTGACGATTTGGAACACCCAATGACCGGTGCGGCGATTGCCGTGCCGGTTGGTGCAGTAATTCAAGCCAGCCAGAGAGCTGGCGTCAGGAATATCTTATGTATCGTTATTATGCCTTGGGTGGCGTGAGCTTGGCCGTGCTTGGCAGCGCGCTCGCCCTCATGCCGTCGGCCGCGGAGGCCCAGACGGCGTTGCCGGCGGTGACCGTCGAGGCGCCACGCGGAACGACCGCCAGACCTGCGGCCCGAAAGCCGGCCGTCCGTTCTTCCGCCAGGACGCAGGCGCGGCCGCCTTCGGCCAACCCCGCGCCATCAGCATCGCTAACCGCGGGCATCACCCCGAGCGTGGCGCGCGCGCTTCTCTACCAGGCGCCAACCGGCCAGACCGAGACGACGATCGATCGCAGCCAATTCGACAACCGGCCGGCGTTTTCCGTGGCCGACGTGCTGCGCGAGAGCCCGGGCATCTCGGTGAAGCAGGGCAACGGGCCGCGCGACATCGGCATCTCGATCCGCGGCTCCAACGCCCGCAACGGATTTGGCATCCGCAACCTCGTGATCTTCGACGACGGCTTTCCGGTCACGCAGCCGGACGGTCTTTCCCGCAGCGACCTGATCGACCCCAAAGCCTATGGCGCGATCGACGTGATCCGGGGGCCGTCGTCAGCACTCTATGGCAACTACGCCACCGGCGGCGCGCTCAATTTCCGCACCCGCCCGGGCCGCACCATCGATGGGGTCGAGTACGGCGTCGAGGGCGGCAGCTTTGGCTATCTCAACAACTACCTCGCCGCAGGCAAGAAGGTCGGCAATTTCGAGTACTCGCTGTTTACCAGCGACGCGCGCGGCGACGGATTTATCCAGAATAGCTGGTTCAATACCCAGACCGTCAATTTTCTCGGCACGTTGCACGCGACGCCTGACGATCGCTTCACCGTCAAGTTCATTAACAACAATCTCGACACCCGCCTTCCGGTCCGGCTGTCGCTTAACCAGTACTATCAAAACCCCTTCCAGCAGGGCTGCGAAATGGCCGGCGTGGCAGGCTGTGGGTCGGTGCCGCTGTTCAACAACGGCTTCAACGGCACAAAGAGTTCGCTCAGCGCGGTGCAGGCAGGGCTCGGCCGCGAGGATCGCCGCACCATCGTCGGCGGTCGCTGGGAGCACGACTTCGACAACACGACCACCTGGCGCAACCAGTTTGTGTTCGACGACCGCAATATCAGCCAGCCAACGGGAGCCACCAGCGCGATCGGCGATTTCCCGTCCTACAACTACATGAGCGACGTCACCAAGCGTGGTGAGATATTCGGGCTGGAATCGACGACGTATTTCGGCGCGTTCTACAACACGCTGACGGCGTCAAGCGATACGCGCAATGTCATGCCGGGCGGCAACGCCAGGCTCGGCCTTCTGCAGAGCAACACGTTCAGCGATACGTCGAACTATGGCGTTCGCGCGCGTGAAGAACTGAAGCTGACGTCGAACCTGACGGCGGTCGCCGGCATCGGATGGGAAGCCACCCATCTCAAGGGGATCAACACCACTTACGCCTACAACACGCCCAATGTCCCTACGGCGACGCCGGGGGTACCGATTATTGCCGACCGGCAATTTCAGAACACGGCGCCCGAGTTCGCACTGCTCTACAAGCTGAATCCCGAGTGGCTGTTCCGCGCGCGTGTTGCCACAGGTTATGGCACGCCGCAGGTCGGCAATCTCTTCATCCTTTCCGACGGCACCAACGGCAATAATACGCAGCTAAAGACGCAGCAGAACCTCGGTTACGACATCGGGTTCGACTGGACGCCGAACAGCACGCTCAAATTCAGTGCGACCGGCTTCTATGAATTCTTCAAGAACGAACTGGTTTCGCAGGCCACCCAGGTCGGCGCAACCAATGCAAGCTTCACGTTCAACGCCCCGAAATCGGAGCATCGCGGCGTCGAGCTTGCCGCCGACTGGAAGTTCTATCCCGGCTGGCGGTTTACGGCCGCCTACACCTATCTCGACGAGGTCTACACAGAATACACCGAGAACTTCGTCAACGGCGCGACGTTCAGCTTCAACCGCGCCGGCAACAAGATCCCCGGCATCTCGCCACACGAACTGACGGCGCGGCTCGGCTACGATCAAATGTGGGGGCCGCTCGCAGGCCTCGGGGCGTTCGTCGAGGTCCAGTGGAAAGACTCGTTCTACATGGACAACGCCAATCTCCTGAAGGCGCCCGGCTACGAACTCGTCAATCTCAACGTCCACTACAACACGGACCTCAAGTCCGACTACTTCAAGTCGTTGAGCATGTATGCCGAAGTCAGGAACGTGTTTGACCGCACCTATGTGGCTTCCGCCAACAACATCGGCAACGCGGTCACGGCTGCCGGCGTTCAAAACCCCGCGAGCGTGCTGGCGAACACCACCGGGTCGATCTATGCCGGCTCGCCGCGCGCGTTCATCGCGGGAATAAAGCTGGCTTTCAAATGATAGGACATCCTGCAGGAGGAGTACGGCCATGCTGCGAATGAGTTTGCTCGCGACGCTCGCTTTCTCGCTATGCCAGACCGCGGCTCAAGCGCAAATGAGCCATCATCAGCATGCCTCGGAAGCGGCGTGCGAGGAGGTCGAGCTGCGCTGCGCCTCGAAGGTGACGCCGGCCTTTGCGTCCGATGGCACGCTGTGGCTCGCCTGGATGGCGGGCGGCCGGGTCTCGGTGGCGAGCTCCAAGGATCAGGGACGCAGCTTTTCGGCGCCGGTTCAGGTGAGCCAGGAAAAGCTCAACCTCGACTGGGGGCCGGATGCGCGTCCCCAGATCGTCGTCGAGAAGAATGGCGGCATCGCATTGGCGTTTTCGATCTTCCGGGACAAGGCGTTCAACGGCCAGGTGCTCGCCACCAGGTCGATCGACGGCGGCCGGAGCTTTGCCGAGTTGCAGCCGATCACCGCGAACAACGAAAGCCAGCGCTTTGCGGCGCTCGGCCTCGATGCTGATGGCTCGGTGTTCGCGGCCTGGATCGACAAGCGCAACCGGGTGCCCGCGCAGCAGGAGGGTAAAAAATACGAAGGCGCAGGGGTGTTCTTCGCGTCGTCAAAGGACGGCGGCGCATCCTATGCCGAGGCGCGGATTGCCAGCGACAACACCTGCGAATGCTGCCGGCTCGGTCTGGCGTTCGCCGGCCCCGGCCGTCCCGTGCTGGTGTTCCGGAACATTTTTGAAGGCGGTGTGCGGGATCACGCCGTCATGACGTTCACCGATCCGGCGACGCCGGGCGAGGTGCGCCGCGTCAGCAACGATGACTGGCAGATTTCCGCATGCCCGCACCATGGCCCCAGTGTCTCGATCTCGCCGGCCGGCACCTATCACGTGGCGTGGTACACCAACGGCAAGGCCCGCAAGGGGCTGTTCTATGCTCGCTCGGATGACGAAGGGCGCACGTTTTCCGATCCGCTTCCGCTCGGCCGTTCCGACCGCAACCCCACACGGCCCTACGTGCTGACCGGTCCGCGCGGCGCCACCATGGTCTGGAAGGAGTTCGACGGCGAGAAGACCTCGGTCAACGCGATGATCTCGCATGATGAGGGCAAGAGCTGGTCGAAGCCTGTCACCATTGCCTCGACGACGGACACATCCGACCATCCGCTGCTGGTCAGCGACGGACAGGCGACCTACCTTTCCTGGATGACCAAGGCCGACGGATACCGCCTGCTGCCGATCGGAGACGGATCATGAAGCGCTGCCTGCTGGCTGCAATATTTCTCGTTCTCTCTCTGACTGCCGGGCCGGCAGCGGAGACGCCTTCCGAGCTCAAGCCCTTCGTGCGGGGAAGCTGGCAGGAAATGCTGCGTTCGCACAAGGGGCGTCCGACGCTGGTGCATTTCTGGGGCGTCACCTGCGGCCCCTGCAAGGTCGAATTGCCGCTGCTCGGGCAGTTCATGAAGGACCATTCCGAGCTCGACGTCGTGATGATCAGCGCCGATCTCGTCCCGAATCTGCCGGGTGCCGCGCGCGGGATGCTGGAGAAGGCCGGGCTGGGGACGGCGGAGAACTGGCTTTTCGCCGACGGTTTTGTCGAACGCCTCCGGTTCGAGATCGACCCGGCCTGGCAGGGCGAGATCCCGCGCACGCTGCTGATCGCGCGGGACGGCACCGTCACCACGATCGAGGGTTCGGCCGAAATGCCGGACCTCGAAAAATGGCTGGCTCAGCAAAAAGTGGCGAGCAAATAAAGACACTCCCGTTATTGTGAATATTAACATTGCGTTCTCAAGTTAAGGCAACAGCGGGCCGGTCGTCCGCTGTGCCGGCCATACTTCATAAATCGAAAGACATACGATGAAACCTGTTCTGCAATTCTTCGCCTTCGCCGCCTTGCTTGCTGTCCTGGGTGCGCCCGCGCACGCCCAGGAGGTCAAGGCCGGCGATCTTGTCATTACGCAGCCCTGGAGCCGCGCGACGCCCGGCGGCGCGAAGATTGCGGGCGGCTTTCTCACGATCGAAAACAAGGGCGCGGCGCCGGACCGGCTGATCAGCGGGGCCGGCGATATCGCGGGCAAGGTCGAAATTCACGAAATGGCGATGAACAACGGCGTCATGACCATGCGTCCGCTGGACAAGGGCCTCGTGATCGAGCCCGGCAAGACCGTCAAGCTGGCGCCGGGCGGTTACCATTTGATGCTGATGGATCTCAAGCAGCCCTTCAAGCAGGGCGACAAGGTGCCGATCACGCTCGAATTCGAGAAGGCCGGCAAGGTCGCGCTGTCGTTCGACGTGCAGGGCGTCGGTGCACAGGCCCCGGCGGCGCACGATCATCCCGGCATCAAGAAATAGGGGCGGCTAATGTCAAAAGGTGCTTTTGTTATCACAGCCGTTGCCGCGTTCGCGGCCTCTCCGGCAATCGCGCATGTCACCCTCGAAAAGCGGCAGGCGCCGGTCGGCTCGTACTACAAGGCGGTGTTTGCCGTGCCGCATGGCTGCGCGGGATCGGCGACGGTCAAGTTGCGGGTGCAAATTCCGGAAGGAGTGATCGGCATCAAGCCGATGCCCAAGCCGGGCTGGACCCTCGAGATGGTCAAGGGCAAATACGCCACGGAGTACGAGTTTCACGGCAGCAAATTGTCCGAAGGCGTCAAGGAAGTGGTGTGGAGCGGCGGCAAGCTAGCCGACGACAATTTCGATGAATTTGTCTTCTCCAGCTTTCTCACGCAGGGCCTGAAGCCGGATACCACGCTGTATTTCCCGGTGGTGCAGGAATGCGAGCAGGGGGTCAGCCGCTGGATCGATATTCCCTCGGAAGGCGGCCATGCGCATGACAGCAAGACGCCGGCGCCGGGCCTCAAGCTGATCGCAAAACCGTAAAGCAAGCCCGATGGCGCGCGTGCTCGCAGGTCTTGCCGCGCTGCTTTCGGCGCTTTGCATCGCCAGCGCCGCGTGGGCTCATGCGACGCTGCTGTCGTCGGAGCCGGCCGACGGCAGCGTGCTGGCACAACCTCCGAAGATGGTGCAACTGCACTTCAACGAGGGCGTCGCGCCGGCCGTGATCGGCGTCATCGATGCCGCCGGCAAAACGCGCGACGTAGCCACGCGCGCGGTCGGCCAATCCGTGCTGATCGTTTTGCCTGATGACCTGCCGCAGGGCACGCAAATCGTCAGCTACCGCGTGGTCTCGCAGGACGGTCATCCCGTGGCGGGATCGATGGTGTTTTCAATCGGCGCCGTGACCGGGAGCGCGCCGGCGGCGCAAGCGAGCCCGCTGGCGGCGCTGATCTGGCTGGCGCGGATCGGAGTTTATCTCGGCCTGTTCGTCGGCGTCGGCGGCGCGTTCTTCGCGGCCTGGATCGCGCAGGGCCCGAGCGGGTCGACGGTCAGCCGCGGCGCGATCGCCGTCGGTCTTGTCAGCGCGGTGGCTTCGCTCGGCCTGCAAGGTCTCGATCTCCTCAACCTCCCCCTTGGCGGCATCGTGACGTCGGCGCCGTGGACGAGCGCGCTTGCGACAAGCCTCGGGCCATCGCTGTTGATAGCGATCGGCGTGATGGCCATCGCCTGGTACGCCTGGAAAAGTCCGAGCATCCTGATTTCGCGGGTGTTGACCACATCAGCGATAGTGGGCGTCGGGTTGTCGCTGGCGGCCAGCGGGCATGCCGCCACGGCTTCACCCCAATGGGTGACGCGGCCGTCGCTATTCCTGCACGGCGTCGCCGTGGCTTACTGGATCGGCGCGTTGGCGCCGCTGGCGGTGTTGGCGCATCAACGCAATGACGATCTGCCGCGGGTGCTCAAGAAGTTTTCGGCCATCGCAGTGCCGCTTGTCGGGCTCCTGGTGCTGAGCGGACTGGCGCTGTCGATCATCCAGCTTGGAAGTCTGCGCGCGCTGATTGAGACCTCCTACGGCATCCTTCTCTCGATCAAGCTTTCCCTCGTTGTCCTGTTGCTCGCCCTTGCGGCGCTGAACCGTTTTGTCGCCACGCCGACGGTCATTGCGGATTACAAGAACACCCGGCCGCTGCTGGGATCGATCCTGCTGGAATGCGTTCTCGTTATTTGCATCCTGGCCGTGGTCGCCGGCTGGCGCTTCACGCCGCCGCCGCGCGCCTCCGTTGCTCCCGTGGCCACGCCGCTCGCAGTCCATATCCACACCGATGCCGCGATGTTTCAGGTGCTGGTTTCGCCGGGCACGGTCGGCGCCAACGACTTTGTCCTGCAGTTGATGACGGGCGACGCCGCGCTGCTACCGGCCAAGGAGGCGACGCTGATCCTGAGCTTGCCGGAGCGCGGCATCGAGCCGATGGAGCGCCGCGCGGTGCTCGGGCCGGACGGCTACTGGCATGTGCGCGGCGTGGCGCTGCCGCTGGCGGGGCGCTGGCATATGCAGATCGATGCGCTGGTCACGGATTTTCAGAAGATCACGCTGGAAGATGACTTGCAGATACGCTGACGCCGGCGCAACAAATTGTAGGATGGGTAGAGCGCAGCGAAACCCATCATATCTGCCGCGTGATTGGAGTTGATGGGTATCGCTCGCTCCACCCATCCTACGGGCTACGAACGACCGCATGCCCGCCTTCGCAGGGTATGACGCCGTTGTGAATGTATGAGGACCACGAGGCCCAAAAACGGGCCCAAAATCCGCCTTTCCGGCCGCTTTTAACCGGCCCCGGCCTTGTATTTTGGCACCCGATCCGGTTTCACTGCACCTCTTCCGGTATCCCACTGATTCCTTGAGTTGTCCCATGCGGTTGTCGCGGTTTTTTCTACCCATCCTGAAAGAGAATCCGAAAGAGGCGGAGATCGTCTCGCATCGGCTGATGCTGCGCGCGGGCATGATGCGGCAGGAAGCGGCGGGCATCTACGCCTGGCTGCCGCTGGGCTTTCGGGTGCTGAAGAAGATCGAGCAGATCGTACGTGAGGAACAGGACCGCGCCGGCGCACTGGAACTGTTGATGCCGACGCTGCAGCTCGCCGATCTCTGGCGCGAAAGCGGACGCTACGATGCCTATGGTCCGGAGATGCTGCGCATCGCCGACCGCCACAAGCGCGAATTGCTGTACGGGCCGACCAACGAGGAAATGATCACCGAGATCTTTCGCGCTTACGTCAAATCCTACAAGAGCCTGCCGCTCAATCTCTATCACATCCAGTGGAAGTTCCGCGACGAGCAGCGGCCGCGTTTCGGCGTGATGCGCGGCCGCGAATTCCTGATGAAGGATGCCTACTCCTTCGACATCGACGAGGCGGCCGCGCGCCGTTCCTATAACCGGATGTTCGTGGCCTATTTGCGCACTTTTGCGCGGATGGGATTGAAGGCGATCCCGATGCGCGCCGAGACCGGCCCGATCGGCGGCGATCTCAGCCATGAATTCATCGTGCTGGCGGAAACCGGCGAATCCGGTGTGTTCTGCAACAGCGACGTGCTCGATCTGCCGATCCCGGCCGACGATGTCGATTACGAGGGCGATCTCACCGGCATCATCAAGCAATGGACGTCGGTCTATGCCGCGACCGAGGACGTTCACGATGCCGAACGTTACGAGCGTGAAGTGCCCGCCGACAAGCGCGTCAACACGCGCGGCATCGAGGTCGGCCAGATCTTCTATTTCGGCACCAAATATTCCGATGCGATGAAGGCGCTGGTCGCCGGCGCCGATGGCGTCGACGTGCCGATCCATGGCGGCTCCTACGGCGTCGGAGTCTCGCGCCTGGTCGGCGCGATCATCGAGGCCTGTCACGACGATGCCGGCATCAAATGGCCGGAAGCGGTGGCGCCGTTCACCGCCGTGATCCTGAATCTGAAGCAGGGCGACGCAGCCGTCGATGGCGCCTGCGAAAAACTTTATCAGGAACTTCAGGCCAAGGGCGTCGATGTGCTCTATGACGATACCGACCAGCGCGCCGGCGCAAAATTCGCGGCCGCCGACCTGATCGGTGTCCCCTGGCAGATTCTGGTCGGGCCGAAGGGCCTCGCCGAGGGCAAGCTTGAGATCAAGCGGCGCAGCGACGGCTCGCGCGAGAATCTCAGCCCGGCGGAAGTGGTGGCAAAGATAGCGGGATAAGATACCCACCGCGGTTGCAATGTTGGCCAATAAGGCCACATTTGGTCCGAATCATGGGATTATCGAGTAATGCATGAGACCATGAACGAGACAGTCCGAACCCCGCCTTTTGCGCCTTTCGAATGGCTGTTGTCCGGACGTTACCTGCGGGCGCGTCGCAAGGAAGGTTTCATTTCGGTCATCGCCGGCTTTTCGTTCCTCGGCATCATGCTCGGCGTCGCCACGCTGATCATCGTGATGGCGGTCATGAACGGTTTTCGCAAGGAACTGCTGGACAAGATCCTCGGATTGAACGGGCATTTGCTGGTGCAACCGCTGGAATCGCCGCTGACCGACTGGAAGGACGTCGCTGAGCGCATCAGTCAGGTCGACGGCATCCGCCTTGCGGCACCGGTCGTGGACGGCCAGGCGCTGGCGTCCTCGGCCTTCAACGCCGCCGGCGTGCTGGTGCGCGGCATGCGCTCTGCGGACCTGAACAACCTCACCTCGATCGCCAAGAACATCAAGCAAGGCACGATGGAAGGTTTTGACGAGGGGCAGGGGGTCATCATCGGACGCCGGCTCGCCGATCAATTGTCGCTGCACGCCGGTGACACCATCACGCTGGTTGCGCCGAAGGGCGCGGTGACGCCGATGGGAACCACGCCCCGCATCAAACCGTACAAGGTGGCGGCCGTGTTCGAGATCGGCATGTCGGAGTATGACGCCAGCTTCGTGTTCATGCCGCTGCCGGAATCGCAGGCCTATTTCAACCGCAAGGACGACGTGACCGCGATCGAGGTATTCACCACCAACCCGGATCGAATCGACGCGTTTCGCAAGAGCGTGACGGAGGCGGCCGGTCGGCCGGTGTTCCTGGTCGACTGGCGGCAGCGCAACTCGACCTTCTTCAATGCATTGCAGGTCGAGCGCAACGTGATGTTTTTGATCCTGACAATGATCGTGCTGGTTGCCGCGCTCAACATCGTCTCCGGCCTGATCATGCTGGTTAAGGACAAGGGGCAGGACATCGCCATCCTGCGCACCATGGGCGCCTCTCAAGGCTCGATCATGCGGATATTCCTGATTACGGGGGCTGCGATCGGCGTGGTCGGTACGCTGACCGGCTTCTTCGTCGGCATGCTGATCTGCCTGAACATCGAATCGATCCGGCAATTCCTGTCCTGGATGACCAACACCGAATTGTTCTCGCCGGAACTCTACTTCCTCTCCCGGCTGCCGGCCGAGGTCGATTTCGGCGAGACCACCGCGGTCGTGATCATGGCGCTGACGCTGTCGTTCCTGGCGACGCTCTATCCGTCCTGGCGCGCCGCGCGGCTCGATCCCGTCGACGCGCTTCGGTACGAGTGAGGACGAGATGGCCGAGGAGGCGGAAGACGTACCGGTTATCTATCTCCACGAGATAAAACGCGAGTACAAGCAAGGCGAGGCGACGCTGACCATTCTCAACGGCGCCAAGCTTGCGCTGTGGGCGGGACAGTCGGTGGCACTGGTGGCGCCATCGGGCTCAGGCAAGTCGACATTGCTGCATATCGCAGGCCTGCTCGAAAGCCCCGATGAAGGCGAGGTCTATGTGGCGGGTACGCCGACCTCGCAATTATCCGACATCGAGCGCACCCAGATCCGGCGCTCGGACATCGGCTTTGTCTATCAGTCGCACCGGCTGCTGCCGGAATTCACCGCGCTCGAAAACGTCATGCTGCCGCAGATGATCCGCGGGCTCAAAAAGTCCGAGACCGTCAAGCGTTCGGAGGAAATCCTGTCCTATCTCGGCCTCGGCGACCGCATCACGCATCGGCCGTCCGAGCTCTCCGGCGGCGAACAGCAGCGCGTCGCCATCGCGCGCGCGGTCGCCAATGCGCCGCGGGCGCTGCTGGCGGACGAACCGACCGGAAACCTCGATCCGCACACCGCCGATCACGTCTTCAAGGCGCTGATGCAGTTGGTGAAGGCGACGCAGGTCGCGATGCTGATCGCCACCCACAACATGGAACTGGCCGGCCGGATGGACCGACGGGTGTCGTTGGTCGACGGCCAGGTCGTGGAAATGGAGTAGCGGCGTTCAGTAAACGCCGCGCTTGCGCACCGCCCGGTCCTGATAGGCCGCGTAGGGATTGACCACGCATTGCGCCGCACGTCCCGAGGCCGACTGGTTGCATTGCGGGATCGATGTGTAGCGGCACTCATAGTAAGTGACCGGGCCGTAGACATGCAGGCAGACCGGATAGTCGGGACTGTAGGTTTGCGCTCGCGCCGGTGCCGAAGCGGAGATCATTGCAATCGCGAGGGTTGCCAAAGCCGGAATGCGCATCAAAATCTCCTTCGGGATCGGCGGCTCGCCCGGAAGCGATTGCCCGCGCTACGCCCGGTGCTCAATCAAACAGATAACGCTCAGTAGCCGCTGTGGTGGCGCTTGTAACGGCGTGCCGACGGGTCTTGAGACGCATATGCGTAATAGGGATTGATCACGCATTGCGCCGAGCGGCCCGACGCCGACATGTTGCATTGAGGGAGCGAGGTATAGGTGCATTCGTAGTAGCTGACCCTGCCCATCACATGCAGGCAAACCGGATAATTGGGATCGTAGGTTTGTGCCTGCGCCGGCGCCGCTGCCGAGGCGGCTGCGATTGCCCAAATTGACAAAGCCAGAACGCGCATCAGAATTTCCTTCGGGATTGACGGCTCCGATCGGTCTGCATTTCCGCCTTGGCGTTGAAATAGGGATTCGCCGCGCAATACGCATCTCGCCCGGAGGCGGTCGCCTGGCACTGTGCCAGCGACGAAAAACTGCAATCGCCGCCAGCGGCGCCGAAATCGCAGCCCTTGATGCAGTAGGGAAACTCGCGCGCCGCTGCCGGCATCACTGCCGAGACGGCAAACGCCGCCATGAGCGCCAGCAATGCCCTTTGCATGCATCCTCCGCCGCAGCCCTTGGAAATCGCCAGTCGCTAACCTGACGATCCACCCATGGTCGCGTCAAATCACGTTCGCGCGTTGAACATCCGTCGGCGGCGCGCGCACGCAGCGCAATTTGCGCCGGACGGGCGGATCAGTACCTGCCGTTGCCGGGGGCGGGCGGCAGCGGACGACCGCGCAGTGGGCGATACCCGGAGATTGGCGGTTCGCTCTCGCTGACATAATAGGGATTGGCGATGCACTGGAGAAACCGTCCCGAGGCGGTCGCCTGGCACTGCTCGTAGCTCGTGAAGGTGCAGTAGCTCAGCCCCGGATACTCGTCTCCCTGAAGGCAGAACGGATATCGGGTACCGACCGCTTCGGCGGGCGCGGCGCCGAGTGCGGCCAATCCGCTCGCGGCAAGCACGGCCAGAATCGCTTTACGCATTTCGAATCTCCTCATGTACTTCCGCGCGTCGCCGGTTCCATTTCATCGACACAAGCCGCACCGGCGCGCTCCCGTCAAGCGGTTCCGCATTGCAATACCGCTGCAAAAGCGAATGTGAATGTCTTGGAGCGGGTTCCATTGCAAAGTTTCGAAAAACGCCTGCGGCACAACATTAACTTGCGTTCACACTGCGGCTGTTTCGTGGGCGTTGTGGCCGTGAGGTTACAGTAATTCGAGCGAACGATGCTATGAGCATGCCTCGGCCTTGGGGGCTGTCTAAAAGGAACGGGAATAAAAAGAATGAAGAAGCTTTTGCTTGTTACGTCCAGTCTGATCGCGCTCGGCGCGGCGGCTGCGCCGGCTGTTGCTGCTGATCTCGCTGCGCGTCCTTACACCAAGGCGCCCCCGATGATTGCTGCTGTGTACGACTGGACCGGATTCTACATCGGTGCGAACGGTGGTTGGGGTTCGAGCCGCAACTCCTGGGATGCCGGTTTCCCCTTCGGTCCTGAAGGTTCCCATGACGCCACTGGCGGCACGGTTGGTGGCCAGGTCGGCTACCGCTGGCAGGCTGGCACGTTCGTGTTCGGTCTCGAAGCTCAGGGCAACTGGGCCGACTTGTCGGGCAGCAACGTGAGCCAGGCGTTCCCCGCCTTCCGCAACCACACCAACGTCGATGCGTTCGGCCTGTTCACTGGCCAGGTTGGTTACGCCGTCAACAACGTCCTGCTGTACGTCAAGGGCGGTGCTGCGGTGACCTCGAACACCTATCGCGTCAATAACGTTGTGGGCGGCGCGCTCGCTGGCGTCACCGGCGACGACACCCGTTGGGGTGGCACGATCGGTGCTGGCCTCGAATACGCCTTCGCACCGAACTGGTCGGTTGGCGTCGAGTACAATCACCTGTTCATGCAGGACCGTACCTACACCTTCACCACGCCGGGCGGCGCCTTCTTCGGCACCGATCGCATCCGTCAGGACGTCGATCTCGTCACCGCCCGCATCAACTACCGCTTCGGCGGCCCGGTCATCGCGAAGTACTGATCTCGCGAGACTTTGTGAAACAGAGAAGCCCCGGGCGCCGCCCGGGGCTTTTTTGTTGCGACGGGCTGGAAAGCGGGCGGCGGCAGGCGCATATTCTGGCGATGGACGCCTTTATCAAAATTGCCTTGCTGGCTGCGATGGTGGTCCTCACGCTTGGCGTTATTCCGGATCGGCGGAGAGGCGCAGTCATTGCCGTCGGGACATGCGTTGTGGCGGCTTTTGTCCTTCATTTCGTCGCGCCGTGAGCCCCGCCGCTAGACCGTCAGCCGGCCAGAATTAACCACAGGGTTTATTCGTCAAACTGACCCACTAGCGGGCCTTGACTCCCGGAACAAAAAAGGAACAATGTTCCTCATATGTTCTCATATCGTAGGGAGTCGGACGATGTTGCGGATGTTTGTGGAAGAAGCGGCGGCGCTGGCGTCGATTACGCTGTTTGTCGCGATGATTGCGATCTGGGCGCAGGTGATTCCTCAGCTTTGAGACCGTGCGAAACCTGAACCAACCGCGCCTTGCGGACGGGCTGGGGAAAAGCCGGATGGTAGGCGCGGAAGCTTCGTTCCGCGTGGACTCCGCAGGGCCAAGGCATCACCATTGTGGGCAGCGAGTCGGTGCGCATCCGTGCTGACGATCGCTCCCCACCATGATGCAAGAGCCCGTTAAGCGACCATGTCCAGTGCCGGATTCGTTCACCTCCACGTTCATTCGGCCTATTCGCTGCTGAAGGGCTCGATCAAGATTGCCAAGCTTGGCGAGTTGGCGAAGGCCGACCGCCAGCCGGCGCTGGCGCTGACCGACACCGACAACATGTTCGGGGCGCTGGAATTCTCCGACAAGATGGCGGGCTACGGCATCCAGCCGATCGTCGGCTGCGAGCTCGCCGTCGATTTCGGCGACCAGGACCCGAACGCGCGCAACGCGCTGGCCTCGGCGCCGTCGCGAATCGTCTTGCTGGCGGCGCGCGAGCGCGGCTACCGCAGCCTGATGCGGCTGAACTCGCGGGCGTTTCTGGAAACGCCGGTGCATCAATCCCCGCACATCAAGCTCGAATGGCTGGAAGGCGATGCCGAGGATTTGATCGCGCTGACCGGCGGCCCCGACGGCCCGATCTCGCTGGCGCTGGCTGGCGATCATGCCGCGCTCGCGGCAGCGCGTTGCGACCGGCTGGCGAGCCTGTTCGGCGATCGCCTCTATGTCGAATTGCAGCGCCACGGCATCGACAAGGAACGCCGCGCCGAATCAGGCCTGATCGACCTCGCCTATGCCAAGGGATTGCCGCTGGTCGCGACCAACGAGCCATATTTCGCAGCGAATGACGATTACGAGGCCCACGACGCGCTGCTGTGCATCGCCGGCGGCAAGCTGATCGCCGAGACCGATCGCGAGCAGCTCACGCCCGATCATCGCTTCAAGACCCGCGCCGAGATGGCGGTGCTGTTCGCCGACATACCGGAGGCGCTGGCCTCCACCGTCGAGATCGCGGAGCGCTGTTCGTTTCGGCCGAAGACGCGAAAGCCGATCCTGCCGCGCTTCACGGTCGGCGCCGGCTCGGGCTCCGACGCGGAAGCCGAGGAGGCCGCCGAGCTGAAGCGCCAGGCCGGGGAGGGGCTCGCAAGCCGCCTGCAGGTTCACGGCCTGTCGCCCGGCACCACGGAAGAGGGATACCAGAAGCGTCTCGCCTTCGAGATCGACGTGATCAACCGCATGAACTATGCGGGCTACTTCCTGATCGTGTCGGACTTCATCAAATGGGCCAAGGCCCACGACATTCCGGTCGGTCCGGGCCGCGGCTCCGGCGCCGGTTCGCTGGTGGCCTATTCGCTGACTATCACCGATCTCGATCCGATTCGATTCGGGCTGCTGTTCGAGCGCTTCCTCAATCCCGAACGCGTTTCGATGCCGGACTTCGACATCGATTTCTGTCAGGACCGCCGCGGCGAGGTGATCGACTACGTGCAGCAGCGCTACGGCCGCGACCAGGTGGCGCAGATCATCACCTTCGGAACGCTGCAGGCACGCGGCGTGCTGCGCGACGTCGGCCGCGTGCTGCAGATGCCGTATGGCCAGGTCGACAAGCTGACAAAACTGGTGCCGCAAAATCCGGCCGCGCCGGTGACGCTGGCGCAGGCGATTGAGAGCGAACCGAAGCTGCAGGCGTTCCGCGACGAGGACCCGGTGGTCGCGCGCGCCTTCGACATCGCCCAGCGCCTCGAAGGGCTGACGCGCCACGCCTCGACCCACGCCGCCGGCATCGTGATCGGCGATAGGCCCTTGAGCGAACTGGTGCCGCTCTACCGCGATCCCAAATCCGACATGCCGGTGACCCAGTTCAACATGAAGTGGGTCGAGCCGGCGGGGCTGGTGAAATTCGACTTCCTCGGCCTGAAGACGCTGACCGTGCTCGACGTCGCGGTCAAACTGCTCAGGCAGCGCGACATCCAGGTCGACCTGCCGACGCTGCCGATCGACGATGCGCCGAGTTACCAGATGCTGGCGCGCGGCGATGTGGTCGGCGTGTTCCAGGTGGAAAGCCAGGGCATGCGGCGCGCGCTGATCGACATGCGGCCCGACCGTTTCGAGGACATCATCGCGCTGGTAGCGCTCTATCGCCCGGGCCCGATGGCCAACATCCCGACCTATTGCGCGCGCAAGCACGGCGACGAGGAGCCGGAATATCTGCATCCGATCCTGGAGCCGATCCTGAAGGAGACGTTCGGCGTCATCATCTACCAGGAACAGGTGATGCAGATCGCGCAGGTCATGGCCGGCTATTCGCTCGGCGACGCCGACCTGCTGCGCCGCGCGATGGGCAAGAAGATCCGCGCCGAGATGGAAAAGCAGCGCGCGGTCTTCGTCGCCGGCGCGGTCAAGAACGGCGTGCCGAAGGGGCAGGCCGATACAATTTTCGAACTGCTCGCCAAATTCGCCGACTACGGCTTCAACAAGAGCCATGCCGCAGCCTACGCGCTGGTGTCCTACCACACCGCCTACATGAAGGCGCATTACCCGGTGGAGTTTCTGGCGGCGTCGATGACGCTCGAACTCAACAACACCGACAAGCTGTCGGAATTTCGCGCCGAGGCGCAGCGGCTCGGCATCAAGGTCGAAGCGCCGAACATCAACCGTTCGGGCGCCACCTTCGAGGTCGGCGAGAACACCATCTACTACGCGCTGGCCGCGCTGAAGGGTGTCGGTCCCCAGGCCGTGGAGTTGATCGTCGAAGAGCGGCGCAAGGGCGTCTTCACCTCGCTTGCCGACTTCGCGGCACGGGTCAATCCGCGCGCCATCAACAAGCGGGTGATCGAAAGCCTGGCGGCCGCCGGCGCCTTTGACACGCTCGACTCGAACCGTGCCCGCGTCTTTGCCGGCGCCGATGCCGTTCTCGCCGCCTGCCAGCGCAGCCATGAGGCCGTAACGATCGGTCAGAACGACATGTTCGGCAACGCCGCCGACGCGCCGACCATCATGCTGCCGCAGATCGAGCCGTGGCTGCCGGCCGAAAAACTCCGCCGTGAATACGACGCCGTCGGCTTTTTCCTGTCCGGCCACCCGCTCGATGATTACGCCACCGTGTTGAAGCGGCTGCGGGTGCAGTCCTGGGCGGAATTCTCGCGCGCCGTCAAAACCGGCGCGACCGCCGGCAAGGTCGCGGCCACGGTCGTGTCGCGGATGGAGCGGCGCACCAAGACCGGCAACAAGATGGGCATCATGGGGTTGTCGGACCCGACCGGCCATTTCGAGGCGGTGCTGTTTTCCGAAGGCCTTGCACAATACCGCGACGTGCTGGAGCCGGGTGCGGCCGTGTTGCTGCAGCTCGGCGCCGAACTGCAGGGCGAGGACGTACGCGCGCGGGTGCTGCATGCCGAGCCGCTGGATGACGCCGCGGCGAAAACCCAAAAAGGCCTGCGGATTTTCGTTCGCGACACCAAGCCACTGGATTCGATCGCGCGGCGGCTCAACATGCCCGAAGCCGCCGCTCCGAACGGGCTGACGAAGGGCGCGCCGGCCAAACCCGCGCCCGCGCCATCCGGCGGCGCCGATGGCGACGTCTCGCTCGTCATCATGCTCGACCTCCAGACCGAGGTGGAAATGAAGCTGCCGGGGCGCTTCAAGGTCTCGCCGCAGATCGCGGGTGCGATCAAGGCGGTTGCCGGCGTGGTGGACGTGCAGACGCTGTAGGCGGCGTCTGTACGCCGCATGCGCGATGTTTTTCCAGGATTCGATTTGCAGCTAATGGTTGTTTCGAATTGGATTTGCATCCAACTCAGCAAACTTAAGAGTCAAGTAACAGGCAAAGCCTAATCATTTCGGCGTCGCGAAGTTATGCCGCGCAACCATAATCATAGGAATTCGGGCGTCACCGAACTCGACGCCGCAAGGGCGAGGAAATTGCAATGTGCGAAAAATGTTCAATGGATCAGCTTCACCCGACGGCGCCCTCGCGGCGCTCCGTCGTTCTGTTCGCGGCCTCGGCACTTGGTGGGCTGATGCTCGCCGACACAGCCAGCGCCAAGGATACCGCCAAGGATACCAAGGCTCCTCCCAAGCCGCAGAACGTGTTGTCGCCGGATGCCGCCCTCAAGAAATTGATGGAGGGAAATGCGCGCTATGTTGACGGCACGGCGCGGCGCCACGACTTCAAGCATGAGAGGGAGGCGTTGGCCGGAGGTCAGAACCCTTACGCGGCCATCCTGAGCTGCGCGGATTCGCGCATCGCACCCGAATATGCCTTCGATAGCGGGCGTGGTGATTTGTTCGTCTGCCGCGTGGCCGGCAATTTCGCCAACGACGATACGGTTGCAAGCATGGAATATGCCGTCGCCGTGCTTGGCGCGCCGATGATCCTCGTCCTTGGTCACGACAGTTGCGGTGCCGTCGACGCGACGATCAAATCCCTGAAGGACAACACGCCGCCTCCGGGACACATTCCGTCTCTGGTGGCTGCGATTGCACCCGCGGTGAAGGCGTCGGCACAGCAGAGCGGAAATGCGCTCGACAACGCCATTCGGCAGAACGTGATCGATAACGTCGCCAAGCTGAAATCGGCCGCACCGATCCTCAACGCAGCCGTCGAGCAGAACAAGGTCAAAGTAGTCGGCGGCATCTACCGGCTTGCGACCGGCAAGGTCGAGTTGTTGAACTGACCGTGGATGGCCCCGCCGCGTGCCTTGCGCGGCGCCGTCATCTCCCGCGGCTTGGTCGATCCGGCGGCGGCGATTTCGTCGTCACCGCGGTGTCAACGATGCGCCCATCGCCTCTGCAATCATCGCCATGTCGTCCCCGGAAATCTCGAACAGACCAAAGCGAAGCTGAAAGCCCCAGTTGCGTTTGGCTGTCGTGAACTCGAGCCGGCCGACGAGGGGCTTGATCGGCGCTTCTCGGGCCGCGCACCAGTTGACGTCACGGCGGAACGGCGAGAAGCCGCCGTCCATGTCCGCCTGATAGGGCGCGTGGTCATCCACGACGCCGATCGCGGTAAACGACTGCAATCCGTCCCGCCCGCCGAAGGCGCCGGTCGGCGAGTAGTAGACGACGCGGTCGCCGGGCTGGACGCGCCGGAGCGGCGCGGCCTTGCCATGACAGACCTGCATGAAGCCGTTGCCTCGGCCGATACGAACATGTTCGGCCGAAGCCACCGCCACCCAGTTCCGGGTCATGCCGCCACCGGAACGAACACGCGCAGGCGATGGCCATCGGGATCGGTCGCAACAAAAGTCGTGCCGAAATCCATCTGCACCGGCTCCTGGAGAATGCTCAGCCCGCGCTTCTTCCAGTCGGCGAAGGTCGCCTCGAGCGCGGCGGCATTTTCCACCGTGAACGCGACTTCGCTGGCCCCTGCCTGCGCATTGGCGGCAGGCTCCACGGTCTTGCGCGACCACAGCCCCAGCATCACGCCTTCCGACAGCGACAGCATCGCAAAGGTCGGCGAGGTCTCGACGATGGGATGGCCGAGCAGGTCCGCATAAAAGCCGGCGCTGGCCGGCGGGTTCTCGACATAGAGCAGGACGAAACTGAAATTTGGCATCGGGAAGATTCCTCTCTGAACATCATCGCCGAAGCCGCCTGGCGGCGTCCGGCATGAGTTCAGCCTAGGGGATGACCCTGCCAAAAACTGTCAGCAGTGAAATTCGTCGCAGCGTTTTCGAGCGAAGTGGCTCCCGGTTCGCGTGAAGAAAACGCGTCAAGGCAAGAATCTGGGCCTTCGGTTCTGATTCAATCAGAACCAAAGCTCTAGCGTTCGGGGATTCCTTCGCTGGCGCGCCATTCCTTCAACAGGGCCTGCCGGCGGCGCGGATAGCGCTTGCCGAGGATCTGCACCTTGCCGATGCGGTCGGTGCGGAAATGCCGAAAGCCCTCGCGGAGTTCGCACCACGCCACGACGATACGCACGCGGTCGAAAAACCCGAGCGCGAACGGCCAGATGATGCGCTTTGAACGGCCGCCGCTGCCATCCTGATAGCCGATCCGCAACTTTTGCCCGGTACGGATCGCCGAGCGAATGACCGGCAGTTCGGCATCACCGGCGGCGATCGCTTGTCCCGGTCCGATCAGCAGGCCCGACGTATCGAGACCATCTTTCAGGTCCGCCGGAAGCACGGCGGATATCTTGGCCAATGCGCTGCGTGCGGCGCCGCTCAACGCCGCGTCGGTGCGGTCCGCCACCCAGCGCGAGCCGAGCACGATAGCCTCGATCTCCTCTTCCGAGAACATCAGCGGCGGCAGCATGAATCCGGGGCGCAGCACGTAGCCGACACCCGGCTCGCCATCGATATGGGCGCCCTGACCGTTGAGTGTTTCGATGTCGCGGTAGAGCGTGCGCAGCGAAATCCCGAGCGCCTCGGCCAGCACCGCGCCGCTGACCGGACGCCGATAGCCACGCAAGAGTTGAATGAGATCGAGTAGCCGCTGCGCGCGCGACATTAATCCGCTCCGTTACCAAGCCGACGAAAGTCTAGCAGGGTATGCTGCCAAAACGTGTCAGCATCATCGGGCATAACCGGCTAAATGCCCGGTCGAGGGCGGGGACAGGTCAAGGTCGCGCGCTTGATCGAGATCAATTCACCAACCGTCCGGGCCGAATATTTTGACCTACGCGGGAGGAATGAGCGTGGCGCAGACCACCAGACACCATGCCGATCAGGTGCAGGCGACGGTCGCGCGCGGCTCGGCCGCAAAATCCGCCGTGGTCGCGTCCTGGCGCCGGTCATCCAATTTTCACCACCTCGACCCCGCCGAATGCAACCTGCCGCGCCGGTTGAGCCAGGCCGAATTCGAATTGGCGCGCCAGCAGATCGGGCCGCTGGTCCGGGCCGCGCAATCCAACCTCGACCGGCTGTTTCTCGCGGTCGGCGGCGTCGGCTGCTGCGTGCTGCTGGCCGACCGCAACGGCGTGCCGGTCGACCGGCGCGGCGCGGTGTCCGACGACGAGACGTTCAAGGCGTGGGGCCTGTGGACCGCGACGGTCTGGAGCGAGGAGTGCGAGGGTACCAACGGCATCGGGACCTGTCTCGCCGAGCAACGCGCGCTCACCGTTCATCGCGACCAGCATTTTTATGCGCGAAACACGCTGCTGAGTTGCACCTCGGCGCCGATCTACGATCACGAGGGCAGGCTGGCCGCGGCGCTCGACGTATCCTCCTGCCGCGCCGACCTCACGGAAGGTTTCGTCAATCTCATTGCGGTTGCCGTCGGCGATGCCGCCCGCCGGATCGAGATGGAGAATTTCCGCCTGGCGTTCCCGAACGCCCGCTTTCTGTTTGCGCCCGATATCAATCGCGGCGGCGGCGGGCTGATCGCGGTCGATGCCGACGACCTCGTCATCGGCGCGACGCGGTCGGCGCGGCTGGCGCTCGGTGTGACGCGGGATTTTCTGAAGAAGCCGTTGCCGGCATCCGACCTGCTCGGCGGCACGTCCAGCCCGGCGCGGGATCTTGACCAGGCAGAGCGGGCCGCCGTGCAGCGGGCGCTGGCGCGCAGTGACGGGAATGTCTCGGCCGCCGCCGAGGCGCTCGGGATCAGCCGTGCAACGCTGCATCGAAAGCTGCGGCGCTTCGATCTCCATCGCACGCATTAAAGGATTCTCCATTCGACTGTCGCAGTTCTGCGACACACGCGCTCGCGATCCGGATTCGACGGGCAGACAGTAAAGCCGGCCTCCTTCATGGTTTTCCCGAGCGCCGCATCCAGCGACGCCATAGCGAGGAACAGCCATGAACAAGGTCGAATTTTCACGAACTGCGAAGGCCCCGTTCGAAAGGCGATACGGGAACTACATCAACGGAAAATGGGCCGAGCCGCGCTCGGGCCGCTATTTCGAGAATTTCTCGCCGGTCAACGGCCGGCTGCTGTGCGAGATCGCGCGCTCCGATGCCAAGGACGTCGAAGACGCGCTCGACGCCGCGCACGCAGCCAAGCAAGCCTGGGGCCGCACCAGCGTCGCCGAACGCGCGCTGATCCTCAATCGCATCGCCGACCGCATGGAGGAAAACCTCGATCTGCTCGCGCTCGCCGAAACCTGGGACAATGGCAAGCCGATCCGCGAGACGACTGCGGCCGACGTGCCGCTCGCCATCGACCATTTCCGCTACTTCGCCGGCGCCATCCGCGCCCAGGAAGGCGGCCTTTCCGAAATCGACCACGACACCGTCGCCTATCATTTCCACGAGCCGCTCGGCGTCGTCGGCCAGATCATTCCGTGGAATTTTCCGCTGCTGATGGCGTGCTGGAAGCTCGCCCCGGCGCTGGCCGCCGGAAACTGCGTCGTGCTGAAGCCGGCCGAGCAGACCCCGGCCGCGATCATGGTGTGGGCAGGCCTGATCGGCGACCTGTTGCCGCCGGGCGTGCTCAATATCGTCAACGGCTTCGGCCTTGAGGCCGGCAAGCCGCTGGCGTCATCGCCGCGCATCGCCAAGATCGCCTTCACCGGCGAGACGTCGACGGGCCGGCTGATCATGCAGTACGCGAGCCAGAACCTCATTCCAGTAACGCTCGAACTCGGCGGCAAGTCGCCCAACATCTTCTTCGAGGACGTCATGGCCGAGGACGATGATTTCTTCGACAAGGCGATCGAAGGCTTCGTCATGTTCGCGTTCAACCAGGGCGAGGTCTGCACCTGTCCGAGCCGCGCGCTGATCCACGAAAAGATCTTCGACCGCTTCATGGAGCGGGCCTTGAAGCGGGTTGAGGCGATCGTCCAGGGCGATCCGCTCGATCCGGCCACCATGATCGGCGCGCAGGCGTCCTCCGAGCAGATGCAGAAGATCCTGTCCTATATCGACATCGGCCGCGAGGAAGGCGCGCAGGTGCTGACGGGCGGGACGCGCAACGACCTGCCGGGCGACCTTTCCGGTGGCTTCTATGTCAAGCCGACGGTGTTCAAGGGCAACAACAAGATGCGCGTCTTCCAGGAAGAGATTTTCGGACCGGTCGTTTCGGTCACCACCTTCAAGGACGACGACGAGGCGCTCGCGATCGCCAACGACACGCTCTACGGTCTCGGCGCCGGTATCTGGAGCCGCGACGCGAGCCGGCTCTATCGTTTCGGCCGCGCCATCCAGGCAGGCCGGGTCTGGACCAATTGCTACCATGCCTATCCGGCGCATGCCGCGTTCGGCGGTTACAAGCAATCGGGTGTCGGCCGGGAGACCCACAAGATGATGCTCGATCACTACCAGCAGACCAAGAACTTGCTGGTCAGCTACAGCCCGAAGAAGCTCGGCTTCTTCTGATTTCTTCTGGTTTGGCCGACATCGTTGCGCGCGGGGTGCATCAACCCGCGCGCAACGACGCGCTTCGCCAATTCAAGAAGTTGCCGGTGCTTTTTGCGATGCCGTTCCAGCCGATCCGTCGTATACTCAAGCCAAGGGGGAACTGTTCTGCATCACGTGAATACCACCTGAAATCGCAGCAACGGAGATCCGCCATGAAAGTCAAAGACGCGATGCACAAGGGCGTCGACTGGGTCAGCCCCGACACGCCGATTACCGAAATCGCAAAGCTGATGCGAGCGCACGATATCGGCTGCATTCCGATCGGGGAGGACGACAAGCTGGTCGGGATGGTGACCGATCGCGACATCGTCTGCAAAGGGCTTGCAGGCAACGGTTTCGATGCCAGTCGCGCCAAGGCGCGCGACGTGATGACCGAAGGCATCCATTGCTGCCGCGAGGACGACGACCTTGCGAAAGCGGTGCATCACATGGAGACGCTGAAAGTCCGCAGGTTGCCGGTGATCAACAAGAGCAAACGCATGGTCGGCATGATCAGCCTCGGCGATATCAGCCAGTTTACGTCAGGCGATCTGGTGTCCGGCTACGTGAAGAGCGTTGCGGCCCATCATTGAAGCGGCGGCCTGTTGCGACCGAATCGTCAAAAACGACTCGCACCTGTTCGACCGCGAACGGGTGCGGGGCGTCCTGCTTGAAGTCGCTTGACCGTGCAGGCGCGGAACGAGCGGCTCAATCGTGCGTGCTGAAGTGGCCGTGCCAGGCCTTCGCTGTCAGCCGCGCGAATTGCGCGCCCTCCATGCGGATCAGCGTGGCGTGATCGCCGCTTTCCATATAGACATGCCGCCGCGCATCGATGCTGTCGTCGATGATGACGTCCAGCCCGTAGCATTCGCCGAGCGGCGGGACGGCCCCGCGGTCGCAGTCCTCGAACAGCCGTTCGATTTCGTCCTCGCTCGCGAGATCGACCTTGTGGCCGAGCTGACTTTTCAGGGCCGACAGATGCAGGTGACGGGAGGCCGGAAGCACGGCCATCATGTAACCGCCGTCCCGGCGCAGCACGACCGCCTTGGCGAGTGCCTCGCCCGGCACATGGCAGGCTTCCGCCGTGCGTGTCGACGACATCGTGGGGACGTGGGGGATCAGGTCGTAGGTGACGCTCTGGTCCAGATACTTTTGCAGGGTCGGGGAAACGGTCATGGCGATTCCTCCATTGCGTGGGCAATTCGCACACCGGGAGGAACTCGCGCCGTCGCCTCACGATGCAGGCGAACACGATCTCGAACAAAGGATACGCCCGCCAAACGGCCGCGACAATGCGAATTTCGATGCCGGAACCGGACGGCGCGAGCACTATGCCTTGCTGAGAGCGCAATTATTCAAGAAATGTTCATTTTAAAGCGCGCTCCATGTAAGCGCAGGCGGCGATAGGGTGGAATCCCATGCGAGTAGTAAGAAATTTGTCGATTCTCTCGGCGTGTCTCGTCGCGATATCGGGACTGGCGGGACATTTGAGCAGAGCCGCCGCGCAAGCGCCGGAAAAGCGCATTGCGCTGGTGGTCGGCAATGGCGCCTATGCGAAATCGCCGCTGGCGACGGCGGCCAACGATGCCGGCCTGATCGCGCAGACCTTGCAGGCGGCCGGCTTCGACGTGATCGGCGCCCGCGATCTCGATGGCGACACGCTGCGCAAGAGTTTCCGCGACTTCATCAACAAGGCCGAAGCCTCGGGGCCGGACACGGTCGCGATGGTGTATCTGGCCGGTTACGGGCTGCAATTGGCCGGCGAGAACTATTTCGTGCCGGTCGATTCCGCGATCAACCGCGATACCGATGTGCCGATCGAGGCGCTGCGGACCGGCGATTATATCCGCCAGCTCGCCTCGCTGCCGCTGAAGGCCGGCATCGTCGTGCTGGACGCGGCGCGCCAGCAGCCTTTCGTCAACGGACAGATCGCCAGCGGCCTCGCCCTGGTGGAAGCGGACCCGCACATGCTGATCGCGTTCAACGCGGCGCCCGGAACGGTCGCGCCGGCCGAGCAGGGACCGTACGGCGCCTACGCCCAGTCGCTGGCCGAGATGATCCGGACCGGCGGATTGCCGCTGCCTGAAGTTTTCAATCGCGTGCGGCTTCGCGTCAACGAGACGAGCAAGGGCGCGCAGGTGCCCTGGGACAACCAGAAGGTCGACGCGGCCTTCACGTTCTTCGAGCGTGCACCGGATGCGCCCGCAGCACCGGCGCCGGATCAGGCCGCCGCCGCCCGCAGCAAGCCGATCCGCGAGCTCGGTGTGCGGGACGCCTATGCCGCGGCGCTGGAGCGCGACACGCTGCCGGCCTATGAGGATTTTCTCGGCGCCTATCCCGATGATCCCATGGCGAAGCGGGTGAGGGCGATTGCGGCGGCGCGTCGCGAGGCGATCACCTGGCGCCGCAGCTATCGCGCCGACACGCCGAACGCCTATTGGTCGTATCTGCAACGCTACCCGCGCGGGCCGCATGCCGCAGATGCGCGCCGCCGGCTTGCCATCCTCACCGCGCCGCAGGAGCCGCCGCCGTCATTTGACGTCATCGACTACGACGTGCCGCCGCCGCCGCCGGAAGAGTTCATCTATGTCGACCGGCCGGTGCTGGCCTTCGGCGATCCCGAATTCGATTTTCTGCCGCCGCCGCCTGCGCCGGTCTACTACCTGCCGCCGCCGCCGGACGATTTCGTGATATTGGAGCCGCCGCCACCACCGATCGGGCTGTTCATCCTGCCGCAGCCGTTCTTTGTGCCGATTCCGGTCTATGTGCGGGCTCCGATCTATGTTGCGCCGCCGCCGAACAACATCATCTTTGCCAACATCCACAACAGGACCGTCATCAACAACGTGATCAACCGGCCGCCACAGCCAGCTGCCCCGGTGGGCGGACTTGGCACCGGACTTGGCACCAAGGCTGGCGGACGCCCCGGCTCGCCGGTGGCGCCGGCGCAGGGTGGCGCCACGCCGACACTGCCGCCTGCGGTGGCGCAGAGGGCGACGCTGATCCAGCAGGGCAAGGCGCCGGTGCCGCCGAGCGCCGCGATCAATCCTGCCACAAAGGCTGTTTTGCCCGGCGCGGGGCAGGCCGGAAGGCCGAACGCGACGCTGCCGGCCAATGCGCCGGGCGCACTGCCTTCGACACAGCCCTTGTCGAGGACCAATACGCTGCCGGTTCCGGGCACCAAGGGTGCCCCACCGCCGCCTCCGAGTGCTGCGGTATCGCCAGGCGCGGCCAATCCGAATGCCAGGCCCGCACCTCTCGCTCCGGGCGGTGCCGGCGCGAGGCCCGCGATCGGGACCATTGCTCCCGCCGCTCCGGCTGGACAGCCGAGGGTCGCAACCCCGCCACCCGGCGCCTCCGCGCCGCCAAGGCCCGCCGCTGCGATTGCCCCGAAACCTCAATTGCAGCCTGAGCTGCGGCGAGCGCCGCCGCCGGCCGCAGTACACGCGGCAAGGCCCCCGCCACCTCCGGTAACTCGCGTCGCTCCGGCACCACCGCCAAGGATGGCCGCCCCACCGCCGCGGATGGCCGCGCCGTCGCCGCCACCAAGGATGGCCGCTCCACCCCCACGGATGGCCGCGCCGCCACCACCGCGTATGGCGGCCCCACCGCCCCGGATGGCTGCGCCACCGCCGCGTCCGGCTCCGGCGGCGGCCAAGAAGTGCGCGCCGGGCGTTCGATGCTGATTGTTAACGGGCCAGATCCGCGCCGGCGTCTTTGCCGGCGCCGGGCTACAGCGACCGCGCGATCAGCAGCTTCATGATCTCGTTGGTGCCGCCGTAGATCTTCTGGATCCGTGCGTCCACGAACATCCGCGAGATCGGATATTCCTGCATGTAACCGTAGCCGCCGTGGAGCTGCAGGCATTCGTCCGCGGTCTCGACCTGCTTTTCCGAACACCACCATTTCGCCATCGAGGCCGTGACGGTGTCGAGTTCGCCGGCGACAAGGCGTTCGATGCACCAGTCGACGAAGACGCGCGCGATCATGGCCTCGGTCTTGCGTTCCGCCAGTTTGAACGCGGTGTTCTGGAATTCGATGATGGGCTTGCCGAACGCCTGGCGTTCCCTGGTGTAGTCAGCCGTCAGCTTGACCGCGCGCTCCATCGAAGCCACGGCGCCGACGGCAAGCGACAGGCGTTCCTGCGGCAATTGCTGCATCAACTGGACGAAACCGTTGCCTTCCTCGGCACCCAGCAGGTTCTCCGGCGGCGCCACCGCATTGTCGAAGAACAATTCGGACGTGTCTGACGCGTGCAGGCCGATCTTGTCGAGGTTGCGGCCGCGCCGGAATCCCTCGTTGCCCGCGGTCTCGAGCACGATCAGCGAGAGTCCCTTGGCGCCGGGTCCGCCGGTGCGCGCCACGACGATGATCAGGTCGGCGGCCTGGCCGTTGGTGATGAAGGTCTTCTGACCGTTGATGACGTAGTTGTTGCCCTGCTTGCGCGCGGTGGTCCGCACGCCCTGCAGGTCGGAGCCGGTGCCGGGCTCGGTCATGGCAATGGCGCCAACGAACTCGCCGCTCGCCATTTTCGGCAGCCAGCGCAGCTTCTGCTCCTCGGAGCCGTAGTTCAGGATGTAGTGCGCGACGATGGCGCTGTGCACGGAGACGCCGGTCGTGACTTCCGGCACCACGCTCTCGATGTCCTCGAGGATGGCGGCATCGTAGGCGAAGGTGGCGCCGAGGCCGCCATAGGCTTCCGGCACGCTCGGCAGCAAGGCGCCCATTTCACCCAGCGCCCGCCAGGCGGAACGATCGACCATTTTCTGCGTGCGCCATTTGTCGGCGTGCGGCGCCAGATCCTTGGCGAGAAATTTGCGGAACTGGTCGCGAAACACGTCCAGTTCGTCGGTCATCCAGGATGAACGATATTGCATCGGACAACCCTCACATCAAACGATCAGACCGCCGCCGGCGACGATCACCTGGCCGCTGATATAATTGGATTCCGGACTGCAGAACAAATAAACGGCGTCCGCCGCTTCCTCAGGCGTGCCGCCGCGTCCGAGCGGGATCATCCGGGCCATGGCGTCGAGCATCTGCGGCTGGACCCCGACCTTGATGTCGCGACCAGCCACGTCGATGGTCTTTTGCTGCGCCTCGATCGGCTGGGTGAGGCGGGTGTTGATCAGGCCGAAGGCGACGCAATTGACGTTCACCTTGTAGCGCCCCCATTCCTTGCACATCGTGCGCGTCAGTCCGATCAGGGACGCCTTGGCCGACGAATAGCTTGCCTGCCCGGCATTGCCGTAAAGCCCGGCAATCGAGGAGATGTTGACGACCTTGCGGAACACCTCGCGGCCGGCCTCGGCTTCCTTCTTCGCCATGATCCGGATCGGCTCGGCAGCCGCGCGCAAGATCCGGAAGGGGGCCACGAGGTGGACGTCGAGCATGGCCTGGAACTGCTCGTCCGTCATCTTCTGGATCGTCGAGTCCCAAGTGTAGCCGGCATTGTTGACGATGATGTCGAGCCCGCCGAAAGTATCGGTGGCGGCCTTGATGAACCGATCGGCAAAGCCCGGTTCGGCGACGCTGCCGTTGACCGCGATGGCCTCGCCGCCGGCCGCCTTGATCTCGTCAGCCACGGCGTCGCCCGGCGCCGCATCAAGGTCGTTGACGACGACGCGCGCGCCTTCGCTGGCGAGTTTCAGGGCGATGGCCCGTCCGATGCCGCGGCCTGATCCGGTGATCAGGGCGACCTTTCCCTTGAGCTTGGCCATTTGGAATCCTTCTGGTGTTAGATGGCGATGACGGCTTCGCCGGCAAGTTTGACGTCGCCGTTCTCGTCCTTGGTTGTCAGCGCAAGTTTCGCGCAGCGCTCGCCATTGTGTTCGACGAGCTCGGCGACATGGCCCTCGCAGGTCAGGCTCGCACCGAGTTGGGTGATGGCGACGAAGCGGGTTGCAAAGCTGCGCAGCCGCGGGGGAGCGATCGCGTCGGTCAGTGCCTGGCCGAGGCAGGCCATCACGAACATGCCGTGCGCGAAGACATCGGGATATCCTGCGGCCTTGGCGAAATCCAGATCGACGTGAATCGGATTGTGATCCCCCGACGCGCCGCAATAGAGCGCGAGCTTGTGACGGCTGATCGGCGGGAATTGCTTGTGCAAGACGCGGTCGCCAACCGCGAGCTGACGGTTCAAAGTCTCGCTCATGCGGCCACCTTGTTCAGCACCACGACCGTGCGGGAGCAGTCCGCGACGTGGACCCCGTGCTGGTTGGTGACCCAGGTTTCGACGACGGCCAGCGTCATGGCGCCGCCCTTCTTGTCGGTAATGCTGGCGATGCGCGGCTCGAAGCGCAGCGTATCGCCGACCTGGACGGGAGCCCGGTAGGTGAAGCGCTGTTCGCCGTGCAGCACCTGCTTAAGGTCGGCACCAAGCACGTCCAGGAATTCGAAGGCCTGTTCGGCGTCCATCATTTCCAGGCAAAAGAGATAGGTCGGCGGCACCGGTATTGCGGCGTAGCCGGCAGCTTTCGCAGCGCCGGCATCCGTGTAAACAGGATTACTCTCGCCGAGCGTCTCGCGGAAGAACCGCAGCCGCCCGGCTTCGACATGTGCGGTAACCGGCGCAAGGCTGCGCCCGACAACGGAATGATCGACCATGTCCGGCCTCAGGTGCGTTCGTAAAGGGTGACGACGCAGGCGCCGCCGAGACCGAGATTGTGCTGCAATCCACGGCGGGCGCCATCGACCTGCGTGGCGTCGGCGGTGCCGCGCAACTGGCGCGTCAGCTCGTAGCATTGCGCAAGGCCGGTGGCGCCGAGCGGGTGGCCCTTGGACAGCAGTCCGCCGGACGGATTGGTGACGAACCTGCCGCCATAGGTGTTGTCACCGTTGTCGATGAAGCGTTCCGCGCCGCCTTCGGGACAGAGGCCGAGGGCCTCATAGGTGATCAGCTCATTGTGCGCGAAACAGTCGTGCAGTTCGACGACGTCGATATCCTCGGGCCCGACGCCGGCGGCCTCATACACCTTGTTGGCCGCGCTTTGCGTCATGTCGAAGCCGACAACCTTCATCATGTCGCCGGCGTTGAAGGTCGAGGCCGTGTCTGTCGTCATCGCCTGCGCGGCGATCCGGACTTTCTTGTTCAGGCCATGCTTGCCGGCGAACCTCTCCGACACCAGTACGGCAGCCGCGGCGCCGCAGGTCGGCGGGCAGGCCATCAGGCGGGTCATGACGCCGGGCCAGATCACCTGATCGTTCATGACGTCGTCGGCAGTGACTTCCTTGCGGAACAGCGCCAGCGGATTGTTCCTGGCGTGTCGACTCGCCTTGGCGCGGACTTTCGCGAACGATGACAGCGGCGTGCCGTATTTCTTCATGTGACTGAGGCCGGCGCCGCCGAAATAACGCAACGCCAGCGGCACGCCGGGGGCATCGACGAGCTGGTCGGCGGCCGCGTCGAACTCTTCGAATGCGCTGGGCCGATCGGTGAAGACGGCGCCGAGCGCGCCGGGCTTCATCTGTTCGAAGCCGAGCGCCAGCACGCAGTCGAGCGCGCCGGATTCGATCGCCTGTCGCGCCATGAACAGGGCGGTCGAGCCGGTCGAGCAATTGTTGTTCACGTTGATGATGGGAATGCCGCTCATGCCGACCTGGTAGAGCGCGCGCTGTCCGCAGGTGGAGTCGCCGTAGACATAGCCGACATAGGCTTGCTGGATCATGTCGTAGCTGACGCCGGCGTCCGCGAGCGCGAGCCCGGTCGCTTCCGCGCCCATCACCGGGTAGGGCGCGTTCGCGCCCGGCTTGACGAAGGGGATCATGCCGACGCCGGCAACATAGACGCTCGATGTCATGGTGCGCTCCCTTAAATTACCCATTGGACTTTTTCTTACCCGTGGGTAATATACGGACAGCTTCGCCGCCAAGTCAACCGCGCCGGGACATTTTCAAGCATGGACGGATCAGCCTCTTCCCCGACCGGCCAGTCGCCGTGGACGCCGTTCGAAAGCCGCCGTCGCGCCCGCGACGAGAAGCGCGAAGCCGTGCTGCGTACCGCCGTGGCGCTGTTCCTCGAGCAGGGCTATCACGGCACCACGCTCAACCATGTGGCCGAGCGGCTGAACATCACCAAGCCCGCGCTCTACAATTATTTCCGCAGCAAGGACGAGATCCTCTACGAATGCTGGGCGATCGGCGCCGAACGCGTCGACGAGCGCATCGATGAAATCGCCGCTGCCGGTGGCACCGGGCTGCAGAAATTGCGTAAGCTGATTATCGGCTACGCCGAGACCATGACCACCGACTACGGCAAGAGCCTGGTGCGCTTCGACGTCCGCGACCTCACCGAGCACAACCGCAAAATCGTTCGCCTCGCCAAGAAGAAGATCGACCGGGCCTTTCGCGACTATATCGGGCAGGGGATCAAGGACGGATCGGTCAGGCCTTGCGACGTCAAGCTTTCGGCGTTTGCGATTGCAGGCGCGCTGAACTGGATCGGTCACTGGTACCAACCGAGCGGGGCGCTCGAAGCGGACGCCATCGCCGGCGAATTCGCGATCCGCCTCACCGAAGGGCTCGCGATCAAATCCACACGGAAAAAGGCGGACAAACCGCCGGTCAGGAAACGCAAGTCACGGGGAGATTTACGATGAACATCACGCACGGACTGCGGCGCGCGCTGCAGATCAATCCGAACGGCCTTGCCATCGTCTATGGCGATCGGCGTAAGAACTGGCGCGAGGTCGGCGACCGCGTGGCGCGGCTGGCGGCCGGTATCCGCGCCCTCGGCGCCCAACCCGGCGACCGCGTCGCGATGCTGTCGCTCAATTCCGATCGCTATCTCGAGCTTTATCTCGCAGCCGGCTGGTCCGGCACCGTGATTGTGCCGCTCAACATCCGCTGGAGCCCGCTGGAGAACGAAGACGCCATGCGCGACTGCCGCGCCGGCATCCTGTTCGTCGACAAGGCCTTCGCCGCCGTGGCCGCCACGCTTGCCAATACGATCCCGGGCCTCAAGCTGATTTATGCCGATGATGGCGATACGCCAGCCGGCATGGACAATTACGAAAAGCTGATCGAGCGCAGCGCGCCGATACCGGATGCGATGCGCGAGAGCGGTGATCTCGCGGGCATCTTCTACACCGGCGGCACTACGGGGCGCTCGAAGGGCGTCATGCTCAGCCACGGCAATCTGATGGTCAATGCGCTCAATGCGCTGGGCGAAGGCCTCTGGCCGAGCAGCACGGTCTACCTGCATGCGGCGCCGATGTTTCACCTCGCCAATGGCGCTGCGATGTATTCGGTGTTGCTGAGCGGCGGCTCGAATGTCGTCATCCAGGGCTTTACGCCCGATGGCGTGGCGTCGGCGATCCAGCGTGACCGCGTCACCGACGTTCTGCTGGTGCCGACCATGATCCAGATGTTCGTCGATCATCCGAAACTCGGCGATTACGACCTGTCGTCGCTGTCGGGGATCGCCTACGGCGCCTCCGTCATCAGCGATGCGGTGCTCAGCCGCGCCATGAAGGCCTTGCCCAAGGTGCAGTTCACGCAAGCCTATGGCATGACAGAACTGTCTCCAATCGCAACAATCCTGCACTGGAACGAGCATATCGGCGACGGCCGTGCCAAGGGCCGGCATCGCGGCGCCGGCCGCCCGACGCTTGGCTGTGAGGTCAAGATCGTCGACGCCGACGACAAGAGGGTGCCGACGGGCATCGTCGGCGAAATCGCGGTGCGCGGCGACAACGTCATGATGGGTTATTGGGAGCGGCCGGAAGAAACCGCCAAGGCTGTCATCGATGGCTGGATGCATACCGGCGACGGTGGCTACATGGACGAGGACGGCTTCGTCTACGTGGTCGATCGCGTCAAGGACATGATCATCTCCGGCGGCGAGAACGTCTACTCGGCCGAGGTCGAGAACGCGCTAGCGCAGCATCCGTCGGTGGCGCAATGCGCCGTGATCGGTATCCCGAGCGAGCGCTGGGGCGAGCAGGTGCACGCCATCGTCGTGGTCAGGGCAGGCGCGATGGCAGCCCCCGACGAGTTGATGGATTTCTGCAAGACGCTGATCGCAGGCTACAAATGCCCGCGCAGTGTCGAGGTCACGCAGACCCCGCTGCCGCTGTCCGGCGCGGGGAAGATCCTCAAGCGCGAATTGCGCAAGCCGTATTGGGAAAACCGCCAGCGCATGGTGAGTTGAGGCTGCGATTGGCGCGAGCGCCGGTCCGCCATAATTTCAAAAAGGTTCACAAAGCCGCGAACCGTTTTCCGTTCCCGCGCCCTCTATCAGTCGTCACAGCTGAACAGAGGGTAATTTTCCATGAGCCAATACCAGCGCCGTGAAGACCTGACCGGCATTCCCGATCTCCTCGGCCTTGCGGCCAAGGAGGGTAGCGCGTTCATGGCGTTCCATCATTCCATGGAACGTGAGGACGGGATCATTCCGAGGAAATACCGCGAGCTGATCGCGCTCGGCGTCGCGTTCACCACGCAGTGCGCTTACTGCATCGACGCCCATACCAGGCAGGCCCGTGCCAACGGTGCGACCAAACAGGAGATCGCGGAGGCGGCGTTCGTTGCCGCGGCCGTCAAAGCCGGAGGAACGCTGGCGCACTCGCTGATGGCGCTACGCATCTTCGATGAGGACGAGAAGGCGGCGTGAGGCAGCAGCGCCGAAGGGCGGGCCCGAAATAAGGATCTCGGAGGTTCTATAATACCGCCAAAATTGGGTATTTCTACTTTGCATGGGGTTGTTTTCGCACTTTTTGTATTCTGGCCTCGCGCAGGGGGAACGACCGGGATGCCTTGATGCGCCGCGCGGCCGCCTACCTGAGAAACCGGCCGTATTTCCTTGCTTCTGGCTAGAATCCGGCTATACACCGCGCCATCTCACACGGAAACATGGCTCAAAAGGCCGTCCGGTGGCAGCCGGGCCATAAGGCTCGTCTGCTCACACGTTTCCGGAGGAACCAACCGGAGAATCATCACTATGTCGCTACCCGATTTTTCTATGCGTCAGTTGCTTGAAGCTGGCGTGCACTTTGGCCACCAATCGCACCGCTGGAATCCGAAAATGGCGGAGTTCATTTTCGGTGCCCGCAACAACATCCACATCATCGATCTCGCCCAGACCGTGCCGTTGCTGCACACCGCGCTGAAGGCGGTCAGTGACACCGTCGCCAAGGGCGGCCGTATCCTGTTCGTCGGCACCAAGCGCCAGGCGCAGGACGGCGTTGCCGAGGCTGCCAAGCGTTCGGCGCAGTATTTCGTCAATTCGCGCTGGCTCGGCGGCACCCTGACCAACTGGAAGACGATCTCCGGTTCGATCAAGCGCCTGCGTCACCTCGATGAGGTGCTGGCGGGGGGCGAGGCCAGCTCGTACACCAAGAAGGAGCGGCTGACGCTGCAGCGCGAGCGCGACAAGCTCGACCGCTCGCTCGGCGGCATCAAGGACATGGGCGGTCTTCCCGACATGATCTTCGTGATCGACACCAACAAGGAAGACATTGCGATCCAGGAAGCGCAGCGGCTCAACATTCCCGTCGCCGCGATCGTCGATACCAATTCCGACCCCAAGGGCATCACCTACGTGGTGCCGGGCAATGACGACGCCGGCCGCGCCATTTCGCTGTATTGCGACCTGATTGCCCGCGCCGCCATCGACGGCATCTCGCGCGCCCAGGGCGACCACGGCATCGACGTCGGCGCCTCCGCTCAGCCGGCCCGCGAGGAAATTCCGGCAGCGCCCCAGCCCACCGGCTTCCAGGGTCTGGCCGGTCCGCGCGGTACCGCCGACAACCTCAAGAAGCTCACCGGCGTCTCGGGTGCGATCGAGAAGAAGCTCAACGACCTCGGCATCTTCCACTACTGGCAGCTCGCCGAGCTCGACCACGATACCGCGCACAAGATCGGTGAAGAGGTCGGTCTTCCGAGCCGCGCCGATGCCTGGGTTGCCCAGGCCAAGACGCTGACCGCGGAAGCGGAATAATTGGTACGCCGCGTGGCCGGGTCTTCCGGCCACCGGTTTTGCTCCCCAGATTACGACATTCCCTGGAGCTGACGGCGGCCCGGCGCAAATTGCGCGCCGCGCCCGCGGCTAACAGGCAAGAAGGATATTCGACGATGGCAACGATCACTGCGGCGATGGTCAAGGAACTGCGCGAGTCGACCGGCGCAGGCATGATGGACTGCAAGGCAGCGCTCACCGAAACCAGCGGCGACATGCCGGCCGCGCAGGATTGGCTGCGCAAGAAGGGCCTGTCGAAGGCCGCCAAGAAGGCCGGCCGCGTCGCGGCGGAAGGCCTGATCGGCGCGCTGACCTCGGGTGCCAAGGGCGTTGTGGTCGAAGTCAACTCCGAGACCGATTTCGTGGCCCGCAACGAGCAGTTCCAGGGCCTCGTCAAGATGATCGCCCAGGTCGCGCTGCACAATGGCGCTAACGTCGAGACGATCAAGGCGGCCAAGGTCGGCAGCGTCACCGTCGAGACCGCGATTTCGGACGCCATCGCGACCATCGGCGAGAACATGTCGCTGCGCCGTGCGACTTCGCTCGAAGTCAGCCAGGGCGTGGTGTCGAGCTACGTTCATGGTGCTGTGATCGACGGCGCCGGCAAGATGGGCGTGCTGGTCGCGCTGGAATCCGCCGGCAAGACCGATGAGCTCGCGCAGCTCGGCCGTCAGCTGGCCATGCACGTGGCGGCGACCAATCCGCAGGCGCTGGATCCGTCCGGCCTCGACCCGGCGATCGTGACGCGCGAAAAGGACGTGCTGGCCGACAAGTATCGCCAGCAGGGCAAGCCGGAGAACGTGATCGAGAAGATCGTCGAGTCCGGCCTGAAGACCTATTACAAGGAAGTCTGCCTGCTGGAGCAGGCGTTCATCCACGACGAAAAGGGCAAGTCGGTCGCCCAGGCGGTGAAGGAAGCCGAGGGCAAAATCGGCGCGCCTGTGAAGATTGCCGGATTTGTGCGCTATGCTCTCGGTGAGGGAATCGAGAAGCAGGAATCCGATTTCGCGGCCGAGGTCGCGGCGGCCAGCGGACAGAAGAAGCCTGGAGATCCCGAAGCGGTCGCATAAGCCGCGACTTTCGTTGGAAGGAGAGCGATCGCATCATGGCTGAGCCGGTCTATCGTCGCGTCGTGATCAAGCTCTCCGGCGAGTATCTCGCCGGCAGCCATTCCTTCGGCATCGACCAACCCACCGTTGACCGCATTGCCGACGATTTGATCGCGGCCCAGAAGCTCGGTGTCGAAGTGGCCGTCGTGATCGGCGGCGGCAACATCGTTCGCGGCGTCGAAGTCTCCTCGCGCGGCGTTTCGCGCCCGACCGGCGACACCATGGGCATGCTCGCCACCATGATGAACTGCCTGGCGCTGGAGGCCGCGATCGAGCGCAAGGGAACGCCGGCGCGGACACTGTCGGCGTTCGTAATGCCCGAGATTTCCGAGCTGTTCACCCGCAGTGCAGCGCACAAATACCTCGCCGAGGGCCGAATCGTGCTGCTCGGCGGCGGAACCGGCAATCCGTTCTTCACCACCGACACCACGGCGGTGTTGCGGGCGGCCGAGATCGGGGCGCAGGCCGTGCTCAAGGCCACCAATGTCGATGGCGTTTACAGCGCCGATCCCAAAAAGGACCCGTCGGCCAAGCGTTTCGACCGCCTGACGCATTCGCAGGCAATTGCCGGGGACTACAAGGTGATGGATGCGACCGCATTCGCGCTTGCCCGCGAGACGTCGCTGCCTATCATCGTATTCTCGATCGCCGAGCCGGGTTCGATCGGCGCGATGCTGCGCGGGACCGGCCACGGCACGGTTGTCGCCGGCTGACGTGCCGGTGCTGCTTCGATCGCGGGCCTGAAAGACGCCGGCGGTTGGTTTTCTAAGGGAGAGCGTTATGCCCACGCCTGGTTTTGACATCAATGAGTTGAAGCGCCGGATGCAAGGCGCCACCCAGTCGCTCAAGCACGAACTAGGCGGCTTGCGAACCGGGCGCGCGGCGGCTTCCATGCTGGAGCCGGTGCAGGTCGAGGCCTATGGCTCGCATATGCCGCTCAACCAGCTCGCAACCGTCAGCGTGCCCGAGCCGCGCCTGCTTTCCGTGCAGGTGTGGGACAAGTCGATGGTGAAGGCCGTCGAAAAGGCGATCGTCGATTCCAACCTCGGCCTGTCGCCCGCGACCGAAGGCCAGGTGTTGCGCCTGCGGATTCCCGAGCTCAACGAGGAGCGGCGCAAGGAACTGGTGAAAGTCGCGCACAAATATGCCGAAGCCGCCAAGGTGGCGGTGCGCCATGTCCGTCGCGACGGGCTGGATATCGTCAAGAAGCTCGAGAAGAATCACGAGATTTCCGAAGACGATCAGGAACGGCTCGCCAACGAGGTGCAAAAGGCGACCGACGGCACGATTGCGGAAATCGATCAGTTGCTTGCGGCGAAGGAAAAGGAAATCCTCACCGTTTGACGGCAACGTCCAAGAATCAAGATGGCTCTGGAATTCAGATAATGCCGAACGCCGCCGCCCCCGCACCGGAAGGATCAGATCGATCCGTTCCCCTGCATGTGGCGATCATCATGGACGGAAACGGGCGCTGGGCGGCCGCGCGCGGCCTGCCGCGTGCCGAAGGCCATCGCCGCGGCGTCGAGGCGCTGCGCCGCGTGGTCCGTGCCGCCCATGAACTCGGCGTGCTTTACCTCACGATCTTTTCGTTCAGCTCGGAAAACTGGTCGCGGCCGGCGACCGAAATCGGCGATCTGTTCGGACTGCTGCGCCGTTTCATCCGCAACGATCTGGCGACGCTGCATCGCGACGGCGTGCGGGTGCGCGTGATCGGGGAGCGGGCAGGGCTGGAGCCGGATATCTGCACGCTGCTGAACGAAGCCGAGGAACTGACCCGGGCCAATACCAAGCTCAATCTCGTGGTCGCGTTCAACTACGGATCGCGGCAGGAAATCGCAAACGCCGCGCAAAAGCTGGCGCGCGAAGTGGCGGAGGGCAAGCGCGATCCGGCATCGATCGACGCCGATACGCTCGGCCGCTATCTCGATGCGCCCGACATTCCCGATCCCGACCTGATCATCCGCACCAGCGGGGAGCAGCGGCTGTCGAACTTTCTGATGTGGCAGGCGGCCTATAGCGAACTCGTTTTCGTGCCGATCCACTGGCCGGATTTCGACAAGGATGCGCTGGAAAGCGCCATTGCCGAATATGCCAGGCGGGAACGCCGTTTCGGCGGTCTGGCTGCGAAAACCGGATCGTGACCGAGGACAAGGCCGCGCCGGCGGCAGCGCCCGATTCGCGCAATCTCGTCATGCGCATTGCCGCAGCCGCCGTGCTGATCCCGCTTGCGGTCGCGATCGCCTATGCGGGCGGCTGGCTCTGGACTCTGCTGGTGACGTTGGCGGCCATCGGCTTGTTCGTGGAATGGCTCGCGATCGTGGGTCTTGCCGGCGCCGCCCGCGTGACGGTGCCGGGTGTTGTTGCGCTTGCGGTCGCCGGGCTTTGCTTTGCGATTGGCCGACTCGATGCCGCGCTGATCGTACTGGCGGCCGGCTTCGTTGCGGTGGTGGCGATCACGCCGGAGCGGCGAAACTGGGCCGCGGCGGGATTTTTGTATGCGGCGGCGGCCGAAATCGCCTCGGTGCTGGTGCGTCTCGATCCCGTCAAGGGATTCGCCGCGCTGATGTTCGTGCTGCTGATCGTATGGGTGACCGATAGCGGCGGCTACTTTGCAGGCCGCGGCATTGGCGGGCCTAAACTTTGGCCGCGCGTCAGCCCGAAAAAGACCTGGGCGGGCGCCGTCGGCGGGTTGGCCGCGAGCCTCGCCGTGGCGTGCGGATTTGCCGCGTTCGATCTGGGCAGAGTAGGGCCGTTGTTGATGCTTTCCGGGGCGCTTTCGGTTGTCTCCCAGCTCGGCGATCTCTTCGAATCCGCCGTGAAGCGCCGTTTTGGCGTAAAGGACTCAAGTCACATTATTCCAGGCCACGGCGGGCTAATGGATCGCCTGGATGGATTTGTCGCAGCCGTCGTCGTGGCGGCTCTTTTCGGTCTTTTGCGGGGTGGCGCCGATGGCGTCGGCCGCGGTCTTATGGTTTGGTGAAATTATGAGCGCAGTTCCATTGCGTAACAACAAGGTCCCGCTGGCAGATGCCCGCACCGTGACGGTGCTGGGCGCGACCGGTTCCATCGGCGACAGCACCATGGATTTACTGCGCGGCGCGCGCGACCGCTATTCCGTCGAGGCGCTGACGGCGAATTCCAATGTCGACGCGCTGGCCAAACTCGCCAGAGAATTCGGCGCACGCTTCGCGGCGATCGCCGATCCGGCGCGGCTTGGCGAACTGAAGGATGCACTCGCAGGCACTGGCATCGAATGCGGCGCCGGCGAAAGCGCGATCATCGAGGCTGCCGCGCGTCCCGCCGACTGGGTGATGGCGGCGGTGAGCGGTGCGGCCGGGTTGAAGCCCGCTTTGGCGGCGGTCGATCGCGGCGCAACGGTCGCATTGGCCAACAAGGAATGCCTGGTCTGCGCCGGCGATTTCTTCATGCAGCGCGCGGCGAAAGCAGGGGCCTGCATCCTGCCGGCCGATTCCGAACACAACGCATTGTTTCAGGCGCTGTCTTCCGGCAACCGCGAGGAACTGGTGCGCGTGATCATCACCGCCTCCGGCGGTCCGTTCCGCACCTGGGCCGCCACCGACATCGAACAGGCGACGCTGGCGCAGGCGCTCAAACATCCGAACTGGAGCATGGGCCAGAAGATCACCATCGATTCGGCCTCGATGATGAACAAGGGCCTGGAAGTCATCGAAGCTTCCTATCTGTTCGCGCTGAGCGCCGACGAGATCGACGTTCTCGTGCATCCGCAGTCGATCATCCACGGCATGGTCGAATTCTCCGATCGCTCCGTCGTTGCCCAGCTCGGCGCGCCCGACATGCGCATTCCGATTGCCCACTGCCTTGGATGGCCCGACCGAATCGTCGGCCCCTCGGCGAGGCTCGATCTTGCGAAAATCGGGCAGCTGACCTTCGAGGCACCGGATTTCGAGCGGTTCCCGGGCTTGCGGCTGGCCTACGAGGCCTTACGTACCGGCCGTGGTGCGACCACGGTGTTCAACGCTGCCAATGAGGTGGCGGTGGCGGCGTTTATTGCCGGACAGATCAAGTTCGGTTCGATTGCGCGCCTCGTCGAAGCCACCATCAACGACTGGATTCGCGCCGGGAACCTTGCGCCTTTGAGCTCGGCCGACGACGCGATTGCTGTTGACCATAAAGCGCGAAATAGAGCCGCCTCCCTATTGCCTCAAATTGCCTTAAAGGCATCCTAGAGGGTTGGGGACGGAGCCGTCGGCTCTTGTCGAGGGGAACCTGATGACAGAGTTTTTTCTACATAGTTTCAGTACGTTGGGCCATGGGCTCGTCGGCTACATCATTCCCTTCCTGTTTGTCCTGACGATCGTCGTGTTCTTCCATGAACTCGGCCACTTCCTGGTCGCCCGATGGGCTGGCGTGAAAGTGCTGACGTTCTCGCTCGGCTTCGGGCCGGAACTCGTCGGCTTCAACGACCGCCATGGCACGCGGTGGAAGATCTCCGCGATCCCGCTCGGCGGCTATGTGAAGTTCTTCGGCGACGAATCGGAAGCCTCGATGCCGGCCTCGGCCGAAACGCTCGCCGGCATGACCGAGGAGGAGCGGGCGGGCAGCTTCCATCACAAGAAAGTCGGCGCACGCGCGGCCATCGTCGCCGCCGGTCCGGTCGCGAATTTCATTCTGGCGATCGTCATTTTCACCTGCCTTTTCACCTTCTTCGGCAAGCCGAGCACGACCGCGCGCGTCGACAAGATCGAAGCCTCAAGCGCCGCCGAGCGGGCGGGCTTCCAGGTCGGCGACATCGTGACCGCGATCGACGGCAAGAAGATCGGCACGTTCTCCGACATGCAGCGCCTCGTCAGCGTCCGTGCCGGCGACACCCTGACCTTCACCGTCAAGCGCGGCGATTCCACGCTGCAGTTGAAGGGCACGCCGGAACTGCGCGAAGTGAAGGATCCGTTCGGAAACACGCAGCGGCTCGGGATTCTCGGCATCACCCGTGCAACCTCGCCGGGCGAAGTGACCACCGAGAAGGTCGATCCGGCCAGCGCGCTTTGGCTGGGAATCAAGGAAACCTGGTTCGTCATCGACCAGACGCTGTCCTATATCGGCAACATCTTCACCGGCCGGGCGAGCGCGGACCAGATCGGCGGGCCGATTCGGATCGCGCAGATTTCGGGGCAGGTCGCCACGCTGGGGCTGATACCCCTGCTTCATCTGGCGGCGGTGCTGTCCATTTCGATCGGGTTGCTGAATCTGTTCCCGGTGCCCCTGCTCGATGGCGGCCACCTTTTGTTCTACGCGGCTGAGGTGCTGCGGGGGCGTCCACTGTCAGAAAAGTCGCAGGAATACGGGTTCCGCGTGGGGCTGGTTCTGGTTCTGATGTTGATGGTGTTCGCTTTCTATAACGACTTCCATCAGGTGCCCTGGCTGAAGGGGCTGTTCGGGAGATCGTAGAAGCGGCTTTTTTGTGACGTTGCCCATTGGCAACGTCTTGGAATGAAAATGGAATCGCACCGCGATGTCTGGTTTGCCGCCCTCTCGAAATTGGTTACAAGCAGTGCAACTTTGGGATTCTGCCGGCTCGTAGGGGTCGGACCGGCAGTGCAATGACGAGGGCGCGTTGCGCATGATGTTGGGAATGCGAGTGCGGGGGGCTCTACTGGGCACTCTGATCATGGTTGCCGTGCCGATGGCTGGCGCGCTGGTGTCCGTACCGGCTACTGCCCAGACCGTGGCGTCGATCGCCGTTGAGGGGAACCGGCGTGTCGAGGTGGAAACCATCCGCTCCTACTTCAAGCCGGGCCCTGGTGGCCGGCTCGGGCAGGCCCAGATCGACGACGGCCTCAAGGCCCTGATCGAAACCGGCCTGTTCCAGGACGTGCGAATCAACCAGGCAGGCGGCCGGCTGGTCGTGACCGTGGTCGAAAACGCCGTGATCGGGCGCATCGCCTTCGAAGGCAACAAGAAGGTCAAGGACGAGCAGCTTTCGGCTGAAATCCAGTCCAAGCCGCGCGGCACCTTCTCGCGCCCGATGGTTCAGTCGGACGCCCAGCGCATCGCCGAAATCTACCGGCGCTCCGGCCGCTACGACGTTCGTGTGACCCCTGAAATCATCGAGCAGCCGAACAACCGCGTCGACCTGATTTTCACGGTCACCGAGGGCACCAAGACCGGCGTCAGGTCGATCGAGTTCGTCGGCAACGTCGCCTATTCGTCCTATCGCCTGAAGGACATCATCAAGACGCGCGAATCCAACCTGCTGAGCTTCCTCGGCGGCGCCGACGTCTACGATCCCGACCGCGTCGAGGCCGACCGCGACCTGATTCGCCGCTTCTACCTCAAGAACGGTTACGCCGACGTGCAGGTGATCGCGGCTCTGACCGAGTATGACCCGGACAAGAAGGGCTTCCTCGTCACCTTCAAGATCGAGGAGGGGCAGCAATATCGCGTGGCCTCCGTCGACTTCCAGACCTCCATCGCGACCCTCGATACCGCCTCGATGCGCAGCTTCTCGCGCGTCAGCGTCGGCTCGGTCTACAATGCCGAGGCGCTTGAGAAATCCGTCGAGGAAATGCAGATCGAGGCCTCGCGGCGCGGCTACGCCTTCGCCGTGGTGCGTCCGCGCGGCGACCGCAATTTCGAAGCGCACACCGTTTCGATCGTGTTTGCCGTCGATGAGGGCCCGCGAACCTATATCGAGCGCATCAACGTCCGCGGCAACACCCGTACCCGCGATTACGTGATCCGCCGCGAGTTCGACCTGTCCGAAGGCGACGCCTACAACCGTGCGCTGGTCGATCGTGCCGAGCGCCGTCTGAAGAACCTCGACTTCTTCAAGAGCGTGAAGATCCTGACCGAGCCCGGTTCGTCGACCGATCGCGTGATTCTGGTCGTCGACCTCGAAGAGAAGTCGACCGGCGACTTCTCGGTGTCGGGCGGCTACTCGACCACCGACGGTGCGCTGGCCGAAGTCAGCATTTCCGAGCGCAACTTCCTGGGCCGTGGCCTGTATGCGAAGGCGGCCGTGACCTACGGTCAGTACGCGCGCGGCGGTTCGCTGTCGTTCGTCGACCCCTATCTGTTCGACTATCGTGTCGCGCTCGGCCTCGACTTGTTCTATCGCGAGCAACTAGCCAACAGCTACATCGCCTACGGCACCAAGACGCTGGGCTTCAGCCCGCGGCTCGGCTTCACGCTGCGGGAAGATCTCGCGCTGCAGGTGCGCTACTCGATCTATCAGCAGCAAATCTCGCTGCCGAACCAGCTGGCGAACTGTAACAACAATCCGAATAACGGGCTGCTCGCATTCAATCCATCGCCGGCATTTGCGAATATTGCGGGGGCTCCCGCCGGCGGATCGATCACAGCAGGTGGACAAACCGCCACCGACACCTCCGCCATGGGCCTGTGGTGCTACAGCGACGGCGAAGCTTCGCTGCCAGTCCGCAAGGAACTGCAGAGCGGCAAGGCGCTGACCTCGTCGGTTGGCTACTCGCTGAACTACAACACGCTGGACAACAACAAGAACCCGACCGACGGCTTGCTGATCGACTGGAAGCAGGACTTCGCTGGCGTCGGCGGCGACGTGAAGTACATCAAGTCGGCGGTCGACGCGAAGTACTACACCCCGCTGGTTGCCGATATCGTCGGCCTGATCCATCTCCAGGGCGGCATGCTGAACCAGTTTGGCGGCAGCGAGCTGCGCATGCTCGATCACTTCCAGATGGGTCCGAACCTGGTTCGCGGTTTTGCCCCGAACGGCATCGGTCCGCGCGACATCAACCCTTACGGCACGCGTGACGCGCTCGGCGGCACCAAGTACTGGGGCGCTTCGCTGGAATTGCAGATGCCGTTCTGGTTCCTGCCGAAGGAAGTCGGGCTCAAGGGCTCGGTCTATGCCGACGCCGGCGGACTTTGGGACTACAAGGGCCCGACGTCGTGGGCGGCGACGGGTGAGGTCAACGTGCCCGGTTGCATCAAGCCGACGCAGGCGACGAACACGACGGCGGCGGCTCCCGGAACCTGCTTGGGACTGCAGTATGACGACGGCAACCTGGTCCGCACCTCGGTGGGTGTCGGCATCATCTGGGCTTCGCCGTTCGGTCCGCTGCGCTTCGATTATGCGGTTCCGCTTACGAAGGGTCAGTTTGACCGCGTGCAGCAATTCAAGTTTGGCGGCGGCACATCGTTCTAAGGTAGCTTGAAGCGAACGGACGTCAGGTCCGCGTGACGAGAACGCCTCGGAACTAGAAGAGGGGCCGGCTCCGTTTCTTCGGAGCCGGCGCTTCTGATGTGAAGGCCGGCCGAACTGCGACGGGTGGAATGGCGCAGCCGATATTCTTCAAGCAACCTCCTTCCTCGACGCTGGCCGAACTGGCCGCGTTGACGGGGTCGGTATTGGTCGACCCCGCACGGGGCGGTCAGGTGATCAAGGGCCTCGCGTCGCTCGACGAAGCCGGTCCCATGCATCTGGCGTTTTTCGACAATCTCAAATACGTCAATCAGCTCAAGGCGACCAAGGCCGGCGCATGTCTGGCCAGCCCGCGTTTCGAGGCCCAGGTGCCTGCCCATGTGGCCGTGCTGCGGGCCACGCAGCCGTTCCGCGCCTTCGTCAAGCTGGCGCGCGAATGGCACGCCGACGCGCTTCGCCCGCAATCCTGGTTCGACAATGACGGCATCGCGCCATCGGCGATCATCGACCCGTCCGCCCACCTGGAAGACGGCGTCATCGTCGATCCGCTCGCGGTGATCGGCCCCAGGGTCGAGATCGGCGCCGGGACCGTGATCGGAGTAGGCGCGGTGATCGGCGCCGACGTCAAGATCGGCCGCGACTGCAATGTCGGCGCCCGCACCGCGATCCAGTTCGCCCTGATTGGCAATAATGTCCTGATCCATCCTGCCTGCAGCATCGGGCAGGACGGCTATGGCTTCATCTTCTTCGGCCCCGAGGGCCACATCAAGGTGCCGCAGACCGGCCGCGTCCTGATCCAGAACAATGTCGAGGTCGGCGCCGGCACCACCATCGACCGCGGCAGCCTGCGGGATACGGTGATCGGCGAGGGCACCAAAATCGACAATCAGGTCCAGATCGGCCACAATGTAACCATCGGCAGGCACTGCCTGCTCGCGGCCCAGATCGGGCTCGCGGGCAGCCTGACGATCGGTGACAACGTCGCGCTGGGGGCGAAGGTGGGCATCAACAACCACCTCAAGATCGGCGACGGCGCCCAGGTAACGGCCATGAGTGCGGTCAAGGACGACATTCCACCCAATGGCCGCTGGGGCGGTCATTTTGCCAAACCGACCAAGCAGTGGTTCAGGGAGATTGTTGCGGTGGAGCGACTGGCGCAGGGCGGCACGGCCGATCCGAAAGGCGAGGGGCGGGAGTGATGGAGGAGGCCGCGGTCAGATTCGAACTCGTGGATATCAACGAGATTCTCAAGACGCTCCCGCACCGTTATCCGATGCTGCTGATCGACCGGGTAATCCAGATCCGGACCGATTACTCAGGCATCGGCATCAAGAACGTCACCTTCAACGAGCCGCCGTTTCTCGGCCATTTTCCCGAGCGTCCGGTCTATCCCGGCGTGATGATGATCGAGGCCATGGCGCAGACCGCCGGCGTCATCGGCATCAAGTCGGTCGAGGGCACCGAGAAGCCGCGCGCGGTCTATTTCCTCACCATCGACAAGTGCAAATTCCGTAAACCGGTGATGCCCGGCGACACCATCGAGTATCACATGCGCTCGATCGGCCGCCGCAAGACGATGTGGTGGTTTCACGGTGACGCCAAGGTGAATGGCACCGTGGTCGCGGAGGCCGATGTCGGCGCGATGCTGACCGATTGAATCAGATTGAATCCGTCCGTCATACAACCGACGTCTTCCTGCTGTCTTTGCTCAATCACTGGTAGTGGAACCCACGCCGAGCTCGATTGACGAAATTTGCCTGATAGCTCCGGCCTGGGGTCACGCTTTTTCAACGGAGGCATCCGTGAACAGGCTTGTGTCCATCATTTCGTGTTTGGTCATTTTTCTGGCGATGCCGTCGCCAAGCCACGCGGCTGATCTTGACGGCCTGGTCGCGTCTCTCAAGGCCGGTGGCTACGTCCTGGTGTTTCGACACGGCGCCACCGACGACAGCCAGAAGGATGTCTACCCCTTCAAGTTCGACGACATGACCGCGCAGCGGCAATTGAACGAAACGGGTCGCCACATGGCGCGCCAGCTTGGCGAAGCGCTGAAGAAGCTCGGCGTGCCGATCGGCGAAGTCTATACGAGCCAGCTCAATCGCGCCGTAGAGACCGGCAAGCTGCTTGGCGGCAAGGACGTCTCTCCGGTGGACGCATTGACCGACAGCGGCGCGGGCAGTTCGTCGGGGATGGCCAATCCGGACGGCAAGAACGGCAAGATTGGACGCGCCGTGCGCGATCTGGTGAACGCGCCTCCCAAGGCGGGCCTCAATAATCTGGCGGTGACCCACAAGACCAACGTCACCGATGCCTTCGGCAAGGAATTCGCCGATATCCGCGAAGGCGAGGCGCTCGTCTACAAGACCGGCGCCTCTGGCCCCGCCGTCCTGATCGCGCGCGTGCAGGCGAGCGAATGGATCGCACGCGCCGGCAGCTAGATTTGGTTTCGACACGACGGAACTTCGGCCCGCCAGCAGGTTTGTAGTTCCGGTGGAATAGTGGGTTGCGGAGACGGGCCGCATGAAAGTTCTCACAGCCTCCGTGGCGCTGATCGCCTCAGCCGCGCTCTTCGCCGGAAGTGCAACGGCCCGTGATGATGGCCGCTACGCCAGCTCCCCGCTCAAGCCTTGGTTCGACAGCCTCAGAAGCAAGAAGGGGCTATGCTGTTCGGATGCCGATGGCTCCGTCGTTTCCGATGTCGATTGGGAATCGAAGGACGGTCACTATCGTGTCCGGCTCGAGGGCCAGTGGATCGACGTGCCCGACGATGCTGTCATCACCGTGCCAAATCGCGCCGGCCGGACGATGGTGTGGCCGGTCAAGGACGCGCACGGGATTTCGATCCGCTGCTTTCTGCCCGGCAGCATGACGTGACGGCGGCTCGCCTCGGTGTTCGGCTGCGGGAATTGGGTCGGCGGCCGATGGTTTACGGGGCGGGTGCGCCCGACACATGACGTAACCATACGTCACTGGACAGCCATGATGAGCCGCGCTAACCACCCGAAAACGCGTGATATTCGCGTCCAATCGATGGGCTGGGCTGCTTGATGGGTACGATCGATCCAACCGCGCGGGTTGAGGATGGCGCTGTGATCGGCGAGGGGACCACAATCGGTCCCTATTGCATCATCGGGCCCAACGTCGTTATCGGCGAGAACTGCAAACTGATCGCGCATGTGCAGGTGATGGGTCATACGTCCATCGGCGCTGATTGCACGATTTCGCCTTTCGCCGTGCTCGGAGGGGCGCCGCAAGATCTGAGCTATCGCGGCGAGCCGACGCGGCTCGAAATCGGCTCCGGCTGCACCATTCGTGAAGGCGTGACCATGAATGTCGGCACCGTGAAAGGCGGCGGCCTGACGCGGGTCGGCGACCGCGGCTACTTCATGAACAACAGCCATGTCGGTCATGATTGCACGGTGGGCAATAACGCGATCTTTGCGACCTCGGCAACGCTCGGCGGTCACTGCGAGATCGGCGATTTCGTCTATATCGGCGGGCTCTCCGCCGTGCACCAGTTTACCCGGATCGGGCCGCAGGTGATGGTTGGCGGCGTCTGCGGCGTGCGCGGCGACATCATTCCATTCGGGCTCGCCAATGGACAATATGCGAGCCTCGAAGGGCTGAACATCATCGGCATGAAGCGCCGCCAGTTCACCAAGGAGCGGCTCGCCAAGGTGCGCTCGTTCTACCAACAACTGTTTCACGGGCCCGGCATCTTTGCCGAGCGGCTGAATGCAGTGCAGCCGCTGGCCGGAGAGGATCCGGCGATCGCCGAAATCCTTACCTTCATCGCGCAAGGCAAACGCGCGCTCTGCCTGCCCGCCGACGACGGCAACAAGCATTGATGACGGGATCGCCGCAGCCATGAATTCAGCGGCTTCTGACATTTCATCGCCGGTCGGCGTTATCGCCGGCGGTGGCGCCATGCCGTTTGCGGTGGCGGAGTCGCTTAGCCAGCGCGGGATCGCGCCGGTGCTGTTCGCGCTCCGCGGCGCCTGTGATCCTGATCGCGTCGAGCGCTTCCGCCATCACTGGATTTCGGTCGGACAACTCGGCCGCGCCACAAAACTGTTCCGCAGCGAGGGCTGCCGCGACCTGATCTTCATCGGCACGCTGCTGCGCCCGGCGCTGTCGGAAATCCGGCTGGACTGGGGAACGGTCCGCGTCCTCGGCCGCGTCTGGGCGGCGTTTCGCGGCGGTGACGATCATCTGTTGTCCGGGATCGGCCGCATCCTCGAACAGGACGGTTTCCGGATGGTCGGCATCCGGGATGTCGCGCCCGACATTCTGATGCCGGAGGGAAACATTGCCCGCGCCGCGCCCGATCCCGCTGCCACAGCCGATATCGCCAGGGGGCGGGAGGTGCTCGGGGCGCTCGGCCCCTTCGACATCGGCCAGGCCGTGGTGGTGATCGATGGGCACGTGGTCGCGGTTGAGGACATCGAGGGCACCGACGGGCTGTTGGCGCGCGTGGCGCGGCTGCGTGAGGCCGGGCGCATTCGCGCCAAATCCGGCCGCGGCGTGCTGGTGAAGGCGCCCAAGAGCGGCCAGGATTTGCGCTTCGACCTGCCGGCCGTGGGCATTAGAACCATCGAAGGCGCAGCGGGCGCCGGGCTCGCCGGCATTGCCGTGATCGCCGGCCATACGATTGCCGCCGACTCGCAAGCCATGATCGAGGCTGCTGATCGCGCCGGCCTGTTCATCCAAGGCTTACGCGCGTGACGCCGTCTCGCGCCACCGCCGGGATGGAGCGACGGATATTTCTGATTGCGACGGAAGAGTCCGGCGATCGCCTCGGCGCCAATTTGATGAAAGTGCTGCGCCAGCGCCTTGGCGACGGGGTGCGGTTCGAAGGCATCGGCGGCCGCGCGATGGCGCGCGAGGGCCTGGAGTCGCTGTTTCCGATCGAAGAACTGTCGATCATTGGGCTCGCGGCCGTCGTCAGGGATCTGCCGAAGATCCTCGGGCTGATCAAGGAAACGGCCATCGCGGTGACGGAAGCGACACCGGATATTCTCGTCATCATCGACAGTCCGGACTTCACCCACCGCGTCGCCAAACGCGTTCGCGCCAAGGATTCCAGGATCCCGATCGTCAACTATGTCTCGCCCTCGGTGTGGGCGTGGCGGCCCGGCCGGGCGCGCGCGATGCTGAAATATGTCGATCACGTGCTGGCGCTGCTGCCGTTCGAGCCTGAGGCCTATCGCAGGCTGCACGGGCCGCCCTGCAGCTATGTCGGCCATCCCCTGACCGAGCAGCTGTCATCGCTGCGCCCGAACGCCGAGGAAGCCACGCGGCGGGCGGAATCGCCACCGGTGCTGCTGGTGCTGCCGGGAAGCCGGCGCAGCGAAATCCGACACCACATGGCCGTGTTCGGCCAGGCGGTGGCGCGGCTGCAGGAGCAGGGCGTACCGTTCGAACTGGTGCTGCCGACCATGCCGCATCTGCAGGAAGCGGTCGTGGATGCGGTGAAGACCTGGCCGGTGCAGCCCCAGGTCGTGATCGGCGAACAGGAGAAGCGCGCCAAGTTCCGGATCGCGCACGCGGCGTTGGCCAAATCCGGCACGGTGACGCTCGAACTGGCCTTGGCCAATGTACCGATGGTGACGGCCTACCGGACCGGCTCGGTGGAGGCCTGGATCCTGCGCCGCGCCATCAAGGTGAACTCGGTGATCCTGGCCAATCTCGTGATCGGCGAGAACGTCATTCCCGAATTCCTGCAGGAGGACTGCACGCCGGAAAAACTCGCAGCCGCGCTGCGCGAGGTGTTGAGCGACAGCGACCTGCGTCGAACGCAGCTGGAGGCGTTCGGCAAGATCGACGCGATCCTGTCGACCGGTAACCAGCCGCCGAGCGCGCGCGCCGCCGATATCGTGCTGTCGACGATGTGGCAGGCGCGGCGGGGGTAGGAGTTTTGTAGGGTGGGCAAAGCGAAGCGTGCCCACCAACGCTCTCCGCGTGCAGTGAAAGGGTGAGCACGCTGTGCTTTGCCCACCCTACGCAGGCTGGGCAATTGAATCACCGTATTTACGTATTTCGGCTTTCAGACATTGAGCTTGTTACTTGCCGAACGGAGGAAATCTCCGAGAACAGTTGTCGATGATGCCGTCATGAACGGCGCGCGTGTCGCGATACTGCGGAGCTATATTGGCGCGTGTCGTGGCGACGCAGTTCGTGTACTGCGGATTCATCCGATTCAAGAAGTCGAGACTTCCAGCTGCCGCCTGCTGCGCTGAGCTGACCAGCGAGCCGCTTCCAATGATGGCTGCCAAAGCGAACAGAGCGATGCGTGAGGTTTTCATGTCCGTCATCCCGGTCGGTGTGGCTGCACCATGCAGCTCAGGAGAAAGAGAATGACCGGGGTGTACGGATAAGTACGTGATAGGCGTCACGCGGCGAGCAAGTTTGGAACTACGGTGTAGTGCATTTATTCGATTCACAGTGTGTCACAGTGTGGCGAAAATTTTCGCCGCACTACGCCTGTGGCGGCGTGCCTTCCGGCCACTCCGGCAATTGATCCTTGGGATCGAACCACGACGCGCCATCCGATCGCCAGATGTGCATTCTGGGCCGTGCGGCAATCGGCGTATCGAGGCAGCCCATCCGAAGCAGGATGGTGTCCTTGCCCTCGCGCGCGGCGACGATATGCGAGCCACATTGGGTGCAGAAATACCGCGTCTTGCCGGGCGAGGATTCAAAACCCTTGAGCAGGCCTTCGCCCCTGATCCAGCGAAAGCGGTCGCGGGGGACGTTGGTCACGGTCGAAAAGGCCGACCCATGTGTCTTGCGGCAGGTGCGGCAATGGCAATGAACGATCGGCCCGGGATCGGCGTCGACTTCGTACGCCACGCTCCCGCACAGGCAGTTTCCAGCAAGCATGGTGCCTCCCGAGAAAAATCCGGCTCCGACGCCGTCATTGCGAGCGCAGCGACGCAATCCACAATTTCCAATTGCGGCACGATGGATTGCTTCGCTGCGCTCGCAATGACGCGGATAGCTCGGAGCCTACCTTCCAAAACACGAAAGCCGGACGCGACGATCGCATCCGGATTTTGATTTGTCATGCGAGCAGCGCTTACTTCCGCTTGTCCATCGCCACGTAATCGCCGCGGGCTACGCCGGTGTAGAGCTGGCGCGGACGGCCGATCTTCTGCTGCGGGTCCTCGATCGTCTCGCTCCACTGGCCGATCCAGCCGACGGCGCCGCCATGCGCCGGGCCCCAGAGGGTGACGCCCGGATATCCAGCTTACATTTTTCTCATCGGCGGCATACTCTGAACAGTCCAGACGGAGCCGGTGATTGTCCAAGGGATTGGCGTCTTGCGCTATCACTTCCAGGACTATGTATTCGACACCGACCGGCGCGAATTGCGTCGCGGGGTGGAGGTGGTCTCCATTGCGCCACAGGTCTTCGACCTCCTCGATTACCTGATCCGCAACAGGGAGCGCGTCGTCAGCAAGGACGACCTGATCAACGCGATCTGGAAGGGGCGGAGTGTGTCGGATGCAGCGCTGACGACGCGCCTGAACGTCGTCCGGACTGCAATCGGCGATTCCGGGGAGGGGCAACGCCTGATCAAGACGTTGCCACGGAGGGGATTCCGCTTCGTCGGACAGGTGCAGGAAGCCGAGAATCCTGCCGATGAAGCAGCTGCCAACGGTCTCGTTCAATCGCCGAAACAGGCATTGGCACTCCCCGATAAACCCTCGATTGCGGTGCTGCCCTTCCAAAACATGTCGGGCGACCAGGAACAGGATTATTTCGCTGACGGGATGTCGGAGAACATCATCACCGCATTGTCGCGGTTCAGGTCGCTGTTCGTCATAGCCCGCAATTCGAGCTTCACCTATAAGGGCAAGGCGGTCGACATCAAGCAGGTCGGCCGCGAACTGGGCGTACGCTATGTGGTCGAAGGCAGCGTGCGCAAGGCAGGCCGCCGCGTGCGCATTACGGGACAGTTGATCGAAGCGGCAACCAGCGTCCACTTGTGGGCAGACCAGTTCGACGGCGAGCTTGACGACATATTCGCGCTGCAGGATCGCGTCACCGAACGCATCGCCGTAACCGTGGATATGCGGCTCCAATTTGAGCAAGCTCTTCTCTCGCAACGAAAGCCGACGGACAAGCTCGATGCCTATGACTACGTCCTGCGGGCCAACGCAGTGTGGCGGCATGGCGATCGGGAAGCAAACGAGGAAGCGCTGCGCCTCGCCTATAAGGCGATTGAGCTCGATCCTCATTATGGTGGCGCCTATGCGCGCGCTGCTCTCTGCATAAACGCAAAGAAGCACCCTCACTGGATGATTGATCCTCAGCAAGAAACAGCCGAGGCCGTGAGGTTGGCCCGGCTTGCAGTCACCTTCGGAAGTGATGACGAGGTCGCGCTTGCAGCGGGTGCGTTGGTTCTCGGCTTCCTGGGCGGTGAACTGGATGCCGCGGCGTCGTTGGCAGACCAGGCAGTTGAGCTCAATCCGAATTCCGCGTTCGCATGGAGCGTCAGTGGTTGGGTAAGACTCTACATGGGGCACCACGATGTCGCGATCGAACATCAGAATCGGGCCATGAGGCTCAGTCCGCGCGATCCCAACCGGCGGATCATGATTTCAATGGTCGGCACCGCGAATTTCTTCCTGGGCCGGTTCGAGACGGCGGAGCGACTCGCAAGCGAGGCGGTGCAGCTTACAAATGGCCATTTGGGTGCGCTGCGTCTTCTTGCTTGTTCCCTGGCCCTCCAAGGCAAGCTCGATCAAGCCGGATCTGTAGCTCGCAGAATCCTCAGCCTTGATCCAACATTTCGACTGTCGGGCGTAGGCGAACTCGCACCATTCCGCCGACAGGAGGATGTCGCTCATCTCGTTGAGGGGCTACGGCTCGCGGGAATTCCCGAATGATCGGCCGCGTCGCGTGCGGTCTCGGTTCCCTCAAACGAAAGCGGCGCCATCTTGCGATGACGCCGCTTCCAAGGCCTTGAGGCCGGGACTTACTTCCGCTTGTCCATCGCCACATAGTCGCGGCGCGCGACGCCCGTATAGAGCTGGCGCGGACGGCCGATCTTCTGCTGCGGGTCCTCGATCATCTCGCTCCACTGGCTGATCCAGCCGACGGTGCGGGCGACCGCGAACAGCACGGTGAACATCGAGGTCGGGAAGCCCATCGCCTTCAGCGTGATGCCCGAATAGAAGTCGACGTTCGGGTAGAGCTTGCGGTCGATGAAGTACTGGTCGGAAAGCGCGATCTTTTCCAGCTCGAGTGCGACCTTCAGCATCGGGTCGTCGCCATGGCCGGTCTCGGCCAGCACGGCGTGACACATCTTCTGCATGATCTTGGCGCGCGGATCGTAGTTCTTGTAGACGCGGTGGCCGAAGCCCATCAGGCGGACTTCTGAGTTCTTGTCCTTCACCTTCTTGATGAACTCGGGGATCTTGTCGACCGAACCGATGTCCGCGAGCATCGCAAGCGCGGCTTCGTTGGCGCCGCCATGCGCCGGGCCCCACAGGCAGGCGATGCCGGCGGCGATACAGGCGAACGGGTTGGCGCCCGAAGAGCCGGCGATACGTACCGTCGAGGTCGAGGCGTTCTGCTCATGGTCGGCGTGCAGGATGAATATCTTGTCGAGCGCGTCAGCCAGCACCGGATTGATCTTGTAGTCCTCGCAGGGCACCGCGAAGCACATGTGCAGGAAGTTCTCGGCAAACGAGAGCGAGTTCTTCGGATACATGAAGGGCTGGCCGATGGTGTATTTGAAGGCCATCGCGGCCAGTGTCGGCACCTTCGCGATCATGCGCATCGAGGCGATCATGCGCTGCTTCGGATCGTTGATGTCGGTGCTGTCGTGATAGAACGCGGCGAGCGCGCCGACGGCGGCGACCATGATCGCCATCGGATGGGCGTCGCGGCGAAAACCCTGGAAGAAGCGGGCCATCTGCTCGTGAACCATGGTGTGATGGATCACTCGGCTGTCGAAATCCTGCTTCTGGGCGGGCGTCGGAAGCTCCCCGTAAAGCAGCAGGTAGCAGGTTTCGAGGAAGTCGCCCTTTTCGGCGAGCTGCTCGATCGGGTAGCCGCGGTATTCGAGAACGCCGGCATCGCCGTCGATATAGGTGATCTTCGACTGGCAGCTGCCGGTCGAGGTGAAGCCGGGGTCGTAGGTGAACATCCCGGCCTGGGCGTAGAGCTTGGCGATGTCGATGACATCGGGCCCCACCGTGCCGCTGAGGATCGGGAAATCGTAGGTCTTGTTACCTACCGTGAGCGTTGCAGTCGTGTTGCTGGATTTTGCGTCCATCGTGAATCCCCGATGAAATCGTTACGAAAAACCGCGCCGACCCTGGTGCCATTTTGCGGCAGCAGCAAGGGAAGCCGGGTACTATAGAAGCGGCGTCAAAGGCGTAGCTTATTGCCCTGTGCACTGCAAGATGGCCGCGGTCCCCATATGGTAGGGGCGTCAGCCGGCCACCTGATCCGCAAGACGGGCCAGGCATTCCTCCCGCCCCAGGACCGCCAGAACATCGAAAATGCCCGGCGAGGTCGTGCGTCCGGTCAGCGCCACCCGGAGTGGCTGGGCGACGGCGCCGAGCTTGAGGTTGTTCTGCTCTGCGAAATTCCGCATGGCGGCTTCCGTCGTCTCGGCGCGCCAGTCGGTGACGGCTTCCAGCGCGGTCCGGAGTTGGCCGATCAGGATGCGGGTCTCCGGCGTCAGCAGGGCGGCCGCCTTCGGCTCGACCTCGAGCGGACGGTCGGCAAAGATGAAGTAGGCGCCCGATATCAGCTCGATCAGGGTCTTGGCGCGCTCCTTCAGACTCGGCATGGCGCGAAGCAGTTGGTCGCGCGTCGTGGCGTTGAGTTTTGGCTTCAGCTCGGCGCCTTCCGGGAGGTAATCCAGCACGCTCTCGAACTGGGACACCAGTTCGCGGTCGTCGGCGTGACGGATGTAGTGGCCGTTGAGGTTTTCCAGCTTGGCGAAATCGAACCGTGCCGCGGAGCGGCCGATCGCGGGCAGATCGAAGGCGTCGATCATTTCCTGCGTCGAGAAGATTTCCTGGTCGCCATGGCTCCAGCCGAGCCGGACCAGATAATTGCGCAGCGCCGCCGGCAGATAGCCCATGGCGCGGTAGGCCTCGACGCCGAGCGCGCCGTGGCGCTTCGAGAGTTTTGCGCCGTCCGGCCCGTGGATCAGCGGGATGTGGGACATGTTCGGAATGTCCCATCCGAGCGCATCATAGATCTGCTTCTGCCGCGCCGCGTTGATCAGATGGTCGTCGCCGCGGATCACATGGGTGACGCCCATGTCATGGTCGTCGACCACGACCGCCAGCATGTAGGTCGGGTTGCCGTCGCCGCGCAGCAGCACGAGATCGTCGAGGTTCTCGTTCTGCCAGACCACGCGGCCCTGAACCTGGTCCTCGATCACGGTCTCGCCGGTCTGCTGTGCCTTCAGGCGGATGGTCGGCTTCATGCCGGCGGGCGCCTCGGAGGGATCACGGTCGCGCCACAGCCCGTCATAGAGGCGGGTGCGGCCCTCGGCGCGCGCCTTCTCGCGCATCGCCGTCAGTTCCTCCGCGGTGGCGTAGCAGCGGTAAGCCTTGCCGCTGGCCAGCAGTTGCTCGGCGACCTCGCGGTGGCGGGCGGCGCGGCTGAACTGGTAGATGACGTCGCCGTCCCAATCGAGCTCCAGCCATTTCAGGCCATCCAGGATCGCGGCGATGGCCGGCTCGGTCGAGCGTTCGCGGTCGGTGTCCTCGATCCGCAGCAGCATCTTGCCGCCGGTCTTTTTGGCGTAGAGCCAGTTGAACAGCGCGGTCCGGGCGCCGCCGATGTGGAGGAAGCCGGTGGGCGAGGGGGCGAAGCGTGTGACGACGGAAGAGGTGTTCATTGACCGCGCGGGATATGAAAGGTGGTTGGTGGGCGACCGTGTATCATAGGGCCGGGAGATTGTACCAATGCTAATCCAGGTCGTTCATAGCCATCCGCTGACGGATAGCTATAACCACGCCTTGTTCCGGATCATCGTCGACCAGCTGCAGGAGCGGCACCAGGTTGTCGCGACCGATCTTTACCGGGAGCGGTTTTCGCCTGTCATGACCGAGGCGGAGCGCCGGAGCTACTATCAGCCGGCCTATGCCGAGCAGGAGGTGGCTCCGCTGGTTCGGCAATTGCGGCAGGCCGACGGCATCATTTTCTGCTTTCCGCACTGGTGGTTCTCGATGCCGGCCATGTTGAAGGGCTATTTCGACCGGGTCTGGGCGCCGGGAACGGCTTTTGCGCATGATTTGAATGGCGGACGCATCGAGCCCCTGCTAACCAACATCAAGCTTTTCGGCGTGGTGACGACCTATGGCTCGCCCTGGTGGCTCACCCGCATCGTGATGCAGGACCCCGGCCGCAAGGTGCTGTTCCGCGCCTTGAAGCCGATGTGCGGGCCCGGGGTTCGATCATTCTATCTGGCGCATTATGATATGGATCGATCGACGCCGGCCTCGCGGCAGGCGTTTGCGGAACGCGTGCGTAGAAAAATCGCCGGGCTCTGAGGGCGAAGAGACCGCCGTGACAGGAACGAAAGACGTAAGGAAGCAGGATGACGACTGAAACGACAACGGCCGAGGCAGGGCGCGATTTCATCCGCGACATCGTGCAGGCCGATCTCTCTTCCAAAAAACACAGCCGGATCGTGACCCGATTTCCGCCGGAGCCGAACGGCTACCTGCACATCGGCCATGCCAAGTCGATTGCCCTTAATTTCGGCATCGCGCAGGAATTCGCCGGCAAGTGCCATCTGCGCTTCGACGACACCAACCCGACCCGGGAAGAGCAGGAATATATCGATTCCATCCAGGCCGACGTGCACTGGCTCGGTTACGACTGGGGAACCGATCTCTATTACGCCTCGGATTATTTCGAGCGCCTGTACGATTGGGCCGAAGGCCTGATCAAGGCAGGCCACGCCTATGTCGACGACCAGTCGCAGGAGGAAATCCGCGTCAGCCGCGGCACGCTGACGGAACCCGGCAAGAACTCGCCGTTTCGTGATCGCACGGTGGACGAAAACCTCGACCTCTTCAGACGCATGAAGGCCGGCGAGTTTCCGAACGGCACGCGCGTGCTGCGCGCCAAAATCGACATGGCCAGCGGCAACATCAACCTGCGCGACCCCGTGCTGTATCGTATCCTGCATGCCGAGCACCCGCGCACCGGCACCAAATGGTCGATCTATCCGAGCTACGATTACGCCCACGGCCAGTCGGACGCCATCGAAGGCATCACGCATTCGATCTGCACGCTCGAGTTCGAGGATCACCGGCCGCTTTATGAGTGGCTGCTCGACAAGCTGCCGGTGCCGTCGAAACCGCGGCAGTACGAATTCGCCCGGCTGAACCTGACCTACACGCTGCTGTCCAAGCGCGTGCTGACGCAGCTCGTCCGCGATGGCCACGTCCTGGGTTGGGACGATCCGCGCATGCCGACCATTGCCGGGTTGAAGCGGCGCGGCGTGCCGCCGGCCGCGGTACGCGAATTCGTCAAGCGCATCGGCGTGGCAAAAGCCAACAGCGTGGTCGATGTCGGCATGCTGGAGTTCTGCATTCGCGAACACTTGAACAAATCAGCGCAGCGGCGGATGGCGGTGTTGCGGCCCCTGAAGGTCGTGATCGAGAATTATCCGGAAGGCCAGACCGAGGAGCTCGAGGCCGTCAACCATCCCGACGATCCTTCGTTGGGCACGCGAAAGATTTCGTTCGGCCGCGAGCTCTATATCGAGCGCGACGATTTCATGGAGAACCCGCCCAAAAAGTTCTTCCGCCTGTCGCCGGGCAACGAGGTGCGGCTGCGCTACGCCTATTTCGTCAAGTGCTCCGGTGTCATCAAGAACGACGCGGGCGAGGTTGTCGAACTGCGGTGCACCTACGATCCCGCGACCAAGGGCGGCAACGCGCCGGATGGACGCAAGGTCAAGGCCACCATGCACTGGCTGTCGGCCGCACAGTCGGTGCCGGCGGAAATCCGCGTCTACAACCAGCTGTTCGCAAACCCCAGCCCGAACGCCGCGAATTTCGCCGCCGACCTCAATCCGGAGTCGCTGGAGATATTGCCCGACGCGCGGATCGAGCCGTCGGTGGCATCGGATAATTCCGGCGAGGTGATGCAGTTCGAGCGCCAGGGCTACTTCGTGCGCGACAAGGATTCGATGCCCGGCAAGCCGGTGTTCAACCGCACCATCGGCCTGCGCGACACCTTTGCAAAGGAAGTCGGCGGCAAGGGGTGAACAACGGCGTAGGGTGGGCAAAGGCGCGTTTGCGCCGTGCCCACCATTCCGCGCCGTGCTCGTGAGGGTGGGCACGCTTCGCTTTGCCCACCCTACGATTTCTCCGCAAGGCGTCGACCGAGAGGCTGTATCGATGGGATCCTCCGAGCGCAGTCCGACCGACGACATCGTCTCCACCATCATGGGCAGATGGGCGACGGCGTTCAGCAAACTGGACGCCAGCGCGCTCGCATCGCTGTACTCCCGGAACGCATTCTTCTTCGGTTCAAACCCGACCTTCTACCGCGGCAATGATGGCGTGCAGGCCTATTTCGACGCGCTGCCGCGCTGGTCTTCACCATCTGTTCAATTCACCGATGTCCGCACCGCACACGCCGCGGGCGACGTGATCAACGTCGCGGGCACGGCGACTTTTGTCGTCGATGCGAATGCCGCGCCGCTGCAGGTCAAAATCACCTGGGTCATCATTCGCGAAGCCGGCGAATGGAAGATCGTCAGCCATCACGTGTCGTCGAAGACGCCGCTGATAGCGCAATAGGCCCGCGCGGCGACGCCTTAGCAGCCCCGGCAAATGCCGCGCATGGATTTTGCGAGCTGGGCATCTTCGGACGACATCGGCTCGTACGGCTTTGGCTCTGCGGCCTGTTGCGCCGCCTCGGCCTTTTGCCGGGCGGCGGCCCGCGCCGTTTCCTGGCGCTGATAGCATGCCTCGCGCTCCGGCCTCGCCTCGATGAAACGGCATTGCTCGGGCGCAGCCCGTGCGGACGGTAAACCCGATATCGCCAGCGCAATCGAAATGCAGGCCGCAAGCTTCATGTGATGTCCGACCTTTGTCCGATTCCCAGCGTGCTCCAGTGTAGCGTCAGCCGATGTGCATTTCTTCCGGTTTCTGCATCCGTTCTGGTTCCCGGCGACGTGCCACGTCCGGTAGTCTTGCGATCTGCACAAGATCATAAGGTGTGGTTGCGTGGCGGAGCAGGGCGACATTTCGGGCCGGAAGCGGGGCTACGCCGGAACATGGCCGCCGCGTGCGGCAGCGCCCATTGGCGGCCTTGCGCCATCGCGTCCCGCCTTCTGGCCACCGTTGATCGAAACCCTGCGCGCCTGGGCGCGCGCGGAAGCCGGCGCCGGCCGACTGTTGCCCTGGGTGCCGGTGGCGTTCGGGACCGGCATTGCGTTTTACTTTGCCGCCGATCATGAGCCGGTTTTGTCCGTGGCCGCCGCTTTGGCGATCGTGCTTTGCGCAGTTGCGGTGTTGTTGCGGCGGCAAAAGTTCTTTCCCGTCGCGGTGATGATCGCGGCCGTAGCGGCGGGCTTTGCGATCGCGACCTGGAAGACCGCGCGGATTGCCCATGGCGTGCTGGCGCGGCCGATGTTTTCGGTGTCGCTGACGGGCTTTGTCGAAACGCGGGACATCCGCGAGCGCACCGACCGTTTTGTCCTGCGCGTCGTCACCATGGAAAGCGCGCGCGGAACGACAAAGCTGGAGCGCGTGCGGCTGTCGGTGAAGAAAGGCACGGCGCCCGAGGTCGGCAGTTTTGTCGAGCTGAAGGCGCGGCTGTTGCCGCCACTTTCGCCGGTGCGGCCGGGCAGTTACGATTTCAGTCGCGACATGTTCTTTGCCGGCATCGGCGCTTCCGGCTTCGTGATGGGTGCGATCAAGACCACGGATCCGCCGGCCACGGGCGGCGGGTTGCGCCTGCGCTATTCGGCTGTGATGCAGGGACTGCGCGATACGATCGACGCGCGGATCAGGACGACGCTGGAAGGCGACAAGCGCGCGATTGCCACCGCGCTGTTGACCGGGCGTCGCGATGCGATCTCACAGCCGGTGAACGATGCCATGTTCATCTCGGGTCTCGGCCATGTGCTCTCGATCTCCGGATATCACATGGCGGTCGTCGCCGGTGTCGTGTTCTTCGCGGTGCGGGCGCTGCTGGCGCTGTTTCCCGCACTCACGGTCGGCTACGCCATCAAGAAATGGTCGGCAGTAGCAGCCCTCGTCGCCGCCGCGTTCTATCTGCTGCTGTCGGGGGCGGAAGTGGCGACGCAGCGCTCGTTCTTCATGACGGCTGTGGTGCTGATCGCGGTCATGGTCGATCGCCGCGCCATCACGTTTCGCACGCTCGCGGTCGCCGCCTTGATCGTGCTTACGGTGGCGCCGGAAGCGCTGGTGCATCCGAGCTTCCAGATGTCGTTTGCCGCCACACTGGGTTTGGTCGCGCTGGTGCAGATCGGCATGCCGCGCCTGTTCGCGACGCCCGATCATGGCGCGAGCGCGCGTGCGGCGCTGTGGGGCGGCCGCGAACTCACGATGCTGCTGCTGGCCTCACTGGTGGCGGGGCTCGCGACCACGCCGTACGCGGCCTTTCACTTCCACCGGGTCACGCCCTATGGCGTGCTGGCCAATCTGGCAGCGATGCCGGTAGTGTCGGCGGTCGTGATGCCGGCCGGCCTGCTCGGCCTCCTCGCTATGCCGTTCGGCTTCGATGGCGTGTTCTGGGCGCTCATGGGCATCGGCATCGACTGGATGATTTTTGTGACGCAATGGGTCGCGGCGCTGCCCGGCGCGGTCGGCCGGGTGCCGGCGTTCGGCATCGGCCCGCTGATCGCGGCCAGCGCGGGCATCATCCTGGTCGGCCTGTTGCGCACGCCGCTGCGCTGGTCGGGCGCCGTGCTGGTGCTGGTGGCGGCGCTGTGGGCGGCGAGGGTGCCGCAGCCGGATATTTTGATCTCCGCCGACGGCCGCAATGTCGGCGTTCGCGGCCAGGACGGCCGGCTGCATCTGATGCATGCAGTGAAAGGCTCCCGGGATTCTTTCCTGCTGAAGGAGTGGCTGGCGGCGGATGCCGACGCGCGAACCGCGGCTGACGCCTCGCTCACCGCGGGCGTCTCGTGCGACGATCTTGGCTGCGTGATGCAATCCGCCGGCGGCGGCCTGGTCGCACAGGCATTCAGGCCCGAGGCGCTTTCGGACGATTGCGAGCGCGCGGCACTCATCGTGACGCTGCGGCAGGCGCCCGCTTCATGCGCGGCGTCCGTCATCGATGCCGACCGGCTGCGGCGGCAGGGCGCGATGGCCCTGCGCCGCGGCCGTGAGGGACTTGTCGTCGAGGCGGTGAAGCCGAGAGGGATCGACCGCCCTTGGTCGCCGGCGATGGCCGACGACGGCGATACAGACGCCAGCGTGCTTGCTCCCCGTGTCGTGCCGCCGCGCACCGTGGACGCCACCCCGGCCGAGGCCGATCTTCAGGCGGAGGAATAGACGGCCTTCAATGCTCGTCGAGCGAGGGACTTGAAGGGTCTGCCGGTATCTCGAACGCGCCCAGATGAAACTCCTCGGGTGAGTTGGGGTCCGATGGCAGGTTGACCAGCGTGAACGACGCCTCCGGGAATCGCTGCCAGACCGCGAGGTCTTCGGCTGTGACGGTGAGCCAGCCATACCGAAACATGTACCGTCCGGGCTCGCTGACGCGTCCGGCTTTTTGCCATGTAACCTTGTTGACCACCGACAGCCCCTCGGTGCCTGGTTTCTCGAAAAACCATATCACGATGATCCGCCGGCCTGAACCGGCGGATCTCATGCGCGTCGTTTAACCGGTCACGATGGATTCGGTTCGCGGCGCCGCTTCCGTCACCTTCGCCGCACGTTCGCCCTCGGTCACCGGCAATTGCAGCACGGTGGCGCGCTGGCCTTCGCAAAGCTGCGTCACCAGCACATGGCTTCCGTCCGGAAATTCGATCGCATCGTGGTGGCGATCGGCCACTTCGGGTTCGATCTGGTTGAACTTGCCGACCCGCCAGTCGGTGGTTCGGGTCCAGATCCAGCGGTTGTCGTATCTGACGTCCTGGGCGAACGCGAGTTCGGTGCCGGGAAGCATGCAGACCGCCACTGCTGGTTCGCGTTCCGACGCAAAGCCGCGGGTCGATGTACCGCGGAACGTCGTGGAGATCAGCGTCTCGCCGACCTCGGCAGGCCGCGTCTTCACAGCATGCAGGCTATAGTCACACATCGGATGGCTCCCTCAATTGAGATAGCTGACCCGTGTCTGGGAGGAGGCACAGGCCCCTATCAGAGTGGACATATTTAGAGCGGACTTGGCGCACAGCGTTTTCTTGTTTCTAGGCAATTCTGCGGCTGGCGCACTGCGTTTAAATCACAAACGCGCTAACGCAGTTTGGTTCCATGCGCGTACAAAAAACCCCGGCCGAAGGCCGGGGCGTCGCAGTCGTGTCCGCAAGGCCAATCGGTCAGTATTTGCGATAAAGCCCGATCAACTTGCCCTGAATCCGGACCCGGTTCGGCGGCAGGATGCGGACTTCGTAGGCGGCGTTGGCGGGCTCCAGGGCGATCGAGGCGCCGCGGCGGCGGAAGCGCTTGAGGGTGGCTTCCTCCTCGTCGATCAGCGCCACCACGATGTCGCCGGTGTCGGCGGTCTCGTTGCGCTGGATCAGCGCCATGTCGCCGTCGAGAATGCCGGCATCCACCATGGAATCGCCGCGCACTTCGAGCGCGTAATGCTCGCCAGAGCCCAGCATGTCGGGCGGCACGCTGATGGTGTGGCTGCGGGTCTGCAGCGCCTCGATCGGCGTACCGGCGGCGATCCGGCCCATCACGGGCACGGCCACCGGGCGGTTGCCGTCGTCCTCGGCAGTAGGCGTGCTCACCGTTCGCTTGCCGAGCGTGCCTTCGATGACGCTCGGCGTGAAGCCGCGACGGCCATTGCTGGCGGCAGCCAGCTCCGGCAGCTTGATGACTTCGATGGCGCGGGCGCGGTTGGGCAGGCGGCGGATGAAGCCGCGCTCCTCCAGTGCCGTAATGAGGCGGTGGATTCCGGATTTCGAGCGCAGGTCGAGCGCGTCCTTCATCTCGTCGAAGGAGGGCGGTACGCCGGCTTCTTTCAGCCGTTCGTTGATGAAACGCAGAAGTTCATACTGTTTGCGCGTAAGCATCGCGAGCATTCCCCCGGTTGGCACAGTCTTTCGGTTTCGAATCTCCAGGGCCCATCGCGGGAGTCCCCAAAACTCCCAGTCACAGACACTAGCAGTCGAAACAAATCATGAACGGACACTATATGTTCGATATGTGTTCCGCAACCACTTAATTTCAGGTGAACGCATTGCGGCTTCGGCCGAAGACCCCGCCAGGCGCGTCGTTCAGGGTGTCATTCCGGCAGCCGGAGCAGTTCGCAAGGCGAACCCTTGGCCGCTGCCGGCGCGAACGGCGGACGTATCACAAGTGCCCGTGCCGCAGCGAGATTCCCCAATAGCGATGAGTCCTGGTGGGTCACCGGCACCGCAATCAGCGTGCCATCGTCGCGCACTTCGAGGCGGGCCCGAAGATAATCCTCGCGCTGGTCGTTGGCGGCGAGGTCGCGGCCCAGTTCGGCGCTTTCGCGCACATGATGGATGGTGTCGCGGCCCGATAATGCGCGAATCAACGGCACCAGAAACAGGAAGCCGCAGACATAGGAGGAGACCGGATTGCCGGGCAGGCCGATCACCCGCATCGCGCCGAGCCGGCCATGCATCATCGGCTTGCCCGGCCGCATCGCGATGCGCCAGAACGCCATCGCCGTGCCCTCGGCCTCCAGCGACCGCTTGACGAGGTCATGGTCGCCGACCGAGGCGCCGCCCATGGTGATCAGGATGTCGGCATCCGCCTCCCGCGCCCGGCGGATGCCTTGCGCGGTGTCGGCGACGGTGTCGGCGGCGATCCCGAGATCGACCACCTCGGCGCCCTCGGCGCGCGCCAGCGCCCGCAACCCGTAGCCGTTGGAATAGACGATCTGGCCGGGACCGGGGGTTATGCCGGGCATCACCAGCTCGTCGCCGGTGCCGAGGACGGCCACTTTCGGGCGGCGGCGCACCGCAAGCTCCGGATAGTTCATGCCGGCGGCGAGCGACAGGTCGCGGTCGGTGAGGCGGCGTCCGCGCGCGAGCAGCACGTCGCCCTCGCGGAAATCGACGCCGGCGGGCCGGATATGCCGGCCGGAAACGGCGGCTTCCGTGATGGTGATATGATCGCCGTCGACGGTCGTGTCTTCCTGGATGATGACGGCGTCAGCCCTGTCAGGGATCACGCCGCCGGTGAAGATCCGCACCGCTTCGCCTTTGCCCACCTGGCGCTCGAACGGGCGGCCGGCGGCGACCTCCCCGATCACCTTCAGCCGAGCGGAGAGATCGGCGGCATCCGCCGCGCGCACCGCGTAGCCGTCCATCGCCGACATCGCCTGCGGCGGCTGCGTCCGCCGCGCGGCGACGTCGCGCGCGAGGATGCGATGATGCGCGGCATCGAGCGCCACGGCCTCTTCGGGCAACGGTTCGGCGCCCGCAAGGATCGCAGCAAGCGCATCGGCGACGGGCATCAAGGCCACGGGCACAGCTCCTAGACTTCGAGTGCAGTCAGTGCCCGTGCCACGTCATCCATCGATGTCACGTGGATGGCACAAAGGCCGCGCGCCCGCGCCCCTTCGATATTAGCGGCCGAGTCGTCGAAGAACAGGATCCGCGACGCTGGCACGCCGATTGCCTTTACCACGTGATCATAGGCCTCCGCGTCGGGTTTGCGCAAACCGATGCTGGAGGACAAGAATATCTCGCGGAAATGGCCGAGCACGCCGGCATAGGCCTCCGAAAAATGCGCGACATGGGCCGGATTGGTGTTGGAAAACGCATAGAGCGGCAGGCGTTGTGCGGCGCCGGCCAGCAGCGGCGCAATGCCCGGCATCTCGCCGCTGAAGATCGCGTTCCAGCCTTCCAGGAACTGCGCGTCGGTGAGGCCGATGCCGAGCGACTGGCGCAGGCCCGCAAAGAACGCCGCGTCGTCGATCCGGCCGGTCTCGTGATGTTTGAAGCTGTTGTCGACGACAAAACGCCTGGCGAGGTCGGCGGGCGCGCAGCCGGCGTGCCCCGCCCAGTTCGCCATTACGGAATCGAAATTGATATCGAGCACGACACGGCCGAGGTCGAACAGCAGGACGTCGACGGAGGAGGGGGCGGGCAAATTCATGGCAATCGTTTACAAAACTGGACCGGGCTGAGCAACGGGCCCCCGGGATTCGCTTCGAAGCCCAATCCGCCGCTTAAGCCCGTGCGCAAGCTGTGCTAAGGCTGTCGCCTGTTTCAGGGAGTAGTCGCATGCAAGCTGTTGGCAAAGTTCTGGGCGCCATCGCCGTGATCGGGCTATTGACGGGATCTGCCTTGGCCCAAAAGGGCCCCGCCAAATATGGCGAGGAGGACAAACCCAAGACGCCAGCGGAAATCGCGGCCGAGAAGGACGCCGAGCGGGCGTACCGGAGGTCACTCGGCAACATACCGGAACAACAGAAGACAGACCCGTGGGGGACGGTGCGCAGCGACAGCGCGCCGCCGAAAGCAGCCGCCAAGGCGCCGCCCGCCAAGCCGAAGGCCAAATCCGCCGAGGGCGCCGCAAAGCAATAATAAAATAATAATAAGAAGACACTTCCCGGCACCGTGCCGGGACAATGATGTCCGGATGCGAGGCAACGACCGGCAACGGAAGCGCACGGTCGCCGGTATTCGGCCCGGAGGTCAGATCCCCCGACGGCGGCTGCGCTCGGCGCGCAGCGAGGCGCCGACAAATCCGACGTCTTCCATACCGCGATGAAATGCCTTGGCGCAGATCAGGTACGTCAGCGCAACCGCGCCCAGTGCGACAAGCCCGATCGGCGGCCAGGGATTCGAACAGGCTGCGTCGACAAAACTCTGGATCGGTGCGAATCCGCCCCGCCGGCGCGTGGCACAATTTGAAGCGAGCTGTGCCGCAAACACCATGCCTCCGAGCCCGATGGACGCGCCATTTGCCAGCGCCAGCGCAACGACGATGGCGGCAAGCCCCTTTTTCATCGACAGCACGGTGTCGGCAAGCTTGATGACAAGACAGCACGCGACAACATAGGCGATCGCCATGGTTGGCGTTGCCGGACCCGCTGCCGCCGACAGCCGGTTGCCAAAGAGCAAGATCGCTGCCGCGCAGGCGAGGATCGCCAGATTTACCTTGACGAATTCAGGGAATTTGCAGCGGAGCAGCCGCGCGTTGATCTTTTCGATCAGGTCGAGGACCGCGCAGGCGACAAGGCCCATGACAAACCCGCCAAGGTGGATGCGCCAGTTGACCCTCGGGTTGGCGACGGCGAACGCGAGGTTCAATCCGATATTGACTGCGAAGAAGTTTGCATCGAGGCCGGCCTTGCCGAGGATCCACAGGCAAAGCAGCGCTCCCAGAATACCCGACGTCGCGCCTGAGGCGCCGACCGTGAGATAGGGGCCTGCAAAAGTGAGGTCTCCGATGACCGCGCCGAGGATCATCGCGCTGAAATAGACGATCAGGAAATACAGCGAGCCGATGCGCTTTTCGAGATGCGCCCCCCACAGCACGAGGCAGAGCATGTTCATCGTGAGATGGACGAAGTCGAAATGCAGAAATCCGTAAGCGACCAGACGCCAGTATTCGTGCCGCGCCAGCGCGCTCGAATACATCGCGCCGTAGCGGTACAATAGCTCGCCCGATGCGCTCGGTCCGCCCGCCTGGATGAAGGGCAGGCCGGAGATGACGAGGGTTGCGGTCAGCAGCGTGTACACTGCCGCATGGGGAATCTCGAAAAACCCCTGACCAAGGCCGCTTGTCCTCATCTGCGGCCACCCCGAAATTCATGCAATGGCGCGGGAACGGATTCGAACCGCTTCCGGTGATCGGTTGCGTCGAAAAGGTCGGACATGGACATCGGAGGGCAACATGATCGGGCGGGGGCAGATGGTGCGGTAACCTAACCAAGTCGGCGCGCCTTCGCTACTCCGGCGTGCAATGCTGCCCCTCGGTAGACCTCTTCACACCATCTCAGGCGCGTATATTCTCTACGCCCAAGAGACCGGCCCGCAAGGGAAACGAGGTCCGACAGCCCAAGGAAATGAACCATGTCCGAAACGCTGCTGTTTTCCCCTATGACGATTCGCGGCGTGACGGTGAAGAACCGCATTGTGGTGCCGCCGATGCATCAATATTCGGCGCTGAAGGGCTTTCCGACCGACTGGCACCTGATGAACGCCGGCAAGTTCGCCGCCGGTGGCGCCGGCCTCGTGGTTGTGGAATCGACCAAGGTTGAGCGGCGCGGCTGCGGTACGGTCGGCGATCTCGGCATCTGGGACGACGCCTTCGTCGAGCCGCTCGGCCGCCTTGTCAAGTTCATCAGGCAGCAGAATTCGGTCGCCGGCATCCAGCTCGGCCATTCCGGCCGCAAGGCGCGCGCGAGCCGGCCGTGGGAGGGCGACCGTCCATTGCAGCGGACGCCTGAGATCGAGGATTGGGACGCGTGGCAGCCGGTGGCCCCGAGCGCGGTCGCCCACAGCGAGAAATGGCCGGTGCCGAAGGCGCTGGAACGCCATGCGGTGAAAGACCTGGTGCAGGCCTGGGGCAACGCGGCGCGGCGCGCGCATGAAGCTGATTTCGATGTGCTGGAACTGCACGGCGCACACGGCTATCTCGTCCATCAATTCCTGTCGGAGCGGTCCAACGCGCGCACGGACGAATATGGCGGCTCCGAAGCCAATCGCATGCGCTTCATCATCGAAATCACCGAGGCCGTGCGCACGTATTGGCCCGATCACAAGCCGCTGTTCGTCCGTCTCTCGGTCGAAGACAACGCCGGATGGGGTCCGGAGCAGAGCGCGCGGCTGGCAAAAATCCTGAAAACGCGAGGCGTCGACGTCATCGACTGCTCGTCCGGCGGCATCTCTGAAATGGCGCCGATCCTGGGCAAGGAAATAAAATACAGCTACCAGGTGCCGCTGTCGGAATATGTCCGCCGCCATGCCGACATCATGACAATGGCGGTAGGTCTCATCATCCATGGCGACCAGGCCGAGCAGATTCTGCGCGATCGCCAGGCCGACCTGATCGCGGTCGGCCGGGAAATCCTCAACAATCCCAATTGGCCGATGGATGCCGCGCTCAAGCTCGGCGTCGAGGGCGCATTCCGCAACGTTCCGCCGCAATTCGGCTACTGGCTGGGCACCCGTGCCAAGCGCGGTTTTGGAACCCCGCCCTCGACCTGGCAAAACGGGCTGCAAGAAGCCGATAAAGCCTCCTGACAAGGCCGTATTGGTCCGGGCCGGCGTGCCTTGATCCGACCAAAAAGCCATTGTGAGTTGGTGGCGCCGGGACAGGGGCGCCGATTCACGGGAATCTTCGGGCGTCCGCAGAAAAAACAAGGGACGCCCCACCATGCGCAGGAATTTTGCCTTTCTTCTCGGCACGGTGACGGGTGTGTGTCTGACCGTTGCCGTGACGGGACCGCAGGGGACCAGTCTGGTGGCGGCGGCAAAGGCCGCGGCCCGTTCCGACGCCTACACCCAGCTCAATTTGTTCGGCAACGTGTTCGAGCGGATCAAGACCAGCTACGTCGAGAAGCCCGACGATTCCAAGCTGATGGAAGGCGCCATCAACGGCATGATCTCCGCGCTCGATCCTCATTCGCGCTACATGAATGAGAAGGGCTGGAGCGACATGCAGGAGACCACCCACGGCGAGTTCGGCGGGCTCGGCATCGAGGTCACGATGGAAGACGGCCTCGTCAAGGTGGTGACGCCGATCGACGATACGCCCGCGGCCAAGGCCGGCATGCTGTCGGGCGACGTGATCACCCAGATCGACGACGAGGTTATTCAGGGCATGAGCCTCGAACAGGCGGTGAGCCGGATGAAGGGCCCCGCCAACAGCAAGATCCGGCTGAAGGTTGCGCGCAAGGGCGCCGCCGCGCCGATCGATATCGCCATCATGCGTGAGATCATCCGGGTGCGGCCGGTCCGCTACAGGACTGACGGCGGCGATATCGGCTATATCAGGATCACCCGCTTCAACGAGCAGACCACCGAGGGCCTGAAGAAGGCGATCGCCAGCATTGCGAAGGATATTCCCGCCGACAAGCTCGCGGGCTATGTCGTCGACCTCCGCAACAATCCCGGCGGATTGCTCGACCAGGCCGTTTCGGTGTCGAGCGCTTTCATGTCGCGGGGCGAGGTGGTTTCGACCCGCGGCCGCACCGCGGAGGAAACCCAGCGCTTCACCGCGCGCGGCGGCGACATCACCAAGGGCAAGCCGCTGGTGGTGCTGATCAACGGCGGCTCGGCTTCCGCCTCCGAGATCGTGGCCGGCGCGCTGCGCGACCACAAGCGCGCGACCCTGATCGGCACCCGCACCTTCGGCAAAGGTTCGGTGCAGACCATCATCCCGCTCGGATCAGGCAATGGCGCGCTGGCGCTGACCACGGCACGCTACTTCACGCCGTCCGGCCGCTCGATCCAGGCCCAGGGCATCGCGCCCGACGTCGAAGTGCTGCAGGACGTGCCGGATGAACTGAAGAACCGTGCCGAACTCAAGGGCGAATCCTCGATGCGCGGCCACCTTGCAGCCGACGGCGCCGAGCAGGCCGGCTCGCAAGCCTGGGTCCCGCCGAACGAGAAGGACGACAAGGCGCTGAACGCGGCGTTCAACCTGCTGCGCGGCGTGACAGTGAACGCGAACGCGCCGACGATGGCGAAGCGGGCGGTGCCGAACTAGAGTGCATACACACCGTAATGCGAAATTTGACGCGCCATCGGCAAAGCCTGAACCAGTGGCGCGTTGGAGACCCGGCGCTATTCCACCTTCAGCCCGAGCTGATGGACGAGCTTGCTCCACTTCTTTTCTTCCCGATCGATGTCGTCGGCATATTCGGCCGGCGTCGAGCTGAGGGGATCGCCGCCTTCGAGACGAATGCGTTTCTGCACCTCCGGATCGTCGTTGAGTTTGCGCAGCTCGGCGCTGAGGATGTCGATGATCTCAGGTGGCGTGCCGTGCGGCGCAAGCAGCCCGTAATGCAACACGGCTTCGAAGCCGGGCAGTCCCGACTCGTCGAAAGTCGCCACGTCCGGCAATAGCGAGAAGCGCGTCTTGCTGGTGACGGCGATGGCGCGCAGTTGGCCGGCCGCGATATTGCCCAGTGCCGGCGGCAGCACGCCGAACGCGACCAGCACGTGGCCGCCGAGCAGATCGTTCATGACCGGTGCCGTGCCCTTGTAGGGGATGATCGCGATATCAATCCCGGCCTCGGCCTTGAACAGTTCGGCGCACATGTAACCGCCGGTGCCGACCGGCGACGTGCCGATATTGAGTGTTCCCGGTGCCTTGCGCGCAAGCGCGATCAATTCGGCGACCGTCTTCGCAGGAAACGACGGATGGGCGAGCAGGGCCACCGGCATCGAGGCGACGAGGCCGATCGGCGCGAAATCCTTGCGCGGATCCATGTCGAGCCTGGTGTAGAGGCTTGGGTTGATCGACAGCGTCCCGGTGTGGCCGAGCAGCAGCGTGTAGCCGTCCGGCGCGGCGCGCGCGACCGCGCGGGTGCCGATGGTGCCCCCGCCACCGCCGCGATTGTCGACGGTCACGGTCTGGCGGAAAGCGTCCGACAGCTTTTGCGCTACCACGCGCGCCATCGCATCGACGCCGCCGCCGGCCGGGTACGGCACGACCAGCGTGATGGAGCGCGTCGGAAAGTCAGCGGCACGGGCGGTCGACATAAGCGAGGCGCCTGCGAGCGTAACGGTGGATGCCATGGTGATCGCGGCGACCGTCACCAACTTGCGGCGCGACAATTCATCCATGCGATGACCCCTGTTGCAGGCGACGGCGACACGCCCAAGTCGAGAATACATCCATATCATGGCGTTGCGGACGGTTAATCCATGGCTGGATCATCGTCATGACACAAGGCCTTCCGGATACTGGCGCAGCGCGCGTAGCCCGGACGAGCGGAGCGATATCCGGGATTTTGGTTCTGCAAGAACGATCCTGGAACGGGATGCCGATGCGTCGTAAATTCACACGGAGGCGCGGCTAGCGCGGCTTTTTCGCGTCCTCCTCGTTATGCAAGTTGAACACGTGGCCCTTACCAAATTTTTCTTCAAGCTGTCTTTTGGCATCGTCCAGGCTTTCCGCAGCTAAAGTCACGCGGCGGTCCGGTTTCTCCAAATTGTCTTCCCATACCATTGCTTCGTAAGTCTTCATTTTGTCCTCAACAAACTAACTGCAGCAAGCATAGCCCGGATGAGCGCAACGATCCGGCAACAAGACCTCTTTTTTGAAACTCCATCTCGATCCAATCGTAGCTCGGGGCGCACACCATGCGCGTTCGAATGGAGTAGTCATGTCGAGAAAATGGACTTTGCCGGCCCTGATGTTGTTTCTCTGTTCGACGGGAACCCAAGCCAATCCGCTCGATTCTCCCGGCGTCATCTATATCGACGGGCAGCCGTGCAACCGCGCGTGCCAGTCCTACATGGACTGGTCTTACCGGGCGCTGTCTGCCCGGCGTCACGAGGAACGCGAGATCAGCGTCGCGGTACCGGGCGAGGCGGAAATCGAACGGGTTGAACCCGTGGTCCGCCCGCGTTTGGCAAAACATGCCGCGCCGGCTGCCCGCACCGCGCCGCACGCCGGCAAGGCGGCGTCGAATGGCAAGGTGCCCGGCAACAAGGCGTCGAATAGCAAGAAGATCGCCGTTGCCAAACCCGCACCCGCCGCGCCGGCGAAGGATATGCCGGCGGCCACGGCGGCCGTTACCCCTGAAAATGCCGCGGGTGAGACCGTCGCCGCAGTTCAAAAGCCGGAGCCCAAGGTGGAAAGCTCCGGCCAGCCGGAGCCGGTGCAGGCAGCCGCCATCGCGTCGCAGCCCGGCGAGGCACCCACATCCGACGTCAAGCCCGATCCGAAGTCCGAGGTCGCCCTACCGCCGCCGGCGACGCTCGATATTGCCGCCGCGCCGGCCGCGCCCGCTCCCGGCAAGGCGTCCGACAAGGCCAGGGAGATCGGAAAGACCGCAGCCGCATCGCCCGATGATCAGGACAATCTGGTCGCGCTCGTGCTGACGCGCCCCGAGATCAATTCGTTGTCCGACCTGAACAACAAGAGCATCGCGATCACCGAGAAACAATCCGCATCGAGCGGACGCATCAGCGCCGCGCTGATGGCCGCGGGAGCCGCCGAAGTCCAGTTCAGCGAAGTCAAAGCCAGCGCGATCGACCGGCTGATCAGCGGCGAAGTCCCGGCCGCCGTCGTGCTTGCCTCGCGCGAAGTAGCCAACCTGTTTCCCGAGCTTGAGGGATTCCGGACGTTTCGGGTGCCGCTGAAGTCGCGGCTCTAGCAAGCTTAGCCCGGATGGGCGACTTGTCCGCCGGTAGCTCAAGGAGCGAAGGCGGAAGCGACATCCGGGCTTTTGGTTTATCCCCGCTTATCGCGGGGCTCATGCGGGCCACTTGCTGAGGTGCTGCGGCCTGCCTTTCCTGCCGATTTCCGAGCGGACCAACGTGCTCTAAACCGCCTCAAGGCGCGAAGCGTCGCAGGGGCGACCGCTTGAAGCGCCAGAGAAGCACCTCCGGCTACCAGCCCCTTGACAAGATCAAATGCTAAATCGGGCCAAAAGTACCACATGACCCCTGTCCTTCTTCACAGGGGCACCGCCGGTCAGCACTGGGCAGAAAAAAGAAATGGAAAAGCCCCGTCCGTCGCCGGCGGGGCCCAGAAAATCCCTGTACGCGGTTATTCAGCGCACGCGAAACCTTTGGTTCACCCGCTCAAGGTGGAATCGAGAATAAGGGAGGCGCACATCACAGTGGCCGTGCGATTGAAACCGCGCATGACGATTCTCCTTAAACGAAAACGGACGGCCCGTAACAGAGTTGCGTGCTTGATGGCACAACCGCTCTAGAGACCGCGTGACACGCTCCCGGCCAAGCCGACCGAGGGCAACCAACCAAACTAACACAACCAGATCGAACGACTCTTGTCTGTGTGCCATTTCACAATTGAACTACGAGTTACAGTGACACGACCGCAGGACGGATTAGCCGAAGGCGTAATCCGCCGCCTCGTCGTTTAAGCGTCCCGGGCTTTCCCATCGCGGAATGCGGACGCATATCCTCTCGGCTGGTTGAAGATTGAATCGAAGAACTCTCCGCGTCACTGCCTGCAACAAACGCGAAGCGTTTGCGCAAGGGAGCGCAAGCGACGATTTGTCCGCCATAGATCGAAGAGCGAAAGGAAGCAATCCGTTCTTCCTTCTCAGCGAGGAATGGAGTGGCTGGCAATGACGATAACAACGTCGCTCGAAAAACTTTACACCGGCTGCTAGGCGATTTCGGAAGTTCATTTCCAAACATTAATTCCCAAGCCAGCATCGTGTAATGCGGGAAACCCCATCTACGGCGACGTGCGGCTTTGCGCTCAATCATCATCCTGGAGATTTTTTGTGATGGACCAACGTAACCTTGTTTCTCACGGGCAGCGGAAGCGTTCCCTGTTCTCGGCACGAAAAGTGGCATTGATGGCATCGGTCGTGACCGGGCTTGCGATGTATGGCTTCAGCGCGTCGCCCGATCGCATTGATGTCTTTGGCAGTGCGGCCCATGCCGAGGCTGCTAACGCCGCATCGGGCGCCACCCAGCAGCCCTTTGGCTTTGCCGATGTGGTGGAGCGGGTGAAGCCGTCGGTGATCTCGGTCAAGGTCACGATGAAGGACAAGGTCGCTGACGTCAGCAACAAGGACGATTCTGACGAGCAGGGCTCGCCCATGGAGCGCTTCTTTCGTGAGTTCGGCGGCCCGAACGGCGAAAATCCCGGACGTAACGGCCGGCACGGCACGATGGGGCAGGGCTCCGGATTCTTCATTTCATCCGATGGGTACGCGGTGACCAACAACCATGTCGTTGAGGGAGCCGACAAGGTCGAGGTAACGACGGACGCCGGAAAGACCTACACCGCGAAGGTCGTCGGGACAGACCCCCGGACGGACCTTGCCTTGATCAAGGTCGAGGGCGGCTCGGATTTTGCGTTTGCGAAGCTTTCGGCCGGCAAGGCCAGGATTGGCGATTGGGTGCTTGCAGTCGGCAACCCGTTTGGCCTCGGTGGCACCGTAACCGCCGGAATCGTTTCGGCCAGCGGCCGTGACATCGGAAACGGCCCTTACGACGATTTCATCCAGATCGACGCGCCCGTCAACAAGGGCAATTCGGGTGGCCCGGCCTTCAACATGCAGGGTGAGGTCGTCGGCGTTAACACCGCGATCTATTCGCCATCCGGCGGCAGCGTCGGTATCGCATTTTCGATCCCGGCAACGACAGTCAAGAACGTGGTCGCTCAGCTGAAGGACAAGGGTAACGTCAGCCGCGGCTGGATCGGTGTTCAGGTTCAGCCGGTAACTCAGGATATCGCCGACGGCATGGGCTTGAAGCAAGCGCAGGGTGCGTTGGTAGCTGACCCGCAGAAGGACGGACCTGCAGCAAAAGCCGGCGTCGAGGCGGGCGACGTCATCACTGCGGTAAATAGCCAGTCGGTCAAGGATGCCCGCGAACTCGCCCGCATCATCGGCGGCTTTGCACCTGGCAGTACGGTCAAGCTGGACGTTCTGCGCAATGGCAAGAGCAAGGTCGTCAGCCTGACCCTTGGCCAGTTGCCGAATGATCGGCAAGCCAAGGCCGATAGTGAAGGCGAGGGCAAAGGCTCGAGCAAGGGTACCGACGTTCCGCACCTCGGCCTCACGCTTGCTCCGGCGGACAAGGCAGACGGCGCGGCTAAGGAAGGCGTCGTCATCACGAAGGTCGAACCGAAAAGTGCGGCTGCCGATCGCGGGGTAAAGAAGGGCGACGTTATTCTGGAGGTTGCCGGAAAGAACGTCGCGAAGCCCGGCGACGTTGGCGACGCGCTTGAAGCTGCGCGCGCCGACAAGAAGAGCAGCGTGCTGATGCGGCTTCGCTCGGGCGACGCGTCCCGTTACGTCGCCGTGCCGCTCGCAAACGGCTAGGCAACTCAAATGGCAGGCGGCGGCTTTTCGCCGCTGCCTGCCATGCCCGTTGGCGCGACGCCCGGTTCAGCATCTTCGAATATCGCGGATCGCTAATGACCAACAGCAGCGATACTCATTCTGCCGTCCGTTCGGGTCTGGGACAGGCGTGGTTCGATGCCTGGCATCTCTGGCGGATAATCATTCCGAGGCGATCGATTACCGGTCGGCTCGTTTGGGGCATGGTATGGCGGCGCAACCGTGGGGGGCGCTGGGTCTACAAGAGGTTTGTCGAGTATTCGGATGATCGTGATCAGAAATCTGTCTCTTGGACCGAGAATGGTTTGCGTGGAGAGAGCTTGCAAAGCGACCCCGACATGCGCCCTGCACTTCACGCCGTCCGCGCCACCGGCTTGCGCCGGCTCGGCTGTACCGCGTCGGGGCCCGGCCGATCCGCAAACAGCAGCGGCCTGATATCGGCCGCCGGCTTCGGCGGGCTGAACAAATAGCCCTGCATTTCCGAACAGCCGAGTTCGCGCAGGAGATCGCGTTGCTGCTCGGTCTCGACGCCTTCGGCGGTCGTCGTCATGCGGCGGTCGGCGGCGATGGTCACCACCGCCTGCACGATGCTGGACGAGCCTTCCGGCTCGGCGATGTCGGTGATGAAGCAGCGGTCGATCTTGATCTTGTCGAACGGAAAACGCTGCAGATAGCTCAGCGAGGAATAGCCGGTGCCGAAATCGTCGAGCGCAATGCGAACGCCGATGGCGCGGAGGTCGTGCAGAACGGCGAGCGCCGCCTCGTCGTCGCGGATCAGCACGGCCTCGGTGATCTCGAGCTCCAGCCGGTCGGCGGCGAGGCCGGATGCGGCCAGCGCCGCCATCACCTTCAGCGCCAGCGTGCCGCTCCTGAATTGAACCGGCGAGACGTTGACCGCGAGCCTGACATTGCCGGGCCAGCTCACGGCTTCCTTGCAGGCTGATGTCAGCACCCACTCGCCGAGTTGGTTGATCAGGCCGGTGTCCTCGGCAAGCGGGATGAACTCGGCGGGCGAAATCATGCCGCGCTGCGGATGGCGCCAACGCACCAGCGCCTCGCAGCCGGTGATTGCGTTGGTCTGCAGGCCGAGACAGGGCTGGTAGTAGACCTCGAAGCCGCCGTGAATGAGCGCCTGGCGCAGGTCCATTTCCAGGCTGCGGCGGGCGCGGACCTCGGCCTCCATGTCGGTTTCGAAGAAGCGATAGGTGCGGCGGCCGGCGGCCTTGGCCGCGTACATCGCCAGATCCGCGTTTTTCAGGATCCGGTCGATATCGGAACCGTCACGCGGCGCCAGCGCGATGCCGATACTGGCGTCGGTGGTCACCTGATGGCCGAGGCACTGATAGGGCGAGCGGATCGCCTGGAAGATGCGGCTGACGAGCATCATCACGTCATCGATATCGTCGATCCCGGTCTGAATGATGGCGAACTCGTCGCCGCCGAGCCGGGCCACGAAATCGGTTTTGCGCGCGCAGCCAGCGAGGCTGGCGGCGACCGATTTCAGCAGCTCGTCGCCGATCATGTGGCCGAGCGAGTCGTTGACGCTCTTGAATTCGTCGATGTCGATATAGAGCACCGCCAGTTGCCGGTCCGGCGTGACGTGAACCAATTCGCGCTTGAGCCGCTCGTGGAACAAGGTGCGGTTCGGCAGCTCGGTCAGCGCGTCGTAATGGGCGAGGTGGGTGATGCGTTCCTCGGCGCGCCGGCGCTCGGTGATATCTTCATGGGTCGCCAGCCATCCGCCGTCCGGCACCGGCTCGTTGACGATCTGGATCGAGCGTCCGTCGGGTGTCGATATGACCATCGCGTTCCGATGCGCGATGTCGCGCATCACCACCTCGACGTAATGGTCGATGTCACCGACGAACGAGCCGGTGTCCTTGCGGTGGGCGATTACCTCGCGGAAGCTGCAGCCCGGCTTCACGATATCGGCCGAGAGGCCGTACATCTCGAGATAGCGCTTGTTGCAGATGACGAGATGTTGCGTCGCATCGAACAGCAAGAGGCCTTGCGTCATGTTGTTGACGGCGGTGTCGAGGCGTTGCTTTTCCAGCGACAGCCGTTGCTTGGACGCGCGGTGCTGATGCGAAAGCTTGCGGACGACGAGAAACAGCAGGACCGCGATCGCCAGCACCGAAAGTCCGGCGATCGTGATCAGGATCCCGATCTGCTCGCGCCAGTCCGCGAGTGCGGCCGATGTCGTGGTCGTGGCGACGATGACGACTGGGAAATTCGTCAGCGCGCGGGACGAGATCAGCCGGTCCTCGCCGTCGATCCGACTGGTGAGGCGCGAGGTGCTGCGGGCCAGCTCGAACATCTGCCGCTGGGCGGCCGGGCCGGTCTTCAAGTTCTGGCCGATCATGTCAGCCACATGCGGGTAACGGGCAAGCAGCGTGCCGTCGCTGTGGAGCATGGCGATCGAGGCACCCGGGCCGAGCGCCACGGTTGCGAAGAATCTTTCGAAGTTGATGGGCTCGATGCCGCGACCGATGACGCCGAGGAATTCGCCTCTCGGTCCGGTGACCTTGCGCGCGATTACCGTGGTCCAGACGCCGGTGAGGCGGCTATAGACCGGCTCGACCAGCATCTCCGGCGATTGCGGGCTGGATCTGAAGGTCTTGAAGTAGGCGCGGTCCGCCGCGTTGACCGGTGGCGCCGGCCAGGTGGCGGATGCGTTGATCAAATTGCCTTCGGCGTCGAAGATGTTGAGGCCGCCGACGTAGGACAGCGCCTCGATCTTGGATTTCAGCATCAGATGGATGTCGTGACCGGACATCCGGCGCTTGTAGCTTTCCGCGGTCGCAATCCCGCTGGAGCGCATGAACGCGATCAGGTCCTTCTGCACGACCTGGAAGTCTTCGAGTTGCTGGTCGAAATGGCGGGCGAGCAGCAGCACGGTGTTTTCCAGCTCGCGTTCGCTGTTGCGCAGCGCACGTTCGCGGAAATTGCCGGCCATGACGGTCGCGCCGATGGCGATCGCAACGATCAGCAGCGTGCCGCCCACGATCAGCCAGCGGATCGGGCCGCCGCGAAAGGCGGAGGCAATCCTGAACGAAGTGGTGCCGGTCGAAGCCATGGAACGCGATCGCTGCCGAGAAATGAACTTCCGGAAGCGGAGTTCTCTCAGCTCCCGGCCCGTAGCTTCGATATCGCGCCGAGATGGAATTGACGTTAGGAAGTCTGGTTAACGAAATATTAGGCGGTGGCGGAGGGGTCCGCCGGCAACCACGGGGGGGGCTGCCGTTTGACGATGGAACCGGCTTGGTTTGGTCGCGGAAAAAAATCCGCGGATCAGGCGGCAGTCCGCCGGTCGACAGCAGATGTCGCGGGAGCTGGGGGATTCGCAACAGCGGGCGTCGCCGTCACTGCATGGATGTCAGGGATCGATGCGTACGCTTTTTCACGATGCGGTCCGGTTGAGGGCTGCCTACCATGGAGCCGCCCTGGTTGAGGCGCAGCCAGGAGTCACCGGTATAGGGATTGCCCGGGCCCTTGTTCTGGCAATTGGCGTTTGGATAGTAGAACGCGCAATAGCCGGGTTCGCCCATGACCTGCTGGGCCGTTGCAGGTGCCGTCATCACCGCCAACGCAGCCGCGGCGCCTAAAAACCTGTATCTCGACATCGGATTCCTCCTCGTGAAGGTCCTGAAGGAGACAACCCCACGAGCCCGGGGCGAATTCCTCGCTGCGACGGTCACACACCCGTGACAATAGCGAGGCCGATCAGCTCATCGTCCTGCGCGATAATGCCCGGATTTGCCGCCGATCTTCTCGACGAGGTGGATGCCTTCGATGCGAACGCCGCGCTCGACCGCCTTGATCATGTCGTAGATCGTGAGGCACGCGACCGACACCGCCGTCAGCGCTTCCATCTCGACCCCCGTGGGGCCGGTGACCTTGACGGTGGCGCGGACGATGCAGCCGGGCAGTTTTCTGTCGGGCGTGATGTCGAGTCTCACCTTGGACAGCGCCAGCGGGTGGCACAGCGGGATCAGTTCCGAGGTGCGCTTGGCGGCCATGATGCCGGCGATGCGGGCGGCGCCCAGCACGTCGCCCTTTTTGGCATTGCCGGAGACGATCAGCTCAAACGTCGCCTTGCCCATGACGACGCGCCCTTCGGCGACGGCGGTACGCTCGGTCGCGGTCTTGGCCGAGACGTCGACCATCCGCGCTTCGCCCGACGCATCGATATGGGTGAGGGCGGAGCCGCCTTTGGAAGCCTTGTCGTTGGACGCCTTGTGTTTCGAGGTCTTGTCGGCCATCTGCTAGCGGGTCCCGGTGGCGCGCGGGTTATCGGTGCGCGCCAGCAAAGCGCGGGTTGCCGCGGTCACATCGGCCTGCCGCATCAGGCTTTCGCCGACCAGGAAGGTCGACATGCCGACGCGCTCGAGGCGGGCGAGGTCCGCAGGCGTAAAGATGCCGCTTTCGCCGACCATCAGGCGGTCGCGCGGGATCAGCGGCGCCAGCGCCTCGCTGGTCGCCAGCGTGGTCTCGAAGGTCCGCAGATTGCGATTGTTGACGCCGATCATCGGCGAGCGAAGTTTCAGCGCGCGATCGAGTTCGGTGCGGTCGTGGATTTCGATCAGCACGTCCATGCCGAGCGCGATCGCCGCGTCCTCGAGATCGCTGGCGGTGGCGTCGTCGAGCGCGTCCATGATGATCAGGATGCAGTCGGCGCCATGAGCGCGGGCTTCCACCACCTGATAGGTGTCGAACAAAAAGTCCTTGCGCAGCACCGGCAGATTGACGGCCGCGCGCGCCGCCACCATGAAGTCGAGATGACCCTGGAAGGAGGGGGTATCCGTCAATACGGAGAGGCACGCCGCGCCGCCGGCCTCATAGGCCTTGGCCAGCGCCGGCGGATCGAAATCGGCGCGAATGAGCCCCTTCGACGGCGAGGCCTTCTTCACCTCGGCGATCAGCGCATAGTCGCCGCGCGAAAGCTTGTCCCGGATCGCGCGCAGAAAACCACGCGGCGGCGAGGCTGCCTTGGCGCGGGCTTCGACCTCGGACAGCGGATGCGCCCGCTTGGCCGCGGCGATTTCCTCGCGCTTGTAGGCCTCGATCTTGGTCAGGATATCGGACATCTCTGGCGCTCCTGCGGTCAGCCGCGCGAAACCGCGATCAGTTGTTTCAGCCGGGCCGCCGCCGCGCCGCTGTCGAGCGATTTCGCGCCGATCGCGACACCTTCCTTCAAGTCCTTGGCGCGGCCGGCCACGATCAACGCCGCCGCGGCGTTCAACAGAGCGACGTCGCGATAGGGGCTGGGCTTGCCGTTGAGCACGCTCGAGAGCGCCACCGCGTTGGCGTCGGCATCGCCACCCCTGAGCGCGTCGCCATTGCAACACGTGAGACCTGCATCCTCCGGCGTCACCTCGAACGTGGTGATCTTGCCGTCGTCGAGGCTGGCAACGAAACTTGGCCCGGTGAGGGTGATCTCATCGAGCCCGTCGGAGCCGTGCACCACCCAGACGGATTCGGAGCCGAGATTTTTCAGCACCTGCGCCAACGGCTGCACCCAGTGCCTGGAGAACACGCCGACCATCTGGCGCTTGACGCCGGCCGGATTGGAGAGCGGCCCGAGCAAATTGAAGATGGTGCGGGTAGCGAGCTCGACCCGGGTCGGGCCGACGTTTTTCATGGCCGGATGATGCGCGGGTGCAAACATGAAGCCGATCCCGGCCTCGGCCACGCAGCGCCCGACCTGATCGGGCGTGAGGTCGATCTTGACGCCAAGGGAAGCCAGTACGTCGGCAGCCCCGGAGCGCGACGACAGGGCGCGGTTGCCATGCTTGGCGACGGGCACGCCGGCGCCCGCCACGATGAAGGAAGCGCAGGTCGAGACGTTGACCGAACCGGAACCATCGCCGCCGGTGCCGACCACGTCGATGGCGTCTGCGGGCGCATTGACCCGCAGCATCTTGCCGCGCATCGCCGACACCGCGCCGGTGATCTCGTCGACGGTTTCGCCGCGGACCCGCAGCGCCATCAACAGCCCGCCCATCTGCGAGGGCGTGGCTTCGCCGGACATCATGCTGTCGAAGGCGGAGGCCGCCTCCTCGCGCGACAGCGTGGCGCCGGTGGCGACTTTTCCGATGATAGATTTGAGATCGTCCATCGCGTGGGCTTTCAGGATTGGGTGTCGTCTCGAAGCATGGCCGGCGCTGCCGGCCGATCATGCTCAGTTGTTAGCGCCCGTCACCTGCGCGAAGGCGGCCTGGTTGATGGTGGTGCCGATCTCGGATTCGATCTTCGTCACGTACTGCGCGACCTGTTCGTCGGCCAGGCCGCGCTGCAGGGTGTCCTTCAGTTTCTTCAGCTCATCGGAGGCGGCGTCGACCGGCGGCACGGTCACATCGGTAACCCGGTACACGATCCACTCGCTGCCACCGGTGCCCGGCGTCTGCCCGACGCCGTCCTTGGGCGTCCGGAACGCGGCCGCGACGGCGGCCGAGGGGACATCTGAAAGCGAGGCGTCGCGGCGGAAGCCGGTCGCGGTCTCGACCTTCGCTCCGACGGCAGCCGCCTCCGTGGCGAGGCTGCCGCCTTGCTCGACCTTCTGCACCATCTCGGTCGCCTTCGCCCGCAGCTTGCTCGAAACCTGGTCTTCGCGCCATTTCGCCTCGACCTGGCTGCGCACCTCGTCGAGCGGGCGCTCGCGCGAGGGCGTGATGCCGAGCACATCGTACCAGACATAGCCGCCGGCAAACTGGATCGGTTCGTTATCGACGCCGACATCGCTGTTGAAGGCCTGCGAGACCACGTCAAGGCCGCGCGGAATATTGGCAACCGGCTGGCCGTCCGGCTTGCGGCCGGAGCGGTCGACGGCGTCGATCGTGACGGCGGTCAGGCCAAGCTTCTGCGATGCCTCCACCACATTGGCGCCGCCGGAGCGCTCGTCTTCCATCTTGTTCTGGATTTCGCTGACCTTGGCGCGCGCGCGTTCGGTTGCGAGTTCCTTCTTCACCTGGGCCGCGACGCTTTCAAACGTCGGCATCGAGCCCGCCTCGATCTTGCCGATCTTGACCAGCGCCACGCCAAACCGCCCCTGCACGGGCTGGCTGACTTCGCCCGACGGCAGCGAGAACGCCGCATCCGCGATCGCCGGATCGATGATCGCGCTCTTGGTGATCATGCCGAGGTCGACGTCGGCCAGATTGAGATTGCGCTCCTTGGCGATGTCGTCGAACGACGTGCCCGAGGTGATGCGGGCGCGCGCGGCCTGCGCTTCGCCTTCGTTGGGAAACACCATCTGCGACACTTCGCGCTTCTCCGGCGTGCCGAGCCGGTCGCGGTTTTGTTCGAATATCTTCTTCGCATCCTCGTCGGTGACCTCGATCCACTTGCCGATCTCTTCGGGGCTGATCACGACAAACGACAGCTTGCGATATTCGGGTGCGCGGAACTGGGTCTTGCGGTCGTCGAAATAGGCGGCCAGCGCCTCGGGCGAGGGGGGATCGATGGTGCCGGCCTGCGCGGCGTCGAGTTTGACGTACTCCATCGAGCGCTGCTCGTTCTGGAATCGGGTCATGGCGTCGATCAGGACCTTCGGCGGCTCCACCCCGGCCGAGACGGTGGCGGCGATCTGGCGCCGCAGCCCGAGGCGCCGCTGTTCGGCGAGATAGCGTTGCTCGGTGTAGCCGAACTGGCGGATCGTGGCCTGGAAGCGTGCCGGGTCGAAATTGCCGCCCAATCCCTTGAAATTGGGATCGCCGTAGATCAATCGCATGGTTTCTTCCTGGGACTGGGCGAGCCCCATGCGCCGCGCTTCCTCATCCAGCGCCGCATCGGCGATGGTCTGTTGCAGCACCTGCCGGTCGAGCCCGAAGGCGCGGGCCTGTTCCGAGGTCAGCGGACGGCCGAAACTGCGGCCGAGCTGCTGCAGCCTCTCGGTATAGATCTGGCGGAATTGCTCGGTTGAAATCTCGGTCTTGCCGATCTTGGCGAGCGACGACTGGCCGAACCCCTTGAAGATGTCGGCAATGCCCCAGACTGCGAAACTGACAATCAAGACGCCCATCACAACGGCCATCACGGCCTTGCCGAGCCAGTTTGATGAGGCTTTCCGAATTCCTCGAAGCATAGGTCCAACTTGTTTTTGCAGGAGAGGGGGAACCGGGTCGTGCCCGGCGAAAATTCGAATCCGTTCAGGATCGACTTCCGCAACAGGGCGTCACCGAGTTGAAAAAGCATCATAAAGTGGCAGCGCCCCCCTCGCAACCTCGGCAGAGTGGGCCATTTGAAGCGGTTAACGGCTTGCGGGTGTCTGGAACTGGCGGCGTCCCTCTGCTAGCGCATCTATAACGCTGACATTTGCGGGATAATTGACATGACCGACGCCATCCGGCCGCTGATCGCCGGCAACTGGAAAATGAACGGCCTGAAATCCGCCTTGGGTGAATTCGAGGCAATGATTGCGGGGGCAGGTACATTGGCCGGCAAGGCCGACCTGCTGGTTTGCCCCCCGGCGACCCTGATCGCCGGTTTCGCCGACAAGGCGCTCGGCTCAAAACTCGCCGTCGGGGCCCAGGATTGCCACCCCAAGGCTTCGGGCGCCCATACCGGCGATCTCTCGGCGGAAATGCTGGCGGATGCCGGCGCCAGCGCCATTATCGTCGGGCATTCCGAGCGCCGCGCCGACCATGGCGAAACCGACGCGCTGGTCCGGCAAAAGGCGGAAGCCAGCTGGCGGGCGGGCCTGGTGGCGATCGTCTGCATCGGCGAGACCCAGAAGCAACGCGATGCCGGCCAGACGCTGGATATCTGCGGCGGACAGCTCGCGGGTTCGTTGCCGGATGGATCTACGGCAGCCAATCTGGTGGTGGCCTATGAGCCGGTTTGGGCGATCGGTACCGGGCTGACGCCGACGCCTGCAGATGTCGAGCAAGTTCACCGCTTTATCCGCGGGGTTCTCACCAGCCGATTTAAGGCGGAAGGTAGCAGGGTCCGGATTCTCTACGGCGGATCGGTGAAACCCTCCAATGCGGCGGAACTGATGGGGGTCACTGATGTCAACGGCGCACTGGTCGGCGGCGCCAGCCTGAAAGCAGCCGATTTCCTCGCGATCGCAGCGGGGTGTTAGGCCGTCGCGCGTTTCCCAGCGAAACCCGGAATGCTCAACCTGCCAGATCTTTTTGAGCAAGGTCTTGTTGGGCAGACCTCGCCGGAAGCAAAATGAACGCGGCGACGATGGCGACCAAGGCGGATAGTGTCGCCAGGGTGAATGGTGCCGCAACGCCGTTGCCATGTCGGTCGTCGTGAGCGTTGCTCCCAACGCCGCAATGCTGATGGCAAAGCCGGCTTGACGCACGATCAACGTCACGGCCGAGGCCATGCCGGTTTGCGTGGGCGGTGCGAGCGCCAGAACCACGCTCGACATTTGCGGATTCGCCAAGGCGGCGCCGATGCCGATTGTGAGCATTCCGGTGATGGTTGCGGCAAGACGTATTGCCGGGCTGCTGGAGACGGCAGCTAACGCAAGCAATGCGTCTCCGGAGGCGATAATGCCGAACGCAACGACGAAGAAGCGCCTCCATCCCCATTGCGTAACAAAGCGGCCGCCGATCAGTGGTACCACCAGCATCGGCAACGTTGCCGCAAGCAGCGCTACACCTGCCACCTCCATGCTTACGAGGAGCCCGGCGCTCAGGAACAGGGGTAAGTAGACAAGCACGGCCCAGTAGCCAAACTGGATGGCCGTGAGCAACGCGCCGACCCCGGCCATTGCTGGTGTCGCGAATACCCGGGGATCGAGCACGGGGCGCGAACGGTGCCTTTGCTGCAAAACGAACACGAGCGCCGCCATTGCGCCGCCGGCGAGACAGGTTGCGCGAGCTGGCAATGAACCGTCTCGCCTGAGCAGTGCATCGATCGCCAAGCCCAGCGATATCGTCAGCAACGCGACACCCACAGGGTCGAGCGGTGGCCCGTCCGGATGATTCGCCTCGGCAACCCATCGCGGCACGGCGAGGGCCAGCAAAAGGCAAATGGGGATATTGGCGTAGAAGATCCAACGCCAGCCGAACCACGCTGCGAGCGCCCCGGAAGCAAGGAGAGCGCCCGTGAAGGCAAGGCTGTACGCGTCGATGACCCAAGCGGCGCCGGCGACGGCGAAGCCGAGGTCCTTTGCAAGGTCGGGCATGGCGACCACGACTGCGGTCACGTCAAACAGCATCAGAAATATGCCGAGGCCAAGGGCAGATGTGATTGGGACTATTCGCCCTTCCGCCCCGGGAGATGTACGTTGGTGCATGCCGGCCGTCGACTTCGGTGATTGGAAGGCAGGTCCAGAATCGAGGACGCGCCGACGCGCGATGGATTAGCGGATCCCGACGCGTCCTTAAGTCAGTCCTGCTGACAGTATGGTGTCAGCAGCCTGTGATGCGACGCCCTGAATTACCTATCCGGACGGTCGACCGGCGGCGACTTACACGCATCGTGCTGCCAAAGCTTGCACCATTCAGGTGAGGCTGGCTGTGTGACCGGGCAGCTTATGCCGGCACTGCGTCCTGGAGCCGCTTCCAGTAGATCAGCGTGCCGGTGAGGCCGCCATGCGGCTTGAGTGCGTAGTCCGGAATCAATCCGCTCAGCTTGAATCCCATCCGCTCGTACAGGCCGGCCGCGCCCTCGTCCTCGGCGGTATCGAGGACCAATAGCCAGCGCCCGCGCTCGATCGCGATGCGCTCGGCCTCGCGCAGTAGCGCCGTGGCGATCCCGCGGTGGCGGTGACTGACGCGCGTCATCATCTTCGCGATCTCGGCGCGGTGCGGCTGGTTCGGCGGAAGATCGAGCAACAGCGTGACGGTCCCGATTAGCCTGACGCCGTCAAAGGCGCCGAGAATAATCCGCTCGCCGCGGTCCGCCGCGCCGAGCGAGTTCGACCAGAACGCCTCCGCCGCCTGCTGTGACAGCGGATGCATGAAGCTGACCGAGCCGCCGTTCGCCACGGTTTCGATCAGGATTTCGCTGAGCATCGCGCGAATTTCGGGCGACGGGCTCAAGGCTTTGATCTCAATATTCGACATCAGGATAAATTTCCGCGAGGTTTACTTTCGGTGATTGACGGCGTGCTCGCCACGCGCCCGCTTGACCTCTGCAATCCGTTCGACGTCCTCGACCTGCAGGTGACGGCCGCGTTCGAGAATTTCCAGCGTGTATTCTTCGTAGGTGAGACCCAGCCGCTCGGCTTTCTTGATGCGGAACGCGACGATGCCGGGCGAGGGGTTTTTCCAGGCCGCGCGATGCGCCGCCTTCCAGTAAAAGTAGTTTCCAATTCCGTTGTTGCCCCATTCCGGCGTGTGCTCGTCGAGCGGCGGACCGAGATTGTGGCCGGCGGTTGGGGAGCTTGCCGGGCTCACCGGCCCGGTCGGAGAACGCCTGGTCTCGATCTCCGACATCGCAAGCCTAGCTCCGGGCAAGGGCAACGACGTAAGCGCAGGGCGCAGCGCTCTCGTTGGCAAACGTCACTTCCGCGGGTGGGCCGAAGCCGAGGCAGTCGCCGGCACGAAGTTCGTGGCGTTCGCCGCCATCGATCAGGACGAGCGCGCCCGACAACACCCAGAGAACCTGGCGGATGTGGGCGTAGGACGAGGCGGGCAGCGTCACGCGCTGCTTCGCCGGCATCTCGACCTTGATGATTTCGACGGGATGATCGGGCCTGTTGAACACTTGGCGGCGCAGATAGCCGGTTTCGGGATCGCGCCACACCGGCTGGTCCGCAGCCCGCGAAAGGCGTTCGCCTTGGCCTTCGGCGCGCAGCATCAGGCCGGCGAGGGTGAGGTCGAAGGCGCTGGCGAGCCGCACCAGCACCACTGCGGTCGGGCTGACCTCGGCGCGCTCGATCTTGCTGATGGTGGCCTTGGAAACCCCGGAGCGCTCGGCGAGGTCGGCCAGCGACCAGTCGCGGCTGTCGCGCTCAAGCCGCAGGCGCTGGGCGAGCCGGGCGCTGAGATCGTCTACTATAGTATCCATTTGTCTATTATAAGAGAAATAGCCGCGCCATCAAGTCCGGATTCGACCGCCGGCGAAAGCTGGGGACAGCCTTGCCGGAACGCCTGCGGCAATTATCTCCGGGGCTGCGGTTGGGGGTGACAATGCCCGGTCCGATCGTGTAACACCGCGCAACTTCAGGAAAACCCACAAGCTCTTGGTGCAGCCGAAGCCCGGCGCTGTCAGCTTGTGACGGAAGGTTTTTAAGATGCAGACCGTCATTATCGTCATTCACCTCATGATCGTCTCGGTGCTGATCGGCACCGTGCTGCTGCAGAAATCCGAAGGCGGCGGCCTCGGCATGGGCGGCGGCGCCGGCTTCATGTCGAGCCGCGGCACCGCCAATCTGTTGACGCGGACGACGGCGATTCTGGCAGGGATTTTCTTTCTGACCAGCATGGCGCTGGCCTGGCTCGCCGGCGTCGACCGCAAGCCGGCCTCGATCCTGGGCGCGCCGACGACGCAGTCGCAGCCGGGTGGCGCGACGCCGGTCGCCCCGCCGACCTCCGGCGGCGTGCTCGATACGCTCAAGAAGGTGGATGAACAGCAGGCACCGGCGGGCCCGCAGGCCCCCCGTTCGCAATAAAGCAGGGTGGCTATGCAGGAACGGCCTCTACCGTCCTGCATCAGAACTTCCCATCAATGCGCTGATATCGCTTTAAAATTCACGTCACCCACAGCCCGGCAGAATGTTTGCCCGTGCATGCGATTCGTTTTGGCGAATCGGGTTTGTGGCCTTAAAGGTTGAGTCCCATGGCGCGGTACATATTCATCACCGGCGGCGTGGTTTCTTCGCTCGGAAAGGGTCTGGCTTCGGCGGCACTTGGTGCCCTGCTGCAGGCTCGCGGGTACAAGGTCCGTCTCCGAAAGCTCGATCCCTATCTCAACCTCGATCCCGGAACGATGTCGCCGTATCAGCACGGCGAAGTGTTCGTGACCGACGACGGCGCCGAGACCGATCTCGATCTCGGCCATTACGAGCGCTTCACCGGGCGTCCGGCCACCAAGGCCGACAACATCACCACCGGGCGCATCTATCAGGACATCATCACCAAGGAACGCCGCGGCGATTATCTCGGCGCGACCATCCAGGTGGTTCCGCACGTCACCAACGCGATCAAGGAATTCGTGCTCTCGGGCAATGATGAATATGATTTCGTGCTGGTGGAAATCGGCGGCACCGTCGGCGACATCGAGGGCCTGCCGTTCTTCGAAGCGATCCGCCAGCTCAAGAACGAACTGCCGCGCGATCACGCCGTCTATATTCATTTGACGCTGCTGCCGTTCATCCCAAGCGCCGGCGAACTGAAGACAAAGCCGACCCAGCACTCGGTGAAGGAACTGCGCTCGATCGGCATCCAGCCGGATATCCTTTTGTGCCGCACCGATCGCGAAATCCCCAAGGAAGAGCGGCGCAAGCTCGGTCTGTTCTGCAACGTGCGCGAAAGCGCCGTGATCGAGGCGAGGGACGTCGACAATATTTACGCCGTGCCGGAAGCGTATCACGCCGCAGGTCTTGACGACGAGGTGCTGGCCGCGTTCGGCATCGCGCCAAAAATTCCGCCGGCGCTGCAGAGCTGGAACGTCATCAACGAACGCGTGCGCAATCCCGAAGGTGCGGTGACCATTGCCATCGTCGGCAAGTACACCGGCATGAAGGACGCCTATAAATCGCTGATCGAGGCGCTGTCCCATGGCGGCATCGCCAACAAGGTGAAGGTCAATCTCGACTGGATCGAAAGCGAAGTGTTCGAGAACGAGGATCCGGCGCCGTTCCTCGAGCACGTCAACGGCATTCTGGTGCCCGGCGGCTTTGGCCAGCGCGGGGCCGAAGGCAAGATCCGCGCGGCGCAGTTCGCGCGCGTCCGCGACGTGCCGTATTTCGGTATCTGCTTCGGTATGCAGATGGCGGTCATCGAGGCCGCACGCAATCTCGTCGGCATCGAGGAGGCCAACTCCACCGAGTTCGGCCCCACGAAAGAACCGCTGGTCGGCCTGATGACCGAATGGCTGCGCGGCAACGAGCTGGAGAAGCGGTCGAAGGCCGGCGATCTCGGCGGCACCATGCGGCTCGGCGCGTACCCGGCGGCACTTAAACGCGGCAGCCGGGTGTCGGAAGTCTATGGCGGCGCCACGGAGATTTCGGAGCGTCACCGCCACCGCTATGAGGTCAACACCGCGTATAAAGACCGGCTCGAACAGCACGGCCTGCGCTTCTCTGGGCTATCGCCCGATGGCGTGCTGCCGGAGATCGTCGAATACGAGGATCATCCCTGGTTCATCGGCGTGCAATTTCACCCCGAGCTGAAGTCGCGCCCGTTCGAGCCGCACCCGCTGTTCGCGTCGTTCATTCAGGCCGCGATGGCGCAGTCGCGGCTGGTGTAACTTTTCGTAGGGTGGGCAAAGCGAAGCGTGCCCACCATCTTGCACCGCATTCGCTGAGCGATGGTGGGCACGTCGCTTACGCTCCTTTGCCCACCCTACAAAGTTTGTCCTTCTCGTGGCTGCCAGACCTCATCCTGAGGAGACCGCGGAGCGGTCGTCTCGAAGGATGAATGGCACCAGCCGGGCCGCATGGTTCGAGACGGCGCTTTCGCGCCTCCTCACCATGAGGATCGACCCTCCGCCTTTGACGAACGCGCCAATTGTTGCGACAAACTCCTCCCTTGAACTGCAAGAACAATAATTGAAGGAGTGAAGCCGATGATCATGGAAATGCGCGTTTACCGTTGTCTGCCGGGCCGCCTGCCGGCGCTGATGAAGCGCTTCGATACGCTGACGCTGAAACTGTGGGACAAGCACGGCATCAAGCAGGCCGGCTTCTACACCACGCTGATTGGCACCTCCAATCAGGAACTGACCTATTTCGTCGCCTGGGATTCGCTCGCCGATCGCGAGAAGAAATGGACCGCATTCCAGTCCGATCCCGACTGGATCGCCGGCCGCGCGAAGAGCGAGGAAGACGGCCAAATCATCGACAACATCGTCAGCCAGCTGCTGGTGCCGACGGCGTTCTCCGCGGTAAAATAGCCGCTGGCGCAACCCTGATATTCAGGGGTTAAACGGGGTTGATCCTGAAAGCGCGGACCGGCATGGTCCGCGCTCAACGTAAGGAAAATCCCTTGAACGCGAAACTCGATGCAGCCCCGGTCGTCTCGGTTGGCCCGGTCAAATTCGGCAATAGCTTGCCGCTTTCGATCATTGCCGGCCCTTGCGCCCTTGAGAGTCGCGCGCACGCCCTTGAAGTGGCGACCGCGTTGAAGGAGATCGCGGGCCGCCTCGGAATTGGCCTCGTCTACAAGACCTCCTTCGACAAGGCGAACCGCACCTCGGGCGCGGCCGGTCGCGGCATTGGCCTGCCGCAGGCCTTGCCGATTTTCGCCGAGATACGTTCCTCGCTCGGGCTGCCCGTGCTGACCGACGTGCACGAGCCCTCGCAATGCGCCGAGGCCGCCCAGGCGGTCGACGTGTTGCAGATCCCGGCCTTCCTGTGCCGTCAGACCGATCTGCTGCTGGCGGCCGCGGCGACCGGCAAGGTCGTCAACGTCAAGAAGGGCCAGTTCCTGGCGCCGTGGGAAATGGCGAACGTCGTGGCCAAGGTCACCGGCGGCGGCAATCCAAATGTGCTGGTGACCGAACGCGGTGCCTCGTTCGGTTACAATACATTGGTCTCCGACATGCGTGCGCTGCCGATCATGGCGCAGACGACGGGGGCGCCGGTTATTTTCGACGCCACCCATTCGGTGCAGCAGCCGGGCGGGAAGGGCACCTCATCCGGGGGCCAGCGCGAATTCGTGCCCGTGCTGGCGCGCGCGGCGGTGGCCGTCGGCGTCGCCGGCGTGTTCATCGAGACCCATCCCGATCCCGATCGTGCACCCTCGGATGGGCCCAACATGGTGCCGCTGCGCGAGTTCGAAGCGCTGGTGAAGCGGCTGATGGATTTCGACGCATTGGCCAAGAACGCCTCGCTGTGACCTCATCGAGCCGCCTGCCCCCGGCGCTCAATATCATCACGCTCGCGACATTTGCTGCAAGCCTGTCGGCGCGGGCGCTGGATCCGGTGTTGCCGCATGTGGCTGACGATTTCAGCGTCAGCATCGCGTCTGCCGCCAGTTTCGCCGCCGTCTTCGCCTTCACCTTTGCGATCATACAGCCGGTGCTCGGCGCGGCGGCCGATCTGTTCGGCAAGGCGCGGCTGATGATCGTGTGCCTGGTGCTGCTGGGCATTGCCAACATCCTCGGCGCGATGGCGACGTCGTTCTGGCTGCTGTTCGCGTCGCGGATTCTCGCCGGGATCGGCTCAGGCGGCGTATTTCCAGTTGCGCTCAGTCTTACCAGCGATCTGGTCGGACCTGAAAAACGCCAGATCGCCATCGGACGCACGCTGATGGGCTCCATGACCGGAAATCTGTTGGGGGCCTCGGTCTCCGGGCTGATCGGTGATCTTCTTGGCTGGCGCGGCGTTCTTGCCGTACTTGGCGTTTTGGTCATTGTGGCCTCGATCGCCGTGGCCGCCGGGTTTCGCGGCGCTGCGTTGACCCGTCCTCCCAAAACGGACTTTGCGGCGCTTAAACAGGGCTATCGCACCATCTTCTCCAACCCCAATGCTTTTTGTTATGTGGCGGTGTTTGTCGAAGGCTGCTGTGTGCTGGGGTTGTTTCCCTTCATCGCGTCGTTTCTGTTTGAACTCGGTGAAACCAGTTTGTCGATCGCCGGCCTCGTGATCGCAGGCTTCGCGGTGGGAGGCCTTTTTTACACGCTGAGCGTTTCGCGATTTCTGCCGCTGCTTGGCGTCAAAGGGATGATGATATCAGGCGCAACGCTGGTGGGGTTGCAACTCGCCGTCGTCGCCTTGGGTCCCGGCGCGAAGGTCCAAGCTCTGAGTCTGATCTTCATGGGCTGGGGCTTCTACATGATCCACGGTTGCCTGCAGGTGTTCGCCAGTGAATTGTCGGTAGAAGCCCGCGCGACCGCGCTGTCGCTGCATTCGTTCTTCTTCTTCATGGGCCAAACCGTCGGCCCGATCGCCTATGGTTTCGGCATCCAGCATGCCGGCAAGGCCCCGACCTTGCTGACCGCGGGAGCCGTGATGATCGTGCTCGGCTTTGCCTGTGCAAAGCTGCTGCGCCAGACGCGGCCGGCGGACGCGGTGGGAACGTAGCCCGTGTTGCTAGAAGCGCCTTTGCAGCTCGAGCGTTGCCAGGAATTGGTCGGCAATCGGCCGCCACCGGTCGGGATAAAGCCGCAGTAAGTGGCCGTCGCCGGGAATACCGTGGAGCAACTCGAAGCGCGCGCTGCCGCCGGCTGCGACGAACGCTTGATAATAGCCGCGGATCATCGCCTCGTCGTAGAGGCGGTCGTTGTCTGCATAAAGCCAAAGCTGCGGGACCTTGTTCGTCGCGCCGCGGCCAGCCTTGGCGAAGTCCGGCGTGGTGACCGGTGCATACGGGTACCAGCCGCCGGAGAAGCTCACCACGCCCATGACCTCGCCGGGTTTGAGACCGGCATAGTGGAGGGCGAGATATCCGCCACGCGACTGGCCGACGAGCAGCACGGGACCCGGCCGTACGTTGGGCAGTTTGCGGCCATAGGCAATTGCCGATGCGAGATCCTCGACAGCCTCCGCGATCCCTGCCGAAAGATCGACGAGGCTGCCCTCGTGGTCACGCCCGAAGTTTTCCTCGCCATTGATTCCCTCGGACTTGCCGCGTCCGCGGCGCATCAACACCAGCACGGCAAATCCCCTGTCGCGAAGCCAATGCGCTTCGGTCAAGGCTGACCACGTCCTGAGCTGGTTGCGGCCGGCGTCGGCTCCGTGGCTGACGATCGCAAGCGGCACTGGCCCAGACCCGGCAGGCCGGTACACCGTTGCTTCGAGCATGATCGGCCGTGCGCCATCCGGCGTCCGGACCGTCAGGTGTGGAATGGACACGCGCTCGCCAGGCCCCGGCCATTCTATCGGTAGATCGTGTTTAGATAGCCGCGCCAAATCGGTGCGGACCAGTGTTCCGGATCTGACGCCCTCCGGTCGGTAGGTCGCGGTCTCGTACAACCGGTCGGGGCCGTCGAACACAAATCGCAGCGTCACGGATGCGACGGTGAAAGTAGCGTGGAAGGTAAGCACGCCGTCAGCGATCGTCGCCTCGCCCCGAAACCATTCGCGATACATGTTGTAATAAGCCGAGTCCGCGTGCGCGAAAACCACGTTCGCATGCCCGTCGGGCCTTATGCGCTCGACCACGAGGACATGCCTGTTGTCGTCGCCCCAAGTTCCGATCCAGGCGCCGTGAAAGCGGGCAACCTCGGGCGGCACGTCGGGCGCCGGCAGCTCGATATCGAACTTGTCCGGCAGGGGGACGACGGACTCCGGATCGACAGTGACCGGTTGAGCCTGAACGACGTGCGTCGAACTCATGAATACCACCGCAATGATCGTCAGAAAGTTGCGCATGTTCAGCTCGCAGCTTGGCCGAAATCTGACGCCGCGTTGGCCGGGCGAACGATAGGCCCATCGACCTCACTCACTAAAGGAAGGTTCGTCTGAAAGCCAGTGCGTGCCAACGGGATGTCAGCGCTTCGGTGGTTGTGCCTCACCTCTCGAAGATGGCTTGGCGCTTGCACAAAAGCGGACGTCTGAATCGATCAGCTCACGCCCGAGCTATCTTCCCATCGCCGCCGACAACAATTTCTGCGCCTGCCGGGTCGCTTCCGAAAAGGAGGCCTGCTTTGGCGCATTCTGGGTGAAGCAGCGCTTGTATTTGTCTTCGCCCTTCTGGCGCAGGTTTCCCAATTTGTCGTAGGCCTTCCTGCCGATCCTCTCGAACCGGAGGTCGTCCTCGGCCTGTTCGGCCTTTTTGTTGAAGCTGGCCCGGACGGCGATGCAGGCCGGGATTTGTACCTTGGGATCGAATGATCCGTAGGCGACATATACCTTGCCGTTGGCGATCGCCGAGACGAACACGGTGTCGGCCGCGTCGGGAATGTCCGACTGGGTTCGGCCCGCCAGCATCCCATATGCGAAGGTTGCGCCGGCCGGCTTTGCGATGGGTAGCGAATTGAAATTCACCACCGCGGAGCCGCTGGATACCGCCTGGGTGTAAAAACTCTCGTCCTTCAGCGCGGCGCCGATCTGCTGCGGCACGTTCTTGACGTTGTTGCCCCACCACTCCTTGTGGGCGCGCAGCCATCGTTCGAACAGCGTCTGCGATGTAACGATGATATGCGCCTTCGGCTCGACATACTTGCCGTCGGCGCCGTCCTGGCCGGCCTTGTCGCCGTTCTTGCCGACCACGGCGTCGAAGCGCAGCCCGTCGAGCATGCCAAAGCCTTCGTCGCCCTTGTTGAAGGTGTCGATGTGGAGCTTGGCCGGGCCAAAGCCCTCCCGGACGGCCTCATTGAGAATGGCACGCATCTGCGCTGTGAGATCGGCGCTCGCGGTTTCCTCGGCCTTCCGAGCTGCATCGTCGGTGTTTCCGGCATCGTAGATGGCCGAAATTTTCTCGATCGCCGCGTCGCGCGCGGCGATGTAGTGGTCTTCAGCCTGCTTTGCCGGCGGTGCGGCGTTCGCAATTGTGGCGGCGAGAAAGAGTGGGGCGATCAGCCCGAGAAGGGCGGAAAAGGTATTGTGCATGTGCGGTGGTCGGTCACACCCGCCGTCTGGTTCAAGGCGAACGATTGCGATGAACTCCTCTCGCGTCGCAGGCGCACGTTCGGCGCTTGCCAAGTTTCTGTATTGTGCAAGGATGAGCCGGCTTCGACTGTCGGCGCTCTCGGCTGTTTGGTTTGACTTAAATCAACGATTAGCTCCCTTGACGGGGTCGAATTGGCCTCGTGCTTAAGTGGCCTGCGGAATAATCGCGGGCATTCGGAATGGAGAGCCATTTGAGCGAGTCGATTCACCCGAGCGCGCCGCATCACCTGCCGTTTTTTATTCCCGGCGCTGACGGGTCGGACACCCTGACGGTGATCATGGGCATTTTCCTTGTAGCTACCGTATTATGGGTGGGCACCCTGTACTGGAAGCTGCACAGCCTGCCCGAGCGCATGGCGCACAAGTCCCAGAAGCTGCAGTTCGAGGTTGTCGCCGTGCTCGGGCTGATATCGCTCTTTACCCACATGCATATCTTCTGGGTCGCGGGGCTGCTGCTTGCCCTGATCGACCTGCCGGATTTCGGCACGCCGATGCGCAGTATTGCCGACTCTGTCGAGCGCATTGCCGACGCCACGCCGGGCGCGCCGGCTGCCGAACCCGAAGTTGAGCCCACTCCTGGCGGCCATTCGGGCGCCAAGACGCCCGCGAGGGAAGGGGTGCACAACCATGTTTGAGCTCATGCTCTGCTCGATGGTGACGATCCTTCCCGATTACCTCTTTCGCCGCTATCGGCAGGGCAAGCGGCTCGGCAAGGAGATTACCTTTTTCTCCGTCTGGTACGAGTTGCGATGGGGCATCACGAGCTGCTTGATGCTCACGATCTCACTGATCACGATGATCTTCTATTTCCATCCCTCGACAACCTCCGCGGCGATCTACTTCCGCACAGTGCCGATCTTGCCCGAAGGCTCCGGCCGCGTCGTTGAGGTCAATGTCGACTTCACCGCGCCGGTAAAGAAGGGTGACGTTCTGTTCCGGCTGGACAGTTCGAAGCAAGCCGCCGCAGTGGAGACCGCCAAGCGAAAGATCGCCGAGGTGGATGCGTCGTTGATCTCGGCGCGGGCCGACGTCGTCAAGGCGGACGCCCAGATCGGTGAGGCGAAAGCGTCCCTGCAGCAGGCCAAGGACGAACTGGACGTGAAGAGTGAATTGCAACGTCGAAATCCGGGCATCGTGCCGCAACGTGACATCGAGAAGCTGCAGGTGCTGGTCGATCAGCGACAGTCTGGCGTCGATGCCGCAGCTGCCGCCAGGGAATCTTCGGCGTTGCGTGTCTCCACGCTGTTGCCGGCCGAGAGGGCGAGCGCTGAGGCCGCACAGGCGGAGGCGCAAGTGGATCTCGACAAGACCTTTGTCCGTGCTGGCGTCGATGGCCGCGTCGAGCAATTCCTCGTTCGCCCCGGCGACCTCGTCGCCCAGATCATGCGGCCGGCCGGAGTCATGATTCCCGATGAAGCGGGCCGCGGCAGATTGCAGGCCGGCTTTGGGCAGATCGAGGCCCAGGTGATGAAGCCCGGCATGATCGCGGAAGCCACTTGCATCTCGAGACCTTGGGTGATCATTCCGCTCGTTATCACCAGCGTGCAGGATTTCATCGCCGCCGGTCAGTTCCGGGCCACTGAGGTGTTGATCGATCCGCAGAACCTGCAAAGGCCGGGTTCGATTCTCGTGTTCCTTGAGCCGCTTTACAAGGGTGGCCTCGACGGTGTTACGCCGGGCAGCTCCTGCATCGTCAATGCCTATACCAGCAACCATGACGTGATTGCCGACCCGAAAACCGGCGCGCTGAAGGGTTTTGCCCTGCACGCCGTCGATGCGACTGGACTCGTTCATGCCTTGCTGTTGCGGATCCAGGCGCTGCTATTGCCGATCAAGACGCTGGTGCTGAGCGGACACTAAGTCAGTTTAAATAAATTACGGCCTCCGCTGTGGTGGGTCGAGTGCAGGCCGCAAATGGTCTCATGATGTTCGGAATCACTACGGCTTCATCGCTGCTTTCCAGCATGCCGTCAAAAGGTGGATCGAGGCACATCGGGATAGCGCGGTGCATCCAGGTTAACATGCCAATCGTGACGTCCGCGTCTGGCACTTTTCGAACGCGGGCGACCCGTTGATCGTGAATGCGTTCCGTTCGGCGCGAGCACTCTGGCATGAAGGCGAACAGGGAAGGGGGGGTCGACGATCGATCCCAAATCGGCAAAGCTCGACCAGACCGCTGATGAGGCTGCAGAATGCCGCCAGATCCTGACCGAAGCGGGCCGTGGAAGACGTCTGACGCCGCTAATGCTCATCCGGCAGGTTACGGACTTGGAACGATGCGCATGAACTCAATAAGATTGTCGTTGTGGCGTCGCATAGTCCTCCTTGCCGGTGTCGTCGTCGTCGTGACCGGCGTAAGTCTCCTCGGCTATCGCTATTTTACGCGCCCCACAACGCTCACGGTCACGGTCGGCTCGATTGACGGTGAGGCCGCCAAGGCGATGTCGGCCATTGCCGGCCGGCTCGCTTCGATCAGGGCGCCCGTCAGGCTCAACGTAACCGATACCGGCACCGCCCTTGAAGCCGCCAAGGCTTTTGCGGCGGGAAAAGCGGATCTGGCTGTGGTTCGTGGCGACGCTGGTGACTTGTCGCAGGCGCAGGCCGTCCTGGTGGTCGCTCATATGGCCGCGCTGATCATTGCTCCGCCAGGTTCATCTATAACGAGCATAAGTACACTCAAGGGCCGCACTGTTGGTGTTCTTGGAGGTGAGGTGAACGCAAAGATTGTCGATGTCCTGAACAATACGTATGACCTGTCCCGCGCAAAGGTCCTGTTCAAGAACCTGGCTTTGACGGAAGCCCGGCAGGCGCTCCAATCCAAGGAAGTCAGCGCGCTGTTGGTGGTCATCCCTCTAAGCGGGAAATATTTGTCGCTCGTACGGGGGCTTTTTCAGCAGGGTCCGAAGGCGCTGCCGGTTCTGATCGCCATAGACTCCGCCGGAGCGATAGCCGAGACCGAACGGGCCTATGAGAGCTTCGATGTGCCGAAGGGCACCCTGCGCGGATCGCCGCCCGTGCCGGAAGATGACGTGACGACACTAAGGACGTCGCTCTACCTGGTCGCCAACAAGAAACTCAGCTCCGACGTCATCGCAACGCTGACGCAGACGATCATGACCGCACGCCGGGACCTTATGACCGAGCAGCCGATTCTCGCGCAGATCACCGCTGCCAGCACCGATCCAGATGCTTACCTTGCGGTACATCCAGGGGCGGCGGCTTACTACAACGGCACGGAACAATCCTTCATGGATGAGTATAGCAATGAAATCTTTTTGGCGCCGATGATCCTGGGCGGTGTCGCATCTGTTCTTGCGGCCGCCTGGAAATTTCTGGGGATCGGAAATCCACCAGCCCCGGAAGGACCGCTGGATTCGCTTTATGCCTTGGCGCGGCGCATACGGAAGGTCGAGTCCGAAGCCGAACTGTCGGATATCGAGGACGAAATCGACAACATTCTCAAAGCCCAACGCGCCAGGGCGGCGAGCGGCGACGAAAGTGCGGTGGATGCCACCACCCTGAACATAGCAGCCCATCGGCTGGAGGGTTTGATTCATGATCGCCGCGGGATTCTCAGGCAGAAGCCCACGGTTCACCCTGCTTGATCGGCGGATGACGAGATTCCGCTCCCATGGGGGCGAGGAACTTATTCCCTTTCGATAGCAAACGGTCGCGAAAGCGGCAACGAGTTCTCGTCGTCCGATTAGAGGCCTAGCGTGATCTCGGCCCATCGCATGACGGTATTGCCATTGAGAAACTCGATCACGCTGGGCTCGATAGCTGCCGGCCGGTCGTGGCCGAGTACAGCAGTCGCGGCGATCATGTCGCAGCGGTCCCTGAAAACGACCGATATCGCCGTCTTGCCAGACGGGTTGCGAGCGTTGAGTGCGTAAGCGCGGCTGCGACCTTCCATCCACGCAATTCGGATCGGACGGCTGGTGCCGAGCGGCGAGGCCTCGCCGAGGAGAACAAGATCTCCCATGCGGTCCACATCATCGTCATCGGCCACGCCGGTCGTGCAATTGCAAAAGCCGATCTTGGCGCGCAGATAAACGTTCACCTCGGCACCACAATCCGCAGCCTTGCAGCGGAACGCCTTTCCTTTGCCCCACGGATCTTTGGGGAAGGGCCAGGCTATCTCGGTCCATACCGGCGCGGTCGCAGTTGCGGCCGCGTGCCGTGGCAGACCGGTCCATGCCAGCACCGCCGCGAGCACGCTTCCCAGCGACGCTGCTACAATGGCAACACGACTTACCGTCCTCATTGCACCATCGTTCCAGTTTCTGGTCGGGCTAGTTGCTGGCGAGATACATCTTCGCTGCTACGAGCTCCGGCCGCTCCGCGTCGGCACTCGCCGTCAGTGCCACGAGTTGCTGATAGTTTTGTCGTGCCGCAGCCTTGTCACCGAGCGTGTCGGCGGTCTTGGCGGCGCCGGCGTAGCCTTGGAAGCGGTTCGGCTCCTTGGCCTTGGTGGCCTCGAAAGCCGCGAGCGCCTCCTTGGCCATGCCGCGATCGAGCAGCATGAAGCCGTAAAGCTCGCGCGCCGGCGCCAGCGGACCTGGCGTGACCACATGCTTTTCGGTCTTGTCCTCGGCGTCAGCTGCAACGCTCATGGCCTTGAGCGCTTCGTCGTATTTGCCCTCTGAGTGAAGCACCCAGGCAACGGCCACCTGACGCTGGATATCGACGATCTCGGACCAATAATTATCCTTGGCTTCGCGCAACTTGTCGCGCAATTCGGCGAGCTTCTGAACGTCGGCCTTGGCGGCCTCCGGCTTGCCGGAGCGCGCGGCGCCGAGTGCGCGGGCGAAGTGCGAGACGGCCATCGCGTAGTTGAGGTTGCTCGGCCTGACCGACAGTTGGGAGGCGGCGTCCCAGTCGCCGCGCTCGATCGCATAACGGGCCGGCGAAGCCGCCAGTGCGTAGTCGGCCGCCGCGACCGTGGCCTTGAAGTCGTTCTCCTTTGTCATTTCGTCGATGACGGCGCGCGCCTGCTGGTCCTGGGCAAGTTGGAGATGGGCATAAACCATATAGTCCTGCGCGTGCAGGTAATTGCCCACCGACTTTTCCGCCCTCGCGGCTTTCACGGAAGCTGCGTTGGAGTCGATTGATTCCTTCCAATAACCGACACGGGTGTAAATGTGTGACGGCATGTGCTGGGCGTGCGGCGCGGCTGGCGCGATCTTGGCGTAGCGGTTGGCGGCGTCGAGACCTTTTTGCGCGGTCGCCGGATAGTCATAGAGATGGATCAGGTAGTGCGTCACGCCGGGATGCTGCGGCAGCCGTAGGGAAATCGGCTCCAGGATTGCGGCGCCCTTGGTCTGCTGAGCGTACGTCTTGTCGTTCAGATCCGCCGAGGTGTTGAGAATGATCGCGTAGGCGATTTGAGCCTCGTCATCGTCTGGATATTTCGCTGCGACCTGAGCCAGAGCGTCGCGCAGCGCGCGCATACGCTGGACGTGAGAGATTTTGTCGTAATCCGCATACATGACCATCAGCGCATCGATGTAGCCGCGTTCGCGCTCGGTCGGGGCGCCGATCTCCCTGGCCTTCGTAATGGCGGCGAGACCGGGCGCCAGATTCGGCCGCGGGATTGCGGCGTGCGGATTGTCCATCAGCGTGAGCGCGATGCCCCAATATGCCATAGCGCACGTCGGGTCGGCTTTTATGGCCTCCTCAAAGATCTCCTTTGCGTTGGTGTACCAGAAGGAGTGCTGATAGCGCATCCCCCGATCGAAGCGACGCTGCGCCACGTCGTTGCAGGAGGTTTTGAAGTGCAGGGTACCAAGCTGCTGGTCCACATCGTCTTGCGCAAACAGCGGCTGAGATGTCGATAAGGTAAGAGCTGCGACAGCAAACCCGAGGAGAGACTTCCGCATGGGCTTCCTCCTTTTGGCGCACCTAGAAAGAATGAATTGCACTAATGGATTGAACTATACGACTTTCGCGCCTGTGCTGAACCGATATGTGGATCATGGCAGCGCACCTGACCTTTCGGTCCTCAAGCCAAGACAGTTCTCGCAGGTCCGCTGCGAGTCCACGTTTCTGGTTGGCGCTTAGCCTCGACCGCGATAGGGCGCGACGCCTTGGTCGGGTACCCACATGCCTTTAGGAAGTTTGCCGGTCTGCCAGAACACGTCGATCGGAATGCCGCCGCGCGGATACCAGTAGCCGCCGATGCGAAGCCATTTCGGCTTGATCTCGCTTGCGATCCGCTTGCCGATCATGACCGTGCAATCCTCGTGGAAGGCGCCGTGATTGCGAAAACTCGCGACATAGAGCTTTAGCGATTTGGATTCCAGCAGCCACTGGCCCGGCGCATAGTCGATCATGAGATGCGCGAAATCAGGCTGGCCCGTCACCGGACAGATCGAGGTGAATTCCGGCACGGTGAAGCGAACCAGATAATTGGTGTCGGCCTGCGGATTGGGCACGCGGTCCAGTTGCGCCTTTTCCGGGCTGTCCGGCCATTCCACGGCGCGGCCGAGCTGCAATGATTTCTGTAGTGATTTCTTGGCCATCATGATCGTCCTGTTGCGAGGGCTGTCATGGACGCAACGGGCCGTGATCGTCAACCGGTAGCGAGAGGGGCGGCAAGAAAGCGTGGTTCCAGGAAACTGGAGGGGATTCAGCGCGTTACCCCGGCCTATCAATGTGAAGGTTCGGTGGCTGATATCAACTTTGAGGTGGTCATTTCCGAACCGGACCTACCGTCCGGAAAAGGCCGCTGGTCAAGCGTTCACATTTGCTTGCGCGCCGTGTAAGACGCCCCCGAAGCCTGACCCACCATTCCCAGGAAAGTTCAAGACATGACCGCCATCGTCGACATCATTGGCCGCGAAATTCTCGATAGCCGGGGCAATCCCACCGTTGAAGTCGATGTGGTGCTGGAAGACGGCTCGATCGGCCGTGCGGCGGTGCCGTCGGGCGCCTCCACCGGCGCGCATGAGGCGGTCGAACTGCGCGACGGCGACAAGAAGCGTTATCTCGGCAAGGGCGTGCAGAAGGCGGTCGAGGCCGTCAACGGCGAAATCTTCGAGGCACTGAGCGATCAGGCCGTCGAGGAACAAGTGCAGATCGACCAGATCATGATCGATCTCGACGGCACCCCGAACAAGAGCCGACTTGGCGCCAACGCTATCCTCGGCGTCTCGCTCGCCTGCGCCAAGGCGGCGGCCGAATCCTTCGACATGCCGCTGTATCGCTACGTCGGCGGCACCTCGGCGCGGACACTGCCGGTGCCGATGATGAACATCATCAATGGCGGCGTGCATGCCGACAACCCGATCGACTTCCAGGAATTCATGATCCTGCCGGTCGGCGCGGCGAGTTTTGCCGAGGCGCTGCGGTGCGGCTCGGAAATCTTCCACACGCTGCGCGGCGAATTGAAGAAGGCCGGCCACAACACCAATGTCGGCGATGAGGGCGGCTTTGCGCCGAACCTGCCGTCGGCAGATGCCGCGCTCGACTTCGTGGTGAGCGCCATTGGAAAGGCCGGCTACAAGGCAGGCGAGGACGTGATGCTCGGCCTCGATTGCGCGGCGACCGAGTTCTTCAAGGATGGCAATTACGTCTACGGCGGCGAGGACAAGACCCGCTCGCTCTCCGAGCAGGCAAAATATCTCGCCGATCTCGTTTCACGCTATCCGATCGTCACCATCGAGGACGGCATGTCGGAAGACGACATGGACGGCTGGAAGGAACTGACCGACTTGATCGGCAAGAAGTGCCAGCTCGTTGGCGACGATCTGTTCGTCACCAACGTCACCCGCCTTGCCGACGGTATCAAGAACGGTCGCGCCAACTCGATCCTGATCAAGGTCAACCAGATCGGCACGCTGACGGAAACGCTTTCCGCGGTCGAGATGGCCTACAAGGCCGGCTACACCGCCGTGATGTCGCACCGTTCCGGCGAGACCGAGGACTCCACCATCGCCGATCTCGCGGTCGCCACCAATTGCGGCCAGATCAAAACCGGCTCGCTGGCGCGCTCCGACCGCACCGCCAAGTACAACCAGCTCCTGCGCATCGAGCAGCAGCTTGGTGAGCAGGCGATCTATGCCGGCAAGGCGGCGCTCAAGGCTCTGGCGTAACGCAAAGGCGCGTTAAGATATAACAGACATAAAACGGGAGGATTGCGATGAGTGACGGCAAGAGCGGACTGCAACTGCGTTCGCTGCTCAAGAAGAGCGGCGAGCTCGAACTGTCGCTGGTGGACGTCCCGACGCCTGAACCGGCCGACGACGAAGTCGTGGTCCAGGTCGAGGCCACGCCGATCAATCCGTCCGATCTCGGGCTCCTGATCGGCCCGGCCGACATGTCGACCGCCAAGGTTTCGGGTAGCACGGACACGCCCGTGGTGACGGCGAAGATGCCGGAAGCCGCCGTGAAGATGATGGGCGCGCGGCTCGATCAATCGCTGCCGGTCGGCAACGAGGGCGCCGGCGTCGTAATCAGGACCGGATCCTCGGATGCTGCGAAAGCGCTGATGGGCAAGAACGTCTCGATCATCGGCGGCGCGATGTACTCGCAGTACCGCACCATGAAGGTGCGGGACGTGATGGAGCTGCCGGCCGGCACCACGCCTGCCGACGGTGCGTCATGGTTCGTCAATCCGCTGACCGCGCTCGGCATGACCGAGACCATGCGGCGCGAGAACCACAAGGCGCTGGTGCATACCGCCGCCGCCTCCAACCTCGGCCAGATGCTCAACAAGATCTGCATCAAGGACGGTATCGGCCTCGTCAACATCGTGCGCAGCAAGGAGCAGGCCGACATCCTGCACAAGATCGGCGCCAAGCATGTCGTCGATTCCACCGCAGATACCTTCATGGACGATCTGACCAACGCGCTGGTGGAGACCGGTGCCACGATCGCGTTCGACGCCATCGGTGGCGGCAAGCTCGCGGGGCAAATCCTCACCTGCATGGAGATCGCGGCCAACAAGACCGCCAAGGAATACAGCCGCTACGGCTCCAACGTGTACAAGCAGGTCTATATTTACGGCAGCCTCGACAACCGCCCGACCGAACTGAGCCGGGCCTTCGGCCTGACCTGGGGCGTCGGCGGCTGGCTGCTGACGCCGTTCCTGCAGAAGATCGGCCCGGCCGAAATCGGCAAGCTGCGCCAGCGCGTCGCTTCCGAACTCAAGACCACCTTTGCCAGCCATTACACGCAGGTGGTGTCGTTGCAGGAGACGCTGCAGCTCTCCAACATCGCGGTCTACAACAAGCGCTCCACCGGCGAGAAATTCCTGATCAACCCGAACAAGGGCTGAGCGCTTCGGCTAACGCATCCGACCTGAGCAGGCCGCCCGAAGGGGCGGCCTGCTTGTTTTTGCTATAGGCTCATTATGCGAACGTTGCGTTTCCAGAATTGCGCATTTCATGCACTTGCATCTTTCGGCCGATCGGGCTTAAGAGAGGGCAGGCGCTTTTGCTAACAAGGGATATCTCATGGCCACCCACACCATCGTCACGATCGTAGGTTCGCTTCGCAAGGAGAGCTTTTCGCTCAAGATCGCCAATGCGCTCGCAAAGCTGGCGCCGGCCTCGCTAAAGCTCGACGTGACCACGCTCGAAGGCATTTCCTTCTTCAACCAGGACCTGGAAGCCAATCCCCCGGCCGACTGGCTGGCGTTCCGCGAGAAGCTGCAGAAGTCGGACGGCGTGCTATTCGTCACCCCCGAATATAACCGCGCGATTCCCGGCGTGTTGAAGAACGCCATCGACGTCGGCTCGCGCCCCTACGGCAAGAGCTCGTTCCTCGGCAAGCCGATCGGCATTGTCAGCAACTCTCCGGGGCCGCTGGGTGGCGTCAGCGCAGCCAAGACCCTGCAGAACATTTTGCCGGGCATTTCCGGTCCGATCCTCGGCCAGCCTGAAATCTACCTGAACGCTGTCGGTGACGCCTTCGACGACAAGGGTCAGTTGACCAAGGAAGCGCTACAGAAGGTTCTGCAGCAATATATCGATGCCTACGCGGCGTTCGTCGAGAAGCAGAACGGATAGGCGCTCTCTCAGCGTCGTTGCGAGCGTAGCGAAGCAATCCATCCATCCGTTATGCCGCGCGATGGATTGCTTCGTCGCTGTCGCTCCTCGCAATGGCGGGGAGGCGCCATTTGCACCCGCGTTCGCCGTGTTAGGATTCCATTAACCCGGCCATCGCATCTTGGGCGCATGGTTTCCCGCACGCGCTTAAAATCCATTCTGACAGGCCTCGCCCTCTACACGATGGCGGCGCTGATGGTCGGCTATTTCGGGGTCAACGCCTATACCGGCAAATACGGGCTGAACGCGCGGCAGGAACTCGATCAAGAGATCATCGCGCTGACCTCGGAACTGGCGCGGCTGAAGCGGGAGCGGGCGCAGGGCGAGCAGCGGGTGTCGCTGCTGCGGTCCGACCGGGTCGACCCCGACATGCTGGACGAGCGCGCGCGCTTCCAGCTCGACTACGCCAATCCGCGCGACCTGGTTCGGACCATCAAGCCGAACTGATTTTCAAACCGATGTCACGAACGCTGGGTTCGTCCTGATGATGCGGGCAGGCCGGTCTGCAAATTTCAAAAAACCCCAAAATCGATTTCGAAAATGTCGTGGCTCGCTGCAGTGCGGCATAGCAATATTTTCTCCAGCGCACGCAATCCTTTCACGCCGGTTTGAGTTGGGATAGAGAGGGCTGATCGGTCTCTCTCACCCGGAATTGCCATGGCTGTACCCAAGAAAAGCGTCGCCGCGAAGGAAACAGGGCAGGAGAAGGCAAACGGGTCCCCACCGGAGTTCACCAAGGCGCAGGAGCTTGCTGCGCTCAGGGACATGCTGCTGATCCGCCGCTTCGAGGAAAAGGCCGGCCAGCTCTACGGTATGGGCGCGATCGGCGGTTTCTGCCATCTCTATATCGGCCAGGAAGCCGTCGTGGTCGGCATGCAGATGGCGCTGAAGCAGGGCGATCAGGTCATAACCGGATACCGCGACCACGGCCACATGCTGGCCTGCGGGATGGAAGCCAACGGCGTGATGGCCGAACTCACCGGACGCCGGGGTGGCTATTCCAAGGGCAAGGGCGGCTCGATGCACATGTTCAGCAGGGAGAAGAATTTCTTCGGCGGCCACGGCATCGTCGGCGCCCAGGTCTCGCTCGGGACGGGTCTCGCTTTCGCCAACCGCTACCGCGGCAATGATCTCGTCAGCGTCGCCTATTTCGGCGACGGCGCCTCCAACCAGGGCCAGGTCTACGAGAGCTTCAACATGGCGGAGCTGTGGAAGCTCCCGGTGATCTATGTGATCGAGAACAACCGCTACGCGATGGGCACGTCGGTGACGCGCTCCTCGGCCCAGACCGATTTTTCCAAGCGCGGCATCTCCTTCAACATTCCGGGCGAGCAGGTCGACGGCATGGACGTCCGCGCCGTCAAGGCCGCGGGCGACGAGGCGGTCGCCTGGTGCCGCGCCGGCAAGGGGCCATACATCCTGGAAATGCAGACCTATCGCTACCGCGGCCACTCGATGTCGGACCCGGCCAAGTACCGGACCCGCGAAGAGGTCGAGAAGATCCGCACCGATCAGGACCCGATCGAACAGGTTCGCAGCCGCTTGCTGGCCGCCAAGGTCAGCGAGCAGGAGCTGAAGGCCATCGACGCCGAGGTGCGCGAGATCGTCAACGCGTCGGCGGATTTCGCCCAACGCGATCCCGAGCCCGATCCTTCGGAGCTTTGGACCGACATCTATCGCTAATTCAAACGACGCGCAGAACAAAGTGAAGAGTGATTTCGGGAGCTGATATGCCCATTCAAGTTTTGATGCCTGCGTTGTCGCCCACCATGGAAAAGGGCAACCTTGCGAAGTGGCTGAAGAAGGAAGGCGAGACCATCAAGTCGGGCGATGTCATCGCCGAGATCGAGACCGACAAGGCGACGATGGAGGTCGAGGCGACCGATGAGGGCACGCTCGGCAGGATATTGATCCCCGAAGGCACCGCCGACGTCGCCGTCAACACGCCGATCGCGACCATTCTGGCCGACGGCGAAAGCGCCGCCGATCTCGGCATGGCGAGCGCACCGGCGCCGGCGTCCGCTCCTCCGGCGGAGGCCTCCAAAGCTGCTGAGGCGCCCAAGGCCGAGAAGGCGCCGGCTGCACCGGCGGCCGCCGTCGCCGAGCCCGACCCGGAAGTCCCCGCCGGCACCGAGATGATCACCCAGACCATCCGCGACGCGCTACGCGATGCCATGGCCGAGGAGATGCGGCGCGACGGCGACGTGTTCCTGATGGGCGAAGAGGTTGCGGAATATCAGGGCGCCTACAAGGTCAGTCAGGGGCTGCTGCAGGAATTCGGGGCGCGGCGCGTGATCGATACCCCGATCACCGAGCATGGCTTTGCCGGCATCGGCGTCGGTGCGGCGATGTCGGGCCTCAAGCCGATCGTGGAATTCATGACCTTCAACTTCGCCATGCAGGCGATCGACCAGATCATCAACTCCGCGGCCAAGACGCTGTACATGTCGGGCGGCCAGATGGGCTGCTCGATCGTGTTCCGTGGGCCCAATGGCGCCGCGTCTCGCGTCGCAGCCCAGCACAGCCAGGATTACTCGGCCTGGTACTCGCAGGTTCCCGGCCTGAAGGTGGTCGCGCCGTTTTCGGCCGCCGATTACAAGGGCCTCTTGAAAGCCGCGATCCGCGATCCCAATCCCGTTATCTTCCTCGAAAACGAGATGCTGTACGGCCATTCCGGCGAGGTGCCGAAGCTGGATGACTACGTGATCCCGATCGGCAAGGCGCGCATCGTTCGCTCGGGCAAGGACGTCACGCTGATCTCGTGGTCGAACGGCATGACCTACGCGCTGAAGGCTGCCGATGAACTGGCCAAGGAAGGCATCGAGGCCGAAGTGATCGATCTGCGCACGATACGCCCGATGGACACCGAAACCATCGTGGCATCGGTGAAGAAGACCGGTCGCGCGGTGACGGTAGAAGAGGGCTGGCAGCAGTCGGGCGTCGGCGCCGAGATCGCCGCCCGCATCATGGAGCACGCCTTCGACTATCTCGACGCGCCGGTGGCGCGGGTCTCCGGCAAGGACGTGCCGATGCCCTATGCGGCAAACCTCGAAAAGCTCGCATTGCCCAACGTCGCCGAGGTGGTCGCGGCCGCCAAGGCCGTTGCCTATCGGTAGGTCGATATGGCCGGTCCCAGTGAACAGCCGTTGCCGCCCGACGTCATCGGCCGCGAGGATGCAGTCGAGGTCTTGCGGGCGTTCGTGGTCGATGGCGGGCTCTCGATCGCCTTCCAGCGCGCGTTCGAGGAGCCTGACATGTGGGGCATGCTGCTGGTCGATATCGCGCGCCACGCTGCTCGCGCCTATGCGCGCGAGAGCGGCTACACCGAAGACGAGGCGCTGACGCGTATCGTCGACATGTTCGAAGCCGAAATCAACCGGCCGACCGACATGGGTTCTACCATGCCCCGGTCGCAACAAGGTCACTGACAATGCCGATCAACATTTTGATGCCCGCGCTGTCGCCCACGATGGAAAAGGGCAACCTTGCCAAGTGGCTCAAGAAAGAGGGCGACAAGGTCAAGTCCGGCGACGTGATCGCGGAGATCGAGACCGACAAGGCGACGATGGAAGTCGAGGCCGTCGACGAGGGCACGATTGCAAAGATCCTGGTGCCGGAAGGCACGCAGGATGTCCCGGTCAACGATATCATCGCGGTCCTGGCCGGCGACGGCGAGGACGTGAAGGCGGCTGGAGCAGGCGCGGCGCCCGCACCGAAGGCCGCCGAGGCCCCGAAGCCCGCGGCTGCACCTGCGCCAGCGGCCCCAACGCCTGCGCCCGCAGCAGCAGCCGCGCCGACGCCTCAGGCTGCCGCTGCGCCTGCCAAGACCAATGGCCACGCGCGCGTCTTTTCGTCGCCGCTCGCCCGTCGCCTCGCCAAGGAAGCCGGCATCGACATCGCGCGGATCGACGGCTCCGGCCCGCACGGCCGCATCGTCGCCCGTGACGTCGAGGGCGCGAAATCCGGCAAGGGCCTGAAAGCTCCGGCCGCGGCGCCTGGTGCAGCGCCTACGATCGCACCGACGATGTCGGACAAGCAAATCCTTTCGCTGTTCGAGGAAGGCTCCTACGAGATCGTGCCGCATGACGGCATGCGCCGCACCATCGCGCAGCGCCTGACAGCGGCGACGCAGAGCGTTCCGACCTTCTACCTCACCATCGACTGCGATATCGGCCGGCTGCTCGACGCGCGCGAGCAGATCAACGCCGCCGCACCGAAGGACAAGGAAAAGAAGCCGCTCTACAAGCTGTCGGTCAACGACTTCGTCATCAAGGCGCTCGCGGTCGCATTGCAGCAGGTGCCGGACTGCAATGTCAGCTGGACCGAGGGCGGCATGGTCAAGCACAAGCATTCCGACATCGGCGTCGCCGTCGCCATGCCCGGCGGGCTGATCACGCCGATCATCCGCAATGCCGAAAGCAAGTCGCTGTCGACCATCTCCAACGAGATGAAGGACCTGGCGGCCCGCGCGCGGACGCGAAAACTCAAGCCGCAGGAATATCAGGGCGGTACGTCGTCGGTTTCCAACCTCGGCATGTTCGGCATCAGCCACTTCACGGCCGTGATCAATCCGCCGCAATCGACTATCCTCGCAGTCGGCGCCAGCGAGGAGCGGGCGGTGGTGCGGAACGGCAAAATCGAGGCCGCGCACATCATGAGCGCGACGCTGTCCTGCGACCATCGCGCCATCGACGGCGCGCTCGGCGCGGAGCTGATCGGGGCGTTCAGGCGGCTGATTGAAAACCCCGTGATGATGATGGTGTGAGGGAGATCGCCATGCTTGCGATCTTGGCTCCTCACATTCTTGCCGCAGCGGCCGCGATCGCCGCGGTTATCATACGTCAGCGGGACCTCGCGTCGACGACGCAGGTTCGTATCATCCTGGGCAGCGCCGGAGCCGTTGCTGTGCTCTGGACTGGCTTGCTGCTCGTTCTCTCACGATCGGATCTGTAATGGCCGACACTTCCTTCGACGTCATCATCATCGGCTCCGGCCCCGGCGGCTACGTCACCGCGATCCGAGCCGCCCAACTCGGCTTCAAGACGGCGATCATCGAAAAATCCTATCTCGGCGGCATATGCCTGAACTGGGGCTGTATCCCGACCAAGGCGCTGCTGCGCTCGGCCGAAATCTACCACTACATGCAGCACGCTAAGGACTACGGGCTTTCCGCCGAGAAAGTCTCGTTCGACCCGAAGGCCGTGGTGGCGCGCTCGCGCGGCGTCTCAAAACGCCTTAATGACGGCGTCGGCTTCCTGATGAAGAAGAACAAGGTGACGGTGATCTGGGGCGATGCCTCGATCGACGCGCCCGGCAAGATCACCGTGAAGAAGTCCGCCGTCGAGGCGCCGAAGGGGGCGCTGGGCGAGGGCGCTTATCAGGCCAAGCACATCATCGTCGCGACCGGCGCGCGGCCGCGCGTGCTGCCGGGGCTCGAGCCCGACAAAAAACTGGTCTGGACTTATTTCGAGGCGATGGTGCCGGAGCGGATGCCGAAATCGCTGCTGGTGGTGGGCTCCGGCGCAATCGGCATCGAGTTCGCCTCGTTCTTCCGCACCATGGGCGCCGACGTCACCGTGGTCGAGGTGCTGCCGCAGATTCTTCCCGTCGAGGACGCCGAGATCGCTGGGCTGGCGCGCAAGCAGCTCGAGAAGCAGGGCATCAAGATTCTCTCGAACACCAAAGTCACAAAACTCGAGAAGAAGGCCGACAGCGTCGTCGCCACCATCGATGACGGCAAGCAGCCGCAAACAGTCGAATTCGAGCGCGTGATCTCCGCGGTCGGCGTGGTCGGCAACATCGAAGGGCTGGGGCTGGAAAAGCTCGGGGTCAAGACCGACCGCGGCTGCGTCGTGATCGACGGCTACGGCAAGACCAACGTGCCGGGCATCTACGCCATCGGCGATGTCGCGGGACCGCCGATGCTGGCGCACAAGGCCGAGCATGAAGGCGTGGTCTGCATCGAGGCGATCAAGGGCCTGCATCCGCACGCGATGGACAAGAACCTCATTCCCGGCTGCACCTATTGCCACCCGCAGGTTGCCTCCGTCGGCCTGACCGAGGCGAGAGCGAAAGAGGGCGGACGGGAAATCCGGGTCGGGCGCTTCCCGTTCGTCGGTAACGGCAAGGCGATTGCGCTCGGCGAGGATCAGGGACTGGTCAAGGTGATCTTCGACAAAAAGACGGGGCAACTGCTTGGCGCGCACATGGTCGGCGCCGAAGTGACCGAGCTGATCCAGGGCTACGTGGTCGCGATGAATTTGGAAACCACGGAAGAAGAGCTGATGCACACGATATTCCCGCATCCGACGCTTTCGGAGATGATGAAGGAAGCCGTGCTGGATGCTTATGGGCGCGTGCTGAATATGTGATGCCCCCGTCATTGCGAGCGAAGCGAAGCAATCCATAGCGCAACAAGCGGAAGCATGGATTGCTTCGCTTCGCTCGCAATGACGATTACAAAGACCACGTGAACAAGAAAGAAAACGAAGCGTGAAAGACAACGACAATCTGACCATCGAACGCCCGACGTTCGTGACCCATCTCGAATGCGCGATGGAAGGCGATCACTATCCCGCCGACCAGATCCATAATCTCTCAAAGGCGAACAAGCCGCTGCTGGTGCGATATGACCTCGCGGGCGTGAAGAAGGCGCTGACCAAGGAGGCGTTGGCACAGCGTCCCGCCGATATGTGGCGGTACCGCGAACTGCTGCCGGTGCGAAGAGTCTCCGACATCGTCAGCCTCGGCGAGGTTACGACGCCTCTGATCCGGTTGCCGAAGCTTGCAAAGAAACTCGGCGGCGGGGAGATCATTGTAAAAGATGAAGGCCGGTTGCCGACCGGCTCGTTCAAGGCCCGTGGTCTGGTGATGGCGGTGTCGATGGGCAAGGCGCTCGGCATCAAGCATATGGCGATGCCGACCAACGGCAATGCTGGCGCGGCGCTGGCGGCGTATGCGACCTCCTGCGGCATCAGGACCACGATCTTCTGCCCGGCCGATACGCCTGAGGTGAACGTCAGCGAGATCGAGTTGCAGGGTGCCACCGTCTATCGCGTCAACGGGCTAATCGACGATTGCGGCAAGATCGTCGGCGAGGGCAAAGCAAAAGCCGGCTGGTTCGATACCTCGACGCTCAAGGAGCCGTACCGGATCGAAGGCAAGAAGACGATGGGTCTGGAGCTTGCCGAGCAACTCGGCTGGGAGGTGCCCGACGTGATCTTCTATCCGACCGGCGGCGGCACCGGCCTGATCGGCATGTGGAAGGCGTTTGCCGAACTCGAAGCCATCGGCTTCATCGGCGCGAAGCGGCCGCGGATGGTGGCGGTCCAGGCCTCGGGCTGCGCGCCGATGGTGCGTGCTTTTGAAGCAGGCACCGAGCACGCGCCGCGCTGGGAGGATGCCCACACCATCGCATCGGGCATCCGCGTGCCGCAGGCAGTCGGAGATTTTCTGATCCTGCGCGCGGTCCGCGAGAGCAAGGGATTTGCGATCGCGGTACCGGATGAGAAGATTTCTGCTGCGCTCAACGAAGTGGCGCGCGAGGAGGGGCTGTTGCTGTGCCCCGAGGGGGCTGCAACCTACGCCGCCTACCAGCAAAGCCTTGCCGACGGCCGCGTGACGAAAAATGATCGCGTCATGCTGTTCAATTGCGCGACAGGGCTTAAATATCCGCTGCCGCCGGTCACGCGCACGCTCGATCGACACCAGCCGATCGACTACGCGAAACTCTAGGATCCTCATCCTGAGGAGGCGCGAAGCGCCGTCTCGAAGGATGGCTGCGAGTCCGGTGGCTTCATGGTTCGAGACGCGCGGCGTTGCCGCGCTCCTCACCATGAGGATTGAAATGGCGCGTGGGAGGAAGCATATGTGCAGAATTGTTGTGGCGGCCTTGTTAGCAACGCTGGCATTTGCCGGCGTCGCGTCCGCCCAAAACTTTCCATCACGTCCCATCACCATCATCGTGCCGTTCTCCGCTGGCGGGCCGTCGGATGCGATGGCGCGGATTCTCGCCGAGCGAATGAAGACTACGCTTGGCGAAACGTTGCTGGTCGAAAACGTGACGGGGGCGGGCGGATCGGTCGGTGTCGGCCGCGCGGTGCGTTCGCCGCCTGACGGCTACACCATCAGCTTCGGCCATCTCGGCACCCACGTCGCCAACGGCGCGATCTACAAGCTCGGCTACGACCTCGTTACCGATCTCGAACCGGTCGCGTTGCTGCCGAGCAACCCGATGATCATCGTCAGCAAGAAGGAAGTCCCGGCAACGTCGCTGAAGGAATTACTGGCGTGGCTGAAGGCGCAGCCATCGCCGCCGACGGCCGGCACCGCGGGAGCGGGCTCTGGAAGCCACATCGCCGGGCTCTATTTCGAGAACGTCGCCGGCATTAAGCTGCAATACGTGCCGTATCGCGGCACCGGCCCCGCGATGAACGATCTCGTCGCCGGCCAGATCGACCTGATCGTCGACCAGACTTCCAATTCGATCGGGCAGGTGCGCGCCGGCAACATCCGCGCCTATGCCATCACCGATAGCAAGCGCGTGGAATCAGCTTCCGACGTTCCGACCGTCGACGAAGCCGGATTGCCCGGATTCCACATGACGCTGTGGTCCGGCCTCTGGGTGCCCAAGGACACACCAAAGGACATCGTCGCGAAGCTGAACGGGGCGGCGGTTGACGCCCTGAACGATCCGGCGGTGCGCAAACAGCTTGAGAATCTCGGCCTGCAGATGCCGCCAAAGGACAAGCTCACGCCCGAAGCGCTCGGCGCTTGGCAGAAGGCCGAAATTGCAAAATGGTGGCCGATGATCAAGGCGGCCAACGTCAAGGTGGAGTGAACGGCCGAATCCGGATAACTGCATTTCCAGGAAATCCTCTGCACCACACGCGCCAGAATCGGCGCCATTGACTGGAAACGGGCATTCCGGCCGATATGAACTTCGTGGTCGCTGGCTGCGACTCGACCCGCATGCTTTGATCCCCTGTATGACGCCGGCTTCTGGGCTTCCTCACTGGCGATCGCGTAGAGCTGCGGGGCGCGCGGCTCGCGCGATTTTCTTTGTCTTGGGTTGCGCGGCAGGGGTATCGTCCGGGGCATGTCAATGATCGCGAAAGCGCTTTTGCTTCGGCTGCTTGCCCCGCTGTTCGGTGGGACGTTGATGGCATCGTTCGCCGTCGCCGAGGGCCAGATGAAGGGGCCGGACTTTTTGCGTGTTGTCCCCGATCAAATGCATCAGCTGCAGATCGTGAAGGTCGGGAGCTATGCGTTCCGTGCGCAAACCTCGGCCATCGGGCAGATCGGATACAATGAGGATGCCAGCACGGTCGTTCTGACGCCATTCTCCGGCCGGGTTACCCGCCTGATTGCCAAGCCCGGTGACAAGGTCAAGCGAGGTGACCCGCTGCTGGAAATCGATAGTCCCGAGCAATTGGTCCCACAGAACGATTTCATCGCCGCACAGGCCGCAAAAAGAAAGGCAGGCTCCCAGCACGATCTGGCACAAATCGTCGAGAAGCGCGTTCGCGACCTTCACGAGGGCAAGGCCGCACCGTCCAAGGATTTGCAGCAGGCCGAGGCGCAGCTTGCGGCGGCCGAAAATGACCTGCGGTCGGCTGACATGGCGTTCGAGGCTGCTCGCGCCCGCCTGCGGATTCTCGGCCGTACCGATGAGGAAATCCTGAAACTCGAACTGAGCGGCATGCTCAGCCGCGTGACCACGATCACGGCGCCGATCGGCGGCACGGTCGTTTCACGCAAGGTAGGGCCCGGACAACATGTCAAAGCCGATTCGGGGGACGCCCTTTATACGATCGCCGATCTCTCGACGATGTGGTTGAAGGCCCAGATCTTCGAGCAGGATATCGCGCAGGTGCGTATCGGCCAGGAGATCGAGGCCAGGGTCTCCGCCGTGCCGAACAGGATCTTCAAGGCCCGCATCAACACCATCAACTCGGCTTCGGACCTGGCGACGCGCCGTGTTGTCGTCCGATCCGAGATCGAGAATGCCGATGGTCTGCTCAAGGCTGAAATGTTTGCGATGTTCAAGATCAGCATCGACGATGGATCGAACAGCCCGGCGGTGCCGACGGACGCGGTGATCCGCGAGGGAGACGTTGCCACCGTCTGGGTCGAGACCGAACCGAAGCTGTTCAAACGCCGCGTGGTCGACATCGGTATCCAGCAGGACGGGTTGACGCAGATTCGCAGCGGTCTCGATTTCGGAGAAATGGTGGTCGCGCGAGGGGCGATCTTCGTTGACAACGAGTGGCGCCAGTGAACCGACGGTACGGGGTCATCGATGCTGCGTAGTCTGATCGCATTCTGCCTCTCGCGGCGGCTCCTGGTGATGGTCGCGTTCGTGGCCTTTCTCGGTATCGGCAGCGTTGCTTTCCTGGCCTTGAACATCGAGGCCTATCCCGATCCGGCGCCGCCGATCATCGAGATCATCGCCCAGCAAGCAGGCCAGTCGCCGGAGGAAGTCGAGCGCTACATCACGATTCCGATCGAGATCGCGGTCGCCAGCACGCCCGGCCTGAAGTTCATCCGCTCCAATACCGTCTACGGACTGGGCTTTATCCGCCTGCAGTTCGAATACGGCCGCGACTATCATTTTGTTCGTCAGCAGACCATCAACCGGCTGAAGGATGCGGTTCTGCCGGCCGGCGTCCTGCCGGTGATCTCGCCCGCCGGAGGCATCAGCGAAGTCTTTCGCTACGAGCTTACCGGGCCTCCGGGCATGGACGTCATGAAGCTCAAGACGCTGCAGGACTGGGTGGTCGAACGCAAGCTGCGCATCGTGCCGGGTGTCGCCGACGTCGCCGTGCTCGGCGGCAAGACCAGGGAGTTCCAGGCCGAGATCAATCTCGACCGCATGATGGCCTATGGGCTGACGCTGCCGCAGATCATGACCGCGATTTCGGCGAGCAATTCCAATGTCGGCGGCCGCACCATCGCGATCGGCGAACAATCGGTCAATGTCCGCAGTATCGGCGTCGTCACCTCGATGGACGACATCGGCAATATCGTATTGACCCAGCAGGGCGGCGTGCCGGTACTGGTGTCCGACGTAGCCAAGGTCCAGATCGGCTACGCGCCCCGGCTCGGTCTCGCCGGCCGTGACGACCGGACCGACGTCGTGACCGGCATCGTCCTGATGCAGAAACTCGAACGCACCATGGACGTGGTCAAGCGCGTACGCGTCGCGGTCGAGCGGATCAACTCCGATGGATCGCTGCCGGCCGGCGTCAAGATCGTGCCGTTCTATGACCGCGGCGACCTCGTTGCGATCACGGTGCAGACCGTTCTGCATAATTTGCTGTTCGGAATAGCGCTGATCTTTCTGATCCAGTGGGTATTTCTCGGCGACCTCCGCTGCGCGTTGATCGTCGCGGCCACAATTCCGGTGGCGCTGTTGCTGGCCGTGATGATCACGGTGATGCGGGGCGAGTCTGCAAACCTGTTGTCGGTCGGCGCCATCGATCTCGGCATCATCGTCGACGGCACCGTCATCATGGTGGAAAATATCTTCCGCCAGATCGCCCATCACTCGCCACGATTGCCGCCGGGACGCATCGCCACGCGCAGCGACAAACTTGGCTGGATCCTGACCGGCGCGGTCGAGGTCGACAAGGCGATCCTGTTTTCGGTCATCATCACCATCGCGGCGTTTCTGCCGCTTTTCACCATGCAGGGGGTGGAAGGCCAGATCTTCGGGCCAATGGCGCGGACCTACGCCTATGCCTTGCTCGGCGCCGTGATCGCGACCTTCACGGTAACGCCGGTGCTGGCCTCATTTCTGCTGCCGGCCGACGTCCAGGAAGTCGAAACCTTCGTGGTCCGCCATATCCGCAAGCTCTACCAGCCCGTTCTGGCGCTCGCGGTCCGCAACTATCGCCGCGCCGCAGCCATCGCCGCGGTGTTTCTCGTGCTGTGCCTCAGTCTGGGGTTGCGGCTCGGCACCGAGTTCCTGCCCAAGCTGGAGGAGGGCAACCTCTGGATCCGGGCCGTGATGCCGCCGACCATCACGCTCGAGGCCGGGATGGAAACGGTGGCAAAGATCCGCGCCATCATATTGAGCTATCCACCGGTCCAGACCGTGTTTTCCGAGCAGGGACGCGGCGAAGAAGGCACCGATCCCGACGGCTCGTTTCTCGCCGAGTTCTTCGTTCCGCTCAAGCCGGCCGACACGTGGCCATCTGGGCTGACCAAGGAGCAGATGGTCAAGCAGATGAGCGAGAAGCTCAATCGGGAATTCGTCGGCGTCGATTTCAACTTCTCGCAGTATATCCAGGACAATATCGAGGAGGCCGTCTCCGGCGTGAAGGGCGAGAACTCGATCAAGATCTTCGGCAGGGACCTCAATGAACTGGAACGGCTGTCCAGGTCGGTGAAGACCGAACTCTCGGGCGTCCGTGGCGTCGCCGATCCCGCCGGTTTCAACCTGCTCGGCCAGCCCAATTTGATCGTCCAGATCGATCGCGCCAAGACCGCGCGCTACGGCTTCTCGGGCGACATCAATTCCGTGGTCCAGGCCGCGATCGGCGGCCAGGAAGTTTCCAAGGTCTATGAAGGCGAGATGATCTTCGCGCTGACGGTCCGCCTGGCGCCAGAATTCCGCAGGGATGTCGATGCCATCCGCGCGATCCCGGTCGCGTTGCCCAATTCGGATCCGAAGATGCCGACCGCCTATATCCGGCTTGGCGATCTTGGAGAGATCAAGCTCGTCAGCGGCGCGGCCTATATCTACCGTGAGAACAGCCAGCGCTTTATCCCGCTGAAGTATAGCGTCCGCGACCGCGATCTCGGTTCGACCGTGGTCGAGGCCCAGGAGCGGGTTCAGAAAAACGTTCCGCTCCCCCAGGGCTATTCGCTCGAATGGTCGGGCGAATACGGCGCGCTGGTTGACGCCAAGAAGCGGCTCGCGCTGATTGTGCCGCTGAGCCTGCTTCTGATCCTGATGCTGCTCTACAGCCTGTTCAATTCGATACGGGACAGCCTGCTGGCGCTGTCGGGCATTCCGTTCGCGGTGGCCGGCGGCATTCTCGGCCTCTCTATCGGCGGCCTGAATTTCAGCGTCTCGGCCGCGGTCGGCTTCATCTCGCTGTTCGGCGTCTCGGCGATGGATGGCATCCTGCTGATGTCCTATATCCGCCGCGACATCGAGGAAGGCATGGGGACGGAGGATGCCATCATCCGCGCTTCCGAAACCAGGATGCGGCAAATCTTCATGACGGGGCTATCGGCGTGTATCGGCCTGGTCCCGGCGGCGATCTCGACAGGGATCGGCTCGCAGGTTCAGCAGCCTCTGGCGTTAGTGATCGTTGGCGGGATGCTGCTGTCCCCGATCTGCAGCCTCTTGGTCATCCCGGTGTTGGCACGACTGTGGATGCCAACGATCAAGGAAACCGGGATGCGCGAGGTTGCAGCCCACTGACCGCCTGCCGGTATTCGGCGCACACGGCCCCCCTCGATGCGTCGAACTTATTGTGCCGGGCTCGCCGGCCCCGGCGCCGCGTTCGTCTCCTGGGTCACAACGCGCGCGCCGGTCTTTGCCGTCGCTGTCGTGCTGACGTCGAAACGGACGCGGTAGACCGCCAGATTCTCGATCACGCGCTGGACATAGTTTCGCGTTTCGGAAAACGGAATGCGCTCGACCCAGTCGATCGGGTCGACCTTGGGATCGCGCGGATCGCCATAGGCCTTGACCCAATCCCGCACCCGGCCCCGGCCGGCATTGTAGCCGGCAAAGGTCATGATGTGATTGCCTTTGTATTCCGATAGCAGCGCGCTGAGCTCGGCGGCGCCGATTTGCGTGTTGTAGACCGGGTCGGAAACCATCCGGTCCCAGTCATAGTCGACCTTGAAGCGCTTTGCGGTATCGCGTCCCGCTTCCGGCGTCACCTGCATCAAGCCGACCGCATTTGCCGCAGACTTGTCGCGCTGGTCGAACGCGCTCTCGGTGCGCGCCACCGAATAGATCATGCTGTGCTCGATTTCGGGGGCAAGCTGACGGTGTGGCGGAATCCCGATGGTGGGAAACGCATAATGGTCAAGCGGCAGTCCGCGGCCGAGCGAGGGCTTTCCGATCTGCAGCATTGCGCGGGCGTCGTTGCGGCGGCCGGTAAGCTCGCCGAGCGCTTCGAGCACGGCCACATCGGAGCTTTGTTCGCCGAGATCGGCGGCAAAATAGAGCACGACATCGCGTTCGCCGATCTCGTAGAGCATCTCGGCGGCGCGCACGCGTTCGTCGGTGGCCGAAGCGTCGGCGGACGCGAGAACGGGCGAGGGCGTGCGCAGCTCGATCTGGCCACGGCCAAGCCTGGCGCGCGCCAGCTGCCCGTAATAGGCGGTCGGGTAGCGGGCGGCCGCTTCATAGCTCGCACGCATCGCATCCGCCTGGCCGAGGGCTTCTGCGGCGCGTCCGCGCCAGTAGTTCGCCCGCGCCAGCACGATCGGGTTGGTCGCGCCGTCGTCGATGTGGGCGAAATGCGCGGCTGCGGACTTGGGATTGTCGAGATAGCGGAGCGCGATCCAGCCGCACATGAAGTGGACGTCGGCCCGGTAATATTCATTGGCTGGCGTTGCGGCGGAACGGATCACATCGTAGGCGGTCTGGAATTTGCCCTGGTCGAGCAGCTTGCGGGCGAGCGAGCGCCGCTCGCGCCACCATTGATCGGTGTCCTGCAGCGCCATCGTCTCTGGCGAGGCCGCCACCATCAGGCGGGCCGCGTCGTCGATCCGCTCCTTGGCGAGCATCCACTGGATACGGCAGAGGGTGTAGCCGAGGTCCTGCCGTGCCTCGATTGCGACATCGTCGAGCGTATCCTTCGCCTTGTCCGATTTTCCCTTGACCGCGGCACAAGCCTTCACGATCGCAAGCTCGTCGCCGCCAAGGCGCTGCGCGGCGCGCTTCGCGCCGGCGAGGTCCTTGGCGCCGATCCGCCTGTTCATGCGCGCTCGATGGTCATCGCGCGTGAGAAGGTCGCGGAACGTCTCGAGCGCGTCGGTCTCCAGGCGCTCCGACAATTCGTCCGATCGCCATGCATCGCGCGCCAGCCTCGCCGCGCCGTCCCGGTCGCCCTCGGCGAGCAGCACGCGCGCCAGCGCCAACTTGCCCTTGGCAGTGGCGGGCCGGTCGCCGGTGAAGCCGCGGACCGTCACCGCATCGCTGCGCTGCTCCCACAGCCGCGCCTCGGCGCGCCGGCGTAGCAACGGCGCGCTCGGCCATTGCGGATTGGCGGCGATGAACGCCGCGTAGCGGCTGAAAGGCGCCGTCGTCTCCGGGTGGCGCAGGATGTACCATTCGACGAGCTTCTGCGCTGCCGGATCGGCGATCCTGTTCCTGACGTCCGTCGCCTCCTGGGTCTTTGCCTTGCGCGCGAGATCGATGGCTTCCTTCACCAGCGCAAGATCGCCCGTCAGCGGAGCGGCAGTTTCCTTGACGGCCTCCTTGGGAGCAGGCGATGCCTTCGACGGCTTCGCCTTGCGTTGCGCGGAAGCGTGCTTGGCCTGCCGTTTTTTTTCGGACGTGGCGCTGCGATGGGGGCGAGCTTCCTTCCCCGCGTGCGACTTCTTGGTCGATTCGTGCGCCTTCTGGGCATGTGGCTTATGGCTGGCCCGCGCGGTCGCATCCGTCGAAAGGAGGGCGAGCCCAGCTACCGTGAAAAAACAAGACAGTGAGCGCAAGCACCGGTTCATTCCATGGTCCCCCTGCGAAACCCACGTCACAAACACTGTCAAACCAAGAGATCGCAACACCAAGAGATCGCGTGAAGCGTGTGGCCCTGAACTATTCGAAAAGATACCACCACGCTCAAGGTGTAGGTGTCACCTCTGCACAACAAACGCGTGCAAAATGAGGCAAACGGAACCCGAAGAGTTCCAGCGCACAGGTGGAATCGCCTTCGACCGTGGATGAAGCGGGCTCGATGCCGCGACCGTCGATGCCCTGAACGATCCGGCGGTGCGAGAGCAACTCGAAAATCTGGGATTGCGGATGCCGCCAAAGGACAAGCTTGCGACGGACGCGCGCGGCGCCTGGAAGAAAGCCGAAATTGCAAAATGGTGGCCGATGATCAAGGCCGCCAACGTCGAGCTGGACTAGACCGTCGTGGCCCAGGTGAGGGATTGTCCCCGGAGGCCAGCCCCGTGGTGCTTTCTCAGTAGATCCCGGTCAAATAGAAAAACGCGATGGCAACGAACACCGCCGCGGTTTTGGTCAACGTGATCACGAACACGTCTTTATAGGCTTGTCGGTGGGTCAGGCCAGTAACGGCAAGCAGTGTGATGACGGCTCCATTGTGAGGCAATGTATCCATGCCGCCGCTCGCCATGGCCGCGATGCGATGAAAGACTTCAAGCGGGATGTTTGCCGCCTTTGCAGCAGCAATGAATTCTTCGGACATCGCGGCAAGGGCGATGCTCATGCCGCCGGAAGCCGAGCCGGTGATGCCGGCAAGCACGGTCACGGTGACGGCTTCATTGACGAGCGGATTGGGGATCGCCCTGAGCGCAGCGGAAACCGCCGCAAAGCCCGGCAGCAGCGCAATCACCCCGCCGAACCCATATTCCGACGCGGTATTAAGCGACGCAAGCAAGGCCCCGGCAACCGCCGCCTTGCTGCCATCCGCGAATTTTGCAAGCACGGGACGCCAGGCAAAGACGAATACGGTCGCTATACCAAGGAGCAGCGCGCCCTCGACCGCCCATATGGCCGCCACCGGGCCGATCTGCGTAACGATCGGATGACCGCCGAGTACGACCTCGTGTTTCGCGCCGTAAGCCCGAGGCACCAGAAACGTCAATATGAGGTTAGTGACGCCCACCACCACCAGCGGCAGCATGGCGATCCACGGGTTGGGCAGTTCCTTCTCTTCGAATGGCACCGGCTCGTTGAGAAGTTCAGTGCCGTAGCCTTCCCCGCGCTTTTGTGCCGCCCGTCGGCGGTTCTCGATATAGGCAAGGCCGACGCCGAGAACGAAAGCGCTGCCGACGAGCCCCAGCACTGGGGCGGCCCACGTCGTCGTATTGAAGAATGTCGTGGGAATGATGTTCTGGATTTGCGGCGTCCCCGGCAAGGCGTCCATCGTGAAGCTGAACGCACCGAGCGCGATCGTGCAGGGGATGAGCCGCTTTGGAATATCCCCCTGCCGGAACATCTCGGCCGCGAACGGATAGACCGCAAACACAACGACGAACAACGACACGCCGCCATAGGTCAGGATTGCGCAGACAACAACAATGGATAGGACAGCGCGCTCGCGGCCGAGCACCCCGATGACGGCGGCGACGATCGACTTGGAAAAGCCTGACAGCTCGATGACTTTACCAAAGACGGCGCCCAGCATGAAAACGGGAAAGTAATTCTTCACAAAGCCGACCATCTTCTCCATGAAGACGCTGGAGAATAGTGGCGGAACGAGCGAGGGATCGGTCAGCAACACCGCGCCAAGCGCAGCGATCGGAGCAAACAAGATGACACTGTAGCCGCGGTAGGCCACAAACATCAGAAAGATCAGAGCGCCCAGCACGATCAAGAGATTCATGACGACACTTCCTCTCCAATGGTAGTCCAATGGATACAGGTATGCTCAAGCCGTTGACGTGAACATGGTCATGCGTTCGCGCTCGAGTTCGTCGATGACCTTGGCGTGGTGTTGGACTGCCTCGGCCAGCAAGTCGCGGACCGAGATAACGGTTATTGGGATACCGTTCTCGACCACCGGCAGGTGACGAACGTTGTGCAGGTGCATCAGCTTCAGACAGTCCGCGAACGTCTTCGCAAAATCAATTGTGATAACTTCCCGGACCATAATGTCCGCTACCGGGGTACGTTCTGGCACTTTTCCGGCAAGCACCAGTCGCCGCACGCAATCACGTTCAGATAGAATGCCTGCGATCGCCCCATGCTCCATGACCACGACAACCCCGATGTTCTTTTCGGCCATCAGACGCATTGCCGTGAGCGCGTTATCCTTGGGGCCGACGGTCCACAGGAAACTCGGCTTGGCAGCAATGATCTCTTTCAATGAGCGATACGTCAGAATTTCTTCCGGCCGTCTGAGCGGATGATCCATGGCGCCTCACTTCCCGGGAGGGAATGGCCTGGAGCGAGCTGACATCAAGACAGCACGCACCACTCGTCAAGCTTCGACCGTCGCTCCCGGCTTCTGAAAAATCGTTGCATCTCGCGCGGCCGTGCTCGAGCAATGGACTAGGGGCGGGCAACGGACTGTTCGTTGATCTAGGTCAAGCCGCATGCCGAGGACATGCCAAACACTTTTATTTTGTTGATCGCCGTTTGGGCGATAATCGACACCGATCGACTCTCTGGCGCCACAACGACCAGATACGGAGCGATTCCGGGAGGCTCATATGAACAGCTCATCATCCCCAGATGGCACCTCGGCATATCTTGAGAGCCTGATGCGTGCCGGCCAGCAATCAATGAAGCAATTTGACGAGGCGCTGGTCAGTGCCATGGGCATAGAGGGCAAGCCTGCCGCGCGTGAGCCATGGCCCTTTGCCTTCACGGCAAACATGCAGCGGCAGTTCTGGTCTCCTGTTATGGACTTCTGGAAGGGCTTCCTCGGCGACGCGTCTCCCGATGGTGCCCGGCGGTCGGGCCAGGAAAGGCGCTTCCAGGACGAGGCTTGGCAGCATTCGCCATATTACGAACTTGTCAAGAAATCCTACCTGACGACTTCCAAGCAATTGGCCGAGTTTGTCGACGAAGCCGAGGTAGACGAAAAATCGAAGCTGCAGCTTCGCTTCTACGCGCGTCAATTCATTGATGCGATGAGCCCGTCGAATTTCCCGGCAACCAACCCGGAAGTCATTCGGACAGCCATCCAGACACGTTCAGGCAGCCTGGTGGCCGGGATGAAGAACCTGATCGAAGATCTCCAGAAGGGGCGCATTACCCGGGTCGACGAATCCGCCTTTGAGGTGGGGCGCAATCTGGCCGTGACGCGCGGATCGGTGGTCTTTGAGAACGAGTTGATTCAGCTCATCCAATATAAGCCGCAGACGGCGGAGGTCGAGAAAACGCCGCTCCTGATCGTGCCGCCTTGCATCAACAAGTACTATTTGCTCGATCTTGGCGCCGGAAATTCGTTTGTTGAATATGCGGTCTCTCGGGGGCATCAGGTTTTCCTGATTTCCTGGCGAAGCGCCGTCCCCGAGATCCAGAATCTGACATGGGACGACTACCTGAACCTCGGGGTGCTGAGGAGCATCGATGTTGTGCGCGACATTGCAAAGGTCGATCAGATTCATACGCTGGGCTTCTGCGTCGGCGGCACCATTTTGAGCTGCGCCGCGGGCGTTCTCGCCGCGCGCGGAGAAGACAAGCTTGCATCGATAACCCTTCTGACGACGATGATAGATTTCGCGGATACCGGAGAAATCGGTCTACTGATTGACCAAAATTCCGTCGCCATGCGCGAAGCGACGATCGGAATGGGTGGCATACTGCCTGGAAAGGAACTGGCCTTTACCTTCGGAACCCTGCGCGCAAACGATCTGATCTGGCGCTATGTTGTCGAAAGTTATCTGAAGGGTGCGACGCCCGACGCTTTCGACCTGCTTTACTGGGATTCCGACAGCGTCAGCTTGCCGGGCCCGATGTACTGCTGGTACACGCGCAACACCTACGTTGAAAACAAGATCAAGGAGCCCGGCGCGACCACCCAATGTGGTGAACGGATCGACCTCGCCAAGGTGAAGGTGCCGATGTTCATACTGGCCTCTCGCGAGGACCATATCGTGCCTTGGCAGAGCGCGTTTCGTTCAAAGGACCTCATGGGGAAAGACCCGTGCTTCGTGCTCGCCGCCAGCGGCCACGTTGCTGGCGTGATTAACCCGCCGGCCCGCAACAAGCGGAGCTATTGGGTCAATGACAATCTGAATTGTGACGCGAGCAAATGGCTGGAAAAGGCCGACGAGAAGCCGGGAAGCTGGTGGCCTGTCTGGGATGGTTGGATGAAAAGCCATTCCAGCGGCTCCATTCAGGCCCCGGCCGAATTGGGCAATGATACTTTCGGTGTGCTCGAGCCGGCGCCCGGCCGGTACGTCAGGCAAAAATCAAACTAGAACGTTATGGGTTCCGATCGAAATCAGAGCCGAAGCTCCGGATTCTTTTCTTGACGCGTCTCTACCGCAGAAGTCTACGCAGTCTGCGCGAGCTTGATGTTGCTACGCGCCAGTCCGGATCAAGTTTGGGAGCTTTTGCTCGAAAATGAGTCAAAGCAGCAGTGATTTATGAGCAAGCGTAGCCCGGATGAGCGAAGCGTGGGATATTCCGGGATCTTCGAAGTTTCCCGCTATCGCATGCGCTCATGCGGGCTACTTGCTTGCAGTGAGGCGGATACGGCCCAACGCCCGGTGACGAATGAATCGGCACCGGGCGCTGGAGGACAAGGGCCGGGAGGCGGTCCTTGTCCGTGATCGTGTCTTGCTCTTGGTTTACATGTGCATGTTGGCCATCGCCGTCGCGGCGTCATGGTGGCCGCCATCCGTTCCGCCATTGGGCAGCACGCCGTCGTCCTCCAGTTCGAAGTGCGCGCCGTTGAGTTCGCCGACCTTCTCGTAAGCGCCATACACCGTCTGGGTAACGGTGATATCGCTTTGCTTCACGAGGTTGCCGTAGACGGTGATGGTGCCGAGCAGATCCTCGTCATGCGCGCCGGCATTGCCTTGCTGGCTGATGACCGTGATCACGCTGTAGTCGTTCTTGCCGTCGCCATTGCTGTCCTTGTACTCGATCGATTTGACCTCGGCGGTGTGCGCCGAGATTTCGATCTTGTCGCCCTGGGCGCGGTTGAAGTCCCGGATCACATCGTTGCCGAAACCGTCGACCCAGTGATCGTGAACCGCATTGTTCTCGCCGGTGACGCCATTCCAGTCGATCGTGCCGTCGGCATTGACGTGCTTGGCGACGATCTCGTCCTTGGCGTTGACCATGCCTTCGAAGCGAAAGGTGTCAGCGCCGCCGCCGCCGGTCAGCGTATCGTTGACCGCCTTGAACGCCGCGGTTTCCGCAGCGAAAATCTGCGTCTTGCCGTCTTGGGCTGCGACCATCTCGCCGGCATCCGATCGGCTGAGCAGGACGTCGTTGCCGGCACCGCCATCCATCCGGTCAGCGCCGAAGCCGCCGACCAGGAGATCGTTGCCAGTGCCGCCGGACAGGTTGTCGTTGCCCGAGCCGCCCCAGAGCTTGTCAGCGCCGGAGCCGCCGCTGAGCGTATCGTTTCCGGCCATGCCGGAGACGTCGTCGTCGCCGCGGCCACCGAACAGGGCATTGCCGCTCGTCGACCCGTTCAGATGATCATGGTCGGAGGTGCCGCCTGTGAACCTGGCGAAAAAATCCTCGAAGCGGCTATTGTCGAGGAAGCCGTTCAGATTAAAGCGTGCCATTTATTCAAACCTCTTACTCAAGAGGCCTCACGGACTAAAAACGACCACCACGGATTTTGGGAATCGTGAAGTGATGCGCGCGGGGAGAACGTGAGGCAGGATTCCCTCACCCGCACCGAAGGATGAACAGCCAAACGGGTCCGTGGCTGGACGTGCGCGCGGCGGATTTGCGCGCGGCAGGGGCAATATGGTGACGCGAAAGGCGTTGATGCGACCACCTCTCAGGCGCGTGCCTCAATTCCGACGGCGATGAAAAACGGCTGCGACAAATTGCGCACGGCATTGTTCTGTCTTGCGTCTGAAAGATAACCCGCTGTCGGCGCGCGTGTCGCGGGCTGCATCATCGCGTGACGAAAACGCGCGCAAAAAGTGCTGGCCGCACAAAAATGACGCGATCCCTTTCGAACACGATTGATGTCAGGCGTCGTAATTTTCAATACGCCCATCGCACGCAAGGCGAATCGAAAGATCAACTCCGGTAGGGACGTGGTCCGAATCGCGCTTTGCGATTCTCGGCGACGCGTGTCCGCAAATCTGTTGGTCCGCGATGAGGCGGCGAATCCGCGGGAGAAATTTCATCCCGGTCGCGCTCAGGTTGTGACGGGCCCCGCTCAGACTCTTGAAATCGAGGCGTTGGAGGGTAGGCGACACGGGGCAAGATTCAAATCAGTCCAAATAAAGGTTGCCCTCGGGCCACGATTGTTGCGTGACCGCAACAGTTATCGAACATTTGGTTAATCGCAAGCCCGCCTCTTGCTTGCGCCGCTTTTTAGCCACACCCCTCCGTGAAACCATCTCTTTCAAAGCTGATTGGCCTCAGCGCCGACGAAGGCGACGGGAAATTGCTCCCGAGACCGACGGGAAGATGGCTGGGGGAAACAGGTTCTGCGGATGGACGCCAAGACCGACATCAAGAAGAGATTGCCGAGCCGTCACGTGACGGAGGGGCCGGAGCGCGCGCCCCATCGGTCCTATCTCTATGCGATGGGGCTGACCACCCAGCAGATTCACCAGCCTTTCGTCGGCGTTGCGTCCTGCTGGAACGAAGCCGCACCCTGCAATATCTCGCTGATGCGCCAGGCGCAGGCGGTCAAGAAGGGCGTCGCTGCGGCTGGCGGCACCCCGCGCGAATTCTGCACCATCACCGTGACCGACGGCATCGCCATGGGCCATGACGGCATGCGCTCGTCGCTGCCGTCACGGGAATGCATCGCCGATTCGGTCGAGCTCACCGTTCGCGGCCATGCCTATGACGCCCTGGTCGGGCTTGCCGGCTGCGACAAGTCGCTGCCGGGCATGATGATGGCGATGGTCCGGCTCAACGTGCCCTCGGTCTTCATTTATGGCGGCTCGATTCTGCCGGGCAATTTCCGTGGCCAGCAGGTCACAGTGCAGGACATGTTCGAGGCCGTCGGCAAGCATTCGGTCGGCGAAATGTCGGATGAAGATCTCGACGAAATCGAGCGGGTGGCCTGCCCCTCAGCCGGAGCGTGCGGTGCACAATTCACCGCCAACACCATGGCGACGGTATCCGAGGCGATCGGCCTGGCCCTGCCGTATTCGGCCGGGGCGCCAGCGCCTTACGAAATCCGCGACGCGTTTTGCTCCGCCGCCGGCGAGAAGGTTGTCGAGCTGATCGCAGCCAATATCCGGCCGCGCGACATCGTCACCCGCCGCTCACTGGAAAACGCCGCCGCAGTCGTTGCCGCCTCCGGCGGGTCGACCAATGCTGCGCTGCACCTGCCGGCCATCGCCCATGAGTGCGGCATTAAGTTTGACTTATTCGACGTCGCCGAAATCTTCAAAAAGACACCATATGTCGCGGATTTGAAGCCAGGGGGCCGTTATGTTGCCAAAGACATGTTCGAGGTTGGTGGCATACCGCTTCTGATGAAGACGCTGCTCGACAATGGTCACCTGCACGGAGATTGCCTCACCGTCACGGGCCGTACGATCGCCGAAAACCTCAAGAGCGTGAAATGGAATCCGCACCAGGATGTGGTGCGGTCCGCCGACAACCCGATCACCGTCACGGGAGGCGTTGTCGGATTGAAGGGTAATCTCGCGCCAGAAGGTGCGATCGTGAAGGTCGCGGGCATGTCGAAGCTGAAATTTACCGGTCCGGCGCGCTGTTTCGATCGCGAGGAAGACGCTTTCGAGTCGGTCCAGAAGAAGACCTACAAAGAGGGCGAGGTCATCGTGATCCGCTATGAGGGGCCGCGCGGCGGTCCCGGTATGCGGGAGATGCTCTCGACCACGGCGGCGCTGACCGGGCAGGGGATGGGCGGCAAGGTCGCCTTGATCACGGACGGCCGGTTCTCCGGCGCCACCCGCGGGTTCTGCATCGGCCATGTCGGGCCGGAGGCGGCCGTGGGCGGTCCGATCGCCCTGTTGCAGAATGGTGACATTATCGAGATCGACGCCGAGGCCGGAATTCTTAACGTAAAATTGACCGACGCCGAACTCGCCGAACGTAAAACCAAGTGGGCGCCTCGACAGACTAACCACACGTCGGGTGCGCTGTGGAAATATGCCCAACAGGTTGGGCCGGCGGTGGATGGGGCTGTGACCCATCCTGGCGGTGCGCACGAGAAACAATGCTATGCGGACATCTAGGCGTATCATACTCGCGTTGATGCTCGGGGCCACGCCAATGGCGGCTCCCGGCTTCGCATTTGATGGCGCGCCGGTGAAGCCGGACGCTACGCTGCCGATGCGTAGCCAGCCGGACGCAGCGCAAGCCGTCACCGCCCAGGCCCTGAAGAAGGTCCCGTCCGCAGCGCCGACGGCGGCTGCGACGGCAACTGCGGTTGCCGCGCCCTCCCTGAACTCGCTGCAATACGCCGCCGAGGGTGGTCATCCCGTGGCGCAGTGGAAGCTCGGCCGGATGTATGCCGATGGCGATGGCGTCATCCAGGACGACCTGCGCGCCTTCGAATATTTCAGCCGCATCGCCAACGCGCATGCCGAGGACAGCCCGTCGGCACCGCAGGCGACGATCGTCGCCAACGCCTTCGTGGCGCTGGGACGCTACTACCTCAACGGCATCCCGAATTCGAAGATCAAGGCCGACTCTGATCGCGCCCGGGAGATGTTCTCCTATGCCGCGTCCTATTTCGGCAACGCTGACGCGCAATACGATCTGGCGCGGCTTTACCTGAAGACGCCGGACGCCTCGCGGGACGATTTCCGCTACGGCGCGCGCTGGCTTGGTCTGGCCGCCCAGAAGGGCCAGCATCAGGCGCAGGCCATGCTCGGCCAGATGTTGTTCGCCGGCGACCGGCTGCCGCGGCAGGCCGCGCGCGGCTTGATGTGGCTGACGCTCGCGCGCGACAACGCCGCCCCCGACGAGTCCTGGATCCGCGAAAGCTATAACCGCGCTTTCACCAAGGCCTCCGACGAGGACCGCGCCATGGCGTTGCAGATGCTTGAGCACTGGGTGCAGGGCAAGAAGGACTAAGCGGCGCTGGCCGCAGTCGTAGCTGCCGTAGGGTGGGCAAAGGCGCTCTTGCGCCGTGCCCACCAATATCTCCGAGATCGTTGGCTTCAATGGTGGGCACGCTTCGCTTGGCCGACCCTACAAGCTAACGCGAAGCAACGATCTGCTTCGACATCGGATAGCCAGAGCTCGTGCCGAACTTGCCTGTCGGCACCCCGTCGTCAACATAACCAGCCGACTGATAGAACCGATGCGCCGTCTTGGTGCTGGTCAGCGTGCAACGCGTGTTGCCTCGCGCCGCCGCCCTGACTTCGAGCGCGCGGAGCAAGGCACGGCTGACGCCGCGAAACCGTGCAGGGGGCGCCACATAATTCAGTGTAATCTCGCCTGCGTCCGTTACCGACCCCACGCCGAGGACGGCATCATCCTCGACGGCGAGCAGGAGCGAGTTTCCTTTCTGGATCGCCCATGTGGCCACGATTTCCGGCGTCTTGTTGGCCAGCCACGCATTCAGGATCGCCGGATCGTTGCCGTGATCGGCAACGCATAAGCGGGAAATCGATTCTCTGAGGACATGGCAGGCCGGGACGGCGTCTTCGGGCGTTGCATCCCGAATCGCCACCATTGCCGCTCCGGTTGCGCTCAAAGCGTCGCCAGGTCGAAATCCGCCCAGACCGGCACGTGGTCGGACGGCTTCTCCCAGGCGCGCACATAGCTGTCGACGCCGACATTGGTCAGGCGGTCGCTGGCCTGCGGAGACAGCAGGAGGTGGTCGATCCGGATGCCCCAGTTCTTCTGCCAGGCGCCCGCCTGGTAGTCCCAGAACGTGTAGAGGTTTGGCTCGTCGGTCACCGCGCGCAACGCGTCCGTCAGCCCGAGGCCGAGCAGCGACTGGAAGGCCTCCCGGGTTTGGGGCTTGAACAGCGCGTCGTTGGCCCAGGCGGCGGGGTTATAGACGTCGGCGGCTGCCGGAATGACGTTGAAGTCGCCTGCGAGCACCAGCGGTTCTTCCGCCTTAAGTCGTTCCCTCGAATACTCAAGAAGGCGCGACATCCATTTGAGTTTGTAGGGATATTTGTCGGTATCCGGCGGGTTGCCATTGGGCAGATAGAGGCAGGCGATCCGCATTACGCCAGTCTTCAGCGTCACCACGCCTTCGAGAAACCGGGCGTGGGCGTCCTCATCGTCGCCGGCGAGGCCCGATTTGGTCTCATCGAACGGCAGTTTTGACAGGAGCGCCACCCCATTGAAGGTCTTCTGGCCGTGGGTGACGACGTTATAGCCAAGCGCCTCGATCTCCAGCCGTGGGAATGCCTCATCGACGCATTTGATTTCCTGCAGGCAGACGACATCAGGCGAGCACTCCTTGAGCCAGGTCAGGAGATGGTCGAGCCGTTGCCGGACCGAATTGACGTTCCAAGTGGCTATACGCATGAATGGGGACCCGGGCTGGAGCATATCCGGGAAATCCCGGCTTTTCGCGCTCGAACAAGAAGTAGTAACTACACATTTTCCAGCAGTGGCATACCATGTGCAGGAAGGCTGTGATAACCGTTTAGAAATAAGGCGCAAAAGTCGCCGTCAAGGGGCACGAAAACAACTGTCCAGTCCTTTAGGACTGGCGGGCGTGAAAAATTATGAAAAAGCGGACCTTGATACTTCTTGCTGGCGCGGTCGGCATTGCTGCTGCGGCCGGTTTCATTACCCGCTCCTCGTGGATGGGCGGCAGCAGCAACGCCCAGGGTCCGCAGCGGCCGCGGATGGTTTCTGTCGAGCTGGCCAAGGCGGAGCGCAAATCCGTGCCCGTCGACGTCGACGCGATCGGAATGGTGACGCCGATCTCCAGTGTGGCGCTGAAGTCGCGGCTGGAGACCACCATCGTTGCGGTGCATTTCGAGGATGGCGCCAAGGTCAACGAAGGCGATCTGCTGTTCACGCTGGACAGCCGCCAGATCGACGCGCAGATCGAACAGGCCGAGGGTGTGCTGGTCAAGGATCAGGCGCAGCTCGAGGGCGCGCAGCGCGACCTGCGCCGCTACAACGATCTCGTCGGCAAGGGTGCGACCACGCAGGTCAATGTCGATAACGCCAGGACCCAGTCTGACATCCTGACCGGCACCATCAAGGCCGATCAGGCCGCGCTCGACAATCTGAAGGTCCAGAAAAGCTACACCATGATCCGCGCGCCGTTCGCGGGGCGGATCAGCGCCGCCAATGTGAAGATCGGCAATTTCGTGCGGCCGGCCGATACCGCGCCGCTTGCCGTCATCAACCAGATGGCGCCGGTCTATGTATCCTTCGCGGTGCCGCAGCGCGTGCTGGTCGATTTGCGCGAGGCCATGGGCAAGGGCGTCTCCGGCGTCACCGCCACCATCCCGGGCCACCAGCGCTCCGAGACCGGCAAGGTCGCGATGGTCGAAAACACCGTCGATCAGACCACCGGCATGGTCACCGTGCGCGGCATCATGAACAACGAGAACGAGACGTTGTGGCCGGGGACGCTGGTTGCGACCAAGCTCGTCATCCGCGTCGAGGATTCGGTCGTGGTGCCGACGGTCGCCGTGCAGCGCAGCCAGAGCGGCAATTTCGTGTTCGTGGTCAAGGACGGCGCCGCCAAGGTCCAGCCGGTCAAGGTCGACCGCACCGCGCAGGGCATGTCGGTGATTTTGGAAGGGCTCGCCGGCGACGAAAGCGTCGTTGTCGACGGACAATTGCTGTTGTCGGATGGAACGCGGGTCGAGGCCCGGGCCAAAAAGGCCGGAGCGTAACCGATGACGCTCTCCGAACTCTGTATCCGCCGGCCGGTCATGACGACGCTGATCACAGCGTCGATCATCGCGTTCGGCATCTTCGGTTTCCGCCTGCTGCCAGTTTCGGCGCTGCCGCGGGTCGACTTCCCGACCATTGCCGTCACCGCGACCCTGCCGGGCGCCAGCGCCGACACCATGGCGGCCTCGGTCGCCGGCATCATTGAACGCCAGCTCTCGACCATTGCCGGCATTTCCTCGATGTCGTCGAGTTCCTCGCAGGGCACCAGCGTCATCACCATCCAGTTCGACCTCAACCGCAACATCGACGCCGCTGCGCTCGACGTGCAGACCGCGCTGACCATCGCGCAGCGCCGGCTGCCGATCGAAATGACGATCCCGCCGAGTTTTCGCAAAGTGAACCCGGCCGACTTCCCGGTGCTGTTCGTCTCGCTCGGCTCGGCGACATTGCCGCTGTCCGCCGTCAACGAGTATGGCGACATCACCATCGGGCAGACGCTGTCGCAAATTCCGGGCGTGGCGCAGGTGCTGATCTACGGCACCCAGAAATTCGCCATCCGCGTCCAGGCCGATCCGGAAGCTGCCGCCGCGCGCGGGCTGTCGCTCGAGGACATCAGGACCGCGGTGTCGCGCGCCAATTCGTCGACGCCGGTCGGCACATTGAACGGGCCGAAGCAGGACGTCGCGCTGCAGGCCTCCGGCCAGATGGACAAGGCGGCCGACTACAGCAAGATCGTGGTGGCCTGGCGCAACGGCTCGCCGGTCAAGCTCGACGAGGTCGCGAAAATCTATGACAGCGTCGAGAACGACAAGATCGCGACCTGGCTGAACGGCGAGCGGGCGGTCGTGCTCGCGATCCAGAAGCAGCCGGACGCCAACACCGTGGCGGTGGTCGATTCGGTGCTTGCGAAACTACCGGCGCTGCGGGCGCAGATTCCGCCCTCGGTCACCATGCAGGTGATGATGGATCGCTCGGTGTCGATCCGTCAGGCGGTGGCCGACGTCGAGGAGACCCTGTTGATCGCGGTGGGACTGGTCATCCTGGTGATCTTCCTGTTCCTGCGCTCGGCCTCGGCGACCTTCATTCCGGCGCTTGCGGTTCCGATCTCGTTGTTGGGTACCTGCGCGGTGATGTATGGGCTCGACTATTCCATCAACAACATGACGCTGCTGGCGCTGACGCTCTCGGTCGGCTTCGTGGTCGACGACGCCATCGTCATGCTGGAAAACATCGTCCGGCACATCGAGCACGGCATGCGGCCATTCGAGGCCGCGCTGAAGGGCGCCCGCGAGATCGGCTTTACCATCATCTCGATCACCTTCTCGCTGATCGCGGTGTTCATTCCGGTGCTGCTGATGGGCGGCATCGTCGGCCGCGTGTTCCGCGAATTCGCGGTCACGGTATCGGTCGCGATCATCGTATCCGGGTTCGTGTCGCTGACGCTGACGCCGATGCTGTGCGCGCGCGTGCTGCGGGCCCATGACGCCACCAAGCGGCCGAATGTCGTGCTCCGTGTCTTCGAAGCGATGTTCGATTCCTGGCTGCGCGCCTATGAATGGACGCTCGATTGGGTGCTGGCGCGCAAGGCGGTGATGGTCGTGGTGACGCTCGCCACCCTCGGCGGCACCGTCTACCTCTACATGATCGTGCCGAAGGGCTTCTTCCCGCAGGAGGACACCGGCTTCCTGATCGGCGTCACCGAAGCCGCCACCGACACCTCCTTCGAGGCGATGAAGGAGCGGCAGCAGGCGCTGGTCGGGATACTGCAGGCCGATCCGGCGATCGAATACATCAACTCCACCGTAGGCTCCGGCGGACCCAACCCGACCGCGAATTACGGCCGACTGTTCCTCGCGCTGAAGCCGAAGAAGGAACGCGACAACATCAATGCGATTATCGGCCGGCTGCGGGCCAAGTCCCGCCAGATCCCCGGCATGCAGGCGTTCTTCCAGCCGATCCAGAATCTGAACATTGGCGGCAGGGTATCGAAGAGCCAGTATCAGTATGTCATGCAGAGCGGCGACACCGAGTCGCTGTATCGCCTTGCGCCTGAGATGCGCGACAAGATCGAGAAGCTGCCGGGCCTGCTCGACGTCACCACCGACCTCTACCTCAAGAACCCGCAGATGACGGTCGATATCGACCGCGAAAAGGCTGCGGTCTACGGCATCACCGTCGATCAGGTCCGCAATCAGCTCTACAACGCCTATGGCGCGCGCCAGGTCGGCACCATCTACATGCCGTCGAACGACTACCAGATCATCCTGGAAGTGCAGCCGCAGTTCAAGGTCGACCCGTCCGATCTCTCCAAGCTCTATATGAAGACCCAGAACAACGTGACCATTCCGCTATCGGCGGTGGCTAAACTGGTTCCGACCGTAGGTCCCTTGCAGATCAACCACCAGGGCCAGCAGCCCGCGGTGACGATCTCCTTCAACCTCGCACCCGGCATTTCGCTGGGCTATGCCGTCGACAAGATCACCGAGCTTGAGCAGAATTCGAACCTGCCGGCGACCATCGCCACCGGCTTCTCGGGCACGGCGCAGGTATTCCAGGATTCGCTGCGCGGGCAGGGGGTGCTAATCCTCGCGGCGGTGTTTGCCGCCTTCGTCATTCTTGGCATTCTCTACGAAAGCTTCATCCACCCGATCACCATCATCTCCGGCCTGCCGTCGGCCGGCATCGGCGCGATCGTGACGTTGATGCTGTTCGGGATGGAGTTGTCGGTCATCGCCATGATCGGCATCGTGATGCTGGTCGGCATCGTCAAGAAGAACGCCATCATGATGGTGGATTTCGCGCTGGAGCGCCGCCGCGTCGGCCTGAGCGCCGAGCACGCGATCCGGGAAGCGGCCCTATTGCGCTTCCGCCCGATCATGATGACGACGTTCGCGGCGATCTTCGGCACGCTGCCGATCGCGCTCGGCGCGGGCGCCGGTGCCGAATTGCGCCAGCCGCTCGGCATCGCCGTGGTCGGCGGCCTCTGCCTGTCGCAATTGCTGACGCTCTACATCACGCCGGTGATCTACATCTATCTCGACCGCATTGACCGCCGGCTGCGGCGCAAGCTCGATCCGCAACTGGAAGAAACCGGCGAGGGCGAGCGGCCGCAAGTGGTCGCGGCCGAATGATGCTGTTCGGGCGGGCGATACGCTCGGCGGCCCGCGACGTTACCATTCTGGCTGCTTTCGTCCTTGTCGCCGCGGCGAGCGGCCCGGCCCGCGCCGACGAGCCGATCGAAATCTTCGACGCCCATATGCACTACAATTGGGAGCCGAAGCCCTACTACGGCGTCGACGAGGTGCTGGCGCTGTTCAAAAAGCACCGCGTCACCGGCATTCTTGCGACCAGCCGTCCCAACACCGGCACGCATGCGCTTGTTGATGCGAAGCCACCGGGCCTGCAGATCATTCCCTTCATCCGGCCCTATCGCGTGCGCGCGGACATCCAGACCTGGTTCGGCGACCCCTTCATCTTCGACCTGGTGCAGGACGAATTCAAACGCGGCTATTACCGCGGCATCGGCGAGTTTCACATCTCGGGCAGGGCGGCCGAAGGCGAGTGGGTGAAGAAGACCGTCGACTTCGCCGTTGCAAACGACCTTTATCTGCACGCTCATGCCGACGACATCGCCGTCGAAATCCTGATGCGCCACAATCCACGCGCCCGCATCATCTGGGCCCATACCGGCTTTGGCCTCTCGACCGACCGCGTTTCGGAAATGATGTCGAAATATCCAAAGCTGTGGGGCGAACTATCCTACCGCGGCGGCATCGTCGACGGCAGCGGCAAGCTGAGGGCGGAATGGCGCGCGCTGTTCGAACGTTTCCCGGACCGCTTCCTGCTCGGCTCCGACACCTGGATCAACGAGCGCTGGCAGAGCTACGGCGACATCATGGCGGGCTACCGGGCGTGGCTCGCACAGTTGCCGCCAAAGGTCGCGGCGCAGATTGCGAACGGCAATGCGAAGGCGTTGTTTGGCGGCGAGCGCTGAAAGCTGGTTCGGCTGCAACAAGTGATGCTGGCGAGCTCGATCGAATCTACGCATAGGCCGACGTGGCCTTGATCCGGCCCGAGCGCTTCAATTTTTCAAACGCCTGGTAATCCTGCTCAGTCTGTGTCGCGTAAGCCCTTGCGAATGTGCTGATGGCTTCGTCGAGCGCTTCGCTTTTGCCGCAATAACCTGCAATCGCTGCCGCGTCGCCGGATTTGGCGTGCGCCAGCGCCAGCGCCCAGCCACACATCGCGCAGTATTCCGGCAGGGCCTCAATATCGTCGAGCGCCGCGCCGCCCTTTAATTCCGAAAGCTGGCGAACGTAGTAATCCCTTCCTTCAGCTCGTCCCCAGCCCAGGAAGATGTCCGGCGACCCCTGGGTCAGGCGTTGTCCCACGACTATCCGGCGACCCTGATGGTCAAATGGCAATTTGGTTCCGATGTACGGCGCAAGCACCGATGATTGTGCTTCCTTGATCTGGAGAAAGAGCGGGTCGGCGTCATCGACCCCCTGTAACAGAAGCACCCAGCAGCGGGTGCCGACGCTGCCGATGCCGACGACCTTGTGCGCAAAATCGACGAGCTGGTAGCGGGACAGCAACATCCTTCGATCATAGGTCATCGAATCGATATAGGCTTGCAGGAGACGATCGAGAAACACCCGTGCCGGAGTAGACGATCCGCTACGCGAAACGCGCTCGATCAGGGGAATGTGCTCGATGAAACGGTACTTGCCGTTCACCTGCTCGGTCAGTTTCTCGAGCGGACGAATGTGGCGGACCTGGTCAATGATGTCCAGCGCGACGCGGCGCAGCTTCGGGGACAGGCTGTCGAGCACGGCGCGCTCGTCGATGCGATCATACCAAACTTCCAGATACCCCATTTCGGCGTAGCGAAAAATGCGCTCGCGATATGTTCGAACACATTCGCGGGCAGCGTCCTCGCATTTCGCCTTGTCCCCGCCCAGACATCGCACCGCGACGACGGCGCTGGCTGCCAGCCTCTTCAGATCCCATTCCCAGGGGCCAATATACGCCTCGTCATAATCGTTGATCGCGAAGATCAGATTGCGTTCGGCCGAGGCGTACACGCCGAAGTTTTTAATGTGCGCGTCGCCGCATGCCACGACGGCCGTACCCGAGATCGGCAAAGCCGACAGGTCGCTCGCCATAATGGCCGCGGCTCCTCGAAAGAAAGCAAAGGGATTATCGAGCATCCGGCCGTACCGGATTGGCAGGAGCTCCGTCACTCGTGCGGCGTCCTGTTGCTTCAGGACATCGACTGGGTCGGGCCGATCTGCACGCGGCTTGTAGGCTGCGTGCGCCGAGCGCGGCACTTGCTTTCGCAGCGCTTTGCCTGCAGCCAGGCGTTCGCCGACCGCCAGTCGTTTCAACAGGAAACTGTCGATCAGGGCCTGGTCGCCATGGGCCTCGATCATGCGGTAAAAAGTTGAGGGCGGCTGCAGATTATCGGCTCTCATGACCAGCTCCCGTCTCGCGATCGGTATTGCAGATTGAATGACCGGCTTGCTGCTGCCAGGCGTGCACTCCATCAGTTATCCGTTCATAGAAATTGTCAGGGCTCACGACAGCCTCTATTCCCGCGCGCCGCATGTCCTCCCGAATGGGGTCTCGCACGCGCGCGAAGCCCGTGCTGATGCCCTTTGTCTGCAGGTCGCGGAGGAGTCTGAGCAGCTCATCACCTCCGGTGATATCGAGAAAGTCGACCGAACCGAAATCGAACAGCACCCGCTTCACCGATGATGCGGAGGCTGACGCTCTCAAGGCTGCTCCTATGTGGCCGACGCTCGCGAAGAAAAGATCGCCGCCAATCCGCCAAATCAGCAGTCCGGGAAACGTGATCGCCTCGGGGTGCATACGAACGTCGCGATAAGCCTCGGTGTCTGGAAGCTGCCCAAGCACCGCACCTTTGGGACGGCTCGCGAGATAGATCAGCCTTGCGATCGACAGTGTCACGCCGACGGCGATGCCGTGCAGCACCCCCAATATCAGTTCGCCGGCGATGACGATCAGTGCGACGGCAAATGACCAGCGGCTGCGCGCCAGCACGCTGCGCAGGTAGTGCGGCTTGGTGAGATGCAGCATCGCAGCGATGACAATGGCTGCGAGTGCCGGCTGGGGCATGTTTCGGAACAGCGGCGTCAGCAATATCAGCGTGAGGAAGCATAGGGCCGCGGCGATCAGGTTGGCGAGTTGGCTGCGCGCCCCAGCCGCCATCGCCACGGATGTTTTCGACAGGCTGCCTACAACGAGGAATCCTCCGAAAAGCCCGGTGAGGATGTTCGCGGGCCCGTGTGCGATCAATTCCTGGTTCGCATCGATGTCGCTTCCGTCCTGCATGGCCGCGGCCTTCGCCGCGCCCAACGCCTCGGCGTAGCCCACCAGCACGATCGCCAGCGCACCCGGCAGGAGCTCTCGCAATATTGCGATATCGAGGTTCGGCACCGTGAGGCCGGGCAGTCCGGACGGAACGTGGCCGGCCACATGCACCCCGCTTGCTTCTCCGCCGAGCAACCCGATCAAGATCGTTGCCGCAGACATAACGACAAGTGCCGCTGGTACGCCTGGTATCAGATGGCGCAATAGCAGCATCGCGGCGAGGCAGAGGATCCCCGTCAACGCCGGCAGCGCAGGGATGTCCGCAAGATGCTGCAGGATGTGCCAAAGCTTTGCGAAAAAGTTGCCGGAGGTACCGTCGATCCCCAGCAGATGAGGAACCTGGCCGATGATGGTGACGAAGACCAGGCCTTCGATGAAGCCGCGCATGACCGGCGTCGGAATGAAGCTGGCTACCCACCCCATGCGTGCGAGGCCAAAGAAGAGGAAGAGAACTCCGATCATGACGGCCAGGGTCGAGGTGAGCGAATTGAACTCGGCCGTTCCGTGCGCCGCGACAGCTCCAATGGTCAGGGCGGAGAGCAGGCCGGTGGCAGTGTCCGGTCCGACGACCAGCTGGCGCGACGTGCCAAACACCGCATAGGCGAGTAATGCCGGCACGATCGTGTAGAGACCCATGATCGGCGGGACGCCGACAATGCCGGCGTAGGCCATCCCCTCGGGCACCATTACCGCCCACAGCGCAATGCCTGCAAGAAAGTCGGGCAGCAGCCATTCGCGGCGGTATCCGGGAATCCACTCGAGCATCGGAAGAAGCCTTTGAGGCACCGAAGCAAGGCCGGAGTTCGCCATGACCGAAATATCCCCGGATGAGGCGATTCATTGGATTAGCTCCCCAGGTCGGAACATTGATCAAGATCAACGTCCTTGATCTCTGCTTCAAGGTGTACTGGGGCAGCAGCCCTGAGCAATCGCGGTAGCTCAACGCCGACGTGGCAGCCGCTGCAAAGGGAGGCGATCATGCATCGTCGTCAGGCATTGAGGGTTTTCGCCGGCTTGGCACTGTGTCCCCTGTGTGCGCCGGCCTCGTTCGCTGCCGAGAGCCGTCCGCATTGGAATTACGAGGGCGAGACAGGGCCGGACAAGTGGGGCGGTCTCGACGCTGCGAACCAGGTGTGCTCGATTGGTCACCAGCAGTCCCCCATCGACATCACCGGCGCCGTCACCGCGCAGCAAGCGCCGCTCAAGATCAGCTGGAGCAAGCGGCCTGGCACGATTGTAAACAACGGGCACACCGTCCAGCTCAACTTCGCGGAAGGCGACAGGCTCAAGGTCGGCGACCGCAGCTATGAGCTGAAGCAATGCCATTTCCACCATCCGAGCGAACATCGCCTCGAAGGTAAGGCCTTCGCGATGGAAGCGCATTTTGTCCATGCTGCGGAGAGCGGCGGGCTGGCTGTCGTGGGTGTACTCATCATTCCGGGCAAGTCCCACCCGGTGTTCAAGAAAATCGTCTCGACGATGCCGCAGGAGGAGGGGCCTCCCGTTGCTGCGGATCAGACCATCGACCCCATGGCTTTGCTGCCCGCCAAACGCGGCTACTATCAATATCAGGGCTCTTTGACGACGCCGCCATGTAGCGAGACGGTAGACTGGCTCGTGCTCATGCATGAGATTGAGGTGGCAGAAAGCGATATTGCCCGTTTTGCCAAGCTGTACCCGATGAACGCCCGGCCGGTGCAAAACCGCGACCGACGTTTCATCCTAAGCTCCGGTCCGCGCTGACGGGCTAGCGACCTTCGATCCATCGTCACCTGAGGACGCAACAGCCTCACGGAGATTTCCTGGGCCATTGACGGCGATTGTGCCCGGTTTCCGGTAAATAGCCAGAACCTGCGCTGTCGCGCCCGGAATTGGCATGCGCTCGGTACCGCGTCCCGGCCGGAGAGGATCACGAGCGCAGGCGCTGAACCTTTCTTCCGTCGCTAAGACCTATCGTTGTGTCCGAGCCTGCATGCTGGACAATCCCAGGAACGTCAGCCGCTGGCGAGGCACGGCAAGCATTCCACATTTTAGTTCCAACAAACGCAGGAGGAGCACATGCGCAAGTCCCTCGCCGTTTTCCTTTCTGGCGTGGCTCTGGCCCTTGCGGCGTCGACCGCTCTGGCTGGAGAGCAGGTACTCGAGTTCAAGCTCGTCACCAAGCCGATCGACTACAAAATAACAGAGGTAGCAAATATCGAAGGCCAGACGGTCGGGTCCGGCAGACTGTTCGGCGTTGCCGTCTTCAAGGACGGCCGTATCGGGGTGAAAGAGTTCGTCAATTCCTCAGACTCGCTCAAAGGCACGGGACCCTTCTACGGCTACAGCACCTACACGTTCGAGGATGGTTCGATCACGGCGCGTTACACCGGCTCGACCAAAGACGGCCGGTCAACCGGCGAATATACGATCCTCTCGGGCACGGGTGCCTATGCGAACGCTACGGGCACGGGCACCATCGAAAGCGCACCGAACCCGTTCAAGGGTGTCAACCTCTTGAACATAAAACTCGTCGTCAAAACGCCCGGGACGTAAGAGGCCCTACACAGACGCGCCTCCGCCACTCTAGTGCCGTGAGGCGCGGCTTTGCTCATTCGCGTCAGTTCACGCTGTGCAAACGCAACGCCGGTCACCTTGTGGTCGCCGCGATCCACGGCGTGACGGCGAACTGCGAAGGTCGCCTCAATCCGCGAACTGATTGGCCGCCTTGATGAGCGGTGCCCAGCGATCGACCTCGCTGATCAATTGTGCCTTCAGCGCTTCGGGTGTGGCCTGATCCTGCGGGACCGGCTCGGTGTTGATGTCGTTGAAACGCTTTACGAGGTCCGGGTCGCGCAACGCTTCCTGAAGCGTCCTGGACAGCTTCTGGATGATCTCGTCGGGCGTGCCCTTGGGCGCATAGATGCCGTGCCAGGCGCCGACTTCAAAACCCTTCAAGCCCGCTTCGTCTGCCGTCGGAAGATCGGGCATCGATGCAAGCCGGGTTTTCGTCGTGATGGCGTAGCTCTTGATCAGCTTTGAGGCGATCGGCGCCGTGGTGTTGGTGGTCTGGTCGCAGGAGAGGTCGATCTGTTTGCCGATCAAATCGTTCATGATCGGCGCATTGCCCTTGTAGGGCACGGCGAGGATTTCCTTGCCGACGGCGGTCATGAACAGCATCCCGCAGAGATGCGAGGCGGCTCCTAGGCCCGCATTGCCGAAGGTCATCTTGTCACCATTCGCCTTGATGTAGGTGACGAGCTCGGCCAGCGTGTTCGGCGGCAGATCGGGACGGCCGATGATGGTCATCGGGGCGTTGGTCACGAGTCCAACAGGTGCGAACGCGGTCTTGGTGTCGTAGGGCAGCTTGCGGTACAGCGTGGCGGCCGTGGAGATGCCGATGTGGTGGATCATCAGCGTGTAGCCGTCCGGCTCCGCGCGCGAGGCCCGCGTGGCCGCGATCGTACCGCCGGCGCCCAGGGCGTTCTCGATGATGATGGGTTGGCCAAGCAGTTTCGACATCGACTGCGCGGTCACCCGCGCCACCGTGTCGGTGGCGCCGCCGGCTGCGAAGGGGACCAGCAGCGTAATGGCCCGGTTCGGATAGTTCTGCGCCAGGCTCGCGGAACTGACAATTGCGAACGCGAGCGCAATGGCGGCCGTCTTCTTCGTCTGCATCGTCAGCTCCCCGAGTTTCTTGTTCTGATTTGTCGCGCGGGCCTTTGGCCTCGCGATCGATCCGTCATGGCGGCGGCCGGCCGTCACACGTTGGAGCTGTGGATCGCGTCCACGACGGCGGCGGTGACATCCTTCGTCGTTGCGGTGCCCCCGACATCGGGCGTCGTGATGCCGGCGCCCGTGACCTTCTCCACGGCGCGCATCAGCCGGGCCGAGGCCTCGGCTTCGCCGAGATGATCGAGCATCTGCGACGCCGTCCAGAAACTGGCGACCGGGTTGGCGATGCCCTTGCCGGTGATGTCGAATGCCGAACCATGGATCGGTTCGAACATCGAAGGAAAGCGGCGTTCGGGATCAATGTTCGCGGTAGGCGCCACACCGAGGCTGCCAGCCAGCGCGCCGGCAAGGTCGGACAGGATATCGGCGTGGAGGTTGGTCGCCACGATGGTATCGAGGCTCTGCGGCTTCAGCGTCATCCGCACCGTCATCGCATCGACCAGCATCTTGTCCCAGGTGACATCGGGGAATTCCTTCGAGACCTCGTCGGCGATCTCGTCCCACATCACCATGCCATGCCGCTGCGCATTCGATTTGGTAACCACGGTGAGGAATTTTCGCGGGCGCGACTGCGCCAGCTTGAAGGCATAGCGCATGATGCGCTGGACGCCGACGCGGGTGAAAATCGCGACTTCGGTGCCGACTTCTTCGGGCAGGCCGCGATGGACGCGGCCGCCGCAGCCGGCATATTCGCCTTCGGAGTTTTCCCGTACGATCACCCAGTCGAGGTCGCCGGGACCGACATTCCGCAACGGCGAGGTGATGCCGGGCAGGATCCGGGTCGGCCGGACATTGGCGTATTGGTCAAAACCCTGGCAGATCGGCAGGCGCAGGCCCCACAGCGTGATGTGATCGGGAACGTCGGGTGCGCCGACCGCGCCGAAATAGATCGCATCGTATTTCTTCAGCGTAGCGAGACCGTCGGCTGGCATCATCACGCCGTGCTTGCGATAATATGCCGAACCCCAATCGAAGGTTTCGACATTGAACTTCACGTCGCCGAGGCGCTGCTGCAGGCTTTCGAGCGCCTGAACGCCGGCAGCGATGACCTCGGGACCGATCCCGTCGGCCGGAATTGCCGCGATTGAATATTCACGCATCGGAATCTCCCTCGGGTCTGGTTGGGCCGCAAAACCGTCATTGCGCGCAGCGAAGCAATCCACCTCTCCACGTCCGGCGCTATGGATTGCTTCGCTGCGCTCGCAATGACGCGGAGCTAGCATGCCTTGCGATCAAGGCATCCTGCGGCCGCTTGCCTAGATGGGCAATTGCCTCGCGTTTATACAAAAAATTGATATAATCCCATCCGGGAGGACGGATGGACCTACATCACCTGCGCTGCTTCGTGGCCGCGGCCGAGGAATTGCATTTCGGCAGGGCGGCGCAACGGCTCGACATGCTGCCGTCGGCGCTTGGGCGCTTCATCCGTTTGCTTGAAGACGATCTCGGCACGCGGCTGATGACGCGCACGACGCGCAGCGTCGCGCTGACCGACGATGGCGCCGTGCTGCTGAAGGAAGCGCGGTCATTGTTGGCGCAGGCCGATACGCTGGCCGGCCGGTTCCGGACGCGCGGCCGCAAGCGGGCTGCGGTCATTCGCGTCGGCGCCATCGACAGCGCCGCCGCAGGGCTGTTGCCGCGGCTGCTCCATGATTTCCGCAAGCGCCGGCCCGACGTCGCCGTGCAACTGGTCGAGGAAAAGACCGTCCGCCTGCTGCCGCGCCTGTTGTCCGGCCGGCTCGACCTCGCCTTCGTGCGCCCGCCGGAGCGGTCCGACAAGCGGCTGGAGTTTCTCTTTCTTCTTCACGAGACCGCCGTCGTCGCGGTTGCCGAGCGTCATCCGCTGGCGGCGCGAAAGCGCGTGAGCATCGCCGATCTCGAGAACCAGCCATTGATCGTGCCCGAACGCCGCTCGCGCCCGCACAGCCATGATCTCACCATGAAACTGTTCGCCGAGGCCGGCTGTGAGGCCCGCGTCGCCCAGATCGCCGACGAAAAGCAGACCATCGTCAATCTGGTCTCCGCCGGATTGGGTGTCGCCATCGTCCCGCGCTGGACCTCGCGAATGGCCACGCGCGGCGTTCGCTTCATCCGCCTTGCAGCCTCCGACATGAACAAGCTGCCGCTGGCGGCCGCCTTCACCCGCGGCACCCGCGATCCGGTGCGCGATGACGTGCTGGAGATGCTGAAAGCCGATTTGCCGCGCTACGCGCGGGAGGCGTAGGCCGGTCCGGGGAAACTGTCCCCGCATATCGCTGGCGCTCATGCGGGCTACGATTTCGGTACAGATTTCGTAGGGTGGGCAGAGGAGCGAAGCGACGTGCCCACCATATATCCGCAAGCGCACTGCTTGATGGTGGGCACGCTTCGCTTTGCCCACCCTACGACTGCGGAGTAGTCCGCGAGGCCGCGCTACGTCTCACCGGAAATCAGATCGAAAAGCTGGTCCCGCAGCCGCACGACGCGGTGGCATTCGGGTTGACCACGCGGAACGAGGCGCCGATCAGATCGTCGACGAAATCGACTTCCGAGCCGGCGAGGAATGGCACCGAGGCTGGATCGACCAGCACCACCGCGCCCTCGCGCGCGATCACCAGATCGTCCGCGGCCTTGTCATGGTCGACGTCGAACTTGTACTGGAAGCCGGAGCAGCCGCCGCCTTCGACGGAGATGCGCAGCATGGCGCCGTCGCCTTCGGTCTTGAGGATTTCGCCGATGCGGCGGGCGGCCCGCTCGCTGACGGTGATGGCAGTGGTCATGGCATGCTCTCCGGCCCGTCATACCCAATTCATTTGGTATGGCAGGCCATACTTGGTATGGCCGGTCATACACTGTATGGCCGGTCAGACATAGTTAAGTGCGTAGTCTCACGGAATCAAATGGATAAGGACTAAAAAATCGTGTCGGTCGGAATGGCTGCCCCCCGCGCGCTTTATGGCTGTGACCCGGATTCCAGCCGCGGCCGGCTGTTTGCGGAGCCGCCGAGCCGGACCCGCAGCCCGTTCCGGCGCGATTGCGACCGGGTGATCCATTCCACCGCCTTCCGCCGCCTCAAGCACAAGACGCAGGTGTTCGTGTTCCATGAGGGCGACCATTACCGCACCCGGCTGACCCATTCGCTGGAAGTGGCGCAGATTGCGCGTGCGCTGGCCCGCCAGCTCGGCCTCGACGAGGACCTTACCGAGACGCTGGCGCTGGCGCACGACCTTGGCCACCCGCCGTTCGGCCATGCCGGCGAGCGGGCGCTGGACAAATGCCTCGCCGCCCATGGCGGTTTCGACCACAACGCGCAGGCGCTGCGGGTGGTGACCTCGCTGGAGCATCGTTACCCCGAATTCGATGGGCTGAACCTGACCTGGGAATCGCTCGAAGGCATCGTCAAGCACAACGGCCCGCTCACCGGGCGGGGCGGGGCCCCGGCCGGCCCATACCGCGAAAGCGGCATTCCGGTCGGCATCGCCGATTTCAATCAAAAATTCGATCTGGAGCTGTGGAGCTACGCTTCGCTGGAGGCGCAGGCCGCGGCCTTCGCCGACGATATCGCCTATGACGCCCACGACATCGACGACGGCCTGCGCGCCGGCCTGTTCGGCGTCGATGATTTGAAGGTCATGCCGCTGACGGCCGCTGTTATCGCCGAGATCGACCGGCATTACCCCAATCTCGACGATGCCAGACGCGGCGCGGAACTGGTGCGCGAGCTGATTTCCTACATGATCGGGGCTGTCATGTCGGAGGCGGGCAGGCGGCTTGCCGCGGCAAAACCGCAATCGGCGCATGACGTGCGCCACCACCATCAGCCGCTGGTCGCCTTTCCGCCCGAGGTCGCGGAGGAGGAAGCCGCGATCAAGGCGTTCCTGAAACAGCACATGTACCGCCACCCCCGCGTCATGCGGGTGATGGGCGAGGCCGAAGGCATCCTGTTCGACCTGTTCGCGCGCTACCAGACCTCCCCGGGCGACCTGCCGTCCGAATGGGTCGAGGGGTCCGAGCGCGAGAGCGAAGGGGAACGCGCCCGCCGGATCGGCAACTTCATCGCCGGAATGACCGACCGTTTCGCCTTAATCGAGCATCAAAGGCTTTTTGACTCGACCCCGGATTTGCGTTAGGCGGCGGCCATGTCCGACAAGCCAGCTTCACAATATCTGTTCGCCGACGCGCTGGCGCGGGTGCAGGCGATCTGCGCCGCGCTCGCGGCCGAGGGCCAGTGGCCCGCCGGCATCGATTTCTCCCGCGTCGTGGTCGAGCCGCCGCGCGATGCCGGCCATGGCGACATGGCGACCAATGCTGCGATGGTGCTGGCCAAGGAAGCCAAGATCAAGCCGCGCGATCTCGCCGACAAGATCGCGGAAAAATTGCGCGCCGACGAGCTGGTCGCCGCCGTCGAGGTCGCCGGACCCGGCTTCATCAATCTCACCTTGAAGCCTCAGGTCTGGGCGGACGAACTGCGCACGATGCTGCGCGAGGCCGCGTCCTACGGCAAAAGCGCGATCGGCCATGGCGCCAAGGTCAACGTCGAATACGTCTCGGCCAATCCGACCGGGCCGATGCATGTCGGCCATTGCCGCGGCGCGGTGTTCGGCGACGCGTTGTGCAGTCTGCTTGATTTTGCCGGCTACGCCGTTACACGCGAATATTACATCAACGACGCCGGCGCGCAGGTCGACGTGCTCGCGCGCTCGGCCTACCTGCGCTACCTCGAAGCGCTAGGCGAGAGTATCGGCGAGATCCCGGAAGGGCTGTATCCGGGGGACTATCTCGCGCCGGTCGGGCTGGCGCTCGCGGCCGAGCATGGCGACAAGCTCAAGGCGATGCCGGAAAGCGCGTGGCTGCCGATCGTGCGCGCCAAGTCGATCGCCATGATGATGGACATGATCAAGGGCGATCTCGCCGCGCTGAATATCAAGCACGAGGTGTTCTTCTCGGAGCGGTCGCTGATCGAGACCGGCAACAACAAGGTCACCGAGACCATCGATTTCCTGCGTGCCAAGGGCGACGTCTATGAGGGCCGCCTGCCGCCGCCGAAGGGCAAGCCGGTCGAGGATTACGAGGACCGCATCCAGACGCTGTTCCGCGCCACCGCCTATGGCGATGATGTCGATCGTCCGCTGATCAAGTCGGATGGGTCCTACACCTATTTCGCTTCAGATATCGCCTATCACAAAAACAAGATTGATCGCGGCTTCCTCGACATGATCAACGTGTTCGGCGCCGATCATGGCGGCTACATCAAGCGCATGCAGGCGGCGGTGAAGGCGGTCAGCTCTGGCAATGCGACGCTGGACATAAAGGTTGTGCAACTCGTTCGCCTGCTGCGCAACGGTGAGCCCGTGAAGATGTCGAAGCGCTCCGGCGATTTCGTCACGTTGCGCGAGGTGGTCGACGAGGTCGGCTCGGATGCCGTGCGGTTCATGATGCTGTTCCGCAAGAACGACGCCGTGCTCGATTTCGACCTCGCAAAGGTGCTCGAACAATCGAAGGACAACCCCGTCTTCTACGTCCAGTACGGGCATGCCCGCGGCCATTCGATCTTCAAGAATGCCCGCGAGGTGGTTCCGGAGCTGCCGGAGGACGATGCCGCCAGGTCCGCCTGGCTGGGTTCCGCCCCTGTGGAGCGGTTGACCGATCCGGCGGAACTCGAGCTCTTGAAACGACTGGCGCTCTACCCCAGAATGCTTGAGTCGGCGGCGGTGGCACATGAGCCCCACCGAATCGCCTTTTATCTATATGATTTGGCCAGTGAATTTCACGCGTTATGGACGAAAGGGCGGGATTTGCCCTATTTACGCTTCATTATGACTAATGATGCAGAGATCACGAGGGCGCGACTGGCGATGGTCCAGGGCGTCGTCTCGGTTCTGGCATCGGGCTTAGCCGTTCTCGGCGTCCACGCTCCGACCGAGATGCGGTAGGCAGGGGCGAAGGCTCCACGGATGGGGGTCCGTGGGGTATCTGGCAGGGGCCACGCTCGTCATGGTTTGTTTGACATGGCGGGTTTGGCGCTGTCCCGAAGGGGATGCATCATCACGATGGCTGATCGATATCAGGACCGACCTTTTCCCTCCGCCGACCAGGCTCGCGGCGAGAGTGATCCGCTTGCGGAGCTCGCAAGGCTGATCGGGCAGAATGATCCGTTGGGGGCCGCCGCCAAGCCTGCGCCGCGCCCGCTGCAGTCGCGAGCCAACGTCCGGCTACCGCAGTATGATGCGCCGGAAGAACTGCCCGACGCTCCTCCGGCGCCACCAGCATGGATGCAGCGTGCGCGCCACGAAACCCCGCTGCCGCCGCCTGTGCCGCCTGTGCCGCTGGAACACCAGGAATACGATGACGAGCCGGATTACGAGCCCACGCCGGTGCATCCGTTGCACCGCTACGCGACGCAGCCGCCGCAGCACGCCGCGGCCCAGCAGCCGCAGTACGCAGCCCGCCAGCAGCCCCCGCAGCTGCCCGAGCAGGACTATTACGAGGAGCCCCAGCAACGATACGCCGAGCAGCCTCAGCAACGATACGCGGAGGAGCCTCAGCAACAATACGCCGACGAGCCGCTGGAAGACCCGTCACGCTATGACGACGCGCTGTATGGGCGGCTGGAAACCGGCGAGCACGACTATCAGCGCGATCCGGCCTATCCGGACGATCCCTATGCCTATCAGGGCGAATACGAGGAAGAGCCCGCGCCGAAGAAGCGCTCCAGCGGCCTGATGACGGTTGCCGCGGTGCTCGCGCTGGCCGTGGTGGGGACCGGGGCTGCCTTTGCCTATCGCACCTTCGTCGGTTCGCCCCGCTCGGGCGAGCCGCCGATCATCAGGGCCGACAACAGCCCGACCAAGGTGGTGCCGGTGGCGTCAGATGCAAACGCGGCCAAAAACCCCGACCGCATGCTTTCGGGCGATGGCGGCGAGAAGCTGGTGTCGCGCGAAGAGACGCCGGTGGACGTCAATTCGAGGTCCGGTGGGCCGCGCGTGGTGTTTCCGCAGCTGAACCAGAACGCCAACCCGCCGCCGGCCTCCAGTGTATCTCCGTCGGCGCCTATGCCTGCGGCCGCCACCGGCACGATGCCGAACAACGAGCCGCGCAGGATCAAGACGCTCGCCGTCAAGGGCGACGCCGACAATGGCGGCATTCCGGCAGGCGCCAATGCGCCGCCGCCGAGGTCCGCGCCGCAGACCCGAAATATCACTGCTGCGCCGGCTCCTGCCGCCGCACCGGCACGCAACCCGGCCTCGGCCAATGCCAGCGCCAATTCGCCGATGTCGCTCGCGCCGCAGGCCTCCGAACCGGAGCCGCAGACCCGCGTGGCCGCAACCAATCCGACGCAGACCGCGCCGGCTGCGGCATCTGACGGTGGCGGCACTTTCCTGGTCTCGGTGACGTCGCAGGACAGCGAAGCCGCCGCCCGGGAGTCATTCCGCGCCGTGCAAGGCAAGTACGCCTCGGTGCTCGGTTCGCGCTCGCCGGTGATCAAGCAGGTGAATCTGGCCGACGGCAAGACCAAGTACCGTGCGATGGTCGGGCCGTACCGGACCCGGCAGGAGGCCGTTGCCTTCTGTACCGAGCTGAAGGCCGCCGGGGGACAGTGCTTTATCCCGTAGAATTATCTGCGGTTTCCTTGACCCGGGTGCCGTGACGGGCCTAATCGGCGCGCATGAGCAGCCGCGCATTCATCACGGGCATATCGGGACTGGAACTTGACGCCGCGGAGCGCGAGTTTATCCGTGGGACGCGGCCATGGGGCTTCATCCTGTTCAAACGCAATATCGAGGCCCCTAGTCAAGTGTCTGCGCTTGTTAGGGAATTGCGGGATTGCCTGGGTGAGGCGGATGCCCCGGTGCTGATCGACCAGGAAGGCGGGCGGGTGGCCCGGCTCGGGCCGCCGCATTGGCCGGTCTATCCACCAGGCGCCACCTTCGGGGCGCTCTACGACCTCGACAAGGCGATGGGGCTGAAGGCTGCGCGGCTCAGCGCGCGTCTGATCGCCGCCGACCTGATCGACCTCGGCGTCAACGTCGATTGCCTGCCGCTGGCGGACGTGCCGGTGGCCGGGGCCGACGCCGTGATTGGCAACCGGGCCTATGGAACCGAGCCGGTGAAGGTCGCGGCGATCGCCCGCGCCGTCACCGAGGGGCTGGAGCAGGGCGGCGTGCTGCCTGTCCTGAAGCACATTCCCGGCCACGGAAGGGCCGCCGCGGATAGCCATTTCCGGCTCCCGACCGTTGATACGCCGCGGGACGAGCTGGAACGAACCGATTTCGCCGCATTTCAACCGCTGGCGGACCTGCCGATGGCGATGACCGCACATGTTGTGTTTAGCGCATTAGACCCCGCCCAACCGGCGACGACTTCTGCGACAATCATCCGGCAGGTGATTCGCGGCGGAATTGGGTTCCAGGGTTTGTTGATGAGTGATGACGTGTCGATGAATGCCCTGGCGGGATCGCTCGCCGAGCGGACCCGCGCCATCGTCAACGCCGGCTGCGACATGGTCCTGCATTGCAACGGCAAGCTCGACGAGATGCGCGACGTGGCGCGCGAGACGCCGGAGCTGGCGGGCGAGGCCCTCGATCGCGCAAGACGGGCGCTGGCCTCGCGAAAAGCGCCTGAGCCATTCGACCGGCAGGCGGCACGGGCTGAACTGGATGCGTTGACGGATCGGGTAGGAACGGCATGACCGCGGAAATTCTATCGTTTGAAACCGGACGGCCCGCCGAAGTCACCGACGGCGAGGCCGCGCTGGTGGTCGACGTCGAGGGCTATGAAGGCCCGCTCGACCTGCTGCTGACGCTGGCGCGGCAGCAGAAGGTCGATCTCGCCAAGATTTCGATCCTGGCGCTGGCCGATCAGTATCTGACGTTCATCGAGGCCGCGCGAAAGATCCGTCTCGAGCTCGCGGCCGACTATCTCGTGATGGCCGCCTGGCTGGCTTACCTGAAATCGCGGCTGCTGCTGCCCGAACCGCCGACGCCGGACGGACCGAGCGCCGAGGAGATGGCAACCGCGCTTGCCAATCGGCTGCGTCGGCTCGAGGCTATCAGAGAAGCCGCCAACCGGCTGATGAACCGGCCGCAGTTCCAGCGCGATATCTTTCCGCGCGGCAATCCGGAATCGATCGCTGAAATCCGTCACCCCAAATTCACGGCAACGCTGTTCGACCTGCTCACCGCCTATTCCGCGCAGCGTCAGCAGCGCGTGCTGGCGACGGTCCACTTGGCCAAGCGCACGGTGTGGTCGCTGGCCGAAGCGCGCGCGTCGCTGGAGCGGCTGGTCGGCATGACCGAGTCGGAAGACTGGAGCTGCCTCGACGATTTCCTGCTCAGCTACGTCGTCGATCCCTCGCAGAAGGCGACGGTGTTCGCGTCGAGCTTCGCCGCAGCGCTCGAATTGGTGCGCGAAGGCGAGATGGAATTGAACCAGAAAGAGGCGTTCGCGCCGCTTTATTTTCGTAAACGTCCGCCGCAGGCAGCGATGCCCGCGCCGGATATGACGGTCGAGTAGTGGAAGGAGACCCAGCCATGGCAAGCCTGGCGGAAAAACGCATGGAAGATGCCGAGGATCATCCCATCGACCAGATTACTGAAGTCGAGGCGCGGCCGGAGGAATTGCGGCTTCTCGAAGCGCTGCTGTTTGCCTCCGCCGAGCCGATCGATCAGGCGGCGCTGGCCAAGCGCATGCCCGACGGCGTCGACGTCAAGGCGGCGCTGGCACAGCTGCAGGCGGAATATGCCCCGCGTGGCGTCAATCTGGTGCGCGTCGCCAACAAATGGACCTTTCGCACCGCAGGCGATCTGTCGTGGCTGATGACGCGCGAAAGCACGGAAACGCGGCGGCTGTCGCGGGCCGCCATCGAGGTGCTCGCGATCATCGCCTACCACCAGCCGGTGACGCGCGCCGAGATCGAGGATATCCGCGGCGTGATCACGTCAAAGGGAACGCTGGACGTGCTCCTGGAAACCGGCTGGATCCGTCCCCGTGGCCGTCGCAAGACGCCGGGCCGGCCGCTGACCTTTGGCACGACGGAAGCGTTCCTGTCGCAGTTCAGCCTGGAAGCGCTTGGCGATCTGCCGGGTCTCGAAGAGTTGAAGGGCACGGGGCTGCTGGACTCGCGGCTTCCTTCCGGCTTCAACGTTCCGACGCCGTCCGACGACGTGGCGCTGCGCGAGGATGAAGACCCGCTGGATGCCGGCGACACCTTGGAACTGTTGCTGGCGCCGGCCGCGGAGCCCGAAGATGAGCCGGAATCTGGTTCCGACGCTTCGCCAACCGTCCCGCCAGACGGGGTTAATGATAGCAATAATACGTAGCCGCGACAGCGATTTGCCGCGGCGTGGGTCCTTGTTTTTGACACCCGCCGGGCCTACCTTCCGCCAAAGCTTGGCCGGTTTCCGGCCGTCTCTTTTTGGAGGGTTGCAGGATGGGTTCGCTTAGCATTTGGCACTGGATCGTCGTGATCGCAGTGGTCCTGCTGTTGTTCGGCCGCGGCAAGATCTCCGACCTGATGGGCGATGTCGCGCAAGGCATCAAGGCCTTCAAGAAGGGCATGCAGGACGACGACAAGACGGCCGCCGACAAGCCTGCCGAACCGGTGAAGACCATCGATCACAATGCGGCGCCAGCACCGACGGCGGCACGGACAGATGTCGGCAGCAAGGCTGTCTGAACCAGGCATTTGGACCGGGCGTCGGTTGAAGGACGCCGGTTGAGAAAAGGCGCGGGCAGCTCCAGATCTTGGCTATGATGGATTGGGGCGCGGACGTCTCGCGCGAGCGGAAGAATTCATGTTCGACATCGGGTGGAGTGAACTGGTCGTCATCGCGGTTGTCGCGCTGATTGCCATCGGCCCGAAAGAGCTGCCGGGCGTGCTGCGCATGGTCGGGCAATGGATGGGCAAGGCGCGCAAGATGGCCGCTGAATTCCAGGGCCAGTTCCAGGAAGCCATGCGCGAGGCCGAAATGGCCGACCTCAAGAAGAGCTTTGACGAGGTCAAGGACGTGGCGACAGGCCTTTCCCCGGCCAACGTCATGACCTCGCTGCAGAAGGACGTCAGCGACGCCATGCAGATCGGCGACATCGACAAGCCTGCCGTCACAGCCAACGACGCCCAGGTAGCGTCCGCGATCGGCGAACCCGTCACGCCGACGACACCGGTCGCGCCTACGCCGGAAACCTTCGTCGAAGCCGAGGCGCATGCGGCGGCGTCCGAGCCGCTTGCGATCACGCGTGAAGCTCAGGCGGCGGCGCAGGATATCGCGCCGGCTTCGCCTGACGTTCTCAAGGACGCCAAAGCGTCATGACCGTCGAGGACATCGAGGCCAGCAAGGCGCCATTGATGGATCACTTGATCGAGCTGCGTTCGCGGCTGATCAAGGCGCTGCTAGGCTTCGGCATTGCTTTCATCTTCTGCTTCTTCTTCGCCAAGCAGATCTACAACGTGCTGGTCTGGCCGTTCGTCTGGGTCGCAGGCGCGGAAAATTCAAAGTTCATCTACACGGCGCTGCTGGAATATTTCCTTACGCAATTGAAGCTCGCGCTGTTCGGCGCCGGCTTCATCTCGTTCCCGATCGTGGCGACGCAGATCTATAAATTCGTGGCGCCCGGGCTCTACAAGCACGAGCGCGGCGCGTTCCTGCCGTATCTGATCGCGACGCCGTTCTTCTTCGTGCTGGGATCGATGCTGGTCTATTTCATCGTGCTGCCGATGCTGGTGCGGTTCTCGCTCGGCATGCAGCAGGTGGGCGGCGGCGAGACAGCTCAGATCCAGCTGCTACCCAAGGTAGGCGAGTATCTGTCGCTGATGATGTCGCTGATCTTTGCCTTCGGCATCGCGTTCCAGTTGCCTGTCATCCTGACGCTTTTGGGGCGGATCGGCATCGTCACCTCGAAGATGCTGCGCGAGAAGCGGCGCTATTTCATCGTCATCGCCTTCGTGATCGCCGCCGTTCTGACGCCGCCCGACGTGATCAGCCAGGCCTCGCTCGCGATCCCGCTGCTGGCGCTCTACGAGGGCGCGATCATTGCGGTCGCCGTCGTGGAAAAGAAGGCCGCCGCGGCCAAGTCCGCGGCCGGCACGCCGCCCTCCGCGAGCCCGCCACCGCCCGAGGCCAATCCAGCGGAGTAGGGCAGCCTTGGCGCCCGATTATCGGCCGTCATTCCCCGCGAAAGCGGGGAATCCAGTACGCCGCGCCCTCTCGATTAAGCACCGATGCTCTGGAATACTGGACCACCCGCTTTCGCGGGGGATGACCGGTGTGGTACTGGGATCGCGCCTTTATCGGCACGATTCAGGAATGGCCCAATGCACGACATCAAATCGATCCGCGACAACCCCCAGGCGTTCGACGCCGGACTGAAGCGCCGCGGGCTGGCGCCGCTGTCGGCTGGGCTGCTGGCGATCGACGAAAAACGCCGGGCGGCGATCCTGGCGTCCGAGCAGGCGCAGGCGCGGCGCAATGCGGCTTCGAAGGAAATCGGCGAGGCCAAGAAGGCCAAGGACGACGCGCGCGCCACCAAGCTGATGGCCGAAGTCGCCGAGCTCAAGACCACGATGCCGGAGCTCGAACTGGCAGCGAAATCCGCCGACGAAGCCTTGGCCAATGAATTGTCTGCGATCCCCAACCTGCCGCTTGATGAGGTGCCTGATGGCGTCGACGAGCACGGTAACGTGCAGCGGCACGTCTACGGCAAGATTCGCGACTACGGCTTTACGCCGAAACCGCACGACGATCTCGGCGGTGCGCTAGGCTATATGGATTTCGAGGCGGCTGCGAAGCTGAGCGGCGCGCGCTTTGTCGTTCTGAAAAAGGGCTTGGCGCGGCTCGAGCGCGCGATCGGGCAGTTCATGCTCGACCTACATACCAACGAGCATGGCTACGCAGAAATCAATCCGCCGTTGCTTGTGCGTAACGACGTGATGTTCGGCACAGGGCAATTGCCGAAATTCGAGGATGACCAGTTCTGGGCCATCAAGGGCGAATTGCTCGCAGCTCCCGGCGAACGGCTGAAGACCGAGCGTCTCGGTCTCATTCCCACCGCCGAAGTCTCGCTGACCAACCTGGTCCGCGAATCCATCGTCGACGAAAAAGAGCTGCCGATGCGGCTGACCGCGTTGACGCCGTGCTTCCGCGCCGAAGCGGGCGCGGCGGGACGCGATACCCGCGGTATGATCCGCCAGCATCAATTTACCAAGGTCGAGCTGGTCTCGATCGCAACGCCTGAGACCAGCCGTGATGAGCATGAGCGCATGCTGTCCTGCGCGGAGGAAGTGCTCAAACGGCTCGACCTGCATTACCGCGTGATGACGCTGTGCGCCGGCGACATGGGTTTCTCCGCGCAAAAAACCTACGACATCGAGGTCTGGATGCCGGGGCAGGGCGAGGGCGGCGCCTATCGTGAAATATCCAGCTGCTCGGTGTGCGGCGATTTCCAGGCGCGGCGGATGGATGCGCGCTCGCGCGGGCCGGACGGGAAGCCGCGCTTTGTACACACGCTGAACGGTTCGGGGACGGCGGTCGGCCGCGCGCTGATTGCGGTGATGGAAACCTATCAACAGCAGGGCGGATCGATCGCGGTGCCCGACGTGTTGCAGCCCTATATGGGCGGGCTCAAGACCATCGAGCGGGACAAATAGCGCAAGGCAAAAATGGCATTGCATCGCGACATCTTTTGGATCGGGAGGCAATGGGCTGTTACCGGCCACGGGATGCAATTGATTGATCAGCGGCTGGAGGGGGCGTTCGATATCGAAGTTATCAGGCTGTGGGACGACGATCTCATCGAGAGCTTGCGTGCCAAGGCGTGGCTCAAGATCGAGGATTTCGACAAGGGGCTGGCGATTGCGCGGACGCGACATCCGCAGCCGTCGGGCGTCGTGCCGCCGGTGCCGGTAACTGCGCAGGTTCCGTTGCGAGAGCCGACCGCGCCGCCTCCGCTTGCCGCGAAACCGGAAGCGCCGAAGCTCGAACCGGCGAGGCCCGAACGTCCTGCTCCTGTCGCGCGTTCCTATGCAGCAGCGGCACCGCCTGCGCCGGAGAGGTTGCCGCCTCTACCCATTGAGCCGCCAAAGCAGGCATCGCCGGACATGCAGATGAAAATCGACGGCGGCGCCAAATTTGCGCGCCCTTGGCGCGTTTGGATGAAGAAAACATGAGGAAATCGGCCGGTTTGCCTCGCCCGCGATAGCCGGATAAGACGACGCCCAAAGGCAACAGCCTGCCTCGACCCGAACCAGAAGGCATTTTGACGGATGCGAATTCTCTGCACCAACGACGACGGCATCCATGCACCGGGGTTGAAAATCGTCGAGGAGATCGCGCGCGGACTATCCGACGACGTCTGGGTCGTGGCGCCGGAGCTCGATCAGTCCGGCGTGTCGCATTCGCTGTCGCTGAACGATCCCTTGCGTCTGCGCGAAGTCGGTCCGCGCCATTTCGCCGTGCGGGGCACGCCGACCGATTGCGTGATCATGGGCTCGCGCCACATCCTCGGCGAAAAGGGACCCGATCTGGTGCTGTCGGGCGTCAACAGGGGCCGCAACGTCGCCGAGGACGTGGTTTATTCCGGTACCATCGCCGGCGCCCTCGAAGGCACGATCCTGGGCATCCCGTCATTCGCGCTGAGCCAGGAGTTTTCCATCGAGACCCGCCACGCGCCGCTGTGGGACACCGCGCTGAAATTCGGCCCCGATATCCTGCGCAAGGTGATCGATGCGGGCGTGCCGAAGAACACGGTGATCAACGTCAATTTTCCCGCCTGCACGCCCGACCAGGTCAAGGGCGTTCGCGTCACACGGCAAGGCAAGCGCAATCTCGGCTTCCTCAAAGTCGACAAGCGCCATGATGGCCGCGGCAATCCCTATTTCTGGATCGGCTTTGAACGCGCCGCGATGATGGATACGCCGGCCGAAGGCACCGATCTTGCGGCGCTTGCGGCCCGCTACGTATCGGTCACGCCGCTGCGGCTCGACCGCACCGATGAAGCGTTTTCGGAAGCGCTGACAGCAACGCTGAAGTGACGCGAAGCGTCATACCCGCGCAGGCGGGTATCCAGTACGCCGCGGCTTCTCGATTCTTTCGCAGGTCTCTGGGATACTGGATCATCCGCCTTCGCGGATGATGACAGCGGAGTCTGTGATCCTTAAACCGTCGCGCTCTTCATCGTCGAGGCGATGACCTGGGCCAACGTTTCCAGCTGGAACGGCTTCTGCAGCGCGGGGCGGTCGCGATATTCCTGGGGCAGGCCGGAGGAGCCGTAACCGGTCGCAAAGATAAACGGGCGGTTGCGCGCCGTGATCAGCTCGGCGACCGGCGTGATCACCTTGCCGTTGACGTTGACGTCGAGAATGGCGATGTCGAATTCGGTCGATTGCGCCAGCTTGACCGCCTCGCCGATTTCGCCGGCCTCGGCGGCCACGCTGTGGCCCAGCTCTTCCAGCATGTCAGCGACCATCATCCGGATCATCACCTCGTCTTCAACGAGGAAAACAGAACAGCCTGGCGGCCGTGTCGCTATCATGAGGGGAATCCTTGCCCTTTCAAGGCTTTGAGGTTCGCAAAAAACACCCCTGGGCGCAACGTCGACATGAACCGGCACGCTTTGAAGCAAAGACTCAGGCGAGGGATTAGCCGTGCCCTAACGTCGGGGGCGCGACAACGGTTCCCCCAGCCGGAACCGAAATCTTGAGGAAATTCTTCCTTAAGTGCACGGACGCTATTACATCTCGCGAGGCCTGAACATTGAATTGGCGGCAGAAGCCCCGCTGCGAGACCGCAATGTCGCAAGAACCGCCCGAGAAGATGATGTTTCAGCTCACCCTGCGGCGGCGGGGGATCAGCGACCAGGCGGTGCTGCGTACCATGGAAGAGGTCCCGCGGGAGGTTTTCGTGGCGGCTGGCGACCGCGGTCATGCCTACCGTGACAGCGCGCTTGGTATCGCCTGCGGGCAGACCATCAGCCAGCCCTTCGTGGTGGCCTACATGACCGAGCAGCTGCAACTGCAAAAGAGCCACAAGGTGCTCGAGATCGGCACCGGCTCCGGTTATCAGGCCGCGGTGCTATCGCGGTTATGCACGCACGTCCTCACCATGGAGCGCTACCGGACGCTGGCGGACACGGCCCGCGACCGGCTCGAAGCGCTCGGATACTACAATATCGAGGTGATGTACGGCGACGGCTTCGACGTGCCAGTGGGCGCCGGCGATTTCGACCGCATCATCGTGACGGCTGCGATGGAGAAAATTCCGGAAAAGCTGCAGGAGCGGCTGTTGCCGCGCGGCATCCTGATCGCACCCGTCGGCCCCCATCACGGCACCCAGACGCTGGTCCGGGTGATCAGGACGGACAGCGGGTTCGAGCGCAAGGAATTGGTCGATGTCCGCTTCGTGCCGGCCCTGCCGGGAATTGCGCGCGAACTGTAGAAACTCGGATTGGCGGTTCCCGCCAACATCTTATTCCAAGGGTTAAGCGCTTATTTACTCGGCACGTGTTTACTCAAAACAGTATTTTGTTGCGTACGAGTGAGTAACCATGTCCCGTGTCGCCGAGTTGCTTCGCTCGCGTCGGGTGCCGCAAGTCGCGGTGCTGGCGCTGATGTCGGTCGGCTTTGCCGGCTGCAGCGCCGATATGCAGACGCGCCTTTCCGATAGCTCATTCTCCAACCCCTTTGCCTCGCAGCCCGAAGCCACCGGTTCGGTGCGCACGCCCGCCGTCGAACGCCGCGAGCAGCCGCAATACGCCCGGCCGCAGGCCTCCGCGCCGCAATTCCAGTCCCAGGCTTTGCCGGCGCCCGCTGTCGCTGCACCGCACGCCTATCCGGCCAGTTCAGGTGGGGTGTCGGGAGGAGGGCGCGGGATTTCGTCCTACGCGCCGCCGACCCGTTCGCCGATCGAGACCACCGCCACGGTACCGCCGCGCTCGGTCGCCGCCGCGCGACCGTCTGCGCAGAACGGCACCACGATCATCGTCGGCACCAGCGACACGCTCGACGGTCTGGCCAAGCGCTACAACGTTTCATCCGCCGCCATCCTGCAGGCCAATGGCTACAAAGGTCCGCGCGTGCTGTCGCCCGGCCAGCAACTGATCATTCCGAAGCAAACCGCAGTGGCTGCGGCCGCACCGGCGCTCGCGCCGGCGGTCAGCAAGCCGGTTGCCGCAGTGGCTGGGCCGGCGAGCGTCCACATCGTCAATCGCGGCGATACGCTGATGAGCATCGCGCGCCGGAACAATGTCCCGGTCGGCGAGCTCGCCAAGGCCAACAATCTCGATCAAACGGCCAAGCTCAGCCTCGGCATGAAGCTCACCGTGCCCGGTTCGAAATCCGCGGCCGCTGCGCCCGTCGCTCAGTCTGTCGCTGTCGCCGTCGCGCCCGCCCAGCCGGTCGCCCCGGTTGCGGCGCCGGCCACCAAAATGGCTTCGGCCGGTGGTCCGCCGCAAAGCGCGCGGCTGGCGTCTGCCACGACCAATGTCGTCGAAGAAAAACCCGTCGTCGAAGCAGCGTCCGTCAAATCAAGCGAAGCCACCGGCGCGCTGCCGACCTTCCGCTGGCCGGTGCGCGGCAAGGTGATCACGAGCTACGGCGCCAAGACCAACGGCAAATCGAATGACGGCATCAACCTGGCGGTGCCGGAAGGCACGCCGGTGAAGGCAGCGGAAGATGGCGTGGTCGCCTATTCCGGCAACGAGCTCAAGGGTTACGGCAATCTGGTTCTGGTGCGGCACTCCAACGGTTACGTCACCGCATATGCCCATGCGAGTGAACTGATGGTGAAGCGCGGGGATACGATCAAGCGCGGCCAGATCATTGCCAAGTCGGGTCAATCGGGCGAGGTGGGGTCGCCGCAGCTCCACTTCGAGATCCGCAAGGGATCATCTCCGGTTGACCCGCTTCAATTTCTGAACGGGGCGTGAGCGCGCGTAGCCCGGATGAAGCGTAGCGAAATCCGGGGCCGGTTCTTTCAACGGCCCAGACTGCCCCCGGATTGCGCTGCGCTTCATCCGGGCTACGCGTTTGCTACGCCTACTTCCCCGAAAGCCTCACGCCGAGCCGACCCGCCAGTTCCTGCGTGAACTGCCAGGCGACGCGGCCCGACCGCGAGCCACGGGTGGTCGACCATTCCAGCGCCTCGCGCTCCAGCGCTTCGTCATCCATCTTGATGCCGTAATGGCCGCAATAGCCACGCACCATCGCCAGATATTCGTCCTGGCTGCAGCGATGGAAGCCGAGCCAGAGACCGAAACGATCCGACAGCGACACCTTTTCCTCGACCGCTTCGCCCGGATTGATCGCGGTCGAGCGTTCGTTCTCGATCATCTCGCGCGCCAAGAGGTGCCGCCGGTTCGAGGTGGCGTAGAGGATGACGTTGTCGGGGCGCCCCTCGATGCCGCCTTCCAGCACCGCCTTGAGCGATTTGTAGGAGGCGTCATTGCCGTCGAAGGAGAGGTCGTCGCAGAACACGATGAAGCGGAAATCGGAGCTGCGTAAGAGATCCATCAGGCCGGGCAGGCTCTCGATGTCCTCGCGGTGGATCTCGATCAGCTTGAGCCGGTCGGCCGGCTTGCGGTCGATGTTGATATTGGCGTGAGTGGCCTTTACCAGCGACGACTTGCCCATACCGCGCGCGCCCCACAGCAGCGCGTTGTTGGCGGGCAGGCCGTCGGCGAAGCGCTCGGTGTTTTCGATCAGGATGTCGCGCATCCGGTCGATGCCTTTGAGCAGGCCAAGGTCGACGCGGCTGACCCGCGGCACCGGCGAAAGCCGTCCGTCCGGATGCCAGACAAAGGCATCCGCAGAGCCGAACGACTCGAGGTTTCCCGACCCCGGGGAGGCCGCCGAAAGGTGGCCGGCGATGGCTTCCAGCGCGGTTGCGATCCGCTCGGCGGCGGCGCCGTTGAGCGTGCTTGCCGGACGTTTTGTCGCGGTTTTCGCTGGTCCTCGCGAGGCGGCCTTGGGGGTGGCGCGAGTCGCTGTTTTCTTGGCTTTTTTCGACATTTTTGCAGTTCCTGACGGCGCAGCCTTAACGGGCCTTGGAAGGTCCCGCAAGCGACCTAAATGAGGGGTCCGGCCACGTTGCAATTGGGCCCGCCGCCGCTATAGTCCGCGCGAATTTGCCCGGACCGGCGATTTGCCCAAGGCGCTAAGCCCAGGCATGGCCGGTTCTTTTCCTTCTCACGAGGATTGTTCGAATGCTGATTACCCCTGCGTACGCCCAGGCTGCGGCCGGCGGCGATGCCAACAGCATGCTGATGTCGTTGCTGCCGTTCGCGCTGATCTTCGTGATCATGTATTTCCTGATTCTGCGCCCGCAGCAGAAGAAGGTGAAGGATCATGCCGAGCTGGTCAAAAACATCCGCCGCGGCGACACGGTCGTCACCTCGGGCGGCCTGGTCGGCAAGGTCACCAAGGTTGTCGACGACGACCAGATCGAGTTCGAGATTTCGGACGGCGTCCGCGTGCGGCAGATGCGGCAGATGATTTCGGGCGTCCGCGCCAAGGGCGAGCCAGCCAAGGAAAAGGCTGAGGCCAAGGACGAGACGTCCGCGAGCTGATTTGCGCGCCGCGTCTCTCGCGGCGTATTTTCCTGGATCTGACGGGTCAACTCGATGTTGTATTTCACGCGGTGGAAGGCGCTGGCGATCATTCTGACCGCGCTTGTGGTCTGCCTGTTCGCGGTTCCGAACTTCTTTCCCCAGGAGCGGGTAAAGACTTGGCCGGTGTGGGCGCAACGCCACATCGTGCTCGGCCTCGACTTGCAGGGCGGCTCCTATCTGCTGCTCGAAGTCGACTCCAACTATGTGAAGAAGAAGAAGCTCGAACAGTTCCGCGATGACGCACGGCGGGTGCTGCGCGACGCTAAGATCGGCTATACCGGCTTGGCCGTCCGCGGCGATGTCGTCGAAGTCCGCGTCAAGGAGAGCGACCAGCAGGCGTCTCTCAGCAAACTGCGAGAGCTGTCGCAGCCGCTCGGCGGCCTAGTCGGCTCGAGCGGCCAGCGTAGCCTGGAGGTTTCCGATGCCGGCGGCGGCCTGATCCGCCTCTCGGTGCCGCAGGCTGCGATTACCGACCTTCTGCGTCGGACCATCGAGCAATCGATTCAGATCGTCGAGCGTCGCGTCAACGAACTCGGTACGGTGGAGCCTCTCATCCAGCGTCAGGGGGCTGACCGCATCCTGGTGCAGGTGCCAGGCCTGCAGGACCCGACGCGCCTGAAGGAATTATTGGGCAAGACCGCCCAGATGGAATTCCGCATGGTCGACACGACCGTGTCGCCGGATCAGGCGCAGCAGGGCAGGGTGCCTGCGGACTCCGAAGTCCTGATGAGCGCGTCGTCGCCGAAGGTGCCCTACGTCATCAAAAAGCAGGTGCTGGTATCCGGCGGCGACCTGACAGATGCGCAGCCCGGCTTCGACCAACGCACGAACGAGCCGATCGTCAACTTCAAGTTCAATAGTTCGGGCTCGCGCAAATTCGCGCAAGCGACGTCGGAGAATGTCGGGGTGCCGTTTGCGATATTGCTCGACAATGAGGTGATTTCTGCGCCCGTGATCCGCGAGCCGATTACTGGCGGACAGGGCCAGATTTCCGGCAGCTTCACCGTTCAGTCGGCCAACGATCTGGCGGTGCTGTTACGCGCTGGCGCGCTGCCGGCGCCGCTGACCGTGGTCGAGGAGCGCACGGTCGGTCCGGGCCTCGGCCAGGACTCGATTGAGAAAGGCGAGCTTGCCGCCTATGTTGGCTCAATCCTGGTCATCGTGTTCATGCTGCTGACCTATCGACTGTTCGGCGTGTTCGCCAACATCGCGGTGGCCATCAACGTCGCGATGATCTTCGGCATCCTGTCACTGCTCAACGCCACGCTGACGTTGCCCGGCATCGCCGGCGTCGTGCTGACGGTCGGCATCGCGGTCGATTCCAACGTGCTGATCTATGAGCGCATCCGCGAAGAGCTGCGCGGCGGACGCAATGCGATCTCGGCGATCGACGCCGGGTTCCGGCGGGCGCTGTCGACGATTCTGGACTCCAACATCACTACCTTCATCGCCGCCGCGGTGCTGTTCTATATCGGCACCGGCCCGGTCCGCGGCTTCGCCGTCACGCTCGGTATCGGCATCATAACCACGGTCTTCACCGCGTTTACTCTCACCAGCCTGATCGTCGCCGGCTGGGTACGGTGGAAGCGGCCGAAGACCGTGCCGATCTAAGGATTTGCTGTGACCAGTTACGTTCTCATTGGGCTGGGCGTGCTGATCGCCGTGCTGACCGTTGTCGCCGTGCTCGATCTGCTGCCGCCGTTGCGCATCGTCCCCGACGACACGCATTTCGATTTCACACGCTTTCGCCGCATCAGCTTTCCGATCTCGGCGGCGCTCTCGATCGTCGCTATCGTGCTGTTCTTCACCCACGGGCTGAATTTCGGCATCGACTTCAGGGGCGGCACGCTGCTGGAAGTGCAGAACAAGTCCGGCCCTACCGATATCGGCGCGATGCGCGCGACACTGAGCGCGCTCGGGCTCGGCGACATCCAGTTGCAGCAGTTTGGCGGTCCCTCGGACGTGCTGATCCGGGTGGCCGAACAACCGGGCGGTGACGCCGCGCAGCAGGCGGCCGTGCAGAAGATTCGTGGCGCGCTCGGAGAGAGCGTGGACTACCGCCGCGTCGAAGTGGTTGGCCCGCGCGTCTCCGGCGAATTGCTTGCCTATGGCATGCTGGGCCTGATGCTCGCGATTTTCTCAATCCTGATTTATCTCTGGTTCCGGTTCGAATGGCAGTTCGCGCTGGGCGCTATGATCGCCAACGTCCACGACATCGTGCTGACGATCGGATTCATGTCGATCTCGCAGGTCGATTTCGACCTCACCAGTATCGCCGCGCTCTTGACCATTCTCGGCTACTCCCTGAACGATACGGTCGTGATCTACGACCGCATCCGGGAAATGCTGCGTCGCTACAAGAAAATGCCGATGCCGCAGCTCCTCAATGAATCCATCAATTCGACGCTGTCGCGCTCGATCATCACCCACGTCACGGTGACGCTGGCCTTGCTGGCCCTGCTGCTGTTCGGCGGCCATGCGATCCACAGCTTCACGGCGGTCATGATGTTCGGCGTGGTGCTGGTCGGCACCTATACCTCGATCTTCATCGCCGCGCCGATCCTGATCTATCTCGGCGTTGGTGAGCATCGCGACGCGCCGGATAAGCCTGCGAAGAAGTAAGGCAGGTCCGAAAAGCCTGCCCTCGGGCTTGCCCCGGGGTTGGGAACCGATTTTCGGAAAAAGATCATGCCAAATCGAACGACTACATCCTCGGACGCCCCGCATCTTCCGAGGTCGGCGCCGATCGAAGCCTACGGCAAGGGCGGCTTCGCCTTCGCCGACATGTCGCATCGTGGCTCGCTGCTGTGCCTGCCGGATGCGATCTGGGCCTGGCAGGTGACCAGGCCTGCGGAGATCGACGAATATTCGCTCTCGCGCGTCTTCAAGGCTGCCAATTCCATCGACACGCTGATCGTCGGCACCGGCACTGAAGTCTGGGTGCCGCCGCGGGGCCTGCGCGAGGCGCTGCGCGCCGTGCACGTGGTGCTCGATGCGATGCAGACGGGACCTGCCATCCGCACCTACAACATCATGCTGGGCGAGCGCCGACGGGTCGCTGCGGCATTGATCGCGGTGCCATGAGCGGGGCGGCGACGTCGAAGGAATCCGCAGCGTTCTGCGCCGATCTGGTGCGTACGCACGACTTTGCCCGCTATGCGTCGACGCTGTTCCTGCCACAGATCCAGCGCTGCGCGCTACTGGCGGTCTACGCCTTCAATGTCGAGATATCGCGGGTGCGCGACCAGGTCAGCCAGCCGCTGCCGGGCGAAATGCGGCTGCAATGGTGGACCGACATGCTGCAAGGCGCCGGCCATGGTGGCGTCGAGGGCAATCCGGTCGCGGCCGAACTGCTGCAGACGATCGGTGAATTCCGCCTGCCGGTTGAGCCGCTGACGCGGCTGATCGAGGAGCACCAGTTCGACCTCTACAACGATCCGATGCCGTCGATGGCGGCGCTGGAAGGCTATGTCACTGACACCTCCTCGGCGCTGTTCTCGCTTGGCGCGCGGATCGCGGTACAGCCGTCGGCCGTGATCGACCATCTCGCCCGCCATGCTGGCCTCGCCCAGGGCATGGCGCAGGTGATCGCAGCGCTGCCGCTTGATGCCGCGCGGCGCCAGCTGTTCCTGCCGCTGCAGCTGCTGCAGCAACACGGCAGCGGGATCGAGGAAGTCTTTTCGGGCAAGCAGACGCCGCGAACGCGTGCCGCGATCGATCAGTTGGCGGGCGACGCCCGAAAGCATCTCGACACCGCCTTCGAGCTGCTCACGCATGTGCCGCCGCAGGCACGGCCGGTGTTCCTCCCGCTGGCGCTGGTCCGCCGCGACCTGACGCGCCTGTCGCGCGCAGACGCCGATCCCTTCGCACCGCAGGCGACGTCGCGGCTGCGGACCCTGTGGACGCTGTGGCGTGCCTCACGATCGCGCGAGTTCGTCGGGTAGAAAGCCTGCCGCGCATAGAGGCCGTCGTCATACCCCGCGAAAGCGGGGTATCCAGTACGCCGCGGCCTTCCGTTCAATCGGTGACGTCTCTGGAATACTGGGTCACCCGCCTTCGCGGGTGATGACAGCAAACGCTAAGCTGACGGCCTATCCATATCCGCGGACTCAAAATTGAACCGGTCCCGCAAATTCTTGCGCCTTTCCAGAATGTCCTTCAGGAACGCGCGGTCGACCTCGTTCTTGATCAGCGGCTCGATCAGGTCGACCTGGTTCATGGCGACGAGCTGCAATATCTCGGTGCGCGGTTTGCCGGCGGCATCGCGCGGCAGGGCATGCACCACCTGGATATGCTCCGGCGGCTTGACGCCCTTGGCGGAAGACAATTCGCTGCGCAACTGCTTTTCCAGCGCGACCTCGTCGGCCTCGACAAAGGCATACAGCCCGACGCCGGTGCGGCGGTCGGCGAACGCGACGATGGCGGTGTCGCGCACTTCAGGGTTCTTCCTGATCAGGTCGATCAGCACCGGCGCATCGTTGACCAGCCGGCGGCCGCCGCCTTCGCGATCGGTGAAATTGAACAGGCCGCGGGTGATGGCCTGATACACCTTCTTGCCGGTCTTGAGCCAGATGCTGGCGACAAAGGACTTGCGCGCGAGGATCTTGCGCTCCATCGGCGTCAGCGCCTGCGGCGCATAGCTGCGCTTGTGCTTCAGCAGATGCCGCAGGTCCTCATAGGCCGCTATCCGGAACAGGCGGCTTCTCGTCTTGAAGCAGGCGGCCAATTGAAAATCAGTCACATAGGCGCGGCCATCGCTGCCGCGCAGCCAGTTCTGCTCCTTGGCGAGATCGTTATGGCAGATGCCGGCGCGGTGCAGCTTGCGCAGGGCGAGCTTCGCGGACCGGAAGTAAGCGAGGTCGCCATGGGGTTTGGCCAGATGCAGCGCGACGCCATCGATGAAGCCGCGCATCAGCGCTTGCCGGCCGGCCCATAGCAGCTTCGGGCCGACGTCGAGATCGCGCGCCAGCGCCAGCGCGCGGCGTTCGCGGGCGAACAAATGGCGGGCGAGCGGATAGGACCACAGCGGCACCTGATCGAGCCGGCGCAGCACCGCGTCGACCTCGCCGGCATCATCGCGAAAGCGGCCGCGCTCGACGGTCGAGAACACGTCGCGCTTCAGCAGCACGCCTTCGGTCCAGCGCGCCGACAGAATGGCGGCGTCATCTTTCGGCAAGCTCATGGTGTTACGCCGCCGCCGCTACGCGAAGATGATCGGCGATCCAGCGATCGAGATCGGCCATCGCGCGGGCGCTCAGCGCCTGCTTTTTTGCTACCGTCTTCTCGTTGCCGCGCAGCCGTGTGCCGTCCGCTTTCTTGGTCGGCAAGCTCGCCAGCGGCTGGAACAGCCCGAAATTGATGTTCATCGGCTGGAATGAGCGCGTTCCGGCCTCTGATGTTTCGATGTGGCCCCCGGTGATATGCCCGAGCAGCGAGCCCAGCGCCGTGGTCACGGGCGGCGGCTCAAGCGACTGCGCCCGTGCGTTCGCCGCGGCGTAAAGACCCGCGATCAGGCCGATGCTGGCGGATTCCACATAGCCCTCGCAGCCGGTCATCTGGCCGGCAAAGCGCAGCCTTGGCTGCGCGCGCAGCCGCAACTGGCCGTCGAGCAGCTTTGGCGAGTTCAGGAAGGTGTTGCGGTGCAGGCCGCCGAGCCGGGCGAATTCAGCATTCTCGAGACCCGGAATGGTGCGGAACACGCGCTGCTGCGCGCCGTAGTGCAGCTTGGTCTGGAAGCCGACGATGTTGTAGAGCGTGCCGAGCTTGTTGTCCTGCCGCAGTTGAACGATCGCGTAGGCCTTGACCGTCGGGTTGTGGGGATTGGTCAGTCCTACCGGTTTCATCGGTCCGTGCCGCAGGGTTTCCGGACCGCGTTCCGCCATCACTTCGACCGGCAGGCAGCCGTCGAAATAGGGCGTGTTGGTCTCCCAGTCCTTGAAATCGACCTTCTCACCGGCCAGCAGTGCCGCGACGAAGCCGTCATACTGCTCTTTCGTCATCGGGCAGTTGATGTAGTCGGCGCCGGTGCCGCCGGGCCCGACCTTGTCGTAGCGCGACTGAAACCACGCCACCGACATGTCGATAGAATCCTTGTGCACGATCGGCGCGATCGCATCGAAGAACGCCAGCGCGTTCTCGTCCGTCAGCTGGCGGATGGCGTCCGCCAACGGCGCCGAAGTGAGGGGGCCGGTCGCGACGATCACGTTGCCCCATTCGGCCGGCGGCAGCCCGGCGATTTCGGCGCGGTCGACCTCGATCAGGGGATGGTCGTGCAGCGCGCGGGTGACGGCTGCGGAAAACCCGTCGCGGTCGACCGCCAGAGCCCCGCCTGCGGGCACCTGGTTGGCGTCGGCGCAGCGCATGATCAGCGAGCCAAGCCGGCGCATTTCGGCATGCAGCAGGCCCACAGCGTTGTTGGCGGCATCGTCCGAGCGGAACGAGTTGGAGCAGACGAGCTCGGCCAGGCCTTCGGTGCGGTGCGCCTCGGTCATGCGCAACGGCCGCATCTCGTGCAGAACCACGCGAACGCCTGCATTGGCGACCTGCCAGGCGGCTTCCGAGCCGGCGAGGCCACCGCCAATCACATGGACGGTATCAGTTTGGGGAGCTGAGGAAATCATGCGCGCAGCGTTAGCGCGTTTTCGCGCCAAGCGCACCGGTTCGCGTGAAGAAAACGCGTCAAACCAAAGGCCGAACACGACAACGCCCGCAGCAGGGCGGGCGTTATCCGTTCGTCAGGTGGCCGAACAGAAAATCAGCTGCTGTAGTTTCCGGCTGCAACGCGCGGAATGTCCGCACGATCGAGGCCGATATCGGCGAGTTCGCGATCGCTGAGCTGGGACAGTTCGCTGACATTGCGCTGATAATCCCGGAACGCCTGGATCATGCGGATGAGCGAGAGTAACATCGTAGTCTCCTTGAAGTTACGATTCAGCCTTTGAGATCGGCCTCATCGTTGAAATGAATATAGCTTGGATTCTGCAGTGCAGAAGTTCCGATGTTGCGGTGCAGCTAATCCTAAAACGCATGACGGCGGTAAGGGCAGCTTAACCTTTGCGCATGGCTGCCGGATCGGCCGAGCAGCGCGCTCCCTCGCGCGACCGGGCTATGCAAGTAATGCCGTAAATTTGTGGGTTTCTTGTAATTTCGTGATCGTTTCTGTCGTTTGACCAAGTGGCGGTAGCGAGGGCAGAACACAAGTCCGCGACCGGACCGCCCGAACAAAATGTGCAAACTGACTAGGTTTTTTGGAATTTTCTTATGCACGAATCGCATGTGTCGTGCCGATAAATAATGAATATAAATTCATTATTATGATCGGTGAAACTAGGCCTGCTTGCAGGCGTGGAACTCTGCGGCCAGCCCGCGTGACGGTTCCATTTCGTCAGCACCCGCACGCTTAAGGTTGATGATGGGCGGTCGGTGTCATTGCGTAGGCGTCTCGCCTTTGACCTTTCGGGATGAGGAAGACAGGCCTCAATTGCTTTGTCCTCTTGTCATCAGCGCTGCATCGAACTCGCGCCTGAGGTGTCTCCACCGTGGAAATGAATTTGCAGCATCACCAACGATGATTGCCACAAGGCTGCGCCGGCCTTTCTTACCGGACTGTAATGAAAAAGCATGATTCCGCATAAGTCCTCTGCGCGCTGCGCTCAGAACCTCGCGCGAAGTTCATTCTGAAAGTTCTCACGATTCAGCGAACAATCGCTTTGCAGACGGCAATGATGCTGTCTGTCCAAAAACAAAAGGGGAGCTACCAATGCTCAACAAATTACTCGCGGCCACTGCGATAGCAGCCATGGCATACGCCGTCTCTCCGGCCGATGCCGCGCGAGTCAAGGCGGGCTGCAGCGGCGACAATCTTAGCAAGACTGAATCAATGATCGAAACTATGGCGGACGGCGAGGGGAAAATCGCTGCCCAGAAGGAAATTGCGGCTGCCCAGGATGCTATGCTGAGCGGCAAGATGGGTGTCTGTGCGTCACATCTGAGCAAGGCGATGCACGTGGGTACGGCGAAGTAGATCAGCTTGCAAAGGGCCGGTCGGCTTCCGATCGGCCCTTTGAATTTTTCTATTCAAGGCGCGCGCGAAAGCTGGGTCGCGAAATAGGCGATGGTCTTGGCGTAGACCTCGCTCTTGTTCCATTCCTTGATCGCCGCGAAATTGGCGCTGCCGGGCTCCCAGTCCTTGCCGCGTTGCCAGCCGTGGCTGGCGAGGAAGTTGGCGGTCGAGGCCAGCACGTCCGGTGGGCTGCGCAGCAGGTCGCGACGGCCGTTGCTGTCGAAATCGACCGCGTACTTGACGTAGGACGACGGCATGAACTGGGTCTGGCCGATTTCGCCGGCCCATGCGCCGCGCAGATCCTGCGGCGCGATATCGCCGCGCTCGACGATGCGCAGCGCGTCCATCAACTCCGCTTTGAACAGATCGCTGCGGCGGCAATCATAGGCCAGCGTCGCCAGCGCGCGCAGCGTCTGGAATTTTCCGATGTTGACGCCGAAATCGGTTTCCAGGCCCCAGATCGCCACCAGCACATCGCCGGGCACGCCATACTTCTCCTCGATGCGCCCGAGCACCGAACCGTATTGCTTGAGCATGTTGGCGCCACGGGTCAGCCGGGGCGGAACCATGCGGCCGGAGAATTCCTCAAACGTCTGGCTGAACACCTTTTGCGATGAGTCGCGAGCCAGTACGCTCTTGTCGAGCGTCACGCCTGTCAGACCAGCCTGGATGGCGGAAGCCGAGATCCCCTTGGCGGCAGCTTCCTTCTTGAAATCTTCCAGCCACGTTTCGAACGGGCCCGTGCCACAGGGCGCTGCTAACGCCGGCATCGTAGAAGTCAGCAACAGCGCGCCCAGGGTCAGGGCGCGCAGAGAAAGGCGGGAGATCATCGTGCCGTTCGCTCCTCGACGATGCGTCATTGACGGTTCGTGTCTATGTCACGTCGAATGTTCGAAGCAAGATCGGCCAAAACAAGGCTGAGGCCGTTGTCTTCGATACCTTTCCGTTGAAGATGCTCAATTCATCGTTAGCGTGCGGTGAACGACACCACCGCCGGTCGGTTCGGCCGGCGGTGTGATCGATCGGGTTCCGTCCAGGCTTATGCGCTGTCCTTGCGCCGCCAGGGGAACAGATTGGCCGGGAAATCGGCGGCGGGCTTGCGCTCGCGCTGCGCGCGGGGCGGAAGCGGCTGCGGATTGAGTTCCGGCTCGATCACCTCCCGGTAGAGATGCCAGGTGGCGTGACCGAGCAGGGGGATGACGACGGCAAGGCCGAGGAAGGCCGGCAACGATCCCGCCACCAGCAGCACCGCGACGATCAAGCCCCAGGCCGCCATCGGCACGGGATTGCGTGCGACGGCGCGCAGCGAGGTCACCATCGCATCGCCGGCGCCGGCATGACGGTCGAGCATCAACGGGAACGACACCACGCTGATGCACAGCGCGACGAGCGCGAACAGGAAGCCGACACCGCAGCCAATCACGATCAGCCACCACCCTTGCGTCGTCGTCAGCACGCGTTCGGCGAAATCGGAAACGCCGGTCGCGCCGGCATACCCGAACGCGGCGATGTAGATCGCCTGCGCGGTCGCCACCCATGTCACGAACAGCGCGAGCAATAGCACGCCGAGCCCGAGCATCGCGCCGAACGACGGCGAGCGTACGACCTCGAGCGCGTCCCAGGCGGTTGCCTGTTCGCCGCGTTCGCGACGGCGGCTCATTTCATAGAGACCGAGCGCGGCAAACGGGCCGAGCAGGGCGAAGCCGGCGGCGAGCGGAAACAGCAGCGGCAGCACCGAATAGCCGTGCACGGCGCGCGCCAGCATCAATCCGAGCACGGGGTAGATGATACACAGGATGATGGCGTGGCTTGGTACGGCTTTGAAGTCTTCCCAGCCGCGCTGCAAGGCCCGATGGAGTTCCGATAGGCCGATGGTTCGGATAACGGGCGCGGCGGCGGTGTCAGGTCCGCTCTGCGCCACCGTTGTGACATTGCCGTGATAGGTGGCCATGGTCGCTGTCTCCCTCGCGGTCGCATTGCGCGCCAACCGAAAGACGCCAAGCGCCGTTCATAAAACGATCACGATCAAGCCAGACGCGAAAACAGGATGGGGAAACTGGCCACGTCGCGAACTGAGTCAACAGCGTACTCCCAAACAGCGACAAACGCACTCACGCTTCGGTGAATGTTTCGTTGGCAAAGCTTCATCCGGCTGGCTAGACTGGCCGGCGATCCCGGTGTGGTGCTGCCGGTCAGACAGCGCCGCCAGAGACTCAACCCCATCCACAAGTCATTGGGAGCGAACGATGAGCATTTTCGGAAAAATCATGGGCGCGATTTTCGGCACCAAGGCAGACGCTGCGCCGGCCGGCGGTGGCGCAGCCGCGGGTGCTGGATCGTCCGGTGGGGCTGCCGGATCTTCTGGTGGGGCTGCAGCGCCAGCCGGCGCAACCGTCGAGGTCGCACCCATCCTCGACCAGGCGGTGAAGGCCAAGGGCGAAAAGCTGGAGTGGCGCACCTCGATCGTCGATCTGATGAAGGCGCTCGACATCGATTCCAGCTTCGCGGCGCGCAAAGAGCTGGCGAAGGAACTCGGCTATACCGGCGATAGCAACGATTCCGCCAGCATGAACATCTGGCTGCACAAGCAGGTCATGACCAAGCTGGCCGCCAATGGCGGCAAGCTGCCTCCTGACATCAAGCACTGACGCTTCGCCCGGTTCACAGATGCAAAGGCCCGCGGTGACGCGGGCCTTTTTCTTTGGTGCGATTGCAATGCAACAACGCGCAAACGGTATCCACTTCGTGAGAAAAACGCTGTAGATACGGGCGGACAAGAAGACTTTGCAAAACAAGGAGGACGCCGATGAGCCATCAAGAGCTTCGATCGTTCTGCCGTGCTCGGGCCGATTCACCCCGCAGCCAAGACCGGACATTTCACCAAGGGCGCGATCTCGCTGGCGGTGAACGGCACGGTCAAGCAGAACTCCGATCTGCGTAACATGATCTGGAGCGTGGCCGAGCAGATCGCCAAGCTTTCGGATGCCTTCGAACTCAAGCCGGGCGATATCATCTATTCGGGCACGCCGGAAAATGTCGGCCCGGTCGTGAAGGGCGACGTCCTCCTGTGCAAGCTCGAAGGCCTGCCGGATATGTCGATCCGGATTACGTGAGGTTTGTCATTCGGCCACGCATGTCATTCCGGGTTCGCGCTAATGCGCGCCCCGGAATGCCGGTGTGCAATGTCACCCCGTCAGATCGGCAAATTCCGGGTTTTTGCGCAGATAGTCCACGACGAACCCGCAGCCGGCGATGACCTTGCGGCCGTCGGCACGGATCAGTTCGAGCGCGCCCCTGACCAATTCGGAAGCGATGCCGCGGCCGCGCAGCGCGCGGGGCGTTTCGGTATGGGTGATGATGACCGCCGCGGGCGTAATGCGATAATTCGCAAACGCCACAGCGCCGCCGACATCGAGTTCGAAGCGGTTTTGAGCCTTGTTGTCGCGGACGGCGGCCATGCAACGATTCCCGGATGATTTACCGTTTCATTTAGGGACATGAACCCGGCGATGCAAACCGGCGACGGCGCCCGCGGCTCGCTCCAAGATCTTTGCAGGCGGGCCTTGCAACGGGTTGTGGGGTTCCTAGGTCTTTTGCATGACATACGCCGCCGAGGCGGCCGGGTCTGGGCTCGATATCGAAAATGCTGTGATCGCGGCCGCCGACGTATGCCTCTTTTCAACGGGAGGTCTGCAATGTCCGGCTTTGGTTTCTTCAACAAGCATCGCACGTGGGAAGACTGGTTCGGCATGCTGCTTGGCATGCTGATCGTGGTATCGCCGTGGTTTCCGTTCTCCAGCCATGACGTGATGGACGCCGAACGCAGCACCATGATCCTGAATACGTTCGTGGTCGGCATGCTGGTCTTCGGCCTGGCCCAGCTCGAATATGTCGCACTGCAGCGCTGGGAGGAGGTGGCGGAGATCGCGCTCGGCCTCTGGCTAATCGCCTCGCCCTTCGTCCTCGGCTACTCCGGTGACGATCTGCTTCGGGCCTGGCACATCGCCCTCGGCGCAATCATCGTCCTGCTGGGGGCGCTCCAGCTTTGGCAGGACTGGCGGTTGAGCGACCAGGAACTGGCCAACCATCCGCAGTAATTGCGGGCGGGGCCCGCCGGCCCGATACGTGACCGGCGGGCCCTCGACTAAATCCCTAGTGCTTCAATGAATTGGCGAGCAAGGCGCGGACCGACCACGGGCTGCCGTCGATGGCCCCCTTGATGTCGTCGATCTTCCACTGCCCGGCCTCCTGGACAAAGTCGTAGCGGATAATTTTGTCGGCCGCGTTGGCGCGCGCCTCCCGCTGATGGCTTTCGATCGTGACGGCGACGGTCGCCTTGCCGGCTCCCTGCTGCTCGGCGGCCAGCCTGAACGACTTCACGTCGGGATCCTGCGAGTTGGTGACGGGATCGAAATCCACCGGCCCGACGTCGCCCTTCTTCGTGCGGGCGTCCGCCTTGGCCCAGAGTGCGACCAGCGCGTTCGACAGGTATTTTGTTCGGGCAGCCTTGGTCTGAATCACAAATGTGCCGCCGCCATCGCCCTTGCCCTGGGCGACACGGGTGTAGATCGCGGTCAGGATGCCGGCGGGGTCGTCGGGCGCCGCCAGCGCCGCGCGCGGCAAGGTGGCCGCCAGCAGGCCGGCTGCGCCAGACAATATCAGCTTTCGACGGGTAACCATGGTGATCTCTTAAATCGTTGGTGCGGGCTTATGGACGGGAGTGCGGGGCTGGCTATGGTGATGCGTGCAACGCTTGCCGGGAGATTATCATGGCCAATGAAAAAGGCCCCAACATCAAGAAGAAGCAGAAATGCAAGAATTGCGAGGGCAAGGGCCTGCTGAAGAAGGGCGACAGGGTGGTCAAGTGCCAGCGTTGCAAGGGGACCGGCGTACGGTGACGCCGGCCCGCCGTCGATTTGAGCTGGCACGAGGCTTTCTGCTATCGTTGCGATGAGGTGTTCCATGTCTGTTTTTCGAAGCGTGATGGTCGATTCGCTGTGACTGAAACCGTGACTATTCCCACCCCGCGCGGCGGCCTGGCGCGGATGTCGCGCCGGGTGATGAACCTGGCGCACATGCTGACCCAGAATGCCCGCCGCCACGGCGACCGCACCGGCTTCATCTGGGGCGACAAATCCTGGACCTGGCGCGAGATCGACGGCCACGTCTCCGCGCTGGCGGCGGGCCTCGCCGCGCGGGGCATCGCCAAGGGCGACCGCGTCCTGGTGCATTCCAAAAATTGCGACGAGATGTTCTGGTCGATGTTTGCGGCCTTCAGGCTCGGCGCCGTCTGGGTGCCGACCAATTTCCGCCTGATGCCGGACGAGGTCGCCTATCTCGCCACCGCTTCCGGTGCGAAGGCTTTTCTGTGCCATGGCGATTTTCCGGATCACGCCAAGGCGGCCGCCAATCCCGCGCTGGAATTTATCTGGCGGATCGGCGAGGGCGCGTTTGGCGAAAAATCCGTGGGCGGCGTGATCGCCGATCATGCGGGCACCAAGGTCGATAACGCCGCGGTCGATTACGACGATCCCTGCTGGTTCTTCTTCACCTCCGGTACCACCGGGCGCTCCAAGGCGGCGGTGCTCACCCACGGGCAGATGGCCTTTGTGGTGACAAATCATCTCGCCGACCTGATGCCGGGCACGACGGAGACGGATGCCTCGCTGGTGGTCGCGCCGCTGTCGCATGGCGCCGGTGTGCACCAGCTCGTGCAGGCCGCGCGCGGCGTGCCGACCATCCTGCTGCCGTCGGAGAAATTCGATATCGCCGAAGCGTTCCGGCTGATCGAGGCGCACCGCGTCAGCAACATTTTTACGGTGCCGACCATTTTGAAGATGATGGTCGAGCATCCCGCGGTCGATAAATATGATCACTCGTCGCTGCGCTTCGTGATCTATGCCGGCGCGCCGATGTACCGGGAGGACCAGAAGGCGGCGCTCGGCAAGCTCGGCCAGGTGCTGGTGCAGTATTTCGGGCTTGGCGAGGTAACCGGCAACATCACGGTGATGCCGGCCAATCTGCACGATCCCGAGGACGGCCCACAGGCCCGCATCGGCACCTGCGGCTTCGAGCGCACGGGCATGCAGGTCTCGATCCAGGGCGATGACGGGCGCGAGCTGAAACCGTTCGAGACCGGCGAGATCTGCGTGATCGGTCCCGCCGTGTTTGCCGGCTATTACGACAACCCCGAGGCCAACGCGAAGGCGTTTCGCGACGGCTGGTTTCGTACCGGCGATCTCGGCCACATGGACGAGGAGGGCTTTGTCTACATCACCGGCCGCGCTTCCGACATGTACATCTCCGGCGGCTCCAACATCTATCCGCGCGAGGTCGAGGAGAAGATTCTCACCCATCCGGCGATCGGCGAGGTGGCGGTGCTCGGCGTGCCCGACTCGTTCTGGGGCGAGGTGGGAGTAGCCGTTTGCGTCGCGCGCGAGGGCGCTGGCGCCGTGAGCGAGGCGGAGCTCGCCGCATTTCTTGCGCCGAAGGTGCCGCGCTACAAAATGCCAAAACGCTTCTTCTTCTGGGAGGCGCTGCCGAAATCCGGCTACGGCAAGATTCCAAAGCGGCTGGTCCGCGACGAACTCGAGGCGCGAGGGCTGCTTGAGCTCATTTCCAAAACGGGTAGCTGAGGCGATGCGCAGCATCGAGCAGCCCGGGCCGCCGGTGCCCGAGCGCATCCAATGGGTCGAGGCGCGGGGCCGAGCGTTTTCATTCACGCTTGCCGCCGGCCTGCCGCTGCTGGAGGCCGTGCGCCGCGGCTTTGCCGAGGCCGGATTTTCCGGCGGCGTGCTGAGCATGCAAGGAGGGGCGCTTGGGCCGTTTGCCTATGTGATGCCGGCGCTGTCGAAGACTGGCGCCAATGCGGCGTTCTACAGCGACACGTTTCGTCCCTCCGGCGTCACGCGGCTGAAGCTCGGCGCGATGACGCTCGGCGAGCGTGACGGCGCGCCGTTCTTCCATTGCCACGGACTGTGGACCGAGACTGATGGATATCTGCATGGTGGCCACATTCTGCCCGAGGAGAGCATGGTCGCCGAGTCGTTCGCGGTGGAAGCGTTCGGCATCGACGGCGCGATGTTCACGGCCGCGCTCGATCCCGAGACCAATTTCAAATTGTTCGGCCCCGTCGCGCGCGCCGGCACGGATGTGGAGGCCGACAGCCGCGCCTTCGCGCTGCGGTTGCGGCCGAATCAGGAGTTTTCTGCGGCGCTGGAGACCTTCTGCCGCCAGCACGGCATCCTGCGCGCGCGCATTCATGGCGGAGTCGGAAGCACGATCGGCGCGCATTTCTCCGACGGCCGCACCGTTGTGCCGTTTGCCACCGAGCTTGCGATCAAGGCCGGCAGCATCGCGCCCGGCGCTGATGGGACGCTGCAGGCGGAGCTCGATATCGCGCTGGTCGATTATCTCGGCGGCATCGCCGAGGGCCGGCTGATGCGCGGCGACAATCCGGTGCTGATGACGATGGAGCTGGTGCTCGAGGTGATCTGAGTGCTTCTGTGGTCCGTGGGGTGGGCAAAGGCGCGATTGCGCCGTGCCCACCATCTCTCGGGTTCGTGTGCTGAATGGTGGGCATGCTTGCGCTTTGCCCACCCTACGCAGCTACACAACCAAGTTGCTGTCTTACCGGAAGTGATAGTTCACGCCGACCTTGATGGTGTGGAAGTCGACGGTGCCGGAGTCAAACAGGTCGCCGCCTAGGTTGTAAGTCTTGCCGCCGAGGTTGGTGTACATGTATTCGCCCTTGGCCGACCAGTTTGGAGTGAACAAATATTCGAGACCGCCACCGATGGTATATCCCGTGTGAGTCTGGCTATCCGAAAACGACGCGCCGAGCGCTGGCACTGAAACCGAGTCCTTTCTGTTGGCCCACGCAAAACCGGCCTTGGCGTAGATGAGGGCCGCATCCATTGCGAAGCCCGCACGGCCGGTCACGCTGCCGAACGAGTTGATCTTGAGTTCCTCCGTGGCCAGGACGCCCCCGCCGATGTCTGCGGTGAGGCTGTCCTTGATGCTGGCGCCGGCGGCGTCGACTTCGACACCGAAAACAAACTGACTGCCTGGGAGCTGCCAGTTGTAGCCGACCGTGCCGCCGCCGAAGCCGCCGCTACTGTTGCCACTGTCCCAGCCATAGCCGCCCATCGCGCCGATGTAGAAGCCGGACCAGTTGTACACCGCAACCACCGCCGCCGGGGGCGCCTTGGTGTAGGGCCGGGCCTGCATGTCGGCAGCCGAGGCCGCAGTCGCGACCGAAAGGGCCGCACCAGCTATAAGTAGTAGTTTCATATTTTGTCCCCTAAAGTTGAGCATACGTATAACCCCCTGCGGGCTCGATAGCGAACCGATCGCACCGGCATGGTGACGCATCGTTGTGGAAGTGGGCGCGAACGCGCCCTTAAAGAGCCGTCTGCAAGCGATGTCCGGCGGATGTGAGAACGTTCACTTGCGGGTTAACCATACGATTTGTATGCCGGCAAAAGTTGGACCGAAGCGCGACGGCGCATTGACGCGGGCAGGTTGCCATTTCGACGGCACTGCGGCGGCGCACGGCGCGGAGTTGTTCGACTTGTGAAGAGAGCGGCGGCTGTGTTCGTGCGATCACGATCGTTGTGTCCGCGTGTGCGAGTGCTCAGTACGCTGCGGTTTGCCGTTTAAAGCATCGATATCGCTTGGAATATTGGGAAGCGTCGTGGTGCACTCGCTCCACGTCATTGCGAGCGAAGCGAAGCAATCCATTCTTTCTTTATGCCGCAGCATGGATTGCTTTTGCGCGAAGGGCTGGACAGATTTTTGGTGATTTGCCCGTCGTGTCAATTGGTCGCAGGCCGCTGCATGAAGTTGTGCTTGCGCGCAAAGCAAATCAGTTCGCAGCCAGTGGGGCGGGCAAAGAGAAGCGTGGCCACCATCTTTCGTCGAACATGTCTTGAAATGGTGGGCACGCTTTGCCTGCCCTGCGACTGCAGCATTTGCCTCATCTGCGTTTGCGCACGTGAACATTGATATCGATGTCGATATCGCTCACGCAGGTCTGTGTCGTCTGATGTGAGCCGCCTTCATGCCAGCGGCCGGAGCGTGGGCGCGCCCCGCTGACGTTGGCGAGCTTCAGGCAGCGCCATTGCGGCAACGGTCCTGAGCTCTCGCCGCCGAACTGCCAAGCCAGCACGACCTCTTCGCCGCGTTTGTTGGTGCCGATGATGTGCGGGCACAGCTCGCGGACGCGGCCGTCATAGCGGCACACGACCTGCTGCTCGCTGAGGATGGCGTTGCGGAAGAGGGTGTAGGTGGGGCTTGGCATTGTCGTTCTGTGCAGAGTGGATTGCTATCGGGGGTTGCGTGACGATCGAGATATATGCAGAGAATGCGATGTTGTTCCATCGGACCTGTGCTCATGGCCTCACGACGAAACAAGCCGATCAACCTGCCGGCGCCGTATCTCAAGCGGATCTGGGTCGAGCCTTCGCGGATCACCAATCGCGAGGCCTATCCGTTCTGCCTGCCGTTGCTGCGCGACGATTTCGAGCTGAGTTTTGACAAGGCGATTACCATCATCGTCGGCGAGAACGGTACGGGCAAATCCACACTTCTTGAAGGCATCGCCGTGCTCGCCGGCTACGACGAGGCCGGCGGCGGCAAGGGGTACATGACGGTCGACCACTCATGGGCGTTGGAAAAAATGGGAGGTCGATTATCCAGCGCGTTGCGGGCGAGTTGGCTGCCCAAAATCACCAACGGCTGGTTTTTCCGCGCCGAAAGCTTTTTCTCGGTCGCCCGATACCTGGACGAGATGGCCCAGAAATATCCATTGGGAGGAGGCCCACCGCCCGACTTCCTCTCCCATTCCCACGGCGAAGGCTTCTTGCGCTTCTTCGAGGAACGCTGCCAGCGCCAGGGCATCTTCATCTTCGACGAGCCGGAATCCGCGCTGTCGCCCTCGCGTCAGATCGCGTTTCTGAAGCTGATGCGGCGGATGGAGGACATCGGCCGTTGCCAGATCATCATGGCGACCCACTCGCCGATGCTGATGGCCTATCCGAACGCAACGCTGCTGCGGCTGACGAAGTACGGACTGGAGCCGGTGAAGGTAAAGGACACCGACCACTACAAGGTCATGCGGGAGTTTTGTGAGGACCCGAAGGGGTTTGTCGACGCGGCGATTGTGGAGTGAGCAGGGTGCGCTTCGTAGGGTGGGTAGAGCGAAGCGAAACCCACCGGCGGTGCCGCAACGCGCGACAAACGATGGGTATCGCTTCGCTCCACCCATCCTACGCCGCCGATGCGGGCTATCCGGGCGGGACGCTCGTCTTCCCGGCGGCGCCACAAACCAGCCTCCTTTGGTCTGAAAATGCGTTATCATAACGCGGCTGCACGCCTGCGCAGGCCAACAAAGACAATGGGGAAACGACATGAGGACGACGCTCGCGAGGGTGGGGGCCGCAGTGGCGGCGCTGGCAGTGATAGGCGTAGCCTGGGCGCATGGGCCGACCCGCCAGAAGGTGCGGGAATCGATCGAGATCAACGCGCCGCCGGCCAAGGTGTGGGCCGTGATCGGCAATTTTCAGGACATGAGCTGGCTGCCGCCGGTCAGCAAGACCGAGGGCGACAAAGGCAACGCGATCGAGGCCACGCGGAAGTTGACGCTGGCGACCGGCGCGACCGTCGATGAGGAACTCTACAAATACGATGCCGAGAAGATGACCTATTCGTACCGGATCACCGCCGTGGATGTGAAGGTGCTGCCGGTCACCAACTATTCGTCCACCCTGACGATCACGCCCAGCGCCGACGGCAAGGGCAGCACGCTGGAGTGGGCCGGCGCGTTCTATCGCGGCTTTCCCAACAACGATCCGCCGCCGGAACTGAGCGACGAGGCCGCGGTGAAGGCGGTGAGCGGGCTCTATAAGGCTGGCCTCGAGGCGCTGAAGAAGAAGGTCGAAAGCGGAAGCTGACCGTGCGGGCGATCGCTCTGGCGGCGCTCGTCGCCGGCATCGGCACCGCCTGGACCGGGCAGGCGAGGGCCGAGGAGGCCTTCGTCACCAATCAGCTCAGCGAGAACCTGACGGTCGTGGATCTCACATCCTTGCAGCCGGTCGCGACCATCGCGATCGGCGGCAAGCCTGCGGGCGTCGCCATCACGCCGGATGGACGCTTTGCCTATGTGACGAGCCCCGACGCCAAGGCGCTGACGGTGGTCGATGCCGCCGCACGCCGGGTCGTGGGCAGGATCAACACCGGCGGTGGTCCGCTCGGTGTCGCAGTGGCGCCGGATGGCGCCACCGTCTACGTGGCCGACTGGTACGCCGCGGCGGTGCGGGTGATCGATCCGGTAGCGCAGCGCGTGATCGCCGATATCGCGGTCGGCGCCTCGCCGTCGGGCCTCGCGGTGACGCCGGACGGGCGGCTCCTGCTCTCGGCCGACCGCGACGCCGACAGCGTGTCCGTCATCGACACCGCGACGCGCCAGCGGCGGGCCGTGATCAAGGTCGGGGAGCGCCCGTTTGGCATCACCATCGATGCGGAGGGCCGGCGCGCCTACACCGCCAATGTCGGCTCGAACGACGTGTCGGTGATCGACATCGCCGAGAACAGAGAGATCGGGCGTGTGAAGACGGGCTTGCGCCCCTATGCGGTCGCACTCGCGCAAGGCCGCGGCTTCGTCACCGACCAGTATGACGGCACCGTCAGCGTGTTCGATCTCGTAACGCTGGTGCCGGTCAAGCGCATCACTGTCGGCGATTACCCGGAAGGGATCGCGGCGACGGCGGACGGTAAGCGGATCATCGTGGCGAACTGGGAGAGCAACTCGATCAGCGTGATCGATGCGGTCGAGCTGAAGGTGATAGGCGAGGTCAAGGTCGGCGACGGGCCGCGGGCGTTCGGGGCGTTTCTGCGGCGGTAGTGGCCGTAGGATGGGTGGAGCGAAGCGATACCCATCATCTCTCCGCGCGCGGGATTGATGGGTTTCGCTGCGCTCTACCCATCCTACATGCGTCCGTGAGTCGCGGCGTCGGACGCCCGCTCGTGCCGCGTTTATTTGTGCTATGATGCCGGGAGAACAGAGAAGACAGGGAGGACGCCATGCCGCATACCCTGGTGCCCAGTGATCGCGTTGAGCACGTGAGCGTCTACTGCCGCGACGGCACAAAGCTCGGCTCGATCGAACGCCTGATGCTCGACAAGGCCAGCGGAACGGTAGCCTACGCCGTCATCAAGACCGGAGGGCTGCTCGGCAGCCACCATCATTGTCCGATCCGGTGGGACGCCCTCCGGTTTGATCCCGCGCGTCAGGCCTACCAGACCGACGTGACGGTGGAAGATCTGCGCGCGGGGCCGTCCGAACTCGATGAAGAAGCCTTCGACTGGGGCGACCGATCGCGCCCGCATCCGCATTATTGGACGGTGTAGTGGGCCGACGAATTAGCTGTAGGCACAAAGCTCCGCTCGACGTAGTGAGAAATGGCGGATTGCGCTTCGCTAATCCGCCCAACGCTCGCTGCCTATGAGCTCAGTACGGTCTTGAAATGGAGTTCAGATAGCTTATTCGAGATGATAAATCTGAGAAGTAGAACTAGCATGCCGATTGCAAACAACTGACTGTTGTACTCTTCATCAAGTCGCTTTTTGTTTTCATCTTCGTTGCTTCGGAAGAATGATCGTATTTGTCGATCTCCATGGATCATTCTGGACCGGAAATTGTATGAATCTGCAATCATTTTTGCTAGCCAGCGAAGGTCAATCTTCTCTGCAAAGAGGGCACCGAGCTTTTCCTTTAACTGCCCGATCGATGATCGGCCGCTTTCGACCACGAGGGCTTCGATTCCGGCTAAAGCCCAAACAAGATTAGACAACTCGTCATTTCGAAATTCGCCGACAAATAATCTCGTAAAGTAGTTTAACGCGCGCGAGGCCGATGTATCACTATATCCGTCGAACATTCCGTTTTGAGCGAATGTCCAGTTTATGACAGCATTCACTTCGAGATCAATTTCTGGAAAGGCATTCTCTTTTCTCAAAAATTCAACCGACCCATGAATTTCAGATAAGTAGCAGCGATCAACTCTGCAGTTGGATCCATCCAGGATCCAAATGCCCCTGGTGGGACGAACCGCCTCCTTCGTATGCAATGGCCAAAGCGCAAAAATAGGTTTGAACTGTAAGCTCTAGGTCATGCGATAAAGAAGCTCTCCAATTGGCGACTGATTGTTCGGTCGTTCGCTTAATTCTTGCTCCGCTATGATCCGTCCAAAAATATTTTTCTTGACCTGGAAATTCGAAGTTGGCCGAGAATTCCAAAACAGCGTCGCCCGCTTGAAGAAATGGGGATTTGCTGAAATGTCGCTTTAGTTGATCGGCTGTGCATGGTCGTGCCGCAATAGTGAGGGTTTCCCCGTTGTGCGTAAAACTACCTCGGATGGGAATCGTTTTTCCTGCTCTAAAATGCTCGAAGAACTGACGATATCGACTTTTGGCCGCTTCTGAATCCACCCGAAGTGGCGGGTAAAGGGCATATACAGCCTTTAGCTTAGTCGAAGTTTGCACGATTACCCCGGCTACTCCGCCGCCTCACTCGCGCTGCTGCTTTTCCTTGGCTTGCCCGCCGCCTTCTTCAACACCGGCGCGAGGAATTTCCCCGTGTAGCTCCGCGGCGCTTTCACGATATCCTCCGGCGGACCCCAGGCGACGATTTCGCCGCCGCCGTCGCCGCCTTCGGGGCCGAGGTCGATCACCCAATCGGCGGTCTTGATGACTTCGAGATTGTGCTCGATCACGACCACCGTGTTACCTTGCGACACCAGTTCGTGCAGCACTTCCAATAGTTTTGCGACGTCGTGGAAATGCAGGCCCGTGGTCGGCTCGTCGAGGATGTAGAGCGTGCGTCCCGTCGCGCGCTTTGAGAGTTCCTTCGCCAGCTTGACGCGCTGGGCTTCGCCGCCGGAAAGGGTGGTGGCCTGCTGGCCGACATGGATGTAATCCAAGCCGACGCGGTGCAGCGTTTTGAATGTCTCGCGGACGCGCGGGACGGCCTTGAAGAACTCGGCGGCTTCTTCCACCGTCATGTCGAGCACGTCGGCGATGCTCTTGCCCTTGAACAGGACTTCCAGCGTCTCGCGGTTGTAGCGCTTGCCCTTGCAGGTGTCGCAGGTGACGTAGACGTCGGGCAGAAAGTGCATCTCGATCTTGATGACGCCGTCGCCCTGGCAGGCCTCGCAGCGGCCGCCCTTGACGTTGAAGGAGAAGCGGCCGGGCTCGTAGCCGCGCGCCTTGGCTTCGGGGAGCCCTGCGAACCATTCGCGGATCGGCGTGAAGGCGCCGGTATAGGTCGCGGGGTTCGAGCGCGGGGTCCGGCCGATCGGCGACTGGTCGATGTCGATGATCTTGTCGATATGCTCCAGCCCCTCGATGCGGTCGTGGGGCGCGGCGCCTTCGCTGGCGTTGTTCAGCTTGCGGGCGATCGCCTTGTAGAGCGTGTCGATCAGGAGCGTCGACTTGCCGCCGCCGGAGACGCCGGTGACGCAGGTGAACAGCCCGAGCGGAATTTCCGCCGAGACGTTTTTCAGATTGTTGCCGCGGGCGTTGACGACCTTGATGGTTCGCCGGTGGTTCGGCGGCTTGCGCTCGGGGATCGCCACCGACATCTCGCCGGTGAGGTATTTGCCGGTCAGCGATTTCGGGTTCTTCATGATCTCGGCGGGCGTGCCCTGTGCCACGATGTGGCCGCCATGCATGCCGGCGCCAGGGCCGATGTCGAGCACGTAATCAGCTAGGCGAATGGCGTCCTCGTCATGCTCGACCACGATCACGGTATTGCCGAGGTCGCGCAGCCGCTTCAGCGTTTCCAGAAGCCTGGCGTTGTCGCGCTGGTGCAGGCCGATCGAGGGCTCGTCCAGCACGTAGAGCACGCCGGTCAGCCCCGAGCCGATCTGGGAGGCGAGGCGGATGCGCTGGCTTTCGCCGCCGCTCAATGTGCCGGAGGCGCGCGCCAGCGTGAGATAATTCAGGCCGACGTCGAGCAGGAAGGACAGCCGCTCGCGGATCTCCTTTAGCACGCGCCCGGCAATCTCGTTCTGCTGCGTGTTGAGCGCCTTCGGAACGGTCTCGAACCATTCGCCGGCGCCCTTCACCGAGAGTTCGGAGATTTCGCCGATATGCTTGCCACCGATCTTGACGCACAGCGCTTCGGGCTTGAGGCGATGGCCATGGCATCCCGCGCAGGGGATGTCGGAGAAATACTTTGCCAGCTCCTCGCGCGCCCATTCGCTCTCGGTCTCGCGGAAGCGGCGCTCGAGGTTGGTGATGACGCCCTCGAACGGCTTCTTGGTGTCGTAGGAGCGGACGCCGTCCTCATAGGAGAACTTGATCTCGTCGTCGCCGGAGCCGTGCAGCAGCGCGGCCTGCGTCTTCTTCGGCAGGTCTTTCCACTTGGTGTCGAGCGTGAACTTGTAGAACTTGCCGAGCGCGGTCAGCGTCTGGATGTAATAGGGCGAGGACGACTTTGCCCACGGCGCGATCGCGCCCTTGCGCAAGGTCATCTCCTTGTCGGGAATGACGAGGTCCTCGTCGATATGCTGCTCGACGCCGAGGCCGCCGCAGGCCGGGCAGGCGCCATAGGGGTTGTTGAACGAGAACAGCCGCGGCTCGATCTCGGGAATGGTGAAGCCGGAAACCGGGCAGGCGAATTTTTCCGAGAAAAGAATTCGCTCGGGCCCGCTCTTGTCGTGGATTTTTGCGGTCTTCTTGTCGGACTTCTTCTCGTCCGCCGCAGCCGCCGGCGCGTCGGCATATTCGATCACGGCGAGGCCTTCGGCGAGCTTCAGCGCGGTCTCAAAACTTTCGGCGAGGCGCTGGCCGATGTCGGGGCGGACCACGATGCGGTCGACCACCACGTCAATGTCGTGCGGGAATTTCTTGTCGAGCGTCGGCGCTTCGGCCAACTCATGGAAGGTGCCGTCGATCTTGACGCGCTGAAAGCCTTTCTTGAGGTATTCGGCGAGCTCCTTCTTGTACTCGCCCTTGCGGCCGCGCACGACCGGGGCCAGTAGATAGAGCCTTGTGCCTTCGGGCAGCGCCAGCACGCGGTCGACCATCTGCGAGACAATCTGGCTTTCGATCGGCAACCCCGTGGCGGGCGAATAGGGCACGCCGACGCGCGCCCATAGCAGGCGCATATAGTCGTAGATCTCGGTGACGGTGCCGACGGTGGAGCGCGGGTTCTTCGACGTAGTCTTCTGCTCGATCGAGATCGCGGGCGACAGGCCGTCGATCTGGTCGACATCCGGCTTCTGCATCATCTCCAGGAACTGGCGCGCATAGGCCGAGAGCGATTCGACGTAGCGGCGCTGGCCTTCGGCATAGATGGTGTCGAAGGCGAGCGAGGATTTGCCGGAGCCGGAGAGGCCGGTGAACACGGCGAGCTTGTCGCGCGGTATCTCGACATCGATGTTCTTGAGATTGTGCTCGCGCGCACCGCGAATGGTTATCGCGCGCGATGCGGAGCCGGCGTTAGGTTGGCGCTTCGCCCTGAGCACTTCATCCATATCGGCATTTCCAGACGCGTGCGGAGACGCGCCAAGTTGGGCGCGCATTGCCCGTGAGAGCCGGGATCAGGCGCCGATGATTGAAAGTCGGAACATAGGAAGAACGATGAGGGATTTCCAGTGCCGCGTGCGAATCATCAACGGATTAGTTGGGCCATAGCGTTTTCGAGCGAAGTTGGGACCGGGTCGCGTGAAGAAAACGCGTCAAGCAAGCTTTTTGGCAGCAGCAGTCAGCAGTGCGGCACAAAAAAAGGCCGGCGCAAGGCCGGCCTTTTCTCAATTTTGGGAACTCAGATGACGCGGAGATCAGTACGCGCCGAACTTGTAGTTGATGCGAGCGGTGACGAGATCAATGTCCTGACGGATACGGTTCTGGGCAAACGATGCGCCAGCCGGGATGATGGCGCCGTTGCTCACGAAGTTATAGGTCTTGTCCTGCATGAACAGGTGATTGTATTCGATGCCGGCCGACCAGTTCGGGGCGAAGCCATATTCCAGGCCGACGCCGACCACGCCACCCCAACGGGTGTCATCGACGCTGTTGACGACCTGGGCACCGGTGGCGGTCGCGAGCATACGGTAGCGATCGGAGGTCACGGCGGCGCCGCCCTTGAGGTAGAACAGGACGTTGTTTGCGGCGTAGCCGACCTGACCCGTGAACAGTCCGAAGGCATCGACACGCGTCTCGTTGGTGAACGCCGCAGCAAGCGGGATCACATTGCTGCCCTTGAAGTCAGCCCAGTTGCCCTGCGCTTCCACGCCGAACACCCACGAAGCAGCCTGCCAGCGGTAGCCGATCTGACCACCGACGGTGCCGCCGGTTGCGTCATGGCTGCCCATCGGGAAAACGACGCCGAAGGTCTCATCCCAGCTATTGCGGCTCGATCCCCAGCCGCCGTTAACGCCGGCGTAGAAGCCGCCCCAGTTGTACATCGCAACCGCGACGGGCGCCTTGGTATAGGGCCGTGCGGCAAGATCGGCGCCGACCGCAGGGGCGACCCCAAGCGCGATCAAGGCGGTCGTCGTCAGCAAAATTTTCTTCACGTTTCTCTTCCTTTCGGCGTGTCCCACGCAACTGTCGGAGCAGTCAATTTCAGGTTGCCTGCGCATATAGCGCAAAGTCACCGCAAAATGCTGTCGCCGAAAAACCACATCGGCGGCGAAAGTGGGTAATATGCAACCGCCGCGGGTGCGCGCTATCCGGCAGTACAACCAAAACGAAAAGGCCGGCGTGACGCCGGCCTTTTTGCATTCAATGCGCGCGGAGCGCGGTCAGTATTTCGCGATGACGGGGCCGCCGAATTTGTAGCTGACGCGTGCGGTGACGATGTCGACGTCCTGACGAATGCGATCGGTGCGCGAGAATCCGCCGCCGTTGAACGTGAAGCTGTTGTCGCGCGAGCCCATGAAGCCGTGCACGTAATCGACGCCGAGCACGATATTGGATGTCACGCCGAAGTCGAGGCCGGCGCCGACCGCGCCGTTCCAGCGTGTCTCGCTCGCATGGTCGAACACGAAGCCGGTGGCGGTGATGAAGCCCTCATACTTGTCGTTCACGCCCATGACGCCGCCTTTGACGTAGAACAGGACGTTGTTCCAGGCGTAGCCGACCTGGCCGGTGAACAGGCCGATGGCATCGATCTTCGAACGGTTGGAGCCGCCGCCGCCCACGAGCAGGCTCGGACCATTGGACCCGCTCAGATCGGCCCAGTCACCCTGCGCTTCGACGCCGAACACCCATGCGCCGGTTTGCCAGCGATAGCCGAACTGGCCGCCGGCCACGGCGCCAGACGCGGTGTGGCAGCCTTCGGATACGGGCGGGACCACCGGTGCGCCGAGAATGTTCGTCACGATGTCCCAGCACTTGCCGCTCCAGCCACCGCCGCCGTTGAGGCCGACATAGAACCCGCTCCAGTCGTAAACGGCGGCAATCATCGGGGCTTTGGTGTAGGGGCGCGCTGCAAGATCCGCAGCGGAAGTGGGCGCAGTCAGGCCAAAGGCGATCAGACCGGTGGCGGCGAACAGCGGCTTTTTCAAGAGGCGGGACCTTTCGGTATTTCGTTTGCTGAAAGCGATATTCAGTACTTCGCGATGGCCGGGCCGCCCCAGCGATAATTGATTCGTATCGTTGCCATGTCGACGTTCTGATGAATGTCGTCGGCGCGCGAGACGGCAATGGCCGTTGCCGGGAACGTAACGTTGCGGGTGCCCATGAACAGATGGTCGTATTCAACGGCAACGGACCAGTTCGGCGCAAAACCGATTTCAATTCCGGTCCCGACAGCGCCGCCCCAGCGGGCTTCGCTCGTTTGATTATATTCGACGCCGGTTGCGGTGAAGAAGGTGCTGTATTTGTTGTCGGTGACCGCAGCGCCACCCTTCACGTACCAAAGAACGTTGTTCCAGGCGTAGCCGACCTGGCCGGTGAATAGGCCGATGGCGTCGATCTTGGTCTGGTTGGTTGCGGGAATTCGCACCGTCTGGCTGGCATTTGATCCCCGCAGGTTGGCCCAATCGCCCTGGGCTTCAACGCCGAACACCCAGCTCGCGGCCTGCCAGCGGTAACCGATCTGGCCACCGGCCAAACCGCCCGTCGCGTCGTGGCAGCCCTCCGAGTTCGGCGTGACCGCATTGCCGTTATCGTTGGTGATGGTCCAGCACGCGCGGCTCGATGCGCCGCCGCCGTTGAGGCCGGTATAAAATCCGCTCCAGTCATAGACCGCGGCAATCATCGGGGCTGGCGCCTTGGTGTAGGGGCGCGCCGCAAGATCGGCCGCCGAAGCCGAAGCCGTCAGTCCAATCGCGCCCACGGCGCCAAGCAGCAATTTGTACAAGGTGAGTCCCCAGCCAAGGTTGATGGAACCGACGGTACAGGCACCGCCTGGCACTTGGCTGTAGCTTGCGCGCCACAAATGGACAGAATGTCGCACTCCCAGAGGTAGCGGGGGGATGCAACCAAGCAAAAAGGCCGGCGCGAGGCCGGCCTTTTCAGTATTCGATTATTGAATGCGAAGATCAGTACTTCGCGATCACAGGGCCACCCCAGCGGTAGTTGACGCGGACGGTGACGAGGTCGACGTCCTGACGGATGCGATCGGTGCCGAAGAACACGCCGCCCGGCGCGTTGAAGGTGACGGTCCGATCCTGCATGAAGAGATGGTCGTATTCGATAGCGGCCGACCAGTTGGGGGCGAAGCCGTATTCGAGGCCTACACCAACCACACCGCCCCAGCGGGTGTCATCACCGGCGGTGCCGACGATGACGCCTGTGGGAACATCAAAGGCGCGGAACCGATCCGCCGTAACAGCCGCGCCGCCCTTGATGTAGAACAGAACGTTGTTGGCGGCCCAACCGACCTGACCCGTGAAGAGACCGAAGGCGTCGATCCGCGAGTCATTCCTGGCGCCGGGGAACAGCAGGCTCACATTGCTGCCCCTGAAGTCGGCCCAGTTGCCTTGGGCTTCGAGGCCGAACACCCAACTGCTGGCCTGCCAGCGATAACCGATCTGGCCGCCGGCGGTGCCGCCGGTGGCGTCATGGCACCCCTCGGCTCCGACGAAGGCGCCGCCCGGTGTCACGAAGTCCCAGCACTTGCGGCTCGAACCCCAGCCGCCGTTGGCGCCGATGTAGAAGCCGCTCCAGTCGTACACGACGGCGATCGGCGCCGGCGGGGCTTTGGTGTAAGGACGCGCCGCGAGGTCGGCGGCTGCCGCAGGTGCGGCGAACGCGATGAGAGCAACCGTACTCAACAGAACCTTCTTCATGGGTCTATCTCCAGGTTTTGTCCGCTTCCGTTGGTCCCGAAGCGTTCTCAAAATGACGCGAGCGTCCCGCGCCGGTGGTAATTTTATAGCGCGAGTCGCCCAGAAATTGCGTCTCCGAATTGCAACACCCGTGAGCCAAAACATGGACTCAAGCATATGATCTATATGCGTTATTCCCGTTACTGTGCGGAACTCTAGGTTCCATTTTGGCGTTTTCGGGCCTTAATTGCGGCCAACTCAAGTCGCCGTCTGGTTGAGCTGCAAGTTGGACCGATGGCGACGTGGGACTGCCGGAACAAAGCTGGAACGTACGCGGGCGCGATGCTATATGTGGACAACGGCATGTGGATAACCGTTGACTTGCCGAGGGATCGCTAAGTCGGCGGCGCTTGCGGGCGTATAGGGTCGTTTCAGATGTCCGGAAGCGGACGCGAAAGAGCGGACAAACACAGTCAAGAAAACACAGTCAAGAATTGGCAACAGGTCAAGAATTGAAGGCGGCCGGCACGCGACGGCTGGACCAGTGATTTTTGCCGGCGATATATCGAGTGGAGAGCGGCGATGGCGGGAAGCGTAAACAAGGTGATTCTGGTCGGCAATCTCGGCAAGGATCCTGAAATCCGGCGGACACAGGACGGGCGGCCGATCGCCAATCTGAGCATCGCCACGTCGGAAACCTGGCGCGACAAGGGCACCGGCGAGCGCAAGGAAAAGACCGAGTGGCACCGCGTCGTGATCTTCTCTGAACCGCTGTGCAAGATTGTCGAGCAATATCTGAAGAAGGGCGCCAAGGTTTACATCGAGGGCGCGCTGCAGACCCGCAAATGGACCGACCAGAGCGGCGTCGAAAAGTACTCGACCGAAGTCGTGCTGCAGGGCTTCAACTCGACCCTGACCATGCTCGACGGCCGCAGCGGCGGCGGTGGCGGCAGTTTCGGCTCTGACGATGCCGGCGATTTCGGCTCCAGCAGTCCCAGCTCCGCGCCGCGGCGGGCGGTGGCGGCAGGCGGCGGTCGCAATAGCGACATGGACGACGATATTCCGTTCTGAGGCCGACAGCCGCCGATCGCACGGCGTTCTGCCTGAACCATATATCCGGACAAAGCGCGGGGTATGCCTCCGCGCGCCGTTCCGGGCGTACCCAGCACACGACCGCAGCGGGGAAAACGCAGATGGCCGGCACCACGCCCGGCCATGGCGGCAGGCGCGCGTTATCACGGCGCTGGCAGAAGCCTTAGGGCCTGACTTCATTTTCGGAGGAAAGGCGTGACGTCCAGAGATCGCGCGACGGCAGGTCGACGCACTGTTTGAACTTGACATTGTAAAGATAAATGTAAATATGTCTTACATTGATGCGGGCTCGCATCGGTGTCTTGGCGTCGACTGGGGTCGGCTTCATCACGCGTTCAACGCTGCCTTCGATCAGACCTTCCGGGGAGTTTCCAATGTCCCTTGCGCCGCTGCTGGATGCCGCCCCTGCGATCCCTGTTCATGCCTTCGCGGCGATGGCGGCCTTCGCGCTGGGCGTCATCCAGTTCGCGGCGCCGAAGGGAACGCTGCCGCACCGGACGGTCGGCTGGATCTGGGTCGCCCTGATGGCCACCGTCGCGGCGAGCTCGTTCTGGATCCATGAGATCCGCTTGCTCGGGCCCTGGAGCCCGATCCACCTGCTGTCGATCTTCACCCTGATCGTGCTGCCGATCGCGGTATGGAGAGCCAGGCGCCACAGGGTCGTCGATCATCGCCGGATCATGACGATGATTTTTGCAGGCGCGCTCGTCATTGCCGGCCTGTTTACGTTCCTGCCGGGACGGATCATGCACGCGGTGGTTTTCGGCCCATAGGCCGATGCTGGAAAAGGCGTGTCAGTGCCCGCTTTTCGGGGCCTGAAAATGCCCCCTCCGGCGAGCCCGCCGGGGCACCCCGGCGATCCCTGTAAGTCCATGAAAAAACGAGCGGAAAAACGACCTCTCCAGCCCGCTTCGGGGTGGTTATTGGAGGCCTGATGCGCTATATGATTCTCAGCTGAGAATTGACCGGATTCCCCCTTTGTCTGACCCTGAAGATAACAAGCCCGGCGAACCGCCGGAGCCCTCCGATATCCGTCCCGTTTCCATCCTCGACGAGATGAAACGCTCCTACCTCGATTACGCCATGAGCGTGATCGTGGCACGTGCGCTGCCGGACGCGCGCGACGGGTTGAAGCCCGTGCATCGCCGCATTCTCTACGCGATGCACGAGAACGGCTTCGAGTGGAACAAGTCCTACAACAAATCGGCGCGCACGGTCGGCGACGTCATCGGTAAATACCATCCCCACGGCGATCAGTCGGTCTATGACGCGCTGGTGCGTCTGGCGCAGGATTTCTCCATGCGCGTGCCGCTGATCGACGGCCAGGGCAATTTCGGCTCGGTGGACGGCGATACGGCGGCCGCCATGCGGTACACCGAATCCCGCCTGACCAAGATCGCGCAGACGCTGCTCGACGACATCGACAAGGACACCGTCGATTTTCAGGCCAATTACGACAGCCGCGACCGTGAACCGACGGTGCTGCCGGCGAAATTCCCGAACCTTCTGGTCAACGGCGCCGGCGGTATCGCCGTCGGCATGGCGACCAACATTCCCCCGCACAATCTCGGCGAAGTCATCGACGCCTGCGTGGCGCTGATCGACAATCCGGCGCTGACCATCGACGATCTCATCAACATCGTGCCGGGACCGGATTTCCCGACCGGCGGTATCATTCTCGGCCGGCAGGGCATCCGCTCGGCCTATCATCTCGGCCGCGGCTCGATCGTGATGCGCGGCAAGGTGACGATCGATACCATCCGCAAGGATCGCGAAGCGATCATCGTCACCGAAATTCCGTTCCAGGTGAACAAGGCCACCATGGTGGAGCGCATCGCCGAACTGGTGCGCGAGAAGAAGATCGAAGGCATCTCCGATCTGCGCGACGAATCCGACCGTGACGGTTTCCGCGTCGTCGTCGAACTGAAACGCGACGCCGTGCCCGACGTGGTGCTGAACCAGCTCTATCGGTTCACGCCGCTGCAGACGAATTTCCCGGCCAACATGGTGGCGCTCGACGCCGGCCGGCCGCAGACGATGAACCTGAAGGACTTTCTGACGCTGTTCATCGCCTTCCGCGAACAGGTGGTGACGCGACGCACGAAATTCCTGCTCAACAAGGCCCGCGATCGCGCTCACATCCTGGTTGGCCTCGCGATTGCGGTGGCCAATATCGACGAGATCATTCGCGTCATCAGAACCTCGCCCGATCCGACCACCGCGCGCGACACGTTGATGTCGCGCGACTGGCCGGCCAGGGACGTGGAAGCGATGATCACGCTGATCGACGATCCCCGGCACCGGATGGCGCCCGACGGCACCGCGCGGCTATCGCTGGAGCAGGCCAAGGCCATTCTCGAACTGCGCCTGCAGCGGCTGACGGCGCTCGGCCGCGAGGAGATTTCGGAAGAGCTCGACAAGCTCGCGGTTGAGATCGCCGACTATCTCGACATCCTGCGCTCGCGCGCGCGCGTGCAGGCGATCATCAAGGAAGAGCTTGCGGCGGTGAAGGAAGAATTCGCCACCCCGCGCAAGACTGTCATCATCGAGCAGGAAGGCGAGGTCGAGGACGAAGACCTGATCCAGCGCGAGGACATGGTGGTCACGGTCTCGCACGCCGGCTACGTCAAGCGCGTGCCGCTGTCGACCTATCGCGCCCAGCGCCGTGGCGGCAAGGGCCGCGCGGGCATGCAGACCCGCGATGAGGATTTTGTCTCCCGCCTGTTCGTGGCCTCGACCCATACGCCGGTGCTGTTCTTCTCCTCGAAGGGTCAGGTCTACAAGGAAAAGGTCTGGCGGCTGCCGGTGGCGGCGCCCAACGCGCGAGGCAAGGCGCTGATCAACATCCTGCCGCTGGAGCAGGGCGAGCGCATCACCACCATCATGCCGCTGCCGGAGGATGAATCCTCCTGGGGCAATCTCGACGTGATGTTCGCCACCACCGGCGGCACGGTTCGCCGCAACAAGCTGTCCGACTTCGTCGATGTCCGCCGCTCCGGCATCATCGCCATGAAGCTCGGGGAGGGCGAGGCGATCGTCGACGTGCAGATCTGTACCGAGCGCGACGACGTGCTGCTGACGGCGGCCGGCGGCCAGTGCATCCGCTTCCCCGTCACTGATGTGCGCGTCTTCACCGGCCGCACCTCGATGGGCGTGCGCGGCATTGCGCTCGCCGACAACGACACGCTGATCTCGCTGGCGATCCTGCGCCATGTCGAAACCACCTCCGACGAACGGTCGGCGTATCTCAAGATGCGCCGCGCGGTGGCCGGCGAGACCGCATCCGAGGAACCCGCCGAGGCGGAGACCGAGGAGGCGTCGACCGCGATCCAGCTTTCGTCCGATCGCTATGTCGAGATGTCGGCGCAGGAGCAGGTCGTGCTGACGGTCTCCGTCAACGGCTATGGCAAGCGCACCTCGTCCTACGAGTACCGCACCACCGGCCGCGGCGGCAAAGGCATCGTCGCGATGTCCGTCAACAACCGCAACGGCAAGCTGGTGGCGTCATTCCCCGTGGAGCACAGCGACCAGATCATGCTCGTCACCGACAAGGGCCAGCTGATCCGCTGCCCGGTCGAGGACATCCGCATCGCCGGCCGCTCGACGCAAGGCGTCATCGTGTTCGATACGGCAGAAGACGAGCACGTGGTGTCGGTCGAGCATATCGGCGACGACGGAGAGAACGGCGAGAACGGCAACGGCGGCTAGCGCCGCCGGCTCCGCGCGTAGTGTGTAGCCCGGATGAGCGAAGCGATATCCGGGCTACGACGCCGGACTCCGGAGATGCGCATCACTCCGCGGCAAGCGGCGCTTCGCGCGGCACGACGATCCGGATCTTCGTTCCTGCGCCGGGCCTGGTTTCCAGATTGATCCGGCCGCCCAAGCGATTGGTCACGATGTTGTGGACGATGTGCAATCCGAGGCCGGTGCTGCCCTGGTCGCGCCGGGTCGTGAAAAATGGATCGAACACCTGACGCCGGACCTCCGGGCTCATGCCGCAGCCGTCGTCTGAAAACAGCACTTCGACGTTGTGCTTGCCCGACGCCTGTGCCGCGATACGGACCGATCCGCGTGCGCCGTCCGGATAGGCGTGTACCGCGGAATTGATGACGAGGTTGGTCAGCACCTGGCCGTACGGTCCGGGATAGCTGTTCATGGCGAGGTCAGGCTCGCACTCGACGCTGACCACGAGATTTCTGCGCAGCCCGTACCGCAATCCCTTGACGACCTGCCTGGTCACCTGGCCGAGATCGAAGGCTCTCCGGTCCGAAACGTTGCGGTCGGCCGCAACCTGCTTGAACGACTGGATCAGATCGATCGCGTGATTGAGATTGATCATGACTTGCGACGCCGCCTCCCGGCCGGCCGCAATGAATTCCGTCAAGGTCGACCGGCGTACGCCGCCGCTGGCGACATTGGCTTCAAATCGATCGGCCTTGCTCAGGAATGCCGACGCGACGGTCAGGCTGGTGCCGACGGGCGTGTTGAGTTCGTGGGCGACGCCCGCCACCAGCCTTCCCAGCGCGGCCAGCTTCTCGGTCTGTACCAGACTGTCCTGCGCGGCGCGCAGATCCTCCAGCGATTGCGACAATTGCCGCGTGCGTTCCTGGACCTCGGTGAACAGCCGCGTGTTCTCGATGGCGACCACCGCCTGACCGGCGAAAGTTTTCAGGAGCTCGACCTGCGCCTTGGGAAATAATTGCGGCTCAAGCCGCATGACCGCGATGGCGCCGATCGCGACCTCGTCGCGCAACATCGGCACGACCAGGATGCTCCGATAGCCCGAGGTTCTCTGCAGTTCGCTGTATCCGCCGGAGACGAGCACATCAGGCTCGTGCACGACGCGGCGCTCGCGGATGGCGACCGAGATCAGGTTTTTGCTGGTCAGCGGGGCAGGGTAGGCCTTGCGCACCGCGGCCACCGATTCCGGAGAAAATTGATCGTACGCCACGAGATCGACATGATCCCCATCCCGCCGATAGACGGCGCTCAGCACGCTCTGGCACAGCCGCGCGGCGTTCTTGACGATCCTGTCGAACACCGGCTGGATGCCGGTCGGCGAGTCCGAGATGAGGCTTAAGACCTCGGCTGTCGCTGCCTGCCGCTCCCTGGCTTCCTGAAGTTCGAGGGAAAGCCGCTCGGCTTCCGGTGTGGCGGAACTTTCGACTTTCGCCTTTGTTGCAGGGCGGGAGACGCTCGCTGCTTTTGTCGCCTGGCGGGGCTTTGCCTTGGTCGTCGCGTGGCTTCGCGATCTGGTTGGTCTGTCGTCTGCTTTCATCGCCTGTCCCAAGTCTCAGGAGAAGCCATCGTACCGGCTTAGACCTGCAAAGGGAAAGGGTGTCCGACAGCAGGTCCCCGTAGGGCGAAAATATGAGGCAGGTTGTTGGAGTGCGCCCCGCTGCTGACTGAGAAAGCACTCGACGTACCACGACTGGGTGTCGGTCTCCTCAGCGCCCCGGTAGATCCAGAGAACGGCCTAAGGCATTGCCGGATACGCCGGGCTTAAAGGGTGCCGTTAGGATTCGTGTTACTCGCCTGACTTTCTGGCATGGAGCAATCGCATCACCGTAATTTAGGTTGTAACCTTAATTGACAAATTAAGGATAATGCTGCAATTAGGATTCCTTCTAGGCGAGGAGGAGTCAGATGTCCAAAGCGAAGACCTTCATTGAGTATGCCCTCTCGGGTTTGTACGTTCAGGAGAGGAAGAAAGATGCCGGCAAAACGTTCTTCGAAATCAGCAAGTCCAACTTGTTAAAAGTACTTGGCATGAGCCGATTGGGGTCAAACCAGCGCGATGAACTGCAGGACACCTGCATTCGTCTTGGAATCGCAATGGTTGAACTGTCGGACCGCTTTATCTTTTTTGATCCGGAGCAACTGGAAAGCGTGAGCCGCTACAGCATGAATTCGAATGTGGCCAAGCTTAAGAAGATCACAGACGAGTACGACAAATTCAAACGCAGCGAGGCGGATAAGGCCTGGGAAAAGCAGTTTGAACCCGAGGACGCTTGAGGAGGGTGTCTGGCTGTGGGCTAAGACGCTCCAACTGCTGCCCATTCCGACCGCAGCCGACCGTCAGCGTCATCGGCGAGGGGCTGGGCCGATGCGCGTGGCCTGCATCCGGTCGCCCCGCTGCCGATGTGGTGGAATAACTCATCTCGACAAATTTCTGTTGCGCCCGCGCGTTGAAGACGGTCGTGCATCATGCTGCGCTGGCCGACGACGCGGTGCCAACCTGTATAACGGCTGATTGCCGCCAACTCCTTCCGGGCTACGCGCCGGCCTCACTCAATCGTCAAACCAGCCTTCTGGATCAGCGGCACCCAGCGATTGATTTCCGACTGGACGTAGTCGCGGAAGCCGGTCGGGGTATTGGTCGCATCCTGCGGCATTTCCAGGCCGAGCGGGGCGAGGCGGGCGCGCAAGGTCGCATCCTGGGTTGCCTTGCGGATCGAGGCGTTCAGCCGCTCCACGATCGGTTGCGGCGTTCCCTTGGGCGCCAGGAATCCGAGCCAGACCGGGAAGTCGAGACCGTCGACGCCGAACTCGTTGGTGGAAGGCACTTCGGGCAAGGTCGAAATCCGCGCCGAGCGGAACACCGCCAGCGGCCGCACGGTTTTCGCCTGGATCTGCGCCAGCGCCGTGAGCGACACTTCGACCATGTAGTCGATCTGACCCGCGATGAGATCGTTCATGGCCGGACCCGTTCCGCGATAGGAGACCAGATTGACCTTGGTGCCGAGCCGGACGTTCAGCATCGCTGCGCCCATGTGGGCCGACGAGCCGGGTCCTGCGGTGCCGGCGTTGAGCTTGGCCTCGTTGGCGCGGACATAACCCACGAATGCCTTGAAGTTGTCAGGCGGAAGGTCGCGCTTGACGATCAGCACCTGCGGAAGATCGCCGAGCAATCCAAGATGTTCGTAATCCGTGATCGGGTTGTACTTCAGGTTCTTGTAGAGCCCGACACTGGACACATGCGTGCCGGCCTGGCCGATCTGGATCGTATACCCGTCAGGCGTCGCGCGCGCGGCTCTGGTCGAGCCGATCGTTCCGCCGGCCCCGGCGACGTTTTCGATCACCAGCGTTTGCCCGAGGTCACGCGAAAGGAATTCGGCATAGATGCGCGCAATCGCGTCGGTCGGTCCGCCGGCGGCGAACGGCACGATGACGTTGATCGGCCGGTCCGGGTAGTTCGTCTGGGCGCGCAGGATCGACGGCATGCAGAGTGCGCCGGCGAGGCCAAAAGCGACTGCGCGCCGGTCAAGAATTCGGGACGCCATGAAGATATCCTCCCAAGGTGCTCATTGTTTTGATTATCGTTTGGTGTGACGGGCGAGTACGCGGTCCACCATCGCCCCGGCCGTGCCGAGATAGTTCGATGGTTCGCACAGGGCGGCGAGTTGATCGCGGGGCAGGGCGGATGCAATCGCCGGCCGCCGCAGCAATGCATCGAGGAGCGCGTCGCTGCGTGTGAACGCATCGCGGCAGGCGGCATAGACCTCGTCATGCGCGTGCTGGCGGCCAAGCGCGGGCGCGAGCCCCATCATGACCGCTTCGGCTACGATCAGCCCGCGGGTGGAATCGAGGTTTCGCTTCATCGCGGCCCGATCGACGATCAGGCCGGAAAGCATGAATTGCGCCTGCGCCAGCGAGCCGGCCGTCAGAAGACAGACCTGCGGCAACGCCATCCATTCGGCATGCCACGGACCGGTGGCACGCTCGAGATCCTGCACCATGGCGTCCAGCATCAGTGAAGCGGCGTCACGGGAGATCTTTGCGTTGGCCAGCAGAATTTCCGACGAGATCGGATTGCGCTTCTGCGGCATGGTCGAGGACGCGCCGCGATGCGAGGAGAACGGCTCAAACACCTCGCCGATCTCTGTCGCCATCAGGATCATGACGTCATAGCCGATCTTGCCGAGCGCGCCGCAGATCACGGCAAGTGTCTGGACCATCTCGACCAGCCCGTCGCGGGCGACGTGCCAGGTGATGTCAGGCTCCGTGAGACCGAGGGCGCGTGCGTAAGCGGCACGCACGTCGAGACCACGGTCGCCGAGGGAAGCGAGCGTCCCCACCGCGCCGCCGAGCTGCGCCTGGAGGGCGCGAGGCTTGGCCTGTTCGAGCCGGTCGGCCGAGCGCTGCAGTGCCGAGAGCCAGACCGCAACCTTGTGCCCGAACGTGATCGGCAGCGCCTGCTGCAGATGGGTTCGCCCTGCCATCGGCGTATCGCGATGCAGCCGGGCGAGATCGGCGAGCGTGGCCATGACCTCGGCGAGCTGGGCTTCGATCAGCGCCACCGCTTCGCGCAGTTGCAGCACGGTCGCGGTGTCCATGATGTCCTGGGTGGTCGCCCCCCAATGCACGTAGCGGCCGGCTTCGCCGAGCTGCTCCGAGAGCTGGCGCACCAGGCCGACGATGGGGTAGCCGACATTCTCGGTGTCGCGTTTCAACTGCTCGCTGTCGAGTGCGATGGTCGGAGCCTTTTGCGCGATCGCCTCGGCGGCTTCGCGCGGAATCACGCCGGCTTCGCCCTGGGCCATTGCGAGCGCTGTTTCCGCCTGCACGTAGGCCTTGAACTGGGCTTCGTCGGAAAATGCCGCCCGCATGGCCGGCGTCGAGAACACGTCGCGATAAAGGACGCTGTCGAACATGGTGCTGGCCATGCGCCTGTTTCACTCCCGTTAATATGTACGGCCATATCAATTATATGTACAAATTTGTCAAGCGCGGGGTGCGGGGCCGGCTAAGCCGTGCTATGGGAGCGCCCGACCGCGAGAACTGTTTCGACATGCCAATTTACGAGGATATCGCCCGCGATCTGCTGGAGGCGATCCACCGGGGCCAGTACCCCATCGGCGGGCTGATTCCGACCGAGCTGGAGCTTGCCGCGCGCTACGATGTCAGCCGGCAGACCGTGCGCGCGGCGATGCGCCGGCTCACCGAGCTCGGGGCGGTTTCGCGCCGGAAGGGTTCGGGCACGCGGGTGGAGACGCGCGAACGTCCGCAGGAGAGTTTTCAGCAGACGCTTGGCTCATTGAGCGATCTGGTGGCGCTGGCCGCAGCAACGGATCGCGACATCAGAAGCATTGACACCGTCGTGATGGATCGCAAGGCGGCACGGCGTTTCGGCTGTCAGCCGGGCTCGCGCTGGCTGCGGATCGCCTACGTTCGTGCATCGACCAAGCCCAAAAGCCCGCCGCTGGCTTGGGTCGATTGCTATGTCGAGGAAAGCTATGCGGATGCCGTGAGCGGCATCAGAAAAGATCGCCGCCTGGTCTGCGACATGATCGCGGACAGTTACGGCGTGATCGCCTCCGAAGTGCATCAGACGGTCGAGGCGACCGTGATCCCGAACGCGTCTGCCAAGGCGCTGGGCGCGGAAGCCGGATCGCCCGCGCTCGAAGTGATCCGCCGATATCTGGATTCGCACGGCCGCCTGTTCGAGATATCGGAAAGCATTCATCCCGCGGGCCGCTACGTCGTGACGTCGGTGCTCAAGCGCGTCGGCAATCCCGGAGCGGCAGAGGGCGGCGCGCCGCGATCAACTGGCAAGCGATCACGAGGTTAGGGGCGGCTGGCGCGCTGCTTCGTCGATGCTGTAGCCCGTTCGAGCCGCCCGATGACAGGCTCCGCGCAACCCGGGAGCAGCCCACCGGCGGGCGCGACCGTTCCCGGATTTCGCTTCGCTCCATCCCGGCTACGTCCCGCCATCGGCAAGTTTCGTCGCAGAATCGGACAAGGCATGGCCGCTTCGGGAAAGACGCCTGGCTTGCCTTGCGCCAAAAGCAGGTCCCAACGTTCGAGCCCAAGGTTCCATTCTGCCCAGGTTTCCCAGCGGTGCTACCACGCCCGCATCCATTATCGACGCCCTGAAGGCGGCAGCCGGTCTGCGGCCACGGACTCGCGCGAGCTTCGCCTGGGGCCGATGCGTTCGGGGTACCTACGCCCCCTCCGACCAGGCCCGGGAGATCACGAAATCCCGCAGTTTCACCAAGCCATCGCGCGTGCTGGCGCGCTTCGCTCTGGACGGCGGCGATCCGGCGGCGGCGAACACGGACCCCCTGTTGCGCGGCTTCAGCTTCCGGCTCGGCAGCGATGGTCAGCGCTCGGACATTTTCACGCAAAGCGCGCCGGTTCATTTTGCCAGGACGCTCGATCAGATGCTGGCCTTCCTTGCGGCGCGCGTTCTGGGACCGGACGGCAAGCCGGATTGGCAGAAGGTCGAGGCATTCTCCGCCAGCAATCCTGAAACGCTGCATCAGGCGGACTACATTGCCGCGCATCCGTTGCCCGCAAGCTTTGCCGGCACGACCTATTGGGGGGTGCACGCATTCCCCGCGACGAATTCAAAAGGCGAGACGCGGTTCATCAAGTTCAAGGTCCTGCCGGTCGGCGAAGAAGGCAGGCTGGCCGCGAACGAGGCCACGGCGAAATCTCCCGACCTCCTGCACGGTGACCTCGACTCCCGGATCGCGGCTCGCGATATCAGGTTCAGCGTGATGGCGCTGCTCGACCGTCCCGGCGACCCCGTCATGGATGTCACCATCCGATGGCCCGACGAGGACGCGCGTGAAGCTTTGCGACTGGGGACGATCGTGGTCACCGGCGTCGAAGCAAACGATGCGTGCGAGGAGGCCGTCTTCAATCCGGCCAACCTTGCCGAAGGCATCGGTCGTCCGCCGGACGCGATATTTGCGGCGCGCTGCGCAGCGTATGCGATCTCGCAGACAAGACGTCGCTGATCCGGCAAAGCGTTTTCAAGCGAAGTGAATACCGGTTCGCATAGCAACCAAGTTTACGCAGATTGCGTAGACTTATCCGCGGTAGAAAACGCGCCAAAACAAGAACGTCAGGTCTTGCTTTCCGGTGCGCCCTGCGTTTCGCGGCGCCACGCCGCCGGGCTGACGCCGACCACCGAGGAAAACACCCGCGTGAAATGGCTTTGATTGGCGAACCCGGCCGATATCGCAATCTCCGACAAAGGCAGGTCGCGCACGCTCATCAACTGCTTGGCCGTATTGACGCGTTGGCGCAGCAGCCATTGGTGAGGCGGTAGGCCGGTAGAGACGCGGAAGGCGCGCGAAAAATGGCTGACCGAAAGATTGAACTCCGCCGCGATTCGCTCCAGCGAGATTTTTCCGCCGAGATCGGATTCGAGCTTTTCACAAGCGCGCTTCGCCTGCCAGGACGCAAGACCGCCGCGGGCCAGCTCGGCGGGGCGTTGCAATCCCCCATAAGCCTGGGCGACGTGCGCGGTGAGCGCGAGCATCATGTGATCGATGAAGAGCTGGTTGGTCTCGGCCGGCCGGCGCAGCCCTTCCAGGAACGAAGCGCCGATCTGGCGAATGATCGCGTCGTCATGACCGACGCCGAGCTCGCACGCGATCTCACCAGCGCGTCGCGCGCCCGACTGCTCGGATATGCCATCGAGCGCCGAGCGAGGAAGGTAGAAGAACAGGGAGTGGAACGGTTTGTCGATCACATAACGCGGATCGCGCTTGAGATCGTACAGATACGTCGCGCCTGCCCGGACATCCCGCTTCATGATGCATTTTCCGTGCTCCCAGAGCTCGCAGTCCGGGTAGTCATGAAGTTTCAGGCTGACGAGAAAGGCGTCTTCAAGCGCAAGTGAACCAGAAAGGCCGGGCACGGGATTATCATCACGGGTCTCGGTCACGGCGAGTTCGATGCTGCGCAAGGAACGCGTCATCAGCGAAGGCGGCGCATTCTTCAAGTGCAGGAATTGCCCCAGCCTTCGCCCGAAAGCGCCCGCCTGTGCCATCGAAATGATCTCATCAATGAGGTTTAAGCCGAAACTCGCTCGCCCGCGAGGTGAGTACCATTATCCAACATCACCGCGAGGCCGTCCAGCTGTTCGTCCGAAGCTGCAGTGTTGCGGTTTTGTGACGTAAAGCTCAATCACATACACAAGAATGTGAGTGCAGTTGTCGCGTGGCAATGCAGTCGGCGCCTGGCTTCTCGCGGCACACCGCGGCGGTTCGCCGTGCGACTTTGGTCGCACAGGGATGATGGCCGCTTGCAGCAGGTTCGGACAAAGCGTGGCGGCTTTGGGAAAGACGCTTGACCTTCGCAGCGCCTAGAACGCGTCCCGAACAGGCTCAATTCGAAGTGCCTCTCAACGGCGAGGACATTGACCATGAGCTGCAGGCCAATCCCGCGCGACGTTCCGCAGCGGACCCAGTCCGACACTCCCGAGACGACCCAGCATTTTCTGCCGAACGGCGAGGCGCGTCCCGCCGATGTGGAGATGGCGCGCGTGCTGAAGACCGCGCCGGTCAGAATCGCGTCAGACCCGGCCAGCGGCGCCATCGCCCACTGGAAGCATGGCGCGCTGCATGACGTCGTCGAGCCGATGGCGGACCACGTCATCATGACGTATCCCACCGGCGTGCAGCGGCTGGAGCGGCGCAACGGAAAATCGGCTGCGATCGGAACGGCGCGGTCCGGCGTCGTGACGATCATTCCGGCCGGCTCGAGCGCCCGCTGGGACATTCCCGGGCCTGTCAACGTCGTTCAGCTCTATCTTCCTCACAGGACGCTTGAGCGCGTTGCCGGTGAAGCCGACATGTCGGCGCCAGACGAGTTGCTGGAGCGAACCGGGCATCCCGATCCCATCACGTCCCGTCTGCTCATCAGCGCATCGGATGCGATTCAAGGCAGCGCGGCGCTGGATGCGCTGTTCCGGCACCAGCTCAATGATCTGCTCGCCACACGCCTGCTGGCTGCGCATACCGGCGCGCCTGCCGTCTTTCAGCCAACGCTGGGCGGCTTGGCGCCAACCGCGCTACGCCGCGCGATCGAGCGTTTGCACTCGGACGACGATACGGACGTCTCCCTTGCCGCGCTGGCGTCGGACGCCGGCCTGTCGCGCTTCCACTTCTGCCGCGCCTTCAAGGAGAGCACGGGGCTCTCGCCGCATGCCTGGCTGCGCCAGCACCGGCTCGAGCAGGCCATGAAGATGCTGCGCGAGACCGACGACCCGGTCGTTTCGATCGCAGCGGCGCTTGGCTACGCCTCGCAGACGGCCTTCGCTGCGGCATTCAGAAAGCTGACCGGCGAAACCCCGAGCGATTGGCGAAGGCGCATGCGTTAGCAGCAATCGCTCTTCAGCGACGGCAATCGCTCTGGGGCAGCGGCAGACCTGATCAGCTAGACCATCACCATGTCCAAAGCACGCACGGAGACAAATGATGATCGGGAAGAACTTCGTCAGCCGACTGGCAATCACGTCATCACGAAGGGGCCTTGCGACCGCCGTGGTGTACGGACTTTCGCTGGCTGTCCGTTTCACTTCAGCGGCAGGGGAGGAGGTGGAAGTCCCGCTGCAATCCGCGCAACGCGCGCACGCGCTGATTTCACTCATGACCACCAGGGATAGCTCACGCCTTCCCTATGAAGACTGGGGCCGCAAGTCCGCGCAGCCGGTCGTCTTTCGCCAGGGCTGGCCGCCAGGTTCACCGCCCGGCTGCATCGCGCCTTAACCGGCGCTTCCGTTTCACACCTTTGCGTCGTTGCCGACCGCAACAAGGCTTGCCGCAATCCGGAGGCGGCGGTGGCAACGCGCCTGCACCTGAGAAGTCCCAACCTGAGGAGAACGTCACATGCGATTAGTCATCATCGGCGCCGGCTTCGCCGGCATGTATGCTGCCCTTTCTGCGGCCCGCCTGCGCGATATCCAGGGCGTCTCGCCCGACGAATTCGAGATTGCGCTGGTCGCACCGGAGCCGACGCTGGTGGTTCGCCCGCGTCTCTATGAGCCGAAGCCCGAGACGCTCACCGCGCCGCTGCTCGATGTGCTCAAGGCGATCGACGTCGTCTATGTGCAAGGCAGCGCCGAAACGATCGACACCAAGTCCCGCTCGCTTCAGATCGCCGCCGATGGCAAGCGGAAGTCGCTGTCGTACGACCGTCTGGTCGTGGCCACCGGCAGCCGGCTGTTCCGTCCGAACATTCCCGGTCTCGCCGAGCATGGCTTCAGCGTCGACTCGCTCGACGATGCGGTTGCCCTCGACAAGCATCTGCATGGCCTCGCCAAGCGGCCGGCCATGAACGGACGCGACACGGTCGTCGTGGCCGGCGGCGGTTTCACCGGCATCGAGGCGGCAACAGAAATGCCGACGCGGCTTCGCGATATCCTCGGCAAGGATGTCAAGACCCGCGTCATCATCGTCGAGCGCAACAGCGCGATCGCGCCCGACATGGGCGCAGGTCCTCGCCCCGTGATCGAAAACGCCCTGCGCAAGGTCGGTGTGGAAACCCGCCTCGGCGCCGGCGTCGCCTCGCTCGACGCCTCCGGCGTGACGCTGTCCAGCGGCGAACACATCGAAGCCGAGACGGTGATCTGGGCAGCGGGTATTCGCGCCGCCCCCCTGACCGCGCAGATCCCCGCCGAGCGCGACAATTTCGGTCGGCTGCTGGTCGACCGCGATCTGCGCGTGCCCGGCGTTCAAGGCGTCTTCGCTACTGGCGATGCCGCTCGTGCCGCCTGCGACGACGACGGCAACTACGCACTGATGTCGTGCCAGCACGCGACACGGATGGGCGCCTTTGCCGGCAACAATGCCGCAGCCGAACTGCTGGGCGTTGCCACCAGGCCCTACCACCAGAAGGCCTACGTCACCTGTCTCGATCTCGGCGACGCCGGCGCGCTGTTCACGCGCGGGTGGGAGCGCAAGGTGGAGATGGTTGGCGACGTTGCCAAGAAAACCAAGCAGGAGATCAACACCGTCTGGATCTACCCGCCGAAAGCCGAGCGCGCTGCTGCACTCGCATCGGCCGATCCGGAACGCGTGACCAACCTCTAGACGTCCCAGCGATGACGGCCGCGTTCTGGGCTGGCGGCGCGGCCTGCTCAACCAAGCCAGCCACGAGCTTTACCATGAAGCAGGAGAGAACCATGACCATGATGCAAGCGACAAAAATGAGCCCAAACATCACCTCACACCCCGGCAGACCAGGGCCCGAAGAGCTGGTTCCGTCGCGCTACGCGCTGCGGATCGGCGACATTGACGTGATGGTGGTCAGCGACGGCGTGCTACCGCTCCCAACCGCAATGTTGGGACACAACGCCGACCCGGCCGTCCGGGCGACCTGGCTGCACGACATGTTCCTGCCTTCGGACGCTTTCGATTGGGCGCTGAACGTGGTCGTGGTGCGTAGCGGCGGCCGGACCATCCTCATCGACGCCGGGCTGGGGTTGGACCCGGACTTGCACTTGCCGCGGGCCGGGCAGTTGATCAAGCGACTGGAGGCCGTCGGTATCGATCTCGCGTCCGTGACCGACGTGGTGCTTACCCACATGCACATGGACCATGTTGGCGGACTGCTCGTCGACGGGGTGAAGGAAAGGCTGCGTCCGGACCTGCGGATTCACGTGGCCGCCGCCGAGGTCAAATTCTGGGAGGCGCCCGATTTCTCCCACGTCTCCATGCCGCCGGGTTTCCCCGACGCGCTTCGAGCGACCGCCAAGCGGTTCGTGAAAGAGTATCGCAACCATCTGCGGCCGTTCGAGGACGAGTACGAGGTGGCGCCGGGGGTGGTCGTCCATCGCACCGGCGGCCACACCCCCGGGCACAGCGTGGTCCGCGTGGCGTCCGGCGGCGATCGGCTGATGTTCGCCGGCGACGCCGTGTTCGCAGTCGGGTTCGAGCACCCCGACTGGTACAACGGCTTCGAACACGACCCCGCGGAGGCGGCCCGCGTTCGGGTCCGTCTGTTGCGGGAACTGGCTGAGACCGGCGGGCTGCTGGTGGCCACTCACCTGCCGTTCCCCTCCGTCGGCCATGTGGCGGTCGACGGCGACGCCTTTCGTTGGGTGCCGGTCTTCTGGGACTACTGACCGACTGTTGGGTTAGATCCGAACCAGGGCGCGCACTCATCGCGTAAATGAGTTCACGCCCTGGTTTGCCTGTCGCCGTGCTATCTGGACGCAAACGGCCGCCTGTTCGAAATCTCGGAAAGCACTCATCCCGCCGGCCGATACGTCGTGACGTCGGTGCTGAAGCGCGTGGGCAATCCGGGGACGACAGAGGGCAGCGCGCCGCGACCTTCCGGCAAGAGATCGCGCGCCTAGGGCAGCCGCAAGAATTGGGCGCCAGCCAAGGTCTGAGGGCGCGTACTTATTAATCAGCGACGTCCGCTGTAGCCCTGAAAGCAGCCATGCTGTGCCATCCGCCACGTGCCGCATTCGTTTGGCCATCAGGTATATGTCACCTGTACGACGAAACAGCGCGGCCTTCGAGGCGCCCATTGTTAGTTTCTAAATTCCAAGACAGAAAACTCTCTCTTGCACGTCCGCGTCGAAACCGAAGAGGCGGGAAATAATCTGCATCGCGCGGAGTTATCACTTTGACTGGAGTCCCGCGGAGTGGAGAGATGAGCGCGATTAGTCCCGCCGTTGCCAGCGCGCGCTGTGAGTCGTTCTCGATTTCCGTTGTGTCCCGTGCCGAATTGTCCGAATGCGCGCCCTGGACCTCGACTTTCACCGACCAGCGAAAGGATTATCGATATTACGAGATCCTGGACGATACTCTCCAGGGTAACTTTGAGTACCGATATTTTGCGATTGTTGACAGCAACGGCCATGTACGAGCGGTCCAACCGTTCTTCCTTGTCGATCAGGACATCCTTGAAGGGCTCGGTGCTGAACGAATTCATTGGATTTCGCGGGTCCGGCGATTCTATCCGCGTTTCCTTAAGCTGCGCACTTTGATGGTCGGTTGTTCCGCCGGCGAGGGTCACCTCGCAGCTACGGAAACTCTACCCGTCGACATCCTCGCGGAAACCTTGTCCAACGGTATCATCAAGCAAGCGAGGTTGCTCAACGCGAAACTCATCGTGCTCAAGGAATTTCCTTCTTGCTACCGCAAATTGCTCCGCTGCTTCGGGCAATGCGGCTTCGCGCGTGCGCCGAGCATGCCGATGACGATGCTCGACATCAGATATGACAGCTTCGACGCCTACATGGCAAAGGCGCTGAAAAGCTCATCGCGAAAGAAATTGCGCAAGAATCTCGAGGCGACAGCGGGTGTATCGGATATTCGCATGAGCGTCGCCAACGATGCGGCAAGGTTCGTCGATGAGATCTATCCGCTTTATCTGCAGGTGTTCGAGCGCTCAAGGATGCAATTCGAGAAGCTAACGAAGGACTTTTTCCTCCAGATCGGCCAGCGAATGAACGATAAAGTACGGTTCTTCACGTGGCGTCGCGGAAACGTGCTGGTGGCCTTCAGCCTTTGCATGGTGCAAGGAGACTCCCTGTACGCGGAGTACGTGGGTTTCGACTACGCCGTCGCACTCGACCTGCATCTCTATCACTATGTCGTTCGGGATATGATCAATTGGGGGATCAGCAAAGGGTACAAATGGTTCCGTAGCAGCGGCCTAAACTATGATCCGAAGCTGCATATGAGGCACCGCCTCGATCCGACTGATCTCTATGTGCGCCATACCTCGATCCTTGCAAATGCAATATTCAAGCTGGCGCTGCCCTGGATCGTTCCAGTACGCTACGACGCGACATTGAAGCTGTTTGCAAACTACAAGGACCTTTGGTGACGATCTTGCTGCCCGCAATTGAGTTTTCGGATTCTCTTCGAGAGTGCCTCATCGACTATCGCGAGCGCCTGAGGCTTCATTTTTCTGGGAAGGTCGAATGTCTCCGGCTTGCATCGAATAAGGCTATGGCTTCGGGTTGATGAGTCCTCGCCCTAGATCTCGATCTCCGTCCCGAACTCCACCACCTGCCTGGTCGGCACGCCGAAGAACGCCGCCGAGCGCTCGGCGTTGCGTTGCAGGAAGGCAAACAGGGCTTCCCGCCACACCCACATGCCCGGGATATCCTCGCGCGGAATGATGGTCTCGCGACCGATGTAATAGGTGATGTCGGTGAGGTCGATGCCCGGCAGCTTGCCTTGCTTGCAGGCGAGGACCAGCCCGTCGTAGATCGTCGGATATTGCATGAAGCCGTAATGCAGGATGACGCGGGTGATGCCCGGGATGATTTCGACGATCTCGGCGCGATCCTCGTCGGATATGCGTGGCGCCTCCTCGATCAAGACCGTCACCAGCACCACGCGCTGATGCAGTACGTGGTTGTGCTTGACGAATTGCGTCAGCGCCAGCGGCACGCCGTTGGGCGAGGACGCCAGGAACACGGCGGTACCGGTGAGCCGCGCATGGCAGCGGTTGATGGCGGTTTCGATCAGATCCTCTTCCGGCTGGCGCAGGTTTCCGCGCGCACGCTCCACCAGCTTGACGCCGCTGCGCCAGGTCAGCATCACGAAGGCGATGATCGCTGCGAGCAGCAGCGGAAACCAGCCGCCCTCCAACAGCTTGACCGAATTGGCGGCGAAGAAAATGCCGTCGATGATGAGGAAGAATCCGTTGACCGCGATCACGATGAACGGTGAATAGCCCCACTGGATCGCCACCAGCGCCGCCAGCAGCGTGGTGATAGCCATCAACAGCGACACCGCAATGCCGTAGGCGCCGGCGAGGGCTTCCGAGGAGCCGAAGTGCAGCACGGCGCCCAGCGTCGCCGCCGCCAAGAGCCAGTTCACCAGCGGCACGTAGATCTGGCCGATCGCGTCCGAGGTGGTGTGCTCGATGTGCATCCTCGGCAGGAAGCCGAGCTGGATCGACTGCTGCGTCAGGGAAAACACGCCCGAGATGATGGCCTGCGAGGCGATCACGGTGGCGAGCGTGGCGAAGGCGACCAGCGGGTAGTGCACCCAATCCGGCGCGAGCTGGTAGAACGGATTTTCAAGCGCCGAGGGATCGGTAATCAGCAGCGCTGCCTGTCCGAAATAATTCAGCACCAGCGCGGGCAGCGCCACCGCGAACCAGGCGAGCCGGATCGGAAATCGCCCGAAATGTCCCATGTCGGCGTACATCGCCTCGCCGCCGGTGACGGCCAGGAACGCGGCGCCGATAATGGCAAAGCTGACATGGAAGTTCTGGTGGATCAGGAAATCGAAGGCATAGAGCGGGCTGAGGGCGGCGAGCACGCCGGGCGCCATGACGATGCCGTGGATGCCGAGCGCGGCCAGCACCGCGAACCAGCCGACCATCACCGGACCGAAGATCCGGCCGATAAAGCTGGTGCCTTGCCTCTGCATGACGAACAGCCCGATCAGGATCACGACCGTGGCCGGCACCACGGCGGGCGCGAGCACGGGCGCGTCGACCTTGAGGCCTTCGATGGCGCTGAGCACCGAGATCGCCGGCGTAATCGCGCCGTCACCATAGAGCAGGGCGGCGCCGACGAGTCCCACCACCAGCAACTTCGCGCGCCATGTTCCGGCTGGCGCATGGCGCGCGTGGAGCAATGCCAATAGCGCAACGATGCCGCCTTCGCCGCGGTTGTCAGCGCGCAGGATCAAGAGCGCGTATTTGATCGAAATGATCAGGATCAGCGCCCACAGGATCAGCGACACCACGCCGAGGACGGCCTCGTTCGTCAGCGGCCCGCCGTGGGTGGCCGCCTTGGCCGCTTCTTTCAGGGCGTAGAGGGGGCTAGTGCCGATGTCGCCGTAGACGACACCAAGGGCGCCGAGGGTGGCGGCGGCGGGGAGTTGAGCGGAATGGCCGGCGGTTGCAACTGGCGTACTGGTCACTGGCGCCCCCATTGGCATCCAGCCCGCCGGATCAGCCGAGGGGCCGCGATCGTCTGCCAGTCTGCGACGAGACGCCGCAAATTGCCATGGGCTTCCGATTGTCGGGCGTCCAATTGTGCGGAAAGCCGCGCGGCTCGCTGCGTGCGGTAAGCGGCTACTAGGCAGGCTTCCTTCACCGTCGACCGGGAGCCGGCGGCGCGTCACGATCTTCCGACCGAATCGCGCGCCTGAGTGGAATCAACCAGATTCCATTGCGCCTTGGCCAATCGATGGGGTGGATTGCTGTTCCAGTCGCCATGCCAGCATGTCCAAACGGTCGGCTCCGAAGAAAATCTCGCCATGCGCCACAAAACTCGGCACGCCGAAGATGCCCATCTCGTACGCCTGCTTGGATTGCGCGACCAACTCGCTTCGTGTCCCCGGCGAGACCGCAGACTCAATCGCGGTCTCCCCAAGCGCGGCAGATGTCAGGCAATTCGTCAGGACTTCGCGGGTGCCGATATCACGGCGATGCTGCCACATCGCCTCGAAGACCATGTCAATAAACCGATCGTGGGGAATGCCGTCTTGCGCGAGCCGAAGCGCGACACACAAGGCCGGCGCGGGATCAGGACGAGGTTGATGCGGTGGCGACAATGGTGCGCCCAGGAAGTTCGCCGATCGCCTGATGTCAGCCAAAAAGTGCTTTCGCTTCGGGGGCGGCAGCGGGTCGACATACGGTGCCAGCGGCTCGCGTCCGGCCTGCAAGTTCAGCAGGACATCGATCGAAACCGGCTTCCATCGCCATTGCCATGATGACAGCGCCTGCTGTCGACGGATTCGCCACCAGGCCAGGTAGGCGTAGGGTGATCTGAAGTCGTAGTAGATATCTATCGGCGCGGTCATCGCCACGATGTTACGCGCACCGCGTCCGACGATGCTTCGATGTTGGTCGAAGGATGGCCGAAAGTGCGATCCGGGACGGGCAGGACCGCGAGAACGTCGCTCGGAACGCAAATGGCGACCAGGGGGGCATCCCTGCTCGCCATGACTGCGGTTCCCTCGGAGGTTATTCGGAACGAAAACTGCGCCGTTACGGGGTACGGTCGGCGGTAACCAGGCGCGCTTCCTTCACCACCAGCTTGGAGCCGGCGGCGCGGAGGCAGGACGCCTCGAAATTCGGCCAGGCCTGCTGCGAGCAATCCTTGCCGACGGTACGGATATCCAGGCGGTCACCCTTGGCGAGCGCCTGCGGCACACTGGCTTCGACCTGGGGGGCAAAGCCGGGCAATACGGTCAGCGCGGCGGCAACGAACCCAGCAGCAGCGATTGCGGAAAAAGCCTTGATCATGACGGTCCCCTGTCATGGGCCTTGGCGGCCCCGTCGTTTCGTTGGTTGAACTTGTAGCCAGCGCAAGTTTCCGGCCGTCTTCGCCGGCTGCAAAAACGGTTTCGTCGGGTCGGAGTTTTGTTTCGTCGTCCATTGGCCGATGAAACATTGTCCGTCCGCCCAAGGGAGACGCCCAGACCGGGGTAGTGGTTCATTGACCGATCCGAAATATAAAGCCGTGCCGGTGGGGAACCTTGACCGGCTTGCCGGGCCGCCCGAGGCGGGGTAGGAGGGGCCTATGCCAAGTATCGCGCTCTACCCCGGCTCATTCGACCCCGTCACCAACGGCCATCTGGACGTGGTCCAGAACGCCGTCGGCCTGTGCGACCGCCTGATCGTCGCCATCGGCGTCCATCCCGGCAAAAAGCCGCTGTTTTCGACCGAGGAGCGCCTGGCGATGGTCCGGGCGGTATTCGCACCCCTGGCCGCCAAGGCCGGCTGCGACTTCGACTGCACCACCTATGACAATCTGACCGTCACTGCGGCTCAACAGGCCGGCGCCACCATCATGATCCGCGGCCTGCGCGACGGCACCGATCTCGATTACGAAATGCAGATCGCAGGCATGAACGAAACCATGGCGCCGGAGGTGCATACGGTATTCCTGCCGGCCTCGGTCGCCGTTCGCCCGATCACCGCCACACTGGTACGCCAAATCGCGGCCATGGGCGGCGACGTATCGGCCTTCGTGCCGCCATCGGTCGCAGCCAGCCTGAAGACCAAGTTCGCGAGCTAACACGCTGGTACGCGACACTACGCTTTCCTGTTTTCACATGACCGGAGCTTTCATGATCCGCATTTTTGCACTCGTCGCCGCGCTGTTCCTTGTGGCCCCCGCGATCGCCCAGCCGCTGCCCGCCAATCTCGACAAGGCGAATGCGATCGTGATCGACACCACCAAGGGCCGTATCGTGATCAAGCTGCGGACCGATCTCGCGCCCCAGCATGCCGAGCGCATCAAGCTGTTGGCGCGCGAGGGCTACTACAACAACGTGCCGTTCCATCGCGTGATCGAGGGATTCATGGCGCAGACCGGCGACGGCAAGAACTTCAACGGCACCGGCGGTTCGAAATATCCGAATCTCGCAGCCGAGTTCTCCAACGTGCCGTTCAAGCGCGGGATCGTCGGGATGGCGCGCGCGGCGAGCAACGATTCCGCCAATTCGCAGTTCTTCATCATGTTCGCGGAGGGCGCCTCGCTGAACGGGAAATACACCGTGATCGGCGAAGTGGTGTCGGGCATGGACGTGGTCGACAAGATCAAGCGCGGCGAACCTGTGGCCGATCCCGACAAGATGGTGAAGGTGCAGGTCGCATCCGACATCAAGTGAGGCGATGGTTTCGGCGCGCAGCAAGCCATCCGTCTGGTTTGCCGCCGCCTTCGTGTGGCTTGCGCCGGTGGCGCACGCGCAGGCCCAGCCGGAGCAACTCGACACCATCAAGGACGTCTACGCCAAATTGTATTCGTGCTGGCAGCCGCCGCCTGCCTCCCGCGCCAACCCGATCGACATCACGGTCATCGTCAGTTTCAACCGCGAAGGCGCCATTCTCGGTCAACCAAGGATTACCTATGAATCCGCGAACGCCGGCGATAACGACAGGATCGCGTACCGAATTGCCGTAATGGAAACATTGCAACGCTGTACGCCGTTGCCATTTACCGAGGGACTGGGCGGTGCGGTCGCCGGCCGGCCTTTCGCGGTCACTTTCAGAACCCGCAAACGTCCACCCAAACCTGAAGAGAAAAGAGCATGGCTGATACAGAAAATACTTTGATTCTTGAAACCACCCAGGGCCCGGTCACCATCGAAATGCGCCCCGATCTGGCGCCCGGCCACGTTGCCCGGATCAAGGAACTGGTGCGCGAGGGCTTTTACGACGGCATCGTGTTCCACCGCGTCATCGAGGGTTTTATGGCGCAGACCGGCTGCCCGCACGGCACCGGCACCGGCGGTTCCGGCAAGAAGCTGAAGGCCGAATTCAACAAGGAACCGCACGTCCGCGGCACCACCTCGATGGCCCGCGCCGCGAGCCCTGATTCCGGCGACAGCCAGTTCTTCATCTGCTTCGACGACGCCTCCTTCCTCAACAACCAGTACACGGTCTGGGGCAAGGTCACGTCCGGCATGGAGAATGTCGACAAGATCAAGCGCGGCGAGCCGGTGCAGAACCCCGACAAGATCGTCAAGGCGCACATGGCCGCCGACGCGGCCTGATTACGTGCGAGCGGTCCGTCGTTGCCGTCAGGTGACGACGGCCTATTTCGCGGTGAGCTGACGGACCGCGCCGATCCAGTCTTCGACATGGTAGGAGCGGACCATCTTGCCGCCCTGCAGCGTGTGAACATCGATCGACATCAACTTGAATGACTTGCCGCTGTGCGGGGCGCCCATGAACTCGCCGGCCGGCGTACCGGTGGCTTCACCGCGCACAGTGACCTGATCGCCGGAGACCGCGATCTCCTTGATCTCCCATTTCAAGTCGGGAACCGATTTGAGGCGTTGGCCGATTCCGGCAATCACCTGGTCGCGGGTGTTGCAATCGGCGTTACCGCGGCAGGACACCCAATCCGCCGCCGTCGCTTGCCGGATCAGGTCGGCGCTCTCACTGGCGAATTCGGCATTGAGCGCCCTGTAGAATGGCGCAACGCCGGCCCGGGCAGCCTCCGTGCTGATCTCCGCTTGGGCGGGCACGGTCGCCACGCCGATCACGGCGGCGAAGAGGGCAGAAACTGATTTCATGATGGCTCCAGCGGCTTGATTGGCGTTGCGCCGGTGGTATGAACCGGAATGGATCATCAATCTAATGAGTAATCCTGCCGGATCATGAATGAAATCGATTTACGCAGGTTCGACCTCAATTTGCTGATCGTGTTCGAGGTCCTGATGACGGAGCGGAGCGTCCGCCGCGCCGCGGAGCGGCTGGGACGGACGCAGTCGGCGGTCAGCCACTCGCTCTCCCGGCTGCGCAGCCAGTTGGGCGATCCGTTGTTGATCAAAGGCGGCGTGCGGATGCAGCCGACCGCCGTCGCACTCGATCTGATCGAACAGATACGGCCGATGCTGCGGGGAATCCAGCGCGTGCTTTCGCCGCGCTACGTCTTCGATCCTGCCAGTTCAAGACGGGTGTTCCGCGTCGCGGCGCCTGATTTCATGCTCACCGTGTTTGCACATCTGCTGTCGCGTTTGCGCAGCGAGGCACCGGGCGTATCCGCCGAATGGACCGCGCCGCGCGAGCCGACCTTGCTGGACGTTGCGGAGGGGCAGATCGATGTGGCGATCGTGCCCGCCGAACTTCGTCTCCCCGAAGGCGTCGCCAGCGAAGCCGTAGGCGCGCTCGGGTGGCGATGCTACGGACGGAAAAAACATCCGGCGTTTGCCAAGTGGAACCGCCGGACCTGGACGCGGTGGCCGCATCTCGTCGTCCGGGTCGGCGACAGCCTTACCAGCCCCGTCAATGTTGCCGCGTCCGCCGCCGGCCTCGATCGAACGATTGCTGGCTGGGTACCGCATTTCTCTGCTATCGCACCCGTGTTGGCGAACTCGGATTTGCTTGCGACTTTGCCTGTCGTCGCAATGGTCGAGACCATGCACGCCTATGATTTGGAGAGCAGAGAAGTGCCGTTTCCGATTGCGCCGCTTCCGCATGTGATGGTTTGGAGCACCACGCGGAGCCGGGATCCCGCGATGAATTGGTTGCGCGATCGGCTGCGTCCGATCGTCAAACGCAACTTCGCCGGTTGATAGCATGCGCACTGATCTCTTCGACTTCGAACTCCCTGCCACGAGCATCGCACTGCGGCCTGCCAGCCCGCGCGATGCTGCGCGCATGCTGGTGGTGCAGCCGGACGGCGCGTTGCTTGACCGCACCGTCGCCGAGCTGCCGCAATGGTTGCAGCCCGGCGACCAGCTCGTCGTCAACGACACCAAGGTGATATCAGCGCAGCTCAAAGGCCGCCGCATCGGCCGCGAGACCGAGCCCAAGATCGAGGCGACGCTGATCAAGCGGCTCGACGGCTCGCGCTGGCAGGCGCTGGTGAAGCCGGCGAAGAAGCTCGCGCCCGGCGACGTCGTTCGCTTCGGCAATGAAGGCAAGGTTTGCCTACTTGGCCATCTCGATGCCGAGGTCGAGGCCAAGGGCGAGGAGGGCGAGATCACGCTGTCGTTCTCGTTTCACGGACCGGCACTCGATCAGGCCATCGCCGATCTCGGCACGCCGCCGCTGCCGCCCTACATCGCCTCCAAGCGCACGCCCGACGATCGCGATGCCGCCGACTACCAGACCATGTTCGCGGCCAATGAAGGCGCGGTCGCCGCACCAACGGCAGGACTGCATTTCACGCGGGAGCTGGAAGCAGCGCTGCGCGGCCGCGGCGTCGAACTGCACCGGCTGACCCTGCATGTCGGGGCAGGGACTTTTCTGCCGGTCAAGGTCGAGGAAACCACCGAGCACAGGATGCATGCCGAGTGGGGAGCGATCTCTTCCGATACTGCGGCGGCGCTGAACGCCGCGCGCGCCAAGGGCGGGCGCATCATAGCTGTCGGCACTACGTCGCTGCGGCTATTGGAGAGCGCCACGACCGAAGACGGCACCATTCAGCCGTTCGACGGCGAGACCTCGATCTTCATCACGCCAGGCTATCGCTTTCGCGCGGTCGATATCCTCATGACCAATTTCCATTTGCCGCGCTCGACGCTGTTCATGCTGGTGTCGGCCTTCTCGGGGCTCGACGCGATGAAGCAGGCCTATGCGCATGCGATTGCGGCGGGGTACCGGTTCTATTCCTACGGCGATGCCTGCCTGCTGTTCCGGCAGCGGTGAGCAAGGGAGCGTTGCAACCCTATCCCGAAAGGAAGCCCGCCGATTGGGCGGGCCAAGTTTCAGGGAGGAAGCGCTTCGGAAAGCGCCAAGTTTATATTCCTCCGATTCGGGAGGTCCAGAAAAGGCCGTAATACTACCGATTTTTCGCCACAAACTTTGATGGCTGCCTTATCGTCTTTCACATCGTGCGCGCGGACCGCGCCATGGAGGAAGGATGCGTGAGCGCCGCACTGCATTCTCGATTTGTTATCGATATATTCAATGGAATATAGCGAAAACTTGCAGTCAATACTGGTCGACTGGACGCGCGACTCCGGGGTTTCTCGCTTCCCCACCGCATGTCGCGTGCCACAAAGCTGAGTATTTCTCCAATTTCTGTTGGTCATAGTGGACATTCGCCGGGAAGGCCGACACATATGGCCTCGGACAGTGTTCGCGTGTTCATCGGGAGAACTTCATGAGCTTTTCGAGTGTCTTTGCGCGGGCAGTCGCGGTAGTCGGGGCGGGTGCGCTGTACTGGCGTCGCATGCAGGGCGCGGCGCCTAAGGCGGCCTGGGGCAACGCGCCGGCGATACCGGAGGCGAAGCCGCAAGGCGCCATCCCGACGCTCAAGATGCCGTCGGCGCAGGGCTGGAGCGACGGGCAAAAGCCCACCGCTGCACCCGGGCTCAAGGTCAACGCGTTTGCAAAAGATCTGGACCATCCGCGCTGGATCAACGTGCTGCCCAATGGCGACGTGCTCATTGCCGAGTCGAACCAGATCGCCGGACCGCCGAGGAGCGTGTTCCACTATGCGATGCAGGCGACGATGCGGCGTGCCAGGGCGCTCGGCGTCAGCGCCAACCGCATCACGTTGTTGCGCGACCGCGATGGTGACGGCGTGGCCGAAGGACGCGGAATTTTCATGGAAGGGCTGAGCCAGCCGTTCGGCATGGCGCTGGTCGGCGACACCTTCTATGTCGGCAATACCGACGGCGTGGTCGCCTTTCCGTATGTGGCGGGCACGGACCGCATTACCGCGCAGGGGCGGAAGCTCGTGGCGTTCAAGCCCAGTGGGCACTGGACGCGCAGCCTGCTGCCGAGCGCGGACGGCAAAAAGCTCTATGCCGGCGTCGGCTCGCTCAGCAACATCGCCGAGAACGGCATGGAAGTGGAGGAGGGCCGCGCCGCGATCTACGAGCTCGATCTGGCCGGCGGCACGAGCCGCATCTTCGCCGGCGGCCTGCGCAACGCGGTGGGCCTTGCATGGGAGCCCAACACAAGCGTGCTCTGGACCGTCGTCAACGAGCGCGACGGCCTCGGCGACGAGACGCCGCCCGACTATCTGACCTCGGTGCGAGACGGCGGCTTTTACGGCTGGCCCTATTGCTACTGGGGGCAGACGGTGGATGATCGCGTGCCGCAGGATCCGGCCATGGTCGCGAAGGCGATTCAGCCGGATTATGCGCTCGGTGGGCACACCGCCTCACTCGGCCTGTGCTGGATGCCGGCAGGCACGCTGCCGGGCTTTCCGGACGGCATGGTGATCGGCCAGCACGGTTCGTGGAATCGCAGCACGCTGAGCGGCTACGCCGTCGTCTTCGTGCCGTTCGAGAACGGGCGCCCTTCCGGTCCGCCGCGGGATATCCTGACCGGGTTTCTCGCACCCGACGAGAAGGTCTCCTACGGACGTCCGGTCGGCGTCACGCTCGGCCCCGACGGCTCGCTGCTGGTGGCTGACGATGTCGGCAACGTGATCTGGCGTGTGACGGGCGCGTAGCTGCGTAGGGTGGGCAAAGGCGCGACTGCGCCGTGCCCACCATCGTTCCGCATTGTCAGTCTGATAGGTGGGCACGCTTCGCTTTGACCACCCTACAGCTCCTATTTCGGTGGCGAGGGCATGGCCGAGGAATGGTGGTCGACGATCAGCCAACGCTCGCCGTTCTTGACGTAGGTGAAACTGTAGCGCGCGGGCAAGTTCTTCGCCTCGCCATCCCTGACATAGGAGAACGTGTAATTGCCAGTGTTGATCGCCGCATTCCCGTACACACGGATCAACTGATCGCCGAAGGCGACCTTCACGCCGGGCAGAACCTTGAAGGCGTTCACGAAATAATCTTGTAGCGCCTCTCGATTGGAACGCACCGTCGGCGACAGCGTGCCCCAGAGTACGGCATCGTCCGCATAGAGCGTTAAGACTTTTTCGGGATCGCCTCCGCCAAGAGCTTGTCCCCTGCCGAGGCCGCTGCTGCCACCTCCGTTTTCGATTCTACCAAAGCGCTGGAGCCAAATGGTAGCAACAACATGCACAGGGCAAGTGCTGCACTAGCTGCTTTTGAAAAGGTTCGCATGACACACTCCCTTGCGAATACTGGCCAGATACGAGACGGCCTCTTGCAATGCGAGCGGCTACTGATTTGCACGGTTCAGCGTCAGGCAATCGACGTCACCTGGGCTGATAAATTGAACTGTCCCAACCCGGCTTGGCTGTGTTTCGTGACCTCACACGAGTGAAACTACATCATCCGCGACCCGCGAACCATAAGTCAGAGCGGTTGACTTACCAGAGAGCAAAAAAGGTCGATGTGCGTCGCAACCAATAAACCCTCATGGTGAGGAGACGCGAAAGCGCCCTCTCGAACCATGTGGCCCGGCTGGTGCCACTCATCCTTCGAGACGCGTGTTCCGCGCTTCTCAGGATGAGGTCTGGCAGGAAAAGGGGTGGGCAAAGCCAACGGGTCGCGCGAACGCGCGCCCGATGACAGGCTCCGCGTGCCCACCGTTCATTACCAATGAGGGTAAATGGTGAGCACGGCGCGAAGTGCGCCTTTGCACGCCCTACGATCCCTTCGCCTGGTTACGCCATTACGCGCTGCGGCAACAGCTCCGCAATCTGGATCGCATTCAGCGCCGCGCCCTTCAGCAACTGATCGGCCGACACGAACATCGATATCGAGTGGCCTGAGGCATCGCTGAGATCCTTCCTGATACGGCCGACCAGAACGTCATCCTGGCCTGACGCGTCGATCGGCATCGGGAAGTAGTTCTTCGCCCGGTCATCGACGATCTTGACGCCCGGCGCCTTCGACAGGATGGCGCGGACCTCGTGCTCGGTGATCGGTCTTTCGCATTCGAAGGTGATCGCCTCGCTATGGGCGCGCAGCACCGGCACGCGGACGCAGGTGACGCCGACGGCGATCTGCTCGTCCTCGAAGATCTTGCGGGTCTCCTTGATCACCTTGGTTTCTTCGCCGTTGTAGCCGGTCTCCGGATCGATGTCCGTGTTGTGGCTGAAGACGTTGAAGGCGTAGGGAAGCGGGATCACCTTGGGCGTGAAGGGCCGGCCCTCGAGATGGGCGCGGGTCGATTCCACCAGCTCCTCCATCGCCGCGGCGCCTGCGCCGCTCGCCGCCTGATAGGTCGACAGGATCACGCGCTTGATGCGGTTCTGCCGGTGGATCGGCCACAGCGGCACCAGCGCTGTGATCGCCGAACAGTTCGGAACGGCGATGATGCCCTTGTGCTCACGGATGCGGTTGCCGTTGATCTCGGGGATCACCAGCGGCACGTTCGGATCCATCCGGAACGCGGAGGAATTGTCGATCACGACCGCGCCGGCCTTCACGGCTGCCGGGGAGAACTTGCGCGAGATGCCGGCGCCCGCCGAGAACAACGCGATGTCGACGCCCTCGAAAGACTTCTCGGTGAGCTCCTCGATGACGATCCTCTCACCGCGGAAGTCGATGGTCTTGCCGGCCGACCGGGCGCTGGCCAGCGCCTTGAGCTTGCGGACCGGAAAGGCGCGCCTGTCTATGGTGGCGATGAATTCGGCGCCGACCGCGCCGGTCACGCCGGCGATAGCAACAACGGGTTCGTAGCTCACGGGTCTGTCCTCTGGTTGAGCATCAATGCTTGCGGGCAATAAAAAAGCCCCGGTCCTTTTCAGGCGGGGCTTCGGTTCAGATAATGCGATCGTTCGACTACGCGCGCACGGCTCCCGAGCCCCCGGAGGGTGCTTTGGTTTTCGCGGTCGTTTTGGTCGAGATCGTCATGGCGCGGACTTATGCGGCAGGTTGGAGGCGCCGTCAACGGTTTTTGGCCTCATCCGGGCTTCAACAGACGGGCCCGTCATCGCCGCCCTGCGGCGCCAGGAGGCTCGAGGATCACCTCCTTGAGGTCGCTGCCGCTCATGACGACGATCGCGAAATTCAGCCGGCCGCGTTCGCGGATCAGGCCGCCGCTGATGGCCTTGCCCGACGCTGCCTGCTCGGCCACGCGAATGGCATCTGCCAAACGGTGCCGGATTATTCGGAGTGCAGCGAGGTTGCTGCGGTCCTCGGCATCGAGCTCCTTCAGGGGCAGGGCGGCTTCGCCGCCAACGATCTTGCCGGTCGCGGCGTCGATGGCGTGGTGCCAGACGCGGTCGTTGTGAAGGGTCTTTACCCGGTAGACCGGTGAATCCGACGCGCCGTCGAAGCTGATATCGGCGGTCGTAGCTCCTGCATGCAGGGCTTCGGCGATCGCCATCGCCTGACTCAGCGAGATAGCCGACCCGCGGAAAAGCGCGAGCTCGCGGTTGACCGCCTGCTGGTCGGACGCGGCGCTATCGCCGGCCTCATTGGGGATGGAGGCCGGTTCGTCGGTCGACGGCGCGATGGCATAGACCGGGGCAGGGAGCATGATCGCCACCAGGACGATTGCAAGCAACTGTCTCCAACACCGGGGCGTACGCATCTTTGCAGTCTCCATCCTTGAGCCTGTCTCTAACGGCGGAGCGGCCGGATCGTCTTGTACAAAAATGCGGCCGACCCCTTGGAGGCATATGGGTCGGCCGCGGAACGTCGCAAACGGGGCTGTACCGCCGTTTGCGGCGATCAAAGCGGCGCGAGCCCCGCTGGGACCACTGAAAGCGGGAACCCGCACGTCGCTTGTAACAAAACCATACCGTATCGTTTTGTTTTGGTCAACGACGCGCGAGCGCCGCGCCTCAAGCGAAACGCCCTTCTCACGGAATTGTCAGCGGGAGGGGCGTCGCCGAACGGTCGCTTTGGGTGTGGACAGGACGCGGCTCGGTGGCCCGAGCGCACCGGCCAGGAACAGCCTGATCGCCGAGCGCATGCGTTTTTCGGCGGACTTCATCTCCAGCGGCGTTCCGAACGTCGCCATGCGGTGTGTGTGACCAACGACCACGTCGAGAAAGACCTCAGCCGCGATGCCGGTATCTTCGACGTCCATCGCGCCTTGTGCGACCAATTTATCAAAGAAGCGCGCCGTCGTGGAAACGGCCTTCAACCAGCCTTCCTCCCTGCCAAGTTTGGCAATGTCGGGAAAGTTGATGGCCTGTGACGTCATCATGCGGCTGAATGCGACGGCATCGGGTCCGCAGGTGAACATCAGCATCTCGCGCCCGATCTCTATCAGGCGCTGCTCGACCGAAATGTCCGAGGAACGCGTGAGCTGCACCTCGGCCGCTTCAGCAAGCGGAGCAAGCCAGCGCGCAATTTCGCGCCTCAGCACCTCCGCAAACAGCCCGCGCTTGTCGCCGTAGCGCGAATAGACGGTGGGCTTGCTGACCCGAGCGGCTTCCGCAACCGCATCGAGCGAGGTCGCATCGTAGCCCCGGTCCAGAAAAAGACGGGTGGCAACCTCGATCAGCCGCTGATCGCGCTCGATCGCGGCGCTTTTAGTCGGCCGGCCGCCGCGCGATTTTGGAACGTCTCGTTTCGCCGGTCTGGTCCTGGTCGCAGTCAATCCCATGCCCATCGATTCCTGCGCGGTCGTCATAATGGTCATTGCTCTATAACGCGCAGCAGGAGAGGCGTCATCGCGAATCTGGCCGAATTGGCCACATCCTCAACAGTCCAGGCAGGTCGTCGTTCCGCCCCAGCGTGGCTCATGGAAGCGTCGAGGTCCAGGCGCGGCCCGACGCCGCCTTCTCATAGCCATGCTGATAGAGGGTGCGCATGTAGGCGGTGTCGAATCCCTCGGACGCCGCCGCGGGGTAATCGCGCTCGATATAGGACAGATGGAAGCCCCACCGATTGCGCTTGGCGAAATCGTAGGTCGAGAAGATGACCGAGCGCGTCTGGGACTGGGTGATCGACGACAGGCTGCGCGAGGCGACATCGAGCGTGCTGTTGGACACCAGCTCAAAGGTTCGTTCGAGCTTCTTGTTGACGAGGATGTAGATGTTCATCCGGCTGTTTCCGGGCAGACGTCCCTGGAACAGCAGGGCATCCGGCAGCGTCAGGACCGGAGCGGTCACGCCGCCGTCGACATGCATCTCCTCAAAGCGCCGGCCCTGGCCCTCGGCTTCGATCAGGATCGGCGGGAAGACCAGGGGGATGCTGGCGGAGGCCGCCATCACGTCGCGAAACAGGCGCAGCGCCTCGGGCGAACCGACCGCGGCGATTTTTCCCATGTCCCAAATAACCGTGCGTTGGGTGTCAAGATCGGTCGTCACCACCAGCAGCTTTCGGCCCCTTGCATTCTCGCGTGCAACGGCGGCCAGGATCTCCGGCCCGACATAGCGGGCCACCAGCTCGCGCAGTCGCTTGTTGCCGAACAGGCCGGATCCGAACAGCACGCGGATGATGCTGGCATCATCGAGCAGGCTTTCCGCGATGCCGCTGGTGTAGACCTCCCTCAGCGTGTCGTCGTATTGCGACCCGAGAAACGCAAAAGGCGCAATCAGGCCGCCGGTGCTGACGCCTGAGACGACCGAGAAGGTCGGGCGGGTGCCGGCCGCGGTCCAGCCGTTCAACACGCCGACGCCATAGGCGCCATCGGCGCCGCCGCCGGAGAGCGCGAGATAGGTCCTGGTTAAGGAGCGGTCGTCCTTCTCGAAACGGAATTTGGTGACGGGTTCGTCGGTGTAGCGCCGCAGGCCGTCGATATCGAGCACGCGGGAGCCAGAGGCATCCGCGGCGCTGTAGGGCGTCCGCGGCAAGGACGTGCAGGCGGCGAGCGCCAGGCCGCACAGCAAGACGGCCGACCTGAGCAGGCGTGAGCCTGTCCCCCTGATCCGGCTGTCGGAGAGGATTGATCCAGTCAGGAAAGAGAGGCAGGGCATTCGCCGTCAGTCACCGTACACAAGCACTTGCCGCCGCCGGCCTCATCGCCAGCGGGGTTTCGTGCCCCGTTCATAAAACTATACGGTATCGTTTTGTTTAACAAGCGGGAGGCTGAGGCGCCCGGGCGGCTCAATTATGTCGGCGTCGGACACGGGCTGCTCCGGAGCGCGCACTGGCGGATGAAATCTGACGCTTGGTGCCGTACAGCGTGAGCGAACCGTCCTGACGTTGAACATTCCCTTCGCTGGGAATGTTGGCAGCATCAGACCGGGCTTTTCGCCCACCCATACGCGCGTTTTAGTGGTTTAGCGCCAGGTTGCCGGTTCGCAGGGAGGATTATTCCACGGACCTCCGGCAAACTGGCCAGTGTCTGGAGCCCGGACGCAGTGAACGACGCTGGAGGGATGGATGGCTGCGCCGTTTCTGTCGCGCCACGCCGCCCTGGTGCGGGTTGCCGGTTCGCAAGGAGGCTTGTTCCACGGACCTCCGGCAAACTGGCCAGTGTCTGGAGCCCGGATGCAGTGAACGACGCGGGAGGGATGGATGGCTGCGCCGTTTTTGTCGTACCATGTCGCCATGGCCGGACTAGCGAACATGGCCGCGGCGATCAGTCCTAGCGAAACAAGCTTCTTACTCATTTGCCCGTCTCCATATGATATCAGAGATGGAACCACTGCGACGAGAGACATCATCAAGTGTTGATCTATATCAACCTCGTTCCCGAATATGGCGGCTGATGACCGCGCTGGGTCAATCGCTACTGAAATAGGCTATCCGCGCGACGTCCGCTTTCCTCCCGATAGCTTCCGTAATATCGCGCCGCAACGACTGGGGCAAAGTGCCGAGTTTTAATCCAACGGCAAGGGAGCCCGAGTGCTTCCGTGTTGGGCACCAGGCGTCAGATTTCATCCACTGGGCGGTTGATTGGCCGCGCCCGGCACGCAATAAGCAGCGCCATGAGTCTTCCCAATCATTTCGAATTGCTCGCCACGGATGGTAATGCTCGCGCCGGCCGCCTGACCACGCCGCATGGCGCGGTGCGCACGCCGACCTTCATGCCGGTCGGCACCGCAGGTGCGATGAAGGGCATGCACTGGCGCGAGGTGCGCGATGCCGGGGCCGATATCGTGCTCGGCAACACCTACCATCTGATGCTGCGGCCGGGCGCCGAGCGGATCGCCGCGCTCGGCGGCCTGCAGACCTTCACCGGCTGGAACGGCCCGATGCTGACCGACTCCGGCGGCTTCCAGGTGATGTCGCTATCGGACCTGCGCAAGGTGAGCGAGAAGGCCGTGACCTTTCGCTCGCATATCGACGGCGCCAAGGTCGAGTTGTCGCCGGAGCGTTCGATCGAGGTGCAGCGGCTGCTTGGCGCCGACATCGCGATGCAGATGGACGAGTGCGTGCGGCTGCCGGCCGGGCGCGACGACATCGAGCGCGCGATGCGGCTGTCGTTGCGCTGGGCGGAGCGCAGCAAGCGCGCGTTCGAGGCCGCGCCTGACGGCTACATGCTGTTCGGCATCGTGCAGGGCGGCGACATTCCCGAGATGCGCCATGTCAGCGCGCGCGAACTGGTGGAGATCGGTTTTCACGGTTACGCCATCGGCGGACTTGCGGTTGGCGAGCCGCAGGCGGTGATGCTTGCGATGATCGAGGAAACCGCACCGGCGTTGCCCGCGGATCGCCCGCGCTATCTGATGGGCGTCGGCACGCCCGAGGATTTGCTCGAGGCGGTGGCGCGCGGCATCGACATGTTCGACTGCGTGATGCCGACCCGCAATGGGCGTCACGGCATGGCGTTCACCCGCTTCGGCCAGATCAATCTGCGCAACGCCCGCCATGCCGATGATCCACGACCGTTAGATGAGGAAAGCGAATGGCCCTCGACGCGCAACATCGCGCGCGCCTATCTGCATCATCTGGTCCGCTCGGGAGAAACACTCGGTGCGATGCTGCTGTCGGAAATCAACGTGGCCTATTACCAGCATCTGATGCGGGGCATGCGCGAGGCGATCGCGAGTGGCGCTTTCGAGGCGTTCCAAATGAAAACGCGCGCCGATTGGGCGCGCGGTGACATCGCTTCACGATAGTTTGAGTCAATTACAGGCGAACCTCTTGACCGAATGTTTGGTCACGAATCCGTAACCGCAGGTGTCGCAGGTCCAGAGATAGCTGATCACGTGGTCGGTGAGGTAGGCCGAAGCTTCCGCAGCCACCATGGTGTCGGCACACACGGGGCACGTCGGCAAATCAGATCCACGCGGATCGGGTTTGAACGCTGTGGTCGACTGGATTGCAGCAGTAGCTGGCATCATGGGCTCCCTGCGCTCTGAACCTCTGGCTCCGCTCACGACGAAAGTATAGTCCGCAATCTTTGACGATGTCGCAACACAAATGCGTTGATTTAACGAACTTCTTGTTTTGCAATGCAGCGAACGCTTCGCGTCGGCAGTTCCGGCTTGCGCATCGCACGGGCCGCCTCCTAAGTAAGGGGAACCGCCAATTCCCCGCACGAGATCGTCACAGGAGCGTTGAGATGGATGCGTCGTCAGCCACGAGTGCAGTGCAACGTCCCGGGCGAGGGCGGGTTTTCGACTCCATCGTCGACGCGATCGGCGACACGCCGATCGTCCGCTTGCGCAAATTGCCGGAGGCGCATGGTGTTAGCGCAACCATCCTGGCCAAGCTCGAATATTTCAATCCCGCCGCAAGCGTGAAGGATCGCATCGGCGCGGCGATGGTGATCGCGATGGAGAAGGCCGGCGTGATCAACGCCGACACCGTGCTGATCGAGCCGACCTCAGGCAATACCGGCATCGCGCTCGCGTTTGTCGCGGCCTCGCGCGGCTATCGGTTGAAGCTGGTGATGCCGGAGTCGATGTCGATCGAGCGGCGCAAGATGCTGGCCTTCCTCGGCGCCGAGATCATCCTGACGCCGGCAGCCCAGGGCATGAAGGGCTCGATCGCGACGGCGGAGGAACTGGTGCGGACCACGCCCAACGCGGTAATGCCGCAACAGTTCAAGAACCTGGCCAATCCTGAAATTCACCGCCGCACCACGGCCGAAGAAATCTGGAACGATACCGGTGGCAACATCGACTACTTCGTCGCGGGCGTCGGCACCGGCGGCACTATTACCGGCGTCGGACAGGTGCTGAAGCCGCGCAAGCCGAGCTTGCGGATTGTTGCCGTCGAGCCGGAGGAAAGCCCGGTGCTGTCGGGCGGGCAGCATACGCCGCACAAGATTCAGGGCATCGGCGCCGGCTTCGTTCCGGACATCCTGGATCGATCTGTCATCGACGAGATCGTCAAGGTCAACGGCCCGACGGCGATCGAAACCTCGCGCGCGCTGGCGCGCATGGAAGGCATTCCGGGCGGCATCTCCTCGGGCGCCGCGATCGCGGCGGCACTTGAGATCGGCAAAAGGCCCGGGAGCGCCGGCAAGACCATCCTCGCGATCGTGCCGTCATTCTCCGAGCGTTATTTGTCAACCGCACTGTTTGAAGGAATCTAGCGATGGCGGACCAGCCGAGGCGGCCGAGAACCCTGAACGACGCACGCACCGAGGCCGAGGCGGCGTTCAAGCGAACCACCGCCAAGGTGGCGGAGGCGCCGCCGAAGGCACCCCGGCTTCCCGGCGTGAGGGAACTGGTCTCGCTGCGCATCGATCAGGACGTGCTGGAATATTTCCAGGAGGGCGGCCCCGGCTGGCAGGACCGCATGAACGAGGCATTGCGAAAGGCCGCGGGCAAATAGATCGCCGCGCGCACGCAGTTTGGATTTGCGAAGTGCAGAACGAAAAAGGCCCGGGATGAACCCGGGCCTTTTTTGCAAGTAGGTCGCGTGCGCCTCAGCGCAGCATGCCGCCCACGACGCCGCCGATGAAGCGCCCGGCGCCGGCGGGATCAGGACCGCTGTTGCTGTGTTGCCGCTGCGGCTGCGGCTGCGGCTGCGGCTGGGGTTGGGGCTGCGATTGTGCCTGACCGCTGCTGGGGGCCCGGCGCTTGGGCCGATCCTCGTCGGAATTCGCGGTCGGCGCTGCCGCGACGATTTCGCTCAGCAGCGCCTTGTGCTGCAGCTTGTTGAGATAGCCGCTCTTGGGATAGCCGCGGGCGACCTGCCAGCGCGTGATCACGCCGCGGGTGGCCTGATCGAACTGGCCGGTGGCCTTGATGTCGAAGCCGAGCCCGGTGAGGCGGCGCTGCACGTCGCGGCGCTGGCCCTTGTCGAGGCCGATCTGATCCTCGGTGGTCTGGTCCGCTTCCTCCTTGAAGGTCGCGGGATCGACGCCCGTGGTCAGGTTGCGGGTGGCATCGGGTTTGGGTCCGGACTCCAGCGAGGCAATCCGCGACAAGGCCAGCGAGCGGAACTGACCATTGGGATAGTTGCTCAGATAGGCGTTGAGTTCTTCCGGCTTGTTGGAGTCCTTGATCGAACGCCAGAACTCCAGTTCCACGTCTGATGCCTTTGAAGCTCCAGCCGCCGGCGTTGCAGCCGCCACGGCGCCGGGCGCGGGCGCGCCGTTCAGGTAGACCGAACCGATCAGGTTGGTGTGCCCCCAGGGCAATTGTCCCTTGTTGGTTTCCTCGTTGACCTGGGCGCGGACCTTGGTCATCGCCTGCTGGATCTCGACGCCGGGCTGGGTGAGGTTAGCGAGGAGTGCGCGGGTAAACGGGCTGTTGGAGCCTTCCTGGCCGTCGAGCGCGGTCTGGCCCGGGCCGGTCGCGAACGCGATCAGCGTGCCTTCGCCGGATTTCATTTCGGCCAGACCCGTCTGCACGTTGACGCTGCGGGTCGCCGAGTTCGACTTGATCTTGGCCGCGAACGGATTGTCGCGGCAGGCGTCGAGGAACACCAGCTTGACCTTGGCGTCGCCCATGGTTTGCTCGAGCGTAAGGTCGATGTTGATCGCGGCGCCGAGCTTGACGTCCATTTCGGATTTGATGTCGGCGTCGATCGGCAACAGATAGTTGGTGCCCGAGATGGCGATGCCGTGACCGGCGTAGAAGAACAGCGCGACGTCGGCGCCTTGCGCCTTCTTGCCGAAGTCGAGCAGCCGCTCGGTCATCTTGTCGCGCGTAAGATTGGAACCCTCGACCACTTCGAATCCGACATTGCGCAGGGTCGCGGCGATCGCCTTCGCATCGACCGATGGATTCGGCAGCGGGGCAACGTTCTTGTAGGCGCCGTTACCGACGACAAAGGCAACCCGCTTCTCGGCGCTGGCTGCGCCCGCCGTAAGGACCATGCAGATGGCGGACATAATGAGGGTTGGGTAGCGCATAGGAAATCCCCCTGCAGAATCGATAAAAGGCTTTGATTGTAACGCTGGCCGGACATTACAGAAAACCGCCCGCTTCGCGCCACAAAAAAGCGGCGCGACGACCAAATCCGGAGCCATCCGTTACCGTCGCGACACGCGTCGTCGCGTGATCTAGATCACAGCCAGGCAAATAAAATTCAGCTTGGCGCGGATGCCTTAGTCGAAGGATTCGGTTTCAGGTTCAACAGATTGCCGGTGAGGATCAACGTCGCGCCGAGCACGGTGAAAAGATCCAGCCGCTCGGAATAGATCAGCCAGCCGGCGGCGGCGCTCAAGGGAACCCGGAGAAAATCCATCGGGATCACCACGGTGGCATCCGCATGCAGCAGGGCGCGCGCCATGCAGTAGTGGGAGAACGTGCCGCAGAACGCGATCACCACGACCCAGCCCCAGAGATAGGCTGGCGGCCACGTCCAGACGTAGAGCGCGGGAAGGAGGCCTGCCGCCGATTGAATTACCAGCATCCAGAACATGATTGCGAGCGTCTGCTCGGTGCGGGTGAGCGACTTGACCATCGCGACCGACACGCCGAATCCGACGGCCGCCGCCAGCGCGATCAACTGGCCCGGGTTGACCTCGCTGGTGGCGGGGCGAACGATCACGACGACGCCGACGATGCCGAGCACGATCGCCGCGATCTTCCAGATCGTCATGCGCTCGCCAAGAAAGCTCGCGGCCAGGATCGCCGTCCAGATCGGCATGGTGAATTCGATCGCCACCACCTGGCCGATCGGGATCAGCGTCAGCGCAAAGAACCAGCCGAGCTGCGCGCCGTAGTGAATGAGGTTGCGCGCAATATGCTGTGGCAGCCGTTTCGTCTTCATCATGCCAAATCCGCCAGCGGCGCGGATCAGCGGGTACAGCATCATGAAACCGAGGATCGAGCGCATCTCCATGAGCTGGAACACGTTGATCTCACGCGCCGCCTCGCGGCCGGCGATCATGATGATCAGCATCAGGGAGAGCCAGCCGGCCATCCACAGCGCGGCCAGGGCTTTGGATTGTGTGCGGTCCATTCGGGAAGCTTGCGGGGTTGGAGGCAGGCCGGTATCGGCGAGCGTGCCGCAATTTGCAATGCGCATATGCGGCGGGGCAGCGATGCGCCGCGTCGCAATTTCGCTGTGGGAGCGGCTGCCGGTTCAGTGCTAAGGAGCAGCGGTCTCAGGGAGGACTTACGCATGCGTATCTTGCAACCGGCCGAATGGTCGAAACCTCGTGGCTTCTCGCACGGTGTCGAGGTCGACGGCCCCGGCAAATGGATCGTGCTGGCCGGCCAGACCGGCGGCGACGAGAAGGGCGATTATGCCCCCGACATGGCCGCCCAGGTCGGCACGGCGCTGAAGCGCATCGTCAAGCTGCTTGGAGAAGCCGGCGCTGGCCCGGAGCACATCGTCCGCCTGACTTGATACCTTACCAGCCGCAGCGAATACGAGGCCGCAGGTCCCGGCATCGGTGCAGCCTGGAAGGAAACACTCGGGCGCAATTTCCCGCCATCGACCTTGCTCTACATCGACGGGCTGGTCGACGTCAGGGCCAAGGTCGAAATCGAAGTCACCGCCAACGTGCCCAAGGGCTAGCGCCCAAGGACTAGTGCGCAAGGACTGGTGCGCAAGGACTGGTGCGCAAGGCACCACAAGACATCAAAACGGCCGGACGCTTTCCACGTCAGGTGAGCCGGAAAAGCCAAAAGGATATCGTGAGCCAATGAACACTCGATCGACCTCCGCAGACTACGTCACCGCCTTCGCAACCGGCTGGCCCGAGCACCAGCCCGACCTCATGGTGCTGTCGCTGACCACGCACCGGGGCGTGCAGGATTTTGCGTTCAACAAGGAGCAGGCTTTGTTGATCGCCAAAACGATCAAGGAGACCGCGGCGAAACTCGAGAAGCCGAAGACGAGTTAAGCCGTCGATATCGACGGCCCGAAACTGTCATCGCCCGCCTTGTGCGCAATTGCGCACGGGAGCGGGCGATCCAGTGTTCCTGAGACGTCGGTGATCGGGCCGAGAAGCCGCGGCAACTGGATAGCTGCTTTCGCGGGTATGACGATCTACTTCGACAGCGAGATATTGGCAGCCCGGAACTGGCTGTCGGCCTTCATGGCGATGTGCTGCTTGCTGCCGGTGGTTTTCAGCGAGATGCTGGAACTGAAACCGGCCGCTTCGGCGATCAGCTGGAAGCTGCCATTGGCGCCCCGTCCCTGGATGCTGCCGCCGACATTACGGCTGCTTTCGCTCCAGTTGCCGGTGATTTCGCCGCCTGCTGCGACCACCGCCGCTTGGAGGTTGAACTTATAGGCGTCGCTGGCGCAGGTGAGGCTCATGTCCAGGCTGGCACCGCTCACCTTGTAGGTCGCCCGGCAGCGGATCCGCTCGCTCGAACCGTCATCCAGCGTCACGGTGCCGGGACCGGACCAGATGCCGGCCATGCCGGCGAATGCACTGGACTGGGCGTAACTGGTGGAAGCCGCGAACGCCGTCAAAAAAAACGCGACGGCTGCGAATGTCAGCCGCCGCGCTTTGGCGAAAAATTCTGAAGTCTGGCTTGCTCTATTGACGGGACGCTTCCCATCGACCGCTGCACGCGACACCAGCTGAAGCCCCATTCCATTTCCCCGATCCGGAGTTGCCACTGAGTTGACCGTTCGCATATGCACCATTGATCGAGACTTTCACAAGCCCCCCGCTGCCGACGCTGCCGGAAACCGGGCCGCCCGAAATCTTGCCGTCGGCGACATTCACCGTTGAAGTGGTTTGCGCATCGCAGCTGCCGGTTTTTGTTACCACAGTAACCTGCCAAAGGCCGTCATAGGGCGACTGGGCGGAGGCCGGAGCGACCGCAAGAACCGCGGCGGAGGCAAGAAACGAAGCAAACAAAATGTCGCTGATGCGATTGGCGCGCATGGATCAAATCCCTGAGATGTGTGTGATGACGCACCTTATCTGGTCACAATGTGGCCAAACTGGGGTGCGCCGCAGCACGGTGAAATGTTCCTGTGAACTCAAACACATCAAGGTGAATCCGGTTCCAGCCGCGGAACGACGAAATTGCCATCTTTTGGCGCTGATTCGCTAGAAGACGACCAAGATGGGTATTTAGGTAGGGATCAATGCTTGGCGTCCGACAGACTCGGCGCCTTCGTGGCGAACTCCTCGTCCTGCGGCGTGGCGGGGAGGCTGTGATGGGTCTTGGCGTGAAAGATGACGTCAGCCAGCAGTTTCTGGCCGAGCGGGGCCAGCGCGCGCTCCCAGAGCTCGCGGGCGGTCTCGCCCTTCTTGACGAACACCCACTCCTGGGCGGCGATGGCGCCGGCGTCCATCCGGTCGGCGAGGTGATAGACGGTGCCGCCGGCGATCGGGTCGCCCTCCTTGATGGTCCATTCCACCGCGGCGATGCCGCGATGCCGGGGCAGCAGCGAAGGGTGATAGCCGACGCCGCCGAGCTTGGCGGCGGCCAGCGCTTCCCGGGTGACGCGGGCATGGCTGTGGGCGGTCACGATCAGGTCGGTATTGGGCGCGATTTCAGACGCCACCACGAATTTCGGGTCGGCCTGTACCACGACCTCGATCCCGGCGGCGTGCGCGGTGGCGGCAAGCCGGTCCTCGCCGTCGTGAACCACGACGCGAACGATATCGACCCCGTGTTGGCGCAGGGTGTTGAATGTCGTCACGCCGAAATGGCGGGAACCGACCAGGGTGATCCGCATGTGTTCCGTCCGTCGTTAATCAGGCCGGTATGCCGATAGCACACCATGACCGCCTGTTTCGACACTGGGTCCGGGGCATTGGGGTTATCAACAGGGCGGCGCAGCTACGCGATCAGCTAGCTGCCGCTTGCAATGGCGTACTGGGCGGGGTTCGTCCACGGGCCGGCGGGGGAGCGGCAGGCGCCTGACGTTGTTCCGTCACCAGGACAAGATGCGCAGCTCGGGCCGGGTGTAGGTCGGGATAGGTTGCTGGACCGGCCCGGACTGTTGGTCGGCCGCCATCTGCAGTCGCTCCCGCAGGTCGGCGCTGCACTGCTTCATCTGGTTGCGCAACTCGCGCCGGCTGAAGGTGGTGAGAGAGGAATTGCCGAGCTGCGCCCAGGCAGCGCGCATCCATTGCTGCAGGGCGCGGATATCGGAATCGAGCATCTCAGGCTGGTTCATTCCGCCGGAATCTCAAAACGTGATCGCGCCATAATTAGGTCTGATTCTCTGGCCGCCGCCTACTCCGTAGCAAGACGGACGGCAGGAAAATCCGGCGATTTGAAACAGGCGAGCTGGAAGCAAGGGAACGCGCGCACCACATAATCGTTGCGTGGGTGCCCCTTGGAGAGACCTCGATGATCCGCAATCCGGCGCTTGTTCTCTTCGCGGCGCTCGCCCTGATCGTCCCTGGAAGGGCATTTGCACAATTGACGCCGCCAGCCGGCTCGGCCGGTGCCGGCAATTCGGCGATATCGGGCGTGCCGTTTGGCCCGGCCAATCCCAGGTCGCTCTCCGATCCCAGCGGTATCGGCAACGCCGGAAATATCCCGCCGCTCCGCCCCAACCCTCCGCCGCCGGTAACCTCCTACGGCTCAGTCGATACGCCAGCGCCGCGCGCGCGGCTCGCGACGCCGCCGTATACCGGCGCCTCGCAGCGGATCTTCAGCGCACGCCAGGCTTACCCGCGAAAACCGCCGCTTCGGCGCCGGCCGCGACCCGAGGTGAGCAGCTTCACGGGGATCTGCCGGGGTTGCTAGCCGGCAAACTGCGATCCATCCCGCAACCAGCGACCACGCAGGAAAACGGACATTTCGATGTTCGGCTTTGGCGGGGAACAATCTTCTCTTGCCGAACTTATGACCTCAGAGGTCATGCGTGCTGACCCTGCATCTGCCGAGTATTGAGTGACGCAAAATTTGCCCCAGGGGCAGGGAATGGCCGGAATGAACCTCCAGCAACGGACGGCCAAGACTCTCTCTCCGCCGGGCCTGTCCGCCGCTCCGGATGTCGCCTGCGCGCCGCGCGACGAATGGCTGCGGGCGCACGAAGACAGTCCGGCCGTGACCTACGATCATGTCGGTGTGGGTATCGCCGAGATCGACGAGGCCGGGCGGATGCTGCGCGTCAACCAGAAGCTCTGCGAGCTGACGGGACGCGAAGCGGCCGATCTGGTCGGCCGCTCCATCTTTGACGAAACCTCGCCACAGGACCTCGCGCAGGATATTGCGCAGTTCAGGCGACAGATCGCGGGCGAACTCGATCGCTACACCATTGAAAAGCGTCTCGGCCGCAAGGATGGCACGTATTTCTGGGCGGAGGTGACGTCCTCGAGCGTTCGCGATGCGTCAGGAAATTTCCTGTACGCGGTGCGGGTTCAGCATGACATCAGCGCCCGCAAGGAGACCGAACAGGCGCTGGCGCGCCGCAGCGAAGAGCAGGGGGCACTGTTCCGGTTCTCCGAAAAGCTGCAATACGCCGCGTCGCTTTCCGACGTTTACGACGCGGGCCTCGACGCCATCCTCGCCGCGCTTGCCTGCGAGCGCGCCTCCATTCTCCTGTTCGACGACGACGACGTGATGCGTTTCGTCGGATGGCGGGGCCTGGCGGACGGGTACCGCAAGGCGGTCGAGGGCCATTCGCCATGGGACAGGAGTGAACGAAATCCGCGGCCGGTCTATTTCGAGGACGTTGGCCAGTCCGGTCTTTCCGATGCCCTCAAGGAAACGGTTGCGCAAGAACGCATCGCAGCGGTTGCTTTCATTCCGATCATGATCGGCGGCCGGCTCGCCGGAAAATTCATGGCCTATTACGACAAGCCGCATCGCTTCGCCGAAGCGGAGATCGACGTCGCGCTGACGCTTGCGCGGCAACTCGGCTTCGGCGTAGCGAGGCTGCGGGCGGAACAGGCGCGAAGCTTGGCCGAAGAGCGAGCGCAGCAGCTCGTGTTCGTCGTGGAATCCTCCGACGATGCGATTATCAGCAAGGATCTGGATGGTATCATCCGGACTTGGAATTCGGGCGCCGAGCGGCTGTTCGGCTATACCGCCGGCGAGGCCATCGGCCAACCCGTGACCATTCTTTTTCCGCCGGGCCTCGAAGACGAGGAGCCGGGGATTCTCGCGCGCATCCGGCGCGGCGAGCGTATCCACCATTACGAAACCGTTCGCCGGCGGAAGGACGGCAGCCTGCTGGACATTTCACTGACCGTCTCGCCGGTGCGCGACGGCGAGGGACGCATCGTCGGCGCATCGAAGATCGCCCGCGACATCACCGATCGCAAGGAAGTCGAGCGCAAGCTCCGCGAAAGCGAGCAGCGTCTTACCGAATTGCTCGCGGCCATACCGGCCGCGATCTACACGACCGACGCGCAGGGAAAAATTACCTACTTCAACGAGGCTGCGGTCGAATTCTCGGGCCGGACCCCCGTGCTCGGTAGCGACGAATGGTGCGTCACGTGGAAGCTGTTCATGCCGGACGGCACGCCGCTCCCGCACGATGAGTGTCCGATGGCTGTCGCGCTGCGGGAAGGGCGCGCCGTGCGTGGCGCCGAAGCGGTCGCGGAGCGGCCGGACGGGACGCGGGTTCCCTTCATTCCGTTCCCGACGCCGCTGCGGGATTCTTCCGGCAGGATCAACGGCGCCATCAACATGCTGGTTGATATCAGCGAGCGGCGGCAGGCGGAGACGCAGCAGCGGCTGCTGCTCGACGAACTCAGCCACCGCACCAAGAACAACATGCAGATGCTGCAGGCGCTGCTGTTCTCCGCGGGAAGAACCGCGAACAGCGAGGAGGCGCGGAAAGTCCTCAACGAGGCCAGTGCGCGGATCGCGGCCATGGCGGCGGCGCAGCGCGTGCTGTACGGCCGCAGCGACGCCAGCCGGTTTGCGGCGGCGGAGTTCCTGCCCGCGGTCTGTGAAACAATCCGGCAATTGCTGCCGCCGGAGGCGCGAATCGAAAGCGGCGCAGCGCACGGCGTGCTTTCCAACGACGTGGCCATGCCGCTCGCGCTGATACTGAACGAGCTTCTGACGAACGCCGTCAAACACGGCATCAAGGACCATGCGAAGCAGGGCGTTCGGGTCAGCCTGACCGATCAGGATGGGCGATTGGCACTCAGCGTCGAGGATGACGGCGAGGGGTTCGATCTGGAGGAGGTGCGCAAGAACTCATCCGGGCTCCAGCTCGTGCTCGGCCTCGCGCGCCAGCTGCACGGAACGCTTGCCGTCACGAAAAACCCTTCACGGGCGTGTCTCGATTTTCCCGCCGCGAAAATCTAGGGCGGTCATCGATGATGCCGCAGCAGCGCGCAGGGCTTTTTTCACCGCAGCCCGGGCCGGACCGGAACCCGCCGCCGTCTGCGGAAGAGGCCCGGCGGATGGAAGACAAGCAGGGCCCGCCGCGCGTTCTCGTCGTCGAGGATGATTTTCTGATCGCCATGCAAACCGAAATCGCGCTGACGGCAGCCGGCTTCGAAGTGGTCGGCCCAGCCACGACCGCCGAGGAAGCGGTCGCGCTGGCCGGTGAGGCGCAGCCGGCGCTCGCCGTGATGGACATCCGTCTCGCCAGCACCCGCGATGGCATCGACGCCGCACGGCAATTGTACCAGGACTTTGCCATCCGCTGCATCTTTGCGACCGCGCATGACGACGCGCACACGCGCGGACGCGCCGAACCCTATGCCCCGCTCGGATGGCTGCCGAAGCCCTACACCATGGCGTCGCTCGTCGCGGTGGTTGCCGAGGCTGTCGCAGCGCTGCGCCGGCCGTAGCCGCTCAGTCCCGATAGTAGTACCGGCCCTGCGGCGGCCGTTGGTAGTACCGTTCGCCGTAATACTGTTGACGCCCCTGCTGATACTCCCGCGGCACCATCCCGTTCGGATAACATTGGCCATCCCTGACATCGAGGTCGGCGCCATGCCCACACGGCACGGGATAACGGCGGCTACGCTGGTAAAATGCGGCCTGGTCCTGCGGGGCCAGATATCCATTCGGATAGCAGAAGCCATCGCGCGCGCTCAGATCCCAACCGTCGCCACATGGCGGCGGATGGGCGGGGACACGGTATTGCACGGCTTGAGGCAAGACGGGTGCAGCAGCGATTCCAGGCGTCATGCCCAACTGAATGGCCAGTGCTGCGGCGGCAATGCTGACGATCATGGTCCTTCTCCGATCAAACCAGCAGCTGCCGGCGTTTCACGACGCGCTGGCGAGTTGCCGGATCACGATTGAGCGGCTGCTGTTGCGTCCATGCAAATATTCAAAACATGCCCTGAATATGCGATGAACGCGTTTCAGCTCGGCGAACAGATGTTTAGCGCTGCCGCGCTATCGCATTTCGAAGTAGCCGTTTCGTCGATAGTGATAGCCCGGGCGGCCTTCCTGATACTGCTGCGGCACCGCGCCGTTCGGGTAGCAGAGCCCATCGCGAATATCGCGGTCGGCGCCGTGACCGCAGGGTACCGGCCGCCGGCCGCCGCCGTACTCCAGGGGATAATACCGGCCCGATTGAAACCGCGGCGGCACCGTGCCGTTCGGGTAGCACTTGCCGTCCCGCTCATCGAGATCGTAGCCGTCTCCGCATGGCGGCGGATGGCCGTGACGTCGGTAGCGGATTTCCTGGGCGAAGGGGATGCTTTCGTTCGGCGGGTGGGTGGGTAGTCCCAGTTGTAGCGTGAGGGCTACGCTGGCAATGCTCACGATCATCTATCGGTCCCTCTGGTGGCAAGAATTTCTCACTACGGCCGATCTCTGTCGCTCGTGTTCACGCCAGCGATATCTTTGTGGGTCGCGTCTGCACGAGACATCGTTCCATGATTGAAGAAATCACCAAAACGCCCGTCCGGACAAGCGGTGGTCTCCCGATCGCGCTCTTATGATAACCGTCTCTGGCGGATTATTTCTCATCCGCGAACGTGCCCGTCGGTTAATTGACCGGCAGGATCATTTAATAGGTTCTATTCCAGCAAGCCGGAGTCTGTCGCATCGTGACGGTTAAATATGCCGGGCCGAATCGCTTGAAGGAACTTCCCGCTTTTTCCCGATTTAAACTACGGGAATAGGGAGCGGTAAAAATATGGCGAAGCGCTGGAGTGCCGAGGACATCAGAGACCTCAAGACGCTTTCTCAAGAGTATTCAGTTCAAGCGATTGCCGAAAAGATAGACCGAACCGTGGGTGGGGTGGCCTTCAAGGCTCATCAGCTAGGGCTGCCGCTTAAGGCGCGCTCCCAGGTAATTGACCCGGAGCCAAGGGACTTCTGCCGGACGGGCACCGGCAACAGGCCGGCTGCGTCTGATCGGCCCGGCTGAGCTGACGCTCGCGGCCCTCGAGGGTGAAGCCGGATCTGATGCGGTCTCCGATGCGAGCCTAACCGGAGCGGTAGGCATCCAGTGCATGGGCGGCAAAAATGCCGACGCTGAACAAGGCGAGGATCTCGATCATTGCGGCGCCTCCTGCTCGCCAATCGTGGCGAGGAAACTGCTGCGTGACTGGTTCCAGATGAAATCGAAGATGAATTGCATGTCGGCCGTCCCTATTTCCTTACCAACCAGATAGGCAGGCCTTTGTTTCAGGATGTTTTCGTCGGCCCCGGAAAATGGTTTCGTCCGGCGGTTAGCCGGAACTCAATGATGACAATTTTGCGGCGGACGCGCATGATTTTGCTTCACCAGCGGAGTGATTCGAGCATGCTGGAAGCGATTGTACTGTTGCTGGCCGTGAGCACGTGTGCCCTGATCCTCATTGCCTTCTGGGGCCTTGACCTGCTCGGGATGCGCCGCCGCAGAGGATAGGGCCGTTCTGGTTCAACGCGGACCGTTGTCGCGAGTAGCGCCGGCACGAGGTCGTCGCGCGCGCCCGGGGTGAGCCCACCCACGGTAAACCAACGCTTAACCATGAATCGGTACCATGCGCTTGCGTCCGGGTGGTGACCGTCCGGCTAAGCGGGAGCGCATACTATGCCCGTCGAAATGCTGACGTACGCCGAACTGGGCGAACGGCTCACGATTTCCCCGGAGGCTGCCCGGGCTCTGGTAAAACGACACCGATGGCCGCGTTCCCGTTCCAACGACGGCAAGACGCTGGTGCAGGTCGATTTAACCGAGATCAGCCACTCTCCGATCTCTCGTCCGCCGCAAGCACAGGCCGGTCAACAGCTGATCACCACCCTGAAGCAGAAGATCGAGGCCTTGCAGGCCGAACTGCTCGAGGCGAAGGCTATTGCCAGCGGTCATCGGGCGGACTTTGAGAGGGAGTGCGAACGCACCAATAAGCTCCTGGCGGAATTGCTCAAGGCCACCTCCGAAGGCATGGGCGCCCGGGAAAGGGCGGCTCTGCTCGAAGGCAAGCTGTCGATGCTGACGCAGCCCTGGCGACGTCGGCTGGTCGATGCTCTCAGCCTGGCCTTGCCACAAGTCGCTACGCGCGAGAGCGCCGGAAGCGTAGCCCAATCGCATAATTGAACCGACGCGGCTGCTCGCCTCGGCTCTTCTGAATTCAGACGAGGGTTTAATCAGGCTCGTTCCGCTGGCTGGCGTCAGTGCCAATGGCGGCGGTGATGACGATGGCCGCCGTAGTAACGATGTTCCGCTCGTCGCCAGCCATAGCTCGTGTAGGGGTTTCCGCGCCCGTAGTTCTGGCAATTGGCATTCGGATAGAATTGGGCGCACCAGCCCGGATTGGTAATGACGTGCTGCGCCGACGCCGGGCCGGCAGGTGCGGATAGCAACGATAGGGCAACAGCGCCAAGCAAGATCGTTGGTTTCGTCATCGCAGCCTCGCTTGTTTCCTGGTTGCGAATTGAACGGCGATTGATTGTAAGCGTTCCAGTTCGCTTCCCTCGAATTCTTCACTGACGGAAAGCCGAACGGGACGGGCGGATGACGCAACAACCGATGGCTTCGCTTTGCAGACCCATGGCGCAGCGGCTCAAGAATCAAATTCGGCCCCGGCGAGCTATTGGATCCTGAACTCGTCGACGCTTCGTCCTTCCGCAAGCATTTCGGTTATCCAGCGCGGCGTTTTGCCCCGGCCTGACCACGTCTCTGAGGGGTCTTTAGGGTTTCGAAATTTCGGCTCGACTTTGGGGTAGGGCCGCCGTTGCGGAATGTCTTTGGGAGACCCGCCGAACCTGCGACCAAGTTCATCAAGCTGGTCTTGAAGCTTGCGCTTTTCGCTTTCCAGTTTTCGATCCAGAACGTCGATGATCCTCTGGTGCAGATCCCAGAGGTCATTGAGTTCCATCTTCTCCAGTTCTCGGTCTTTCACAGCCGGCCCCAGGCAATGACGCGATCACCATGCGATGGAAAGCTTAAATAAAGGAAAAGCGGCGAGGGGGCGGCCTTCGTATGGACTGATCGCTGCGTCAGGCGAGAATAATTGTTCGGCGCTTCCGCCGGAAGCGCCCATGCCACCGTAGTTCTACGGACGGACGCGCAGCCTCAGCTATTTGCGTGAGAGATAGCCGTCGTATTCGGTGCGCCGATGAGGGTGCCAAACTTCCGAAGGTCGATACGATCAAGTTCTACATCTGTCGGCGTGACCACGCGCTGGGTGGAGCAAGGCGGGCGCGTGTGTCAAAAGAAGCGCCGCCGGGCTCGAAATACGTTGTCCCGGCGGCGCCTTGTCTCAGACTGAGGCTCTGAAATCCCAGTCTCCGTGTATCTAGCAACGCCCGTGCCAAAGGGGGGGGCGGGGCCGCCTCTAGGGCACGAGGTGGCCCCTAATCGCGCAGTACTCAGGCGGGGACTAATCGCCATCTGCGCGACCTGCCGTCACGTTAGACCTGTCTGAATCGGCTGCAACGAAACTCGCGCGTTAAGCTTGATGTCAGCGTTGCGGGTTAATGCCGGAGCACACGCAAATCCTGCTTATCCGAGACTTCTTACTCAGCGGCGCGGCGTCGCTGCGAGCGAGGCTTTCGCAGCCTTCGTATCCGCCGGAGCAGATTTCGCAGAAGCGCAATCAGGGCATCGCCGAGGCTGATGATCGACACGGTAGGCTATCCAAGAACTGTCCGTGTTGGCGTTGCGCGCGCCTTGCCGCCGTGTCATCGAAATATAACAGCGGACGGCGTACCCGATTGTAAGCCCCAGCGGCGCGTGTGGATCCGCTACAGCAGTATCGGAAGTTTACTTCTTATTAGCGGCAGGCACGGAGGGATCTATGAGTACCCTGCAAGCTATCGCACTCGGAGCCATGCTCGCCTGGACGCCATGCCTTATCGCTCCGGCGGCCTTGCTGTGGAGCGCTCCAACGCTTGAGAAGATGGAATAAACTGCGCGCCTCGAGGCCGTGGTCTTACGGATACTCGGGCCTGTGGAAAACTGTATGATGGCTCTTGCCGGGGCTGCATTTCATTCCGAACAAATTTGACCGGCTAAAGGGTCGCGCCAACGCGACCCTTTATAGATTCCAGGCGCTTTGAATACCCCGTCGTCTCAACCCGGCATTTGAGGTCTATTAAAACCATTCGCCGGGAATGTATTTGTCGAGAAGCAATACTGATACCGATAGAAGAAGTCCGATCCCGCTAAAGATTGCGACCGAAACGAAGCTGTCAAACCTGCCGCGGGTTTTGGAGGTAACGGTTGAAGCGACTGTTGCCTTGAAAGCGGTCATTTGAAATTCCCCTTTGCCGGCCAATTGGCTTCGTAATTTCGTAAGGCAAACAGGTATTGGTTTCCGGACGATTTCAAATTTGCGCTGAATGATTTCTTTCACGGGAGCGTGATGCGCGCCATCGGGCTCAATCCCGCTCAACGTCATTCCGTTTATACGGAAGGACGCTCTGGAGCGGCGCGCGGTCCCCAGCCGCGCAACCGGCGAAGCCAAGGCCTTCTCTCGTCATCAAAACTATATAGGTGCAACCATGGACGCGCTGGCGCATGCGAACCCCGGCTTCTATTCGGTGGTGTTGTGACGATGCACGACGAGAGCTGCAAGACGACCGGTCAGCGGCAGCATTTTGGGGCAGGGCCAAAGACACGCACAGGATTGCCGGCCGGTTAGGCTGGAGGCGTGGCACAAGGAGAAGGGCGGATCCGATTTCACCGAGCCGTTCACTTGCTCGTCGGTCAATTGCTGAGGAAGGGAGCCCCCGCCGCAACTTGGAGAGACGACGGGGGCTAACAGGGTATGGAGCGAGGGCAGCCCGAGATCGAACCGATGTCGCCCGCAATGGCCTGTAGAGCAAGTGAAGCGAGGTTGGCGAATTGAGACAAGACGAAGTTTTGGGCAATGCGCAGGGTTCTTGCGCAAACGGAACTGGAGTTTGAGTCCTCAGATCTTGACCGGCTCGCGCGAGGCGCCAGCGCATGCCAGCGGGGCGTCGTGACGATGCAGTGCGCTCTGGAGCGGGATGGCGCGGAATGAACCGGCACCTTCGGCCGAGAGACCGACGCTCTGCCATTGAGCTACTTCCACTAAGCTTACGGACTTCTTCCAAGATTGGACGCGGTAATCCGGCATCGTGGTTCAGCCTGAAGAAAATCCTTTGAGTGACGCAAGTCTGGGTTGGCGCCGAATGGACCCGCCCTGACAAATGCTATTTTTTGGATGAACAACAACCTTGCTGGGACCAGGAAGCCACGGTTGAACCTCGTGGGGCCGGCTTAAGCGAGCCGTTCGAGTTGGTGATGCGCGAGCAGCCGAATTGGACAGCTCCCATCGCGGAATGCCTCCGAGGACCCCGCGGGAATAATTGCGTATGGTCTGTTTCGAAAAAGGACGCCGCCGGTTCGAAATAGATACCCGGCGGCGCTTTTGTTTCAAACTGGGCCACTCAAATCCCCAGCATCCACTAATCAGCAATGTGTGTGCCAAGCCTCGATCACTGGAGACCCTTAAGGGTCCGTCCGGCAACACGCCGGAACAGAGGCTTAGTGATTCAGCGTCTTGTGCTGGGCAGTTATCTCACTGCCGCCTGCCAGACTAGCGCCAAGACCATCCTTTTCGTTGCAAAGTGCTTCTGGGACCCCATGCGTCCTGGGCGAAATCAGAAGTTGCTTCCGCATCTCGGCGAGGCGCGCACGGCAGTATTCGCGGTAGAGGAGGTCGAATAAAGCGGGCATGATCCAATCTCGCTGTTTGGAGTTGATCTGCACCATCAACTCCAACCTATCATTTTTCTCCGGGCCGAAGCTGTGAAGTGGCTCACAAGGTGTCCAGTTCTGTGGTCGGCGTAGGTCCTCATTGAGGACACCACGAAAGGTTGCCGACTCGACCTCGTGCCCGCCCGGCCACCGCGGCAGGCCATACTTCTTTCCGCTCTGTTCTACCGTGGCCGTGGCCTGGTTTAATTTCCGCACCGGCCTGTTTGGGCTTAGCATTTGATAATGCGCAGCCCGTTCGAGCCGAAGCATGTTCCCGACCAGGGCAGGGGATGAGGATGAAGGACTATCAGAATCACTTGGAAAAGCTTCGTAGCGACGCCGCCGAATGCAGGCTGATTTGCGATCTAGCTACGGAACCGGCGAAGCGAGAGCTCCTCGACAGGCTGGAGCCTGCCGGTTCACGCGGGTGGGACAATCTTTTGCCGGATTTCTCTCGCCATCCTGTCGTGTTCTTAAATTCTTGGGGAGTAAACGACGTGGCGACAGGGATAGTTAAGTGGTTCAACGCGACAAAGGGCTATGGATTTATCCAACCCGACACTGGCGGCAAGGACGTCTTCGTCCATATCTCGGCCGTCGAGAGAGCGGGCTTGAGCAGTCTGAATGAAGGCGCGAAGGTGAGCTACGAAGTCGTGGCCAACCGCGGGAAAGAGTCCGCCGAAAACCTCAGGGTAGGTTGACCCCGATTGGTCCGATATCGGCTCAAGCTCGAGCGCTGGCGGATGCGGTACCCCGGAAGACCCTGACCAAGGTGATAGTCTAAAGCCATCCCCTCAGGGCACGATTCCAAGCACTGCCCCGCTCCCAATCGGCGGGGCTTTTTCTTGCCACCCAGTTCACTCCCGGAACCCCGCGCATACTTGCCGATTTCCGATAGTGATTTAATGGTGGAACAAAGGTGAGTCATGAGCGACCAGCGGGAAATTTCGGCCCGTCTCCCGCCGCCGCAACTCGCAGAAGTAACTGGACGGCGCGTCACCGTGAGAGACGCAATACTCGCCGTCGTGGAGATTATCCCGGCCGCCAGTAGCCATTGAAGTAAGACCGAAATTCCATTGGCTTGATTTGGCTCATGGTCCGGCGGTGATATCGCCCATCACCGGCCCGTCCGTGGCTTGAAGAGGCCGCCTCGGTTCGCGGCCTCCTTTTTAAAGGTTCTCTTACTGTTTGTTGACGCCGTCTTTTACGGCACCCGGTTCGGTGGCAGTGCCCGTGTTTTTGACGCCGGCCGCGGTGTCGGCGCCGGAAGTGCTGGCGTCACCGCGGGGCGAGGGCTTGCTGCTCGTGCCTGTGGTGCCCTTGTGCATGGTTCCGCTGCTGTCCTTCATCGCGCCTTCCGACGCACCCGGTCCGACATTGCCTTGGCTCGAAGCACCGCCAGTGGGTTGAGCCGTCTGCGCGAATGCTGTGGGTGAGGAGAGTGCCAGGATGCAGACCGAAGCCAACATGATCTTCTTCATCAAATGATCTCCCTAGGTTATGTTTTATCACCTAAGGAAAACGGCCGCTCATTGCATTCGTTCCTAAGCGGGATGGGACGGAGCGCCGGTTCATGCTGGCGCGCCTATTACCTCGTACCAAAGGCAGCGTACTCTGGATCGTTTTCCGCGGACCAGACTTCGGCGACATCGGCATTCGCGAAGACTCTCAGGTGATCGCGGTCTTCAACTTGCTTGCCGGTGTCGACGTAGACAAAGACGATCATCTCGATTCCTTGCCATAAATTTTCGGCCTATCGTTCGACGTGACCGTTATGTCGCGCTCTCTATCGGCCCATCGATCCTTTTTCTTCTCTTTCACCGTGCGATCTGCATCCTCTGCCGGGGTGAGGTCGGCCTCAGGCCTGGACGGCTCTTGATCGCTCGTCATGTCGCCAGGGTCGACTTCAACGCTTCGTTGACTCAATGCGAGTCCGACACAGCCCAGCAACAATAGGAAGGCGCCGGCGATGATCAGCCAGTGCGGGTATTCCATCGATGAGAGGGCGTTTGTCATATCCGTCGCTACAAGCCGGGGAATCGACTTCCGGTCCCGGCCCAGTTCCAACTTGCCTGGTAGCCACCGGTTCCCTGCTGGGCGGCCCTCGGGACCGCCTTCGCCTTCACCAGGGGGCGGAGCGGCCTCTGATTACGCCGGAATCCTTGACGCTTCTTGCCACTTTTTCCCGATGTGTTTAAGTGCGGTTCTGAATCGCCTTCACGGTGGGGACCGATGGCAGTTGAGTACAAGGCCTACGGGATAGGCCCGGACGGCCACATCGTGGATCGCGTTGACCTGGTCTGCGATGACGACGACGATGCCAAAGAGCGCGCGCGTCAACTGGTCGGCGCCTATCCCGTCGAGTTATGGCAGGGCGAAAGGTTCTTGGGCCGGTTCGAGCCCTCGAGTTAAGGCCGACTTGGTTGGCGGCCTCTTTCAACCGGCTTGCTGGCTTCGTAACGGAGAAGCGGTCCGTCCGTTCCGAAATCAAGCACATGCGCATCCAAGCCGGACGGCAGCGTAAGAAAATCCTCCAGCTTCGAGCCGGCATCTCAACAGCATCTGCGGAACTGTTGTTGACGGGGGTGCTGGGGACAATCGACGACCTTGCGCCGAGCGGGACCGGCTCAAGAAGGAGGAGGGCGACCTTACTAACGGACGCGTCCTAAGCGGCCTCAGTTCGTGATGTGCGAGCAACTGAAATGGTACGACGAGAAGGGGCGGACAACTCGCCATGGCTCGATGCGCTTGCCGAGTTGCGCCGGCGGGCCACGCGTGAGGGTCACTGTTACCAACACGTCGAGGCCATCACCGTTGCGATCGATCAATACGCCGAGAAGGCGCTGGGCAACCGCGATTACTTTCTCAACAAGCCCTACGGCGCCGGGTAGCCGAGACTAAATATTTTGTTTGATGATCAATATTGAACAGCTCGCCCTCTCGCAACGTGCTTGCTTTGAATCGAACGGACGCGCCGTGGAGGGCTGCACCGTTCCCCGCAGAGAATGGCCTCAGCTCCCGCCAGCCCGAGTTGGGGCCATTTCTGCTTCGGCTGGCCTGGTCCCATGCGCGTTGCGCTAAGTCGGCGGGCGGATCCCTGCACCGTGACAGCTTGGCGGCGACGCCCAGCGCAATCATCAGAACGAAAGCGTCTGTTCTGGATCTTTCGACAAGCGCGATGATTCAATCACTGGGAGGATCACGAGCTTCAATTATAGCACTTTCGTTTCGCTTCCTGATGGACCTGCGATCACGCCGTTGCCATCTTCCGTTGCGCTTATGGCGGCTACTCCTGGACCAGCTGGCGCTTTTTGATGGAGAGCAAAAAGGCGCCGCATCAGTCCAACCGGTGCCGGATTTCGATAGGCTGATTAGGGCACCCTTCAACAATAGAAATTACGGTCGTCATAGTCGGACCCCAATCTGGCCTATGTCCTGAGCAGCCTCAGATGCTGACCGACCTCAGCGCTGAGGCCGCCTAATGTGGTAACGGAAAACCCAAATGGAGCAGCGGGCATCACGTCGGGTCGTGTTCGAGCGTGGGTACGACGCTCGACTGATGGCTATCGACGGTACTTGGCACCGAGCTTGCCAGATCGAGGATATTTCCGAGACCGGAGCGAAACTCAGTGTAGAGAGTTCGATCGAAGGCCTGCCTTTGAAGGAATTTTTTCTGGTCCTGTCGTCCACCGGAACGGCATTTCGACGTTGCGAACTTGCCTGGGTTAACGGGGACAATCTCGGCGTCTATTTCAAAAGGGCGGGCGAAAAGAAGCGCCAAAAGTCAGCGGTCACGGGTCTCGCTTGAGCTTTCGTTTGTCCCAATGCAGATCCCTGCGGTCTGATTGAGCGGTCGCGCATTCGAGCTCACGACGGACCCACAATAGCAAGAGCCGTCCGGGCGGTCACCGGACGGCTCTTTACCGCAATTGCCGGTTCGTGACCGGTTCCATCGCTTGATTTCGGCGAGGCCGTGAAAGACGCGCGGTCTTCGGACTGGCCTCTGATCGTTCGGGTATCGCCCCCGCGCGACTGACGATGAGACTAACCGATAAAATTCTAACGACAATCGAAACAGAAAATTAGGGTTACTTTCCCGGCGAACTGCGGCAGGCACTGACCACGGAGATTCCAATTTCGACCACCTGTCGCCGGTAGTGTCTCTTGGGCAGTAAATTTGGACTGGCTCGCGGCCACGTATGTCACTTATGCGGTAATCGGCAGCAGTTCCGGAGCCTTCACCTTCACGATTGAAGGGACGCCGGATGACCTCCAGGCGACACCAGCGGCAAGCGCTGCGTGGTTCGCCATGTCATCAGCGACGACCGGTAATTCATCGCTAGGATCCGCTCGGCGGCATCCGCGTCAACGCCTCGGCGCTGTCGTCGGCGACGCTAACTTTAAAAGTTTTGCAGGGGATCAGGGGCTGAAATGGCAGCGCGCAAACCGAAACCTTGTTCGGCCAAAGCGAACGTCATCCGGCCTCAATCGCCGTTCGGAACAGGGAGCGATCCATATTCCTTTACCGGTCGATCTTCACGCGCCGTTGCTTCTGCTGACGATCCGCCTAACCGACAACGCTGACGATGATGGCGTCGTGGATGATTTCTGCGACTGCTTCCTTCTCGAAAAAGGCCGTTCTTGCCGCCGTCAGAGCCTACCGGCATGCAAGCGGGACGGTGCATTGATTCAGCGCGAGCTACCTCCGCATCAAGAAACTGTGAGACGTGACGCAGTTCACATCTGAAAGTCCCGCCTTCGTCTAACGCCATGGCAGCCCCGATTTTCGGGAGGCAACCGATGTTCAACATCTATGGCGTAGGCACTACAGCGGCGGTCGGGCTTCTCGCCGTGATCGCACTGGCGTTCGCAGTTTCTGTTGACTCCAACCGGTCATCGGGCGCTGCCTGGAATGAATTTATGAGCGCATCCGTGTTCAAATCGGATCAGTCTAACTCACAGAAGAAAACGGGCTGCCCGCAAGGCAAGCGGAAGCTGCCAACCCAAATTACACCATTGCCGTAATAGAGGTCAGTCGGAGGGGCGGCGGCCGTTTCGCGAAGGTAGTATTCAACCCGCCAAGTTATGAGCGCGGGATCGGACGCTTTCTAGGTAGCGGAATACGTCCCGTGATCGGTATCTCATCGGCATTCGCGGACGCCTGCGCGGTTGGTGCTCGCCTGAGGATTGCCTTGGCAGCTTCCAAGTAGGCTGTCGCTGCCTTTTCGTCTTCAACTGGCTGCCTGTCAGCGCCCTTTGAAGCCGTTGTGTCAGGGCGACTGAATGCAATCTTGCCAAGATGAGGTTGCTGATCGACTGCGACCGAAGCGACCGGTGGGCGAAGCAAATAGGTAAAGGACCCTGCCAGGGCGGCAGCGGTTAGAACTGCAGAAATAACAAGGTGCGAACCGGTCATTCTTGGAGCTCAGGCTCAACCAGCGGCGACCGTTGCCCAAAATCACCAGCTGCAACAGAATCAGCGCGCCAGATTCGAATATTTTTGACTGTGCAGCACTGGCCGGTTTTTTACTAGGCATCGTATTAAGCCCCGTATTTATACCGCTAGGCTGACCCATGTTTTTCGAAGTGGTCGCAGCAATTCTTTTAGTAATCAGCGCAGGCATCTTGGTCGCCCACGCACTCGATGCATATCGGTCGTAAGGCGAGGTCGTACCTTATCTGTCAGGCCGCCGAGCAGATCGTAATTTCACGGGGACAGGGTTGTGAGCGTTCCGAGGCTCGTATCAACTGCAATTGTCGCTGTGAACGGACTGCCGAAGAGCGTCGAGTAAGGAATAACGCCCAATTTGCGGGTGAGCAGCCTATTCGCCGCTCGCCAAGCCGGTTCGTCTGGTTATCCGCCTACAATCCGAAAATACTTGAGAACACCCTGAAATCCGGCAAACAAGTCGTAAGCCTCGGCCAAGAACAAAAATAGCAACGAATGCACCAAATACATGCGGTCTTGAAAGGAATTCAGCACGCGCACGACCAGTGTTTGGAGATAAGGCACGCTATCGAATAGGCAGACAGCTGCTGGCCCCAGCACCAACGCGCCTAAGATGTCGCTTGGAAAGTGTATCCCAAGTGCGATGCGAGCGATGCCGGCCGTCATGAATGCCCATGCGAAGCACAACAGTCCGACTAAGCGGCTTTCAATGAAAATTACCGCAACCAAGGAGAAAAATAGGGTCGCTGTATCGCTGGGAAATGAACCCAGACGATCCCATCCGGTCGTCGGAAAATCGGCGGCCTTTAAGGGGAGTGTTGGATCTAAAAACGGGCGTATATGAGGGGTGAAGTGCCGCTGCAGCCACACCGATGTAACGGTGGCAAAACAAGTTGCAAGTAGTCCGATCAGCATTCGGCCGCGCCGCTTGTTGCATTCTGCTGAGAACCAAAGTCCAACCAGAGCAAAGAAAATTGGGAATCCTCGGGGTACAGGATTGTTTCCCATGAAAAGCATGAAGTAGCTTTTCTGATTAGTACTTAAGAAAAACGAGTTGATGGCCAGCAGGAGTTTTGTGTCCAGTTCGGATAAAATTACCATTGGAAGTGTTTATCTCACGTACTAACCAAGTCGGGTAAGCTTACCAGTACAGCGCAATCATTCGGCAAGGCCGCCCGTGGATACCGGCGGCCCCTTATTCGCGAAGTACGTTGGTTCCAACTTGTCTAGATGTCTCGTCGCCAGTCGCAACTAAACTCACGAATTAAGCTTGATGTCTGTCGGGTGAGTTAAATCTGGAACCAGAGACAAGTCTGATCGCTGTAAGTGCGACGCCAGGGTTTCTCCATCGCTTTCAGCCCCAGCTCTACAAGCTGGCGGATGGCGTCCTAGCTGGTCCTGCCGGCCCGCCGAGTTTAAGAAACGCGATGTTCACAACAAAAGACCGCCCGAAGGCGGTCATTGAACTACTGTGGATTGATTCAAAAGTAAGCCGCCGCCGCAAGCAGTACTGCGCCTTCAATGCCCAGGCAGCACCAGCCAATATTTTCGCCCGTTCGTGCGCGGGTCTGAATTGTCGCTGGTCGAGATTACGACATGGCTTCGGGGATCTTCTCCGAACCGGACAAAAATGAAGTGACCGAGCCCGACGTTTTGAACGTCACGGATGTAGCTCCGGGCCGGTCCAAGCGGTTTCAACCCTTCATACAGCATCACAGGCGAGCGCATGTTGTCTTCGCTTGCGTCTGCATACTTTGCCAGCAGATAGGAAATGGTTCGGTACGAAAAGCCTGGGCCTTGCACGAACCCCTGCAGGGACTCGGTCATCGTTCCGGATGGCCGTGGGGGCGGATCATAGAGGCGGCCTACCAAGAATGCGACGGGAAGATAGGTCGCATATAGGGCCAGCCCTATCGCCGCGATCTTCAACCGCAATCCGGCCCGAACGATTTGCCGCCAACCTGACCCGGCCTCCCTTGATGCTGCTCGCACTGTGCGTAGGGAAGCGTTAAGGCGATAGCTGAGAAAAGAAATAGGCAAAGCGCGATGACCGTTATGAGGATCTTCATTTCCTCACCTATCGGGCGGGAAGTAGTGCCGAAGCGTCAAACGCAAGGCGATGTAAAGCACCGCAACGATCGCAAGCCCGCAAATAAAGCCTTCCATGCGTCCCCCCGTCCACTTCGGGTGTCGCGTTTTAGCCCACAACCTTGCGGCGAGCAATCTGATTGTATGCCCGGTAGCACGCATACGAAGGTTGTTCAACCCCTCGACTTCGCCTTCAGCCCCAGTCCCACCAGACGGCGGATCGCTTCGGGGCGGCCGGGCAGGTCGTCCTGCTGACGGCGCCAATCGTCGATAGCCCGCAAACCATCAACAGCAATACGCACGTTGACCGCTTCGGATTCAACCGCTGGCCGGCCACGGGATTTCTTAGCGCTATTTATTTTTGATTTCATGATTTGATGGTTTCATAAAATAGCGAACCGGGCGAGTGCGGAAACATCCTGCCCGGCTCTAACCCCAGGCTAGGAAGCGACCTATGCCTAAGGTTGATCGCGTGCTTAGCACGCCACTCACAAAAACGTCTCCACCTCCAGTGATTCCACTGAGCCCCAATTGCTGCAGGGCAGGGAGTCAAACGAGCCAGAACCAACCCCGGTTCGGAGATTCTCGGAAGCGGGGCTGTAATGAGCAGGAGATCCATCATGAACATGCTTGTGGGAAGCGCTGCCGTCGCGGCAGGTGCAGCCGTGCTAACGGCAACCTTGCACGGGTCAAAACGCCAAAGGTGTACGGCGGTCCAATCCATGACATGACCATCGTCATTGACGGGAAGGAAATGCTTAAGAGCCCGGGAGAGTGGTTTTTTCGGGATCGCAACCACGTCAAGGAAGAGGGTACGCTTGAGCAGCTAGCCGATTGGGATCGGCAGACGAGGGCAGCTCGCCGCGCATTCCCGAAAGAACTGCGCGCCGCCGAACGAGAGCAACTATGCGCTTTGGATACCTGGACGGCTGCCGAACGAGCGTTGACAACGTATAAGCCCGCAAGCGCATCAGAGGCCGTGGAGCTGCTGACGCCAGCCGGTAAGCCGCAGGAGCGTGGCACGCTCTATATCGACGGGTGGGGTTTTCATCACCTTGTCGGCAACTGTGCAACTGCGCTGCGTGAAGCATTCGCGAATTGATTTTGAATGAGAAGCGGCCCGCCGGTTCGCGCTGGCGGGCCCTTGTTGGCGGAACCTGAAGCGGTGATAAGCTTGATCACCGGTTGTGTGAAAGTTTAGAAAAAAATGCCGAAGATAATTCTGATGTTGTTGCTGATAGCGTCCACGACTTCATCAATTGCAACGAAGAAAGCGGACGCTGAGCAGGCCGTGCGAGACGAAATTGCGTGCTACAACGTGATCACCGGTCGCACTTTCTCTGCAGCCGAATGTAACCTTCGCGCTTGTCGTGGCACGGACGGATCAGGCAGACAGTTTTTTGGAATTCAAGGTCATCATGGCGATGGCTATGGGCCCTGCATTCGTCCGCGAGAAGAAGGCGAAAGCAACAATGAATTTGATTGTAAATTTGGTCCCGGCTTCTTGGAGAGTCGAGGCAAACCCGTTCAAGCTTTCTCTTCACCGATTTGTGCCGAAGCGAAAGTGGAGTTCCGTCAATGCCTGAATGGCACTATGCTCGGTAGCTATCAATATCCTAATTGTCAGTAACCCTGCCGGGCAGAGTTCACCGCGGCTGCGCAGCATCAGCGTCTCGACATATTTCTCGGGAGAGAGGGATTTGTGATGCCCATCGTCGTAATCGATCCAAACACCTTTGCGTGCGCCTGGTCGATGGCAAGGCGGCAGGCCTTCAAGATGCGGCCCCGCTCGGGAGGATCTCTGTTTCCAATAAAGCCGATGCAATAGGGCCGTTCCGTTGAAGCGCCACAGTCCGAGCGGGCTTCGTGGATCTGCCTGACACGCTGCAGGACCCAAGGATGTTCCGAACGCTCATCGCCATCTTGTCGCGTGGCAAAAATGACATTGGAGCCGCTTGACTGGAAATGGAAGCCGATCGTTTCCAGCGCGTGGTATACCGGCGCAAATATACATACGGTTGTCATAACCCAACGCTGCTTCCCGTCGCGGTTGAGTCAACGCGATGTACACAACAAAAGACCGCCCGAAGGCGGCCTTTCAGCAAATCGGAATTATGAGGTCTCAGGTTATGCCGTCTGCGCTTTTCGGCGTCGCCAAGCAACTAGTCCGGCTAGTGCCATCATCACACCGGGCAAACCGGCACCAACGACCGGACCGGGGACGGCTGCCGTGTTGACCACGATATTTACATCCGCGACCGTGGTACGGTTATCAGAAGAGAAGAGCGCCAAATCAAACTTGTATGTGCCGACTAAATTAGGATCGAACCCACCAATGGCCGCCGACAAAAACGGAAAGCCTAGATTTTCGCTGTTTTGATAGAAGGGGCCTCCGGTTGGCGTGTTATCCGGGATCAAGATCGCATTAAAGAACGTAAATCCGTTCGGGCCCGTAATAGTGAGCCTGGAAACAGGGTTCAATAGCTGCCCCGGATTAATAGAAAAATCAAAATTCCAGAGTGCTAGCCCACCGCTCGTGCCCACGGGTGCGGTGTACACATTTCCGACCGGAGTTATAGGGCCGATTGTGCGCAGTGAGGCTCGGAGTGCTATTTCTATTCCACCGTTGACCGTGTCAACGGCGAAGTGACCGCCAACGGGCCCGGTACCGTTGGTCCAGCCGGTTGCGATATCTACGTCGTTGACGACCGCAGCAGATGCCGTCGCGACGCTTCCGAAAAGCGCAAGTACAAGATATAGCCCGAATCGCCGAAGCATTTTCGATCCCCCCAGAAAGCCCACTAGGGAATTGATGTGATTCATGGACGATTGGCAATGGGGTGTTCGCGGATGAGTTGCACTACGAATTCGCTCTCGTTCATTGGAGCCTCCGGTTTCATTTCTTCGCCTTCAGCCCCAGCTCTACAAGCCGGCGGACGGCGTCCTGGCTGGATCCCGCCGGCCCTCCGAGATTAAGAAACGCGATGTACACAACAAAACACCGCTCGAAGGCGGTCATTGAGCTACTCTGGATTGATTCAAAAGTAAGCCGCCGCCCCAAGCAGGCAATACCGCGCCTTCAATGCCCAGGCAGCACAAGCCAATAGTTCCGGCCGTTGGTGCGAGGGTCTGAATTATCGCTGGTCGAGAAAACGACATGGCTGCGGGGGTCTCCGCTGAACCGGATGAAGTTGAAGCGCCCAAGTCCGACGTCTTGAACCTCGCGGATGTAGCTTCGCGCCGGCCCTAGCGGCTTCAATCCTTCGTACAGCATCACGGGCGAGTGCATGTTGTCCTCGCTCGCATCCACATATCCACCGAGCGAATAGGACTGCGCCCGATAGGATGATCCATCGCCTTGCACGACCCCCAGCAACGGCTCGACCAACTCGCCGACCGGCTTCGGAGCCGGAATATAATTGCGTCCAGCCAAATATGCAGCAGGCAAGTAGACCGCGAACGCGGCAAGGGAAATTGCGATGATCCTCATGTGTGCATCATGTTTCGGGCGGGAAGAAATGCCGCAGGACCAGACGCACGACGACGAAGAGCGCGAGAGCACCGATCAGAGAGTAGATAGCAAACACCATGTGATAGCCCTGCTCGACACAGGCACCATAAGCGCAACGCGCCGGACCCTGCCTCCCCGGCCAAGACGAGCCGGGCAGTTGCCGCAATCATAAAGCGAGTCGGTCCGAGGTGGTGAGAATATATGGGTGATTGCTTATGCTAGATATCGTGCCTTAGCGCGTCGATCGCGAGAAGCTAGGTTCGCAGCGGAACTGCAGACGCGCGTAACCCCCGAGAGGGGATTTTGTCAATTGCGCGGAAAGCAAATCAGCTGCGCTGCATCGATTGCGGTCAACCTGACCCCATGCAAGGCGCAGATACGCAGGGCTGGTTCAAGGGCGAACTCGGCTCCGGGAAATAAGGTTCTGTCCTCCCGCTCTCGGCGCATCCGTCCGTGAGTGAAGACGGCCCCGGCGCGGGGCTGGTGTGCACCGGGACCGTCCCCTTGTTGCGCCCATCCGAGCGCAAGTCTCTTTAGCACAAAGTGACGTCGGGCGTTCCGCGTGTCAGCTTAAATATCTTGAGTGATTGAAACCAAAGGGTGGGGCCGCCCGTAGACTTAAAGCGAGCGGCCCCTGCCGACCACTTGCAATTGCCCTGCCACAAACAGAAGCGATGGTCGACTCTATGGCTACGTGATGGAACCGACCGAAGTTTCAAAAAAGAGGCCGCTTGATCTGGCGGCTTCATGACGCCTGAGGAGATCCGCGCGGCTATTCGAAACATGCCCGAAGTGGCTCGACAAAGAGAACTAGACGATCTCGCGCAGCCCCACTTCGATCGCATGGATGATTTGATCAAGGAAATGTGGGGGATACCCGCGCGCACAGCGGAAGGAAAGCGCTCGAAGTTGGACGTCCTTCTGACGTGCATCGCCGGAGTCGGGTGGCGCGATAGCGATAAGGACGCTGATTACGACGTCAGGATGATCCGATCGTTCATGCTCGAATTGCTGGGCAGTGAGCAGGCCGAGCGGTTCAAGGAGCAGTTCGCGGCCTGATAGCCTGGGTCCGCCGGTTCACGCTGGCGGGCGCCGCATTTTGTTAACAATGGCTCGGTATCTTGGCGACAATCGCGCAAGCCCCCAAGGCCCGCGAGAGTAAGAGTAGAGCCGTCGCTGTCTCAACCCAGCGGCGGCTTTTTCATGTTCAAGAGAGGCCGCGACTCGACCGGGAAACTTTTCAGAAGTTGGCGCTTTAGGATTCCAGCACTGGAGTACCGCGTTGGGTGACAATAGCCGCACTTGGACCAATGTCGAGATTGCTAAGCTTAAGCGTATGGCCGGCCGAATCCCGCGCGATCAAATCGCGGCCAAACTCAGCCGCAGCCCGGGCGCGACGGCGATGGAGGCATCTAAGTTGGGAATTTCGCTCAGCCTGCGGCCGAATATGCGACAGGCATTGCGAAGCAAGGGATCAACGAAGCGTCGGGGTGAGTAAGGCCCTCCGGTTCACGCTGGCGGGCCCAGTATTTCTACGGCCACGAATCTTTGTTCCTAAGCGCCATTCTGCACAGACGGCTTGTCGCAGGATCGCTTAGCTACCCAATTATCGCCCTTGGAATATATTAGCGTTCAGCCCGGCCTCGTGCCGGGCTTTTCGTTATGGGCCTTTTCTTTAGGAACGCCAGCTTTCTAGGCAATCAATCAGGTTCCCAACGTTACCCAGCATCACCGGCCAACGCTTTGTTTCGGAGGCGTCGGTGGCTGAGAGACCAATCGCGCTTCGGCCTGCCCAGAAAGGGAGCGCGCCATGATCGAACAACCCGACCTCGATTCCTATTCAATTTGAGCACGAATCTGTCTCGGCATTGCAATCTGCGGCGTTGCGCTGCTCGCGACGGTGCTCACCGGCAGCTTCGTTGTGCACTAAGGCCGTCCGTTTGCCGTCATAAATCCGTAATTTTACGGCATCGAACCTTCCGCCGGTTCCAACACTTGGATATCGTGGAAACGTCCGGGGCAAATCGTAGGGTGCGTGATGACGGGTCACACTCAATTGGCAGTAACAACACGCGACCGCTTTCTGCAGGCGGCCGAAAAGGAACTCATCGCTTTTGAGCGTCGCGAGCGGGAATTTCTAAAAAGGGATCGCGAGGAGCGAGCTGCAAAGTTGCAGATTCCCCTCGATAAGATCGCGGCTCATAACTAGGCCAAAAAGCGCCATCTCAGTTGGTGTCCCCTTTCATCTCCAACTGGGTCTATCGACATCTGAATGAGAAACGGCCCCAGCGGGGACGGCTGGGGCCGCTAACTCTTCCGGTTGGGGGCGTTGGGGGGGGCTGGAACCGGAAGCACGAAGCGCGACTCTTGGCACCCGTCTTCGGTTCCAACAGCCTGCCGTTATTCCTTGTTGAAGTGCCGCTTAACGCAGCTTTTCACGCGCGAAAGTCATCGAACCAAGGGAGGCGGTCACGCTCTCTAGATTTGATCGCTCTTCTGTGAGGCGCTTTTCCACAAACTGACGCTCAAGCTCTGTCAGGCTGGTTTGCAACAGGTTGCGATAGCGTTGAATATTACTGCGATGCGCAAGCAATCGAGCCAACTGTTGATCCATCATTTATTGTCGTCCTTTGACGAGTGGGGCTAATTCCCTCTGAGGCGCGACGCCGGCCGGAGCGGAGTATAATCGCTCGGCCGCATCGGCATTTCCCCGGTCGGCTGCTTAAATGCCGGCTCGCTAAGTCTGCCGCGGGTTTGTGAAGCTTTGACTACGAGCGTGCGGCGCTCCCTCATCTGTGAACAGCCGATCTCCGACTCTCTAGGCGGCAAAAGTTCCAATCAGCTCGTACTCATAGATAAAAACGGTCATTGGTCCCTCTTCAGCTTGCGCTTGCCCCAATGTGTCTCTTTGCGATCGGGATTGAACACCCGTTCAACGTGACGGTTTAGGGCCCTCATGACGCCGATGCGGGCGAGCATGGCGTCACCGCCACGGCTGCACAGCATCAGCACCTCGATAGCCGTTTGCCATTCCGGCAGCCCCGATTCCTTCTTCGGCAGCGCGCCGGCATATCGACCGCAGCGGCTGAGCTTTTGCTGGAGCGGATGCAGGCAAAGATCGAGCGCCTTTGTGAAGAGCGGGAGCGGCTCAAGAAGGAGGAGGGCGGTCCAACGAAAGGGCGAGTGCTTGGCGGGAGGAGTTGGTGATGCGCGAACAATTGAAATGGCACGACGAAAAGGCGGACAACTCGCCATGGCTCACCGCGCTCACCGCGCTGCGCCAGCGGGCCACGCATGAGGGCCACTGCTTCCAGCACGTCCAGGCGATCACCGTTGCGATCGATCAATCCGCCGAGAAGGGCTCTCGGCAACCGCGATTACTTTCTCAACAAGCCTTACGGGGTTGGGTAAGGGCGATGGCTGACGTAACGGCCGACCTAAAGCGAAAGTTGCCCGCCCCAACACTTCAAAACAGATAGAAGGTCCCGATCAGCAGACCTGCAGAAAAGGACCAAAGCCCCAGGGTGCAGACCGACACGACGCGCACGAGGTTGCGAACCTGCACCTCGAACTCCTCATCCGTTATCTCATGGAGACTAGCTGCCATTGGCGCCGTCCTGCCCCAGCAGGCATTGGACGGATGTATGCATAAATCATGGTGAAGGTGGGGCATTTGCGCCCGGCCCAGGGCCAAGGCCGTTTCCCATGTTCGCAATGGTCAGGGCCGCTTTGGTCAATGCTGCTGCCGAGCTTGTTGACCTTGGCTGAAATCGAAACAATCGCAGCACATATCGCGACTAAGGCGGCGGCGACTGAGATTACCACCGCCCAGAGAACGAGTCCCCGGAAGTGGACACATTGTGTACACCGGAGTTTTTCGGGTTCGATGCTCTGGGCTAAAATATCAACTAAGCTATTGATTTCATGGTGAGCGCGGAGGGACTCGAACCCTCGACCCCATGATTAAAAGTTAGGGGTGCGCATACAGGCGAAGCTGATACAATCATTAGCTTTTCTCCGAAATGCCGCAGAAACCGCAGTGTAGCAGGCATTTCTAGCGCTTCCCATATGTTCCGATTTTTTCCTTGCGTTTACCCGTAGCTGTGTGCATAGAGTGTGCACGGCGACCACATAACGACTCTGTGTGCACGGGGCAATGCGATGCAAGCCAAGATAACCAAGACGAAAGTTGACGCGCTCCAGGCGGGGGACATCCTCGCCGACAAGGAAGTGAAGGGCTTTGTGGCGCGGTGTCTGGGCAGCGGTGCCGTCACCTACGGCTACCGCTACCGTGACAAGACAACTGGCAAGCAGCGCTGGCTTGGCCTTGGGCTGCACGGTTCGATCACGGCAGATCAGGCCCGTGAATTCGCCAAGAAAGCGGCCGGCGAGGTTGCCAACAAGCAGGATCCGGTTGGCGAGATCCAAGAGAGCAGGGCGGAGGCCAAACGGGAAAAGCTAGCGGAAGCGAATACCGTCAACACGGTCCTGGACGCCTTCGAGAAGGATCACGTCGACGGGCTCCGCAGCGGCGATCAGGTGAAGGCCGCTTTTAAGAGCCACGTTCGACCCCGCCTCGGGGACAAGTCGATTTACGACCTCAAGCGCAGCGACATCACAACCATGCTCAACGAGATCAAGGCAGAGAGCGGGCCCGTCATGGCTGACCGGGTGCTGGCGCACGTCCGCAAGGCGTTTAACTGGCAGATGGTGCAGGATGACGAGTTCAAATCGCCGATCGTCCGCGGCATGGCAAAGACCAAGCCAAAGGAGAGGCAGCGAAAGCGTGTCCTCGCTGACGACGAGATCAGGGACGTTTGGAAGGCGCTGGATCAATTCGAGGACGGACCTGCTTGCTATCCGCGGTACGTCAAGTCGCTTCTGCTCGCGATGACCCGCCGCAACGAGTCGTCAGGAATGCACACGGACGAGCTTGAGGGCGATCTTTGGACAATTCCTGCCAGCCGGTACAAAAACAAGCGGGATCACGTCATTCCGATTACCCCGGCCATCCGGGAGCTGATCGGCGAGAAGCCGGCGGGGTGTAAGAAAAACTCCTGGTACGTGTTCTCAACCACCAAAACCAAGGGCGAACTCGACGGCGCAAAGCCCTTCAGCGGCTTCAGCAAGGCCAAGAGAGAGCTGAACAGGATCATTGCCAAGAACCGGAAGGCGGAAGGGCGCCCGGCAATGAAGCAGTGGCAGCTCCACGACCTGCGCCGCACTGGCCGCAGTCTCATGAGCCGCGCCAAGGTTGATGCCGACCATGCTGAGCGATGCATGGGCCACGTCATCGGCGGCGTGCGCGAGACGTACGATCGGTATGAATACCTGGAGGAGAAGCGAAGGGCCTTTGAGGCGTTGGCTGGCATGGTTGCCATGATCCTCAACCCGCCGGCAAACAACGTCATCCAGTTTACTGAGGCGGCGCAGTGATGGAGGGGAAAACCACCAGAGAAGATGTTGCAAACGGTCTCAGTATCTTCCGTGCAGTTGCTGAGACATTTGAAGAGCAAGTTTCCCTTTTGCTTGAGGGGGAGCCGACGGAACACGATCTAGCCGCAGCACTGAGGTCGATCAAAGGCATGATATCGGTTGCGCACGACTACCACCATCCTCCGCACACCAGCAAAAAGCCGCCGCGTGGGATCGGCCATAACAAAGACGATGCAATGATCGTGGCTAGCCTGCCGTGGTTTGACGGCATGGCAGAGGCTATTCGAGCCCATCATCCGAAGTTCGGCCACGACGAAGTTAGAAACTGCGCCAAACGCATTCGCGAACATCAGCGCGCTATCGATGTTGCGAACCCGACGCCGACGCCGTGGGAGAACTCCGGCAATTGGTTGGGGGAGATTTAATCGCCGAATAAGCTGCTCACGACGGGGCAGGTAAGGGGCAGTAATTGGATGGCGGTCTCAACAAAGCGAGGACTGCCAAATGCCTACTACCGAGAAGACTCACCGGCCGCCCGTCGACACGCAGGGCGCGGCCCTCTACACCGGCTTCGCCGGTAGCTACCTCACCAAGATACGCTGCACCGGGGGCGGCCCCGTCTTCATCAAGCGGAATGGAACGGTCCGCTATGATCTGGACGATCTGGATGCGTGGTTAGAAGCCGGGAAGCTGGCGTCAACGTCCGGTGCCCGGAAGGGACTCCCGCGCAAGCGCAAAGTCTCCGAAGCGGAGGCCGCGGCGTAACCATGATCCCAACGAAAAGGGCCGCCGAAGCGGCCCCAGAATTTCCGATTGTCCTGGCAGACACGGATTCAATAGCACCCTCACTCATAGCGTTGCAAGCTTCTCGTCTTTGTCGGCTCTACGCCGGCAATGCGTCGATGGCTGAAGCACTCGCGCCTCTCGTTTTTCTGGAGGCGATGCGATGAAGGGCGGCAAAGCATCACGTCAGAAGGGCAACCGTGCCGAGAGGGCGATTGTCAAATTCCTGCAGACGCAGGGTTTCTCTGCCGAGCGTGTTCCGCTGTCCGGTTCTGCCGGCGGCTCCTACCTGGGCGACCTGACGGTGCCGATCATGGGCACTGATCGCGTGGTTGAGGTGAAATGCCGGGCCGATGGATTCCGCGAGCTTTATAAGTGGCTCGTTGACCGGGACATCCTGATTGTCCGGGCCGACCGCAGCGAACCGCTCGTTGTCCTGCCGCTCAAACTGGCGGCCGAGATCGCAGCAAGGGCAGGCGGGCAATGAAGCACGTCACCATTACGGAGACGGACGACATCACCGCGGCCATCCGTGACGCCCGCTACAATGTGGCCACTGCCAAGCTAAGCCGCTTCGAGGATGAATGTCATCGCTTGGGCGGAATGGCCATCCGCAACCCGCACCGCAAGCGGGAGGTGGTCGACGGCCTCTATGATATCGCCATGGCCAACGACCTGTTGAGCGTCCAAGGCGGCGCCACCATCGAAGACCTGATCGTGGTCGGAATGGAGGCGCGATGACGGAATCAGAGTTCGAAGGCGCTGATAATTCCAAGCTCGATACCGTTGTAATCCGGCTCGATCGCCGCGCCACCTACAAGGGATTCCCGTTCGACCGTTTCGACGAGATGAACGGGACCATTGCGAAGCGCCATATCATCAAAGGCGTGTTCGCCCGTGGTGAGACTTCGGCATGGATTGCCCCGCCCGGAGGAATGAAGTCAGCCCTTATGGCGGCGGCTTCCATCAGCGTGGCGAGCGGCGCCGACTGGTTCGGCAAGCGCAATAAAGAGCGGTGCGGAGTGGTCTATTTCGCGCTGGAACGCGCCGACCTCGTAAAGCGTCGACTGGAAGCGCACAGGATCCGGCTGAAACTGGCTGACCTGCCAATTGTGGTTGTCAAAGCGGCAATCAATTTCGGCGCCGCCGAGACCGTCGGCAGGGTAATCGAGACCATCCGAGAGGTGGAGGCGGAGTACAGTCTGTCGGCGGGTCTGGTGATCTTCGATACCTTTGCCAAGCTCATTGCGGCGGCCGGTCTCGATGAGGACAAGGCAAGGGACCAAGGGCTGATCTTCAACCGGGTTCAACAGGTCAAGACCGCAACGGATGTTCACGTCGCCCTCGTCGGACACACTGGCAAGAATGTGGAACGCGGAGCCAGGGGATCCAATGCGATCCTGGGTGACGTCGACATGATGGTGGAGATTTCAGGCGACATCGTCCGGACTGCGGTCGTCACAAAGGCAAATGATTCCCCCGAAGGCCCGCTGTTTTCTTTCAAGTCGGAAATCCATGAGTTCAGCTTCGACGAGGACGGCGACCCGATCTCGGTCAACATCGTCAGCGCTGAGGAGGTCTCTGGCAATTTGTCAAAATCTCGCGATCGCTGGTCGAAGGGGCTGCGGTTGGTGGGCGACTGCATCAACGAGGCGCTGATCCAGAATGGTGCCGATCGCCAGATCGACGGCGGCCCGACGGTAAGGGCTATCCAGGTACCCACCGCTCGGGCGATTCACAACAGCCGATATGTCAGCAACGGAGACGGCGACCGCCACGAAGCGGAGCGGAAAGCCTGGGCGCGGAACTTCAAGGCCGCCAGAGACGCCGGACTGATCGGAGCTGAAGCACAGGGAGGCCAAGAGTGGATTTGGATCATCAACTGACGAGCCGGACAAACGGGACAACAGGACACCCCTATAGGGTGGTGTCCCTGTCCGTCCCGTCCGGGTGTCTGGGACAATGTCCGAAAATGTCCCGTCCTGTCCCAATGTCCCAGAGGTAAACAATGGCTAGACCGTCCGAATACACCGAAGAGGTAGCAACGCAGATCTGCGAACGGATGACTGAAGGCGTAGGGCTCCTGAAGCTGTGTCAGGAAGACGCCATGCCAAGCAGGACCACGGTTTACAGGTGGCTGGAGGCCCACAAGCCGTTCAGAGACAAGTACGCGCGCGCGAGAGAGGCCATGATGGACTTCTACGCCGAGCAGATCCTTGCGGTGGCGTTCGATGAATCCGGCGACATCACGATCGAACAGGACGGCGACAAAACCAAGGCCGTTGCCAACCACGCGAAGGTGCAGCGCGATCGGCTGAAGGTCGATAGCCTTAAGTGGATTGCAAGCAAGCTCTTCCCCCGACAGTACGGCGACAAGCTCGCTGGTGATGATTCACGACCTGGCGGCCCGCTAACGATCAAATGGGAAGATGTGACGCGGATCGAGCGCGTTATCATCGATCCCCGAGACCACGGTGCGCACTCTGAGCGGCCGGCCGAGCCCGCACGTCAACAGCTTCGGATCACGCACAATCCAACCCCTCCACCTGCGGACCTCACGCCAGAAGCCTGGAGCGCCATTACACGCGTGTCTGAGTTGATCGAGCAGATCGCTCCAAGCGATGAGACGCCGGAGCATGTGTTCGGGCTGATCGAGGGATTTCTGCGCGCGCATTTTGTCGCATCTCTTTCCGAAAGTGTGCATAGCGTGTGAACGCATTCCATGGCTTTACCAAAGCTATTGATAAAACAGTATATTATTCCTATTAGCCCATGATAAAAGATTACGTGGTCTCGAAGCGAGCGCAGAATGCGCCGCATGACCGAACGGATTGAACGATGACTGACAAGGAAATTGAAGCGCTTGTTCTGATGCTGCAGTCGCAGTCACCGCTGGTGCGGCTCTCCAACATGGAAGCCCGTACCGTGTTCGAGCTGATGCAGCAGCGCGGCTACAAGATCACCCCGCCTGCCGGGGTTGCCAGTTGAGCAAGCCGCTCCAGATCATCATGCCAGAACGTGCCCTGGGACTCGTTGCGGAGGCCGCTGAGCGCGCTGGCTGCAAGAGCAGTACATGGGCACGGCAAACATTGTACGCCGCTCTACGGACTCAGGGACTCGATCCAACGGCCGCCAGTGATGCCGGCACGCTGTACGACGCTCTGGACGGTCAGCAGCGCTATGCCTGGGTTGATGGCGATCAGATCCGCTCTGTGAGCTACCAGGAGGCCAAGCCTGAGGAGAATGGTCGCACCTGGTTGCCTGTCCGTCACTTCGACAGCGAGCCCTTCGATCCGGCATTGCACTTGGGTCAAGCTTTGCAGGAAGCCCGCAGGGCGGCACCAGTACGCCGGCTAGAACGGTGCAGCCAACCATCATCTGCAACTACATCATCAGGGTCCTGTGATTTGCCGCAAAATCCAGTCACCCCACGTCATGTTCACGTAGGCCAACCTCTCCTTTTGAAACAGATACAGAAGGGGAATGAGGGTTAGTGCCACGAACAGGCAAAAACCACTTAGCCAAGCTGGCAGGCGCATAAAACCGCTCCCACTACATCATTCAGGATTCTATAGCACATGAGCGAAACCAGAGACGAGGCCACCGGCCAATTCACGCCTGCCGAGCCACTTACCGGTCGCGAAGGCATCGAGGCCGCCCAGGGCTACGTCCCATTCAGACCCGCCGCCGAAGAGCCCGCAGGTGAGTTGACGGTCGAGGAAGCCGCGGCAGAATTATCAGCATCGCGCACCGCCGAGAGCGACGTAGTAACTTACTCGGTCCTCGATGGGCTCGACGACAACGTAACCCTGACGGTCGAGCAGGCAGCCGAAATCACATCGGCCGAAAAAGCCGAGAAGGCGAAGGCGGCTGAGGAAAAGGCGGAGGCCGAACTACGCGACGAGGTCGATCGGCATCGTGGCGTCGAGTTCGAAAACGCCATCCCTGCCGAGACAAAAGCCCTGATCGACAGCGGTGTAGATCCCGAAGTGGCCAAGGCGATCCAGCATCCGCAGGTGCGTGAAGCGATCGAGCAGGAATTTACCCGGGCTGAAGAGACCAGGAACCAATATTCAACCGGCTTGGAAAACGCCCGCGTTCATGCGCTGGCCACCCTGGGGGAAGTCGTACCGCATCTAGCGGGCCTGCCTCCGGCTCAATTCGAGGAAGGCCTAGCGCTCCTGTCTCAGGTTGATCCTCCGGCCTTTCAAAGCGCGATGAATATCCTCGGTCGGACCCACGCTATCGCGCAGGCGCAGCAGCAGGACCAGCAGCAGCGGGCTCAGGTTGAGCATCAGCAGATCGAGGCGTGGGCTAAATCGCAAGACGCTCGCCTCAAGACGATGGGCATTGAGTTCACCCAGGAAAAAGCAAACGAAGTTGTCTCGTATGCCGGCGATCTGGGGCTCACGCGCGAGCAGCTCGGCAATGCGATGCTGGCGCATCCGATCCTACGCAGCGCGGAGGTGCAGCGCATGATGGCGGACGCGGCTGCATATCACCGACTGCAGAAGGCGCCCGCTAAAGCTGCTCCGAAGGACCTTCCTCCCGTTCAGCGGCCCGGCACATCGAACAAAGTTCCGTCATCCTCGCCGAATGCGAAGATTGCATCTCTCAACAAACAACTTCTCACGGCGTCCGGCGACAGGGCCGCACGTATCAGTGCAGAAATCTGGGGACTGGAAAGAAAGGCAAGGGGTTAAAACATGGCAGACGATCGATCCCTCTTCACCAGGCTGGAAGACATCCGGCGCAACTGGTACGGCGAAAATGACTGGAGTCCCAAAAAGACCGTTGAGGACTTCGCATATTTTGACGGCGCCACCCGCGCGGATGCGTTAGATACCCTCGACCACGCGATGGCCGAGATCGACACGACTGACCTGCGGCAATATTCAGAAATGTCGGGACTGCATCGCGACCTCAACCGCATTCACCAAAGCCTGTTGAAGGTCGGCCGATGACGAACCCGGTGTTGCGAGCGATCAACAACCCCCTCGGGGATCCGGCGCTCGATCTTTTTCTACAATGGTGTGACGGGAAGGGGATTCGTCCAATACCGATGGCGCCGGCCGACATCGCCGTGTTCGTGAGGCAGGCACAGACGTTGGGAATTGAAAAGGTAGCTGCCACGGTGGCGGCAATCTCCAAAGCATATCTCTCGCGCGGTTTGGCTGATCCGACCGCGGGTGGACCTGTAGCGGCTGCGATGAACGAGATTGCGTGGGTCGAGCCGCCGCGTTCGTGGCCGAAAGACAAGAAGCCGTGGTTCTTGCAGCTCCCACACGAACTTCAGGTCTACTTGTCGGAGCGAGACGACGAGCAGACCCGGGTAATCAGACGAGCTCAAAACGAAGCTGCAGATGCCCGCAAGGCTCTCGCTGCAACCAAGGAAACGAACGATGGCATTCAGCAAAACACCGCCGCTTGAGGAGCGCGTCAAAGCCATGCGGGCGGAGATCAACGCATTTATCGACAAGCGCGTCCAGGACATCAAGCGTGGCGACGGAAACAATCCGCCTTGCGAGGGCGTCCCGGAGACTGTCTTGCGTAACATTCTAATGAGCCGATCAGACGGCTGCCTTTGCAGGGCGTATCTGAACATCGCCGAACAACCCACCAACTAAAGGAATACTGAAATGGCAAAAGAAGACATGACGAGCGTTGACACCGAAACCCGCGGCCTTGTCGAGAAGGGATACCAGCCGCCGAAATCGAAGCCCGCAAGTGGCGAAAAGCTGATTGACCAGATCAATCGCGAAGCCGAGGCGCGTCGCGACGGTAAGGGCCGCTGATGAGCGAACCCGCAACAACCAATTGGTACGGCGGCTTGTTGGGCGCGATCGCTGAAGCCGTGGACATCCAGGCCGAGCTGGATTGCTCAGCCGAACAGGCTCACGCGGTTCAGCGGCAGCGAGCTGCTGCGCGATTGGGGAAGACGCAACAGCCGGCAAGCAATGTCGTCTATGGCGTGGATTTCGCCAGCAAGAAGCTGCCGGCGATCTGATGGCGACCTGGGCACAGAAGATCAAGGCGCATAGCGCAGGCAAGCAGGCAAAGCCTCGCAAGCCAAAGCCTGCCGTGCAGACGACCTACGCCCAGACGCGACCCGCGGACAGCGAGATAGGCGATCCCGGCGCGGTGATCTTTGTTCATTACACGGTGGACGAAAACACGGTGACGCTGACGGACGAGAAGGGCGCCGCGATCGGCAAGGCCAATTCCTACGTGATGCAGCCGGGCGAGGACGCAATTCGCATTGCGAAGCGGATGGCGCTGGCAAGGTTTCAATCGACCGATGCGCCATTCAACCGACGCCTGAAATATCCGCCGCAAAGTCTTGCGTGAACGTTTTTAAGCGAAAGGAATCTCGAAGGGTGTTGCGTGTCGATCGTCGTGGCAATATTGGCGGGCAGAGTAGCGGTGGATCCGCGGCATCAAGCAATGCAGTCACGTACACAGCCAGCGGAGCGCAGCCGCTTTCAGTTTCTCTTACTGTACCATTAAGTGGGATCGGCGCGGCAGTTGTGGGTGCGAACTTTGGCGGCGGCATGCCGACGTTCACCTGGACCGGGACAACGGCGGGGGCGGGCGATGAGACAACCGGAAACGCGAATGCCCAAGCCGGCATGGCGCATTCCACATCGACGGGGACCGTAGGGGTTTCGAGCACCGTTGATCTGTCATTCGGCGGAACGATGGCCGCTGCATCGTGGGCGGCATGAGGCGGCCGCAATACCGACGTCAACGCCAACCCGTCTGTGGGTAGTTGCTAGCTACCCGTGCGGTCGGTCATGAAACGCCCTGCGGTCCGGACCAGTTCGGGATACTCACGTATCCAGCTTGTTGTCACGCCGCTTGGGCGATGGCGGGATTCGCTTATGAGCGCGTCTCGAACAAACCACTCCGCGGTGTATTCACTTGCACGCAAGTCGAAAGCGTTCACCATTGGCGTGGCGCTCAAGTCGGCAAACTTCGCAAAAAGATCTTGACCCTGAATAAAGTTATTGCCAATCGGGAATCCCCAAGACTTGCCTTGACCGTCTTTTGACCCCTGCATGCGAGACACGAGTTGGCGGTCAAATGTAAGCGCTAGCCGCTTCTGCTGCGCCACCACCAGAGGAAGCAAGGCTCCGAGTTCAAGAGGCGCTGGATGCGTCCACGCCGTAATGCAATCATGTAAAATTTCGATGCACTGATCGATGTCTCTAAGGCTGAGCGAAAAGGCATTGAAGACGTCCAACACAAAGCTAGCTTGCGATTTATTTGGAAACTGTGACAGTCGGCTACAGTCAATTTGACCCACCTTGGCTACTACGTAGTCCAACCTGTTGGGTTCCGCGAACCGGTACGTTTGGTCGAAGAAACGACGCAGATATCTAGATGCATCGAAGTTCGCTCCGTAGGCAGCCGCAATCGAGTGCTGGAGTTGATCGGCGTTCGTCGCAAACACGAAGACTACATCGTCAATGTCAAATAGATGCTTTACACGCTCCAAAACAGCAATAGCGTAAGGTGGTCTGCAGCGGTCGAGCTCATCAATTAACACGAAAAGCGGTGGGCTGAGATCTCCCTTTAGCGAGATGAGGACTTGGCGCAATTGCCTTTTAAAGTCCTCCATCGATTTCTTGCTCTCGGCAAATCTATCAAAGAGCTTTTTCCCCTCGGCATCATAGATATCCTCAATGGATTTGCCTGCTTGATGCATTCCTTCGGCTAGAATGTCTGTCACGCCCTCTGTGCCGATGAATCTTTCTGCGGTCTTTTTTACAGCTCCTTTCGTTGCAGCGTACGCAATGCGCCCCCCTATTGCAGTTGCTTTCCGAAGCGCCGACTTTGTCTTTTCACTCACCTTGTTGAGCGTTTCGATCTTATGACCAATTGCACTCATGACTGCGATCAGAGGATCATCGGCATGGTCATCCTCCCAGGCGTTGATCAGCACCGTGAGACGTCCATGTCTTCCGATGGTTTGGTTGAGTCGCTCGATAAAGAACGATTTGCCTTCTCCCCAGTCAGCATCGATATTGAGGACGAAGCATCGTTTGCCGCCGAGCCTGCCTCTTTCGGCGATCCGGTTTTCGAGAAATCTGAAAATGAAACGAGCATCGGCCTCGCGTCGTAAGAGGTCGTCTGTCCAAATGTCGCTGATGTCTTGGTTCATTTCCCCATCACCGCAGGCTTTCCTTGAGAGAACCCTTCAATCCACCGCGCGGTTGAGTCAACGCGATGTACACAACAAAAGACCGCCCGAAGGCGGCCTCTCGTATCCGGAAATGCCGGCTAGTGCACTACCAACACCGGCACGCTTCCGTCCCCAAGGACCTCCGATGTTTGACTCCCCAGAAATAACTTCCTGAGGCCTCGTCGCCCATGAGAGGCCATGACGATCAAGTCGCAGCCTCTGGACTTTGCTGTTTCGATAATAGCAGTGGCTGGGTGCGCATTCGGAACATGTAAAAGCTCGGCGGTGATACCAATCTGCTCTGCCATAGCTCGAGCCCCATCAAGGACTTTGCCCGCACTTTCCTTGCTGGCTGCGTCGAAGCTATCAAACTCTTCTTTTGAGGGAATCCACCCAGAAGCGTGTCCGCTCCCATAATCGACCGGCAGCGGTTCCGTCACGGTGATGACCGTCACTTTGGCGTTCAAGGCCTTTGCTAAAGCAATCCCGTGCTCAACGCCGTTTTTCGCGACATCTGATCCATCCGTGCTCAAGAGAATATTGGCGTACATCCGGAGACTCCCTTGCTGCATCGAGCACTTGCACTCATTTCCCCTTCGCCTTCAGCCCCAGCTCTACAAGCCGGCGCGTGGGGTATGGGTTAGGTCCGCAACTGGTCGCGCGCAACATATGTCCGATAGCAAAGTACCGCACACCCGATCGCAATCGCGCCTAAAGTCATCCCGCTCGTTGTGTTGCCATCTCTGAAAGCCTGGATGCTCATGACGAGGCCCGCGAAAAAGCCGCCGACAATAGCGATCACCCAACACAGGATGAGCAGGCGCGCTCCGATGTTCCTCGATCTATCGCTCATTTCTTCACCCTCAGCTCCAGTTCGACTGCCTCTCGCGCCAGCCTTTCTGCTCTAAGGCGTTTGTGGTTTACATGGAATTCTGGCTCGGCTTGGCTGTCCGATATCGTCTGCCTCGACGAAAGCGGATGGAGAGCCCGTCGCGCGAGTTCGTCCGCAACCTGTTGCTCGGCAGACCGCTTGATCACTTACTTTTTCCCTTCAGCCCCAGCTCTACAAGCCGGCGGATGGCTTCCGAGCGGTTCGAGCGATGGCGCATGCGTCGCCTTATTGTCTGTCGGTCGCGCAGTTCGCTAGCAGTGATGAGGAAGGGTGCATCCACAACTTGCGACGGGGGCAGTTCGGGTTCGTCGTCGGTCATTTCCCCTTCGCCTTGGTGGCTTTGGTTTTTGGGGGCGGTGGCTCCGCAGACTCCCTTGCGAGCCGCTCTGCCTTCAGACGCTCTCGGTTATTAGAGAATGCCTTCTGCGCGATCTCGTGCTCCGTCATTGCCTTTTTGGCATCGACTTGGCGAAATGCCTTACGCGCATCGCGCTCGGCTTTGGTGGGCGGCTTTGTCATTTTTTCGCTTCCAGCCTAGCTCTCCGAGCCGGCGGATGACTTTCCGATCGGCGACCGCATCGCCGGGGTGAGTCTGACTTCCGTATGTTGCTCCACACCTCGCATCTCGATCCAACCCTGATGAACCATCCGGGCCAATGTCATTTGCCCCGCCGAAATGGGGAGGCGATTGACCATCTTCCAATCCGCCACACTTAGATATTGCAGAACCGTTCGCTGCCTCATGTTGAGGATTTCAAGCGAAGTTTTGCCGGTCATTTCTTCGCCCTCAATCCATCAGCCGGTGACGACTGTCTCCGCTTTCAAAAAAAAGGGCCGCCGGCGTCCGGCGGCCCAAGTCTTGGGAGGAACGCGCTGAGAAGCAAGGCGCCTCTTGAGCTCGTCACACCCACAAAATGACAGGAGATTGTTTCGGGCCGTCTTCGTCCAAGTGGGAAAATGGCTGCAGGATCGTTTCTTCGGAACCGAGGAGTGAAGTCAGTTCACGGATTTGAGAGGCCCCGTTTCGCCTTATGGTGCGCACGGACTTGTGTCACAGCCCGGGGCCCGCCGGTTTACGCTGGCCAGACAAAGTTGTGGCCCCGTCCAGGGCAAGGAAGACGGGGCCACAACTTGCCTTCAGAAACCTTGGGGGCAGGGCTGAAGGCAGAGCCACAACCCCAATCAGTGGCGAAGGTTCCTGGATAGCCAACCGATTTTTAACCTCGGCTGATTAGGGTGCCGATCAATCGCGGCTAGCTCCCAAGCTCCCGCGAGAGTGAGAGCAGAGCCGTCGCTGTCTCAACCCAGCGGCGGCTTTTTTCGTGCCAGGGTTGCATTGGTCCATTATTCTGCCGGATTTCAGTCACCTTCTTATCGGGTTCTAAAATCCATGGGGAGAAACGACGTGGCAGTAGGTACGGTGAAGTGGTTCAACGCGACAAAGGGCTATGGCTTTATCCAGCCCGACACTGGCGGCAAGGACGTATTTGTCCATATCTCGGCCGTCGAAAGAGCGGGTCTGAGCAGCCTGAATGAGGGCGCGAAGGTAAGCTTCGAAGTGGTGGCCAACCGCGGGAAGGAATCCGCCGAAAACCTCAGGGTAGGTTGAAAGTAGCGCCCATCTAAACGGGGCCCGCCGGTTCACGCTGGCGGGCCTTTTCCGTCACGGAACTTTCGCCGCCGGTCTGGATTATCGCGCCGGGCAGGCCAGGGTGGAGTCGCCACCGGGCGCCGTCCTTTTCCAAATCGAGGGAGAACTGAGTATGAAGAAGGCGATTTTTGTCGGTCTTGCGATCTTCGCTGTCTCCACTTCCGGCGCTTTGGCAGCCAAGAAAACGGCCAAGCCGAAGGCTCCCGCCGCCGCCCCTACCACGAACACGGGCGCAGCTCCGCCCATGATGATGGGCCAGGTTAGTGCCGCTGACCGCGAGCTATATGCGAAAAGTCAACGCGAGTCCGGCATGAAGAAGTAGAGGAAGCTGCTCCAGCACGCGATTGCGCGCTGGATGGGCTAAGACAATAGGGCCGCCTCAGTTGGCGGCCTCTTTCATTTGGAACACCGTTCGCCCTCGCTGCGTTGCTGAGTAAGTCGGTCGGGTTGCTCACCCAGCTGTCGCGGCCGGCTGGGGTCGTCGGGCTAGGATCTCCGACCGCATCTGGCGGCCCCACTTTTCAGATTCTTAGCAACTCCTCCCGTGTTCACTGGTTGAGCGCTGTCGGTTGCCGACCTCACGAGGAGCAAGCGGCCGGCTGGGGTCGTCGTTGGTTTCGCGCCCGATGGCGGCCCCAAGCCCTACGGCGTCGGCTAGCGCTCTCGGGCAGTTCAATTCGGTCCGAACATCACGTACAGCACGACCGCAGCGACGGCGATCAAGGCGACGGTTTCCAAGATGAGAGCGCGCTCCATGCTCCATCAACCGACCGGGAAACCGCACGTTCCTTCACGCATGGTGCACCCTCTTTCCCTGCTGGAAGGCGTTTTGTGTTCACTTTGGAACTGACGGCGGGCCGTCTGCATATTAGAATCGGAACTTGCAAAACGGTCCAGGACCCGTAAGCATTGAGGTAGTATCATGCCGCTTCGCTGACGATCCGTTCCGCACACATGTGAAGAAAATATTGCTGCCGAGAAGGCCAAGCTGGAAGCGCAAGTCGCCAAGCTGAAACCTGGGTTTCAAATGCAGCAGCTAATCAAAAAGATCAGGCAGCTCGACACCGCCTCCCATCTGAATGAATGGCTTGCGTCGCCGGGTCTCAGAAGCCCGAAATAGCGCATGCCAAAGTACTTTTTCCACGTCTACTATGAGCGAGCCGAGGTCGATCACGAAGGAGAAGATCTTCCTGATAAGCACGCAGCATGGGAAGAGGCGATAGTTACCGCCGGGCAGATCATCCGAGACATCGATGGCAAACTGCAGCCTGGCAAGGAGTGGCGTATGGAAGTGACGGACGAATTTGCCAATCGCCTGTACGTCATTCGCATTAATGCCGAGCAAGAGCGGTAAAGGGTCGCCGCGTCAGTTGGCGGCCTCTTTCATTCCACCACTTCATATTCGAACGCCACGCCTTCCGGGTCGTTCCATAATGCCAGCCCTCCATGCTTCCCGCTAAGCATATCACGGGAGCCAGGACGCCGCGGAGAAATGGTTCGAGGAGGGTCCGTACGGTCAAAGCAATCGCCGAGATCATCTCTCGCGAGGTGTTGCGTTAGAGCCGTCGCTGTCTCAACCCAGCGGCGGCTTTTTCGTGCCCGCTTATTACGACACCGTACTGACAGATTTGGACGCACGGTTTTGCCATTTTATCCCGATAGGAAGGCATGCCAGCGCGAGATGGGACGGCTCCGGTGCAATACCTGCCCCACGCCGGGGTCGTCTCACTGGCCTACAGCGACCCAAGCACCCGCCAAACGACCGCCATGCGCCGGCCGATGCGGTTCATTCCAGATTCACCTTGCACCATCGTTCGGGTTGACTCCGCGCATTCCCGGATTGAAAATCAGGTAATGCCAAGGTACCGGGTCCCGTCGTGAAGGACTATTTGGCGCAGGTCGAGAAGCTCCGGACAGACGCCGCTGAATGCGCTCTGATCCGCGATCTGGCCACGGACCCCGCCAAGCGGGAGTTGTTTGACAGGCTGGCCGGCCACCTCACAGTGCTCGCCGATCAAGTCGAGCTGGCGATGCTTGAACGGAAGACTGGGACGTAAGGCCGCCGACTGAGGCGGTGTCTTTCACTCCAGAACCTCATACTCAAAGGCCACACCTTCGGGATCGTTTTCCGCAAACCAGGTTTCCGCGGCGTCGGCGTTCGCGAAGACCTTGAGGTGATCGCGGTCCCCGACTTGCTTGCTCGTATCCACGTAGATGAACACAGTCATCGGGGGTCCTATCTGACACCAGAATGAAAAGCGGTCCCAGCTTGTGGGACGGGTACGCACTGGGACCGCTTACTTCCGGGAGAGGCTTTGGGGGCTGGACCGGAAGCCAACATAGGACTCCCTGATGCCGCAACCGTTCCTATCCTGGCCCCAAGCCTCATTCTTCTCGCTTCAGCTTTCGTTTGCCCCAGTGATGCTTCTTGGCGGCGTCGGGATTGAACGCAACCACGACGTTACGATTATGCGCCTTCATGAATGCGATGCGCGCCAGCATCACGTGTCCGCCACGGCTGCACAGCATCAGCGCCTCGATCGCGACTTGCCACTGCGCCAAGTCAGATTCCGTCTTGGGCAACCCGGTGACGTAGTCAGCTGCTTCCTTCAGCGTGATCAGCTGCCGGCCATCGGGCAAAATTATGGGATCTTCAAAACGGGTCGACCAGGGCAATAAACGTACTCAGGCAATGATCTGGGGTGTGCTGCCCCAGCACAGGCTATTCCTAGCGGCTTGTCATCTTGTTCATGTTTTGTACTATTGGCCTGGCCGCATGATGCCAAGCGACCGTGAAATCGAGATCCTCTTCAGGCGGCTTCGGCTCTACGACCAGCTCGGGCGCCGTGCTGAGGGACTCGTTCGGACAATCCAGAGAGCAATGAAGGAGCGATATGGATGCCGGATCCGCTCAATTGGCACGACGAGAAGGCGGACAACTCGCCTTGGCTTACGGCCTTAGCCGAACTGCGGCAACGGGCTACGCGTGAGGGACACTGTTATCAGCACGTCCAGGCGATCTCGGTAGCGATAGATCAGTACGCCGAGAAGGCGCTAGGAAACCGGGACTACTTCCTGAACAAGCCCTACGGCGTCGGCTAATCGATGCTGCTGCCGAGCTTGTTGACCTTCGCCGAGATTGAAACGGCTGCTGCGAACAGAGCAGCCAATCCCAGCAATGTCACGACGGCGATAAACAGTACGGCGAGTCCGATGGTATCGGCGTCATCCATGACGCACCTCCATCGGTGTGCAGGGTGTGTGCACAAGAAAAACCTCTTCCTTTTCAGAAGAGGTTTTCCGGTCTTAAGTCTTTGATTTTGCTTGGTGAGCGCGGTGGGACTCGAACCCACGACCCCATGATTAAAAGTCACGTGCTCTACCGCCTGAGCTACGCGCTCACTTGCCGCGCTGTGTAGGGGGCGGGCCCCTGCGGGTCAATAGTGCCGGCGCGACAAAAGCGGCACGTGCGCAACCCAAATTGTCCTTGTACCCGTGGCGCTTAGCGAGGCTTGTTGAAGCGGACCGGGCCGCTTCATCCACGCGTCAGTTGGCCTCGCGGCGGATTTCGGATGCCACCGGCTGCGACTGGTTGCTGACCGTCGGCAGGCGGACCGGGCGCAGGCCGATCAGTTCCGCCGTCCGCACCGCGCTGTTGCGCCAGAAGGCGAAGGAATTGGTGCGGGAGTTTTCCAACAGCGCGATCGCAACCGCCGCGAGGAACGGCAGGCTTTGCAGCACCAGTACACCCGCGAAGATGTAGATCTCGCGCACCTGCTTGTAGCCGTTCGTCACGACCAGCACCGTGGCGCCGACCAGCAGCAGCACGCCGATCACGGCTTCCCAGAACGCCTGGAATTCGATCGACATGCGCGACAACCCGCCCTTGGAGGTCCGGGCGAAGGCGATATGCTCGGTGATAAGGCCCTGCGCCACCGCGCGCGACACCGTCCATTGCACACTCATGGCCGCGATCATGGCGCCGAGCATCTGGCCGGCCTTGATCTTTACCCGAAGGCGATAGAGCGCGAGGAAGTGCGCCAGCGAGACGATAAAGGAGGCGATGATCGGCAGCGTCAGGATCTTGTCCGGAACCGCGATGTCGGCAAACGCCACGATCGGCACCCAGATCAGGTTGAGGATCGCGACCACCACGCCGAGGCTTTCGGCTCCCAGCCAGTTCAGCCAGCCCAGCGAGAATTCGCGGCGCTGGTCCGGCGACAACCGGCTTGCGCCGGGCAGGAAGCGCCGCCAGTGCTTCTTGACGATCTGGAGACCGCCATAGGCCCAGCGGTGACGCTGCTTCTTGAACGCCTCGTAGGTGTCGGGCAGCAGGCCCTCGCCATAGCGCACGTTGGTGTAGTGCGTCAGCCAGCCCTGCTGCTGGATGGTCAGGCCGAGATCGGTGTCCTCGCAGATGGTGTCGCTGGACCAGCCGCCGGCCATGTCCATCGCCGCGCGGCGGAGCAGGCACATCGTGCCATGCACGATGATGGCGTTATGCTCGTTGCGCTGAACCATGCCGATGTCGAAGAACCCGGCATATTCGCCGTTCATGATGTAGTGCATCAGCGAGCGGTCGCCGTCGCGATGCTCCTGCGGCGCCTGCACCAGGCCGACGCGCGGGTCGGCGAACACAGGAACCAGATCCTTCAGCCAGTCCGGATGCACGACATAGTCGGCGTCGATGATGCCGATGATCTCGGCGTCCACGGCGGTGCGCTCCATGGCGATGCGTAGCGCGCCGGCCTTGAAGCCCTGCACCTTCTCGGCATTGATGAACTTGAAGCGTTCGCCGAGCGTGCGGCAGTGGTCCTGGATCGGTTGCCAGAACTCCGGATCGGGCGTGTTGTTGATGATGCAGACGCATTCGAAGTTGGGATAGTCGAGCTTTGAGACCGCATCGAGCGTCTGCTTGAGCATCTCGACCGGCTCGAAATAAGCGGGGATATGGATCGACACTTTCGGGAAGGTGACGCCTTCGCCGATCGTGGCGGGCGCCAGCGTCGCGGTCTTGGCGATCAGCCGGCGAGGGCCGACACCAAACGCAACGGCTGCGATTTCGTCGATCCGGGCCATCGCGATCAGGATCAGCGGCACCAGCAGGATCAGGCCGAGCGTCAGCGCGAAGGCCGAGCCGAACACGAAATAGTGCCCGGCCCAAAAAGCGAACACGGTCGAGGTCCAGGCGCCGACGCCATTGGCCGCGGCCGAGAGCATGAAGGCCTGCATCGGGGTCGGCTGCTCCAACCGCAGGATCGGCAGCGACATCAGGATGCCGACCAACAGCGCGATCGCGGCGAGCTTCCAGTAGTTCTCGTTCACGATCGGCCCGGTCCAGGCGAATTTCGGTTCGCGAGATGCATCGAGAATGCCCCAGTAGGGTCCGACGCCACCTTCGAAGGTTTTCCAGGGCTGATCGACCGCCTCGACGATGTTGTATTCCATACCCATCGCTTCGGCGCGGGTGACGAAATTGCGCAGCACGGAGGCCTGCTCAAACGGGCCGGGATCAGCATTCGCCAAATTATAGCCAGCGCTCGGCCAGCCGAATTCAGCGATCATGATCCGCTTGCCGGAAAATTGGTTGCGCAAGAGCTGATAGCGATCGACGGCCTGATCCACAGCCTGCTTGTCCGTGAAGTTTTCCCAGTAGGGCAGCACGTGGGCGGCGATAAAATCGACATTGGACGCCAGGTCCGGATTGTCGCGCCAAGTGTTCCAGACATCCCCGGTCGTGACGGGAACGTTGACGGATTTCTTGACCCTCTTGATCTTCTCGATCAGCTCATCGACTTTTTGCAGGCCGGTGAGAATGGTCTCGTTGCCGACTACGATTCCGTTCACGTTGTTGTTGTGCTTGGCCAAGCTGATCGCGGCCTCGATTTCGCGGTCATTGCGATCCGAATCTTTATTGATCCAAGCGCCCAGGGTGACCTTCATGCCGAATTCCGCGGCAATTGGCGGTACCAATTCGCTGCCTTCCGACGAGGAGTACAGACGAACGGCCCGCGTCAGGGTGGAGAACTTCTTCAGATCGGCGCGAACTTTTTCGGAGTCGATGCCTTCGATTACGACGTGGCCGGGTTCAAACGGCGTGTAGGAGACGCTCGGCAAAATGCCCCGGAAGTCGGGTGCCGCCTGCTTTTCCTGAAACAGGCCCCACAGCCCGGCGTGAGCTGCGGTTACGAACAGCAGAACGGCAACGACGGCACGCATCGAGGGCTAAACCATACGGGGCTGCATTTTATTTATGGGAAGCGAACCTGTCCCCTAGGTTCGACCGACACGGCGGCATCTTAAGGATAGTCCTGCCCTGCGATTTCACAACTGGAATGACGCCGTGACTTTTTTAAGGACAGCGTTTCCAGGGCGCGGCCAATCCAAACGCCGCATCATTAGGAACGTTCCGCTGAACGCAGCCTGAATGCCGGACGTCTATTTCGCCGGGGGGGCAGGTGCTGCGCCGGGAGCCGGTGAGGGCGAGGCGAGCGGCGCCGGCGATGCATTGCCGGCGGTCGCAGGGGCCGCCGCTGGCGCCGGGTTGGCCGCCGCCGCAGCCTGGGGTTGGGCGCCCGGGTTGATCCAGCAGACGTGGATGCGGCTGTCGAGGGTTTCGGCCACCTTGGGATCGATCTGTCCGCCGAAGCGGGTCAGGCAGCGGAAGGCCGCCTGGACATGGCCGCCAGGGCAGCCGAACCGGTCGTAGAGATCGAGGTGCCGGAACGCGGTATCCAGGTCGTCCCGCCACATCAGGCGAACCACCCGGCGGCCGAGCCAGACGCATTCGGGGTTTCCACCCGGGCCGTTGATGGCCTGGGCCGCCTCGACGAATTCGTCGGACTTGCGCTGGTTGTCCTTGTTGGCGTCGGCGGCATTGGCGGCCGGCTTGCCGGACTGATCCTGGGGGGCCGGGGTGCCACTCTGGGCAAACGCGCCAGCCGATCCGATCAGGAGGGCCAGGCCGGCAGCGGCGAAACCCCGCAAAACCGCAACTCTTGGATCACGCACCCGTCGACGCATACATTCCCCGATTAGTTTCAGCCGCCCGCGGCCGGTGTGATGGTCTGGCTTGTTGCCGCCAAATTGGTCTCCAATACGGCGGACACGCTCAGCGATTCAAATGACGGGTATTTCGGATTTTGTCCAGCAAAGTCACAACTTTATCATGGTGGTGGTAAAACTGCCGCAGGCGACGCGGCGGAATAGGGGTACCGTACATCTTGGCAGGACGCCGATGAACGGGTAATCGACGGTCCCCGCCCGGAGGATGGAACCGATTTCTTTTCGTACGCCGCTGGCGCTTCTCCTTTCATCGCTAGGTATGATCGCGGCTCTTTGGTGGTGGCTGGCCACGCCGATTACGCTGGCGCGCGCGCCGATCGATCCCAACGCAAAGCTGCAATGCGTTTCCTACGCGCCGTTCCGTGGCACCCAGACGCCCCTGGTCCCGACCACGCAGATCTCGCCTGAACAGATCGCGCAGGATCTGGCGCAGCTTGCCAAGATCACCGACTGCGTCCGGACTTATTCGATCGAGAACGGGCTCGACCAAGTACCGGCCCTGGCCGCCAAGGTCGGGCTGAAGGTGATCCAGGGCATCTGGCTCTCCAGCAACCGGATCAAGAACCTCGCCCAGATGGCGATCGCGGTCGAACTGACCAAGGAGCACCCGGGCGTCATTACCGCGCTGGTGGTCGGCAACGAGGTGCTGCTGCGCGGCGAGATGACGACGTCGGATCTCGCGGCCAACATCCGCTCGGTCAAGTCGCGGGTCACGGTGCCCGTGACCTATGCCGATGTCTGGGAATTCTGGCTGCGCAACCGCGAGGTCTATGACGCCGTCGACTTCGTCACGATCCACATCCTGCCTTACTGGGAAGACATCCCGGTGCGCGCGAAATTCGCCGCCGGCCACGTCGACGATATCCGCAAGCGGATGGCGGTGGCGTTTCCCAACAAGGAAATCCTGATCGGCGAAACCGGCTGGCCGAGTGCCGGGCGGATGCGCGAAGGCGCGCTGCCGTCGCGCACCAACCAGGCGCGCGTCGTGTCCGAAATCCTCGACCTCGCAAAGCGGGAAAAGTTTCGGGTCAATTTGATCGAGGCCTACGACCAGCCGTGGAAGCGCCAGCTCGAGGGCACCGTCGGCGGCTATTGGGGCATGATCGATGACGCGCAGCGCGCGGTGAAATATCCGCCCGGCGAGCCGATCAGCAATTATCCGGCCTGGAAGCTGCAGATGGGATGCGGGATGGCGCTGAGCGCCTTGGTCTTCCTGGCGGGCTGGCTGACGCTGCGGCGGCGGCCGTGGAAGCCGCGGCTGGCCGCGTGGGTCGCGGTCGGGACGTCGGCGACAACCGCCGGCATGCTGCTCGGGATCGCCGCGGACAAGATGTATTACGAGAGCTACGGCGTTGGCGGTTGGCTGCAATGGGGGGCGCTGCTGGCGGCGGCGATCGCGTCGCCCCTGCTGTGCGCGAACGCTGCGATGTCGGGACGGCCGCTGCCGACATTCCTCGAACTGCTCGGACCGCGCGATTACCGCACCAACGGGGTGCTGCTGGGTCTCGTGCTGGTCGTCACCACGTTGATTGCGGCGGGAACCGCGCTCGGCTTTACGTTCGACCCGCGCTACCGCGATTTTCCGTTCGCCTCATTGACCATGGCGGTGGTGCCGTTCGCAGCCCTGATGCTGCTGAACCGGCCGAAAGAGGGCGTGCGCCCGATCGCCGAATCTGCGTTTGCCGGCCTGCTGGTGGCAGCCGCGCTGTTCACCGGCATCAACGAGGGCAACCAGAACTGGCAGTCGATGTGGACCTGCGCGGTCTATGTGCTGCTGGCGCTCACGCTGTGGCGGGCGCGGGCCGTGCAAATCCCAAAATGAGCAGGCCGACCGCAAGTCCCGACAGCACGATATTGTAGAGCACGATCCCCAGTCCCGCCGCGATCAGCCCGCCGGTCAGCAGCACGATCGACGGCCGCATGACGTGAAGCGTCGCAATGATCAGCGCGACGATGCCGAACACCGAATTCTTGAACAAATAGGTCGCAAGCGTCCGCGACTTGCACAGCATGGTTTGCAGACCGGCGTCGCAGGCGAGCGCAACCGTTGAGAACTCGACCGCGAGGTAGCGCAAATAAAGAGCGTAGCCGACGGTGATGAAGCCGACCACCAGCAGGAATTGCACCTGATAGGGGGTGAGCCGGAACGGGGATTTTTTCATGGGGGCAATATGGTCGGGATTGGTTGCCGGGACAAGCGGTCGCCAATGCTGGCAGAGCATGTCAAAAATTCGGCGTAACGCGCTGGTGTCAAAAGATTATTGCGCGCTTTTCCGGTTGAAGAAGGACGACAGGGTCGCCTGCGTTGTCGCCGGCGGCACTTCCGGCTTTTTCGACACCTCCTCGACGACCGCCGCCCGCTTGGCGATGCCGCGCCGGTGATAGGTCGGCTTGGCAGCCGCGGGCGAGGGATCATCGGCCTTCAGCGATAGCCGTTGGCCGTCGAAGATTGTGGTTTCGCAGGGCCGCTTGTTTTCGGTCAGGACGGCGCAGATCCTGGCGGCGGCGCCGGCGTCGTTCAAGGGACCGGCGACCAGGCGAAGCTGCATGCCCAGCCCATTGCTGCTCTCCTTGATGACGATGATCGGACGCAATGCCGACAGCGGGGCGTTCGATCTCGATTTCAACAGCCCGAGCCACAGCATGCGCAGGCCGTTCAGTGAATTGGCGGTGCCAAGGTCGACCCCGAACTCGGTTCGCCGCAGCGAGACTTTTGGCGCAGCATCGTCGTCGGCTTCGGCGTCGGCCGCCGAGGCCATGACGTCAGGGATCGGGCCTGAAATGACCGGGTTTGGCGCCTTGCCCGGTTCGACCAGCTTGCTGGCCGCGGGATCGGGCGGGGCCATCATCGACTGCGCCGCGATCAAGGGCGTGGCGGGGGAAGGCTTGGCGGGCTCCGGCTTGACGGCATCGGCCTTTGCCACCTCTGCTTTTGCCGCCTCTACCTTTGCCAAGTCTGCTTTCGCCAGATCTGCTTTCGCCAGATCTGCTTTCGTCATCTCGGCCTTTGCCGCTTCCAGCCTGGCGCTCTCCGCCTTGGCGGCGTCGGTTTTCGCTGCATCCTTGGCGCCGGAGTAAACGGCTGATGGCGCGGGCTCGGCGGTGGCGGCGATGGATTTGTCCGCGGCGGGCGTGGTTGGCGCGGTCGCTACCGGCGCGACGGCCGGCGAGGGTTGCGGATTTTGGCCGGCCTGCGGTTCCGCATGTGCAACAGCCGGCGAAGCCGCACCGGAACCCTGGCGGGCTACCGCCCCGGTGACGGAGTCGAGCCCCTGTTCCAGGCCGGTGACCCGGGTGTACAGCCGGTCGCGATCGTTGTTGAGCGTCTCGATGGCGGCGGCAAGCCGCCGCGCCTCGTTCTGGCTTTCCCTGGCGACCAGCTGGATCTGCTGCGCCTGTCGGGTCAGATCGACGGCGGCGACCTGATCGCGCTTGAGCCCGAGCGACGACTGGTTGGCCATCACGGCCAGAATCACCGCGGCCGTGGCGCCGACGCCCCAGGATCCGATCCGCCACAGCGCGCGGCGGTCGAATTCGCCTTCCTCGGCCAACAGGTTGCTCAGCACGCCACCGGTGTCATCCGCCTCGAAGTCCGGAAGATGGTCTGGTTTTTTGGCCAAGCGCCCTCGGCCCTCCTCAAGGCCCTGCCGAATCACAAGGTAAACATTAACAGGAAAAGCGCCGCCCACTTGAATCCGGCGGTTTACGGGCGGCGATTCGGTTTGATCTCCGGGGGAAAACAATTAAAGACGGCCCGGCGCCATCCGAATTGTCCGTTAGGGAATAGAATGACCGCTCGATCCAGCCTGACTATCGTGCTTGCGGCCGGCGAGGGCACCCGCATGCGGTCCTCATTGCCGAAGGTGTTGCACCCCATCGCCGGCCAGTCGCTGCTGGCGCATGTGCTGGACGCCGCCCCGCACGGAGCGGGCGCTGCTCTCGCGGTGGTGATCGGGCCGGACCACAAGGCGGTCACTGAGGAGGTCAAGCGCATCCGCCCCGATGCGGCGACGTTCGTTCAGGCCGAACGCCTCGGCACCGCGCATGCCGTGCTGGCCGCCCGTGCGGCCATCACCGGCGGCGCCGACGATCTGCTGGTGGCGTTCGGCGATACGCCGCTGATTTCGGCCGAGACATTTGCGCGGCTGCGCGCGCCGCTGGCGCAGGGTGCAGCGCTCGCCGTGCTCGGCTTCCGTGCCGCCGATCCGACCGGCTACGGCCGGCTGCTGCTCGAGCGCGATCGCCTGATGGCGATCCGGGAGCATGCCGATGCGACGGCACAAGAGCGCAAGGTTACGCTGTGCAATGCCGGCGTGATGGCGTTCGACGGCCATCGCGCGCTGGAAATTCTCGACCGGATCGGCAACGCCAACAGCAAGGGCGAGTATTATCTGGTCGATGCCGTCGCTATCGTCAGGGAAATGGGATTGGAGGCCGTCGTGATCGAAACCAGCGAGGACGAAGTGCGCGGCATCAACACCAAGAGCCAGCTCGCCGAGGCGGAAGCGGTGATGCAGGCGCGGCTGCGCAAGGCGGCGCTGGACGCCGGGGTGACGCTGATCGCGCCGGAGACGGTCCATCTCGCAGCCGATACCACCTTCGGCAGCGACGTCACTATCGAGCCGTTCGTGGTGATCGGCCCCGGGGTCAGCATCGCCGACGGCGCGGTGATCCATTCGTTCTCGCACATCGTGCAGGCCTCGATCGGCAGAGGCGCCTCCGTCGGCCCCTATGCGCGCCTGCGCCCCGGCACCTCGCTCGGCGAGGGCGTTCGGATCGGTAATTTCGTGGAGACCAAGGCCGCGACGATCGAGGCGGGCGCCAAGGTCAACCATCTCTCTTACGTCGGCGACGCCCATGTCGGCGCCAATGCCAATCTCGGCGCCGGCACCATCACCTGCAACTACGACGGCTTCTTCAAGCACAAGACCACGATCGGCGAGGGCGCGTTCGTTGGCACCAACTCCTCGCTGGTGGCGCCGGTGAAGATCGGCAACGGCGCCTATATCGGTTCGGGCTCTGTCATCACCAAGGACGTGCCGGACGATGCGATGGCGGTGGAGCGCAGCCCGCAGAACAATCGCGAGGGCGGCGCCAAGCGGTACCGCGAGATGAAGATGCGGGCGAAGAAGCCGAAGGAGGGGTGAGCGCGGGGCAGGGTTGATCTCAGGTTCTACCCGCCGGTTGCGGCTGGCACGACTTAAGGAGTGGGCGCGGCTTGTATCTATCTATTCGCACGGTGGCTGCCCGAGCGGCGGCGGGTCTTTTCGGCACGTGAAGCACGATCCCGACGCGGCCTCGCCCTCGCCGCAACCGCGCGCCGGCTCAAATCGGCAGCAGCGCCGCGCGACTTTCTCGCGGCGACATGGCCGCTGGCAAGCGCACCCGCCTCTGCCCGCTGTACCCGCGTTCGAAGATCACAGAGTTCAACAATCAGCCTGGCCATTTCAGCAGCGCTTTGAAGCAAAGCCTGCGCACGACTAAAGCTACTCATACGCCCTCACTGGAAGTTCGGCACGTAGCACATGACACGACGTGACAGGATCTTCCAACGCCGGAGGAATACTGTTCGACAAAAGGAGAATGCAGCAAGCCGATGCGCGAATGACCGCCGGCAAGCCTCACGGCCGGGAGGCTGAGCGGCCCGCGAGAGGACGCCGCTTGCCGGCTATGGTCAGCAAACCGCCGGCGACGGGCGGGTCGAAATGGTCCGGCGCTGGCGGCATGGCGGTCGGGTCCGGTTCAGATTCATGGCCTAGGGAGCAATCCCGATTCCTATCCCTATCCCGATAATCGCCAGCGATATGACGATCACCAGCACGTCAATCGTGAGCCATGTGGGTATGCGTTTTGCAGGTTGGGTCATAGCGTGTGCCCTCCGCACGCACGTTATGTACCGGAAGAGCGCAAGTGGCTGTGAACGAGTTCACTGTTTGAGCAACTGCTGCTTTCATCACTGAGCTCGTCCCGTCGCCAGCCTAGGTTGGATTTGGCGGAGCTCGCTCGTGGCGCACGAAAGCAAATCAATGGCGCGCCGTAACAAGCCTCGATGCGATCCCGAGAGCGTTGGTACTTTACGTCCGCCCACGCCATACGCATTCAGTCGTCCGTCTTCCGCGAACTTCCTGCGCAATGTCATTCGTCGATTTCTTCGCGCAGACAAAACGCAGGCTTGCGCATTTCGATTTCTGGTGAATGGCTCAATTGCATTTTGATGGAAACTGATGACCGTCACCCGATAGCGGGCCGATGGATGATGCGCTCCACGTGCGCCATGATTTCATGGTTCGACGACTCTCCGCACAGTGCCGATTTCGTGAAGTCATCTCTGTCGGCGTGTGAGCCAACTCATACACTCGTGGGTTGAATGGATCATGATGCTCGTACTGCTCAACCCTCAAACTCTTCGGAGGTCGAATGGCTACGAACCAAACCCACGCAAACGCCGACCGCCAGACTCATCCGCTTCTCGATAATCTGCGCGAAATGCATGCCGCCGCCGCGGAGCGGGGCTTGTTCACCTACAGCGTGAAGATCGTGTGCGGCAAACAGACCGGGGAAAACTGTTGCTGTGTCGCCGGCACCCGGCCGGGCCTGTACGCGACCGAGGTCAACATTCAGAATTTCAATCTTGTTCAGGCGCCGGTTCTGAAGTTCGTTCAACCGTTGATCCACATGGGCGCCGTTCTTGCGCGTGAGCCGGACGTCACGAACCCCCTTACGCTTCCAAAACGCCAGGTCGAGACCATCATCCTTCCGCCGCTGGCGGCGACGATGGACGATTGTTGCCGCATCGCGGAGATGCTGCCGGCCCCGAGCGGAGAGGCCCCGCTCACCATCGCCATTCTGTCGATCGCGAGCCCATTGGAGCTGTCCGTGTCCGCGGTCTACACCGCGAACCCTCTCAACGGCGACGGCATCAGCATTGATGTCGCGTACATTCCATCACGGCTACTGGCGATCGGCGCCCAAGGTTAGGGTCACTCGCTCTCGGAACGGAGCGCCTACGGATTGCGTGGGCGCACCGTGACGGTATCGCCAATTTCAAAGGACATCAGGTCCGCACCAACCTCCAGCGGGCCACTATAGGTTTCGCGCGTTCCTGCCACGATATCGTCAACGCTCGCCCGAGGAATGCTGTCGCTGGCGAGAAAGACCAGATGCGAATAGGCGGCCAATTTCGGCTTGGTCAAGGAAAACACCTGGCCAGCTTCCCGGGCACTGGTGTGGTGGGCGACGACGCGCTGGATGTAAATATTTGACAGCAATTCAGGTCGTGCGATGCAGACCTCGTGAATCAGCAGGTCAACGCCGGCGCCATACTTTATGACGTTTTGGTCGTAACGGGTGTCGCCCGAAATCACCACCGCGCGGCCCTTGTATTCGATGCGATAGCCGACGGCAGGCTTGATCGCCGCCCCGTGATCGACCGTGAATGCAATCACTTTGACGCCATCCTTGTCATAGACGACGCCGTCCTGCTCGAATTCCTCGGCGGCCGTTGCGACGCCCTCGAGCGGCAGTTTTTCGTCCTCCAGCCGGATTTTGATGTCGAGCGCGTAGGCTTTTTCAAGGTTGGCCATCAGCGCCTTGGCGCCGACCGGGCCAATCACCCGGAATGGCTTCTTCCGGTTGAACCCCAACCACCCCGTGAGCCAGAGATCGGGGATCCCCGCCGTGTGGTCCGAATGAAAATGGGTAAGGAAGAGCGCATCGATGTTGCCCAGCGGCACCTTAAGTTGCCGCAAGCGGATAGGCACGCCGCGCCCTGCGTCAAAAAGCAGTTTCTGATTTCCCGCTTCTACCAGTGTGCTTGGGCCGAACCGATCCGGATCGGGGATAGGCGTGCCAGTGCCGAGCAACGTGACCCTGAAATCGTCGTCAGCCTTGGTCTGCGCACTGACGGTCGGGCCAAGAAGGAGGCACAACAACGCGACGAATGACGACAGCGTCCTGGACATGATCGCAGCCTTCCGTTGGTGCCTACACCCGGGAGCCTCATCCTTAATTGTGAGACCGTCAATGTCCGGCATGGTCAATTTCGCCAGATTCGGCGTCAAGCCAAGGTTGCTGGCGAGGCGCATATAAGGGCACTGTCACCGCGCAGCCTGCCTCCTGAGTCCGTCTCGCCGCATCGGGAGCGGTAACGCAAAGACGCTGATGGTAAGCGGATCCCCCTTGCTTGCTGCGGCGTCTCCGGGGATAGCCGCCGCGTTTCGTTGCCCTCATTCGGCTTTTGCCATAGCCTCCGTGATTATCAAAAACGTGACCTAAACAATTTCATGGGGAGGCGACATTGAGATTTGGAATGTTGATCGCAATCGCGTTGGTCGCGTTGACGAACGTTGCAATGGCTCAATCAAAGCATCCGCAGGATGTCCAGAAAATCAATGCGGCGCTGCCGACGGCAAAAATTACACCGGCACAGCGAGCGCAGGTCATCAAGCTGCGCAATGAAGGCGAGGCGTTCCACAGTGCCGGACAGCACGGCAAGGCTGAAGTCGTTCTGGAACAGGCCAAGGCAATCCTCAGAGTTCGCTAGCGCGTTCGCGAACTGGCGCATTTCATCTGGCCGAAACGGACGTGACCGCTGCCGTTGACTGCGTCGTGGCCGTCAAACCCTCACGCTGGTGGCCGCGCAGCGCGCGTCGCGAAGGATGAAAGCCGCGGGCGGTTTCACATGGTGAGACCGCCGCTGTGCGGCCTAATCATCATGAGCAATGAAACGCGGCATAGTGGACACCCGCGGACTTGCCGCTGGCTCGACCCGGTCGCGGAAGGCGACGCCCGTGGATTGTGCACGCACTATTAGTGCAACCATTAGATGTTTATCTAATGAACTAACCGCCGTTTCAAGCACCTCAGCTAAGGATCGAGCAAGAGCAGGGGGCACACGAAATGAATGCCTTTGTCGGCCTATTGTCGCTTCTCGGAATTCTGGTTGGCTTGATCGCGGTAGCTGTTCCGCTTCGATTTCTAAAAATTCACAGCCGGCGAATGGCCTTGATGGTCGTTGCAACTTGCAGCGCAACGTTTTTTGCTGCGGTGGCGCTCGACAGCCGAGCCCGTGCGCCTGCCGAAGGTGCCAAAACGGCAAGTGCATCGGCGCAGCAAGGCCTGGCTTCTCCAGCCGTCAACGACGGATGCCACCTGGCCGGGGCTCTCCCCAATTGCAAGGAAGAAGTGGCCAAAATAGCTGCAGCAAGGGCCGCGAACCCGACTTTGTTCAATCATGCCGATCCACCACCTATCAAGCAGACCGTTGGTTCAAACTCGGCTCGGACTTACGTTGATGACTGGATGAACGAGTTGAAAGCGAAAGAAGCCTCGGCGAACGTCAAGGCGCTTGCCGCCAAGCGAGAATACGACGCGGCAAAATTCCGCTCCGAGGTCGCAAATAATCGTATCGAAAGCTCCATGAGGGACCGTGACGCGGCTTCGCAACGATACAAACTTGAACGCGACAGTCGCGTCTACGACATGCGAATTCGGGAGAGGGAACGGGAACGACAGCGCCGCGGATATTAGAGCCTGCCGATTGGCGGTCCAGCGTTGTCACGTGATCCGGCTTTCCACTCGGAAGCGGTCCGAGATCATCAGCTCCCACGTCAAATGAGATTCCACGCGCTGAGATTTTTCGCGTGGCCGCAGCCCTCAAGGATAGCCGGCCGTAATTCCGGCGCAGGACTCATAGCGGTTTTCAAGCCGGCTGTTGCGCCGGGTCGGCGCCGTAGAGGTTCGGCCCCTTGGTGCCCGGCAGAATGCCGAGCTCGACGATGCCCCATAGTGCGGGCAGAAGGCTCGCAAAAATCAGGATCGAGCCGGTCGAGAAATCTCCGCTCCGGCCGGTTCTGGGGTCGTCAAAGAAGATGATGCTGAAGCCGCCACAAACCAGGGCGAAGGGGAACAGCCAGAAAACCAGCAGCCACCAGCCGTTCTTGTTGCGGTCGTGCAATCGCTTGGCTCCCACGGCCAGTATCGGCCACAGGCTCAAGAGCCATATGAATTGCGAGGCCAAGGCGAGCAACAGGACGGCCGCCGCTTCGCTGTCGAGGAGAAAGGGCGCGAAGGTCAAGACCAGCACTGCGACCATCAAGGCGAGGATCGCCAGCCAATAGGTGCCGCGGCCGATCCGGCCCTCGAAGCTGAAAAGGACTTTCTGCAGTTTCATCGCATCCTCGCCAGGGGCGTCCTCTCGGGTGCTTTGATTGGTCGGTACGGCGGCAGATCTGGTTCGAAACGGGGTTTCTTCAGGCAGCAAGCGTAGCCCGGATGACTGCAGCGATATCCGGATTGTGGTTCGTCCCCGCATGTCGCTGCGCTCACGCGGGCTACTTGCTGCGTGTCATCGGCGCGTCAGTCTTCCCCGGAATCCCGCAGGCAATGACCAACGTCGCCACAATTGCGCTGGCCGAGAAGGCGAGCGATCTGGTGCTCGCAGGGTAAATGGGTTGCCTGCCGGACCGCGGCTCCAGGGGGCGGGATGGCGAGTCGCGGCGCGGTATCGATGGGCACGACCGACGACCCGGTCCTGGATGTAGAACGGCATGATCCAGATCAATGTTGCGGCTCTCCTGCCGCCCAATGAATTCGCGCAGTAAGTTGCTCAACCCGTTTTCCGGGCTGGACGCTTCGCGGCTGGGGCGCCGCGCTGGTGCGTGTGGTGGACCACCGCGACCCTAACCCCGCCACCGCTTCCGGTCCGGTGATCTGGAGTGTATCGCCAATGAAGCGCTGTCTCGCTCCTTTCGCAATCGCCACCAGCCTGTTCGCGCCAGTAGCGCACGCCAACGACGCCCTGGAAGCCCAGGTGCGGGCTTACGTTCCGGTCGCCTCCCTGGCCAAAGTATGTGACCTCAGGATCAGTGACGACACCTCGGGTGACCATCGCGCCATGTTCGAAGCGGTGAAGTCTGACCCGAACGCCAACAAACTCGCCTACCGCGTGCACTACGAAACGCAAACGGCCTACATCAAGGCCCGCGATGCAGGTCAACGGGTCGCCTTTTGCAGGGACTTCATCGCAGCCAACAGCCAATACGCCAAGGCGCGCTTTACCGCCGTGGTCGAGGGCCACATGAGCGAGGTCAGCACAAGTGTGCAGAAAGCGATTGCCCACAACGTCTGCGGTGCGCCCCCCGTCAAGCTGTCCAGGGCCGACTGGAAACCGTACGCGCTCATCAAGAAGATGCTTCAGAACGAGCAAAAGTTGGCAAAAGAAAACGCCGAGACGAACGGCTGGAACGTCACCGAGGAAACGACAGCGGTCACGGAACAGTTCTGCGCGGCGGTCAAAGCCCGATGAGCAATTTCATGCGGCGGCCTTGTCTTCGTTGTCTGCTCCTCGCGCGACGATCCTGATTGCATTGTCCGGCAACGGCCGCTGCAGCGCCTTTGCCTCATCCCATGGGGCGCGCATCCTTTGGCGCGGGAAAAGGCTGCCGTCTCCTGACATTTGGTGTAGGCTACAGTTGGACAAGGGAGGCGCGACGATGCCTCACGAGAATTACGCTGCCAAGCAGCAACGCATCGGCGAGCGCCTGACGCGTGCGATGGCCAAGGCCCACATGAATCGCAGCGAGCTTGCTGAACTGACAGGCTACAGTGTGGAACAGATTGTGAGCTGGGAGCGCGGGCGCGCGCGGATGTACCCGATCGAGCTGATAAAGCTGTGTCATGCGCTCGACGTGAAGCCGGAGTGGCTGCTGTGCTGGGAGCGCCGCCTCCATTGATCAGCAAGCGTAGCCCGGATGAGCCAACGGGGCGCGCATTCGCGCGACCCGTTGGCTCATGCGGGCTACTTGCTCAGCCTCGAAGCGAAACCCATCGGGTTTACGCACCGCAGCTGATGGGTATCGCTTCGCTCCACCCATCCTACGCGCCGGCATCTCAGGTCGCGGGCGACGCGAAGCTCATCCTTCAGGGGACAGTGACGAACGCGAGCTATTGCTCTGACGACAGGCGGATCATCTGGCGCCCGTCATTCATCGCCTTGAGACTGTTGACGTAGTTCTCGGGACGCTGCCAGCGGTGAGGGACTTTCAATCCCATGAATTCTGCGATGCTGCCGATAAACGAAGTGCAATTGGTTGTTTCGGCGTTCCAGACCGGCGAACTTTCCTGCAATTTCTTGATGTAGGCGAAAACCCTCTTTGCGTCGGGCTCATTCAAGTAAACGCGGTAGCTGGCGGTCAGGTACTGCGGATCCAGATCGCCATAGCTTGCCTTGGTCTCGGACGGCACCCAGGTCAGATGACCAAGCACATAAGGCACGGTGTCTCCCGCCGGGGTAAGGCCCGCGACTTCGACGGCGCGCTCGCTTGTCTTCCCGAACCAGACGAAAGCATGTCCCCAGCTCGCCGCCGTTCTGGCTCTGAAGTCGACATAGTACGGGCCCTTTGCTGATCCCGATGCTGGCTTTCGGGTCGACGTTTCACCGGAAACAAGCGCGCTCGCGTTGGCGGCGCGCTTGTCGACTTCCTGTTGGGGGGAAATGAGACGTTCCAGGCCCGCGAGAATGTCAATCTCGCGTGCTGAAGCAGGATGGATTCCGCACTGGAGCAGGACCGCGAGTCCTGCAAGCAAGCATAGTCCTGATCTCTTCGGCCTGTTTGCCACGGTTCGCCCCTCAACTGTCGAAGATAAAGCTCAGGATCAACGAGGATCCTGGTCAATACCGCGCATAGGGCCGCGCCGCGACGGGCGTCTTTCCGATCGGGGTCTTCCCGATTGGGGTCTTGCCAATCGGCATCTTGCCGAACTGGGCCTGCTGATAGACGGGCTGTGGGCGCGGGATGTCGGCAGCGCCAGCCGCGGTCACCAGAGCAAGCGTCGCACCCGCTACAATCACGATCTTCATCACAGTATTTATTCCTGTTCGTTGGAGAAATCAGGGCAGCCAGCCGCGCGCCCCTCAGCCACTCCGTGAGCATGAATGCCCGAATGCGCCCACAGTGCGGCAGGCCGGTCACGTTCGAGCGATGTGCGGCAGATATGAGACAGGCGGAACCTGAATGTGCGCTCAAGCAGCAACGGATCGGCGAGCTGAACTGACAGGCTACAGTGTGGAACAGATTGTGAGCTGGGAGCGCGGGCGCGCGCGGATGTACCCGATCGAGCTGATAAAGCTGTGTCATGCGCTCGACGTGAAGCCGGAGTGGCTGTTGTGCTGGGCGCGCCGCCTCCATTGATCAGCAAGCGTAGCGCGGACGAGCCATCGGGCGCGCATTCGCGCGACCCGTTGGCTCGTGCGGGCTACTTGCTTCTCAGCCCTGTGCCTCGTTGCCCGCCGTGGCATTCTGGCTTTGGTCGTGCGCGATTTCCGCTTTTGGGGATCAGCGCAGCACGGTCATCCGTCGGCCACGCAGCCATCATGATTGTCTCGGGATCGCAGCGCTGAGCCCTCGCGAGCGCGCATGCGGTCACGGCTCGATGCCAGGAGCGGCGTTCAAGTTGCGCGTTCCGCTGAAAATCCTCCGGTACAAGTGCTCTTGTCAGCATGTGGCGACCATAGTACCTCACCGGGGTTACGGGCCGTCACGCGCGCGGTTTTTCTTTCCCGATCCAGCGATCACAGAAACTGGACAGCACATCACTGGCTGCCGTTCCAAGGTCTTCGGTTGCGCCGGCGCCTTCGAGCTGATCCCTTGCGCGCAGAGCTGCAGCAAACCGGCGTTCGTTCACCAAGAGATGCAGCATTTTGTATCCTGCGCGGCGGCGTGCCCGAGCCCTGCGCGCCCGCAGGGCCCCTGGAGAATCGCTGCGGCCAAGTGGTGCGTGCCCGAGCATCACCGATGCTCGCTGCTGTGCGCTTGGCCCTGCTCGTCGAGCAGTGCCGACAGTGAAGGCAGTGAAATTTCCTCTATCTCCCACGGGCCCCTCCCTCGCGCGCGCGCTTTTTGCAAAGGAAGTGGCACATGGCGGGGTTTATGGCGATAATGATATTTCACTGCTTTTGCTGCTCTCACTGCTCGGCAAGGTTCCGGGCGGCGCTCAGACGATCTCGAAGTGACATATCTTTCCGAGCATAGATTACCTTCCGGACCTTGCGTACGATCCAGAGGCCATCCTCGCGGGTGTCATTGCGAACTGGAACATAGCCACAGCGCTCAAGGCGATGAGGGATGGCGCGCCGGTTCTTGCGGTCGGCCAGCCAGTCATGGAAGTCGCCGAGAGCCTTTCCCTTGATCCGATCCAACGTCGTCACGGGCGGGTTATTTAGTGCGTCGAGAACGTCCGCCAGCTCTGCGTCCTCGGGCGCTCGGTTGCTATCCACGATGCTCCAGAACGCATCGGTCTTCGGCGGGGGTGCCTTCGGGTCGAAGCCTGTGAGGTCGAGTTCGGCGAGATAGGCGGCGACGTGGCGGATGCCACCCTTGCCGAACCACGCCCAAAGGTCGCGCCAGTAGCTCGTGACGAAGTCTTCCTTCGTGAGGTCAGACCATGCGACGAAATGGCGGCGATCATCAGCCGGCAGGTAGATGCCGTCCATGAGGTGGTTGGTCGTGATGATGACGCCGGCGACGTTTAGGATGGCGTATTCCCTCAGATGCTTTTCGTCCACACGCAGTACGTCTGGCGGGGCGGCGGTGTATGCCTTCATATGGTCGTAGAACGCGAAACGATCTGTATCACCGAGATCGCGCGCCTCGCTGACACGCAGGATCACGGACTTCAGGAATCCATTGAAGCGGCCCAGCATGTGCTGGGGCGACACCTCGGCAAAGTTCCACGGTCCAACGGCGTGCTTCACCGGCTCCAGCAACGTGTCCTTCCCTATACCCTGATGGCCGCTCAGCACGAGGGCGTGGTTTATCTTCTCATGTGGCCGCTGCACCCGATGCGCCAGCCACTTGACAATGTGCTGATCGCTATCGCCGAAGACCTTGAAGACGTGCTCCAGCCAACGGTCGGCTTCAGCTGCGTTGCCTGGCTCTATGTTTGGTGGCCGATACAAGTTGAAAACGCGACAGCCGGGGCGCCGTATCCAACCGCCTTCACTAATGAGCCTCCCATCAACCAGCATCGGATCACCGGGAGACCAAGTCATTTGCTCAACGGCGCGGTTCTGGTCGAGCCAAGCGCTCGCGCTCTGGAATTTCTGCTTGCCATCCTCATCGACGCCGAGAGCGACGGGGGGAACCCTTGCGTTCACGCTGCTCGCGGGCCACGTCTCGCGAGTCGGCTTGAAGATGTAGCAGTGCTGCGGCATGTATGCGGCAAAATCCTCAAGCTGAACGCCGCCACTGCCGCAGTCGGTTCCGTCCTGCCCATTAGCCGTCAGACGTGGTGCGCTGTCGAACGCGTGCCGCAACGCATCGGGCCCGTGCTCGCGTAGGACATCATTTGCATCGCGGCTCATGCTTGCGCTCCCGCCGATGGCAGTATCTCCGCAAAGACGCCGCGCGCATTTAGCCGCTCCGCCAGTAGTACTGCGTTGCGTTGGCCTGCCGGATCGGCGTCGGCGAAGACAGAGACGTGATTGATGTAGTCGGGGACGGCGTCGGCCAGCTTCGGCATGAAGCCTGCGGCTCCAGCGGCCCATGCTCCCAAGCCTGTCGCTTGATGAACCGACAGCGCATCTTCGATGCCTTCGCTTACCGCCAGCCCTAAGGGATCGTTTGGGGGTGCGATTATAATCGGCTTGCCGCTCGGACTTCCGATAACAATCTTATTTGGCTCAACATCCGCCTTGCCGCTACCGTCAGGCTTTAACAGCGTCAGATGTACAGCCTGCACATTGCGCGGTGCGGCGAGCAAGCCAGGGGCCAATTCATCGCAGAGGCCGAACGCCGCGATCATTGCTGGGTGCCGTTTGGGTGTTCGCGCTGGCAGGAAGCCGAGCGTCGGCGGCAGCTCACAGCTGATCTTCCGCGCCACGCGCAGATAGGTCTCAGCGATGGTAACGGTGATCGGTTTGCGCTGCGACCAGAGCCATGCGGCCTTGTCATGCTGCTTGCGCGCTTGATCGTCGTCACGAGGTGGCGCTTTGGCAACCGGCTTCCAGCTTGCGCGCTGCCGATCATCAAGCAGACCGCGCCGCCTCAGCTCATCGAGCACGTCGCGAGGATCGCAACCCGCATAGCAACACACCAGCAGCCGGGAAGCGCCGTCGCCAACGCGTAGCGACGGCGAGCGGTCGCCGCGACCCCGGCCATGGGATGGAACAGGGCACGGCACCAGCCAGCCGCCACCTGTGAGGCGCTGAGCGCGCTGGCCGCTAAGCGTGAAAGCTATCTGCTGGGCGGTCGTCATGGCCCGGTTCCTCATGCACCCTCTGGCGGGGCGGCTCGGAGCGGGCTATATCGTCGGGTGCTTGTTAAGCGCCGACCGTTTGCCCGGTCGAAATTGCGAAGGCCCCGGCACCCTCCGGGGCCTTCGTACGTTTTAGGCCGCGTTCGCGTCGGCGCTATTTTCAGCCGTTCGCGCCCGCATCATCCACTGCTCGACTGCGGCTGGCGTGATGCGGATAATTCTTGGCGACAGACGCAGCTCTTGCGGTCCCTTGCCCTCGGCCTGAAGCCTCTTGTAAGTGGCGATAGAGATACCGAGCGCGCCACAAAGCTCGCGGCGAGTCCACGAAGGCGTCGGCATCTTCCGGTTGGCCACCTTAGCCATGAGCCTCTCCCTGCTTCAATGAGCCTCCCGCAACCATCTCACTGGAAGCGGTAAGCCGCAAATGCGAGATGCGCTCAGAGCGTGTCACTGGCGCTCAGAGCGAAATTTATTTTCAAGGATGGGCAGGGCCAATCGGCTTCAGCTGGGTTGGGGCATATTCGGGGCCCGGGCCTTCCGAGCAGGCCGCTCCATTTCGCTAGAGCATTGAAAAGCCAACATTTCTTTATGCTTGCGGCAAGGCCGTGTGGTTCTGGCATCCGTGGCTGATGTCAAGCCAGCGGAGACGCGTCGGCCCGACCGGGCTCAAGACAAATCTCAATCCGCTGGCGACGGTGACAAAAAGGAATTCGTCGCCGGGGAGAGCACGTATAAGCCGTAAAGCCATTGCGCAGGGAATGCCGGAGTGCCTCCGCTGAACCTGTATGCTCGTGTGCGCCTCCTTCTACCCATTGCACGCGAGATCGCGGGTGCAGCGTGCATCCGGCATTCCCTGCTCCCTCTCTTCGGGGAGAACCAAGGTCAAAGCTCGGGCAGGTCATGCCGCGAGATCGCGACGCTGTATTTCGTAGTCCTGACGCACGTGGCGGCTGATCTTGCGGCATCACAACCGTCGATCCCTCATCCTGAGGAGCCCGCGGAGCGGGCGTCTCGAAGGATGCAGGCCACGGACGGGGCCTCATGGTTCGAGACGCCTGCTGCGCGGGCTCCCCGCCATGAGGAACTGGCACCGGTTAAGCGTTGTTAAGCCTTCCACTTAAGACTGTCTCAATACGCAACAATTATTGAGTATCTGTCAGGCTGCATTTCTCGTTAAGAGGGTCGCGGGTTGCGACGCGCTATCGTCGTTTTGGGGAATTGAACCGCATGTGCGGCATTGTCGGCATTTTGGGACGCGCTCCGGTCGCGGAGCAACTGGTGGATTCACTCAAGCGGCTTGAATATCGCGGTTATGATTCCGCCGGCGTCGCCACGCTGGAAGGCGGCCGCCTCGCGCGCCGCCGCGCCGAGGGCAAGCTGAAGAACCTCGAAAAGCGGCTCGATGCCGAGCCGCTCCAGGGCCACACCGGGATCGGGCATACCCGCTGGGCCACCCACGGCAAGCCGACCGAGAACAACGCCCATCCGCACGCGACCGATCGCGTCGCCGTGGTTCACAACGGCATCATCGAGAACTTTCGCGAGCTGCGCGAGGCGCTCGAGAAGAAGGGGACCGTCTTCAAGACCCAAACCGATACCGAGATCGTGCTGCACCTGGTCGACAATCTGCTGCAGCAGGGCATCGCGCCGGTCGAGGCGGTGAGGGCGACGCTGTCGGAACTGCGCGGCGCGTTCGCGCTCGGGTTCATCTTTGCCGGCGACGATGACCTGATGATCGGCGCCCGCAATGGCCCGCCGCTGGCGATCGGTCACGGCGACGGCGAAATGTATCTCGGGTCGGACGCGATCGCGCTAGGTCCCTTCACCGATACGATCAGCTATCTCGAGGACGGCGACTGGGTGGTGCTGACCCACAAGGGCGCCACCATCTACGACAAGAACAACGCGATCGTGCACCGCGAGGCGGTCAAGCACTCGGCCTCGACCTCGCTGGTCGACAAGGCGAACTATCGCCATTTCATGGCCAAGGAAATCCACGAGCAGCCGGAAGTGGTCGGGCATACCCTTGCGCGCTACGTCGACATGGCGAGTGACCGCGTCGCGCTGCCGGTAAAACTGCCGTTCGACTTCAAGGATATCCAGCGCGTTTCGATCACGGCCTGCGGCACCGCGAGCTATGCCGGCTATGTCGCCAAATACTGGTTCGAGCGGTTCGCGCGCGTGCCGGTCGAGGTCGATGTCGCCTCCGAATTCCGCTACCGCGAGGCGCCGTTGCGCAAGGGGGATCTCGCGATCTTCATCTCGCAGTCCGGCGAGACCGCCGACACGCTGGCAGCTTTGCGTTACGCCAAGGGCGAGGGCGTCCATACCCTGTCGGTGGTGAACGTGCCGACCTCGACGATTGCGCGCGAAAGCGAAACCGTGCTGCAGACGCTGGCCGGTCCCGAAATCGGCGTCGCCTCGACCAAAGCGTTCACCTGCCAGTTGATGGTGCTGGCCGCGCTCGCGGTCGCCGCCGGCAAGGCGCGCGGCGAGTTGTCGGACGATGACGAGCAGAAGCTCATCCACGGCCTGGTCGAAGTTCCGCGCCTGATGGCGGCGGCGCTGACGTCGGAGCCGCAGATCGAAAAGCTGGCGCGCGACCTCTCGAAATCGAAAGACGTGCTTTATCTCGGCCGCGGCACCAGCTATCCCCTGGCGCTGGAAGGCGCGCTGAAGCTGAAGGAGATTTCCTACATTCACGCCGAAGGCTATGCCGCCGGCGAACTCAAGCACGGGCCGATCGCGCTGATCGACGAGAACATGCCGGTCGTGGTGATCGCGCCGTTCGACCGGGTGTTCGAAAAGACCGTCTCCAACATGCAGGAAGTCGCAGCCCGCGGCGGCAACATCATCCTGATGACCGACGCCAAGGGGGCGGCGGAAGCCACCATCGAATCGCTGGTCACCATCGTGCTGCCCGACATGGCCTCGGCGTTCACCCCGATGGTCTACGCCGTCCCGGTGCAATTGCTAGCCTACCATACCGCCGTGGTGATGGGCACCGACGTCGATCAGCCGCGAAATCTCGCCAAATCGGTAACGGTCGAATAGAGCATTTTCCAGCGAAGCATGCCCTCGGACTTGATCCGGGGGTGGACCCCGGTTCGCGTTAAGAAAACGCGTCAAAACGAGGAATCCAGAGCCCCGTTTCGTTGCAATCGAAACGGAAAAGGCTCTAGTCAAGCCGATTGGCTGTCACGCTGGCTCTTCAAAAACCTGCTAGGATGGCTTAGCTGGCATAGGCCGGCTGCCCTGACCTGGAACCCCAATGAACCGCGAAGAACTGCCCCCGACCGCGCCTCCGGACGAATCCCCGCCGGAACACCCTCGCGGGCTCATGGCCCGATTCCGGAACTATTTTCTGACCGGACTGATTGTCGCAGGGCCGGTCGCGATCACGCTCTATCTGACCTGGTGGTTCGTGAACTGGGTGGACAGCATCGTCCGTCCGTTCGTGCCGACGGCCTACCGGCCGGAGACCTATCTGCCGTTCGGGCTGCCCGGCTCGGGCCTGATCGTCGCCGTGATCGCGCTGACGCTGCTCGGCTTCCTCACCGCCAACCTGATCGGCCGGACGCTGGTCGACCTCGGCGAGCGGCTGCTCGGCCGGATGCCGGTGGTGCGCGCGATCTACCGCGGCCTCAAGCAGGTGTTCGAGACGCTGTTCTCGGGCAAGGGGTCGAGCTTTCGCCGGGTCGGCCTGGTCGAGTTTCCCTCGCCGGGCATGTGGTCGATCGTCCTGATCTCGCAGTCCCCGAGCGCGAACATCGCCAGCCAACTTCCCGGCGAAGAGGAACATATCTCGGTATTTTTGCCCTGCGCGCCGAACCCGACCACGGGTTTCTTCTTCTACGTGCCGAAGAGCAAGATCATCGAAGTCGACATGAGCACCGAGGACGCCGCGACCCTGATCATGTCGGCCGGCGTGGTGCAGCCCGGCTCCGATCCGCAGAAACGCAATGCCGCAGCCCTGGCCGGTATGGCGAACGCGGCGCGCGTGGCCAACTCGGCAGCCACGCTGCAGCCGGCTGCCGTGAAAGTGAAGAGGGATTGAAGTCTGCCGCCCGGCCGCAATTAGCCAGCGCCGATCAGCGGCACGGCTTCGTCCCGCTCATATAGATAGAGCAGGCAGCGCAGCGCCTCACCGCGCTCGCCCTTGAGTTTTGGATTGTCCTTCATGATCCGCAGCGCCTCGTCGCGCGCCTGCGTGATCAGTTGGGCGTGGACGTCGGAGCGGGCGATGCGATAGCCGGGCAGGCCGCTCTGGCGGATGCCGAGCACGTCGCCTTCGCCGCGCAGCTTCAGGTCCTCCTCGGCAATCCGAAAACCGTCGGTGGTCTCGCGGATCACCTTCAGCCGCGCCTTCGACATCTCGCCGAGCGGCTCCTTGTAGAGCAGCAGGCAGGTCGACGCCTCCGAGCCGCGCCCGATCCGGCCGCGCAGCTGGTGCAATTGCGCGAGCCCGAAGCGCTCGGCGTTCTCGATCACCATGATGGTCGCGGCGGGGACGTCGACGCCGACCTCGACCACCGTGGTCGCCACCAATAGCCCGATCTCGTGGGCGGCGAATTGCGCCATCACGCGGTCTTTCTCGGTCCCCTTCATCTGCCCGTGGACCAACCCAACCTTGTCGCCGAAGCGTTGCTTCAGCTTTTCGAACCGCGCCGTCGCGTTGGTGAGGTGCTCGGTGCCTTCGGCTTCGGATTCCTCGACCAGCGGACAGATCCAGTAAACCAGCTTGCCGGCCTGCAGCGCGCGGCCGACGCCATCAGTCACCTCGTCGAGGCGGCTCATCGAGATGGTGCGGGTCTCGATCGGCTGACGGCCGGCCGGTTTTTCGCGCAGCTCGGAAACGTCCATGTCACCAAAATAAGTGAGCACCAGCGTGCGCGGGATCGGCGTCGCGCTCAACACCAGCACATCGACCGCGTCGCCCTTGTTGGTCAGCGCGAGCCGTTCCCGCACGCCAAAACGGTGCTGTTCGTCGACCACGGCGAGCGCCAGCGCCTTGAAGATCACGTCATCCTGGATCAGCGCATGCGTGCCGACCAGGAAATCGATCTCGCCGGCTTCCAGCCGCGCCAGAATTTCGCGCCGCTCCTTGCCCTTCTCGCGGCCGGTCAGGATCGCCACCCGCAGGCCGGCGCGTTCGGCCAGCGGGGCGATGGTCTTGATATGCTGGCGGGCGAGGATTTCCGTCGGCGCCATCAGCGCGGCCTGCTTGCCGACCTCGACGACCGCGGCGGCGGCGAGCAGCGCCACCACCGTTTTGCCGGAGCCGACATCGCCCTGCAGCAGCCGCAGCATCCTAATCGGCTGGCGTAGATCCTCGGCGATGGCGGCGGCCGCCTCGCGCTGCGAGGATGTGAGCGCGTAAGGAAGGGCATCGATGATCTTGTGGCGCAGATGGCCGTCGCCGGCGTTGCGGTCGCCGGCCGGGCGCCGAAGTTGCGCGCGCACCAGCGCCAGCGCCAGTTGGCCGGCCAAGAGTTCGTCGAAGGCGAGCCGCGACCAGAACGGACCATCGGGCAAAATGTCGGTGAGTTCGAGCGGGACATGCACGCGATTGAGCGCTTCGCTGATCGGCGGAAAGCTGCAGCGGCGAATGACTTCGGGACTGATCCACTCGGGCAGGTCAGGCAGTTTCTGCAGCGCCTGCGCGATCGCGCGACGCAGCGAGCCGAGCGCCAGACCTTCCGTGAGGGGATAGACCGGATCGATGCCACTGAGTTTTGCAAATCCGGCCTCATCCACGACGCGGTCGGGATGCACGATCTGCGGGATGCCGTCATACATCTGCAGCGTGCCGGACACGTAGCGCTTCTCGCCGACCGGCAGCAGTTTTTCGACATAACCGGGCTTGGCGCGGAAGAACGTCAGCACCACGTCGCCGGTATCGTCTGAGGCATAGACCAGGTAGGGCGCGCGGGAATTGCGCGGTGGCGGCGGGCGGTGGCGATCCACGGTGACTTCCAGCGTCACCATGGTTCCCTGTACGGCTTCGCGAATCTTCGGCTGCGCCCGACGGTCGATCACGCTGGCCGGCAGATGCAGCAAGAGATCGACCAGCCGCGGCGTCTCATCGCGCGACAGCAGATAGCGCAAGAGCTTGTCCTGCTTCGGCCCGACGCCCGGAAGGGTCGTGACCGGCGCAAACAACGGATTGAGCAGGGTGGGGCGCATCAGATTTCTCGTCGCACTTCGTGCCTCATGCACGGGGTTGACCCGTGCATCCATCTTCAAAAGAGGATGGATTGCCGGGTCAAGCCCGGCGATGACGATGTAGTTGATAATTGCGAGCAGGAAGGGCTGACATTGGCGATCCGTATCGCTATATCAACCTCGCCCGGCACGTCCGGGCTTTTGGCGTTCGAATGGGACCAGAGAAATGACGGGTACGACACGATCAAGCGGTGGCCTCGACGACCGCCGCAAGCGGCTTTTGTTCCGCTGCTGGCATCGCGGTACCCGCGAGATGGATCTCATCCTCGGCCGCTTTGCGGATGCCGAGATAGTGGCCATGCGCGACGGCGAACTGACCGAACTCGAGCGCCTGATCGAGTTGCCCGATCCCGATCTCTATGCCGCGCTGATCGGCGATACGCCGCTCGATCCGGAATATGCGACCGCGCTGTTCGACCGCATCAAGGCGTTTCGCGCCGTGGATCACGACGCATGAAGTCGCCTGTCAAATCACCTGCCGCGCTGCTCGCCCCCGGCCGCGCGCTGACTTTTGCCAATGTTGCCGAAGGCGCTGAAGGGCTCGTCATCTCGGACCTCGCCCGCGCGGTGGCGGCTCGGCCAAAACCGCCAGCAGTAAGCCTTGCCGTCGTTTGCCGCGACGGTCCGCGCATGCAGCAGCTGGCGCGGGCGCTGGAATTCTTCGCCCCCGATCTGCCCGTGATGCAGTTTCCGGCCTGGGATTGCCAGCCCTACGACCGTGTGTCGCCGCATGGCGGCATCCTGGCGCAGCGCCTGACCACGCTGGCGCGGCTCTCGCGCCTGCAGGGCAGCGACAAGCCGTTGATCGTTCTCACGACTGTCAACGCCGTCGTGCAGCGCGTGCCGGCGCGCGAGGTGGTGGCGGCGCAGGCGCTGTCGGTGGCGCCCGGCCACGTCGTGCCGATGGACTCGATCGTCGCCTGGCTGGAGCACAATGGCTACAACCGCTCCTCGACCGTGCGCGAGCCCGGCGAATACGCCGTGCGCGGCGGTATTCTCGATCTGTTTCCGGCCGGTCTCGACCAACCCGTGCGGTTCGACTTCTTCGGCGATAGTCTCGAATCGATCCGCACATTCGATGCGGAAACCCAGCGCACGCTGCTCGACATGCGCGCGCTCGATCTGGTTCCGGTCTCGGAATTCCAGCTCGTTACCGAAACCATCCGCCGCTTTCGCATGGGCTATGTCGCAACCTTCGGCGCGCCGCAGCGCGACGACCTGCTCTATGAAGCGGTCAGCGAGGGCCGCCGCCATCCCGGCATGGAGCATTGGCTGCCGCTGTTCCAGGAGCGGATGGATACGCTGTTCGACTATCTCGACGGCGCGCCGGTCGCGATCGAGCCGCAGGGCGAGGACGCTGCCCGCGAGCGCTTCAAGCAGATCGCGGATTATTATGAGGCGCGGCGCGAGGCGCTGGACCATCCAGGCGGTGGCGCGATCTACAAGCCGTTGCCGCCGGACCGGCTCTATCTGACGGAAGCGGAGTGGACCGAGCGCCTCAATGAGGCCGCACTGGCGCGGCTCACGCCATTTGCGGTGCCTGAAGGCAGTGCCGACGTGTTCGAAGCCGGGGCGCGGCAGGGCCGCAACTTTACGCCTGAGCGCGCCGATGGTTCGGTCAACGTGTTCGAAGCCGTAGTGGCGCATGTGCTGGCGTTGCAGGCGCAACGCAAGAAGGTGGTGATCACGCTGTGGAGCGAAGGCTCCCGTGACCGCATGGGCAGCATGCTGCGCGACCACAAGCTCGCCAACCTTACCAGCGTCAACGCCTGGCGCACGGTGCAGGCGACGCCCCGCAATGAGGCCATGCTTGCAGTCGTCGGCATGGAGAGCGGGTTCGAGACCGACGAATTCGCCGTCATCACCGAGCAGGACATCCTCGGCGACCGCCTGGTGCGGCCGCGCAAGTCGAGCCGCAAGCTCGATAACTTCATCTCCGAAGTCACAAGCCTCGCCACCGGCGATCTCGTGGTTCACGTGGAGCACGGCATCGGACGCTTTGTCGGGCTGCAGACGATCGAGGTCGGCGGCGCGCCGCATGACTGCCTCGAACTGCACTATGCCGCCGAAACAAAGCTGTTCCTGCCGGTCGAGAACATCGAACTGCTGTCGCGTTACGGCTCCGACCACGCCAATGTCGAACTGGATCGGCTGGGCGGCGGCGGCTGGCAGGCGCGCAAGGCAAAGCTCAAGAACCGCATCCGCGAGATTGCCGGCGAGCTGATCAAGATCGCGGCCGAGCGGCATCTGCACGAAGCGCCGAAAATGCCGGTGCAACCGCATGTCTACGACGAGTTCTGCGCCCGCTTCCCCTATGAGGAAACCGAGGACCAGCTGGGGGCCATCACCTCCACGCTGAAAGATCTCGAAAGCGGCCGGCCGATGGACCGGCTGATCTGTGGCGATGTCGGCTTCGGCAAGACCGAGGTGGCGCTGCGCGCGGCGTTTGCGGTCGCACTCGATGGCAAGCAGGTCGCCGTCGTGGTGCCGACGACGCTCTTGGCCCGCCAGCACAGCAAGAATTTTGCCGAACGTTTTCGCGGCTTTCCCGTCAATGTCGCGCAGGCCTCCCGCCTGATCCCGGCCAAGGAGCTGACGCAGGTCAAGAAGGGGTTGACCGACGGCAATGTCGATATCGTGGTCGGCACCCACGCGCTGCTCGGCAAGGCGATCAAGTTCAGGGATTTGGGTCTGCTGATCGTCGACGAAGAACAGCACTTCGGCGTGAGCCACAAGGAACGGCTGAAGCAGTTGCGGGCGCAGGTGCATGTGCTGACGCTGAGCGCCACGCCGATCCCGCGCACGCTGCAGCTCGCGCTGACCGGCGTGCGCGATCTTTCGATCATTGCCTCGCCACCGGTCGACCGGTTGGCGGTGCGAACGTTCGTGGCGCCGCATGATCCGCTGATGATCCGCGAGGCGCTGCTGCGCGAACGTTACCGTGGCGGGCAAGCATTCTATGTGGTGCCGCGGATCGAGGACCTCGCCGGCGTCAAGGATTTTCTCGACAAGAACGTGCCGGAGATGAAAGTCGCCGTCGCGCACGGCCAGATGGCCCCGACCGTGATCGAGGACATCATGTCGGCGTTCTATGACGGCAAGTACGATATCCTGCTCTCGACCACCATCATCGAGTCCGGTCTCGATATCCCGACCGCCAACACGCTTATCGTGCACCGTGCCGACATGTTCGGGCTGGCGCAGCTCTATCAGCTGCGCGGCCGGGTCGGGCGCTCAAAACTTCGGGCCTATGCGCTGTTCACGCTGCCGGCGCAGCAGAAAATCACTGCCCAGGCCGAGCGCCGGCTGAAGGTGCTGCAGTCGCTGGAAACGCTGGGGGCGGGCTTCCAATTAGCCTCGCACGATCTCGATATCCGTGGCGCCGGCAATCTCTTGGGCGAGGAACAGTCCGGCCACATCAAGGAAGTAGGCTTCGAGCTCTATCAGTCGATGCTGGAGGAGGCGATCCTCAACCTCAAGGCCGGCGTGTCGGAGCCGGCGGCTGACCGCTGGTCGCCGCAGATCACCATCGGCATGCCGGTGCTGATCCCGGAGGATTACGTCAACGACCTCGCGGTGCGGCTGTCGCTGTACCGGCGGTTGGCCGACCTCGAAACCGACGAGGAGATCGACAATTTCGCCGCCGAGATGCGCGATCGCTTCGGCGTGTTGCCGGACGAAGTGCGCTATCTCTTCAAGGTCGCGGCCATCAAGGCCTATTGCCGGCGTGCCAACGTCGAGAAGGTCGATGCCGGGCCGAAGGGCGCGGTCATCACCTTCCGGGAGAACAAGTTCGCGCAGCCGGACCGGCTGGTATTCTTCATCCGCCAGCACGGCCAGGCAGCGAAGGTGCGTCCCGACATGAAGGTGGTGTTCCTGCAGACATGGAAGACGCCGGAAGAACGGTTGATGGGCACGACCGAGATATTGCGGCAACTCGCCAATCTCGCGGAAAACAAGAAGGCGGCGTAATTTGCTTTGTAGGGTGGGCAAAGGCGCACTTGCGCCGTGCCCACCATCTTTACGTGAGGCACTGATGGTGGGCACGCTGCGCTCTGCCCACCCTACGAGAACGCAAACAGCCGCCGGCATTACTGCCGACGGCCGTTCTCACGAGGCAAGTTTATCTGCGTTTACTTCGGATACTTGAATTCCGGCGCAGCCTTCAGCGCTTCCTTGGTGGTGTTCATCGTCGCCACCCACTTATCGTTCTTGGTATCGCGCTTCACGTTGACGGAGCCCGGCGATACGGCGACGTAGTGCTCCCCCATGCCGAGGAAGCCGCCGACCGACAGGATCAGCGCGTCGACGGAGTTGCCCTTGATGGCGATGTCGGTGATTTCGCCGACCGACTCGTCCTTCTGGTTATAGACGTTGAGGCCCTTCAATTTCGAAGAGAACATCTCGTCCTTCGATACTGTCGAGAATTTGGCTTCGGCCGACGCTGCGCCGACGGTTTTGCTCTCGGCGAAAGCCGGGCTTCCGAGCAAGGCCAGCGAAGCGGCAATCAATACAATTTTCTTCATTTCAGTCCTCCAGTGCATTTGGTGCACTACAATGCAGGACCGGGCAGGTTGTTCCTCCGGTGCGTCGCATCATTACGATGCGGCGCGATGTGCCTCTTCTTGCAGCCGCGATCGCAGCGATTTTGCGGAATCGTTTGGGAGGAGCGTTGCGACCGTTACGGCCGGCTCCGATCGTGCGTCGCGGTGGCCGTGGCTGGTATGGCGCATCACGCTGGACAGCCGCCGGGCGATGGTATGCGCCGTCTTCAGGTCGGTTTCGGCAAAGACCACGACGACCGAGCCGTCCTCCTCAGCAGCGCCGAAATCCATTTGCCGCATTAGGCGGCTGATGATCCGCGCTCCGTCGAATTGCGCGCGGGGATGCTCGGGATCGAACGCAAAGCGTGCGATGGACAATCCGCCGCCGCGTTGCTGGGTCTGGTAGATGGCGCTGGCGAAGTCGCGCTCGAAGGCTTCCCGGGTCAGCAGGCCGGTTCGCGCATCGATCAGGCCATCGGCATCGATGGCCTTCAGCGTGCGGCTCAGATGCGCCTCGAAGGCGTGCTGGCGGATCAGCGGCAGCGCCGTCGCGACCACCCGGGCGGCGTCGTCGGAGACGACCTCAAGATTCGGCAGATCGTAGGCCGGCGCCAGATCTCCGCCCGTCAAAACGATGGGCAGGTTGCGAAAACGGGCGTCTTCCGTCAGCACGGTGAGGAAGGCGTCGATCACGCGCGGGCTAAAACCTTCGCCGAGCACGATGCCGTCGATGTCCCTGACGTTGAGATGCTTCGCAGCAGCCTCGATCGAGAGCGCGCCGACCACGCCGGTACGCTCGCCAAGCGCGACCGACAATGTCGGATAGGCGCCGCCGCGGCCGATCAGCAGCACGGTGGCGTCGCGCGCCGGATCGATATGCGACAGTGCCATCGGCGTTGCCGGCTCCAGCCGGCGCATCACGGTCGCATGCAACGAGCGCACGCGCAGCGCGGCCCGCAGCCGGGCCACCAGACGGTCGGAGCCGCCTTGAGTTTGTGAGACTTGAGGTTGCGGGATTTGGTTCTGAAAGAAGGGAATCACGTTGTCTGGATGCGCGACCTGTGGGTCGACCGCGATCAGCGGCAGATAGGGTTGGCGCGCGGCAACCCGCGCTGCCAGCTGCGCCAGCCCGGCTGCATCGGTGTCCGAGGTTGCAGCCAGCACGGCGGCTGGTTGCACCTGCTCGACAGCGCGCACCGCGTCCGCCCACTCGGTCTCGACCACCGGAAATAGCCTGCCGATGTCGAGCGTGGCGGCAAAAGACGGCCGTCTCGCGGTCGACACGACGAGGATTGGACCTTGCTGGGACATTTTTAGAACTCGGGTCAGGCACGCATCTGGAACCAGCGAGTCTAGTTTGCTGCGCTTAATGCGGCGTCAACGGCCGGGCTGAAAGAGGCTCTCAGGCCGCGTTGCTCCGATCGCGAAATGCTTCCACCATCAATGGGTTAAGACCAAGCTCTGTCAGCGCGTCGCGGGCGCGCGCATTGTCGAGCGCGCGGCCGGCAAGCCGGTGGCCGCTGAGGCGGTCGGGCAATGCGGTCAAGAGCGCGCCCTGGCCGAGCCGCCGCGCCCACTCCTGCAGGTCCTGCGCCAGGAACCGGTAGCCGCCCACGGCCATGACGCCGGATGGCGGCGCCGTGATGTTGATCGCGCCGTTCACGCGGTCGAGCCGCGCTGCGTAATCCGTATCGACGTAGTCGCGCGGCGGCGAGGCGATCAGGGAGTCGCTCGGCGGCGGAGGCGGTGCATAGGCCGCGACCGGCACCATCGGCCCGCGCAGTCCCAGCGTGCCACGCGGCGTCAGCACGATATCGCCGGCGATCGACGAGCCCGGCAGGTCGCGCGGTGCGCCATGCGGCCCCGGCTTGATCAGGGCCGGCGAGCCGTCCTCCGCGATCCGGCGCGCGCCGAACAATCCAGCCTCGCCGAACAGATAGACATCCGTCAGCGTCGCCTGTTTCGCGGCCCAGCACGCGCTGGAGCCGACCTGCTCCGGCGTGCGCCACAGGCCGACGACATTGCGCAGGCTTGGCATCCGCGCCGCGAGGTCCATCTCGTCCAGCCGCAGCGCCAGTTGCGCCGGTGCTATCAGCGTATCGCAGGCCTGCTCGTTGATCTGTTGTTCCAGCGTCTCCTCGTCGAACGGATGGTGCAGCACCAGCGTTCCGCCCGACAGCAGCCAGACCGCCAGCGACGAGGCGAGGCCGGCAAACGACATCGGCGAGAAGGCCGAAAGGACGGTCGCGCCCTGCGGCACGTCGCTTTCGAGCGACATCGCAAGGCCGCCGGCAATCAGGCCGAGATGGGCACGCGGGACCGGCCGGAAGCCGTCCGAGGTGACGTCGAAGGAAATCAACGCCGCCTTGCGGCCGTCCTGGATCACGGCGCGCGTGGTCAGTGATTCCCGGAAAATCGCGTTGTCGAGCGAGGCCATGCCCTCGGGCAGGTCGCTGCCGAAGCCGCAGACGTGGCGGATCGAGAACGCTTCGGCGGCGGCGTTCATGGCGATGTCCGAGTAGGTCACGCCGTCGATCTTGCCCGAGGTCACGATCCCCCGCGCGGCGGTGCGGTTCAGCGCCATGGTCAATTCCGACTGCCGCCAGAGCAGCGGCAGCACCGCGACGACGAGGCCGGCGCGGAAGGCGGCGAGCACGGTGAGCGCGAATTCGATGGTGTTGGGCAGTTGAACCGCGATCACGGAATTGGCCGGCAAGCCGGATTCGATGAAATGGGCCGACAGCGACGAAATCATGCGGTCGGCTTGCGCGAAGGTCAGACGCTTCGGCGGCTGGCCGGTGATGCGCTGCTTGTTGAGGGGGTCGACCAGCGCCAGCGCATCCGGCTGTCGCGCCAAATTGCGCTTGAACAACGTATCGAGCGTGGGCGAAGCGGTGGGCTGGGTCACGGCGTTACTTCGGCTCTGTCGCTGGGGGTGGATCGCTTCGCGGGTTCACTTCGTTTCCGGCTTCTGCCACCAGGTTTCAGGCAGGTAGCCCGTCAACGCGGTGGCTGTAGGTTGTTCTATCCGATTCCACCGCGCAATCCATTGCTCCTGCATGTTAAAAACGGGGATAGCGTAGAAGCCCGACATCAGGGCGCGGTCGAGCGCCCGCACCGCGGAGACGAAAGCCGCCCGCTCGCGCGCCTCGAGCAGCACCGCAATCAGGGCGTCGATGGCGGGCTCCTTTGCCCCCATGTAGTTCCTCGTGCCGGGAATGTCGGCGGCCTGGCTGCCAAAGTAGAAGGACTGCTCGTTGCCGGGGGAGAGCGATTGGTCCCAGCGGTTCTGCAGCATGTCGAACTCGTAGCCGAGCCGGCGCTGGTCGAACTGCACGGGATCGACCGCGCGCACGCTGGCCTCGATGCCGGCGCGCTTGAGGTCGCGCTGATAGGCCAGCGCGATCCGCTCCTGGTCGCGTGTCGTCACCAGGATTTCGAAGGTGAAGGCGATTTTGGTCGCGCGCTGCCGCAACACGGTTCCATCGAGCTCATAACCCGCTTCCGACAGCAATTTGAGCGCGCTGCGCAGCGTCGTGCGATCGCGCCCCGATCCGTCGGTGACGGGCAGGCGGTAGCTGCCATCGAGAATATCCGGCCGGATGCGCAGGGTGAACGGCTTCAAAAGCTCGCGCTCGCGCTCGTCGGCCGGACGGCCATAGGCGGACAGTTCGGATCCGGCGAAGAAGCCTGCCGCGCGCGCGTAGAGCCCGAAAAAGTAATTGCGGTTGATCCACTCGAAATCGAACAGCAGCGTCAGCGCCTGCCGCACGTGGACGTCCGAAAATACCGGACGCCGCGTGTTGAACACCAGGAATTCCGACGGCTGCGGCATCCCGGTCTTGATGGTATCGCGGATCACTTCGCCGTTGCGGGCGGCCGGAAAATCGTAGCCGTCGTGCCAGCGCAGCGGTTCGTACTCGACGCGAAAGTCATAGAGGTCGCGCTTGAAAGCCTCGAACTGACCGTTGGACTCGCGATAGAAGTCGAGCCTGATTTCGTCGAAGTTCCACAACCCGCGATTGGCCGGCAGGTCGCGGCCCCAGTAATCGGGGTTGCGGGTCAGCGTGACGCTGGCCCCCGGCCTGACGGCGGTGACGCGATAGGGGCCGGAGCCGACCGTTCCGGTCATTGTCGTTTCCTCGAACGTCGCGGGATCGACCGCGTGCCGCGGCAAGACCGGCATCAGGCCGAGGATCAGCGGCAGCTCGCGGTCATTGGCGCCGCCGAAATCGAACCGCACGGTGAGCGGGTCGGGTGCCTCGGCTTTTGCGACCTTGGAATAATACTGGCGGTGGTTGGGGCGGCCCTTGTCGCGCAGTAATTCCCACGAAAACAGGACGTCCTCCGCCGTGACCGGCTTGCCGTCGGCGAAGCGCGCTTTGGGGTCGAGGCGGAAGGTGACATAGCTGCGTGCGTCGTCGGTCTCGACGCTTTTGGCCAGCAAGCCATAGAGCGTGAAAGCCTCGTCATTGCCGCGCGTCATCAGGCTCTCGACCACAAAGCCCCTGATCTGCTGAACGGCGATGCCGCGGACGATCAGGGGATTGAGGCTGTCGAAGGTTCCGAGGATGCCCCAGACCAGCCGTCCGCCCTTTGGTGCATCGGGATTGGCGTAAGGCATCTGTGTGAAGTCGCGGGGGAGGGCCGGTGCGCCGTGCATCGCCAGCGCGTGGCTCTCGGCCGCCTTTGCTCCGCCAAACGGCGCCAGCGGCGCTACACCCAGCGCGAGGGCGATACACGCCAACACACGCAGACGGATACGCCCGCAGACGGTCATAGGCGGACGGGGATTTGATTCGAAAATGCGCACCTGAAAGCTTTACCATAGGCTTCGGCCTCGACCTTCGGCGAATGCCAAAGATGCCTGTCGGCATTGATCTTTTCGTCTGCCGCTGTATTGAAGGCGGGCAATTGATAACGGCGGGAACACCTGTCACGTATCCGCCTCAATTGCCAACGAGACAGCCGCCTCAGCGCGGCTAGGTGTCGGTGCCTGTAGCGGTTTCGGGCGCTTCGGTTCAGAAAGGGTTTTCCGCAATGAATTTCCGTATCTTGGCCGGGTCGATCCGGCCGCGTGGGCAGCTCTTGGCCCTGTTGGCGGCCTCGGCACTGTCGGCAACTTTGATCGCTTCGGGCGCGCAAGCCCAGCAGCCCGTGCCAGCGCCGGGCGCTCCCAAGACTGCGCAGGCACCCGCGCCGGCTGCTCCGAAAGCGCCGCCGAAGGCTGCCCCCAAGGCTCCGGCTCCCGCCGGTGCCCCGGCCGCGCAGGCCCCTCCGGCTGGCGCTCCCGCCGCCGCCCAGCCCCCGGAACAGCAGGTCCAGCTGATCTACGCGCCCTGGACCAAGTTCTGCCTCAAGGGCCAGGAAGCCGGCGCCAAGCAGGTCTGCTTCACCGGCAAGGACGGCCGCATCGAGTCCGGCCAGCCTGTCATCGCCGCCGTGATCATCGAGCCGGAAGGCGAGCCGAAGAAGCTGTTGCGCGTGACCTTGCCGCTCGGCATGCAGCTCGTGCACGGCACCCGGATCATCGTCGACAGCAACGCGCCGCTGCAGGGCCCCTACGTCATCTGCTTCCAGAACGGTTGCATGTCCGACTACGAAGCAACGCCCGAGCTGATCGCCAGCCTGAAGAAGGGCCAGAACCTCGTTGTTCAGGCGATCAATTCCAACGGCGCGCCGCTGACGCTGCCGTTGCCGCTCGCGGGTGAATTCGCCAAGGCCTATGACGGTCCGCCGACCGATCCGAAGCAGTTCGAGGAAAACCAGAAGAAGCTGCAGGAAGAGCTGCAGAAGAAGGCTGAAGAGCAGCGCAAGAAGCTCGAGGGAGCCGGTGGCGGCGCCGCAAATCCGGCGGCGAAGTAGCCGCTGCAGCGCTCGACAAAACGCAAAAGGCGCCCGGGCAGGGCGCCTTTTTTGTTGCGGGTGAAGGTCGTTTGCTGCGGGTGAAGGGCTGCTAGTTCAGCGACGGATTGCGCGGGCGGTAGCCGCCCGCCTTGTCCTTCACGAAGATCTCCGCCACCTGCGAATGCCGGATCGGCTCACCGGAATCGTCCGGCAGCAGGTTCTGCTCGGAGACATAGGCGACGTATTCAGATTCCGAATTTTCCGCGAGCAGGTGATAGAACGGCTGATCCTTGTGCGGTCGAACCTCCTCGGGGATCGACAACCACCATTCCTCGGTATTGTTGAATTCCGGATCGATATCGAAAATCACGCCCCGGAATGAAAACACCCGGTGGCGGACAATCTGCCCGATCTGAAATTTGGCGGTGCGCGCTTTGATCATGTCCCGTCGAATAGACCATGATTGTGGCCGATGCTAGGGGCAACAGGATGAATTAACCTTTACGTGTGGTAGCCACGTCCGGTGCCATGCCCCCGAAATCACTGACGAAAAGACGTCTCCGAGATGGTCGATATCCTCAACCTCGCGCTTCCCTATTTTGGATTGATTTTCATCGGCTTTGCCTGCGGCAAGACGAAGAAGCTGCCAGAATCGGGGCTGGCCTGGATGAACTTCTTCCTGCTTTACGTTTCTCTGCCGGCGTTGCTGTTTCGCATCATGTCGGACACGCCGTTTTCCGAACTGAACAACCCGCCATTCCTGATCGCAACCACGCTTGCGACCGTCAGCGCCTTCGTCCTTGCCATGGTAGCAGGCCGCATCATCGGCGAACTGTCGCTGCGCAAGGCCACCATGGCGGGCCTTGCCGGCGCTTACGGCAATATCGGCTATATGGGCCCCGGGCTGGCGCTGGCGGTACTTGGCGCCAAGGCGGCGGCGCCGACCGCGCTGATCTTCTGCTGCGACAGCATTTTCCTGTTCACGATCGTGCCGCTGCTGATGGCGCTGACCGATCGTGAGCACCCGTCGTTCCTGCATGCGATCGGTATCGCCGCGCGGCAGATCGTGCTGAACCCGCTGATCATGTCGGCCGTTCTGGGAGCGCTCGTTGCGGCCTTCCATATTCCGTTGCCGACGGCGCTCGACCGGACCCTGCTGTTTCTGCAGAACGCCGCCGCGCCGACCGCGCTGTTCGTGCTCGGCGTTACCGTGGCGCTGCGCCCGTTCGATCGCGTGCCCTGGGAAGTGCCCGGCGTAATCGCGATCAAGCTGCTGATCCATCCTTTGATCGTGTTCGGCCTGATGCTGCTGTTCGGGCCGTTCGCGCAGCCCTGGGCGGCGACCGCCGTCCTGATGGCCGCGCTGCCGCCGGCGCTGAACGTGTTCGTCATCGCGCGGCAGAACAATACGTGGATCGAGCCGGCGTCGGTCGCGGTCCTGATCGGGACCTTCGCCTCCGTGGTCACGCTGACCAGCGTGATGTGGTTCATCCAGAGCGGACGGCTGGCGTTTCCGTAAAGGAGCGCGGGTAGTCGAAATACAAAATCTCGAAAACAACCCCATGCAAAGTAGAAAATCACGTCGCGGCGCGATGAGCGTAGCCCGGGCGAGCGAAGCGACCCCGGGGACCGGTCCCGGGGTCGCTTCGCTCGCCCGGGCTACGGCGGTGTGGTCAGCTGACGCGTTTCCAGGTCGGCGCCAGCCCCTCGCGCATCGCGAGCCGCCGCAGCGGGCCGAACGAACCAAGCAGGTGCATGCCGGCCGCGCGCAGCGATTGCAGCCCTACGAAATCGCTGAGTAGCGAGCGGTTGGCGACATCGATGGCAATCAGCCGGCTGGCGACGTCGGCGCGGCGGGCAGACTGGTAGCGGGCCAGCACCGCCGGCGAACCCGGATCTTCCCCGAGCGAGATCGCATTGCCGGCGATGTCGGCGATATCGGCCGCATCGCGCAATCCCATGTTGAGGCCCTGCGCACCGATCGGCGGCACCACATGGGCGGATTCGCCGACCAGTGCGACGCGATGGCTGGCGAATTGGTCGGGACGCTCGATCGTCAGCGGAAACACGTTGCGCCCGGCTTCAACCTGGACGCGGCCGAGAATCGAGTGCGACTGCCGTTCCGCGGCTTCCGACAATTCGTCGTCGCCGAGCGACATCAACCGCTCGGCTTCCCGGGTCGTCGAGACCCACACGACGCTGCAGCGGTTGCCGGGCAGGGGCACGAATACGCACGGGCCTTGCGGCGTGTGAAACTCGGTGGAGATGCCGTTGTGCGACCGCGAATGGGAAATGTTGAACGTCAGCGCCGACTGATGCAGGTCGCGGCGACTGATCCCGATTCCGGCAGCCGCGCGGGACGGCGATTGCCGCCCGTCGGCGCCGATCACCAGCCGCGCGTCAAGCTGCTCGCCCTTGCCGGTCCGGATGATGACGGTCGTATCCTGCGGATCGATTGCTGACGCTTCATCGTCAAATCGAGTCAAATTCGAAAGTTCTGCGGCGCGCTGTTCGAGGGCAACCATTAACGATCGATTGTCGATGTTGTAGCCGAACTGTTCGAGACCGATCTCCTCCGAGGTGAAGCGCACCTCGGGCGCGCGGATCAGCCGGCCGGTGTCGTCGACGAGGCGCATGGTCCGCAAGGCGGCGGCCTTGTCGCGGCAGCGGGACCAGACCTCCAGGCGTTCGAGCAGGTCGGTGGAAGCCCCCAACAGCGCCGTGGTGCGGTTGTCGGCATAGGGGACGCGGCGGGCGAGCAGGGCGGTTTTCGCGCCGGTTGCGGCCAGCGCGATGGCCGCGGTCAACCCCGCCGGCCCGCCACCGATCACAGCGGCGTCATAAACTTGCGATGCATTATTCATATAGGGACAATTGACGTTCGGAGCAGCATTTTCAAGCCGTCAACCGGCCGAAATGTTTCCGCCCTATCGCGCGGCGGAACGCCGCAAGCGCCGATATGCAAATCGGAGCGATTCCTGATAGCACTGCCGAAGCAATGGACCAGACCACCGAGCCAGATTCTCTCCCGGCGACCAGCCGAATGCGGACCGCCGCATTCGCCGTGCATATCTTCACGGCGATGGGCGCGGGGATCGCGTTGCTGGCGATGCTGGAGGCCGTGCGCGAACACTGGGCCAATATGTTCGGCTGGCTCGGCGTCGCCCTGATCATCGATGCGATCGATGGCCCGCTGGCGCGCCGGCTGGATGTCGTCCGGTTGCAGCCGAACTGGTCGGGCGAGGTGCTCGATCTCGTCGTCGATTTCGTGACCTACGTCTTCGTTCCGGCCTATGCCATCGCCGCGAGCGGGATGCTGCTGCCGCTGGCGGCGCCGCTGCTCGGTATCGGCATCATGGTGTCGGGCGCGCTGTATTTTGCCGACCGGCGGATGAAGGCGTCGGACAATCACTTCCGCGGCTTTCCGGCGCTGTGGAACGCTGTGGCGTTTTATCTGTTCTTACTGCACTTGCCGCCGGCGCTCTCCTCTCTCGGTATTGCAATTCTGATCGCGCTGACCTTCGCGCCGTTTCATGTGGTGCACCCGTTCCGGGTGGTACGTCTGCGCTGGCTGACCTTGTGGCTGCTTGGCGCTTGGGCCGCGCTTGCGATGTACACGATCGCCTGCGACTTCAACGTGGGGGCTCCGATCGTCGCCGGACTTTGCGCCATTGCGGCCTACATGGTGGGAAGTGACGCGGTGATCCGGCGAATAAGGTCGTTCAGAGCATGATGGAACTACTGACAAGCCCGGAAGCCTGGGCGGCGCTGCTGACGTTGACGGCGCTGGAAATCGTGCTCGGCATCGACAATGTCATTTTCATTTCGGTGATCGTCTCGCGTATTCCGCCGCCGCAGGCCAAGCGCGCGCGCCAGATCGGCCTGCTGCTGGCGCTGGTGTTCCGCATCATCCTTCTCAGCCTGCTGGTGTGGCTGATCGGCCTGACCGAGCCCGTCGTCACCGTGAGAAGCGTCGAATTGTCGTGGCGCGACATCATCCTGATCGCCGGCGGGGCCTTCCTGATTGCGAAGGCAACGCATGAAATTCATGCCGAGGTCGAGGCGAGCCATGGCGAGCCCGATACCGAATCCAAAGCGAGCGTGTTCTTTTGGGCGATCATGCAGATCATCGTCGTCGACATGGTGTTTTCGCTGGACTCCATCATCACCGCCATCGGCATGGCGCAGGATATCGAAATCATGATCGCAGCCGTTGTGATCGCCTGCGTGGTCATGTACGTCTCGTCGGGCCCGGTGGCGAAGTTCGTGGCCGATCACCCGACCACCAAGATGCTCGCGCTGGCGTTCCTGGTGCTGATCGGTGTGGCGCTGGTCGCGGATGGATTCAAATTCCACATCCCGCGCGGCTATATCTACTTTGCCATGTTGTTTGCGGCTGCGGTCGAGCTGTTCAATGTGCTTGCCAGGCGTAACCGCCGGAAGGTCGCCAAATAGCTGGTTTGAGCCGGTCAGTTGACAAGGCGGCGGCGATGGCTTTCGTTTCGCATCCAGTAGGGCGCCTGAGCCGATACCGAAGGAGAGATTGTCATGACCAAGGCCGTGCGCGTGCACAAGGTGGGGGGTCCGGAAGCCCTGGTGTATGAGGACGTCGAGGTGCCGGCGCCGGGACCGGGCGAGGTCCGCATCCGGCAGCATGCCGTCGGCGTGAATTTCATCGACGTCTATTTCCGCACCGGCCTCTACAAGGCGCCGGGACTGCCGTTCATTGCCGGCAACGAGGCGGCCGGCGAGGTCGTGGCTGTCGGCCCGGGCGTCACCAATTTTCACCCTGGCGACCGCGTCGCCTATTATTTCAACCTCGGCGGCTACGCCAGCGAGCGGGTGATCCCGGCCGAAAAGCTGGTCAAGCTGCCCGACCACATCACCTACGAGCAGGGTGCCGTGCTGATGCTCAAGGGGCTGACGGTCTGGTACCTGCTGCACAAGACCTTCAAGGTCGAGCCCGGCCACCGCGTGCTGATCCATGCCGCCGCGGGCGGCATTGGGCTCCTGGCCTGCCAGTGGGCCAAGGCGCTCGGCGCGCATGTGATCGGCACCGTGGGCTCCAAGGCGAAAGCCGATCTCGCGCTCTCCAATGGTTGCGACCACGTCATCCTTTACAACGAGGAGGATTTCGTCGCGCGGGTGAAGCAGATCAGCCGCAACGAACTCTGCGATGTCGTCTATGACGGTGTCGGCAAGACCACTTTCCCGGGCTCGCTGTCGTGCCTGCGGCCTCGCGGCCTGTTCGTGAGTTTTGGCAACGCCTCCGGCCCAGTACCGCCGTTCCCGCTCGCCGAGCTCAACAACCACGGCTCGCTGTTTGCGACGCGGCCAAAGCTCAACGACTACGTCTCGACCCGCAAGGAACTGCTCGAAGGCGCCGACACGCTGTTCGCCGCCGTCATCAATGGCAAGCTCCACGTGCCGATCAACCACGCCTATGCGCTGAAGGACGCGGCGAAGGCGCATATCGAGCTTGAGAGCAGGGCCACGACGGGGGCCGCGATCATGCGGCCCTAAAGGAGCCGTCATTGCCTGCGACAAACGCGAAGCGTTTGCGCAAGGGAGCAACGCGACGAAGCAATCCACACCTCCGCTTGCGCTGAGATGGATTGCTTCGCTTCGCTCGCAATGACGATTGAGGCTACGCCACCCTTCGTGCCGCGCCCGCCTTGACAAGGATCGCATCGAGGCAATCGATCATCAGCGATATCTCCTCGCGCGTGACGTTGAGCGCCGGCATGAAGCGCAATGCATCGGGCTGCGGCGAGTTGATGAGGACGCCGTCCGCCAGCGCCTCGGCCACGATCGCAGCGCCAATCGGCAGTTTGAGATCGAGCGCAAGCAACAGACCCCGGCCGCGCACCTCGCCGAGACCATGCCGCGCCGACAGCTTCTGCAACTCGCTTTCGAGGAACAGGCCGGCGTCCGTCACCGTTTTCAAAAATTCCGGCTTTGAAATCTCCTCGAGCACGGCAAGCCCTGCGGCGCACATCAACGGATTGCCGTTGAAGGTGCCGCCCTGGTCGCCGTGATCGAAGCACGCCGCATCCTTGGTCGCGAGCAGGGCGGCCAGCGGCACGCCGCCGCCGATGCCCTTGCCGAGCGTCATGATGTCGGGCTCGATGCCGGCGTGTTCGTAATGGAACAGCTTTCCGGTCCGGCCCATGCCGGTCTGGATCTCGTCGACAATCAGCAGCAAGCCGTGCTCCTTGGTCAACGCGCGCAATTCCCCGAGGAACTGATCTGACGCCGCCCACACGCCGGCCTCACCCTGGATCGGCTCCAGCATCACGGCGACCGTGTTGTCCGAGATCAGCGCCTTCACTGAATCGAGGACGTTGAGTCGTGCTTTCCGGAAGCCCGATACTTTCGGCTCGAACAGCGGCTCGAACGCCTTCTTACCCGACGCCGACATGGTGGCGAGCGTGCGGCCGTGAAAGCCGCCTTCGAAGGTGATGATTTCGAACGCGCCGTTCTTGAATTTCGCGCCGTATTTCCGCGCGAGCTTGATGGCGCCTTCATTGGCCTCCGCGCCCGAATTGGCGAAGAACACCTGATCGAAGCAGCTGTTCTCGACCAGCGCTTTCGCAAGCTTCAGGCTGGGACCGTTGTAGAAAGCGGGGCTTGGTGTCAGCAGCAGCTTGGCCTGTGCCGCGAGCGCTTCGGCAACGGCGGGCGGCGAATGGCCGAGCGCGTTGACGGCCCAACCCTGCACGAAGTCGAGATAGCGCTTGCGGGAGTCGTCCCAGAGATAGGAGCCCGCGCCGCGGACGAACACCACCGGCGGGCGAGCGGTAATCTCCATCAGCGCGTCGAACGGATGGGTAGCGTCAGTCATGTCGATCTCCTCTGGTGGTGCTGGGGTTAAAAGCAGGCCGAAACGAAAGAAGGCCGCACTTTTGAGGGTGCGGCCTTCTCGAAAACGTTGCTGAAAACTAGCTGATCAGCGTTGTCGTCGGACACGGCGCAACCCATCGTCGCTGGAGCGACGACGCAGGCAGGCGCGGCGGTTGGTCCGGTTCAGTTTCATGGCGCAGGGCCATACAGCCTGACGGCAGCGGATGTCAAGGGTGTACGAATTGGTCCGTTCGCCCGGGTCAAATCTAAGACTGGTTCTTGCGCTCGCGAATACGCAGTTCGGCCCTGGCCGTAGCGACTATCTGGCCTTCGCTGTCAGTGAGTTCAGCCGTCACGTCGGCCGAGCGTTCATCCTGACGAACAAGACGCGCTGTTGCAAGCATCGCTCCCAATGCCGCCGGCTTCAGGAAGCTCGTATCCAGGCGGGTCGTCACGGCCGTGAGATGCGATGGTAACCTGGCCATGACCGCGTTGCCCGTTGCGGAGTCGAGCATCGCTGCCAACATGCCGCCCTGTACGGTGCCGTGGCGATTGGCAAATTCCCCTTTTGCCGCAAATCGAAGTTTCACTTCACCAGAATGCGGATCAACAGAGACGATCTCGCGGCCAAGAAGCTGGGCGGCTGGCGGTATTTCCTTCAAGTGATCCGACATCTTGTTGCCTTGTGCAGCACCACGACATGATCCGCTTTGATCAGAAGCCCGCGACGCTGCCGTGCAGGTCGTACTGGTCAGCGCGCTCGATTTTCGCGGTGACGATTTCTCCGACCTTGAGCGGGCGTCGGCTAGAGAGATAGACCGCGCCATCGATCTGCGGTGCGTCGGCCTTGGAGCGGCCTTTTGCGACCGTCGGCCCGACTTCGTCGACGATAACCTGCTGTCGGGTGCCGACCTTGCGCTTGAGGCGACGGGCGGAGATTTTCTGCTGCCGTGCCATCAGCGCGTTCCAGCGTTCCTGTTTGATTTCGTCGGGCACGGCGTTGCCAATGGCATTGGAAGGCGCGCCCGCCACCGGCTCGTATTTGAAGGCGCCGAGCCGATCGATCTCGGCTTCTTCGAGCCAGTCGAGCAGGTAGGCAAAATCGGAATCGGTCTCGCCGGGGAAGCCGACGATGAAGGTCGAGCGCAGCGTCAGGTCAGGACATTCCGCGCGCCACTTCTGGATCCGTGCCAGCGTCTTTTCCTGCGCGGCGGGACGCTTCATGGCTTTCAGGACGTCCGGGCTCGCATGTTGAAAGGGAATATCGAGATAGGGCAAAATCTTGCCCTCGGTCATCAACCCGATGACTTCGTCGACATGCGGGTAGGGGTAGACATATTGCAGCCGTACCCAGGCGCCGAGGTCGCCGAGTTCTTTGGCGAGGTCGAAGAATCTGGCGCGGACCTGGCGGTCCTTCCACGGGCTGTCGGCATATTTAATATCGACGCCGTAGGCCGACGTGTCCTGCGAGATGACGAGCAATTCCTTGACGCCGGCCGCGACAAGCTTTTCCGCCTCGCGCAGCACGTCGTTGGCCGGGCGCGACACCAGATCGCCGCGCAGCTTTGGAATGATGCAGAAGCTGCAGCGGTTGTTGCAGCCTTCGGAAATCTTCAAGTACGCGTAGTGGCGTGGCGTCAGCTTGACGCCTTGCGGCGGCACCAGATCGAGATGCGGGTTGTGAACGGGCGGCAGGGCCCGGTGCACCGCCTCCAGCACGCTCTCATATTGCTGCGGGCCGGTGATCGACAACACGCCGGGATAGGCTGCCTCGATCTGCTCAGGCTCGGCGCCCATGCATCCGGTGACGATGACCTTGCCGTTCTCGGCCATCGCCTCGCCGATGGCGCCGAGCGATTCCTGCTTGGCGCTGTCGAGGAAGCCGCAGGTGTTGACGATGACGATGTCGGCGCCGTCATGCTTGCGAGCGAGCTCATAGCCTTCGGCGCGCAGCCGGGTGATGATGCGCTCGGAATCCACCAGTGCCTTGGGGCAGCCGAGGGACGTAAATGATATGCGCGGCGCTCGTTCCATGTGCTCGCCTGGGACCTGGATCTGAATTGTTCGGATGTGTGGATCAAGTAATTGATCCGATACGAAAATTCAACCGCTATGCATGCTCCCGGGATGGTAAAGTAACACTCGTGCATAGCGAAATGAAATCAGCCCGTGCCTAGGGACTGAAGTTCTGATGGGTGGAAGCTCGTTCCGATCGAGCTCACCGAAGCGATGAAAGATCTACCGGCCATGCTGATTGAACGTCTGCTGAGCTCGGCGGACAGCTTGCGATCGACGCGGGTGCACGTTAGAGTTGACAGACACTATTCTAGATTTATCTCGCGGCGTCCTATGCGTTCCGATTTAACAGCGCTTCTACCAAGAGACAAACTCGACTCCGAGAAGGTCAAAGCTATCGTTGCGTTGGGCTTTCCTGCGGTCGAACCAATACTTCCGGCCCTGCTTGAATGGATGCAGGACATTAACTGGCCGGTTGCTCAGGCGCTACAGCCGTTTTTAGCGGGCATAGGCGCACCGCTTGCTCCTCATATCCGACGTGTTTTGGAAACGGATGACGACGTCTGGAAAAATTGGGTGCTAAGCTGCATCGTTGTGAAGTCGCCAGAATTGCAGACGATGCTTAGGGCGGATATTGAACGACTTGCAACTCGCCCGACGCGAGGCGAGCAGGCGGAAGAGCTCGATATCCTCGCCAGACAAATCGTGGGTTGACTTCGTGCCTTGACGCTCCGGCAAACGGCCGGAATAGCTCGGCAATAGGTCACGACCGGAAAGGCTCGGATTGAGCACCGGAGTTCTGCTTCGTATCCGAAAGCCGACATCTCTCAATTAGTACACCCCCTCATTGACGAGTTGATCGTCCAAATGACAGCCGCTCTCGGGCGGTTTTTTCTTTGGAAGTGGGCGGCTCAGATCAACGAGTTGCTATCAAAAAATTCAAACTGAGGCACGACCCAAGCCGCGCGTGGTAGCTTTCCAGAACTCATCCATCGCTAAGCAATGTTCTTTGGACTTAGGCCCTAGGAAGCTAACCAGCGCCCTGAAATCGAATGTTCTCTTGCCGTCTGCATGCTGCAATGACTCAAGAAAGCCTGTCGACAAAGCGGCCTGTTCTTCAGCAGAACCGTTGTCCAGCGCCTGCTCACACAGTTCAAAAACGGATTTTACCGTATCTTTTGGTAGTTGCTCAAAATGCTCGACGAGAGCCTTTGCCAATTCGGTGCCAGCGACTGTTACAGGCACCACCTCAGGTGACCACTCCGCCGTCAGTGTATCGAGCGACTCCCTCAATTGGGGCGCTAGACCCGCGATGCGATCAAGATAACAATGACCTGTAGGCATGCGTTCAAATATGTCGGAGCTATATGAAGGCTGCAAGGGGTCACGAAGGCTCGGATTGAATTCGTGAGTTATACGTTGCATCCGAAAGCTGGCATCTCGCTGTAATGGGTACACGCCCAAATTGACGAGTTGATAGTCCAGATGATAGCCGCCTTGGGCAGCATTTTCTTTGGAAGTGAACGGCTCAAGAAGTTTATATTCGTTGGCTCAGGGGCACCCAAGCGAAGCAAAGCTAACTTTGGGCGCCGCGGCCTGTTGCATATCTAATTTGCCTGATTGATACGCACGAACTAGTCCCAATTGCCCATAATTACAAGGCTTTGCGCGGGCTTCTTCCGTGCTATGGATGCCCTGCCGGGCCAAGAGTTGATCGATGAGCGCTGAGTCGTCGCCGAAAATCGTCATAGTCGACGAAAGCCCGATCCGGGCCGCAATCCTGGAAGAGGGCTTGCGGGAGGCGGGTTTTACCGGCGTCGTGCATATCAGCGAAATGCAGAGCCTGCTGGCACGGATCTACGCGCTCGATCCGGACGTCATCCTGATCGACCTCGAAAACCCCAGCCGCGACGTGCTGGAACAGATGTTCCAGGTCAGCCGCGCAGTGCGGCGGCCGATTGCCATGTTCGTCGATCAGAGCGACGCCGCCTCGATCCAGGCCTCCGTCGACGCCGGCGTTTCCGCCTATATCGTCGATGGCCTGAAGAAGGAGCGGATCAAGCCGATCCTCGACCTCTGTATCTCCCGTTTCAACGCCTTCTCCAAGCTGCAGGACGAACTCGACCGCACCAAATCCGCGCTCGAGGAACGCAAGGTGATTGACCGTGCCAAGGGAATTCTGATGAAGGTGAAAGGCCTCACCGAAGACGAGGCCTATGTTCTCATGCGCTCCACGGCGATGCGCGAGAAAAAGAAGATCGGCGAGATCGCGCAGTCGATCCTGACCGCCTCGGAGCTGTTGAAATGACGACACCGCTGCATATCGGTTTCATTCCGCTGGTCGATTCGGCTGCGCTGATCATCGCCGTCGACAAGGGGTTTACCGCCGCCGAAGGGCTCGATGTCACGCTGGTGCGGGAAGTGTCGTGGTCCAATGTCCGCGACAAGCTCAATATCGGCCTGTTCGACGCCGCGCATTTGCTGGCGCCGGTAGCGATTGCGTCGAGTCTCGGGCTTGGACACGTCAAGGTGCCGATTGTGGCGCCGTTCAATCTTGGCCTCAACGGTAACGCCATCACGGTATCGCCGGCGCTGCATGCGGCCATCATGGGCGAGCTCGAGGGCGATGCCACAGATCCCATGGCGACCGCGCTGGCGCTCGCGCGCGTCGTGGCCAACAGGCGCAGGAGCGGCGCGGAACCGCTGACCTTTGGCATGACGTTCCCGTTCTCCACCCACAATTATCAGCTTCGGTTCTGGATGGCGGCAGGCGGGGTCGATCCCGACGAGGACGTCCGCCTGGTTGTGCTGCCGCCGCCCTACATGGTGGACAGCCTCGCCAATGGCCATGTCGACGCGTTCTGCGTCGGCGCGCCCTGGAACTCGGTCGCGGTCGATCTCGGCGTCGGCCACATCCTGCATTTCGTCTCAGACATCCTGGTGCGCGCGGCAGAGAAGGTGCTCGCGGTCAGGCAAAGCTGGTCGGAGAAGAATGCGGACGTGCTGGCTGCCCTGATCCGGGCGGCTTCCCACGCCGCCGAGTATATCGAGGATCCCGGAAACCGCGCCGAGACCGCGGATGTCCTGTCGCGACCTGACAGGATCGGCGTCGGTGCCGAGGTGATCCAGCGCACCCTCGACGGACGGCTGAAGATTTCGCCCGATGGCCAGCGGCGCGAGAGCGGCCGCTATCTCCTGGTCGGGCGCGAGGGCGCAGCCCGGCCCGATCCCGCGCAGGCGGCCTGGCTTTACGCGCAGATGGTGCGCTGGGGTCAGACGGCGATGCGGCCGGACGCGCTCAGCACCGCCATGGGCGTCTTCCGGCCGGACCTCTACAACGCCGCCATGGGGCATCAGGGCAAGCCTCCAAGCGCTTCCGACGCCATCGGCGCCTTTGCCGGGCCTGCGTTTGATCCCGGCGACATCGCCGGCCATCTGGCGGCATTTCAGATTGGCCGCTGGAAGCCCTGACGGTTCCTCCATGAAGAAATATTGAGCATCGGGCCGCGCTGCCTTATTTTTAGGCATGTTGCCGCACTGGCAGCAGTGAAGCCAGCTTCATAGTTTCGAGACTGGTTTCATAATCATTTGAAATAAAACAGTATTTTTCCAGAATCGGCGTGGCACGCAACTTGTATGTTGCAGTGCGGCCGGTCGTCGTAGATGCCTGCTGGCCGCGATCCTAGATGGATTTCCGCAGCAACGAAGCTGTCCGGACCGCCCACGAACCCAAGCCCAGCTTTTAAGGCCAGGCCGGTTCAGACGCGGTCACCCAATTTCGTTGATGCCACCCCTCGTGGCCGCAGGAGCTTCGTCGCGCACCATGATGATCGAAACGCTTAAAGTCGATTTTACCGACGAACAGAAGCGCTACCTCGAAGGCTTTACGACGGGCCTGCAGATCAGCCGAGTAGGGCGCGGCCTGGGCGGTGGCACTGGTAAAGCTGGCACCGAACCGGGCGGGCCGGATGCCGCGCACATCAAAGCGCAGGACAAGGTCACAGCCTCCGGCAAAAAACTCGCCGACCAGGAAAAATTCAAACGCGAGGAGCATCCGTTCGATGCCTATCCGCGGCTGAAGCAGCAGGCGCAGGACAATGCGCCGCCGAACCCGGCGGACAATTTCCGCTGGCGCTATTACGGCCTGTTCTATGTCGCGCCGGCGCAAGATTCCTACATGTGCCGGTTGCGGATTCCGAACGGGATCCTGAAGCACTGGCAGTTCGCCGGTCTGGCGGATCTTGCCGAAAAACTCTGCGGGCCGTTTTGCCACGTCACCACGCGGGCGAACTTGCAGGTGCGCGAGATTCCGCCGAAGCACGCGGTGGCGCTGATCGAGGGCATTCAGGATCTCGGCCTGTGCTCACGCGGCACCGGCGCCGACAACATCCGCAACGTCACCGGCACGCCGACGGCCGGAATCGATCCGCAGGAGCTGTTGGACACCCGCGAATATGCGCGGGAGTGGCACTATCACATCCTCAACGATCGCTCGCTGTACGGGCTGCCGCGCAAGTTCAACGTCGCCTTCGACGGTGCCGGCAAGATCGCGGTGCTGGAAGACACCAACGACATCGCGTTCTCCGCGGTCGAGGTGAAGGATGGCTTTGGCGTCGAGCCTGGCGTCTGGTTTCGCTTGGGGCTCGGCGGCATCACCGGGCACAGGGATTTTGCCAAATACGGCGACATCATCGTCCAGCCGGCCGATGCGACGAAAGTGTCTGACGCCATCGTGCGTATCTTCATCGATCTCGGCGACCGCACCAACCGAAACAAGGCGCGGCTGAAATATGTGCTGGACGGGATGGGCCACGACAAGTTTCTCGCGCTGGTCGAGGAGCGGCTCGGCCAGCCCTTCACCCGGGTGCCGCCGGAGGCGCTGGCGCCGCGGCCGACCTTCGACCGCATGGCGCATATCGGGGTGCACAAGCAGAAGCAGGAGGGACTGAACTGGATCGGCGTCTCGTTACCGCTCGGCAAGGTCACCTGTGACCAGATGCGCGGGCTGGCCAGGATCGCGCAGGATCTCGGCGACGGCGATATCCGGCTGACGGTGTGGCAGAACTTGCTGATCCCGGGCGTACGCGATGAGAACGTCGAGCTTGCGATCGCTGCGATCAAGAAGATCGGGCTCGCGGTCGAGGCCTCGCAAATCCGTGCCGGGCTGATCGCCTGCACCGGCAATGCCGGCTGCCGGTTTGCGGCGTCGGACACCAAGCGCCATGCCGCGGAGATCGGGGACTGGTGCGAGCCGCGCGTCAACATCGACACGCCGCTCAATATCCACGTCACCGGTTGCCACCATTCCTGCGCGCAGCATTACATCAGCGATATCGGGCTGATCGCCGCGAAGGTGGATGTCGGCGAGGATGTCGATCCGGTCGAGGGCTATCACTTGTTCACCGGCGGCGGCTTTGGTCCGGATGCCGACGTCGGGCAGGAAGTCTATCACGACCTGAAGGCGGAAGACGCGCCGCAGACGGTCGAGAGACTGCTGAAGGCCTATCTCGCACATCGCGTTTCGCCCGAAGAAACTTTTCTGACATTTGCGCGCCGCCATGACGGCGAGGCGCTGCGCAAGCTGGCCGACGCTGAGGTGTCCTCATGAACCAGATCTCGCCGACGCCGAAGATCGAAATCATCCCATCCAGTGCGCCATTCTCCGAGGCGCAGCGTTCCTGGCTGAACGGGTTCTTCGCCGGACTTCTGTCGGATGCGACGCCGTTGTCGGCCGAGCAGGGCGCGTCCGTCATGGAAGGCGCGGCCGGCGACGGTGATGACGGCGAGGCGCCGTGGCACGACCAGACCATGCCGATGGCTGATCGCATGAAGCTCGCGGAAGGCCGCCCGCTGCGGCGGCGTTTCATGGCGGCGATGGCGCAGCAGGATTGCGGCCAGTGCGGCTATGACTGCCACAATTATTCCGAAGCAATTGCGAGCAAGAGCGAAGCGCGGCTCAACCTCTGCGTTCCCGGCGGCAAGGAAACCGCGCGGATGCTCAAATCGCTCTATGAGGAGATCGACAAGGCGCCGGCGGCGCCATCGTCGGGGCCATCGGCGGCATCGGCTGCGTCCGCCGTCGTGGCGGAGCCGGGACGATCGCGCGACAATCCGATCGCGGCGACCTTCCTGTCGCGGCGCCTTCTGAACAAAAAAGGTTCGGAAAAGGAGACCTGGCACATCGAGTTCGATCTGTCCGGTTGCGGGCTCGACTATGTCGTCGGCGATTCCTTCGGCATTTTCGCGCGCAATGATGTTGGCCTGGTGGACCAGGTCATCGCGTTGCTCGGCGCCTCCCACACTACCAAAGTGAATGGCAAGACGCTGCGCGAAGTCCTGATCGACGATGTGTCGCTGGCGCCGGCGCCGGACTCGCTGTTCGAACTGATCTCCTTCATCACCGGCGGCACCACCCGCGAGAAGGCGAGGGCGCTGGCGCAGGGCGAGGATCCCGACGGCGACGCAGCAACGCTCGACGTGATGGCGGTGCTGCAGAAATTCTCCGGCGTGCGTCCGCACCCCGAGGCCTTTGTCGAGGCATTGGAGCCGCTGCAACCGCGACTTTATTCGATCTCGTCGTCGCATAACGCGACGCCCGGAAAATTGTCGCTGACGGTCGATTGCGTGCGCTACGTGATCAACAAGCGCAAACGCTTAGGCCTCGCTTCGACCTTCCTGGCCGAACGCATCAATCCCGGCGATGAGCTGAAGGTCTATGTGCAGAAGGCCCATGGTTTCGCGCTGCCGACTGATCCCAAAACGCCGATCATCATGATCGGACCCGGCACCGGCGTGGCGCCGTTCCGCGCCTTCCTGCTCGATCGCCGCGCGACCGGCGCGCCGGGCAAGAACTGGCTGTTCTTCGGCCATCAGCGCAGCGATTGCGATTTCTTCTACGCCGACGAACTCAATGGCTTGAAGACATCGGGCCTGCTGACGCGGCTGTCGCTGGCGTGGTCGCGCGACGGCGACAAGAAGTTCTACGTGCAGGATCGCATGCGCGAGGTCGGCCGCGAATTGTGGACCTGGCTCGCCGAGGGCGCCAACATCTATGTCTGTGGTGACGCCAAGCGGATGGCCAAGGATGTCGAGCGCGCTTTGGTCGATATCGTCGCCCAGTTTGGCGCCCGAACCACCGATGAGGCCGTCAGTTTTGTCGGGGAATTGAAGAAAACAGGCCGGTTTCAGCAGGACGTTTACTAATCAGGGTTCCAACCGGCTCAAATCGGGCCGAATAAAATTCTCGCTCTGGTCGGGAGGAGGGGAATTTTCCCCTCGAAATGGCGCGCGCCGGAGCGGCGGCATCGCTATTTCGGCGGATATCTTGCATCCGGGCGCAAACGATATTCCATATGCATCTCATGCTGCGTTGGAGATCGACCATGCGCGAATTATCGGCGGAAGCCCGCCTGCACCTTTACGCACGTTCGGTGTCCCGCCGTTCCGGCACCGGCCTGCATACCGCCGCGCTCTACAGCGCGTTCGCGCTCATTGCCGCCATCGTGTTCGGCACGCTCTCGGTTCATCCGTTCTGAAATTTTACCTCAGGCGCGTTGGTTCGACTTGGCCGACCCTCACTTGGTCAGCGTGTTTTTGTAGATTGTGCCATCCTTCATGATGACCTTGAAGTTCTTGGCGGGGTCGGCAATCAGGTTGATGTTGTCCAGCGGATTTCCGTCGACCAGCAGCAAATCCGCCAGCGCGCCCTGTTCCACCACGCCGAGTTTTCCCGGATAGGGATTGCGCTTGCCGGACAGCGCCAGCAGTTCAGCGTTTGTCGATGTCGCCATGACCAGCGCTTCGGCAGGGGTGTACCAACGGACAAGCGAAGCCAGAATGGCCCCTTGTTGCTGCGCCAGCGCGCGGGAGAACAGCACATCGGTGCCCCACGCCGTCTTGATCTTGTACTTCTTCGCCAACTCGTAGGCCCTGGCTATGCCGGGCCAGACCTCATCCGCCTTGGCGCGCTGCACGGATCCCACCGGAAAGCCCAGCCTCAGATCCTCGGGGAGCGGTTGCAGGCTCAGCCAAACGCCATTCTCGGCGATCAGTTTGGCGGTTGCTTCGTCCATCAGGAAGCCGTGTTCGATACACTTCACGCCAGCCGCAATAGCTCCCCGGATCGCAGCCGACGTAAAGGCATGCGCGGCGACGTAGGTGCCCCAATTATCAGCCGCTTCAACCGCGGCGCGCAGTTCGGGCTCGGTGAAGGTGGTCACGTCGATCGGACTGAAGGGTGACGATACGCCGCCGCCCGCCGTCAACTTGACCTGGGAGGCGCCCTGCATGAGCTGTTCGCGCGCGCGCACGCGCACCTCGTCAGGGCTATCGGCAACTATGGCGCCACCGACCTGCTCCATGCGAGTGAGCATGCCGCCTATCGTTCGCGGCAGATCGGTCAACTGGCGGAAATCCCCATGCCCGCTCGTGATCGTGATCATGGCCCCGGACGGATAGATACGGGGTCCCTTGACGATGCCCTCATCAATGGCGTGCTTGAGACCGAACACCGGCCCGCCCACGTCGCGAACGGTGGTGAAGCCGCGCATCAGCGTGTCCGTCGCTTCGTCGCCGGCATTGAGATTGTTGAAACCGACGTCGCCGAAGGCCTGCAATGGCGTCGCCCGCGCCAGCATCGCGTGCCAATGATTGTCGATCAGGCCGGGCATCAGCGTGCGGCCGCCTCCATCGACGATCGTGGTGGTCGCGCTTCGATCGACCGGAATCGGCGTCCGGGAAATTGTTTCGATCAAATTGCCTCGAACCAACACGTTCGTCGGTTCGGACAACGACGTGCCCTTGCCGTCGAATACCCTGACATTGTTGAACAGCGTGACCGCGCCGCTGGTCTGCTGAGCTTGCGCCGCACTTGTTGAAAGAATGAGTGCGCAGACCGGTGTCGCCGATACCAATCGGCGGAAATACATGGAGACCATTTGAACCCCCAAGGAAGCCGGCTAGTCCAGAGAGCAGACAATGATATCGTCCCCCTTTGGTTGCGCCAACACATTATTGGAGGACTTAACGCGCCGCGACACATCGCGTGCTGGCGACTTTTCGCGTCTGTTCGATTCAAAATGAGTCCGTAAGGCGCCGAAGCTGATTTCCGACCGTGCCTCTGGACTTATGTATTCACACGTTGGCTCACTTGAACGGCGCGACGTCAATCCCGGCATTCTTCAACGCCTGCCTGACGCCACGGCCAATCTCGACCGCGCCCGGCGTGTCGCCGTGAATGCACACGGTGTCGGTCCGCATCTTGATCACCTTGCCGGTGACCGACACTACCGCGCCGTCCTGCACCATCCGAACCACGCGGTCGGCGATTTCCTTCGCATCGTGCAGCACGGCGCCTGGCTTCTTGCGCGACACCAGCGAGCCGTTGTCTTCATAGGCGCGGTCGGCAAATACTTCATGCACCATCGGCAGGTTGGCCGCTTCGCCGGCCTGCACCAGTTTTGAATTGGCGAGCACCACGAAGATCAGATTGGGGTCGACCGCCTTGATTCCGTTGGCGATCGCCCTCGCGGTCATGTCGTCCTCGCAGGCGACGTTGGAGATCGCGCCATGCGCCTTGACGTGGGTGACCTTGTAGCCGGCCGAGGTCGCGATCGCCTGCAGGGCGCCGATCTGGTAGGCGATCAGGTTCTCTATTTCAGATGATTTCAGGCCCGGCATCGGCCGCCGTCCAAAACCATGCAGGTCGCGATAGCCGGGGTGCGCGCCGACTGAGACGCCGCGCGCCTTCGCCAGTTCGACCGTGTGGCGCATGATGTCGGGATCGCCGGCATGAAAGCCGCAGGCGACGTTCACCGATGTCGCAAGCTCGATCATCGCGGCGTCATTGCCCATTTCCCACGCGCCAAATCCTTCGCCGAGATCGCAATTGAGGTCGATGGTTGCCATGTTGTTGGTCCGCTTCTCGTGAGTGGATTGGTTGGTCAGTCCGGGCCCGCTATATCGGCCAGAGATACCGCGTGCCAGGTTCCGGCATCGACGGCGCTGACGGCGTGGCCCGCGACATTGGCATCGTGCAGCGCATCGATGTTGAGATCAACGCTTTCGATTGATCGCAGCCGCTCGGGCAGGGTGTGCAGCAGCTCTGCAAATTTGCGCGCTTCCGCCTGTGCCTCCGCCATGCTGACGGCCCGAAAGCGAAAGCCGCGGCCGGCGGGGATCTGCGCAAACCGGCCGAAGTCAGCGGAAATCACGGTCGCGATCTTGGGATAACCGCCGCTGGTGCCGCGGTCGCGCATCAGCACAATCGGCTGGCCATTGCCGGGCACCTGCAGGCTGCCGTTGACCGTGCCGTCGGACACGATGTTGTGGCCGTGGAGATGTTTCAGCACGGGGCCTTCGAGCCGGTAGCCCATCCGGTCGCTGGTGGCCGATATCTTCCATTCGCTGTCGACAAACAGCTTTTTGGTCTCGTCGGCGAATTCGTCATCCTGCGGACCCCAGACGATGCGGATCGGCGCATCGGCTGCCGCCGGCAGTTCGATCCGCCGTTCCGCCGCGCCGTCGGCCGGCTTTGTCTGCAGTTCGTCGCCGGACTGCAGCGGGCGCGGATAGGGGCTGCCGAGGCCGGCGCGGGCATTGACGGCGAGGCTGCCGAACATCGGCTCGCCGGCAATACCGCCTTCGATCGCGAGATAGCTGAACGAGCCACCGCGCGCAAAGCCGAGTGTCAGCGTCTCGCCATCGGCCAGCGTTGCGGACGTGTCGGGTGCCACGGCACGGCCGGCGATATCGGCATTGCGCGGGGCTCCCGCCAGCGCGACGCGCACCGCGCCGCCGCGTGCGGTAAACTTTGCTCCGAAGGGGCCGACCTCGACAGCCGCCGTGAACGGCTCATTGCCAACCAGGGTATTCGCAGCCGCCAGCGCCAGCCGGTCCATCGCCCCGCTCGGCACCAGGCCGTAACGCTGGGCGCCGGGACGTCCGCCGTCCTGTACCGAACTTGCCGGGCCGATCGATGCAATGACGAGCTTGCTCATGAGGCGATCTGCTCGGCAATGAACTCGCCGGCTTCGGCGGCGCGGTCCTGCTGCGCAAAAGTCTTGGCATCGACTGACACAAAGGTGACGTTGTCACCCGGCTCCAGCAGGAAGGTCGGAGTGCGATGAAGCTGGTAGGTGCGGACCGCCGTCTGTCCCAACAGATGCCAGCCGCTCGGGCCGGCGAGGCACTGCACGCCGGTCTGGACCCCGCCGATCGAGATGGTGCCGGCCGGCGTCAGCAAGCGCGGGTTCTGCCGCCGCGGCATGTGCAGGGAGTCTGCAAGCCCGCTCAGATAGGACCAGCCGGGCGTAAAGCCGATCATCGCCACCCGGTAGTCGCCGGCGACATGCCGCGCCACGATCTCGTCGGGCGTGGTGTTGAGGGTTTTGGCGACGTCTTCGAGGTCGATGCCGTGCTCGCCGCCATAGACAACCGGAATGCGCCAGCGCCGGGTCTTTGTCGTTGCCGGCACCGGCCGCTGCGCAAGCGTGAGAATCTGTTCGCCAAGCTTGTCGAAATCGATTTGCTCGGGATCGTAATGGACCAGCAGCGAACGATAGGTCGGCACGGTCTCGGTGACGCCCATAACCGGCTCGGCGGACATGGTACGGTCGAGCGCCAGCACCCGCCGGTTGGCGGCATCGTCGATGTTGCGGCTGAACTCCACCGTGATGGCGCTGTCGCCACTCGGCAAAAGGCGGGGCGGGGGAAGCGTCGCGGCCATGGCCTCTGAACTGTCTCGCAGCTTTGGCTTTGGTTTTGAGCATGATCTCGCCGGAAAACCGGTACCCACTTTTCCGGATCATGCTCGCCTCAACCTGTAGCGTGTTTTGGGCGCGAGTGGAATTCGCTTCGCGCGAAATCAGCCAGTAAGTTCAATAAATTAATCTGCATGCCGACGATAAGATGTTGTGATCGCGCCCCTTTCCACGAGCCCTTGACGCGGCACCCGCGCTTCGCAAGATGCGCTACCTTATCGATCACCCTCCGGAGCCTGCATTCCCGATGTCCCTGTCCCCCGAAGCCCTCGCAACCCTCTCTGGCGTATCCACCGCCACCATCACCACCGTGCTGCTCAAGAAGGGCCTGCGAAACGTCTGGATGCGCGGCACCAAGCCGCTGCGGCCCGGGCAGCCGCGGCTGGTCGGACCGGCCTTTACGCTGCGCTTCGTGCCCGCGCGCGAGGATCTGGCAACGCCGGAGTCGTGGTCGTCGCCAATTTCCACCCGCACCGCGATTGAAGCGATGCCGAAGGGCTGCATTACCGTGGTCGACGCCATGGGCGTCACTGATGCCGGCATCTTCGGCGATATTCTCTGCGCGCGCATGGTCAAGCGCGGCGTTGCGGCGCTGATCACCGATGGCGTGGTGCGCGACGTCGAAGGCGTGCTCGGCACCAATCTGCCCGTGTGGTGCGACGGCTTTGCCGCACCGCCTTCGGTGGCCGGGCTGACCTTCGTCGGTTGGGGCGAGCCGATCGGCTGCGGCGGGGTTGCGGTATTTCCCAACGACATCGTTGTCGCCGACCAGGACGGCGCGGTGCTGATCCCGCAGGCGTCACTCGACCACGTGCTGGCCGAGGGACCGGAGCAGGAGCGGATGGAAGCCTGGATCGTCAACGAGGTGAACAACGGCGCGGCATTGCCCGGCCTCTATCCGATGAACGCCGAGACCAAGGCGCGCTACGCAGCCAGCAAGAAGTAGCGATATGTAGGGTGGGCTAAGCGAAGCGAGCCCACCGTCCATCGCAGTTTACGGCTCGGGTTGTGGTGGGCACGGCGCGAAGCGCGCCTTTGCCCACCCTACGAGATTCAGACACAAGTTCAGAAAAAGGAGACAACTCCATGGAGATCCATCTCGCGGGCTCCCGGCCGACGCGCCGGGCGCCGGCTGAATATTTCACCGGCACGGTGCTGCAGGATCCGATCATCCAGACCGAGGCACCGGCACGGCTGGCCTCCACGCGCGTCTCCTTTGAGCCGGGGGCGCGCACGGCCTGGCACACGCATCCGCTGGGCCAGACGCTCTACGTCATCTCAGGGGTTGGGCGGGTGCAGGCCAAAGGCGGACCGATCAGGGAAATTCGCCCCGGTGACGTCGTCTGGATTCCGCCCGGTGAAAAGCACTGGCATGGCGCTTCGCCGACCAACGCCATGACGCACATTGCCATGCAGGAAGCGGCCGACGGCAGCTATGTCACCTGGATGGAGCACGTGACCGACGCGGAATATTCGGCGAAGCTGGGTTAGGCCGCAGCCTCAAATCCGCTGCGCGGTCCAGGTGCCGGAGCACAAGGCAGCGCGCCATGTGCCCGATCCCGCCGTGCTTGTGAGAACGCCGGAGCCGACCGCGCGTTTCATGCCGCTCGCAAGAGTGACATGGATGTTGCCGGCGTCGGCGACGCGGCCGGACGCGGTTACGGTCGCGCTGTTCGAGGCGACCTGGCCGTTGCTGATTCCGATCGAGACCGACGCGCCGCTGCTGCAGGCGGCGTTCGATGAGGTAATCTGCACATTCCAGGCGCCGTCGAATGTCGCGGCTGCGGACGGTGTCGCCAAGCCCAGCGCAGCCAGCAGCGAAGCAGTTACCAGAGATTTCCGAGACGTGATCATGACGTGCCCCTTTGGTTTGGACACGATCAGGATCTCACAGCGGCTTCGTTACGACTGTGACTGTCATCACCCGTCAGGGCTCAGCGAAAAGCCCCGCGTTGCGGCGGGGCTTGGCTGAATGCACAGCAGTGTTTACCGGTCAGTTGACGCGGGTCCAGGTCTGGCCGCCGCAGAACATGCCGCCGAAGGCGCAGCCCTGAACGCGCAGGCTGTCGGTGCCCTTGAGGGCGATCGTCGAATCGTAGGTGCTGCCGGAATTCGGATCGAAGATCCGGCCGCTCCACTTGTCCTTGCCGGGCTTCATGTTGATCAGAACCTGCTCGCCGTTCTGGTTTGACTTCTTGTCGACGGAATAGCCGCAGAGATTGGCGCCGCACGCTTCGATCCGTACCTTGCCTTCCTTTTCCTCCGTCAGCCACACGCCGAGCGGTGAGTTCGCGGACGGAATTGTCGAAGCTGCCGGGGCGGCCGCCTGCTTCTGTTGCGGCGGCGGGGGCGCTGGCGCGGCAACGGGGGCAGGTGCCGGCGGCGCTGGAGCGGCTTGAGGAGCGGCAGGCGGTGCTGGCGCAGCAGTCTCCGCCGGCGCAACAGCCACCGTCGCGGTCGACGGCTCGCCTCTCGAAGTGGTGGTTGGAGCGGCCGGAGCGGGCGCGGGCGCCGGAGCGGTAGCCGCTTCAGCCGGTGCAGGTGCCGCCGGGGCTGCCGCCTCGGGCGCGGGCTGCGGAGCGGACTTCGCCTGCTGCGGCGCCTTCCTGCCCGGACGATCGAGATCGCCTTCCTCGCCACGCGGGCGCCTGGCCTTCCTGCCGGTGTTATCGTAGACGCCGGGAATCTGAACCGTGCCGCGATCAGGATCGATGGTGATGGTGCGGCCGCCATACTCGAATGTGTACTGGGCCTGCGCGCTGGTGAGGCCGCTCGCCAGCAACAGCACAGCGATAGCGAGACACTTCTTCATTGTTGCGACCTCCTGAGCAGGGAACCCCATGCCCCAAAGCTATTACGCAGCAATAGCTTCACCCAACGTGATCCAGATCACTTTCCAAGTATAAGTCGTGTACTAGCGGCTTTGGTTCAAATTCGATCGGCGTAGATTAGATAGCGCTCAATAGGCGGTCAGAATACGTGGCGCGAGCAGGGTGATCAATTCGAAGCAACACCTCCGCGAGAGGGAGGTCCGGAGCAATCGCGCTCAGCTTACAGCAACTTCTTGCTGCTGCTTGCGGAGTTTATTCCCTTGGGAGAGCGTTCACCGGATGCCGCCGCCAGTCAATTCAGGGCGTCGTAGGTAAAGTCGTCACGCGCCCGTTGTGGTCTGTGTTGGATAGCACGTACCTTGTACCGCTACACGGAACAATCATCCACTGCCGGACCCTCCCCCGCGAAGACCGACGATCAGTTCCCAAACCGCAAATGAAGGTCATATTTGCCGAGGTCACCAAATATCATGACGGTCAACGCGACCAGCCATACCGCCACAAAACATACAAAGCATAGGTCGCCCAAGACTCTTATTCTCCTAATTTCACTTTTCCGATACTTGCGAGCCAAAATATACCAGCTGAAGCTCAGCTCATCTTTTATCGATTTCTTGCTGAACAACTCTGGACGACCCACATCCTCCCATGTCGAGGTGTCGTAGCGTTTCAGGCAATTGGCTAGGCTGCGATACCCTAGACCTCCAGCTACACAAATGACTATGATCAACCCAAACGCGAATTCCTGCAAATGAGCCGCTGCCAGTTTGACGATCCCGAGTTGATCCATTCGTACACCAAGCAATCGTTCGCGCGCCACTTCAGGCGGACATTTTATTCACCCCCTTTGGGCTAACAGCCACATTGAGATGAAGGTGATGTGTAGGTGCCGCCAAAGCCCCCAGCAGTATTTGTGCCCTGTCCGTACGTTAGCGGTGAAGGTGAAATATTAATATTTGGATATTATTTTCCTGCGAAAATAGGCTTATCGAGGGTCAATCGAACCAGGCCGCATAGATTTTCCTGTAGCTGCCGTCTTCGGTTGTGATGTGCAGCCACTGATCGACAAAGGCTTTCAGCGCGACGTCACGCTGCAGCCAATAGGCCTTCTCGGCGAAGTCGAACGGTTTGTCCGGATGCACCGCGCAGAGCACGCCCGGATGCTGCTTCTGCTGGTAGCGGGTCTCGGAAGAGTCCGTCATCATCAGGTCGGCGTTGCCCTTGGCGATCTCGTCGAAAATCGTGACGTTGTCGTTCCACATCTTGATCTCGGCTTTCTTGATGTTCGCCTTAGCGAAGCGTTCGTTGGTGCCGCCGGGATTGACGATGACGCGCGTGCCTGATTTGTCGATATCGGCGATGGTTTCATATTTGCCCTGGTCGGCGCAGCGGGCGATCGGCGTCTTGCCCTCGCGCATGATCGGCGTCGAGAACATTCCCTTCTTCTGCCGGTCGAGGGTGATTGAGACGCCGCCCATCGCGATATCGAAATTGTCGGCTTCGAAATCCTTCATCAGCTGCGACCACGCCGTCTGAACGAACTCGACCTTGACGCCGAGCGCCTTGCCAAGCGCTTCCGCCATGTCGACGTCGAAGCCGGTAAATTTCGACGTCGTCTTGTCGAAATGGGTGAAGGGACGATAGTCGCCGGTCATACCGACCCGCAGCGTGCCGCGCTTGATGATGTCGTCGAGGCGGGAATTCGCCGGTTGCTGCGCGTGGGCGACAACGGTCCACAGGACAGCCATTGCAAGACTAACGAACACTCGAAACATCAGGTCTTCTCCGCCGGCAAATTAGATGACACTCTGGAGCGATGGCGCCGATTTAAACCAGATATCGCGGTGGTGCCAGCCGGAGAAATCGAAACGTGACCCTCTCGCTCCACGAAGCTTCCGTCGGTGTGTTCGTGCCGTATCTCGGGAATCTGTCGGCTCTTCTGGACCACGCCTCGGCACACGCCGAAGCCCGAAACATCGATCCCGCTGTCCTCCTGAACATTCGGCTCTCACCCACCATGTACAGCCTCAAGCAGCAGGTGGGAGAGGCCAATCGGCATGCGACGGTTGCCGGCGCGCTGCTGGCCGGTCGTGCTCCCTACACATTTTCAGACGCCGAGCCCGACATCGACGAGCTCAAGGCGCGGATATCAGCGGCGATCGATTTCGTGCGGGGCCTGCCACGTGCCGAGATCGACGCCGCAACCGACAAGGAAGTCGCTTTCACGTTCAAGAACGGCGCCCAGCGAACATTCACCGGGAAATCGCTGCTGTTCACGTTCAGCGTTCCGCAGTTCTTCTTTCATGTCACGACGGCCTACGACATCCTGCGCCATGCCGGTGTCGATATTGCCAAGAAGGATTTTCTGGGACCGCCGAGATGATGCCAGGGGCACATCGATGATGCCAAGGGGCACATCGATGATACCAGGGGCACATCCAAGATGATGCCCAGCGGCGTATCCTGGGGACGCACAGGAAAACGTCGGCCGTTACACCACGCTGGAGTCTTTGTGCACCGAATTGGCGCCCGCGCTTCGTCCGCTCATTTCGCTCTTCAACTGCTCGAAGCGCCGGCGAGCTTCGCTTTCGCGATAATCGACAAGCTGGATCGCAGCGTCACGGTCAAGCGGCCCGGTGACGAGCGGACTTGAATTCTCGCCGATGGTCTCATCGACATAGTAGTCGCCATTGTCGAGGCGCACCGTCCACTTGAAGCGGATCGCGGCCATCGGCCCGGGACCAGTCTTGCAATATCCATGCGCTTCGATGGGCGGATGGGCTACGGGGAGGGGCGGAGGGGCCACGGGAGTTTGCTCCTTGACCGCGGGCTTTTGGGATTCTCTGGAGGTCTCGACTCTATCGAGAATGCTTGCAATGGCCGCCAGCGCATGGTCGGTCGGGTCGCTTTGAGCCACGATTTAGGCCTCCGGATCGAGTTATGTCTCCGGAATCAGTGTCCCACTTCCGCCCCGGTGCATTTTCTCAGTGCCGATAAGGCTGCGCTTTGTCAAATCTTGGCGTTTTTGCGGCGACGGTTATGCACAAACCGGAGGTAACCTGTTCTTCCAGGGGCGCGCCTGTTCGAGCTGACCGGCCAGCCTGAACAGCGTCGCCTCATCGCCGAACCGGCCCGCGAACATCATGCCCAGCGGCAATCCGGCCTTGTTCCACGCCAGCGGCACCGACATCGCCGGCTGCCCGGACATGTTGAACATGGAAGTACCCGGAATATAGCGGCGCAGGATCGGCACAATGTGAGAGAGGTCATTCGACATGCTGTCGAGTTCGCCGATGCGCAACGGCGGCGAACACAGTGTTGGACTCAGGAAGACGTCGCAGCTCTCGAAGAAGGTGGCAAGCGAGCGCGAAATCTGGAAGGCAGCAAGCTGGGCAGCGACATAGTCGGTCGCGGTGGTCTTTTGCGCGTTATGAGCGAACGCCAGCGTCAATATCTCGAAATCGTTTTCCGTAGCCGTGCGCCCGAGCCTTTGCTCGATCAGCCGCACCGTCAGCGCCGTGTTAGCGCCGACGATGGTGGTCATGGCCGCAGCCGGATCAGCGGGAAGCACCGGGGCCTGTTCCTCAACGTGATGGCCGAGCCCCGCCAGCAGCCCCGCAACCTCGCGCACCGCCGCCGCGATTTCCGGATCGATGGCGTCGCCATACGGCGATTTGTCAGTGAAGGCGATGCGGAGCCGACCCGGCTCGCGGCCGACTTCCTGCGAAAACGGCCGCTCCGGCGGTGGCGCCACATAGGGGCTCGACGCTTCAGGCCCATGGATCCCGTCCATCATGACCGCGCTGTCGCGCACGCTGATGCTCACGACGTGGCCGCAGGCAAATCCGCCCCAGCCTTCGCCGCGATCGGGGCCGAGCGGATTGCGCGCCCGGGTCGGCTTCAGGCCGAATACGCCGGAGGCGGAGGCGGGGATCCGGATCGAGCCGCCGCCATCGCTGGCATGCGCGACGGGGAGGATGCGGGCGGCAACCGCCGCCGCTGCACCGCCCGATGACCCACCGGAAGAATGCTCGAGATTCCAGGGATTGCGGGTCGGCCCGTGCAGGCGCGACTCTGTCGTCGGCATCAGACCGAATTCGGGACTGGAGCTCTTGCCGAAGATCGAGACACCGGTATCGAGGAAGCGCTGCGCCAGCGTGCCGTTGTGGTCGGCTACAAAGTCCTTCAGGACCGTGGCTCCTGAGGTTGTACGCGTACCCTCCAGGAGGTCGAGATCCTTCAGGAGGAACGGCACGCCGGTAAACGGGCCATCGGGCAGGCCGCGCTCGATCTGGCGTTCGGCATAGTCGTGATGCTTGACGACGACGGCGTTGATCTGTGGATCGACCTTCGCGGTACGGGCGATGGCCTCGTCGAGCAATTCCCTGGCCGAGACGTCCTTCTTCCGAACCAATTCCGCAAGGCCGACCGCGTCGTAATTGCCGTATTCCTTGAAGGCCATGCGCACACCTCGCTTGCCGGCCGGTCGGTGGACCGGCCGTGCCTGGGTCAATGACGAACCGATTAGCCGAGTACATCCTGATTGATCACGTTCTGCCGCAGCGGATCGCCGTCCAGCACGCTCAGAATGTTGCGAGCAGTCTGCTCGCTCATTCGGTCCACGGCTTCCACCGTGACGCCTGCGACATGCGGCGCCATGATGACGTTCGGAAGGGCAAACAATGCGTGACCGGCCGGCGGCGGCTCCTGCTCGAAAACGTCAAGGCCCGCGCCGGCAAGCTTGCGCGATGAAAGCGCGGCATGAAGCGCGGCCTCGTCGACGATGCCGCCACGCGCCGTGTTGATCAGGAACGCCGTCGGCTTCATGCGCTTTAGCCTGTCGGCGTTGAACATGCCGATCGTCTCCGGGTTCTTCGGGCAATGGATGCTGACGAAGTCGGCGCGCGGCAAAGCGGCGTCGAGGTCGGCAACCGGCTCGCAGCCGGCAGCCTTGATGTCGGCGGCGGGCTTGTAGGGGTCGAAAACCAGGACGTTCATTTCCATCGCGAGGCAGCGCTTGGCAGTGCGGGTGCCGATCCGCCCAAAACCTGCGATCAGCACCGTCTTGCCGAACAGGTCGTAGGGCAGCATCCCGAGCCTGTCAGGCCATCTATTGTCCCTCACCAGCGAATGCATTTCTGTCGCGCGCTTGGCGAGCGTCAGCATCATGAACAGCGCGCATTCGGCGACCGAGGGTGAATTGGCGGTGCCTGCGACCATCAGCGGGACCCTGCGGCGGCTCAGGGCAGGGACGTCGACGGCATCGAACCCGACCCCGATCCTGGTCACGACGAGCATGTCTTTGGAGGACTCAAGCTCGGGTTCACCGAAGCGGGTGCCGCCAAGCGCAACGCCATGCACCGGCGCATGCTCCTTCAGCCTGGCGTTGAAATCCGCCTGCGAGATCATGTTGGGAAATTCGACCAGATCGATGTCGTCCCGCGCGTTGAGCAGCGCTCTTCCCTGCTGCGACATTGATTCAGTAATGAAGATTTTCTTCTTGTTGGTAGCCATTTCCTGCCCTTGGGTCTTGCAATTGCGCCGTCAAAGGACGACGCCGGTGACCTCATTTAGCAGGTGCATGTTATTGAGGTCCACAGCCAATCGAAGCGGGCCGCCGTCGCGCGCGCCGGCGTTGGGATTGACCCGGCCGCAGACCAGCGTGCCGTCCATCGTAAAATAGATCAGCGTCTCCATTCCCATCGGTTCGGTCACGTCGAGCACCGTGTCGAAGTTCTCCACGCCCGGCTCCGAATGCTGCTTGGCCTCGGTGATATGCTCGGGTCGCAGCCCCAGCAGCAATTTGTCGGTGCGCGGAATGCCCTGATAGCGAGCGGCGCGGGCCGGCGGCAGCGGGAAGACGATGCGATCGGTCAGCCGGACGTGCAACTTGCCGGCAAGATCCTCCAGTCGGCACGGAATGAAGTTCATCGCCGGCGAGCCGATGAAGCTGGCGACGAATTTCGTCGCCGGCTTGTGATAAAGCTCGTTCGGCGTGCCGATCTGCTCGATCCGGCCGTGGTTCATCACCACGACGCGGTCGGCCAGCGTCATTGCCTCCACCTGGTCGTGCGTCACGTAGACCGTCGTGGTGCGCACCTTCTGGTGCACCTTCTTGATCTCGATCCGCATCTGCACGCGCAGCTTGGCGTCGAGGTTCGACAGCGGCTCATCGAACAGAAACACCTTCGGGTTGCGCACGATGGCGCGGCCCATGGCGACGCGCTGACGCTGACCGCCGGACAACTGCTTCGGCTTGCGGTCGACCAGTTCGACGATGTCGAGCATGCGCGCGGCCTCGTCGATGCGGCTCTTGATCTCGGCCTTCGGATAACGCTTCAACCGCAGTCCGAACGACATGTTTTCGGCGACCGTCATGTGCGGGTAGAGCGCGTAGTTCTGGAACACCATCGCGATATCGCGATCCTTCGGCGGCACGTCGTTGACGACGTCGCCGCCGATCATGATGTCCCCGTCGGAAATGTCTTCGAGGCCGGCGATCATCCGCAGCGTGGTCGACTTGCCGCAGCCCGACGGTCCCACCAGCACGACAAACTCATGGTCGGCGATATCGAGATCGATGCCGCGCACCGCCTCGACCTCGTCATAACGCTTCACCACCTTACGCAACGTCACGTCAGCCATGAGATCAGCCCTTTGTCGCACCGGCGGTCAGGCCGGCAATGTAATAGTCCATCAGGAAGGCGTAGATGATGAGTGGAGGCGCAGCGCCGAGCAGGGCGCCGGTCATGATCTGTCCCCAATTGAAGACGTCGCCCTTGATCAGAGTGGTAATGATGCCGACCGGCAGCACCAGCTGGTCCGTGGATGTGGTGAACACGAGCGGATAGAGGAACTGCGCCCACGAGACCGTGAAAGCGAAGATGGTGGCGGCGATAATTCCCGGCAGCGCCACCGGAATGAAGATCCGTGTCAGCGTCTGAAACCAGGAAGCACCGTCGATGATGGCCGCTTCGTCCAGCTCCTTCGGGATCGAGGCGAAATAGCCGATCATGATCCAGGTGCAGAACGGCACCGTCAGTGTCGGATAGATGAACAGCAGGACGTACCAGCGGTTGATCAGCTGGATACCGGTCCAGTCTCCGAACAGGGCGAACACCTTGAACAACGGAATGAACAGCAAGCTGTCGGGGATCAGGTAGGTCAGGAATACGCCCGTAGCCAGCGTCGCCGAACCCCAAAACCGCATCCGCGCCAGCGCGAACGCTGCCGGCACGCTGATCAGCATGGTGATGGTGACCACGAAGATCGAGACCAGGGCGGAATTCCAAAAGAACCGCAGGAACTGGTTCGACGTCAGGAGCCCGATGTAATTGTCGAGGGTTGGATGAAAGACCCACCATGGATTGGTAGCCGCCGATATCTCCGCGCTGCTCTTGAGCGAGGTGATCAGCATGTAAATCGGCGGCAGCAGCGAGAAGATCGCAAACAGCGTCAGGAAGAAATACGACCAGCGCAGCGCCCAGGTCCGGTCGCGGCTCATGCTTCCATACTTGACGTTGCGGGATGGCGCAGCCTTGTCGATCGTTACACTGCTCATCAGGATTCATTCCCGCGTTTGTTGACGTCGCGCAGGATGAAGATCGCTGCGACCGCAAGGATCGGCACCATGAACAGGGAGACGCTGGCGCCGAGCGGAATGTCGCTGCCTTCGATGCCGATCCTGAAGGCCCAGGTGGCAAAGATGTGGGTGTGGTCCAGCGGTCCACCGGCGGTGAGAATTCGTACGATGTCGAAATTGGCGAAGGTGACGATCAGCGAAAACAGCGTCGTGATCGCAATGATGTTGCGCATCATCGGCAGCGTCACGTACCAGATCCGCTGCCACCAATTGGCGCCGTCAATCGCGGCCGCTTCATAGAGCTGCTCGGGCACCGATTTCAGCGACGCCAGATACATGATCATGAAGAACGGCGCGCCGTACCAGACGTTGACCAGAATGACCGAGAAGCGCGCCCAGGTGGCGTCGCCGGTCCACGGGATCGGCCCGATTCCGAAAAACGACAGCGTATAGTTGAAGGCACTGTAAGAGGGGTCGAACAGCCACAGCCATGCCAGCGTGCTCATGGCGGGCGGGATCACCCATGGCACCAGCAGCATGCCGCGCCATTTGCGTTGGCCCTTGGCCGGAATGTTGTGCACAAAATGCGCGACGATGAAGCCGATCAACGCTTTGAAAACCACCGCCGTGACCGCGAAGATGCAGGATTGCTTGACCACCAGCCAGAAGGTGTCGCGCTTGAACAGGAATTCGAAATTGCCGAGGCCGACGAACCGCTGCATCGACTTGTTGAGGGTGGCCAGATGAACCGAATAGATCGCGGGATATAGCACCAGCAGCGCGATGAGGATGATCAGCGGTAGCGTCATCAGGAAGGCTGAGGTGGATTTTCGCCTCAGCGTCTTCTGCAGGCTGGAGCGCTTTCGCGCCGGCTGCGTTGCGCCAACACGGTCCGGCTGCAATGCGACATCAGCCATGATGCATCTTCCTCGCGCGAGTTATTTCAACAGATTCCATTTTCAAAGCGCCCGGGAGCCGGCATGCCGTCGGCTCTCGACCGTGAAGGGAAGATCGCCGCGCGCGGATCGCAAATTGCGAGCCGTTGCGGCGATACTTCTGGCGCCCTAGCTTCGCATGAAGCCTTCGCACTCGCCTTCGGCCCAGGCGAGGGTCTTTTCCATCGCCTCGCCCTGATGATAGCGCAGGCACATTTTTGTCAGCGTGGCCTGAGCGTAAATCTGCTGGGCGATCTTGGGCGGCGCCGGAGAGGCTGCGATCGACAGCGTCTGGTGCTTGTAGGGGTTCGGGTAGTGATAGAGCGTGCCCTTCGGCGGGCCCTCTTCCTGCCAGACCTTCAACGTCGTCAGCTTCTCATAGGCGGGCAGATCGTAGCCGCCGCTCGCCGTCACCATCTTTTCGATGGCCGCCGGCTTCGACAACTGAACCAGCAGCCTCTTCGCCGCCTCCTTGTTCTTGGAGAAGTTCCAGATGCTCCAGTAATAGGGCAGATAAGGCGCAAAGCGCCCCTTCGGTCCGGCCGGGAAGCCGTGGGTCCAGCATTGCTCGGCAACCTGCGGCGCGTCGCGTTTGGCGACGGCCCAGGCGCTCGGCGGATTCATGATCATCGCGCCCCGGCCGGAGACCAGCCATTTGTTGTTGGACGCGTCGTCCCAGGCCGCGACGTCGGGCGGCAGGAAGCTGATGAGCTTCTTGTAATACTCCAGCGCCTGACGGACCGCGTCGGTCTTGACGGTGAGGTTACCCTTGGCGTCGACGAGCTGGGCGCCGAACGACAGGAAGATCGCGCCGGCGGTATCGACGTTGTCGGTGGTCTCACCAAGGCCGATGCCGAACGGCACACCACCCTTGTGGCAGGCCTCGGCCGCCTTCAAGAATGTTTCGAGATTCCAGTTATCGGCCTTCGGTTCGGCGCCGGCCGGATACATCTCCTGCACGTCGATGCCGGCGTGCTTCTTCATCAGGTCGATGCGCGAGCAGGGGCCCTTGATCTGACTGCCGACGCAGGCGGGAACGCCGAGCCATTTGTTGCCTGCCTTGCCCAGATAGGTCACGGTGCCGTTGACTTCGCCGTTCTCGGCGATGATCGGGCCCATGAGGTCGGCGACGTCTTCCAATTGCTCGGCGTTGGCGTGGGCCCACCATGTCGGCATCGCGAAGATGTCGTGACCGGACTTTGCCTGCGCTTCGGCGGCAATGGTCAGCAGGTTCTTGTTACCCTGGCTCGGAATGTAGTCGATGGTGACTTCGACCTTTTCCTTTTCTGCCCATTCATTGACCAGATCGGTGGAAGCCTTGTTTGCGCCAGGAACCCAATGGTCCCAGAAACCGATCGTGAGCTTGCCGGCGGCGTGGGCACCACGCACATAAGGTGCGCTAATGAGTGCAGCGGATGATAGCGCGGTTGCAGCAACGAATTGTCGGCGAGAAAGCTTCTTGCGTAGCATGACGTCTCCCCTTTGCTGAGCCAGATTTTGCTTCTTGTTTTTCGTCTCCGTCCGGCGTGGAGCCGTCAGAAGACGGCGGCCAGCGGAGATTTTTGTAATCGGATCAGACCAGAATTGTTTGCCTCTGTCGAGAAAACACAGCGGTGGCCGGCATTGAACTAACGTTGCGTGGAAATTCCGGACGGCGGGAGCGACGATATCTTTCTTCCGGATCGTCAATAATGGACGCGGTAATATTGCGCCGCACACTTTTGTCACCGATCCAGCCGCAGGGGTGTGCGATTGCGCCGCAGTCGACCGATGGCACGTGTAACTGCTTTGTCCCGAAGATGTGTCCCGCCGTGGAACCATGCGGCGCAACGGTGGACGAGTTCGGGGCGGAAACGATAGTTTAGGCAGCGAAGGATTCTGGCGCGTCTTGCGAATGGCGCGTGCGGCACATTTCTCGATCGACCATGGAGACCAGACAATGACCCGTCCTCAGCAGATTGCGCCGATGCCGTCGCGATTGCTTTTTGCGCTTGGCGCGATCCTCACGCTGGTTCTCGCCGCAACCGCGACGGCGAACGCGCAGGGGCTGGTGCAGGGCGTACAGCAGGGCGCGCGGGAGGGTAACAAGGCTGCCGGTCCGGTCGGCGGTGTGCTGGGCGGCGCGATCGGCGGCGTCGTCGGCGTGGTCAGCGGCGTTACCGGCGTCCTGACCGGGGGTAACAACAAGGGCGGACAGACGCCAGCGGCAAAGGATGCCAAGCAGGGCGAGGCTCCCAAGCAGGGCGAGGCCTCCAAGCAGGGTGAGGCCTCCAAGCAAGGTGAGTCTTCCAAGCAGGGCGACACCGCGAAGCCGGCGAAGGGGAGCAAGGCCGCGAAGGCCGCCAAGCAGCAACAACAGCAGGCCGCCGTCCTCACCCAGGCCGGCGCGCCGCAAATGACGGCCGAACAGATCGTCGCCAGTAGCGACGCCAATATCGAGCGGATCAAGAAGGAGCTAAACCTCACGCCCGAACAGGAAAAGCATTGGGCCGGGTTCAACAGTGCGATGCACTATCTCGGTCATAATGGCGCCGATCGCCTCAACCTGCGTGTGGCGCGCGCCAAGCGCGATCCTCCCGATGACATCATCGAGCAGATGCGCAATGAGGCCCAGTTCCTCAACGATCGCGCCGTCGATCAGCGCAACGTAGCTGATGCGGCCGACCCTCTGTTTGCCAGTCTGAACGACAAGCAAAAGACGATTTTTATTCAGGAAATGGTCAATCTGAGCCACGAGCGCGGGCTCGACTAGCGGGCTCCGCCGGACGAATAGCCGGGTACGCAGGCCCTGGGGTAGGTTGAAAGGCGCGGCACCCGGCTACTCTGCCGCAGCGGCGCGGCTTCTCCCAATCTCATTGCAATGATGATGAAACCCTGACGGACTCGCGCCTTAGTGATGGCTGACTTGAGGCGTTGTCGGGAACTTCATTCTTTGACGGGTAGTGTTGCACCTCCACATCAGGTGCACGCGGTATGAAAGTGCCGCAATCGCCCAATTCGGCCGGCATGGTGCGGCCGAATTGGGTTCCGTTCTTCCCGCCGAATCAGGCTTCAGCTTTTCGGGAAGTTCAATTCGACGCCGACGCCATCGGGATCGTAGAGGAAGAACTGCGTATCGCCGGTGCGCGGCACGATGCTCTCCCGGAATTTGACGCCTTTCGACTGCAAACGCTTGCGCACGCCCTCGACATCGCTCGCCGCAAAGGCGATGTGGTCAAGGCGACCGGTATCTTCGTACTTCTTCTCGGTGCCGCGCACCACGATGCCCTCGCGCGGTTTGCGCGTGCCCATCAGGTGTACCGTGGCGGTGCCGCCGGAATAGAGCCAGTAGCCGGGGAAATCGAGCGGCGGACGGTCGCCGTTCTCCAGACCCAGCACGTCGCAGTAGAAATCCTTGGTTCGCTCAAGGTCAGATGGTTCGATGGTGTAGTGCTGTAATCCGCCAAGTCCCATGGTCTTCTCCTAGACAAAGCTGAGGTCGGTATCGACGCCCATCATCCAGGCGCCGACGGTTTCAAAATGCCTGAGCTGGCCTTGCAGCTGCTGGGTTACGGTATGGATGTCGCGGAAGCGGCGCTCCAGCGGATGGTTCTCGAAGATCGCGGTGGCGCCTGCGGCGTTGTAGGCAAAGTCGACCGCCTCGCGCGCCTTGTGAATGGCGTTGGTCGAGGCCATGCGGATGTTCATGCGTTGCGCCACCGTGATGGTCGCCCCTGCGCTGAGGTCTTTCCAGATATCGGCCATCGACTGCAGCACGTAGCCACGTGCGGCGCGGAGATTGACTTCCGCCTGCGCGAGGTTGGATTGGACCACGGCATTGTCCCGCAACGACTGTCTTGTCCCGCGCGGCACCTTGGTGCGCATGGTCTCGACGAAATTGTCGAGCGCGGTGCGGGCGATGCCGCAGGCGACACCGGCAAAGCCGACCTGATAGCAGGTGTGGTTGCTCATGCGGTAGAGCGGTCCGCGCTCGCGGCATTCCCGGTCGAACTCGCGCGTAATCGAATGGTCGGCGCGCACGAAAAAATCGTTGAGCGCGAACTGGTCGCTCGCGGTGCCGCGCAGGCCAACGGTGTTCCAGATGTCGGTCCACTCGACGTCCTCGGAGCGTACCAGCATGGTGCGCTCGAGCGGGGCGCCGTTGGCGTCGTATTTGAGTGAACCGTCGGCTGTGTAGATCGGGCAGTGCGCGCCGAGCCAGGTCGCGTGCCGGCCGCCGGACGCAAAGGACCACGCGCCGGTCACCCTGTAGCCGCCCTCGCATTCGACCGCGCGAACCCTGGGGCCGGGCCCCCACGCCAGCACCGCGCGCGGATCGCCGAAGATCGCCTGCGCTACCGGCAGGTCGAGATAGGCCGCCGACATCGCGCACCCGCCGGCCTGGCTGAGGCACCAGGCGGTGGAGGCGTCCGCTTTGGCAATGGTTTCGATGACGTGGAAAAAAGTCACGGGATCGGTCTCGATTCCATTGGTCGCGCGAGGCAGCAACAGCCTGAACAATTGCGCATCGTGCAGCTTCTCGAGCAGCGCGGGCGGTAGCCGGCGCGTGGTCTCGATGTCGTCGGAAGCCGCCGCGACATCGGCGCGAACGGCTTCGGCGCGGGCGATCACCGTCAGGTCGCCCGCCAGATCGGCAGAAGTCGCAATCATTGTATTCAAGATTATGCCTGCCGAACTCTTGCTGTCGATAGATCCAGGCCGTCCGCCAAGTCCCTGTCGATCTGCTCGATCGACTTGCCCCTGGTTTCGAAGCCGATGAAATAATACACGATCCCGGCCATCAGGAACCAGCAACCGAGATAAACGAAGGCTGTCGGAATCTGCGTCATCGGCACGTCGGGCTTGAGGTAGTTGTTGGAGCCCACGATCAAGGCAAGCCCGACTGGTCCGAGGATCTTGCCAATGCCGCCAAAGCCATAGGCCGAGCCCATGCCGGTCGTTCGCAGATGCGAAGGCCAGACCTCGGCCGCATAAGGGCCGACAATGGCAAAGCCGCCATCGGCAAAGAAGAAGGTCACCGCGAGGATCAGCCAGAACGCCGACAGGCCGAACAGTGTTGCATCGTAATTGTATCCGGCCACGATGGTGAGGACGCCCGCGCCGATGCCCAATAGCCCTCCCGAGGTGCGACGCCCGAGCAACTCCGAGAAATAGGAGAAGGAGAGGCGGCCGAGAAAGCCGGACACGCTGAGCAGGATCATCATCCTGGCGGCTTCCTGCGGCGTGACCTTCAACAGCAGCACGAACAGCGACGGCGCCCAGAGCGTGATGCCGTAGACGCCGGTTTGCGCGCCGGCGTTGCCTAGCCAGGAGACCAGAAGGCTGCGCGGATATTTGAACAGATCGAACCAACTCGTTTTGATGATCGGCCCGGCATCGGCCGCGGTCGGCAGCGGGAGCGCGGACGGTTCCATCTGCAGCGCCCAAGCCAGCGACTTGCGCGCTTCCTCGTAACGGCCCTGGCGGCACAGCCAGCGCGGGCTCTCCGGCACCCAAAGCCGGACCAGCAGGACCAAAAGCGCCGGCAGCACGCCGATCGCAAACAACAGCCGCCACTGGTCGCTGCCCATCAAAGCTCCCAGCACGGCGCCGAGTCCGACGCCGAGCGGGATGACGCAGGTCACGATACCGCCGACCCACCCCCGCTTGGAAGAGGGCATGAATTCCTGCACCAGCGGAAGGTCGACGCAATAAAGCCCGCCGACGCCGGTGCCGACAAAGAAGCGCATGATGGCAAGATAGATCCAGCCATTGTCAGGCGTGAAGTACAGCAGGCCGGTGGCGATCGAGAAGTTCAGTACGGTGCCGATGAACACCATGCGCCGGCCGATCCGATCGGCGAGCCAACCCCATACATAGGCACCGATGATAGCGCCGATGCCGGAACTCATCAGCACGATGGCCGATTGCCCAAAGGTCAGTTTCCACGGCCCAATCAAGAAGGCCAGCACAAAGCCAATCAGGAAGTAATCGAAGAATTCGAGCGCATCGCCGATGATGGCGGCCATAAGGATCTTGATCTGGTTGCCAGTCAAACGCGTCCGGCGATCGAGTATCTCGAACATGGCGTCTTCCCCCGGCGCCTGTTCATTTTGATTATTCCGAGCGGGCGTCGCGCCTGCGCACCGCCTATCCCCAAAGGGTATCGCGTGGCCGCCGCGAACGACAAGCCCAGGGAGACGCGGGGCACGTCTGCGCAGAAGCGATAGAGTAGGTCACGCCGCCCCGCAAAAACCAGAGCACGAAAACAATTGTGCGAGCTGCTTGAATCATATGCAACCGTTCTGCAGGCCGCATCTTGTTCTGGCTTCCCCAGTAAGCGCTGCAGTGCACACGGCTGACTTATTTAAGATTTTGCTGTTAGCTGTTGCCGTTTGGGCGGCATCCGGGATGGGACGGGATGGAAGAGAAGCGAAAATATCCACGAACGGAGATAGAAGAGCCGGCCTATGTTTCGTCAGGCGGTTCCGTGATGCGCTGCGTCGTTCGAAATATCTCGCACGAGGGCGCGGCGATCGATGTCGAGAACGTCGCCTTCGTCCCGCAGCGCTTTCGCTTGGTGATGGCAAAGAATTCGTCGGTCGTGCATGAATGCAGGATCGCCTGGATCCAGAAAAACCGTATCGGTCTGACGTTCATAAACGTCGCGGAATAACCGCAACTGAACGAGGGGCGCTGAGCCCAATCCGGCAGGGATGGAGACGAGGGCACTTCCTAGAATTACTCGATCCTCAGCTTCGCATCGCTTACCACCTTGCTCCATTTTTCGATTTCCAGCTTGATGCGTGCGCCGAACTGATCCGGCGTATTCGCAACTGCCTTGAAGCCGAGCCCTGCGAGACGCTCCTTCACGTCGGGCTGGGTGACGGCCTTGGCTATTTCGCGATACAGCAAATCCACGATTTCCTTCGGCGTTCCAGTCGGCGCCACAATGCCGGTGAGCGTGTCGGCCTCCTGATCCTTGATGCCCTGTTCGGCGAAGGTCGGCACGTCAGGCATCCCGGCGGCCCGCTCGGCTGAGGCGACACCAAGCGCGCGCAGTTGTCCGCTCTGCACCGCTGAAAGGGCAGGCGGTAGCGCCGTGAAGGCGATCGGCGTATGTCCACCGATCGTTGCCTGGATCGCTGGCGCAGCGCCCGTGAAGGGCACGTGCACCAGGTCGAGCTTGAAAGCCAGCCGGAACAGCTCGCCCCCCAGATGCGGCGTCGAACCGACACCAGGACCGGCAAAGCTGTATTTGCCAGGATTGTCCCGGATGAGCTGAACCAGATCCGGCAGCGTTTTCGCCGGCACCTGCGGATTGACCACCACGACATTCGGAGAAACCGCGACCAGGGTGACCGGCGTGAAGTCCTTGATCGGGTCGTACGGCACCTTGGCGTAAAGACTGGGGTTTACGACGAAGCCGGTACTAATCACCATGATGGTGTAGCCATCGGGCGTCGCGCGCGCGACCTGGCCGGCCGCGGTGTTGCCGCCGGCGCCACCGATATTTTCAACGAAGAACTGATGGCCGAGACTATCGGAGAGTTTCTGCGCGACGAGCCGCGCGATTACATCGGTCGGTCCGCCGGCCGGGAACCCGACCACGACGCGCACCGGCTTGTTCGGATAACCTTGCGCTGTAGAGGCTGTGGCCCAGGCCAGCCCCCCCATGACTGCGAGCAATACGCGCAAGACGGCAGCCATGGTATTTCCCCCAATATGTTTGTTGGGGTCATCTTCGGCGACCGCGCCGCGCTGGACAAGAGAAAAGCAGCGCCGCTCGCCCGTTACCTCTTCAGCAGCGGCTTGATCCGCTCTTCCAGTTCCTCGAACGGCATCGAGCCCTGCAGCCGCACGCCATTGAGAAAGAAGGTCGGCGTCGAGGTAACCTTCAACTCGCGAACCGCGTATTGCTGGTCGGCGGTCAGTTTGTCGAACTGTGTCTGGTCTTTCTCGCAGGTCTCGACGTCCTGTTCGCTCATTCCGTGCTGCTTGCCGACATACATCAGCGTATCCTTGGTTTGCGCCATCAGGCGGTCTTGCAGCTTGAACATGGTCTCGACCGCGCTAAGGTATTTTTCGGAATCGCCGTTGCCGATGCAGCGCGCCAGTATCGAAGCGGCGGCGGCCTTGATGTCGAGCGGAAATTCACGGAACACGAAACGCACCTTGCCGGTGTCGATATATTTCGACCGCAACATCGGGAACACGTTCTGGCCGAAGGCTGCGCAATGCGGGCAGCTTATCGACGAATATTCGGTAAGCGTGATCGGCGCTTTCGCAGACCCGATTGCGATGTCCGGCAGCGACACCGGTTTGGCGACCGCTGCGGCGATCGCGCTTTGCGCGATGGCTGCACCTGCAAAAGCCGGCGATGCGAGAGCGAGGAGGCCGGTGAGGGCGATGCGGTAACGAACGTTCAACGGCTACTCCGAAACGAACTGGCGAGAGCGAGCCGACTAGGGCGCCGCATATCGACATTTCTACCGGTTTTGAGGATCGAAAGCCACCTGACTGGCCGCGATCGGAGCCCACCGTGAATTGTTGGCAGGGAGCGCGAGCCAATCGGTAAATCGCCGGAGCGATCGGAGCCGATTTGGGATTTGCGGCATCCATAAAAATGCCCCGCAACGCGGTCTCTACGACCAGCGATGGCGGGGCAGTCTAGGAGAAAACGGCGAGATCGCCGAATGGTGCGGACTTCCTCGTCGCGCATCATATAGATTGATATTCTGATCGTTTGGCCGCGTTCGCATTGAGCTGGATCAAATTGCCGGCATGTGGGGTCTGAGAACGCGAACGACGCAAAAGCCGGGCGCGCAGGCCCGGCGGCTTAATTTGTCGCGGTCACTTTCATCACACGACGTCGTTCCATGTGTCCTTGCCGGGGGCCGGCGAATGGCCCGTCGAATGCTCGAACTCGTGATGGCCGGCCAGGTGTGTCACCTCGACGCAATCGGCGTTCAGACGTTCGTTGTCGACCAACCGCGCCGCCAATGCCAGCGCCTGGGATGGGCCGATCGACTGGACCTCGATCTGGCGCTGCAGGCACTTGAAGCTATGGCCGTCGGAGTTGCAGAGATCCTTGTAGAAGGAGACGCGATAATTGTTCATCTTGCCCTCCGTACTTCCGGTATTTTTGTCGCCCAGCTTACTCTCAGGCATCCATGTCTGCCAGCCGCTGGCGGTTGCGCAGCACGATTTGACGGGCACTCGAAAATGCCAGGACACCTTGGTCGCTGAGCTGTGAGAGCGCGCGCGAAACGGTTTCCAGCGTCAGGCCGAGATAGTCGCCGATGTCGCGGCGGCACATCGGCAGGGCCATCATGCCGGCCTTGGCGAGCCGACGGTCCATTTCCAGCAGGAAAGTGGCAACCTTTTCCATCGCGGTCTTGCGACCCAGAAGCAGCATGTGGTCTTCGGCGTGCCGGAGGTCACCTGCAGTCATGGTCCAGAGGTTATGGGCGACCTGGACATTCGATCCGGCGGCGGCTTCCAGGCTGCGGCGCTTCACCAGACGGACCGTGGTGTCGGCGATCGCTTCGGCCGTCAGGCGGTGGGTGGAGCCGGCATCGAGGCCGAACACGTCGCCGGGCAGATGGAACGCACCGATCTGGCGCCGTCCGTCGTTGAGCAGCTTGTAGGTGCGGACCGCACCGCGGACCACCTGATAGACATATTCGCAAGACTCGCCCTCGCCGTAGATTTCCTCATCCTTCCGGTAGGAAAACTCGGTGGCAATCACACCTGCGCAAGTCGCGATCACGTTGAACTGGTCGACGTTCGGAACAGCCTGGGCGCGCGGGGCGGGGAAAACCTTGGCTGCGGGGACTGTCGGGGCGGTGATCGTCTGGGTGAGCATTTGCCATCTCCTCGATGCGGGATGGCTTTGGTGTAACTGGGATTTTTGGTGCCCGATATTTCGGTCGATATCCTAAGGAGGAGCCCTTACGGGGTTTTACGGAGGCGAGCCTGCGGGGGTGTTTCAGGGCTGGCCCGTCGCGCTCGGCGTATCGATCGCCTTTCGAACGCAGTCGATCAGATTGTCTTCGAGATTGGGTTTCAAAAGCACGTGGCGCACGCCGGCCGAGCTTGCTTTGGCCGAGATGTTTTCGTCCGGATAACCCGTGATCAGAATGATCGGAGTGGACACCTCTAACCTTCGCAGCCGGAGGGCCAGTTCCAGACCGTCGAGTTCCGCCATCTTGTAGTCAACGACCAGACAATCCGCGCGGTTTCGGTTGGAAGATCCCAGCAACGCGTTCCCGCTGCGGAACGTGCGGACGTCGAATCCTTCGGTCTCCAGCAGAAATCGCAGCGATGTCCGGACGTCGTAGTCGTCATCGATGACGTAAATCATCGATTTCTTTGGCGAAAGGCTGACGTTGGCTTCGCCGCCGGCGCTGGTTCGGGTGTCGGTCATCCCGACAAAATAGAGGTTTATCCAGCCCTCGACTTGACTTGGCTCAATCTTCGACGATGCCGGCCCTGATCGCAAACCGCACCAGCTCGGAAAGGTTACCGGCCTGCATCTTGGTCATTACATTCGCCCGGTAAACTTCCACCGTGCGCGGGCTGATATCGTATTCCCGGGCGATGGCCTTGTTCGATTGGCCGGTCACCAGCCCCTGCATTACCTGGCGTTCGCGCTGGGTAAGGCTGGCGACGCGGGCAGCCATATCGGCTGCTACCGCTTCGCTTTTCGAGCCGCTCTCGCTTCCCGCGAGCGCAGTATGGATCATGCCGATCAGCCGGTCATCCTCGAACGGCTTCTCGAGAAAATCGAGCGCGCCAAGCTTCATCGCCTCTACGGCGAGGGGGACATCGCCGTGGCCGGTCATGACGATCACGGGGAGCTTTCGCGGGCCCGAGCTCAACCGACGCAGCAGCTCCATGCCGTCGATGCCCGGCATGCGCACGTCCGTGACCACGCAGCCGGTCTCCAGGTTCGCAAGCTCGTTCAGGAAGCCTTGCGCGGAATCGAAAAGACGTACGTTGAACCCGGCCGAGCCCAGCAGGAAATCCAGCGAGTCGCGCATCGCCGGATCGTCGTCGATGACATAAACTTTAGCGCTCGGCGGCATCGATCAAATCCTTGGTGGGCGCCGCTGGCAGCGTGAAACGGAACGTCGCACCGCCGGACCCGTTGGTTTCGGCCCACATCCGGCCGCCGTGGGTTTCGATGATGGTGCGACTGATGGAAAGGCCGACGCCCATGCCGGTCTCCTTCGTCGTGAAAAAGGGCTGAAAAAGGTTCGCAAGCGCACTCCCTGCGAAGCCCGGCCCGGTGTCGGCAACGGCAATTTCGATCATATCATCTGCGGCCTTGATGTTTGAGGCAATCAGCTCACGATGTGTCGAGACAGCCATCGCTTCCAGCGCATTGCGGAACAGGTTGACCAGGACCTGCTGAATCTGGACCCTGTCAGCCACCACCAGATCGCACGTCGGATCCAGGTTGAAGCGCAGAAACACGCCCTGTTCGCGGGCGCCGGTGAGCCCGAGCGCGCCGGCCTCTTCGATCATTTTTGAAAGACTCTCGACGCGCATCTCGGACGCGTCGCGCGCGACGAAATTGCGCAATCGCCGGATGATGTCGCCGGCGCGGATCGCCTGCTCGGCGGCGCGATCGAGCGCCACTTGGATCTTCGGCGCGTTGGCGTCGGTGCTATCAGCCAGCAGGCGGCGCGATCCCTTCATGTAATTGCTGATCGCCGACAGCGGCTGATTGAGTTCGTGGGCGAGGGCGGAAGCCATCTCGCCCATCGCGCTCAGACGCGAGACGTGGACGAGTTCGGATTGCAGTTCCTGCAGCCGTGCCTGGGTCTGTTGCTGTTCGGTGAGATCGCGGACGAAGCCTGTAAAGAACGGCTTTCCCCCTGAATGCATCTCGCCGATGGTGAGGTGCATCGGAAATGTCGTGCCGTCCTTGCGCATGCCGGTGACGATACGCCCGATGCCGATGATGCGCCGTTCGCCCGTCTTCAGGTAGCGCGCGAGGTAGCCGTCGTGGCGACTGCGATCCGGCTCCGGCATCAGCGCGCTGATGTTCTTTCCGATCGCCTCGTGTTCGCTGTATCCGAACTGACGTTCGGCAGCGCTGGAAAAGAACTGCATGATGCCATGCTCGTCGATCACGATCATCGCATCCGGGATCGTGTCCAGGATCGAGCGAAAGTGCCTCTCGCTGGTCCTGACGTCGTCCTCCAGACGTTTCTCGTGGTTGATGTCGATCATGACGCCACTGAGCCGAACGGGAGCGCCATCGGGACCATTGATGGTCGTGCCGACGGCACGCACCCAATGACCCTCATCCGAATCCCGGTGCAGCCGGTACTGAACGTCGAAATTGCACCCGGTATCGATCGACTCCTGCACGGCTCTCGCCGCGCGATCGCGATCCTGCGCATCGAGCAGGGAAAGAAAGACGTCGAAGTCGACAGGCGCGTCCGATCTGACGCCGAAGAGCTTGCGGGTGGCGGTGGACCAGCTCAACGTCCGGGTCGACAATTCGAGGTCCCAGGCGCCGACGCCCGATCTTTCGGCGCCGCTGCGTGCGTTCTGGCCGAGCGGGTCTTGATCTCGAAAGGGGCGGTCGGGGTCGATCATGCTTCGCCTTGCAGGCTGCGGTTGCTTATCAGATACCGCATTAAATCGGGCGTGTGAAATAGCGACGCCGCGAAGTCAAAAACTGCTTATATCTAGTTGATATAAATACGATTTTGTTGAACCGCCAGCGCCGCATCCCACAGCGTCCTTGGCACTGCGGACGTCTTGCAAGAGTCAAGCTGGATTCTTGATCTAGGTCAGCTTCGAAGCGAAGTGGAGCACTAGGATGCTGCTGTGTGTGGCTACGCCCACACGGCATTTCGCCCCAGGGCTTGGAGCAGGTTATGGACTACAAAACCGTCATGGTCGGTCTGGCGCTGGATCGGCCCAACGATGCCTGCCTTCGGGTGGCCGGAGATATCGCCGAACGATTCGGCGCGCGGATCATCGGCGTTGCCGCCTCGGACCTCAGGCCGCCAATGTATTTCGCCGATGGCGATTTTGCGCAAAAGCTCCTCGATGAAGAGGCCGCGGCCATCGAGAGACGGCTGTCGGAGCTGGAGACGGAGTTTCGCGCTTCGGTCGAGAAGCGTGCGACAGCGGTGGAGTGGCGTTCCGCCCGTTCGTTGCCGGTGCCCTACATGCTGCAGCAGGTGCGAGCCGCCGATATCCTCGTGATTGGCGCCCGCCCGGAGACCCTGGTCGATCCCAGCGCGGCTCCAGACCCGAGCGATCTGCTGATGCAGGCGGGGCGGCCGTTGATCGTTGTGCCATCAGCGGTGGAATGGCTCGATCTGAGAAGCGTCCTGGTCGCCTGGAAGGACGTGCGCGAAGCGCGCCGGGCCGTATTCGATGCGCTGCCGATTTTGGCTGCCGCAAAGGAAGTCACGATTGCGGAAATTCCCGAGCAGGACGGCCGCCACGCGGATGCGTTGTCGCGTGTTGGCGACGTGGCGGCGTGGCTGCGCGGTCACGGCATCGTGGCGAATACCGTCGTTCCCGAAAAGGCCGGCAGCGTGAACGGGCAGCTGGAAAACATCGCCGCCAATGTCGGAGCGGGTGCCGTGATTGCCGGCGCCTATGGCCATTCGCGCTTCCGTGAATGGGTGCTCAGCGGCGTTACACGCCACCTTGCAACCGAATCGCGCCGCTGCGCGTTCCTGTCCCGTTAACGATCACAAATGGTGAGGAACCCCCGTGCATAAATTTCTCGAAGCGACCGCCGGGCAATACATGACGCGCACGGTGAAGACGGTTACGCGCGACACCACCATGCGCGAGCTGCAGAAAATGTTCGAGGCCGATAATTTCAACTGCTATCCGGTCCGCGAAGGCGATGACATCGTCGGCGTCGTGAGTAATTTCGATTTCTTGAAATGCTTTGCGTTCAACCCCGGCCGCATGGTTCCGGCCTATGACGATCTGCTGTCGCGGATGGTGGTGGACGTGATGACGCCGGAATTCATCTATGTCGATCCGGCAACAAAGCTGAGCCGCGTCCTGCAGCTGATGGTGGACCACCGGATGAAGAGCCTCCCGGTGCTGGATGGCGAACAGCAGCTGGCCGGGATCATCGCGCGTGAGGACATCATGCGTGCGCTGACCGAGAGCACGCGCGGATAAGTCGCTCCGCGCGCTCGAAAGTGCCGGCGCCCGGTTAGCCGGCCCTTGCCATCTCGGCGTCTTCGGGCGATTCCAGATACATCCCGGACATGGTGTCGACCCAGCACAGATGGTCGTGAACTTTCCGCACGCCGGCCACGTTCTGCGCGGCAACCATGGCCGCCTGCCGTGAACGCTCCTCGGTGATGACGCCGCTGAGATGGACGATGCCGTCGCGCACGATGACATTGAGGCCAAACGGGCTCCAGTCGTTCTTCTCGATCGCAGCGATGATGCGGCTGCGGATGCGATCATCGTCGGCGGTCGGATCGGGGATTTCGCGGGCGAGGCCTGCGACGGCCTGCAGCAGGTTGGCGCGCGATACGATGCCGACGAGCTTGTCGCCCTTCATCACCGGCAGGCGCTTGACGCCGTTGGTTTCCATCGCGTTGACGATCTCTTCCAGCGTCGCATCTTCGGTGACGATGATAGGGTCGCCGGTCATGACCTCCGAAACCGTGCGGCCGTGCTCGTGAACGTAATCGGTTGCGGCTGCGCCGGCGCCCAGCAGGAATTTGAGCCAGCGGCCACGCTTGCGCTGGGTGCCGATCTCGCTGCGGCGAATGAAATCCCCCTCCGAGACGACCCCGACCAGCTTGCCGTTTGCATCGACCACCGGAAGCCCGCTGACATGGTACCGCAGCATGGTATCGGCAGCTTCGAGGATGGTGGCGTTGGGCGTGATCGAGATGACGGACCGGGTCATGATCTGATGGGCGCGCATGTGACGATCTCCTGTTCCACGTATCAAGAAGTAGCAAAACACCGCGGGCTGGCGCGGCGCTGCGGACGTCGCCATGTTAGAGAGGGTTTGCTCGGTCTCGATTGACGAGGATCAAACGCGGCCGGGTCCCACCGGGCTAGGCTGCACACGCTTGCGTGAGGATATCGGACGAGATGCACGCCATGGTCCTGTCGGCGCCCGGCGCGCCGCTTCGGTTTGAGACGCGGGAAGATCCGGTCCCCGGGCCCGGCGATGTGCGCGTCAAGGTCGCCGCCTGCGGCGTGTGCCGGACCGATCTGCATGTCGTCGATGGAGAATTGCCTGACATCGCCTATCCGATCGTGCCTGGCCATGAGGTGGTCGGCCGGGTGGATGCACTCGGTGCCGGCGTCACCTCCCTGAAAATTGGCGAGCGGGTCGGCGTTCCCTGGCTGGGCTATACTTGTGGCGAATGTTCCTATTGCCGGAGCGGCCGGGAAAACCTTTGCGACCGCCCACGCTTCACCGGCTACACGCGCGACGGCGGCTTTGCCTCGCATCTCGTCTCGGATGCCCGTTATTGCTTTCCGCTTGGCGAGGCCGGCGACGATGTCGCCATTGCACCTCTGCTGTGCGCCGGCCTGATCGGCTGGCGTTCGCTGGTAATGGCGGGCAATGGAAAGCATCTGGGAATCTTCGGCTTCGGTGCGGCCGGCCATATCATCGCGCAGGTAGCCCGCTGGCAGGGACGCTCGGTCTACGCCTTCACCCGCAAGAGCGACGTCGAGGCGCAGCGTCTCGCAAGATCGCTTGGCGCGGAGTGGGCCGGCGGGTCGGAGGATCGACCACCAGCGCCGCTCGACGCCGCGATTATTTTCGCGCCGGTGGGCGATCTCGTTCCGCTGGCGCTACGCGCCGTGCGTAAAGGTGGACGCGTGGTCTGCGCCGGCATTCACATGTCGGACATTCCATCGTTCCCTTACCGCATCCTCTGGGAGGAACGGCAGCTGCTTTCGGTCGCCAATCTGACGCGCGGCGACGGGACCGAGTTTTTCAAGATCGCGGCGCAAGCGGGCATTCGGACCCACACCAGCGTGTTCCCGTTGCGCGAAGCAAATGAAGTCCTTGCAAAACTACGCGCCGGGCAGATCACCGGCGCCGCTGTGCTGCTGCCATGACCGTGCGCCCGCCCGCCTACACCGCTATAGCCGAGGGAGACCTGCAGCAGCAGGTGCTCGACTTCCTCGATGGTTCCAGCTTTGGTCCGGCCGGCGGCGGCAAGCGGATCGACACCCATGCTTCCATGGTTTTTCTTGGCGCCGATCGGGCATTGAAGATCAAGCGGTCCGTGCGATTGCCGTTCCTCGACTATTCGACACTGGAGAAGCGCAAGCGCGCCTGCGAGGAAGAGCTGAGGGTCAACGCCGGCAACGCCCCCGAGCTCTATAGGCGGGTCGTCGCCATCACGCGCAATGCCGACGGCACCTTCGAAATCGACGGCGCGGGCGCCCCCGTCGAATGGGCGGTCGAAATGACGCGGTTCGACGAGACGCGGTCGCTCGATATCGTCGCGGCATCCAAGAAGGTCGATCCATCCCTTGCGACGGCTTTGGCCGACGCGATTCTGCGATCCCACGACAAGGCGCCGCGTGCGGACGGTGAGAGCTGGCTTGCCTCTATCTCACCTATCGTCGAGCGCAACACCGCAAAGTTTCGCACCGTGCGCGGACTTCATGCCGTTGCCGTGGATCAACTCGATGCCGCCAGCCGCGATGCTGCGACGGCATTGCAACCGCTGCTCAGACAGCGTGCCAGCCGCGGATTCGTTCGCCGCTGTCACGGCGATCTGCATCTCGCCAACATTGCCTTGGTGGACGGCCGGCCGCTGCTGTTCGATGCCATCGAATTCGATCCCGTCATCGCTACGACGGATGTGCTCTACGATCTCGCCTTTACCCTGATGGATCTGGTCCACTTCAATCAGGCTGCGGCGGCCAACGCGGCGTTCAATCGCTACCTTGCGGGGGCAGGGGACGAAGCTCTTGATGGCCTCCGCCTGCTGCCGCTGTTTCTGTCGGTGCGGGCGGCGATCCGCGCGCATGTGCTGTTCATGAAGAGCGAACAGGCTGGAGGAAACGACGCGGTTTGGCGGGAGGCCAAGCGCTACTTCGATCTGGCTGCGCGCCTCATCGCACCGAGGCCGCCGCGGCTGGTCGCGATCGGCGGGTTGTCGGGGACAGGAAAATCGGTGCTCGCGCGCGGGCTCGCGGGCCTGATCGATCCTCCGCCCGGCGCGGTCATCATTCGCTCGGATGTCGTTCGCAAGCACCTGTTCGGTGCCGCTGAAACCACACCCCTGCCGGAATCCGCCTATCGGGGCGATGTCACGGAGCGGGTCTACGGCAGGCTTTGGAGCACCGCGCAGCGTGTCCTCGCCCAAGATTGTTCCGTGGTGCTCGATGCCACCTATTTGCAGGAAGCGGAACGGACAGAAATTGTAACTCTAGCAGCCACTTACGGCATTCGCTTCGTCGGCCTGTTCCTCACCGCGGATCTCGCGACGCGGCTGGCGCGGATCGAGCGGCGCAGGGGCGATGCGTCCGATGCAACGCGGAGTGTCGTCCTGACGCAGGAGACTTTCGCGATCGGGGCGGTAGACTGGCACATAATCGATGCCTCTGGGACGCCGGATCAGTCGCTCCGCAGCGCCCGTACTATCCTGTTTGCGGTGCCGGACGAGCGTTGACGATGAGAGTTCATCCAACCGGAACCTCCAGGCGGCGCAAGGCCGCTGAAGCGGCGGGTCTCGATTGTGCAGCCGCATTCCAGAAAATTGCGCTCGGCTGCGTCGCTGATATCAAGGCCCATCACGCGGGCGCCTGCACCGGCGATGCCGAAGCCGTGCATCAGATCCGGGTCGCGATCACCCGGTTACGCGCCGCCGTGGCGTTCTTTGCGCCGATCGTGGTCGATGCGGAATGGTTGCGCCTGAAACAGGAAATCGCCTGGCTGAATGGCCCGCTCGGCGCCGCCCGCGACAGCGATGTCGTCCTGGAATATGCGCGCCGCAAGCGATACCGCGCATGGACGCAGGCCATGATCGGCGAACAAGTCGAACAACGCCAGACGCAGAACCACCGCCGCCTGGTGCGCTCGCTGCGTTCCGCGCGGACGCAGCGCCTGGTCGCAGCCATGGCGCGCTGGATCAGACAGGGAGCGTGGCTGGGGCGTTACAAGCAGCGCAAGGACGCGGAAGTTTTGCAGTCCTATTGCGCGGGCGAACTCAACCGTTGGCACGAACGGCTGGTCCGCAAGGGGAAACGCCTGAAGACGTTGGAAGCCTCGCGCCGCCACCGGCTGCGGATCAAGGCTAAACGCTTCCGCTACATGCTTGAAGCGCTGACGGAAACCGTCGCGCTGCGGGGCCGGGGTGAATTCCATCACCTGTACAGGCCGGCAAGGCGATTACAGCGCGCCCTGGGCGACATGCGCGATCTGGAGCGTTTTGCCGACCTCGGCGACGGATCGCCGCCGGCCGAAAATGGCAAACGAGGCGGGAAGCACCCGCCGGGCTATCGCGATCGAAGGGAAAAGCTGCTTGATGCCGCCATCGCGGCTCATCGCGACCTCGGGCACGCAAGGCTCTGCTGACATCGCTATTCGCGTCTGTAGCCGCTCTACTTGTCCGGGCTTGATGTGGGTCAAGTCCGGCCATCCGCCCATCGCCTACCCTTGCCGTCAGCAACGGGGCTGAAAGCCTCGCAAATGTGTGGGAGAAGGGCGATGTTCAGGAACATTCTGGTTCATATTCCCTCCGAGCGTCCGGTCAGGCCAGTGATTGACGTTGCTGTCGCGCTGACCATTGCGCGCCGCTCGCATCTCGATGCTGTTGCCATTGGCTATGAATCGATGAGTGCCGCCGGGATGATCGTCGAGGGCGGCGGCGCCGCCGTTGCCGCCGTGATGGGCGCCGAACAGGAGCGCGCCCAGGAAAGGGCTGATGGTGCTATCGCCGTATTCGAGATCGAGGCCAGGCTCGCCAAAATCGCCTACGGCATCAGGACCTTGGCGGCAATCCCTGCCGAGGCGGGTCAGACCATCGGGGCACTTGCCAGGCTTTACGACATGACGATCGTGCTGCAACCGGAAGCCTCGACGACGAGCTACGACAACGAGATTCCGCAGCACGTCCTGTTCAATTCCGGCGGGCCGATGCTGATGGTTCCCTATATCCACAAGGGACCGCTCGATGCCCACCATGTCGGCATCGCCTGGGACGGCAGCCGCCTTGCGGCGCGCGCGGTGCGCGACGCGATGTCGTTTCTGATCGGCGCCAAGGCCGTGACCGTGATTGCGATCAATGAGGAGGCGGGTGAAGCTTCCTCGGACCAGCTTGCCGCGCATCTGGGACGCCGCGGGATTGCGGCCCGAGTGCAGCGGCTGACGATGGATCGCGGCAAGGTTCAGGGCGCCATTCTGTCGGTCGCGGCCGAAAGCAATATGGGCTTGCTTGTGATGGGGGGATACGGCCATTCGCGATTGCACGAACGAATTCTGGGCGGTGTCACGCGCAGCATGTTCGACTGCATGACCGTACCGGTGCTGATGTCGCACTGATCTCGGGTGGTCAGGAGATCTGACCTTTCGTCCCGCTGAGTTCCCTGCCTTGGGCCTTCCTGGCAGGGGCTGCGGTCGTAATGACGCCAGTTTGATGCACCTCAATGTTCGGCCCGACGCCGGTCGATATCGTTTCGGCGGAAACTCAGAAATCGGAGATTGTCATGTCAGAACTGTCTGAGCGGGCTGCTTCCGGTTCCTTTCCAGCAGTCGCAAATGCAGAAGTGGAAGCTACCAAGCTGAACCAGGGCGCGCTGGAGTTCATGCTTGGCGCGCAGAAAATGATGTTCGAGGAACTGGTGTTCCTCGGCGACGAGATGCTGGAGCGAACGCGGACCGAAACGCATCTGTTCACGGAGTTCGTCGCGAAGATGGCGGGTGCGCATTCCGTAAAGGACATCCGGACGATGTGCCAGGAATGCGGCCAGCATCAGCTCGACTTCATCCGCCGCGACTCCGAACGGCTATTCAAGCATGGCGAGCGGATGATCGCGACCACGTCGAACCTGATCAGCGGCCGCGCTCCGAACTGACCGGCCAAACAGCATGCAGCAGAAATCGACCCTTCCGACGGCGGAAGTTACCGTCTTGCCGATCCGCACCGCGGTTTCGGGCCGCGGCGAGGACCGGCAGCCGGTCCAGCAGGTCTCACCGCCGACGAAAGGCGCTGAAGACGTCGAGACTTACCAGGCCGACCGCGCCCTGCATGCCATGCTGGCGCGCCTGAGCGGCGGCATTTCGCCGGCCGCGTTGTTGCTGGCCTATACGGACTGGCTATCGCATCTGGCCTCGTCGCCACAGCGACGGATCGAGATCGCGCAGGAAGCGCTGATCGACACCAAGCGCTTCCTGGAAGCCGCGCAGCGGTTCTTCTTACCCGATCAGGGACCGTGGTCGCTGATCGAGCCGCAGCCGCAGGACAAGCGCTTTGGCCGGCCGGAGTGGAAACAGCCGCCGTTCAATCTGATGGCGCAGGCCTTTCTGCTCGGCGAACAATGGTGGCACAACGCGACCACAGGCGTGCGTGGCGTGGCGAAGCAGAACGAGGCGATCGTCGAATTTTCGATCCGGCAGATGCTGGACGTGATGTCGCCTTCCAATTTTGCCGCGACCAATCCGGAAGTGTTGCGGCGAACGTTCGAGAGCGGCGGCGACAATTTCGTGCGCGGCTGGCGAAATTTCTGCAGCGACTGGATCCGCCTGGCGTCGGCGGGCCTTGACGTGAACTCTGGCCCGGTCACGACCGGCGATTTCGTCGTCGGTGAGACCGTCGCCACATCGCGCGGCAAGGTGGTGTTCCGCAACGAACTGATCGAGCTGATTCAGTACACGCCAACCACCGACAAGGTGCATCCGGAGCCGGTACTGATCGTGCCGGCCTGGATCATGAAGTACTACATTCTCGATCTGTCGCCGCAGAACTCGCTGGTGAAATATCTCACCGGCGAAGGCTTCACCGTCTTCATGATTTCATGGCGCAACCCTGATGCCGCCGACCGCGAGATCGCTTTTGACGACTATCGAAAACTTGGCGTTGAAGCCGCGCTCGATACGATCGGCAGCATTGTTCCGGGCCGTCAGGTCCATGCGCTGGGGTATTGCCTGGGCGGCACGCTGCTGTCGATCGCTGCCGCCACCATGGCGCGGGACGGCGGCGACCGGCTGAAGTCGATCAGCCTGCTTGCCGCGCAAACCGATTTCACCGAGGCCGGCGAACTGACGCTGTTCATCAACGAAAGCCAGGTTGCGTTCCTCGAAGACATGATGTGGGAGCGGGGCGTGCTCGATACCACGCAGATGGCGGGCGCATTCCAGTTGCTGCGCTCCAACGATCTGATCTGGTCGCGGCTGACCCGCGACTATTTGATGGGGGAGCGGGCGGCGCCGAGCGATCTGATGGCCTGGAATGCCGATGCCACCCGCCTGCCGTACCGGATGCATTCGGAGTATCTGCGCAAGCTGTTCCTCAACAACGACCTTGCCGGGGGCCGATATCTCGTCGAGGGAAGGCCTATCTCGCTATCGGACATCCACACCCCGATGTTCGTGGTCGGAACGCTCCGCGATCACGTCGCACCGTGGAAGTCCGTCTACAAGATCCACTACCAGGTCGATGCCGACGTGACCTTCCTTCTCACCAGCGGCGGCCATAACGCGGGGATCGTCGCGCCTCCCGGCGAACCGGGGCATACTTATCGGATCAAGACCGAGGTGGCGCACGCCACCTATACCGGTCCCGACGAATGGCTGAACACGGTGCCATCAGTCGAGGGATCGTGGTGGCCGGAATGGACGAAGTGGTTGGCCGCGCAATCCGGCGAGCCGTCCGCGCCACCGCGGATGGGAACCGAAGCTGACGAGAGCGCGAATCTGGCCGATGCGCCCGGCGACTACGTTCGCCACTGAGCACGGCTGTTCCCGCAAACCCGTTGATCTACTGTCGGACGGGGCAGCTTGAAACGCCCAGGGCGACATACAGCGGGCATCGCCTGAAGAAGGCCGTCACGAGCGGTACCACGCCGAACAACCCGACTCAGTGCCAGCCCTGGATGGCGAGGCCTTCCTGGAAGGCGTAGGCAATCAGCGCCAATCCCAGGATGATCCGTACATATTGATCTAACGTTCCGATATTTACCGGCATTGCAGCCCCCTGAGCGAATGAGCTGGGGCAAGCCTCTCACGCGATGCCGGTATCGGCTTTGATCTGTCTCAACAATAAGTTGACTGTGAAAGTTAAAGAAGGCGCCGGCAGAGTTGTCATCGGACCGAGGCCGTGTCCGGGTTAACATGCCGCGCCAGGAACACATTGCGCGCGATACCTGTTCACGGGACACCGCAACCCGCCGGATACGAAAGACCGATGTCGACTTATCGTTTGAAGAATCTGCTTGCGCCGCATTCCGTCGCGCTGGTCGGGGCTAGTCCGCGCCACGGCTCGGTCGGCCGCGCCATTCTCAACAATATTCGAAAAGCGCAATTCAAGGGCGAATTCGGTCTCGTCAATCCGCGCTATCACGAGATCGACGGTGTGGCGACAATCGGCAGCATCGCAAAACTAGCTTTCGTGCCGGAACTCGTTGTCCTCACCGCACCGGCCCGCACGATTCCAGACCTGATCGATGAGGCGGGCCGCCACGGCGCGGCGGGCGCCGTCATCGTCAGTGCCGGGCTCGGCCATGGCCCGGGCTCGCTGGCGGATGCGGCGGAGCGGGCCGCGCAAAAATACGGCATGCGGCTGATCGGCCCGAATTGCCTGGGCATCATGATGCCTTGCGTCAGTCTCAATGCGAGCTTTTCCGCGCATATGCCGGCTGTGGGAAATCTGGCGCTGATCTCGCAGTCTGGCGCCATTGCCGCGGGCATGGTGGACTGGGCAGCCCAGCGGGCCGTTGGGTTTTCCGGCATTGTCTCGATCGGCGACCAGCTTGATGTCGATATCGCCGATCTGCTCGATTACTTCGCGCTGGATGAGAAGACCAACGCCATCCTGCTTTACATCGAGGCGATCAAGGATGCGCGCAAGTTCATGTCGGCGGCGCGCGCGGCTGCGAGAATAAAGCCGGTCGTGGTCGTCAAATCAGGCCGGATGGCGCAAGGCGCACGGGCGGCTGCGACCCATACCGGCGCGCTGGCCGGGGCTGACGCGGTCTACGACGCCGCGTTTCAGCGCGCCGGCATCCTGCGCGTGTCGGACTTGCGCGAATTGTTCGACTGCGCCGAGACGCTCGGACGGCTCAAATCGCCGCCCGGAAAGCGGCTTGCGATCCTGACCAATGGCGGCGGCATCGGCGTGCTGGCGGTCGACCGGCTGGTCGAACTCGGCGGCATTCCCGCCGATATCTCGCCTGCGACCCGCGAACAGCTCGATGCGGTGTTACCGCCGACATGGTCGAAATCAAATCCGGTCGATATCGTGGGTGATGCCGATCCGGCGCGTTATGCCGCGGCGCTTGAATTGTTGCTGGCCGACCCCGGCAATGACGCCGTGCTGGCAATGAATGTGCAGACGGCGATCGCCCGTGCCGACGACATTGCCGCGGCCGTCATCGGCGTGGTCGGGAAATATCGTGCCGGACGCCGCACATCGCCAAAGCCCGTGCTGGCGGTCTGGGTCGGGGCGGACCAGCCGATCAGTGACTTGCTGAGCGGCGCGGGAATTCCGAACTATCAGACCGGCGGCGACGCTGTCCTTGGCTTCATGCACCTGGTTCGCCATCGCGAGGCGGTGGAGGCGCTGGCGCAGGTTCCGCCCGCCATGCCGAGTGAGTTTGCGCCCGATACCGATGCGGCCCGGCAGATTGTTGCGGCGGCGCTCGCCGATGGCCGCTCCTGGCTCGATCCGATCGAGGTCAAGCGGCTGTTCGACGCCTATGACATCGCCGTTGTTCCCACTTTCGCCGCCGCCGATGCCGACGAGGCAGTCGCGCATGCGAATGCAATCTTTGCGCAGGGCTCGACTGTCGTGCTCAAGATCATGTCGCGCGACATCGTGCACAAGTCCGATGTCGGCGGCGTCGTGCTCAACCTCACCAACGCCGATGCGGTACGCAAGGCGACCGCCGAGATTCTCGCGCGGGCAAGATCGCTGCGGCCGGAGGCGCGGATTTCGGGCGTGATGGTGCAGGCGATGGTGGTTCGGGCGAAGGCGCGCGAACTTATTCTCGGCCTCGCCGACGATCCGACCTTCGGCACCGTCGTCGTATTCGGCCGTGGTGGCACGGCGGTCGAGATCATCAACGACAAGGCGCTGGCGCTGCCGCCGCTCGACCTGCAACTGGCGCGCAGCCTGATCGAGCGCACCCGCGTCTCGCGGCTGTTGCGCGCCTATCGCGACGTGCCGGCGGTGAAGCCGGACGCCGTCGCAATGGTTCTGGTCAAGCTGGCGCAGATGGCCGCCGACATTCCTGAAATCCGCGGGCTCGATATCAACCCGCTGCTGGCCGATGAAGCTGGCGTGCTCGCCGTCGACGCACGCGTCGTGATCGGGCGTGTGGAGCGGAAGTTTCGCGGGTCAGGCCCGGCGAACTTCGCCGTGCGGCCTTATCCCTCGCAGTGGCAGCGTCATATCGAAGTCAAGGACGGCTGGCGCATATACGTCCGTCCAATCCGGCCCGAGGACGAGCCGCTGATCCACGGGATGCTGAAGCACGTCACGATGCAGGACCTGCGGCTGCGGTTCTTCGCCCCGATGAAGGAATTTTCCCATGAATTCATCGCCCGCCTGACCCAACTCGATTATGCCCGGGCGATGGCCTTTGTCGCGTTCGACGAGGCGACCAACGAACTGGTCGGCGTGGTCCGGATTCATTCCGACTCGATCTACGAGAGCGGCGAATATGCGATCCTGTTGAGGTCGGACCTCAAGGGCAGGGGGCTCGGCTGGGCGCTGATGCAGATGATCATCGAATATGCGAAATCGGAAGGGTTGAAAGCCATCTCAGGCGACGTCCTGGCCGACAACACCGTGATGCTGGCGATGTGCCGCAGCCTTGGCTTCGAGGTGAAATCGGACCCGCAGGAGCACGACATCTGCAACGTCAGGCTGACGCTCTAATTGTTCTTGCACTCGCAGTGCAAGAACGGCGCTGCCGGCAATCGGTGACGGCGGCTGTCCATCAATGCGAGAACAGGATCGGGAGCGGCGGCTTTGACAGCAGGCTCTTGGTGGCGCCGCCAAGAATGAACTCGCGCCAGCGCGCATGTCCATAGGCGCCCATCACGAGAACGTCGACCTGATGCGAAGCGGTGTAGGCCTCGAGCACCTCGCCGATCCGCCGTCCGTTGGCATCGACCTTGTCGAGCACAATGTCGATGCCGTGGCGTGCGAGGTTCTTGGCCAGTGCTTCGGCGGAATGCTTGCTATCGAACTTCTTTTCGTTGGTGACGGTGACGATCCGCACCTTCCTGGTCTTTTCGAGCAGCGGCATGGCATCGGAAATTGCGCGAGCCGCGGCGCGGCTGAAATCCCAGGCGATGGCGACAGTCCCAAGTTCGAACGGGAGGGCCCGCGGGGCCTCCGGCAGCACCAAGGTAGGCCGTCCCGATCCAAAGATTACGGCTTCCGCGTACCACTGGTCGTAGCCTTCCGGTACCGGCACGATGGTGAGGTCGCGAAGCCGCGCATGGTCTACCAGCAGATCCGGCACGGCGAAGGTCGGGCACTTTTCCAAATAGGTTTCGTGCAGGATGCCGGCCTCGTTTGCAGCGGCGTCAAATGCCGCCAGCATGTCCCTGGCGCTCTTCCGGCTCTTTTCCGTTTCGCCGGCAATGATCCCGGGAATGTTGGCCGTCGAGCCGGAAAGGAAGTGCCCGGGCACTTCCACATGCACCTCGCAGGCCACCGCCGCCAGGTGAGCGCCGAAGGTTGCGGCGATCGCAACCGCATTCTCGGCGACCGAGGCCGGGGTGGGATCGGGATAACTCGTCAATGTCAGCAGAATGTCCTTGAACGCCATGGGGCTCTCCTTCTTCCGGAACCAACTTAACGTCCCGTCGGCCTGGGGCGTTTGATCCATCGCAAGTGGTTGGCTGGCCGGCTCTAGGATTGCAGCCGCGGGCGCAGCAGCGGCTTCAGCATTTCCAGCACGAGCAGCGCGATGACGCCCGCACCGAGCGTCAGGGCGAGATCGTCGGCGTGAAGAGGACCGAACGCGAACAGCTGGTTCGCAAATGGCCAAAGCATGGTGAGGGCCAGGATGACGGCGACGGCGGCGAGCACTGCCGCCAGCGTCCGGTTCGGCCGCCGCAGGGCGGTAAGCAACGATGCGCTGAAGGATCGGTTGACCAGAATCAGGCTGACGATCACGACGACGAGCGAGAAGAACGCCAGCGCGCGCACTTCCGGCACCGGCATGCCGGTTCGGAGTGCGATGACGTAAATGGCTGCGACGAGTGCAAAGGCCAGCAGTCCCTGCAGCAGGCTCCAGGCGACCAGCGCCCGCGAGAACAGCGGCTCGTCGGGAGAACGCGGCGGCCGCCGCATGACGTCGTCTTCCTCGGTTTCGGCCTCGAACACCAGCGAGCAGACGGGATCGATCACCATTTCGAGGAACGCGATATGGATCGGTCCGAACAGGATCGGCAGGCCGAACACCAGCGGCAGCAGCGCCAGGCCGGCAATGGGGACGTGAACGGCAAAAATAAAGGCCATTGCCTTGCGCAAGTTGTCGTAGATGCGGCGTCCGAGCCGGATCGCCTTGACGATGGAGCCGAAATCGTCGTCGAGCAGCACGATGGCGGAAGCTTCGCGCGCCACGTCGGTTCCGCGCCCGCCCATCGCGATGCCGATATGGGCAGCCTTCAGCGACGGCGCATCGTTGACGCCATCGCCGGTCATCGCGACGATCTCGCCATTACCCTTGTAGGCGTTGACGATGCGCAGCTTCTGGTTCGGCGAGATCCGCGCGAACACACCGGCGGTTTCGACCCGGCCGGCCAGTTCCGCCTCGTTCAACTTTTCGAGCTGTTCGCCGGTCACCAGCTCGCCGTGCTCGAGCCCGGCCTGCTGCGCGATCGCGTTAGCGGTCGCCGGATAGTCGCCGGTGATCATGACGGCCTTGATGCCGGCGGACCGGCATTCGCGGACCGCCTCGACGACGCTGGCGCGCAAGGGATCGGCGAGGCCGACAAGTCCGAGGAATTCGAATCCAAAATCGCGCGGCGACGCCGGCCAGGGCGGCCCGGCGTGGGTGGCACGCGCAACGCCCAGCACGCGCAGGCCGGCGGAGGCCATCGCATCGATGGACTGCGTCAACGCCGCGCGGTCGGCCGCGCTCAGCCGGCAAAGACCTGCGATCGCCTCGGGGGCCCCCTTGGCGGCGACGATGTATTCCTGCCGGTCGCTATTCGTTTGCCAGATGTGTGTTACGGCGAGGAGATCGGGCCGAAGACCATAGGCATGGACGAGTTTCCAGTGCGGATGCCGATAGGAGGCCTCGGTCAGCCGCTGCTGCGCCAGAGTATGGAACGCCCGCTCCATCGGGTCGAACGGCTCAGGCGCGCTCGCGAGCAGGCCGAACTCGCTCAGGTCCTGGCACTGCGCCGGCATTTCCGTGCCGCCCTGCGGGTGGAACACGTTTCCATCCTTCAGCCGCAGCTCGACGATCGTCATCCGGTTTTCGGTGAGGGTGCCGGTCTTGTCGGTGCACAGCACGGTGGCTGAGCCGAGCGTCTCAATCGCCGCCGCGCGGCGCGTCAGGACCCGCGCCAGCGAAATTCGCCATGCGCCCATCGCCATGAAGACGGTCAGGACGACCGGAAACTCTTCCGGCAGCATCGACATGCCCAGCGCAATTCCGGCCAGCACCGCGTCCAGCCATCCGCCGCGCATGATGCCGTAGAGCAGTACCGCGAGCACGCTGACCCCGCCGCCGAGAACGGCAAACAGCCTGACGACGCGCCGCGTTTGGACCTGCAGGCGCGGCGGTTCGGTTTCGAGGGTCGCCAGCGACTGGCCGATCTTTCCGATCTCGCTTTGCGCGCCGATGGCGGTTACTTCCGCCAGCCCCGAGCGCGGACAACCAGCGAGCCGGAGAAGATCTGCGGCAGGTCGTCGCCTCCCGCGCGCTGCGGTTCGGACCTGGTGCGATTGTCCCAGGCGACCTTGCGCACCGGCACGGACTCGCCGGTCAGGGTCGATTCGTCGGCCTGCAGATCCGTGCAACGCAGAAGAATAGCGTCGGCAGGCACCCGGTCGCCTTCGGAAAGAACGATGAGGTCGCCCCGTACGACGTCGCGGCCGGAGATCCGCTTGCGCTCGCCGTCGCGAATAACCAGAGCGCGAGGGCTGGTGAGGTCGCGCAATGCTTCCAGCACGCGCTCGGTCCGCGTCTCCTGCACCACGGTGATCACGATCGACATGGTCGCGAAGGCGACGAGGATGACCGCCTCCTTGAGGTCGCCGAGCACCAGGTAAACGATGCCGCCGACCAGTAGCAGCGCCAGCATCGGCTCGCGCAGCACCTCAAGCGCGATGCGGAACGGTGTGCGCCGATTGGGCTGGGGAAGCTCGTTGTGCCCCTCGGCCAGAAGCCGCGCAGCTGCGTCGGTTTCAGTGAGGCCTGAAAACGGCTTCACGGCTCAAAGATACGACACCGATGTCACCCGATAGGTGTGCATCTTGCCGCTTTCGTTGAGCGAGACATACTCGCCGACGAGGAAGCGTTCGTCCGCGAAGTGATAGCCGACCTCGTCAGGCAGGCTGGTCTCGCCGTCGTCATAGTGGAAAGCCCAGCCGCCGCCGGGCCGGTGAACCAGATGACCATGCTTGTCCTGCTGGTCCGGGCGTTGCCGCACGATCCGGCACGCGTCGCGATGCTCGCGCCATAGTTTTGCATCGATGCGATCCTGGGAATCGAGCGGCGCCACGATGATATAGGCTACCTCGGCGTCGCCGTCGGGATGGCCGGGTTCGCGGGCCAACGCGAGGCGGAATTGCCGGAATTGCGCGGGCAGGGAAGCATTCAGGATCGGCGTCGGCTGGGTGTTGGCTCTGGTCTTGGACATCTCGTATGGCTCCTTGGATTTTTGGTATGAGGCTGCGGCTACCGCCGTGATCAGTTCGGCTCTGCCGTGGCCTTCGCCGCAGGGGCGGTTGCCCTGGATTTCTTCAGGCTCTTGACGATGATCGTGATCAGCGGCACCAGCACCAACGGCAGCGCGCTGTTCAGGGGATGGTGCACCATGCCGGTGAATTGCGATTGCAGCGCGCGGGCCTCGCCTTGCAGGGCCTCGATCGCGGAGCCGTGAATTTCGGTCGCCAGTTCGAGTTCGCGGCCTGCAGGCGGCCTTCCGCCAACCACGAACAGGACGGCTGCGATCGCGAAATTGGCGAGGCCGAGAATTGCGGCCGCAGAAACCGCGCTCCAGATCTGCACCAGCGCGAAATAGGCCGATAGCTCCAGCATCAGCAGGCCGAACGCCGCGATCAGCGCCGCAAACGCCCGCAGGCCCAACCCGACCAGCATGGGCCGCATCCGGATTTCCGCGATGATGCGGTCGGTGCGCCACAGCGCGCGCAGATGCTTGACGATGTTCTCGCTGTTCACGTCAATGTCTCCTCAGCATGAAACCGATGGCAATGCCGAGCGCGAAGGCGGATGCCAGCGCCGCCATCGGCCGCTCTGCGATCAGCCGCTCGACGTGCTCCTCTTCTTCGCTCAAAGTTTCTCCGAGTTCGCCCAGGGTCGCCTTGATCTCTTCGGCAAGCGCTTCGGATCTGTTCTTCGCGGCGTTAAACATGTCTTCGGCAGGCGGATGCAAATGGCGCAGCATCTCGCTTTTGAGCGCCAGCAACTCGTCACCCATTTCGCCTGATTTGAACATTGCGCCCGCCTCGCTTTCCTTGCGCACCAATTCTAGGTGAGACCGCAAAAGCGCCACTTGATTTGGGTCAACTGCGATACGCCGGCGCATCTGCCGCTTTGAGGCAGGTCAACATGGCTGTTGCACCCGCAGCCTAGAAACCGCTACCTGATTGAAGGAACATCATCTTGGCGACGGCACCTCTGCTAACGGCGACGTCATCGGGCGATGCGCTCGAGCTGCGTCCGGCCGGCTCCTGGACGGCTTCGAATGCGGCGACGCTGGAACGGCTATCCAATGACATTACGCCGCAGCTCGATTGCGCCGCCGCCGTCAAGCTCGACATGGCCGGGGTGCGAGAACTCGATACGCTCGGCGCCTGGCTATTGGAAAAAATGTCCCGCCGCGCCCATTCCGCCGGCCACCGCGCCGATATCATTGGCATCGCCGACAATTACGCCGGCCTGATCGACGAAGTTCGTCAGGTCAACCGGCGAACGCCGGCGCCAGCTCCGGCACGCAATCCCGTCGTGGCGAAGCTCGGCGATATCGGCCGTGCCACCTTCGATGCAAGGGAAGACGTCGCCGCATTCCTGCAGATGCTGGGCGCGCTGTGCATTGCGATCCTGGGTATCCTGCGCCGGCCGCGGATGCTGCGGCTGACGTCTCTCACTTACCAGCTCTATCGGGTCGGCTGGCAGGCGATACCCATTGTCGTGCTGATCACCTTCCTGATCGGCGCCATCATCGCGCAGCAGGGCATTTTCCATTTCCGCAAGTTCGGCGCGGATTCCTACGTCGTCGACATGGTCGGCATTCTCGTGCTGCGCGAGCTCGGTGTACTGATCGTCGCCATCATGGTCGCGGGGCGCTCGGGCAGCGCCTACACCGCCGAACTCGGTTCGATGAAGATGCGCGAGGAAATCGACGCGCTGTCGACCATGGGGCTGGACCCGATCGAAGTGCTGATGCTGCCGCGTATCCTGGCGCTGATCTGTGCGCTGCCGATCCTCAGTTTCATCGGCGCGATGTCGGCGCTTTACGGCGGCGGCTTCGTCGCCTGGTTCTACGGCGGCATGGGGCCGGCGATCTTCCTGGCGCGGCTGCATGAGGCCGTTTCCGTCACCCATTTCGAGGTCGGTATCATCAAGGCGCCGTTCATGGCGCTGGTGATCGGCATCGTCGCCTGCAGCGAAGGTCTGCGCGTGAAGGGCAGCGCGGAGTCGCTCGGCAAGCAGACCACCACGTCGGTGGTCAAGTCGATCTTTCTGGTGATCGTGCTCGACGGGCTGTTCGCGGTGTTCTTTGCATCGATTGGAATGTAGCGATGCAGGAAGCCGCCGAACCATTTGCCATTCGCGTGCGCGACCTCGTGGTCGGCTTCCGCCGCCACGTCGTGATCGATCATCTCGCGCTGGACGTCCGCCGCGGCGAAATCCTCGGCCTGGTCGGCGCTTCCGGCGGCGGCAAGTCGGTGCTGATGCGGACCATCATCGGCCTGATCCCGCGCCAGGGCGGCGAGATCGAGGTGATGGGCTCGCCGATCAACCACGACCGCGCCACGCGGGGCGCAGCCGGGCGATGGGGCATCCTGTTCCAGCAGGGCGCGCTGTTCTCATCGCTGACGGTACGGCAGAACATCCAGTTTCCGCTCCGCGAGAATCTCGAACTCTCGGACGCCCTGATGGACGAGATCGCGACCGCCAAGCTCGAAATGGTCGGGCTCAAGCCGGAGGACGGCGACAAGTTTCCCTCCGAATTGTCCGGCGGTATGACGAAGCGCGTGGCGCTGGCGCGTGCGCTCGCGCTCGATCCGGCGATCGTTTTTCTCGATGAGCCGACCTCGGGGCTGGATCCGATCGCCGCCGGCGATTTCGACGCGTTGATCAAGACACTGCAGAAGACGCTGGGATTGACGGTGTTCATGGTCACCCATGACCTCGCCAGCCTCAATACCGTCTGCGACCGCGTCGCGGCGCTGGCCGATGGCAAGATCGTCGCCATCGGGCCGATGCGCGAATTGCTTCAATCCGAGCATCCCTGGGTGCGGGCCTATTTTCACGGCAAGCGCTCCCAGATGCTGCAACCCAAAGCGAGCTAACAAGATGGAAACCCGTGCTCCCTTCGTCATTGTCGGCGCCTTCGTCCTGGCGGCCATCATAGCCGTGTTCGGCTTCGTCTACTGGCTGCAGAACACCGGCGGGCTCGGTCCGCGCGCCAGCTATCGCGTGCAGTTCGAGGGCTCGGTGCCGGGATTATTGGTCGGCGCCGCCGTGCTGTTCAATGGTATCAGGGTCGGCGAGGTGGCGGAGCTCGGTCTCACCCCCGGCAACCCGCGCGGCGTCAATGCGACCATCTCGGTCGGTGCGACGACGCCGGTGCGCGCCGACACCAAGGTCGGCCTGGAGTTTCAGGGGCTGACCGGCGTGCCCGTGATCGCGCTCGAAGGCGGCACGCAGGTCGCGCAGACCGGCCAGGTGCCGACGCTCATTGCCGAGCCGGGCGCGGGGCAGGGCATGACGCAGGCCGCGCGTGATGCGCTACGCAAGGTCGATACGGTGTTGTCGGAGAATTCGGGGGCGTTAAAGGACACGATCGCTAATTTGAAGGTGTTCTCGGAAGGCCTGGCGCGCAACACCGGCAAGCTGGACGGCATCGTCGCCGGCCTCGAACGCATGACCGGGGTCACCAGCCCGCCGCCGAAGATCACCTATGATCTGCGCGCGCTGCAGAATCCGGGACCGGTGGGCAAGGCCATCAACGTGCAATGGGCGATTCCCGAACCGACGGCGGTCGCGATGCTGGAGACGCAGCGCTTCCTGTTTTCGCCAGCGCAGGAATACCCGGGATTCGCGGAGGCGATGTGGGCCGACGCGTTGCCGAAACTGATCCAGGCGCGGTTGATTGAAAGTTTCGAAAATTACGACATTGCGCATGCGCCGCTGCGCGCGACCGATATCGGACAGAGCGAATTCCAGTTGCTTATCGACGTCAGGCGGTTCCGCATCGCCATCGAATCCGAGCCGGTAGCCGAGATCGGCTTGTCGGCCAGGATCGTCGACAAGAACGGCAGGGTCGTCGCCTCGCGGCTGTTCGAAGAACGCGAGAAATTTGCGAACGTCGCACCGGCCGAGGCTGTTGCTGCATTCAGCGAAGCGTTCGGCCGAATGGCGAAGAACATGATCGCCTGGACGGTTCAGGCGTACTAGGCGAGGCAGGAGAGCCTACCTCGGCGCTTGTTGCCAGCTTGCTCGAGGTTCGTTTATTCGAGCGTCTTCAGATACGCCAGCAGATCACCGATCTGATCCGGCTCGAGCTGGAAGGCCGGCATCGTCGGATGCCCGGTATAGATGCCTTCGGCCAGCGCCTCTCCGATGGTTTCGATCGGGTAACGCTTGTGCAGCGTCCGGAACGGCGGCGCGATCTTGAGAGGACTTGGCGAAACCTTGTCGATCGAATGGCACTTCGCACAGTTGTTCAGCGCGAAGGTCTTGCCGCGCTGCTCCTGGGGCGAAGCCGCCGCAGCTGATGTCAGGGTGATGAGCGTAAACGCCAGCGGCATCAGAATTCGTCCGATCATTGCAACTTCAACTCCGTGGGAAGTGCGGCTTTCGAGGCCCTGGTCGTAGTGTGAAGGTTTAATCACCCGCCAGTTTGATCTGGATCAACCAGCGAACGGTGGATCCGCTAGAATGAAATATATCTCCGACGGGTCTGCCGTGACCGGGAGACAGCGCGTCAATCCGGCGCTTGAACGGGCAGGGCAATGATACGAACCATCTCTCCGAATCGGGCAAGTTTCGGTCGCTGCGCGGCCTGTGCCGTCCGCTCGCTCAGCATCTGCGGCGCGCTTGATCAGGGTGACCTTGCGGAGTTCGAGCGGATCGTCCGCCACGTTCATTTCGCGCCTAATGAGGCGCTGTTCACGGCGGGCCAGATCGCAAGTTCGGTGCACAGTTTGACCTCGGGCGTCGCGCGTCTATACAAGCTGCTGCCGGATGGGCGGCGTCAGGTGATCGGTTTTGCGTTGCCGGGCGACTTTCTCGGCACGGCGCCATCCGATCGCTACAGCTTCTCGGCGGACGCCATCGATTCCGTGACAGTGTGTCGCCTCTCCAGAGACGCGTTCACGCATTTCATCGAACGGCGGCCGCATTTTCTGATTCGGATCAACGAGTTCGCGGCACGGGAACTGATGCTCGCACAGGAGCAAATGCTGCTGCTGGGCCGGCGCACCGCGGAAGAAAAGGTCGCGTCCTTTCTTGTCGGCTGGCGGGAGCGCCTGGCCCAGATCGGCGACGAGCGGCAAACCATTGCGCTGCCAATGAGCCGGCAGGACATCGCGGATTACCTCGGATTGACGATCGAGACCGTCAGCCGAACGCTGACCCGCTTCGAACGCGAAAAGATGCTCATCATCGTCACGGGTGGTGTCCGTCTACTGGACGCGAGCCGGGCTGCGGCCATGGCTGCAGCGTAAGAAACGGCTGGACATTTCAAAATTTCGTGCAAGCGGCAGTGCCGTTTGATCCAGGTCAAAGCCTCGATCGAGGCCCGCAGGCATGCTGTCTCTCTCTCTCTCTTTCTCTCTCTCTCTCTCTCTCTCTCTCTCTCTCTCTCTCTCAGGAGTTCAGTCACATGCCGACCGAATCCTTGCTCGTCACCGTCTGCGTCGTCGCGATGTTCGCGGTGTTTGCTGGGGTGCTGTTCTGGGGTGACCTGCAGACCCGGCCGAAGCACCTGGCCAACTCTTCCAACGCCAAGCGCCGCGCGTTCTGACAGGGCCGACCCCCTGGGGTGGGACCATCTGGAGAACGAACCCGCTCTCTTGATTTATGTCAATACTCCGGAGACCTGTCCGCGCTTTGGTTGCGGGTGCTCCTGTGAGGCTTCGTCTTGATCATGTTCGCCGATACGGGAAGACTGACTGCCATCATCGGCCGCCGGGTGCGCGCGATCGGCGACAGGTTCAAGCGTCCCGCCCAACCGCATCCGGAACGTTGCGGGCTTCCGGTTGGACGCGTCGATTGTCCAGGCGTCGGAAAAGAACGTCCGAGCACGCTCGATGTTTCTTCGGAGCACGCCCAGGCAATGCAGGCTTATCTGCCGATCGGCCCATCCTGTTGCTGACTTCGCTCCGGACCTGATCAGCATCTTATTTTTCGGATTGGGCAAACGGAAAGAAATTGACCTCGATCAATTTGGCGGTCGCGTAGCTGTGATCAGTAAGGCTGGCATTCGCAGAAGAGAATCTCATCCATGACCCAATCTTCAATCGCAAAATCGATGACACATGGCGAAGCCGGTCTGGTGCTGGTCTTCTCGCTAACCGCGTTTCTCTGCCTGTTCGCGGCGGCCAACGCGCAAGACACGGCGTTTGCCTTTCACGCCATGCTGTCGAGCGCCGCGAGCCTGGCGTCCGTCATTGTCATCGGGAATCGATATTTTGCGCGTACGGAACTGCCGCCGCAGGAGATCAACGGCCGCCCCAACTACAATATGGGCCCAATCAAATTCTCGGCCGTCATGTCGGTCATCTGGGGCATCGCCGGATTTGCCGTCGGACTTCTGATCGCCTCGCAGCTCGCATGGCCCGCGCTCAATCTGGACCTGCCGTGGACCAGCTTCGGCCGGTTGCGGCCGCTGCACACGTCCGCGGTGATCTTCGCTTTCGGCGGCAACGTGCTGGTCGCGACCTCGTTCTATGTCGTGCAAAAGACCTGCCGCGTGCGGCTGGCGGGCGATCTCGCCCCCTGGTTCGTCGTGGTCGGCTACAATTTCTTCATCCTGGTCGCCGGCACCGGCTATCTGCTGGGCGTCACCCAGTCCAAGGAATATGCCGAACCGGAATGGTACGCGGATTTGTGGCTGACGATCGTCTGGGTGGTGTACCTGCTGGTCTTCCTGGCGACCATCATCAAGCGAAAAGAGCCGCATATCTTCGTTGCCAACTGGTTCTATCTCGCCTTCATCGTCACCATCGCCGTGCTTCATCTCGGCAACAATCCGGCGCTGCCGGTCTCGGTGTTCGGCTCCAAATCCTACGTTGCCTGGGGCGGGGTGCAGGACGCCATGTTCCAATGGTGGTACGGGCATAACGCGGTCGGCTTCTTCCTGACCGCCGGCTTCCTTGCCATCATGTACTACTTCATTCCGAAGCGTGCCGAACGGCCGATCTATTCTTATCGGCTGTCGATCATCCATTTCTGGTCGCTGATCTTCCTCTACATCTGGGCCGGCCCGCACCATCTGCACTACACGGCGTTGCCGGACTGGGCGCAGACGCTCGGCATGACGTTTTCGATCATGTTGTGGATGCCGTCATGGGGCGGCATGATCAATGGCCTGATGACGTTGTCGGGTGCCTGGGACAAGCTCCGCACCGACCCCGTGTTGCGCATGCTGGTCGTGTCGGTCGCCTTCTACGGCATGTCGACCTTCGAAGGGCCGATGATGTCGATCAAGGTCGTGAATTCGCTCAGCCACTACACCGACTGGACCATCGGCCACGTGCACTCGGGTGCTCTGGGCTGGGTCGGCTTCGTCTCGTTCGGCGCGCTGTACTGCCTGATTCCCTGGCTATGGGATCGCAAGGGGCTCTACAGCCTGAAGCTGGTCAACTGGCACTTCTGGACCGCGACGATCGGCATCGTCCTCTACATCTCGGCGATGTGGGTGTCGGGAATCCTGCAGGGCCTGATGTGGCGCGCCTACACCTCGCTCGGCTTCCTCGAATATTCCTTCATCGAAACCGTGGAAGCGATGCATCCCTTCTACATCATCCGCGCCGCGGGCGGAGCGCTGTTCCTGATCGGGTCATTGATCATGGCCTACAATCTCTGGATGACGGTGCGCGTTGGCGAATCGGAAGTGCAGTCGCCCGTCGCTCTTCAGCCGGCGGAATGAGGAGCGCACCAATGTCTTTCTGGTCACGGCATCAAATCTTCGAAAAGAACTCGATCGTCCTCGTCGCGGGAATTCTGGTGGTGATTGCGATCGGCGGTCTCGTCGAGATCACGCCGCTGTTCTACCTCAAGAGCACGATCGAGAAGGTCGACGGCGTCAGGCCATACACACCGCTCGAGCTTGCCGGGCGCAACGTCTATGTCCGCGAGGGCTGCTACCTCTGTCATTCGCAGATGATTCGCCCGCTACGGGATGAAGTCGAACGCTACGGCCATTACTCGCTCGCGGCCGAGAGCATGTACGACCATCCGTTCCAGTGGGGCTCCAAGCGTACCGGTCCCGACCTCGCGCGCGTCGGCGGCAAGTATTCCGACGAATGGCATGTCACGCATCTGACCAATCCGCGCGCGATCGTGCCGCAATCGGTGATGCCGGGTTACGCCTTCCTGTCGCGAACGGAAGTCGACGAGACCAGCGTCGCGGCGCATCTGCGCACCAGCCGCACCGTCGGTGTGCCCTATTCGGACGACCAGATTGCCAACGCCGTCGCCGATCTCAAGGCGCAGGTCGATCCTGACAATGCCGGCGTGGATGCGTTCACCAAGCGTTATCCGAAGGCGGTTGCCCGCAATTTCGACGGCAAGTCAGGTGCGCCGACCGAGATGGATGCGCTGGTCGCGTACCTGCAGATGCTGGGCACGCTGGTCGACTTCAAGCTTTACAATGAAAAAGCAAATCTTCGCTGAGCAAAATCTTCGCTGAGAAAGCAGAACGATGAAAGCAATTCTCACTGTCCACAACATCGCGTCGGACCTCGTCACGACGTTCTGGACGCCCGTCTTCGTCGGAATCTTCATTGCCATCGTGACCTACGCCCTTTGGCCGCGCAACCAGGCCGCCTTCGATGAAGCGGCAAAAATGCCTTTGCGCGAGGAGTGAGCCGATCATGACCGAACACAGCGATATCGATCACGTTTCCGGAAGGTCGACCACCGGCCACCAGTGGGACGGCATCAAGGAGCTCAACACCCCGCTGCCGCGCTGGTGGTTGATCACCTTCTATCTGACCATTGTCTGGGCGGTCGGCTACTGGATCGTGTATCCGGCATGGCCGCTGCTCTGGAGCCACACAACCGGCATCTGGAACTACTCCACGCGCGCCGAGGTCGCCGTCGAACTCGCCAACCTGGAAAAGATCCGCGGCGACAAAATGGTGGCGCTTGGCGCCGCCTCGCTGGAGGAGATCGAGAAGAATCCCGCACTTCTGGCGCTGGCCCGCGCACGCGGCAAGACCGTGTTCGGCGACAATTGCGCGCCATGCCACGGCAGCGGCGGCGCCGGAGCCAAGGGCTATCCGAATCTGAACGACGACGAGTGGCTGTGGGGCGGCAGCCTCGATCAGATCATGCAGACGATCCAGTTCGGCGCCCGTTCCGGGCATCCGAAGACCCATGAGAGCGCCATGCTGGCCCTTCGGCAAGGAAGGGGTTCTCAAGAAGGACCAGATCGTGACCGTCGCCAATTATGTCCGGTCGTTATCCGGCCTGGCGACGGCTGCGGGTTATGACGCGGCTGCCGGCAAGAAAATCTTCACCGATAACTGCACGTCGTGCCACGGCGATAATGCCAAGGGAAACCAGGAACTCGGCGCGCCCGATCTCACTGACAAGATCTGGCTCTACGGCTCGGACGAGGCGACGCTGGTCGAAACCATCAGCAACGGCCGTGCCGGCGTCATGCCCGCATGGGTCGGCCGGCTAGATCCCTCCACGATCAAGGCGCTGACGGTCTATGTCCACTCGCTCGGCGGAGGCAAATAGCGCCGGGCAGGGCAGCCCTGCTTCCTCTTTGAGGTGGATCAAACGGCCTTCGCCGAGCTGGATCTACATTGAACTCCTGAGACGAGATCAACCCAGCGATGAACAAGCCCTTGAACCCGACCGAACTGCCGCTTGACGACGATGGGCCGCTTTATGCCGCCCAGAAGAAGGTCTATCCACAGAGCGTCTCCGGAACCTTCCGTCGGACCAAATGGGGCCTGATGGCGTTCTGCCTCGGCGTCTATTACCTGCTGCCGTTTGTGCGATGGAATCGCGGCCTGGGTGCGCCGGACCAGGCGGTGCTGGTCGATCTGCCGAACAGCCGCTTCTATTTCTTCTTCATCGAGCTCTGGCCGCAGGAAGTCTATTACTTCACCGGCCTGCTGATTATTGCTGCCCTGGCGCTATTCCTGATGAACGCCGTCGGAGGCCGCATCTGGTGCGGTTATCTCTGCCCGCAGACGGTCTGGACCGATCTGTTCTATGCCGTCGAGCGCCTGATCGAGGGCGACCGCCGGGAGCGGATGCGGAAGGACGCCGCCAAGGGCACGATGAAGATCGAACGGTTCGCCGAGATCCTGCTCAAGCATTCGATCTGGCTGATGATCGCCTGGTGGACCGGCGGCGCCTGGGTGCTCTATTTCAATGACGCCCCGACGCTGGTGAAGCAGCTCGTCACCTTCCAGGCGCCTGTCATCGCCTATATCTGGATCGGTATCCTGACGGCGACGACCTATATCTTCGCCGGCTGGATGCGGGAGCAGGTCTGCGTCTACATGTGCCCGTGGCCGCGCATTCAGGCAGCCCTCACCGACGAGTGGGCGCTCAACGTCACCTACAAATACGATCGCGGCGAAGCGCGCACGTCGCTGAAAAAGGCGAACGAACTGCGCGCGCTGGGCCAGCCCGTCGGCGACTGCATCGATTGCTATCAGTGCGTGGCCGTGTGCCCGACCGGCATCGATATCCGTGATGGTTCGCAACTCGACTGCATCCAGTGCGGCCTGTGCATCGATGCCTGCGACACCGTGATGACGAAGATCGGCCGCGAAACCCGCCTGATCGGCTACGACAACGACGTCAACATCCACCGGCGCGAGGCCGGAAAACCGCCGATCTACCGCATCGTGCGGCCACGCACGATCACTTATGCCGCGATGATCCTGGCCGTCGGCGCGATCATGCTCTATGCCATGCTGACGCGGACGCTGCTCGACATCAACGTTTTGCATGACCGCAATCCAGTCGCGGTGAAGCTCTCCGACGGATCGATCCGCAATGCCTATACCGTTCGCCTCCTGAACAAGCGCGGCTTCGACCGCGTCATCGCGATCGACGTGGATGGTCCGGTCAACGCCGCGCTCCATGTCGTCGGCGCCGATTCCGTAACGCAGGACCGGCCCATGATCGTCCTGGCGCGCGATACGACCACCGAACTGCGGCTGCTGGTAACGGCGCCAGCAGAGAACAATCCCGGCAAATCCGTGCCTGTGCGTTTCCACGTGACCGATATCGGGCTTGGCGAGGTTGCCTCCGCCACCGATCATTTCGTGTCGCCATGATCCCCTCGAGGAGTGTTCACATGAGCCAGGCGAAGCCGCCAAGACCCATCACCGGGCGCATGGTGCTCTTCATGATGGTCGCCTTCTTCGGGGTCGTGATCGGGGTCAACCTCATCATGATGCGGCTTGCTATCCAGACCTTGCCCGGCACCGAAGTCGATAGCGCCTACAGCGCCAGCCTCGCCTACGAGAAGGAAATCGCCACCGCTCGTGCCCAGAACGCGCGCAACTGGAAGGTCGACGCCCATGTCGAGCGCAGCGGGCAGGGCGGCGCCACGCTGCAGGTCGAAGCGCGCGACAATGATGGCCGGCCGATGTCCGGCCTGACCTTTCACGGCCGGTTTGAGCGGCCGACGGACCGGCGCGCCGATCTGCCGGTCGCGCTCGCCGAAGTCGGGATCGGTATCTATCGCGGGAGCGCGGAGACAATCGCGCCAGGCCAATGGGATCTGGTGCTCGAAGGTGTCGGAGCGGGACAGCGGCTGTTTCAGTCCAAGAACCGCGTGTTGTTGAACTAGAGCATGATCCAGAAAAGTGGCAACCGGTTTTCCGAAGAGATAATGCTCAAATAAAGAGACCGGAATCATGCAGGCGACGCGGGATTTTTCACATTATGTCCGGCATCTCGAATCGGGGCTGTCGCATATCGATCTGGCGGTCGAGGGCGTCAGTTGCGCCGGTTGCATGTCCAAGATCGAGCGCGGACTTTCCGCGCTTCCCGACGTGACGCTGGCGCGTGTCAACCTGACCGACCGCCGCGTGGCGCTGGAATGGAAGCAGGGCACGCTCGACCCGGCCCGGTTCATCGACCGGTTGGCCGAGCTCGGCTACAAGGCCTATCCGTTCGAGCCGGTCCGTGCCGAAGCGGATGAGACCGAGCAGGCGAGCTTCCTGATGCGCTGTCTTGGCGTCGCTGCCTTTGCCGCGATGAACATCATGATGCTGTCGATCCCCGTGTGGTCCGGCAATGTCGGCGACATGATCCCGGAGCAGCGAGATTTCTTCCACTGGCTGTCGGCGTTGATCGCCTTGCCTGCGGCGGCCTATTCGGGGCAGCCGTTCTTCAGGTCCGCTCTTCGGGCGCTGCGGGCGCGCACGACCAACATGGACGTTCCGATCTCGATCGGTATCGTGCTGGCGCTCGCGATGTCGGTGATGGAGACGATTCACCACGCCGAACATGCCTATTTCGACGCCGCGTTGATGCTGCTCGCCTTCCTGCTGGCCGGCCGTTATCTCGATCAAAGTATGCGCCGCAAGACGCGCGCGGTTGCCGGAAACCTCGCCGCACTCAAGGGCGAAACGGCGACGAAATTCGTCGGCGCCGATGAAATCAGCGTCGTGCCGATTGCCGCCGTGCAGGCCGGCGACATCGTGCTGCTGCGTCCGGGCGAGCGCTCCGCCGTCGACGGCTCTGTCATTGAGGGACAATCCAAGATCGACCAGAGCCTGATCACCGGCGAAACATTGCCGGCGAAGGCGGGACCGGGCACGGCCGTCTACGCCGGCACGCTCAACCTGTCGGGCGCCTTGCGGGTGCGGGTGTCGGCGGCGTCCGAAGGCACGCTGCTGGCGGAAATCAGCCGGCTGCTCGACAACGCCGTGCAGTCGCGCTCCCGCTACGTGCGGCTCGCCGACCGCGCCTCACGACTCTATGCCCCCGTCGTGCATGCGGCGGCGCTGCTGACCATGCTGGGCTGGGCGGCCTTTGGCGCGACCTGGCATGATGCTATCGTTACCGCGATCTCGGTTCTCATCATCACCTGTCCGTGCGCGCTCGGACTGGCGATCCCGGCGGTGCAGACCGTCGTCGCAGGCGCCATGTTCCGGACCGGCGTGCTGATCAATTCCGGCGACGCCATCGAGCGGCTGGCCGAAGTCGATCGCGTCGTGTTCGACAAGACGGGCACGCTGACCTTGCCGGAGCTCGACGTCACCAATGCCGCCGATGTTCCGAAAGACATGTTCGAACTCGCCGGGCGGCTCGCATTGGCCAGCCATCATCCCGTCGCCGCCGCGGTGGCCCGGGTCTCCGGAGCAAAGGCGCCGTTGGCCGGGGTCGAGGAGATCGCAGGGCAGGGCGTACGTGGCTTCGTCGACGGGCTCGAAGTCCGGCTGGGCAGGCCGTCGTTTTGCGGCGCGGACCAGATCGCCAACGAGATCCTGTGCCGGGATCCCGAGGCCTCCGTCGTCGCCTTCCGTCATGGCGAAACGCGGCATGTCTTTGCGGTCCGACAGCGCCTGCGCGCCGATGCCGCCGGCGCAATTGCGACGCTCCTCAAGGCCGGAATCGAGGTCGAGATATTATCAGGCGATCGCGAGCCTGCCGTACGCCAAGCGGCCGAGACGCTGGGAATTCATGAATGGCGCGCGGGCGTCACGCCGGCGGACAAGATTGCCCGCATCGAGGAATTGAAGCGGCGGGGCGTCAGGGTCCTGATGGTTGGCGATGGCATGAACGACGCGCCGGCGCTTGCCGCCGCGCACGTCTCGATGTCACCGGTCAGCGCCACCCATCTGAGCCAGGCAACCGCCGACCTGATTTTCCTCGGCGATCGCCTCGCGCCTGTCGTCGCCGGCATAGGCTTCTCGCGGAAGGCGCTGCGGCTGATGCGGCAAAACCTGTGGCTGGCTGCGGGATACAACCTGCTTGCCGTGCCGCTCGCGATTGCGGGCCTGGCGACGCCGCTGGTCGCTGCCGCCGCGATGTCGGGTTCATCACTGCTGGTGATCTTGAACGCGTTGCGCGCGCATCGCGGTGCGAGGGAGTTTTGCTGATGGAAGTTTTGGTATTCCTCGTGCCGCTCGCGCTGACGCTCGGTGCCATCGGCCTGATGGGTTTTCTCTGGTCGCTCAAGAACGGCCAGTACGACGACCTCGAGGGCGCCGGCTGGCGCGCGATCGCCGATGACGAGCCCGTTGCTCAAAACCATTCCGCGGGGCAGGGGCCGGACACCGCGCGAGCGCCATAGGCTCGGGGCCGCGTGGCGCTCGCCCCACGAGTAGGGTTGGCGGAGCTTCGCGCCAAATTCCGCTGAGAATCAGACCCAGCGTGAACAAGCCATTTCGGGGGTGAAACCCGTGGTGGTTATGGCCCGGCGCATGTCGTCCGGGAACCCGTCGTGCGCCGGGCCAACTACAAGGACGCGGCTGAAAGCATCCGGCAGCGCCAAGGAAGGCAACCAAGGCGAACGTCGTGCACGCCGCTAAAGCCAAAATTGCAAGAAGGAAGAAGCGTATCGAATCTGATCTGGTTATCCCGGAAGACCCGCTTTTCGCAGCCCATCAACCAGGTGCTCCATGTCTTCTGCGCGTTTGAGAACGGATACTCGTTGTTGGGTGCGGCTTATGCTGTATCTTGGATTAAGACGCAGAACCTCGGCTGCCTCCGCATGAGCATCTTCCAATCGTCCCAGCTGAGCATAGGTCGCGGCCAGGAAGGCATGGCCATACTGGTGATTGGGTGCGCGGCCAATGGCTTCACTCAACCAGTGTTGCGCATCATGATATTCTTTGAGGTGATAATGGGCGACGCCTGCCATCAGCGGCGCAAAATGCGGATGGAATGGATCAAGGCGCATTTGCATCTTGGCGATCGAAATTGCTTTGGCTGGTTCTCCTACCGAGTAAAACACCTGCGCAAGGCGATAGTCAGCGAAAGTGGGGTTTAGCGCGATCGCCCTTTCGACGGCGGCAGTAGCTGCATCGAAATCGCGCTTGCGGATTATGTTGTATCCCAATTCCGCATAAGCTTCGGACAGGCTCGGATTGAGTTCAATCGCCGTGCGTGCCAATTTGATCGCTTCGTCAAGGGCGGCGGGGTTCAAATACTCGTCATTCAGGGGATTGAGCCAAGCTACACGGTGAGTGCTGGCTAGCATCGCATAGCAACGGGCATACTTGGGATCGATGGATAGCGAATCCGCGAGATGCCGTCGCGCCTCCACTAGATCCCTCATTTGCCACGACGACTGGAACGAAACCCAGGCAGCAGCCCCGCGCATGAAATGATCGTAGGCCTGCCAGGTTGAAGGCGGTTTGAGTAAGGTACGCTCGGCTTCCGCCCTGTTCACATGCGCGACAAGAATCGCTGCGATTGTGCGAGCGACGTTGTCCTGAATTGCAAACACATCTTTTAGTTCCTGGTCATAGCGCTCGGCCCAGCGGTGAATGCCCGTTCCTGCATCGGTCAGCTGCGCGTTGATGCGGACCCGATCACCGCCGCGACGAACGCTTCCCTCTAAGGCGTACCGAACACCGAGTTCTCGCCCCACTTGGCGTAAATCAACCGCCTTGCCCTTGTATCGGAAGCTCGAATTACGGGCGATCACGAACAAGTCGGAAAAGCGCGACAACTCCGTGATAATGTCGTCCGAAATTCCATCGGCAAAGTACTCCTGCTCCGGATCGCCACTCATATTCTCAAACGCCAGGACAGCTATCGATGGCTTGTCGGGAAGCGCAAGCGGCGACCTCGTCGGAGCGTCGTCGAGCCGTACTTGATACACCCGCACCGGCCGCGCAATATTCTTCAGCTGCTGCTCGCCGATATCTTCAAATGCGATGTCGAGTTTATCCTGCGTATCTTCTCGCACACGGTGCGACACACAGATGCCGCCAGGCTCGCAAAGTGCCTCGAGCCGAGCAGCAACGTTGACCCCGTCCCCAAAGATGTCGCCACCTTCTATGATGATGTCGCCAGCATTGATACCAATGCGGAACTCGATCCGCATCTCAGTTGGCAGGTCGGCGTTTCGGGTGATCATGCCACGCTGTATGGCAATGGCGCACCGCATCGCGTGAACCACGCTTGCAAATTCCACCAACATTCCGTCGCCGGCGCTTCTGATGATCCGCCCGCCGTGCTGTTCGATCTCGGGATAGAGGAGGGCGGACAGATGCTCGTTCAACCGGGAGTGCGTACCCTCCTCATCAGCACCCATAAGCCGACTGTAGCCCGACACATCGGCCACAAAAATAGCACTCAGTCGTCGTTCAACCCGCTCTGCGGCCATGAAGATCGCCTCGATCCGACTTTCAGGATATGAGTCTATTGTCAGAAGCCCAGCGTGTCCATTGAGCTCGGGACATGGCGTCCCCGCGATACGTGCCAGTGCGCGTTGGAGGCCGCGCGCTCGCCTCACGTCGATCGCCGGCCGTCCTGGCAGGGGAGTAGCGAAGTGTTGCGCCCCAAACGAGCCGAAAGTGCGGTACTGCTGCCGAAACGGCTGCACCAGTTTATATGGTCATGCTCGGCTGACGTTACCTTGCAGGCGAGCCGCGCGTCCGTGGCGTGGGCTGCGTGCCCATTGGCGAGGCAATGCCAGTTGCCAACTGACGCTGGCGCACCAATGGCGGCGCTGCCTTGTAGGGTCATTGCGCGATCGGCCCACTCAAATCATCGTGCGCGCTGGCAACACGAGAAGCATTTCTACCTGTAGCTTTTAAGGGGGAGTTGTACATCCGCACCGGAGAACGGTAAGGTGCCAAGCCAGTCAGAATGCGTTTCTTTCAGAAGCTCGCAATTGAAGAGCGCGATCCAGTCGATTTCAGTATCGCATGTGATATGCGTCGAACAAGGGTCAGCCACGTGACGAGACTCGCGCCGTTCTTTTTTACCGCGCTTCTGATGCTTTCCGGTCCCGCGCTGCCGAGTGATGGCCAGATCACGTTGGTTGTGGGATTTGCAGCAGGGGGGACCTCTTCGACTGCAGCCAGAATCTTTGCTGAATCAATAGAGCAGATCACGCGAAACTCAACGGTCGTGGAAAATCGACCTGGTGCGGGAGGAGCGATCGCAGCGGATTGGGTGCTACGGCAAAGGGGGACTCAGACACTCTTGTTCATGTCCTCCACATCGTCGCTCAAAACATCTCCTCAGAGTGGACTCGTGCCCGTCGGAATTTTGGCAACCTTCTCATACGTTGCCGTCACAAAAAGAGATTCTCCTGCGAATCTTGCGGAATATATGAACGGGGCCTCGCGCGAGGAGAAATACCGCACGGTGGCCACCGCAGGCGCCGGGAGCATTCCCCACCTCATAGGTGCAAAGCTTTTCAGCGATTACGGAGTGCCGATGGTGCACGTGCCCTATCAAGGTTCGGCGCCAGCGATCCTCAGTGTCGCTGGAGGTCACGTAGCGCTTGCGATCGTTCCTTTTCCAGACTTTCTCCCATTCCAGGACTTGCTTCGCATTCTTGCACAAACCGGCAGCGGGATTGAGACGGAAGGATGGGTCGGCGTCTTCGCTCCACCCGAAACTTCATCGGAGGAAGTTGCCCGACTTTCGGAGATTTTCCGGCAAGCATCCCAGCGGTCCCGAGAAAAACTGCGGGCTGTCGGTTTCGAGCAGGTATGGCGATCCGGTACCGATGCGCGCGCGATGCATGAGAACGATTACGTGCGGGGGCAGCCAATACTTAAGATACTCGGCGTTCAGCCCTGACGAGACGGACAAGGCGGCCCGCTGCGGACTTCACGCCGTGCCCTCCGGGGCGAAGTAGATCTTGTGAGCTGCCGGAAGGCCGCGTCGCTTGACCTAATTATCTCACTTGGGAAGGCAACTTGTAGTATAAGCAAGTCACCCCAAGGATAACACGGAGGAACGGCCGTGGATTTCATTGAACGCTGGTTCGGGGTTTCGCCGGACGGTGGTGATGGCACACTAGAACTGCTTTACATCGGAGTGGGCGCGTTGATCGCGTTCGCTCTCTTTAGGTGGATTGTGCATCGCGTGAAATACCGCCGGTCTGGTTAAGCCGCTGGCGGCTCAATTCCCACCGGGGACCTATCGGATATGGCGCAGCAGAGGGGCCGCATCAGCATAATGGCGATGTGAGGCGCGTGGCATGCGGCAGCGGTGGCTGCAGAGGAAGCGCAGTATGGCGACTAAGAAACGGTCGGTAAAACGCGTGCAACCGAAGTCCAGGGCGGCAAGCGCCAAAGCCAAGGCCAGGACCAAACGGCCGAACGTCAAACAGCGAAGTCATCGGCGCGAGCCTTTCCAGACCGATCGCCCCGACAAGCGCCATCCCTCGCTCATTCAGGACCGCCGCTTCGGGAGCGAGGGCAGGAGCATCGCCCGGCTTCGCCTTGATGCCCTTGGTGAAAAAGCGGCCTCTGTCGCCCGTCGGGACGAAATGATCGTTACGCCCATTTCGCTTGGTACGAACAACTGGGTGCAGCTCGGACCGACCGTCATTCCGAACGGACAGGGCTCTCTGAGCAGCGGCGCCCGCGTCAACGTGACGGGACGCGTTACGGGAATCGTCGTCGACCCGACATCGCCCTTAACGCTTTATGTGGCGGCGGCGGGCGGCGGCGTCTGGAAGACCCTCGACGGAGGCGTGACGTGGTTTGCTACGACCGATAACGAACTGTCGCTCGCGATCGGTGCTCTGGCGATGGCGCCCTCGGATCACAACCGGCTCTATGCCGGCACGGGTGAGGGCAACATCTTCTTTTTGGTGCAGAACTTCCCGCTCAACGCCGCCAACGAGGACTACCACGGTGTGGGCGTGCTGCGGTCGAGTGATGGCGGAAACACCTGGACGCTCGTCGGAAGCGCCGATTTCGCAGGCGCCGCATTTTATCGCATCGCGGTGCATGCGACGGATCCCGATGTGCTTTTCGGAGCGACCAGTGTAGGCCTCATGCGCTCGCAGGATGGCGGCGCCACGTGGACCGCGATCACCGGCGGTCTTCCGCCGCTCTCGCCCAGCGTGATCTCGTGCACTGACGTCGCCTACAATCCTACCAACCCGGACCGGGCCTGGTGTGCGTTCTGGGGGAGCGGCATATTCCGGACGGACAATGCCAACGCCGCGACACCGACGTGGACCATGCTGACCACCGGCCTGCCGGCGAGCGGCATCAGTCGTATCGCGCTTGCCGTGTCGCCCTCCAACCCCGACGCGATATTCGCGTTGATCGCGGACTCTCCTACCAGCAAGGCACCCCCGAAAGGCGTGTACGGCAGCACCGACGGCGGTGACACTTGGTCCCTCATCACGACGTCGCTGACCATCGTGGGTTCCTACACGCTAAACATCGCCGTCGACGTCTCCACCCCGGACGTGCTCTACGTTTCCGGTTTCGAACTCTACAAGTGCGTGCAAACCGGCGGCGCGTGGACCGTGACTAGCGTCGGCACACGCATCCATGTGGACAACCACGCGTTCGCCTCGCACCCCACCAATAACCTGCAGATCTACGCTGGCACCGACGGTGGAATTTACCAGTCGGCAGACGGCGGATCCAACTGGGACGACAGTATCAACGAGGGACCGGTCATCACCCAGTTCGAGTTCATCAGCCAGCATCCCTTGTCGGATGCGCTGGTCATCGGCGGAACGCAGGATAACGGGACCGATATGTTCCGCAACAGCCTCGTCTTTTATCACTCGGCGGACTTCGACGGCGGCCAGGCCGGCATCGATCCCGCAAATCCCAACAACGTAATTCACACCTTTAACCTGCTCCCTCCGCCCGTGACGCAAAGGGGTATCGAGCGTTCCACCGCCGCCGGAAAATTCGGCACCTACAGCGATATCAGCAACGGCCTGAGCGGTCCCGTGCTGTTCTATCCGCCATGGACCTATGACGACACCGATTCCAGCAACGTCGCGTTTGGAACGAACCCGCTACGGCTCTCGCATGCGCAGGGCACCGACAGTTGGCCGACCAGCATCACGCTTCCTGGGATCGGTAGCGCTCGAGTGTCGGCGATTCACTACGCCAATTCGTCGCTGATCTACTGCGGGACCAGCAATGGGCTCGTCTACAAGGCTGTAAACTCAGGAGGTGCGTGGACCGCGACGCAGGTCAGCGCATCTCCGCTTCCGGCCCGCTGGATTTGGGACATTTTCCTCGTGCCCGGGATGACCGACGTGGTGGTGCTGGCAATGGCCGGTTTTGGCACCCCACACATTTGGAGAGGCACGGGCTCGGGCGGCAGCTGGACCTGGACAGATTTGAGCGGGACGTCTCCCTACCGATTGCCCGACGCACCGGCCAACGCGTTGCTGCTCGATCCGGCGGCGCCGAACACGATGTACGTCGGCACCGAAGTCGGCGTGTGGACGACTACGGACGGCGGCGCGAAGTGGTTGCCGTTTAGCGACGGCCTGCCCAACGTCGCTGTGTACGACCTGAAACTGCATGCGCCGGCCCGGCTGTTGCGCGCGGCGACGCACGGTCGCGGTCTCTGGGAGCGCCAGCTCGACGGCGCGGGCCTTGCCGACGTCCGCCTCTTGATCCGCGACCACGTCATGGACACCGGGCGCCAGACGCCGTCACCGTCCGGCTTGCCGTCAGCCTGGGAGGATCCTGGCCGGCAGATCAATCTGGGTGATCTACTTTTCTGGTGGAATTGCGCGGACGTGAAGGTCGATTCGCCAGTAGGGGGCTCGTACCAGATGCCGGTTGCGTCTGTCGACTACATCGCCTTTGAAACGACGCTCGAACACCGAAATCCGCAACGAGGCATGGTGAATCGCGTGTACGTCCAAGTACATAATCGCGGAGTTCTGCCCGGAAGCAACGTCGTCGTGAAGATTCTCTGCGCCGACGCCACGCCGGGCCTGCCGGACCTCCCAGCCGACTTCTGGGCGGCATTCCCGGCGAATTCCGGCATGGCAAGCGCATGGACACCGATTGGCGCGGCGCAGACGATCGCTTCGCTGCGGCCGGAACGTCCTGCCGTGCTGGAATGGGACTGGGCGCCCCCGGTGTCCGCGGCTGAGCACACATGCCTGCTCGTTGTTGCCTCCTGCAATGAGGATTCTCCAGGCGTCACGTCGCTGGTCCTCGATTCGCTGGTGACGCAGAACCGGCAAGTGGGACTGAAGAACCTGCATATCATCGATGCAATGCCGTCCGCTTATTGGGATGCGATCCGGTTCTACCCGCGGGCGTCAACCGATGTATTTCGCTTCTGTGCGCTGCCGAAGGGCTGGTCGCTGAGCCTCGTGTTGCCAAAGGAGATACCGCTGTCCGAGATCACCTGCACGGGCCTTGAAGCAAAGCCAGTTTCTGCCACGGAACGGACCCGCATCGGCCGTCAACTCGGCAATCAGGCCGCCCTCTACGACTTCAAGAAGGCGCTTGTCGCATTGGCACCGCGCGAAGGTTGCGCGATCACCGGTATCCCGGTGGGATCGCAGGGCATCCCGATCCTGGTCGGCTTCACGGCGGGCACGCGGCCCAACACCGGGAGTGTCCAGCTGATCCAGGAATCTCGTGACGGGCGTGTGCTGGGCGGAAACACGTTCGCGCTCCGGCGCATCAAGGTAATGCCCGGCAGCTCTCGGCAAAAGAAACGCTGAATCTTCAATCGAAGCAAGCGGGAGGTCCAACGATGCTATCCACGCTGCCATTCAAGGCAAAGCAGGTTTGGATCAGGAGGCCGGCCACGGCTTACTGCGGACAAAGTAAGCTCAACCGAGCCGTGGTGAGCCTATCGTTGAGCCGGAGTGATGTGCTGCCGATGCGAGCACCCCGCTGCTTTTTGTGAGGAACCGGAGTCCGGATTTGGATACTTCCGGTTGATTCGAGAAATACCCGGCTCTATCATCCTCTCGATTAAGAGACACTTCACATTACCGTCTCCGTCTGAGAGACGCTCCACGTCACCGAAGCAAAGGGGCGAGCAATGTGTGAATTTGTTGTTGATCATGTCGACGTGAAGAAAATGAGTCAGAGTCAAAAGAAAAAGCTTACGACTCAACTAGAGCAGCGCAGGAAAGATCTCCAAAAAAAGGTCAACGCGCTTGAGAAAACAATTCGAAAAGTAAAAGGAAGATAGTTGTCCGTGAAGCCTTGAAGCTGATCGGCCAATTACGACGTGATCGATTTTGCAGCCGTTGTAGATTTGATTTTAAGCTGTATACCGAAATTCGATTCGGCGTAGATGAGGATCAGACGCGGTGAGCTCGCAACGGCGAGGCACTGGCACCAAGTCGCATGGGCGTGCACCAATGTTGCGACGAAGCCGAGCCCATCGATCAACGGTCGGCTAACCGGCCAAAAGACGTTGTTGGATTTTTGGCTGCTTTGGTCAGGATTGCTTTGTAATCACCAATCCAATCCCGGACAGTCTTTAGCTCAAACGACGCTGCTCAGGTAAAGCGGGTTCGGAATCAGTAAGTTACGCTCGCGCTCGGCTGTGCGTGGCGGCCCGGACTGATGCACCAGCGGATGCTGGAAGCCGTCGCTTTATGCGACTAACGGGGGCGCCGGGTCTGGAGGAGGCTTACAGTTGATTCGAAAAATATACGCCTCTATGATCCTTTTCTCCATCGGAGACACTCCACGTCACGCCAGCAAAGGGGCGAGCAATGTGTGAATTTGTCGGGGATGATGTTGACATGAAGACATTGAGTGAGAGCCAAAAGAAAAAGCTTAGGCATCACTTGGAGCAGCGCAAGGACCAGCTCCAAAAGCGGGTCAAAGAGCTCGAAGAAGCGATCCAAAAATTCAAGTAAGATCTTGTCGGTTGTGAAGTGTTCTGAAACGCGCTTGGACGAATTGGCTAGCTCGCAATTGCGACGTAATCAATTTTCCAGCAGATCTGATTTGGGCTGTGTGTGCCGAAAAATTCGGCTCGGCGCTGACGCAGGGATCAGACGCGGTAAATTCGCGACGTGATGACCGATCTTTTCTAGCTGATTGTCGACGTCCTGGCTTCGCTCTTCAGATCGAGAGCAAGACTAGATCGTGCGGGTCTCCTTGCAGGTTGTTGGACTTTGAGAATGGCGAGACACTGCCAGCAAGCCTTGCGGTGTTCTTCTTGCCAGTTTTGCGACGAAGCCGGGCCGATCGATCAGCGGTCGGCCAACCGGCCGAGAACCTTCTTGGGATTGTTGACCGCTTTGGTCAAGACCGTCTTGTAATCAGCAATCCAATTCTGCGCACTCATTCGCTCGAACAAATCGTTCTTGCATCTGCATACGCCGGTGATTCCCGACGGTGTCTTGTTGAGGCTCATTCTAAGCCAAGTGCGATCAATCGGTGCGATCGCCGACTTTCCTTCCCGATAGCCGAACGGTTGGACCGCTACGTCATGCAGCTTTATCCGTCTGCGAAACGCAACCTGGAGCACGAAGTAAAATTGAACGAGTGAGGCCGGATCCAAACCGTCTTCTTCCGCCAGTCGGGCGGCAATGATATCGAACGGGAGTTCCTGCCTGGTGTAAGCCTCCAAGACGGCGTCGCGCACGCGATCGAGCGCTTCATGAAAAGTCAGATCAGCATCGAATCGGGTGCGGATAAGCGTGGTGTTCGCGAAAGGGCCGATCACACGCTCGCTCCCCAGTTGAGATCGGTTGGCCATAGTGGTGCCTACGCAAATGTCGTTGCGTTCGCTTCGGAGCAACAGCAGCGTCTTGAAGCAGGTCAGTAATGTCATAAACAGGGTTACGCCTCGGCCATGGCTCAAGCTGTTCAGGCGCGCGACCAAATCGTTCGATATATGAAATCGTTCGTGGACGACGCGCGCGGCGAGCTCGCCTGCAACGTCAACATTCGCTGTAAATACGGGTGAGGCCTTTCGCAGGCGCTCCTTCCAGTAGCCGAGCTGTCGGGTTGCTGCACCGCTGGCAGACCACAGACGCTGCCAACGGGCGAAGTCGGGAAAATGAAGCGCTGGTTCGGGCAACTGAGTCTGCCTGCCGGTTGTGAGACTGGCATAGAATTCCGACAGATCCTCAATAAAAACTTCCATCGACCAGCCGTCGATGATGATGTCGTGGACGATCAGAACTAAAACGTGGTCGACGGCGCTGAGCCGCAAGAGGCGCGCCCGGAACAAGGGAGCATGGTTCGTGTCGATGAGTTTCATGCGCTCTTGCTCGATTCCCAGCTCCGCCTTCCTGACCAAGAGCGCCTTAACCCGGGAATTTCCGACAGGCGCCCGCGCTGCAAGATCCTCCACGACCAGGGTTGATTTGATGTCGCTGGCCCGGGTAGTGAGAGCAGCAGGCAGTTCGTCCAGCCAAGCAAATCCGGTGCGCAACGAGCTGTGCCGGCGCACGACTTCAGCAAGGCCTCGCTCGAGCGCAAGCACGTTGAGCGGCCCCCGCAGCCGATAAGCGAAGCGAAGGTTGAACTGGGGCAGTCCGGGGAGTTCCCTCTCGATCCGCAGCATGCGTTCCTGCACGACGGACACGGGCTGTGGGCCATCCTCTTTCACTCGTGCGATTTCCGTTGGCCGATCGCGCGAGCTTCGTAATAAGTTTGTCGAGCAGTTTTTTGATGACTCAACGCGAAGCGCGAGAGCCGCAATGGTTGGTGCATCGAAGATGTCTTGGAATGAGAAGTCGACGCCAAAATATTCCTTCACACGCATGATCATCTGCATCATCGCAAGTGAATCAACGCCGAGCGCAAAGACGTCCTGGTCAATGCCGATCTGATCCATGTCCAGGATCTCCGACCAGATCCCGGCCAGTTGCCGCTCCAATTTTGAACCCGGCAAAGCCAGCTTGCTGTCGCGTTCCCCTGCTGCCGACTGCGTCTTTGAAAATTCGCCCGCAAGTTCACTGCGCTTGATCTTGCCGCCGGCGCCTTTCGGGACTGCCGGCACCATCCGAATGAGGCCAGGGACCTTGAAGCCGACCAAGCGTTCTCGGGTAAAGTCTCGGAGACTTTCTGCGTTCACCTGCGCATCCTGACGCAGGACGACAACGGCGCCGACGTCCGCGCCAAGTCGTCCATGGGGCACAGGGAAAACAGCGGCTTCGATCACATCCGGGTGGCTCAGCAACGCCGCCTCTACTTCGGCGGGGGCGACCTTCTGTCCTCCCTTGTGGATGATCTCCTTAATTCGACCGACAATGAAGAGATACCCCTCCGCGTCAAGGTAGCCTAGGTCGCCGGTTCTGAACCAGCCATCGCGAAATGCGGACGCGGTCTCGGCGGTGTCGTTGTCGTAACCTCTGGTGATGGTGGGTCCCCGCAGCGCGATCTCTCCACGTCTGCCGGGTGGTAATCGTCGATCGTCACTGCCCAGAATTGCGATCTCGGGTCCCGCCGGCTGCCCGACCGAACCGGCCTTTCGCTGCTGCATAGGGTTTGCGGCAATCTGGGTGGCCGCTTCCGTCATGCCGTAGGTGTCGATAACGGGGACACCAAACAGCGCTTCCAGTTCGCCGAGCACGCCGGGCGCCAGCGACGTGGAAGCCGAGCGAACCAGCCGCAAGGAGGACCGCCGTGCGGCCTGTTTGTGGGGATCCGCTGCCGATAACACTGCTCGATGGATTGCCGGCACCGCCGTATACCAGGTTGGTCGAAACTCCGTCAGCCAGCCGAAGAACGCTGTTGCATCGAAGCCTGGCGTACAGACCACGCTGGAGCCGGCCGCCAACGCGGCCACAAGCCCAGAGATCAAGCCATGCCCATGGAATAGAGGCAGTACGCTGAGCAATCGGTCCCGAGACCTAAGTGCCAGATTGGCACCGACGTTGTGGGCCGAAAGGCAGACGTTCGTATGCGTTAGGGGGACCGTTTTTGGCCGCGACGTACTGCCCGAGGTCAAGAGGATGAATGCATCGTCAACGCTTGACGCAAACTCGTCGTCGCCCACGTGCTGTGGCGCTTGGTCGACAATGCAGAACGCGCCGGCTCTCTCATTTGGCCGCGTCGATATATCGATGATGGGTATGCCCAGGATGTGGGAGACGCGCCGGCTGGGCGAATCCCAATCAGCCCGGGTTAACAGCGCAGCTAGGTGCAATTCGCCGAAATAGCGTTGGCATTCGTCGTAAGTGAAACCCGGATTGAGCGGTACACAAACTGCAGCGGCTGCAACAACGATCATTGCCACCGCAGCCTCTGCTCCGTCCGGTAACACTACCGCGACCCGGTCAGTTCGGCCGACACCGACGCTCCGCAGTCCGCGAATTACATCGTTCGCCTGCATCCACAGCGCGCCATACGTCATCGGGGCGCGGCCGGTGGCAAGAATGGCGTAGCGGTCGGGCGCGTTTCGCGCATAGTTGGAGAGAAGGTCGGGTAGGGACGAAAAGGGACGTCCTCTGATGTTTTTGCGCGCGGTTCCGTGTTGCAATTCTTTTACGATCTTCGACAACCCCGCCCCCTATTCGTCAATGTTACGTTAGTGAGTATCTGCCAGAAACTGACTCAGAACCCGCCAGCAGCGCCTTCTGCCTCATTCAATCATGTTGTCGGGGCAGGCGAACCGAAAACTCCTTCACGGCTTCGTGGCCCAGGCGAGGTTTGCCGGCATCGGCAGCGACACCTTGCCGGCCTTGCGGTACGCAGTTGCTGCCGAGCAAACATGATCGCGTATCGCCGTCAGCCGTTCAGGGGTTTGTCTTTGGAGTAAGCTGCTCGTCCGAACTGTGCTTCGCAAAATGGCGTCGAAGTATTCCTCCGGCGAACCGAATTCCCAAGTCTGATCGACCGTCCGCGTTTGCGGATCGACGAAGCCGCAGCTGATGAATGCCTTTCGACAATTGTCCGGCTCGCTGAAATGGAACGGAGAAGGCCCCGGCGGCAGAACGTTTATGTCGCCCAACAGCGCGATGGCCCGTCGCGGTAATGAAAGTCCGGCAACGGTCTCCTCCCGACCCCACACCGTGAAGGCGAACCGGCCCCGCGGCTTCAAAATGCGGTGGATCGCCCTTAGCGCATTTTCAGGTCGCTCCAAATGATGGAAGCCGAAATTCATGGCGACGACATCAAAGCTTTCGTCTGGAAAATCCAGCAGGCTTTCCGCGTCTCCTTCGCGAAATTCAATGTCGGGATGCAACATGCGGGCGCGCTCGACCATGCGCTCTGAGAAATCGACACCGGTTACCATTGCCCCGAGCCGTAACGCGGCAGCAGCGAGATTGCCGGGCCCGCACGCTGCATCGAGAAGTCTCACGCCTGACCTGAGGTCGAGAGCTTCGAAGATGGATGGAACCGCTTGCTGCGTCAGCCGGCTGAAAGCCGCACCGTACTGATCAGCCGCCGTTTGCCACGCCTTGTGCTCAAAGGCCTTGAAGATCGAGTAGGGTTGCGTGCTTGGCTTCGATGACTCTCGCATTGAGTCTCCAATGCAAATTCCGCCGAATTTTCCGCTAAGCAAAGTCGGCCATTCACAGCCTTCCGCAGATGATGGCAATCTGAGGCTCATGGTTGAACGCGATCGGCTCTCCGCCAGACTAACACATTTCTACGAAAGCGGACGGAGCCGCTGATCGCTTTGGGAGCCATTTGCCGGATGTCAGTCCGACCGTCGATGTCGTTTGGATCCAATCTGAGAAGCCGCGATGCAGTCCGTTCCGCTCCACATCCCGGGACGTCAGCGGGTCTGTGCAAAAATCCTGAATTATGGCGATCACCAAGCTTCTGCGGCATAGGCACTCGCAAAGACCTTGAAGTGATCAGGGTCTCCAACCTGCTTGCTCGCATCCACTAGATCAGCACAGTCATTTCGACTCCTCGCCGAAAATGCTGGGCCTAACGTTCGCCGGCTCCTCGCGCTCTCTTTCAGCCCACCGAGCCTTGCGCTTCTCCTTCGCAGTGCGCTCGTAAACCTCTGCCGGGGTCAGGTCGGCTGCCGGCTCAGATGGTTCTTGATCGTTCGTCATATCATTGGAGTCGGCTTCGACGCTTCGTGCACGCAATGCGAGTCCGACGAGACCCAGCATCAATACTACGGCGCCGGCGATAATCAGCCAGTGCGGGTATTCCATCGATGAGAGGGCGTCTGTCATATCCCGTCGCGACAGCTGGCAGATTCACTTCCGGTGCCGGCAGAGTTCCCACTTGCCTAGCATCCACCGGTTCCTCGTTGAGCCAATCCTTGCCACCGCTTCGGTTTCTAGAGAGGTATTTCAATGCTCCTCTTTCTCCACGCCCGAAACGCTCGATGGCCTCAGTATTGGCCTCTTTTCACCATGTAGCCTCTAAAAAGCGCCTAGGTCCCGCCCTCAAACGTCCCAATCAATGAAAGGGATAAGAACGAGCCGGGAGGTCTAAAATGGAATGCGATCTCGAACGGGTAACCCTGGACGCCCTTATATTGCTTGAAGAAGTTGCCGCCTCTGGCCGCGCAGATACTGCGGCACTGATCGCTAAGTTTCGGACCGAACGGCAAAGAGCCAGGCGGCTGAGCGAATATTGCGAAGAAATTTTCGCTGAAATCCGCGTAGCATAAGCCGAGGTTCGGCAATTGATCGCCGAGCACGCCGCAAGGCGCAATCAATAACGGCCGCGGTTTTGAAATCGGCCTGGCACCGTGCCGGTGGGATAGCAACGCTGACGGCAAGATCGATCGGCGGCTGTGATGGCTCTTCGACGCCGTCTTCGTGACGGTAGTTATGGCAAGCATCTAGCCAGTCACCGAGCGCATTTATTGCTTTGTTCGCTGCTCGTAGAGCAATTCCGTTGGAAATCTTTTGTGCCTCGGACTGGAGGACTTTGATCGCGTCCGCAGCCGTGAGTTTGGAGCTTTCGGATCCAGGAGCTTGTAGACTCACTCCGCCGCCGGGCTTCAGCGGCCTGCAGCAGCAGGAGCGCTTCGATTCCTTCGTTCGGGAGTTCAACGCCGAACGGCCGCACGAAGCCCTCGGCATGAAATGCCCGGCAGAACTCAACACGGCCTCAACACGCCGCTACGATGGTCTGCCGGACCTGACCTATCCCTTCCACGACCGCGACGTGCTCGTCACCGCCTGCGGGCGGCACTGCCTGCACCGCAAGAGGATCAACATCTCAACCGTGTTGGCGGGCCAGAGGCTCGGCATCAAGGAAGTCGACGACGGCATTTGGCTCGTCAGCTTCATCCATTATGATCTGGGATACTTCGACTTGGAGTAGAAAACCCCTGCAACCCCTCGACAACCCGTTCGGCACCAGGTTGTCACCCATGTCTTAGGTACGTTCTGTTACCTATGTGTCCGGGCTGGACATCCAGAACTTGGCGGAAGGGGTGGGATTCGAACCCACGGTACCCTTGCAGGCACGCCGGTTTTCAAGACCGGTGCCTTAAACCACTCGGCCACCCTTCCAGCTCAAGAGTTTAGTCGCTTAGCGTAGGGCTGGCCCGAGCGCAATGCGAGCGTGGCCCGATGGGAAGAAGCCGGCGACAAGGGCGCCGATTCAATTGTTCGCGCATTGCCGTAGCGCTCCTTCATTGCCCTCTGGATGGTGCGGACGAGTCCGTCCGCCTTGCGCTTTAGCTGGTCGTAGAGATGAAGCCGCCTGAACAGGATCTCGATTTCACTATTGTTTTCCATTGCGCGGGCTATAGCACAGAACATGAACAAGATGACAAGCCGCTGGGAATAGCGCTGTGTCCATGAGGAACACCCAAGACGATTAGCTGAGTAAATTTGTTGCCTTAGTCTATTTCGTTAAGAAGATTCTATCGTTTTGCCCGACGGCCGGCAGCTGCTTACGCTGAAGAACGCGGACGGCTACGTCACGAGGCTGCCGAAGAGGGAACCCGATTTGCAGGAATGGCAGGCGGCGATCGAAGCGTTGATGCTGCTCAGTCGTGGCGGGGACATCATGCTCGCCCGCATCGGCGTCGTGGAGGCGCTGACCGCGAAGGGTTGCATTAACTGGTTGGTGTAGCGAATCATTCAAAATCGCAATGTGAGAATCCGGCGCTCAGTGCCGCACTGGTGGGCTGCTGTGTCTGCCGGCTGCTTCAGCCAGGGCTTCAGCCATTGCTAGAGGATCAGCCTATGGAGATCGGTATCTATGCAGCATTCGTTCTTCTGGTGCTTTTCGTCTGCGCGCGCCTGACCCTGCGCATCTATTTTCCGTCTGACACATGAGGATCCTCGCCGCCGCTTTGGCGATCTACGCGGTTTACCTTCCCGTCTCGCTGTGGGCCGGCAGCGGCTTCACGGCCTTCCACCGCCCAGCCGGCATGGCCGTCGAAATGATAACCAAGTTCGAGGTCGAGGGGCCGCGCTATCTCGCCCGGACGTACGTGTTCGGGCCGCCCAAATATCCCAACATTTCACAGATCAGCATCTACGAGAACATGACGCCGCTGCCCGGCAATAACGTCCACTTCACCGCGGATGGGCTGGCCAACGTCGTCCGGATCCAAACGAGCGACGGGTCGGACCCCCGCACCAATGGCCGACAATATTGGCTCGTCGACCCGGATGCTAATAATTAGCCGTTACATGACGCGGTTAATCAGCCACCAATAAACGCGAGCGCGAGAAGGTAAGGACCGAAGCGTTTGTTCATTTGCCGATCTGCCCGGATATCGATGCGAGACGTCGGTCTGAGATGCGATGCATCACCTGCGGTGTCTGGATAGCCGCCGACTTTCTCAAAGGGACTGGGGAGAGAGGGGGGAGGGGAGAGGGGAGAGGGGATGGTCCAGCCCCCGGAGCGGCCCCGGCCACGTTCGCCGGCGGTCCGTAGGGCGAGCTGGTTCTGGTCGGGACCGTATCGTCCCGGCGTCAAAGACCCGCAATCGGAGCGGGTGCTTCTCTAGCCGAATGCCGCAGCCAGCAGGCTCGAGCACAGGAGCAGGAGGCTGGCCGTGGTCAGGGCAAGAAATCCGTTGGAGACGATGTCGTGGTTGCGCATGTTACACCTACCACTCAGATGCTCGTCCGAATTTATTAAAGCTTTCGGAATTCCCGGCCGGAACTGCCAAACTATTTCTCTGTCTGACGCCCGGGCAAATTCCCGACCGCCCGCCGTTCAAAACTCAAGCTCTGGAACGATAGCCTTCAAATGCATGGGCAAGAAAAATGCCTGCGCTCACCAGGCCCATCAACGTTGTAACCGTCTCGATCATCGCACAAATCCTTTGCGCCCCCGCGCAATCGACAGAACGACTCCATCGTTGCACAGTCAAAAAGATTCAAAGGCCGGAATCACAGATCGGTCGTGAGTGATGATTTAGTGCAACAGATTGTCTGAAGGCGGCACAGGAAGACGACGACGGACGGCGCATACACCGTGAATCGAAGCGTCGCGCCCCGTAAATCAACGGATACGCAAAGCAACCATTCGTTCACCACGCAGGAGCAGATCATTCACCAGGCGGAAGCACACCCCATTTCCGCCGTGTTCCGGTTGCGATATCTTCACGACGTGATGCGGAGGCGGGCCGCATCGTGGGGTAAGGCCGTAATGCTTCGACGTAGGCAGTCGGCCGCTGGAAATGGTAATTGGGGACGATGGGGATTCGACGGCCAAAAACGATCGTGCTGGCGGTGCGTGGTGCGGTTGCCGTGGCAACGTGCCTTCTCCTTGCCAACTGCGCCTCGTCCAGCAAATTCGCCAGCCGCGTCGATCCCAAATATGGCGTCTCCTCAAGCCCTCGCGTGGTCGGGTTCGGGGAGGAAGTGCCGAAGGGCGGGGGAACCTACCGCGTCGGCAAGCCCTACACCGTCGCGGGCAGGGTCTACGTGCCGGAAGAGGATCCGAACTACCACGCCGAGGGAATGGCGTCCTGGTACGGCGATGATTTCCACGGCCGCCTGACCGCCAATGGCGAAGTCTTCGACATGACCTCGCTGACGGCGGCGCATCCGACGCTGCCGATCCCCAGCTACGCCCGCGTCACCAACGTCCGGAACGGCAAGTCGCTGATCGTGCGGGTCAATGATCGCGGCCCTTACCATGGCAACCGCCTTATCGACGTCTCGAACAAGGCCGCGGAACTCCTTGAATTCAAAGCGAATGGCGTCGCCAAGGTCCGAGTTGAATATGTCGGCCGCGCGCCCCTGGAGGGTTCCGACGACCGCCAGCTCATGGCGACGCTGCGGACCGGCGAGCCCGCGCCATCCCCGTCCACGGTCCGGGTCGCTTCGGCCCGCCCGTTTGTGCCCGAAATGTCGTCGTCCGCCGGCCGAATCCGGGGCGAAGTTCCGATGCCGGAAGGGCGGCCCTATAGCCTCGGCAATAGCTCGGCCGATTACGCCTCGATCAATGCGACTTCGGAAATGTCGGCCTCCAGCCGATCACGTGGCCGTGTCACGGAAAACCCGCGCGCCGTGTCCTACGAGAATGACGCGAACTATGCGGCTCCGAGCCAGGCTTATCTGCCGGTCGACCCGCGGGGGCCAAGCGAAGTCCTGAGCGGCCGCGGGCTTTACTAGCCTTTCAGGAACGCGATCAGGGCGGCGTTGACCTCATCGGGCCGCTCCTGCTGGATCCAGTGGCCGGCCCCGTCGAGAATGAGCTTTTGCCGCAAGTTCGGCAGCACGCGCTCCATCTCCTTGACCAGCTTGGCGCCGATCAGCCCGGTGATGACGCCATCCTTCGATCCCGCGATAAACAGCGACGGCTGGTGGATTTGCGCGCCCTGCCATGGCGCGGTCAATTCCCAGTTGCGGTCGATGTTGCGATACCAGTTGAGCCCGCCGCGAAAGCCGGATTCCTGGTAGACGGCCGCGAAATAGGCGAGGTCGGCCTCGGTCAGCCAGTTCGGCAATGCCCGATTCGGATCGGCGCCGGCGAGGAAGCCCTTGCCGTCCTGAACATATTGATGGGCGGCCGGATCGGAGAACCCGCGCCCGCCGAGTACGATTCGCATGGTTGCCGCGACATCGCGCTCGAACTCGGCTTCAGCCACGCCGAGCGGCTGAAAATACTGCCAGTAGAAATTGGTGATGCCGTTCTGCCGCAGGGTTTCGAGCGGCAGGCCGCGCCCGCGGGAAGGGGGCGGAACGCTGAGGCCCGCGACCCCAGTGAAGACATCAGGCCGGAACATTGCCGCGTGCCAGGCGACCGGGGCACCCCAGTCATGGCCGACAATGACGGCTTGCCTTTCGCCGAGCGCCGCCACCAGCGCGACCATGTCGCCGACATTGTGGAAGATGGTGTAGGCGCCGACATCGGCGGGCGCGCTGGTCCGACCGAAGCCGCGCATATCGGGGGCGACGACATGGAAACCGGCTGCCGCGATGGCGCCGATCTGGTGCCGCCAGGAATAGGATAGTTCGGGCCAGCCGTGACAGAGCAGCACCAGCGGACCCTGTCCCTCCTCGACGACAAAGAAGTCCAGCCCGTTGGCGGCAATGGTGCGTGAGGATGGCATCGCGTTTCCGCCCTGTTTTTCGTATCTTGTCGGAAAATTGCAGCTCCGCCACGATACGTTCCTTCGCCCGGCGCCGCAATCCGACCGACACGGCGGCAAGTTCAAAAAGCCAAGTCCAAAACCTGTGTTGTTTGCGATACTTCCAACTGTTAGAACGCACGGATTCAGGACATCGCCGATGGCAATCGAGACCTTCGTTTCCCGCAAATCCGACGCCGCGGCCGCCGTCCCGTGGCGCGGGCTGATGGCTGCCGCCATAGCGCTCGCGGTCGGTTGGGGTGGGGTCGTGTATGCCGCCAACAACAGCGTGCAGGGTGCACCAAAGAAGGAAGAGGGTGGCTTTGACGGCGACGCGCCGACCGCGATCCTGATCGAGGCGTCCAGCGGCAGCGTGCTGTGGGAGAAGAACGCCGACGAGTTACGGGCCCCGTCCAGCATGATGAAGCTGATGACGGTCGAGGTGGTCTTCAACGCTCTCAAGGAAGGCAAGGTCAAGCTGACGGACGAATACCGGATCAGCGAGAACGCCTGGCGCAAGGGCGGCGCGCCGGCCGGCGGCTCGACCATGTTCGCCATCCTCAACAGCAAGGTATCGGTCGACGATCTGCTGCATGGCGCGATCATCCAGAGCGGCAATGATTCCTGCATTGCGCTGGCCGAAGGTATGGCTGGCAATGAGCGGATTTTTGCTGCCGACTTCCTGACCGAGCGGGCGCGCGAACTTGGGCTAACGAAGTCGACCTTCGGCAATTCCAACGGCTTGCCGGACCCTGCCAACAAGATGACGGTGCGGGAACTGGGAAAACTCGCCCGCCACCTGATCCTGACCTATCCCGACATGTACAAATTGTTCGGCGAGAAGGAGTTCACCTGGAACAAGATCCGGCAGCAGAACCGCAATCCGCTGCTGAACACGCTCAACGGCGCGGACGGGCTGAAGACCGGCTACACCAAGGAGGGGGGCTACGGCATGGTCGGCTCCGCCGTGCAGAACGACACCCGGCTGATCGTCGTGATCAACGGGCTCGAGGATCCCGACGATCGCGCCTCAGAAGCGAAGAAGATGCTGGAATGGGGTTTTCGCAGTTTCGAGACGCGCACGCTGTTCGCAGCCAACCAGCCCGTCGGTTACGCCAAGGTATTCGGCGGTGAAAGCCGCTCGGTGAAGCTTGCAAGCCCCGAGCCGATCAAGGTGATGGTGCCGAAGAACGGCAGCGAGAAATTGATTGCGCGGATCGTCTATAACGGTCCGGTCCGGGCGCCCGTACAACCCGGCCAGGCGGTGGGTCTTGTCCGGGTGTGGCGCGGCGCCAATGTTGCCATGGAGGCGCCGGTCTATGCGGCGGAAGCGGTCGGCACCGGCTCGACCATGCGCCGGGCGATCGACGGCGCTAGCGAGCTCGTCATCGGCATGTTCCGCGCGAGCGCAGAGAAGCTCTGAGCATGAACCAGGCAACGCTGCAGCGGCCCTCCGGACGCGGGAAGTTCATCACGTTTGAGGGCGGCGAGGGCTCCGGAAAGTCCACGCAGATCAAGAAGCTCGCCGAGCGTCTTGCCGCGACAAAGCTGCGCGCCATCGTCACCCGCGAGCCCGGCGGCTCGCCGGGCGCGGAAATCATGCGGCATCTCGTGCTGTCGGGAATGGGCAAGCTGCTTGGACCGGAGGCGGAGACGTTGTTGTTCGCCGCCGCCCGCGACGATCACGTTCGCACCGTCATCCAGCCCGCGCTCGGCCAGGGAACATGGGTGCTGTGCGACCGCTTCTCGGATTCGACCCGCGCCTACCAGGGCCGTCTGGGGCAGGTCGCGCCAGGCGTGCTCAACGCCATGCAGCGCGTCACCATCGGCGATCTCAAGCCGGACCTCACCATCATTCTGGATATCTCGGTCGAAGTCGGTCTACAGCGCGCGGCCGCTCGCCGCGGCAGCGGCGTGCCTGACAGGTTCGAGGCGGAAGACCTCCAATTCCATCAGGATCTGCGCGACGCCTACCGGCAGATCGCCGCCGAAGACCCGCAGCGCTGCGTGTTGATCGACGCCAATGCCGATGCCGACACGGTCGCTACCCGCGTCTGGACGGCGTTGCGCGATCATGTATTCACGGCCCCGAGCCCGGCGGATACGGCATGAGCGCGCGCAAGACCGAGCAAGACGTGGCGGTCAGGCATCCCCGCGAAACGGCCGATTTGTTCGGCCACCACCAGGCCGAGACGGCGCTGCTCAATGCCTATCGCAGCGGGCGCATTCCGCACGCCTGGCTGATCGGTGGTCCGCAGGGCATCGGCAAGGCGACGCTGGCCTATCGTATGGCCCGCTTCGTGCTCGCCAATTCCAATCCCTTGTCGCCGTCGGTGCAGCGCGCCGAGACGCTTGCGCTCGCTCCGGATGAACCCGTCGCACGCCAGGTCACGGCCGGCGCGCATGGCGGGCTGCTGGTGCTGGAGCGGGGCCTGAACGACCGCGGCGTGATGCGGACCGTGATTACCGTCGACGAGACACGGGAGACGATTTCGTTCTTTGGTTCGACCGCGGCGGTGGATGGCTGGCGGATCTGCATCGTCGACACCGTCGACGAGCTCAATCCGAACGCCGCCAACGCACTGCTCAAGATCCTCGAAGAGCCGCCGCAACGATCGCTGTTCCTGCTCTGCAGTCATTCGCCGGCGCGGGCCTTGCCAACGATCCTGTCCCGTTGCCGCAAGTTGCCGCTGCGGCCGCTTGCGACCGACGACGTCATTCGCGCGGCCTCAAAGGCCACCGACATGGTGCACGATGATCCCGCGCTGTCGGAGGCTGCCGACGCTGCGGAGGGGAGCGTGTCCCGCGCGCTGACATTGCTCGGCGGCGACGCGCTGAAGCTGCAGCAGCGGACCGCCGCGCTGTTGGCGACGCTGCCGCAGGTCGACCCGCGCGAACTGCACGCGCTGGGCGATGCGCTGGGCACCAGCGACCGGGTGGCGCTGGCGGCTTTCATCGACGGCATCGATCGCTGGATCAGCGAAAAGCTGCGCACTGACGACGCCAACGCGAATCTGCCCCGCCTTGCACGGCTGGCCGAGGTATGGGAAAAGATCGTCCGCGCCGCGCGCGACACCGAATCCTATAATCTGGAGCGAAAACCGCTGGTTTTCTCGGTGTTCGGGATGCTCGCGGAAGCGACGCGGTAACGCTCCGTCCGAAAATAATCCCTGATATCGTTGAGTTAAAAAGGAATTCGTGGTGGCGAAGGCTGGAAAGAAAGCTTCGAAAAAGCGCAAGGCGAAGAAGGTCAGCAAATCGCCGTCCGCACGCACCGGCAAGAAGGCCGCGAAGAAGCACGCCGCCAGGAAAGGTGCCGCCAAGCGCACGCGTGTCGTGAAGAAGGCGGGCAAGGCATCGAAGAAGACTGCCGGCAAAGTCGCGAAAAAGGCTCCTAAAAAGGCTGCGAAGAAAGCAGCCAAAAAAACTGCTAAGAAAACTGCTAAGAAAACTGCCAAGAAGTCAGCGAAGAAATCCGCGAACAAAACGAAGGTAACATCGCAGGAAGCGACTCCCGTCGTACAGGTCACACCGGTCGTTGAACGCGCAAAGCCAGCCAAGCCGCGCGCGAAGCCGGCTGCAGCTGCCCAGCCGGCAGTAGCTGCCGAGCGCGACACCTACTTCATAACCACCGCGATCGCCTATCCCAACGGCATTCCGCATATCGGCCACGCCTATGAAGCGATCGCGACCGATGCGCTGGCGCGGTTTCAGCGGCTCAACGGCAAGGATGTGTTCTTCCTCACCGGCACCGACGAGCACGGCCTGAAAATGATTCAGACTGCCGAGAGCGAGGGACTTGCGGTCGCCGAACTCGCCGCGCGCAATGCCGGCCGGTTCAAGGAGATGGACGAACGGCTCAACGTATCGTTCGACCGCTTCATCCGCACCACGGAGCCGGCGCATCATCATTCGGTCCAGGTGGTCTGGAACCGGATGCAGCAGAATGGCGACATCTACATCGACACCTATGCCGGCTGGTATTCGGTGCGCGACGAAGCCTATTACGCCGAGGAGGAAACTGTCCTCGGTGACGACCAGGTGCGCCGCGGCCCGCAGGGCTCGCCGGTGGAATGGGTCGAGGAGAAGAGCTACTTCTTCAAGCTGTCTGCTTATCAGGATCGGCTGCTGGCGCTGTACGAGAGCCAGCCGGACTTCATCGGGCCGGATTCGCGCCGCAACGAGGTCATCAGCTTCGTCAAGGGCGGCCTGAAAGACTTGTCAATTTCGCGCACGACGTTCGACTGGGGCGTCAAGGTGCCGAACGACCCCGAGCATGTGATGTATGTTTGGGTCGATGCGCTGACCAACTACATCACCGGAGTCGGCTTCCCCGACGAGGGCGCGGCGAACTGGCGTTACTGGCCCGCGGATGTGCACATCATCGGCAAGGACATCATTCGCTTCCACGCGGTGTACTGGCCGGCGTTCCTGATTTCGGCGGGCATTCCCGTGCAGAAGCGGGTCTATGCGCATGGCTTCCTGTTCAACAGGGGCGAGAAGATGTCGAAGTCGGTCGGCAACGTTGTCGATCCCTTCAATCTCGCCGATCAGTACGGCGTCGACCAGATGCGCTATTTCTTCCTGCGCGAGGTGCCGTTCGGACAGGACGGCAACTACAACCATGAAGCCATCGTCGCTCGCATCAATGCCGACCTCGCCAACGACCTCGGCAATCTGGCGCAGCGCTCGCTGTCGATGATCGCAAAACAACTTGGCGGCGTGCTGCCGGAACCCGGCGAGTTCACCGATAACGACAAGGAGATTTTGGCGGAGGCGGATGCCATGCTGGCGGCGTCGAGGATCGCGATGGCCACCCAGCAGATTCATCAATGGCTGAACGTGGTGTGGTCGGTGGTCGCGGAAGCCAATCGCTATTTCGCGGGCGAGGCGCCATGGGCGCTGGCCAAGACCGATCCGGCACGGCAGAAAACCGTATTGTACGTGACGGCGGAAGTCGTGCGGCAGGTCGCCATCCTGACCCAGCCGGTGATGCCGGATGCCTCCAGCAAACTGCTCGACAGTCTCGGCGTCCCCCAGGACGCGCGCGACTTCGCAGCGCTCGGCACGCGGATCAAGGCCGGCGGGACGCTGCCGCCGCCGGTCGGCGTGTTCCCGCGCTATGTCGAACCAAAGGCGGATTGAGCCGTTTGCAAGCCATGCTCGTTGACAGCCACTGCCACCTCGACTTTCCGGATTTCGCCGAGGATCTCGACGCCATCGTCGCGCGCGCCGAGACGGCGGGGATCGGCCGCATCGTCACCATCTCGACCCGGGTGAAGCGGCTCGGCGGGCTTTTGGCCATCGCCGAGCGGTTTCCCAACGTCTATTGCTCGGTCGGCACCCATCCGCATCATGCCGATGAGGAGGACGGAATTCCCGCCGGCGAACTGATCGAACTCGCCAGGCACCCGAAAGTCGTGGCGCTGGGCGAGGCGGGACTGGATTATTTCTATGAGAACGGTTCGCCCGAGGCGCAGGAGCGCGGCTTTCGCGCGCATATCGCCGCGGCACGGGCGACAGGATTGCCGCTGGTGATCCATACCCGCGAGGCCGACGAGGATTGCGGCCGCATTCTTGAAGACGAAGTGGCAAAGGGAGCCTTCCGCGCGGTGCTGCATTGCTACACCGGCGGGCGCGAACTGGCGATGAAGGCGATTGGCCTCGGCCTGTCGATCTCTTTCACGGGTATCCTGACGTTCAAGAAGTCCGAAGCCCTCCGCGAGCTCGCCGCCGAGCTCCCGGCTGACCGCATCATGGTCGAAACCGACGCGCCCTATCTGGCGCCCGGCAAGTTTCGCGGCAAGCGCAACGAGCCGTCCTACGTGGTCGAGGTCGCAAAGGTGCTGGCGGAAACGCGCGGCGTCTCGCTGGAAGAAATCTCGCGGCAGACGACGGAAAACTTCTTCCGGCTATTTTCAAAAGTGCCGCCGCCGAAGGCTGCCGCATGACGGTAACGCTGACCATCCTCGGCTGCGGCTCCTCCGCCGGCGTACCGCGACCGGCGCTCGGCTGGGGCGCCTGCGATCCCAACAATCCAAAAAACCGGCGCCGCCGCTGCTCGCTGATGGTCGAACGCACGGGCGCGCACGGCACCACGCGGATCGTGATCGATACCTCGCCCGACCTGCGCGAGCAGTTGATCGACGCCAATGTCGGTCACATCGATTCGGTATTCCTGACCCATGAGCATGCCGACCAGACCCACGGCATCGACGATTTGCGCTCGGTCGTATTGCACCAGCGCAGGCGCATCCCGGTCTACTTCAACCAATCGACCGCCAAGGACATCATGGCGCGGTTCTCCTATTGCTTCATCTCGCCGGAGGGCAGCGACTATCCGCCGATCCTGACGCGCCACTCGATCGAAGCGGGCGAGAGTCATGAGACCGAAGGGAAGGGCGGTCCGGTAAAACTGTCCGCCTTTCTGGTTCACCACGGCAGGATTCCCGCACTCGGTTTCCGCGTCGGCGCCGCCGCCTACACACCCGACCTTCACGACATCCCCGAGGAGAGCTGGCCAGCGCTGGAAAACCTCGACCTCTGGATCGTCGACGGGCTGCGCTATGCCGGCCATCCCAGCCATTTCAGCGTCAGCGATGCGCTGTCCTGGATCGAGCGGTTCAAGCCGAAGTGCGCCGTCATCACCAACATGCATTCCGATCTCGATTACGAGGTGCTGCGTCAGAGCCTGCCGGCCGGCGTCATCCCGGCCTATGACGGGATGCGGCTGGAGCTAGGTTAAGATCCGCAGCGCGCGGCTGACGACCTCGACTAAGAGGGGTCTTCCGCCAGACATGATGCTGGCCTATGACGGAATCAGGCCAGTGCTGGAGAATCCAGACTGAGCCCGTCGGTCGCGCCGCAAACCCCGTCGCGGGCCGCGGAGGAATTTCGATGATTGGCCTGTTCTTTGAAGTTCAGACGAAGCCCGGGCACCGCGATCAATATCTCGATCTCGCGGCCTCGTTGAAGCCCGACCTCGAGGCGATGGGCGGCTGCCGCTTCATCGATCGCTTCAGGAGCTTGACGCGGGAGAACCTGCTGCTCTCCTACCAGATCTGGCAGGACGAGGCGGCCCTGACGGCGTGGCGAGCCCACGCCCACCATCATGATGTCCAGACCATCGGCCGCGCGAGGGTTTTTTCGGATTATCGGATCCGCGTCGCCCAGGTCATTCACGAACAAAAGCCAGGCCAGCCGGTCTGGCGGCCCGAGCGGCGCGCGCCCTATAACGACCCCGCAAGGCGCAAGCCGACCTATATCCTCGCCTCGGAATCGAAGAATGGAACGCTGGCGGCGGAGACCGAGTGGCGCCGTGATTCTTTCGCGAGCGTTTATCGCGAGGAGCATTTTGCGCATCTGGTCGATTTACCGGACGATCGCGCCGGCATCGAATTCGGAACGCGCCTGTTTGCCGATCCGACGGTTCAGTATTTTCGCGTCTTCGAGGTGATGCGCGATTACGGCATGTTCCAACGCACCGAAGCGCCGCAATACTATCCTCCGGTGGACCGCACTTCAGCGTAGGTTCTTCATCTAGTCGCAGAGCGACATTCGCATGTCATGGCCATAGATGGCATAGAGCTCAAGCAGCCGGTCAAAGGTGATTCCGCTCTGCTGCTCGATTGCGAGAGGGTGGTCGGTGGGTTCCAGCAGTACTCGCGGTCGCTGCCGTCCGCTCACTGGATGAACCTGACATTTTAGATTGAGCGTATCGGGATATCCTTTAAGCCGATTGCAAAACCACCCAAACCATGGGCCGAGTTCGTCCTGCTCACCACTGTCGAATTCCGCGATGTAGCGTTCAAAGTTTTTGCGCGAAAGGGTCGCCCAAACGCCGAAACCGAATTGCTGTCCGCCGCTGCCCCGGATCGGCAGCTCCAGCACCGCACGCACAAAGAAGTGTTGGCCCTCCAAAACACAGAAATCCTCTGAGAGGAAGTTGCCGCTGAGGTCGAGATCAAGAGCGCTGTTGGGCGCCTTGTCCTCTGCACCCGGCCATTGCTCGGGCTTGCCGAACGCAAGATCGAACAGGCCCTGATGTGCTTCGCCGCAGCTCACGCAGGACCACGGACGATCCCAAAGCCGGCGCCAGCGCGGGTCGCTGGCCAAATCGAGATCGTCCTTCATTGCACTCATGCGCGTCAGGCCGAAATCGCCTTCGCCGAGTCCACCTGGTTGCGCAGCATGAACTTCTGGATCTTGCCCGTGGACGTCTTCGGGATGGCGCCGAACACCACCGCCTTCGGCGTCTTGAAGCCCGACATGTGGCTGCGGCAGAAGGCGATGATGTCGGCCTCCGTCGCCTTGGCGCCTTCCTTCAACTCGACAAAGGCGCAGGGCACTTCGCCCCATTTGGAATCGGGCTTTGCGACCACCGCTGCGAACAGCACGGCCGGGTGCTTGTAGAGGATGTCCTCGACCTCGACGGAGGAGATGTTCTCTCCGCCCGAAATGATGATGTCCTTGGAACGGTCCTTGATGATGACGTAGCCGTGCTCGTCGAGCACGCCGAGATCGCCGGTGTGAAACCAGCCGCCGGCGAAGGCTTCCTGCGTGGCCTTCTCGTTCTTCAAATAGCCCTTCATCACGATATTGCCACGGAACATCACCTCGCCGATGGTTTCGCCGTCGCGTGGCACCTCCTGCATGGTTGAGGGATCGAGCACGGTGACGGCTTCCTCGAGCGGGTAGGGCACGCCCTGCCGGCGCTTCATCTGGGCGCGTTGGTCGGCCGGAAGTTCGTCCCAGCCCGGCTGCTCGGCGCAGACGGAGGCGGGACCATAAACTTCGGTCAGCCCGTAGACATGCGTCAGCTTGATGCCGATGCTTTCGGCGCCTTCCAGCACCGCGACCGGCGGGGCGGCGCCCGCGATCAATCCGACCACGGGACGTGCCTTACCGCCCTTCGGCGCGCCGGGTGAGTTGATCAGCGTGTTGTAGACGATCGGCGCGCCGCACATGTGGGTGACGCCATGCTTCGGGATCAGTTCAAAGATTTTTGCCGGATCAACCTTGCGCAGGCAGACATTGATGCCGGCGGAGGCCGCCACTGTCCACGGAAAGCACCAGCCGTTGCAGTGGAACATCGGCAGCGTCCAGAGATACACCGGATGCTGGCCGAGGTTGCCCGCCAAAATATTGCTGACGGCATTGAGGTAGGCGCCGCGGTGATGGGTCACGACGCCCTTCGGGTTACCCGTGGTGCCCGAGGTGTAGCTTAGCGCAATCGCGTCCCATTCATCGCCGGGAAGTCTTGCGACAAAGCCCGGATCGCCTGCTGCGACCGCCGCCTCATATTCCAGTTCACCGATCCGCTTGCCGCCCACAAACGCCGCATCGTCGACGTCGACGATAAACGGTTTTGGACCCTTCATCAGCGTCAGCGCTTCAGAGATCACACCAGAGAATTCCGGGTCGACCAGGATGATTTTCGCGCCACCATGGTCGAGCTGAAAGGCAATCGACGGCGCATCGAGCCGGATGTTCAGCGCGTTCAGAACCGCGCCCGCCATCGGCACGGCGAAATGCACCTCGTTCATGGCCGGGATATTCGGCAACATCGCCGCAACGGTGTCGCCGTTGCCGATACCACGACCAGCGAGCCATGACGCAAAACGCCGGCAACGTTCATAGGTCTCGGCCCAGGTGAAACTGCGGCCTTCATAGACCGTGCTGATGTGATCGGGATAGACGGCGGCGCTGCGGGCGAGGAAACTCAGCGGCGTCAGCGCCACGTAGTTCGCCGGCGTCTTGTCCAATCCGAGTGAGTACTGGTTCTGGGCTGCGCTCATCGGCTGTGTCCCATCTGAAAAGTTTACAAGAACCCGATGGAAATCCACGGGAAGATCGCCACGATAATCAGGCCGACCATCAGCGCCAGCAGGTAGCCCCAGATCGGCCGGATGCCCTCGGCCGGATCGACGCGTCCGATGGCGCAAGCCGCATAATAGCCCACTCCGAAGGGCGGCGCGAATAGCCCGATACCCATCGCGAGAATAACGATCATCGCATAGTGGACCTCGTGCACGCCGACGGCACGCGCGATCGGAAACAGCAGCGGCCCGAACAGCACGATCGCCGGGATGCCCTCGAGCACGCTGCCCAGGATCACGAAGGCCACGATCGAGACGGCGATGAAAGTCGCCGAGCCACCGGGCAGGCCGGTCATGGCGGCGGCTAGCGTCCGCGAAAAGCCGGATTGGGTAAGGCCCCAGGCCATGCCGGTGGCGCAACCGATGATCAGCAGGATCGCGCCCGACAGGCACGCGGTCTCGACCAGCATTGGCATGATCCGCCGCCAGTCGAAATTGCGGTAGATCAAGAGACCGTAAATAAGGTAGCCGACGATGGAGGCATAGACGATGCCGATGGTGGAAACCTCGGTCGCGGTCGCGATGCCCTCGACCACGGCGTAGCGGATCACGAACGGCAGCGCGATGGCGGGCAGGGCGATGGCAAACGCGCGCGCGATCTCGCCACCGCTCGCCCGTGTGACATGCCGCAGGTCCTCGCCGCGGTAGCGCCACCACACCAGCGCCGACAGCGTGATCGCCAGCACCAGGCCCGGCAGCAGGCCGCCGGTGAACAGCGCCGCGATCGAGACGCCGGTCACCGAACCAATGGTGATCAGCACCAGGCTTGGCGGAATGGTTTCGGTCTGCGCGCCGGTGGCGGAGAGCAGGGCGACCAGATCACCCGGCTTGGCGCCCCGCGCCTTCATTTCCGGAAACAGCACCGGCGCCACGGCAGCCATGTCGGCGGCCTTCGAGCCCGAGATGCCCGACACCAGATACATCGCGCCGACCAGCACGTAATGCAGGCCGCCGCGGACATGGCCCAACAGGCTCGCCAGGAACGCCACCATGGCGCGCGCCATGCCGGTCATCTCGATCAGCAAGCCCAGAAAGACGAACAGCGGCACCGACAGCAGGATCAGGTGGCTCATGCCCTCGTCCATCCGGCCGACCAGCACCATCAGCGGCGTACCCGTGGTCAGCGCCAGATAGCCGTAGGTCGCTAGTCCGAACCCGAACGCGATCGGAACGCCGGCGAACACGCAGAAGCCGGCGACGCCGACAAAGAATATGATCAGATTGAGATTGCCGAGCGGCTTCAATGAGCCCCTGAGCAGCCAGAAGATCGCGATGACCAGCACGACCGACAGGATCGCAGCCGCCATGGTCCGGACGTTGCCCGACCGGGCCAGCCGCAGGAAGGCAAACAGCGCCATCAGCGCGATGCCGACCGGCAGCGCTGCGGCACGCCAGATATTGGCGATCTGCAGTGCCGGCGTGGTGATGTAGCTTTCCTCGTAGGCGTATTCCCAGGCCGGCCAAGCGATTAGAAGGAGAAACGCCAGCGCGGCTGCCGTCGCCACCAGATCGAGATAGGCGCGCATGGCGGGCTTCGCACTGGCGACCACAGCCGTCATCCGCATGTGCTCGGCACGGCGGAATGCGACCGCGGCACCCAGCATCGCGAGCCACAGGAACAGGATCGACGCCAGTTCGTCCGACCAGATCAGCGGCCGGTGCAGCGCATAGCGCGCCACAACGCCGGCAAACAGGATGACGATTTCGGCGACGACCAGAAACGCCGCCGGAATCTCGACCAGCATTCCCAGTACATGCTCGAGCGACACAAGCCCAGATCGGCGGCGAGGGGACTGCCCCGCCTCACCGCCAACGGCTTCACTCAACTCGGCATGAGCCATCGCGACCCCCTGCACTTAAGGCTCATGTTTAACGCGTTTTCTTCACCCGACTTCGCGCGAAAACGCCATGCATTACGACAGCTTGCCGACGGACTTTTCAAGCAGCTCCCAGGCCTGGTCGCCGTATTTACCTTTCCATTCCGCGTAGAAGCCGGCGGAACGGAGTTTGTCGCGGAACGGCGCCACGTTGGGCTGGTTGAAGGTAAGACCCTTGCCAGCCAGTTCCTGCTGCAGCCCGGCATTCAGCTTGGCGACGTCCTCGCGCTCCTTGACGCCGGCCGCGTTGATGTTCTTGGCGACAATGGTCCTGACGTCCTCAGGCAGCTTTTCCCAGGCGCGGCGGTTCGCCAGGAACCAAAAACCGTCCCACATGTGGTTGGTCAACGAGCAGAACTTCTGCACTTCATAGAGCTTCGCGGTCGAGATGATCGCGAGCGGGTTTTCCTGGCCCTCGACGATCTTGGTCTGCAGCGCGGAGTAAACTTCGCTGAAATTGATCGAGGCGGGGGCTGCATCGAATGCCTTGAACATCGACGTCCAGAGCGGCGACACCGGCACGCGGATTTTGAAACCCTTGAGATCGTCAGGACCATTGATCGGCTTGGTCGACGACGTGGTCTGGCGGAAGCCGTTGTCCCAGATCTTGTCCATCACCACGAGGTTCGCCTTGGTGATCTCGCCGCGGATATGGGCGCCCAGGCCCCCGTCCATGGCCTTCCAGACCGTGTCGTAGTCCGGGAACGCAAAACCAATACCGCTGATGGACGCCGCCGGCACCAGCGTCGCCAAAATCAGCCCTGACAGGGTGAAGAATTCGACGCCGCCCGAACGAATTTGGCTCAACATGTCGGTATCGGAACCGAGCTGGTTATTCGGGAAGATCTGCAGGTCGAACCGGCCATTGGTCTCGGCCTTGATCGCCGCCGCCATTTCCTTGGCGCGGGCGTTCATAGGATGGCCGTCAGGAAGATTGTTGGCGTACTTGTAGGTAAATTCGGCTGTCTGGGCCCGCGCCACCAGCGGCGCGCCAATGCCGCCCAAAACCGCTGACGCAGCGGATGCCTTCAGAAGCGTGCGTCGTGAAAAACTCATTGGGCTCTCCCTGGAGGGGTTATTGTTCTTGCGATGATCCGATGTCGCCAGTCATACGCATACTCGCGCGCTTATTGCAGCGTCCGCCCGCGACGGCAACAGAAGGCTTTTGCGGGTCAGGATTGCTTGGGTCTAGCCAATGCCGAAATGACGCCCGTATAGCCGCCCAGCTGGCTTGGTTTGCCAGGAAAGCCTCCCAAATATCTGATCTAATTGTACATATTTATATTCCATAATATACCTTATGCGAATCGTGGATATTGAGCCTAGGAGCGCAAGATTGCGCCCTGCAGCCGTCAAGCAGCGACTGAGCGACACCTGGATGCGCGCTGCTTCACAGCAGAAATGAAAGTGCCGCCTCGCAGCGCTCTTCTATCTTGAGCGCCAGCAGGTCGTCGGCGCGCGTCCGGCCGATGTTGACCGCGTCGATCGGGATACCGCGGCGCGCCGCTGCCAAGGCGAAGCGATAGCCGGAATAGACCATCAAGGACGAGCCGACGATCAGCATGGCGTCCGCAGCCTCCAGATGCCTCTGAGCCTCGGCGACCTGATCGCGCGGAACGTTTTCGCCATAGAACACCACGTCGGGCTTAAGGACACCGCCGCAGCATTCGCAAGGCGGTACGGCAAACGCCGCGAAGTCCAAGCCATCGAGATCAGCGTCGTCGTCCGGCAGCGTTGCCGCGTCCAGCCGAACCCACGCCGGGTTGAGGCGAACTAACTCGTCCTGAAAGTCGGCGCGGCGGATCGTGTTCGCGCAAGCCATGCACATGACGAGGTCAAGGCGCCCGTGAAGGTCGATGACCTCCCTGCTCCCGGCGGCCTGGTGCAGACGGTCAACATTCTGGGTGAGGAGCAGTTGGCTCCGGCCGCTTTCTTCCAGCCGCGCCAGCGCGTGGTGTGCGTCGTTGGGTTGGGCTCGTCCGAACCGTCGCCAGCCGACCATGCTTCGCGCCCAGTACCGCTGACGCGTCTTCTCGTCGGTAACGAACGCCTGGAACCGCACCGGCTGCGTTCGTTTCCAGTCGCCGTTGCCGTCGCGATAGTCGGGAATACCGGAGTTCGTGCTGCAGCCTGCTCCCGTCAGGACGAATAGCCGTTGGTGCTTTTCAATGAAGGTCTTGAGTGCGGAATTTTCCATGCCTGACGGCATCTAATTCGCCTGTGGCCGCGATGCCAGTGGTGCCTCTCTTCGCGGCTAAATGCTCAAGGCGCCGTAGTCGCCTTTGCCGCTATCGCCTTCAGCGCGCCGGTCATCGTGTCGACCACGGGCTTGACCTGGTCTGCGAGCCCATGCCGGTGGGTAAGGTACGCAGGATCGTTGTAGGACACGAAGGTCTTCCCCTCCTCGTCCTGCCAGACCAGCGCCTTCAACGGCAGATCGATCCCGATTGTCTGCGCCGCCTGCATCAGCGGCGTACCGCCTCTGGCGGCGCCGAAGATCGGCAGATCGGTCGGCCGCAGCGGCAATCCCGCTTCCGCGGCGCCTGCGGCGTGGTCGACCCGCGCGAAGACCGTCATCCCCTTTGCCCGAACCTCGGCCTCCAGGCGCTTCATGGTCTCTTCGGGACCGAAACTGCTCGATACCGTGATCAATCCGTCCGCGGACATGGCAAATGCTCCGAGAAACCGCTTTCGCGCCGATCAGAGCTTTTCCACGTCTCCACCTGCATCAAGCCAGCCCTTGAAGCCGCCGAGGTTGCGCACGTTGGAATAACCCATTTCCTTGAGGGTCTTGCCGACAAGAGCTGAGCGTCCACCTGAGGCGCAGTACGCGATCACCGTCTTGGCGCGGTCGAAGGCCGCGTCGTGCATCGCCGAGGCGGGATCGGCGCGGAACTCGACAAGGCCACGCGGCACGGCAAGAGCGCCGGGCACTTTGCCCGAGGTTGCCACCTCCGCAGGCTCGCGAACGTCGAGGAACAGCACGTCGGCCCTGCCCAGCAATCCCTTGGCTTCGTCCGGGCTGATACGCGGCACAGCGGCCTCCGCTTCGGCCAGCATAGCTTGTACTGTTTTCATGGTGTCTCCTCCCGTGATGCGAGGTCAATCGACCGCACAATTGCGGTCACGGTATAGCTTTTTGAACTGAATGAGGATAGCGGGGCGGCCTGGTTACGTCCCTGCCCCTTGGCTTGCGCGGCGGCATCGTTCGACAACGCCACGTCCCTCACCATTCCTTGTACGTCGGCTCGATGCATCCCCCGCAGACCCAGGGAAAGGTCCAATCAGCCGTACGGTTGGCGCTGTCGGGGATGTACCTGCTCCAGGCATCGGCTCGGACGGGATTGATCGACTGCCAAATGATATTGAAGGTACCGGAAGAGTTTATTTTGCCAATCATGACCGGCTTGGAAAGATGATGATTGGTGTTCATTACGACTTCGAAGCCGCTCGGGGCCTTGATCCTCTGACCGTACATCGCTTGCCGGACTGCATCTATGTTGGTTGTGCCCGCCTGGACGACGGCTTGGGCCCACATCCTGAAGCCAATGAAGGTGGCTTCCATCGGATCATTCGTGGTTTTGTCTCGTTGCTCGTTGAAGTCCGCCCACATTTTCACGAAAGCGTCGTTCTCTGCTGACTTGATCGACTGGAAGTAATTCCAGGCCGCCAGATGCCCGACGGGGGCAATGTCCGCATCCAGCAATTCGCGCTCGCCGATCGAGAAAGCCATCACCGGAATTGTGTTGGCGTCTACCTGTTGGGCTGCCAGTTCGCGGTAAAGGTACGTGTTTGCGTCTCCGTTAACGGTTGAGATGACTGCGGTCTTCTTTCCTTCCGAACCGAAGGCCTTGATCCGCCGGACGATCTCTCGCCATTCGTAGTGACCGAACGGCGTATAGATCGTCATGATGTCATCTGGCGACACCCCGTCTGTAGCAAGATACGCGCTCAGGATTCGATTGATCGTACGCGGGTAGACGTAATCGGTACCGAGCAGGACCCATCTGCGAACCTTGCCTCCCTCATTGCTGATCAGATATCGAATGGCCGGAATTGCTTGCTGGTTGGGCGCGGCTCCGGTGTAGAAAATATTACGCGAGCTTTCTTCGCCCTCGTACTGCACGGGATAGAAGAGCAAGCCGTTCAGTTCCTCGAAAACCGGCAGCACGGACTTGCGCGAGGCGGAGGTCCAGCACCCGAATACAACGGCGACCTTTTCGTTCGAGAGCAGTTGCCTGGCCTTTTCCGCAAACAGATTCCAATCCGACGCGGGATCAACGACGATCGGCTCCAGCTTCCGTCCGAGCAGACCGCCCTTCTTGTTTTGGTCCGCTATCAGCATGAGAACGGTATTTTTGAGCACCGACTCGCTGATGGCCATGGTGCCTGACAAGGAATGGAGGATTCCGATTTTGATGGTGTCCTCCCCTGCGTGAGCCGCTGTGACAGCGAGCATCAGCCACAAGCCGAACAACCTTGCCAAGACACCTGGCATCATTGGTTTCATGTCGCGGACCCGACCAGCTCGAAGATGCGGGTTTCCTTCGTCATCCCCTTGGCGATTACCGACTCGAAGGCTCTGAACTGGAAGCCATACTGAACCCGCGAATAGACGTCTTCGCTCACAAGAATGGTGGTCCCAAACTGCTTGTTCAGTCCTTCGAGGCGCGCCGCCAGATTTACCGTGTTGCCAAGGGCCGTGTAGTTCATGCGCTCCGTCGACCCGAGATTGCCGACGACGGCCTCCCCGACATGAATGCCAAATCGCGTGAAGAACGGCTTCAGACCCTCGGTTTCAAACTGAGAGTTAAGCTCTTCACATGCCGCCCTGCCCGCTAGAGCTGCCCGGCAGGCCCGCTCGACGTGGTCGGGCTGTGGATTGGGTGCGTTCCAGAACACCATCACCGCGTCGCCAATGAACTTGTCGACTGTTCCGCCTTCGGCGAGGAAAGCCTCCGTAAGCACGGAAAAATATCGCGACGTTTGGTGCATGAGAGTGTCAGGATCGGCCGACTCTGCGATGGTCGTAAAATCCCGGACGTCGGTGAAAACGACGGTAATCTCCTCTCGAACACCACCAAGCTCGGTTGAGATGGAGTCATCGACGATCCGCTGGACGATCTCCTTGGGGACAAAATGCGCGAACGACCAAATAGCGCGCTGCGCGAGCGCCATTGCACTGCCGAGCTCGTGAACCTCCTTAATGCGTGATGGGACTGATGAGGGACCGGGCGCAGCCAGAGTCTGGAGTTTGACTGCTTGGGCAGTAATGTCTTTCAGGGATCGAGACATTCCGCCGCCAAATATCCAAACGACCGGAATAAAAGCGGCGCTCGCGACAATAGCGAGGATCAATCCGGTAAATTGGAGGTTCCGAACATCCTGAGCAAAGTCTTCCTGGGCCGCCAGCAACAATATGTGGGCGTCGTACTGCCCACCCAGATTGAATTTTGTCACCCTGAACAGAAAATCCCGCCCGTGGTCGTCACGGATGCTTCCGTCGTAGTGGTCGTGACCATCAGACCTTCGCAGGGCTTCCTGCACGACCCCGGAGTTGATTTCCTTGATGCTTGGCAATTGCGGTTGGGACGGATGCGTCATCGCATGGACAACTAATTGTGCGAAATCCGGGTGGGCTATAAGCGCGCCGGACGAGTCGAAGATCAAGACGCTGCCGTGCGCTCCAGGTCGTTGCGACTGGACGAATTCGCTGAAGCTGTCGAGCTTGAGATCTGCGGCAAGGACGCCGGACGCTTTACCTCGCAAGGGCGCGCTGACCGTGATCACTGGTGCGCCGATGCTGAATGCAAGATAAGGCGATGAGGCCAGCGCGCGGTCGGCTTTCAGCGTTTCGCGGTACCAGCTCCGCTTGCGCGCGTCGTATCCGTATTTCCATAGATCAAGCTGCCCGACCTGGTTGCCCTGCTGATCTTCGAAAATTCGTCGCATCGGCAGATCGCCACCGGGCGTGGGGCGAACCAAATTGATCGCAATGTTAGCCTCAGGCGTCGCACGCAACTTTCCGCGCTGCTCGTTGCTGAGATCGCCAATACGCCGTACCTGCAACCAGGCGCCGTTTTCGAAACCTGCATAGACACTGTCGATTTGAGGCAGTTCCCGCAGTGCGGCCTTGAATAGCGGGATCGCATGGCCGGTCTCGGTTCGTTCATCTGAATCGGCCACGCTGGAACTGGTCGCCAGAACATGCACCAACGAAGTCATCGCGGTTATTTCCGTCCTGAGGCGCCCGAGGGCCTTCGCACTGGTCGCATCCATATAGGCAGACGCGGCTTCGTGCGTGGCCCAACGGAGAGCGAGGATCTGAATTGCGATCAGCAGCACGGCCAGAGCAACGATAAACGCCATCACCGCGAAGGTAAGTGAGGTTCGAAATGTGAACATCCCGCGTGCCCTCCTCGTGAAGGATGCAGCCGGTAAGCCTCTTCGCCGTTCGTTCACGCGCTGCTTCCAGCGCAACCATCATTGCTTCTTTATCGAAATGAGCACCAAGGCTCCCCGGCCCGGCAGGATCGGCCGACCAAAGCGGCCGGGAATCCTTTCTCGGATTCCTCGTGAAGATCCGAATAGCTCTTAAAACAAGCCGGAATGCGGCGTCGGCCACCTCCCAAGGGAATTCGGATTCGACAGGGGGATCTGCTCGTGATTCCAGACTAGCTTAAACCGGACTCAGAATACGCTGCGGAGAGAGCATTGATATTATTAAACGTTTCTGACCCGAAGAGCCACATAATTGGACAGCCTACCTACCCTTGAATTGCGGTTTGCGACGACCGAGAAACGCCTCGACGCCCTCCTTGTGATCCTCGGTCATGCTCGCTAGCGCAAACTGGTCGACGTCCATGTGGCTGGCGAGATCGTCGAGCGCGTGCGCCAGGCGATTGACGGTCAGCTTGGTCATGGCGACCGACAGTGGCGGCTGGGCGGCGACCTTGGCGGCCAGCGCCATCGCGGAGTCGAAGGCCTTGCCCGGATCTGCCACATCCTCCACCAGACGCCACTCGTAGGCCTCGGCCGCCGAGATGCGCTGGTCGGCCAGGATCACGGCCTGCTTGGTGCGGGCCGGTCCCATCAAATGCAGCATGCGCGGCACGCTCTGCCAGCTCATATTCATGCCGAGCCCGATCTCGGGCACGCGGATGTGGGCGTCTCTGGCCATCACCCGGAAATCCAGCGCGACCGCCAAAGCCACGCCCCCGCCGACGCAAAAACCTTCGATCGCGCCGATGGTGATCTGCTCCATTTCCTGCCATGCCCGCGTCAGCCGCGGTCCGAGTTTCAGGTGCCGGCGCAGCGTGCCGAGGTCCATGGATTTGCGGGAGCGGCCTTCCGGATCCTTCAGGTCAAAACCGGCGGTGAACGATTTGGTGCCGCCGGTCAGCACTACGACCGAAGTCGCGTCGTCATCCTCAAAACTTCTCGCGGCGTCCGTGAGTTGGCGCATCGCCTCCGGCGACATCGCATTGATCCCGTCGCCACGGTCGAAACGCACGACCGCGATGCGGCTTTCCGGCCCCAGGCCCTTCTCGATCTTTACAAAATCAGCCAACGCACGGCCTCCCTGCCCTTTGATTTCCCGAAACCTTAGCGCAGAAATCGGCTGTCTTGGGAAGCGCTGCACGCTTTTGAGGGTAGCTTAGAGATGACCCGTGCGATGGTGCTCAGGCTTGCCGTCGGGCACCGGGAAACGGATCGTGGTGCCGAGCGTGATCCAGTTGGCATTCTCGCCCATGACGTTGCGGCCGTAGATCAGGTCGACCGAGAAAATCTCGTTCGGCCGGTAACGCACGCCGGTCTGAAATCGCGGCTGGACGACGCTTGGCCTATCCGATTGGCCCGCCTGGCCAAAGGCTTCGATGGTCCACTGCAAGGTTTCCGTGAACTTCCAGTCGAACCCGATGCCGTAAAGCAAATAATGGCGATCGAAGCCGCGGTCCCACAGCCAGCCGCCGTTGATGTTGACGCGCATGTTTTCGCTGAGCCGGAACGTCGCCGGGATCACGGCAAAGGCCGTGAGGTTGTCGCCGGTCAAGGCATCGAAGGAACCGCCGGCGTAAATGGAATAACCGAGCCTGCCGATGCCGGTCGGTACGATGTTCATCTTGGCCTTCGGCTGGATCGTGGTGCTCCACTCACCGTCGCTGCGCGCACGGTTGGTGAGCATGCTCAGTTCGACCGGCTGGAACGGGTTGACCACGCAGGACGGGTTGGCCACGGCCGAAAAATCGGTGTTGGACGCGGCCGACAGCCAGCTCTCGATCTTGCATGACCCGACTTCGGAAATGTCGGCGGCATCGACCGCATAGGCGCCGTTGGCCGCCCGCGCCTCCCCGGCCGGAAGCCACGCCAAAATGGCCGCCGCGACTGCAGTTGCCGTGCACCCTGCCCTGATCCCCATCGGCAAACGCTAGCAGAGTCTCTGCCTCGACATAGCCCGGATTTTGCGCCTATCCTCAAGCCATGAGCGACCATGATCACGACCACCACGACCATCACCACCACCACGATCACGACCATTCCGAGCTGTCGGAAACCGAGCTGCGCGTGCGCGCGCTGGAATCGATCCTGACCGAGAAAGGCTACGTCGATCCGGCGTCCCTCGATCGCCTGATCGATCTCTATGAGAAAAAGATCGGCCCGCGCAACGGCATCCGCGTCGTCGCAAAGGCCTGGAGCGATCCGGCCTACCATGCCCGGCTGATAAAGGACCCGACCGCGGCGATTGCCGAACTCGACTATTCCGGCCGCCAGGGCGAGCACATGGTCGTCGTGGAGAACACGCCCGACCAGCACAACATGGTCGTCTGCACGCTGTGTTCCTGCTACCCGCATCCGGTGCTGGGGTTGCCCCCGGTCTGGTACAAGTCCGCACCCTATCGCTCACGCGCCGTGTCCGATCCGCGTGGCGTGCTGAAGGATTTTGGCGTAACGCTGCCGGACACCACCAAAATCCGGGTCTGGGATTCCACGGCCGAGATCCGCTATCTCGTGCTGCCGATGCGCCCTGAGGGCACCGAGGGCTGGAGCGCCGAACAGCTCGCCGAACTCGTCACCCGCGACAGCATGATCGGCACCGGCTTGCCTAAACAGCCCGGCGAGACCGCCTGATGGACGGCGCGCATGACATGGGCGGCGCCAAGGGCTTTGGCCCGGTCGTACCCGAACCGAACGAGCCAGTGTTTCACGGCGACTGGGAGCGCCGCGCCTTTGCGCTGACGGTCGCCATGGCGCGTCCCGGTGGCTGGAACATCGACATGTCGCGGTTTGCGCGCGAAAACCGCCCGCCCGAGGATTATCTCAGCAAGAGCTATTTCCAGATCTGGCTGGCCGGGCTGGAAACGCTGATGATCGAGCGCGGGCTGGTGACGCGCGAGGAGATCGAGGCCGGCAAGGTGCTCTCCCCGCCCAAGCCAGGCGTCACGCCGATCGCTCCAACCGAGGTCACGCCGGCGATCCGGCGCGGCGGCCCGACCGAACGCCAAGCGAAGCAGCCCGCGATGTTTGCGATTGGTGAGACCGTGCGGATGAAGGACATCCACCCGGTGACGCATACACGGCTGCCGCAATATGTTCGCGGCCATCTCGGCACCGTTGAACTCAATCACGGCTGCCACGTCTTTCCCGACACCAACTCGCTCGGCAAGGGCGAGGACCCGCAATGGCTCTACACCGTGCGGTTCGACGGGCCGGAGCTGTGGGGCAAGGACGGAGATCCGACGCTCAGCGTTTCCGTCGATGCCTGGGAATCCTATCTGGAGCGCGTGTGATGAATCTGACCCCGCAACAGGCGATGCGGGCGGCCGTCGCCGTGCCCGGCGTGCCCCGCGACGAGGATGGCCCGGTGTTTCGCGAGCCGTGGGAGGCGCGCGCCTTCGCCATGGCGCTGGCGCTGCATGAGGCCGGCGTCTTCACCTGGAAGGAATGGGCCGAGACGCTGGGCGCGCAAATCAAGCGCGCGCAGGCCGCAGGCGATCCCGACACCGGCGAGACCTATTACCGGCACTGGCTCGCCACGCTGGAAACCCTCGTCGCCGCCAAGGGCGTTACCACTTCGGATGCCCTGCATCGCTACCGCGACGCCTGGGACCACGCTGCGGACCGCACGCCCCACGGCGCGCCGATTGAGTTGATGCCGGGAGATTTTGGGTAGCCCCAACCGTCATTGCGAGGAGCGAACGCGACGAAGCAATCCACGCAGGCATGATGGATTGCTTCGCTTCGCTCGCAATGACGGAGTCAATTACCCCGCATATTCCCGCCAGCCCTTCGCCCGCAATGCGCAGGCTGGACATTCCCCACAGCCGTAGCCCCAATCGTGCAGCGCGCCGCGCTCGCCGAGGTAACAGGTGTGGGAGTGTTCGCGGATCAGGTCGACCAGCCCTGCCCCACCGAGCTCATGCGCCAGCTTCCAGGTGGATGCCTTGTCGAGCCACATCAGCGGCGTATGCAGCTCAAAGTTCTTCGCCATGCCGAGATTGAGCGCGGACTGCAGCGCCTTGATGGTCTCGTCGCGGCAATCCGGATAGCCGGAATAATCGGTCTCGCACATGCCGCCGATGATGTGGCGGATGCCGCGCCGGTACGCCAGCGCTGCCGCGAAGGTGAGAAACACCAGGTTGCGGCCGGGTACGAAGGTGTTGGGCAGGCCGTCCGCGCCCATTTCGATCGCGACGTCGCGAGTCAGCGCCGTATCGGAAATCTCTGATAATGTCGGGATTTCCAGCGTGTGGCTCTCGCCGAGTTTTGCCGCCCAATCCGGCCGCAGCGATGTGATGCCCGACAGCAGCCGGTCTCGGCATTCAAGCTCGATGGCGTGGCGCTGGCCGTAGCTGAAGCCGAGCATTTCGACGTGAGCAAAGCGCCGCAACGCCCAGGCCAGGCAGGTGGTGGAATCCTGCCCGCCGGAAAACAGCACCAGCGCGGTTTCGGACGATGATTGGTCGCTCATGAGGGGCCATTAGCATTCCAGCGCCTTGAGGCCAACCGGTGGAAATTGCCGGATTTCGGCTCGTTCCGCTGGGATCGCTGCGCCGCTTGCGGCATAAAGCGGCTCGTTCTCCCAAGCGACGGAAATCCCATGACCCCTTCCCGCGATATTTCCCGCCTCATTGAGATCATGGCGGCGCTGCGCACCCCCGTCACGGGTTGCCCGTGGGACCTCGAGCAGGATTTTGCGACGATCGTGCCCTACACCATCGAAGAGGCCTATGAGGTAGCCGACGCGATCGCGCGCGGCGATTTCGATGACCTTCGCGAGGAACTGGGCGATCTCCTGCTGCAGGTGGTCTATCACGCCCGCATGGCGGAGGAGCAAAACGCCTTTGCCTTCGGCGACGTGGTCGAAGCGATCACGCGAAAGATGATCCGCCGCCATCCCCATGTGTTCGCCGACAAGGACGGCAATATCGCCCCCGCCGGCGTCAAGAGTGCCTGGGAACGCATCAAGGCCGAGGAAAAGGCCGAGCGCGCGGCGCGGCGGCCGCCCGAGGAGACCACAGACAAATCGCTGCTATCGGGCGTCAAGGCGGGCCAGCCGGCGCTGACGCGGGCGATGGAATTGCAGCGCAAAGCCTCCACCGTCGGCTTCGACTGGAACGATCCCCGTGCAGTGCTCAGCAAGATCCGTGAGGAGGCTGACGAGATCGAAGCAGCCCTGGACAACGGCAACGCCGAAGAACTCGCGGCAGAAACCGGAGATCTACTGTTTGCGCTGGTCAACCTCGCCCGCCATGTCGGCGCCGATCCGGAAACCGCGCTGCGCGGCACCAACGCCAAGTTCGAACGGCGTTTTGCCTATATCGAGCGCGCGCTCGCGGCGAAGGGACGCACACTCGAAGACGCAACGCTGGAAGAGATGGACACGCTGTGGAACGAGGCCAAGGGTGCGGAATGGCCGACCGCGCCGGCCACCACGAAAGCCGATGGCCGCCGATGATCGACCGATGCGGCAATAATCCGACGCCCCGCACCGCTACAGCCGCATGTGCTCCTCGATGCGCGCCGCAGACCCGGCATCGATCGCGCCGGCATCGACGACCTCACCTCGCTTGAACACCGCGAAACGATCCGCGAGATCGAGCACGAACGGGATATGCTGCTCGACGACGAGCATGGCTGTCCCCTGCTCGCGCCGCGTCAGCTCCAGTACCTCGGAGACCCGGTCAACGACGGTTGGCTGCAAGCCCTCGGTCACCTCGTCGAGCAGAAAAATGCGGGGCTGCGCAATCAAGCCTCGGGCGACGACGAGCATCTTCTGCTCGCCCCCGGAAAGCGTTCCGGCGCGCTGACGAAGTCTTGAGGTCAGAATCGGAAACCACGCGGCGACTTTCGTCAGGCACTGATCAAAACCGGCATCGCTCATGAGCCCGAGCCGGAGGTTCTCGCGAACGGTAAGATCCTGGAACAGGGATTGTTCCTGGGGCGCATAAGCGAGCGCCAGCCGGCGCTTCAGATGGGACGACAATCGCGTGACGTCCCTACCGTCGAGCAGCACCGTGCCGCTCCTGGCCGGGAGAAATCCCAAGATAGTCTTGAGCAGCGAGGTCTTGCCCATGCCGTTCTTGCCGACAACCGCAACGATCTCCCCCGGCGCGATCTGAAGCGACGCCCCGCGAACGACCATCGAGCTGCCGTAGCCGCTCGACACATTCGCAACCTCCAACAGGGCGTTCATCGGCTGGCCTCCCCCGCCGCTTTGGAACGATGGCCGCTGTAGATTTCCTGCACCAGCGGGGAATCCACGACTTCCTCAACCGTACCATCCAGCGCGATCCGGCCTTGATGGAGGACGATGATGCGCGATGAAATCTCGCGCACGAAATCGAGGTCGTGTTCGACGATCAGAACGCACAGCCGGTCGACGCTTGCGAGAGCGGTCAGGAGTTCTGCAAAACGCTGACGCTCGGCGCGCGTAAGCCCGGCCGTCGGCTCGTCGAGCAGCACGACCTCCGGTTCGAGCGCCAGCACCATCGCGAGCTCCAGCGCCTGCTTCAATCCATGGCTCAGGAAGCGGGCCTCCTCATGCAGACGTTCGGCAAGACCGGAGGTTTCCAGCACGGCCCGTGCGGCCGTCGGCAGCGCCAGTGTGTTCGACGCGAAGAGCAACGAAGGGCGTTCGTGCCGTTTACGCGCGACCCTCAGGCAATCGGCCACGCTCAAGGTTTCGAACACCGAAGCCGCCTGGAATTTTCGGCCAAGTCCGAGGGCGACGATGCGCTGCGGCGGCAGGCGCTGGATCGACCGCCCCATGATCTTGACCGATCCATCCGAGCGCTCGCCGCCGTCGGCAAGGCACCGGATCAACGTCGTCTTGCCCGCTCCGTTGGGTCCGACGAGGCTGACAAGTTCGCCCCGGCGCGCGGAGAACGATACATCCGAAAGGACCGACAGGCTTCCGAAGCTCTTGGACAGCCCGGCGACTTCGACGACCACATCTTGCGCGGACGAGACCGGAGCCGTTCGGCCGGCCGTTTCAAGCGTGATGGCATAAGGTTCCGATGATTTCGCCCGAGCGGTGGCCCCCAGCACATCACGCAAACCGCCGAACAGGCCCCGCGGCAGCACGACGATGACGACAATGAACGAAACACCGATAATGAGTTCCCAGACGAACGGCAGGCTGCCGGAGAGGTAAGCGCTCGCGGTTTCGATAAGGAGCGCGCCTGCTATTGCGCCGACCAGCGTCCCCCGCCCGCCGAGAGCGACCATGATGACGAGCTGCGTTCCAAACGTGAAGCTCGCATTCTCCGGCGCGGCAATGCCGCCGAAGCCGGCATAGCCGGATCCGGCCAGCGCTGAGACGATGGCGCAAAGAACCAGAAGTCCGATCCGGATACGCGCCGTGTCCAGCCCGAGATATGCGCAACGCATCTCGTTGTCCCTGATAGCGCTCAGCAAACGGCCGGCGTCGCTGGAAATTCCTACCTTTGCTATCAACGTTGCTGTCAGAGCGAACAGGCCGGCGATTCGAAACCAGGCTTCGGTGGACAGGTCGAAGCTCTCGAAGCCGACCAGTCCGCTTGAGGACCCGGTAAACTCACCGCCGGAGTAAAGGAGCTGCACCATCACGATCGGCAGCACGAGGGAGATCACCGATGCGTAAAGCGGTGTGGACCCGGAATAGAAGGATAACCAGCCGACAAAGGCGGCAAGCGCCGCAGCGCCGCCAACGGCGATTGCGACAGCCGTCAATATTTGCGCTGGTCCGAAGCCGAGGCGCATGAAGACGATCGCCAGAACATAGGCGCCGAGCCCGAAGAAGGCGGATTGGCCAAATGTAAGATAGCCGCTATGCCCCCAGAGAACGTCGACCGTCAGGGCCACCGTCGCGACAAAAAACGCACGGATCAGAATGTTGACGGTGTAGGCATCAAGGATCCAGGGGCCGGCAACGATCAGAGCGATGGCGACGAGCCACGGCAACGCAAGCAGGCCTACGGCCTGGGACGCACTTCTTCGTTGGCTGGTGCTGGCCGGCAAAGTGGAAGTCAGATCAGGCACGGGCGAATCCTTCCGGCCGGAGCCGTAACGCCACCGCGGCGAGCACCGCGATGGTCAGGCCCCCGAGGATCGGGCTGACGAAGGTGCTGACCAGCACCTGCAGCCCGCCGAGCGTGAAACATGCGAGCGCCAGCGTCAGCATCGAACCGCCGGAAACCATGACCAGCATGAATGCGCCGATCAGCCATGGCAGTCCCATGTTGGGATCGACGCTGGCGAGCGGAGTGACCGCCGCCCCCGCAACCGCCGCCAACCCACTGCCGATTCCGAAGGTCAAAAGGCGTACCCGGCTGCTATCGATGCCGAGCCCCTGCGCCAGTGTTTCGTTCATGATGACGGCACGCGTGTTCAGGCCGAGCCTGGTGCCGTTAAGAAGCGCGGTGAACAGAGCGCCGATGAGGATGGCGACCGGGATGAGAAGAAGGCGATAGCCGGAATAATTCTCGCCGAACACGGCCGTCGTGCCGGAGACCGGCGCCGGGACGAATTGCACCCCTCGCCCGAAAATGAGGGTCACGAGCTGTCCCACGACAATGGCCAGCCCCCAGGTCGCCAGGATCGCATCGAGGGGTCGATGATACAGCCGCCTCACAATTACAAACTCGGCGACGGCGCCAAGAACCCCGCCCAGAACGAAAGCAAGAAACGGAGCCATGATTGCCGGTAGTGCAAGATTGGACGTGATCAGTGCGGCATAGGCGCCGACGGTCATGAACGCGCCATGAGCGAAATTGATGATCTTCATCACGCCGAACACGATCAACAGGCCGCTGGCGACGATAAACAGGATCGCTGCGGTAGTGAGGATATCCAGCGCCAGCGCGATCATGAAGTTCTGCTCCGAAAAGTCATACCGCCTGCGGGCGACGTTGCCCGCAGGCGGCACCATAAGAATTCAGGATTTGAGGTTCGGGCACTGATCGCCGGGATCGACGCTCGGAAAACTCTTGATGACCTTGACGCTGCCGTCACCCTGGACCTCCCCCAGATACATGCTCAGTGGCGCGTGATGCTGCTTTGACATAGCGATCGTTCCGCGCGGTCCGACGACGCTGACTTCGGCAAGCGCCTTCAGCACGGCCGCGCTATTCGTACTGCCGGCCTTTTCGACCGCCGCCTTGTACGCATAGACCGCTTCATACTCCGGAACCGAAAGATCATTCGGCGTTTTCGCGTCCTTGCCGAACTTCTTGGCGATGTCAGCCAGGAAGGCCTTGTTCGCCGCGGTTTCGATTCCCGTGACATAGGAGGCTGACAGGAAGATGCCCTCCGCATCCGTTCCCATCGCTTTCGCCGTTCCTTCGTCGACCGCGAGATTGCCATACGGCAGCTTGACGCCCGCCGCGCGAAGCTGTTTTGTCAATGTCACGTTTGGCGCGCCGCCGGCTGTCGAGGTGATTAGCGCGTCCGGTGCGGCGCCCTTCAACTTGGAAATGATCGAAGTCCAGTCGCTGCCGTCCATCGGCAGATACTCCTCGCCAACCACCTTGCCGCCGTTCTTCTCGATGTACTTTCTGGTGAACGCGAGCATTCCGCGGCCAAAAGCATAGTCCGAGCCGATAAGGAAGTATGCCTTCGTACCCTTCTCCTTGCCGAAATAATCGACGATCGGCGGCACCTGCTGTTCGGGGACCCAGGCGTTGACGAACATGAATGGGCTGCAGGACTTGCCCTCATAGAACGAGGTGTAGATGTAAGGCGTCTTGCTTCTTGCCACGATCGGCAAGGCCGCGTTGCGGGCAGCGCTGGTTTCCATGGAAATCAGGACGTCGACCTTCTTCTGCGAGATCAAGGCGTCGAAAGCCTTCTGCGCGCCAGCGGCGCCGGATGCATCGTCTGCGACTTCAAGCACGAGTTGCCGGCCGAGCACGCCGCCTTTGGCGTTGATCTCATCGACTGCGAGCTGGGCGGATTGCACAACGGATGGCGCAACCACGCTGTTGGCACCGGACAAGCCCACGGGAACGCCGATCTTGATGGGATCGGCCGCGAACGCGAAGCTGGACAGCGCCGCCGCGGACACGGTCAAGAGCAACGCTGCGGAAAGCGAGCGAATTGGGTTCATGACTTCTCTTCTCCTGTTGGTGATAATTTCGGTTGATGGAGGGATCATCGATCAGTACCAACCAGACTTCGCGCTGCTTCCGAGCATCTCGTCGTAGACGTCGGTTCGGCGGTCCCGCAGCACCTGGTTGAAGGCATTCCAGTTTCGCATGCGCCGGGCCTCACTCAGATTGACCTCGGCAAGGACGATCTCCTCCGAGTCCCGGCTGGCGGGCCCGGCAACAGGCCACCCGGTGTAGCTGACGATGAGGCTCTGTCCCTCAAAGGGCTGGCCTCGCTCGATCCCGACACGATCGGCGCAGGCGATGAACATCGAATTGCTGTGGGCAGCTCCCATCGCGAGGATGTTGGCCATCGCCTGGCGGCCTTCCGCCTGTCCGGGAATCGGCACCCAGTTGGTGGGCACACAGACGATGTCGGCGCCCTGCAATGCGCAGAGCCTGAACGTCTCGGGAAACCAGCCATCGTAGCAAATCGCGACGCCGATCCGGCCGATCGGCGTTTGAAACACGGGGAAACCGAGATCGCCAGGTTCGAAGTAGAGCACCTCCTCGTTCCACAAATGGACCTTGCGAAACGTACCGATAAAACCGTCCGGGCCGATCACCACCGCGCTATTGTAAAGGCTGGCCCCTGCCCGCTCGCAAATGCCAGCAACGAGATGGAGGCGATGGCGCGCCGCGCACGCGATCCATGCCGCGACCGCCGGTCCCGCAGGGATCTCTTCCGCGATCGCAAACGCCTCCTCTCGGGAAGCAAACATGTCCCCCCGTGTTGCAGAGCTCCGGGAGGACAACGAGATTTGCGCCCTTCTCGACGGCCTTATCGATCAATTGCAGGCTGTGCTTCACGTTCAGACTCACGTCACCGAAGCGCGGCTGCATCTGAATGCAAGCAACCGTCAGCAGTCCGCCTTTGGCATCCACGAGAACGTCCGACGTCATCGATCGAGGCTCCTTCGAGCGCGCAAAACAAAAAACCCCCGATGGTGCCAGACAGGCTCCAATCGAGGGCTACATAGCCGATTATGAAAGCAGCCTACCGGCCGCTGCGATGTTCTCGAAGATCAAACATCAAGACATCTGCCGTAATGATTGCCCACCTTTGACGGAGAGTCAACGTTTCCAGGCGGCGAAATAATCGGCACGATGATCACGCAACGCGCACTCGGGTCAGTCGTTGCCATCCATCAGACCGAGGCCGCCAAGAACTTCCTGCGCACCGATAATCGTCGTTGCGATCTGGGCCATCGACAGCCGCTTCTGCGTCGCCTGCTGGCGGATGAGTTCATAGGCCTCCGTCTCGCCAATCTTCTTGAGGGCGACGAGAATCTTGACGGCCTTATCGACATCCCGGCGCGCCTTCAACGTTTCCTCGAGTTTCTGAACTTTGCCCTGAAGGCGGCGCGCATAGCCATGGGCCGAGCGCGCAAGTACGAGGGACGAAAGGATACCGAACGGCCGGATCGGCTTGTTCACAACGCCATGCGCGTTGCTATCGAGCAGCCGCTTCAGCACGGTCGGATTTTCATAGTCGATGATCGCCACGAAGGTCGGGCCGTCGTCGGTTGCCGATGCCGTGAAGTCCGGAGTTTCGGCGGCTTCGACAAAATGGAAAACAGTGTCGACGTCGCGGGGAATTTCTGCCGGCGGCGGCCAGAGGCCGCGTACGTTGCAGCCAATCCGTTTCAACTGGTCGATCAATGCGTCTCCCTCGGCGTCGCGCGGATGCACCACCAGGACCCTGGCGCCCCTCAAATCCTCCATCAGGCGGCGAATACCAGGCTTCATGACGCGAGCGTCCCGTCGCTGATCCAGCGGCTGCCGAGCGGCGTGACCGCAAGGTAAGGATCCGGCTTCACTGCCGATTTCGCTTCCCACACGATGTCGAACCCGCCGTCACGGCGAACCTTGCCGATCCGTGGCGTCAGCCAGGTATGATTGTTTTCGGGATCGATCCGGATCGAGCCTTCCGGGGCTTCAAATGAAAGGCCGAGGGCCGCGTCGACGAGACGCTGCGTATCCAGCGTCCCGGCGATTTCTAGTGCGAGCGCGAAAAGGCGAACCTGCGCGTAGGCGCCGGCGCTCCACATGCTGATCGGTCTCGCTGCACCGAACAGGCGATGAAAGTTGCTGACAAAAGTCCTGTTGCTGTTGCTATCGAGCGATCCGAAATAAGTGGCAGCAGTAATATGGCCTGCACAAAATTCGGCGCCGATTTCGCGTATTTCTCCTTCCGCGATCGTCAAGCTTGCAATCGGCATTTGCGCCGCGTCGAACCCTGCATCGTGATACAGCCGGTAGAAGTTCTGGGCAGGTCGTCCGACGACCGTCGAGAATAATACGTCCGGTTGTTGCTCCCTCACCTCTTTCAAGACAGCTTGCAACTGCGGCGGCGACGCTTGCATAGGCACATAGAGTTCGCCCGCAATTTCTCCGCCGTAGGCGACGATGAGATCGCGCATGATCCGATTGGATTCGCGCGGATAGACGTAGTCCGAACCGACAAGAAATACCCGCCTGCCGTAGTTTCGGACCAGATATTCTGCAAGCGGAAAGCTGTTCTGGTTGGGAGAAGCGCCGGTGTAGATCACGTTGGGGGAGTATTCGAATCCCTCGTAGAGCGATGGGTACCAGAGCAGGCCGTTACGGCGCTCGATGGCCGGCAGGATGGCCTTGCGTGCAGCCGAAGTGCTGCAGCCGAAAATGACCGAGATGCCATCCTCGGTGAGCAGCCTGTCTGCGAGCTTGCGGTAGGTTTCGGGATCCGATCCCGGATCGTAAGCGACCACTTCGATCTCACGGCCGCGGATTCCGCCACCCTGGTTGATCTCCTGGATTGCCAGGGCGGTGCCGAAGAAGTGCTCGGTCTCGGTAACCTCCATCACGCCCGAGCGGGAAAACAGAACCCCAACCCGCCAAGTCTCGGTGCCGGACCCAGCACGGTTGATCATCGCAGCACCTCTCTCATTTGCGGTTCAAGCCGGACGTCATCCCGGCTGCAAATCATTAGGCGCCGGAATGGCTTCCTGACAAGGGATCGTATCCCGCGTCACGCCACGTGGGGCACGGCGTCGAACCTGGAGACCACGATATCGCGCTTGGTGTCGTCGACGCGCACCGTCATGTGGAAGCGCCCGTCGTGGAGCTGCTTGTTGAGCACTTCGGCATTGCGATGCAGCCAGCTGATGCCTGCGCCGTCGGAAGCATCGATCGAGAGATCGAGCGTCGTGCGCGTCGCCGCCAGCCGATCCTCGATCGCGGTCAACAGCTCATTGACGCCCTCGCCTGACACGGCCGACACCAGGAAACACGGCCGCTCCGGCGGACGACGCGCGGCAATGTTGCGCAGGTTCTCACGTTCTTCGGGATCGAAGCGATCGATCTTGTTCCAGACTTCGAGGATGCGCGCGCCCTGGTCGGGATCGATGCCGAGCTGGCGCAGCACGGTGTCGACGTCACGCTCCTGCGCCTCCGCGTCTTCATGCGAGATGTCGCGAACGTGGAGAATGATGTCGGCCTCCAGCACCTCTTCCAGCGTGGCACGAAACGCCGCGACGAGTTGGGTCGGCAGGTTGGAAATGAATCCGACGGTGTCCGACAACATCGCCTTGCCGCCATGCGGCAGGCCTAACGCCCGCAGGGTCGGATCCAGCGTCGCAAACAGCATGTCGGCCGCCTGCACGTCGGCGCGCGTGAGCCGGTTGAACAGCGTCGACTTGCCAGCGTTGGTGTAGCCGACCAGCGCCACCACGCGGTACGGCACCCGCTGCCGGCCCGCGCGATGCAGTCGCCGCGTCGCCTGCACCTTTTTGAGTTCGTTCTCCAGCCGCGCGATGCGATCGCCGATCAGGCGGCGGTCGGCCTCGATCTGGGTCTCGCCGGGGCCGCCCATGAATCCGAATCCGCCGCGCTGGCGTTCCAGATGGGTCCAGGACCGCACCAGTCGGCTACGTTGATAATTGAGATGCGCAAGCTCGACCTGCAGCGAACCTTCCTTGGTCTTGGCGCGGCGGCCGAAGATTTCCAGGATCAGCCCGGTGCGGTCGAGCACCTTGGTGTTCCACGCCTTCTCGAGATTGCGCTGCTGGATCGGCGACAGCGCGCAATCCATCACCACGAGTTCGATGTCGTGGCCCGCGATCAGGCCGGTGATCTCCTCGACCTTGCCTTTGCCGAGATAGGTCGCAGGCCTGATCTGGCTGATGGGCGCAATCAGCGTATCGGCTACCGTGAGGTCGATGGCGCGCGCCAAGCCCGTCGCTTCCTCGAGCCGGGCTTCGGAATCGCGCACGACATCAATCGCCTGCGCCTCGGCGTCGCCGCGGCGCATTCGCAAATAGGGGCCGATGACGATCACCCGCCCGCTTTGCTGGCCCCCCGCCGACCGCGGACGATCGACGCTCCCTTCACGGTTGAGGGGTTCCAATCAGTTCACTCTCAAGCCGGAGCATCCTCGCCGCCTTCGAACAACTGAATCGGAGCTCCCGGCATGATGGTCGAGATCGCATGCTTGTAGACAAGCTGCGAATGACCGTCGCGTCGAAGCAACAAGCAGAAGTTGTCAAACCAGGTAACAATCCCCTGCAGTTTCACTCCGTTGACCAGAAAGATCGTTAGTGGCGTCTTTGTTTTACGAACGTGATTCAGGAAGGTGTCTTGTAGATTTTGTGCGCGGTCTGCCGCCATTGTTTTTGTCCCGCAGTGTGCTTCTTTTTTTTAAGCCGGCTGTTGCTCTCTCATGGAGCCCGCCCCCGACTTGCCGGCGTCCCCTGAGATCCCCCTCCGGTCGGCTCGGCAGTTCGATTAGAGGGCACGCGCGCTTTTAAGGCAAGCCGGTTCGCGTTCCGCCTAGCAGGAACCCGGTGGCCATTCTCCTTAAAAGCGCCGAAAGAGATAAATATTCCAAAGCAAGTGCATGGATCGGCTCACATCGAGCCGGATGAGCCGCAGATTGCGGCATCGACGAACAAGCGATTCACGCGGGTCTCAGCCAACTCCAAGCGCCTTGAGCTTGCGATGGAGCGCCGAGCGTTCCATGCCGACGAATTCGGCGGTACGCGAAATGTTGCCCGAGAACCGGCTGATCTGCGCGATCAGGTAGTCCCGCTCGAACACTTCCCGTGCCTCACGCAGCGGCAGCCCCATGATGTGCTCGCCATTGTTGCTGGTCGGCATCGCCGGTACCATCGAACCAACGTCCTGCGGCAGCATGTCGGCCGTGATGATCGCTTCCGGACCGCCTCCCGCCAAAATCATCACGCGTTCGACATTGTTGCGGAGCTGGCGGACGTTGCCGGGCCAGACATGCGACTGCAGCACGGCCATCGCATCCTGGCCGATCTGCCGCTTCGGCAAGCCGGTCGCCGCCGATATCTGGTCCATGAAATAGTCGATCAGTTCGGGGATATCCTCACGCCGCTCCGACAGCGGGGGAACGCGGATCGGCACCACCGACAGCCGGTGATAGAGATCCTCGCGGAAGCGCCCTTCGGCAATCTCCTCCTCCAGGTTGCGCGCCGTCGAGGAGATGATGCGGACGTCGACATGAATCTTGGCGGTGCCGCCGGAGCGCTGAAAGGTCTGATCGACCAGCACCCGCAGGATCTTGTTCTGGGTCTCGCGCGGCATGTCGGCGATCTCGTCGATGAACAGCGTGCCGCCGTGGGCCTCCTCCAGCGCGCCGGGCTTGCGCGCCTGTTCGCCGTTCGACTGCTCGATGCCGAACAATTCGACTTCCATCCGCTCCGGCGTGATCGCCGCGGCGTTGATGACGACGAACGGTCCTTCTGCACGGCCCGATGCATTGTGCAGCGTGCGCGCGGCCAGTTCCTTGCCCGAACCGGAGGGGCCGACAATCAAAATGCGGCTGTTGGCCTTGGCCGCCCGGTCGATGGTCTGGCGCAACTGGTTCATGCAGGCGGAACGGCCGGTGAGAACGCTCGCGGTGGGCGCCAGCTGCTTGAGTTCCTTCACCTCGCGCTTGAGGCGCGAGGTTTCCAGCGCCCGCGTTGCCACCAGGATCAGCCGGTCGGACTTGAACGGCTTTTCGATGAAGTCATAGGCGCCGCGCTTGATCGCAGCCACCGCGGTTTCGATGTTACCGTGGCCAGAGATCATCACCACGGGAACGTCGGCGTGATCCTTCTTGATCTGCTCGAGCAGTTGCAGGCCGTCGAGCTTGGAGCCCTGCAGCCAGATATCGAGAAACACCAGATGCGGGCGGCGGTTGGAAATCTCGGTCAGCGCTGAATCGCTGTCGCGCGCGGTGCGGGTATGGAAGCCTTCGTCCTCCAGGATGCCTGCAACGAGGTCACGAATATCGGCTTCGTCGTCGACAATCAGAATGTCACTGGCCATGGGTTACACCTGTCTTGTCAGTTGCCTGTTGCGGCTTCGGTTTTTGCTTCATCATTGGTCGCGCTTGCCGCCTCGTTGGTTCCGCCTGATGGCGCTTTTGTTTCGTCAACCTGCGGTTTTGCGTCCGATCCCGGCGGCTTCGCTTCCGCCTTCGGCGCTTGGCCTGACACGGCAAACCGCAGCCGCATCCAGGCACCGCGCTGTCCGGGCCGGAAATCGGAGGCATCCTTGAGTTCGATGCGGCCGCCATGGTCTTCCAGCACGCGGCCGACGATGGCGAGCCCGAGCCCGGTGCCCTTCTGGCGCGTCGTCACATAGGGTTCCAGCAACCGCGCGCGGCTCACTTTGGGCAGGCCGATACCATTATCGATCACGTCGATCACGATGTCGTCGTTTTCGCGCGCGGCGACGACATCGATGCGGCCCTTGCCGAGTTCTTCCGGCGGCACCTGCTCGATCGCCTCTGTCGCGTTCTTGATGATATTGGTGAGCGCCTGCGAAATCAGCCGGCGGTCGAACTGCGCGCGCATCGGATCCTGCTTGATATCGGTCTCGATATCGAGATCGGGATGTCCGACCTTCATCAGGAATACCGCCTGCCGCACGGTGTCGGCGACGTCCTCGCCTTCCATGACCGGCTTTGGCATCCGCGCGAAGCGAGAGAATTCATCAACCATCCGCCTGATGTCGTCGACCTGCCGTACGATGGTGTCGGTACATTGCTCGAAGATGCCCTTGTCTTCGATGATGACCTTGCCGAATTTGCGGCGGATGCGTTCGGCTGAAAGCTGGATCGGCGTCAGCGGGTTCTTGATTTCGTGGGCGATGCGGCGCGCAACGTCGCCCCATGCCGAGGTCCGCTGCGCGGAGACCAGCTCGGTGATGTCGTCGAGCGTGATGATGTAGCTGTCGCGCGACTGGCTGGTCTGCTCGGCGCTGACGCGGACCGACAGGTTACGCTCATGGCCGTCGCGCGTGATCGTGATCTGACCCTGCACCAGGCGCTGCGTGCCCTCGCGCGCGGTCTTCATCATGTCGTCGAGCTCGGGCAGCACGTCCGACAGCGGATGGTCCAGCGTCTCGGATTCGGCATGGCCGATCAGCTTCTCCGCCGAACGGTTCAGGATGCCGACGCTGCCGGAGGCATCGACGCCGATGATGCCGGCACTGGCCGACGACAGCACCGCCTCGATGAATCGCCGGCGGCTGTCGATCAGGTCCGAGGCGTTCACCAGTTCGTCACGCTGGGTACGCAGTTCGGCCGTCATCTTGTTGAAGGTCTCGCCGAGCTGCGCGAGGTCGCCTTCGGACTTGTGCACCGGCACCTGGACATGCAGATCGCCGGTCGAAACGATATTGGCCGCGCTCATCAAATTGCGGATCGGCGACACCAGCCAGTTGGCGAAATTCAACCCGATCAGCACCGACGCCATCAGGATGGTCAGCGCGATCACCGCAAACATCAGTGCGAAAGCGACCTGAATGCCGAGCCTGCGGGATTCGATCTGGGCGTATTCGGCAACGCTGGCCTGGGTCTGCTTCAGTTGGCTGACCACCCGCGGGTCGAGCAGACGGGCAACGTAAAGAAAGGTGTCAGTGAAGCCGCGGAGGCGAATGATCGCTGCGACGTAGTTCTCTTCCGGGAATACTGCGATCTCCGGTTTGCTTTCGTCGATATTGTTGAGGAAGTCCTGCGGCGGCGTCGAGAACTGCTGCTTGATGCCGGTTTGCGCCGTCACCAGAACGTTGCGATCCTTGTCGATCAGCATCGCGCCCGGCAAATTGCGGGCGGTCGCGTTGTTGGTCAGCAACTCGAAAAACGACTGACGGTCCTGATCGAAAAGTGGCCGCGCGTTCGAGAGGTCGTTGGCCATCCCCAAAATGTCGCCATTGATCAAATAGGCGTGCTCATTGACATAGGCATGGGCAATGTTCAGCGAGTTCTCGATCGCCGCGCGCGTCGGCCCGGAAAACAGCCTGTCGAGGCCGCGATCGAGGGTGATATTGGCGACGATGGCAACCACCACCGCCGGCAGCACCGCGATGACGGAGAACAGGCTCACGATCTGGATGTGCAGCCTGGCCGCAGCCCTGCCGCGCCGCCGCGCCTGGATCACTTGCCAGACTTCGCGGATGATAATGCCGACCAAGAGCAGAATCGTCGCCGCATTGATCAGCAGGAACGAATAGACCACCTGGCGGGTCGGCTCGATCGGCGTCAGGCCGCTCAGCACCACGAAGGTCAGGAACGCCGACAGCAGCGCGATCGCGACCGCAAACGGCGCCACCCACTTCCGCAGGATCCCCCCTCCGGATTCGGAAAGCGACGGGTCGAACGATGGTGCCGAGGTCGTCTCTGCGGTGGTCATTCCGGCAATCGGTGATTTGAAAGGGGCTTGGGCCCGCTTGTCGCGGACTGATGCATTCATATCACAATGTTGCCGAATTGCGACAATTCCGCGGCCATCCCAACCGCTAAAACGGTCGATCCCCAGCCGTTCCACCCGTCTTTATTGCGAAGGACAGCGAAATTGCGAGGGAAAGCGCGTGCGATCCCTAGCCGCCGCTCCGGTAGACCTGAATGTCGAGATCCCTGATCTTCTTCCGCAGCGTATTGCGGTTGAGGCCGAGCAGGTCGGCCGCGCGGATCTGGTTGCCGCGCGTGGCCGCCAGCGCCGCGGTGAGCAGCGGCACCTCGATCTCCTTGAGGATGCGGTGGTAGAGGCCCGGCGGCGGCACGCCGTTCGGGAAGCCGGAGAAGTGTGAGGACAGATAGGCTTCGACCGCGCCGCCGAGGTTCTCCACGCCCATCGGGGTGTTGCCGCCCGAGGTGACCGCCGGCGGCGCCAACTCGCCATCGATCACCGAGGCCGTAATGACGTCCTGCGGATAGAGCGCCGCCAGCCGCCGCGCCAGATTCTCGAGTTCACGCACGTTGCCGGGCCAGCGGTGCTGCTTGAGCCGTTCCAGCGCGAGGGTATCGAGTTTTTTAGGCGGCAAGCCGTCCTTTTCGGCGAGCGAGAAGAAATGCCGGATCAAATCGGGCAGATCCTCGATCCGCTCCCGCAACGGCGGCAGCCGCAGCGGCACGACGTTGAGGCGGAAGAACAAATCTTCCCGGAACAGGCCTTGCTGGATCAGGATGCGCAAATCCTTGTTGCTTGCCGCCACGATCCGGACGTCGGTCTTGATCGGGGTGCGGCCGCCAACGGTGGTGTATTCGCCCTGCTGCAGCACGCGCAGCAACCGCGTCTGCGCTTCCATCGGCATGTCGCCGATTTCGTCGAGGAACAGCGTGCCACCTTCAGCCTGCTCGAACCGGCCGGAAGCGCGGGTGTTGGCGCCGGTGAACGCGCCGCGCTCATGGCCGAACAATTCGGACTCGATCAGGTCGCGCGGGATCGCCGCCATGTTGACGGCGACGAACGGGCCATTGCGGCGCTTGCCGTAATCATGGAGCGCGCGGGCGACCAGTTCCTTGCCGGTGCCGGATTCGCCGGAGATCATCACCGTGAGGTCGGTCTGCATCAGCCGCGCCAGCACCCGGTAGATTTCCTGCATTGCCGGCGAGCGGCCGACCAGCGGGATCGAATCGAATTCGCCCTCGTCGGCCGAGCTCGCCACCCGCTCCTTGGGCTCGGCCAGCGCACGTCCGACGATGGTGATAAGCTCTTTCAGGTCGAACGGTTTCGGCAGATATTCATAGGCCCCGCGTTCCGAGGCCCGGATCGCCGTCATGAAGGTGTTCTGCGCGCTCATGACGATGACCGGAAGGCTCGGCCGCATCTTCTTGATCCGCGGCAGCAGGTCGAAAGCGTTCTCGTCGGGCATCACCACATCGGTGATGACGAGATCCCCCTCGCCCTGGCTCACCCAGCGCCACAGTGTCGCGGCGTTGCCTGTGAGGCGAACTTCATATCCAGCGCGCGAAAGCGCCTGGTTGAGAACCGTGCGGATGGCGGTGTCGTCATCGGCAACGAGTATGCTACCTGCGGGCATTGCTGTTCCTCATCTTGCGTTCTGTGAGGCAGGCGGCGGCGTACCCGGAACGCCGTCGCGGTTGCTTTGGTCGAACTGTTTGGTGGGATTGAACATCGGCATCAGCACGCGGAAGGTGGTCTTCCGCGGCTGGGATTCGCATTCGATGATGCCGCCGTGATCGCCGACGATCTTGGCAACCAGCGCCAGGCCCAGCCCGCTGCCGGTTTGCTTCGTCGTCACGAAGGGATCGAACAGGTTCGGCAACAGGTCTTCCGGCACGCCGGAACCGTTGTCCTTGACGCAGAATTCCAACGGCAGCGACACCCGCGATTTCTTGCCTGGCACCGACAGGCGGACGCCGGGACGGAACGCGGTGGTGAGCTGGATTTCTGCGTCCGAGCCAAGATCGGCCACGGCTTCGGCGGCGTTCTTCACGAGATTGAGGAACACCTGAATCAGCTGATCCTGATTGGCCAGCACCGGCGGCAACGATGGATCGTATTCTTCGACGAAGCGAATGTTGCGGGCGAAACCTGACTGCGCCAGCCGCTTTACGTGATCGAGCACGGAGTGAATGTTGACCGGTCCACGCGCCACCGGACGGTCGTCGCCGAACACTTCCATGCGGTCGACCAGGGTCACGATGCGGTCGGCCTCGTCGCAGATCAGCCGGGTCAGCATACGGTCTTCGGACGAGGCCGCCTGCTCCAGCAATTGCGCCGCGCCACGGATGCCCGACAACGGGTTCTTGATTTCATGCGCCAGCATCGCCGCCAGCGCGATCACCGAGCGCGCCGCGCTCCGGTGCGTCAACTGCCGGTCCATCTTGTCGGCGATGGTGCGCTCCTGCAGCATCACGACGATATGGCCGGGCCGTTCGGTCAGCGGGGCGACATGCAGGTCGACCTGGCGGTCGCCGCCGATCCGGGGCGTGCCGAGATCGACCTTGTATTCGTTGACCGGCGAGCCGCTCGATCGCACCTGGTCAATCAGCGCCAGCAGCGGACTGCCGAACGGCACCAGTTCCTTCAGCGACTGCCGCCGTAAAAACTGCGTCGAAATCTCGAAGAAGGACTCGGCGGCGATGTTGGCGTCGACGATGCGGCCGTCGGGCGCCACCAGCAACACCGGGTTGGGCAGCGCGTTGAGGATGGCCTCGCCGTCGGTGGGCACGGTGCGGCGCTGTTCTGCGGCTGACGTCATGCGGCAGCACTCCATGCAAAATCGTCGAACGCTTCCTGCAACGATCGGTGTACCCGGTGCGGATCCTCCGACGTCAGAATCTTTTGCCGCCAGCCCTTCAGCGTCTCCGCCGGGGCGCGGCTGCACTGGGCTGCGATCTCCAGCGCCCAGCCGAGATGTTTTCGCGCGTGCTTCAGTCCGATGCGCAGGCCGTAATGGCTGCAGACTTCGTCGTAGAGCGCGCGCACATGCGCCAGTTGTTCGGCGAGCGACGGCGCCGTCTCCGCCTGTCCGGTTTCGAGCCGGCGGCCGATCTGTCCCGGCAGCCACGGCTGACCCTGCGCACCACGCCCGATCATCACGGCATCCGCCCCCGACACTTCCAGCGCCTGGACGGCCTTCTCGAATGAAGTAATGTCACCGTTGACGACGAGAGGCACGGAGACCGCGTCCCTGACCGCGCGCACGGCGGCCCAATCGGCCGAGCCCTTGTAAAACTGGCAACGCGTGCGGCCGTGCACGGTGATCATCTGCACGCCGGCATGTTCCGCGCGGCGCGCCAGTTCGGGCGCGTTGAGCGAGCGATCGTCCCAGCCGAGCCGCATCTTCAGCGTCACCGGCACTTTCACCGCCGCGATCGTGGCTTCGATCAGTGTGAGCGCATGATCGAGATCGCGCATCAGCGCCGAGCCGGATTGACCGCCGGTGACATGACGCGCCGGACAACCCATGTTGATATCGATAATGTCGGCGCCGGCCGCTTCCGCAACCCGTGCGCCCTCCGCCATCCAATGCGCCTCGCAACCTGCGAGCTGAACGACATGTGCCCCGACACCGGCCGTCTCGCAGCGCAAAAGCGACATCGGCCTGCCGTGGACAAGTTCGTCGCTGGCAGTCATCTCTGAAACGACCAGTCCGGCGCCGAGGGTGCCGGCAAGACGTCGAAAGGGGGCGTCGGTGACGCCGGACATCGGCGCCAGGAGAACCCGGTTGGCGACAGCAATCCCGCCTATTTTCAATGGCTTAGAGCGTGAGCTTTCCGGGCCGGTCACGTCGTTCTCATGGTTAGGGCGGCGGCTTCATTGCAACCGTCGGCGCATATTGTGAGCACAAATCTTGGGCAGTCAAGCTTCTTGCCTACACTTTAGACAGATCTATCATTTGTGCAAGTGCACTGCAACAAAAACCGCTTTTCCCACAGGTGATCGGAATCACTCTATTTTCCGTATTCGACATGGTAAGGGCTGTGCGCCAGCGCGGCCCGAGCCCCTCCCCCTCAACCCCGATTCGTTCGTATTTGAGTCCAGATGCCCAGACCTGAGCGCACCGCAGCCATCCTCGTCGCAGCCGGCCGCGGGCTTCGCGCCGGCGCTGGGGGGCCCAAGCAATATCGCGAGATCGGCGGACAGACGGTGATCTTCCGCGCCATGGAGGCATTCTGCCGGCATCCGGACGTGTTTGCCGTGCAGCCGGTGGTGAATCCCGATGACGCCGCGATCTTCAACGAGGCTGTCGCGGGACTACGCTACCAGCCGCCCACCAATGGCGGCGCGACGCGTCAGGCTTCGGTGCATGCCGGTCTCGAGGCGCTCGCGGCGGAGAAGCCCGACATCGTCCTGATCCACGACGCCGCGCGGCCTTTCGTAACGCCCGCGGTGATTTCGCGCGCGATCGATGCCGCCGGCCGCACCGGCGCGGCGGTCCCTGCGATCCCGGTCACAGACACGATCAAGCAAGTCGGCGATACCGGCGACGTCGAGGCGACGCCCGAACGCGCACGGCTGCGAATCGCGCAGACGCCGCAAGCGTTTCGCTTCGATGTGATTCTCGATGCCCATCGCCGAGCCGCGCGCGATGGCCGCAGCGATTTCACCGACGATGCGGCGCTCGCGGAATGGGCGGGATTGACGGTAGCGACATTTGAAGGCGATCCTGCAAACATGAAACTGACGACGCCAGAAGACTTCATTCGCGAGGAAGCCCGTCTCTCCGCCCAGCTCGGCGACATCAGGACCGGCACCGGCTACGACGTGCACGCCTTCGGCGACGGCGACCATTTGATGCTCTGTGGCGTACGCGTGCCGCATACACGCGGCTTCCTCGCCCATTCCGACGGCGACGTCGGCCTGCATGCCCTGGTCGACGCCATTCTAGGCGCCCTGGCGGACGGCGACATCGGTTCGCACTTTCCGCCGACTGACCCGCAGTGGAAGGGCGCGGCATCCGACAAGTTCCTCAAATATGCCGTCGATCGTGTCACCGCGCGCGGCGGCCGGATCGCCAATCTCGAAGTCACCATGATCTGCGAGCGCCCCAAGATCGGGCCGCTGCGCGATATCATGCGCGCCCGCATTGCCGAGATTACCGGCCTCAACATCTCGCGCGTCGCCGTCAAGGCAACGACCAGCGAACGGCTCGGTTTTACCGGCCGCGAGGAAGGCATCGCCGCGACCGCGAGCGCCACCATTCGTCTGCCTTGGTCTGATAAGGGCTGGAGCGAGTAAGATGAGCGGCAGCGATGCGCGCGCCCTCTCCCGCTCGCTGCTCGATCTGTGCCGGATGCGCAAGCTGACGATCGCGACGGCGGAGTCCTGCACGGGCGGTCTGGTCGCCGGCGCGCTTACCGACATTCCCGGCTCGTCAGACGTGATCGACCGCGGTTTCGTCACCTATTCCAACGACGCCAAGCGCACCATGCTCGGCGTCAAGGCCACGACGCTCGCAACCTTTGGTGCGGTCAGCAAGGAAACCGCGACCGCGATGGCGATCGGCGCCTTGGAAAAGGCTGGCGTCGATCTCGCGGTATCCATTACCGGTATTGCCGGTCCCGGTGGCGCCACCCCGGGCAAGCCGGTCGGCCTGGTCCATTTCGCGGTTGCCTCGCGCGACGGCAAGATCCTGCATCGCGAATTCCGTTTTGGCGCCATTGGCCGCACTACCGTGCGCCAGCGCTCCGTGGTGGAAGCGCTGCGCATGCTGATGGAGCTGGCGCGGGGCCCGCAGCCGCCCGCTAAGCCGCGGCGCGAAACGATGGGCCGGCTGCGACCGCGGGTGGCGCGTACGCCGCGGCGCAGCGCCGTCAAACGGCGCCGGCCGACGCGGACTTAATCAACCCTGCGCGGCCAAAGCCTTGGCGCGCGTTTCGCTCAGCGAAGCTACCGGGGTTAGCGCCTCGGGGCTGATCGTGAGTTCGATGATCGAAGGCAACCCCGAGGCAACGGCCTCATCGAAAGCCCGGGCAAAATCTTCGGTGCGCTCGACATGGGCGCCAAAACCACCGCAGGCGCGTGCAAGTGCTGCGAAGTCGGGATTGGCGAGATCGGTGCCGGAGACGCGGCCAGGATACTCCCGCTCCTGATGCATCCGGATGGTGCCGTACATGCCGTTGTTGCAGACGATCACGATCAGCGGCAGCCGGTTCTCGACCGCGGTCATGAACTCGAGCCCGGTCATCTGGAAGCAGCCGTCGCCGGCAAAGCAAATGACCGTCCGCTCCGGATGTTGCAGCTTGGCGGCGACGGCCGCAGGCAGGCCATAGCCCATCGAACCCGAGGTCGGCGCGAGCTCGGTGCGATATTGCCGATAGCGCCAGAACCGATGCACCCAGACAGCATAATTGCCGGCGCCGTTGCAGATGATGGTGTCGTGGGGCAAGCGATCGCTCAGACCGCGGACGATCTGCGAAAGCTGCACGTCGCCGGGCGAGCGCGTTGGCTCGGCGAATCCGAGATAGTCGGCATGCGCCGCGTTGACATGGTCGGCGCGCGATCGATGCTTCGGCTCCAGCCGCTTGATCGCCGCCGCAAAGGCCGCGCTGCTCGCGACCACGCCGAGTGTCGGCGAATAGACGCGGCCGATCTCCTCGGGATCGGGATAGACGTGAACCAGCGGCTGTCTTGGTTTCGGAATATCGAACAGCGTGTAGCCGCCTGTAGTGGCCTCCCCCAACCGCGCGCCCAGCGCGATCACCATATCGCTGGTGCGGATCCGCTCGGCGATCTTCGCGTCGAGCCCGATGCCGATATGGCCGCCATAGCAGGGATGCAGATTGTCAAAATAGTCCTGGCAGCGAAATGAAACGCCGACGGGCACTTCATGCGCTGCTGCAAACGCCTCGAGATCGCGGCGGGCCTGATCGCTCCATCCACCACCGCCGACGATCAAAAACGGCTTCTTCGCCTCCGAAAGCAGCGCATGGAACTGCCGCAGCGCGCCCTCGTCAGGCGCGATCGGAAGCGGCGTGTAGGGCGGCGCATCCGGCACATCGGCGGTGTCGGTGAGCATGTCCTCCGGCAGCGCCAGCACAACAGGACCGGGCCGGCCCGAGGTAGCGGTGAAAAAGGCGCGCGAGATGAACTCCGGAATTCGCCGCGCATCGTCGATCTGGGCGACCCATTTCGTCATCGGCCCGAACATCTGGCGATAGTCGATTTCCTGGAACGCCTCGCGCTCCATCATGTCGCGCCCGACCTGACCCAGCAAAAGGATCATGGGCGTCGAGTCCTGAAACGCGACATGAACGCCGGCCGACGCATTGGTGGCGCCGGGCCCGCGCGTGGCGAACGCGATGCCCGGGCGGCCCGTCAGCTTGCCATAGGCATCCGCCATCATGGCGGCGCCGCCCTCATGCCGGGCGTTGATGAACCGCACGCGCTGGCTCTGGTACATGCCGTCGAGCGCGGCGAGGAAGCTCTCGCCGGGCACCCCGAACACGGTGTCGGCGTTGTGCAGCGCAAGCTGCTCGATCAGAATATGGCCACCGGTTCGAAGATTTGCGTCCATTGCCTCGTCCTTCCACCAGGGGATTACGGATTTGAACCCGGCTTAGAGAATGCCGTCGGTAGCAGCAACCGGATTCCTGCGCGATCAGCTATTCCGCGGGTCATTTTCGCTCCGGTTTCGGCCCTACGCGCGCCTCCACGCCGGTGACGGCTTCATAGGCCTTGATGACGGCAGTGCAGGACTCGCCGTCATGCCCGAGCAGCGCCGCCTGCCTGTAGGTCTGGTGCACCGCTTCCGCCATGAAGCCCGGCAAGCCTGCATCCTCCAGCCAGCGCGCGTAATAGCGGACGTCCTTGCGGGCGTTCGCCAGCGACATCAGCGGCGTGAAGTCGCCGTCGAGGGTGGCCTGGCCGTAGAGATCGAGCATGCCGCTCTTGCCGCCGGCGGCGGAAATGATGCTGATCAACTGCGAGAGATCGAGCCCGTCTTTTGCGGCCAGCGCAAACCCCTCGCACCACGCCGCGACATTGGCGAAGGCGATATAGTTGTGAATGAGTTTTAGGCGGATGGCGTGCCCGAGCGGGCCGATGTGGAAAATGTTTTCGGCATAGAGCTCGAAATAGGGCCTGAGGTCGTCGAGCAGGTCGCGTTCGCCGCCGAACAGCACGTTGACCTTGCCGATATCGGCGTGTTTCGGGGTTCGCGTCATCGGCGCTTCGGCGTAGCGCCCGCCGGTCTCCCGCACCATCCGGTCGAGCTTCGCGACCATCTGCGGGCTGGTGTGGTCCACGATGATGAACCCCGACGCCGGGCCGGCAAGCAGTCCGTCGGGAGCGACCATCAGCGCTTCAACGTCCTCGGCCTCATTGACGCAAATCATGATGATGCGGCAATTGTCGCGGATTTCCTGAATATTACTGGCAGCGGTCGCGCCAAACGATTTGGCGGCCGCCACGGCAGCCGGATTGAGGTCGTAGGCGGTGACCGCCACGCCCTTGGCGACGAGGTTCTTCACCAACCCTCGTCCCATTCCACCGAGGCCGATAAAGCCAACGCGTTCGAATGTCGTCATTTCCGGCCTTCCGATCTGGGCTAGCGGTCTCTTGGGCTTTCTGGCATTCGCTTTGGCAATTCTGCTGCGCCGCGTTCTATTTCCGCCCGGCTACCACGCTCGCAGGCTGTCTGACAACCTTGATCCAATTTGCGCGGCACGCCTTGTTTCGATATGGCTGTTAATAGGCGTAGATCGCAACGGCGGGTTGAGGGCGGCGCCGCCATCAGGACAGGACCAGTCAGGTGAAGTTCAAATCCCTCGAGCGCACCCCTTCATTGCCACAGGAGATTGTTGCCAGCCTGACCGGTGCCCTGCACGCCGGCGAACTTCGGCCCGGTGATCGCCTGCCGTCCGAGCAAGCGCTGGCGACCGAGTTCGGCGTGGCGCGGACGGTCGTGCGAGAAGCGATCTCGCAGCTCAAATACGACGGCATCGTCCAGAGCCGCGTCGGCGTCGGCGCCTTCATCTCCCAGCCGCAGGAACGAACGGCGTTTCGGATCAGCCCGGAATGCTTCAAAAAACGCAAGGAGCTGTTGAAGCTGCTACGTTTGCGAAACGGTGTCGTCAGCGAGGCCGCGGCGGATGCGGCGCAGGCGCGCTCCAACCGCGACATCGCCCGCATGGAGGCCATTCTCAAGGAGATGCGGGACGCGATCGGCGACAGTGATCACGGCGCCGAGCGTCACTTCGAAGCCGAGCGTCAACTGATCCACGCCATCGCCAAGGTCGCGGACAACGAACACGCCCTCAATTTCATCGTGATGATCGACAGCCAGATCGCCGAAAAACTTCGATCGGTCGCTGTCAAAAATACCAAGGCGACGGAGCTTGCCGCGGTCGCGATCGAGGAGCAGGCGCGGCTGGTCGAGGCCATCAAGCGCGGAGATCCCGTCGCGGCGCGCGAAAAAGCCCGCAAGCACTATGACAACGCCGCGCAGAGGCTGGCCGACCGCGCCGACTTCGCCGACGTCTAGCTGGTTTTGCCTAATACCGCCCCGCCCTTCCCATAGATCGCGTCCGCACGCTTCTCGAACGCCGCGGCAAAGCGCTGGAACGCGGCGTCGAACATCGTCCCCATCAGCATCGCCAGCATCCGGCTCCTGAATTCATAGGACAGGAAGAATCCGACGTCGCAGTCGGTTTCGGACCGAGGCTCGAAGGTCCAGCGGTTTTCGAGATTGCTGAACGGGCCCTTCAGATATTCGACCAGGATCTTCAGGTTCGGCCGGTCCAGCGTCACCCGGCTGGTGAAGGATTCCCGCACCAGCTTGAACGACACGGTCATGTCGGCGACGATGACTTCGGTACCATCAGGCTTCGGCGTGCGCTGGCGTATCCGCAGCGACTGGCACAGCGGCACGAATTCCGGATAGCGCTCGACGTCGGCGACCAGATCGAACATCTGCGAGGCGGTGTGATGAACCCGGCGCTTGCTGGAAAAGCGCGGCATCAGTGGATACTCGCCCGGTTCTGCTCCAGTGCGATAGCGTTGAGATAGTCGTTCGCCTGCGTCCGGTCGGTGAAGCGGACAAACGATTGATCGGCGCGCAATTCCTGAAAATAGGTCAACAGCTTCGGCCGCTGTTGCCGGCGATAGGTCCAGACATAACGAAAAAATTCCAGGTCGAATCTCTCCGGACAGCCCTCGGCCATTTCCGGACGGACCTGGCCATAGCTGCTGGCGATCCGCCTCATGATGCCGAGCATGCAGCTCCGGCGCGGCAGGTCGAACCAGATCACGGTGTCGCTGGAATGGCGGCGCAATTCGCCCGCGCCGTGGTTGGTGAAGTTACCGTCCATGACCCATCGCGGCTGGCGCGCGACTTCTGCCACGCGCTGTCCGAACTCGGCATTGTCGGAAGCGACCCAGCCGGGCTTCCAGTACAGCGCATCCAGCGAAACAAAGGGAAGGCCCGCAATTTCCGACAGCCGTCGAGCGAATGTCGACTTGCCGGACCCCGACGATCCCATGACAAGAACCCGTTGCATTGGTTCGATCCGAGGCTAGCGGGCCCGAGCCAGGCGCGCCGCCTGCAGCCTGGCAAAATCCTCGCCCGCGTGGTGTGACGAGCGCGTCAGCGGGCTCGCCGACACCATCAGAAATCCTTTGGTGTAGGCGACCTTCTCATACCCTCCGAATTCATCCGGGGTCACGTAGCGCATGACGGCGTGATGCTTGCGGGTCGGCTGCAGATATTGCCCGATGGTCAGGAAATCGACCTCGGCCGAACGCAGATCGTCCATCACCTGCAACACCTCGTGGCGCTCCTCGCCGAGGCCGACCATGATGCCTGATTTGGTGAAGATCGTCGGATCAATTTCCTTGACCCGCTGCAACAGTCGGATCGAATGGAAGTAGCGCGCGCCGGGACGCACCGTGAGATAGCGCGACGGCACGGTTTCGAGATTGTGGTTGAACACGTCGGGTTTTGCCGCCGCGACCACTTCGAGCGCGCCTTCCTTGCGCAGGAAGTCGGGCGTCAGGATTTCGATGGTGGTAGTCGGGCAACGCGCGCGGATGGCGCGGATCGTCTGGGCAAAATGCTCGGCGCCGCCGTCGGCGAGATCGTCGCGATCGACCGAGGTCACCACGACATGAGCGAGCCCGAGCTTGAAGGTCGCCTCCGCCACATGTTCCGGCTCGGCGGTGTCGAGCGCGCCAGGCATGCCGGTCTTGACGTTGCAGAACGCGCAGGCCCGGGTGCAGGTGTCCCCCATGATCATGAAGGTGGCGTGCTTCTTGTCCCAGCACTCGCCGATGTTCGGGCAGCCCGCCTCCTCGCACACCGTGACGAGGCCGTTCTCCTTGACGATCTTTCGCGTGTCCGCATAGCCACGGGTGTTCGGCGCGCGCACCCTGATCCAGTCGGGCTTCGGAGGCGACAGCGCATCCGGCCGGTTCACCTTTTCGGGGTGACGCGGCCGCACCTGGTTTACGGAGACGGTATCGACGAGGACGACCATTTTAAGTCCGGATATTGCGAGAAACACTTAGCTAATCCGTGTCGCTGGTGGCCGCAACCCGGATGACCGCAATCCGATTGCGGAACGCCGCAATCGGATTGCGGAAGACTCGCTGAGGCTAGCAGAAACGTGCAAGATATTGGCAGTTTTCACTCCGTTCCGCCGTGATTCCCACCTGAAAATGGCTCAAAATCCTGATAGGGCCTATGCCGCCGCCCCCCGCCTCGGCAAGCCGCTGAAACGCTCGTTTTTTAACCGCAGCGTCCACGAGGTCGCGCCCGGCCTGATCGGAACGACGCTGCTGGTCGACGGCGTCGGCGGCATCATCACCGAGGTCGAGGCGTATCATCACACCGAGCCGGCCGCGCATTCCTTCAACGGGCCGACGCCGCGCAACCTCGTGATGTTCGGCCCGCCGGGTTTTGCCTATGTCTACCGCTCCTACGGCATCCATTGGTGCGTGAATTTCGTCTGCGAAAAGGCAGGCTCGGCCAGCGCCGTGCTGATCCGCGCGCTGCAGCCGACCCACGGTCTGCCGGCGATGCGCCGCCGCCGCGGCCTGCAGGAGGAACGCGCGCTGTGTTCCGGGCCCGGCAAGCTCTGCGAGGCGCTCGGCATCACCATCAAGCACAGCGAGCTGCCGCTCGATCAGCCGCCATTCGCCCTGCACGCGCGGCTCGCCAAACCCGAGATCGTCGCCGGCGTGCGGATCGGAATTACCAAAGCAGCCGATCTGCCGTGGCGCTACGGGTTGAAGGGATCCAGGTTTTGGAGCAAGCCGTTTTGACCAAAGGCCGCCCGTGCCCGTGAAGCCGTCATTGCGAGCGAAGCGAAGCAATCCATGCTTCAGCAAGCGGAGCCATGGATTGCTTCGTCGCCTTCACTCCTCGCAATGACAAAGACAGCGTACCTTTAGGCTAAAGCGACAGAATACTCTTCGCCCTCGCCGTCAGGGATCAATGAACGGAAAGCCGCGCCGGCCCTTAGGACGACGCGGCAGTTCACACCACAACAAGCTGCCCGCGTATGCGGGGACAAAGCAAGACCGGCTTCGTCCTTGTTGTTACTCCGCACCTAGTTGTAGCCGCTGGTGCCAGCCGACGTGCCGCCGAACTGAGAATCGCCAGTGCCACTCAACGTGGTCAGACCATCCGCATTTCCGTTCGGATTGCCGTTATTCGGATGCAGGACGACGACTGGAGCAGCATACCTGTGCATGGGATAGCTTCTGACCAACGGTTCATGATGCGCCGTATTTGCGAATGCATATGTGCTTGAGAGCATTGACGCGACAACCAACGCTAACATTGCGACTTTCATGGCTTTGTCCTTTCGAGCGGTTATGCAAAGACCGTTACACAACCAGCAGGTGGGTTTCGCTCCCCATCGTTTCCATTAAATTCGGGTTTAGTGACGCGCCCCTGCCCGGTCGCGATGTCAACTGGGAATTACGGTGCGGAAATACGGTGACAGCCCTGGTCGGAAGATGAATTAAGTGCGCTGCCACCGTGATGGCGCAGGAACTCACGACGCCAGCGCGATCCGGATCATCCGCGCGAGATCGGAGCTGAGTAGCGTTGCGCGGTCACTCTGAATGGGAGCCCGGCGCAATCGTCCTGCCAAGATAGACGGCGACCGGCCCGGTCAGCGCCATGCCGCGCAACTCGCTCGGCGATATCAGCCGTGCGCAGATGATCTCGCGGTTGTCGAGCTGTAGCTCGGGCAGCCGATCCAGTCGTAGTTCAAAGAAATGCACTTTATCTTTTCGCCCTTCCCAGAGGCCCTGGGCGTCGCCCACGGCGACCAGCGGGAATGCTCCGGCGAGGCCGATCTCTTCTGCCAGCTCGCGGCGAGCCGCTACTTCGGGCGTCTCACCCTGCCGGACAGTGCCGCCGGGGAAGTTCCACTCGATCCTATACGACGAGCGCACCAGCAGCAGCGCCTGACCGACGTAGACAGCCACAAGTGCCCCTTCATGCTGCTGGTGCCGCAGTCGCCACCAGATGCGGGCAAGCGGGAAACCGACGCGGTATGCTGTCCGCCAGGCAGCGTCGAGAAGCGTGGAACGTCGAGTTTGTCCAAGGTCTGACATGGACCAACCTCTACTACCTTTGCTGGTTAGAGGGACAGCTTTTCGCCGGTACTGGGTCTCGGGCTGTTGTCCCAGCTACATCTTGTGGTGACCTGAAGCCGAGCCCTCGACATTCGAACGATGCCCACCTCCATATTGGTGCGAGCCGACCAGGTGATCGAATAGCACCTGCTTGCTGCAGCGCGTGAGTCTGTATTTGGGGCACATTTGAGACATGCCGGCGCACGGTAACGATGTCTGTCTATAGGAGTAGAGCGGAAGTCGTCGGTACGCGGTCAGACCGACGCGAGTGACCCGGAGCCGACCCACCTCATCGGCTGATGCCGGTCTGGTGTTGGGGCTCGCCCTACGCCACTCGTTCGATCAAGGGAGCGCCTCCCTCCGCAAGAACTCACGACGCCAGCGCGATCCGGATCATCCGCGCGAGATCGGAGCTGAGGTAGGGCTTCGGCAGCAGGAGCACGCCGGCGTCGAGGCGGCCATGATGGACGATGGCATTCTCGGTATAGCCGGACGTATAAAGCACCTTGAGTTCCGGACGCCGTTTCAGCGCCTCGGTTGCGAGCTGACGGCCGTTTAGTCCGCCGGGCATGATCACGTCAGTGAACAGCAGATCGAAGCGTTCGGGACCATCGATGAGCGCCAGCGCCTCGGCGGCATTGCCGGCGGCCATGGTGTGGTACCCGAAACGGCTGATCTGCGTCACGACGTATTCGCGGACCAGCGCGTCGTCCTCGACAATCAGGATGGATTCGCCGCCATGTTCGCCCCCCGAGATGCCAGCCTCGGCGGCCAGCGCGTCCGGCACACCCGCTGCCGCCGGCAAATAAAGCTTCACGGTGGTGCCATGGCTCTCTTCGCTGTAGATCTTGATGTGTCCGTTCGACTGCTTGACGAAGCCGTAGACCATGCTGAGGCCCAGCCCCGATCCCTTTCCGACCTCCTTGGTGGTGAAGAACGGCTCAAACACCTTGTCGAGCAGACTGCCCGGGATTCCCTCCCCTGTGTCGCTCACCGCGATCATGACGTAGTTGCCCGGCTTAATCTCGCTGGTCATGCTGGGGTAGTTTTCGTCGAGCACGACATTCCTGGTTTCGAGCGTCAGCTTGCCGCCATCAGGCATGGCGTCGCGCGCATTCAGTGCGAGGTTGAGGATCGCCGTCGAGAGCTGACTGGGATCAATCAGGGCCGGCGCGGAATCGTGCGCCAGCATCGATTCGATTTCGACCTGCTCGCCGAGGGTCGGTCGCAGCAACCGCGCGGCATCGATGACCAGGGCGTTGACGTCCGTGTTGCGCGGCTGCAGCGGCTGTCGGCGGGCAAAGGCCAGCAGATGCCGCGTCAGGTCGGCGCCCCTCGCTGCGGCGGCGCTGATCATGTCGGTGATCTGGACGAGCTGCGGACGATCCCTGACCGCCTCGCCGAGGATTTCGATGGTTCCGGTGATCACGGTCAGAATGTTGTTGAAGTCGTGCGCAACGCCACCGGTGAGCTGGCCGACAGCTTCCATCTTCTGCGCTTGCCGGACCTGGGCCTCGTTGGCCTCTATCTCCTGAAAACGTTTGACCATGGCCTCGGCCTTGCGCCGGTTCCGGATTTCCTCCTCAAGCGCCGCATTGGCTTGCTGAAGTTGTACGCGCGTCGGCAGCACCAGGATCCGCGGCAGCAGCAGCAGCAATGCCGCCGTGATCGCAACCGATATCAGCGCCAGGAAGCCTTTGGTAAGGCTCTCGATGTCGTAGGCCGGCACCCACAAGGTGAGGATCGAAAGCAAGCGGGTCAGCCCGCAGACCGCGGCGAAGACGGCGAATGTCCAGAATACGCCGCGGAACATGACATCGCGGCGGCGGCGCCACACGAAGAACCCGAGGACGAATGCGGTAGTAAAAAAGGCGACGGCGACCATGGCGTCGGAAACGGCATTCAGCCAGATCAATTCCGGCTTCCACAGCAGGCACGCGCCACGCGCGGTCAGCGTCGACATGTTCAGAATATCCTGTTGGAGTTGAGACGTTGCTGGAAAGCCCGCTCGATAGACCTCAATTCCTGCCCACGCGCATCAGGGAAGACGAGCGACGAGGCGATGGAGACGCCCCCAAGAACGTCGATGAATTCACGCCGGCTCATGGCAGCTCCGTCCCGGGCTGGGGCCAATATTTTCGATAGTTGGAACGATAGCACGCGAGGTTTGGCGATGCGGGAGATAATCCGTGATGCGCCCGCCGCCGCGGTCGCCGGTGTACCGGAACGCTCGAACGTTTGAAGCAGGCGCCAGCTTTCGGTTACTATCAACCGGGTCCGGCACTGTCTCGATTTCCGTTCGAGCGCCCCATCAATATTGTGGCCGTCATTTGAAAGGACCACCCATGTCGCGTCTCGTCCGGTTCCCTCGGCATTTCGCCCTCGCCTGTATCGCCGCCTGCGCGCTCGCCTTGTCAGCCGTGCCGTCGCGGGCCGCGCCTGACGCTCGCATCCACGAACTGGCGCAGCAGGAAAAGACCCCGCTGCTCGACACGCTGCGCGATCTCGTGAACATCGAATCCGGCAGCAAGGATGCCGAGGGCCTGGCCCGGCTGGCGGCGTTGATCGGCGAACGCCTGAGCCGGCTGGGCGGCAAGGTCGAGATCATTGAGCCGACCGACGTCTACCGGATGGAAGACACGCCGGAGAAGCCAGGCGCCATGGTGCACGCCGAATTCAAGGGCACCGGCAACAGGAGGATCATGCTGATCGCCCACATGGACACCGTCTACCTGCCCGGCCTGCTGAAGGATCAACCCTTCCGCATCGACGGCGAGCGCGCCTATGGGCTCGCCATCGCCGACGACAAGCAGGGCGTGGCCCTCATCCTGCACGCGGTAGCGATACTGCAAACCCTGAAGTTCAGGGATTACGGCACGCTGACCGTGCTGATCAACGGCGACGAGGAGATCAGCTCACCGGGCTCTCGCAGCACCATCACCCGCATGGCGCGCGAACAGGACGCCGTGTTCTCCTACGAAGGCGGCGGCGAGGACGGCCGCCTGCGCCTGGCCACCAGCGGCATCGGCGCGGCATACCTGACGGTGGACGGCAAGGCCTCGCACGCCGGCTCGGCGCCGGACAGGGGCGTGAATGCGCTCTACGAGCTGTCCCACCAGTTGCTGCAATTGAGCGACCTGTCGCGGCGCGACCAGGGCCTGAGCCTGAACTGGACGGTCTCGCAGGCCGGCACCAACCGCAACGTGATCCCGGCACAGGCTATCGCGCAAGGCGACGCACGGGCGCTGAAGGTGTCCGATTTCACCGAGCTGGAAGCCACGCTGCAGCAACGCGTGAAGGCGCAACGGATTCCCGACGCCAAGGTGCAGCTCCGTTTCGAGATCCGCCGCCCGCCGCTGGAAGCCACGCCCGCCTCGCGCCGGCTTGCTGCTCACGGCACCGCCATCTACGAAGAACTCGGGCTGCCATTGAAGGTGCTCGACGTCGCCACCGGCGGCGGCACCGACGCCGCCTTCGCCGCGCTGAAAACCACCGCACCCGTCATCGAGGGTTTTGGCCTGAGCGGCTACGGCGCCCACTCCAACGACGCCGAATACGTCAAGCTGGAGTCCATCGTGCCGCGGCTTTATCTATCGGCGCGCATGATCATGGATGTGTCGCAGGACAAGGTGAAATAGGACCGGCGCAGCAGTGGGAACTGGCGGCCGCTGACGTCGGCTACAGGGGATTCCCGCAGCTGAGCCGTCAGATCTGTTGGTGACTCACTCGGACATTGTTGATTTTGGCGATCCAGTTAGAATGCGCCCCGCTGCAATCTGGGAGGGACGGATGTCGAAATCAGCAGCGGAAGTGGGAGCTCAGACCGAGGCGCAAGGATACGTGCTGGGCGCAGCCGAGGGCGAACATCTCGTTCACTACCGTAATCCCGGCAAGATCATCATCAAGGTTGATCCTGTCAAAGGCTCCAAGAATGTGGCCTGCGGCACCCAGCAGGTACCCATTGGTGCTGGCATTCCGATCCACAGACACTTTGAGGGGGACGAAGCTTTCTACATTTTAGACGGAAGCGGAACATTCATATTGAACGACGTACGTCATCCCTTCGAGAAGGGTGGAACGATATTCATTCCCAAGAACGCTTGGCACGGCTTCGCAAATCCCGATCGCGAATTGCTGCTGCTCTGGATTGTCGCGCCTCCGGGTCTGGACGGTTTTTTCCGGGAAACCTGCAATCCGCCAGGCGTGCCGCCAAAGCAGCTCACAAAAGACCAGGTCAATGAGATCGCTCGCAAATATGCGACGGAATATCGCTGATCATGCCAGCACGCCAAGCTTCCGGTGCCCATTTCTGCGGATTGGAGCCTCGCTGCTCTTCAGCGAGCTGCGCTACTCCGCCCGATGGCATAACGCCTCGACCTCACTTCGCGACTTTGCCTTGAAGCACCAGTGGCGGCTGGTGGCCTCGTCAGGCTTTGCGCCGTGGTAGATGGCAATGTAGACGCGGTCGGGATACACCGCATCGGCCCGTTCGCCGTAGCCGAGCTAGCGGTCCCTGCGGCCCACCTTGATCACGTCGAGCGCCTCTTGATTGCGTCTTAGAAGTGTTCGGCCGCAGTGAAATCTGAAACCGTGATGGAAGCGTGGTCCAGCATCGATCGGTCCCTCGACGATGACTCAGACTATCTCAGTCGTCATTGTCTGCGACAAACGCGAAGCGTTTGTGCAAGGGAGCGAAGCGACGAAGCAACCCATACTTTCAGCGCGGGACCATGGATTGCTTCGCTTCGCTCGCAATGACGCGGATAGCTCAACGCCCTGGTCAGGACGCCTTCTTCAGCCGCTCGAGCGCTTCCTGCAGTTTCGTCCTTCGCTCGACCGCAGCCTCGCGCTTTTCCTTTTCCTCTTCCACGATCTCTTCAGGCGCGTTCGCCACGAATTTCTCGTTGGAGAGCTTTGCGTCGACCCGCTTGATGTCGGCGTCGGCCTTGACGATTTCCTTGTCGAGCCGGGCCTTCTCTGCCGAAAGATCGATCACGCCTTTCAGCGGCAGCGCCACGACCTCGCCGCGCACGAGCAGTTGCACTGCGCCTTCCGGCGAACGATCGGCGAAGGAAATATCCGCCAGACGCGCCAGACGTTTCACCGTGTCGTTCCAGCGCTGGGCGCGCTCTTTTGTCTCCGTGGACGCACCCGACAGCACCAGCGGGATCAACGTCGCCGGCGCAATGTTCATTTCCGAGCGCAGCGAACGAATGGCGGTAACGAGATCGACCACCCAGCCGATTTCGGCCTCGGCGGCAGGGTCACTAAAATCGCCGGCGTCGAGCGCGGCCATCACCGGCGCGATCAGCGGATCGCCCGGCCCTGCCAGCGCCATCGCAGCGATCTGTTCTTCGGTGACCGCGCTCGCCTTGCGCGGCCATTCGGCCAGCACCAGCAGGCCGTCGCGCTTGGCCGTCACCGCCCAGAGCTCTTCGGTGATGAAGGGCATGAACGGATGCAGCAGCTTGAGGATCTCGTCGCGCGCCCAGGCCGTCATGGCGCGGGTCTCGGTCTTGGCGGCCCCCTCCTCGCCCATCAAAACGGGCTTTGCGAGTTCGACATACCAGTCGCAATAGACGTTCCAGACGAAGCGGTAGATCGCATTGGCCGCATCGTTGAAACGATAGCCCTCGATCGCCTCGGTCACCTCCCGCGTGGCGCGCGAAGTCTCATGTGCGATCCAGCGGTTCAAGGTTTGCTTCGCCGCCGTCGGATCGAAGTCCGCAGGCTGCGCGCAGCCGTTCATCTCGGCAAAACGGCAGGCATTCCATAGCTTGGTCGCGAAATTGCGATTGGTTTCGACGAGCTGCGACGAAAGCTTGATGTCGTGGCTGTGCGCCGCGCCGCGCGCCAGTGCGAAGCGCAGCGCGTCCGCGCCAAAGTCGTCGATGACGCCCAAGGGATCGATGACGTTGCCTTTCGACTTCGACATCTTGGCGCCCTTCTCGTCACGGACCAGGCGGTGGATGTAGACGGTCGAGAACGGCGCCTCCTTCATGAAGTGCAGGCCCATCATCATCATCCGGGCGACCCAGAAGAAGATGATGTCCCACCCCGTGACGAGGACGTTGGTCGGGTAATAGCGCTTCACTTCCGGGGTGTCGTCCGGCCAGCCGAGTGTCGAGAACGGCCACAGCCCGGAGGAGAACCAGGTGTCGAGCACGTCAGGATCGCGCGTGATGAAGCCCTCGCGCTTGGCAGGATCCTGCGCCATCTCGCGCCCCTGCTCTTCCGTGATGACTTCCTGCTCGACGTAGTAACCCAGCGCGTTGCCGACGGCTTCCTCCTCGGTCTCGGCGACGAACACCTTGTCGTCCGGGCCGTACCACGCGGGAATCTGATGGCCCCACCAGAGCTGGCGCGAGATGCACCAGGGCTGGATGTTTTCCATCCATTCGAAATAGGTCTTTTCCCAGTTCTTCGGCACGAAGGTGGTCGCACCCGAGCGCACCGCCGCGATCGCCGGCTGCGCCATGGTTTTTGCGTCGACATACCACTGGTCGGTCAGATAGGGCTCGATCACCGAGTTGGAACGGTCGCCGTGCGGCACCACGTGGGTGTTGGGTTCGATCCTCTCCAGGAAGCCGAAGTCTTCCAGCCGCGCCACGATCGTCTTGCGCGCGGCGAAACGCTCGACGCCGTGCAGTTCTTCCGCCAGCATCAGCGCGCCTTCGGGCAATCCGCGCAGGTAGTCCTCGTTCTCGTTGAGCGCCATGCAGCCCTCGCGATCGAACACGTTGATCTGCGGCAGGCCGTGTCGCTTGCCGACCTCGAAGTCGTTGAAGTCGTGCGCCGGCGTGATCTTGACCGCGCCCGATCCCTTTTCCGGGTCGGCATAATCGTCGCCGATGATCGGGATGCGGCGGCCGACCAGCGGCAGGATGACGTGCTGGCCGATCAGGTGCCCGATCCGCTCATTGTCAGGATGTATCGCAACGGCGGTATCGCCGAGCATCGTCTCGGGCCGCGTCGTGGCCACGACGACAAACGTCGAGGGATCGTCGGGGCTGAAGATCTTGCCTTCGATCGGGTAGCGCAGATACCACAGACTGCCCTTGACTTCGACCTGCAGCACTTCGAGATCAGAGATCGCGGTCACCAGCTTTGGGTCCCAGTTGACCAGCCGCTTGTCCTTGTAGATCAGCCCTTCGCGGTGCAGCTGGACGAACACCTTCACGACCGCGCGCGACAGGCCCTCGTCCATCGTAAAGCGCTCGCGCGACCAGTCGCAGGAGGCGCCCAGCCGCTTCAACTGGTTGACGATGGTGCCGCCGCTTTCGGCCTTCCATTGCCAGACGCGCTCGAGGAATTTGACGCGACCGAGGTCGCGCCGGTGCTCCTGCCGCTCCATCAATTGCCGTTCGACCACCATCTGGGTGGCGATGCCGGCATGGTCGGTGCCGGGCTGCCACAGCACGTCGCGGCCGCGCATGCGCTCGAAACGGCAGAGAATGTCCTGCAGCGTGTTGTTGAGCGCGTGGCCCATATGCAGCGAGCCCGTCACGTTCGGCGGCGGGATCACGATGGTGAACGGCGCGGCGTCTTTTCGCTCGGGGCGGCCGGCCATGAACGCGCCGCTCTCCTCCCAGATCCGGGACATGCGGCTCTCGATATCGGCGGGCTGGTAGTTTTTCTCGATCATGGCACTGCAATTGGAATGGTGGGGGCGCCCTTGAGCGAAACCGTCGCCGGCTCGCTCAAAGAATGTAAATCAAATCAACGTGGTAGCCCCGGTTTGGATGCGATCGCACCGGGCCCGGCCCTAGAAAGCCGCCACAGCGCCTCAAGTCAACCTGACAACTCACGTCCCGGGCAGCGGGGAGCCCGGGTCACGCCGGTTTGAAGGTACAAGGGGCTCCCGATCGACGCCTGCCGAGGCCTCGACGCAGTCTTGAGGCAGCCTCGACGCAGCCTTGGGCCTAGCGCCCGCCGCGCGACACCCGTTCGATTTCGGCCTTGACGATCCGCTCCACCAATCCCGGGAGATTGTCGTCGAGCCAGGATTTCAGCATCGGCCGCAGCATTTCCTTGACCAGATCTTCCAGCGTCCGCGCGTTGTTGCTCAGCACGGTATTGGCCAGCGAGTTGAAGGCGGACTCCACGGCGGAGACGGTCGAATGCGATAAAATGGGCCGCGCCGGCGCAGCGGTCTCGAACGGCGGCTCAAAGGCCGGCTGGCGACGTGCCGCCTTGGCTTCGGTGAATTCGATGTCGTCCTGCGGTTCGACCTTGCTGAAGGTTGCCGCAGCGTGGGCCGACGCCGGCTCCGGCAATGCCATCTCGTCGGTGAGTTCGAACACGTCGGGTTCAGGCTCGGGCTGCGCAGGCCTTATGTCGGCCTCGGGCGTCGCCGCATCGAGACTCGCCAACATCGCATCGATGTCGTCCTGATTGTTGCTGACGACCGGTTCGGGCGCAGGTGGCGGCGGGGCCGGGGCCGGCTTCTGTACGGCGGCCGGCTTCGGCGCCGGCGCAATCGCCGATGGCGGGATATCCTTCATCACGGCCGGCTTCGCGGCGGCCGCCGGGCTCGCGGCCTTCTCGGCAGCAGCAGGCTTTGCCTCGTCGTCGGCTATGATGCGACGGATCGACGCCAGAATCTCCTCCATCGAGGGCTCTTGGACCTTTGCAGGTTGCGTCATCTCCGACTCCACATCCAAACCATTTTACACCAAAGCCACGAAGGAATTGCTGGTTCCGGATATGCAGACCGGGATTTTCATCGCACAAGCCCGACTTGTCCCCAGATCAGGCCCGCCCGCGGCATCGCGCGCAAGTCCCTGCTCCCCTCAAAACGACCCGACGCGCGTCCGCGAAACGCAAAGACGCAGGCCACGAATCGCTCAGCTCGCCCCAGAAAAGGTACGTCATCGCCACAATTGATTGCAAGCAAAGCGCCCGGCGCTTCAGGCGCCGGGCGACGATTTCATCCCGCCTGTGCGGAAATTGACTCGGATATCAGCGTCCGTCGGGTGTGCGAACGCCAGCCCAGCTGTCTCGCACCTGCTGATAGTGCACGCTCGGGTCGTAGACTGTGGTCGGCAGGTTCATCACGGTCGGCGACAGCCGTCCGATCGTGCTCAGCACGGAGTAAGACGCCACCACGCGATCGTGCTGCGCGGTGACGAGAGCGACGCGCGCATTCACCAGCGCCTGCTGGGCATTCAGCACGTCGAGCGTGGTGCGCTGTCCGGCCTTGGCTTCCTCGCGTACGCCGTTCAGCGCGATTTCGGACGCCGACACCTGCGACTGGGCGGACTGCACCTGCGCCTTGCCGGCGACAAGCTGGCCCCATGCCGTGACCACATTGGCACGGGTCTGGTCGCGGGTCTGGTCGAGAACGAGGCGCTGCTGCGCCACCGTTTCCTTGGATTGGCGGATCAGCGAATATTCGGCGCCGCCCTGATAGATCGGCACCGTAAGCTGCGTGACCGCGGAAGCGCCGAACGACCTGTATTGAATCAGGCTCTGCTCATAGGTCTGCTGCACCGAGGCCTGCAGCGTGACCGTCGGCAACAGCGCGCCTTCGGCCACCTTGACCTGGAGATAGCTGACGTCGATGCCGAACATCGCCGCGGTGACGTTTGGATTTTGCGTCAGGCCGAGTTCGACGGCGGCCGGCAGCGTCGACGGCAGGAAGCGGTCGACCGGCGAGCCCGGCGCGAGCGCTTCCGGCTCGTTGCCGATGATGCGTCGGAAGTTCGAGCGCGTTGTCACCAGATTGGCTTCCGCCGTCAGGAGCTGCGTCCTGCCGGCAGCGAGCTGCGCTTCCGACTGCGCCACGTCGGTGCGGGTGACTTCGCCGACATTGAAGCGGTCGCGCGTCTGCTTCAGCGTCTGCTCGAGCACGCGAACGTTGCTCTTCTGCACCTCGACGATCGCCGAATCGCGCAGATAGTCCATGTAGATCGTGGCGGCACTGAGCAGGACGGTCTGTTCGAGTGCACGCAAAGCTTCGCGCGCGCCGGAAACCTGCCCTTCAGCCGCTCTGGTTCTGTTCGCGGTCTGCTGGCCGTTGAAGAGCGTCTGCGTGATGGTCGCGCCGACGCTGCGCGGCGGATTGGCGCCGTGAATATCGGTTCTCACGAGCCTGTTGGCGTCACCGCCCTGCGTGCTCAGCGTATCCGTATACTGGTAGCCTGCGCTCGCGGTGACCGCGACTTTCGGGCGGTAGCCCGACAGCGCCTGCGGCACGTTTTCGTCGGTGACACGCACCTGCGAACGCTGCGAATTGAGCTGCGGATTGTTCTGATAGGCGCGCACCAAAGCCGCCTCAATCGTGTCGGCCAAGACGGGCATCGGGCCCATGCATACTAATAGAAGGGCCGAAGCCGCAGCCCCGGCAAATGCCTTCACCCCACGCATCCCAAGCAATCCAATCATTTTGGTTCGCCCGGCCCACAACCATGATTGCACATGATTATTAACCGAACGTCGCTTCACTCGAAGTGAGTCCGGGCTCACCTTATTCCGCACGTAGGCTGGACGGAACCACCCCGCAAGCAAACGCCGTCGAAACTCTTCACGTGGGGCAAACGGGCCACACTTCTGATTTCGAAGAGGATTTAGCTGGCGACGAAGGGCGAATATTGGGCGGGGAAACGGCGAAACGCTAGAAAACGAAGGCCGGAACAAGTTCCATGCCCGGCAGCACCGGGGCAGCGGCATCGAACAGCGTCCGGTGACCGAAATCGCCGTGCGAAGCGGTCACGATGGTGGCCCGCGCCGGCCGTGATGTGGCAAAAACGCCTACCAATCGGCCGCCATCGCGCAGCTGCCCGTAGAGCCGCTCCGGTACGATTTCGGTGGCGCCGTTCAGCACGATGACATCGTAGGGCGCCTTCGCCGCATCGCCATCGGCCGGCGCTGCGGGGCGGACGGTGACATTTCCACAGCCATTGCTGGCCAGGCAAGCCTGTGCCTTCGCGGCAAGCGTCGAATCGCTCTCGGTTGCGGTCACCTCGGATGCGAATCGGGCGATCACGGCGGCGGCGTAGCCGGTGGCGCAGCCGACCACCAGAACGCGGTCGGTCTCCTTGATCTCAGCCGCCTGCAGCATCTTCGCCAGCACCGCCGGCTTGATCAGGAACCGCTTGGCTGCGTCGCTTTCGCTGACGTCGAGATCGAGGTCCAGATAGGCCAGAGCTTGCTTGTTTTCAGGAACGAAGGCCTCGCGCGGCACCGCCAGCATGGCATCGAGAATTCGGATATCGGTCACGTCGCTTGGACGCACCTGACCATCGACCATTTTCTGGCGCGCGGTCGCAAAACCGGACATTGCTTAAGACCCTGAGAGCATGCGGCGTTGCCGCCGAAAGAGCTGAAACCGCGTCATCTTTGGTACAAGCGCCGGCAAAACGCAACATGCGGGCGCCTCTTGCTGGGCCGCTCCCGATGGTGCGGAAAAGCCGCCTATTCGATCGCCACGGCGAGCCGGGCGATTAGCTGCACGACCTCGTCCAGATGCTCGGTGTCATGCGCTTCAATGGCTTGCGCTAGCCGAAGCAGGCATTCGTCGTCACTCATGGCGGGAATGTCGCTTGGGACGATCGAAGGTACCGCGCGGAGGTCGGTCGCAATGGCTGGCATCGAATCAGCTCCCATGAAACCCGGCAGACCAAGCCTTTTGGCCGATTAAGTCGATTTGGCGGCCCGGTCCATCACACTTGTGTATGACGGAATTGCACGGCTCTGGTTCCAGCCACCGTCAGCTCGAGGAGCGAAAACGACGACAAATCATTGTAGCGCAGAAGCTTTCCGGCCCCGCCTCCACCCAGCGCACAGCCGGTGATTTGGTCCTTTGCAAACTCGAAAGGCTTTGTTATACGCTGCCCCCTCGCGAACCTTTGTTCGCCTGTTCCTCGGTAGCTCAGCGGTAGAGCATTCGACTGTTAATCGAATGGTCGCTGGTTCGAATCCAGCCCGGGGAGCCAAACCATATCAATCACTTAGGCCCGCATACGACCGATCTTTTTTGGGGGCGGGTTTTTAGTGTGCACACCCAATGCACACAGGTCGGCGGACGCCGGTCATGACCATCCTTTCCATAGTGGCGACAGTAATCCTGCTGCTCATTGCCCTGGTCGCCGTAGCCGCCTCAATCTCGGCCAAGATCAACAAGCTCGGCAGCAGCATTGATGCAGCAGCATTGATTAGGCCGGGCCGAAGAACGTTTCGTTGTTTAAAGGTGATCGCAATCACCCGCAGACCTGCGACAGGATCTTTCGGGAGCTACGCACCGACCAGACTCTCGATGGACTGGCAATACCTCCCGGCCGCCCCGAAGCCATTCGCCGGCTTGTAGACCAGGGCTGAAGGCAGCTAAATGAAGATGGCAGTCTGAATATCGCCCAGGTGCCTTTCTTGAGGTGGGGCGGTTCATTTGCAGCGGCACTTGGATGCGAAACGGCTCTGGCGCGATTGCCAGAGCCGTCAACTAGATTCTTCCGTTCAGCTAACTGAGAACCAGCTCGCTCCTTGCCGCAATGCGAGCGCGGGCTTTCTGGATGGGATCTCGAGAATCGATAATCGGCGAAACCGCCGATCGCAGCAGGCGGTTTAATTCGCCACCAGGACCTTGATATTCGAGACGCGGAGCAAACGGCTTCATGGCGTCTTCGTTGCCGTCTCCGTAGAGCTGTTCGTATTGAACGAAATTCCCAAAGTGCTCGCGATCGTTGTCAACCAACAGTGTTTCAGCCGGCGTCCCTTCCGCGAAGACGACTTCGTGGGTTTCCAACTCGATATGGAAATAGTCGATGGCCTCACAATCATCCATTTCGGTCAGCGTGATTGTTTTTCCATTCACCAGCCATTCAACCGGAATGAGAAGGCCGTCCATGAAGAGGCTGTGGTGAGGAGAAAGGAATAAGTCACGACGAGGGTATTCATCGCTGAGGGCAAACTGCGCGACACGGATCGGAGCAACACTCCAGTGCCAGGATGGGCTGGCTTTCTCGAACCGTTGACGCCCAATCCATTTGACCGGCTGCGGCCCCCGCAGAGTATCGACGAGCGTACCAATCTTCAACTCTTCAACGGGAATTTCGCCGTTGGGAGTCTGAATGAGCGTTCCGCGAAGGAAACATTTTCCGTTACCACCACCACCGTTCGGTGCGTGTGGATCGTCATGCCAACCGCCCCACCCCAATGCATCGGCTTTCTTCGACATGGACGAAAGCATGGGCAGGCTAACAAGGCCGGTGGCCGCAACCTTTCCCGCTGTGCGGGCCGAGATTCCAAGGAATTGTCTACGCGATGATTTCGTCACATCTGCCTCATGGTTAAACAAAAAACTACACAACCTTAAGGTAGCCAACCAAACATAAAAGCGCCCACGCGCCAACTAGAAAAAGCCGAAAAGCTCCACACGCGGAACCACTTACGGCTTTTTCAAATGGTAAGATTAATATCGGGCACAAGTTGCGCGCCAGTTTCGCTGGGCATGATACCAGAACGATCAGAGGCCAAAGATCGCGTGATCGTCCCGTGCTCGAAGGCTCGACCCTTAATCCAGATCGCAGGGATCCGCACAGGCGCAAGTGAAAGCTCGAAGCTGGACAACGAATGCCTTCGGACGGTCATTTATGTACGTCGCGTTGACTCAACCGCGCGCGATGGTGGAGTGCTTCTTTCCCAACGGGGGGATTCGATCATGATGCTGCGTTATTTTTTCACAGTCATTGCGGGCCTAGGTATTGGCACATCCGCTCACGCTGTGCCCGTGCAAACGACCTACAGCTATGTTGGTGCGTACGACACGTACCAGCCCGGCGCTTCGTTCACCTATAACGGCAACCCATATCCGCTACCGAGCACTACGCGCCCATTTTTGGCCCACGCTTAACGTATCGATCACCATTGACGGCGACACCTCACACGCTTCCCGAGTTACGGCATAGGGCCTCTTTACAATCCGGTTGGATATCGCGGCGTGATCGAAGCTTCGTTTAGTTCCGGGCAAGTCACATTTTCCTCTGGACCTCCAACACCGGGACCCCAAAACCGAGCCGGCAGCTCGGCATAATTTATAGCGTAATAGTTAGGGCGCTTTTCGGCGACTACTGGATCCTCCGCCCGGTTGGCTGAACATTGGACGCGAAAGCAGTCGAGCACGACACTCTTTGAACGATACTGTCGAAACGTTTTGTAGCGGTATCGACCCATCCCGGATTTCTGCCTAGCCCAACATCAACGCGCCGTGCTTTGATGAATTGGCATGACGTTTCGGTTTAGGGCATTTTTTGTCAGGCGAGACCGTGGAGAGGCAATTGGCGGAAGCGCGCATAGACCACCGCGAGGATGCCGGTTTGGCTGGCAAGGTCGCAATCGTCAGCGGTGGGGGTGCTGCGGGCGACGGTATCGGCAATGGCCGGGCTGCGGCGATCTTGCTGGCGCGCGCAGGCACCAAGGTGATGGTGGCCGATCTCGATCCGGGGCTTGCCGCGCGCACCGTCGAAATGATCGAGGCCGAGGGGGGCGTTGCCTTGGCTATGGCCTGCGACGTCACCGTTGAGGCCGAATGCAAACGGCTGGTCGAGGCCGCCGTCGACCGCTGGGATCGGCTCGACTTCCTCGACAACAATGTCGGCATCGGCAGCCGCGGCAGCGTTGTCGACGAGAAGGTCGAGGAATATCGGCGGGTGATGCAGGTCAACGTCGAAACCATGTTCCTGCTTTCCAAACACGCCATTCCCGCCATGATCAAGACCGGCAAAGGCGGCGCGATTGTCAACATCTCGTCGATCTCGGCACTGCGGCCACGCGGCCTGACCACCTATACGACCTCAAAGGCCGCCGTGATCGGACTAACCCAGGCGATGGCGGTCGATCACGGCCGCGACAACATCCGGGTCAACTGCATCTGCCCGGGTCCGATGTACACGCCGATGGTCTACGCCCGCGGCAACGGCATGAGCGAGGCTGCGCGCGCCCAACGCGCCAACGCCTCGTTGCTGAAGACGGAAGGTACCGGCTGGGACGTCGGCCACGCCGTGAAATTTCTGCTCAGCGAACATGCCCGCTACATCACCGGCCAAGTGCTGGTGGTCGACGGCGGTGTCACGCTGCAAGGCCCGGAACGCGATTCCCGGGATCATTGATCACGGCTCGCTCAAAGAAACTCCTCGGGCGGAACGCCGAGCAGGATCTGCCCGACCGACTCGAAATGGGCGCCGCGTGCCTGGATCTGCTGCGAGAGCGTGTGCATGTCGCGGAAGCGACGCTCGAACTGGCTGCCCGGAAAAATCGCGTCGACGCCCGCTCCCTTGTAGGCGAAATCTGCCACCTCGGCCGCCGCGTGGATCGCGTTGGTGCAGGCAAGCCGCACGCGGGCCCGGTCGGCGACCTCGATCGGCACCGCACTGCCGGCATTCGCGTAGATCGTGGAGAGCGTTTCGATCAAATAGGCGCGGGCTGAACAGAGCCGGGCTTCGGCGCGTGCCACATCGGCCTGCACGACCGCATTGTCGGCGAGCCGGGCAAGGCCCCGCGGCGCCTTGCGGGACGCCAGCGCGATGAATTCGGACAGCATCGCGCGCGCGATGCCAAATCCCACGCCTGCAACGCCAACCGCGTAAAGGCCCTGCATGGTGAAGGCATAGAGCGGACCACGCTCGCGGCGCAGTGTCGGGTCCTCGCGCGTCGAGCTGAACGTCTCGAACACGAACAACTCGTTGACGCTATAGGAGTCCGACGCGGTGCCGCGCAGCCCTATCGTCCGCCAGGTGTCGAGCAGGGTCGCCTCGCCGGCCGGAAACAGCAGCGTGCGGACCGTGGGCCGGCCGAAGCGGTTGAGCCGCAACGCGCCGTCCGCTTCGAGCACATGGCAGTGCGCGCCCATCCATCGGGCCTGCCGACAGCCGCTGGCAAAATCCCACTTGCCGGTTAGAAGATAGCCTCGGTCGACCGCTCGCGCGCGCGAAGCGTTTGGCGGTCCCCAGGCCACGAAGCTGCGTGGATCAGCGAACACGGCGTGATTGGCCGCAGGCTCGAGATAGGCGGCAATCAGGCAGGAACTGTTGGCGACGAATACATTCCAAGCAATCGAGGCGTCGTGCCGGGCGAGTTCTTCGATCGCCGCCACGTAGATCGTAGGCTCCGTCTCGTCGCCGCCCGCCGCGCGCGGAAGCAGCATGCGGAACAACCGCGAGGCATGCAGTCGCTCCAGCAACGCCTCGGGGATGCGCCGCGTCCGCTCGATCTCGTCGGCCGCGGCGACGATCTCCGCCCCGAGCTCGCGGGCGCGGGCAACCGGGTTCGGACTGGTCTGGATGTCCATGCGTCACCTCGGATTGGCAGGGCATCGCGGTCGCCGCGCGCGGACCGGGCTCCCCTACCCGCGGTATCTCCACGGCGTGCCGCCGGCCGCGGTCTCGTCAATCGTCCATTGCGGCAGCGCCAGCCCCGGCGCGACATCGGTGAAAACCATGCGCACCCGGCTGCCGATGCCCACCCGCTCGACTTCGGCCTTCGGCGCGAGTACCCCGTCCGGCCGCACCAGATTGCCGATTACGCGGAGCCCCTCTTCCTTGGTCGGCACGCCGCTCTGGGTGTCCAGTTCGACCAGCAACACGAGGTATGGCGTGTGCTGCTTGAAAGCAGGTTGAATGGCATGATGGACTTCGGTGTAGGAATGCACGATGCCGCGCCCCTCGACCGACACCCATTCCGAAATCAGCTCCGAACACCAAGGGCACGCCGTTGTCGGTGGGTAGCGGAGCAGCTTGCACGCTGCGCAGCGCTGGAGGCGGAAATCATGCTTCGCACAATAGGCGAAGTAGGTGAGGTTCTCGTGGTCGAGATCATTGATCTCAAGCGGCATGCCGAGATATTGCGCGGATATCATGTGCTCTACCCTCTCCGCATCACCATGGCCGATCCCGTGCCGGGCATCGCCCAACCAAGATTGGCCGATACCTCGGCATTTTTCACCTGGCGACAACCACCCTCGCGATAATCGTAGGTGTGCTGCCGCCTGCCGTCGGGCCCGGTCGGGCAACTATCATCCGCATCGTGGCGGAGCTGACGCACGTTCTCGATCACCATGGCGATACCGTGGGTATAGCCTTCGCAGAGATGGCCACCGGACGTGTTGTTCGGCCTTTTCCCGCCGAGCATGATGGTGCCGTCGGAGACGTAGTGGCCGCCTTCGCCCTTCTTGCAGAAGCCGTAATCCTCCAGTTGCAGCATGGTGGTGAAGGTGAAGGCGTCATAGGAGCCTGTAAGATCGACATCCTCCGGGCTTACGCCGGAATTCGGCCAGAGGATGTCCTTGGCGTAGTGACCGGCAACGGTTGAAATCGGCCCGACCTGGTAGTGCATGTCGACCCGCGGCTTCGAGCAGCGGCCGACCACGCCGCGGATCCGCACCAGCGGACGCTTCAGGTCCTTTGCCCGCTCGGCTGATGTCACGATGATGGCATTGGCGTTGTCTGTCTCCACGCAGCAGTCGAGCAGATGCAGCGGCTTGCAGATCATGCGGCTGGTGACGACGTCCTCCACGGTGATCCGTTTCTGGTAAAAAGCCTTGGGATTGTTCGAGGCATGATGGCTGTGGGCGACGCGAACATGGGCGACCTGCTCGGCGGTGGTGCCAAAATCGTGCATGTGGCGCATGAAGGTCGGCGCGAACATTTGTCCTGCGCTCTGCCAGCCATAGGCGCGGCTGTGCATCATGTCGCCCGAGACGGGTATTGCGGAGCGCACACCGGTGCCGCCGATCCGCACCTGCGAGAACCCGTTCATTGAACGGAAGATCACGACGGTCTTGCACATGCCGGCCTCGATGACACCGATCGCGATGCCGATCAGCGCCTCGGTCGACGATCCGCCACCGAACACGTCCATGTAAAAATTGAGACGGATACCGAGATCGCCTGCGACGAATGGCGAGAACACCGAGTCGTTGAATTGATACGACAGCATGCCGTCGATCTCGGAAGGATTGAGGCCCGCATCGGCCATCGCGTTGCGTACCGCGATCGACGCGAGTGCCCGCGTCGACTTGTCCGAGCCTCGCGTATAGGAGGTCTCGCCGACCCCGACGATAGCGTATTTGTCGCGCAGGAATTTTGGCGTGGTGGATTCGACATCTTCTCTCGGCAGAGGCATGTCCCAGGGCTCCCGATCCGTTTTTATGTTTCTTGTCTTCTCGCGCCTGAATGAGAATGCTGCATGGCTTTCTCTTTGTCCATCTCCCGACCCCCGCACGCATTCGCGTAAGGCTTGATGATTTCCTCGCCAAAGCGCGGCAGCGTCGTTTCGATATCCGGCATGAACGCCGCCACCGGCAGCGCAAGGCGGCCCACGCCACGCGCGATACGTTCCTCGACAGCCGCGCGCGGGTCGGAGCCCGAATTCGGCAAGGCGCCGGGACAGCCGAGGATCAATTCCACTTTTCCCGGATCGCGGCCAGCCTGCTCGGCCGAACGGCGCACGACGTCGAGTAGCGGCATGGTGTCGACCTGGGCACCGATCGAGGGGAAGAAACCGTCGCCCAGACGGCCGGCGCGCCGGGCGGCCGCCTCCGAGTGGCCGCCGATGATGATCGGCACTGATTTCGCAACCGGCTTCGGATTGCAGTTGACCTTGTCGAAATTCACAAACTCGCCCGCGAAACTGGCACCGTCGCTGGCCCACAATGCGCGCATCGCCGCGACGTACTCATCGGCGCGCTTGCCGCGACGCTCGAAGGGAATGCCAAGCGCGTCGAACTCCTCCTTGAGCCAACCTACCCCGATGCCGATTTCGATCCGCCCGCCGCTGAGATAATCGAGCGTGGCGACCTCCTTGGCCAGCACCAGCGGGTTGCGTTGCGGCAGGATCATCACGGCGGTCATGAGGCGCAGCCGTGTCGTCGCCGCGGCGACCCACGTCAGCCAGATCAGCGGATCGGGAAAGCTTACCGATGAACCGCCCGGCAATCGTCCGTCGGGCCCATAGGGATAGACGCTCGTGTAATTGTCGGGAACCACGACGTGTTCGACAGCAAACACCGAGTCGAAGCCGGCCGCCTCGGCCAGGCGCACCAGACGGCGGGCGCTTTCGGGGTCGGGGAATGCAAAGTTACCGAAGTGCAGCGCGAATTTCACGGCGGCGGTTCCTTCCCGGATCGAGCGGCGCGCTCTATCGGCGCTTTCCAAACGCCACCATGGCACAGGGCAAGTACATCCGGCAGCCACAGTTCATGGCGGCGTCCATGCGCCCACCGACACTGTTCAAGCGCCCCGCTGCTTCGTATCCTCCGGCGAGGGAGGACCGGACGATGAAGCTTGGCCTGTCAATCGGCTATTCGGGCGCACATCTGGAGGTGCCGGTCGCACTTGTGCAGCGCGCGGAAGAGTTGGGGTATGACTCGGTCTGGTCGGCCGAAGCCTATGGCTCGGACGCGATCACGCCACTCGCGTTCCTCGCCGCCAAGACCAACCGCATCAAGCTCGGCACCGGCATCATGCAGCTGGCCGCGCGAACGCCAGCCAACGCAGCCATGTCGGCCGCCAGCATTGATGCGATGTCCGGTGGCGGCCGTTTCATCGCTGGCCTGGGTGTCTCGGGACCGCAAATCGTCGAGGGCTGGTATGGCCAGCCGTGGGGCAAGCCCTACTACCGGGTCAAGGACTACGTCGCGATCATGCGCAAGATCTTCAAGCGCGAAGAACCCGTGACGCACGAAGGCCGCGAGATCAGCCTGCCCTACAAGGGCGAAGGCTCCGCTGGCCTCGCCAAGCCGCTGAAGTCCATCCTGCACATGAACCCCGACATCCCGATCTATCTCGCCACTGGCGGCGAGACGATGGTCAAGCTGACGGCCGAGATCGCCGATGGCTGGCTGCCGATGGGCTTCGTGCCGGGCGCCATGGTGGAGTACCGCCCGTGGCTGGAGGAAGGCTTCCGGCGCGCCGGCAACCGCAAGAGCCTCAAGGATTTCACCATCCAGGCCTCTGTTCATGTCGAGGTCGACAACGACGTCAAGGGAGCGCTGGCGCGCCTCAAGCCGGAGGTGGCGCTCTACGTGGGCGGCATGGGTCATCGCACCAAGAACTTTCACAACGACATCATGGTCCGCCGCGGCTTCGGCGACGCCGCCAGCCGCATCCAGGAACTCTACCTCGCGGGCCATAAGGACGAAGCCATCGCCAGCGTGCCCGACGAGTGGGTCGATCTGAAATCGCTGGTCGGCCCGCCGGCGCGGATCCGCGAACGCTACCGCGCCTGGGAAGACAGCGGCGCGGACTCCCTCAGCGTGCGATCGCGCCAGCCCGAGGCCATCGAGGTGATGGCCCAGGCCGCCCGGCTGAACTAGGTCCTCACCCGCGGAGAACGAGCGCCATGCGTCCACCCCTTCGCGTCGGCACCGTCTACGATTTCCGCAACACGCCGGAATCGGGCATGGACATGCCGAGCCTGTACGCTGCGATCATGGACCAGGTGGTCATGCTCGACGGGCTCGGACTGGATCTCGTGTGGTTCACTGAGCATCACTTCCTCGATGACGGCTACCTGCCGTCGTGGGTGCCGATGGCGGGCGCAATCGCTGCGCGTACCAAGCGCGTGCGTCTATCGAGTGACGTCTGCCTGCTGCCGTTCAACCATCCGGTGCGGCTGGCCGAGGATCTGGCAGTACTCGACAATATCAGCAATGGCCGGATCGAGGTCGGCGTCGGCATGGGCTATGCGCCGCACGAATTTCGCGGCTTCGGCCTGCCCGTTGCGCGCCGCGTGTCGCTGACGGACGAAGGCATCGAGGTGCTGCGCCATTGTTTCACCGGCGAGAAATTCAGTTTTCATGGCAAACGCTACGATTTCGACGATGTGGTGATCAGGCCGCGCTACGTGCAACCGGGTGGCCCGCCGCTGTGGATTGCCGCGATGTCGGAGGCCGGCGCCCAGCGTGCGGCACGCAACGACAGCAATTTTCTGCCGCAGGGCGCGCGATCAACGGTGCTCGATCCATGGCGCGCGACGCTGAAGGCATCCGGCCGCGATCCCGATAATTACCGTGTCGGCATCATCCGCTCCTGCCTCGTGACCGACGACAAGGAGCGCGACTGGCCTGCCGTGCGCGCCGCCGAACGCTATCGTGGCGAGGTCTATCGCAGCTTCAACAAGGATGAGAGCGCGGCCGGTGGCGTTGCGGGCAACACGCGGGAAGCCAGCATCCCCCAGACATGGGTGGTCGGCAACGTCGAGCACTGCGTGAAGGAGCTGACAGTCTTCGTGCGCGAATACGGCATCACCGACCTCGTCACCTGGGCGGTGCCGCCGGGCATGCGGCCGGAACAAATGAACGGCAGTCTCGAACGCTTCGTGCGCGACGTGGCGCCCCGCGTCAAAGCCGCAGGGGCGTCGGCCTGAGGGAAGATGGCGCATGGGTCGCGATCGGACTGGGCTATGCTGAGTTTCCGTTTTCCGGAGCGGCGGCCTACTGGCGCTGGGTCGACATGTGCGAGGCCGGAGGCGTGGATTCGATCTGGCAGACCGACCGGATCGTCGGCCGTCAGCCGTTCCTTGAAACGATGACCACAATGGCGGCATTGGCGGGGCGCACGCGGCGCATGCGGTTCGGCATGAATGTCGTGTCGCTGACATTCCGCGACCCCGTGCTGTTGGCCAAGCAGTGCGCCACCATCGACATGCTGTCCGACGGCCGCTTGCTGCCCGCTTTCGGCATTGGCAGCCCGCTGGCGCCCGAATGGCAGGCGCTCGGCATGGACACCAAGACGCGCGGTCGCAAGACCGACGAGTGCCTCGATATCATCCGCCGCCTGTGGCGAGAGGATTCAGTCGACTTCAGCGGCGCCTTCTACCAGCTGAAGGGCGTTACCATCACGCCGAAGCCCGTACAGCCCGATCTGCCGATGTGGATCGGCGGCTCGACGGATGCCGCAATCCGGCGCACGGCGCGCATCGGAACCGGCTGGCAGGCCGGCGGCGAAGCGCCGGCTGAGGCCGGTCGCGTCGTCGCTGCGATCAAGGCCGCCACCCGCGAAGCAGGCCGATCCATCGACGAAGATCATTATGGTGCTGGCTTCGCGTTCCACTTCGGCGGCCGGGATGCGCCCGCTGTCACCAGGGCGATGGATGCCTACGCCAAGCGCACCGGGCGCGACGCCGGCCACGCATTCGCGATCGGCGACGCCGACACGATACTCGCGCGCATCGCCGAATATGTCGACGCGGGCGTGTCAAAGTTCATTTTGCGGCCCCTCGGTGGCGATGACACGCTTCTGGCCCAGACCCGGCAGTTGATCGAGCAAGTGCTGCCACGCGCGGAAGCGCGCTGGCCGAAACGTCCAAAAGCAAGCGATAAATAAGGCATAAGGGAGATCACGATGCGCATCGGCGGGGCCATGTTTTTCACCGACTATTCGATGTCACCGACCGAACTGGCGCGGGCGCTGGAGGAGCGCGGCTTCGATTCCCTGTGGGTGCCCGAACACTCCCACATTCCGCTATCGCGCAAGTCGCCCTTCCCCAGCGGCGGAGATGTGCCGAAAAAATACTATGACGTGATGGACCCGTTCGTGATGTTGGGTGCAGCCGCGGCAGTCACCAAAACGCTGCTGCTCGGCACCGGCATCTGCCTGATCGCCCAGCGCGACCCGATCCAGACCGCCAAGCAGGTCGCTTCGATCGACCAGATCTCGGGCGGTCGTTTCCTGTTCGGCATCGGCAACGGCTGGAACGAAGACGAGATGGCCAACCACGGCACCGTTTTCGAGACTCGCCACAAGCTGGCGCGCGAGCGTGTCGAGGCCATGAAGGAAATCTGGACCAAGTCAAAGGCGGAGTACCATGGCGAGTTCGTGAACTTCGACCCGATGATGACCTGGCCGAAGCCCGTGCAGAAACCGCATCCGCCGATCATCGTCGGCGGCGCCTTACCGTTCGGCGCGCGGCGCGCCTTGCGCTACGGCGACGGCTGGATGCCCCACCGTACGCGCAGCTCGTACGCAGACGTGCAGGCGCTGCTGCCGAAATTCCGCGAGATGGCAGCCGAAGCAGGTCGCGATCTCGCGTCGGTGCCGATCACGATCTGGGGCGCCAAGGAGAATCTCGACCTGCTCAAGCGCGACCGCGACGACGGCGTCTCGCGCCTGGTCGTCAGCCTCGATTCCGCCAAGGCCGATACGATCCTGCCTGAACTCGACCGCTGGGCGACCTTGATCCGCCAGCTCGGTAGCTAGACGAGCGGCAAGACGTCGGCCCGGAATTTCTGCATGCCTGAAAGCACTTCGTCGGCTGTCGAACCGCCGAAACCAAAATCGAGGCTGCCGACGCCCATGTCGCGCATCGCCCTTATATCGGCGGCAACCAGCGCCGGCGGGCCGGCGAACAGGCGATGTTCGCCGTCGCTGGCCTGTGGCGGCGCGGTCTCACCGAATATCGTGACGCGCAGGCTGATGCCGACCGCCTTGAGATCGCGGCCCGCCTCCGCGGTCATCTTGCTCAGGCGCGCCGCCTGAGCCTTGAAGCGCGACAGGCTGTCGAGCGGGTTCTGTGGGTTGGTGCCGATCGGATACCAGGCATCGCCGATGCGCGCAGCCCGCCGCAGCGCCGGGCCGCTCTCGCCGCCGACCCAGATCGGCGGATGCGGCTTCTGCGCGGGCTTCGGGTCGAAACCGATATTGGCGAACCGGACATGCTTGCCATCGAATTTTGGCGCGTCCTTGGTCCAGAGTTCGACGAAGGCGCGCACATATTCGTCGGTCACGGTTCCACGCGCATCGAAATCCGGCGCGTCGATGGCCTCGAACTCCTCGCGCATCCAGCCCGCACCGATACCGAGCGTCAGCCGGCCGCCCGAGAGGACGTCGATAGTCGAGAGAATCTTGGCGGTCAGCACGGCCGGCCGATGCGGCACCACCATGACTGACGTCACGAGACGCAGCCGCGTCGTTTTCGCGGCGATCCAGGCGATCTCCGTCAGCTGTTCGTGCCGCTCGCCGCGGGTGCCGCTGGGGAATTCCCCGGAGGCGCTGTAGGGATATTCGGCCGCGATCGCGGTCGGAATCACGATATGGTCACTGAATGTTGCATAGTCGAAGCCCATCGCCTCGGCGTCGATCACTATTTTCGCAAGGTGATCTGCGGCCGACAGGGGGCCGGCGGTCGGGGCGTTGAATCCGATCAGCATTTGTTGCGTCCTTACCTGCATTGCATTGCTGGCGTCGATGCGACACCATGCGGCCGCCAGCGGGAGGCGGCAAGCGCCTCCCGCGGGAAATGCGACCCCTCTACGGGCGGAGATGATGGATTGTGACGGCGGCCGGTAGACAGGCGACGCGGCAAAGGTTCGAAGCGCCGCTGGCAGAATTGATTGTAGAGGCTGCGGCCTTGCGCGATTCCGCGCATGGAAGGCTGATTTCCTATTCGCGCAAGGTCTTCATTCCTCTCACCAAACTCTGCCGCGACGTCTGTCACTACTGCACGTTCGCGCAGGTGCCGCGCACGGGCAGGCCCGTCTACCTCTCACCCGAGGAGGTGCTCGCCATTGCGCGCGCTGGAGCGGCCGCAGGTTGCACCGAGGCGCTGTTCACGCTGGGCGATAAGCCCGAGCTGAGATACCAGGCCGCGCGCGACGCATTGAAGACACTCGGCCACGACACGACGATCTCCTATCTCACCGCGATGTGCGCGCTCGTTCTACGCGAGACCGGATTGCTGCCGCATGCCAATCCCGGCGTGATGACACGCGACGAGATCGCCGGCCTGCGCGAGGTGACGGCGAGCCAGGGCATCATGCTGGAGTCCACCAGCGAGCGTCTGTGCAGGCAGGGCGGCGTTCACTACGGCTCTCCGGACAAACATCCCGCGGTCAGGCTGGACACCCTACGGCTGGCCGGCGAATTGAAGGTTCCGTTCACGACCGGCATCCTGATCGGCATCGGCGAGACACGCGACGAGCGGATCGACGCGCTGGAGGCAATACGAGATCTGCACACCGCCCATGGTCATATCCAGGAAGTCATCATCCAGAACTTCCGGGCCAAGCCCGAGACCAAGCTCGCCGACTCCGAAGAGCCCGATCTCGACGACCTGTTGTGGACCATCGCAACGGCGCGCCTCATTCTCGGGCCCGACATGAACATCCAGGCGCCGCCGAATCTGTCGCCCGGAGTCTATCAAAAGCTGATTGACGCGGGGCTCAACGATTGGGGCGGCATCTCGCCGGTCACGCCCGACCACGTGAACCCCGAAGCGCCGTGGCCTGCCATTGCCGAACTCGCCCGCAAGAGTGCGGAGGCCGGCAAGCTATTGGTGAACCGTTTGCCAATCTACCCCGCCTATGTGCGCGCCGCCGATAACTGGCTGGCTCCCGACATCGCCACCCGCGTGCGCCGCATGAGCGACGCGGAAGGCTTCGCGCGCGACGACGACTGGGCGCCGGGCAACACGAGGCCGCCACCGGCGCCGCTGGTGCTCGTCCGCAGCGTCGATGCCGGCATCGCAGGAATTGTTGAGCGTGCCACATCGGGTGAACGACTCGCCTCCGATGACATCGTGCACCTGTTCGCGGCACGCGACGCCGACTACCGGCACATCATGCAGGCCGCCGACGCGCTGCGCCGCGCAGTCAGTGGCGACGTCGTGCGTTACGTCGTGAACCGCAACATCAACTACACCAACATCTGCCATTACCGGTGCAAGTTCTGCGCGTTCTCGAAAGGCCGCACGCACGAGGATCTGCGCGGCTCGCCTTATGATCTCGCCATCGAGGAAGTCACCCGCCGCTCGATCGAGGCGTGGGATCGCGGGGCGACGGAAGTGTGTCTGCAAGGCGGCATCCATCCCGACTATACCGGCGCCACGTACGAGACGATCTGCCGGGCGATCAAGGCTGTAGTCCCTAAGATGCATATTCACGCTTTCTCGGCGCTGGAGGTGACGCAAGGTGCGGCAACGCTCGGTCTGTCGGTCGATGAATTTCTCGCCAGGCTAAAGGGAGCCGGTCTCGGCACCCTGCCCGGCACGGCGGCGGAAATCCTCGACGATGACGTGCGCGCCATCATCTGTCCCGACAAGATCAACACCGGCCAATGGCTCGACGTGCAGCGCGCCGCTCACCAGGCAGGATTGCGCACCACATCGACCATCATGTACGGGCACGTCGAGACCTCGACTTCGTGGGCGAAACATCTGCTCGCGCTACGCGACTTGCAGGCGGAAACCGGCGGCTTCACCGAGTTCGTGCCGCTTCCCTTTGTCCACATGGAAGCGCCGATGTATCGTCACGGCATGGCGCGCTCCGGCCCGACATTCCGCGAAGCCGTGCTCATGCATTCCGTCGCGCGGCTGGCCCTGCACCCGCTGATCCCGAACATCCAGACGTCCTGGGTGAAGATGGGGCCGGCGGGTGCCGCGATCTGCTTGAAGTCCGGCGCGAACGATCTCGGCGGCACGCTGATGAACGAGAGCATCTCGCGCGCCGCCGGCACCCAGCACGGCCAGGAATTTCCCCCGTACGACATGGAAGCACTGATCCGCTCGATCGGCCGCGAACCGATGCAGCGCGACACGCTCTATCGGCCGGTGCCGGAAGAGCGTCGCGCCGCATCCATGATCGCAGCCGACCTGGCGCCGATCGTGCAAACGCCGGCACGCAAGAAGGCGGCGGTCGGTTAGCATCTCTGCACAGAGGTTTTGACCGTTGGCGGGCAGCGGCCCGGCGACGTCGCTCATTCCGCAGGCCGTAAATTCGCACGGGTGCCACGCTGTTGAAGCAGTTGGGGAAGGCGGCGTGGAGTGATACAGCTTAAACAGCGCCTTGCCGGTCTCCATCCCATGCGGTCGAGCACGCCCGCCCCAAAACAACGGAGAAGTTTCGTGACGATCATGCCGAATTCAGTGGAGGGACGGGACATCGCCTATCAGATGCACCCGAACGTCAACCTTCGCGCCTACGAAAAGACCGGCGGCCTCGTGATCGAAAGCGGTGACGGGATTTACGTCACCGACAATAACGGCAAGCGCTATATCGAGGCCATGGCTGGTCTATGGTCGGTGGCGCTGGGTTTTGGCGAGAAGCGGCTGGCGGCTGTCGCCAAGGCGCAGATGGAAAAGCTGCCTTATTACCACACCTTCGGCTTCAGGAGTCATGGGCCGTCGATCGATCTCGCCGAGATGCTGATCAAAATCGCGCCGGTGCCGATGTCGAAGGTGCACTTCACCTCGTCCGGTTCGGAGGCCAACGACCTCGCCGCCAAGATGGTATGGTACCGCTCCAACGCGCTCGGCAAACGGGACAAGAAGAAGATCATCGGCCGCCTCAAGGGCTATCACGGCGTGACCATCGCCGCCGCGTCGATCACCGGCCTGCCACGCAACCACGAGAGCTTCGATCTGCCGCTCGATCGAATGATTCACACCTCATGTCCATCCTATGTGCACTTCGCCAAGGCGGGCGAAAGCGAAGCCGAGTTCACTGCGCGGATGCTGCAGGATCTCGAAAGCCTGATCCTGAAGGAAGGTCCGGAGGCCATCGCGGCGTTCTGGGGCGAGCCGGTGATGGGGGCCGGCGGCGTGCTGATGCCACCCGCCGGCTATTGGGAGGGGGTTCAAGCCATCCTCAACAAATATGACATCCTGTTGGTGGCCGACGAGGTGATTTGCGGATTTGGCCGCACCGGCAAGATGTTCGCCTGCGAGACGTTCAACATCAGGCCGGATGTGCTGGTTGTGTCGAAACAGATCACCTCATCTTACATGCCGCTGTCGGCGATCCTCATGAACGACCGCTTCTATCAGCCGATAGCCGACGAATCCGACCGCATCGGCTCATTCGGCCACGGTTACACCGCGTCTGGTCATCCAGTCGCGACGGCGGTCGGTCTGGAAAATCTGAAGATCATTCAGGAGCGCGATCTGGTCGGCCATGTCGCGGACCTGCAAGATACGTTTCTGTCGGGACTGGCGGAGCTTGCCAAACACCCCGTCGCGCATTCATCGCGCGGCATCGGCCTGATCGGCGCATTGGAGATCAAGCCGTGGACGGATGCCAAGCCAGGCGATGCGGCGCTCGCCGTTGCCGACGCCGCCCTCGAGGCTGGGGTGATTACACGCAACATCGGCGAAGCGGTGTGCTTCTGTCCACCGCTGATCATTACAGCGGTGCAGATCAACGATATGTTCGAGTCTGTGAAGCAGGCGCTGGACAAGGTGGCCAAGAGGAGCGTTTAAGCGGAGAGCTTGAACTTGGTCGTTGAAGTATCCACCTCACCGCACCTCTCCCGTTCGGGAGAGGTCGCATCGCGCGATGCAACTAAACTTAACTCCATCGCGCGCTAGGCGATCCCACGTTTGGCCAGCAACTCGGGCACGCCGAGTTCTTCGAGCAGCGCACGGGTGCGCGTGCCGGCGGATTGCGGCAGGCGCAGGAAGAGCGCCAGATCGACCGGATGATCGATATCCATCGCAATTCCGGGCTGGCGGATCACCGTGGGCTCGATGCCCTGCAGACGCGCAGCGTCGAGGTGCGGGAAGTAACTATTATCGCCGAAGCGAAGCGGTACCGATTCCGGCGGCGAACAGACGACGGCATTGGATCCGAGATCGTCATGCGCGGGCGAGATCGTAAAGGAGGGCGCCGCGAGATGCGCCGACAGCACTGCGTCTATCTCACCGGCGCGAGTGGCCGGAATGTCTCCGGGCATAGTGATCATGCCGAGGCGTCCTTCGCCCGCGAGCAGACGGCGGCCGGCGTCCACGCTGCCGGTATGTCCATCCCGCGCGCCCTCGGTCACGATCCGCGCACCGATCTTCTTGCCAAGGGCCGTCGCGTCCGGATCGAGCGTAACGATCACCACACCGGCCAGAAGCCGGGAGCCTGCAACCGCGTCGAGCATGTCAGTGAGCATCGTGTCGGCGAGCAGCCAGCGTTGGGGCGGCGACAGCAGGCCCGACAGCCGATGCTTGGCGCCATCGAACTCCTTGACCGGAATGATCGCCCAGATATCGCTCATCGTGGCGACGCTAATGCGTCCGCCGCGTCAAGCGTTACGCGCGCCAGCGTCTCCCGGTCCTGCAGGCTCGTCATCAGCGTTTTCGTGATAGTGACCCGCGCGCTGATATTGCCGATCCCATCGGCGTCAGCGTGGTCAACGATATAACCGTCCAGAAGGTCGCTATAGCGTGCGGCGACGCCGGCGGCGCTGGCCTCGAGGCCGAGTTCACGCATCATCTTCGCGGTCGGGCCCTTGACCGCCTGCCCGCCGATGATCGGCGATACCGCGACAACCGGTGCACCACTCGACTTGATCGCCTCGCGCATGCCTGGGATCGCGAGAATCGGCTCGACGCTGATGAAAGGATTGGACGGACAGAGGACCACCGCCCGCACGTCGCCCGAGCGTAGCGCCGCCATGATGTCGGCGTGCGGCCGGGCGAGCGTCACGCCCTCGAATGCCAGCTCATGGACGACCGGCCGGCACTGCTGGCGCACGAAATAATCCTGGAAGTCGATCCAGCCCTCCTCACTGCGCACCCGGGTACGCACCCGGTCATCGCTCATCGGCACCACGCGGGCGGCGATACCGAGGCGACGGCAAATATCTGATGTGACTTCGGACAGCGTCTGGCCCAGGCGCAGGCGGCGGGTGCGCTCGACATGCAGCGCGAGGTCGCGATCGCCGAGCCGAAACCAATCCTCGCCGCCGAGCGCGCCGATGCTCTCCATGAACGACCATGTCTCGTCACGCCGTCCCCAGCCGGTCACGGGATTATTGATGCCGGCGAGCGTGTAGATCAGCGTGTCGATATCGGGCGAGATGCTCAGCCCAAGGTGCTCGAAATCATCGCCGGTGTTGGCAACCACGAGTAGCTCGTCGGCCGGCAGGACGCGGCTCAGACCGAGCGCCAGTTTGGCGCCGCCGATCCCGCCGGATAGCGCCACGACCAGTCGTTTGCTCATCGGAACAAGTCCTCGGCGGCGGGCCGCACCAGCTCGGACGCAGCATTGTCCGGACCGCGCCATGTCAGGCCGCGCACGATCACGACGGGTTGGCCTTCGGCCCCCTGCCCCATCACCAGCGACGCTGCCGCGGCGATCTCGTCCGCATGCCCGGTGACGCTGACCTGAAGCTCGCGGCCGTACAGATCGGGCGAGCCTCGCAGATCCATCAGCGACGGCAGGCCGGCGGCACCAATCGCAACGCCGCAGGTGCCGCGCCGCCAGGCTCGGCCAAAGCTGTCGCTGATGATCACGGCGACCGGCACGCCGAACCTTTGCGACAGGCGCTTCCTCAATATAGCCGCGCTGCCGTCGGGATCGACCGGCAACAACAGCGCCCGCTGGGGATCATCGGGCGAGCCTACATTGGACTGGTCGATGCCTGCGTTGGCCATCACCAGGCCGAGCCGGTGCTCGACGATCAGGACACCCGGCCTCGTCCGCACGACGCGCACCGATTCCGCCAGGATCAGTTCAACGAGCCGCGGATCTTTCTGGACCTTGCCGGCGAGTTCGATCGCCTCCGTCGAGGGCTTGACGGTCGCAAGATCGACCATGCGCCCTTCGGCCTTGGATACGATCTTCTGCGTCAACACAACGACGTCGCCGCCACGTGGCACGATGCCCCCACGCGCCAGCCCCGCACCGATCAAGGCGACGAGATCGTCACCCTTGGCTATCTGCGGAATGCCGGGGACGGCAAGGAGCTCGATAGCGCTGCTGCGTTGCATCGGCCGGTCCCGCGCGCTCAACCGAAACGCTTGCGAAGGCGCGGCAGCACATGCTCACCGTAGAGTTTCAGGAAACGCGCCTGATCCGGTCCCGGCGCGTGGAACACCAGATGCCGGAAGCCAAGACCGACATAGTAACTGATCCGCTCGACATGCTCGTCGGCGTCGCTGGACACAATCCAACGACTGGCGGCGCGCTCCAGCGGCAGCGCGTCAGCAAGGCGCTGCATCTCGATGGGATCCTCGACCGTCATCTTTTCATCCGGCGTCAGCGCCAGCGCCGCCCAGTAGCGCGTATCCTCGAGCGCACGCGCCTTGTCGGTGTCGAACGATACCTTGACCTCGATCATGCGATCGTAGGACTTCGACGGATCCTCCGACGCCGCGATGCCTTCGGCGACCTTCGGCAACAGGGTTTCGGTATAAAGCTCCGGCTTTTTGCCGCTCGTGCAAATGAACCCCTCGCCAGAGCGGCCAGCATAACGCGCGACGAGAGCGCCTGCGGCAGCCACATAGATCGGCACTGGCGTATCCGGGCGGTCGTAGATCGTCGCCTTCTCGGTCTTGTAGTACTGGCCCTCGAAGCTGACCCGCTCCTGGGTCCAGAGCGCCCTGATCAGCATGACGGATTCACGCAGGCGAGCGAAGCGCTCCTTGAATTCCGGCCAAGGCTGGCCAGTCGAAGGCACCTCGTTGAGTCCTTCGCCGGTGCCGATGCCGAGCACGACGCGTCCCGGGAACATCGCACCCATCGTGCCGAATGCCTGGGCAACGATGGAAGGATGGTAGCGAAAGGTCGGCGTCAGCACGCTGGTGCCGATAACGACGCGCGACGTTTTCGCGCCGAGCGCGCCCAGCCAGGTCAGCGAAAAGGGTGCATGGCCGTCGACATGCTTCCATGGCTGAAAGTGATCGCTGATGAAGACGGAATCGAACCCGACTTCTTCGGCAAGACATGAAAAGCCCAGCAACGCGCTTGGCGCGAATTGCTCCGCCGATGCCTTATATCCGAGCCTGATCACCACAAATCTCCTGGTTGGCGCCGGCCGATGCCGAGACCATGGTACACATGGTGGAAATCTATAGATTAGCGGGAAAGCAGCGACCAGCCAAAAAGGGGGAAGCGACCATGCATCTCGGAATAGCCCTACCCTTCGGCGACATCGGCGGTGATGGCCCTATCGTGCGCGAATACGCCGAGCTCGCCGAGGCCGAAGGTTATGACGGCCTGACGCTGGCGGACCACGTGCTCGGCGGCAACCCGGCGAACCCCGCCAGCGGCCGTGCGGGCGGGCTCGGCCTGTTCCACGATCCATTCGTGGCGTTCGGCTTCATCGCTGCCTGCACGAAGAAGGTCGAACTCTCCACCCAGGTGCTGATCCTCGCGCAGCGTCAGACAGTACTGGTTGCCAAACAAGCCGCCAGTCTCGACGTGCTCAGCGGCGGCCGCTTCCGGTTCGGCATTGGTGTGGGCTGGAACGAGATGGAGTTCGTCGGCCTCAACGAGAATTTCCACAACAGGGGTAAGCGTTCCGAGGAACAGGTCCAGGTCATGCAAGCGCTGTGGGCCGATCCCTACGTCACGTTTGAGGGCAGATGGCATCGCCTTCCGGACGCCGGCATCAATCCGCGGCCGCCACAGCGCAAAATTCCGCTGTGGTTCGGCGGTCATATGGACGCGACGCTGCATCGGATCGCAAAATGGGGCGACGGCTGGATGATGCTGTCGGAACCGCCGGGACCCAAGGCCGTCGCCGAATTCGACAAGCTGCGCCGCTTGGTGGAAGCCGAAGGACGCGATCCGGCGTCGGTTGGCTTGGAAGTCTGGACCTCGACCGGCACTGGTACCGAAAAGGACTGGCGCGAGGAGATCAGCTTCTGGAAGCGCGCAGGCGTCACGCATGTCACGCTGCACAACACCTTCGGCGGCTACCACCACAAGCGCATGGCCGGCCGGAGCATGACCGACCATGTCACCGCGATGCGCCGCTACCGCAACGCCGTCGTCGATTTGCTCTAAGGGCTGCGTAGCCTCAGGTATCGGCGAGCGCGGTCAGCATACGGTCGCGGGCGGCGAAATCGCCGTCGGCGTGGACGGGCTGCAGGCAGACATGCGTGGCGCCCGCCGTGAAGTGCTCTCGCAGGCCGCGCTTGATCGTGTCGGCATCGCCCCAGAGAACCATCGCATCGATGAACCGGTCGTTGCCGCCGTCGGCCAGCTCATCCTCGGTGAAGCCCTGTCGCAGCCAACTATTGCGGTAGTTCGGCAGCGCCATGTAGCGCGACAGTTCCTTGCGTCCGAGCGCCCGCGCTTTCGCCGGATCGGTCTCAATCGTTATTTTCTGCTCCACTGCAAGCCACTTCGATGGCCCAAGGATCGCGGCGGCCTCAGCCGTATGCTTTGGTGTCACGTTATAGGGAACAGCGCCGCGCGACTTGGCAGCGCTCAGCGCCAGCATCTTCGGTCCGAGTGCGGCAACCACGACTGGCAATTCGCCGGCGGCCGCTGACTTGTTGATGCCGTCGAGATAGGCGCTCATCGCCGCCAACGGCTTGTCGTAGCGATGGCCGCGCAGCCCCTCGACCATTGGAATGTGGCTGACGCCCAGGCCGAGAACGAACCGGTCGCCGTAAAGTGCGTTCAGCGAGATCAGGGCGCGCTGTGCGGTAAAGGAATCGCGTGCATAGATGTTGGCGATCGAACTGCCGATCGTCAGCTTCTCGCTGCACGACAGCAGCCAGGCCGCCAGCGACATCGACTCATAGCCACGCGATTCCGGGTACCACAGGTTCGAATAGCCGTTGTTTTCAACCGTGCGCACGAAATCGCGCAACTGTGATCCGTCGAGTTTGTCGGTGCTGTACCACACGCCGAGGCGTCCGAGTTTCATGTCGATTGCCTACGGTTGGAGGTGCGCGCGAGCCCCGAATTGCGAGGTTCCGTCGCTGCGGCGCCGACTGCCACGCACCCTAATGGACTGGATCCAGCACGACCACCGGTATCTCGCGCTCAGTCTTGAGCTGATAGTCGGCATAGGGCGGCCAGAATTCGAGCGCCTGTTTCCAAAGCCGGAGGCGTTCCTCGCCCTCCGTTGTCCTGGCCCGCGCCTTCATCTTCTTGGTCCCGACTTGCACTTCAACGTCGGGGTTTGCAAGCATGTTGCGATACCAACCCGGGTGTTCGGACGCGCCTCCCTTTGAGGCGACGACGAAGTAATTGCCGCCGTCGGTGCCGTAAAACAGCGGAAATATGAACTTGTCGCCAGATTTGCGGCCGGTGGTGGTCAGCAGCAGCGACGGCACGGTAAGCTCACCGTGCTGCGGCACCGTCACCTTGTACATGTGCCCGTCGGTTCCGCCGCTCGAAAGGTAGCGGTTCGCGTGCTGGAGCATCCAGTCCGGCAGGTTCGGAGCGAGTTTCGCTTCAGCCATCGTGCCTCTCCTTCAACTGTAGGAAATATACCACCGGGTGCCGGATCGGCCAAATCCGAATTCAAGAGCAACGTAATTTGGCGCTTTGCGTCACTCGCCCTCCGCGAAGCCGGCCCGGACGACTTCCTCGCGCTTGCGCCGTAGGTGGTTTCGCAGGATATGGGCAAGCCCGCCGGCATCGCGCCGCTGCAGCGCGTTCAGGATTCCTTCGTGCTCCTGGATGGCAAGCGCCCAGTGTTCAGGCGTCATCGGAGTGATGAACCGTGCCCGCCGTATCCGCGCTGCAACCGATTCATAGAAACCGGCCAGTACGGCATTATCGGCCGCGCGTACGATAGCCTCGTGAATCGAGCGGTTGCAGCGATAGTACGAGATCAGATCCTGCGCGCGATAATGTTCGACCATGTTTGCCTGCAGGTCGGCGATCTCGCGCAGTTGCGCGTCGGAAATCCGCGGACACGCCAATTCGCCCGCCGCCGCCTCCAGCGCCTCACAGACTTCAAACAGTTCCTTGACGTCCTTCTGCGTGAGCTTCGCGGCGCGCGAGCCGCGATTAGGCAGCAACACGACAAGCCCTTCGGCTGCGAGCACCTTAAGCGCCTCGCGCAACGGTGTCCGCGATATCGCAAAGGACGCGCACAATTCGCGTTCGGGAATGCGCGCGCCCGGCGGGATTTCGCCCTCGGTCAGGACCTGCCGGAGGCGGGACACCACCTCGTCATGCATCATTATCGCGAGCTCCTCGGGGCTTTTAGCGGAACCATTTTGAATGCAAAAATGATCCGAATAAAGCAAATTCGATAGATTCCTATTGCGCACGGCAGTTTTTGCATTCAAAAATGTTTGCCTATGGCCAATCCGAGCATCCTGAGGGGTCTGTCAATAAAATGAATGAAAACGTCACCCCTGACGCAGATCTGCTTTACGAGGTCCGCGACGGCATCGGCCGCATCATTTTCAACCGGCCGCAGGCGAGAAATTCGCTGACGTTCGGCATGTATGAGCGGCTGGCGGCGATATGCGAAGCCGCCGCTGACGATCGCAGCCTGAAGGTGCTGATCCTCAGCGGCGCGGGCGACAAGGCCTTCGCCGCCGGCACCGATATCAACCAGTTTCGCGCCTTTAACACCCCGCAGGACGCCATCGGCTATGAGGTCAGGATTGATCGCGTGCTGACCACGCTCGAACAATGCCGGGTGCCGACCATTGCGGCGATCAACGGCGCTTGCACCGGCGGCGGCGCCGGCATCGCCGCGTGTTGCGACCTGCGCATCGGCACCAGGACCGCGAAGTTCGGGTTTCCGATCGCACGCACGCTGGGCAACTGCCTGTCGGCGGCCAATATCGGCCGGCTCTCGGCGCTGATCGGGGCAACGCGGCTCAAGGAGATCATCTTCACCGCGCGGCTGATCGAAGCCGAGGAAGCCGCCGGCATCGCCTTGCTGCACGAAGTCGTGGAGGATCTCCCTGCCCTCGAACGACGGGCGGATGAACTGGCGCTGCTTATCGCGGGCCATGCACCCCTGACGCTGCGCGCCACCAAACAGGCGCTGCTGCGCGCGCAGCCGAAGCCGGCCGAAGACGAGGACCTGATCCTGATGTGTTATCAAAGTCAGGATTTCCGCGAAGGCATGGACGCCTTCCTGAACAAGCGCCAACCGCAATGGACTGGCGAATAAGCAACAAGAACAACAAGATTGCTGGGAGAAACAATGGGCCCTCTGAGTGGATTGAAGGTTGTCGACCTGACGCACGTCATGGCAGGACCGACCTGCACGCTGATGCTTGCCGATATGGGCGCCGAAGTCATCAAGATCGAGAAAATTCCGGCCGGCGACGACACCCGCTACATGGTTCCTCCCAAAATCGGCGATGTGGCGGCCTCATTCCTGATGATGAACCGCAACAAGAAGGGCATCGCCCTGGACCTGAAGACGCCGGGCGGCGCGAAGGTGCTGCATCGCCTGATCGAATCCGCGGACGTGCTGGTTGAAAACTTCGGCCCCGGCGTGATGGACCGGCTCGGTTTCGGCTACGCCGACATCCGCAAGAAACACCCCGCTTTGATCTACTGCTCGCTGTCTGGCTTTGGCCGCACCGGCCCCTACAAGCATCGCCGCGGCTTCGATCTGGTGGCGCAGGCGATGAGCGGCATCATGGGCTTCACCGGAGAGCGGCCCGACGGGCCACCGGTCAAATGCGGCGCGCCGCTGTCCGACATCACGGCTGGAATTATCGCGGCCATGGGCATTCTCGCTGCCTATGCCCACCGTCTCAAAACCGGCGAGGGTCAATGGGTCGAAACCTCTCTGTTCGAGGCCGCGCTGGTCCAGACCTACTGGCAGGCCGCGATCGCGATGGCCACCGGCGTCGCGCCAAAGGCGATGGGCTCGGCCCATCCGCTCAATGCGCCCTATCAGGCATTCGAGACCGCCGACAAATGGATCGTGGTCGGCGGCGCCAATCAAAAGCACTGGGGTCGCACGCTCGAAGTACTCGGCGCAACCGAACTGGCGCGCGATCCGCGGTTTGCGACCGGCGCCGATCGAATGGGACATTTGAAAGAGTTGGAGGCCCTGCTTACGACGCACTTCAAAACCAGGCCCGCTGAGCACTGGCTGGCTGCGCTTGAAGAAGCCGGCGTGCCCTGCGGCCCCGTCAACGACATGCTGCAGGCCCTCGCCGACCCGCAAACCATCGCGCGCGAAATGGTGGTCGAGGTCGAGCATTCCACGCTCGGCAGCGTCAAGACGATTGGATTGCCGATCAAGTTCTCGCAGACGCCCGGCAAGGTGCGATCGGGCGCGCCGCTCTACGGCGAGCACACCAGTGCCATCTTGGGCGCCTACGGTTTTGACGCCGACGAGATCGCGGCGCTGCACAAGGAAGGTGCGATTGCCGCGGCCGAGTTTGCAAAGGATGAAGTCGGCTGACGCAAGAGCCTAAGAAGCCGCCAAGACCAAAAACAAAATCAAAAGACGTACGGCAGGATAAGCGGGAGGATCAGATGTCTCGGAAGACAACATTCGTAGCGATCGCCTTCGGTCTCGCAATCGGGCTCACGGGAGCGGCAAGTGCCGCGTGGCAACCGGCCAAACCGATCGAATTCATTGCAACGGCAGGCCCTGGCGGCGGCACCGATAATTTTGCCCGTGCGGTCCAGAACATCATCACCAAATACAAACTGGTCGAGCAGCCGATCGTCGTCGTCAACAAGGCTGGCGGCAGCGGTGCCGAAGGCTATACCTATGCCAAAGCCATGGCGGGCGATCCCTACAAGGTCGTGTTCGGCACATCGAATGCCTGGAACCAGCCGATGGTCTCCAAGGTCGCCTATAACTACACCGACCTGACGCCGATTGCCGCGATGGTGCAGGACGAATTCCTGCTCTGGGTCAAGCAGGATGCGCCTTACCAGAACGTTCAGGATTTCATGAAGGCCGTTGCCGCGAAGCCGGCGGGCGATTTCAAGATGGGCGGCGCGCAGTCGAAGGACACCGATGAAACCCTGACCCGCATGATCGACAAGGCGGCGAAGGTGAAATTCGTCTACATTCCCTTCAAGAGCGGCGCCGAGGCCGCGGTCCAACTGGCCGGCGGCCACATCGACGCCCACGTCAACAATCCCAGCGAAAGCATCGGACAGTGGAAGGGCAGTACCCAGCGCCCGCTATGCGCGTTCAGCCCGCAGCGTCTACCGGACGGACCCAAGGTCACAGCGACGCAGAACTGGCACGACATCCCGACCTGCGTTGAATCCGGCCTTGCCATTCCGCAGTTCCAGCAGCCCAGGACCGTCTGGCTGCCGGGAAAGATCACCCCCGACCAGGCCGCCTTCTATGTCGACCTGATGAAGAAGGTGCAGGCCACGCCGGAATGGAAGGAATATATCGAACGGACATCGCAAACCGACACTTTCCTGACCGGCGATGCCTTCAGCAAATTCATCAAGGAAGACATCGAACGCACCCGCAAGGTCGCCGTCGATGAGGGTTGGCTGATCTCCAACTAGAGCTCGGATCATGGTCTCTGGACGCAGCCTGGAAGCGGCGACGGCGCTCGTCACCGGGGCGTTCGGCGCCGCCGTCATGGTCTCCAGCCTCGACAACGGCATTGGCTTGTCCGCCGCCGGCGTCGAGTCCGGCACCTTTCCGTTCATCGTTGGCCTCGTCATCCTGGCCGGCAGCGTGTTCAATCTCGTTCAGGGATGGCTGCACGCCCGGGCCGTCGTGCTCGGGCCCAGCGAACTCAAGCGGGTGGGAATGTTGTTCGTCCCGGCCGCGGTCTTTGTCGGGGTAATTCCGCTGATCGGAATCTATCCGGCCTCCGCCTTCTACGTGTTCGGCGCGCTGGCCTGGCACAAGCGCGGATCGCTGCTGCTTGCGGCCGTCGCCGCAATCGGCGCGGTGCTGGCGCTTTACTCGATATTCGAGCTGACATTCCAGATTTCGCTGCCGCGCGGCGCGCTCGGCACCTTGTTTGGCTTTTAGGGAGCGCTTGGTTGGAAAATCTCGAAGCTCTCATGCATGGCTTTGGCATCGCGCTGTCGGGCAATCATATTTTCCTGATGGTGATCGGCGTGCTGCTCGGCATTCTCGTCGGCGTCTTGCCCGGCCTCGGGGCGCCTAACGGCGTATCGCTGCTGCTGCCGCTCACCTTCGGCATGCAGCCGGTATCGGCGATCATCCTGCTCTCTTCGATGTATTGGGGCGCGTTGTTCGGCGGCTCGGTCACGTCCATCCTGTTCAATATTCCCGGCGAGCCTTCCTCGGTCGCGACCACGTTCGACGGCTATCCGATGGCGCGCGACGGCAGGCCGACCACGGCGCTGGCGACGGCTTTCGGCTCGGCCGCCTTCGGCGCGCTGGCCGGCGTCGTTCTCATTACGCTCTGCGCTTCATGGGTCGCGCAAGTCGCGCTGGCCTTTGGACCACCCGAATATTTCGCGGTCTATTTTCTGGCGTTTGCGAGCTTCGTGGGCATGGGCGGCACGCCGCCGATCAAGACGCTGGTATCTCTGGCGATCGGATTTGCGCTGGCCGCCGTCGGGATCGACACGGTCTCCGGCAGCGTGCGGCTCACCATGGGCATCGACGAGATGGTGAAGGGCGTCAGCTTCGTGGTCGCCGTGATGGGCCTGTTCGGCATCGGCGAGTTGCTGATTGCCGTGGAAGAGGAATTTCACGTCAAGGCGATCTCTTCGAAAGTGGAGTGGCGCGAAGTCTTTCGCACGCTCGCGAGTCTTCCGCGTTATGGCTGGGCGCTGTTGCGCAGCGCGGCGATCGGCTGCTGGATGGGCATTACCCCAGGAGGCCCGACCGCCGCATCGTTCATGAGCTACGGCATCGCCAAGCGTCTTTCGCCCCGGCACGCCAACTTCGGCAAGGGCGAGCCGGAAGGCATCGTCGCTCCGGAAGCTGCCGATCATGCCGCCGGCACCAGCGCCCTGCTCCCGATGCTGTCGCTGGGCATCCCGGGATCGGCAACCGCCGCCGTGATGATGGGCGGCCTGATGATCTGGGGCCTCAATCCCGGACCGATGCTGTTCGTCGAGCAAAAAGACTTCGTCTGGGGACTGATCGCTTCGATGTATCTCGGCAACGTCGTCGCCGTGGTTCTGGTGCTGTTGACGGTACCGATCTTCGCCGCGCTGATGCGCGTGCCGTTCTTCATCATTGCGCCTGTGATCGTCATCATCTGCACGGTGGGCGCCTACTCGGTTTCCAACTCCTATCTCGACGTCGTGCTGATGATGGGATTCGGCGTCTTGGGATACCTGTTCAAGAAACTTCACTACCCGCTGGCGCCGCTGGTGCTCGCGATCGTGATCGGCGACAAGGCGGAAGATGCTTTTCGCCAGTCCATGCTGATGTCGCGGGGCTCGCTTGGAATATTCTTTGCCAAACCGCTGGTGACAACGCTGATCCTGCTTGGCGCGGCGCTGCTGCTGATGCCGGTGATCTGGCGCACGATCGGCCGGATGATGCCGCGGTCACAGGTGAAGCCATGATGATCGCACCGAACCAATTGGCCGCAGAAGAGCGCAGGAGATATTGATGAGACCGGTTATAGCGCTTGCGATGGGTGATCCTGCCGGCATCAGTCCGGAATTGACGGCCAAACTCCTCGCCCTCGATGAAGTCGTTGACAAGGCCCGGATCGTCGTCATCGGCGACCGCCGCGTCCTTGACGACGGCGCGCGCATTGCCGCGGTGAAGCTCGATTTGGTGTCGGCATCACCTGACGCCGATTTTTCAAAGGATGAGCGGGTCCCGGCCTTCATCGATCTCGGTCATCTTGATCCGGCCTCGGTTACGCGAAGCACCGCGACCGCCGAGGGCGGTCGGTTTGCGCTCACCAATTACCGTCATGCGTTGATGATGGGACGCGACGGCCGGGCCGACGCGGTCTGCTTCACGCCCTTCAACAAGAAGGCCATGCGCCTTGCGCACCCGGTCTATGACGACGAGATCAGCTTTTCGGCCGACGTGGTCGGGCTTGACGGCCCGGCGAGCGAATTCAACGTACTGGACGGGCTGTGGAACGCACGCGTCACCTCACATATTTCGCTGGCGGAGGTGGCGTCCCACATCACCAAGGAACGCGTTCTGCGCGCACTGCGGCTGACGGATGCCTCGATGAGAACCGCCGGGTTCGAACGTCCGCGCATCGCGGTCGCAGGCCTCAACCCCCATGCCGGGGATGGCGGCAATTTCGGGCGGGAAGAAATCGACGCAATCGCACCCGCAATCGAGCAAGCGCGCGCCGACGGGATCGCGACCGAAGGCCCGTTTCCCGCGGACACCGTGTTCCTGCGCGCCAAGAGCGGCGCGTTCGATGCGGTGCTGACGATGTATCATGACCAAGGCCAGATCGCGATGAAGCTGATAGGCTTCGATCGCGGCGTGACACTGCTGGGCGGCTTTCCCTTTCCGATATGCACGCCGGCACACGGAACTGCCTACGACATCGCTGGAAAGGGCGTCGCGGGAATCGGCGCTGCGCGAGCGGCGATGCTGCTTGCCGCCGAAATGGCGCAGAAGAGATCGACTTCGACTTATTTCTCCAAGGTTCCGACACGGCAGTGATGCGTTGGTTGATTGCGGTACGGTGGCACAGGCATTGCCAATAATCAGCAACTGGAATGCAGGTCCAGTTTGAAACAGGGCGCCGCCGGGACAACGCATTCGAGCCCGGTGGCGTATCTTTTTGCAACCACCCGCCAGCGTGGATCGGCGGGCTTAATGCGTAGTCCTTCTAAGTCCCCACGGTTCAGGCGTTTCAGACCGCTTCGGGAACAAGTGACAACGAACGGCGTTGATGGCGGTCCGAAATGGATATCGCTGGGCAGTCGCAGTGGGGCACCATTAAATGTTGGTGGGTTTTTTCACCGGGGTTGCGTCTTGCGTTGCTATTGGGGTGATGGCGTACGTCCGCAACGATCGGCGCCAGCGATTGGCGTTCATGGCCAGTCTTCCGTCACAGATGCAGAAACGCCTCAGCGATTTCGAGACTTCAAGGGGCGGTTGGAAGGAATTTCGGGCGTTGCAGCAGGCCGGCGTCGCTTCAGAACGACGGAACAACATGCGATTTCCGCCTGCCGGGTGAGCACGAAAGTGCCGCTGCTGGGTTGAGACAGCGACGGCTCTACTCAATTACTCTCGGGCAGCGATGCCCTCCGCGATTGACCGAAGCGTATCCGCCCGCAGGGTCTCCTCAATTTGCGATCGTGTATGCGGGGTGCAAGGCGAAGCACTCCGATGCCGGCTGCGGCTTGGAGCACGGAGCGCGAGTTAGCCCAGCTTCACCAAGACCTCGGCCGGCAGAATGATCTTGATCGTCACGTTCTGTTAGCCGGGGCTGTCGGTGCTCGGAATGGTGAAAGCCAACCGAGCATTCGGCCCACGCCTGCGGCGGCCACCGGCCTTGACGGAACTTGCTGGCCGGCCACTGTTAGTCACCATCGGATCGAAGGCAATGTCCGGCTGATGCAAGAAGCAACTGAATTCAATCTTCACAGAGGCTACTTACACAAAATACCCGACATTTCCTGTTCTGTAGGCTGACTTCTTGAAAGGATCTGAGGACTAAAAAGCATCTCCATATCCTTTAGTGTTGATTACTTAGGTTAATGATCGAACTCAGTTGCCGACTTACGCGACGGCGATATTTTCGTCCGATGCCAGTACATCGCGTAATTTCCAATATTGCATTGTTCGCAGCGGCGGCGCTCTTGTTGTGGTCGCTGTTCGCCCATGCTGATCTGATTTTCGGGCACTGATCCAAGCTCCATTGCAGACCAACTTTTTTTCTTATCTCCATTAACGTTGAGCACTTAGGTTAAAACTGCTTCCGAATTGCTCACCTTCGTTGCGCCAGATAAGGCTCTGGAGGTCCTTCAGTTGCGGTCTCCCGCGGACCGCTCTGCCCCCTGCAGGACACGGCCGCCGACCTCCCCCCACCCCACACTGAGGTCGGCGGCCCCCTCGTTGATCTCTCATGCAACGCCCAACGGCTGATAGTTAAGCGGACGATTGGAACTGCCACTCCGCTGCTTCGCCATGCCTCCAGTTTGAGCCGCACGGCACGCGGCGCGGGTCGTCTCCTGGTCCCGCTACCCTTTTGCCGAGCGGCTTCCCCTGCTCGTCGCAAAGGCTCAGCACGCCATCTGATACAAAGCAGAAAGCCGGTTCCGCAGCCCCGGGATCCTCGCGAATTGTGGGAGCACCGGTCTGGACCCGGACAATGTTGATCGAACTAAATTTTGCAAAATGTGATTTTTCTCACACTGCGCCCCGCCTGCGCGGGGTTAGTGCTTCGGCGGGGAGTTCAACACTTTAGTAACCAGCTTTGCCGCGACCGCCGTATCGTTAAAATTCGAGCGATCCGCTCAATCTGGAAACAAAATACTTTTGCGACCATCGCCTCTGGAACCCCGGAGAGCGCGATGAGCGAAGTCGAATACGATCTGCTGCTGGATGCCGTTCAAACGGCCATTGCGCCAGCCTCGGAGGACAATACCGTGGTCCAGACCCAGCGCTATTATCCGTCGCCGCGTGCCGCCAACGATAACCAGACCCCTTGGCCGCTAGTGCCGTTTCCCGAGGGCTGGTACGCCGCCTGCTGATCGCGGCAGGGCCTCCTGCGGCCTGTCCGATAATCGGCCTAAGCCATTGATTGTATGGATGGAGGCCACGACCAGAATTGAACTGGTGTACACGGTTTTGCAGACCGTTGCGTAACCACTCCGCCACGTGGCCCCATTGCGGCGGATGAATACAGGCGATCAATCACTTAGGCAACCTGCCTCGAAAACTTCTGAAACTCATTTTCCCTAGGATTTCTGAAACCAGCGTGCACGGTTCGTTCCGAACGCGCGATGATTGCCAAGTCTTGCCCCAAAACTCCATATAAAATACTGAAGTTGCTCTGGTTTCTTGCATGCATCGGGACTGCGCATAAACAGCCCTCGTTCAGCAACCTGGCGATCGCAACGCATGGTTGCTCACCTGGCGGCCTGTTAGACTGATCCGGTTGCCGATGAGGGTATTACCGTGAGCTCATCCAGTAGCGCTTGCGCCAGGCCTTTCTGCTGGGCAGGCAATCCACGGGATCGGGCTGCCTGTTCAAGGGCGAGCGTAGCTACCATGTGGATGCGAAAGTGCGCCGGATTTTGATCGACGCCGCCGGCCTGCGATTCCTTATCGGAGACAATTTGGCGGCAGCGAGAGACGGAGGTCGAGGTAAAGGCTCGGCAGGACAAGGGGCGCACATCATAGACAGAACACCGATCGCCCTCGTCGAGGAGCGGGCATCTCAGCCGCAGTCGGGTCGGATTCTCCGCGGCATTCGCTGCCGCGGCTGCTTCCACGAGCCTGGCGCCTAGCTTTTTGCGCTCAATGGGTGTGAACGTCTTCTCTATATGTTCCGCGATAACTGTAGCCACGCCTGGCGGAACGGCTACATAAAGGTGACAGCACGCACTGCAGCCGCTCTTGCAGTCGTAGACGGGCTGGTTGGGATGGCTCTCCCGGAAGGTCGCGGCGGCCGCATCCGCAAAGGCAATCGCATGCCGGGCGGCGTCAGCCATGGTCTCGGATCGACCGAGAGTCACACCCAACTCCGATCCGAGCAGCGCAAATACTCCCTCATAGCGACCGGCGAGCGACCGGATCAGCGCGCCGACCTCAGATATTTCGGCCGAGACGCGATCAATGGCGTGCTGCGAATCCATGCGAAATCTCCATTTCATTTGCCTTGGCCGACGTCTTTACGACGCTGGTAAGATTCTGCAGTAGAGGCCCGAATCTTTCCGGCAATGGCCAGCTTACCTCGATCGCTTTCCTAATTTTGTGCCATCGTCAGCGCATCGCATATCTGGAAAGGCACGAAGCAAGTCTGGCTGTTCTGGACCGTCCACTAGGGGATTGCGCTTTGCCCCTGATCGCGTCCTGCGATCCCTCCCCTGAGGGAGGAAGTGCACCAAATTCGTCCACAGCAAGATCGAGCATGACCTCGCCTTCCGCCATCCACTCAGCGCCGCTCAGTTGAAAGCGGTCTTCGCGGCCCGCTTCCCTGGTTGGCGGCGCAAACCTCGACCAACCCAGTGTGTCATGGAAAATGACAACGACGGTGATCCAGAGAACGATTGCCTGCCCTTCGGACAAGGCGGCGGATTTGATATGTGCCGCACTGAACGTCGCCGCCAGCGAGGCGTCCAGAGCCAGATGTCTCCCGCGACCAAATTGACGGCATACGCATACAGCAACACGAGTGGGCCGGAGGCGGTGCGCCGATGGCCGCAATTAGCCAGAGCAGCAGGCTTCGCCCGGCCGCTTGCCGGCCCATTGGGTGAAGAAGCGGTCAGCCACCAGGCGCGATAGCGAGCGAGAGGACATAGACGGCCGCATATGGTCCGAGAACGGCCGACAGCATCGCCAGCCCGATCGGAACGCCGCAGTTGAAAACGAGATCGATCAAAGCCTGTTTCGACAGGCGCCAATGCGCAACCAGTTACAACCCGTCGCTCCGCTGGCTTCCGACGCACGTCATGGTGCGCGCGAAACAACGGTGGCAACATCGTGCCCGCCCTATCCGGACCGCGGCCTTTCCCGGTGTGGCCTAGAATACCCTGCTGATGGCCGCGATGACGAACGGCGCGGTCAGCACCAGGACCGGCCACAGCCGGAACATCACGCGGCGAGACTACTGCTTGCGGCAATTCGCTTTTTGAGCGTCTCGCAAACCGTGCGGACTTCGGATGTCATCAGGGAACAATCCTCGATCTGCAAGAAGTAGCGCTTGCCTTCCTCGCGATAGTTCGCCGCCAACTCCTTGATCTCGTTGACCATGGCGTGAACGCCGGCGACCATCGCCTCACATTTCTTGGCGGCCTCGGCCAGTTCGGCACCGAGTGCCTCGATCTCTTTCACGGCTGCGTCGTACTCGCGGATCACTGCTTCCGCCGAGAGTTTGCCGACCTGATTGACGCCTTCCTTGTGCTCGACGTAATCGGGCAACGGTCCCGGCAACGAATGATCGTTATCGAGTGGCGCTGCGCGGATGACGGACCCCCGCCGGCTACTGAGAATGATATCGCCGATTTCGCCTTCGAGTTCATCAGCGTCGAGCAACGGAGAGCGCGTAAGGATTTCATTGCTTAAAGTCATCGACTTTGCTCCAAATTGTTACGCGGAGAATAAGGAATTTAGCACCGTCAAGGGGGATGTCATCATTGTCCACAGCTCGCTGTGCCCGAATTCCGACACTGGAACCGGCTCAATGATGGCGGATTCATGGCGAGCAACAGAGCAACACCGGTCATTCGATGAGGCGCGCGAGCCTCGTCGACGCCCCGTTTAGTCGAAAGCCGGATTCAGCCCCGCTTGCGTCGCCGATAGTCCCGCTTCTTCGGCTTCGGCGCGAGCTCCGGCATTTCTGCCTGCACTTCGCGATACCGCGCCAGCATCCGGTCAAAGCTGGCATTGAGCGTTTCGGTGATATCCGGCCGTTTTTCGAGTCCGGCCAGCAGCAGGCCGGCGGCCTCGATGGTGGAGAGACCATCGCCACGCGGCTCCTTGCGGAGCTTGCCGTAGCGTGAAGGCCGCTTCGGGCCCAGAATGACCCGCTGACACTTCAGCATCCATGCGTTGCGCCACCACAGCGCCTTGGCCTGGCTCCAGGTTCCGTCGAGCAGCACGATGCCTTCGATGTCGGACAGGATGGCGCGCTGGTGCGGCTCGACCTCGCCCTTGCGGTTGATCGCGACGATCTCGGCATCGGTATCGAGATCGGCGACCTTGGCCGAGCCGAGATACAGCACCGCCCAGCGCGAGGGATCGTCCACCTTCCGTCCCAGCGCCTTGGACAGGCTTGGCCAGGACAGACCTATCTTGAGGACCGCATCCTTGAAATGCATCGCCGTCAGCCGCGCAGTGCCGAGCGCCCTGTCCTGCTCCTGCGGATGCTGCAGGATCAGGAGCTCGGTCCTGCTTTTGATCGGTGTGACGCTGTCGCAGATGCAGAGCGGCAACGGCTTGCCGCAATGCGGACAGTCCGGGACCACCTCCTCAGTGGCGCCGGATTTGGGATTGGCTTGTTCTGACATCCGCTCGCTATACGCTTCGTGGCCAGTAATTCAACTAGAGCCCCGTTGCGATTGAATCAGAACGGGCCTCTATTCTTTTGTTTTCAAACGTTTTCTTCCCGCGAACCGAAGTCCACCCCGGATCAAGTCCGGGCAGGCTTCGCTCGAAAACGCTCTATTCCGCGGGCGCCGGAAGCGGAGCCGGCCGCGATCGCTGCCGCAGCCGGTCGATCAGGAGGTAGATCACCGGCGTGGTGTAGAGCGTCAGGATCTGCGAAACGAACAAGCCGCCGATGATGGTGATGCCGAGCGGCCGGCGCAGCTCGGTGCCGGGGCCGGTGGCAATGACCAGCGGAATGCCTGCAAACAAGGCCGCCATCGTCGTCATCAGGATCGGCCGGAAGCGGGCGCTGCACGCCTCGAAGATCGCGTCCGCCGACGACAGGCCGCGGTTACGTTCGGCATCGAGCGCGAAGTCGACCATCATGATGCCGTTCTTCTTGACGATGCCGATCAGCAGGATGATGCCGACAAAGGCGATCACCGTCAGAGGCGTATTCGTCACCTGCAGCGCCAGCAGCGCCCCCAGCCCTGCGGAGGGCAATGTCGAGATGATCGTGATCGGGTGCGCAAGGCTCTCATAGAGCACACCGAGCACGATATACATCGCCACCAGCGCGCCCAGGATCAGCAGTGGCTGCCGTCCGCTGGTCTTGTTGAAATCGCCGGCATTGCCGTCGAAACTGCCGCGGATGCCTTCCGGCATGTGCAGTTCCTCGACCGCGCGCTGGATGTTTGTGGTCGCGACTTCCAGCGGCACATCGGGCATCAGATTGAACGAGACCGTTGTCGAGGGAAACGATTGCGAGTGATACACCGCGAGCGGCGACAGGCCGCGCTGGTAGCGCACCACCGCCGATAGCGGCACCTGGGCATCGTTGGCGCCGGCGACGAAGATGCGCTCCAGGTTGGACGGATCAGCCTGGAATTTCGGGTCGATTTCGAGCACCACCATGTACTGGTTACGCTGGGTATAGATGATCGAGATCTGGCGCTGCGCAAACGCGTTGTTCAGGGCGTTGTCGATATCCTGGACGCGAACGCCGAGGCTCGAGGCGGTCTTGCGGTCGATCACCAGCGACAATTGCAGCCCGCCGGGGTCGCGGTCGCTGGAAATGTCGGTTATGCCCTCCACCGTCTCCATGCGCTTGGCGACCAACGGCGCCCATTTCTGCAACAGATCGAGGTCCGTGCTCGACAGCGTATACTGATAGTCGGAATCGCTCTGCCGGCCGCCGGTGCGGAGGTCCTGCGCTGCGAACATGAACAGGCGGATGCCGGCCACCCGGTAGAGATTCCGCCGCAGCCGATCGATCACCTGCTCGGTCGACAGGCCCGCCCGCTCCTCCGGCGGCTTTAAGCTGATGAACATGGTGCCGCGGTTGGAACCGCCGCCGCCCGGGCCAGCGGTGCCGCCGAGCGAGGATCCGACGCCGGCCACGGCCGGATCGGCCATCACGATGTCGGCCAGTTGTTGCTGCAGCCCCAGCATCGCCTGGAACGAGGTGTCGGGGGATGCGCGTGTCGCGCCGATCACGAACCCGCTGTCGTCGGTCGGGAAATAGCCCTTCGGCGTCTTGATGTAGAGCACCACTGTCAGCGCGATGGTGGCAAAGAACACGAGCAGGGTCAGGAACGGGAAGCCCAATACCGCCCGCAGCGTCCATGTGTAGAAAGAAACGATGCGCGACAGCGTACCCTCGACCAGCCGGTCGAACCAGGTCGCGCGATCGGACGTCGCCTCCTTGATGTAATGCGCGCAGATCATCGGCGTGATCGTGAGCGAGACCACGGTCGACACCACGATGGCAAAGGTCAGCGTCAGCGAGAATTCCCGCAACAGCCGGCCGACGATGCCGTCCATGAAAATCAGCGGCGTGAAGGCCGCGATCAAGGACAGGCTGATGGACAGCACGGTAAAGCCGATCTGCCTGGCGCCCTCAAGCGCCGCCGGGTAAGGCGCCATGCCGTGCTCGAGGTTGCGGTACATGTTCTCGATCATGACGATGGCGTCGTCGACCACGAAGCCGACCGATATCGCCAGCGCCATCAGCGACAGATTGTCGATCGAGAAGCCGGCGAGCCACATGCCGGCGCAGGTGCCGGCCAGCGCCAGCGGCACCGAGACGCCGGCTGCAATGGTCGGCGTCAGCCGCCGCAGGAATGTAAACACTACCACCATCACCAGGAACGCGGTCGCCAGCAGCGTGTACTGCATGTCGAGCACGCTGGCGCGGATGGTGCCGGTGCGATCGACGAGTGTCGAAATCTCCACCCCGCCGGGCAGCCATTGCTTCAGTTCCGGGATCAGCGCCCTCACCCGGTCGACGGTGTCGATCACGTTGGCGTCGCCCTGCTTGGTGATCTGGATCAGGACCGCGGGCTGCTTGTTGAACCAGGCGATTGAGCGGCTGTTGCGGACGGAATCCTCGACGTCGGCGACATCAGCCAGGCGGACGTAATTGCCGGCCGAGCTCTTGACGATGATGTCGCGGAATTCGGCTGCGGTGCGCATCTGTTTGTTGGTGGAGATCGTCTCGCTCTGGCGGCCACCGTTGAAGATGCCGACCGGCCCCAGCGGATTGGCGTTGATGATCGCGAGCCGCACGTCGTCGGTCGCAATCCCCGCGTTCGACAGCGCCACCGGGTTAAGCGCAATCCGCACCGCCGGCTGGTCGGCGCCGGAGACCGTGACTTCGCCGACGCCCGGCACCTGCGAGATACGCTGCGCGATCACGGTATCGGCGACGTCGTACATCGCGCTGGTCGTCAGCGTCTTCGAGGTCAGCGCCAGCACAAACACAGGTGCGGCTGCGGGATTGGCTTTGCGGAAGCGCGGCAGCGACGGCAGGTCGCTCGGCAGGTCCGCCAGCGAGGCGTTGATCGCGGCCTGCACGTCGCGCCCGGCGCGGTCGATGTCGCGGCCGATCGAGAATTGCAGCTGGATGCTGGTCGAGCCAAGCGAACTGGTCGAGGTGATCTGGTCGATCCCGGCGATCTGGCCGAGCCGACGCTCCAGGGGGGCTGCGACCGTCGACGCCATCACGGACGGGTCCGCGCCCGGACGCGTCGCCGAGACCCGGATCATCGGAAAATCGACGTTGGGTACCGAGGAGACCGGCAGGAAGACATAGGCAACGATGCCGACCAGAAAGAGCCCGATCGCCAGCAGCGTGGTGCCCACCGGCCGCCGAATGAAGGGCTCCGAGATCGATGCCATCTACTGCATCCCCTCGGTCGCGCCGGCAACTGTCGGCCCGGGAGGCCCGGGGTCCGGCACGGCCTTTTCGATTTTGCGATTGAGCCGGTCGAGCGCCAGATAGATCACCGGCGTCGTATAGAGCGTGAGCAACTGGCTCACCAGCAATCCGCCGATGATGGAGATGCCGAGCGGAAAGCGTAACTCGGCGCCGGTGCCGCTTTCGATCGCCAGCGGCAGCGCGCCGAACAGCGCGGCCAGCGTCGTCATCATGATCGGGCGGAAGCGCAGCAGGCAGGCTTGCACGATGGCTTCCTCAGGCGACATGCCCTGATGCCGCTCCGCCTCCAGCGCGAAATCGATCATCATGATCGCGTTCTTCTTGACGATGCCCATCAAGAGAATGATGCCGATCAAGCCGATCACCGACAGGTCCTGCCCGAACAGCATCAGCGCCAGAATGGCGCCGACGCCTGCAGACGGCAGCGTCGAGAGAATCGTGATAGGGTGGATGTAGCTTTCATAGAGCACGCCGAGCACGATGTAGATGGTGACGATCGCCGCCAGAATGAGCCATGGCTGGCCGGCAAGCGATTTCGAGAACTCGGCCGCATCGCCCGCATAGACGCCGGCGATGCTGCCGGGCATGCCGATACTGGTCTCGATCTTCTTGACGGCGTCGACGGCATCGCCCAGCGCCTCGCCGGGCGCGAGGTTGAAACTGAGCGAGACGGCTGGAAATTGCGCGAGATGCGAAATCGCCAGCGGCGCGGTGGTGCGGGTCAGCGTCGCCACCGCCGACAGCGGCACCTGAGCGCCGGGGACGCCTGCGGTGGCACTCGCGGCGCCCGGGAGATAGAGCTTTGACAGGATCGACGGATCGCGCTGGTACATCGGCATCGCCTCCAGCACCACGCGATACTGGTTAGCCTGGCCGTAGATCGTCGAAATCTGCCGCTGCGCAAAGGCGTCGTTGAGGGTGTCGTTGACCGCCTGGAGGCTGACGCCGAGCTGGCCGGCGCGCTGCCGGTTGATGTCGAGCGCGGCGCGCAAGCCGCCTTCCTGCGCTTCCGACGAGACGTCGCGGAACAGCGGATCGCGGCGCATTTCGGCGACCAGCTTTTGCGACCACAGCGCCACCTGCGCGGCGTCGGTGCCGGTCAGCGTATACTGGTATTGCGATCGGCTCGACTGGGTCGAGATCTGCACGTCCTGCACCGGCTGAAAATAGATGGTCATGCCGGGGATCTGTGCGGTTCGTCGCTTCAGCCGGTCGACCACGACGGAAATATCATCGTGCCGTTCGCCGCGCGGCCGCAGCGTCATCACCAGGCGCCCGACATTGGTGGTCGGATTGACGGAGCCCGCCCCGATCACGGAGACCACGCCGACCACGTCAGAATCGGCCTGGATCTCGGCCGCCGCCGTCGCCTGCCGGCTTTGCATCTCGGCAAAGGAAACGTCGGGGCCGGCCTCGGTCACCGCAGTGATCGACGCGGTGTCCTGCAGCGGCAAAAAGCCCTTCGGCGCGATTACATACATCACGAGCGTCGCAGCAATGGTGGCGAACGTCACAACCAAAGTGGCGCGCTGGCGCTGCAGCACCCACAGCAGCGTGCGATGGTAGAGGTCGACCGTGCGGTCGATGAAGCGGCTGACGGCGGCAAGCCCCGGGACCGTCATCTCCTCGCCGACATGCTTCAACAGCCGCGAACACATCATCGGCGTCAGCGTCAGCGATACGATCGCCGAGGTCACGACCGCGATCGTCAGCGTCAGCGCGAATTCGCGGAACATGCGCCCGACCAGTCCGGACATGAACAGCAACGGGATGAAGACGGCGATCAGCGACACCGTCAGCGAGATCACGGTGAAGCCGATCTCGCTGGCGCCCTTCAGCGACGCCTCCATCACGGACTCGCCGCTCTCCATGTGGCGGACGATGTTCTCGATCATCACGATGGCGTCGTCGACCACGAATCCAGTGCCGATCGTCAGCGCCATCAGCGACAGATTGTCGAGGCTGAAGCCCGAAAAATACATGATGCCGAAGCTCGTGATCAGCGACAGCGGCAGCGCCACGCCCGCGATCAATGTCGCGCGCAGCGACCGCAGGAACAGCAGCACCACCAGCGTCACCAGCACCACGGACAGGATCAGCGTGAACTGGACGTCGCGGACCGAGGCGCGAATGGTGACGGTGCGGTCGGAGACGATGGTGAGATTGACGCCGGCCGGGATCGCGCGTTGCACCTTGGGGATTTCCGCGCGGATCTGGCGGACCACCTCGATCACGTTGGCGCCGGGTTGCCGCTGGATGTCGATGATCACGGCCGGCGTGCCCTGATACCAGCCGCCGGTGCGATCGTTCTCCAGCCCGTCGATGATGATGGCGACGTCGCCGATCGTGACCGGCGAACCGTTGCGATAGGCGATGATGATCGGCTTGTAGGCGTCGGCGACTGCGATCTGGTCGTTGGCGGCGATGGTGTAGGCCTGCTGCGCGCCGTCGAGCGATCCCTTCGGCCCCGACACATTGGCGCCGGCGATGGCGTTGCGCAGGTCCTCCATCGAGATGCCGTAGGCGGCGAGCCGGGCCAGATCGGCCTGCACCCGCACCGCGGGCTTCAGCCCGCCGAGGATGGCCACGCGCCCGACGCCGGAAATCTGGCTGAGCCGCTGGCCCAGGATCGTGTCGGCGATGTCGCTCATGGCGCGCAGCGAAATCGTCTCCGACGTCAGCGCCAGCGTCAGGACCGGCGCGTCCGCCGGATTGACCTTGGCGTAGGTTGGCGGATACGGCAGGTTTTTCGGCAGGATACCGGCGGCGGCGTTGATCGCGGCCTGCACGTCCTGGGTGGCGCCGTCGATGTCGCGGTTGAGGTCGAACTGCAGCGAGATCTGGCTGACACCGAACGAAGAGGTCGACTGCATCGACGACAGCGACGGAATCTGTCCGAGCTGGCGCTCCAGCGGCGCCGTGATCAGCGACGCGATCACGTCTGGGCTGGCGCCCGGCAGCTGCGTCGTCACCTGCACGGTCGGAAAATCGACCTGCGGCAGCGCCGAAACGGGTAACGCCCAATAGCCGAGCGCGCCGCCGATCATCAGCGCGATCCCCAACAGCGAGGTCGCGATCGGCCGGCGGATGAACGGTTCGGAGACGCTCATGGCTGCGTGCTCACTTGCGAGTTCATTTCAGGCGTGCGGGCCGCGTCGATCACGGCTGCGACTTCGCAGCGCCGCCCGATGGCTCGGCCGATGCCGGGCCGATTTGTCCCTTCTGATCGCCCTTGCCGCGGTGCTCGCCATCCTTGCCCTGACCTTCCCGGGCTTGACCTTCCTTCGCTTGTCCGTCCTTGCCCTGACCGCCCTTGGCATCTCCCTTGGCGTCGGGGCTGCGGCTCCGCTTGCGCGGCGCGAGGTCGGCGGTCGGCGCACGGTCATCGGTGCCGATCAAAACCTTGGCGCCGTCGGACAGGTTCGCAAAGCCGGTGGTCACGACGCGATCGGAAGTGGAGAGACCGCTCGCGATCACGGCGTCGTTTTCGTTCTGCTGCGTCACCACGACAGGTTTCGCAGTGGCGACATTGTCGGGACCGATCACGTAGCTGAACGTGCCGGCCGGGCCGCGCTGCACCGCCGAAGTCGGCACCACGACCGCCTTCTCCAGCGTTTCGACCTTCAGCCGCACATTGACGAACTGCCCCGGCCAAAGCTGGAATTTTGCGTTGGGAAATTCGGCCTTCAGCTTCAGCGTGCCGGTGGTTGGATCGACCTGGTTGTCGATGCCCTTGAGCGTACCGGTATCGACGACGGTGACGCCGTCATTGCCGAACACGTCCACGGCCAGCACGCCCTTGCCGGCGGCGGCGTTGACCCGCACGATCTGTTGCTGCGGCAGGCTGAACTGCACGGCGATCGGCTGCAACTGGGTGATGATCACAAGACCCGTTACGTCAGCCGCGCGGATGATGTTGCCCTGGTCGACCTGGCGCAGGCCGGCGCGCCCCGACAGCGGTGCGATGATCTTGGTATAGCCAAGCGTCGCCTTGGCGTTGTCGATCGCGGCCTGGTCGGCATTGACCAGCGCCTCCTGCTGGGCCACCACCGCGCGCTGTGTATCGGCCTGCTGCTTGGAGCCGGCGTTCGATGCGGCAAGCTGCTGATAGCGCGCCAGATCGAGCTTCTGGTTGGCAAGCAGCGCCTCATCCTGCGCCTTTTTGGCCACCGCCTGGTCGTACTGGGCCTGATAGATCACGGGGTCGATCTCGCCGAGCACGTCGCTCTGCTTGACGTCCTGGCCCTCGACGAAATTCACCTTGATCAGCTTGCCGTCGACCTGGGCGCGTACGGTCACCGTGTTCAGCGCGCGGACCGAGCCGACCGCGTCGAGATAGACCGGGACGTCCTGCGTCCGCGGTGTCGCCGCCAGCACCGGTACGGGAAGATCCGGCCGCGCGCCGGGCCCGCCACGGCTGCTCTGTTTCTGATGAAACGCGTTCCAGCCAAGATAGCCGAGGCCGCCCAGGATCAGCAGCGTAACCGTCAGCGACACCATCCGCCGGCCAATGCCGCGTGCGACGCGCTTGCCCGCCGTTTTGGCATCGTCCTTCAGTTCCGGCTTAAAGAGCATCGACCGGCCTTTCCATCCTGGGCTCCCAGCCGCCCCCCAGCGCCTGATAGAGGCTGACGATCGCCTGCAGCCGGGCCAGTTGGGCCTGCCACAGCAGATCCTCCGCCTGGAATAACGTCGTCTGCGTATTTAGCACAGTTACGATATCGGCGGTTCCAGCCCGCAACTGCTGCTCGGCAAGCTGGAAGGCCCGCCGCGATGCCGCCACCACTTCGCGCTGCAGCCGCAGCCTCTCCGTGGTCTGGCGGATCGAGTACAGGGCATTATCGACATCGGCAAAGGCCTGCACCACGGTCTTGCGATAGATCTGCAGCAACTCGTCCTGCCGCGCCTTGGTAAACTCGAAATTGCCGAGGATCCTGCCGCCGTCGAAGATCGGCTGGGTCAGGCTGCCGACCATGCTGAAGAAGGCGGCGTGCGGCTGAAACAGCGAGGACAGCGCCGAGCTTTGATAGCCGCCCTGCCCGGTCAATTGGATGCTTGGAAAGAACTGCGCGCGGGCATTGCCGACATTGGCGGTCGCCGAGGCAAGCTGTGCTTCCTGTCGGCGGATGTCAGGGCGCTGCGTCAGCACCTCCGACGGCAGGCCGGGCGTGACCCGCGGCGAACCGATCTGGTTGAGTGACCCGCCCTTGACGCGAACAGATTCCGGCGGCCGCGACACCAGGGTTGCCAGCGCGTTGATGTTCTGGTCGAGCGTCTGTTTCAGCGGTGGCACCTGCGCGCGCTGGTTGGCGACCACGCTCTCCTGCTGTGCGACGTCGAGGTCGGTGCCGGTCCCGGCTTTGAAGCGGTCGCGGATGGCGTTGAGGATGCGCTCGGCGCTGGCGATGTTCTGCTGCGCGGTCCGAAGCCGGTCCTGCGCGGTCAGCACCTGGAAATATGCGTTGGCCACCGTCGTCAGCGTGGTCAACGCGACGACGTCGCGGTCGAAACGGTTGGCGATCGCGGTCTCTTCGGCGGCTTGCGCGGCATCGCGATTCTTGCCCCAGAAGTCCAGCTCGTAACTGGCGCTGAGCGAGGCCGAGTAGTTGACGACCTCGCGGCCGCCATTGGTCAGGCCGCTGGCGCTGGAGCCTGATGTGCGGGAATAGGTTTCCTGACCGCTACCGTTGAGGCTGGGCAACAGCGCCGCGCCCGCGATCCGCGCCTGCGCATCGGCCTGCTGGAACCGCGCGGTGGCCGCTGCGATGTCCAGATTGACGGTCTGCGCCTCCTCCATCAGGCCCGTCAGCTCCCGCGAACGGAAACCACGCCACCAATCGAGCGTCGGCGGTGCGTCGGCGGCCTTCGGGGAACGCGCCTGCTTGTAGCCTTGGGGAATGTCGAGCGCCGGGTCGGGAAGATCCTTGGTCAGGATGCAGCCCCCGGAGCTGGCGACGAGGCCAAGCACGGCGAGCGACCGCGCCAGCCGCCTGGCACCGGGAATGAGCGCAGGCCAACCTCCGAACGCCGCAATTGCAATCCGATGGGTCACACCCGTTCTCCACCGGGCAAATCCCGGCCCGGCGCGCGACGAACGCTCTTCCTGTTGGCTTGCGACACGTTCACGCGGGTGATGCTTCCGTTGGAACCGAACCGGATACTAGCCTTGCGACCGGGAGGCGGACAGCCCCGCGAAGCCCTTGGCGATCGTCCATTCGGGTCGAGAAAACAGGCGGCAAAGTGCTCGATTTCCCTTGTTTTATAGCCTCTGGAACGCTGCAGGGACGCGGCTGGACCACCGAAATCTTACGAAGATTTCATGGGGCTTTTCCCCTGTTCTGAGGCCCCGAATCAGCCTGTCGCTCAGCTATGCCGCGCCTGTCGCCGGTTTGAAACCCCGGGAACAGCCCTTCGTATCTCGCAATGTGCTGTGGAGGCCAAGAATGCGGGTCGCGGTGGTCGGGACGGGAATCAGCGGCAATGCCGCGGCCTGGGCCTTGTCGAATCATTATCCGGTCACCGTCTACGACCGCGAACTCAGGCCCGGCGGTCACAGCCACACCGTCAGTATCGACTATGACGGCACGCGGCTTGCGGTCGATATCGGATTCATCGTCTACAATGAACTGAATTATCCGGACCTGACGGCGCTGTTCGCCCATTTCGGTGTCGAGACCGTCGAAAGCTGCATGAGTTTTGCGGTGACGGCGGACACCGGCCGCTTCGAGTGGAAAGGCGGCGGCAACAACTGGTTCGAGACCGCACGCGGCCTGTTCGCGCAAGCCAGCAACCTGTTGTCGCCCTCCTATCTCTGGATGCTGCGCGACATCATCACCTTCAACCAGCAGAGCATCGAGGATTACGCGGCCGGCAAACTGGCCGGGCTTACGCTCGGCGAATATTTCCGCACCCGCCACTTTGCGCCGCGGCTGTTGACCGATTATCTGGCGCCGATGGGCGCTGCGATCTGGTCGGCGCCGTCGAGCGAGATACTGGACTTCCCGGCCGAAAATTTCGTCGCCTTTTTCGCCAACCATCGCCTGCTGCAATATGACCGCCCGGTCTGGCGCACGGTGAAGGGTGGCAGCCAGTGCTATGTTGAAAAGCTCACCGCGTCGTTCCGCGACCGGATCAAGCTTGGCTGCGCCGTCACGGCCATCGAGCGCACTCCGCACAGAGTCGTCGTCCACGACAGCCACGGCAATACCGACAGTTACGATCATGTCGTGATTGCTTCCCACAGCGACCAGGCACTGGCGATGCTGTCGGATGCCGACGACCGCGAGCGCACCATCCTGGGCGCGATCGGCTATTCCCCCAACACGATCTATCTGCACCGCGATCCCACGCTGATGCCGAAGCGCCGGCGCGCCTGGGCTTCGTGGAATTTCCTGCGCTGGCCGCGCAAAGGGGGCCTCGATCAAAGCGTCGATAACGACGTCTCCGTGACCTACTGGATGAACGAGTTGCAGGGCATCGATCACGACAAGCCGCTGTTTGTCAGCCTCAACCCGCCGGTCGCGCCCGATCCCGCGCTGACCTTCGGCAAGTACTTGTGCGAGCACCCGCAATATAACGCCGCCGCCTTTGCCGCCCAGAAGCGCCTGCCCGAAATTCAGGGCAAGCGACATACCTGGTTCTGCGGCGCGTGGACCGGATACGGCTTCCACGAGGACGGATTGCGCTCGGGCCTTGCGGTCGCCGAAGCGCTCGGCGCGGTCGCGCCGTGGCGCCAACCGCCGGCCGAACTGGCGGAAGCCGCGGAGTGACCATGCGCTCAGCGCCGGCAAGACCAGATCGACCTGCGGCACCGGCCGGTGCCGCCGCGCTTTACGTCGGCGATGTCATGCATGCCCGGCTGAAGCCGATCGGTCATCGCTTCAGTTATCGCGTGATGAGCCTCTTGATCGATCTCGACCGGTTGGCGGACGCGGACCGGCTATCGCCGCTGTTCGGCATCAACCGCGCGGCGCTCTACAGTTTCCACGAGGTCGACCATGGCAAGCGGGACGGATCATCCTTGCGGGCTTACGCACAATCTTGCGCGGCCGAGCGCGGCATCGATCTTACGGGCGGACGGGTGCTGCTGCTCTGCTATCCCCGCCTGCTCGGCTACACCTTCAACCCGCTGTCCGTCTATTTCTGCTATCGCGCTGACGGTGAGCTGGCACTGTTGATTTATCAAGTGCGCAATACTTTTGGCGACATCCATCCTTACGTCCTGCCGGTAACACCCGGCGACATCAGCGACGCCGGCGTGCGGCAGCAACAGGACAAACTGTTCTACGTCTCGCCCTTCATCGAAATGGCGATGCGCTACCATTTTCGCGTGCGACCGCCGGGCGCGCGGGTGCAACTGCGAATTCTGGAAAGCGACCGCGAAGGCCCCCTGCTCGCCGCAACTTTCAATGGCAGTCATCGCGCGCTCGACACCAAGGGGTTGCTGCGCACGTTTTTCGCGCTCCCGCTGGTCACCATCAAGATCATGGCGGCGATCCACTGGGAGGCGCTGCGGCTCTGGCTGAAGGGAGCCCGGCTGGTACCGCGGAGCGACGAAGCCCGCAATACCGGCTTGGCGAACGGGGACGGCAACGATTATACTTCAGCAGCGTTGTCCGCCCATGCCAAAGATTGAAGCAGGGCCGATCGGCCATGCGAAAGTCCGGGCGACGTTCGATGGATCGCACATGCCCGAATTGATTTCGGTCACATCGGAAACCGTTGACGCGACGTTTCCGGAATTGCCCCGCCTGGTTCGGCTGGCGCTGGGTTTCGGTTCACAGCTGCAGCACGGCACGCTCGACGTGACACTGGCGGACGGCCGCACCGTCCGCCTCGGCGGCAACGGGCCCGGCCCCGCCGCCGCCATGACAATCTATGATTACGGCTTTGCTTCGCGCCTTGTGCGCGGCGGCGACATCGGCATCGCCGAAGCCTATCTGCGCGGCGAATGGGACACGCCCGACCTCACGCAATTCCTCTATCTGTTCTGCGTCAACCAGGACTGGATGCAGACCATGCTGGTCGGCAATCCGCTGACACGCACCTTCCAGGCCGTCAGGCACTGGCTCAATCGCAATACCAGGCGGCAGGCCCGCCGTAACATCTATGCGCATTACGACATCGGCAACGCGTTCTACTCGGCCTGGCTCGATCCCAGCATGACCTATTCGTCCGCGCTGTTCGAGGACGGCACCGCAGACCTGACCGCGGCCCAGCACAACAAGTACCGCCGGCTTGCCGAGGCTATCGATTTGCGGCCCGGCCAGAAGCTGCTGGAGATCGGCTGCGGATGGGGCGGCTTTGCCGAATACGCCGCCAAGACGTTCGGCGCCAAAGTCGTCGGCCTGACTATAAGTAAGGAACAGCGCGATTTTGCCCAGACGCGGATTCACAATGCCGGTCTCAGTGACAAGGTCGAAATCAGGCTGCAGGACTATCGCGACGAGCGCGATCGCTATGACCGGATCGCCTCGATCGAGATGATCGAGGCGGTCGGCGAGCAATTCTGGCCGAATTATTTTTCACAGTTGCGCGACCGCCTGCTGCCCGGCGGGCTCGCCGGCATCCAGGCCATCACCATTAAGGACAGCCTGTTTCAGACCTATCGCCGCGAAGTCGACTTCATCCAGCGCTACGTGTTTCCGGGCGGAATGCTGCCCTCGCCGCAGATACTGAAAACGCTCGGCGAGCGCTTCGGCGTTCCCGTCATCGGCGAGCGCATTTTCGGGCAAGATTATGCCAGGACGCTTGCAATCTGGCGAAGCAATTTCCGCGCGGCCTGGCCCAACCTGACGCCATCAGGCTTCGACGACCGCTTCCGGCGGCTGTGGGAATATTATCTCGCCTATTGCGAGGCCGGGTTCCTGTCCGGAAATATCGACGTACGTCAGGTGGTGTTTGCGAAGTCGGGCTGAGCGCCCTTGCTGATTCGCTGGCTTGTATGGCTAGCGGCGGTCCTTTAGGGTCGCCCAACGATTGGGCAAACAAACCGGCAATTTCAAAACATGGCCTTCAACAAAGACGTTATCGAAGCGATCGGCAATACGCCACTGATCAAGCTGAAGCGCGCTTCCGAGCTGACCGGCTGCACCATTCTCGGCAAGGCCGAATTCATGAATCCCGGCCAGTCGGTCAAGGACCGCGCGGGCAAATGGATGATCCTCGAGGCCGAGAAGCGCGGCGAACTCAAGCCCGGCGGCCTGGTGGTGGAATCGACCGCGGGCAATACCGGCATCGGCCTGGCGGTGGTCGCCAGCGCTCGCGGTTACCGAACCTTGATTCTGATTCCGGAAACGCAGAGCAAGGAAAAGAAGGACATGTTGCGGCTGTGCGGTGCCGAACTCGTCGAGGTACCGCAGCTGCCCTTCGCCAATCCGAACAACTACCAGCATGTCGGACGGCGGCTGGCCGCCCAGCTTCGCAAGACCGAGCCGAACGGCGTGCTGTTCGCCGACCAGTGGAACAATCTCGACAACGCCAAGGCACACTACGAGTCCACCGGACCGGAGATCTGGGAGCAGACCGGCGGCAAGATCGACGGTTTTATCTGCTCGGTCGGCACCGGCGGCACACTGGCCGGCACCAGCCGCTATCTGAAGGAAAAGCACCCGGGCATCGTCAACGCCTGCGCCGATCCGCACGGCTTTGCGATGTACGAGCTATTCAAGAATGGCACCGCCAAATCGACGCCGGGCGACTCGATCACCGAAGGCATCGGGCTCGGCCGGGTCACGCCGGTCATCGAGACCGCCAAGGTCGACGACGCTTTCCTGGTTTCGGACGAGGAAGCCGTGAAGGTGATCTACGATCTGCTCGAGCACGAGGGCCTGTGCCTTGGCGGCTCGACTGGCGTCAACGTTGCCGGCGCGATCCAGCTCGCGAAACAGCTCGGGCCCGGCAAGACCATCGTCACCATCCTCGCCGATTCCGGCAACCGCTATCAGTCAAAGCTGTTCAATCCGGAGTTCATGCGCTCGAAGAACCTGCCGGTGCCGGAATGGCTGGAGAAGCGCACCCAGATCGAGGTGCCATTCGAGAGGGTGTGACCGGGATTCCCGGATTGCGCTGCGCTCCATCCGGGCTACGACATTACCTGATCAATGCCGCGGCTTCGTAGGCTGGGCAAAGGCGCGCTTGCGCCGTGCCCACCATCCATCAACTGCGATACTGTTGGTGGGCACGCTGCGCTTTGCCCACCCTACGCGACTGTTAGTGCCTTAATATCTGGCTAAGGAACAGCTTGGTCCGCGCGTGCTGCGGGTTGGCGAAGAATTCCTGCGGCGTGTTGGACTCGATCACCTGGCCCGCATCCATGAACACGACGCGGTTGGCGACTTCGCGGGCAAATCCCATTTCATGGGTGACGACCAGCATGGTCATGCCTTCCCTGGCGAGATCGACCATGGTGTCGAGCACTTCCTTGACCATTTCGGGATCAAGCGCCGAGGTCGGCTCGTCGAACAGCATGACCTTCGGGTTCATGGTCAGCGCGCGGGCAATCGCCACGCGCTGCTGCTGGCCGCCCGACATCTGGCCCGGGTATTTGTTGGCCTGATGCGGGATCTTGACCCGCTCCAGGAATTTCATCGCGCTCGCTTCGGCGTCCTTTTTCGGGATGTTGCGCACCCAGATCGGCGCCAGCGTGCAGTTCTCCAGCACGGTCAGATGCGGAAACAGGTTGAAACTCTGGAACACCATGCCGACCTCGCGGCGGACTTCGTCCACCCGTCGCAGGTTCGGACCCAATTCGATGCCCTCGACGACGATCTGACCTTCCTGGAATTCCTCCAGCGCGTTGATGCAGCGGATCAGCGTCGACTTGCCCGAGCCTGAAGGGCCGCAAATCACGATGCGCTCACCCTTGGCGACGTCGAGGTTGATGTCGCGCAGCACGTGAAAGTCGCCGTACCACTTGTTGAGCGCGTTGATGCCGACGATCGAGTTTGCGGTCATGGTCCTGTACTCAGTTGCGACGATGGGCGTTCAGCCGGTTCTCGACAAACAGCGAGTAACGCGACATCCCGAAGCAGAACACGAAATAGATCATTCCGGTGAAGGCAAAGCCGGTGAACAGCGTCGTCGGCGTCGACCAGACCGGATCGGAGAACGAGGCGCGCAACTGGCCGAGCAAATCGAACAGCGCCACGATCGAAACCAGCGAGGTATCCTTGAACAGGCTGATGAAGCTGTTGACTAGGTTCGGGATGACGTAGCGCAACGCCTGCGGCATCACGATCAGCGCCGTGGTCTTGCCCCAGGACAGGCCGAGCGCGCTCGCCGCCTCGCCTTGGCCGCGCGGAATCGCCTGCAGGCCGCCGCGAATGTTTTCAGCCTGGTAGGCGCCGGTGAACAGCGCGATCCCGATCAGGGCACGCACCAATCCGTCGATGGTGAAGCCGGTCGGAACGAACAGCGGCAACATATAGGTTGCGAAGAACAGCACCGTGATCAGCGGAACCCCGCGCCAAAACTCGATGAAGGCAATGGAGAAAATCCGGATCAGCGGAATTGACGACCGCCGGCCGAGCGCGAGCGCAATGCCGACCGGCATCGAGGCGACGATGCCGGTGACCGCCACTACCAGCGTCACCAGCAGGCCGCCCCACAGCCGCGTGTCGACCTCCGGAAGCCCGCCGCGGTCGAGCCCCATCACCGCGATCACGATGCCGATGCTGGCAAAGATTGCCAGACACGTGACCAGCGGACGCCAGCCGGCGCGCGTGCCGCCGCCCAGCCAGAACAGCAAGCCAGACACGATCACGGCCGTTGCGAGGAGGTCGGCCCAGACCGGACTGCCGGAGGCTCGGATCTGGTCGCGCAGCCAGGTCAGCGGCAGCAGCACCCAACCAACCGCCGTGCTCAGCAGCACGATCAGCTTGCCAATGAGCCACAGCAGCGGTCCGATGACGGCCGTCGTCTCGCTGGAGGCTACAAGTTTCCTGCCGCCGTCGCCGATACTGTCGTTGAAGCCCGCAAGAAGCCCGGCCGTCCAGCTCACGCCGAAGCCGCCGATCCCGCCGCCGCGCAGCAGGAAGAAGGCAACGATGGGGAGTGCCAGGAAGAACAGCAGGGCGTTGGGCCCCTTGCCCGGCAGCCGCGGAATCAGCAGTGGGACCAATAGGATCGCGGCAAGAGCGAAGACCAGATTGACCCGCCAGCGCTCCGGCTCCGGATAAAAACCGTAGATGAACTGCGGAAGCTTGGCCTGGATGAAAGGCCAGCACGCGCCGACCACGTCCCCGGGACTTTTCGCCAAACAGGCGGTTCGGTCCGTGCCGGTCCAGACCGCGTCGACGAGCAAGAATTTCAGTGCGGGCACCAGGATGAACCACAGCAGCAGCGCGCTGACGATGGTGATCAACATGTTGGTGGGTGAATTGAACAGACGCGTGCGCAGGAAGCCGATGAAGCCGGTGGTCTTCACCGGCGCGGGCCGCTCGGGCACGAGGTCCTGGCGGACGAAAGATGAAGTCGTGTCGCTCATCCGCCCATGCTCCGGCTGATCCGCCATCCATAGAAGCTCATGATCGCGCTGGTGACGAGCGAGATCAGGAGATAGACGCCCATCGTGATGCCGATGATTTCAATCGCCTGCCCGGTCTGGCTCAGCGTGGTTCCGGCAAACACCGAGACCAGGTCGGGATAGCCGATGGCGACCGCCAGCGAGGAGTTCTTGGTCAGGTTGAGATACTGGTTGGTGAGCGGCGGCAGGATCACGCGCATCGCCTGCGGAATCACGATCAGCCGCAGCACCGAACCGCGCTGAAGTCCAAGCGAGGAGCCGGCTTCCATCTGGCCCTTGTGCACGGAAAGAATGCCGGCCCGCACGATCTCGGCGATGAAGGATGCGGTATAGGTCGACAGCGCCAGCGTCAGCGCCACGAACTCCGGAATGACGCGCGAGCCGCCAGCGAAGTTGAAGCCCTTCAGTACCGGAATTTCAAACTTTACGGGCGCGCCGAAGACAAGCGTCACGAGCAGCGGAAGACCAATCACCAGGCCCAGTGCATAAGGCCAGACCTTGATCACCTTGCCACTATCGAACAATAGCCGTCGGGAATAGCGCCACAGCGCGATCGCGATGACGATCGCGATCAGCAACGCCAACACGAACGGCTCAAAACCGGGCTCGCCGATCGGCTTGGGTATGATCAATCCGCGATTGCTGAGAAAGAAACTGTCGAAGATCGAAATGCTCTGCCTGGGATTAGGCAGTGCGGCGAGCACCGCGAGATACCAGAACAGGATCTGGAACAATACCGGCAGGTTGCGGATCAGTTCGACATAGCCGCCCGAGATCCGCGACAGCAGCCAGTTCGGCGAGAGCCGGCCGAGTGCGACGATGAATCCGATCAGGGTGGCGAAGAAGATGCCGATCACCGA